>NZ_AP024854.1:0-2400000 GCF_024529955.1 Photobacterium toruni
GTGTCTGATAACCCAGGGGCTGCTTATAATCCGTTATTTTTATATGGCGGTACTGGTTTGGGTAAAACACACTTATTGCATGCAGTAGGTAACGCGATTGCGAACCGTAAACCTAATGCAAAAGTGGTTTACATGCATTCAGAACGTTTTGTGCAAGATATGGTAAAAGCACTGCAGAATAATGCGATTGAAGAATTTAAGCGTTATTACCGTAGTGTTGATGCGCTATTAATTGATGATATTCAATTTTTTGCCAATAAAGAACGCTCTCAAGAAGAGTTTTTTCATACCTTTAATGCGTTATTAGAAGGTAATCAGCAAATTATTTTGACCTCAGATCGCTATCCGCGTGAAATTAATGGGGTTGAAGATCGCCTAAAATCTCGTTTTGGGTGGGGACTTACTGTCGCTATTGAGCCACCAGAGCTGGAAACTCGCGTCGCTATTTTAATGAAGAAAGCCGAAGATCATAATATTCGTCTGGCTGATGAAGTGGCATTCTTTATTGCGAAGCGGTTACGTTCCAATGTCCGTGAGCTAGAAGGGGCGTTGAATCGCGTGATTGCCAATGCTAACTTTACTGGTCGTGCGATCACGATTGATTTTGTACGTGAAGCACTGCGCGATTTATTAGCACTACAAGAAAAATTGGTGACAATTGATAATATTCAGAAAACAGTTGCTGAATATTATAAAATAAAGATGGCTGATATGTTGTCAAAGCGTCGCTCTCGTAGTGTTGCACGTCCACGTCAAATGGCGATGGCACTAGCAAAAGAGCTGACAAACCACAGTCTTCCTGAGATTGGCGATGCCTTTGGTGGTCGCGATCATACTACCGTGCTCCACGCTTGTCGTAAGATTGAGCAGTTACGTGAAGAAAGCCACGATATTAAAGAAGATTATTCAAACTTAATTAGAACGTTGTCATCTTAATATGAAATTTACTGTTGAACGTGAACATTTATTAAAACCTTTGCAGCAGGTGACTGGTGCATTAGGTGGTCGTCCATCATTACCTATTTTAGGCAACATTTTGCTGCAAGTTGACGATGGATGCTTGTCGATGACAGGTACCGATCTTGAAGTGGAGCTCATTGCTAAAGTTGCATTAGAGGGTGATTTTGAAGCGGGTGCTGTGACAGTACCGTCACGTAAATTTTTAGATATTTGTCGTGGCTTACCAGATAGTGCCACCATTGCCGTTATCTATGACGGTGATCGCGTGTTAATTCGCTCTGGTCGTAGTCGCTACACGTTAACGACATTACCTGCCGCTGATTTTCCAAATATTGAAGATTGGCAAAGCGAAGTTGAGTTCACGATTGAACAAGGTCGCATGCGTCAGTTAATTGATAGCACTCAATTCTCAATGGCTAACCAAGATGTGCGTTACTACTTAAACGGCATGTTGTTTGAAACCGATGGCCAACATTTGCGTTCGGTTGCAACGGATGGTCACCGTATGGCTGTGTGTGCGATTGATACCGGTCATGATTTACCAACTAAACAAATTATAGTGCCGCGTAAAGGGGTGCTTGAATTAGTGCGGTTGTTTGATAACCCTGAAGCCATGGTTAACATTCAAATTGGTCATTCAAATTTACGCGCGACAGTGGGTAACTTTGTATTTACCTCTAAGTTGGTTGATGGCCGTTTCCCTGATTATCGTCGTGTAATGCCACAAAATAGCACAAAATTTGTCGAAGCTAACTGTGATGAAATGCGCAAAGCATTTGCACGAGCAGCTATTTTGTCGAATGAAAAATTTCGCGGCGTAAGAGTTTGTTTATCTAACGGCGAAATGCGCATTACTGCTAATAACCCTGAACAAGAAGAAGCTGAAGAGTTTCTTGATGTTGATTATGAGGGTGACAGCTTAGAGATCGGTTTTAATGTTAGTTATGTACTTGATGTATTAAATACCCTTAAGTGTGATCAAGTGCGGTTGTCGTTATCAGATGCTAATGCGCCGTCATTAATTGAAGATGCAACTAATGATGAAGCGATGTATGTAGTAATGCCAATTAGACTGTAATTATGGCGCTTACTCGGTTATTAGTGCAGGATTTTCGCAATATCGCTCAATGTGATATTGCGTTAGCCAGTGGTTTTAATTTTTTAGTCGGCGCTAATGGTAGTGGTAAAACCAGTGTCCTTGAAGCGATTCATTATTTAGGACACGGGCGTTCGTTTCGTAGTCATTTAACCAGTCGCGTTATTCGCCATGAACAGCAACAATTGTTTATTCATGGTCGAGTGACTGATAACAATAACCTGACGTTACCGTTAGGGATCAGTAAGCAGCGCGATGGCACTACCGAAGTTAAAATTGGCGGTGAAAGTAATCAAAAATTAGCTCAGTTAGCGCAGATTTTACCGTTACAGTTAATTACTCCTGAGGGGTTTGATTTATTAATTGGTGGCCCTAAATTTCGACGTGCTTTTATTGACTGGGGTGTGTTTCATGTTGAACCAAAGTTCTATAATGCATGGAGCCGTTTAAAACGACTGACGAAACAACGTAATGCATTATTAAAGCAAGCACGAAGCTATCGTGAACTCAGTTACTGGGATCAAGAACTAGCACTACTTGCTGAGCAAATAAGTGTGTGGCGTCAAGATTATATTACAGCCGTAAAAATAAAAGCGGCTGAAATATGTCAGGTGTTCCTACCTGAATTTGAAATCCAGCTCGGTTTTTATCGTGGCTGGGAAAAAGAGACACCGTATGCTGAGCTGCTGCAACGTAATTTTGAACGTGACTGTCAGCTTGGCTATACCGTAAGTGGGCCCCATAAAGCTGATTTACGGATTAAAGTTGCTGGAACACCGGTTGAGGACGTTTTGTCCCGCGGTCAGCTAAAGTTAATGGTGTGTGCATTGCGTTTAGCGCAAGGTTTACATCTGACAGAGGCCACCGGCAAACAGTGTATTTACCTAATTGATGATTTTGCTTCCGAATTGGATAGCCATAGGCGAGCGTTGCTAGCGCAACGATTAAAGGAAACTAACGCCCAAGTATTCATTAGTGCTATTAGTCGCGAGCAAGTGGTTGATATGCTTGATGAAAACGGTAAGTTGTTCATGGTTGAACACGGCAAGATAACACAGGATAATTAAAGCGAGAGTAACTCAATGTCCAACAATTACGATTCATCAAGCATTAAGGTGCTTAAAGGCCTCGATGCGGTACGTAAGCGCCCAGGAATGTACATCGGTGATACTGATGATGGTACTGGCTTGCACCACATGGTTTTTGAGGTAGTCGATAACTCTATCGATGAAGCTCTTGCTGGTCACTGTGAAGATATCATTGTTACGATCCACGAAGATGGTTCGGTTTCTGTAAGCGATGACGGTCGTGGTATTCCGACTGAACTTCACGAAGAAGAAGGCGTATCAGCCGCTGAAGTTATCATGACAGTACTCCACGCTGGTGGTAAGTTCGATGATAATTCTTATAAAGTGTCTGGCGGCCTTCACGGCGTAGGTGTTTCGGTTGTAAACGCCTTGTCTGAAAAAGTTGAGCTAACCATTAACCGTAAAGGTCATATTCATCAGCAAACTTACCATCATGGTGTGCCTGATGCACCATTGGCTGAAGTGGGTGATACTGACAAAACCGGTACCCGTTTACGCTTCTGGCCAAGTGAAGAAACCTTTACCAACAACATTGAATTTCATTACGAAATTTTAGCTAAACGTCTACGTGAATTATCATTCTTGAACTCTGGCGTGTCTATCAAGTTAATTGATGAGCGTGAAGACGGTAAGCAAGATCACTTTATGTATGAAGGTGGTATTCGCGCGTTTGTAGAGCACTTGAACCGTAATAAAACACCAATCCATCAGAAAGTTTTTCACTTTGATAGTGAGCGTGAAGATGGCATTACTGTTGAAGTTGCGATGCAGTGGAACGACGGTTTCCAAGAAGGTGTTTACTGCTTTACCAACAACATCCCTCAACGTGATGGCGGTACTCACTTAGCGGGTTTCCGTGGTGCTTTGACCCGTACTCTTAATTCATTTATGGATAAAGAAGGCTACTCAAAGAAAGCTAAAGCAGCAACATCAGGTGATGATGCACGTGAAGGTTTAGTTGCGGTTGTTTCTGTTAAAGTTCCTGATCCTAAGTTCTCTAGCCAGACTAAAGATAAACTGGTTTCAAGCGAAGTGAAAACAGCGGTTGAATCAGCAATGAATGAGAAGTTTGCTGAGTTCTTATTAGAAAGCCCAGCTGACGCAAAAATCATTTGTACTAAAATTATAGATGCCTCTCGTGCGCGTGAAGCTGCACGTAAAGCACGTGAAATGACCCGTCGTAAAGGTGCATTAGACTTAGCCGGTCTTCCAGGTAAACTTGCAGATTGTCAGGAAAAAGATCCTGCACTTTCTGAACTTTACATTGTGGAAGGGGACTCTGCGGGCGGTTCAGCCAAGCAGGGACGTAACCGTAAAAACCAAGCGATTCTACCGTTAAAAGGTAAGATCCTTAACGTTGAAAAAGCCCGTTTCGACAAGATGCTATCTTCACAAGAAGTGGCAACGCTGATCACAGCAATGGGCTGTGGTATTGGTCGTGACGAATACAACCCAGATAAGTTGCGTTACCATAACATCATCATCATGACCGATGCCGATGTCGATGGTTCACACATTCGTACGTTACTATTGACCTTCTTCTATCGTCAAATGCCTGAGCTTATCGAGCGTGGTCATATTTATATTGCTCAGCCACCACTTTACAAAGTGAAGAAAGGTAAGCAAGAGCAATACATTAAAGATGATGAAGAGATGAACCAATACCAAACAGCGTTAGCATTAGATAATGCATCACTGTTTGCAAATGATGGTGCACCTGCAATGACAGGTACGGCACTTGAAGCATTGGTGACGCAATACAATGGCGCAATGAAACTGATTGAGCGTATGAGTCGCCGTTACCCAGCACTAATGCTAAATGAATTGGTTTATCAACCACGTTTAAGCATTGAAATGCTGGCTGATAGCGCGCAAGTTGAAGCATGGTTAACGCACCTTGTTGCTGCTTTAAATACTAAGCAGTCAGGTGAAAGCCAGTTTACATTTGAAATCTTACGTGATGAAGACAATAACGTTTTCTTACCTAAAGTTGTGGTGCGTACTCACGGTGTTGATCATGAGTATCCATTAAGCTTCGATCTACTGAATTCAAAAGAATACGCTAAATTAGCGGATCTCTCTGAAGCACTAGATGGCTTACTGGATGAGACTGCTTTTGTTCAACGTGGTGAGCGTAAACAACCGGTTTCAAGTTTCAAAGAAGTGCTTGAGTGGCTGAACAAAGAATCACGTCGTGGTCTTTCTTTACAACGTTATAAAGGTCTGGGTGAAATGAACCCGAACCAGTTGTGGGAAACAACCATGGATCCTGAAGTACGTCGTATGTTACAAGTTACCATTAATGATGCTGTTGCGGCTGATGAATTGTTTACCTGTTTGATGGGTGATCAAGTTGAACCGCGTCGTAACTTCATTGAAGAGAACGCATTAAAAGTAGCTAACCTTGACGTGTAGTTTGTCATTTGGTTAATCGTTATAAAAACGCCGCTAGTATTAGCGGCGTTTTTTTATGGGTAAGATTATTATCTAAGTTGTATTTTATACCAATCTGGAAAATTAACTGGTCAGGTTGATCCAATCTCTTGAACACATTCTAGTGATGCGTGAAGCCGATTCATTAAACTGATTCCATGCAAGGCAGACCTTATCGAGAATGTCGTTATAATCAGAAAAATTTTGATTAGCGAGATAGTGTTGTCGTAACCAACTCCAAACTTGTTCTATTGGGTTAAGTTCTGGGGAATATGGTGGAAGTTTGATGATGCTTAGATTATTAAACGGATTAGCAATATCGTCAGTATGCCAGCCTGCACCATCCATCACTACAATAGCATAACGACCTTTTTCTGTGGTTCGTGATATCTGAGCAAGGTGCTCAGTCATTATTTCTTTATTTACCCAAGGTACCACTAACGCCTCACCAACTCCTCTTGCTGGGCACACCGAACCAAATAGATAAGCATATTCAAACTGCTGTTGTTTTATCGCTCTTGGTCGAGTTCCTCGTTCAGCCCAAAGACGGGTAGTGGTATTTTGTTGTCCAAATCTTGCTTCATCTTGAAACCATACATCGACCTTATCGAGCGCTATATATCCTGGGATCTTAAGGATCATTTCAATTTTAAATTTTTTTAAAATTATCCTGAGCTTGCTGTGATTGTTTTGGATGTTTTGACCGTGATGTTATCCACGAAAAGCCCATGCGCTTAAGTAGATAATAGATAGAATCTGGGTGGTAGTTTTTATCAAATTCTTTGAGAATGTAAGCATGAATATCCGCGCCTATTAATCGCCCGCCAGAAGAGTCTTGAGCTTTAAGTTTAATATAATTGGATAGCTGCTCACGTTGTTTAGGTGAGAGAAATGCAGGGCGACCACTACGCGTTTTTTCTTGAAGCCCTTCTAAGCCTTCTTCAAGAAAGACACTCACCCATTTATTAACACTTGTTCGGCTAACTTTGAGATATTTAGCAATTTGAGTACGAGATTTACCTTCCTTGAAGTGCTCCAAGGCAAGTAATCTCATTTTCATTTGAATTGTTTTTTGTTGGCGAGCAAGCTTTTTAAAGTCGGTATTGTTTAGGCTGTCCATAGCGAATCTCATTTAAAAATGATGGCTTTAATTAGATCATAATTTTAGTTAGATTGGTATTATCGAGATAGTAATAGGGGAGGGTAGCATTAACCTTCGGCATACGCCTGTGTAATTTCTTCTGCTATTATCTTTATCCCTTGCTCCATCTGTTCATCACTTTGAACGTAGTTCATTCGTAAACATTGCCGACTGTGTTGCCATGGTTGATCTAAACCAATAAAGAAATATTCCCCCGGAACAATCAATACTCCACGTGCTTTTAAACGTCGATAAAGCTCTTTGGTTGTAATGGGTAATTCATCACACCACAACCATAAAAATATCGCGCCTTCTGGCTTATGAATTCGAAACCGTGGATCGGTAATATAATGCTGCAATCGACTCACGGCATATTGCGCTTTGCGCTGATAAAAAGGACGAATAACCTCATGGCTTAAGCGTAATAAATCATTACGTGCGATAAGATTATCTGCAATCGCAGGGCCTAAACTACCTGGCGCTAGGTTAATAATACCGTTGATGTTGGTAAGGGCTGTAATAATCGCTTCACTCGCAATCACTATTCCGCAGCGAATACCAGGTAAACCTAGTTTGGACAAGCTCATACATAAAATCGTATTACTGTTCCAAAATGGGGTAACATCAGCAAAGATAATATCAGGGAAAGGCATGCCGTAAGCATTGTCGATAATCAGTGGAATATTGTGTGCTTGGGCGAGCGCATCAAGTTGTTTTATCTCATCATCCGTGAGTACATTACCTGTTGGGTTGGTAGGACGAGAGGCACAAATAGCACCAATGCTGTCATCAATAACCAATTTGCTAAAATCAATATGATATTTAAACAGGCCATTATCCAATATACTAATAGTGGGTTGGTAAGAGATAAACATATTAGCTTCTAAACCCGCATCGGCGTAACCAATATACTCCGGCGATAGAGGTAATAGAATTTTCTTATGGCTGCCATCTCGGCATTTGCCGGCTAATAAGTTAAATAAATTAAAGAAGGCGCTTTGACTGCCATTGGTGAGAGTGATGTTTTTATTGCTAATATTCCAACCGTAATGTTGTTTAAGCAACGTCGCAAGCGCGTTGATAAAGCGATCTTTTCCTTGAGGACCATCATAGTTAGTGATCGATGCCGTTAACTCTCCAGAGGCGGCCATTTCAATTAATAGTTGATTAAAATACTCGACCATCGCTGGAATTTGAGCAGGATTACCACCACCAAGCATAATGGCGTTAGGGTTAGTTAGACCATCATTTAGATCGTGCATTAGTTGGGTGATGCCAGAATCGCCTGCGAACTTATCGCCAAAGACAGAATATGCCATAGTGCTCTTGACCTCTATATCAGTGCTAATGTTGCACTTTTAAAGCCCGCAATGTCTGGCGGGGAATAGATCAAAATACCTGATTGTGATTTGAAGCGAAAGGCTTAGTTTGGGTATCGCGTGGTGGTCGGCTGTGTTGAATGTTTCACGTGGAACAAAGTTAAACCATAAAACTTAAATCATAAAAAAACCACGCCGAAGCGTGGTTTACTATTATGAACCAGTCAATATTAGCGTTACTTTTGCAGTAATGAAATATCAGCTACTTGTAAGAACTGGTTACGCAATAGGTTAAGCAGTGCTAGACGGTTAACTTTAAGTTGTTCGTCATCTGCCATTACCATGACATTATCAAAGAATGCATCAACAGGTTCACGTAGTGATGCAAGCTCTGTTAGTGCTTGTTGATAATCGCCCGCTGCAAATACAGGTGCTAGCGTTGCAACAACAGTCGCTACTTTTTGTGCTAGCTCTTTCTCTGCCGTTTCTACTAATAAGCTGTCATTAACAGTCGCTGGTAGCTCACCGTCAAATTTCGCTAGAATATTACCTACACGCTTGTTGGCTGCGGCAAGTGATTCTGCAGCATCAAGCTCACGGAAGTGACTTACTGCTTTAACACGCTTATCAAAATCAGATGGTTGAGTAGGGTGCATTGCAAGTACAGCTTGAATAACATCAATGCTGAAACCTGCATCTTGGTACCATGCACGGAAACGACCAAGCATGAATTCAATTACATCAGAATCAACGTTAGCATTCGTTAGTTTGTCACCAAACAATGAGTGCGCTTTAGCAACTAAGTCAACAAGGTCTAAGTCGTAACCGTTTTCAACGATGATACGTAACACACCTAAAGATGCACGACGTAATGCAAATGGGTCGCTACCTTTTGGTGCTTGGCCAATACCAAAGATACCTACGATAGTATCTAGTTTATCTGCCATTGCTACTGCAGATGATACGCCAGTGCTTGGTAGTTGATCACCAGCAAAACGAGGCATGTATTGCTCGTTCAGTGCCAGTGCTACATCTTCAGCTTCGCCATCATGACGTGCATAGTGCATGCCCATCACGCCTTGAGTCTCAGTGAACTCAAATACCATTGAGGTCATTAAGTCACATTTAGCAAGAAGACCTGCACGCTTAGCGTTAGTCACATCCGCGCCAATCTTGTCAGCGATGTAGCCTGCAAGCTCGGTAATGCGATCTGTTTTATCTTTAATTGTACCTAATTGCTTTTGGAAGATAGCTGTCTCAAGTTGAGGCAGACGATCAACTAACTTGCTCTTAAGGTCAGTATTAAAGAAGAACTCAGCATCGGCTAAACGAGGACGAACCACTTTCTCGTTACCCGAGATAACTTGGCTTGGATCGTTAGAGATGATGTTAGATACGAAGATGAACTTAGGTACTAGTTTGCCTTCAGCATCGTAAACAGGGAAGTACTTCTGGTCACCTTTCATGGTGTAAACTAATGCTTCAGAAGGTACTTTTAGGAACTCTTCTTCAAATGAAGCTGTTAGTACAACAGGCCATTCAACCAGTGATGTTACTTCTTCAACTAACTCGTCATCAAGATCTGCAATACCACCAACCGCTTCAGCGGCTAGTTTCGCATCCGCAAGAATAATAGCTTTACGAGCTTCGTAGTCAGCCATTACCTTGCCGCGTTCTTCTAGGATCGCAGGGTACTGATCAGCGTTGTCGATAGTAAACTCTGCTTCACCCATGAAACGGTGACCGCGAATAGTACGTGCTGAAGCAACACCTAAGATAGTGCCTTCAATTAACTCATCACCTAACAGCATCGTTAGTGTTTTCACTGGACGAATAAATTGAGTGTCTTTGTTACCCCAACGCATAGGGCGTGGAATAGGTAGCTTAGCCAATGCTGCAGCTGCAAGTTCAGGCAGTAAAGTTTGAGCTGGTTGGCCGGTTACTTGTTGCTTGAACAGTAGCCATTCGCCTTTATCGGTAACCATGCGTTCAGCTTGATCAACCGTAATACCATTACCACGTGCCCAACCTTGAGCTGCTTTAGTTGGATTACCATCAGCATCAAAAGCAGCTGCAATTGCTGGGCCGCGTTTTTCAACAACTTTATCCGGCTGGTTTTCAGCAAGTGCTGTTACTTTAAGTGCTAGGCGACGTGGGGCTGCATACCACTTAATACCTTGGTGAGGTAAGTCAGCAGCTTTTAGTTCTGCTTCAAAGTTGGCTGCAAACGCTTCAGCTAGAGTGCGAAGTGCCTTTGGTGGCAATTCTTCAGTACCTAGCTCAATTAAGAAATTCTTATCTGTCATGGCTATCCCTTACTTATCTTTTTTACACATTGGGAAGCCAAGTGCTTCACGTGATGCATAGTAAGCTTCAGCGACTTGTTTGGTTACATTACGAATACGTAGAATGTAACGTTGACGTTCAGTTACTGAGATTGCTTTACGAGCATCAAGAAGATTGAAGGCATGTGCTGCTTTCAAAATACGTTCGTAAGCTGGCAATGGCAGTGGCTGCTCAAGGGCTAATAGCTTCAGTGATTCTTTCTCGCACTGGTCAAAGAAAGTAAATAGGAAATCAACATCAGCGTGTTCAAAGTTATAAGTTGATTGCTCAACTTCATTTTGATGGAAGATATCACCGTAGGTAACTTTACCTAGTGGGCCATCTGTCCAAACTAAATCGTAAACAGAGTCAACGTTTTGAATGTACATTGCTAGACGTTCGATGCCGTAAGTGATTTCACCTGTAACAGGCTTACACTCAAGACCACCAACTTGTTGGAAGTAAGTGAACTGCGTTACTTCCATACCGTTAAGCCAAACTTCCCAGCCAAGACCCCAAGCACCCAAGGTTGGGTTTTCCCAGTTGTCTTCCACAAAACGGATGTCATGTACTTTTGTATCAACACCTAGTACTTCTAATGAGCCTAAGTACAGTTCCTGAATGTTATCTGGAGATGGCTTAAGCATTACCTGGAACTGGTAGTAGTGCTGAAGACGGTTAGGGTTTTCACCGTAACGACCATCGGTTGGACGGCGAGAAGGTTGTACATACGCTGCTGCAATTGGTTCTGGACCTAGAGCTCGTAGACACGTCATTGGGTGCGAAGTACCTGCGCCCACTTCCATGTCAAGAGGTTGCACAATAGTACAGCCTTGTTGGCCCCAGTAATCCTGCAGCGCGAGGATCATGCCCTGAAAGGTTTTAATATCGTATTTCTGCATTGTCAGCTTCGCGAGATTAGTGGATGAAATAATGAATTATCAAGTATACATTGCCAACCCAGAGGCGAGTAGGGGCTGTGGGTGTTTTTTATCCATCTATGGCTTGTTTTGAGATAATTCCTATTATTAGTGCTTATTAACGCTGTTTAACGCTGTGTTTTCATGAATATTTGACATTATTTTGATGGCGTAAATGTATCGGTTGATTACAATAGCGCTAACAAATAACTCATTGGGATTATATTCAGTGAGGTTTTATTCGATATGAAATATGCATATCAATAACATGGGTCTTTAAATAAAATGTCAAAAAATCAAGTGATGGCATCGAAAACTTGGGTACGTGCTGCTGTAATTTCTGTTGCTGCGGCTGTTACGCTTGCGGGTTGTTCAACAGTTAACCCTTATACTGGTGAGAGCCAAACCGCAAAAGGTACTGGCGGTTCTATCATTGGTGCATTAGCGGGTGCTGCAATTGGTATCGCGTCTTCAAGCAAACATGATCGTGGTAAAGGCGCACTTATTGGTGCTGCATCGGGTGCTGCACTCGGTGGTGGTATTGGTTATTACATGGATGTACAAGAAGCTAAACTACGTCAGCAACTTGCATCTTCAGGCATTAGTGTTACTCGTAATGGCAATAACATCATTTTGAATATGCCAAATGAAATTACCTTTGGTGTCGATCAGTCTTCATTAAATAGCCGTGCGATGGAAGCATTACACAACGTAGCGTTGGTAGCGAAAGAATATCCAAAGACGCAACTAAACGTATTAGGTTTTACTGATAGCTCAGGCGCAGCGGCTTATAACCAACGTTTATCACAAGTACGTGCTGGCGAAGTAGGTAACTACCTTATTCGTCAAGGTGTAAATGTTAATCGTGTTGTTTCTCAAGGCCGTGGCGAAAATAACCCCGTTGCGACAAACAGCACCTCACAAGGTCGTGCTCAAAACCGTCGTGTAGAGATCATTTTATCTCCACTTGGTTAATCGATATTGAGTGATAATAGCGGTGTCGTATAACACCATATAAAAACCATGGGCTTTGGCTCATGGTTTTTTTTATCTAATTGATATTGTTTCATGTGAAACTTAACGATCATTAATAGCTGATTGAACCGTCATGTAAAGTTCACTCATTTAAGTTTATAACTGTGATTTCTGCAAAAGATAATCGCTATTTACCATGTTACAGTTTAGTGAGATTCAACGAGAAGTATTTAAATTACTGTTATTGATTTGTACAGGAGGGGTTATGACACGCTTTTTAGCTATCTCGCCGCAAAGTCAATGTTGGCTATTTCATATCGCATTAGTGTTGAATATTTTTGGTATGATGCTAACTGATATGTGGTTACCAATGGTGGTTGGTACCGTCATTACAACCTATTTATCTGTCGATGCTTGGGTACGACTACGTTATGTCTTACCGCTTAAGAAAGAGGTGCATCAATTACAACATGAACTTGAGAATTTACGTCGGCAACAACATAATCAATAGTAACTAAAAAGGCAGCGTTTATTAACGTTGCCTTTTTTATTTTAATTGCTTGCGCCTTTTCTGATCAAAAAGCGGTAAGGCAGTGTTTCTGTTTCTGCGGCGATAAGAGTGTGATCCATAAAGCGACAAAAACTCGGAATGTCACGGGTTGTTGATGGATCATCAGCTACAACTAATAAGGTCTCATCAGTTGCCATTTTTCTAACTGTTTTACGCACCATCATTACAGGTTCAGGACAACGTAAGCCTTGAGCATCAAGACTATGGGTCGGATTTTCAAAAAGTGCAGTCATAATTTTCACGTATTATTGTAGACATTGTGATCATACTGATGGATAAGAATTAATCAATAAGGCTTGGCAAATCGAGATAATTTGCGTAACGTTATTAACAATGCATTAACTTTTCTTGCTAATGGATTAGGAGAATATTATGTTAACTTCAATTGATCGAGTGATGATTTATGCCGTTTTGTGCATTATTGCATTTAGTACCATTATGCTAACGAGTCATCATACGACAAGTCTATTTGCGATTGGTGGTTTACTTGCTGCTAGTGTTGGTTTGTGGGTTGAGCTCACCAATAAAAACGAATTAGAACAACAAAAAAAATAACGTTAGTGTTAATGATGAATAAATGATGTTAGACGTTCTTGTTTTAAAAGGGGGATTTTTTTTATCTATCCCGCCATACTGTTGCTATATCTGATTAATTTATAGCGTTAGAGAAGTAAAATAATGGAGCTCGAAGAAGTTTATCGTCGTGATTTAAATTTGCTGGTTGCGTTAAAAGTATTGTTAGACGAAGGCAGTGTTAGTCGTGCGGCGGTAAGACTTAGCCTTAGTCAATCCGCGATGAGTCGAGTATTAGGACGGTTACGCGATTTGGTTGGGGATCCATTGTTTACTCGCCAAGGACAGTCATTACTTCCGACTCAGCGGGCGTTGGAATTAAATGAGCAATTAAACGAGCCGTTAGAGTCACTGCGACTATTATTGACTCCCAATGATTTTGCACCCGCTAGCTGTGATCAAACATTTAAAATTGCGACCACTGATTATGCGATGCAAACAATCTTACCCTTTGCATTACCGCGTATTTATCAAGAAGCGCCCCATCTTTCATTAGAGTTTAGCCCGTTACAGCACGATAATTTGCTATCGCAGTTGACCACGGGAGGCTGTGATATGGCAATTTGTCGCCCTAGTGCTGATATGGAACCGTTATGTCAGCAATTGTTAGGGTTGGTGAGTGTGTTTTGTCTGGTTAGTCAGAATCATCCCTTAGCGAATAAACCACTGACATTGCAAGACTATCTGAGTTACCCCCATGCGATGATAGCGGTAAGTGATGGTGTTAAAGCGTTAATTGATGAGCAGTTACGTGGGTACTCGCAGCCGAAAATGGTATTGCGGGCTTATCATTTAGAAGCTGCTCTAGCGATTATTGAACAAATGCCATTGATCATTACTGTTCCTGCTGATCTTGCTTATTTAGTCGCAGAACGTTATCAATTAATTGTAAAACCTCTGCCATTTGAGTTTAAACCCTTTGATTATTCATTACTGTGGCATGCTCGCTGTGAACATTCGGCATCACAAATATGGTTGCGTACAATTATTAAAGAAGAGTGTGGGCGGCTGATAAATTCCCGTATTCATGATATTGGATTATTGTAGTGCGATATGTGGATTAGTAAAAAGGCCAGCACATGTCTGACCTTATTTATTAACTATTAACGACTCTCATTGTGCGGCATTAATGCGGCACGCTTTGATCATTACAGTTTAATGACTACGCGGCCGGTGATTTGACCATTGGTGATTGCCTCTGCACATTCTGTTACTTGTTCAAGTGCGACCTCACGGCAGGCTTGTTCAAAGTAGCTAGCGGGAAGTAATTCAGTTAGACGTTGCCATGCTTGTTGGCGTTTTTCAAACGGGCACATCACTGAATCGACACCTTGTAAACGGACATTACGTAGAATAAAAGGCATTACCGTCGTTGGTAAATCAAAGCCGCCAGCAAGACCACAAATAGCAACTGCACCGTTGTAGTTAATTTGACTTAATACTTTAGCCAGTACTTTGCTACCAACAGTATCAATTGCACCTGCCCACAATTGCTTATCTAATGGGCGAGCTGGCTCTTCAAATACACTACGATCAATAATAGTTGTTGCACCAAGTCGTTTTAGTAGTGGACCATTAGTTTCAGCTCGACCTGTTACTGCAGCAACTTTATAGCCAAGTTGTGCCAGTAGAGTGACGGCAACTGAGCCAACACCACCGCTTGCACCTGTAACCAAAATCTCACCATCTTCAGGTTTTACATTGGCATCAACAATTGCTTGCACACACAGCATTGCTGTTAAGCCTGCAGTACCTACCATCATTGCTTGTTTGCCATCAAGATTGGCAGGTAGTGGTACTAACCAGTCTGCATTTAGGCGAGCTTTTTCAGCCATACCGCCCCAATGACCTTCACCAACACCCCAACCAGTAAGAACCACTTTGTCACCTACGTGGTAACGGTCATCACTTGACTCTGCTACTGTGCCAGCTAAATCGACACCGGGTACCATAGGGAATTGACGTACAATACGACCTTTACCGGTAATTGCTAAGCCATCTTTGTAGTTTAATGAAGAGTAATCCACATTAATTAGTACATCGCCTTCAGGTAATTCAGATGTTGCTACTTGGCGAATAGTTGCGAGTGTTTTTTTATCTTGTTGTTCTAATACTAGTGCTTTAAACATTGCAATACTCCGGAAAAATCATGATTAGCAATCAATATGAGGTTGAGTGTAGACGGCTTATCTTGATGAAGAAAATGAAACTTACTCATGGTATCTATGTGTAAGTTGCATGCGTCTGTTCCATTATATGGTGAAGAGTAGTACTTACGAGATTAAGTAATGTTATTCTACTCGTTCAAAGACAGTCGCGATGCCTTGTCCCAATCCTATACACATACTCGCCAAACCAAAGCGAGCTTGTTGTTGTTCCATAATATTGATAAGAGTGGTGGAGATACGGGCACCTGAACATCCTAATGGGTGACCAAGAGCGATAGCACCACCGTTAAGGTTAATTTTTTCATCGAGCTGATCCATTAATCCCAGCGCTTGAATGCATGGTAATGTTTGTGCTGCAAAGGCTTCATTGAATTCAATAACGTCAATATCATCTAAATGTAACCCTGCGCGTTGTAATGCTTTTTGAGTCGCAGGTACTGGCCCGAACCCCATTAATGACGGCTCACAACCGGCAATCGCCATTGCTTTTATTCGTGCGCGAATGGGTAAACCTAATGCGCGTGCTTGGCGTTCATCCATTAATAGCATTGCTGCCGCACCGTCCGATAATGCTGATGATGTACCAGCTGTTACTGTGCCATGGGTGGGATCAAAAATCGGCCGCAACTGGCTTAATGCTGCTACGGTTGTTTCGGGGCGAATGACTTCATCGGTAGTATATTTAGTTAAAATACCCTCACTATCATGGCCCTCTGTTGCAAATATTTCACGGGCAAATCGACCTTCAATCGTGGCTGCATGGGCGCGTTGGTGTGAGCGCGCGCCAAATTGATCTTGAAGCTCTCGACTAATATCGTATTTTCGCGCTAACATTTCGGCGGTTAATCCCATCATTCCCGCAGCTTTAGCAACGGTTTTCGACAGACCAGGATGAAAATCAACTCCGTGAGTCATTGGTACATGACCCATATGTTCAACTCCGCCAATTAAACAGCTTTGTGCATCACCCACCATTATCGCGCGAGTGGCATCATGCAGTGCTTGCATGGATGAACCACACAGACGATTAACGGTCGTTGCTCCAATGGTGGTTGGTAGCCCTGCAAGTAGTGCTGCATTACGACCAATATTAAATCCTTGTTCTAAGGTTTGCTGCACACAACCCCAATAAATATCTTCGATATTATGCGCATCTAACTGAGGGTTACGGGTTAGCAATCCTGTCATTAAATGTGCTGATAGATCTTCGGCGCGCACATGACGAAATGCGCCGCCTTTTGAGCGTCCCATTGGTGTACGAATACAGTCAACAACCACTACATTATTCATAATCAGCTCCTCAATGATGCTGCAGTAACTGTGGGGTAATAACACTCATCAGCCGCAGCTTTGGCGCGTAGGCCATCAGGTACGTGATATAAAGGGCCGAGAGATTGATAACTATCAGCTAATGCGACGTAATTAGCTAAACCTAAGGTGTCTAAATAGCGGAACACTCCACCTTTAAATGGGGGGAATCCTAAGCCGTAAACCAATGCCATATCCGCTTCTGCAGGCGTTGCAATAATATTTTCTTCTAAGCAGCGTACCACTTCATTAATCATTGGAATCATCATACGATCGATAACGGTGGTATTTGCAGATGAGGTCGGTGTTGCAGTAACAGCCGCAAGTAAATCTGTGATTTGAGGATCCACTGTTTTTTTAGGTTTACCTTTTCTATCAAGATGATAATTAAAAAATCCTGATCCTGTTTTCTGACCAAAACGTTGCTGCTCGTATAAGACATCAATGGCATCGGTATCGTGTTTAGCCATTCGTTGTGGAAATCCCTCTGCCATCACTTTTTGAGCGTGATGAGCAGTATCAATGCCTACAACATCTAATAGGTAAGCCGGCCCCATCGGCCAGCCAAAGTCCTTCTCCATAATATTATCGATGTGGCGGTAATCACCGCCATCACGGAGCAATAAACTAAAGGCTGCCAAATAAGGAAATAAAACGCGATTAACGAAGAACCCAGGACAATCATTAACAACAATAGGTTTTTTGCGCATTTTTGTGGCATAAGCGACCACTTGAGCAATAGTTTCATCTGAAGTGTGTTGGCCGCGAATGATCTCAACTAATGGCATTTTGTGTACGGGATTAAAAAAGTGCATTCCGCAAAAATTTTGAGGACGTTGTAAAGATTGAGCCAGTAAATTAATCGGAATGGTTGAAGTGTTTGAGGTGATCACTGTGGTATCAGCAACCTGTTGTTCGACCTCTGCGAGTACTGCCGCTTTTATCGTGGGGTTCTCAATCACTGCTTCGATAACGATATCAACGTGGTTGGCATCAGAATAAGTGAGAGTTGGCGTAATGGTGGCCAATGTTGCAGCCATTTGTAAGCCATCAATTCTTCCTCGAGTGAGTTTTTTATTCAGTAGTTTCGCCGCTTGTTGCATCCCCAGTATTAAGGCGTCGTTAGAGATATCTTTCATGATCACAGGGACATGATTCGTCACTGATTGGTAAGCAATACCGCCGCCCATAATGCCTGCACCCAATACCATCGCTTGTTGTGTCGGTTGGGCTATTTTTATGGCTTGTTTGGCTTTATTTTTTAGGTATTGGTCATTAATAAAAATGCCAACTAAAGCTTGAGCAACATCTGTTTTAGCAAGAGTAACAAAGTGGGCGTTTTCAATAGCCAGTGCTTGTTTTCGTTCATAAATTGCAGCCGCTTCGATCGCGGTAACTGCTGCCATTGGTGCTGGGTAATGTTGACCTGCAATGTTAGCAACCATAGCTTTGGCTGTGGTAAAACTCATTAATGCTTCGGTGGTCGTTAACTGTAAGGGTGTTTTTTTTTGAGAACGACGTTGTTGCCAGTCTAAATCACCCGCAATGGCCTGTTTAATGATACGCAATGCTGCTGTTGGTAAGATCTCGGTGGCAACGATCGCATCAACAAGTCCTAGCTTTAAGGCTAAATCGGCTTTGTTATCTTTACCTGAGGTGATCATTTCCATTGCACAGTCAGCGCCAATTAACCGTGGTAAGCGAACTGTTCCTCCAAATCCAGGCATGATACCGAGTTTAGTTTCGGGTAATCCAATTCGTGCTTGATGATCTGCAATTCTAAAATCGGTGGCAAGTACACATTCGCAGCCACCGCCAAGAGCATAACCATTAATCGCTGAGAGGGTTGGAACGGGTAAATCTTCTAATTTATTAAAAATCGTATTGGCGTGATCAAGCCATTTTGAAAGTTGATCAGCAGGCAGAGCAAATAAACCTAGAAACTCAGTAATATCGGCACCAACAATAAATGCCGCTTTGGTTGAGCGTAGAATTAAGCCCTTGAGATTAGGTTGTTGGTAGAGTGCATCAAGAGCAAGGTTAAAGCTTTCAAGGGTCGCGAGATCGAATTTATTGATGGAGGTTGGCGCATCAAAAATGAGTTCAGCAATCCCGTCTTCAAGGTAGCGTACAGAGAGTGTTTCACCGTGGTAAATCATGTTCTATCTCCATATATTCCATTCTATGACGGATCTGGTGTAATTTAACTGGTTTGACCTGTGGTTGTAACATTTAGTCTGAACCGCAATGGCCACAAATTCAATAATTAATTTAAACATTTATTTAACATTGTGGATTGATACATTATCTTAATGGTCATTATTTGTAGAGAGAGGGCTATTGTTAGCAATAATGAGCATTACTTGGGTCGTGATAGGAATATGGTATCCTGCCGTTGTTTTTTGATGATGGGGATATGTTTTATGTCAACCTTGGAACCTTATTTGATTCCACTGCAGCCAGTGATTTTTGAAGAAGAAATCAAGAAGAGCCATTTTATAACTTATTTAGCCCATACGGCGTCGATTGAAGCCGCTAAGCAGTTTATTAATGAAATAAAATCAGCTCACCCAAATGCTAATCATCATTGTTGGGGATTTGTTGCTGGTAGACCAACAGATTCAATGTTGTGGGGATTTAGTGATGATGGTGAGCCTTCAGGAACGGCAGGAAAACCGATACTGGCGCAATTAAGCGGCTCCGGTGTGGGCGAACTAACTGCAGTTGTTGTGCGCTATTTTGGCGGTATCCATTTAGGGACGGGTGGGTTAGTTAAGGCCTATGGTGGAGGGGTCCAACGAGGATTAACGTTACTGACCACACAACAAAAGATCATCATCAGTGAGTTGTTTCTATGTTGTGATTATAATCAAATATCATTAGTTGAAGCGTTATTAAGTGAATATAACGGCACGCAATTGAAGGCTGATTATGGCCAACAAGTCAGCATGCATTTAGCACTTGATAATCGTATTGTGACTGAGTTTAGTACCCAATTAATTAATCGTAGTGGTGGACGGATCATCGCAACATCAACCTCAGAGAGTTAACCATTATTTATTCTATTCTATATTTTCAGATGAGGGCCGATTAGGGCCATGCAGTTTCGTTCAATTATACGTATCGTCGGGCTGTTGCTCGCTTTATTTAGCGTCACTATGCTTATCCCTGCCTTAGTCGCGTTGATTTACCGTGATGGGGCTGGGTTTCCCTTTGTTGTAACCTTCTTTTTATTACTTGCGGGGGGATCCGCATTATGGCTTCCTAATCGCCGTCATCGACATGAACTAAAAGCTCGTGATGGCTTCCTTATTGTCGTGTTGTTTTGGGCTGTTATTGGCAGCGCTGGCGCAGTACCTTTTTTATTATCTAAAACACCTGATTTGTCGGTTGCTGACTCCTTTTTTGAATCATTTTCTGCACTGACAACAACAGGCGCAACGGTGATTGTTGGTCTTGATTATTTACCCAAAGCGATTTTATTTTACCGCCAGTTATTACAATGGTTTGGTGGAATGGGAATTATCGTATTAGCGGTCGCAATATTACCGGTATTGGGTATTGGTGGTATGCAGTTATATCGTGCTGAAACGCCAGGACCGGTAAAAGATAGTAAAATGACGCCGCGGATTGCCGAAACAGCAAAAACCTTATGGTATATTTATTTAGCGTTAACAATTGCTTGCGCATTAGCATTTTGGCTTGCTGGCATGAGTGGTTTTGATGCGATATCACACAGTTTTTCAACTGTTGCAATTGGTGGGTTTTCTACTCACGATGCCAGTATTGGTTATTTTAATAGTCCTACTATTAATATGATCACCGTTGTTTTTCTTTTAATTTCAGCCTGTAATTTTTCTTTGCATTTTGCGGCGTTTGGTAATGGCAATATAAGCCTTAAAACATATTGGCGAGATCCTGAGTTTCGAGCTTTTTTGGTCGTACAAGCTGTTTTATTTGCTATATGTTTTGGCATGTTATTAAAGCATCATTCCTACAACAGTTCTTTTGATGCTTTTGATCAAGCGCTGTTTCAAACGGTGTCTATTTCTACGACGGCAGGATTTACTACTACTGGATTTTCTGACTGGCCGTTATTTTTACCTGTTTTATTGTTGTTCTCCTCTTTTATAGGGGGGTGTGCTGGCTCAACGGGAGGCGGTATGAAAGTGATTCGAATGTTGTTACTTTCATTACAAGGGGTGAGAGAACTAAAACGGCTAGTGCATCCTCGCGCGGTGTATACCATTAAACTTGGACATAAAGCGTTACCACAACGGGTTGTTGATGCGGTGTGGGGATTTTTCTCTGCCTATGCATTGGTGTTTGTGGTGTGTATGTTGGCACTTATTGCAACGGGTATCGATGAATTAACTGCCTTTTCCGCTGTGGCAGCGACACTCAATAATTTAGGTCCTGGTTTAGGTGAGGTTGCGATTCATTTTGGGCAAATAAATGATTCCGCGAAATGGATCCTCATTATTGCTATGCTATTTGGTCGTTTAGAAGTGTTTACATTATTAGTTTTATTTACGCCGACATTTTGGCGTAATTAAAGGAGCTATCATGGAAAAGGTATTATTACTGCATTCTAGTTGTGAAGGACAAACGATTAAAATCCTTAACCATATAGAGCAGGACTTAGGTGAGCAGTATCAATGTGATTATGCTGACATACATGCAAAGCAAAAAATTGATTTCAGTGGTTATGATCGCATACTTATTGGCGCTTCCGTACGTTATGGCCATTTAAATAAAAAGCTATATCAATTTATAGAGCAAAATGCAGCGAGTCTTGATCAAGAAAAAGTGGCTTTTTTCTGTGTTAACCTCACAGCTCGTAAAGAAGGTAAAGATACGCCAGCAACCAGCGCTTATATGAAAAAGTTTTTATTAAAGTCACCATGGCACCCTAAAATGATGGCGGTATTTGCTGGAGCATTGCGTTATCCGCGTTATAACTTTTTTGATCGCACCATGATTAAGTTAATAATGAAGCTTACTGGTGGTGAAACGGATACAACTCAAGAAGTGGAATATACCAATTGGCAAAAGGTGTCTGAATTTAGCCGACAATTTAGAGTGTTATAATCGCATTATTGAACGCTTTGTTTGCTTTTTGATCTAACGATCCATTTTTTTTAATAAATTGCATAAAATAGTTGCGATGGCGGCAGTTGTCTTTATACTGCTGCTCTATCGAAACAGTGAGCGGCTTATAAATAAGGCGTTATGCTTCAATCGATTGGATAATGCGCCAAATGAAATAAATTAAAAAAGTGGTTGACACTTTATGTTATTTCGCTAGAATGGCCATCCACTTCAACGAAACGATTAAACAGTTAAATGTTTGGTCATTTCAAGAAGAATGTTCTTTAACAATTTGACCATGCAATCTGTGTGGGCACTCGTTGAATAGTTAAGTCGAAAGATTTATCAATGAACTGAGTGACCAATACAAATAACCCAATCTATTTATAGAGAAGATTATTTGGCACAGTCAATTCATTATCGTTCTGTTGGAACGATAATAGCTTTAAAATTACACTCTTTATTTATGAAGAGTTAGTTTTGAAGTCAGTATTCATTGAGCCGTTTCGAAAGAGACAACAAAACTTTAATTGAAGAGTTTGATCATGGCTCAGATTGAACGCTGGCGGCAGGCCTAACACATGCAAGTCGAGCGGTAACAGATTGATAGCTTGCTATCAATGCTGACGAGCGGCGGACGGGTGAGTAATGCCTGGGAATATACCCTGATGTGGGGGATAACTATTGGAAACGATAGCTAATACCGCATAATCTCTTCGGAGCAAAGAGGGGGACCTTCGGGCCTCTCGCGTCAGGATTAGCCCAGGTGGGATTAGCTAGTTGGTGGGGTAATGGCTCACCAAGGCGACGATCCCTAGCTGGTCTGAGAGGATGATCAGCCACACTGGAACTGAGACACGGTCCAGACTCCTACGGGAGGCAGCAGTGGGGAATATTGCACAATGGGGGAAACCCTGATGCAGCCATGCCGCGTGTATGAAGAAGGCCTTCGGGTTGTAAAGTACTTTCAGTTGTGAGGAAGGCAGTTAAGTTAATAGCTTAGCTGTTTGACGTTAGCAACAGAAGAAGCACCGGCTAACTCCGTGCCAGCAGCCGCGGTAATACGGAGGGTGCGAGCGTTAATCGGAATTACTGGGCGTAAAGCGCATGCAGGCGGTCTGTTAAGCAAGATGTGAAAGCCCGGGGCTCAACCTCGGAACAGCATTTTGAACTGGCAGACTAGAGTCTTGTAGAGGGGGGTAGAATTTCAGGTGTAGCGGTGAAATGCGTAGAGATCTGAAGGAATACCGGTGGCGAAGGCGGCCCCCTGGACAAAGACTGACGCTCAGATGCGAAAGCGTGGGGAGCAAACAGGATTAGATACCCTGGTAGTCCACGCCGTAAACGATGTCTACTTGAAGGTTGTGGCCTTGAGCCGTGGCTTTCGGAGCTAACGCGTTAAGTAGACCGCCTGGGGAGTACGGTCGCAAGATTAAAACTCAAATGAATTGACGGGGGCCCGCACAAGCGGTGGAGCATGTGGTTTAATTCGATGCAACGCGAAGAACCTTACCTACTCTTGACATCCAGAGAATTCGCTAGAGATAGCTTAGTGCCTTCGGGAACTCTGAGACAGGTGCTGCATGGCTGTCGTCAGCTCGTGTTGTGAAATGTTGGGTTAAGTCCCGCAACGAGCGCAACCCTTATCCTTGTTTGCCAGCACGTAATGGTGGGAACTCCAGGGAGACTGCCGGTGATAAACCGGAGGAAGGTGGGGACGACGTCAAGTCATCATGGCCCTTACGAGTAGGGCTACACACGTGCTACAATGGCGTATACAGAGGGCTGCAAACTAGCGATAGTGAGCGAATCCCACAAAGTACGTCGTAGTCCGGATTGGAGTCTGCAACTCGACTCCATGAAGTCGGAATCGCTAGTAATCGTGAATCAGAATGTCACGGTGAATACGTTCCCGGGCCTTGTACACACCGCCCGTCACACCATGGGAGTGGGCTGCACCAGAAGTAGATAGCTTAACCTTCGGGAGGGCGTTTACCACGGTGTGGTTCATGACTGGGGTGAAGTCGTAACAAGGTAGCCCTAGGGGAACCTGGGGCTGGATCACCTCCTTACCTAAAGACTTATACTGTTTTATGCAGTGTCCACACAGATTGCTTGGTTAAAATGTAGAACGTAAAAAGACTTGGGTCTGTAGCTCAGGTGGTTAGAGCGCACCCCTGATAAGGGTGAGGTCGGTGGTTCGAGTCCACTCAGACCCACCACTTTTTCTCCCAGAAAAAGTGGTGGTACAGTCTTTTAAATCGTTGGGGTTATAGCTCAGCTGGGAGAGCGCCTGCCTTGCACGCAGGAGGTCTGCGGTTCGATCCCGCATAGCTCCACCACTCTTTAAACATACTTCTCTTTTTATAGAGATGAAAAGTGTTTTTAAAAAGTGGTTATCTAACGATGATTACATGTTCTTTAACAATCTGGAAAGCTGACTAGTAAATTTAATCGAAAGATTAATTTTAAAAAATGTTTTTGTTGCTTCTTGTAAAAGAAGAATAAAAACGAGTTCTCAAAACAACACACATTCAAGTGTCTTGTATCGAGTCCGGCGAAAAACCAATGTTTAATATTTTCTTGATCGGATTATTAAACACAAACCTTGGTTGTTTGAACATACAAGACCTCTTGGGGTTGTATGGTTAAGTGACTAAGCGTACACGGTGGATGCCTTGGCAGTCAGAGGCGATGAAGGACGTATTAACTTGCGATAAGCCCAGATTAGGCAGTAAAAGCCACTTGAGTCTGGGATTTCCGAATGGGGAAACCCACTAGCATAAGCTAGTATCATTAACTGAATACATAGGTTAATGAAGCGAACCGGGGGAACTGAAACATCTAAGTACCCCGAGGAAGAGAAATCAACCGAGATTCCGGTAGTAGCGGCGAGCGAAACCGGATTAGCCCTTAAGTTAGTTCAGCGTTAGGTGAAGGTTCTGGAAAGTACCGCGATACAGGGTGATAGCCCCGTAACCAACAACGCTTTATTAGTGAAATCGAGTAGGACGGGACACGTGATATCCTGTTTGAACATGGGGGGACCATCCTCCAAGGCTAAATACTCCTGACTGACCGATAGTGAACCAGTACCGTGAGGGAAAGGCGAAAAGAACCCCTGTGAGGGGAGTGAAATAGAACCTGAAACCGTGTACGTACAAGCAGTAGGAGCCCACTTGTTGGGTGACTGCGTACCTTTTGTATAATGGGTCAGCGACTTAATTTTAGTAGCAAGGTTAACCGTTTAGGGGAGCCGTAGGGAAACCGAGTCTTAACTGGGCGAATTAGTTGCTAGGATTAGACCCGAAACCGAGTGATCTAGCCATGGGCAGGTTGAAGGTGAGGTAACACTTACTGGAGGACCGAACCGACTAATGTTGAAAAATTAGCGGATGACTTGTGGCTAGGGGTGAAAGGCCAATCAAACTCGGAGATAGCTGGTTCTCCCCGAAAGCTATTTAGGTAGCGCCTCGGACGAATACTACTGGGGGTAGAGCACTGTTAAGGCTAGGGGGTCATCCCGACTTACCAACCCTTTGCAAACTCCGAATACCAGTAAGTAATATCCGGGAGACACACGGCGGGTGCTAACGTCCGTCGTGAAGAGGGAAACAACCCAGACCGCCAGCTAAGGTCCCAAAGTTATAGCTAAGTGGGAAACGATGTGGGAAGGCTCAGACAGCCAGGATGTTGGCTTAGAAGCAGCCATCATTTAAAGAAAGCGTAATAGCTCACTGGTCGAGTCGGCCTGCGCGGAAGATTTAACGGGGCTAAGCTATACACCGAAGCTGCGGCAATGTGAACTTGTTCATATTGGGTAGGGGAGCGTTCTGTAAGCCGTTGAAGGTGCATTGTAAAGTGTGCTGGAGGTATCAGAAGTGCGAATGCTGACATGAGTAACGATAAAGGGAGTGAAAAACTCCCTCGCCGGAAGATCAAGGGTTCCTGTCCAACGTTAATCGGGGCAGGGTAAGTCGACCCCTAAGGCGAGGCCGAAAGGCGTAGTCGATGGGAAACGGGTTAATATTCCCGTACTTCTTATAATTGCGATGGAGGGACGGAGAAGGCTAGGTGAGCCTGGCGACGGTTGTCCAGGTCCAAGTATGTAGGCTGATGGTTTAGGCAAATCCGGACCATCTTAAGGCTGAGATACGATGTCGAGCTACTACGGTAGTGAAGTCATTGATGCCATGCTTCCGGGAAAAGCTTCTAAGCTTCAGATTATAAGAAATCGTACCCCAAACCGACACAGGTGATCAGGTAGAGAATACCAAGGCGCTTGAGAGAACTCGGGTGAAGGAACTAGGCAAAATGGTACCGTAACTTCGGGAGAAGGTACGCTCCTAGCGGTGATGAGACTTGCTCTCTAAGCTGCCGGGAGTCGCAGATACCAGGTGGCTGCAACTGTTTATTAAAAACACAGCACTGTGCAAAATCGAAAGATGACGTATACGGTGTGACGCCTGCCCGGTGCCGGAAGGTTAATTGATGGGGTTAGACTTCGGTCGAAGCTCTTGATCGAAGCCCCGGTAAACGGCGGCCGTAACTATAACGGTCCTAAGGTAGCGAAATTCCTTGTCGGGTAAGTTCCGACCTGCACGAATGGCGTAATGATGGCCACGCTGTCTCCACCCGAGACTCAGTGAAATTGAAATCGCAGTGAAGATGCTGTGTACCCGCGGCTAGACGGAAAGACCCCGTGAACCTTTACTATAGCTTGGCACTGAACATTGACCCTACATGTGTAGGATAGGTGGGAGACGTTGAAGCAACCGCGCCAGTGGTTGTGGAGTCAATCTTGAAATACCACCCTTGTATGCTTGATGTTCTAACGTCGACCCCTTATCGGGGTTACGGACAGTGCCTGGTGGGTAGTTTGACTGGGGCGGTCTCCTCCCAAAGAGTAACGGAGGAGCACGAAGGTGGGCTAATCACGGTCGGACATCGTGAGGTTAGTGCAATGGCATAAGCCCGCTTGACTGCGAGAATGACAATTCGAGCAGGTGCGAAAGCAGGTCATAGTGATCCGGTGGTTCTGAATGGAAGGGCCATCGCTCAACGGATAAAAGGTACTCCGGGGATAACAGGCTGATACCGCCCAAGAGTTCATATCGACGGCGGTGTTTGGCACCTCGATGTCGGCTCATCACATCCTGGGGCTGAAGTCGGTCCCAAGGGTATGGCTGTTCGCCATTTAAAGTGGTACGCGAGCTGGGTTTAGAACGTCGTGAGACAGTTCGGTCCCTATCTGCCGTGGGCGTTGGATGATTGAGAGGGGCTGCTCCTAGTACGAGAGGACCGGAGTGGACGAACCGCTGGTGTTCGGGTTGTATCGCCAGATGCATTGCCCGGTAGCTAAGTTCGGAATCGATAACCGCTGAAAGCATCTAAGCGGGAAGCGAGCCTCAAGATGAGTCATCCCTAGACCTTTAAGGTCTCTAAAGGGTTGTTGAAGACTACAACGTTGATAGGTCAGGTGTGTAAGTGCTGCGAGGCATTGAGCTAACTGATACTAATTGCCCGTGAGGCTTAACCATACAACACCCAAGGGGTTTTTCTTCTCAAAAGAGAAGAGACGGACTCTACAAATGCTTGAATGCGTGTTGAGAACAACTAGTTAGATTTTCCCAGATTGCTATTTATTGCTACAAGGTAATAAATAAAACAGAATTTGCTTGGCGACCATAGCGTTATGGACCCACCTGATCCCATGCCGAACTCAGTAGTGAAACGTAATAGCGCCGATGGTAGTGTGGGGTCTCCCCATGTGAGAGTAGGACATCGCCAGGCTTCAAATTGCTTAAATGCTGAATAGACACTGCGGAGTGGTAGTTCAGTTGGTTAGAATACCGGCCTGTCACGCCGGGGGTCGCGGGTTCGAGTCCCGTCCACTCCGCCATTATTTAAGACAGAGTTAAGTCTTTAAAATAACTACAGGGGTGTAGCTCCAACTGGCAGAGCAGCGGATTCCAAATCCGCGTGTTGGGAGTTCGAATCTCTCCACCCCTGCCATTTTCAAGAAAGCCTCGACAGAAATGTCGGGGCTTTTTTACATCTGTATAATTTAGATCGCCGACAACGAATAGATCAGCGGATTCGCCATACCAAAAATCAGCGCGTGTTGGGTGTTTGAATCTCTCCATCCCGTCATCATCAAGAAAGCCTCGACGGTAATGTGAGAATTTTTATATCTATATAATTTAAGTTTTACTGAAGTGGGAAAAAAGTGACTATTATTTTTACTATATTAAAATAATTGAAGTAATGCTTTTAATACCTTTTCTTGATGGCGTGATTGTTTACAACAAAGCCCTAAACTTAATGGTGCAATCAATTCCGCTGGAAAACGCTGCACTTTATCATTCATTGGACTGTTATTGATAACAACATCAGGCGCAATCCCAATACCACACCCCAAAGCAACCATACTCACAATGGCTTCATGGCCAGAAATTTGCGCATAAATAGGCGGTGAAATCTTTTTTTGTTTAAACCACGAATTAGCCCGCGATCTTGCTGGGCCTGACTCCGCAATAATAAAAGGCAGTGCTTGCCAATTTGGACCTTGATCTAATAGCTGTTGAATTGCTGGCGGCGCAATAGTAGGCGAGATTACTGATAGTGGAATATGATCTAATTCTATATAAGTTAATTTAGTTGAAAGCTGTTCTGGTTTGGCTGTAATAGCGACATCTGCTTCATCTGTAAGAATTTTATCGATCGCTAGTGCAGAGTCTCCAGTTAATAACTGAATTTCTATTTGCGGATAACGTTGGCGAAAAGCGGTTAATATTGCAGGTAAATGAGTATAACTTGCAGTGACTGAGCAAAATATTTTTAACTTTCCTTGAAGTATCGAGCTATCACTATTTAATTCTGTTTTCAGTGATAACCAGTTAGCAACAATTGTGGTCGCGACCGGAATTAGTTTTTTCCCTGCCATCGTAAGCTCAACATGGCGATTATCGCGATTGAATAAGCTTTGTCCTAACTCTTGTTCTAGACGTTGAATGACGCGACTAAGAGCTGATGGACTGATATGCATTGATTGAGCTGTGTGATGGAAACTTAGCGAATCACTGAGGTGAAGAAAAAGTTGCAAGTTTTTAATGTTCATTGGCTTATGTTGCATAATTTGCAATTGATTGTTGTGAATATAGCACTTTTCGCAACAAGTTACCTGATCTACTATCACTCTATTCGATAAATAAATATCGAACCAAGGATTAATATTTTTCACGGAGTTTGTTGTTATGGCTAATTATTTCAATACCTTAAATTTACGCCAGCAGTTAGATCAACTGGGCCGTTGTCGTTTTATGGATCGTGCTGAATTTGCGACTGAAGCTGATTACCTGAAGGGTAAAAAAGTGGTTATTGTCGGATGTGGCGCACAAGGTCTTAACCAAGGCCTTAATATGCGTGATTCAGGCTTGAATGTTGCTTACGCACTGCGTCAGGCTGCTATTGATGAGCAACGTCCATCATTTAAAAATGCGCGTGATAATGGTTTTGAAGTTGGTAGCTATGAACAACTGATTCCGAATGCTGATTTGGTGGTAAATCTGACACCAGATAAACAACACACCAATGTAGTTGAAACGGTGATGCCACTGATGAAGCAAGGCGCGGCATTGGGTTACTCTCATGGTTTTAATATCGTTGAAGAAGGGATGCTAATCCGTCAAGATTTAACCGTAGTAATGGTTGCACCTAAGTGTCCAGGTACGGAAGTACGTGAAGAATACAAGCGTGGTTTTGGTGTACCAACCTTGATTGCGGTTCACCCTGAAAACGATCCACAAGGTGATGGCCTTGAAATTGCTAAAGCATGGGCTGCTGCAACTGGGGGTCATCGTGCGGGTGTACTTGAGTCATCGTTTGTGGCGGAAGTGAAGTCTGACCTGATGGGTGAACAAACTATTTTATGTGGCATGCTACAAGCTGGTTCAATTGTTTGTTATGAAAAAATGCTGGCTGATGGTATTGCACCAGAATATGCAGGTAAATTACTTCAATTTGGTTGGGAAACTATCACTGAAGCGCTGAAGTTTGGCGGCGTTACTCATATGATGGATCGTCTTTCAAACCCAGCTAAAGTTGCCGCGTTTGATTTATCTGAGCAGCTAAAAGATCTTATGCGTCCACTATATAACAAACATATGGATGACATTATTTCAGGTCACTTCTCAAGTACGATGATGGCTGATTGGGCTAATGATGATGCTGAGTTATTAGGCTGGCGTGGTGAAACTGCTGAAACACAATTTGAAAACTACCCACAATCTGATATTCAAATTTCAGAACAAGAATACTTTGATCACGGTATTTTGATGGTTGCAATGGTGCGTGCTGGGGTTGAGTTAGCTTTTGAAGCGATGACAGCGTCAGGTATTATTGATGAGTCAGCATATTACGAGTCATTACATGAACTGCCTTTAATTGCGAATACTGTTGCTCGTAAGCGTCTGTATGAAATGAATGTGGTTATCTCTGATACTGCAGAATATGGTAACTATTTATTTGCGAATGTGGCGACACCGCTATTACGTGATCATTTCATGGCTACGGTAACAACGGATGTGATTGGTCATGGTTTGGCTACAACGACTAACTTTGTTGATAACCAAAAGTTAATTGAAGTGAATGAAGCACTACGTAATCATCCAGTTGAAATAATTGGTAAGCAACTACGTGGTTATATGAAAGATATGAAGCATATTGCTGTTGGTGGTTAAACTTCAATATACATTTTAATTAAAAAAAGCCCAGTTCATTAATGACAGGGCTTTTTGTTGGTGCAGTAAGAGTTACTTAAGCTTTATTGTTGTCATCAGCATTAAGTTTAGCTTCAAATGCTGCTAGCTTTTGCTCAAGCTCAGTGAGCTTTTGGCGAGTACGTAGTAGCACTTGAGTTTGAACGTCAAACTCTTCCCGAGTGACAACATCCAGTTTCCCTAGTTGTGCTTGGATCACCTGACGTACTTTTTGTTCAACATCATTGCCTAGATCTTTTACTGGTTTAGGCATTGCATCTTGAATTTGTTTAGCTACTTGCTCAAGTTTCTTTGGATCGAACATGATTCGCTTACTCCGTTGCGAAAATCGTGATTAGCCATTGTAATTGTGGTTGCAGTGAAAAGAAAAGGGCGCTGATGATTCAGCGCCCTTTTTTGTTTTAGTAAATTAGAAGTGGTTGTCTACACCATCATCATCTTCAACAAATACTGGTAGTGGTTTATGTTCACTTGCCAAGAACGTATAGATAACTGGCAATACAAACAAAGTAAATAACGTACCGATAGATAAACCTGCAACGATAACAATACCAATACTGAAACGCGATGCAGCACCTGCACCTGATGCATACAATAGCGGTATTAGACCTGCAATCATTGCACAGGTTGTCATTAGGATTGGACGAAGACGGATCTTCGCTGCTTCCATAACAGCATCCATGCGGTTTTTACCGTGGAAGAGTTGTTCTTCTTTGGCTACTTCACAAATCAATATGCCGTGTTTGGTTATCAAGCCTATGAGGGTTATCAAACCTATTTGCGAGTAAATGTTGAGTGTTGTCGCACCCCACGCGAGGGCAATCAGTGCACCACAAATTGCTAATGGTACTGATACTAGGATCACTAATGGATCGCGTAGTGATTCAAATTGAATCGCAAGCACTAAGAAAATAATTGCAAGTGCTAGACCAAAGGTAGCGTATAGCGCATTACCTTCAGTCACATACTGACGACTTTCACCTAAGTAGTTATGGCCATAGCCTTTTGGTAATACTTTAGCTGACTCAGTATTTAACCAGCTTACCGCTTCACCAATTGAGGTACCTGGTGCTAATACTGCTCCGATGGTTGCCGCATTTTGTTGGTTAAAGCTTGGTAATGTTGGTGGCGCTGGAGTGACCTTGATAGTGACTAAGCTACCTAATGGAATTAAATCACCACTGCTGGTCTTAACGTAATAATTATTTAAATCTTTTGGATTAAAACGATTTTTACGCTCAACTTGTGGAATTACTTTATAAGAACGACCTAAAATATCAACGCGGTTAATGTCACCACCGGCTAACATGGTACTTAGCGTATTACCAATTGCTTGCATGGTTACGCCATAGGCTCCCGCTTTATCTTTGTCGATATCAATGTTCATTGTCGCAGAGTCATACTTTAAGTCTAAATCTGAGTAAACGAACATTGGGTTATCTTTTACCTTAGTCAACATTTCAGCAGCCACTTGGAAGAGGCTCTTAAAGTTGTTAGGTGTGGTGATAACAAACTGTACTGGCAAACCAGAACCTGCACCTGGAAGGCTTGGCATTTGGAAAGCAGTAATCGCCATTTGGGGAATATTTTTGATTTTTTCAGTTACATCATTTGCCACGTCAGTTTGACTTTGATCGCGTTGACTCCATGGTTTTAATGTTGCTAGACCAAACGCTTGGTTAGCCGATGGAATACCTGAGAAGATCTGCGCATACTCAACACTTTTTTCTGCAGTTAATACTTTATTAACTTGATCCATAGTGTCTTGAATGAAATCAAGGTTGGCGTTTGCAGGTGCTGTACCCATAAATACCACGACACCATTATCTTCAGCCGGTGCTAATTCACTTGGAATAAACTTAAATAAGAACGGTAAGCTTGCACAAGCACAGATAGCAAAAACGATTACAACTGGACGCATGTGCATGATGCCATGAAGCATTTTCTCATAACGCAATGTTAGTCGATCAAGAAAGCCATGGACCATTAATTCAAATTTATTTGGTGCTTCATTTTGTTTAAGGAAGGTTGCACACATTACCGGCGATAGTGTTAAGGCAATAATACCTGAAATAAATACTGCGCCCGCAAGGGTTAATGCAAACTCTTTAAATAATGAACCTGTAAGACCACCCATTAATGCTATTGGCGCATATACTGCACCTAAAGCAATCGTCATTGAAATTACGGGAATAGCAATTTCACGTGTACCAAGAATGGCGGCTCTAAATGGCGTTTGACCAAGTTTGATATGACGTTCAACGTTTTCCAAGACCACGATAGCATCATCGACCACCAAACCGATGGCCAGAACCAGAGCCAGCAATGTCATAAGATTCCATGAGAAATCAAACATTTGCATTACTAGTGCCACACCAATTAATGATAGTGGAATCGTAATTATCGGAATAATAACTGAGCGTAGTGAACCGATAAACAGGGCAATAACCACTAATACGATCAATGCAGCTTCAAGAATGGTTTTAATAACTTCATGAATCGAGTCATTAATCGCAATCGTTGAGTCATACATGATTGTCATTTTGATGGTGCTTGGCATGTTACGTTCAATGGTTGGTAATAATTCACGAACGTCTTTAGCAATATCGATAGGGTTGGCACTTGGTGCCGCTTCAATCGCACCAACTACGGCTTCTTGACCATTTGCTGTTGCTCGGTAGCTATCACTGCTGCGTGATAATGTTACTTTTGCAATGTCACCTAAACGGATAACTTGACCGTTATCACTTGATACAACTAGTTTTTCTAGTGTTTCTGGACTGTTTGATTGGGTATTAGCACTACCGTTATATAACACAAAGTCATTGTTAGCTTGGCCAACAGCAGACTGATAGTTATTTGCTTGTAATACTTGAGCCACATCACTAGCAGATAAATTAAATGCTGCCATTTTTTGAGGATCAAGCCAGACCCGTAATGCAAACGGTACACCACCATACATGTCTACTTTTGCCACACCACCAACCGTAAATAACTGCGGTTTTACTACACGTTCAAGGTAGTCAGTGATTTGACTTGAGCTTAATGTCTTACTTGTAAAGCCAAGGTAGAGCACCCCCGTACCACCACCAGTAGAGAGTGAAATGGTTGGATCTTGAGTTTCTTTTGGTAGTTGAGCACGTACCGAGTTTACTTTAGCAAGAATATCAGCCAACGCCGCGTTAGGGTTGGTGTTCAATTTCATTTGCACAGTGATTGTCGACATACCCATGGTACTTTGGGCTGTTATGTAGTCGATGTTATCCGCTTGAGCAATCGCTTGTTCCAGTGGCTGAGTGATAAAACCTTGAATAAGATCAGCACTGGCACCGTAGTAAGCTGTACTTACGGTGACGACCGTATTTGTCATGTCCGGATATTGACGAACCTGCATTTTGAATATCGCCTGTAGACCAAGCAATGCGATCATTAAACTGATCGAAATTGCGAGTACCGGGCGTCTGATGAATATATCAGTAAAGCGCATCCTGAGCGTTCTCCAATTACAACAATGGGATTTCAGCAGGAGCCTTTAGTGCGTCATTTTCAACGATGTGCACTAATGACTTGTTGCTAAGACGAATTTGACCGCTAGTGACGATCTGCTCTCCAGCTTTTAAGCCTGAAAGAATTCGTACTTCATTGCCTTTATTTAAACCTGTGTTTACCACGGTTTGCATAGCGCGTAATTTGCCATCAACTTTGCGAAGAACATACACCGTGTCGCCGTAAAGGGTATATGTAATCGCTGTTTGAGGAACCACGATTTGATCGGCAATAACGGGTTGAATAACACGTGCGCGCGCAAACATACCGCTACGTAACATGCCACCACTGTTAGGAATATCAGCTTGTACCTGAATTAAACCTGTTTGAGCATTAACAGCAGGCTCAATCGCAGTAATAAGGCCTTTGAAATTGGTGTTTTTGTAAGCATCAATATTGATGTCAACGGCTTGGCCAATTTTGATTTTAGAGATATCCGTTTGTGGCACGGTAAAGCGGAAACGCATGGTTGTCGTGTCTTCTAAACGAATAATTTTAGTACCAGGCTGAATGTATTGACCTAGATAAACATTACGTAGACCAATTTCACCGGCAAAAGGTGCGCTGATATTACGACGTTGAATTGATTCTTTTAATGATTTGATTTGAGCCACTAACGCAAGATAGTTAGCTTGTGCTTCATCAAGGCTCGATTTTGATACTGATCCTTTACGATAAAGATCTTTATAACGTTGGTAAGAGGCTTCTACTGAAGGTAGTTTTGCTTCCGTACTTTGTAGGCTTGATTGTTCAACATTAGAGTTGATTGATACCAATAATTGCCCCGCTTTTACCTTTTGGCCTGATTCAAAATTAATTTTGCTAATCACACCAGCAGCTTCTGACGTTAAAGTTACACCTTGCATTGGTTCAATAAAACCAATCGCTTGCAGAGATGGATACCAATTTTCTGCTTTAGTTGTGGTAGCCGTTACCGGATAGTTAGCTTCTGGCATATTTGCCATATACTCAGCTATTTTATGCTCTTTAAAAAGATTGAAACCAATTACGCTTCCAAATAGCAGAAGGGCAATAAGTAACATCACGATCCATTTTTTCATTGTGAGGAGTACTCCGGAATATATAATATTAATGCTGAATAATGGCGTCCCAAGAGGCATCAATAGCAGCATTAAGCTCGCTATCAGTGATCTCTAAACCATCATTGATTTTTCGACGAGCTAAATAACAACTCGTATCTAAACTAAGTGTACTTAAAATTTCGTTATCAAGTGGTTTAAATAGTTGACAGGCTTTACCTTCATCAAACATTTGATTAACGCAGTTAAAAAGTTGTTTTTTTATTACTTTTTTTTCATAAGAATTATCTCGAGGCAGATGTTGAAATTGCCCTTGATTAATTAATGGTGCCTCACCATTAACAGACATATGCCATAGGTTAAGCCACATCGTACGGTAGCGCTGTTTAAGTGACATACTATCGTTAATATTATGGCTAATTTTTTTTGCGATATAACCTAAAATATGTTCATGGAGTTGATGCAGTAAATCGTCTTTATCGTTGAAATAGCGATAAATAGTGCCTGTTGCAACTTGAGCCTCTTTAGCAACCATTTGCATGGATAATCCATGAAAACCATGGGTAGCTAATAGCTTTTCAGTTGCGGCTAATATTCGCTCTTTTTTGTCTTTCATCGTTGTTTATATTCAATTCAATTAGTATGAATGAATGTTCATTCATCGCTATTGTAGAATTTGATGATTGATTCGCAAGCCTTATTTACAGTTTTATATCATTAATTTAATAACGTGATCGTTGAGATGAGGTTTATTAGGTTAAGAATGATGAGTTGTAACGAGGAAAAAACAAAAAAAAGCCCATATCAAATAGACATGGGCTTTAATGTTAGTTGCGGTTTAAATTATTAGGGTTGCTGTGTTGGTGGTGTGTCATCGGTGGTTGATTTATCTTTGCCGCGACTAAAGATACGTTCTACTACCACGAAGAAAATCGGAATAAAGAAAATACCTAAGAAAGTCGAACTTAACATACCGCCAAGTACCGCAGTACCAATAGCGTTTTTACCACCAGAACCAACACCAGTACTGATTGCCAATGGTACAACACCAAGACCGAACGCCAGTGATGTCATGATAATTGGACGTAAACGAACACGTACCGCATGCAATGTTGCCTCGACTAATCCCGCTCCTTTTTCGTAGTATTCTTTGGCAAATTCTACGATCAAAATGGCGTTTTTAGTTGCCAGACCTACGGTTGTTAATAGTCCTACTTGGAAGAAGACATCGTTTGGCATGCCTCGACCATTCATCGCTAATAGTGCACCGATAATACCGAGCGGTACCACTAATACCACCGCAAAAGGTACTGACCAGCTTTCATAAAGCGCAGCTAGAACTAAGAACACCACCAAGATGGATAACGAATAAAGCATTGGTGCTTGGTTACCCGATAGGCGTTCTTCATAGGATAAACCATTCCACTCAACCCCAAAGCCTGGTGGTAATTTCTTCACCATCGCTTCAATATCGAGCATTGCCTGACCTGTACTGTAACCCTTAACAACCCCCCCTTGAATATTAACCGCAGGCGTAGCATTAAAACGTTCTAAACGTGGTGAAGCATATTGCCACTCACCTGTTGCAAAAGCTGAGAATGGCACCATTTCACCTTGGTTGTTACGGACATACCAAGTATCAAGATCACCCGGTTTCATGCGGAAGTTAGCATCACCTTGAACGAAGACTTTTTTCACTCGTCCACGGTCGATGAAGTCATTGACGTATGAACTACCCCAAGCCGTTCCTAGCACTTGGTTTACTGATTGAATATCAACACCTAAAGCGCGGATCTTCGCTTGGTCGATAGTGATTTGATACATTGGTGCATCTTCTTGACCATTTGGACGAACCCCGACTAAATTAGGATTTTCCGATGCTAATTTAAGTAATTGGTTTCGAGCTGCAATCAATTTTTCATGCCCTTGACCGCTACGATCTTGAAGATAAAAATCAAAGCCGCTGGCAGTACCTAATTCAACCACTGCAGGTGGCGCGAATGAGAATACCATTGCATTTTTGATGTGTTGAAAGTAAGCCATCGAGCGATTGACTATTGAGTTCACATCCATGCCGGGTAGTTGGCGATCTGACCAATCTTTTAGACTGATAAATGCCATACCCATGTTTTGACCACTACCCGCAAAACTAAATCCAGAGACGCTAAATACACTTGCGACAGCGTCTTTTTCTTGATTTAGATAGAAGTCAGAAACTTTATCCATTACTTCTTGGGTTTGTTCTTGAGTGGAGTTGACGGGCAATATTGCCTGACTAAATAAGATACCTTGATCTTCATCGGGTAAGAATGAGGTTGGCATACGGGTGAACATCCAGCCAACAGCGACGGTTAGGCCAAGGAAGATCAACATAACGCGAATTGAGCGTTTGATCATTGCAGCGACACTGGACTCATAACGTTTGGTTAAGTTGTCAAAAGTACGGTTAAACCAACCAAAGAAGCCTTTTTCATTACTACCATGTTCAACAGGTTTAAGCATGGTGGCACAAAGTGCAGGGGTGAGGATCATTGCTACCAATACTGAGAGTGCCATTGCCGTTACAATGGTTATCGAGAATTGACGATAAATAACACCAGTAGAACCAGACATAAATGCCATTGGTACAAATACAGCAGAAAGGGTTAATGCGATACCGACTAGAGCGCCAGTAATTTGATCCATCGATTTTCGTGTTGCTTCAACAGCACTTAAGCCCTCTTCATGCATAACACGTTCGACGTTTTCCACCACCACTATCGCATCATCAACCAGCAAGCCGATCGCCAAAACCATGGCAAACATAGTTAAGGTATTGATTGAAAAACCTGCCATGGATAAAACAGCAAAAGTACCGAGTAATACCACTGGGACAGCAATGGTCGGAATCAAGGTCGCTCGAAAGTTCTGTAAGAAAAGGTACATGATGATAAACACCAGTGCCACCGCTTCAAATAGTGTATGAACCACCCCTTCAATTGATTTCTCAACAAACGGTGTGGTGTCGTAAGGGTAAACAGCCGTTAACCCTTCAGGAAAGAATGGCTTTAACTCTTCAACTTTAGCTTTGACCGCTTCCGCCGTTGCAAGGGCATTAGCACCTGTAGCCAGTTTAATACCTAAACCACTGGCTTGTTTACCGTTATAAAATACTTGTACTGAGTAGTCTTCAGCGCCTAATTCAACCCGTGCAACATCACTTAAATGTACTTTAGCACCAGAAGAATCCGATTTAACAATAATGTTCTTAAACTGCTGTGGCGTTTTTAAACGACTTTGTGCAGATACGGTGGCGTTAAGCTCTTGACCTGGCAGTGATGGCGAGGCACCAAGCTGACCGGCAGAGACTTGCGCATTTTGTTCTTTGATAGCAGCAATGACATCAATACTGGTTAGGTTATATTTTGTTAGTTTAAGAGGATCAAGCCAAATACGCATTGCATATTGGGCACCAAACGTTTGGATTTCACCTACACCTGCAACACGACTCATTGGATCTGACACATTGGAACTGATGTAGTCCGAAATGTCATTTTTATCCATTGACCCATCTGCGGAATAGAATCCGACCACCATCAGAAAGCTTGAACTTGATTTGTTAACCTTAACACCTTGCTGCTGCACTTCCATTGGCAGTAAAGGCAATGCTGATTGTAATTTGTTTTGCACTTGTACTTGAGCAATATCCGGATCAGCTTCGGCATTAAAGGTCAGAGTAATTTGCGTATTACCAAAGCTATCACTGGTTGATGACAAATAACGTAGGTGGTCAATACCTGTCATACGTTGTTCGATAACCTGCGTTACCGTATCTTCCATGGTTTTAGCATTAGCGCCTGGATAGTTTGCACTGATTACAACCGTTGGTGGCGCAATGCTAGGGTATTGTGATACTGGTAGTTTTAAAATGGATAACACACCAGCTAGCATTACAATGATAGCGATCACCCATGCAAAAATAGGGCGATCGATAAAGAAACGAGCCATAGTTTATTCCCTATTATTGTGACTGAGTGGCAGTTACTGGTGTTGGTTCAACGACAACCCCTGGGCGGATTTTCTGTAAGCCATCCACAATAACTTGGTCGCCATCTTTAAGTCCGCTAGTAATACGCCATTGATGATCAATTGCTTCTGCTGTGGTCACCATGCGTGATTCAACTTTATTGCCAGCACCAACAACCATCGTAGTGGCTTGGCCTTTACTGTTACGGGTAATCGCTTTTTGTGGAATTAATATGGCTTTAGGATCTGTGCCTGTGTTTAGGACTGCACGAACATACATTCCTGGCAATAAGACGCCATCTGGATTGGGGAATTCAGCTCGTAGCGTAACTGAGCCGGTGTTGGGATCGACATTCACTTCAGCGAACTGTAGCTTGCCGTGATGAGAGTAAACGGTACCATCTTCAAGGATTAACTCGACGTCAGCATTATCACTGGCCTTTAGTTCGCCTTGCTTTAACGCAGATTTCAGGCGTAATAGCTGAGTACTTGATTGAGCGATATCAACATTAATGGGATCAAGTTGTTGGATAGTGGCTAGTACTTGCGCTTGCCCCGCACTGACTAATGCACCTGGTGTAACGGATGATTGACCAATACGACCCGCAATTGGTGCTTTAACTTTGGTATAATTAAGATCTATTTTAGCTTTGTTAACACTGGCCTTAGCGACTTCAATGCCAGCAAGAGCAACTTTGTATTTTGCTTGGTTATCATCATAGGTTTGTTTACTGATTGCGCCACGGTTAACCAATGTTTGGCTACGCTTAGCAAGTGCTTGAGCAGAATCTAGGTTAGCTTGTGCTTGAGCCAAACTGGCTTTAGCACTGAGATAAGCGGCGTTATAAGGGGCAGAATCAATACTATATAATGATTCCCCTTTACGAACATCGCCACCTTCAGTAAAGCTACGCTCAGTAATAATACCTGATACTTGCGGACGAACCTCTGCTTCAAGATAGGCTTTACTACGACCAGGGAGTTCTACATGAATAGCTTGAGGGTGAGAACTAACAATCAATGTATCTACCGGTACACTTTTTGCTGCTTGTTGAGTTTGGTCTTTGGATGTGTTTTGGTCACAAGCTGATAGCCCTAGCGTTAAGCTGATAATGGTAGCAATGGCTGCGATTTTCCGCATGAAATCTCCTAAATTTAAGCAATATAAGCGCTGTTAAATATTTAATTAATTATTTAACAGTAATGTAACGTTTATTTGCTGTTTTGTAATCAACATTTACTCTGATTTAGAATCGAGTTCTATTTGCTCTGATTTATTTTAGACCTTATGTAATCGATTAATTTTAAATCGACTATTTAAGTTGTTTAAATAATGAAACTGCAACAAATGTTGATGGATGGTGAAAGCACTATTCCATGTAAAGTGAATAGATTTGTAATTAAAGCGCGTCAACATGCGCTCAATTTTTAATGACGTCAGGATAACTAATGAAACTGAACCCAAGGCAAACAGAAGCAGTTAAATACGTTTCCGGGCCGTGCTTAGTCTTGGCTGGAGCCGGATCGGGTAAGACGCGTGTAATTACCAATAAAATCGCTTATTTAGTGCAAAAGTGTGACTATAAAGCACGTAATATTGCAGCGTTAACCTTTACCAACAAAGCAGCACGTGAAATGAAAGAACGTGTTGGTCAAACATTAGGTCGTCAAGAATCCAAAGGGTTGATGGTGTCAACTTTCCATACTTTGGGGCTTAATATTGTGCGTCGAGAGTGTAAATATTTAGGTTTAAAGGCCAATTTTTCATTATTTGACGATCAAGATCAGATGGCGTTATTGAAAGAATTAACCGAAGAAGAACTTGACGGTGATAAAGATTTATTAAAGCAATTACAGTCAACCATTTCAAATTGGAAAAATGACATGTTATCGCCAGTTGATGCTGCTGGCCGCGCACAAACTGAGCGTGATCAATTGTTTGCCCATTGCTATGAAATGTACCAACGTCAAATGAAAGCTTATAACGCCCTAGATTTTGATGATCTGATTTTAATGCCAGTGTTGTTGCTGCGCGATAATCAAGAGGTACGTCAGCGGTGGCAAAATCGCATTCGTTATTTGCTGGTGGATGAGTACCAAGATACCAATACTAGCCAATATTTATTTGTGAAGTTATTGGTTGGTGAACGGGCGCGATTTACAGTAGTAGGTGATGATGATCAGTCAATTTATTCGTGGCGTGGTGCACAGCCCGAAAATTTAGCCTTACTTAATAAAGACTTCCCTAATCTTAAAGTGGTTAAGCTTGAGCAAAATTACCGCTCAACCAGTCGTATTCTACGAACTGCCAATATTCTTATTGCTAATAACCCCCACTTATTTGAAAAAGCACTGTTTTCTGCAATCCCTGATGGGGCGATGTTGAAAGTGTTGACCGCTAAAAATGAAGAGCATGAAGCCGAAAAAGTCGTTGGTGAATTGATCGCGCATCGATTTATGAATAACACCGCTTATAAAGATTATGCGATTTTATACCGCGGCAATCACCAGTCGCGATTATTTGAAAAAGCGTTAATGCAAAACCGAATTCCCTATAAGATTTCTGGTGGCACCTCATTTTTCTCACGGGTTGAAATCAAAGATATGATGGCGTATTTACGTGTATTAACTAACCCTGATGACGACAATGCTTTTTTACGGATAGTGAACACACCACGTCGTGAAATTGGCCCAGTTACCCTCGAAAAGTTGGGAACATACGCTAATATGCGGGGGAAAAGTTTGTTTGCTGCCAGTTTTGAAATGGGGCTTGAACAGCATCTTTCTGGGCGAGGTTTGGAGTCATTACAGCGCTTTACTCATTGGATTAATCAGCTAACAGATAATGCTGAACGGGGCGATACCGTGGCTGCTGTACGTCAGTTAGTGCGTGATATTCATTATGAAGATTGGCTTTATGAAACATCAGCGAGTCCAAAAGCGGCTGAAATGAGAATGAAAAATGTCTCTGATTTATACAGCTGGATCACTGCTGATTTAGAGGGCGATAACTACGATAATGAAGTTAAAACCCTTAAAGAAGTCGTGCAGCGGTTAACATTGCGCGACATGATGGAGCGTGGTGAGGATGACAGCGATGCTGATCAAGTGCAGTTAATGACCTTGCACGCATCTAAAGGCTTGGAATTCCCTTATGTATTTTTGATTGGTACTGAAGAAGGTATTTTGCCGCATCAAACCAGTATTGATGAAGATAATGTTGATGAAGAGCGTCGCCTTGCTTATGTTGGAATCACTCGCGCGCAACGAGAGCTAACGTTCACGCTATGTAAAGAGCGTCGTCAGTATGGTGAGTTAATTAAACCAGAACCCAGTCGCTTTTTATATGAGTTACCACAAGATGATTTAGAGTGGGAAAGTGAGCGTAAACCCGTTACAGCTGAAGAGCGAATGCAAAAAGGTCAAGCCCATATTGCCAATATTCGTAATTTATTTAAGAAATAACCAGTAGGGTAAGATTTACTTATAAAATAAGGGGGATTGCTCCCCTTTATTTATAATTCAATGGGCTTATTGCTAATCACTATATGAGACGGTTTTAATTAGGTTTTATCATATAGTTGATGGCCGCAATAATTTCCTCATCGCTGCAATCCATACAGGCCCCTTTTGCGGGCATAGCATTAAAGCCTTCAATAGCATGCTTGGCGAGCACCGCATCACCTTGGCTTATGCGAGCAGCCCAATCATCAGCATTCCCTTTTTGTGGTGCGCCCATCAATCCAGAATTATGGCAAGAGGCACAATATTGGTCATAAATTGCTTGGCCTGTTCGTATTGACGTCGTGGCAGTAACAGGGGGTGGTGTTGATCCTTCGATATGTATATTACCTGTGGGTTTTATTCGATCATAGATAGCGGTTGCTGACATATCGGTTGCCATTGCTATGTTAGAGAAACCAACCCCAACAGCAATAGAAACGAGCCATTGTCGTAAAGATAAATCCATTTTGAGCACCTTTATACATCCAATAAGAAGGGAAGAATAAAACTCGGCGTTAAATCGCCCGTTTAAGTTAGACTGATAGTAGATGTTGCATTTTTGTAAGTATAGCAATTATGGTGAATGATCAAGGTCGATGTTACGTTGTGTATGATACGAATCAGCATCGATTTGTTGATAAATTCAGCGAGCAGAACAAAAACAAAAAAAAACACTTGCCGAGTAGCGTTCTGATCCGTAATATTCACCTCCGTCGATAGGGCAAGGCGCCCGTAGCTCAGCTGGATAGAGCGTTGGCCTCCGGAGCCAAAGGCCGAAGGTTCGAATCCTTTCGGGCGCACCATATCCGGTCGTATTGGCAAAGGTAATAAAACATTGGTGGCTATAGCTCAGTTGGTAGAGTCCCGGATTGTGATTCCGGTTGTCGCGAGTTCAAGCCTCGTTAGCCACCCCATATTATAATGTGTTGATCTCCCAGTCAGCATGTTGGCTTTTTAAAGCCCGCTTGTTTTACAAGCATACAGAATTTAGTCGGTGAATAGCGCAGTTTGGTAGCGCATCTGGTTTGGGACCAGAGGGTCGGGGGTTCGAATCCCTCTTCACCGACCACTTACAATGGTGGCTATAGCTCAGTTGGTAGAGTCCCGGATTGTGATTCCGGTTGTCGCGAGTTCAAGCCTCGTTAGCCACCCCATTATTTAGGTTATCTTGTTAAGAGACCTTGGCCTTGTAAGCCTAAAACATTGTCGGTGAATAGCGCAGTTTGGTAGCGCATCTGGTTTGGGACCAGAGGGTCGGGGGTTCGAATCCCTCTTCACCGACCACCATTAAGAAACCTGAATCGAAAGATTCAGGTTTTTTTTCGTCTATAGAAAATGGTGAAGTGCGTAGTTTGGTAGTGCAGCTCTGATGTTAGGAATAGCGGACCAGAGGGTCGGGGGTTCCTGATATTAGACTCAAGCTCTTCACCGACCACTATTAAGAAACCTGAATCGAAAGATTCAGGTTTTTTTTCGTCTATAGAAAATGGTGAAGTGCGTAGTTTGGTAGTGCAGCTCTGATGTCAGAAATAGCGGACCAGAGGGTTGGGGGTTCCCGATATTAGACTCAAGCTCTTCACCGACCACTATTAAGAAACCTGAATCGAAAGATTCAGGTTTTTTTTCGTCTATCTTAGCTGATGAGAAAACAGTTCAAATATACTGTGAAGGCTATTGGTTTAAATTGTGCACTCTTGAATAATGACAGATACATTCACTAATCTTTTTATATTTAAGGGCTGTTTTATCTAGTTATCTTAAAATTAACGATATTTTGTTTAATAAATGTTAATTTGTGTTTTATTGAGTGGTGATATTTTATTCATGTAATGATTTTTAATTATTTATAGATGGTTGATTTAATATCTGATTTTTTGGTTGTGTTTATTGATATTCAAGAGGTTGTGAATATAAGTTTCGTTAGTGTTCTATTGTTTTGTTATGCAGTTAGGTGAAATAAATATGCGATAAATATAATTAATGATGGTTTTTTACTTTGTGTTGTTGCTTTTTTGTAATATTTTTGACAGATTGAATGGAAGGCATGCAATCAGACAATAGTATTGGCATGAAAAGGATTTAATTTTTCAGATCGGCAGGATGCTGCTAGTAGTGGAGTCTGACAATGGCATTATTAGAAGTAAAAAATTTACGAATAGAATATCCCTCGCGTCATGGTACACATGCTGCGGTAAAATCTCTGTCGTTCACCATTGATCGTGGTGAAATTGTGGGCGTTGTTGGTGAATCTGGCGCAGGTAAATCGACGGTAGGTAATGCCGTGATTGATTTATTAAGCCCCCCTGGACAAATTGCTAATGGTGAGGTTTTTCTCGATGGCACTAAAATATCAGGTTTAAGCGCCGATAAAATGCGTCAAGTTCGAGGTTCAAAAATTGGGTTTATTTTTCAAGATCCAATGACCTCATTAAATCCATTATTTACGGTTGAGCAGCAATTAACTGAAACCATAGTGACTAATTTACATGTTTCATCATCTGATGCACTTAAACGGGCATTAGTGTTGATGGAGCAGGTCGGTATTCCAGAGCCACAACTGCGAATTAAACAATATCCTCATCAATTTTCTGGTGGTATGCGACAACGGGTAGTTATCGCGATTGCGTTGGCGGGTGAGCCTGATTTAATTATTGCCGATGAACCGACCACTGCACTCGATGTTTCGATTCAAGATCAAATTCTAACTTTGATTCGTGATTTATGCGTGCAGAAAAATGTTGGTTGTATGCTGGTGACTCATGATATGGGCGTGGTCTCAAATGTCACTGATCGCGTCGCGGTTATGTATCGCGGCGACTTAGTTGAAATGGGGACCACTGAGCAAGTCTTACAACGACCACAACATCCTTACACTCAAAGTTTAATCTCGGCAGTACCGCGCTCTGATATCAAACTAAAACGATTTCCGTTAGTGACATATATTGAAGATGTTCAACAAGCACCTGTATTAGATGTCAAAAATCATTGGCTAGGACAAAGCCAAGATCAGCGTACTTACCAAGGTGCATTGCTTGAGGTTGCCAACGTTAACTTACGTTTTATTACTAAAGATTCATTGTTTGAAAGTCGACGTGAATATGTCCAAGCCAATAATGATGTCAGTTTTCATATTGCCGAAGGTGAAACCTTTGGTTTAGTGGGAGAATCAGGTTCGGGTAAATCAACCATTGCGCGGGTTATTGCCGGTTTATATCCGCCAAATAGTGGCACAGTACGGTTTGAAGGGATTGATCTTACTGCCTTAAAAAGTGAGGCACAACGCCGTCCTTTGCGTCGTCAAATGCAAATGGTATTTCAAAACCCTTATACCTCAATGAATCCAAGAATGCGTATTTTTGACATTATTGCTGAGCCAATTCGATTTCATAAATTAACTAAAAATGAAGCGCAAACTCGGCAAATAGTGAATGATTTATTGGATCATGTTGGTTTAGGGCGTGCCGCTGGAATTAAATATCCTCATGAATTTTCTGGTGGCCAACGCCAGCGGATCTCGATTGCGCGCGCACTGGCAACTCGACCGCGATTATTAATTTGTGATGAGCCAACCTCGGCACTGGATGTTTCAGTACAAGCACAAATTTTGAATCTATTAAAAGATCTACAAGATGAGCTTAATTTGACGATGTTATTTATTAGTCACGATTTACCCGTGATCCGTCAAATGTGTGATCGCATTGGGGTGATGCAACAAGGGACATTGTTAGAAGTCGCTCCTACAGAGCAATTATTTACCGCACCACAACATCAATATAGTCAGCATTTGATTTCACTAATGCCAGAGTTTAAAGGATTAGCAGTTAAACCGCTGCAACGCGCTTAATGTGTTGTTATGAGTGAAAAATGAAATAAAGACTGAGCGAAGGCGCTTAGGCATAAAGGAGTTATGCAATGAAAACCATCAAGAATAAATTAGCGCTAGCATTGGTTGCTGCGGGGTTAAGTTTTAGTGTGACGGCCGCAGATTTAAAGCTTGGTTACGCGTCTGATCCAGTATCACTTGATCCTCATGAGCAACTGTCTGGCGGCACGTTGCAGTTATCACATATGGTATTTGATCCATTAGTGCGCTTTACTCAAAAAATGGATTTTGAACTACGGTTGGCACAAAGTTGGCAGCGTATTGATGCCAATACGTTTCGATTTACATTACGCCAAGGGGTGAAGTTCCACTCAGGTAATCCGCTAACGGCTGATGATGTGATTTGGACCTTTAATCGCCTGCAATCATCACCTGATTTTAAAGCGATTTTTGAACCGTATTCAGAGATGAAAAAGGTTGATGATTATACTGTCGATATTATCTCTAAAGGCGCTTATCCATTGGTTCTTCAAACTGCGACCTACATTTTCCCAATGGATAGTAAGTTCTATAGCGGTAAGACTGCAGATGGTAAAGATAAAGCCGAAGTAGCTAAACACGGTAATTCATTTGCTTCAAGCCACATGTCAGGTACAGGTCCATTTACAGTGACTCAACGTGAGCAAGGGGTAAAAGTTGAATTTACGCGCTTTGCTGGTTATTGGGATACGGCTTCAAAAGGTAACGTTGATACCATCACGCTATTACCAATCAAAGAAGATGCAACCCGTGTTGCGGCATTACTTTCTGGTGGTGTCGATATGATTGACCATGTTGCACCTAATGATCATAAGCGTCTTAAGAGTGCTGCTGGGGTTGAGTTAGTTACATTACCTGGAACACGTTTGATCTCATTTCAAATGAACCAAAATAGTAATGAAGCGCTTAAAGATGTCCGTGTTCGTCAAGCGATTGTGCATGCGATTAATAATGAAGGCATCGTTAAAAAGATCATGAAAGGGTTTGCAACCGCAGCAGGGCAACAAAGTCCAGCGGGTTATCAAGGTCATGATAGTGAGTTAGTGCCTCGTTATGATGTGAAGCAAGCTAAACAGTTAATGAAAGATGCGGGTTACGAAAAAGGCTTTACATTGACGATGCTGGCGCCAAATAACCGTTATGTGAATGATGCTAAAATTGCTCAAGCAACCGCTGCAATGCTGTCGAAAATTGGGATTAAGGTTGATCTGAAAACGCTACCTAAGGCGCAGTACTGGCCTGAATTTGATAAATGTGCTGCTGATATGATGATGATTGGTTGGCATGCTGATACCGAAGATTCAGCGAATATGACTGAATTTTTAACCATGACTCGCAACGAAGAAACAGGTAAAGGTCAATATAACTGTGGTTTCTATTCTAACCCTGAAGTGGATAAGTTAGTGACCGCGGCTAACGTAGAAACTGATCCGGCAAAGCGGATTGCAATGCTGAAACAAATTGAAGTCACGCTTTATAACGATGCGGCATTTGTACCATTACATTGGCAGAGTACTGCTTGGGGAGCGCGTGATAATGTTCATGCAGATGCGATCGTTAACGCAATGGAAATGCCCTATTTTGGCGACCTTGTTGTCGATGAGAAATAATAATTAATTAGCCATTAATCATATAGCTAAGCATGAGTGCCGAGGCTGGTTTGCTTCGGCATTTTTTTCAGGATGAAATTTAAAAGGGGCAGGGAATGTTTTCGTTTCTGGTCAAACGCCTGTTTCAGGCACTGATAGTGATGTTTGTGATCAGTCTGGTGGCTTTTGCCATTCAGGACAACCTTGGCGATCCGTTACGAGAACTGGTTGGACAGTCGGTATCAGAAGCTGAACGGCAACAATTACGTGATGATTTGGGGCTTAACGATCCGTTTGTTACCAAATATAGTCGTTTTCTGGGGAATGCCGTTCAAGGTGATTTAGGGACTTCATATACATTTAAGCGCCCTGCGATTGAGGTGATTTTAGATAAATTAGTCGCAACCTTTGAACTCGTATTTGGCGCCACGGTGATCATTATTTTAGTGTCGATTCCACTGGGAGTGTATTCCGCTATTCACCCGCGGAGTGTATTTACCAAAGCTGTTATGGCATTTAGTAGTATTGGTATTTCTATTCCGGTGTTTTTAACGGCAATAATGTTGATGTATGTATTCTCAATTGAATTAGGGTGGTTACCGTCGTTTGGGCGTGGTGAAACAGCGAATTATCTGGGTTGGGAATCTGGTTTCTTTACTATTGATGGTCTAAAACACTTAGTACTGCCATGTGTGGCGTTAGCCTCGATTATGTTGCCGTTGTTTATTCGTTTAGTGCGATCTGAAATGTTGGAAGTTTTAAGTTCAGAGTACATCAAATTTGCTAAGGCAAAGGGACTACCGATGAATAAGATTTACTACCAACATGCGCTTAAAAACACCATGTTACCGGTATTAACCGTGGGTGGCGTGCAGATTGGAACCATGATCGCTTACACCATTTTGACTGAGAGTGTATTTCAGTGGCCAGGTACTGGACTGTTATTTTTAGATGCCATTAATCGAGTTGATACTCCACTTATTACCGCGTATGTGATTTTTGTAGGACTGATTTTTGTGGTCACCAATACTATTGTTGACCTGCTTTATGGGTTAGTTAACCCAACAGTAGATTTGACGGGCAAGGGAGCGTAAGTCATGGAGAGTATTAGCACCGTTGCACCAAGTCGTTGGCAGCGTTTTAAAGATTCTGACATTGTGTATTATTTTCTTAAAGATAAAGTGGCGATGGTCTGTTTTGCCATTTTTTTAAGCTTTGCTACCGCGGCCCTATTTGCGCCTTTTATCGCGCCAACAAATCCTTATGACTTATCAACCATTGATATTATGGATTCTGAATTACCGCCAGTATGGATGGAAGAGGGAGATGCTAATTTTGTTCTTGGTACTGATAATCAAGGACGTGATATTTATTCGACCATTTTATATGGCATGCGGTTATCACTGACTATCGGTTTATTGGCTGTTGCATTGCAGTTAACACTGGGCGTTATTATTGGTTTAACTGCCGGTTATTTTGGTGGTCGAATTGATAGTTTTCTGATGCGAATAGCGGATGTGCAGTTATCGTTTTCTACTATGATGGTGGCGATCATTGTGTCGGCAATTTTCCGTACCGCGTTAGGGGCTGAAACGTATGCCCAATATGCGGTGATTATGCTGGTGGTGATCATTGGTTTTGCGGAATGGCCGCAGTATGCACGAACGGTACGTGCTTCTGTTTTAGCTGAGAAAAGAAAAGAGTATGTTGAAGCGGCTAAGGTGATGGGATTTCGAGCACCACGGATCATGTTTCGTCATATTCTTCCCAACTGTTTATCGCCGATTTTAGTAATATCAACGGTACAGGTTGCCAACGCTATTATGTCGGAAGCGGCACTATCATTTTTAGGCTTAGGTTTACCGGTGGATCAGCCGTCATTGGGTTCACTGATCAGTATCGGGTTTAACTATATTTTCTCGGGCTCATGGTGGATCACTGCCTTCCCTGGAATTGTACTTATTACGCTAGTATTAGTGATTAACTTGCTCGGTGATTGGCTACGGGATGTATTTAACCCTAAGATTTATAAAGGCTAGCTTGGGTTTGTGATCAAGTCAGTAAATGAAAAAAGGCGACCGAGTGGTCGCCTTTTTGTTATTAATTAAGAATGTTATTTAGAAAATCAAATGAGCCATTAGCGCAATCACTGGCAACGTTACTAGCGTACGCAAAATAAATATTAAAAATAATTCCCATGCTTTAACCGGTACTTTACTACCAATGAGTAGTGCGCCAATTTCAGACATATAAATCAACTGAGTCACTGACATTGCAGCAATAATAAAGCGAGTCATATCACTTTGAATCGTTGATGCCAAAATCGATGGCAAGAACATATCAGCAAAACCAACCACGATTGTTTTTGATGCTGCTTCTGCTTCCGGAATATGCAGCAATTCAAGGAATGGAATAAAAGGCATGCCGAGGTAATCAAAAATAGGAGTATTTTCCGCGATCACCAATGCGACGGTACCGATAGCCATCACAACCGGTAGGACGCCAAAGACCATATCAACTGCATTTTTAAGTCCATCAATAATAATGGCAGGTAAGCTTTTTACTTCTGCGGCTTTTTTAAGTGCTTGCTCAAGCCCATAAGAAAAAACATTGTAACCTGCTGGTACGGTTTCATCGTGTGATGACTCAGTGGTGCCATTAATATAGACATTTTTCTTACGAGATAATGGTGGCAGACGTGGAACAATTATCGCAGCAACTAAACCGGCTAAACATACGGTTAAATAAAATGGGGCAAACATATGCTCTAAATTAACTTGAGCAATAACAACTAAGCTAAAAGTGATTGATACTGCTGAGAATGTAGTACCAATAACAGCAGCTTCACGCTGAGTATACATGCCTGATTCATATTGCTTGCTCGTTAATAGTACCCCAACAGAGCCATCGCCTAACCATGACGCAATACAGTTAACGGATGAACGGCCAGGAAGACCAAAAATAGGGCGCATGATACGAGTAAATAAAGTGCCAAAGAATTCTAATAAACCAAAATTAAGCAGTAGCGGGAGTAATAAACCCGCAAAAATAAACACTGAAAATAATACTGGTAGTAAATTATTTAAAACTAAACCACCAGTAGCATCATTACGGAAGATCTCTGGGCCAATATTAAAATAGGTCATTACCGCAAAAATAGCGCCAAGCTGTTGGACGATAAACCACATTAATGACGGGTTTAGTAAGCCATTGATGAAGTTATTACGGATAATGAAACTCGGTTTAAAGAGTTTTGTGATAATAGACATGATGGCAGTAAAGCTGATCACACCTGTCACAATAGATGTTAGTGAGTTTTCAAAATGACTTTGGATTGTTTTGGCTAATACTGCAATTGGGATCGTAATGTCACCATCAAAATTAATTGGTGCCATAAAGAGAAATACCCCAATTAAAGATGGAATGATAAACATTAACCAATTATTGAGATTCTTAGGTGGTGCTACTGCTTGTTGATGCATATTTGTCTATAACCTACTGGTAGAAACGGCCGAATTAATGGGGGTATCCCCGAGGTTTTGTGAGAATAACTATTCATTGTTATTCCATAAATAAGAAAATAAAGATTACCGTTTTTATTTAAAAGATGGAATAGTCAGTAACTAAAAAAATGGTTATTTATGCGATTTTTTAGGTTTTTTATTCTTAAGGTGAGCCACGAGCACCAAATATTTTTTTTGTAGTACGTCATGTTTTATAACTGTTAGATATATGTAGATAAAAAAGGCTAGGAAAAAGCAATTAAAACGGCATTGTCTTGTTTGCATTATTACCATTTGGTAATAGTCTTTATTTTTATAGGCTATTGTTGATTTTGGCTTATGGGTTAGACTCTTCCTCATCATGAAACGTCACAGAAAGATGATGTTCAGTTAAAGAATAATTCTTATTAGGTAATAAAAAAGGCCTTATAAGAAATTATGATTATTTTTGTAACAACCAAATCCAATAATCAATATTTATTTTAGATCTAGTTAAGTAAATAACAAGGTTTAATCAATATTAGAAAGGTGCAGTGACAACTTAACCTTTATAAGAAAATAAGGATTCATCCAATGACGACATTAACAACTAAACCAGGTATCACTTTAATTAAAGCGGGTTCTTTTAAACTAAATGACTTAAGTAAGCTTTTAGAAGTCGAAGGTTTAAAAAGTGATATGGCAGAAGTTGCGGTTACTAACAACACTAATGCATTAACAATCGGTCACTTCATTATGTCACCTGGTGTTGAATTTGAGTACTTTTACGATTCAGTAGAATACAAAGTTGTAACTAAGGGTAAGATTGTAATGCGTGATATGGAAGGCAACAAATATGTTGGCGAAGTGGGCGACGTTATTCTATTTACTCCTGATGTGAAAGTTATCTTTGATGCTGAGAGTGATGGCGAAGCTATTTATACTGCTCACCGTCCAGCAGCTGCAGATTTTGCACCTGCAAAATAAAACAGAATAGTTAATTGTTATAAATTAAGGCCTTAACATATTGTTAGGGCTTTTTTGTATTGGTCGTTATATATTGTTACTTGTGTGTAATAGTGTTTTGGTTTCTTGTTATATTGTTATCCATAATGTAATGGCTAATAATATAACAATAATATAATGCTTGTTGATTTCGTATAGACTGAAATGAGTGAGCTTAAATAACGATGAGGTATACCATGGCAGCACATTCAAATCAGCAATTTCATGTCGGTCAGATCATTGATGAACATCCGTTTGTTGCCGGCGATGGCGCCGTGATTGAGATGTTTCGTAATGATATGAGTAATATTGTTTTTATTGGTTTAAACGGTATCACAGCAGAAGAACAACAAATGATGGCAGAGGCCACTGCAGAATTTGGTTTAATGAAAACTGATAATGGTGGTTGTTTGGTTGTCTTTAAATTAGCTGAACTTGCCTTTGATATTCAGTTTAATGCCGCTGCTATTCCAACTGAATATTTTCAACAGCCAACAACATCAACATTAGCGTTATCAATGATAGCGCTTGATACCGCTAACAATGAACTTAAAGTGATCCGCGAGTTATCATTACCAGAAGTTGTGGCTCAACAAGTGATTGAAGTCATGCAAACTCAGCGTGCAATTGAAGATCCAATGACCGTTAATGCTGAGAACATGCATTTATTAAATACCGTAAGTACTGAAGAGTTATTGAGTAAAATCACTTTAACTCCTATTCAAACCGTGATTGCGCCAAGTTGTAGTTGTGGTCATAATCATGATGATGGTCATCATCATCATTAAGTTGGATTGATAAGATTAATAATAAAGACACTGCTTTTAAGCGGTGTTTTTTTATATATTAATAATCTTTCATAAAAACATGGAAATTAAGTTATCAATATTAACTGGGTTTCATATTAATTTTTAATGTAATATATTATAGGGTAAGATCTTGCAGGATTGTTATACGATATAAAGGATATTTGTAGAAGATGTTTAAATTACCTCTATTATTAAAAAAGCACAAAAAAAAAATTCATAAGCTTGATAATATAAAGATGTTTTTTATTGTTGCAATATTGTTATGTATTCTTTGTGGTCTCTGTATCTGTATAATTTCATTTTCTAATATAAAAATATTAAATGAGAACAATCTTTTTTATAAGTATTTATTTGATACGTTAAATTTATTATTTATATTAATTGCTTTTATATTACTTCAATGCACTAATTTTTTAGTTAAAGAAGCTCATGTGATTTTGAGTGTAGGCTTATTTTTATGGGGTGGTGCCTTATTCTTTATTGTTTATAATGATATTAATATACAGCCTATATGGATTTCATTATGGATGTCTAATATATTTAGAACGATAGGAATATCATTGTTAATAATAGGAGCGATTATTGCCATAAAAAAATCAAATAGAAAATGCAATTATTTTAAGGTGCTTGCAACAATTGATGATTTAACTGAGTTACCTAATCGTCGATATTTTTATGAAGAATCAAATAAACATGAAGATAAGATGATTTTATTTATTATGATTGATATAGATAATTTTAAAAAAATTAATGATAAATATGGGCATGACGAAGGTGATCGTATTTTACATAGTTTTGGCAAGGTTTTATTAAATTATAAAAATGATAATATATTTTCTGCTCGATTAGGCGGCGATGAATTTGCAGCTTTCATTATAAGTAGCAATAAACAAGAGGCTGTGATTTTTGCAGAATATCTTTTAGAAGAGATAAAGAAAATCATAGTTAGAGAGGGGAATCATATAACATTAAGTATAGGTATGACATATAAGTTACCTTGTGAATTAAATAGAAGCGGGTTACAAAGAGCGGATAAGGCGCTATATAAAGCTAAAAATAACAATAGAAATCGATTTGAATGGGAATAGTTAGCTATATTTATTATGCCTATGATTATTTGTAAAGGTGTGAATCACTAACGGTTCTATTGATGAATTCATTTGAGTCACAAGGCTTTGAATAATAAAATCCTTGGCATAAGTCAATGTTTAAATTATTTATTTTATTTAATTCTGAGATTGTTTCGATACCTTCAGCAACAATCATTAGCTCTAATGATTCACCTAAATTAGCTAATGTCTCAAGCATGTTACTTTTGGAAACTGCAAATTTATCTGATATAAAACATCGGTCTATTTTCATTATATCAAAAGGCAATTCTTGTATTGTTATTAGGTTTGAATATCCAGTACCTACATCATCAATAGAAAGTAATACTGATTCTTTTTTTAATTGATGCATTACTTTATTGATCTCATTTAAATAAATAAAGTTATTTTCACTTTCAGTTAATTCTATAATAATGCGATTTTTAACTGTTGGGTTTTGTCTAATAAATTTAATTATTTTTTTCATGAAAATGTCATCAAGAAGCATGGTAACTGTAAAATTAAAACTTAGCATAAAGTCTTTATTGATATTTGCTTTATTTATAGTATCAAATGCTTTTTTAATTAAATCAAAAGTAACTTCTTTTATTTCATCTGTTTTTTCTAAATCAGCAATAAATTCAGATGGTGGAATAATGATGCCATTTGAATGCCATCGGCATAATACTTCTGCGGCAATAAATTTTTGTTGTTTGGCTGAATAGATTGATTGAAAAAAAGGTAAAAATTCATTGTTAATAACAGCTTTTTTCATTTTTCTATTTAAAACTCTTTTGCTGTCAAAATATGAGGATAATAGAAATGAAACGGTATATGTAAATAACAAGGATAGAATAAAACTACTAAATAGCAAGGCAATTAAATTGTTTAATTTTAAGCCACTTGTAACGATTAGATGCAAGTGTTTTATATGATTTGTTAAACTGTAATATAAGTGAGGGGTTGGTGTGTTATCATTATCATCTTTAACTTGATAATTTGTAATGGCATTATGGCTAATATTATTTAATAACTTAGAATAAAAATTGATAATGTAATAACCATTATCATATTTAAATATATAAATTAAATTATTTTTATTATAAGGGTCTGTGAAAAATTTTACAGGAATATTCTTATTTATTACGTCTTTAATATAGTGAGGAATTGTATTACTAATGCTACCATTATTCCCATAATAATATTTGTCATTTTTTATGTATGATATCCCCATTATTTCTGGGTGTCTTTTATCTATTAAATCTAAAATTCTTTTATTTTCATTATTATAATTTTGTATGTTATCTAGTTGTTCAATATGCTGCTGAGGTTTATAGATAATATTATCTAATAGCTGTTCAATTTTTGTTATTTGTCTTTGTTCTATATAACGAATTGTTATATTACTTATTAACAAAGATAATAATGCACTGATTAAAATAGCGATCATAAATGGAAGTATTTTTTTCATTTTCATCTTTTTATACTATATTTATATAAAATCATTAAATAAATCATCATTAATCTTTATATTAGAATGAAATATAACGTTAGGCGTATATTTACCATAACCGTATTGTTGTTACAATTAATTATTTCTATTATAAGAAGTAATTAATTTTATCAATAGCTTAGCGACTAATTATGTATTAAGAAAAAATATAAAATAAGCTATTTAAATAAATGATATTTTTATTCTTATGATATAAGGCCGCGAAATAGAAAAGCTGGCTATTAATATAGCCAGCTTTTATTTGAACTATTCGCTGTTAAAGTCGCCGAATGTATGATTAACGCATGGTAACGAATTCTTCTGAGCCGGTTGGATGAATAGCGACAACACTATCAAAATCAGCTTTCGTTGCGCCCATCTTCATTGCTACACCAAAACCTTGAATCATTTCATCAACGGTATAACCAATACCATGTAGACCGACAACTTTCTCATCTGCACCAGCACATACCAATTTCATTTTACATGGCTGGCGGTGACTTGTGACTGCGGTATACATTGCTGTAAAGCCTGATTGGTAGACTTTGACATTTTGTTCGCCATATTGCTCAATCGCCTCTTGGGTCGTTAGACCAATAGTACCAATTGGCGGGTGGCTAAACACAACCGTAGGCACTAAGGTGTAGTCCATCTTGGCTTCTGGCTTGTTATTAAACAGACGCTCAGATAACTGACGACCAGCCTTAACCGCAATCGGTGTTAGCTCGATACCGCCTTCCATGATGTCACCCACACAGTAGATACCTTTAACATTGGTTGCTTGGTATTGATCTACCTTAATGTAGCCACGCGTATTGGTTTCAACACCTGTTGCTTGAAGGTTGATTTTGTCTGTGGTTGGATGACGACCAATTGCCCAAATCAGTAAATCAGTATTGTGTGATTCACCGTTTTCAAAATGCAGTGTAATTGAACCGTCCGCTTCTTTAACCACTTGTTTAGGAATTGAATGGGTGTGCAGGGTTGGGCCTTCTGCTGCCATTACTTCAACTAAAGTATCAACAATCATTGGATCGAAGCTACGCAGTGGTGATTCTTTTCGTACAAACAGGTGAGTATCAGTGCCTAGTGCACTTAATACTCCAGCGATTTCAACCGCGATATAACCTGCGCCAACAATGGCTGTGCGCTTAGGTTGCTCATTGAGTTCAAAGAAACCGTTGGAATCAATACCGTATTCAGCACCAGGTACGTTTGGAATGGTTGGTTCACCACCGACAGCGATCAAAATATGATCGGCGGTGTAATGCTCACCATTGACGGCAATTGTTTTAGCATCAACAAAGGTTGCAAAGCCATTGATCACTTCAACGTTGTTTTTACCCAGTACATTGTCGTAAGAGGTATGAATACGGCTGATGTAAGCTTCACGGTTTTCAACCAGTTTGCTCCAATTAAAACTGTTCACGTCAACATCAAAGCCATAATCTTTAGCATAAAGATGGATAGCTTCTGCAATTTGGGCACCATGCCACATTACTTTTTTGGGTACACAACCAACGTTAACGCAAGTACCACCAAGCGCTTTTGCTTCAATAATTGCAACTTTAGCGCCATACATTGCTGCACGGTTTGCTGATGCAATACCACCGCTACCACCACCGATGCAGATGTAATCAAAATGCCTTGTCATGACTTTGCTCCAATAGATGTTATGAATATTCATTGTCACCTAGTGTAATCAAGATTGGGCAAAGTGACGAGAATTTAAAATCGGAAAATTCGATTAATATGGTGTTTTACCATCGGAAATGATGATTGTCACGTAAGAACTATAACAGTCACAGCAAAATGTGACTGTTATATATAGGGGAAATATAAGCGAACTAACGTTACTCTGGTACGACCCACTCGATTTTATAATGGCCATGATTTGGTGCAATAGCATGTTGCAACCATGGTAGGATTTGCTCCATTTGGCTGGCGAGTTTCCATGGTGGGTTAATCACGATCATACCAGAAGCTGTCATACCACGTTCTTCAGTATCAGGTTCAACCCCAAGCTCTATTTGAAGGATATTGCGAATATTTAAGTCTTTCAAACCCTGCAGCATATTATCGATAGTTTCACGATAAACCACAGGGTACCAAATAGCATAAGTGCCTGTTGCCCAACGCTGATAACTTTGTTTAATTGCTTTCACCACGTCTTGGTATTCGTGTTTTAGCTCATAAGGTGGATCAATCAGCACCACACCACGACGTTCTTTGGGTGGTAAACTCGCTTTTAAACGTGCAAATGCATCTTCTTGATACATCTTTACTTGGCGATCGCCACGAAATTCTTGCAACAATAATGGAAAATCACTGGGGTGTAATTCGGTTAATACCATACGGTCTTGGTCACGAATTTGAGCGCGTGCCACTTTCGGTGAGCCTGGGTAGTAACGAAGTTCATCATTATTATTTAATGCTTTAATGGCATCAATATAAGTTGCAATTTCAGTTGGTATATCATCACGCGACCAAATACGGGCGATGCCTTGCTTAAACTCACCGGTTTTTTCGCTACGCTCATCTTGAAGATCGTAACGGCCAACACCCGAGTGAGTATCGTGATACACGAACGGTTTATCTTTTTGCTTGAGTGCATCCAGAATTAGGCTTTGAACAATGTGTTTAACCACATCGGCGTGGTTGCCAGCATGAAAGCTGTGGCGATAACTCAGCATGAAATTAGTCTCTATCGGTATCTAAAGCAGGGATGCTAATGGCTATTATCGTCAATTATTCATCAATATCCAACCATGATGCCAACCTTTGCTACTATCAGAATTAAGGAAATGCGCTATTTCTACCTTTTTATACTCTAAACCGAGCAAAGGATTGAAATTTATCTATCGCGGACGCATGTTAATAAGAAGATAAAAATAAAGGAAAAGCATATGTCTAACCCATTATTGACAATGACTGATTTGCCTCCATTTGCTCATATTAAACCTGAGCATATTAAACCTGCGGTTGAACAGGCGATCACTGATTGTCGTAGTAACGTTGAAGCTGTGCTATCGCAAGTACAAATGCCAACATGGGATACTATCTGTCGGCCTTTGGCTGAGTTAGATGATCGTCTTGGACGTATTTGGTCACCTGTCGGGCATCTTAATGGGGTTAAAAATAGCCCTGAATTGCGTCAAGCGTATGAAAGTTGTCTACCGTTATTGTCTGATTATGCGACGTGGGTTGGACAGCATAAAGGCCTTTATGATGCATATAAAATGATTCAAGGTAATGATGATTTTGCTCATTTAAGTCAAGCTCAACAAAAAGCGGTGACAGATGCCCTAAAAGCCTTTGAGCTATCAGGTATTGGATTACCAGCCGAGCAACAGCAGCGTTTTGGCGATATCAGTAAGCGTTTATCTGAACTTTCCTCAACCTTCAGTAATAATGTACTCGATGCCACCATGGCATGGAGCAAAGTGATCACTGATGTTGAGCAATTACAGGGCTTACCTGCATCAACATTGCAAGCGGCACAGGCGAATGCTGAAACTAAAGGCGAGCAAGGTTATTTATTTACGCTTGATATTCCATCATATTTACCAGTGATGACTTATTGTGAAAACCGTGAGCTACGGGCCGAAATGTATCAAGCATTCAGTACTCGCGCGTCAGATCAAGGACCTAACGCGGGTGAGTTTGATAATACTGACATCATTGCTGAAAAACTAAAACTCAGTCATGAGATTGCCAAGCTATTGGGTTTTAGTAGTTACGGTGAGAAATCACTCGCAACCAAGATGGCACAATCGACCGATCAAGTGTTGGGCTTTTTAAATGACTTAGCTGATCGCGCTAAACCGCAAGGTGAACGTGAAGTGGCTGAGCTACGTGATTATGCTCGCAATGAATTTGGGGTTGAGCAATTAGAGCCATGGGATTTTGCGTTTTATTCTGAAAAGCTAAAGCAGCATCGTTACAGCATTTCAGATGAAGAATTACGCCCATACTTCCCTGAACAAAAGGTGGTTGCGGGATTATTTGAAGTACTAAAGCGTGTATTTGGTCTTGAAATCAAACAACGTCAAGGCGTGGAAGTGTGGCATGAGTCGGTGACGTTCTATGATATTTTCGACAGCAAAGGCACATTACGCGGCAGCTTCTACTTAGATTTATATGCTCGTGAGCATAAGCGTGGTGGTGCGTGGATGGATGAGTGTATGGTTCGCCGTACGCGCATTGATGGCAGTTTGCAAACACCAGTGGCCTATTTAACCTGTAACTTTAATCGTCCAGTGGGCGATCAACCAGCACTGTTTACTCATAACGAAGTGACGACTTTGTTCCATGAAACCGGGCATGGCATTCACCATATGCTGACTCAAATTGATGTGGCAGCAGTGTCTGGTATTAATGGCGTGCCGTGGGATGCCGTTGAACTACCAAGTCAGTTCCTTGAGAATTGGTGCTGGCAGGAAGAGGCGTTAGCGTTTATTTCTGGTCATTATCAAACCGGTGAGCCATTACCAAAACAGATGCTTGATAAAATGCTCGCGGCAAAAAATTTCCAATCGGCGATGTTTATTTTACGCCAGCTTGAATTTGGTCTGTTCGACTTTAGTTTATACACTAACTACAATCCTGAAATTGGTGCACAAGTATTAGAGACCTTATTTGAGGTTAAAGATAAAGTTTCAGTGGTGCCAAGCCCAGAGTGGGGGCGTTTCCCACATAGCTTTAGTCATATTTTTGCAGGTGGCTACAGTGCCGGTTACTACAGTTACTTGTGGGCTGAATTATTATCAGCTGATGCATTTTCACGTTTTGAAGAAGAAGGTATTTTTAATACTCAAACAGGTAATGACTTCTTAACCTGTGTCTTAGAAAAAGGTGGCAGTGAAGAGCCAATGGAATTGTTTAAGCGTTTCCGTGGCCGTGAACCGCAATTGGATGCAATGTTGCGCCACAGTGGTATTACAGGCTAAGAGTCACGTATTGCAAAGTGATAGCAAATAAAAAAGGCTCCTTGGGGAGCCTTTTTTGATCATAGCGTTAAGAGGGGTATCCACTTAACTTAATTCTTTGGGTTATTTATCTTGCGCCGTTACTACCATCGGCCAACCCATATCCGTTTGGCGGGTGGCTTCTTGAGTAAGTTCACTACAAGTTAGTGGATTATTAATTAACCATTTCGCTGATAATAATAATGTCAGCTTGTTATCTTCCATGTGTAAACTAAAGGGAGGTAAGCAAGTCTGATCTCGGCGGTGGCATAAAATAATCGCTAATCTGAGTAAGCGAAGTAAACGGGCGGCGCTTGGTGCTGATAACGCATGTTGCTCTGGTAAGCTGGTTAACGGTCCGTTATGACGGCGCAAAAGCTCAGCAATAAGATTTTTTTGAGCGCGAGTGAAGCCCGGTAAGTCCATGTGCTTAATTAAGTAAGCCGCATGTTCACCACTTTTTTTAAATTCAATGCTAGTGCCAATTTCATGTAATTTGGCAGCCGCTTGAAGTAAGTTTTCAGCGGGAGGCTCTAACTGCCAGTTTGGGCACTGCGCTAATAATGTTAGCGCCATGTCACTGACATTATCGGCATGATTATGATCTAATTGAAATCGTTGCTGCATGCTCATAATTGTTCGAGAACAGACATCATGATGTCGCATTTGATCCATCATTTCGTAAACTAAACCCTCACGTAGCGCACCGCCAGCAAGGGTCATAGATTCAATTTGTAATGATTCAAATAGCGCAATTAGAATTGATAATCCACTTGGAAAAACCAGCGCTCGCTCTAATGTTAACCCTTCAATATCAAGGTCTTCTAAGCGTTCGTATTGCATTGCTTGACGTTGCAGGCGTTTAAGTTTTGGCAGGGTAATAATTTCATCCATGCCTTGTGCGAGCATAATTTCTTGTAATGCTTGCACAGTACCACTTGCGCCAACACAGGTTTCCCAGCCTTGGTGAGTGTAACGTTCAATAATGGTTTCAATCGCATCTTTAGCGCCATTAATGGCAGCATCAAAGTTAACTGAAGTTAGGTAGCGATCTTTAAAATAACGTTCTAGCCAAGTGACACAACCAATTTTTAAGCTTGTCAGAGCACTGGCATCGAAACCTTCACCAATAATGACTTCGGTACTGGCGCCACCAATATCGACCACTAGGCGTTTATCACTGCCACCAGAGGTATGCGCAACCCCCTGATAGATAATACGAGCTTCTTCTTCACCCGCAATCACACTCACAGGATACCCAAGTATACTATGAGCCTGGGAAAGAAATTCGTTAGCATTGACCGCTGTACGCAAGGCGGCAGTACCGACAATGCGAATATGATCAGGTTTAATATCCTGCAAACGTTCGGCAAAGATAGCCAAACAGTCAAGACCCCGTTGAATGGCGTCTTGGCTGAGTTCGTTTTGATTATTCAACCCTGCAGCTAAGCGTACTTTTCGTTTAATTTTAGCTAGCGTTTGAACACTGCCATTGACTTCACGAACAACCCACATATGAAAGCTGTTTGAACCTAGATCAATCGCGGCATAAAGCGGTGATACTGAATTTCTTTCCATAGAGATACTTTAACTTATTTTATGCTGGTTTGTTTTGTGGCGGACGGCGGCGATTATTACGCTGACGAGATTGCCCCTGGCCTTGGCCTTGACGCTGGTTATTACGACGACCACCTTGGCGAGGTGCTCGTTGTAAGCGAATTGGCGCAGGTAAATCATCTAAAAGTGCATCAGAGTCATACTTTGATTGTGGAATACCATGTTCAATGTAAGTCTCAATAGCCGGTAAATTAATCGCGTATTCTTCACAAGCAAAGCTGATTGAATGACCACTTTCACCAGCACGACCTGTACGGCCAATACGGTGAACATAATCTTCAGCATCATCAGGAAGATCGTAGTTAAATACGTGCGTAACCATTGGAATATGTAAACCACGAGCAGCAACATCGGTTGCGACAAGGATATCAATATCACCTTTAGTAAATTCTTCTAAAATACGCTCACGTTTTTTCTGGGGTACATCACCATTAAGCAGACCTACGCGATGACCATCAGCAGCTAAATGACCCCAAACATCTTCACAACGGTGTTTAGTATTAGCGAAAATAATCGCACGATCTGGCCATTCTTCTTCAATTAACGTTTGTAATAAACGCATTTTTTCTTGGTTTGATGGATAGAATAGCTCTTCTTTAATGCGGTGGCCTGTTTTTTGTGCAGGTTCAACCACAACACTTTCTGGGCTATTCATATGCTCAAAAGCAAGTTCTTTAACGCGGTATGATAACGTTGCTGAGAACAGCATGTTTAAGCGCGCTTTAGGCTCTGGCATACGACGGAACAAGAAACGAATATCTTTAATGAAACCCAAATCGAACATGCGATCGGCTTCATCAAGTACTACGACTTGAATACTAGCAAGGTCAATAACACGTTGCTTATAGAAGTCGATAATACGGCCACAAGTACCGATCAGAATATCAACCCCTTCATCAAATACTTGTTTTTGTTTTTCATAAGGTTCACCACCATAAGCAAGGCCAGCTTTAAGGCCAGTACTTGCAAGTAGTGGTGATGCATCATTGAAAATTTGGATCGCCAACTCACGCGTTGGCGCCATAATGATCGCCCGCGGTTGATTGGTTTTACGCTCTGCTGGTGCAGGTGTCTCCAATAGATGGTTAAAAGTAGCGGTCAGAAAGGCTAGGGTCTTACCCGTACCTGTTTGAGCCTGTCCCGCGATATCATGGCCAGTGAGCACAACTGGCAATGCCAAGGCCTGGATCGGGGTACAATTATGAAACCCTTTCTCTTCCAATCCTTTTAGTACTAGGGGGTTTAACCCTAGTTCGGCAAATTTCTGCTCTGTGATATGTGTCGTCTTCATTACTATAGAATATCAGCTTAGGGTTGCAATACGAAACGTATTCCATTCAAATAGGATAACGATTTGCTGGTTAATTCAATATCAGCTAACAAAATCACTGTTGGAGTGGAAGATGAGCGATAAGATTGTGCAGCTTACCGATGAAAGTTTTGATACTGATGTTGTCAATGCTGCGGGCCCGGTACTAGTCGATTTTTGGGCTGAATGGTGTGGCCCATGTAAAATGATTGCCCCTATTCTGGATGAAATCGCTGATGAATATGAAGGCAAAGTAACGATTGGTAAATTAAATATCGACCAAAATGCGGCGACACCGCCAAAGTTTGGTATTCGTGGTATTCCAACGTTGTTACTCTTCAAAGATGGTGCTGTTGCCGCAACTAAAGTCGGCGCGTTATCAAAAACTCAGCTAAAAGAGTTCCTTGATGCGAACTTATAAGTGATATAATTACGAACCATGCACAATTTCTAAGTTGTGCATGGTTTGTCTAGCGACTATGCTAGACTGATAGAACGTTTAGTGTTAACGTAACGCACAGAAATTACATTTTCGTTCATTTCTTGACCAGGCCCTATTGGTCATCCTTATCTCAACTAATATAGAACCCCGATTTTGACAGACAAGAAACCCACCACTATGAATCTTACAGAACTCAAGAGCCAACCTATTCCTAAGTTGGTATCACTTAGCGAAAGTTTAGGATTGGAAAACCTGGCCCGCTTACGTAAGCAGGACATTATCTTCTCCATTCTTAAGCAACATGCTAAAAGTGGTGAGGATATTTTTGGCGACGGTGTTCTAGAGATTTTGCAAGATGGCTTCGGCTTTCTGCGTAGCGCAGACAGTTCTTACCTTGCAGGCCCTGATGATATTTATGTATCACCAAGCCAAATTCGTCGTTTTAACCTTCGTACTGGCGATACTATTGCCGGAAAGATTCGTCCACCTAAAGATGGTGAACGTTACTTTGCACTACTGAAAGTTAACGAAGTAAACTACGACAAACCAGACAACGCTCGTAATAAAATCCTTTTTGAAAACCTTACTCCACTGCACGCAAACTCACGTATGCGTATGGAACGCGGTAACGGTTCTACAGAAGACATCACTGCACGTGTTCTTGATTTAGCATCACCGATTGGTAAAGGCCAACGTGGTCTGATTGTTGCTCCGCCAAAAGCGGGTAAAACAATGCTACTTCAAAATATTGCCCAAAGTATTGCCCATAACCACCCTGAGTGTGAGTTAATGGTATTGCTTATCGATGAGCGTCCAGAAGAAGTAACCGAGATGCAACGTCTTGTAAAAGGCGAAGTAATTGCATCAACGTTTGATGAACCAGCTTCACGTCACGTACAAGTGGCTGAAATGGTAATTGAAAAAGCAAAACGTTTAGTCGAGCATAAGAAAGATGTAGTTATCCTTCTTGACTCAATTACTCGTTTAGCACGTGCTTACAACACCGTTATTCCGTCATCAGGTAAAGTACTAACAGGTGGTGTGGATGCCAACGCCCTTCACCGCCCTAAGCGCTTCTTTGGTGCGGCACGTAACGTAGAAGAAGGCGGTAGCTTAACTATCATCGCAACAGCGCTAGTTGATACTGGCTCTAAAATGGATGAAGTTATCTACGAAGAATTTAAAGGTACTGGTAACATGGAACTGCACCTTTCTCGCAAAATTGCTGAGAAGCGTGTATTCCCTGCGATTGATATCAATCGTTCTGGTACTCGTCGTGAAGAGTTATTGGCAAAAGCTGATGAACTACAAAAGATGTGGATCCTACGTAAGATCGTTCACCCAATGAGTGAAACTGACAGCATGGAATTCTTGATCGACAAACTATCAATGACTAAAACTAACGAAGAGTTCTTTGACGCAATGCGTCGTCAGAAATCATAATTAGTAGGCTGTTATTGAATTAAAAACGTCACTTTAGAGTGGCGTTTTTTTTTACCTGAAAGTTAAGTGGATGACTGGAATATATTACTTAACCCATAGAATTAAAAAGGTTATTTTCTTTTTTGTGGTGGTGGGTGTTTTCCGCCGTACAACTGGTTATACTAGCAAAAATCATTCTCATTAAGTCAATATCAGCAATCCTGATGTGACTTGGTTTAGCTACAGGTAGTCGCTATGAAATACAAGGATCTACGTGACTTTATTGCCTATTTAGAGCAACAAGGGCAATTACAGCGTATTCAACAGCCAGTCGATCCGAATCAGGAAATGACTGAGATTTGCGATCGCACTTTGCGGGCTGGTGGGCCAGCATTGTTGTTTGAAAATCCTGTAGGTTACAACATGCCAGTGTTGGCCAATTTGTTTGGTACCCCTCAACGAGTGGCGATGGGAATGGGGCGTGATAATGTTAAGCAATTACGCGAAGTGGGCGAATGGCTAGCCTATTTAAAAGAGCCTGAGCCGCCGCATGGCTTGCGAGATGCGATTAATAAAATTCCGGTGTTTAAGCAAGTGCTTAATATGCCAACTAAGGTACTTCGTAAAGCGGCTTGCCAACAAATTATATGGCAGGGTGACGAGGTTGATTTAGATAAAATTCCAGTGATGAGTTGCTGGCCTGATGATGTGGCACCGCTGCTGACATGGGGTCTAACTATTACTCGAGGTCCAAATAAAAAGCGCCAAAATTTAGGCATATATCGCCAACAAAAAATCGCTAAGAATAAAGTGATTATGCGTTGGCTCGCTCATCGTGGTGGCGCGTTAGATATGCGTGAATGGTGTGAAGCCCATCCTGGAGAAAAATTTCCGGTAACAGTGGCATTTGGCGCTGATCCTGCGACAGTACTTGGCGCGGTTACACCTGTGCCTGATACGCTATCTGAATACGCCTTTGCCGGATTATTACGTGGTAGTCGTACGGAAGTAGTGAAAAGTATCAGCAATGATTTACAAGTGCCAGCCAGTGCTGAAATAGTCATGGAAGGCTATATCGACCCTGAAGAATACGCCGATGAGGGGCCTTATGGCGATCATACTGGTTATTACAATGAGGTTGAACGGCACCATGTGTTTACTATCACTCATATCACCATGCGTAACGATCCCATTTATCACAGTACTTATACCGGTCGTCCACCGGATGAACCAGCAGTACTTGGAGTCGCGTTAAACGAAGTGTTTGTGCCTATTTTGCATAAACAGTTTCCTGAGATTGTCGATTTTTACTTGCCGCCAGAAGGGTGTTCTTACCGTATGGCGGTGGTGACAATGAAGAAGCAATACCCTGGTCATGCTAAACGGGTAATGATGGGAGTGTGGTCGTTTTTACGCCAGTTTATGTACACTAAATTTGTGATTGTGTGTGATGATGATGTCAATGCACGTGATTGGCACAATGTGATCAATGCGATGACAACGCGCATGGATCCGGTTCGAGATACATTACTAATTGAAAACACCCCGATTGATTCACTGGACTTTGCCTCTCCGGTGGTGGGATTAGGCTCAAAAATGGGGATTGATGCCACCATTAAATGGCCAGCAGAGTTAGCAAATACCGCAGCGACATCGCTAGGATTAAAGCCTGCTGAGTATGATATTGAAGCTGAATTAACCGCTTTGCGTCAGCAATTTCCTGCGATCATTGATTGTTATTTACCGCCACAAGCCGCTGATCACAGCATGGCAATCGTGAGTATCAATAAAACCGTTGCCGGTGAAGCTCTACACATTATAACCGCAGTATTGGCTTTGTTGAATACATTCACCGATGCTAAATTTGTGATCGTGTGCGATGGCGACGTCAATGTTCGTGATTGGAATGATGTGATTTGGGCTATTACAACCCGAATGGATCCAAGTCGTGATACGGTATTAATTGCTGCGACCACAGAGCGTTGCTCAAAGATTGGTTTTGATGCCACCAATAAAATGGGGACTGAAACTCAACGAGAATGGGGCACTCCGATAGTTAAAGATCCGCAGATTGTGGCGCGCGTTGATGCGATATGGGCACAATTAGCGCTTGATCAGTAAGCTTTCATGGTTATGTTTAGTAACAATCAATAAGCGGATATTTTTATGTTTCAGGGGCAAAATATACTCCTGAATTGAGAGTTTTTTATGTACCAAGTACGCCTGTTGCCCAATAACATTACGTTTACTGCCGATGCGCAACAAACAGTATTACAAGCAGCGCTCAACGCAGGTATTACTTTCCCTAATCGCTGCCAAGTAGGTGCTTGTGCGATGTGTATGTGTCGTAAACAACAAGGTCAAATAAGCTATGAGCTTGAACCGATGTTGACGCCACAAGAGCAGGAGCAAGGCTGGATTTTTGCTTGTCTGGCGAGGGTGGAAAGTGACTTGGTGTTATCGTTAGACTAGAGGAAAACCATGTCTATCCAATGTGAAGTAAAGTCAGTTGAACCGTTGGCGTGTAATACATACCGTATTTTATTAAAGCCATTACAGGCCCTCGATTTTAAAGCGGGTCAATACTTATTAGCCGTCATGGGCGAGCAAGATAAACGTCCCTTTTCGATTGCTAGCAGCCCTTGTCGTCAAGGTGAACTTGAACTTCATATTGGTGCTGCAGAGCATAATGCTTATGCGCTAGAAGTTGTTGAAACAATGAGACGTGCATTAAGTGAACACCAAACCGTCACGGTTGAAGCGGCTCATGGTGAAGCTTGGTTACGTCATGAAAGTCAGCGTCCATTGTTGATGATCGCGGGAGGGACTGGGTTCTCTTATATTCGAAGTATGGTTGATAACTGTATTAGTCGTGGTTTAACCCAACCGATTTTTATTTATTGGGGGGGGCGTGATGTGTGCCAGCTGTATGCGAATGATGAAATGCAAGCATTGGCACAACAATACCCTAATATTAGCTATGTACCTGTTGTTGAAACGGCGACTGAAGCTTGGCAAGGTAAAGTGGGTAATGTGTTAGATGCGGTTGCTGACGATTTTGTGAGTTTATCGGCTTATGATCTTTATGTTTGTGGGCGCTTTGAAATGGCAGGGGCTGCACGAGAGCGTTTCTGCACAGAAAAAGGTGCATTACGAGAGCATATGTTTGCTGATGCATTTGCATTTATTTAATCCTGATTAAACAGGTTAAAAAAGGCGCGACTATCGCGCCTTTTTGGTGATTATATCGCGTCTATAACGATGAGTTTTGTGTCTGGCGTTGAGCTGTGACTTTATTTTTCACCCAAGTTTCGTTAAACCATAATGATGATAAAATAATTCCGCCACCAATAATTAACCGAGGATAATCGACATTATGATTCCAGATCACAATATTGACGATTAACCCTGCGGGCACTAGAGCATTATTCATGATCGCTAATGCGCCAGCATTGACTAATGTCGCGCCTTTATTCCAAATAAAATAGCCTACCCCTGAAGCAATCACACCAAGGTAAACTAAAATTCCCCATTGCAATGGCGTTGTTGGTAGTTTGGCACTATTACCAAACAATAAATACATTGGCACAGCGACACATACCGCCCCTAAATAAAACCAGCCAAATACGGTATGTTGCGGAATATCAGCCTGCTCTTGCTCAATAATACGTTTATAACCAACTTGTCCAATCGCAAAACACAGGTTTGCACCTTGAACAATGAAAAAGCCAATAATGAAGTGTTGATTGATTCCCTCAAATTTAATTACTGCCGCGCCAATTACAGCGATCACCGCACTTAATAGATACCAAGGTGAAAATTGTTTATGTAATGCATCATAAATAAGGGTGACATAAATGGGCGTGAAAATTGTAAATAATAGCACTTCTGGTACGGTTAAATACAAAAATGATTGATAGTAAAAACAATACATTAAGCCAAGTTGAAATGCGCCGACTACCATTAATTTAAGAGCAAGTTTTGGCTGTAGATGTTTGGTTCGTAAAAACGGCAAAAAAACGACAGCGGCCAAACACACACGGGTTAATACTGAAAACCAAGCATCAACTTGGCCTGCAAGATAAACGCCAATTAAGCTAAATGAAAATGCCCATAATAGGGTTATTATCGATAAGTATCGCATCGTAAAAAAAGCTGTATTGATAGAGGGTGACAGCAGTGTAACGAAATTGTGGCAGGAGGAATATGACAATTGCAATATGAAAGATAACGATACAGCAGCGATTATCATCACAACTGCTGTATCTATGATGCGATTATTTTAGCGGTACGATCAATAAATCAACTGGTGTACGACTAATTAGTTGACGTGTTGATGATAAAATTTTACTCCAGAAATCTTGATGATGACCACAGATAACTAAATCAACATTAAGATCTTTGATCGCACTGCAAATTTCTTCACTTAAATCGCCACTCCCGACTAAGGTGTGAGCAACAGGATAACCAGCATTACTTGCAAGCTCATGTAATCTATTTTGAGCATCGCTCTCAGCACGTTCGTGCATTTCTGCTAAGTTAATATCAATTAAACCCGTATAGAGATCAGCATAGTCAACATCGATGTGAACCAGTGATAGTTTTGCATCCAATGATTGTGCTAATTTGGCAGCTTTATTGACGAGATAGGCGCTGTCTTCAGAAAGATCGATAGCAGCGATAATATGTTTATAAACCATCACTTACATTCCATGACTATATAATGATGATCTATGTTAGCACTGGTATAGACTTAAAAATATCGATTAGATCGCATCTATAGGTTACGAAATGGTTAATTATTTTTCGTAATCATTGCATTATTTTTATTGTTATTTTAGTAGCTTATACTAGTAGATGTTCTCTTTCTAAGGACGTTTTGTCCATTTATTGCATTCTTAACAATGCACAGTGGCAATGTCTTGATTACACTTAAACAAACAGGAGTAGTGCTATGTTAGCCAAGGCAATGGTTGAAAATCTTAATGAGCAAATTAATTTAGAGTTCTTTTCTTCAAATTTATACCTGCAGATGAGCGCATGGTGTGAAGACAAAGGTTTTGAAGGTGCCGCTGCGTTCTTGCGTGTACATGCCGCTGAAGAGATGCAACATATGCAACGCTTGTTTACTTATGTGAGTGAAACTGGGGCGCTACCTATTTTAGGTACCATCGAAGCACCAAAACATCAGTTTGCTTCACTTGGTAATGTATTCCGTGAAACGTATGAACACGAACAACTGATCACTAAAAAAATTAATGAATTAGCGCATGTTGCATTTTCTACTCAAGATTATTCAACTTTTAATTTTTTACAGTGGTATGTATCAGAACAACACGAAGAAGAAAAACTATTTAAAGGTATTTTAGATAAACTTGAGTTAGTTGGTGAAGATGGTAAAGCACTCTTCTTTATTGATAAAGATTTAGCTGCGATGGCTAAAGGTGAATCTGTACCAACATCGGTAATGGACTCACAAGCTTAAGATGATTCTGGGGACGGAAATAAAACTTCGCCCCTTTGTCCCTATAAGCTCGTGATATATAAGAGGGGATAGCTATGATCAGTGGTGATGCACTTTTGGTTGCGATTTTTGTAGTAGCAACAGTTAATACTTGTCGATATATCAGTACACTACGCTCTTTATTGGTTGTAATGAGAGATTGTGATCCTTTGCTATATCAACAGGTTGATGGGCGCGGTTTTTTTTCATCTCAAGGTAATGTGAGTAAACAGATCCGCCTATTTCATTACATTCGTAGTCAGCAGTATAAGAAACATCACGATCCGTTATTTATGGCTAAGTGCATGAAAGTACGTAAATTGTTTGTACTAGCCAGTACTTTTATGATCACTTTTTTTGTGGCTATTTTCGCGGTGGCTTTTCTCGGACTTTAATCTCTGTATTGCAGTTTTAGGTGTCACTATTCTAGTGGCACTTTCTTTGTTGTATTCCCTTTCTGTATTATATGATTAATATCAATATAATAATAGATTATCAATGAAACCTCATTTTTATCTTCAGTATCGGAAATTCAATAGCTATGGATCAATTTTTAATCTGGCTGTCATCACTTGAAAAAGGCGCGTCTGTTCATTGGATGTATAACATTGGCCTGTTGCTACTGTTAAGTACATTATTATGGGGTGGGTGGTTATTACTTTCACGCCGATTAGCAACGATAGCAAATAAAACCCATCTAATTTGGGATGATGCTTTAATTGATGCGGTTCGAGCGCCAGTTTCATTATGTATTTGGGTATGGCCCGGATTGATGGCATTAGGGATCATGGTCGATAATATTACGACCTATTCCAGTGGTTTTTTAGCATCGCTACGCCATTTATTATTGATCGGGATCTTTATTTGGATTGTGATGCGGTTGATCACCAATATTGAACAGACCATTTTAGATAATCGCCCCCATCGTGATGCCACCACTGTTACCGCTATTTCAAAAATATTGCGCTTATTGGTAATGGTGCTGAGTAGTTTAATTGTAATGCAGAACTTCGGTTTGAGTTTGTCGGGGTTATTGACCTTTGGTGGAGTCGGTGGCTTAGTTGTTGGTATGGCCGCTAAGGATCTACTGGCAAATTTCTTTGGTGGAATGATGATTTATTTTGATCGCCCGTTTAAGGTGGGTGATTGGATCCGTAGCCCTGATCGCCAAATAGAAGGTACGATCGAACGGATTGGATTTCGAATGACAGTGATCCGTACCTTTGATAAGCGCCCACTGTATGTGCCAAACTCAGTCTTTAGTTCTGTAGTGGTTGAGAATGCTTCACGAATGCAGAACCGACGAATAAAACAAAGTGTCGGTTTGCGTTACTGCGATGCGGCAGTTGTGGATCTGGTGGTTGATGATATTAAAATCATGCTTCAAAACCATGCTGATATTGAAACGCGTCAAACCTTGATCGTCAGTTTTGATACTTATGGACCATCGTCATTGAATATCTTGGTATACACCTTTACTAAAACTGTTGATTGGGTTAAATACAAAGCAGTACAACAAGATGTGATGCTGAAGATTGTTAAGATTGTGCATGCGCATGGGGCTGACTTTGCGTTCCCAACAACGACGTTAGATATGCCCACCGCTGCGGTTACGGCATTAACGGCTATTGATAATCGTCAACAAGCTTGATTTTAATCGAATAAATCATAGGGATTGGATTACGGTTGGTATTGGGCTTAGAGGCAGGTAAAATAACAACAATAGAAAAAGGATGCTAACTATTAGCATCCTTTTTGCGTTTATTTAGTGACATTTAAGGCTGATTGAAATCCATGGCAAACAAATATGATGTAGTAATTATTGGTGCAGGTGCTGCCGGCTTAATGTGTGCCGCTACGGCTGGTAAGCGCGGACGTTCAGTGCTGGTGCTTGATCACGGTAAAAAGCCGGGTCGTAAAATCTTAATCTCAGGTGGCGGTCGTTGTAACTTCACCAATAATGATGTTGCTGCTCATAATTATGTTTGCCGTAATCCTCATTTTGTTAAATCTGCATTGTCACAATATAGTCAGTGGGATTTTATTGGCTTAGTGTGTCAACACGGCATTGATTATGAAGAGCGTGAGCATGGGCAATTGTTTTGTCTCGACTCAGCGAAAGACATTGTCAAAATGTTGGTGGCAGAATGTGATTTACCTAATATCAGTTTACGTTATCAAACTGATATTAGTACTATCACCCAACGAGAGACAGGCTTTAGTTTAAATGTAAATGGTGAAACGATCAGTTGTGAATCGCTGGTGGTGGCGACAGGGGGCTTGTCGATGCCTAAATTGGGTGCAACCCCATTAGGTTATCAAATTGCCGAGCAGTTTGGCTTAAAAATGGTGTCAACCACTGCAGGTTTAGTACCATTTACCTTACATAAGCAAGATAAAGACGCTTTTGAAGAATTATCGGGCATCGCTGTACCCGCCGTGATTACGACTGAGGATGGTACTAGCTTTAAAGAGAATTTATTATTTACTCATCGTGGTTTATCGGGCCCTGTCGTTCTACAAATTTCATCGTATTGGTTACCAGGACAAAAGGTGAGTATTGATTTGTTGCCAATGCTTAATTTAGCTGAAACCTTAATTGAATTACGTGAGCAGCATCCAAATCAGAGCCTTAAAAACACCTTATCGCGGCTGCTACCTAAGCGTTTAATTGAAGTGTTAATTACGCGTGGTGATATTACCGATAAACCGTTAAAACAGCTTAATCATAAAGAATTTGAGCAGTTAGCAGCCTATTTCCATCAATGGAATATTGCGCCTAATGGTACTGAAGGTTACCGCACTGCAGAAGTAACCTTAGGTGGGGTTGATACTGATGAGTTGTCATCAAAAACGATGGAATCTAAAAAGATCTCTGGATTATTTTTTGCTGGTGAAGTGATGGATGTTAGTGGCTGGCTCGGCGGTTATAATTTCCAGTGGGCATGGAGTTCTGGTTATGTTGCGGGTCAAAATGTGTGATTTTTAAGCGATAAAGTGGATGATTTAAACGTTAAAAAGATTCAAAATTTATCCAAAACGCTGTTTATTTATCGATATTACTTGGTTTTATATAAAATATTTCCAAGTAATATCATTGCGTTAGGTTTTATTTGATGTTTTTAGGAAAATAAATCTTTACAATAATAGCTAACCACATAATAATGATGTCGCTCTGTTGTTCGGAGTTATTAATGAAAACGTCAAGTAAAAGAAAAACCCTCAGAATATCTTCGTTAGTGTCGCATTCCTTAGTGTTTCCCTTAGCTTCATAGTCACATTCAATAATTCAAGCTTTCAGTGCATCGTGATATAATCGCGATAAATCTTATGAATTTTAATCCAATATTAAGGGACACATTATGTCTACTACTGGTATCGTTAAGTGGTTCAACGAAGAGAAAGGTTTCGGTTTCATTACTCAAGACAATGGCGGTGCTGACGTATTCGTTCACTTCCGTGCAATCGCTTCTGAAGGTTTCAAAACTCTTGCTGAAGGCCAAAAAGTGTCTTTTGAAGTAGAGCAAGGCCAAAAAGGTCTTCAAGCTGCAAACGTTGTAGCTTTATAATATTTTAAGTCGACGTAAATGGTCGCTGTACCATTTACGTCACTTTTAAGCATATATATTTTAACTGAAAATTTATTTATACAATATCATCGAAATATAAAACACTTCCAACATCTGCATCTGTATTTGTCGTTACGTTCCTTATTTTCTTCGTTACATTATTATAAATAGCATTTTAATACTTAATCCGCATAAATGATTTTAGATGATTCTTATCATCTGAATATTATTATTGTAAATAAAAACTGAGGATACTTATGTCTCGTTCATTAGGCCGTAAACGATTTTGGTTTCAACAAAATCGTCAAGAAACACCTGTAAATTTAAATGAAAAACAAGAGGTTAAACAATGATAGTAAATTTTAATTTAGTAAAAGAACAGCGCGCTTGGAGTGCTAATATTCACCAGTTAAACAGTGATATATTAAAACGACATATTCTTATTAACGGTAATGTAGATAATTTTGATATATCATTTAGTTACTGTGAAAAAACAGCGGCAGGTAATATAACGAATAGCAATAATAAAGTAATTGGTAATTTCTATATTTCTTATTAATACCTCAGGGGATTTAATTAAGAAATGATTTTAATTAAATGTCTTCTCTCGCCAAATGACATTATTTAATTACTCTATAAGTATTAACGACATATTATAATAATTCGGTACTATTATAATGATGATGTGCGTATTGTTACTTGTAAATATTATCATTTCAGATTATTGCACTATGCGATAATTTAATCATATTCAAATTAAGAAATACCCAATCACCACCAAAAACAATCAGTGTTGTTACATGGTTTAACGAAGGACAAGGTTTTGAGTTTATAACTCAAGATAGCGGCGGTGTAGATGTATTTCTTCACATCCATACTATCGCTTCAGAAGGTCTTAAGACATTGTTTGACGGTTAGAAAGTTTGAGTAATGCCAAAGGGGCTGCAAGCTGTAACCGTAGTAGTGCTATAATTTGATGGATTATCGTTGATAAAATGCTGGCTAAGGCCGGCATTTTTTATGGCTATAATTTGAGATGCTGTATTTATACTGTATGTCATTGTTATTATATTAATGAGTGGCTTATCTTTTAAATTGCAATGGTATAAGTTTAGGTTCAGCTTTGATGAGTATTCTATTGCCGTTAACCTTGTTGTTAACCCTTAATTTCGACGTGTAGATAAAAAAACAAAGCTGCAAGGAAGCAGCAATAAAACCGCCAGCTACCTGTTTTCCCTTCCACTTCTACTCTATTTACTCTGTGGTATGTTACTGCTTGTTTATATCACCCGCTTTATCTCTCGTTTCTTTATGTACCTTGTTAGTCTTTATATCGTGACGGATTATTTGTAAGTAAAAAAAATCCCCACTCAAAGAGCAGGGATTTAAGACAGTCACGTTATCGATTTAATCGATTATAGTGCGTCTTTTTTGATACAAAGAACGTGGTATTTACCGTCTTCGATTTCAGCGCCTTCAGTTTCGTGTTCGAAACCAGGGAATTCTGCATCCCATGCTTCTAGTGCTTTCAAGTACTGGATTTGAGGACTTGTATCATCACCGAAGTTTTCGCCACCCATTAGCATTGGAATGCCTGGTGGGTAAGGAATAACAGAGTTCGCTGCAACACGACCAACAAGCTTGTCAGAAGGTACTAGCTCTACTTCATCAGATACAACGAACTGGTAAGCAGTACGTGGTTTCACTTCCATTTCTGGAAGGCTTGAGTAAGCGTGGTTCAGTACTTGGCTTGGGTTATGACGTACTAGGTATTCAAACATCTTGTTACCAAGATCTTTAAGGCCAAGACCGCGGTAAACTTCTGGTGCAGAGGCTACTAGCTCAGGCAGTAATGTTTCGATATCTGCGTTTGCATCGTAGTGACGCTTGAATGACAACAATGTGTTGATCAATGTGTCACGCTTACCTTTAGTAATACCCATTGAGAATAGGAACATTACTTGGAAGTCAGTAGTACGTGTTGGAACGATACCGAAACGACCTAGGTATGCTGTTACAAGTGCTGCTGGAACACCTGTTTCTAGGAAGTTACCGTTGTCGTCAAGACCCGGAGTTAGCAAGCTAACTTTGATTGGATCAAGCATACACCAGTCATTGTCGATTTCGTCAAAGCCGTGCCACTTGTCACCAGGAGTCAATTTCCAGTTCTGTTGGATAGTCATTAGAGACTCAACAGAAGCGTCTTCGAAATTAACTTTGTCACCGTTCATTTCGGTAACAGTTTCAGCGTTCCAAGGCTTGAAGAACCAATCGTTTTCAGCCGTGTAATCGTTGAATAGTTGACGCATGTTTTGACGGAAGATGATCGCTTCGCGGTTAACTTCGTTAGTTAGCGATAGACCACTTTCGCCTTTCATCATGTTCGCAGCAACATCGTTAGACGCACAGATTGCGTATAGTGGTGATGTTGAAGTGTGCATCATGTAAGCTTGGTTGAAACGATCGAAGTTAATCGCGTTTTCACCGTTACGTACGTGAATGTATGATGCTTGAGACAATGCATTCAATAACTTGTGCGTTGAGTGAGTTGCAAATACTGTAGGACCTGTGTGGTCTTTAGCATCGCCACGCATTGCGAAGTGACCCTTGTAGATAGGGTTAAAACGTGCGTAACCAAACCAAGCTTCATCCATGTGAATACGGCTAGAGCTTTCGCCTAGTAGCGCTTCAGTCACTTCTGAGTGGTAACATAAACCGTCGTAAGTACAGTTAGTTACTACAGCGTAGCTTGCTTTTTTCTCATCAGCGTTGAAGGGAATGCCCGCATTTTTCGCTTTAAGCGCAATGCCTTCTTTGCTCATTTGAACTTTGCTGATTGGACCGATGATACCGTAGCAGTTACGGCTAGGCACCATGTAGATTGGACGCGCGCCAGTTAGGATCAGACCTTGCTCGATTGATTTGTGACAGTTACGGTCACAGATAGCAATGTCATCATCTTTCATACATGCTTGCATGATAGTACGGTTTGAACCTGAAGTACCTACGATACCAGAGTAAGACTGGTGAGCACCGAAGATCTTAGCCGCTTCAACTTCTGAATCTTTAAATGCGCCACTGTGGTCAAGTAATGAGCCTAGTGCAGCACGTTCGATACCCATATCGGTACGGAACAAGTTTTCGCCGAAGAATTCAAAGAATTGGTTACCAGCAGGGGTCTTAGTAAAACCGATACCACCTTGGTGACCTGGTGCAGACCATGAGTACTCATGGATGTCGTTGTAGTGCATCATCGCTTTCATAAACGGTGGTAGCACTTGTGCACGGTAACGACGCATAGAAGCAACGATACGGCCAGCAACGAAATCAGCAGTATCTTCTAGTACTGAGTAACACTCATCAACACGTTCCATTAACTGGCGGTTGTTAAGAATAGAGGTACGAGCGCGTTCTGCTAGTAGAAATACTGGCACTTCAGATTGACGTGCTTGTAGTGCTGCTAACAAATCAACTTCTTCGTGAGAGTTAACGATTTGCTCTTCAGTTTTTTCTAGTGCTAATACTAGGCTGTCGATTTGAGAAGACAGAATAACTGCGCGTGCATCTTCGTAAGAAGTTGCAGTGATGATTTCGATAGAGCGATTTTGTAGTTCAGCAACGAGTGACTTAGTTGCACGATCTGCAAAGCTGTTTGGCGTAATATTTTGGTGCTCAATAACGAGAGCACGCATTTTATTATTAGTACTATTGTTGTTCATAATAATGCCTGAATAAAATAATTAGTGGCAGATGTGTTTTACCGCAACATAGATTTATGAAGTAATAAAAATCTGACCGAATATTTTAGAAAGGGAATAAATAATGCTGTTTATTAAAAATTAATTATCAGCGTATTTATTATTTATTCCCATTTCCGTTCTAGCGAGTTATTAATAAATTTCTTTATATCGAATTTATTAAATCTTTAATTAGTTTGCTTTAACTGTTGGTTTAGTATCACGTGCAGCAATGAAGCCGTAGAAGATATAACCAAGTAGTGTCAGAATGGTACCGCCGAATACAGCAGTTGCACCACAAGCATACACACCATAGATACTGTAAAGAACAGCTAATGTACCTACAGTTGCACCAAGACGGTATTGCTTTTGAGATACCATGTTCTTGCGAAGTAGTACTTCAAGACCTGTCATCGATAGGATGTAAGGTACCATGTTAATAAATACTGCAAGGTTCAATAGTGCGTTGAACTGACTGATCAAGTTAGGAGAGATAGTCATTACCGCTAGTAAAATCTCCGCGGCTAGCATGATTAACATACCTGCAATTGGTACGCCTGCTTTGTTTGTTTTAGCAAAGATTTTAGGGAATAGACCTTCATCAGCCGCTGCTTTAGAAACTTGTGCGTTAGTGAACTGCCAGCCAAGTAGTGAGCCGATACATGCAATAACTGCTGCAAGAGTCACGATGTTACCTACAGTAGGGTTGAACATGTGGCTAAATACTAGACCAAACGGTGCAGTTGATGCAGCAAGCTCTGAGTTAGGAATAATACCTTGAATAACGCCAGTAGAAGCAATGTAAACAATCGCTGCGAAACCAGTACCAAATAATACAGCTAGTGGTACGTTACGCTCTGGGTTTTCAACCGCATCAGAGTTAGCACCAGCAGATTCAATACCTAGGAATGCCCATAAAGTCAGTGCGATACCAGAAGATACAGAGTGCATTGTAGTATCGTGATGTGGGTTCCATGCGTTCATGAATGTTTGTGGATCGAACCACCACCAACCGATGATAGATAGACCAGCAACAGGAATAATGATACCCCAAACAGTGAATGCTGAGATTTGACCAGTGATTTTCGCACCGCCAAAGTTAGCTACCATTGTGAAGATAAGAATAGCGACAACACCGTAGAATGTGTGCATTGGTGTATCAAGCCAAGGCATAAACGGTTTGATGTAACCTAAAGCAGAAACGGCAATAGCAACACAGCTAATAACCAAACACACGTAATAAGTATAAGATGAGATGAAGAAAGATGATTTTCCGTGTGCTTCTTCTGCGTAAGCTGACATACCGCCAGAGCGCTTACAAAATGCACCACATTTAGCGAATGTATAAGCAATACACATTGCGCCTAACGCAGTTACAATCCAAGATAACATTGAGATTGCACCAACTTGCGCCAAGCTTGCTGGTAGCATAATAATACCGGAACCCATCATGTTAACTGCAACAAGTACAGTTAAGCCGACAAGGCCCATTTTTTTAGTGCCAGTATCTGATGACATTATATTCACCTATGATTAGAAGGAGGCTAAATCTTATTTAAAATTAGATTTAGTTTTATTTAATAAACCTGATCCATGGTGAATTAATTATTATATAAATAATAAGTTTTTAATTATTTCATTGAAACGAGTACTAATAAAATAATTAAAATATAACTCTATTTTGATAAGAATTATATTTTAAGTTGAACTCTATTTCCTTGAGTACGAGATATATAATGCGCTGTTTTCATAAAAATAAAACCGTAAAAACGGAATAAAGCATTGCATTTTTAGTGTCCAATGTTGCATTTAGTATCATTATTCGTTCATTTTTTTTGTAGATCAATTCAGTTAGAGCGATTGCTTAAAATTAAAAGGTATTATTTACAATGAGTTAAAATTCTCACATACTGATAATGAGGATGTGTAAAAACAAAGACGATAAAAATACTTATTCTATTTGCTTGAATGGATAGTCACTTGTTTTAGATGATTTTTTTTTGATTATCTATTTAAGCGATACTTAACTTGTATTATTTTTAATGTTAATTAAAAGCATAATTATATTGCTTATAGGTATGTTTTTAAGGGTTTGGTTGCGGTATTTATTGTTTTTATGCTTTTAAGGGATTAATTGTTGTATGTGTAAAAATCCCCCGCAGTTACCTGCGAGGGATTGAAAGGCAGTCACGTTATCGATTTAGTCGATTATAGTGCGTCTTTTTTGATACAAAGAACGTGGTATTTACCGTCTTCGATTTCAGCGCCTTCAGTTTCGTGTTCGAAACCAGGGAATTCTGCATCCCATGCTTCTAGTGCTTTCAAGTACTGGATTTGAGGACTTGTATCATCACCGAAGTTTTCGCCACCCATTAGCATTGGAATGCCTGGTGGGTAAGGAATAACAGAGTTCGCTGCAACACGACCAACAAGCTTGTCAGAAGGTACTAGCTCTACTTCATCAGATACGACAAACTGATAAGCAGTACGTGGCTTCACTTCCATTTCTGGAAGGCTTGAGTAAGCGTGGTTCAGTACTTGGCTTGGGTTATGACGTACTAGGTACTTGTACATACGCTCGCCAAGATCTTTCAGGCCAAGACCACGGTAAACTTCTGGCGCAGAGGCTACTAGCTCAGGCAGTAATGTTTCGATATCTGCGTTTGCATCGTAGTGACGCTTGAATGACAACAATGTGTTGATCAATGTGTCACGCTTACCTTTAGTAATACCCATTGAGAATAGGAACATTACTTGGAAGTCAGTAGTACGTGTTGGTACGATACCGAAATGGCTTAGGTATGCTGTTACAAGTGCTGCTGGAACACCGGTTTCTAGGAAGTTACCGTTGTCGTCAAGACCCGGAGTTAGCAAGCTAACTTTGATTGGATCAAGCATACACCAGTCATTGTCGATTTCGTCAAAGCCGTGCCACTTGTCACCAGGAGTCAATTTCCAGTTCTGTTGGATAGTCATTAGAGACTCAACAGAAGCGTCTTCGAAATTAACTTTATCACCGTTCATTTCGGTAACAGTTTCAGCGTTCCAAGGCTTGAAGAACCAATCGTTTTCAGCCGTGTAATCGTTGAATAGTTGACGCATGTTTTGACGGAAGATGATCGCTTCGCGGTTAACTTCGTTAGTTAGCGATAGACCACTTTCGCCTTTCATCATGTTCGCAGCAACATCGTTAGACGCACAGATTGCGTATAGTGGTGATGTTGAAGTGTGCATCATGTAAGCTTGGTTGAAACGATCGAAGTTAATCGCGTTTTCACCGTTACGTACGTGAATGTATGATGCTTGAGACAATGCATTCAATAACTTGTGCGTTGAGTGAGTTGCAAATACTGTAGGACCTGTGTGGTCTTTAGCATCGCCACGCATTGCGAAGTGACCCTTGTAGATAGGGTTAAAACGTGCGTAACCAAACCAAGCTTCATCCATGTGAATACGGCTAGAGCTTTCGCCTAGTAGCGCTTCAGTCACTTCTGAGTGGTAACATAAACCGTCGTAAGTACAGTTAGTTACTACAGCGTAGCTTGCTTTTTTCTCATCAGCGTTGAAGGGAATGCCCGCATTTTTCGCTTTAAGCGCAATGCCTTCTTTGCTCATTTGAACTTTGCTGATTGGACCGATGATACCGTAGCAGTTACGGCTAGGCACCATGTAGATTGGACGCGCGCCAGTTAGGATCAGACCTTGCTCGATTGATTTGTGACAGTTACGGTCACAGATAGCAATGTCATCATCTTTCATACATGCTTGCATGATAGTACGGTTTGAACCTGAAGTACCTACGATACCAGAGTAAGACTGGTGAGCACCGAAGATCTTAGCCGCTTCAACTTCTGAATCTTTAAATGCGCCACTGTGGTCAAGTAATGAGCCTAGTGCAGCACGTTCGATACCCATATCGGTACGGAACAAGTTTTCGCCGAAGAATTCAAAGAATTGGTTACCAGCAGGGGTCTTAGTAAAACCGATACCACCTTGGTGACCTGGTGCAGACCATGAGTACTCATGGATGTCGTTGTAGTGCATCATCGCTTTCATAAACGGTGGTAGCACTTGTGCACGGTAACGACGCATAGAAGCAACGATACGGCCAGCAACGAAATCAGCAGTATCTTCTAGTACTGAGTAACACTCATCAACACGTTCCATTAACTGGCGGTTGTTAAGAATAGAGGTACGAGCGCGTTCTGCTAGTAGAAATACTGGCACTTCAGATTGACGTGCTTGTAGTGCTGCTAACAAATCAACTTCTTCGTGAGAGTTAACGATTTGCTCTTCAGTTTTTTCTAGTGCTAATACTAGGCTGTCGATTTGAGAAGACAGAATAACTGCGCGTGCATCTTCGTAAGAAGTTGCAGTGATGATTTCGATAGAGCGATTTTGTAGTTCAGCAACGAGTGACTTAGTTGCACGATCTGCAAAGCTGTTTGGCGTAATATTTTGGTGCTCAATAACGAGAGCACGCATTTTATTATTAGTACTATTGTTGTTCATAATAATGCCTGAATAAAATAATTAGTGGCAGATGTGTTTTACCGCAACATAGATTTATGAAGTAATAAAAATCTGACCGAATATTTTAGAAAGAGAATAAATAATGCTGTTTATTAAAAATTAATTATCAGCGTATTTATTATTTATTCCCATTTCCGTTCTAGCGAGTTATTAATAAATTTCTTTATATCGAATTTATTAAATCTTTAATTAGTTTGCTTTAACTGTTGGTTTAGTATCACGTGCAGCAATGAAGCCGTAGAAGATATAACCAAGTAACATCAGAATGGTACCGCCAAATACTGCGGTAGAACCACAAGCGTACACACCATAGATACTGTAAAGAACAGCTAATGTACCTACAGTTGCACCAAGACGGTATTGCTTTTGAGATACCATGTTCTTGCGAAGTAGTACTTCAAGACCTGTCATCGATAGGATGTAAGGTACCATGTTAATAAATACTGCAAGGTTCAATAGTGCGTTGAACTGGCTGATCAAGTTAGGAGAGATAGTCATTACCGCTAGTAAAATCTCAGCGGCTAGCATGATTAACATACCTGCAATTGGTGCGCCTGCTTTGTTTGTTTTAGCAAAGATTTTAGGGAATAGACCTTCATCAGCCGCTGCTTTAGAAACTTGTGCGTTAGTGAACTGCCAGCCAAGTAGTGAGCCGATACATGCAATAACTGCTGCAAGAGTCACGATGTTACCTACAGTAGGGTTGAACATGTGGCTAAATACTAGACCAAACGGTGCAGTTGATGCAGCAAGCTCTGAGTTAGGAATGATACCTTGAATAACGCCAGTAGAAGCAATGTAGATGATTGCAGCGAAACCAGTACCGAATAATACAGCTAGTGGTACGTTACGCTCTGGGTTTTCAACCGCATCAGAGTTAGCACCAGCAGATTCAATACCTAGGAATGCCCATAAAGTCAGTGCGATACCAGAAGATACAGAGTGCATAGTTGCTGAGTGGTGTGGATTCCATGCGCTCATGAATGTTTGTGGATCGAACCACCACCAACCGATGATAGATAGACCAGCAACAGGAATAATGATACCCCAAACAGTGAATGCTGAGATTTGACCAGTAATTTTCGCACCGCCAAAGTTAGCTACCATGGTTAGAATAAGAATAGCGACAACACCGAAGAATGTATGAATCGGTGTATCAAGCCAAGGCATAAACGGTTTGATGTAGCCTAGCGCAGAAACGGCAATGGCAACACAGCTAATAACCAAACACACGTAGTAAGTGTAAGATGAGATGAAGAAAGATGATTTTCCGTGTGCTTCTTCTGCGTAAGCTGACATACCGCCAGAGCGCTTACAAAATGCACCACATTTAGCGAATGTATAAGCAATACACATTGCGCCTAACGCAGTTACAATCCAAGATAACATTGAGATTGCACCAACTTGCGCCAAGCTTGCTGGTAGCATAATAATACCGGAACCCATCATGTTAACTGCAACAAGTACAGTTAAGCCGACAAGTCCCATTTTTTTAGTGCCAGTATCTGATGACATTATATTTACCTATAATCAGGAAGGATATAAACGCTATATATATAGTTTATTTATCGTAATGAAAAATAAAGTCATGCAGCTTAAATAATATAAATAAAAGGTAATTGTTAAATTATTTTTTTTGATTATGTTAGCTAACAAAAAAAATAAATTAAAAAATACTTAGTTCTATTATTTTTATTTAATCGCATTGCCGTTTAGCTATTTAACGAGGGCTATGATGCTGCTATTTTGATAAAAAAAAAACCGTAAAAGCGCAAAGAAACGTTGCATATTTAGAGAGTAATGTCATAAATAATATTGTTATTCGATTCCGGTTTTTTAAGAAAAATAGGTGTCAAATCGAAGTGATTATTGTTTTTTTATTTTAAAATCCATTTATAACAAGTGGTTGTGTATTTGTTTTATTTAAAATATTGCTCTTACTTAGAATGATAAAGTTAATATATTTAAATAGTTATGCGAATGAAATGAAATTAAAGTCGTTTTAATTTGTTTTTATTTTTTTTAAATAAGGGATTAAGATATATTTAATCTATCTCTAATGAGCATTTTTTTGATGATTATTAGATTTTTTATCGCCCTATTTATATGTCATTTATTTTAGCTATAAAATCGTTACTGACTTTCAAGTGGTTAAGTGGTTAAGTGTTAGTATGGTATTTATTTTTGATATTCTGGTGGTATCGTGAAGCATAAATTAGGTTTTACATTAATAGAGCTTGTGATCGTCATTGTCATTTTAGGTATCTTAGCCGTGATTGCTGCACCTAAATTTATGAGTATACAGTCAGATGCACGTAAGGCAGACTTACAGCAGTTAGCGGCAACCTTGAAATCGACTATTGCAACGGTGAATGCGAAAGCGATGATTGAGGGAAAGGAAACGGCATTAAGCGATACTGTTGATGGAATCGCAATAGCTAATGGTTATCCGACGGCAACAAACAGCGGTATTGTTCAATCCTTAGCTTCATCGAATGCTTGGTATCATTATCCTATTGATATAAAGAAACTTGCGTTAGGTGATCATTTTTGGAGTGATTGGGCAGGCAATAAGCTGCAATTAAATACGGGGATGATGGTCTTTTCATTAAAGAATTTATCAGGCCTTACGCAGTCACAAATTTTAAATCGTCATTGTTATGTAATGTATTTTGATTTAGCGGCGGGTGATGCGGCGTCTGGAAAAGCGCAGTCGAACGCTAACGATGGTAAATCTACGTCAGGTTGGCGAAATAAGTTATATCAGCTACATAAGAAAATTTGGCAGAAAGGAATTTGCCCTTATGTATTAAAGCCATTTAAATTAGATAGCTATTTTACTATTTGTCATCAGCCAACAGAGGGTAAAGGTAGCGCAGGTGATAATTTACCTAGTCTTAATGCTCCTATGATTAAAGTTGTTGATGATAAATGCTGATATAAGGTGAATGATGATATAAAAAGGCGCAAGTAAGCGCCTTTTTTAATTATTGCGTTTTATGGGTAACAATTAAGCCGGCGTTACTCGTGAAGTACCATCGGCGCTTTCATTTATTTGAACGCGTTCGCCTGTATGGAACATTACTTGAGAGTTGACCTGTTGGACGATTGAAACGGTACGACCGCTATCCATTTTTATGGTTAGGTTAACACCATTACGCTTAGTCACCTGATTACCTGCGGCATTACCTAAATAACCACCAAGTAATGCACCACCAATAGAGGCAATTTCAGAGCCTGTTCCGCCGCCAACCCCTGATCCTAGAATGCCACCAATAGCCCCTCCGGCTAATGTGCCAATCCCATTACCATTACCATTTAGAGTCACCGCTTGAGTACGTACTACCGTACCGTAATAGACTTGTTGCATTTGACGCGCATCATTTACATTGTAGGCATTGCCATAAGGGTTGGTCGCACAGCCAGCGAGACCGAAAGTTGAGGCTATAATGATGACAGCAAGAAGTTTGGTTTTCATTGAATATGCTTCGCTAAAAATACAGTGTATAAAATAATTGTTGCTAATTTGAGCCTTTTTATTTAGAAAATAAAGCAGTAAATCTGATTTTACAAAAACAATTATTTGAGATCACTAACGAAAGCTAGGTTTATTTAGCATGACCACTTTTATCTGCATGATAGGTATTGATAAAACGATCATAATAGCTTTGTAATTGCTGTGCTTGTTGATGCTCGTGCAATTGATTCAATAATTCAATACCCACTTCACAGGTACATAAATTGCCATCTTGTTGATTACGACGTAGGGCATAAGTCGATGTTTGCTGGGGCGTTAAAGCAATTCGAGGTAATTGGCTTAACCATGGACTTTTTCGTACCATTTTTCGTGCTTCTTGCCAGGTTGCATCAAGAATAATGAATAATATTTTACGATCATTGTCTATCGGTAGTGTTAGATGCATGGGGGGGTGTTGTTCATCGCTAGGAAAAACTAACCATGGTTGATAATGAGGGTTCTGTAGCTGATTTAATAATGCTTGTGGTGGTTCTGTTCGGTGCCACATTTCGACGCGGCAACTAGGCTGTGTACGGGTCATTAACACACCAGTATTGGTATCTTTATTGCGTTCGCGTGAATGAGTAAGAAGTACAAAGTCGGCCGTTGATTGTAATTGTGGTTCAATATCACAGATACAATTAAATTGAAAACCGCAACGCTGACAAGCCATAATTTCTCTCGAAGTAAACAATAAAGGTGGCAGTGTGGCATAACGCCACCTTTGAGTCACGATAGAGAATAAGATTGGTATATTTATTGACGTTGGAGAATTAACCCTTCAACCCCTAACTCATAGGTTTGGCCATCGACAGTCTCTTGTTGAGTACTTAATTGTTCTGAGTGGGGATCATAACTATAGATACGTTCGCTATTTAATGGTCGCCCTTGATGGGTTGTCATGGTCACTTTTACACTGGTTGGGTTAAGTGCTTGCCAATGACCGGTTTCAAGTAAATCTGGGTCACCATTAGTATAAGTGTAAGTTGTTGTTGCAGCATGATCATCAGCTAAGTGGAGATGTGTAGTTAATCCCATTTCGGTATCACTTTTATAGTTACCTACCCATTGTGATTCAGCAGGATCACTTTTAAAGGCGGTAGGCATCCAACTCGCACAGCCTGATAAAGTTGTTGCCGCTAACAGCAATGCAAGTGATAAACGTGGGTATGTCATTTTATACTCTCTATGGTAGGCTCAATTTCAACATTGAAATTAGCACAATTAGGACAATCAATGGCGTATTGGTTATTTAAAACCGAACCAGATACCTTTTCAATAGACACTTTAAAACAACAAAAAGTTTCACCGTGGGAAGGGGTTCGAAATTATCAGGCAAGAAATATGCTACGAGATGAGATTAAATGTGGCGATCAGGTATTGATTTATCATTCTTCTTGTAAAGAGATAGGGGTTGTTGGAATCGCTAACGTGGTTAAAGAAGCATACCCTGATCATTTCCAATTTGAGCCGACAAGTGCTTACTATGATCCTAAAGCGACGCCTGCAAACCCGCCATGGGTAATGGTCGATATAAAGTATCAGCAACATCTACGCTTAGTGAGTTTAGCGCGAATGAAAAAAGTACCTGAATTAGCTGAAATGCCATTAGTTAAACGGGGTAATCGACTCAGTGTTATGCCCGTGACAGCTGCGCAATGGCAACAAATATTAGTCATGACTGGGCAATTTTAAAGAAAGCAGTGACAACATAGTGTGCTATGACTGTCACTGATTTATGTTATAGCTAAGAGAAACTTACAATGTTACCGAAGGCGTTAATAAATGTTGTTCTAAATAGTGCGCGACTGCTTCATCAGCGTTAGAGCCGATAATTTCATTATCAGGTAGTGCTAATTTCACTTTTTCGTGTGAGGTACTCATAACAAGACCTTTACCTGCCATTGCTAGCATTTCTGCATCATTCATACCATCACCAAAGGCGATACAGTCAGCCAACTTATAGCCTAGAGCTTCCGCTACCGCTTGAAGTGCATGACCTTTTGATACGCCAGCATCCATCACTTCAAGACACCATGGAGTCGAAAACGCAATATTGGCTTTGTCACCAAAATGCGCATTAAAAATTTGTTCCCATTTCACCAGAGCTTCATGATCGCCATCTTCACGGGTAAAGAAGACTTTAGCGACGTTTTCAACGGGAGGATTGTTAGCATCATACAAGTGATAACTAAAGCTATCATGGAATTCTTTTAATTGCTCATTGTCATGATTAAGTAGCCATTGATCGCCACAGTAGATATGAATATGTAGCGCAGGATCATTTTTGGCGAGCCCAATGACACCACGAATAACTTCAGCACTCAGATCTTGCTGAAAGACGAGTTCACCTTGAGTGTTATGTACGCGGGCACCATTAGAGGTGATCATATAGGCTGGAATGGCTAATTTTTCACGTATCTCTGCAACATCAATATGATGACGACCTGTTGCAAATACGAAATTTATTTGTTGTTGGGCAAGACGTTGTAATACATCACGGGTAAATGGCGCGATTTTATGTTCGGGATTTAATAATGTGCCATCTAAATCTGAAGCAACAATTTGATACATGAACACTCTCAATAAATAGAAATATAGCGAAAATAAAGATAACGAGATCGAACGTGAGTCGGTAATCTTAAACTACTATGAGAGATAAAAAGGGGTTGATGTTAGCAATAAATCTTTCCGCTTTTATTTTTGTGATGGCGTAGCCTTTTTGAGGTTATTTACGGTTATGGTATAGCAAAGTAGTTGCAAATTTCAGTTAAAGCAATATTACGATATTGATCACTTTCAAATAATAATTCGTGATGGGCATCAGCAATTGTTATTAGTTGACTACAGTGTGGTGTTTGTTGGCAAAAATGATGATGGGCTTGATTATCGACAATATGATCAGCACTACCTTGTAATATTAATGTTGGGGTACTGATATTTTTTGCTTCAATAAGACATTGACGTGTTGCCGCAATACTTTGCCAGACCCAGCGATTACTGGCGCCGCCTAAGCGTAATTGTGGTTGTTGTTGGTAGAGTATTTTAGTCCATTGAAAACGAATATTACTATGGGTTAATGGATTGTTCGCAAACGGTTTAGGGTAATAAGAACGTTGTCCTGGCGCATAGGTTGGTTGACGATGAATATAATCATTAAAGCGTGCTAGCGGTTCGGCAAAAAAACGCAATCCAGGCTTTATATAAATACCATGCATTGGTGCACTTAGCACGGCTCTATCAATCAGTTTAGGGTAGCGTGAAAGCAGTAAACTGCTGATTGCTCCACCCATTGAGTGACCTAATAAAAAGAGATGTTGGTAGCCTTGGGGTTTAACGATATCAGTAATAAAAGTATGAAGGTCAGTCACGTAATTATCAAATTGATCGATATAACCCATTTCGGTATCAGCTATTAATCGTTGTGACATTCCTTGGCCACGATGATCAAGGGCATAGATATGATAGCCCTGATTGATTAAATCAAAAAATAGCTCTTGGTATTTGCAATAACTTTCGATACGGCCATTTACAATTACAATCACTTTATCACTTTTACCAGGGGTTAAACTAACCCAACTTAATTGGCATTGATTAACACCCAGTAATGTGCCCTGATGCCGTTGTTGCCACAATGCAGTAATTGGACCTGCCATCATAGTATTAAAGCTAGCTTCTTGTGAAAAAGGCACGGTGGAGAGGATCATAACGTTTCCGAAAGTTGTGAACTACGAGGCAAAGTATTGAATGATATTGGTATCGACAAGCTATCTCGTTGCTTATTATCATTTTTACCAGTATACATGATTTATTGACCATAGCGGAACAAAGCAATAAGTTGCTTGTTAATCAAAGATTAAGGTATAACACGCTTTTTAATTATTTGATACGATCAGAAAGGAGTATCAATGAGCGTTGAGATTTGGCTAGCTTACGTTGTTGCTGCTATTGTTTTTAGTTTTGCACCTGGATCTGGCACTATTAATTCGATCAGTAATGGTATGGTTTATGGCTGGCGTAAGTCATTAGCATCCATCGTTGGTTTACAATTAGGAATGGCGGTTCATATTGTTTTGGTGGGGGTTGGATTAGGTGCCTTGGTTGCTCAATCTGTTGTAGCATTTACATTAATCAAATGGATTGGCGCGGCATATTTAATTTGGCTTGGTATTCAAAAGTGGCGCGAGCATAACGCATTATCTATTGAAAATGTTGATCAATCAGTGACCGCTGGGTGTTTGTTTCGACGCGCGGTGCTGGTGAATTTAACCAACCCTAAAACGATTGTATTTTTAGTTGCTTTATTTCCACAATTTATTAATGCAACTCAGCTGCAATTACCACAATTACTTATTTTAGGGGGAACGACACTCATTATTGATGCCAGTGTGATGCTATTTTATGTCAGCTTAGCGTCGCGTTTTACCCACTATATTCGTTCAGCGACTGTAATGACACGTCTTAACCGTATCTTTGGATCAATGTTTATTGGTTGTGGTGCATTACTTGCTTTAGCTCGTGCATAATATAGATGATATTTCGAGGTTGGTATCTTGTGATAATCTGCCATTAATTGTTGTGGTCTAAAAGGGTATTATTTCCATGTTTTCTTATGTTGCTCGTCAGCCTATATTTAACCGCCGCCAACAAACGATTGGTCATGAGCTGTTATTTCGTGATGGAGAGTGTAATGCTTTTCCTGTGATTGATGCTAACGAAGCAACATGTCGACTTGTACTGGAAAATTATATGGCCATTGGTAATGATCATATCTTAAAAGGTCAACGAAACTTTATTAATTTCCCTCACAATTGTTTAGTAAATTTAATGCCATTGCTATTACCAAAAAATAAAGTGGTTATTGAAATACTAGAGACTTGCACTCCTAATGATGAGCTGTTTTTAGCGATAAAACATCTTCATCAAAAGGGGTATGTGATTGCACTTGATGATTTTGAGTATGACAGCAGATGGCAACGTTTCTTTCGTTATGTACATATTATTAAACTTGATTTATTAATGCTGGGTTTAGAAAAAGCATGTGACTTTGTACGAAATAATCGCCATTTAAAAGTGAAGTTTTTAGCTGAAAAAGTTGAAACGTATGCCGCTTTTCAAGCATCACTCGTAGCAGGATTTGATTTTTTTCAAGGTTATTATTTTAGTCGTCCTGAAATATTAAAGCACCGCAAAGTTGCTGCATCTGAATTGATCACTATTCAATTATTACAAGCCATTAGTTGTGAGCCTGTTGATTTTGATAATATTGAAAAGATTATTAGTCGTGATGTATCACTGTCTTATTTATTACTGCGGTATGTGAATAATGCTAATCATCGACTCATTGAACCCATTAGTTCATTTCATCAAGCATTAGTGTATTTAGGGGAAGATAAACTGCGAATGTTTGTCGGTGTGGTTGCAACCGCACATGCAGCATTAGATAAGCCAAAGGCACTGTATGCCCTGTCATTACAACGGGCTAAGATGTGCGAAGAATTAGTGAGTAATAGCATATTAACCATCCCTAAAGAGCAGGCTTTTTTGGCTGGCATGTTCTCATTATTAGATGCGTTATTAGATAATTCGTTAGCAGATTTATTAGTGTTATTAAAACTTCAGCCTCATATTCAGGCGTCATTACTACATCGGCAAGGAGAGCTTGGACAAGTATTAAATTTAGTCGATGCTTTTGATAAAGCTGATTGGCAGCAAGTCGCAATCGAGTGTAGCGGTCTAGGATTATCAGAACAGCAGGTGCAAAAAAGTTATTTACACGCCGTTACATGGGCAGAAAAATGTACCAAAATTGATTATACAAGATAATCCGTATAAATTTCTTCAAATTTCAAATGTCGTTCGAAAACTTGTTTGCTTTTACTATTCCAATAGTAACTCCGCGTATTTATATAAAATATTTGGTAGTTAGATAGCCGTTGATTGAGATCAGCAGCCAGCGCTTAGGCTTTATCACTGTCAAGACCGATTAAATTGGTTTGGTGTGCCATGGTTGAGCCCTCATCAATGATTAAAAACAAAATGTGTTTTTGTTTTGATGAAGTCAGTATCTATTGTAATGATAGTTTTAACTTATAATTACAATGTAATCAAAGGTTAAGCAACTAATGAAGTTGAGTCGCAATGCTCACTTTCACAAGGAATAATACCGCAGATGCGATGACCGGCTTGTTTACCTTGCAAATACCCTTGTTCTAGTTTGTTAAGGTTGCGAGTTAAACGGCCTACATGGAAATTTTGATTAGGTGCAATGACCGTTACAGTGCAATCTGCGGGCGGATGATTAATAAAATCAAGGGCGGCATTATAACGACTGGCACGTGTCATTATGGCTGCTGCAAAAGCGGGATGATCATGGAACATCGATTTAATTAACCACGGTAGTTTAGTTTCAGGTTTATGAAATCCAAGCGGTTTAGATAAAATAACGGTAATTTCACGTGCGCCACGCCGATAGGCTTCAATAACGGGAATTGAATCACCAATGCCGCCGTCGCTCATTGCAACACCATCAATGGTTGGATTATGACGATAAGCAACAGGTAGGGCGCAGGTCGCTTCCATTAACGGAGTAATATTATGACGTGTGACCTTAATATATTCTGCAGTGCCTGTTTCTATATTGGTTGTTGTTGCGTAAAGTGGAATTTGGCGTTGTTCATACTTTAATAAATTAAGCGGTAAATAACGCGCAGTTGTACGCCATAACCAATCGATGTCTGTCAAATGACCACCATGGGTAAAACGAGAAAAATTAATAAATTGTGGATCGCGAGAATATTGAGTAATAATTTTATGGCTGCGGTCATAATTACCACTTAAATAACCAATTAAATTAGTGGCTCCTGCTGAAACACCAATTGCAAAGTCGAACGGCAAATAGTTATTTTCAAGGAATGCATCCAGCACACCGCTAGCAAAAATACCACGCATTGCACCACCTTCAACGACTAATGCATGGGGCGTGTGTTGGATTGTATTCATTGAGTAACCTATCTATTTAACTGACTTTTCTCTAATGTCAGGATAAAGATATTTACGGCAATAAAAAATTCGATTTTTCTTATTGCTGTGATAGGTAAAATTTAATCGTTAGGTTAATGGTTAATGGTTAATGGCAACACGTTGGCTTAATACCTTGATACAAGCTGCTAATGCGGGATTAAGGGTTTTAGTGGTGGGATAACATAACCCTAACCGACGAAACATACGTGGTCCTTCAAGCGGTACAGTCACTAATTGATTAGCGCTTTCTAATACACCGGTAGGTAGAAAAGAGATCCCTAATCCCGCTTGAACTAAATGCATTACTTGGGTCTTATGTTCAGCTTTGGCGACTAAATTAACCGATAAGCCATCACATGCGAGTAAGCCAATGGTTTGTTGATGCGCCTCACACGGTGGACATTCAATAAAATCATGCTGATGTAATTGTTGTGGCGATACACTGGTTAAACTTGCGAGTGGATGATCAGGCAGCATACATAGAACATAATCTTCATCCCATAGTGGCAGAAAAATTTCATCTTCAGCTTTAAACATATCTAACGTTAATCGTGCATCGGCTTTTTTATCGTGATCCACCAATTCAATTAAAAGATTAGGAATGTGTTGATGCAGTTGTGCCAACACCATTGCTAACTGACTTTGACTAAGATCGGCAAAATTGGCCAATGTCAGCGGTAAACGTTCAGTACGTTGCTGAAAAAGTTGTGGCAGCGTATTAACATCATTTAATAATCGAATCGCTAATGGATAGAGGTAGTGCGCTTCATCGGTAAGGTTAACCCCTTTTTTATGGCGCACAAAAAGCTGTGTCGCTAGCTCTTGTTCTAATTGTTTGATGCCACTTGATATAGAGGGTTGAGAGACACAACAACGTTCTGCGGCTAAGGTGATATTTTTTTCTTCATAAACAGCAATAAAAAACCGTAATAAGCGTAAATCCATCAGTTACTACTCGATCGAAAAAGACCTTATTAGCCTATCACATTGTTGAAACTGATAATGGCTTGTTGTTATCCATAGTTTTTGTTGATGATAAACCAAGGAAATAGATATTTTTCAGCCGTAGTCATTCGTTCTATAGTTATTGCCATCAACAGCATCTTAGCTGGCTGCATCAAGTGTGCGGTTTATTCTAGAGGAAAAAAACATGGCAAAATCTTTAGTTGTGATCACGGGTGCAAGTTCAGGTATTGGTGAAGCTACTGCGCGTAAATTAGCAGCAGAAGGGTATTCTTTATTACTTTTAGCTCGCCGCGTTGAAGCGATGGAAGCATTAAACCTACCCAATACATTGTGCCGTAAAGTGGATGTGACAGACGTTAAAGCAATTGCAGCGGCGGTGGCAGAAGCGGAACAAAAATTTGGTCCGGTAGATTGCTTGATCAATAACGCCGGTATGATGTTGCTTGGTCTTGCTGATGAACAGGATCCTGCTGAATGGCAAACGATGTTTAATGTTAATGTGATGGGCATGCTAAACGGCATTCATGTGGTTCTTGCGGGGATGAAAGCACGTAAAACAGGTACTGTTATTAACATCAGCTCAATCGCAGGTCGTAAAACATTCCCTAATCATGCGGCTTATTGCGGAACTAAATTTGCGGTTCATGCTATTACTGAAAATATTCGTGAAGAAGTGGCTGATGATAATGTACGCTTTATTACGATTGCCCCCGGTGCCGTTGAAACTGAACTACTAAGCCATACTAGCAGTGATGCAATTAAAGCTGGCTATCAAGAATGGAAGCAAGGCATGGGTGGAGTGATTGCGCCACAAGATATTGCTAATGCGATTAGTTATGCTTATAACCAGCCTCAAAATTTATGTGTGCGTGAAATTGTATTAGCAGCAACACGTCAACAACCTTAACCAGTAGGTAAAATTACTGCCAACAATGAGTGAGTTATCGGTTAATTGAACACTGTAATAGATACTTGCTGCTAAGTGGCTGCTATATTCAAAGCAGAGCCGTAAATGATTATGGCTCTGCTTTTTTGTAGTTGCTATTTATATAAGGGGCCGTTAGTGAGAGAAAAAATAGGATTTTTTGATTTACTGCGAGTGGTTGCTGCCTTGGCAGTTGTCGTGATCCACGTCCTTGGTCCTTATCGTGATCAGCTTGGTCAAATACCCGATTGGCAGTGGATGAGTGCGATCACGATCAATAGTCTTAGTCGTTGGGCTGTGCCGGTATTTATTATGATCACAGGTGCTTTGATGCTCAGTGATCAGCGGCCTTTTGAACCGGTTTATTATATTAAACGGCGATTTGGAAAAGTGCTGATTCCCTTTTTAGTGTGGTCGGTATTTTATGCCTTTTTCTCTGGCTTAACGGTGCATGGTTTTGATAGTGCACTAAGTTGGTCGGTACTAAAAAAATTACCAATTCATGAAACCTATTATCACCTTGGTTTTTTCTATTATTTTATTCCGCTTTATTTGCTGATTCCGGTTATTCAGTGGTGGGTACAAAAAGCCGAACCGGGGCAAGTGAAAGGGGTCATTATGGTATGGCTGCTGATCACCGGCTTATATTTGTTTTATATTGACGGGTTATGGAGTGAAACTTATCTACTTTATAGCGGCTACTTATTGTTAGGCTATTGCCTGTATCAATACCGTTGGCCAAGTTTAATGGTGCTATTGCCATTAGCGCTGATCGCCGTTGTGATAACTGACTATAGTGTGATTAGCCATAGTTTTGCCGCTGGTGAATATAAAGTCGGTCGCTGGCTGTCATATAAAACCTTGAATACAGTGCTGGTTGCAGCAACGGTGTTCTTACTTTGTCGTGTGGTGAGTGATAAGTTAAGTGCGGCTACTCAAACTCGATTAAGCTGGTTAAGTAAATATAGCCTTGGGGTGTATTTGATCCATCCCATCTTTTTATGGCCACTGCGACAATATGATCTTTATTTTGCCAATCCGTTAATTGCGATTCCAGTATGGACAGCAATTGCAGCGAGTTTAGCTTTAGCGACCAGTTGGCTATTGAGTCGTCATCGTTATACCGCGTGGTTAGTGCCATAACCGCATTTATTATCTGTTTGCTCATTAGATAATGAGCAAACAGAGGGATATTTATTGGCGTTGTAATGCGAAATGAATAAATTGTTGACCGCGATAGGTCATCATGCCTTTGTCGCCGGGATTTAAGGCGTGGTAATAATGAATTCCTATCATGAATTCACGTTTAGGCCCTCCTGCTAGTGGCTGTACATAAAACCAATATTCTTCATCTTCCTCTCCTGGCTGTGCACCAATAATCCGGTTACTTTGTTTGTCTAAAATTTGAACCTCAATTTTTTTTTCTGGTGCATCAATACCTAAGATATGGCGGCGATAGTTATAGACAAAATAAGACAATGCCAATAGTAATAGCAGGCACAGTACGACAATAATCCATGTCGGCATTCCCAAACTCCTTGGTGGTTAATAAGCTATATTAAATAAAGACAACGATATTATTCACAGCAAATTTATACATACCTAACTTTGGATAATAAAATCGTGATCTGAGTACAATTATTTGACTAAAACACTGTGTTGAATGGGTAGCTTAGGTAAGGTAATTGTAATGGAAGATTTAGAGAGGTGATGATGGAGATTGAACAAGTTATTGAGCGATCACGTCAATTAGAAGACTTATTACGCCAACATTATCACGCTAAAGGGACTGACTTAACGCAATTAGTACAGAGCTGTGATAATCGTTTTTCGGATGATATTGTGAATAAGCTTCATAAAATCATTGTGATACGTCAGGAGTTAATGACGGGGGAGAGTTTTATCTCAGAAACTAATCATTATCAACTGTTTATGGACTTATGTGCAGAGTGCGAAGTGGAGTTAATGCCGCGTAGTAGTCGCTTGGTATGGGGAGTGGCGATCTTACTTCTTGGTGGTATTACATTAGCGGCATTAGGGTTCTATCTTTATCATTGGCAACATATTACGTTATAACGAAAGAGCATAGAGATAATTTAGATAAAAAAATGGCGCCATTAGGCGCTATTTTTTTGTTTCTTGAATAAAACTTAATAAATGATTGGGAGTGTCATTAAACCAACAACAACCGCAATCATTACAAGTCCTTGTTTTTGTGAGTGTGTAAGCATATTTTTAATCCTTAAGTGTGAGTTTATTTTTTCTTGACAATAAAGATAACATGATTTTAATGGCATTGACAGTGCAATGTGGCGATTGTGTCATATAAAAACATTTTAAAATGTCGATAATGGCTATTTATTACTATTAAAACAGTATCTTTTGCATTGTAAATGTAATGTTAATCATGTGATGCTGGGTTTGATGCTTTTTTAGTTGTTGTTTTAATTGATTTTTATTTTATTTTTCCTATTTGTTTCTGTTTTTATTGGCATGTTTGGTAAGTTTTTATTAAAAAAACAATAAAAACAGAGATTGATTTGTTGTAATGCCATTTGGTGGTTATTTTTGAATTATACTGTTGGTTTGTAATTGGCATTGTATGCTAAATAGCTAAGTTGTTGGTTTTTCATTTTTTTAAGTAATAAAAAATGCCGTTTTCATTGTGTGGGTGGTAGTTGGTGCTGATTTTTATTATTTACCTTTTTTATGGTTTGTTTTGTATTTAACTGATTGTATCTTAGAGTATTATTTCTTTAATTTTTCACGTTATTTTTGTTTTTATAGCTAAGTTATTAATGTGTAATGCCATTATTTACAGTGTTTATCACTGTGTGAGAATGATGGCCAAATAAAGTAGATTTTAGATTAGAGACAGAGATCTGAGTCAAGCTTGCTATCTTTAATTAATTATTTTCATATTAATTTAATGAGGCAAAAGGATGGCGGATCAACAATGGCAATGTGTGTATAACGCCAGCAATAGTTTAGAAGCACATAGTCTTAAAGGTTTATTAGAAAATACGGGTATATCAGTACGCTTGGCGGGTGAGGCGTTAGCGGCGGCAGCGGGTGAGTTACCGATGGGCGTGATAGAAGTACAGCTATGGGTTGCTGTCTCTCAATGGCAGCAAGCTTTAGTCGTTATTGAGGGGTATTTACGTAATGATTATCATGATTGGTATTGTCGGCATTGTGGCGAGGTTAATCAGGGGCAATTTGAATTATGCTGGCAGTGTCAGCATGATAAAGAACAATAACGGCATAGTATCGGTACGAATAAGATAATTAAAGCGAGCATCAATGCTGTTGCCCGCTCAATTAGGTATTACATCATGTGCTTACGACGAATATCCAGCAACGCAAAGATACCAAAGATTAAAATTGACCAATGCTCCCAACGCGACATATTGATTTTATCACCAAATGCACCAACGAAAATCAGCATTTGTAAACCGTGCATCATGAACAAAAATGCAGTCATGATGTAGAGTGCTATCGCCGAAACCCCAGGAAAAGGGTGAACGATATTAATGAATAATACGAGCCATACTAAGGCTATCGCTATTTTGGCAGTAATGATCAGTGCTTTCATGGTTCCTCTCTGGAAAATAAGCGGTAGCAGACTTGGCCAGCACTTTTTTCGCGATGTAAATGCCAGTGGCTAGGGATTGCCAACTGACCTAATTCCTTTTCAGCTTCAATATAAATCATTGCATGTGGTGTTAACCAGCCATTATTTTCTAACGCTGTGATAACATCCTGAATAAGATCTTTTCGAAATGGTGGATCGATAAAAACAATATCGTGTGGTGTCCCTGTTTGTGACAAAAAGCGTAAACTGTCGCTATTGATCACGGTGGCATTGGTTGCTTTTACTGTGTTGAGGTTGATTTCAAGTTGTGCCGCTGCTTTTTTATCAAGTTCAAGCATGGTGACACTTTCAGCACCACGAGAAAGCGCTTCAAAACTTAAACCACCACTACCAGTAAAGAGATCAAGGCATTTAGATTGATAAATGTCTTGCGCTAACCAGTTGAAAAGTGTTTCTTTGACACGGTCAGTGGTTGGACGGAGTCCTTCGACATCATGAACGGGTAATTTGCGTCCACGCCATTGTCCGCTGATGATTCTAACGAACCCACCAGGACGATTATTTTGTGTTTTGCGAGTTGTTTGCTGTCTTCGCTGCGTCATAGATTTTTTTGACCGTTAAGAAAATGATAGTATACACCTGTTTTTAGGCCGTAAATTGTACCAATCAAGCGCTAGGATTTGCCAATGGCAGAAAAAAAGAAACGCGGATTATTTTCGTGGCTAGGATTTAGCTCTGAAGATAACGACGCATCAAAGGAACAAGCTACTGATCAATCAGTAGTTGATGGCTCGGTTGATAGCCCAAAATCAACACATTCCTCTGACGATGAGGGGCTGAAAGCCAGTCATAATAATGACCTTGAGCAAGAAGCACCCATTGATCCAGAATTAATAGCTGAAACTAATGATCGCCAATTGGCTGCAACGTTGCAAGAAAATGATCATCAAAAAGACACTATTGTTACTGATAGTATCATTAATGATGAGACTGTAACCGTTGATGAAAACCAACAGCCGTTATTAGATAAAACTGTTGATGAAAGTGAGTTATTACTAACGTCAAAAGCGGAATCTGCTATTGATGAGAAAACCAATGAAGTCATTGCTGACGATGACACTCAAAATGACGTTGTAATAGCGGCGGCTGTTGAGCAAGAAAAACCAAAATCAGAAGGCTTTTTTAGTCGTTTAATGCGAGGCTTAAAGCGTACTAAAACCAATTTTGGTGCTGGTTTCTTTGGCTTGTTCCGCGGTAAGAAAATTGATGATGAGCTCTTTGAAGAGTTAGAAGAACAACTATTGATTGCTGATGTGGGAATGGATACCACATTAAAAATCATTAATAACCTGACAGATAAAGCATCACGCAGTGATTTACATGATGGCGAAGCTCTTTATGGTCTATTAAAAGATGAATTGGGTGAAATGTTGGCTAAAGTTGAACAACCATTAGTGGTTGATATGACTAAAAAGCCTTACGTTATTTTAATGGTTGGCGTTAATGGCGTCGGTAAAACGACGACTATTGGTAAATTAGCTAAGCAATTCCAAGCTGAAGGCAAATCAGTAATGCTAGCTGCGGGTGATACCTTCCGTGCTGCGGCTGTGGAGCAATTACAGGTTTGGGGTGAGCGTAACAATGTTCCCGTGATCGCTCAGCATACTGGTGCTGATAGTGCATCAGTGATTTTTGATGCGATTGAATCAGCGAAAGCTAAAAATGTTGATGTTGTTATTGCCGACACCGCAGGGCGTTTGCAAAACAAAGGTCATCTGATGGAAGAGTTACGTAAAATTGTGCGAGTGATGCAGAAAGTTGATACTGAAGCACCGCATGAAATTATGTTAACAGTGGATGCTGGTACGGGTCAAAATGCCATTAGTCAGGCAAAACTATTTAGTGAAGTGGCTCCGGTATCGGGGATCACCATTACTAAATTAGATGGTACCGCTAAAGGTGGTGTTATTTTTGCAATTGCTGATCAATTTAATATTCCGATTCGTTATATTGGTATTGGTGAAGGCATTGATGATTTACGACCATTTGCGGCCGATGAGTTTATAGAAGCGTTATTTAGCAACGAGGAATAGTAAAGTGATTCGATTTCAGCAGGTAAGTAAAGCTTATCGTGGTGGTAGGCAAGCCCTACAAAAAGTAGATTTTCATCTCAAACCAGCAGATATGGCTTTTTTAACCGGTCACTCTGGAGCCGGTAAAAGTACGCTGCTGAAATTAATTTGTGCCCTTGAACGTCCAAGTGACGGCAAGATTTGGTTCAATGGTCACGATATTACTCGATTACCAAATAAGCAAATTCCATTTTTACGCCGCAATATTGGTATTATTTTTCAAGATCATAAGCTGTTAATGGATCGCAGTGTTTTTGATAACATTGCATTGCCATTACGGGTTGAGCAAATGAATGAACATGATATCAAACGCCGTGTGAGTGCATCTTTGGATAAAGTCGGATTATTGGATAAAGCAAAATGTTTGCCTATCCAATTATCTGGCGGTGAACAACAGCGCGTTGGCATTGCCCGCGCTATTGTTAATAAACCAATGTTACTGCTGGCTGATGAGCCAACAGGTAATCTTGATGCTGAATTATCACAACAAGTGTTGCGATTATTTGAAGAGTTTAATCGGGTTGGTGTTGCAGTATTGATGGCAACCCATGATACATCATTGCTGGCTAGCCGTGATTATCGTCGTTTAGATCTACATAAAGGCAATTTAAGGGAGCTGGTACATGGCGCGTAAATCTATTGGTTTTTTTGCAATTCATCGCCAACAAGCAGGCTCAGCATTAAAAGACATGTTTCGTCGGCCACTGGGTAATTTTTTAACCCTTGCAGTATTAGCCGTTGCTTTAACTTTGCCATGTACTTTTTATTTAATGGCGAAAAACATTACCGTGGTTGCTGATGCATGGCAAAATCCAAGTCAAATTACACTGTATTTAAAGCACAATACCAGTAATGACGATGGACAAGCTTTAGCGGATGAAATTAAAAACTGGTCACAAGTTAACAGCGTGAAATTTATTACAGCTGATCAAGGTTTAGAACAATTTCGTCAAAATAGTGGTTTTGACAAAGCGCTTAATTTATTTGATGAGCAGAATAACCCCTTACCAGCGGTAGTGATTGTTGAGCCAAAGAGTGGTTGGCAAACGACAGCTAAAGCCAATCAATTAGCGCAAAAGTTGGGTCAGCAGAATCATGTAGCAGAAGTTCGTTTAGATCGAGATTGGCTACAGCGTTTAGCGGCTATTCAGCAGTTAGCAATTGCGTTAGCACTATTAATGTCGGGCTTAATGCTGTTTGCTGTATTTTTAATTGTTGGTAATACCTTACGTTTACAAGTGCTAAGTCATAAAGATGAAATTCAAGTTATGAAAATGGTCGGTGCGACCAATAGCTACATTTTACGTCCTTATTTGTATGTAGGGGTGTGGTATGGCTTGATTGCTGCATTGATTGCATGGGGGCTAACTCAAGGGGTAACTTTACTATTGGGTGATGCTGTTGCGCAGTTAGCGAATTTGTATGGCAGTCATTTTAGAATGTTGGGCTTAAATTGGGATGAGGGCTTGATCATGATAATGGTCGCTACTTTCTTGGGCCTAATGGCAGCACGTCTTGCTGCTGGACGTCATTTGCGTGAAATTAACCCTGTATAATTGTTGTTGTTAATCATTTTAAAACAACATAATAAGAAAAAGTGATGCTTGTAATCATATATATTTGCGCTGTGACTTGCATTTTAACTATGTTTGCAGGCATCATTGTCGGTTCACACAACGCTAGCATATGCTCAATAACCGTTGTGATCGCACAAAAATTACACGAGGTTTTCGAATGTCAAATGAGATGTCGAAATTAGTTCTAGTTTCGGCGGATAGTCTTGAAAGTTATATTCAGACTGTAAACCGTTATCCAATGCTAACGCCTGAGCGTGAAAAAGAGCTTGCTGAAGCTCTACACTATGACGGTGATATTAATGCTGCGAAAGCGTTAGTGATGTCCCATTTGCGGTTTGTCGTACATATTGCTCGTGGATATTCAGGCTATGGTTTGCCGATTGCTGATTTAATTCAAGAAGGTAATATCGGTTTGATGAAGGCGGTTAAGCGCTTTAATCCCGAAGTCGGCGTGCGATTAGTGTCGTTTGCGGTGCATTGGATCAAAGCTGAGATCCATGAATATGTATTACGTAATTGGCGGATAGTTAAAGTAGCAACCACCAAAGCGCAGCGAAAATTATTTTTTAATTTACGTAAATCAAAGAAGCGTTTAGGTTGGTTTAATAACGATGAAGTGAACATGGTCGCTGAGCAGTTAGGCGTAGAGCCTGCTGAAGTTCGCGAGATGGAATCACGTTTAGCTGCGCAAGATCCTACCTTTGAAATGCAAAATGATGATGATGAACGCGATTCAGCACCGATGGCTCCCGCTTATTTCCTTGAAGATAAAGGCTCGGATGTTGCCTTGAGTTATGAAGAAAGTAATTGGGAAAGTCATGCTAATAATCGCTTATCACAAGCATTAGCCAGTCTTGATGAACGTAGCCAACATATTGTTCGTTCACGGTGGTTAGATGATCAAAAATCAACCTTGCAAGATTTAGCCGATAATTATGGTGTATCAGCCGAGCGAATTCGTCAGCTAGAAAAGAATGCCATGAAAAAGCTCAAAGATGCCGTGGGTGATTTTTACTGATTTATTGCTAACGTTCATGATCGAGAAGCCGACCTTAGAGTCGGTTTTTTTGTCGCTGTGGATCGTCCACATAGAGAGTTAGCGAACCCCATTGTAAGAGAAGATGTTATCTGTATGATTTTATGTGGCATAAGTCGCATTTGTGAATAATTGTGTGTATGTTTAATTAACTTATCCACAGGTTATATTGGGATCCAATCTACATGTTGTGGATCTTTTTATTAGTAACCACATTATCAACGCAATCCACAGGCTTTTCCACAGGTGGTTACTTTGTGTTCGATGAGCGATTGTGATGACCAATAAACCCTTGTTGGGATTGAACTGTTATTGTTACTCATCGTGGCAGTGGTGTGGATAAAGGCTTCTTTTTTGATAGGAGATACCACATTTAAGCTAAGGTACAATAGTGATTCATTGTCGATTTTGGTGGATATATTGATAAGATCGTATGGTTACGATCTCAGATGAATATTATCGATCGCGATCATAAATAGTATTTGTAGCCATTGCGCTTTACCTTTCTTGAAGCCATTAAAAGGAAACCTTATGGAACAGTTTCAACCTCTTTCAGTCCAAGATGCCTACCAATTATTACAGCAACCAAATGCGGTTTTAGTTGATATTCGTGATCCTCAATCTTATGCGCAGGCTCATGTTCAAGCCGCTTTTCACCTTACTAACGATACGATGGTAACATTAATGGATGAGGTCGATTTTGAGCAACCTTTATTAGTGATGTGTTATCACGGTGTCAGTAGCCAAGGTGCCGCACAATATTTAGTAAATCAAGGTTATGAGCACGTGTATAGCATTGATGGTGGTTTTGAAGCTTGGCGTCGTGCTGGCTTACCTGTGGTACAAGCTTAGTTAAGTTTGCATTGATAAAATAATGACTATTCATTAGATCGTGTTATACCTTTTGATGTAATAACAAGTTGTTGTCTTTACTACTTATAATATCCTATCGATTAGAGTGATAACTATGCATCGCTTAGCTGAATTTTATAACCCACGTCATGCGCAAGCATTTATTGATTATATGGCTTCTCGGGGTATTGAACTGACTTTAGCACCTGAGCCTGAAGGGAAGTTTGCATTGTGGCTACAAGATAGCCAATATCTTATTGAAGCCGAAGCTGAATTGAATGCATTTATTGCCAACCCTAATGGTCGTAAATATCAAGAAGCATCATGGCAAGTGGCGGAGAGCCGTACGGCAAAATTTGATTACTCCAGTCCCAGTTTAGTATCAATGGTGAAAGCGCAAGCCGGGCCATTTACATTGACGGTGATGGTCGTATCACTCGTGATTTATGGATTATGGTTATTAGGCTTTGAATCCCTGTTATTTGATTGGTTTCATTTTCCATTTATGAATGGTGATCAATGGCAACTGTGGCGTTATTTTAGTCATGCGTTACTTCATTTCTCAGCGTTGCATGTGATTTTTAACTGTTTATGGTGGTGGCTATTAGGCGGACAGATTGAACGTCATAGTGGTTCAGCAAAACTCGTACAGCTATTTTTGATCTCGTCATTGATTTCAGGTTTTGGTCAATTCTGGCTGGATGGACCTAATTTTGGTGGTCTATCAGGGGTTGTTTATGCCTTACTCGGTTATATCTGGTGGATGGGATGGTTGGCACCACAGCGAGGGTTAGTGATCGCTCGCTCTTACGTGGTATTTATGTTGGTGTGGCTGGTGATTGGTTTTGCTGAGCCTGCGGGCATTGCTATTGCCAATATGGCTCATCTAATGGGGCTGTTAACTGGTTGTGCGATTGCATTCGTGGATGCCAAATTACTACGGTCTAAACACTAGCCTGCTGGTTGTTTTCCCTACAACTTTTGCGGTGATGTTGAGTCTATTAACATCATCGTGGAAGTGATCATTATATTAATATTAACTAAAGCTGTTGATTATTTGATAGTGAGTCCAATGTTAATATAAACCCGCGTTATTTTCATATCTGTTCATCTTTATCTGTCTGTCTTTGACTGTTTTCACATTTTTAATCAACCATTCGCGCAATAATTTGTATGGTTTTGATTGATATCGAAAATAAAGCGATTGTTTGTAGCCTTAAATCTTAAAACAATCACCATAAGATGCCCGCAGCGTATTACGTCAACGGCACATGCTGCCCTACAGCAGTGAGACAACAGAAAGGAACATCTATGTTTGGTTTATTTACCCCCGTAGCGCATAAACAGCGCTTACCTGATGGAAGTATTGATCCGGTCTATAAACGGTTACGGTGGCAATTATTTGTTGGTATTTTTTTTGGTTATGCTGGTTACTATTTAGTGCGTAAAAACTTTTCGCTAGCGATGCCATATTTGATTGAAGAATATGGCTATAGCCGTGGTGAATTAGGGGTTGCACTAGCGGCAGTATCAATTGCTTATGGCTTATCTAAATTTTTAATGGGGAATGTATCTGATCGATCTAATCCTCGCTTCTTTTTAGCCTCAGGATTGATATTGTCATCAATAGTGATGTTGTGCTTTGGCTTTATGCCTTGGGCAACTGGCAGTATTACCGCGATGTTTGTGCTGTTATTTTTAAATGGTTGGTTTCAAGGGATGGGATGGCCTGCTTGTGGGCGAACCATGGTGCATTGGTGGTCACATAAAGAAAGAGGGGGATTAGTTTCTGTGTGGAATGTCGCCCATAACGTTGGTGGCGGTTTAATTGGTCCATTATTTATATTTGGCCTGTGGGCATTTAATGATGATTGGCGTTCTGCTTTCTATGTTCCAGCTTTCTTTGCGCTCTTGGTTGCGGGTTTTACCATTTTGGTAATGCGCGATACACCGCAATCTTGTGGCTTACCACCAATAGAAGAATACAAAGACGATTATCCAGAAAGTTATGATAAGTCGTTTGAAAAAGAGATGACTGCAAAAGAGATTTTCTTTAAATATATATTTAATAATAAATTATTGTGGTTTATCGCGATTGCGAATGCGTTTGTTTATCTGATTCGTTATGGCGTATTAGATTGGGCGCCAGTGTATTTGGGTGAAGCGAAAGGCTTTACCGTGGATAAGTCATCATGGGCATATTTCCTTTATGAGTGGGCAGGTATTCCCGGAACGTTATTGTGTGGTTGGATATCCGATAAGCTGTTTAAAGGTCGCCGTGCACCTGCAGGGATTTTATTTATGGCACTAGTGACTGTTGCGGTATTGGTCTACTGGTTGAATCCTCCAGGTAATCCAAGTATCGATATGATGGCATTGGTTGCGATTGGTTTCCTAATTTATGGGCCAGTAATGTTAATTGGCTTATATGCATTAGAGCTTGCACCTAAAAAAGCCGCTGGTACAGCTGCTGGGTTAACGGGTCTATTTGGTTACTTAGGTGGTGCGGTTGCTGCGAATGCCTTGTTAGGGTATACGGTGGATCATTTTGGTTGGGATGGTGGCTTTATTGTTCTAACAGCTTCGTGTGTGCTGGCCATTTTCTTCTTTATTATCACTATGATTGGTGAAAAGAAGGTCTATCAACAGCAACAACTTGAGTTACAACAGCAAAATGGATGATTAAATTTGGCTTCTTGGTTGAGCTGTAGGTAATATAAAAAGGCTTCGCATTGGCGAAGCCTTGTTTTTATTACCTTTCATTGCTGAATATAGCAGGTATAGATAGGAGCTTTCCAGCCGTGAAGCAAAGTAAACGTCATCAAGAAATTATTGATTTAGTCATGAGTCAGGGATACGTCAGTACCGATGATCTTGTGATGCGCTTTAATGTCAGTCCGCAAACTATTCGGCGAGATCTTAATGAATTGGCTGATGAAAATAAAATTCGTCGTCACCATGGTGGTGCAACAGTCCCTTCTAGCTCAGTCAATACGGCTTATACCACTCGAAAGGTTTTACAATTGGAGCAAAAGGATCGTATTGCTCAAGCATTGGTAAGCCATATTCCTGATGGCGCAACATTGTTTATTGATATTGGTACAACACCAGAAGCTGTTGCTCGTGCGTTAATGAACCACAAAGATTTGCGGATTGTTACCAACAATCTCAATGTCGCTAGTTTATTAATGGCCAAAGAAGATTTTCGCGTTATTTTAGCGGGTGGTGAAGTACGTAATCGTGATGGCGGTATTGTCGGTGAAGCAACCCTTGATTTCGTGTCACAATTTCGCTTAGATTTTGGCATCTTAGGTATAAGTGGCATTGATCTTGATGGTTCATTACTTGATTTTGATTACCATGAAGTACGAGTTAAGCAAGCGATCATTGAAAATAGTCGCTGTGTGATGCTGGGGGTCGACCATACGAAGTTTGGTCGTAATGCGATGGTAAATTTAGGTGATATTAGCCAAGTTAATATGCTGTTTACTGATCAACTCCCTCCTATAAGCCTTGTTGAACGGTTACAGGAAAATGAGATCCATTTTGAAGTCGTGGTATAAACCTTTACCGCGCTAAATAGACACTCAAATAGCGGGCTTCTTTAATAGAAGCCCGTTTTTTTTGGTTGTAATAGCAATAAATATCAAATTTGCGCTAATGATCAAACTTATGTCACAACAAGATTAACTAAGGCTAGATTAGATCAATATATACGCTATTATCAAATTATCACTTTCGAACGAACATTTTTAGTTCGTTTTGTTATGGTTAATTGAATAGGTGTGAACATTATGACAGTAGCATTAAACGGCCTCGAAAATAGTCAAATTTTGGATCTCATTGTGATTGGTGGCGGTATTAATGGTACTGGCATTGCGGCTGATGCTGCGGGGCGCGGGCTGAGCGTTGGTCTTTATGAAGCTGATGACTTTGCTTCTGCTACCTCATCGGCAAGTTCAAAGCTGATTCATGGTGGTTTGCGTTATTTAGAACATTATGAATTTCGATTAGTGGCAGAAGCATTGGCTGAGCGTGAAGTACTATTAAAAAAAGCGCCTCATATAGCGAAACCAATGCGATTTCGACTGCCACATCAGCCACATTTACGTCCAGCATGGATGATTCGTGCCGGATTATTTTTATATGATCATTTAGGTAAACGTACCACTCTTCCTGCGAGTAAAAGTTTGTCATTTGGTGCTGATTCGGTATTAGTACCTGCGATTAAACAAGGATTTGAATATTCTGATTGTTGGGTTGATGATGCGCGACTCGTCATTTTAAATGCGATGGAAGCGGTAAAACATGGCGCAGAAGTGCGTAATCGTTGTCGAGTAGAACAAGCGGTTCGAGAGGGGGATATTTGGCGTGTTACGATTAAAGATAGTGTAACAGGAGCAACATTCCAACGCTGCGCTCACGGATTAGTGAATGCAACTGGGCCATGGGTAAAATCATTTTATGATCATAGTACTGATTTAACATCGCCACGTAATATTCGCTTAATTAAGGGCTCACATATTGTCGTACCACGAGTGCATGATCAGCCTCAAGCCTATATTCTTCAAAATGAAGATAATCGCATTGTATTTGTGATCCCTTATTTAGATCGTTTCTCAGTAATTGGTACGACAGATGTTGAGTATCATGGTGATCCGCGTGATGTCGCGATTGATGATCAAGAAATTGATTACTTACTTGAGGTGTATAACAGCCATTTTGTGCATCAATGTCAGCGTGAAGATGTGGTATGGAATTGGAGTGGTGTAAGGCCGTTATGTGATGATGAATCAGACTCACCACAAGCGGTAACTCGTGACTATACTTTAGAGCTAGAACAACAAGCAGATGAAGCACCTTTACTGTCGGTCTTTGGTGGTAAGCTCACCACCTATCGTAAATTAGCAGAATCAGCATTAGCTAAGTTAGCGCCGTTTTACTCTAATATTGGACCGGCTTGGACTAAGGACAGTTATTTACCTGGTGGCAGTGCTGATTTTGATGGTGATAAGCTGGCTACACAATTACAGCAACAGTACCCGTGGTTAACGACGTTTACTTGTCAGCGCATGGCCCATAATTATGGCTCGAGAACTGAGGTCTTATTTGCTGGTATCACGACAGAAACCGAGATGGGGCAGCACTTTGGTGAAGGATTTTACCAGTGTGAACTTGATTACTTAATTACATATGAATTTGTACAAACAGCAACTGATGCGCTATGGCGTCGTAGTAAGTTGGGCTTATATTTAACAGCTGAACAGCAACAGATAATTGCCGATTATATTCTTGTTCATCAAGCACAGACAGCGATTGCAGCTGCATAGCTATTATCATCTTTAGAGACAAATCTGTTATCAAAAAGCGCCGTTGGGCGCTTTTTTTGTGGGTGATTATTGGTATAAATATTTAGTAAATAAAAGCGCATCAACCGCGGGATGGCCGGTTTCGGCAACTAATAATTGATTGATTTTCTGTTTACTTAATTGACGAATTTTTTCACGCCCAGCGAATGATTTTATTTGTTGTTCAGATTGTTGGTTAATAATGCTAATAATCGTGTCACGAATCAGAGGTGCATGATGTTCAATATTAATAAGCTGATTATTATTTGTTAGCATTAAATCGATTCGTAACTGAATATACCCTAATCGAGAATTATTAATAATATAGTTGGTCGTGATATCAGGTGTTAAGGTGTAATAACTAATATTTGATTGAGTTAGCGCACTCGTTGGCTGTTTTGCATAAGTGATTGGTGACATTAATGTTATCACCATCAAGAAACACGCTACAAAAACAGTTTTTTTCATCATGATACTCATGCAGTTAGGGACATTTAGACTTAACTAGGTGTAATCTACTAGCGTTAACGATATTCGAATTCGTTACCTCTTGCTACAATAGCAGATCAATATGTTAATAAATTAACCACTTTCAACCAAGTGTTTTGATCACGTCGTTGTTAATTTTGTAGTGTAAAAAATGTCGGAATTCAAGCAGTTGTACAGTCCTCTACTTCAGAGCGCTAAATGGTACTCAATACAATCATGGGCCTTAGATCACACATCACATGGTGTTTGGTTACTTGAGTCGGCCTCATTGTCGCGTCGCTTGGCACAATATTGTCAACATTTTACCGTAACGGTGTTAGCACAGACAATGATCAGTAATGATAAGCTATCAATTATGGAGCGACAGCTGGTCGGCGATAGTGATTGTTTAGAACGGGAAGTGATACTTTATGGAGATCAACATCCATGGGTATTTGCGCGCACTTTGATCCCGATGACAACGCTAAGTGGCAAAGAACAAGACCTCATCGATCTTGGTAATAGTCCGTTAGGCTATCGTGTTTTTAATGATAAAAATTCACGTCGTGACGCTTTAGAAGTTGCTAATCTTGGTACTCAACAACAGCCTCAATGGGCTCGACGTTCGCGATTATGGATCAATGAAAAGCCAATGCTGGTGGCGGAATTATTCTTAACCGAATCGCCAGTATATGCTAAGGAAAAAGGATGTTAGAAATAACCAAGGCCAGAGCTTTTTGGCAGTTAGCCCGTTTTGATCGCCCAATTGGTAGTTTATTGTTGTTATGGCCAACCTTATGGGCATTATTTTTAGCGGGGAATGGTTTTCCTAAAGTAGATGTTTTGGTGGTGTTTGTACTTGGGGTGGTATTTATGCGCGCCGCAGGATGTGTCATCAATGATTTTGCTGATCGTAATGTTGATGGTTATGTAAAGCGCACTGCTAATCGACCCATGCCATCAGGTAAAGTCTCTGAGCGCGAAGCGTTAGGCTTGTTTAGCTTGTTGGTATTAGTGTCATTTTTATTAGTATTGACCATGAATAACCTTACCATCATGTTGTCGGTGGTTGCGGTAATATTGGCTGCTGCTTATCCATTTATGAAGCGTTATACGCATTTGCCACAATTGGTGTTGGGGGCTGCGTTTGGGTGGTCAATTCCAATGGCTTATGCTGCTCAATCTGGTGCATTACCGACAGTAGCATGGCTCTTGTTTGTGGCTAATATTTTATGGACGATTGCTTATGATACTTTATATGCAATGGTTGATCGTGATGATGATCTCAAGGTTGGAATTAAATCAACGGCGATTCTTTTTGGTCGGTTTGATAAGTTAATCATTGGAATATTGCAGCTAGCAACTATTATGTTACTGATTGCAATTGGCGAAATGTTGAAATTAAGTCATTGGTATTATTGGTCTTTGTTGTTAGTGTCAGCATTGTTTGTTTATCAACAAATGCTAATTCAAGATCGTCAACGCGAACAATGTTTTAAAGCTTTTTTAAATAATAATTATGTTGGCATGGTGATTTTTATTGGTATTAGTTTGAGCGTATTATGGCCGTAAGTGGTTCATAGCAGCGATCTTGAGACATAAAAAAGCGCCGTTAGGCGCTTTTTTATGTCGAACTATTAGTGGTTCGTCAATTCCTCATCGGGCTGCATGACAGCTTGAATGGTCAATTTCACTTCAGGTGAAACTAATGACGTTAATAAATCTGCAAGTTTCTCTACTGGCTGTGTTACAGCATGACACTCATCATTAAGATAGCCTTCACTACGAAGGGTTTTCACTAATGTGCTAAATACACCTTTATCAAAAAACTCGGGTGCATTGATACCATGTAAACGACTTAACCGTTGAGCAAGTACTTGGCTCTGTTGTTCTAAGTCTGTTTTTGGTAGTTGTGGTTCAGCATTGAGTAGTGTCAGTGCAATTGCATAACGTTGTAATGTTTCCGTTATGATACGTGCTAATAGTTGCAATGGCCCAATGCGAACATTATTTATCGCAATAGTGTCACCATCAAGTAACAATAATCGTTGACGAATTAACTCAGCAATTAAACGATCAATTTCTAATGGTAATTGCTGTTCATTAAAGCGTAAAAATAATTCCGCTTTTAAGAATGGATACAATAACTCAACTTGCTGATGAATATCAGCACGGGTTAAGCACTGTTGTTGCACCACAATATGAGCAATTAATGATGGTAACGCAAACAAGTGAATAATGTTGTTGCGGTAGTAGGTCATTAAGATTGATTGCTCACGATCAAGTGAGATAATTTCACCTAGTACATCACGTTCAACCAAGAATTTATCCATGGTGATCGCATGATCGACCAATTGAGTAGCGTTATCTTTTGGGGTGGTGCAATGCTTTGAGTATGGAGCATTGCGCAGTAGTTCAAGATAACATTCAATTTGCTGTTCTAATGAGCTACGACTTAATGCGCGTTGGCGAGATGATAACAGTGCCAGTGCACATAAAGTAAGGGCATTCGTCGCCGCCGCATCGTTAATATGGGTCATCATTTTAACGGCTAAATCATTCACTGCAGGTGAAAGCCAGCTTGGACGTGGTGGTTCGATTGGATTGATGTCTTTGTGCCAATTCGGTACGTTATCATTTAAATATTGATTAAGTGATAACGGCTCACCAAAGTTAACGTAACCTTTGCCGAAATTACGTAATTTACGCAGAGTTCGCAGCACTTGACCGACATTTTCTTTTTCTTTACGTTTGCCTTGTAGCTCTTTGGCATACGTACCTACTTCCATTACGTGCTCATAACCAATATAAACGGGCACCAAGGTCACAGGGCGATTTAAGCCGCGTAACATCGCTTGGACAGTCATTGATAACATGCCTGTTTTGGCAGGAAGTAAGCGTCCTGTGCGTGAACGGCCCCCTTCACTGAAATATTCAACCGAATAGCCTTTGGCAAAGAGTTGCGCTAAATATTCACGAAAAACTGTCGAATAAAGGCGATTACCTTTGAAACTGCGACGAATAAAGAATGCACCACCACGGCGGAAAATTGGACCAGCTGGGAAGAAGTTTAGGTTAATACCTGCGGCAATATGCGGTGGCACTAAGCCTTCTTGATACAGAACATAAGACAGTAACAAGTAATCCATATGGCTACGGTGACAAGGAACATAGACAATCTCATGGCCATCTTGCGCTAAACGACGAATACGCTGCGCGTTAGTAATATTAATGCCTTGATACAGTTTATTCCATAACCAACCTAAGAAACGTTCGCCATGTTTAATCAGTGGATAAGAGAAATCTGCCGCAATTTCTTCCATCATCGCAATCGCTTCACGACGTACTTTTTCTACGGGAATTTGACGGCTTAATGCTTCTTCTTGTACTACTTTATCAATGGCTTTTGATGCTAATAAGCGTTTAAAAAGTTGTTTACGATCAGGCAGTCGAGGTCCAGAGGTGGCAAGTAATTGACGAGAAAAGTGAATTTTAGCTACACGCGCTAATTTTTGTGCAATTGCATCATCAGTGCCGTGATTATCCGCCATATAGCGTAAAGAAACTGGAGTGCTCAAACGAACTAAACAATCTCGACCATGACCTAACATCGCCCACATCTTTTTAGGGCCATTTAAAGGACGTAAAATAGGTTTAGTTTTTGACTCTTTCCCGGGTGCTCGACCCCATAAAATAGAGGCAGGAATTAATTGAATGTTTAATTCACTGTCTTGTTTATGTAAATCCAATAATTCACTAAAAAGTGTGATTGAATCTTGTGGTAAACCGGTCTTATTGCCAAAGACGCTTGGGTTTTCAGCAACACAAACAAAACGTGGAAAAGATTGGCCATTAATTTCTAATTGCGACAAGGGATCAGGTAGGCCTGATGCGAGTGCGCTGCTACGTAGAGTTAGTAGATCTGTATTAGAACGGTACGGCAATATATAGACGATTGGGCGAGCTAAATCGAGTTCTAAGTCAGCAACTGGATCTGATGGAATCGAATGAGGTTTTACCAATACCGAAAGTGGCAATTTTAATAATTGTTGATAGATTTTCTGCCCGCGTGACATAGATATAATTAGCCTCTGAATCTAAATACGCCGCACAACAGCAGAAAAAGGCAACTTTCATGCCGAATATATGCGGTAAATAAAGCTTAAAATACCACTTTTTTAACTAAGTCATGGTTTATTTTTATAACAACTTTTGGATTAAAAATCGATCTGGCATGACCAGTTAATGAAAGATGATTGATTCTGTTGAAATTATTGCCCTAAATAATGACATTATATTTTTTTAGCCAAGTTACTGAATGGCTTTGAATTCCTAGTCAAATTGCTGTTTTCGTAAACAATTGGCTTTTATTGTCTTTGAACACTGGATATACTCACAGCAACTGTATAAAAAGACAGGTGACTCATGAAGCCGTTAACGCCGCGACAACAACAAGTCTTTGATTTGATCAAAACAAAGATTGATGATTGTGGAATGCCACCCACTCGTGCAGAAATAGCACGTGAACTTGGCTTTCGTTCTGCTAATGCAGCAGAAGAACATTTAAAAGCTTTAGCCCGTAAAGGTGTATTAGAAATTATTCCTGGTGCCTCTCGAGGGATCCGTTTATTAATCGCGGATGATGTAGCAGATGAAAAAGGATTACCTTTAATTGGCCATGTTGCTGCTGGTGAGCCGATTTTGGCCCAAGAGCATGTTGAAGCTCATTATGAAGTTGATCCAACCTTATTTAAGCCGCGCGCGGATTTCTTACTACGTGTGAATGGTATGAGTATGAAGAATATCGGTATTATGGATGGTGATTTACTTGCAGTACATAAAACGCAAGATGTCCATAATGGCCAAGTGGTTGTTGCTCGAGTTGATGATGAAGTGACGGTTAAGCGACTTGATAAACAAGGAGCTAAAGTACTGCTTCATGCTGAAAATGAAGAGTTTTCACCAATTGAAGTTAATTTAGAGCATCAAAACCTGACTATTGAAGGGATTGCTGTTGGCGTCATTCGTAACGCTGATTGGATGTAGACAGTAGTTAACGACAGATTGAGTAAACACCAATAAGCGTAGCGCATAAGCTACGCTTTTTTTTTATCTCGTAAAATGATTAGTGATGATTTTATCTAAAATATCATTGTCTTATCTAGTGATTTGTTAATAGTTTTTAATGGGTATTTTTTTGCGCTATTGTAATTTAGTGCCTAAGTTAAACATAGAGGAATGTTATTTTAGCTTTGCTGCGGGTAGATCTATTTGTCGCTGCATGTGCTGTGTGAGGCGAGATGTTGCCGACAAAGGAGGTCAGAACGATGATACGCAAGCTGATCGGTAGTAGTGGATTAATCCTATTTTCATCGTCATTATTTGCTGAACCAATACAACTTAATATGACCCCCGGTGTTACTGCGATAAGCCAAGATGTTTTTGGTCTACATATGACGATTCTTTATATCTGTATCGCTATTGGAATGGCAGTTTTTGGGGCGATGTTTTGGTCTATTTTCCACCATAGAAAATCTAAAGGTGCCGTTGCGGCTTCTTTTCATGAAAGCACCAAAGTTGAAATTATTTGGACTCTGATCCCCTTTATTATTTTGATTGCGATGGCGATTCCCGCCACTAAAACACTACTCGCAATGGAAGAGCCGTCAAAATCTGATCTCACTATTCAAATCACAGGTTCACAGTGGAAATGGCATTATCGCTATTTTGATCAAGATGTTGAATTTTATTCTCACCTCGCGACCAGCGCGGCTCAAATTGAAAATCTGCGTCCTAAACGGGCTAATTATTTATTAGAAGTCGATTACCCATTAGTGGTTCCTATCGACAAGAAAATCCGTTTTTTAATCACCTCGCAAGACGTTATCCATTCTTGGTGGGTGCCTGCATTTGCCGTTAAAAAAGATGCTAATCCCGGCTTTATTAATGAAGCATGGACGCGTATTGATAAGCCGGGTATTTACCGTGGTCAATGTGCGGAGTTGTGCGGTAAAGATCATGGTTTTATGCCGATTGTCGTTATTGCAAAAACACAAGTTGAATACGATCAGTGGCTACAACAAACACAAGCCAGCCAACGTCTAGCGCGGGAGCAAGAACAACAGTTATTAGCCATGACAATGACGATGGATGAACTGATGGTGCTGGGCGAAAAAACCTATAACAACCGTTGCGCTATGTGCCATCAAGCGAGTGGCGAGGGGATTCCAGGAGCATTTCCTGCATTAGCAGCACAAGGTGTTTCGATTGATCCGCAACGTCGTATTGAACATATCAAGATTGTCGTGCATGGAAATACCGGAACCGCCATGCAAGCTTTTGGTCCGCAATTAAGCCTTAAAGAGTTAGCGGCTGTAATTACTTATGAGCGTAATGCTTGGGGTAATAATACCGGAGAAACCGTACAAGCCGCTGATATTCAGGCGATTAAAAATGGACAGTAGTTATAAGGAATTATCAGCATGACGGATATTTTGCGCCAACAACCCATCATTGAGCACCATGATCATCATCCACCTAAGGGGATTAAACGATGGCTATTTACCACTAATCATAAAGATATTGGTACGCTTTATTTATTATTTAGCTTATCGATGTTTTTTGTTGGTGGCGCGATGGCGATGGTGATTCGTGCAGAGTTGTTTCAGCCTGGATTACAATTAGTTGAACCTAATTTCTTTAATCAAATGACCACTGTTCATGGCTTGATCATGGTATTTGGTGCCGTCATGCCCGCTTTTACCGGATTAGCTAATTGGATGATTCCATTAATGATTGGTGCGCCAGATATGGCTTTACCACGAATGAATAACTGGAGTTTTTGGATTCTACCGTTTGCCTTTAGCTTGTTGTTAGCCTCGTTATTTATGGAAGGTGGCGGTCCTAATTTTGGTTGGACATTTTACGCGCCACTGTCGACCACTTATAGCCCAGCAAGTACTGGATTGTTTGTGTTTGCGATTCATATTATGGGGATCAGTTCGATCATGGGGGCGATTAATGTGGTGGTCACTATTGTTAATATGCGCGCCCCTGGTATGACCTACATGAAAATGCCATTGTTTGTGTGGACATGGTTAATCACCGCTTTTTTACTAATAGCCGTTATGCCGGTGTTGGCGGGTGCTGTCACCATGGTATTAACCGATAAATATTTTGGCACCAGTTTCTTTGATGCCGCCGGTGGTGGCGATCCGGTGATGTTCCAACACATCTTTTGGTTTTTTGGTCATCCTGAAGTTTATATTATGATTTTACCGAGTTTCGGTATTATTTCAGCAATTATCCCTGCATTTTCGCGTAAGAAACTCTTTGGTTATAGCTCTATGGTGTATGCCACCGCTTCGATTGCAGGATTGAGTTTTTTGGTATGGGCGCACCATATGTTTACCACGGGTATGCCCGTTGCTGCCGAGTTATTTTTTATGTATTGCACCATGTTGATTTCGGTACCAACTGGAGTAAAGGTATTTAACTGGGTGGCAACCATGTGGCGTGGTTCACTGACATTTGAAGTGCCAATGTTATTTGCGATCGCCTTTATTGTGTTATTTACCATCGGTGGTTTTTCGGGATTAATGTTAGCTATTACCCCCGCTGATTTTCAATATCACGATACTTATTTTGTGGTGGCGCATTTTCATTATGTGTTGGTGTCTGGGGCTATTTTTTCCATTATGGCGGCAGCATATTATTGGCTACCCAAATGGACTGGGCATATGTTTAATGAACGTTTAGCACAATGGCATTTTTGGTGTTCATTAATTTCGGTCAATATTTTATTTTTTCCAATGCATTTTTTAGGTTTAGCGGGTATGCCACGTCGTATTCCGGATTATGCACTGCAGTTTGCTGATATTAATGCGGTAGTGAGTATTGGCGGTTTTTTATTTGGTATCTCACAATTATTCTTTGTTGCGGTGGTGGTGAAGTGTATTCGTGGAGGCGAAAAAGCAGCCTCAAAACCATGGGAAGGAGCCGAAGGTCTAGAATGGACAATCCCTTCTCCCGTGCCGTATCACACCTTTTCAACCCCACCTAAAATTGATGAGTAGAGGTTGATATGGACTCACAATCAAAACGCTCCGTAATTGCATTAGTCTTTGCAGCCATCGCTATGTTTGGATTTGCCTTTGCATTAGTGCCGTTATATGACGTGTTTTGTGACCTTACGGGAATCAACGGTAAAACCGCAACCACCCCCACCAAGGTTAGCGACAATATTGATCATAGTCGTACCGTAAGTGTCGAATTTGTTGCTTACATAAACCCCGATGTGAAGTGGCAGTTCACGCCACAGGTCACGCAAGTTGATGTTCACCCTGGGGAGACGAAAATCATTAAATATGACGCGAAAAATCTTAATACGCAAGCATCTGTCGGCCAAGCAGTACCATCAGTAACTCCTGGAATTGCGGCTCAATATTTTAATAAGATTGAGTGTTTCTGTTTTAACCATCAGCCATTAGCGGCGGGTGAGCAAGCTGAATTACCATTAGTATTTTATGTCGATCCTGATCTACCGCGGGATATTAAGGTGCTGACATTAGCCTATACGCTTTATGACGTAACTTCGAATGTACAACCCCTTACTCAAGCTAACAAGCAAGATAATGAGGTGAAAAATGTCGAACTCTTATGATGATCCCCAGCAATCCACACTTGCAAGCACTGATGAATATTATGTGCCAGCTGCCAGTGGTTGGCCCATTTTAGGTGCAGTGGCATTATTTTTAATTGCCTTGGGCGCAGGAGCGACCGTCGGTGATTTATTAGCAGGTCAAGGACCATGGATTTTATTAACTGGGGTTGGATTAATTTTATTAATGCTAACGGGGTGGCTTCGAGATGTTATTAACGAATCAATGGGAGGGTTATACAGCACTCAGATGGATCGGTCATTTCGACAAGGCATGAGTTGGTTTATTTTCTCTGAAGTGATGTTCTTTGGGGCGTTTTTTGGTGCATTATTTTATATTCGAATGATTGCGGTACCGTGGCTGGGCGGTGCTAGTAATAATGCGATGACCAATATTATATTATGGCCTGATTTTGTTGCTGATTGGCCATTAGTATTAACGCCTGATGGTACTGAAACCCAAGCCATGGGACCGATTGGATTGCCGCTATATAATACGATTATTCTATTAACCTCATCGATTACTCTTCACGTTGCTCACCTTGCGTTAGAAAATAATCAACGTCGCCGATTAAGCCTGTTTTTATTGGTTACCGTCTTACTTGGTGGTGTGTTTGTTTATTTACAGGCAGTAGAGTATATCCATGCTTATCATGAGCTTAACCTTCGATTAGAAAGCGGCGTTTATGGCAACACCTTCTTTATGCTCACAGGGTTTCATGGCATGCATGTTACCTTAGGCGCTATTTTATTATTTGTCGTGTGGTGCCGTGTTTTAAAAGGTCATTTTACGCCTCAACATCATTTTGCTTTTCAGGCGGGGGCTTGGTATTGGCATTTTGTTGATGTGGTGTGGTTATGCTTATTTGTGTTTGTTTACATTTTATAACGATCGTTAAATTGAAAAATTAGCGCATATAAGGCGTTAGGTTTGGCTGAATAACACCAGTGAATAAAGCGATAACCATAAGCCCCACGAGAATGACAGCAATGAGTAATCGACGACCTAAGTAATGTGATAATGGTAATAATGATTGACCTTTTAGCATTGATGGTAATGCACGAAATAAATGGATAATCATTAATAGTAACAATACGATAAATAATATTTTTATTAGCATGGCAATTGTCCTTTGTGATTGTTTTAAGCATAGCGGGTTTTAATGGATGGCGATAAAAAGGAGATGTAATGATGCGAACTATCGCTTTTATTGTGTTTTCTATTGCTGCGGTGAGTTTGTTACTCAAACTTAGCTGGTGGCAACTGAGTCGTGCTAATGAAAAAAAACAGCTGCAATCACAAATTCAAGAACGACAACAAATACCTGTGGTTGATTTAGCACGGCTTCCGATTGATCCCTTATGGCATAGCATTACCCTTGAAGGTGAGTTTGATAATCAACATCCCATTTTGTTGGATAATCAACTCTATCGTGGGCGGCCGGGTTATCACCTCTATTTACCGTTTATTAGTCAGCAGCAACAAGTGTTAGTCAATGTTGGTTGGATTGCTGCTTCTCCATATCGAGAAATATTACCCGTATTGCCACAATTGAATGGACGAAAAGTTATTAGTGGTGTGATTGCTCCGGCTCAGCAATTATTGCAGTTTAAACCTGATAGTCGTGATGAATCGTGGCCTTTTCGAGTGCAAAATATTGAATTAGATAGGCTTTCTCGGCGGTTACAACAACCACTATTGCCGTGGGTTATTCAAATATCAGCGTCAAGTCCGATGGCGTTAACTCAAACATGGCAGCCTGTCGTGATGGGGCCAAAGAAACATTATGGTTATGCGATGCAGTGGCTTTTATTAGCTATCGCAGTCGCTGTGATCTCTTTATTGTGGTTACGCAGGGAGCGCATTGTATGAAAAAATATCAATTATTATTAGTGATAGCCTTAGTGTTTGCATTACCGATAATCATTGCCAAATTGATGTTACACCAACAATGGTATCAAGGTGGAGTGACAAATCGTGGTCAGTTATTGCAGCCAACAGTGACGGTGGCTGAGTTGGCAATACCACAAACATGGCAACTGATTTATTGGCTACCATCAACCTGTGATACGGCTTGCCAAGGTGCATTGTTTAATTTACGTCAAGTGCCACAAGCTGCTGGGGCGGATAGTGTACGGTTACAAAGTGTCGTGCTTGTCGATCATTTAAATACAATGTCCGCGACCTTGTTGCAAGGATTAGCTCAGCGCCAAGTGGATATGTCATTGCAACAAAAAATTGCACAATTAAAGTATGGTTTAGCGACAATTTATATTGCCGATCCTCACGGTAATATGGTGATGGCTTATCCTCTTGTGGCAGGAGAAAAAGCCATTTTAATGCAAGGAAAGGACGTGTTACGTGATCTAAAACGGTTATTAAAAGTCTCAAAAATAGGCTGATTCATTGCTGTTATTACGGAGGATAACGAATGATTATTACCAATAACAATGATCGATACTTCTTTTATTTAGTCAGTTTTAGTTTTGGGTTATCGCTAGCTGTTGTGGCGGTAGGTGCTTTTACTCGTCTAACAGAAGCGGGTCTTGGTTGTCCTGATTGGCCTGGATGTTATGGCTTTTTAACTGTTCCTCAAACCGCAATAGAACAACAAACTGCCGCAGAATTTTTTCCTCAAACACCATTAGAGCCTCAAAAAGCATGGAATGAAATGCTACATCGCTATATTGCGGGTAGCTTAGGTTTATTCGTTTTCATTATTAATTTAATGGCGTGGCGACAACCATCGCGCCCTAAATTATTACCATTGTTACTGCTATTGATGGTTGTTTTTCAAGCGGCATTAGGTATGTGGACCGTGACTTTAGTATTGATGCCAGTGGTTGTTATGGCGCACTTATTAGGGGGATTTACGATTGTAAGTTTATTGTGGTTACTACGGTTAAAGATTCAAGTTGTGCCAGTAAATATAACTCAGATCGGCATAAAACCATTATCTCGACTGAGAATTGCGGCAATTATCAGTGTCATTGTGGTTATTGTTCAAATTGCATTGGGCGGTTGGACTGCGGCTAATTATGCCGCCTTAGTGTGCACAAAATTACCTATTTGTGAGGCTAGTTGGCAACAATTGTTTGATAAGAGCGCCTTTTTTTTAGTGCAACCTCAGCATGATAGTTATCAATATGGCGTATTGGATTATGGGCAACGAGTATCAATCCATGTCGTGCATCGTATTGGTGCGATGATAACCACACTAGTGATATTAGTAATGGCATGGTTATGTTGGCTACAGCCGATATTACGACGTTATAGCTTAGGGTTAGTGTTATTACTCATCGTTCAAATTGTATTAGGAGTAACAAATATTGTTGCAAGTTTACCTCTTGCAGTAGCAGTTGCACATAACGTCACAGGGCTAGGATTATTAGTGATGATGGTTACTGTTAGTTATCGTGTTGGTATTGGATCTCAACAATTACAGCCGAGATCGACGCTATTGAGGAAGGATAAATTGCATGGCTAAATCTCAAGGGTTTGAGCGTTTAAGTACACCAATTAGCACAACTGCAGTATGGCGAGATTATCTCACTATGACAAAACCGAAAGTGGTAGCAATGCTATTGTTAACTGCGCTTGTTGGTATGTGTCTTGCTGTGCCCATCATACCGACTATTCGTGTTGTGGTATTTGGGTTAACAGGGATCGGCTTGCAATCAGCTGCTGCTGCTGTTTTCAATCATGTCTTAGATCGCCGCTTTGATGCTCAAATGGCACGTACTTATCATCGTCCGCTAGCGAAAGGGCGTATTGCAACCTCAAAAGCGGTGTTATTTGCATGTGTGCTGATGGTGTCGGGATTTATTTTATTGTGGCAGCTTAATCCATTAACTGCGTGGCTGACGATGGCAAGCTTAGTTGGCTATGCGGTGGTTTACACCGTGTGGTTAAAGCATGCCACACCACAAAATATTGTGATTGGTGGTTTAGCGGGGGCGGCACCTCCGCTGTTAGGTTGGACTGCGGTGACAGGTAATTTAGATCCTCATGCATTGTTATTAGTAATGTTAGTATTTGCATGGACGCCGCCACACTTTTGGGCGTTAGCTATCCATCGTCGTGATGATTATGCTAAAGCAGGTATACCGATGTTGCCCGTAACGCATGGCATTGAATACACTAAAATGATGGTGTTGTTTTATACCTTGTTATTGTTTGCCGTTGGATTATTACCGTGGTTAACCGCCATGAGCGGTTATGTGTACCTTGTCGGTAGTAGTGTCTTGAACCTCGGATTTATTGGTTATGCCATTAAGTTAAAATTTTTTGATACCACAGGTCATGCATGGGCCACATTTAAATATTCAATCTGGCATTTATTGGCCTTGTTTGTGGTGTTGTTAGTTGATCACTGGTGGATTACGTGGTCGTTAGGATATAAGTAATAGCCGTAACAGATATTTTTAGTATCAAAATCAGGCTGTTGTCTCTCTCTTCAAATCGGTACACTGCTCTCTTATTTTATTGCTTAAGTAAGGAGCGAGTGTGCTGGCTGCATTAAAAGATAAATCACTGCATTATCAAGTTTTCGCATTAGCGCTACCAATGGTGCTGTCTAATATTACTGTACCGTTATTAGGTTTGGTTGATGCTGCGGTAATCGGTCATCTTGATCAATCGTGGTATTTAGGTGGTGTCGCTGTTGGTGGCACTATGATTAATGTCACTTTCTGGTTGCTCGGATTCTTACGAATGGCAACTACAGGTATTACTGCGCAAGCGCAAGGTAGTGCTAACAAAGATGCGCAAGCGGTGATTTTTGTTCAAGGTATGGCACTCGCTTGGTTATTTGGTGTGATATTGGTGATTGTACATCAACCGGTGAGCCAGCTTATTTTCCACTTTAGTAGCGCGGGCAGTGAAGTAAAACTGTATGCCGCTCAATATTTCTCGACCCGCATTTGGGGCGCGCCAGCGGCACTGGCTAATTTTGTAATTATGGGTTGGTTGCTTGGTATGCAAAATGCCAAGTTACCAATGTGGCTATTGATTGTAACGAATGTTGTTAATATAGCGCTTGATTTAGTGTTTGTTCTTGGGTTGGGTTGGAAAGTACAAGGTGCCGCGGCAGCGTCAGTTATTGCCGATTACAGTGGCATGATATTGGGATTGTGGTTTGTGGCTCAACAATGGTTACGTTTGGAATTGCCTCCGTTAAAACAAAAGCTAGCCAGTGTTCGCCATGGTATAGGGCGACTACTTAAACTTAACCGTGACATCTTTTTACGGAGTTTATGTTTACAAGCCACGTTTACTTTTATGACTTTTCAAGGGGCATACCTAGGCGATAACGTGGTAGCAGCTAATGCGGTATTAATGAGTTTTTTAATGCTAGTGTCCTATGCGATGGATGGGTTTGCCTATGCAATGGAAGCTCTTGTCGGCAAAGCTGTAGGGGCTGGAAGTAAAGGTCAGCTAGAGCGTTATTTAGTTGGAACAACATTTTGGAGTTTATTAATTTCATTAGTTTTAACCGCCATTTTTATCCTCTTTGGTACGCAAATTATTAGCATCATTTCTGATATTCCAGCAGTACAACAGCAAGCTGATCAATATTTACCATGGCTAACGGCAGTACCTCTTGTCGCTATGTGGTGTTTTTTGTTAGATGGTGTCTTTATTGGAGCGACGCGAGGCAAAGATATGCGTAACAGTATGTTCTTAGCAACGTGCGGTTTTTTTGCTATTTGGTGGGTAATGAGCAGCCATGGTAATCATGCATTATGGGCTGCAATGATTGGTTTTATGGCATTACGAGGGCTGATATTGGCAGTGATCTTCATTTATTTGTGGAGAAAAAATATATTTTTACCGCACACTTAATAAACAATTACTTATCATGATAGCTGGCTGTGCTGGTGGTTTTTTGTACAAAAAAGACTTCCAATCGTGATTATGATTTGTTTAAATGCGTTCACTTCTTATCCAGGTGGTGCGAATGACAACTAAGATTATAGGTTATTTATTACTGGTTCTGAGTTTAACCTTCAGTGTTCATAGTTATGCCAGTAGCTTTAAAAAATTGAATGTTACAGCAACAGCATACAATTCAGTATCAGCGCAAACAGATTCCAGCCCTAGCATTGCAGCTTGGGGTGATCGTTTAAAACCCGGCATGAAAGCCATCGCTGTTTCCCGTGATTTACTCAAAATGGGTTTAAAGCGTGGTTCTAAAGTGAAAATTTCAGGTTTACCCGGTGAATACGTGGTGTTAGATAAAATGCATCATCGCTGGAATCGCAAGATAGATATCTATATGGGTAAAGATGTTAGAGCCGCTAAGAATTGGGGAAAACGACGAGTAACGATTACCGTCCTCCATTCATAAATCAATCCCAATAAAAAAGCCGCATTTCGATGCGGCTTTTTGCTATTTACAATAAGTGGCTCAAAACGATTAATAGTAAGAATGATCGCCACGGGCGTGATCGGTAATATCACGTGCACCCGTTAATTCGCCTTCAAATTGTGCTAATAGCTCTTTCTCAATGCCTTCTTTTAGCGTGACATCAACCATTGAACAACCATTACAACCGCCACCAAATTGTAGAATGGCAACGCCATCTTCAGTGATTTCAGCTAATGATACATTGCCACCATGGCCTGCAAGCTGTGGGTTGATTTGAGTTTGTAGCACGTAGTCAACACGTTCAATCAATGATGCATCATCAGCAACTTTACGCACTTTGGCGTTAGGTGCTTTTAATGTTAGCTGTGAGCCCATTTTATCTGTGACAAAATCGATTTCAGCATCATCAAGGAAGGGAAGGCTTAATTCGTCAATAAAAGCAGAGAATAGCTCAAGTTTCATTTCCGTATCACTTGCTTCAACCGCATCTAGTGGGCAGTAGGATACGCCACATTCAGCACTTTGAGTGCCTGGATTTACAACAAAAACACGGATATTAGTACCCTCAGGCTGCTGAGCAAGAAGCTTGCTAAAGTGCTGCTGAGCGTTTTCAGTAATAGTGATCATGGACACGATGTAATACCTGACTGATTTAGTAAGTTTTATTTATTCTACTCTTTGTGAGTCATTGTCGCATCTCTAAAGCGACATTTTTTATTTGACCACGTTTTATTAATTAATGCGCGTCTTTTTTGTGCAAGATTAATTAACTGATTGTTCAGTATGGCATAACGTATAGATATCTACTTTTTTTACGCCTTGTAGAATAAGTAATTCGGTTAATTGATGAACGGTTGCGCCTGTTGTTACAACATCATCAACAATAGCAACATGAGAAGGTAAGGTTATGGTTCGTAATTGAAAAGCGTGGTGTAAGTTGTGGTGTCGCTGGAATTTAGAGAGTTGTTGTTGCGAAGGGGTATGACGTAGACGTTTAAAAGCCTGCGTATCAACACGACTATTAAAAATATCACCAAGAGCTAATGCAAGTTGATGGCTCTGATTAAACCCGCGTTGGCAGTAACGTCGCCAATGTAAAGGTACCGGTAATAACAAGGGGGCTGGCTGAGTAATGTGCTGGGCTAATTGTTGTGCCAGTGGACGTGCTAACCAAAATTTGCCACAAAACTTTAGTTGATGTACCAATTGTTGCAATGGAGGACGATATTCGCCTAATCGGTAAAGACGGTGCCAAAGTGGAGGCTTAGTTAGGCAATGACCACACGCAATGACCGACGTTACGGTTGTGCTGCCGCAATGTTGGCAATAAGGATGGATTGGAAATTGGGATAGACAATAATCACACCAAAAATAGTCAGTTGTAGTTAAAGGGAGTTGGCATAAGGAACAGTGCCGAAATAATAAGTGATAATGTAATTTATCTCGCCATGATGACATTTTATTTGGCATCATTATCGCCTCGCTTGCAATTAATGAAAGGAACTATAAATGACATCACGGTTTAATTGGCATTGTGAAGGCCAAGGACCCGATCTGGTTCTCATTCATGGATGGGGAATGAATATCGGTGTATGGCAAGATGTGATCCCACAGTTAAATCAGCATTACTGTGTTCATTGGTGTGATCTTCCAGGTTATGGTGACAATGCCATGCTCGCGGCAACATCATTAAATGACATCGTGGATATGTTACTTGCGCAGGCACCAGCTCAGGCTGTTTGGTTAGGCTGGTCGCTAGGCGGTATTATTGCCAGCCAAGCGGCATTGGTTGCTCCACAACGGGTAACGCAATTAATTACGGTTGCGAGTTCGCCATGCTTTATGTCTCAAACCGATTGGAACGGTATTCAACCACGCGTACTGGCTAATTTTCAAACCCAGTTGATGACTGATTTCGCACTTACAATTGAACGATTTTTAGTATTACAAGCCTTGGGGTGTCAAACCGCTAAAGAGGACATTCGTCAGTTAAAAGCCGCAGTACTATCTCGGTCGCAACCACATTTAGCGGCTTTAACACTAGGGTTGGAATTATTAGAGACCGTTGATTTACGTCAATCTCTGACAGCATTATCACAACCATGGTTACGTGTGTATGGTCGATTGGATGCTCTGGTTCCGATTAAAACGGAACCGCTATTAAACGTGTTATATCCGCAGTCGCAGAGTTACGTTTTTGCGGATGCATCCCATGCACCGTTTATTTCTCATTTGAATGAATTTATTACGGTAATAAAGACATTCATAGAGTGATCGACTTTTGTGCTTTAGGTCAGATTATGGGGTTTATCGTCGTGGATTTAGGTTAATAATAAACAAGATCGGTCGATATTATGTATAAGGTGATATAACGGTATTTGAGGCATCGTGATAATGGATTTTCAACCATGGTGATTGCGCCATTACAATCAACACCACCAGTATTTGCGACAACTATGAATCCATTAACCGGTCAAGTTGCGCGGGATAATCGTGTCCGTGAAAAAATTATACCAGTGGTTGAGGGGCGTGCAGCGACAGCAGAATCCCCCCTTTCTGCAGAAGAAAAGCAGCGTAATAAACCCGGTTGGGATCCAAGCGAACATCCTGATTATTCACAATCGCAGGCAAAACTCTTTGCGGGTTATCAGCAACAATTTGCCCAAATTATGCGAGTATTATCGCTGGATAATTATTTTGCACCCACCGTGGAACTGGGTTATTCAATGCATATTGAATTGCCTCGAGAGTTGTTAGCGCAGCTAGCGTTGATCCGTGATAGTGAGCGCACTAAAGGGGTTGTTAGTCATCATTATGCTCAAGCAATCTTACCGAATCCCTCGACGAACTCTCTGACGATTATTTAAACCAACAGCCAGACAATAAGTCTGACTGTTGATGTTTATTTCAATTAATGCGGATTATTTTTTCTTAGCATTGGCAAAGGCTGCTGCAAAAGCGCCGCCCATCGGTGGTGTGTTTTTGGGTGGGGTAGATGTCTTCGTCTGATGCGGCTGTTGACGTGGTGCCTGTTGGCGAGGAGCTGCTGGTGTTGATTGTCGAGTGGGCTTTTCTTGCCCTGGTTCATCAGTTAAGCGCATACTCATCGCAATACGTTTACGCTGAATATCAACTTCCATCACTTTGACTTTAACCACATCACCTGCTTTAACTATTTCTCGTGGATCTGAAATAAATTTATCAGACAGGGCAGAGATATGGATCAAACCATCTTGGTGAACGCCAACATCGACAAAAGCACCAAAATTGGTCACGTTGGTGATCACGCCTTCTAATACCATTCCGGGAATTAAATCTTTTACTTCATTAACGCCATCAGCAAAAGTGGCTGTTTTAAACTCAGGCCGAGGATCTCGACCTGGTTTATCGAGCTCACTAATGATGTCATTAACTGTCGGCAAACCAAAATTAGCATCGGTATAATCAATGGCTTTAAGGCTACGTAAAAAATCACTGTTACCAATGATGGCATCAACCGGCTTATTGTTAGCGGCTGAAATTGCTTTAACGACCGCATAAGATTCAGGGTGAACGGCTGAGCCATCAAGTGGGTTTTTACCGTTCATTATCCGTAAGAAGCCCGCACATTGCTCAAACGCTTTAGGTCCTAAACGTGCCACTTTTTTAAGGGCAGTACGTGCATCAAAGCGACCATTTTCATCGCGATAAGTAACGATGTTTTGCGCAATAGTGGCATTTAAACCCGCAACGCGAGTCAGTAAAGCAGCTGATGCGGTATTTACATCAACACCTACGGCGTTTACACAGTCTTCAACCACCACATCCAAGCGTTTCGCGAGCATGCTTTGGCTTACATCATGTTGGTATTGGCCGACACCGATTGATTTTGGATCGATTTTAACCAGTTCTGCCAGAGGGTCTTGTAGACGACGACCAATAGAAACTGCACCACGAATCGATACGTCCATATTAGGAAACTCTTTCGCTGCCAGTTCTGATGCGGAGTAAACGGATGCGCCAGCTTCACTGACCATCACACTTTGTACTTTAAGTTGATTATCTTTAATCAGCTGTGCGACAAAAGCATCTGTTTCACGTGAAGCAGTGCCGTTACCAATCGCAATTAAGTTAACATTATGCTTGTTAATCAGTGCAACTACCGTTTTGGTAGATTCAGCGATTTTGTTATGTGGCTGGTGAGGGTAGATAGTTGCAGTATCTAAAACTTTACCTGTTTCATCAACAACCGCAATTTTACTCCCTGTACGTAAACCGGGATCCAGTGCGAGAGTCACTCGTGGACCCGCAGGTGCTGCCATCAATAAGTCATGCAGATTATCCGCAAAAACTTGAATCGCACCATCTTCGGCTTTTTCACGTAAAATGCTCATTAGTTCAGTTTCCATGTGCATTAATATCTTAATGCGCCATGTCCAGCTGATCACTTGTTTGCGCCATGCATCAGCCGCTTGTGTGCCTAAGCTAACGTTGTAATGTTCTGCAATAATGACTTCACAATATGAGCTGCGAACCGCCTCGTCTTTATTGGGATCCGCATTGAGGGATAACTGTAGGAAACCTTCATTACGGCCACGGAATAATGCTAATGCACGGTGGGATGGAATGTTTTTGATGGGCTCGTTATAGTCAAAATAATCTTTAAATTTAGCCCCATCATGCTCTTTACCTTCAATGATGCGCGAAGTAAGTTCAGCATGGCTATTTAATTGACGACGAATTTTTTCAAGTAGTGCCGCATCTTCCGCAAACTGTTCCATCAGAATTGCACGTGCACCATCAAGTACCGCTTTACTATCGGCAAAGCCTTGTTCTGGATTTAGGTATTGCTCTGCTGTTGTTTCTGGCGAGTGTTGAGGTTGGCTCCATAACAACTCCGCGAGTGGTGCAATACCAGCTTCGATCGCAATCTGACCTTTGGTGCGGCGTTTTTGTTTGTAAGGCAGGTAGAGATCTTCAAGACGAGTTTTACTGTCTGCACTGTTAATTTCAGCTTTAAGTGCAGGCGTAAGTTTACCTTGTTCGGTAATGGATTTTAAAATGACCTGACGACGGCTATCGAGTTCACGTAAATAGCCTAAACGTGATTCTAAATTACGTAATTGGGTGTCATCTAATTCGCCAGTGACCTCTTTACGGTAACGGGCAATAAAAGGCACCGTATTACCATCATCAAGTAGGGTGACTGCCGCATTGACTTGTTCCGTGCGCACATTCAGTTCGGTGGCGATCTGTTGGTTGATAGCGTTGCTCATCCGTTGATTTCTCTTGTTGATCGTTAAGCTTCCATTCTACGGCTGAATCTTGATCTGGCAAGTCAACCGCGGTGAAGAGTGTGTCAGGCTGTATATCAGCCATTTATTTCAGTATGTTGAGATTATGGTTTGTTCTTGAGTTAGTCGAGATAACGAATGCGATTAATAAACCATGTTTTTTTACCAAGAGGGGTTGTCACAACGGCATCATCGTCAACTTGTTTACTGAGTAATGCTCGCGCCATGGGGGAGTCGATAGAGATATAATCATTGCGGCCATAGATCTCATCTGGACCTACAATGCGAAATGTTTTTTGTTCGCCAGCTTCATTTTCAATTTCAACCCATGCACCAAAGAACACTTTACCGTCTTGTTGAGGGGAGTAATCAATGACTTTAACCGCCTCTAAACGTTTTCGTAAAAAGCGCACTCGCCGATCAATTTCACGCAGGCGTTTCTTATTATATTGATAATCTGCATTTTCGCTGCGATCGCCTAAGCTTGCTGCCCAAGTCACTTTTTTGGTGACTTCTGGACGTTCTTCTCGCCATAAGAAATTCAATTCTTGTTCTAATTTATCAAACCCTTCACGGGTAATTAAATTGGTTCTCATCATTATTCTCAAACAATAGTTTGGCATTGTTCTATCATCGCTAGCGTAAAATAGAAAGCAATAGAATGATAAACTGTGACTGCTAAATTGTGGTTCATTCGCTGAAGGAATTAATTGTAAAACAGCATCAGAACAGTAGAAAGTGATCTTGTTAGCATCATCAATTAATCTCTCTGGTAAAGTAGTGTTCAGAGTTGAATCACCATGCTATAAAGGCATATAAAAAGAGTAATTGTTGAATACTATAACCATACTAATAACACAATCATGATAATAATTAGCATGTTATAATTACTGATTAGCTGTGGTTATTATCTATTGGTCATTATTATTACTCTATAATCAATATTGGCTGTGATGACAATGTTCACTTCGATATCGTGCGTTAGATATTTTTATTCAAACGTTATATTGAAGGTAAAAATCATGGTCAAATTAAACGTTAGTTATTACGACTTGCGTACACTTAGCAACACTACGTTATCGTGATCGATGAAGGTGAAAAATGCAGGAAAATTATAAAATATTAGTGGTCGATGACGACATGCGTTTACGTGCATTACTTGAACGTTATCTTTCTGAGCAAGGATTTCAGGTACGCAGTGTCGCAAATGGCGAGCAAATGGATCGTTTACTTGCACGTGAGACTTTTCACCTGATGGTACTCGATCTAATGTTGCCTGGTGAAGATGGCTTATCCATTTGTCGTCGCTTACGTAGTGCTAACAACATGCTACCGATCTTGATGCTAACCGCAAAAGGCGACGAAGTGGATCGTATTGTCGGGCTTGAAGTGGGTGCCGATGATTATTTACCAAAACCGTTTAATCCGCGTGAGTTATTAGCCCGTATTCGTGCAGTTTTACGTCGTCAAACCATTGAAGCACCAGGAGCACCAAGTGTTTCGAGTAAAGTGATTGAGTTTGGTGATTTCCGTCTAAATCTTGGTACGCGTGAAATGTTCCGTGGTGATGCACCGATGCCACTGACATCGGGTGAATTTGCAGTATTAAAAGCTTTAGTCACTAATGCACGTGAGCCAATGTCACGTGATAAGTTAATGAATATGGCGCGTGGTCGTGAATATTCAGCCATGGAACGTTCGATTGATGTACAGATTTCACGTTTGCGTCGTATGGTAGAAGAGGATCCTAGTCGCCCACGTTATATTCAAACGGTGTGGGGTTTAGGGTACGTGTTTGTGCCTGATGGTCGTGAGGCGTAAGCCATGCGGTTATCGCCCAAAAGTACTTTTGCGCGAACACTGATATTATTAGCTGGCTTGTTAATTTCAAGCCAGATTTTTTCATATCTGACCATTGTTAATTACGCGCTTCTTCCTAGTATTCAGCAGTTTAATCGTATTTTAGCGTACGAAGTAAAATTAATGCTGAAAGAAAATATTAAGATGGCTAATGGTCAAACTATCTATCTTGATCGCCCCGTTCGACGCAAGTTACTTGAAGAGTTAGGTGTAACCTTACATGCGCCAAACTCACCCGGTGCAGCAGAATTTAATGATGCCACTCATATCAGTTATTTGAGTGAAGAAATGTCACGTGAATTGCACTCACCAACTGATGTGCGGTTATTACTCGGCGCTCATAGTTATGTGCTGTGGATGAAAACCGATGCGATGCCAAACTCTTTAATGCGGATTCCATTATCGGAACTGCAAGAAGATGACTTTTCTCCTTTGTTTCGTTATAGCTTAATTATTGCTTTTTTAGTGATTGCTGGCGGATGGTTATTTATTCGTATTCAAAATAGGCCGTTAGTTGAGCTAGAACAAGCCGCGTTGCAAGTTGGACGTGGTGAAACGCCTCCACAGTTACCTGAGCAAGGGGCCTCTGAAATTCGATCTGTGACGAAAGCATTTAACCAAATGTCACAAGGGATCAAACAACTTGAAGATGATCGTGCGTTATTAATGGCAGGGGTAAGTCATGACTTGCGCACTCCATTAACACGAATTCGATTAGCAACCGAAATGATGTCACCAGAGGACAGTTATTTAGCTGATTCGATGATCACTGATACCGAAGAATGTAACGCTATTATTAGTCAATTTATGGATTATCTTAAATCGACTAAAAAACAAGATGAAGAAGATGTTGATCTTAATCTGTTGTTAGAAGATGTCGCGCATACTGAAGGTGGCTATGGCAATGTTATTGAACAGCAATTAACGCCGATTCCGGGCATTGTGTTAGCAAATGCGGTTGCATTGAAACGTGCAGTGGCAAATTTGGTGATTAATGCACAACGCTATGGCAATGGCTGGGTCAAGCTATCTAGTGGCGCGTCTGTTGATCGTAAGTCAGCTTGGTTCTGTGTTGAAGATGATGGTCCTGGTATTGCGCCAGATCAGGTCACTAAAATGTTTCAACCGCTTACTCGTGGTGATTCTGCACGAGGTAATGAAACGGAAGGGACAGGGCTTGGATTGGCGATAGTGAAACGGATCATTGATCAAAACGAAGGGGCTATTTCGGTGCGTAATCGTAGCGAAGGTGGTCTAAGAGTAGAGATTAGTTTGCCATTACATAAACTAAAATAATGAGGATTTAAGCCAGTATTGGTTGCATCCCCTTGTTAAATAAAAAGCCCGCTCTCAATTTGAAGCGGGCTTTGTGCATTTATGCTGTTAATTAGGATTCGATTACTTTTGCTTCATCAATCAGATCAACGGACTCGGCATTATCATCAGGCAAAATCATATTTAATAAAATTGCGGTAATACCGCCAGCGGCCATGCCTGACGATAAAATACTTTTCACAATTTCAGGTAAGAATTGCAAAATTTCAGGTTTTTGAGCAATGCCTAATCCCATCGAAAAAGACAATGCCATAATTAAAATAGCACGACGATCGAGATGACAGCGAGAGATAATGCGAATACCAGAAGCGGCAATGGTACCAAACATAACAATGGTTGCGCCGCCTAATACGGGCTCTGGAATCAATTGCACCAAATTAGCGACATCAGGAAATAAACCTAATAGCACTAACATTCCAGCCACAAAATAACCGATATAGCGGCTAGCTACCCCTGTTAATTGAATGATGCCGTTGTTTTGACTAAAGGTTGAATTAGGAAAACTGTTAAATACCGCTGCCATTGCTGAATTTAAACCATCTGCAAGCACACCACCTTTGATGCGTTTCATGTACAACGGTCCTTTAACTGGCTGTTCTGAGGTCTCTGAGGTTGCTGTAATATCACCGATAGCTTCTAGTGAGGTAACCGCAAATACAATCATCAATGGTACCAATAATCCCCAATCAAAACTGAGACCATATTGCATTGGCATTGGAATCGCAATTAATGGATTCGCGCTGGTAATATCGGTTTTTATCATTCCTAACAGCCATGCCAATAATGTTCCGGCAGCCATCGCAATAACAATCGATGATACCCGTAAGTAAGGATTTTTAACGCGATTAAGTAACACAATAAAGCCTAATACGGTGCCTGCTAGCATCAAATTATCAAGGCTACCAAAGCTACCGTCGGCAATGGCACTGTAGCCGCCGCCTATAGAGGTCAAGCCAATTTGAATAAGCGTTAAACCGATTAACGTCACTACAATGCCTGATACCAGTGGGGTAATGATACGTTGAGCGTGTTGCAAAATGCGTGAAATAAATACTTCGGTAAAAGCGGCAAAAATGATGGTGCCAAAGATTGCGGCCATCATGGTTTGAATATCTGCTCCACCCGCCTTGAGTGCCAAGCCTGCGCCAATAATTGGACCTAAGAAATTAAAACTGGTGCCTTGAATCGATAGTAAACCAGAACCGATGGGGCCAAAGGTTTTAATTTGAATAAAAGAAGCGATGCCAGAGGCTAGCAATGACATACTGACTATAGTGTTAGTGTCACTGGCGGGTAAGCCAAGTGATTGGCAAATGATCAGTGATGGAGTAATAACGGCGACAAACATTGCGAGTAAATGCTGTGTTGCAGCAAAGAGCGTTTGTGGTAATGGCGGTCTATCATCTAAACGGTAAATAAGATCAGAATTTTTTGGCGTTGCGCTAGTGTGATGCTGGGTCATAGATGATCCTAACTGATTCTCTGATATCCATTATTCGCGCTGAATGGGCGATTGCTTGTGTTGTTGGCGACGATCTGTGATTGCTGTTAGTCAGAACCAAATCAACACTGGCAGAGATTTAAGTGGTGAAATTTTGCCGCTATTGTAATTATCTTTTGGAAAATAGCAATCGTTTGCTTTGTTTTTGATTATTGGGATCGTTAGGTCTAAATATGAAGAGGAAGTGAATCACGGTTAATTACTTTTGGTGGTTATAACCGTGATCAAAGAAGCGTTAAGCGTTTGAGTAATTTTCCCGTTGACCTATCCAACGATCGATAATAGCGCTGGCATTATCAGGGTATTGTTCATGAATATAACGGGCTAATTTTTGAACTTGAGGAATTAAATATTGGTCACGGACTAAATCGGCAACTTTAAAATCAGCAATGCCGGTTTGTTTAGTTCCCAATAATTCACCGGGGCCACGAATTTCAAGATCGCGCTGAGCGATCACAAATCCATCGCTGCTTTCACGTAATACAGCTAAGCGTTTTTGAGCGGTTTTGGTTAGCGGCGCGTGATAAAGCAATACACAATGACTGGCGATCTTACCGCGACCAACCCGCCCTCGTAACTGGTGTAATTGCGCTAATCCAAGTCGTTCTGGGTTTTCAATTACCATTAAACTGGCATTAGGCACATCAACACCCACTTCAATGACAGTGGTAGCGACCAGTAAATCGATTTCACCAGCTTTGAAACTTGCCATAATCGCTTGTTTCTCTTTGGGCTTCATTCGACCGTGGACTAAACCAACCGTCAGATCGGGCAGTAACCGTGTTAACTCATCTGCGGTATCAGAAGCCGCCTGCGCCTCTAATACTTCCGACTCGTCGATTAAAGTACAGACCCAATAGGTTTGGCGACCTTCTTGCTGACATGCAGCGCGAATGCGTTCAATAATTTGTGGGCGGCGGCTATCAGGTAGCGCAACGGTTTGAATGGGTGTTCGCCCTGGCGGTAATTCATCGATCACTGAAGTGTCCATATCGGCATAAGCAGTCATGGCTAAGGTGCGAGGAATTGGGGTTGCGGTCATTACTAATTGATGCGGGTAATAACCATTAGCGGATCCTTTTTCACGCAGATCTAATCGCTGATGGACACCAAAGCGGTGCTGTTCATCGATAATAATCAAGGCAAGGTTCTGAAATACTACTTGGTCTTGAAATAAGGCATGAGTACCAACCACCATTTTTGCGTCACCATTGGCAATGCGAACCAGTTCTTTTTCGCGTGCTTTACCTTTGAGCTTGCCCGCCATCCAACCGACTTCAATTCCCATCGGGTTGAGCCATTGGGAAAAATTCAACGTATGTTGCTCGGCTAATAATTCAGTCGGTGCCATTAATGCCACTTGATAACCGTGCTCAATTGCCCGCAAAGCAGCAAGCGCAGCTACTAAGGTTTTACCTGAGCCTACATCCCCTTGAACCAGACGCATCATTGGTTGGGACTTACTAAGATCTGCTTCAATATCAGCTACGACGCGTTGTTGTGCACCTGTTGGGGTGAAAGGTAAGCTTGCCAGCAGTTGTTGCTTGAGGGTGTCTTGTGGCGCGAATGACCAGCTATGATGTTGCTGACCTTTACTGCGCAGTGCCAGCATTGATAAATTTTGGGCTAACAATTCTTCTAAAATAAGTCGTTTTTGAGCAGGATGTTTGCCTGCATCAAATTGTTCTAATGCAATATCAGCCGTAGGACGATGCATGATCTGTAAGGCTTGGGCAAGGGTCATTTGCTGATCATAAAGACCCGCTGGGAGTAACTCTGTCACCGCCGACTTTGCAAGTAAAGCGAGTGCTTGATCAGTTAAATTACGTAATGTCGCTTGGCGTAAACCGTCGGTGGTGGAATAAACCGGCGTTAACGTTTCTTCAACGCTAAGTGCCGTTGGTTCAGAAAAAAGATGGTAATCGGGATGAATAATTTCAAGTCCAAACTGGCTACCTTTGATCTCGCCATAAGCTTTCACTTGTTTACCATCGCTAAAACTGTTTTTCATTGCAGCATTAAAATTAAAGAACTTTAACGTCACCGAGCCGGTACCATCACCAATTTTGACGGTTAGTATTTTACGTTTGCCAAACTGAATGCTGCAATGACTCACTTCACCTTGAACCGCTAGATATTGTCCCGGTGAAACGCGATTAATCGGCCAAATACGGGTGCGATCCTCATAACGAAGTGGCAAGTGAAACAATACATCTTGGACGTTATACAGCCCAATTTTATGCAGTTTTTCAGCCATTTTGGCGCCGACACCAGCCAGTTCGGTGAGGGCGATAGTATTGAGGAGTTGTCCGCTCATGGTTAGTCCTTGTTAATTACGCTGGTTGTAACAGGGCGTTTGATTTTCTTCGCTTGCATCGCTGCCCACCATTGTTCGTCAGCAACAATTTGTCCTTGCTCATCTAATTGTGGATACGGTAAGTTTTTCTGTTTGGCAACATTAGCTAATACCGGATGACCCCGTTCAAATAAAATACGATTAACCACAGTATCATCAAGTAAGGTAGTGGTGCGATCGTACATGCCCGCATTTTGACGTTGGCGTTGTGCTTCATAGAGAATTAATGCACTGGCAACAGAGACATTGAGAGATTGCACCATGCCGACCATCGGAATAATAATATCTTGATCTGCCAGTGCTAATGCTTCAGCGGTGATGCCATTTTTTTCACCACCAAGAATAATTGCGGTTGGTTTGGTGTAATCAACCTCACGAAAATCAACCGCAGTGGCTGATAAATTAGTGGCAAGTACCTGCATTCCTTGAGCTTTAAGGGCATTAACGGCATTGACCATGGTATCGTGAGTCTCAAGTTCAACCCAGTTACGTGCACCTGCAGAGGTGTGGCTCAATACTTTCATGGCCTCTTTAGGCCACACAGCATGCACTTTATGGACGCCAACCGCATCGGCAGTACGAATAATGGCAGAAACATTATTGGGTTTGTGAACTTCTTCCATACACACGGTGAGATCAGGTTGACGTGTGGCTAAGACTTGATGAATACGTTGAAAGCGATCAGGGGTCATACAGTTAGGCTATTTGCGAGAATAAGAATAGAACTATAATAATATGGATTGGCAGTCAAATACACAAAACGCCCATAAGTGGGCGTTTTATTAATATTATCAACAGCTCATTAGATCAATGATGTTAATTTTTTTGGCGAGCGACTCGTACTACATCTGGCATGATACGAATACGACGCATAATATTGGCCAAGTGCACACGACTCTTGGTTGTTAAGCGAACAGTAATTGTATATAACCGACCATCTTTTTCTTCGGTCGATAGACCTTGAATATTTGAGCCAGTAGCTGCGATAGTATTGGTTAAATCAGCCAATGCACCTTGATGGTTTTGCATGTCGACTTTGAGATTGGTAACAAATTCTTGCTCAAAATCTTCGCTCCACTCAACCGCCATGTACTTATCGGGTTCTTTTCGATAACCACGAATATTGGCACATTCTTCACGGTGAATAACCAAGCCTTTGCCTGGGCTAACATGAGCCACAATCGGATCACCATGGATCGGATGACAACAATTTGCAAAGGTCAGTAAAATACCATCAGCACCTTGAATAGGTAGTCGACGATCGCTATTTTTAGCCGTTAGTTCGTCAGCGTTACCTAATAATCGGCGCGCAATAACCACGCTCATTAGCTCACCTAAACCAATCTCCGTCAGTAAATCATCAATGGTTTCAAGTTTAAGATCGCTTAAGACTTTAGTGATATTTTCAGCAGCAATAATCTGCATACTCACGCCACCTAGCGCATGATTAAGTAATCGACGACCAAGGGTAATGGATTCATCACGACGCATGGTTTTTAACACTTGGCGAATTTTAGTTCGCGCGCGTGAGGTCACCACATAGTTAAGCCATGCTGCATTAGGTCGAGCACCGGGGGCGCTGATAATGTCGATGGTTTGACCATTTTTCAGTGGCTTACTTAATGGGTAAGGCTGACGATCAACGCGAGAGCCAACGCAGGTATTACCAATATCTGTATGAACGGCATAGGCAAAATCAACCGCGGTTGCACCGACAGGTAATTCAACAATACGGCCTTTGGGGGTGAAAACATAAATTTCATCAGGGAAAAGATCAGATTTTACGTTTTCGATAAACTCAAATGAGCTTCCCGCACTTTGCTGCAGTTCAAGTAGGCTTTGCATCCAACGTTGAGCTTTAATTTGGGCGGTGGTACCTGGAGCTTCACCGTCTTTATAAGTCCAATGCGCGGCAACGCCTTTATCTGCCATTTGATCCATGTCTTCAGTACGAATCTGAACTTCAACAGGGACGCCATGCGGGCCAACCAGAGAAGTATGCAGCGACTGATAGCCATTGGCTTTAGGAATGGCGATATAATCTTTCATACGGCTTGGGCGAGGCTTATACAGGTTATGTACCTGACCCAAAACGCGGTAGCAAGTATCAAGATCGTTGACTAATACGCGAAAAGCATAGATGTCCATGATCGAATGAAAGCGCTGTTCTTTATTCTTCATCTTGTTGTAGATAGAGTATAAATTCTTTTCGCGGCCAGATACTTCTGCTGCTATTCCCGCATCATTAAGGCGACCCTCAATTTCAGCGTGAATTTTATTGATCATTTCTTTACGATTGCCACGGGCAGCTGCAACGACCTGTTTTAGGACGCGGTAGCGGTTGGGATATAACGCTTCAAAGCCAAGCTCTTCAAGTTCGGATTTAATGTTATGGATACCAAGGCGGTGGGCAAGCGGAGAGTATATTTCAAGAGTTTCACGAGCAATGCGGCGGCGTTTATCAGGACGTAAAGCCCCTAACGTGCGCATGTTGTGAGTACGATCGGCAAGTTTGATTAGAATTACGCGAATATCATGTGCCATTGCCATGATCATTTTACGAAAATTCTCAGCTTGTGCTTCTTTGCGATCGCGGAATTTTAATTTATCAAGTTTAGAGACGCCATCAACCAATTCGGCAACTGTATCGCCAAAGCGGCAGGCTAAATCCTCTTTAGTGACCTCGGTATCTTCAATCACATCATGCAGCAGCGCTGCCATCAGTGCTTCAATATCAAGACGCATTTCCGCCAGAATACGGGCAACCGCAACGGGATGGATAATATAAGGCTCGCCTGTTGAACGAGTTTGGCCTTCATGGGCGTCGCGAGCAACAAGATAAGCCTGTCGAAGCACCTCAAGTTGAGGCTTCGACAGGTACTTGGTTGCGACTTCTTTCAGGCTATCAAAAAGATACAATGCCTGGTTTCCTGATTAACGGTGATTGTCGCCAGCAATAGCACTTACCGCAGCTAATTCAGCTGCTTCTTGCTCTTGCAGTTCCTGACGCTCGCGAGCATCAAGGATATCTTTAGTAATTAGGCCTTCTTCGATTTCACGAAGTGCAATTACTGTGTATTTGTCGTTTTCTTCAGGAACCAATGGATCCTTACCGCCGGTTTGCATTTGACGTGCGCGGCGAGCAGCAATTTGGATCAGATCGAAACGGTTGCCAATTTTATCAACAGCGTCTTGAACGGTTACGCGTGCCATGGAGGACTCCAGTGGTTATTAAATTAGGAATAGAAAATTGTACAAAATAACTTACTGATCTGCTAGTAGCGCAGTCAACATGCTTCTATATTTAGCAGTTTGCTTGTCTTGCTTCAATCGTTCTGCACGAATAATTGCTTTAAAGTCAATTAATGCGACATCGAAATCGTCATTAACGATCACATAATCGTATTCGTTATAGTGTGAGATCTCTGAACGAGCTTCTTCCATACGGCGGGCAATAACAGCTTCGCTGTCTTGACCACGAGTATTAAGTCGACGCTCCAGTTCCTCTTTTGACGGAGGTAGAATGAATAAGCTTTTAGCGGCAGGCATAAGTTTGCGAATTTGACGCGCACCTTGCCAATCGATATCTAAAAAGACATCAATGCCTTTATCTAATTGCTGTTCAATCCAAGGACGTGAAGTACCATAGTAATTACTAAACACTTCGGCATGCTCAAGGAATGCCCCTTGTGCTACTAAGTCAGTAAATTCTTCTACGCTAACGAAATTGTAATGAACGCCGTTTTCCTCGCCCGGGCGCATGCCACGAGTCGTATGGGACACGGATACTTTCATGTCATAGGTCGGGTTAGTTTCAAGAAGGGCATTAATCAAACTTGATTTACCAGCACCACTTGGGGCCGACACGATGTATAGAGTACCTTTGCTCATTGCCTATTTTCACTCAGTGATAGAAGGGCGCGAAGATTATCACGATCTGCGCATAATTGAAATTAGCTGATTGCTTGAAAATTCATCTTTTTATTATGTCAACCCAACTTAAGCCTAGCTGGCTTTGATGATCTTTCACAATAAAGCTAAATTTTCAAACTACTTTCCAAGCTGATATAGCATCAGCTTGGAAGGCTTGAGTAAGAAATAATTACTCGATATTTTGAATCTGTTCACGCATTTGTTCGATTAATACTTTCAGTTCAACCGCAGATGCAGTGACGTCAGTATTGATCGATTTTGATGCCAATGTGTTTGATTCACGGTTAAATTCTTGCATCATAAAATCAAGACGACGGCCACATGCACCACCTTTAGCGAGAATTTTATTGGTTTCTTTTACGTGTGAATCAAGGCGATCAAGCTCTTCGGCAACATCACTTTTTTGTGCCAGCATGATCAATTCTTGCTCTAGACGGTTACTATCTAGATCAACTTTAGCTTCGTCAAGACGCGACATAATACGTTCGCGTTGCCACACCATAATTTGTGGCATTAATGTGCGCACTTTGATTGCTTCTGCTGAAATTGCCGCTAAACGATGGTCGATCAACTGTTTCATGTTGTCGCCTTCGCTTGCACGAGCAGCAATAAAGTCGTCCATAGCAAGCTCAAAGCCTGCTAATAGATCTTTATTTATTACATCTAAATCTTGTTCGGGTGCTTCCATCACGCCGGGCCAGTTAAGAACCTGGAATGGACCAATATTACCTTCACCAGCGGTTTCTGTTACCCAACGCGCCGCATGAATCACTTGTTTAGCTAAAGCTTCATTGATGGTGAGTTCAGTATTGGCAGCCGTGTTAGCCTCATAACGAAGGTTACATTCAACTTTTCCGCGAGCTAAACGCTTACGAAAACGCTCCCGCAATACTGGCTCAAGGCTACGGAATTGCTCGGGCATACGAATGTAAGTTTCAAGATAACGTTGGTTTACTGAGCGGATTTCCCACACAGCAGTACCCCAGTCGCCTTTTATTTCGCGACGGGCATAAGCAGTCATACTATGGATCATTGGCTTGTGACCTTTTAGTTATAATGGTTTCGACGGCGAGACTGAGCATATTCAATGGTAAGTCTGGTCTGTTAATAACGATAGCGGTGCGTCGTAACCGAGTTCTACCATTATATGCGAAATCGCCCATTGCGGGCTACTGTTGTAAATGCAAAACAAGGTTGAAGCTATCATTATGACGGTGGTTTTCTCGTGCACTGGGATTGAGATGTCGCTATAATCGCCGATTAATATCATCCAGCCAAAGGGAATCCCCGATGCGTCCAAGCGGAAGAAGTGCCACTCAGGTTCGTCCAATTACAATTACTCGTAACTATACAGCCCATGCTGAGGGTTCAGTATTGGTTGAATTTGGCAACACTAAAGTAATTTGTACTGCCAGTGTTGAAGAAAATGTGCCGCGTTGGCTTAAAGGTAAAGGCCAAGGTTGGGTGACTGCAGAATATGGTATGTTGCCGCGCGCAACGCATACCCGTAACCGTCGTGAAGCCGCAAGCGGTAAGCAAGGCGGGCGCACCATGGAAATTCAACGTCTGATTGCGCGTAGCTTACGTGCTGCGGTTGATTTGAAAGTGCTTGGTGAGCAAATGATCACCGTTGATTGTGATGTGATTCAAGCTGATGGTGGTACACGCACTGCTTCTATCACTGGCGCAATGGTGGCATTGGTTGATGCGATTAATTACATGCTTGAAAAAGGTATGATTAAGAAAAGCCCGCTTAAAGGGATGGTCGCTGCTGTGTCGGTTGGTATTTATAAAGGTGAGCCAATTTGTGACCTTGAATATCTTGAAGATTCTGCTGCCGAAACTGACATGAATGTTGTCATGACAGAAGAGGGTAAGATGATTGAAATTCAAGGGACCGCCGAAGGTGAGGCATTCAGTCATGAGGAATTGCTGGCAATGCTCGCGTTAGCCAAAGACGGCATAACCGATATTATTTCGATGCAGAAACAAGTATTAGAAAATTAATTATTGAGCGGCTCCTATTGGAGCCGCTTTTTTTTATCTAAATTTTATGGGCTATAAGCATAGTCATAATTTTTAGCAACAACAGTTTTACACTCTCAGTAGTGTAAAGGTTGTTTTTATTTCAACATTGTAAAACACGAAAGTCGTTTAAGGAGCCACAATGAAAGCATATCAGCGTCAGTTCATCGAATTTGCCCTAGAAAAAGGCGTATTGAAGTTTGGTGAGTTCACTCTGAAATCCGGCCGTAAGAGTCCGTATTTCTTTAATGCGGGATTATTTAATACTGGTCGTGATCTTGCGCGTCTAGGCCGTTTTTATGCTGCCGCATTGGTTGACGCCAAGCTTGAATTTGATGTGTTGTTTGGCCCTGCGTATAAAGGGATCCCAATTGCAACGACGACGGCAGTCGCACTAGCAGATCACCACGATATTGATACACCTTATTGTTTTAATCGCAAAGAAGCGAAAAACCACGGTGAGGGAGGTAACTTAGTCGGCAGTGAACTAGAAGGCCGCATTATGTTGGTTGACGATGTGATCACCGCAGGTACGGCAATTCGTGAATCAATGGAAATTATTAAAGCTAATGGTGCTGATTTAGCGGGCGTATTGGTTGCGATTGATCGTCAAGAAAAAGGTCAGGGCGAATTATCTGCGATTCAAGAGGTTGAGCGTGATTTTGGTTGTGCGGTAATTTCAATTGTATCGCTAGGTGATGTGGTGACTTATTTAAGTGAACAAGCAGGTATGGAGCAGCATCTAGCCGCTGTAACGGCATACCGTGTTCAATACGGTGTTGAATAACCGTTTAATTAGATAGCTATTATAAAAAAGCGAGGGTCAATAGACACTCGCTTTTTTTGGTGCTTTTTATCGTGTGGTTTATCGGTTTGGTTAACCTAACTGACCACTAAGCAATTGCCAGTAATCGTCAAAGTTTTCGGTTGGCTTATATTTGAAGTTTGAACGAACATAACGACTTAGGCTGCCTTCTACTTGACCAAGTAACTGGGCGGCTAAAATGGATTCCTCAATAGGAAAGCCTTTGCCTTCACGCAATTTGCGCTCTTTAAGGATTTGACGTAATTGTGATTCAACGCGCTCAAATAACTGATTAATGCGTGATTGTAAGCGATCTTGTTCAAACATCAGTGCGTGACCTGTCATGATGCGACTCAGCCCAGGATTACGTTCACCAAACATTAATATCAGTTGCAGTACCATACGCAGACGAGTAAGGGTGTCTTTTTCGTCATCAAGAATACGGTTTATACGGGTAGTAATTGAATCTTCGATAAATTCAATCAGGCCTTCAAACATCCGTGCTTTACTTGGGAAGTGGCGATAGAGTGCAGCTTCCGAGACCCCAACATTAGCCGCCAGCATTTTGGTGGTAATACGTTGGCTTCCTTGATTTGATTCCAACATATGAGCAAGACACTGAAGTATCTCTTCGCGGCGATTGCTTTTTTTGGTGCCAGCCATGAATTATCGTTCCTTTGCAAAATGAGACTGCCCATGGACAGCATGAAACTCGCTTATCTTAGCGATGACATTGCGTTGTGAAAAGCGATCGATGGTAAATGTATGCAGTTTATCAGCAAAAAAAGCGCAACCTTCAATAGTTGCGCTTTGTGCTTGATCGTTATCGGTTATTTTATCATCAAAACTATCCTATACATCAACCGTATAGTGGAATTGATTGATTGCGATAGTATTATTGACGACCTGAGTGACCAAAGCCACCTTCACCACGCTGACTTGCATCGTCAAAATCAGTCACAATATTAAACTGCGCTTGTACTACGGGTAGGAAAACTAACTGTGCAATACGATCACCGGGTTCAATAGTGAAAGTTGTATCACCACGATTCCATACTGACACCATTAATTGACCTTGATAGTCTGAATCGATTAGACCAATAAGATTACCTAAGACGATACCATGTTTATGGCCAAGACCTGATCGCGGTAAAATCGTTGCCGCTAGATTTGGGTTGCCAATATGAATGGCTAAACCGGTGGCGACTAAATGAGTTTCTCCCGACGCGACGGTTAATGCTTGATCAAGACATGCACGTAAATCAAGCCCTGCTGAACCTGTTGTTGCATATGCAGGTAATGGAAATTCTGTTCCAACGCGAGGGTCAAGAATTTTAAGATCGATAGTATTCATAATAATGCTCTAGTGCGTGGCGTGTTGATAAAGGGCGACAATTTCGGTAATTAATTGCTGGCCAAGATCGGCTTTAGTGGCTAATGGTAATGCTTTATCACCGTTAGGCCAGTATAAATGTAAGGCATTAGTGTCGCTATTAAAGCCTTGGCCTTGAACTGAGACATCATTGGCACAAATAAGGTCGAGATTTTTAGTGGTTAGTTTACCACGAGCATAATGCTCTACATTTTGAGTTTCAGCAGCAAAGCCGACAGTGAAGGGACGCTGTTCTGTTAGTGCTGCAATAGAAGCCACAATATCTGGATTCTTCACCAGTTGAATCACCATTTCTTCATTACCAGCCTGCTTTTTCATTTTTTGCGTTGCAACTTGTGCTGGACGGAAATCGGCTACTGCAGCGCAGGCAATAAAGATCTGACTCTTTACTGCATAAGTTAACGCGGCTTGTTGCATTTCAATAGCGCTATTAATATCAATACGGGTGACACCAGCAGGTGTTGCAAGATTAACTGGACCGCTAATTAAGGTCACGTTAGCACCACGTTTAGCGGCGGCTTCTGCAATAGCAAATCCCATCTTACCTGAACTGTAATTACTTAAGTAACGCACTGGATCTATCGCTTCACGGGTAGGTCCTGCGGTGATCATAATAGTTAGACCACTAAGATCTTCTTGATGGAAGAACGCTTCACAATGGTGGACGAGTTGCATCGGTTCTAACATTCGCCCTGGACCAACATCACCACACGCTTGTTCACCGCTAGCCGGTCCCCATAAGGTCATTCCTCGACGCTGTAACGTCGCCAGATTCTCTTGAGTCGCAATATTACGGTACATCTGTTGGTTCATTGCCGGAGCGACTGCAATTGGAGCGTCAGTGGCTAGACACAGCGTTGAGAGTAAATCATTCCCCATGCCCGCACTGATACGGGCAATTAAATCTGCAGTTGCAGGAGCTAATAAAACCAGGTCAGCCCATTTAGCTAATTCAATATGGCTCATAGAGGCTTCAGCAGAAGGGTCTAATAAGCTACTTGCAACGGGATTACCTGACACCGCTTGCATCGTTAACGGAGTAATGAACTCTTGTGCAGCTTTGGTCATTACGACTTGGACTTGTGCACCGCGTTCGATTAAACGACGAGTAAGCTCTGCGCATTTATAGGCAGCGATACCGCCGCTAATGCCGAGAAGGATTTTTTTTCCTGCCAGTGTTTGCATGGTTTTGCCTGTGTCTAGAAGCCAGTAAATTTGGCAGACACGATAGCATCAAACGTATAAATGGTCATTGTCTGCAACTCATCGTTTTATCTTTAGAGGTGATCATGGCAAGGTTCTGGCGTTGTAACCTGAGCCATTAATCATAAATTTTGGAGGTGCTTTCAAGGAACTTTGGTTGTTAGGTTGTATAAAAGCGATAGCCTGTTTTGCTAGTGATTGTTCAATATCGGAGGGAATATGTCGCTTAAGCAATTGCCATTAGCATCACGGCCACGAGAAAAATTATTATCTCATGGTAGTCATGCGCTAACAGATGCCGAATTATTAGCCATTTTTTTGCGTACGGGCATTAAAGGGATGAATGCGTTGGAACTGGCGACGTATTTATTACAAGAATTTGGTTCATTGCGAGCTTTGCTGGCGGCAGATAAAGAGACTTTTTGTCAGGTTAAAGGTTTGGGACCAGCAAAATTTGCACTTTTACAGGCAGTTTTGGCGATGGGTGACCGATATTTAGAAGAAATTTTAAAAAAAGATAATGCGCTCACAAACCCACAAAATACTCGCCAATATTTAGTTAAAAAATTACGCCATAAACAGCGCGAAGCCTTTTATATCCTATTCCTAGACAATCAGCACCGCGTGATTTCAGGTGAGGTATTATTTGAAGGAACACTCGATTGTGCGAGCGTTTATCCACGTGAAGTTGTAAAAAGATCGTTAGAACTTAATGCAGCCGCGTTAATTTTAGCGCATAATCATCCATCAGGCGTTGCTGAACCTAGTCAGGCTGACCATCGAATAACCCGCAAGATCAGCGATTCGCTGGCTTTAGTCGATATTCGTGTTCTGGATCATTTTGTTGTCGGTGAAGGGGATGTTATTTCCTTTGCTGAGCGCGGTTGGCTATAAAATAGACAATTTTCGAAAAAAAAAGTGAGAAAGGATCTGCTCGGGACTTGAGCAACTGGTTTTGACTTAGTATAATGCGCGACCTTTGATAGCTGTGGTTATATGTAAAATTGAATTTTACATTAAATTTCCATGGTAGATATCGAGCGAAACGATTTGGAGAAGACAGTAATGTCCCGAGTATGCCAAGTAACTGGTAAGCGTCCTGTAACGGGTAACAACCGTTCACACGCACGTAATGCCACCAAGCGTCGTTTTCTGCCGAACCTGCAAATTCATCGTTTCTGGGTAGAAAGCGAAAAACGCTTCGTTAAACTACGTCTTACTGCTAAAGGTATGCGTATCATTGATAAGAAAGGTATTGATGCCGTTCTTGCAGAGATGCGTGTCCGCGGCGAGAACGTTTAGAGGAATTTGAACAATGGCTAAAGGCATTCGTGAGAAGATCCGTCTAGTATCATCAGCTGGTACAGGCCACTTCTACACTACCGACAAGAACAAGCGCAACATGCCAGGCAAATTTGAGATCAAGAAATTTGATCCAGTAGTTCGCCAGCACGTGCTTTACAAAGAAGCTAAAATCAAGTAATTGATTTTTAAATCTTTGATAAAAACCCAGCCTAGCTGGGTTTTTTTATATTTAAAATTCGGTATTCTTTTCCTACTTTCCTACTTTCCTACTTTCCTACTTTCCTACTTTCAATATTCTTGAATATTCTTTAATTAATTTATCATGATGAAACAATAACGTAATGGCTGGTTGTTATTGCTGATGGCAATGTTATCTTAACTAGCATAAGTAAATGCGCATAGGAGCGCCTGAGAATGCGGTTAACGCGACGGGGATGGAATAACGTTATCATTATTGGTGTTTTGGCTTTTATCGCTGTTATACGGCTTCCAGAGCTTATTCGTGAACGGTTGGCTATAACAACGTCCTCGATACCAGCATCAGCAGTAATTCCATTATTTGCCTCTGATCGTATTATTCGACAGCTATTGTTACCAACAATAGCGTTGCAGCATTCTGCGGCGGGTTGGAAGAGCCAGCCTTCACTTGGATCTGATATCGCAGCCTTTGTCAGTCGCTGGCAAACATTGCAAGGAACTAAAGTGAGTGCTGAGCAGCTATTAGTATTAAAAAAACAATTGCTCGTGCCACATACTGTAGAAGCGTGGTTTATCGGCCAGCCACAACCGCAACGGATCACCGCATATCAATTATCACATTTTTGGCTATTCAATAATGGTGCAGGGCAATGGCTCGCTGTAACGGTTGATTCTGATTTTCTATTTCCGCCATTATCGTCAAAACAATAATAATTATTGGAGCAAGATGAAAGATGCCTGAATTACCTGAAGTTGAAGTCACGCGAATGGGGATCACTCCACATGTTGTTGGGCAAACGGTAACTGAAATCATTATTCGTAATGGTCGTTTACGATGGCCGATCCCTGATGCAATTAAAAGCATCGAAGGTCAAGTGATTCGAAAAGTCACACGACGGGCAAAATATTTATTATTAGAAACAGATATTGGCTATGCGATTGTCCATCTTGGTATGTCGGGTAGTTTACGTATTTTACCTGCGGGCTCTGCTGTAGAAAAACATGATCATGTCGATGTGGTTTTAGGCAGTGGTGAAATTCTACGTTATAACGATCCTCGTCGCTTTGGCGCATGGTTGTGGCAACCTATAGGGGAAAACCATTCTGTGTTAGAGAAAATGGGCCCAGAGCCGCTCTGTGACGATTTTAATGTGGATTATTTAGTTGCGAAGGCCAAAGGAAAGCGTAAAGCGATTAAATTACTGATCATGGATAATCACATTGTGGTTGGGGTCGGTAATATTTATGCCAATGAATCACTCTTTGCGGCAGGTATTGATCCACAGTCTCCCGCAGGAAAAGTCTCATTTCTAAAATTACAGTTATTGGTCAGTGAAATTAAGACGGTACTTAAAAAAGCAATCGCTCAAGGCGGCACAACGTTAAAAGATTTTAAAAATGCCGATGGTAAGCCGGGCTATTTTGCTCAAGAATTACAAGTTTATGGCAAAGGGGGGCAACCTTGTCCGCGTTGTAGAGAGCCTTTAATCGATATAAAACTCGGCCAGAGAGCCACTGTTTTTTGTGGTAAGTGTCAGGGTTAAAATAAATAGTTATTCGTTTTTAGTTAACGATAGGTTCACTTTTTTTGATCAAAAATAAGCATAAACATTGTTATTATTATCATATGATTTATGAAAATAGTTAATGGTTTTTCAATATATTAAGGACTAAAAATGAAGTATTTAGTGACCGGCGTTGCTGGTTTTATTGGTAGCGCGGTTACTGAGCGTTTATGTGCCCAAGGTCATCAAGTGATTGGTATTGATAATCTTAATGATTATTATGATGTCGCTTTGAAGCATGCACGTTTAAACCGGATTGCTCATTCTAATTTTACGTTTGTTGAAATGGATCTTGCAGATCGCGATGCAATCGCAAACTTGTTTTCTGAACAAAAATTTAATCGAGTGATCCATTTTGCAGGTCAAGCTGGTGTTCGTTATTCAATAGATAATCCAATGGCTTATGGTGATAGTAACTTAATTGGCTATTTGACTATCCTTGAAGGTTGTCGTCATCATAAAGTAGAGCATTTTATTTATGCATCATCTAGTTCTGTGTATGGTTTAAATCAAAAAATGCCTTTTGATACTGCTGACAGTGTTGATCATCCAGTATCTTTATATGCGGCAACTAAAAAAGCCAATGAATTGATGGCACACAGTTATTCTCATCTTTACGGTATTCCAACGACAGGATTGCGTTTCTTTACTGTTTACGGTCCGTGGGGCCGTCCAGATATGGCGTTGTTTAAATTTACCAATGCGATAATGGAAGGCAAAGAAATTGATATTTATAACAATGGCAATATGAGCCGCGATTTCACTTATATCGACGATATTGTTGAAGGTGTTATGCGTATTCAGGATGTGATCCCACAGCCTAATGCTGAGTGGACAGTTGAAGCTAATTCATCAGCAACCAGCTCTGCACCATACCGTATTTATAATATTGGCCATGGTAGCCCGGTTAAATTAATGGATTATGTTGAAGCTTTGGAAGAATCGTTAGGTATTGAAGCAAAGAAAAACTTTATGCCAATGCAACCCGGCGATGTTTACATGACGTATGCTGATACTGACGACTTATTTGCAGCAACTGGTTATAAGCCTGCGGTTGAAGTTAAACAAGGCGTGCAGGCTTTTGTTGATTGGTACCGTGAGTATTACAATAAATAAGTTAATGATAATTTGAGTCAGAGAGGGAGTTAATACGCTCCCTTTTTTTGATTATAATTGAGTAAATTTAGCCAACAAAGCTTGTGTTATCATTGGATCAACAAACTGACTCACATCCCCCTTATGTAATGCGACTTCTTTAACAATGGTTGAAGAAATAAATGAATTTTCTTCAGCTGGCGTTAAAAAGACCGTTTCAAGCTCAGGCATCAAACGACGATTCATATTAGCGAGTTGAAATTCATATTCAAAATCGGACACCGCTCGTAACCCACGTACTAAAATATTAGCATTGTGCTCTTTGGCAAAATTTACAAGTAGACCTGAAAAACCAACAATTTCAACATTGGTTAAATGGGCTGTAATTTGCTGAGCCAGCTCTACTCGCTCTTCTAAACTGAATAACGGCTTTTTGCTAGGGTTGAAAGCGACACCAACAATGACATGATCAAACATTGCAGCTGCGCGCTCGATAAGATCAAGATGACCGTTAGTGATTGGATCAAAAGTGCCAGGGTAGATAACGCGAGTTGTCATAATGGGTTACTTATTTTGGTTGTGAATTTAATATTACAGGTGATGATTTAAGCACACTATCTAATTTTTCTCTGACCATCGCAACACTAATTTGCGGCATGATATCGCTCCCTTTGACGCGAGCTCCCCATGGTAACTCACCTAATGGTTTTCCGTAATGTTGTTCTGCGACTTGTTGATAAACACTAACAGTATATGGCTGTGATAAATATGGTCCAGTGCGCGCTGGATTGCTATGGCCATAAAGTCCAATTACAGATGTATTTTGGGTGGTTGCTAAATGTGCAGGACCTGAATCTGGCGCGAGCACAACAGTTGCGGCACGTAATAATGCTGTAAGCTGTAATAGGGTGGTTTTACCTATTAAATTTATAATTGGTGCCTTACTAAGGCTAATAATGTGTTGACCTAATTGTTGCTCACGCTCCGTGGGTGAACCGCACAATATAACGGCCAAACCTTTAGTTACCGCATAATCTGCAATAGCGGCATAGCGTTCTGGAAGCCAATTACGTTCATCTTTACTGGCCGCAGGTGAGATCACTAATGTTGGTTGTTGAATATATTGTTCAGCAATACTGTTATCTTCAGCAGTAAGTGGAATATTCCATTCTGGCGCAGAAAAGGGAACACCAATGTAACGCGCAAAATCAGCCATATTATCGAGTACATGAACACTGTCAGTATTGGGTAAGTGCTTATTAGTAAACAACCATTGGCCTTCTTTGGTGCGATTTTTACTAAACCCAATACGATACTTAGCTTTAATACCTAAAGATAGTACACTTGCACGTAGGGCAACTTGCATATCTAACAGCGCATCGAAACGGTATGATTTCAGTTGTTGCCAAACCTGTTTAATGCCATGCCAGCCAGCTTTTTTATCAAAACTGATCACCTTAATATTGGGTAAGGCATTGATTAGCTGAGCCTCAACTTTACCAGCAACCCAAGTGATTTCAGTCGTTGGCCACTGGTGTTGGATAGCTTGAACAACCGCAATCGCATGGCATACGTCACCAATAGCTGATAAACGTAAAATACAAATTGAACGTGGTGGCGTTGAGAATAGAGCCATGAGATTACCTTATTAAAAGTGGTCGGTGAATTATGCCGCTAGCCATTGAAATTGTAAAATATTCAACAATAAATGCGAGAGAGGCTGTAGTGCAGGAAATTATCAGTAACAACCAGGCTATTTGGTTTGATAGCGATTATCTAAGTGCAGATCCGCATGGTTGCTTTGATATTGAGTATTGGCGTCAGCGTGATGCAGTTATTGGTTCCGCCGAGGGGCGTGGTACAACATGGTTTGTTGCCGATGAAAAACTGGAGATGGCATTACGTCATTATCATCGTGGTGGGCTGTTTGCTAAAGTGAATAATGACAGCTATTGGTTCTCTAATTGGCATACCACTCGCAGTGGGGCAGAGCTCGCATTATTAAAATTATTACGTGATGGTGGGGTTAATGTGCCACGTCCCGTAGCTGCGCGTGCAGTTAAAAAAGGTCTGACATATAAAGCGGATATTTTGGTGGAGAAGGTTGCTAATAGTCGTGATTTAGTGGCATTGCTACAAAGCCACACCGTCGCGGCAACAGTGTGGCATGATATTGGTGAAATAATTGGTAAAATGCATGATTTGCAAGTCTGCCATACCGATTTAAATGCTCATAATATTTTATTAGACGATAGTCAGCGCCCATGGCTGATTGATTTTGATAAATGTGATTGTCGCGACGGCGATGATTGGAAAGTCGAGAATTTAGCACGTTTAAAGCGCTCTTTTCTCAAAGAAGTCGATAAACGTGCGATTAAGTGGTGCGAAGATGATTGGATTGCTTTGTGTGATGGCTATGCACATAAAAATCAACTTCGTATTACCATCAGCTAAGCGTTAATCATCGGCTAAGTAATGGCTAATATTGGTAATAGTTTTCTTCACTGCACCTTGGTTTTCAAGTACGATCTTTTGACCCTGTGCGCCCATTTTTTGTTGGCGCTCGGGATCATTAAATAAGATTATGATTTGTTGTGCGAGTTGGTGACTATTTTGACAAATTTCAATTGCACCTGCAGCCAATAGTTGTTGAGTAATATCTTCAAAATTATAAAAACTTGGGCCGGTAATGGCTGGTTTCGCCACCGCTGCTGGCTCTAATAGATTATGTCCACCCACTTTTTCACCAACTAAACTTCCCCCCATAAAAGTTACATCAGCAGTAGCCAGCATGACTAACATTTCTCCCATCGTATCTGCGAGGTATAATTGAGTGTTCGCTTTTATTGGTGTGGTGTCAGTACGGCGATGGACTTGTAAACCGCGATCTTGCCCGAGTTTAGCCACACTATCAAACCGTTCAGGGTGGCGAGGCACAATAATTACCATCGCATTAGGATATTGTTGAAGCACTGTTTGATAGGCATCTAGTACTTGTTCATCTTCACCTTGATGAGTGCTCGCTGCGACAAAAATCGGGCGTTGATTACCGAGTTGTTGGCGCAGTTGATGTGCTTGCTCAAAAACAGTGTCAGCAATACTGATGTCATATTTGATAGAGCCCGTTACCGTCACCTGATTTTTTTGAGCACCAATGGCAATAAATCGTTGGGCATCATCATCATGTAAACATAGAATTTTATCTATTTTATTGATTAATTGGCGAGTAAAAAAACTAAACGATTGGTAGCGTTTTGCCGAACGTTCGGATAAGCGTGCATTAACAATGATCGTCGGAATTTTTTGGTGGTGAACACAGCTTAATGTATTGAGCCATAATTCTTTTTCAACGATAAGCAATAATCTTGGCTTGATTGTTTTTAAAAATCCACGCACACACCACGAAAAATCAATTGGCATATAACGATGTTCAACTAAGTCACCTAATTTAGCCACTTGCTCAGCGCCAGTGCTGGTGGTAGTTGTCACTACAATAGCTTGTTCAGGATAGCTTTGTTTAAGTGCTTTGATAACAGGTACGATCGCAATAGCTTCACCGACTGATGCTGCATGGATCCAAATAGGAGCTGTAGTAGGCGTGAGTCGAGGGGTCAGGCCGAAATGTTCTTTCCAACGAGTACCAAAATTGGGTTTGCCAGGTTTGGTTCGGTACAGTCCCCATAATAAGATGGGAGCCGCTAAAGCTAATAGTAGGGTATAAATAACGCGAACTAGCATGAAGGCTCTACCTGTAACAGTAAAACTCTATTATAACCAGCAATCAAAAATCTTACAGCTTGATGATTCTGCGACTAATTAAGGTAGAATGTTTTTATCTTTTATGGACAAAGAGCACAACGATGACTCATTCACCTCGGCGGTACTTAATGTATATCGCTCAAAATTATTCATTTGCTATTTTACGACCTTTACAACAAGCGATCTTAAAACAAGGTGGGCAAGTGTGTTGGTTTTTTGAGGGGGATGATGTCGATGGTCGTTTTTTACATGAGAATGAGCAACGATTAACCTCTGTTGCTGAAGTTAAAGCTTGGCAGCCTAATGCTGTTTTTGTACCGGGAAATGTTGTTCCACGTTGTATTCCTGGTTTGAAAGTTGGTGTTTTTCACGGTTTTAATGCTGGAAAATTAAATCGTCGTGGCCGAGAGGACCATTTTGAAATTCGTGGCTGCTTTGATTTATATTGTACTCAGGGGCCAGATACCACGGCAAGGTTTGCGCAATTGGCTCAGCAATATGGTTTCTTTAAAGTAAAGCAAACAGGTTGGCCTATGCTTGATCCATTATTTACCAAACCTGAATCGAACCCATATTGTACGATAGATGATCCTCGACCAACGGTGTTGATGTGTTCGACATTTTCACGCAATTTGACATGTGCACCTCATTTATATGACACAATCAAGGCATTGGTTGCTACTGGTAAATGGCGCTGGTTAGTGCAGTTTCACCCCAAGATGGCATCTGAAACGGTAGCAAAATATAAAGCGTTGCAAGGGCCAAATTTAACATTTGTAGAAACAGATAACGTGATCCCTGTGTTGCAGGCGGCTGATGTTATGTTATGTGATACCTCATCGATTTTGTTAATGTTTTTACTACAAGGGAAGCCCGTTGTTACCTTTAATAATCAACATCCGCTACCCCATTTGTTGAATGTTACTACCACTAATGAAGTGGAACCAGCGCTCAGTGAGGCATTGACTTGTCCTACGGATTTAATGGCTAATATTCAACACTATTGTCAGCAAATTCACCCTTATCAAGATGGGTATTCAAGCGAGCGGGTTTTAGCTGCAACGAATGCATTGCTTGATAATGGCTTACTCGAACTTAAATCTAAACCGCTTAATATCGTACGTGAGTTTAAAATGCGAAAGAAGCTTGGTTATTGGGGATTATAAAATGGCGTCATGGCATCGCGAATTAAAAGAAAATTTACGTATTATAAAATGTCGTTTTAAGCGTCGAAAAGTATTAACACCTACAGAAAACAATGCTGCTGTATCTGCTTTGAAATCGTTATCAGTATCAGAAACGGTAGGTGGAGAGAATAAAGTTATATGGATGTTTTGGGATTCAGGCTTAGAGTCAGCACCTGATGTTGTCAAGTTGAGTCACGCCTCTTGGGTTATCCAAAATCCGGATTATCAGGTTATTTTACTTGATAATAAGACGATTCAATCTCAACTTGGGTTTGATTTTTTTGCGGTATTTAAAGCGATGACGGTTGATCTTGGTGCTGCAGGTAAGAGTGATTTATTGCGGTTGTATTTATTAAATCGGTTTGGTGGCATATGGGCTGATGCCACTACTTTTTGCAAACAGTCATTAACGACATGGTTAGATATATCGACCACGGGATTTTTCTGTTTTAGAGAGAAGCAATCTGATGATCGACAGTTAGTGTCTTGGTTTTTGGCTGCTCATAAAGGCAATGCAATCATTCAAGATTTATTACAGGCAAGCTTGAGTTATTTAACTAAGCCTCGTCAGGTAGTACTTGATATAAGAGGGCTAACCTCAACCAGATTATTAGCTAAAAATACCGATTTAATAAGTGTTACTGGTAGTGGTAATTTACTGCTCGCATTACTTGAGACTAAATATTGTACGCCTTATTTTTGGATGTTTTATTTGTTTAATGAAACCGTAAAACAACCGCAACACCAAGCGATTTGGCAACAAATTATGTTACAAAATAATCAATATGCCGAACTCGATGATGATTTTGGTGTTTTTCGTGAAAGTGTCGTTGCTAAGCAAACTTACCGAGAAAAATATACAACACAGGCATTATACCAACAGCGTTATCAATATATGTTGAATTTAAACACAGAAAATAAGGAGTTAGTTGATGGCAAATAAGCATTCTTTATCTGTTATATTAATCACAAAGAATGAAGCGGATCGGGTTGAACTATGTTTGCAATCTATCGTTGATATAGCCGATGAAATTATTGTATTAGACAGTGGCTCAACTGATGAAACCGTGGCAATTTGTCAACGCTATACCGATAACGTTACCGTGACTGATTGGCCTGGGTTTGGTAAACAAAAACAACGCGCATTGGATAAAGCCAGCTGTGATTGGGTACTGTCAATTGATGCAGATGAAGCTTTGGATGAGCAAATGCAACAAGCCTTAGTTTCATTGCTCGCTCAAGATTCGATCACGGCCACTGCATATCGCTTACCTTGGGGAGTGACGCTGTATGGTAAGACATTGAAATATGGACGTAGTGCTCGTTCAGTTTTACGCTTATTTAAGCGAGATGGTGCTCACTATACATTAGATGAAGTACATGAAACCGTGATACCAAGTGCAGGTACTACGGAAGTTATGAGTGGGTTGTTATTACATTATACTCACCGTGATTATGGGCATGGCTTAGATAAAGCCGCCCAATATGCATGGTTAGGCTCAAAGAAATACCATCGTAAAGGTAAAAAATCTCACGGACTGGGCTTAGCATTAATACGTGCAATATGGACCTTTATTTTAATTTATATTATTCGTCGTGGTTTTTTAGATGGTAGTGTTGGCTTTATTGTTGCGATGACTTATGCGCAGGTGAGCTTTAATAAATATGTCGGTTTATGGTTACTTGAACATGATCGTAGTTAATGCATAAAGCAATAAAAAAAGGAGAGTATAAACTCTCCTCTATAAAGTTATTGTAGAGCTAATTTTAGTTGTAATTTGGTTATATGACTAAAAGAGAGTTTATCTATAACATCCTCAGATGGATATATTGGAGTCTGGACAAATTGCTTTATTTTATTGGCTAAGGCAATAGGGTCTTGTTTGGGAACAATACCTTTTTGTAGTTCTCCTGTTAATATCTCGGTAACGGGCCCACAGTCAGTTGCAATAACAGGAGCACCGCAAGCAAGAGCTTCATTTATAACTAAAACAAAACCTTCCAAATCAGAGCTTAAAACAAAAAACTCACAACGGTTCATCCATTTAAATGGGTTGTTATCAAAACCTTTTAATAGTACTTTTTGATTTAAATTTAACTGTTCTATTTTTTTCTCAAGTACTTTACGTTGATTACCTTCCCCTAAAATAATTAAAGGCAGATCAATATCCGCAAGGTGGTAAGCATCGATTAATACATCAAATCGTTTTTGACGGCTCAAACGACCAACAGCAAGAATAAATTTACTATTAAAATTTATTTCATCTTTTGATTTTTCTAATAAGTCTTTCTTATCGCATGGATTGTATATTGTTTCTAAACATTTTAATGGAATAGATAACTGCATTGACTTCTTCAATATAGGATCTTTAATAAAATCAGAGACAGTAAAAACCTTTTTATTTAAAAATAATTTTTTGAATAAAAAGTTATAATAGATATTATTTTTTTTAGCTAATACATGCGGTAAATGTAAGCTATACACAACTTGAGATAAATTTAAGCTGTAAAGCCTATTCATTGAACGAGCGCCATTTATAAATATAGCATCAAAAGGTTGCTGTGTTTTTTGATACTCCATAAATATTTTTTTATATATAGTTCCTGCCCATAAGTGTTCACTTTGAGGGAATATTTTACGCAAAAACATCTTATAAAATAAAAAATATAGCCCAAGAAAAGGATGTTTAAAAAGAAATTCTTTTACTGGGAGTACGTGATATGCACATGAAAAATCCAATTGAAAATCCATACCTTCTTCAAGTGCTAATAATGTTACATCATTACCTTGTTGAGCTTGATAGCGAGCGGTATCAAGGGTGATTTTTTGAATACCACCACCTTTGAAGTTATGTGTGACAAAAAGAATTCGTTCCATAATATATTTAACCTAACATATGATGTTTCAGCTTAAAAACTAATTTACTTAAGGGTAATTTAAATAAACGTCTCAACTCAAGCTGGCGTTGATTTTTATCGATGTTGATTGTCACCGTATTATCACAATATCTTTGATATAGTTTGAGCCAATCGGTATGACTGTACTCATTCGCTCGTTTTACTTTGCGCTGTGAAATTTTTCTTAGCCCTAATCCCATTGTTTGTGGGTCTGCAATAATAATATTACTGGCTAAAAAACGTTCCCAAACAATAATGTCATGGTTATTTATATCAAATCGATGTTTAAGCAATGGGGTAGTATCGGGCGCAATATTCTTTAACCATATTTGACAATAAGTTTGCTCTGCTTCAAGTGCAAATGGTGTACCCGCTACTTTTTGGGCCTGCTCAATGAGCTGCTGTGAAAAAGCATGCTGATTAAATTCGGGTTGTTGCCATATTAATTTCAGATCTGCCGTACGTCCATAATAAAAGAAATCACTCGGGCTCATAATGACACGATGACCATGGGAGCTGCGACGGAAAAGATTTGAATTGATGACAACTTTTTCGCTGAAAATTTGCTGATCTGATTCTGTTTTAGCGAACTGTTGTTGGATTGCAACAAATTGATTTCCCGTCAGAAAATTATCACTACGTAATTTAACAGCATAAGGTGTCGTAATCGCATTAAGCCCTGCTTGAGTTGACAATACTTGACGTTGATAGTTTACATGACAGAAACCATCTTGGTTTTGACCAGGATCTGGACTGATAATTAACTGATCGTAATCAAGGCCACTCAAATCTTGATCGGGCCATGTTGATAAAATAATTTTAGCGCCTGGTAAATGAGTACGAATACTAGCAAGACAGCGTTGAGTTATTCCTTCTTCATGATGGGTTCGACCTTGGTAATTTTGAACAGGACCTTGCACCACCACACTAATTTGTTGGGAAATATTATTCATGGGACATCTCCAAGAACGCTTGATACTCATCAGGGACACCACAAAATATTACTTCATTATTATCAATTAGGTGATAATGAATCGCATGGTTAGCAATAATCAAATCATTATAAAGTGGTGCAATATACAGTTCGCCTTTTGCCCATTCCGTTTGTGGTTTGGCTAAGTATTGTTGATAGGCTTGATTAAATAACTGGCAATTTGCAAAATAATACAGGCCGGTACTGCATAAATCAGAAATAGGATCTTTTTCAGTTGTTTTTATAACTCGAGAAGATGTGTCATTTTCAGCCAGAGCAAAAGACCAATTATCTCCATGACCTTTAAATACTTCTAAATAACCATCCCACGCGGCAATATTTTGTGGGTAACGAAATTGTGGGCGAAAAGTATCAATATTAAATATAGTGATTGAACCTTGATAATCGGGCAAAGATTGCAAGCCAAGATAAACGGTTTCAGCTTGACCACGCGTCGGTTTATCAAGTACAAAAATATGTGCGTCTTTAATCTGTAAGCGAGCAATTTCTTGCTCGACAAATGCAACGGTGTTATGGACATTTCGTACAATAAACAAAAATGATTCCGTCGCAAAATAATGCGAAAAGCTATTGATAGCATGTGCAAAAAGCGTTTCGCCATGTGCATTTAGCATGTATTTTGGTTGCGTAAACCCTGCATTAAAAAAGCGTGAACTCAGCCCCGCCATTGGAATAACAATCATGATTTTGAATCCAGAATTAATTGATATAAGCGAAATGCATTCGCCATTAATGCTTGTTGACGCGTAGGATCATCCGCATGTAACGGTAACATTGAAAGAAATAATTGAATTTGCATGGCATATAACGCATTTTCATCTAGCTGGTAATGCTCTTTTATCAATCCAATAAATAATTGTTGGATCGGTAAAATATGCGGTGGTGTATCAATGGTAAATGAAATGTGTTGTTGTTCTATAGAAACCTTATAGTAACCCGCAATAATCCAATCATATAACCCTAGAATTGAATGGCTTAGTTTTGCTAAATCATAGCGAGTATCACCATAGATAGTGAGTTCATTATTCAGATCTATACCACGAGGATCGATTGTCTTAATCCTTCCCATTCTAAAGTCATATAAAATATTGCTAAAGCAAAAGTCACCATGCAAAACAGTTGGTTGAGTTGTTTCTGTTGGCAAGTACTGTTGACTCAAGGTAAGTAATTGCTCAAATGATGCTGAAAATTGATCGTTATAGTGCCACTGTTGTTGAAAATTAAGGTTATGGCTTAAACAATATTCAGTTAAACGTTGAGTAGTTTTCTCTTCAAAGAGTGCAGTTAAACTTGAACCTTGATTCGTATTCTCAAGTGCAGAGTGTTGTTGGCAACTATTGATAAAATCAAAACAACTATCGAGGATTTGCTGCCATACTAATTGCGGTAATTTAGAAAAAACAAATAACTCATTGAGCGCAGTATAGTGTAAGTATTCGAGTTGATAAGATATGTGATCTGCTTGTTGCTGAAAGCCTAAAAATTGAGGTAAAAAAATACGTAATGGCGCTGGAATATGATTAAACCACAGTGCTTCAGCCAGTATTTTTTGTTTTTTTGTACTAGATTTTGTGATCCATTTTTCATTTATTTCTAGTTGGTTAAATGCACGCTGAGTTGTGAATTTAGCTTTTGAGCGGTAGTAGGTATTTAAATGGCCAAAATCAAGCCAATCAGTAACAGGAATAGCGGTTAGGCCACATTTTTGATGATAGAAATTTAAGCTTTCAATAAAATCCCAATGTGCCATCGTCAATGACTTAAGTAATTGTTGTGGATGACTAAAGTGAAAGTAACCACAGACCGCATGAGTTTGATTGAGTTGTTCGCGGTTAGTAACAGTATTGAGCCATTGAGAATTATCATTAGAAATTACTGCCCAGTCATAACTGTTTTCGACTGGGGCAATAGTGATAATATTTTTATCTGTTGGTAAATCTGGCAGTAATGTGTCACCAAATAAAATACTTAGTGATTGATTGGATGTGTAATCAGCCAGTGTGAGAGCTGATACTAATGATGCGCCAAGAGATAAACCATCAGGAATATACAATAATGTCACATGATGATCGGCTAACCATTGCAAATCATACGGCTCTGGGGAAAAGCTTTCTGGCACACTTAAATAAATATGTTTATTTATTGGCGCACTTTTTACCTGATGCTGAAAAAGCCGTCGATTACCAAGCGGTAAAAACGACGGTGGAAGAGCGCCAAATTCAGATTCCAGTTCTTGACTAATGTAAGCCGCTGACATGATTAAGAACATGTTTTTTCCTTATCGAGCAACGCATTTATTTCATCAAGTGATAATGAAGTAAATTCAGACGGACGAATAGCTTTATCGTCAATATAAAATCCTTCATGTCCGCACCAAGGTTTACCCACTAAAATTTCATCATAAGGAACCTGATGTTTCTTCAACCAAGTAGTAATAATGGGTAAGGTGTGAATATTAATTTGGCCGACATTGCCATTGTAAGTTCGCATATTACGAGCAGTACTGATAGTAATAGTAAAACCTTGATTATGATAATGTTGTAATTGCGCAATAACTTCTAGATTAGGAGCAACATTTTCATAATCATTGGTATTGGCTAATGTAATAGTACCATCGAGATCAACAATCAGTTTTTTCATTATAATTGTGGCCTTTATTATTTTTGTTGAAGAATGCGGTTAAAATACGCGATATGGTTACGTACCGTTTCTGTGGCATTAAATTCATGATCTAATTTTTCTCTTGCCGCAATACTAAACTGATGGATTTTATTTTTATCATTAATCAGTTTATTCATTGCTGCTGCAAATGCGGCCGCATCGCCAACGGGAACAACATACCCCGTTTTACCATCATCAACTAATTCAGGTGAACCGCCCGTTGTTGTAACAACAGACGTAGTACCATTTGCCATTGCTTCTATAATTGTACGCGGTAGACCTTCACCACTGATTGATGGTTGTACTTGAAAATCCGCCATTGCCATAATAGAAGGAACATCTTGACGGTGGCCGATGATATGAATGCGCTCAGCCATTGGGCTTTGTTTTATTTCATCAAAATGCGGTTCAAAACCACTACCGATAAGTAATAGATGAAAATGAGGATTCTTTATATGGTGAGTTGCTTCAATTAGTACCGATATGCCTTTGCTGGGTCTAACGTGTGCAGCACATACCGCTATAATGTCGTTATCGGTAAGATTAAAGCTATCACGAGTAGTAGGATCTACGTTATACCATGCTAATTGATGGCCTTTATAAATAGTTACTACATTATCGGCGTTACATAGTATATGTTGACGAACATCATCACGGACAGCATTTGAAACACAAATAACACCTTGAACTTTAGGGTGAAGATGAGTGAGGTAAGCAGTCGGATCGTGACGATACAATCCTCCTGTTGTACCACGGTAAGTGATCATTTTTGCTTGAGTACCGATACAAGCAAAAGCTGCATTAGGAATAGTTTTTGAATTAAAACCATAGCAAATATCGTACTCACCCGTTTTAAGTTCATTATGCAACGTGCGTATGGTTTTAGGACATATTTTTTGGGTTGGATAACAATCAATGACTTTAACTCCGTGATCTCGAAAACGAGCCACGTAGTCAGCATCACCTTGAGTGGCTACTGTTACTTGATGTCCTTGCTTCACCATTTCAATAAACATTTCCGCTTCAGGGCGAACGCTGTTCCATGCGTGGTTGTATGAGCTAGCAACTAGAATTTTCATTGTTATCTCTTGAATGTCATTTTTAGAATGAATTTAAGGTTGTAAGACTCGCGACGTATTAATTCTTTTAAATTAAATAGTTCACGTTTGATTTTGCAAGCGAGGCTGCGAGGTGCTCGTTTTCCATAACCGATATCAGAGTCAAAAACAGGATCATTGGTTAAGCAAGCTGGCACCGTGCCATAGCATTCTAATTGATTAACCCAAAATCGATCCATGTAAATATCAACAGCCATATACCATTTATTTGAATGTTCTAATAATTTTTTAGCGCCACTTGGAGTGAGTAAATATCCGGTTGTACTCATGTGGCCTTTACTGAATTTATAAATACTCGTATGCGGTAGGATCATCTGTTTTAATTTAAAAAAGTGAGGCCTTTTATTATCAAATAGACGAATACATTCATATTTTTTTGCTAGCAATTCAATGTTATTAACGATATCCATAAATGGTTTTGGATAAATTAGCGCATCATCTTCTAAGATTATTATTGGATGATTTAATTCAACACATTTTTGCCATAATAAATAATGACTAGCATAACAACCAAGTTGCCCCTTACTGAGAGACTTACCGCGGTATGCTTGGCTTAATTGGTCATCATACATAGAAAATAATGGATACTTAGATTCTTTTCCATTAACAGCATTAAAAATAGAAAAGTTTAAATTTAAACAATTTAATTGTTTAGTTATATTTTCTCTTCTTATGGTTGATGATGCCATATTAATTACATAAATAGGTAGCATATTATTTAGCCTTTATTTTTTAAAATAAACATATTAAAAACACCTATAAATAATAGATATGTAAATAATGTTTGGCCATGATTAAATGGCACATCAGTTAGTGATGATATACTAAATATTATAACAACTCCCAACGACAATTGTTTATATAAAGTGTTTGTTTCTTTTGATGTCACAATAGGAAATAATAATAATGATATAAATAGAACAAGACCTAAAACTCCATTTTTTACCATTTTATCAAGATATTGATTGTGTAAATGTGCTGGTTGTAAATTATATAATGACTGAGATATTTTACTTTTTTTATATAAATTATCTATTTCATTTTTAATATTATTACCCACACCTAATAGAATGTTATTTTTTATTAACATTGGCGCAGAATCCCATAGTTGTAATCTTAAACCAATAGATGATGTAAGGTTTCCAGCTTCAATTTTATGATATTCAACAGCTGTTTGTTCTATTCGTTGTTCAATAGGGTGCTTTAATACTAAAAATATTCCGCTAAGAATAATAATAGAGGTTATGATAATTTTTAAGTTTATCTTCTTAAAGATAGATATTTTTAATAGAATAAAAATAATCGCAATAAATCCAGCAAGAAGTGTACCTCTTGTTTCTGATAATATTAATGAAGAGATATTAATTAATACGATTAGTGATATTATTATTTGTGTTTTTAAGTTATTGCAATGTAAAAGAAATACAATGGAAAAAATCAAATACACAGTTGTTATTGTACTAAAAGGAATTGCATTTAAAGGCCAATCACCTCGACCTAATTTAAGAATGATAGAAAAATAAATAACAAAAATTAAACCTGTGATTGAGCCAATAACTGTAAGTGTTAATAATGTTTTTTTATTTAATAATTGGTGTGGAAATGTTATCAATAGTAATAAGCTTGCAATTAATGCTCTTATTTCTCTTGAGCTTACTCCATGATAAAAATACGAAAACAGCAAATATGAGAATATTATTAATAATAGCCATATGAATCGGTTATTTATGATATTTTTCTTTATCTCTTTTATTCCAAAGGTCATTAATGAAGTGACGATTGATACTAAAATCATAATAACCATTGTTTTATCGCTATCTTTTGATAAATAAATTCCCGTAGATAGCCAAATAAAAGGCAATAATATTAATCCATTAATTAAATGTTTTTTTAACATGTTGTTCTCAATTATAAGGGGTTTCATTATTATTCGGACGTGTTTTCAATAAACGTAAAATCCACATGTATTGTTCTGGGCGCTGATTAACGTATTGTTCAATACATTGATTCATCATTCGCGCATCTTGCTCTTCAGTTTCGGCAGGGAAGGGTAGAGCTGGATAAAAATCCAATTCATACATGCCTGTTTCGCTGTTGTACATTGCAAATAGCGGTACAATTTTAGCGCGACTTAATTTTGATAGTCGACCTAAGCCTGCCATTGTTGCTTTAGTGGTGCCAAAGAAATCAACGAAGACGCTGTGTTCAGGGCCTAAATCTTCATCGGGTAGGTAGTAACCTAAATAGCCTTCACGAATAGACTTAATAAACGGTTTAATACCACCACTACGTTCATAAACACGACCACCGTATTGCACCCGTTGGCGATGCATCAGCCAATCTGAAACAGGGTTTTTTTGCTTTTTTGCCATCGCAGAAACAGGTAATCCGCGTGATGCTAGCAATACGGCAGGAATATCAATCGCCCATGTATGCGGCACTAATAAAATCACACTTTGTTGTTGTTCAGTAAGGCTGGTGAGATTATCCATGCCGCGAATAACGGTATGCTGCTCAAGCCATGCTTTATTGCGTACTGATAGCGATGCAAAACCAGACAGAAAGCTGCCAGCAGTGATCAGGTTTTGTAGTAAAATATGTTCTCGCTCGGCGTCTGATTTTTCAGGAAAACACATTTTAAGATTGACGCGTGCGCGATGATTAGCACCGCTTTTAAGTTTAATTGCTTGCTTTGCAAAAACTGTTGCTAATGAACGTCGAGCGCCATGAGGCAGTAAACTCAATAGTGAAGCAATCATCACTGCGAGCCATGTTCCCCAATAACGTGGATGCACAAAAGACCATTCAAACTGAGGGTTATAGGCTTGCTTATCGTAATGGTTTTTAGTCATATAAATTACGTCTATCTCACGAAGTTATAGTGTTGGCGTGTGGTGCCAAAGTGTATTTATTTTAGTTATCAATATTAAGTCATGATTAATTTGAAAACGATTAATTATCAGGTTAGATAAAAGGCATGGTTTTTATTGCTTCACTAAGCTGATAAACACTAAATTATGATAACATTATATCCACTGCAAGGGCGAAGGATGATAATAAAATGAAAACCCGCGATCGAATTATTCATGCAGCATTGGCATTATTTAATGAAGATGGTGAACCCAATGTAACCACCAATCATATTGCTGCCGATTTAGGGATCAGTCCTGGTAATTTGTATTATCATTTTCGAAATAAAGAGCAAATTATTCATTGTATTTTTGATCAATATGCCATTGATTTAAAGATAAGTTTTGAGCCAGTTGACGTAGTTGAGACAATTGAAGAGAGTCTGTTACGTTATTTGGATGCTGTATTTTTATTAATGTGGCGCTATCGATTCTTCTATGCCAATTTACCCGATATTTTACGTCGAGATACTGATTTACAGAATAAGTACTTAGCGGTCCAGACTCAGCTTCAGGTAAATATTAGTCAAATCATGATTAATTTTCGTAATACGGGTTTGCTTGCCTTAGCTGATGCCGATCTTAAAGCGCTGGCTGATACGCTAAAATTAGTCGCTTCATCGTGGATCAGCTATCAAACTACTCAAGTGCCGGGTGCTAAAATTACTCAAACGGTGATTTATCATGGTGTCCAGCAGATGTTGAATATTGTACGACCATTAGCAACTGAGCTTGGTCAGCAACGAGTAATGACTTTACAGCAGTATTATTTAGAACAAGAACAACAGTATGTAGCACAAGAACAAAATAGTACGTTGTAATAGAAAGGTTGGCCTTATGACCAACCTTTTTAGATTCACAGTATCATTTTGTATTTGCTATGTTAGCGCTTTAGCCATGGTCTTGGATCAACCGGTGTGCCTTTACGGCGGATCTGGAAATACAATCCTGGCTGTTCTTGACCACCACTATCACCGACTAAGGCGATGGGCTCGCCAGCTTGTACGGAATCACCAATTTTCTTCAGTAGCGTTTGGTTATAACCATAGAAACTCATGTCGCCTTTACCATGATCAATCGCGATCATCAGACCATAACCGCGTAGCCAATCGGCAAAGACCACTTTACCTGAATAAATAGCTTTCACTTGACTACCAATCGGTTGGCTGATCACCATGCCTTTCCAATGCAGTTCTCGTTGTAATGGCGCACCATAATTGTGAATAATGGGTCCACGAAGGGGCCATACCAGTTTACCTTTGTGGCTTGCCAAACCATCCATTGGAACTTGCATTTTTGCATAACGAGCATTGAGCTGTTTAGCTTGCGCTTCTGCAATGGCTTTAGCTTTGGCTTCTTTAGCTGCGGCTATGCGAGCTTGAGCTTCAGCCTCAGCTTTGGCGCGTGCTTCTGCTTCAGCTTTGGCGCGTGCGATGGCTTGTGCTTTTGCTTTTGCAATCGCTGCCAACATATTTTGTTCATCTGCGCGTAGGTCAGCTAATGCCTCGGTACTGGTGTGAATTTGAGATTTTATTTTATTGAGTGTTAGTTGACGCGATTGTTGTTGATCATCAAGCTGCTGCTTTTGTTGATTAAGCTCAGTGAGCGTTTGTTGGTGTTCATTTTTCTGTTCAGCAAGGGTATGAATTTTAAGCTGTAATTCTGTTTGGGTTGCATCTAGTGCATCAATGGCTGTCGCACGTGCTTTACTGATATATTCAGCATAGGTCGTCATACGATCTAATTTTGCCGTATTTTCCCCACTGAGAAGATTGGCGATATCACTGTTATTTCCTTGACGATACTGCGCATTAATCAAGGTTTTTAGAACGCCAAGTTGCTGTTGTTGTTGTTGCTTTAGATGCTGCTGTTGTTGTTCAAGCTTGGTAATTGACCGTGTTATACCTGCTAACAAGTCACTGGTTTGGTGGATTTTATTGGCAGTTTGAGCGATATCCAGTTCGTGTTGTTTTAGTTGTTTTTGTAATACAGCATAGTTTTGCTGTTTACTATCGAGCTGATTTTTTTGGCGTGATATTTCCTGTTTTACGCCATCAAGCTGTTGTTGACTGGATGCTGCACATGGGGCTGCAAATACCACGCATAGAAAAGCGCCAGTGCATAAAGCACTGGCGCGGATTTTTAGGTTGAGGTGTCTATTAATAATATCCCGCATGGGATAATTATTTCAGATTGTATAGCACCTGACCAGACATCTCTGCAGGGATTTCGATATCTGTTAGCGATAGCATTGTTGGTGCTAAATCAGATAGCTTACCGTTTGGCTTAAGATCGAGGTTTTTATTACCTACGTAAATTAATGGTACGGGTAAATTAGTGTGTGCAGTATGGATACCACCGGTTTCAGGGTTAACCATCATTTCTGCGTTACCATGGTCGGCAGTAATTAATAATTGACCATCCATTTCTTTGATTGCAGCAACAACTTGACCAATACAGCTATCAAGTGCTTCACACGCTTTAACAGCTGCATCGTAAACACCCGTGTGGCCAACCATATCACCGTTAGGGTAGTTACAGATAATAACGTCAAATTCACCGCTCTTAATTGCAGCAACTAATTTTTCAGTTAGCTCTGGTGAACTCATCTCAGGTTGAAGATCGTAAGTTGCAACTTTTGGTGATGCAACAAGTGAGCGAGACTCGCCTTCAAACTCGTCTTCTTTACCGCCGTTAAAGAAGAAAGTAACGTGTGCGTATTTTTCAGTTTCAGAAATACGTAGCTGCTTCTTACCTTTCTTCGATAGCCACTCACCCAATGTGTTTTCTAGGCTTGCTGGTGCAAAAGCAGTGGTTAGCTCAATGTCTGCTGCATATTGGGTTAGCATTACGAAATCAGCTAGTTGAGGGAACTGTGCACGTGCAAAGCTAGTGAAGTTCGGCTCAAATGTACGGGTGATTTCACGCGCACGGTCAGCACGGTAGTTCATGAAGATAACGCTATCGCCATCAGCCATGATTGCAGCTTCTTGACCTTCAGCACGAAGTTCAGTTGCTTTAACGAACTCATCGTTTTCACTGCGCTCGTAAGCGGCAGCTAGACCTTCGGTTGCATTAGCAAAGGTAAATTCAGCTTTAGCTGCTGTAATTAAGTTGTAAGCAACTTCAACGCGATCCCAGTTGTTATCACGATCCATTGCGTAGTAACGACCGACAAGAGATGCTGTACGACCTTTACCTAGTTTTGCAAATAGGGCATCGAAACGCTCAAGTGAGTGCTGTGCGCTACGTGGTGGCGTATCACGACCATCAAGGAATGCATGTAGGTAAATTTTCTCAGCGCCACGTTTAGCGGCCATTTCAATTGCTGCTGCAATGTGATCTTCGTGGCTGTGTACGCCACCTGGAGAAACAAGACCTAGAATATGAACCGCTTTACCAGCATTTACTGCTTTATCAATCGCATTAACCAGCGCTTCATTTTCAAAAAACTCACCATCGCCAATGGCTTTAGTGATACGAGTCAGATCTTGATATACCACACGGCCAGCGCCGATATTAGTATGGCCAACTTCAGAGTTACCCATTTGGCCTTCAGGTAGACCTACTTCTAGGCCAGATGCTGCGATAAGTGTATTAGGATTGTTTGCCATTAACGCATCCATTACGGGTGTGTTAGCGTTTGCAATCGCGTTATCTGAGTTATCTTCGCGGTAGCCCCAACCATCTAAAATCACAAGAGCAAGTGGTTTCTTCGCAGACATATTCTGTCCCTCTTCGAATTAATAAAAATACATCAATTAGCTTAATCGGCTCAGTGGATTAAGACCTTCTAAGCTAATTGAGATAATAATTAGCATGATTTTACTACAAAAGCATATTAAAGCAGTAGGGTTAGATGTAACTAAATCATCGCTGGTATGTTTGTACCCTTCATCGAATATAAGCATTTATTCATCAAAGTGTAAGCTCTGGATCACAGTTTTTTTCTATTTCATTGATAGGTCATCAGTCAATAAGCTTTTATACTCAAGGTCGCTGTTACAAGATCAGCAACCTAGGTATACTCACACTCATTTTTTTGAACCGTAATTTCATGGCTTGCTGTAGTGAATCATGACAACAGAGTAAAGTAAATGCATCAATATATTGAATTTTTAACGAGTAATCCTGTTTTATCATTAGCTTGGATTGGTATTGTTATCGCACTGATCAGCATGATGGTAAAAGAGAAAAATGCTAAATATAAAACAATTGGCATTAATGAAGCGACAGCATTAGTGAATAATGAAGAGGGTGTTTTCCTTGATATTCGTAATCGTGATGAGTTCCGTAAAGGTCATATTGTAGGCTCAGTTCACATTTTACCAAGTCAAATCCAACGTCAAAACACCCCAGAGCTTGAAAAACACAAAGCAGCCCCAATTATTGTTGTATGTAAGACGGGCCAAACGGCACAAGAGACTGCAAACCAACTGAGTAAAGATGGCTTTACGAATGTTAGTGTTTTAAAAGACGGTCTTATTGCTTGGAATGAAGCAAATTTACCGCTTGTTGCAAGTAAGAAAAAATAAAGCTTTCAACGTTATTTTGCAGCTCGTTGAGTGTGAAGTGACGATTCAAATTGATGTAGTCTGTGGTATTCACAGTTGCAAGTATAATTAATAACTCGTGGTAGCGAGTATTTTTAAAGGACTCCCAAAAATGGCTGAAGCAGCAAATACCGAAGCGCAACAAAACTTCCAAATTCAACGCGTATTCCTAAAAGACGTGTCTTTTGAAGCGCCAAATTCACCTGACGTATTCCAAAAAGAATGGAATCCAGATGTGAAATTGGATCTTGATACTCAAAGCCGTGAATTGGCTGAAGGTGTATATGAAGTAGTACTTCGTCTAACTGTCACGGTTAAGAACGAAGAAGAGAATGCATTCTTATGTGAAGTGCAGCAAGGTGGTATCTTCACTATTGCTGGTATGGAAGCACCACAACTAGCACATTGTCTTGGCGCATTCTGCCCGAACATTTTGTTCCCGTATGCACGTGAAACAATTTCTAGCCTAGTGGTTAAAGGTACGTTCCCACAATTGAACCTTGCACCAGTAAACTTTGATGCATTATTCATGAACTACTTAGAAAACCAAGCTGAAGCAAATACTGCTAATTCAGAAGCTTAATTTTTAAAAGTGACCAATATGATGAACGTTAATAATACGATTTCGATGGCAGTGTTAGGGGCTGGATCTTACGGGACAGCATTAGCAATTGCATTAGCCAGAAATGGTGCCAATGTCATTTTGTGGGGTCATGAACCGCACCATATGGCGCAATTGGAAATCGATCGTGCCAATGAAGCGTTTCTTCCTGGAGTAAGCTTTCCTGATTCGTTAATTTTAACCTCAGACTTGCAAGCTGCCATTCAAGGTAGTCGCGATGTATTAGTGGTTGTACCAAGCCATGTCTTTGGTGGCGTATTAGCACAAATGAAACCTTTCTTGCGTCCAGATTCTCGTATCTGTTGGGCAACGAAGGGGTTAGAACCTAATACAGGACGTCTACTTAAAGATGTTGCCGTTGAGGTGTTGGGTGAACAAATACCATTAGCCGTTTTATCTGGACCAACTTTTGCGAAAGAGTTGGCAGAGGGTATGCCTACTGCGATTGCTGTTTCTTCACCTGATGCTGATTTTGTGGCTGATCTGCAACAAAAAATTCATTGTGATAAAACATTCCGGGTTTATAGCAATAGTGATTTTATTGGCATGCAGCTTGGCGGTGCGGTTAAAAATGTGATCGCGATTGGTGCTGGAATGTCAGATGGTATTGGTTTTGGTGCCAATGCTCGTACCGCGTTAATTACTCGCGGTTTAGCTGAAATGTGTCGTTTGGGTGCTGCACTTGGTGCGCAACCTGAAACCTTTATGGGAATGGCAGGTTTAGGTGATTTAGTGCTGACATGTACTGATAACCAATCACGTAATCGTCGCTTTGGTTTAGCTCTTGGACATGGTTGTAGTGTCGAGCAAGCGCAACAGGATATTGGTCAAGTCGTCGAAGGTTATCGCAACACTAAAGAAGTGTGGTTGTTGGCGCAACGTCATCAAGTTGAAATGCCAATTACTGAACAAATTTATCAAGTGCTTTATCTTGGTAAAGATGCTCGAGAAGCAGCAAAAGATTTACTCGCACGTGAGAAAAAGTACGAATAATATTGCTTGTTGAGGGTGATAACTGGTATCTATTAAATAACGCGAGCTTAGGCTCGCGTTATTTTTTATAACTGTACTAAAATACAATAACGTTTAGTGTTTTGATTGAGCAACGTTATTCTATTAATACTACCTGTTTATTAATAATTAATGGTCGCGTTAATAGGATCAACATAATGAGTGAAGCTGAGGGACTTGTGGAAAAATGTCAACAACATCAATTATGGCTAGCGATTGAGCTGGAAGCGCGACAGCAAGCCGAACAAGAACCTATGCTCGCCAGTTTTTACCATGCCACTATTATTAAGCATGAAAATTTAGCGTCAGCATTAAGTTATATTTTAGCTAATAAACTGGCCACCCCCTCGATGCCTGCGATGGCGGTACGTGAAGTAATAGAAGAGGCTTTTGCTAGCGATTGTCATATTGTTGAAGCGGCTGCTTATGATATTCGTGCGGTTGTTGAACGCGATCCTGCTATTGATGCTTATTCTATTCCGTTACTTTATCTAAAAGGCTGCCATGCCCTACAAGGGTATCGAGTGGCTAATTGGCTGTGGAAGCAAAATCGAAAAGCGTTGGCGGTGTATTTACAAAATCAAATATCCGTTGCTTGTCAGGTTGATGTTCATCCAGCAGCACAGATCGGCTGTGGGATTATGTTTGACCACGCAACAGGAATAGTGATTGGTGAAACGGCTGTTATTGAAGATGAAGTGTCAATTTTGCAAGATGTGACATTAGGTGGTACCGGTAAAGAAAGTGGTGATCGCCATCCAAAAATTCGTCAAGGAGTGATGATTGGTGCGGGAGCTAAAGTACTCGGCAATATTGAAGTTGGTGTTGGTGCAAAAATTGGAGCTTGCTCGGTTGTATTAGATCCTGTTCCGCCGCATACAACAGTGGCAGGTGTACCCGCAATTATTATTGGTCGTCCTAAAACAGCGAAACCTGCTACTGAGATGGATCAACAGTTTAATGGTAATGATGACGTGTTTGATCATATCGACTAGGTAAGTGTGATTAATTTATAACGTATTAATACTATTATTAAAAAGGCGATCAAGTGATCGCCTTTTTGGTGACTTTCGGTTAAGAATATTAGATCGCACCATTAAAATCTAATTGGCGCCATGCTTCAAACGCAATAATAGCAACAGCATTTGAGAGGTTTAAGCTGCGGCTATCGGGTTGCATCGGAATACGTAACCGTTGCTCTAAAGGTAAACTTGCAATAAATTCAGCGGGTAAGCCACGAGTTTCAGGACCAAATAACAGTACATCACCTTCACCAAACTTAGCGTTAACATGGTAATTCGTTGTTTTAGTGGTACAAGCAAAAATACGACGACCAGCCATCGCTTCCATAAAAGCTTCAAAGTTTTTATGACGATAAACATGGGTCAAATCATGATAATCCAAACCTGCACGACGTAGTTTTTTTTCTTCTAAATCAAAACCTAATGGTTCGATTAAATGTAAATTAGCACCACAGTTAGCACTAAGACGAATAATATTACCAGTGTTAGGGGCTATTTCAGGTTCATATAACGCAATATCAAACATAGTTATTCAGCTTTATTTAGTGCAAAAAGAAGCCGTATTGTGACAAGCGTAACGGCAACAAGCAATCATCTTTAATATACAAGGCTAACACTTAACGGATTAAGGGTAATGTGATACTGATTCGCAACCCACCCAGTGGGCTTGAGGTCGCTTTGATAGTGCCACTATGCTGGCGAAGGGCGCTTTCTGTTATTGCAAGTCCTAACCCTGTACCGCCACTGCTACGATCACGCGCGGTTGATACACGATAAAATGGTCTAAAAATATCATCAAGCTCATCACTTGGTACACCTTCACCATTATCATCAATTGTGATCAGTAATTGCTGCTGTTGCTGAGTGAAATTAATTTCAATGACGTTATCACCATATTTAATCGCATTGCGAATCACATTTTCTAATGCGCTGATTAATAAATTTGGATTACCTTTTATCGGCCAATCTTGAAGGTGATGATAGGTTAATGTTTTATGGTGTTGTTCGGCTTCAAAACGAGCATCTTCCAACATTTCATACCACAGGCTATGGCCATCAACGATTTGCTGTTGCTGATGGCTATTGACTTGCATTCGTGATAACTCTAATAACTCACTGATCATTTTTTCAAGTCGCTCAGCTTCAGTATCAATGCGAGATAACTCACTGCTTTGACCTTGTTTGCGCTGTGCGAGTGCTGTCGCCATACGAAGTCGCGTTAATGGTGATCGTAATTCATGAGAAATATCTGATAGCAATCGTTGTTGACCACTAATAATATTATTTAAAGCATCGACCATTTGATTAAAACTGGCACCCGCTTGTTTGAACTCTTGTGGACCTTGTTCTAAAGTGGGATCTGCCTCAAATTCACCCCGCGCAACGCGCTCTGCTGCTTGTTGTAGTCGTCGAGCTGGGCGCGTTACCGCCCATGCTAACCATAATAAAAATGGGGTGCTGACGAGCATGGTAACCAATAATAATTTAAAGGGTTTATCCATTATTTGAACAAAAAAGGGTGGAGCCCCACGCCATATTTGACCGCTATACATAAAGAGCGGTTGGTCGTTGGTGGTTATAATAAAGGGGCCAGCCATTAACCAGCGCCCATAAAGTCGTTGTCGCGGTTTATTTGGATTATCGGCAATAGTAATAAAATTACGTAATGCTTTAGTGTGTTTTTGTGGTGCAATAATTTCGCCATTTACAGTAGTAAAATAAAGCTGATTATTCTGGTTATCTCTGCGTTGGGTTAGAGCTTTAACTCGCTTTATGAGATCAGTCTTATGGGTGCTATGCTGCTGGTTTAAACGTTGATTAACTTGTGTGGCTTGTGATTGTAGTCGTTTTAGGTGATGGTCAGGAATAGCTTGTATTGAGCGAGGATCATATTGAAACATCAGTACTAACATTACTACCACGACCAGCAGTGTTGTCCAGAATATAGCAAAGATACGTCCATAAAGATGAGTAAAGCCAGGGATCTTCATTACATCGCCTCAACCAATAAATAACCTTTACCACGTAAGGTTTTTATTAGCGGTTTACCATCATTTCGTATTGGCAATTTCTTGCGTAAATTGGAAACATGCATATCAATTGCGCGATCAAATTGGGCTAAGCGTTTTCCTAATACTTCAAGGCTGAGTTCTTCTTTGGCAATTATTTTACCGGGATGCTGTACAAAGTAGCTCAGTAATGCCAGTTCGGTTCCTGTCATTTCAATCAGTTGTTGATTGCACAATACTTCTTGTCTACCCGGGTAAATAGTCAGATCTTGATACACAAGACACTCACTATTATTGGTTTTAGTTTTGGTATTTGATTGAGTACGTCTAAGAACCGCCCGCATGCGTGCTAATAATTCACGATCACTAAATGGTTTTGGTAAATAATCATCAGCACCAAGTTCAAGCCCAAGGACACGATCTATTTCATCGCCTTTGGCGGTTAACATCATCACTGGTGTCGAGTGCTTTTCTCTTAGACGACGTAACATTTCAGTGCCATTCATTTTTGGCATCATCACATCCAGTAAAATCAAATCAATACTACTGTCGATTTTAGATAAGCCTTCGATGCCATTATTGGCCTCCTCGACATCAAACCCTTCTAATTCGAGAATATCTTTAAGAAGAGCGGTTAGTTCTATATCGTCATCAACTAAGAGAATTTTTGCCATAATGATATCCTGCAATGTAAGGAAGGTCGCTCAATAAAGTTGGTTTAGTATCGCTAATCTTTGTCTATACGCCAAGTTAAGCTGTAGTAGCTTTACGCTAGTTTACGTTTGCTAGACAGCGTTTTACTTTATAGCCGCTATGATAACTAACAAGCCAGATAAAATGGCGAATCATTACAGGATAGTGCTGGAGAAATAATCATGAAAATATTTAATAAAACAATTGTTATCGCGATGGCATTGCCATTAGTACTGGGTTCTATGTCTGCATTTGCAGGTCAGGAATATCAAGATCACAATGGGGGTATGCATAAAGCCCATCATGGCGGTAAGCTTTTTAGTCAGTTAGATCTTACGGCGACACAAAAGCAAGAAATGAAAACATTACGTCAAGCTAACCGTAGTGAATATAAAGCGCAACGCGTTGAAAATCATAAAGCAATGCAAGCAGATCGTCAGCAACTTGAAAAATTAGTATTAGCCAGCAATTTTGATGAGTCAGCTGTACGTGCTGTGGCTGAAAAAATGTCACAGCAGCAGGTTGAGCGTCGAGTTAAGATGTTAGAGCAGCGCCACAAAATGCTGAGTATTTTAACGCCAGAGCAAAAGCAAAAATATGCAGAGTTAAAGCAACAGCAATCAGAAAAATACCTTATGCGTTTAGAAAATAAAAAACACCATTAATAATGGTGAGTTAAGTGTTATGAGACGTCCATTAGCCATAGTCATTACTATGGCTTTTTTTGTTTTTGATATTAAGTTTAATATTTAGTGCGTTTTAAGAAATTTTCACTTCGAAACTGTATGAGAACAAGGCAGTGATTGTATTTTTATGGTAGGTTTTGTTATTAATTTTTATTATAAAACAGCTATACTGCGTGATATTAATTATTGCCAGCACTTTTTTAATGATTACTGTCATTGCCTATAATGAGTAATGATCGGTTTATTTGAAAAATCATAATAATAATGACCGCTGATAAGCATTGGCAGATAAAAAAGTGACGAGCTAGCGTGATATGAATCAACAAAATATTTCATTAAAATTGTAATACTTCTACAGAAGTAGGAAAGTTTCAGTTTTCACGAACATAATTCGATAGTTATCGATTGTGATACCGAGTGGGGGAACCTTGGTATATCGTGTTGGATTTGATTTTTCAATTCCCAAAGTCAGAGGGTAACCATGATTAAGAAGATTGGTGTTTTGACCAGTGGTGGTGACGCACCTGGTATGAATGCAGCGGTTCGCGGCGTAGTTCGTGCAGCGTTGACAGAAGGTCTAGAAGTTTGTGGTATTTATGATGGCTACCAAGGCCTATATAACAACCACATTAAACCGCTTGATCGTCAAAGTGTATCTGATGTTATCAACAAAGGTGGCACATTTTTAGGTTCAGCACGTTTTCCTGAGTTCCGCGAAGTGGAAGTTCGTGAAAAAGCGATTGAAAACCTGAAGTTGCACGGTATTGATGCATTAGTTGTTATTGGTGGTGACGGCTCATACATGGGCGCGAAGAAGTTAACTGAGATGGGTTACCCATGTATCGGTCTTCCTGGCACGATTGATAACGATGTGGCAGGTACTGATTACACTATCGGTTATATGACAGCAATGAACACGGTTATTGATGCGATTGACCGTCTACGTGATACGTCATCTTCTCATCAGCGTATTTCAATTGTTGAAGTAATGGGTCGCCATTGTGGTGATTTAACCCTAATGTCAGCAATTGCTGGTGGTTGTGAATATATCATTACGCCTGAAAGGGGTCTTGATAAAGACCAATTGATTAAGCACATTCAAGAAGGTATTGCGAAAGGTAAGAAGCACGCAATTATTGCAATCACTGAATTAATGACTGATGTTAATGCATTGGCTAAATTCATTGAAGCTGAAACTGGTCGTGAAACGCGTGCAACGGTATTAGGTCATATTCAACGTGGTGGCCAACCAACAGCCTTTGACCGTGTATTAGCATCACGTATGGGTGCATATGCAGTTGAGCTTTTACAGCAAGGTGAAGGCGGTCGTTGTGTGGGTATTCAGTGTGAAAAACTGGTTCACCACGATATTATCGATGCGATTGAAAATATGCGTCGTCCAGTACGTAACGATTTATATGAATTGGCTGAAAAGTTGTTCTAAAATTACGTTATAAAAATACTGAAAAGAATAAGGTCGATATTTATATCGGCCTTTTTTTATGCTGTCATTTTTTGATACTGTGCTTTATTTGTGACAATAAAAAGGCCACCCGCAGGTGACCTTGATGCAATCAATCAGTAAGAAAGATTATTTTTTTGCTTCAGCTGCTGCTTTAGCGATAGCTGCAAAGCTTTTCGCGTCAAGTGCAGCACCGCCAACTAGTGCACCATCGATGTCTGGTTGTGCGAAGTAAGCTGCAGCATTTTCAGGCTTAACAGAACCGCCGTATTGGATAACAACGTTCTTAGCAACTTCTTCAGATTTAGCTGCAATGTGAGCACGGATTTGAGCGTGAGTGCGTTGTGCATCTTCAGCTGTAGCCGCTTTACCAGTACCGATAGCCCAGATTGGTTCGTAAGCGATGATAGCGCCTTCAAGAGCTTCAACACCTTGAGTATTGATTACTGCGTCAATTTGACGAGCACAAACTGCTAATGTTTCGCCAGCTTCGTTTTGTGCTTCTGATTCACCGATACAAAGAACAGGTGTTAGACCATTTTCTTTTAGGAATGCGAATTTCTCAGCAACAAACTCGTCTGATTCGTGGTGGTATTCACGACGCTCAGAGTGACCGATGATGATATGAGTAGCACCAAATTCTTTAAGCATAGCTGGAGACATATCGCCAGTGAATGCACCGCTGTTGTGTAGGTCAGAGTTTTGAGCACCTAGGATGATCGCACTGCCTGCATCTGTAAGCGTACGCTCTGCAAGGTCAATGTAAAGTGCTGGTGGAGCAACTGCAACGTCTACGCCTGTAACGCCTTCTAGTTCAGCGTTAAGACCGTTTAGTAGAGCAACAACCATTTCTTTGCTGCCGTTTAGTTTCCAGTTACCCATAACTACAGGATGGCGCATAGTTTTTCTCCAAATTTAAATGATGTAATTAATTAACTGCGTAAAAATATACCAGCCAGAACTGAATTTTTACTGTTTAAAATCATTAATGTGCTTGGTTGTACCCTTTTCGAGACAAAAAGTGAACTACAAATAGAAAAATATTTCAATATATGTGGTTTTTTGTCGTTTTTTTATAACATTTAGGCTCAATCATCTGCCAATGTAGGTGAGTGATTTTATCGTTTTAATGGCAGTATTATTGCCTGCTGTTGCGAAGAGTGGGATTGGAGTATTTGGCTGAATCGTTGTAGTTGGCGTTGTAATTCTTGTTGTAACAGAATATTGGTGTGTAATGGATTTTTACCATGATTAATCAGTCGATCAATATGGCTTTGTTGGGCTTGTAATCGTGGTTGCATACTAGAGCTGGCTTGAGCGATGGTTTGTTCAATTAACCGTTGGCGTAATAATGTGAATTGTTTGGGATTGGTGGCGGCAAGGTGCACGAGTTGATCAAAATCAGGCAGTGATTGCATTCGCTATTCCTTCTATCATCGCTATTGGTAACTATAGATGATGATGGTTGTTAGCGTTAGTATCGCCGTTGAGATTGAGCCTGATCGTTCAGGCTCATGACATTATTCGTCAATAGCTGCTGGTGATTACCAATAGTGTTCCATGGTAATTTGTCCTGGCTTACGACGTAGATTTTTGGTCAAGCCTTTAGCTTCAAGTACCGCTTTTGTATCACGTACCATCTGTGGGTTACCACAAAGCATAACTTGGCTGTGTTCTGGGGTGAGATATAAACCTACATGTCGTTCTAATAAACCATCAGCAATCGCTTGTGGAATTCGGCCAGTTAAACACAGCGGGGCGGGTTCACGACTAACAAATGGCTGTACAATCAATTGATCGCCATATTGTTGTTTGAGGGCGCTGATTTCTGCTTGGTAACTGAGATCTGCCGCATAACGTACAGCGTGAATTAGAATGATTTTGCGGTATTTATGCCACACCTCTTTTTGCCCTAAAATAGACAGGTAAGGACCAATAGCGGTACCTGTTGCAAATAGCCATAAGTGCTGACTACTGGCAACTTCATCAAGGGTAAAAAAGCCACTGGCTCGCGCTGATATTTGGACAGTATCACCTGCTTTTAAAGCATGTAATCGTGGTGATAACAAACCATCTACAACACGAGTTGCATAAATTTCAATGTCAGCATGCTGAGGCGAATTAACAAACGAGTAGGCACGTTGGATCAAGTTATCACCGATCACTATTCCAAGTTTAGTAAATTGTCCCGCTTTAAACGGTTCAATGTTCGCCCGTAGCGATAAACTGAATAAATCTTGGTTCCAGTGACGGTTCGCAATAACTTGTGCAGGGATCCAATCAGCCATAATGGCCTCCTCGTTATTTGGATGTTATTCGATAAGCACAGCGCCTTTGACCTGTAATAATGTGTTCTTGGCGTTGAATGAGCGTATTTTCACCTAATAATTGTTGAAAAACAGTCAATTCAGAATGGCAAAGTGATTGGCAATGTGTTGCTGCAAGACAAATAGGGCAATGATTTTCAATCAATAAAAAGCCGTTATTATCGCAAATAAGTTCTGCCATATAGCCATCATGTTGGCGTAATTCAGTTAATGTGGTGAGTTTACTTTTTAAATCAGAGCAATGAGCAATAGCTGTTTGATAGTGGCTTAACGTTTGCTGTTCTCGTTTAGCAATAATGGCCTGTAGCCCTTGTTGACCAAATAAATCACTAACAGCATGTAAGGTTTGTACTGCAAGTTCGCCATGATGATTACCAAAGTGTTGATGGCCTTGGAATGTGAGTTGCCAATGGCGTGTCGGACGTCCAACTTTGACCTTTACATCATAAGACTCAACTAAACCTTGTTCTTCCATTGTCTGTAAATGTTGACGAATTCCCATGGTAGTTAACTGAAATTTTTCAGCTAATACTTTGGCGGTAACTGGACCATCATATTTGATGTGATAGAGGATTTTTTCAATAGTTTTCATAATCAGTTATCGTTATTGCTCTTATTATATTATGGGATCAGCTGATTAAATAAAGCAATATCTTTACAATATAATAATGAGTTAAAAGTAGGACTTCTTAGTGTTAGGAATAAAATTAGCACCGTGAGGAAAGTAAACATGATGAGTTTAATCGTAGATATAAAAAATGCACCGTAGTGCATTTTTTATTGGAAAAGCTGGTAGGTTATAGCGTGTGTTGCTTAACGGCTTCAGGCTGACGAGTAAGATCGTAATTTGATCTAATACGGCGCATAGTGCCACATTGACCACTGATTAATAGGGTTTCAGTGGTTGCGATATCACCTTGGCGTTGAATACCTTTAACTAAATCGCCTTTAGTGATGCCTGTGCCTGCAAAGATCACATCATTACTGCGTGCCATATCTTCAAGGCGCAGCAATGTATTTGGCTCAATACCCATTTCAGCGCAACGACGAATTTCCATTTCGCCTAAGCGACGGTTTTCTTCCGTATCACCTTTTACATGATGACGTGGCAGTAAACGACCTTGCATATCACCACCAAGAGCACGAATAGCTGCAGCTGAAACAACCCCTTCTGGTGCGCCGCCAATGCAGTACATCACATCGACCTCACTTTCTGGCATACACGTAAGAATAGAGGCTGCAACATCACCATCAGGGAAAGCAAATACACGTACACCCATAGCGTGCATTTCAGTGATAAGTTGATCGTGACGAGGCTTAGCTAGAATAGTAACAACAAGTTCACTCAATGGCTTATTAAGCGCTTTAGCGATCGCTGCAAAGTTATCAGCTAATGGTTTATCAAGATCGATAACGCCTTTAGCTTGTGGACCAACAACCAATTTTTCCATGTACATATCTGGTGCTTTTAGCAGGCTACCTTTTTCACCAGCGGCAAGTACAGCAAGGGCATTATTTTGTCCCATAGCTGTCATGCGTGTACCTTCGATAGGATCAACTGCAATATCAACCGCACAACCACCACAACCAACGTGCTCACCAATATAAAGCATAGGTGCTTCATCAATTTCACCTTCACCAATGACAATTTCGCCATTGATATTGGTGTGGTTAAGCAGGGTACGCATAACTTCAACTGCGGCATTGTCTGCTGCAATTTTATCACCACGGCCTAACCATTTATGACCTGCAAGGGCTGCGCCTTCGGTAACACGAGCAAATGCTATTGCTAAATCGCCTTTCATGATAACTCCAGATATAGAAATCGGTAGGTTAAAGGTTTAAAAAATCAGCGTAAATTTTAGCATAATTGAGGTGTTAGCACGGGGAGAAATTCGATTGTCAACGGTATCGGTTGATGATCTAACGCAATAGAATCAGTATTATGTCGTCGCAGATAAATGAAAAAGGCCTGCTATTATAAGCAGGCCTGTGATGAGGCTAATAAGGATTATTCATCATCTTCTTCATCAAATGCCCAACCTTTGGCGCATTCAACGGCACGTTGCCAGCCACGGTAGCGGCGGTTACGTTTTTTGTCATCTTCACACGGTGTAAAGCTACGATCTAATTGTGATTTATGTTGAAGCTCATCAATGCTATCCCAAAAACCAATTGCCAGACCTGCTAAGTAAGCCGCGCCAAGTGCCGTTACTTCTGTCACAACGGGGCGATGAACTTCAGTGGCTAAAATATCTGATTGGAATTGCATTAAGAAATTATTAGCAACCGCGCCGCCATCAACGCGTAAGATATCAAGTTTAATGCCTGAATCGGCTTGCATTGCATCAAGCACATCACGAGTTTGGTAAGCAACACTTTCAAGGGTGGCGCGAATAATATGGTTAGAATTAACTCCTCGAGTTAGCCCAACAATTGCCCCACGAGCATACGGGTCCCAATATGGTGCACCTAAACCGGTAAAGGCTGGCACGACATAAACTCCGTTAGCACTGCCGACTTTCTCTGCAAAGTATTCTGAATCATTGGCATCACTGAGTAATTTAACTTCATCACGCAACCATTGAACCGATGCGCCTCCCATAAATACCGCGCCTTCAAGGGCGTAAGCAACATCACCTTTAGGGCCACAAGCAAGCGTTGTTAGCAGACCGTTATGGGAGGTGACTTTTTCTTTGCCTGTATTCATTAGCAAGAAACAACCAGTACCGTAAGTGTTTTTAGCTTGGCCGGCAGAAACACACATTTGACCAAATAAAGCCGCTTGTTGATCACCTGCAATACCTGCAATAGGAATACGAGTACCGCCTTTACCACCAATATTGGTTTGACCATATACTTCAGATGATGCTTTTACTTCTGGCATCATTGATAGTGGAATGTCCAATACCGATAATAACTTCTCATCCCATTGTAATGTGTTGATATTAAATAACATAGTGCGAGATGCGTTGGTGTAATCCGTCACGAAAACACGACCTTGAGTCATTTTCCAAATCAACCATGTATCAACGGTACCAAATAATAGTTCACCCGCTTCGGCTTGTTCACGAGCGCCTTTAACGTTATCGAGGATCCATTTTACTTTGGTGCCTGAGAAGTATGGGTCAACCACTAAACCTGTGGCTTCACGAATATAATCCGTTAACCCTTGTTGTTTTAATTCTTCACACATATCAGCAGTACGACGACATTGCCATACGATAGCGTTATAAACAGGTTTACCGGTTTTTTTATTCCAAACAATGGTTGTTTCACGCTGGTTGGTGATACCAATAGCAGCAACTTGATCGCTACGAATACCTGCTTTGGCTAATGCTTCAACCATGGTTGAACTTTGGGTTGCATAAATTTCAAGAGGATCATGCTCAACCCAGCCTGCTTTAGGATAGATTTGAGTAAATTCGCGTTGTGACGAACAAACGATATTGGCATTGTGATCGAGTACCACTGCGCGAGAACTGGTTGTTCCTTGATCTAGCGCCACAATATATTTTCGTTCAGTAGTCATGATGAGTTCCTCGTTATCTTTATAATTGTTGAGTAGGTGTCACTAAGGAGTATGTGGTTAATACCCCTTAGACTTATTGGAAGATCAAATTTTATGCTTCAACCGCTGGAGTATCTGTCTTGTTTTCACATTTATTAGGTAGCGTACATTTGTTACCTGGTAGATAAACACTCATAAATTTAGGATATGCCCAACCACCGAATAATGCGCCACAAATTGGTGCTAGGATAGGGACGATAAAGTAAGGAATATCTTTTGCTCCCGTTAGGGCAACCGAGTCCCAACCCGCAAAGAAGGTCAGTAATTTGGGGCCAAAATCACGCGCTGGGTTCATGGCAAAGCCCGTCAGTGGACCTAATGAGCCACCGATAACAGCAATTAATATACCGATAAGCAGAGGACCCATTGCACCGCGAGGCGCACCATTTTTATCATCACCGATAGCTAAAATGGCAAACATCAATACTGCTGTAATGACAAATTCAACTGCAAATGCACCACTAAAACTTAATGATGGATGAGGGAATGTTGAAAAAATAGAAGCGGTATCAAGGCTCGCAGCTGTACCACGAACAATGTTATGGCTGGTTTCATAATCAGTAAATAAATTGCTGTATAGCCCATAAATTAAAGCAGCAGAGGTAAAAGCACCTAATAGTTGTGCTGTAATATACGGTAAAACTTTGCGCTTATTGAAACCATGGAAACTGGCAAGCGCAATGGTAACGGCTGGATTTAAATGGGCACCAGAAACGCCAGCAGTAACATAAATAGCAATGGCTACGCCAAGACCCCACATAATACTTATTTCCCATTGACCAAAATCGGCCCCTGCTAATTTCATTGCAGCGACACAGCCAACGCCAAAAAATATCAGTAGTCCAGTACCGATAAATTCCGCAAAACATTCTCCGACGAGCGCATTAGGTTTGGAACTTGCCATAGTGTCAGTCCTTTTGTGAGTATGTAGGGTATTCATTATTCTTATGCGCTGTAATTTACAATAGTTGTTTTTTTTTTAAATAATAACGCGTCAGAAATGTGCGTTCGAGCATAGACTATTTTCTAAAATGAGCGTTTGGTGGCTTTTTATTGTTGGGTAAACCAAGGGGAGATCATCGATAATGGCATTTAAGCTATATTGTTGCAGAAGCCATAGGCTACGGTGATGCAATATAAAATGGCGATGCTAAATTATCATGGTAATGTCAGGCATAATTTGAGAAAGTTTGTCGCTATCACATTATTGATAGTTGAATGTGACAAGTTGATTTTGATGGTATTAAAGCGGGGAAAAGGGACGTAATGTTGTTGGGTTTAGCGGTTTTTAACTGCTAAATTGGAACGATATCGGCTTACTTTGCAAAAATTACATCAGACTTGTATGATTTTCCGTCAGTTGCACTAATGCAATGGAAATGTAGATGTCAGCAAGCCATTGCCTCGTTAGAATAGTGGCTGAATGTATATAACCCTGTCCGTAGAGATTACCTTCAATTGTTAAGGTAATAATATGGGCATAGATCAGGTGAACAATATGTCTCTAGAAATGTTGGAAAAATTGGAAGCCAAAGTTCAAATGGCTGTGGATTCAATTTCTTTGCTACAAATGGAAATTGATGAACTAAAAGAAAAAAATGATAGCCTAGCTATGGAAGCACAAGAACTACGTTCTGGTCGTGAGAGTCTTGTTCAAGATAACGAAAAGCTACGTGGTGAGCATAACGTATGGCAAGAACGTGTACGTATGCTACTAGGCAAAATGGATAGCGTAGAATAATCGCGCATTTATTTTAATATGACTATCGGCTTGGTATAACACCTAAAATAGAGTGAGATACCGAGCCGATATTTTAGCTATTATGCTAACACCATACCAACTGCAAATAATAAATTAGTGATTAAAGCGCATTTAACCATGGTTGCCATCATGGGTCTTAACGCTGCACCATCTGTTGAGTGATACACTTGACGACCGTGCTTAATCAGTAGTGGTAAACTTAAAATAAATAACCAGCCAAAGAGCGACTTTACTTCTAATAGGGCAAATAAACTAAAAAAGATCACACTAGTAGACAGTAATACTAAATGGTATTTACGTCCCCATTGTGGACCCATACGCACTACCAAGGTTTGCTTGCCACATGCTTTATCATTATCGATATCACGTAGATTATTGATATTGAGCACACCGACAGCTAATAACCCACAAGCTGTTGCTGGTAACATGATCAACGAATCAATTTGTCCTGCTTGTAAATAATAAGTGCCTGCAACACCAAGCCATCCAAAAAAGATCAATACTGATAGATCCCCAAGACCACGATAACCATAAGGTTTATTACCGACGGTATACGCAATTGATGCGGCAATCGCTAATAATCCGAGCACTAAGAAGCCAACAATATCATGGGGGTTTTTACAGGCGATTAAAATCAAGGTTAAACCACTAATTGCAGTAAGTATGATATTAATAATCATCGCCTTACGCATTGTTGCTGCTGTGACTAAACCTGATTGCATTGCCCGTTGTGGACCTAAACGATCATCATTGTCGGTACCTTTAACGGCATCGCCATAATCGTTGGCAAGGTTAGAAAGGATTTGTAATAGAAGGGCGGTTAACAACGCGAGTGCTGCAATACTTGCAGAAAAACTGCCATGCCATTTTGCCACAGCACTACCGCAGACAATAGAGGCGATAGCAAGGGGTAACGTTTTTGGTCTTGCGGCATCTAACCAAATTGTCAGTGAAGAGGGTGAGTTCATAAATTAGATACTTAAAGTGAATACTGAAAAGGTATTATGGCGTAAATTTGGTTATGCGCAAATTTATCCCATTAATGTTAGTTAACAAACAAAAAAAACGGTGCGATAAAACGCACCGTTTATACTAAAAATAATTGATTTAAATTCGATTATAAAATGAAACGACTTAAATCTTCATCTGCAACAAATTCGCCTAAACGCGTTTGTACATAAGTGTTATCGATCAGGAATTTCTCGCCTGCTTTTTCGCTAGCATCATAAGAAATTTCTTCCATTAAGCGTTCCATCACGGTGTATAAACGGCGGGCACCAATATTTTCAGTGCGCTCATTTACCTGCCATGCTGCTTCAGCCAAACTATCAACGCCATCTGCTGTAAATTCGATATCAACTGATTCTGTTGCCATTAGTGCGACATATTGCTGAGTTAAAGAGGCTTTAGGCTCAGTAAGAATACGTTTAAAGTCATGGCTAGTCAGTGCTTCTAGTTCAACGCGGATCGGTAAACGACCTTGCAGTTCTGGAATTAAATCTGATGGTTTAGCAACTTGGAATGCACCGGATGCAACAAACAGGATGTGGTCTGTTTTCACCATACCGTGTTTAGTTGATACTGTGCTACCTTCGACTAATGGTAATAGGTCGCGCTGCACACCTTCGCGTGACACATCAGGACCTGATGATTCACCGCGTTTACAGATTTTATCGATCTCATCGATAAATACGATGCCGTTGTTTTCTGCAGCAAAGATTGCTTGTTCTTTTAATTCTTCTTGGTTTATTAGTTTAGCGGCTTCTTCTTCCGTTGCTGCTTTTAACGCATCTTTGATTTTCATCTTGCGTTTTTTGCTGGTGTTACCTGCAAGATTTTGGAACATACCTTGCAGCTGGTTGGTCATTTCTTCCATACCAGGAGGCGCCATAATTTCAACGCCCATTTGTGGTGCAGCTACATCAATCTCGATTTCTTTATCATCAAGTTTACCTTCACGTAATTTTTTACGGAAAGATTGACGGGTGTTTGATTCCGTTGGTGCTTCTTCGTTTTGTCCCCATGCATCGCGTGCTGGTGGTAATAACACATCAAGAATACGCTCTTCTGCTAACTCTTCAGCATGGGCGCGTACTTTTTCTGTTGCTTGTTGATGTACCATTTTCACCGCGACATCAGTAAGGTCGCGAATAATGGTTTCGACTTCCTTACCAACATAACCAACTTCAGTAAACTTAGTTGCTTCAACTTTAATGAATGGCGCATTCGCTAATTTTGCTAAGCGGCGTGCGATTTCAGTTTTACCGACACCGGTAGGACCAATCATCAGAATATTTTTTGGGGTTACTTCTACGCGCAGCTCTTCAGGAAGCTGCATACGACGCCAGCGATTACGCAGTGCAATCGCAACCGCTCGCTTGGCTTTGTCTTGACCGATAATATGGCGATCAAGCTCGTGAACGATTTCGCGAGGAGTCATCTCAGACATTGCAACTTCCTTACTTAGACTTAGTTTCTAGTTCTTCAATAGTGTGATTGTGGTTGGTAAACACACAAATATCACCCGCAATATTTAACGCTTTTTCTGCTATTTCACGGGCGCTAAGATCAGTATTTTCTAATAGTGCAATCGCTGCAGCTTGAGCGAAGTTACCACCAGAGCCAATCGCGACTAAATCGTGCTCGGGTTGCACTACATCACCATTACCAGTAATAATTAATGAGCCAGTTTCGTCAGCAACAACTAATAAAGCTTCTAACTTTCTTAGGGCGCGATCGGTACGCCAATCTTTGGCTAACTCAACGGCTGATTTCAATAGATGGCCTTGATGCATTTCTAATTTACGTTCAAAACGCTCAAATAAAGTAAAGGCATCAGCAGTACCGCCAGCAAAACCAGCGAGTACTTTATCGTTATAGAGACGACGAACTTTGCGTGCGTTGCCTTTCATAACTGTATTGCCTAGTGACACTTGACCATCACCAGCAATTACGACTTTATCGTTACGACGAACAGATACAATAGTTGTCACGTTAAACCCTCTTTGATTCAGCTCCGACGTTAGCCGGTATCTTTAATATTTTAGATCTGGGGATAGAAGCGTAGATTTTCAAGGTGTGGTGTAACAATTGCCTGCGGTGATATACGAACAATTGCATTAATAAAAAAGGATGCTGGTTGAGCATCCTTGATTGTTATTTAGTATGGTACGGATTATTCCCAGAACCAAATGGCACAAGGACTAATCCCATTTTTTTGTAATTTATTCTGATCATCCATAGCTAAACGCTTATCTTTATAGGGGCCGAGTACGACACGATACCAAGTGCCTTTATCATTGGTTGATATTTTTATCTGACTGTTTAAGCCTTGAAATGCAATGGTTGCTTTACGTTCATCCGCTTGGGATTGGCTATGGTAAGCACCACATTGTAAAAGATAAGGTTTCGCTGGCTTATTTTCAGCAATAACTTGTTTTGGCGTTAATGCTGGCACAATGACTTTTTTATTTTCTAGCTCTTGAATATAGCGCCATTTCTCTTCAGGTTTTGGCGGTAAGGCATTGGTATTGGTTTTTGCTGGCTGCGGTTTGACAATAATTGCCGCAGGGGTCACCGGTGCGGTTTCAGGTACATCAGTACCGGAAAGGAAAAATAACCCCACAATGAGTCCACACACTAATATAACAGCCAATGCCGCCCATTTTGTGGGAAAACTGGTTGATGGTGTTTTTTTGCCCTTATGGCTGGCTTTTGCCTTTATTGGCGCTGGTTTCGGTGAGCGCCCGCGTTTTACATAATCTTTAGTGGCCACAATATCGACAAATTAATAGGGAAGATAGATAGAATACTATGTTACAAAGTTGGATTGATCCTGACTAGTTATTATCGCGGTTTCATTGATAATTAGCCCCATATTACGATAAAGATGATCAGTTTTATGATCTTCGTGCGGTAACACATCGAATATGGGGATAATCAATTAGCGACTTGGTGGCGCTGCACTTTCGCGAATAACCAGTTTTGCATCTAATAATCGTGAACCAGCCTGAACATCTTTACCTTTGAGTAATTCAAGTAACATGATCATAGCTTGACGGCCAATCTCATAACGAGGTTGTGAGACCGTCGTTAAGGGTGGATCGCAATATTCTGCAAATTGGATATCATCAAAACCGACAATCGAAATATCATGCGGAACACGTAAGCCAAGACGTTTAGCTTGTTGCATCGCGCCAATTGCCATCACATCTGAGTGACAAAATAATGCTGTTGGTGGCTCTGGTAAAGCAAGCAGGGCAGTTATTGCGCGTGCGCCTGCCGCAAAACTGAAATCACCTTTAATGGTGTAAGCAGGATTTAGAGTGATGCCTCCACGACGCAGTGCTTGTTGATAGCCTTGTTGACGGAATTGCGATAAGGCTGCTTTATCGGGGCCAGTAATTTGAGCAATGCGCTTATGGCCCATTTGAGTCAGGTAATTCACTGCATCAAAGGCGGCGGTTAGGTTATCAATATGCACAGTTGGTAATTCAAGTTCAGGTGCATATTCACATGCCATAACCAGCGGCGGTAGATTTTTTTGTTCAGGTTTGCTGACGTCAAACGGTAAATTATTACCTAATAACAACATGCCATCAGCTTGTTTAGTAAACACTAAATTAGCAAATGAATTTTCTCGACGCTGTTGTTGACCGCTATCACCGAGTAACACTAAATAACCATTTTCCATCGCGGCTTCTTCAATGCCACGAATAATCTCAGTGAAATAAGGATCACAGATATCCGGAACAATTGTCACGATAGTTTTCGATTCATTGCGGCGTAGGTTACGTGCCAGTGAGTTTGGTGAATATCCAGCTTCCATTACGGCTTGCTCAACTTTTTTCCTTGTTGATGCCGATACTTTTTCCGGGTTCATTAGTGCGCGCGAAACCGTCGCGGTTGATACCCCGGCTAGCTGGGCAACGTCCTTCATTGTCGCCATAGTGCTTTCCTCTTTTGCTATATCTTTCTAGTGTACAGCTGGTTATCTGTGATGACGAAAATAGACAGATAGACTTACCAGCTAATCGTAACTGACTGAAAAAAGTCAATTCATAAGCATATTGTAGAATGGATGCATTAGCTGAAACTTGCTTTCAATAGCATAAATTACATTCGCTATGTGAGATGCATCGCATTGTCTAGTTTAAGTTAAATCTTGTGGTTCGACATCAATTGACCACCGAATTTTTTTAGCAAGCGGTAATAGTTGGATAGCAGGCTTGGCAATAGTAAGCATTTGTTGAAGTTTATTTCGATTAGGAATTTGTAAAATTAATTGCCATCTAAACCGCCCAGCACGTCGAGCAAGTGGTGCGGGGTTAGGTCCTAAGACACAACAATCTTGATCATAAACTGGGCTTGCTTCAAAAATAGCTCTAATTTGTTGTAAAAACTGACACACTAAATCACTGTCATTGGCCTCTGCCCGCAGTAATACTAAGTGAGTAAATGGCGGTAATAATGCTTGTTGGCGTTCAATTAATGCTGTTTGAGAAAAAACGCCATAGCCTTTATGCAGTAATGATTGTAATAACTGGTGCTCGGGATGATGCGTTTGTAATAATACTGATCCGGGCTTACTCGCTCGTCCTGCTCGACCTGCTACCTGTATAAAAAGTTGTGCGAGTCGCTCTGATGCTCGAAAATCATTACTGAATAATGCGCTATCAACATCAATTAATGCCACTAATGTGACATTAGGGAAATGATGGCCTTTGGCTAACATTTGAGTGCCGATTAAAATTTGATATTCGTTATTCTTAATTGCTTCTAAATAGTTTTCTAATGTGCCTTTGCGGCGAGTGCTGTCTCGATCAATACGTACGGTTTTAAACTCAGGAAAAAGCGTGGCTAATTGCGCTTCTAGTTGTTCGGTACCAACACCGACAGGTGATAATTGCGTTGATCCGCATTGTTGGCATTGATGCATTATTGGTCTTTGAGTCGCACAATGATGGCAACGTAATTCACCCGATTGTTGGTGTAGTGTGTAATACGCATCACAACGATCACATTCTGCAATCCAGCCACATTCATGGCACATCATCGCGGGTGAAAATCCACGTCGATTCAGAAATAGCATTACTTGATTGCCAGCATTAAGATTTTTACGCATTTCAGCGATCAGTGGTGCTGATAATCCCGCATTTAAATATAAGCCTTTAACATCAATCACCCCATGGCGGGCAGCACTGGCATTACCTGCGCGCTTTGATAGGGTGAGATAATGGTATTTACCTGTTTGCGCATTATGTAAGGTTTCAAGTGCAGGGGTTGCTGAGCCTAAGATAATAGGAATATTTTCTTTATTGGCTCGCATCACGGCAAGATCTCGAGCGTGATAACGTAGGCTATCTTGTTGTTTATAAGACGCATCATGCTCTTCATCAACAATAATAATGCCAAGGTTTGCAAATGGGGTGAACAATGCTGAGCGTGTTCCAATAATAATCCCGGCTTGATTATCACGTCCAGCAAGCCATGCTGTCATACGTTCGCTATCATTTAGACCTGAGTGAACGGTTTCTAAAGGAACATTAAAGCGGCGTTTAAAGCGATTGATTGTTTGTGGCGTAAGGCCAATCTCGGGTACTAAAATTAGCGCTTGCTTACCTGCCGCTAAAATAGGCTCAAGTAAATTTAGGTAGACCTCAGTTTTTCCCGAACCAGTAACACCATCTAGCAGATAACAGCCAAATCCTGGGTTACTGTTAACCGTTGCAATTGCTAATGCTTGCTCTTCATTTAAGCGTGGTTTCTGTTCTGTGATGGCAAATTTTGGCTGCCATTGATATTGTTTTGGTTGCTGTTGTTGTTGGTTTATCCAGCCTTTTTGCATGACAGCTTTTAGTGTTGCGCTGCTAACGTCATGCGCGAGTAAACTTTCGTGACTGAGTGCACCATTGCGTAATAGATTTAGAATTTGAGCTTGTTTAGGTGCGCGCTTTAAACCATTTAAGGGCTGTTCTCGACCCGTCTCGGTAAGGTGCCAAAATTTTAGGCTTGCGGTTGAGGCTTCACGTCCTTTCCGCAGTAAAGCGGGCATCGCATTGGCGAGAGTGTCACCTAATGGATATTGGTAATAACGACTGGCCCATTTTAATAATGCAAATAAAGCGGGTTGCCATAACGGCTGGTTATCTAAAACGTGTTGAATAGGCTTTAACTGTTGAATGGGAAAATCAGAATCATGACCAATAGCAACAACGATTCCAACTAATCGTTGGCGTCCAAAAGGCACTAGCACGCGTCCACCGATAACTGGGGTGGTATCAGGTTTGATTAAATAATCAAATGTTTTATCAAGTGGGACAGGTAAAGCAACGCGTGCTATTGAGGGGGTCATATTTTATCGCTTTAATTGAGCTTGCACTAAATAGTAACAGATCGCAGGATAGGGAATAAGTACTGCGATGCCGCAATCATTATTGACTGTTTTAACGATGAATAAAAGAGCAATAAAAAAACAGTGTCTGAGTTGATCTATGAGTAATGATTGATTACTATACGCCGCCTGATTTGTCGTAATTTTACGATAGACTATTTTATTAACCACGTGTGGTGCCCGGCTTTGGATCGGGAGAGCGACACGGCCTTAACTTGAGGTTTCCCCATGAAACAAGGTATCCACCCAGAATACAAAGAAGTAAACGCACGTTGTTCTTGTGGCAACACTTTCGTATTTAACTCTACTATGAGCAAAGACATCAACCTTGATGTATGCGATAAGTGTCACCCATTCTACACTGGTAAGCAACGTCAAGTTAGCTCTGGCGGTCGTGTGGATAAATTCAACAAGCGTTTTGGTGCGCTTACTAGCAAGTAATTACTTGCCAGCTGAATTTAAAAAAAAAGGGATGCGCAAGCATCCCTTTTTTTATTGTTTAAATTTGTAAGATATAAAAAAACCAGCATTGATGCTGGTTTTTTGCTATTTCATGTACATATTATTCATTAATGTCTTCGTAGCTGATACCCATCGCTTCCATTAATAATTTAGCTTCTGCAGGAAGATCGTCGGGATGGTCTTTACGGATATCATCATCTGTAGGTAGTGGTTGGCCTGTATAGGCATGTAAGAAAGCTTCACAAAGTAGTTCACTATTGGTAGCGTGGCGCAGGTTATTGACCTGACGACGAGTACGTTCATCAGTAAGAATTTTGAGAACCTTTAATGGAATAGACACTGTAATTTTTTTGACTTGTTCATTTTTCTTACCGTGTTCTGCATAAGGGCTAATATATTCGCCATTCCACTTTGCCATGTTTTACCTTCTCAGCGATGTTTAATTAATAATAATAACAATGTCGCGATGACGGTTGTTAGTACATAGTCATGATAGGCGGCGATATTACGTGAACATCGCTAGTTTGTCCTCTACCGTGGCATACAACCGTTGTTAGATCACGACTATTTTTTTCAATGACTGAATTTTAGCGGGATTTACTGCTATAAGCAAAGACATATAGATGTCTAGAAGTGTTGACGTCTTATTTTGATGTGGTTAAGGTTGTTTACAACGACCATTATTTATTTACAGGGTTCACCCCTTTATAACAAGGAACGTTATTATGAGTGATAAGCAGCTTGCAACTATTGCGGTTCGTACGGGCATTGATACTGATTCACAGTTTAATGCTGTTGTTCCTCCTATTTATCTTACCTCGACTTACAGTTTTCCGGCTTTAGGTGAGTTACCTCAATACGATTATTCTCGTTCAGGTAATCCAACTCGAAATACCTTAGCCGATGCTTTGAGTGAGATGGAAGGTGGCGCGGGTGGAGTGGTGACAAGTTGCGGTACTGCTGCGATGAATTTATTAGTGTCAGCATTGTTGGGACCAAATGATCTGCTTGTTGCCCCCCATGATTGTTATGGTGGTAGTTATCGTTTATTTAATACGCGCGCTCAAAAAGGGGATTTTAAAGTACTGTTCATTGACCAATCTGATCCCGACGCGCTAGCGACTGCTTTAGCTCAAAAACCAACTTTACTTTGGCTTGAAACGCCATCAAATCCTTTGGTAAGAGTGATAGATATTAAGGCTATCAGTCAGCAAGCACAGGCTGTTGGTTGCCAAGTTGCTGTCGATAACACCTTTTTGTCGCCGTTATTACAACAACCTTTATCACTTGGTGCTGATTTTGTGGTGCATTCAACCACTAAATATATCAATGGCCATTCAGATGTTGTTGGTGGTGTTTTAATTGCTAAAGCACAATCAGCCGCAGAAAATTTAACGTGGTGGGCTAATTGTATTGGTGCCACCGGGGCTCCTTTTGATGCGTATTTGACGTTGCGTGGTTTACGTACTTTAGCACCGAGAATGAGAATGCATGAAGAAAATGGTGCCGCGGTATTAGCCTATTTGCAGCAGCAACCATTAGTTGGCACTATTTACCACCCAAGTTTACCTACCCATCCAGGGCATGAGATCGCTAAGCGTCAACAAAGTGGTTTTGGCTCAATGATGAGTTTTGAGTTTGTGGGAAGTTATTCGCAACTGGAACAGTTTGTTAAAACACTTCAGCTGTTTTCATTGGCGGAATCATTAGGGGGAACGGAGAGTTTAATTGCTCACCCGGCATCAATGACTCATCGTGCGATGACTGATGAAGCACAACACGCGGCTGGAATTTCAACGTCTTTATTACGGTTATCGGTTGGGTTAGAAGATCCTCGTGATTTAATTACTGATCTTACTCAAGCATTTGCGGCTGCTGAGGAGTTATGTTGATGAAAAAAGAACGACGCCAGTTACATAAATTTGGGGGGAGTAGCCTTGCTGATTCAAGTTGTTATCGTCGAGTTGTTGAAATTTTAAGTGCTTATTCTAATACTAACGATTTAGTCGTGGTCTCCGCTGCAGGTAAAACAACCAATCAATTATTGTTATGGTTAGAACAGTTAGTTACTGACGGACGGGTAGCTCATGCAACATTACAGTCTATTCGAGCTTTTCAACAACAATTGATCACTGAATTATTAACAACTGATCAAGCCGAGTTATTACAGCAACAGTTATCTGTAGATTTGGCGTTAATAGCTAAATGGGGTGAATCAACGTTAACCCTTGAGATGAAAAATGCGATTTTGGGGCATGGTGAGTTATGGTCAGCCCGCTTATTAAGCGCATTACTTAATCAACAACAATTAGCCGCAGCAGTGATTGATTCGCGGTTATTTTTACGCGCAGAGCATGCTGTGCAGCCTGAAATTAATACACGATTATCAGAGCCATTGCTTGAGCAGTTATTTGTACAATATCAGCAGCAGCGATTAGTGATCACCGGCTTTATGGCTGCGAATCAACATCAACAAACAGTATTGCTCGGTCGTAATGGTTCTGATTATTCAGCAACAATGATCGGTGCATTAGCGAAGGTTGAGCGAGTGACCATTTGGAGTGATGTCGCTGGTGTATACAGTGCAGATCCGCATAAAGTGACTAATGCGTGTTTACTTCCTTTATTACGCTTAGATGAAGCAAATGAGTTAGCTCGTCTTGCTGCCCCTGTTTTACATAGCCGTACATTACAGCCTGTTGCCCAAAGTACTCTTGATTTAACATTACGTTGTAGTCATCAACCAGAGTCTGGTTCAACACGGGTTGAACGGGTATTAGCATCCGGTCGTGGGGCTAAAATTATTTCATCATTAAATGACGTATGTTTAATAGAACTTGAAATACCACAAGGGATAGGGCTGTTAGCTATTCAGCGTGATGTGCAATTATTATTAGATAAAGCTCAATTTCAACCGCTAGCTCAAACCATTGATAAAGGAAAGCGGCGAATTATTCTGGCTTATACTCAAGAGATGGTAAATAGCGTGCTTGGGTTATTACAAGATAGTGGGGTTGCAGCAGAGCTTCGATTACGTGAAGGTTTTTCAATGGTTGCAGCCGTTGGTGCTGGAGTGTTGAATAACCCTAATCATTGTCATGGGTTTTATCAGCAGTTAAAAGGCTTTCCCGTTGAATTTATGACAGAATCTGAATCGGATCTTAGTTTAGTTGCCGTACTACGGGGAGCAGAAACTGATCAACTTGTTAATGATATCCATCAAGCATTATTTCAAGCACAAAAAAGTGTGGGTATTGTTCTGTGCGGTAAAGGTAATATTGGCAAACATTGGTTAAGCTTGTTTAGTCGTGAAAAAGCGGCGCTTGAGCAGCGTCATGGAATGCATTTTTGTTTAATTGGCGTTGTTGGCCAGCAACAATGTTGGATTGACAGTCAGGGTATCGATCCTGCTGTTGCATTAATACAATTTGAGCAGCATGCGACTGATTATCAGCAACCACACTTATTATCTCAGCTTGCGGCGGTTGATTATGATGACGTTGTTATTCTTGACGTAACCGCTAGTCACGACTTAGCGGCGTTATATCCACAGATAGCCGCGAGTGGGCTACATCTTATTTCAGCAAATAAAATTGCAGGTTCGGCAGCCACAGCGACATACCTAACCGTAGTTGATGCTTTTGCTAAAAGTAGCCGTCATTGGTTATACAATGCCACTGTCGGGGCGGGATTGCCTATCAATTATACTGTGCGTGATTTACGTGAAAGTGGTGATTGTATTTTAGCTATCTCTGGTATTTTTTCAGGGACGTTATCATGGTTGTTTCAACAATTTGATGGTAGTTTGCCGTTTTCTGAATTGCTTGAACAAGCGTGGCAACAGGGGCTAACTGAACCGGATCCTCGTCATGATCTCGATGGTACTGATGTGATGCGGAAATTAGTTATTTTAGCACGTGAGTCTGGGTTTGAGATTGAACCTCAGCAGGTAAAAGTTGAATCATTAGTTCCACCAAGTTTGCAGAACCTAAGTGTTGATGATTTTTTTGAACATACGGCTGATCTTGATTTGTTATTAGCGGAAAAGTTAGCTCGTGCTGTTCGTGAAGAGAAAGTATTACGTTATGTGGCACGATTAGATCGCCATGGTAAAGCATATGTTGGATTAGAAGCATTGCCGAATGAACATGCGTTGGCAAATTTATTACCCTGCGATAATATTTTTGCGATTGAAAGTCAGTGGTATCGGGAGAATCCCTTAGTTATTCGTGGTCCTGGGGCTGGGCGAGAGATCACTGCTGGCGCTCTTATTTCTGATATTAATCGCTTAGCGACAATGTTGTAGTCGATAATATTACGATTAAATGCTGCTATTTATTATTTGGTATGAATATATTGATCTGATTTTAATAAAAAACCGCAGTTTGAACTGCGGTTTTTTATAGAATATAAACTTAGTTGATAGCGACTGAGCTACCTTCGCTGTCCATATCTTTCAGTTCAGCTAATACTTCTTCTGCCCATAATATCCAAGCTTGGCGGTTATGAAGACCACGACGCAAGGTTAAACGGTCGAGACGTTGTTGACGATCCATGTTTTTGTAATCACCAAAATGAATTTGTTCTAGCTCTTGATAATGACCAATCAAAATGTGTGATTCATCAATTAAAGCTTCAAGTTGCTGCTGCATTGGTAATGAATTGTGGACACCACAAATCAGTAATTTTGCAGAAAACTCATCGCGAGTTGTGGGATTACGAGCCGGTTCTTGGAACCACTCAAATAATGCCTGTCGACCAAGATCGGTAATTGAATATACTTTTCGATCAGGCTTACCGTCTTGAGGTTCAAGACGACAGGTTACTTGATCGTTAGTTGCCATTTTATTAAGTTCACGATACACCTGCTGGTGACTCGCTTTCCAAAAATAACCGATACTGTGTGAGAATTCTTTGGTTATATCGTAACCAGTTGCTTCTCGAGTGCTAAGCACTGTTAAAATTACATGTGGTAGTGACATCTCTTCTATCCGTTAAATATATAAAATAAAAAAACACAATAGGGCTTAGATTATGTAACGCTTCAAATGACGTTTTTAATTTATAATCGTGCTTTTGCACTACCTAATTGCGGTCGCATAGAATATCATTAATTTGCTCAATATCGATACTTCTAGTTCAATTATCTGTTACTGAGGCGTTTCAATTTATTATCTTGTGAATAATAGCGACATTGATTTAGCACTAAAAAAATAATAATTTGATTGAAATATATTCATCTTTTCTCATATTGATACTTTTCTATCTTAGTCTTTATAGGCAATGCAATGCTGTATCAAAAGTGAGACTAACTCATATTTTTTAACAATTTTATAAATAACTGTCAAAAAAAAGGCTATCCGAAGATAGCCTTATGATGAGTATTTGTTGATTAACCAGTGTTACGCATACCTGTAGCAATACCTGCAATAGTGACCATTAATGCTTCTTCAAGCTCTATTGGTAACTCTTTCTGCTGACGGGTACGGTAAAGTAATTCAGCTTGCAGCATATTAAGTGGTTTGACATAAATATTACGTAAGCGAATAGATTCAGCACCCCATGGATCTTGTTGCATTAAATGGTCATTATTTTCAACGGTTAAGACTGTTTTAATGTCTTGCTGTAACTGCGAACGTAATTGTTTGCCTAATGGCCATAAGGCTTCATCGGTTAGACGTAGGTCATAGTACTCTGCAATGCCAAGGTTAGTTTTGCTGTATACCATTTCTAGCATGCCTAATCGCGTAGAAAAGAATGGCCATTCGCGACACATCTCTTCTAATTGTGCAGTATCGCCATTATCAATTGAGTGCTGAATCGCCTCACCGGCACCTAACCATGCTGGTAATAAGAGACGATTTTGACTCCAAGCAAAAATCCATGGAATAGCACGTAAGCTTTCAACACCGCCGTTTGGATTACGTTTTGCAGGTCGAGATCCAAGCGGTAATTTGCCCAGTTCCGATTCTGGCGTTGCGGCACGGAAATAGGGAATAAATTCCGGCGTGTTACGAACTATATTACGGTACGCCTCACATGAAACATCAGAAAGTTGGTCCATAATCTGACGCCATTCTTGTTTCGGTGCTGGTGGCGGCAGTAAATTCGCTTCTAATGTCGCACTTGCATAAAGACTTAAACTATTGATGGCAACTTCAGGCAGTCCAAGCTTAAAGCGAATCATTTCGCCTTGTTCTGTTACTCGCAAGCCACCTTTTAGGCTACGTGGTGGTTGAGATAATAATGCCGCATGTGCTGGTGCACCACCACGACCAATACTACCGCCACGACCATGGAATAAGGTGATTTCTACGTCTGCTTTTTCACAAACGTCGACTAATTTTTCCATGGCACTGTATTGCGCCCAACCTGCAGACATTACACCGGCATCTTTTGCTGAGTCGGAATAACCAATCATCACCATTTGGTGGTTTTGAATAAAGCCTCGGTACCAGTCAATGTTTAGCAATTGTTCAATAACCGCGGCACCATTATTTAAGTCTTCAAGTGTTTCAAATAATGGACAAACATCCATTCTAAAAGGACAACCTGCTTCTTGTAATAATAGGTGTACTGCTAATACATCTGATGCTGTACGTGCCATTGAAATGACATACGCACCTAAGGCTTCACGGGGTTGCTCTGCAATTGCTTTACAGGTTTCTAGTACTTCTTTTACGTCAGCTGATGGTTCCCAATTACGTGGCAGTAATGGACGCTTTGATGATAATTCGCGGACTAAGAACGCGATCTTATCCTGCTCACACCATTGACTGTAATCACCCAAACCAAGGTGGCGCGTTAGCTCTGAAATTACATTTTCATGGCGAGTACTTTCTTGGCGAATATCAAGTTTAACCAGATGAACCCCAAAACATTTTATGCGGCGTAATGAATCAAGCAGTAAGCCATCAGCAATAATAGCCATGCCACATTGATGTAATGATTGGTAGCACGCAAACAGTGGATCCCATAGTTCAGCTACATCATTAATAATGTTCTTAGTGAGAGGGGTATGGCCATTAATTTGGGCTTCTAAGCTATCACGAGTGAGGATTAGCTTGGTACGCAGTTGTTTTAAAATTGCACGATAAGGTTCGTGTTCTTCACCTGCCAGTTCACGTACCTCATCATTGCATTGAATCATTGATAATTCATTGATGAGCTCTTGAACATCACCAAGGTAAAGTTCAGCCGCTTTCCAACGCGAAAGACGCAAAACTTCATGGGTAACAGTAGAGGTGACAAATGGGTTACCATCGCGATCACCACCCATCCATGATGAAAAGGTAACAGGGGCGGCATCTAATGGTAATTTCTTATCTAGATGCTGTTGCAGTTTTTCATCAAACAGGCGTACAAATTCTGGTACGGCTTGCCACAATGAGTTTTCAACTACCGCATAACCCCATTTTGCTTCATCAATTGGCGTTGGGCGTTGTTGACGAATAACATCGGAATACCATGCTTGAGCAATCAGTTGCTCTAATCGTTGTTCAATGCGAGCGCGTTCTGCGGTTGATAATTCGCTTAATTCTAATTGTGATAAACATTTATTAATCTGTACCAATTTATGAATCATGGTACGACGTGCAATTTCTGTTGGGTGAGCGGTGAGAACCAAATCAATGTTTAATTCATTAATCGCCACGAAAGAATCGGCAGGGTTAACATCATGCTGGACTAATTTAGTAAATAACTCATCGAGCGCATCTGGGCTACATAATGTCGTTTCACGTTGGCGTGAAATTGTATGGTATTGCTCAGCAATATTGGTGAGATTAAGGAATTGACTAAAAGCTCGAGCTACAGGAAGTAATTGATTATCTGGTAGATTTTGTAATTCGGCAATCAGTTTTTCACGATCATCTTGATTACCGCTACCTGCTGATTTAGACAGTTTGCGGATAGTTTCTACTTTTTCTAATAGTTCATCACCGCAGGCTGTTTTGATTGTATTGCCCAGCAAATGACCAAGCATACTGACATTACTTGTTAGTGCACTGTATTTCTCGTTCATATCGTATCCATCTCGTAATTTTGTTACATCCAATTTAACCTTTACCCCACAATCTAGCTGTGAAGTTAGTAACAGGTCAACAGGGATTGTATTTATAGTCAATAAAAACGAGTGATATTGATTTTGGTCATAATCTTGCTTGAATTTTGTAATTTTGTTCCAGTTCTGGCAGTGTTTTTTGAAATTATTGTTTATTATTAATAACTTAAAGATTGTTTTTGCTGTTTAAATAATCACATGTGTTATACTTTACGTGTAAATAAGTTAACCAAATGCTAACGAAATATATTTTTTTATCAATATTCTATTGACAGTATGTAATTTAACCAGTAAACATATTAATTCAAATTTATGAATAAATGCCATTGGTTGTTTATTTATCCTTGAGCAACGGAACGCTCTGGGTTTATTGTTTAATGCAGGAAGTTATTATCATGAACCAAATCTATACATCTGCCTTTATCTCCCTTCGACGACGCTAATTCTTTAGCCTTAGGTGCTTTTACGTGCCTTTTCTATGCTGTTTACAGCACACCTCTGTTAGCCGTTATGACAATTATCTCTATTTAGCCATAGCTCCAATTTTTTAATGACGGCTCAATAACACTACTACGATATGGAATTAGCAATGTTAAACACGGTTATTGTTGGCGCTAGTGGTTATACCGGCGCAGAACTAGCAAAAATAGTGAGTCGTCATCCGCAGTTAACGCTTAGCGGTTTATATGTTTCAGCCACCAGTTTTGATGCTGGAAAACCATTAAGTGCGTTGCATGGTCAACTGTACGGTGTGGTGGATTTACCGTTACAGCCGTTAACGGATATTAAAACGGCTGCGACGAATATCGATATTGTGTTGTTAGCAACCGCCCATGAAGTGAGTCATGATATTGCTGCTGAGTTTATAAATATGGGTTGTCAGGTGTTTGACTTATCAGGTGCGTTTAGAGTGAAAGCGGATGGTTTTTATGATCAATATTATGGTTTTAAGCACCAATATGACGCATTGCTAGACCGTGCTGTTTATGGCTTAGCGGAATGGAATCATGATCAAATTCGTCAAGCACAGTTAATCGCGGTTCCTGGCTGTTATCCCACCGCATCTCAATTAGCGCTAAAACCGCTACTTATGGCTGGTCTGCTTGATAGCCATCAATGGCCAGTAATTAATGCGGTCAGTGGTGTTTCTGGTGCTGGACGAAAAGCCACCATGACCAATAGTTTTTGTGAGGTGAGCTTACAGGCTTACGGATTATTTACTCATCGACATCAGCCTGAAATTTCTCATCATCTTAACTGTGATGTTATTTTTACGCCTCATTTGGGTAATTTTAAACGCGGAATTTTAGCGACTATTACTGCGAAGTTAGCGCCTGGTGTGACTGCTGAAGAAGTAACGGCGGCAATGGAATCTGCTTATTTAAATACAGCGGATCAACATGCGGTACGGTTGCTTAACAATAACACGGCTAAACTGGATGACGTTGTCGGTAGTTGCTTTTGTGACATCGGCTGGCAGGTGCAAGGCGAGCATATTATTTTAACTGCCGCGATTGATAATTTATTGAAAGGGGCTTCGTCACAAGCAGTTCAGTGCATAAATATTCGTAATGGTTTTCCTCAGTTAACCGCGTTGGTGTAGGAGTAATACAATGAGTCAAGTCCCTTTAGTGATCAAACTTGGCGGTGCAGCATTGGAATGTAATGTCACCTTAGAGCGATTGTTTTCAACCATCAATGCGTATCAATCACGCTCACAACGACCAATATTATTTGTTCACGGTGGAGGGTATCTCGTTGATGAACTTATGAAAAAATTGCAATTACCGACAGTTAAAAAACAAGGGTTACGGGTTACACCAACTGACCAAATCGGTCTGATTACCGGCGCACTAGCAGGCACTGCTAATAAAATGCTGCAAGGGCAAGCCGTTAAAGCAGGGGTTGCTGCTGTAGGGCTAAGTTTAGCTGATGGTGGTTTGTGTACTGTCAGTCAATTAGATCCTGAGCTTGGTGCTGTTGGTCATGCTGAACCTAATAACGGTGCTTTAGTTCATCAAATAATGCAGTTAGGTTTTGTGCCAATCATCAGTTCTATTGGGCTCGATGCTCAGGGTGAAATGATGAATGTTAATGCTGATCAAGCCGCAGTTGCAGTTGCTGCAGCGGTTGATGGTGAGTTGGTATTACTGTCCGATGTGACGGGGGTGTTGGATGGTAAAGGTAATCTAATTAAGCGGTTAACAGAAGCTGAAGCTGAAATGTTAATTGCACAAGCTGTGATCACTGATGGCATGATCGTCAAAGTTCGTGCGGCATTTACGGCGGCTAAAGCACTAGGGCGTGCGATTGAAGTAGCGAGTTGGCGTTATCCCGACAAGCTTAATGCCTTATTAGGTGGCGACAGTATTGGGACTCGATTTACACCGTCAGCTATCGGCGATTAAAGCGGTATTGATAAAAACTGATTGATTGACTACGACGAATTAATATTTTTGAAAATAGTGCCTAAACGGGATGACCGCGACAAGGCTGAAAAGGAGAGCAGCAGATGAGCAAGATTAATAAAGTGGTATTGGCCTATTCCGGTGGTTTAGATACTTCAGCCATTATTCCATGGTTAAAAGAAAACTATGACTGCGAAGTGATCGCGTTTGTGGCAGATGTTGGTCAGGGTGAAGAAGAGTTGGTGGGCATTGAAGCTAAAGCACTCGCCTCTGGTGCATCGGCGTGTTACATCGCAGATTTAAAAGAAGAGATGGTTAAAGATTATATTTATCCATCGCTTAAAACAGGTGCTATTTACGAAGGTAAATATTTATTGGGAACCTCAATGGCGCGTCCAATTATTGCCAAAGCACAAGTTGAATGTGCATTAGAGGTTGGCGCCGATGCGTTATGTCATGGGTGTACGGGTAAAGGTAATGATCAGGTGCGTTTTGAAGGGGCTTTTGCTGCACTTGCGCCACAACTGACAGTCATTGCACCATGGCGTGAATGGAATTTACGTAGCCGTGAAGCTCTACTTGATTATTTGGCTGAGCGTGACATTCCTTGTACTGCATCGCTAGAGAAAATTTACTCGCGTGATGCTAATGCATGGCATGTGTCAACTGAAGGTGGTGTGCTTGAAAATACCTGGAATGCACCTAATGACTTGTGCTGGGTATGGACTAAAGATCCACAACAAGCACCTGATGTCGCGGAAAAAGTATCGATTTTAGTTGAAAATGGTGAAGTGGTTGCGGTTGATGGTGAACCAATGACGCCTTATAACGCATTAAATTACCTCAATGAAAAAGGGGCAGAGCATGGTATTGGACGGATTGATATTGTTGAGAACCGCCTCGTAGGAATTAAATCACGTGGTTGCTATGAAACCCCTGGTGGCACCATCATGATGGAAGCATTACGTGCGGTTGAGCAATTGGTGCTAGATAAAGAATCATTTGAATTTCGTCAAACATTGGGACTTAAAGCATCACACCTTATTTATGATGGCCGCTGGTTTACACCATTATGCCAATCGTTATTAGCTGCTGCAGACACACTCGCACAAGATGTAACTGGTGAAGTGGTGATTCAATTGTATAAGGGCCAAGCTACCGTTATTCAAAAGCGTTCACTTAATAGTTTGTACTCGGAAGAGTTTGCGACGTTTGGTGAAGATGATGTTTATGATCATAGCCATGCTGGTGGTTTTATTCGTTTGTATTCTTTGGCGAGCCGTATTCGTGCGCTTAATAGTCAAAAATAAATAACTCAATCAATATTGTTACTTACGCTGTAATGATTGCGCTATTCATTGCAACGTAAGCCTCTCAATATGACTTCGTTTAGACAGTAACAGGAGATTCAGCATGGCATTATGGGGTGGGCGGTTTAGTCAGGCAGCTGACATCAGATTTAAACAATTTAATGATTCGTTGCGTTTTGACTATCGACTCGCAGAGCAAGATATTGTCGGTTCAATAGCTTGGTCAAAAGCCCTGCGCCAAGTGAATGTGCTTACTGAAACAGAGCAACAGCAGCTTGAATTGGCATTAAATGAGCTCAAATTAGCAGTAATGGAAGATCCTGAGCAAATTCTGGCTTCTGATGCTGAAGATATTCATAGTTGGGTTGAACAACAGTTGATTGCCAAAGTGGGTGATCTGGGTAAAAAACTTCATACTGGTCGTTCACGTAATGATCAGGTGGCTACTGATTTAAAGCTCTGGTGTCGTCAGCAAGGGCAGCAACTCTTATTAATGCTCGATAAATTACAACAGCAATTAGTTTGTGTTGCTCGCCAGCATCAAGCGACGGTATTACCTGGCTATACCCATTTGCAACGGGCACAACCAGTTACTTTTGCCCATTGGTGTTTAGCGTATGTTGAAATGCTAGAGCGTGATCATTCACGTTTAAATGATGCCATGACGCGGTTAGATACCTGTCCATTAGGCTCTGGTGCTCTTGCTGGAACGGCTTATCCAATAGATCGTGAAGTGTTAGCTCATAGTCTTGGTTTTCAGCGCGCAACCCGTAATAGTCTTGATTCAGTGTCTGATCGTGATCATGTGATGGAGCTATTATCCACAGCCTCGATTTCAATGTTGCACCTATCGCGAATGGCGGAAGATCTAATTTTCTATAATTCTGGTGAATCTAATTTCATTGAACTTGATGATGCGGTGACTTCGGGCTCGTCATTGATGCCGCAGAAGAAAAATCCGGATGCCCTTGAGCTTATTCGTGGTAAGTGTGGCCGAGTGTATGGTGCGATGACGGCGATGATGATGACGGTTAAAGCATTACCGCTGGCTTACAATAAAGATATGCAAGAAGATAAAGAAGGCTTATTTGATGCGTTAGATAGTTGGCATGATTGCATGGAAATGGCGGCGCTTTGTTTTGACGGTATTCAGGTTAATAAAGACCGTACTTTAGAAGCTGCAATGCAAGGCTATTCTAACGCTACAGAGCTTGCTGATTATTTAGTAGCGAAAGGCATTCCATTCCGTGAAGCGCACCATATTGTTGGTGTTGCGGTGGTGGCGGCAATTGCTAAAGGCTGTGCATTGGAACAATTGTCGCTGGATGAAATGAAACAATTCTCAGCGGTTATTGAAGCTGATGTGTATCCAATCCTCACTATTGAGTCATGTTTAGATAAACGTTGCGCCCTAGGTGGTGTTGCGCCAAACCAAGTTGATTACGCGATTGGACAGGCTGAAAAGCGGCTTGATAAGCGTTATTCACCAAATGTGAAGGTACGTGGTGCGCGGCTAACGGATCTCGATGCGATAGAGGGGATGGTGGTCTATTGGGCTGGATTAGGTGAGAATTTACCGCGCAACCGTAATGAGTTAGTGCGTGATATTGGCTCATTTGCAGTAGCAGAAAATCACGGTGTGGTTACAGGGTGTGCGTCACTGTATGTTTATGACTCTGGGCTCGCTGAAATTCGATCTTTAGGCGTCGAAGCCGGATGGCAACAGCAAGGTCAAGGAAAAGCGATTGTTGAACACTTGCTAGAAAAAGCGACTCAAATGGCGATTAAAAAAGTGTTTGTGTTAACGCGAGTACCTGAATTCTTTATGAAGCACAGTTTTACGCCAACCTCAAAAGCATTGTTGCCAGAAAAAGTGATGAAAGATTGTGAGCGCTGCCCTCGACAGCATGCCTGTGATGAAGTGGCATTAGAGGTATGGCTTGATCAAGCGCAGCGAATAGAGGCGATTAATGTCGCTTAATTGAGTGTTACTGCTGATTTGTATCATCTATAAGAAAACTAAAAGCCCTCACTTCATCTAAAGTGAGGGCTTTTTATTGGCAATTTTTGTGGTGACAAATTAGCCTAAGAAAATTTCTAATTCTTCGCTACCACCAATGTGTTTACCGCCAATGAATACTTGAGGAACCGTACTACGGCCTGTAATTGCACGTAGAGAAACCGTGGTTGCATCTTTGCCTAATACGATTTCTTCATATTGTAGACCTTTGTCGATTAAATTCTGTTTTGCTTTCACACAGAAAGGACAACCTGGCTTAGAGAATACAGTGATTGATTCTTGTAGCTTTTGGTCAGGTGCAATGTAGTTCAACATTGTATCAGCATCAGATACTTTGAACGGGTCGCCTGGTTCTTCGTTTTCAACAAACATTTTCTCAACGATGCCGTTTTTCACTAGCATGCTGTAACGCCATGAACGTGCGCCAAAACCTAGGTCATCTTTTTCAACTAACATGCCCATGCCGTTAGTGAACTCACCATTACCATCAGGAATGAAAGTAATATTTTCTGCTTCTTGATCTGCTTTCCATGCATTCATTACGAACGTATCGTTAACCGATACACATAGAATGTCGTCAACGCCATTTTCAGCAAATACTGGTGCTAACTCGTTGTAACGAGGTAGGTGGCTAGAAGAACATGTTGGTGTAAATGCGCCAGGAAGGCTAAATACAACCACAGTTTTATTAGCAAATAACTCATCAGTTGTTACATCTACCCACTGATCACCTTGACGAGTGTGGAAAGTAACTTGAGGAACTGGCTGACCTTCTTTAGATGCGAACATAATGTGATTCCTTAAAAAATATAAATTAATTTAATGCAATCGGAGCTTCGTAAATATGTTCTCCATATTGATGAAGTAATTATGTAACTTTACGCTTGATAGTTCTAATCGTTTACTGCTATGGTTTTAATAGTTAATTCCTATCGGTAACCCATAGCTAATGAATATTCGAGATCTTGAGTACCTTGTCGCCCTATCTGAACATAAGCATTTTCGTAAAGCAGCTGAAGCATGTTACGTCAGCCAGCCAACCCTAAGTGGTCAAATTCGTAAATTAGAAGATGAATTAGGCGTATCACTATTAGAACGAACCAGTCGTCGCGTACTTTTTACCGATGCGGGATTGAGTTTAGTCGCCCAAGCGCAAAAAGTGTTGCTTGAGGTCAAAATACTGACCGAACTTGCTAGTTTACAAGGAGAAAGCATGGCCGGTCCGTTACATATTGGCTTTATTCCAACAGTAGGTCCATATTTATTACCGCAAATTATTCCTACCTTAAAAGAAGCGTTTCCTGATCTAGAACTGTTTTTACATGAAGCACAAACTCATCAATTGGTGCAGCAGTTAGAAGAAGGTAAGCTAGATTGTATGATTTTAGCGGCGGTAAAAGAAAGTGAACCGTTTATTGAACTGCCATTATATGATGAACCGATGATGCTTGCCGTACCTGAAACTCATTTATGGGCACAAGAGAAAGAAATAGATATGTCACGCTTGCATGGTGAAACATTGCTGATGTTAGAAGATGGTCACTGTTTACGTAACCAAGCATTAGGATTTTGTTTTGCTGCGGGAGCGCGTGATGATGGGCGTTTTAAAGCGACCAGTCTTGAAACTTTACGTAATATGGTTGCTGCAGGCAGTGGCATCACGTTATTACCTCAGTTGGCAACCCCGAAAGAGCATTGTCGTGATGGTGTTTGTTATATTGCGGCAGAACATCCGCAACCAACACGGCTAATTACGTTAGCTTATCGCCCTGGTTCACCGCTGAAATCTCGTTATGAGAAATTAGCCGCAGTGATAAAATCTAAGATGCCTGATATTTTTGAGAAGCATGTACAACAATAATATTAAATAGTGACGATTAATCATAATAGTTACATAAAAAAAGAGCGCCGATTTGGCGCTCTTTTTGATTGTGATTAGCAACCGTAATTAGAATAGCTCTTCTGCTGTTTCCGTATCAAATTTCTGTTCAGAATTGATTTGGCTTGCTGATTGCGTAGGCTCTGTGCCTTTGATGAAGTATTCATACATTGAGTTTGAGCCATCACTATCAGACAATTTACCTGTCGCACGATCAATTCGTACTTTAACGATATCAGCTGGAATTTGCGGAGGCTGCTCTGGTGTATTTTTCAGTGCAGTATGCATAAAGCTGATCCATGCTGGTTGGGCTGCATTACCGCCGTATTCACCGCCCGTCACTTGGTTTTTACCGAGGTTTTTATTAAAGCTCGTGCGTCCAAGTGTGTGGCGGTGATCATCAAAACCCACCCACGTTGTAGCGACAATATTAGGACCAAAGCCGGTATACCAAGCATCTTTTGAGTCGTTAGTGGTACCTGTTTTACCACCAATATCATGTCGATCTAATACGCGAGCTCTAAAGCCTGTACCGTAAAGATGACCAGGTTCACCCCAAATATTACTGTTTAACATTTGACGGACAAGGAACGCATTTTGCTCGCTGATCACTTCCGGCGCATAACGTACTGCTGGTGGTGTGATCACTTGCTCAAGTTCTGCTAAGGTCGGTTTTGCTGTTACAGGTGCTACTGGTTTTTGATCTGCAGGTGTATTTTCAGCCGCAGTGGCTGCTGCTGTTGCTAATGCCACTTGCATTTTTGCTTGTGGATTTTGGCTTTGACAAACATCATTACAGGCAATTTTAGGGTTAGCACTGTAAATTAATTCACCATCACTATTATCAACTTTATTGATTAAGAATGGTTTAACAGCATAACCACCATTAGCAAATACAGAATAACCTTGTGCCAACTCTAGTGGTGTTAAACTACCTGCACCTAATGCTAATGGTTCTGCGTGAGGAAGATCAGCACGTTTAAAGCCAAAACGGGTTAGATAATTAATGGTGTAATCTAAACCAGCGAGTCGTAATACTCGAATTGCCATTACGTTGATAGAACGAGCCAGACCAATACGCGCACGGGTAGGGCCACCATAACGACCATCGGCATTCTTTGGTCGCCATGCGGTGCCTTGCCATTTATCCCATTTAGTGATTGGCGCATCATTAATAAGGGTTGCTAACGTCATTCCTTTTTGAATGGCTGCCGAGTAAATAAACGGCTTAATCCCCGAACCTACTTGACGAATAGATTGAGTCGCACGGTTAAATTTACTTTGGGTGTAGTTAAAACCACCGACCATCGCCAATATTGCACCGTTGTTTGGTGACATCGCAACAAACGAGGTATTGGCACCTGGTACTTGACTCAATACCCAGTGGTCAGTGGTTACTGCGGCAGTATCTGCTGTTGCTGCCACTGTTGTTGCTTTGTTTTGAACCCAGATCTGTTGACCGGCTGTTAATATTTGAGCCGCTGTTGTTGGTGCTGGTCCTTGAGAACTATTGGTCTGGAACTTACGCGCCCATTTCATACCATTCCAATTTAAGGTGACCGTTTGACCTTGCTTAGTAACGACTGTTGCCGTTTGTTGGCTAACGTTAGTAACGACCGCTGGAATCAATTCACCATAGGTTGGCTGACTACTTAGTTTCTCAACGATTTGATTTGCATTAAGTGGTGTTTGACCCGGCTTCCAAATCACTGCCGCTGCTCCACGATAACCATGACGTTCATCGTAATTTAGTAAATTATCAACGGCAGCTTGCTGAGCAGCATGCTGTAGTTTCGCATTGATGGTGGTGTAGACGTCCATACCTTTGGTGTACGCATCGTCACCGTAACGGTTAACCATCCATGCACGAGCACGTTCTGCAACATAAGGTGCATAAAGTTGAATTTCGGCACTATGGTAATGGGAAACAATTGGCTCTGAACGTGCCTGATCCATTTGTGCTTTAGTGATATATCCTTCTTTAAGCATACGATCAAGAACCACATTACGACGAGTTGTCGCGCGATCGATGGAATAAATTGGGTTCATAGTTGATGGCGCTTTAGGTAACCCCGCAATCACAGCCATCTCACTTAATGTTAGCTGATCAACACTTTTACCGAAGTAAACCTGCGCCGCGGCACCAACACCATAAGCACGGTAACCGAGATAAATTTTATTTAGATAAAGATCAAGAATTTGATCTTTTGTTAAAATTTGCTCGATATGAATCGCAATAAAAGCTTCTCGAATTTTACGAGAAAATGTCTTTTTATTGGATAAGAAAAAGTTACGTGCAAGTTGCTGTGTGATTGTACTGGCACCTTGACGAGCATGACCAGAGGTTAGCATCACAAAAGCGGCGCGAGCGATACCAATGGGATCAACACCGTGGTGCTCATAAAAACGACTGTCTTCGGTCGCAATAAAACCATCGACTAGCAGTGGTGGTATTTGTTCTAGTGTTAATGGTATACGACGTTTCTCACCAAATTGTGAGATCAATTCACCATCAGCACTATATACCCTTAATGGTGTTTGCAGTTCTACATCTTTTAATTTAGCAACATCTGGTAGGTCTGGTTTTAGGTATAAATAAAAACCAAAAATTGTACCCACTCCAAGAGTGATGCAAATTATTGCAAGTATTAGTAATCGCTTTATGAACTTCACTTGAGATTTCCCGTTACGCCATCGTTCTGACGGTCATTATCTATTATCTTTTACCTTTAGGTATAAAGATAACAAAAATTTAATAATGCCGTTGATGATGTTTATTCGAAATAGTTTGTTTTTTCGCCACATGGGAGCATAACACGGATGTTTCGGAACCCATTAAGTGTTGGGATAGATATTGGTAATCACAGTATAAAAGCTGTGGTGCTGCAACAAAAAAAAGAGCAGTTTGAGTTAACTGCCTTTGTTGAAGTTGAATTGACTAAAACAGTCATAAATGATCAGCATAGTGTGAATAATGCTGAGCTGTTGTCAGCAATGCGTCAAATTAAAAAGCAATTACCATGGCAAGCCAAAGCCGTCACTTTGGCCTTACCTGATAGCGCAGTGATCAGCAAGGTTGTTCAATTAGGTACCAGTCTCAGTGAAGAGGAGGCTGAGTTTGCCATTGTGCAAGCATTGGGTGCGGCGTCGCCATTTCCGGTTGAAGAGTTATGGTTTGATTACTTTCCTTTGATCAGTGATCGTTTTAGTGATTCAGCGTCAACGACACCATTCCAAGTATTTGCTTCACGCCGAGAAACAATAGATAACCGTATTAATACGTTACTGAAACTGGGATTTAAAACTAAAATCATGGAGTTACAAACCCATGCATTATTATGGTTGGCAGAATATTTGGCTGAGATGGGCAGCCATTATAACCAATGGGGTGTTGTCGATATTGGAAAACGGCATACTGAGTTTTGCATGAAACCACAAGGTAGTGCGGCTTATCATCGTGAGATTCGATTTGGTACGGTTATGTTTGACCATCAAGATGGAGCTGTTGATTTTGGTTGTAATCATGCCGAACAATTTACTAAACAATTAGCAGAACAGTTGAAGCGCCAAATTCAACTATATAACTCAACCCATCCTCGTAGTGGTATCAAAGGGTTATGGTTATGTGGTGGTAGCCAACATTTAGTGTCTGAATCATTATTACAACGTTTGATTGGTCTGGATGTGGTGTGGGTGAGCCCATTTCAGCACTTTAGTTGTGCTAAGAAGGTTGAATTACCCCACTTAATGTCAAGTCAATATGCCGTTGCTACCGGATTAGCATTACGAGGGCTAGCATGATCGATAAACTCAATCTATTGCCATGGCGAGAGCTACGACGGAAACAACATAAACAGCGTTTTGTTGGTTTGTTGATGGCGAGTGTTGCTGTGGCTGTTGTCGGAAATGCTGCAATTGGTGAATATATTGAAAATCAGCAATGGCAGCAACAAAGCCGCAATAATCAACTTCAACAAGAACTAACCAGTTTAGAGCAGCGGTTGGCCTTTTTGCCTGAATTAGATAAGCAGCGACATGCTATTGAACTGCGATTAAAAGTGATTGCTGATATTCAATTATCGCGCAATCGAGTTACACAACTGCTTAATCAATTACCTGAAGTGGTACCTGCGGGGGTATATCTTGATGAGGTTAATCTTGCCATTCAACGAGTGAGAGTAAATGGTTTTGGTGATACCAATGGCCACTTAGCCGCCTTGCTTGGAAAAGCAGAGCAATCACCATGGTTCAATAATATTGAAATGCACTCTTTAGTCACGACCAAAAGCGCAGATAAACAACCAAAATCACAATTTAATGCTTCTTTTGATTTAACCGCGCCAGCTATTAATAAGCAGCCAACAAAGCCAACCTTTACTACTGCAATAGTGGAGAAAACCCATGATTGATTGGCGTGAGTTAGAACTGGATGAAGTCACTGAATGGCCACTGTTACCACAGTGTTTGATTGCTTTAGTGTTGTCATTATTGTTATCAGCATTTGGTTATTGGTATTGGTTAACACCATTAACCGAGACCCTAGAACAGCAAAAACAACAGGAAATGACCCTTCGAAGTCAGTTAGTTAGCCGTGCCGCTCAGGTGGCAGCCTTACCACGAGTTAAAGAACAAGTTGCAGAGCTTAATCGTCGTTATCAAGAGGTGATAGAACAGTTACCGGAAGAACAAGAATTAGCCAGTTTACTCGCGAGCATTAATGATATTGGTGTCAAAAATGGGTTGATTTTTCAGTCTATTAAGTGGGCTTCACGGATAGAGCATGATTTGTATTATGAGTTGCCGCTTAATATGCAGATTACCGGATCTTACCAGCAAGTTGGTCAGTTTGCCGAAGCGATAGCACAACTGCCACGGATTGTTAATTTACGTAATGTAGAGTTAGCTCGAGCAGATAATCAAGGTTTTGATGAGTTGTTGTCTCTGACTGTATCTGCAACCACTTATCGTTTTAAAACACCGCAGTAAATGAGGATTCTATGAGAGCACTATTATGGCTGTTACCGTTAGGGTTCGGTTTAATGGGGTGTCAGGCTAATACTGATTCAGTTGAGCAGTTTATTGCTCAAACACACACTCACGCTAAAGCAAAAGTAAAACCATTAGCAGAGCCTTATATTTTTGTTGCTGAGTCGTTTGTGATGACCAGTAAACGAGTGCCATTTTTACGACCGAGGCCAGAGTTATTATTAACGAAGCAAGCGAATAGTAGCTGTTGGCAACCATTATTTGATCATAAACCGACTCAGTTAGAAACGTTTCCATTAGAACAATTGTCAATGAAAGGGGTGATTGGACATCAGCGTCAATTATGGGGTTTGGTTTACACTCCAAAAGGTGAATTAGTGAAAATTAAGCCAGGACAATTTGTCGGGCTTAATCGCGGCAAGGTGATAAAGGTGAGTGATAAGCTCATTGAAATAGAAGAAACATTACCCGATGGCAAAGGTTGTTGGCTAACACGGCCTGCAAAGCTGGCTTTAGTTCAGCATTAATCAAGGATGAGTTATGAAAGGGCAGACATGGGGGCTTAGCCGCCAGATTTTCGTCAGTGTATGGTTAATATGCTGGGGATTACTGACGGTAACGAGCGCAGCAGCTACGCCAGCAAGTGGTATTACTAATCAAGTTCAAGATATTAAATTCCATCGTGATGGTAAAGATCGAGGCATATTTACTGTTAGCTTAAAACAGCCGCAATCATTAGTTGATATTCGCCGCCAAGGTAAAAAATTACAGTTGGATATTTTTGATACTCAATTAACCAACGAACAAATACATACTTTAGATGTGGCTGATTTTGCGACAGTTGTAAATAGCATTGATACCAGCAACGTGCCTCGTGGAGCACGGTTTGTATTTAATATGACGGGTCGTTATGACTACGATTACCGTATTCGAGGTAATAATCTGGAAGTGACTTTAATTAAACGAACGCCCCCTAAAGCGACATCAACGACACACAAAAGTAAGGTCTCTTACAAGGGCAAGCCAATTTCAATTAACTTTCAAGATATTCCCGTGCGTAATGTTTTACAGCTTATTGCCGATTACAATGATTTTAACTTGGTCGTTGCAGACACTGTCAGTGGTAACGTCACGCTTCGTTTAGATAATGTGCCATGGCCGCAAGTGCTGGATATTATTCTGCAAGCAAAAGGGTTAGATAAGCGAGTGCGTGGTTCAGTACTCTTGGTTGCCCCTAAGGCTGAACTCGCGGCTAATGAACAACAAGTGATGGAAACCGCGCGGAAACAGCAAGAATTAGCGAGTCTACGCTCTGAACTGATTCAAATAAATTACGCAAAAGCGACAGATATTTCAGAGTTGTTAAGTGGCTCAAGTGATGGTGTTGGAATGTTATCTGAACGGGGGTCGTTACATGTTGATGATCGAACTAATGCATTGATAATTAAAGATACACCAGAAAATATTGCCAGTATTAAGGATATCGTGTTAGCGCTTGATATTCCGATTAAGCAAGTACAAATAGAAGCTCGAATTGTTACTATTGATGAAGGTAATATCGATGAATTAGGGGTTCGTTGGGGGGTATCTAGCATTGATGGTAACACAACGATCGGTGGCTCGATTGAAGGTAACCTTGGTAGTTCTGGATTATTAGATGACACCACTGTTGATGATTTTCTTAACGTTAACTTAGGGGCAACTCAAGCGGGAGCTGCAAGTATTGCTTTTCAAGTAGCAAAGTTAGGTAATGTGTTACTTGATTTAGAATTATCAGCGTTACAGTCAGAGCGTAAAGCTGAAATTATCTCAAGCCCACGCTTAATGACGACCAATAAAAAAACCGCTTATATTGAACAAGGCACAGAAATACCGTATCTAGAGGCATCATCAAGTGGTGCAGTATCCGTTGATTTTAAGAAGGCAGTATTAAGCCTTATGGTAACACCTCAAATTACCCCCGATAATAAGCTGGTACTTGATCTAGAAGTCACTCAAGACAGTAAAGGGGAAGAGGTGCCAACAGGGGTTGGTACAGCGGTAGCGATTAAAACGCAACGTATCGGTACGCAAGTGTTAGTGAATAATGGCGAAACAGTCGTATTAGGTGGTATTTATCAAAACCAAGTTAATAATACCGTTCGTAAAGTGCCTATTCTTGGTGATATTCCAGTGCTTGGCGCATTATTTAGACATAAAATGGAAGAACTTGGAAAACGTGAATTATTGATTTTTGTGACGCCAAAAATTGTGATGCAATAATTTTTCACTAAGCTTAACACTTTGCTGATAGTGCTTATAAACAATGCTCCAGCAGACTTGATGTAGGTAAAAATCTTTTAATTTCTATGGCTTATCTTGAGTTGCTCTGTGGGTGTTAAGCATGTTATTTGACAATTATTAGGATATTTACGAGCTTAATACGATTGACCTCTGACCTCGGGTAAGCCATTATGGCAACCTCTGTGGGTAAGACAGGATTAATAAAATATCGATTGATGTCGACTAGCTATTGCAAAATAGTAGTCAGTCCTGAGATAATTTTATGTCTTATCACGAATTATATGTGAGGAACTTGGCGCCTCGGGCTTATTTTAAATAGAGCCTGCGGGTGGTGTCGTTTTATTAACCGCGCGTAAATTGCTAAAAATGGCTGAAAAACGAAATATTTTCTTGGTTGGCCCTATGGGAGCCGGCAAAAGCACTATTGGTAGACACCTTGCACAACAGCTGCATATGGAATTCTTTGATTCAGATACTGTGATCGAAGAACGTACTGGCGCTGATATTAGTTGGGTGTTTGATGTGGAAGGTGAAGACGGTTTCCGTGTTCGCGAAGAAGCTGTAATTGATGACCTAACACAAGAGCAAGGTATTGTTCTGGCAACAGGTGGCGGCTCTGTTATTAATAAAGAGAACCGTAATCGCCTTTCTGCTCGTGGTATTGTTGTTTATCTAGAGACGACTATTGAAAAGCAATTAGCTCGTACTCAACGTGATAAAAAACGCCCATTACTTCAAACTGACACTCCTCGTGAAGTACTTGAAGAACTAGCAGCTGAGCGTAATCCACTGTATGAAGAGGTTGCTGACTACGTAGTTCGTACTGATGATCAAAGTGCGAAAGTAGTTGCTAACCAAATCATCAAGATGCTGGAAGAGCGTTAATTAATTAAAAAGAGAAGCTGACCATGGAACGGATCAATGTCAATTTAGATGACAGAAGCTACCCTATTTCAATTGGCGCCGAGTTGTTCGACAACTCGGCGTTGTTTGCATCTGTGATATCTGCAGGCAAGCGAGTAGTTGTGGTCAGCAATGACACTGTTGCCCCGTTATATGCGGATCAGGTAATGGCGACCATCAGTTCATTATCGTGCCAAGTGGCACTACTTTCTCTACCTGATGGTGAACAGTACAAAACCCTTGATACGTTTAATCAGATTATGACATTTTTATTGGAAGGTAATTATGGTCGTGATGTGATTTTAGTCGCTTTAGGTGGCGGCGTTGTTGGTGATATCGTCGGCTTTGCTGCTGCGAGTTATCAACGAGGGGTTGATTTTATTCAGGTGCCAACCACGCTGTTAGCACAAGTTGATTCATCGGTGGGTGGAAAGACTGCGGTTAATCACCGTCTGGGTAAAAACATGATTGGTGCTTTCTACCAACCTAAAGCGGTGATTATTGATAATCATTGTTTACAGACCTTGCCGCAACGAGAGTTGGCAGCAGGATTGGCAGAAGTTATCAAATACGGCATTATTGCCGATCATGATTTTTTTGTTTGGCTAGAAAACAACATTGAGCGGTTACATGCATTGGATAACGAGGCGTTGTGTTACGCCATTAGCCGTTGCTGTCAAATTAAAGCTGATGTTGTTGCTGCTGATGAAAAAGAATCAGGAGTAAGAGCATTACTTAATCTTGGTCATACTTTTGGCCATGCTATTGAAGCAGAAATGGGCTACGGTAATTGGCTGCATGGCGAAGCGGTGTCAGCAGGTACAGTTCTCGCAGCACAGACTGCCGCAAAGCAGGGATTAATCAGTGATGCTGATGTAATGCGCATTATTACATTACATCAACGAGCTAATTTGCCCGTTGTTGCGCCTGAAACGATGTTTTTTGACGATTTTATTAAGCATATGATGCGAGATAAAAAAGTATTGTCAGGTCAGCTGCGCTTAGTATTACCAACATCAATTGGTCGTGCTGAGGTTGTGGCTGATGTTCCTTTTGATGTGCTTCAGGACGTTATTGGTTGCTAAGCTGCCACCAATTGATGATTCTCGCATGACAAAACGAAAAAGTCTGGATCTGGAAAGCCAGATCCAGTTGCTGACTCGAGTACAATTTATTACGCGGTTTAGCTCCCATCTTATTCACCTCTCTGGTGCTCAAGGTTCAGGTAAAACTTGGCTTGCGCACACTTTTCTTGAAGATTATGCCACCGATTGTCATCAAGTATTATTGATGTGCCAGCGTGGACAAACTGATATTCAACATCGTACTTTATTGCTACAACAATTTGTTGATCAAGCGATGTTTAATGAACATGATTCTTTATGCCAAAGTGTTGAACATTTGTTAGCACATCAACCACATAAATTAATGGTGGTGATTGATGATGCTCATCTTTTGAGTTCAACTTTAATTGCTGAATTATGGGCGTTAGCACTGTATGCAAATCAACATTCTGAGTTACAAATTAATATTGTGTTATTTGCAAATCGCAATGAATTAAATCAAACCTTAACCCATGTTGCACATGGTTCAGGAATAGTACCAGTAGAATTAGATATTGATGATTCTTGTCATCAAAATATTATTTTACATAATCTACCACAAGTAGAAGGAATAACCATGAATTCAAATATAAACAAGAAGCCATTATTACCGATTGTGATTGGTGGGGGGGTTATTGTTTTAATTGCGGGTAGTTATCTTTTTATGGCACCGAGTTCGAGTAGTAAGACTACATCTATAGCTGTACCTTCAGCGGCAGTATCAACAGTGGTCACGATGGATAAAAATCCTTTACCACCACAACTTAAAGTTAATCCACAAGGGTTAACCGTAGGACGTCAAAATGATATTAAAGGCCAAGAGCGAATAGTCATCTCAGATCAGCAAATTGATGCCATTATTGATGATCATATGTTAGATGAGCATTCTGTCACAGCCGAAGATACTGGTATTGTGAATAAAGCAATAAAAAATATGTCATCATCGACATCTAAATTAGATTGGTCACTCAAATTAGCGGCGGATAAAAAACAATTGTTATTAGCTAGCCCTAAACATTATGCGATACAACTGGCTGCTACTCAAAGTTTGGCTGTTGCGAAAGCGTTTATAACAACACATAATTTGTCAGATGTTATGCTCTATCAAACTGAACGTAATCAGCAGTCATGGTTTATTGTGGTTACGGGGAATTATGCGACAGCTAGTCTGGCTCGTACTGCAAAGCGTCAATTAGCCCCATCGTTACAACAGCTAAAACCATGGTTAAAATCTTATCGTAAGATTGCACAAGAAATAGATCGCTTAAAATAAGGTCATTAATGTGAGTTATTTCTGTGAATTGGTATCAGCATAGGGTGTAAATGAGGTACAATCCGCGACCTTTCGTGACATTCTTGTAAGTGGTGGTGGGTAAGCTTAATGAAAAAGCATCGTGCATTCCTGAAGTGGGCTGGAGGTAAGTATTCTCTGGTCGAGGAAATCAAACGACACCTACCGCCTGCGCGTAAATTGGTTGAGCCTTTTGTAGGTGCTGGTTCTGTGTTTTTAAATACAGATTATGAGCATTACTTACTGGCAGATATCAATCCAGATCTGATTAATTTATATAATATTATTAAGCAAGAGCCTGAGCGATACATTGAAGATGTACGCCGATTATTTACGCCTGAATATAATACTAAAGCGGCTTATTTAAGTATTAGAGAAGATTTTAATAACAGTACTGATCCTTACCAGCGTTCAATTTATTTTCTGTATTTAAATCGCCACGGTTTTAATGGTTTGTGTCGTTATAATAAAAAGGGTGGGTTTAATGTTCCTTTTGGTTCATATAAAAAACCGTATTTCCCTGAAGCTGAAATGTATTATTTTTCAGAAAAAGCCAAACGTGCGACGTTTATTTGTGAAAGTTATAGTCAAACTTTTTCGCGGGCACGTAAAGGTAGCGTAATTTATTGCGATCCACCGTATGCGCCATTATCGACGACAGCTAACTTTACCTCTTATTCTGGTAATGGTTTTAGTTTGGATGATCAGGCAACATTAGCAAATATTGCCGAGAAGGCAGCTACTGAACGTGATATTGCAGTGTTAATCTCTAATCATGATACGCCGTTAACCCGCCGTTTATACACTGGGGCTGATCTGTCAGTCGTTAGAGTTAAACGTACCATTAGTCGTAATGGTGGTGGTCGTAATAAAGTCGATGAATTACTGGCGTTATTTAAAACTCCCGTCGCGACAGATAACTAATAATTCTGATTTTAGATTGCTATTGCTTGATGAGCGATAGCAATCATTATGATCACCAAGAGCACAATAACAATCCCCCCGATGACAATAAATGGCCATGGACTTGAATAGTTAAAGTCTTGCTGGCGCTGCTGTTGTGATTGCACGCCAAATAATGCCGCCAATACACTTTTTATTATTCCCCATACGGTAATTTTCTTTTTATCCATCAGCTTTTCTTATTTGTGATTCATATTATTTTTGATTGTAGTGGTTATGTTGATAGCCGTACTGATAATTATGGCTAACAACAGCAATAGATAAATCCATTAAGACAACACTTAGGGGATCGGGTAAACTGACAACAATTGAGACGCTTGGTAAGCCGAGCCTGTTGTTTTTTATCGCTAGTGTAGAGAGGCTAAACATGAAGGACTTTTTGATCGCTCCATCTATTTTGTCTGCTGATTTTGCCCGTTTAGGTGAAGATGTAGCAAACGTATTAGCTGCGGGTGCTGATGTGGTTCATTTTGATGTTATGGATAATCACTTTGTCCCTAATCTGACGTTTGGAGCGCCTATCTGTCAAGCGTTACGCGATTATGGTATTACAGCACCGATAGATGTTCATTTGATGGTAAAACCTGTCGATCGTATTATTCCTGATTTTGCTAAAGCGGGAGCGAGTATGATCACGTTTCATGTTGAAGCGACTGACCATATTGATCGCACATTACAATTGATCAAAGAACACGGCTGTCAGGCGGGCGTAGTGTTTAACCCAGCAACGCCATTGCATCATCTTGATTACATTATGGATAAAGTAGATATGATTTTGATCATGTCGGTTAATCCAGGTTTTGGTGGTCAATCTTTCATTCCTGCTACGCTAGATAAATTACGTCAAGTTCGTCAGCGTATTGATGCTTCTGGTCGTGATATTCGCTTAGAAGTGGATGGTGGTGTTAATGTAAATAATATTGCTGAAATTGCAGCTGCAGGTGCAGATATGTTTGTTGCTGGCTCTGCTATTTTTAATGAGCCTGATTATAAAGTCGCGATTGATAAGATGCGAGCACAGTTAGCTGAGGCTAAGCGTTAATGGTTTCTGAAAATATGATTGAAAATATTAAATTTATTGCATTTGATTTAGACGGTACGTTATTAGATAGCGTACCTGATTTAGCTGAAGCGGCTGATTTGACCATGCGTCATCTTGGTCGTGAAGGTGTGACAGTTGAGCAAGTTATCACTTGGATTGGTAATGGCGCTGATATTTTAATTGGTCGTGCATTAAGCCGTAGTTTTGATATTGACCCAGAGTTAGATCCCGCTTTACAGCGTCAAGCTCGAGAATTGTTTGATCATTATTATGCTATTGGTGGCCACCAAAAAAGTGCATTATATGCTGAAGTTAAAACAACATTAGCAAGCTTACATCAAGCAGGTGTACCAATGGCTATTGTGACTAATAAACCGTCACAATTTGTGCCACATTTGCTTGAAGAACATGGTTTGAGTACCTATTTTGTTGATGTTATCGGTGGTGATACTTTTCCATTGAAAAAGCCTGATCCTTACGCTTTGCATTGGTTAATGGAAAAACATCATATTGCAGCTGCTGAACTGTTGATGGTCGGTGACTCGCGTAATGATATTTTAGCCGCTCAAGCTGCTAGTTGTCGTTCATTAGGGCTGACTTATGGTTATAACTATGGTCAACCGATCAGTGACAGTCAGCCCGATGTTGTCTGTGATCACTTCAAACAATTACTTGATGTGGTTAAACTAGGCTGCTAGTACATTACGGTGTACACTAAAAAAAACAACATTAGGTACTGATAACCGCGTTATTAGTACCTTTCGTCAATGCAATTAAAGATATTAACAGGACAACCTGATCATGAGTAAACCCATTGTATTAAGTGGCGTACAGCCTTCTGGTGAATTGAGTATTGGCAACTACCTTGGCGCGCTGCGTCAGTGGGAACAGATGCAGGATGATTATGATTGTCAGTACTGTGTGGTTGATTTACATGCCATCACTGTTCGTCAAGATCCTAAAGCTCTTCATGAAGCTACTCTAGACGCTCTTGCGATTTGTTTAGCTGTCGGTGTTGATCCCAAGAAAAGTACTTTGTTTGTACAATCTCATGTACCTGAGCATGCACAACTAGGTTGGTTATTAAATTGCTATACCCAAATGGGTGAGCTAAGTCGTATGACTCAGTTTAAAGATAAATCAGCTCGTCATGCCAATGACGTTAATGCAGGTTTATTTGGTTATCCAGTACTGATGGCGGCTGATATTTTATTATATGGTGCACATCAAGTGCCAGTGGGTAGCGATCAAAAGCAACATTTAGAGTTAGCTCGTGATATTGCAACCCGTTTTAATAATCTTTATGGCACAGAACAAAGCCCAATTTTCCAAGTACCTGAACCGTACATTCCAACGGTAGGCGCACGTGTAATGAGCTTGCAAGATGCGACTAAGAAAATGTCGAAGTCAGATGATAACCGTAAGAATGTTATTACGCTGCTTGAAGATCCAAAGTCAATTCTTAAGAAAATTAATAAAGCCCAAACTGATGCTGAAATGCCACCACGTATTGCACATGATATTGAGCAAAAAGCAGGTATTTCAAATCTAATGGGGTTGTATTCTGGCGCAACGGGCAAGACGTTTGCTGAAATTGAAGCGCAGTATGCTGGGGTTGAGATGTATGGCCCATTTAAGAAAGATGTGGGTGAAGCGTTAGTGGCAATGCTAGAGCCAGTACAAGCTGAATATCATCGTATTCGTGGTGATCGTGCTTATCTTGATAGCGTCATGAAAGCCGGTGCTGATAAAGCCTCTGCTCGTGCTGCTGAAGTATTGAAAAAAGCCTACCATGCCGTAGGTTTTGTTGCGCGCCCATAAGCGTTAGCAATTATTATTATAACAAAGCAGGGCTTAGGCTCTGCTTTTTTGTAGCGAGAAAATGGCTGTCACAGACAGCTAAAATAAGAGCTTAGTTGTAATATGCTATTAATTATTGATAACTACGATTCGTTTACTTATAACCTTTATCAATATTTTTGTGAATTAGGCGCTGAAGTCGTTGTCGTGCGTAATGATGAGATTGATATTGCGACCATTGAGGCTTTAGCACCAACACATTTGGTTATCTCTCCTGGACCGTGTACGCCTAATGAGGCGGGTATATCTTTACAAGCCATTGAATATTTTGCCGGTAAACTCCCTATTCTTGGCGTCTGCCTTGGTCACCAATCGCTAGCGCAAGTATTTGGTGGTGATGTGGTACGGGCACGACAAGTCATGCATGGTAAAACGTCTCCGATTTACCATACTGATTGTGGCGTGTTTAAAGGGCTCAATAACCCATTAACAGTTACGCGTTATCATTCCTTGGTCGTTAAAGCAGCAACATTACCTGATTGTTTTGAGATCACCGCTTGGACAGAATTAAACGGTGAGTTTGATGAGATTATGGGTGTTCGACATAAAACTTTGGCACTTGAAGGGGTACAATTTCATCCAGAAAGCATTTTGACTGAACAAGGTCATCAATTGCTGGCTAATTTTCTTCGCCGTTAATACCGCTGTTATTGCTTTGCTAGCGTACTTAATTACTGTGTGAATAAGTACGTTTCTTCCGTTTTTATCACATCACGTCTTCACTATTAGATTCGATTTTTTCGCTATAGTGCAACCTTATGCACTTAGTGGCCTTTATCCATACCGAAAAGCGTACAGATAATAGATAGTCGTCAATAATCTTTCGTTAATAATGCATAACTATTACAGGTGTATTTATTAGTTAACACCTTAGTTTTAATAAAAATAGCTGTTATTGTTGGCAAAGGTTAATAAAATGTAAATACTAATAATAAGGCATCAAACACAGAAGGATAGTGTGATGGCAACTGAAGAAAAACGACAACGATCATTGTTTGATGAAGTTATGGTACCTTGCTATGCGCCAATGGAGATTATTCCTGTTCGAGGGCAAGGCTCACGGTTGTGGGATCAACAGCAACGTGAATATATTGATTTTGCTGGTGGAATTGCCGTTAGTTGTTTAGGCCATTGCCATCCAATAATGGTGACAGCATTAACAGCACAAGCGCAAAAGCTATGGCATTTAAGTAATGTGATGACTAATGAGCCTGCATTGCGTTTGGCTGAGAAACTAACCCAACTCACCTTTGCTGATAAAGTCTTCTTCGCCAACTCGGGTGCAGAAGCAAATGAAGCGGCATTAAAATTAGCGCGTCGTTATGCGGTTGATAATTTCAGCGCTGATAAAGACCAAATTATTGCCTTTCATCATGGTTTTCATGGGCGAACCTTTTTTACCGTTACTGTCGGTGGCCAAAGCAGTTATTCCGATGGTTTCGGTCCTAAACCGCAAGCTGTTACCCATCTTCCTTATAATGATTTAGCGGCGATCGCTGAATTAATATCAGATAAAACCTGTGCCGTGATGATGGAACCTTTACAAGGTGAGGGTGGGGTAATTAGTCCAACGATTGAGTTTGTGCAAGGAGTGCGTGAACTGTGCGATAAGCATCAAGCATTATTGATTTTTGATGAAGTTCAAACGGGTAATGGACGTACAGGAGACTTGTTTGCTTACCAAGGCCTTGGGGTTATACCTGATATTCTAACCACTGCAAAATCATTAGGTGGCGGTTTCCCTGTTGCTGCCATGCTTACAACCACAGCGCTTGCTGCTCACCTTAAAGTTGGTACGCATGGTTCAACTTATGGCGGTAATCCCCTTGCGTGTGCTGTTGCTGAGGCGGTGATTGATACCATTAGTCAGCCAGCAGTATTAGCGGGTGTTAAACAGCGTGAACAATGGTTTAGAGAGGGATTAACGCAAATTAACCATCGCTATCCTATTTTTAGTGATATTCGAGGTAAAGGATTATTACTTGGCGCGGTACTTGTTCCTAAATGGCAGGGGCGGGCTCGAGATATTTTGGTTGCAGCAGGTAAACAAGGAGTAATGGTGTTAGTCGCTGGTGTTGATGTGGTGCGTTTTGCTCCTTCATTAGTGATTGATAAAGTTGATATTGACGAAGGAATGCAACGTCTAGAGGCCGCAATAGCAACCTTATATCACGCAGAGCTTTAATGATTATCGGTTGCTATTGATGCTCAAAAGTAACCGCTGATTTATGCCAAGGCAATGGTGGTCGCCATTGCCTATATCAGGAGGAAATGTCATGCTCATTATTCGTCCTATCACTAATGCTGATTATCCAGCACTGATGCAGTGTGCTGAAGCATCAGGTCATGGTTTTACCTCACTTCCTATCAATGAAGATTTACTTCGTACTCGAATTCAACATTCTCAAGTGAGTTTTAATACTCATGTAACCTCGGCTGGGCAAGAAAGTTATTTGCTGGTGGCTGTTGATAGTGACAGCGGCCAAGTTGTCGGTACTACAGCTATTGAAGCCACTGTTGGGCTTGATGTGCCTTTTTATAATTACCATTTAAGTACCGTAACTCATGCTTCACGGCAGTTAGGGGTACATAACATAGTGAAAGTATTGACGTTGGGCAATCAATATACCGGTGATACTGAGCTATGTAGTTTATTTCTATTGCCTGAGTGGCGCCAAGGTGTCAATGGACGGTTACTGTCGAAGTCGCGTTTTTTATTGATGGCGGATCATCGGCAGCGATTTGCAGACGTTGCTTTTGCTGAGATGCGAGGTGTCTCTGATGAGCAGGGGAATTCTCCTTTTTGGCAATGGCTTAAAGAGCACTTTTTTTCAATTGATTTTACTTATGCAGATTATTTAACGGGGATTGGTCATAAAGGTTTTATTGCTGATTTAATGCCGAAATTACCGATTTATGTCAACTTACTCAGTAAAGAAGCACAGGCCGTGATTGGACAAGTGCATACAAATACTCGCCCAGCATTACAGCTATTAGAACAAGAAGGATTTTGTTGTCGCGGTTATGTTGATATTTTTGATGCAGGTCCAAGCGTGGAGTGTGATGTTCGTAATATTGAAACTGTACGTCATTCGCAGCGGTATCGTGTTGAGATTGGTGAACATACCAACAAGCAATGTTATTTAGTCTCTAATTGCCAGTTAGCAGGATTTCGCGCAGTTGCTGCACCGTTAGCGGTAAATGCTCAAGGGCAAGTGTTAATGACCACCGATGTTGCTGCTGCACTGAATGTTGATGTTGGTGATGAAGTGCGGTTAGTGGCGCAATCATAACAGGAGAATCAAATGAGCTTATGGATTAATAATCAATGGCTAGTTGGCGATGGTGAGCAGTTTCAATCACTTAATCCTTATGATGGTACTGTGGTTTGGCAAGGTAATGCCGCGACGAATTGGCAAGTTAATGCTGTGGTTGCTGCTGCAGAGGATGCGTTTTTAATGTGGCGTAATACAACCTTTAGTGAACGTCTCGTAGTGATAGAACGGTTTGCTCAATTAGTGCATCAACACCAATCTCAGCTTGCTCAAATTATTACCGCAGAAACCGGAAAACCCTTATGGGAAAGCACCACTGAAGTCGCAGCAATGATGGGTAAAGTTGCCTTATCAATTACCGCATATCATGAGCGTACGGGGACTCGCCAGCGCCAGCAAGGTGCAACGACTATGGTTGTTCGTCATCGTCCGCTAGGGGTTATGGCGGTGTTTGGACCGTATAATTTTCCTGCCCATTTACCTAATGGACATATTATTCCAGCCTTACTAGCCGGTAATACCGTGGTTTTCAAACCTTCTGAATTAACGCCTAACACAGCACAATTAATGTGTGAGCTGTGGCAACAAGCGGGTATTGCTGATGGCGTTATAAATCTTGTTCAAGGAGGAAAAGAAACGGGTGCGGCGTTAGCGATGGCTGCAGGTGTTGATGGAGTATTGTTTACTGGTAGTGCACAAACCGGACATCTATTACATCAGCAGTTTGCAGGGCAGCCTCAAAAAATGTTGGCATTAGAAATGGGAGGCAATAACCCATTAGTTATTGGTGAAAATTATGGTGATATTGAGGCCGCGGTATATACCATTATTCAATCGGCTTTCTTAAGTGCGGGACAACGATGTACATGTGCCCGCCGATTATATATTGCAAATGGACAAGCAGGGGACGCTCTGTTAGCTCGCTTAGTTGCTGTTACCTCACAATTACTGGTTGGTGATCCTTCTGCAACGCCAGCCCCCTTTATGGGACCTTTAATTTCTTCTGTGGCAGCGGATAAAATGATTGAACATCAACAACAATTATTGCTGGCTGGTGGTGTGGCTTTATTAACGGCGACCCGTGGGCAAGGTGCCATTGTTACGCCTGCGATTATTAATGTGAGTGCGATCAGTGAACTTGCAGATGAAGAATATTTTGGACCATTATTGCAGGTCAGTCGTTATGCTGATTTTACTCAAGCGGTGGTCAGTGCAAATCAAACCCGTTATGGCTTGGCTGCAGGGTTAATATCAACTGATACACCACAATGGCACTATTTTGTTGAGCATATTCGTGCTGGAATTGTAAATCGCAACCGACCATTAACAGGCGCGAGTGGCGATGCCCCTTTTGGTGGTCCTGGTGCATCAGGTAATCTTCGTCCAAGTGCTTATTATGCTGCAGACTATTGTGCTTATCCGATGGCATCGATTGAGGGGGAGCAATTACAGTTGCCGGCTCAATTAGCGCCAGGAGTGAGCTTGAGCTAAGGTTTAATGACTGATAATGCTTTTAATAAGCAGGTTGATTATGGAATCTATTACACAAATTTTTGATGGCTTATGGCATGATTATAGTCGACGTTTATGCCCTTCTGCAGTTCAAATACAGCAGTTGTTAACTGAAGATACCGCGTTGCTCAATGACCATATTGCGTTGCGTAGTTTTGGGTTGCCTAAGTGTGGGTTAGCAGTGCTTGCCGCACCATTTATTGCTTTGGGCTATCAACCGCAAGCAAAATATCATTTCAGTGCTAAGAAGCTGTATGCCGAGTCATTTATTCATGCTAATCCTTTACTGCCAAAAGTGTTTATTAGTGAATTACAATTAGCAGGGTGTTCGGCTGAATTACAGCGTGCGATACGAGGATTGCTAGATCAGGTGGATGATGATTATTTTTGCCAGCCTGATTTTGTTTATGGTGGGCGTCCATGGCAAATTGACTTTGCAACTTATCAATTTTTAGCTGCTGAAAGTGAATATGCGGCATGGGTGGCAGCCCATGGTTTTGGGGCCAATCATTTCACGGTGAGTATTAATCAATTAGAACAGTTCTCTAATCTTGAAGAGGTTAATCATTTATTACGTCATAACCAGTTTGTGATTAATCAATCAGGCGGCGAGATAAAAGGTAATGCAGAAGTAATGTTAGAGCAATCAGCTACGATGGCAGATGTCGTTGGTGTCAGTTTTCGAGATGGTATTCATAAGATTCCGGGTGGTTTTTATGAATTTGCTAAACGTTATCCGCAACCTAATGGTGAGTTATATTTAGGCTTTGTTACAGCTTCAGCAAATAAGATATTTGAAAGTACGGACAGTTAAAAGATGAACCTTAACTTCATAGGATCAAGTCTCGAAGAATAGAAAACAGCACTGCATTATATGAGTGCTGTTTAGAATTTAAATTAATTATCGAGCGGTGAACCCCAAACACCTGATTCATCTGCAGGGCAACGACGTAATCCGGTTTGTTGTTCAAGGTAACAACGGCTATCACTAAATCCGGTCATTTCAATGGTTGTTGGTTGGCCGGTCAGTACGCCAGGTACGGTGGTGTAACTATTAGCAGAAAAGCGTTCAATATCCATATTGATCATCATTGATTTAAAAGTCCATTTGTAAGTGAAATGTAGCATGAATGGATGTTATTACAAATTAAAATTTAACAGTGAGACTACCGCTATTAATGATTATATTATGAGGATATTAAAGGGGAAATTTAGCATAAAAAAAACCGCAGATATAAGCTGCGGTTTCATTGGTAATTAACGTACCGCTAAAAATTAGCGTGTACCGTAAACTACAATCGTTTTGCCATGAGCAGAAATAAGATTTTGCTCTTCCAGCATTTTTAAGATTCGACCCACAGTTTCGCGAGAACAACCTACGATCTGGCCAATTTCTTGACGAGTGATCTTAATTTGCATGCCATCAGGATGTGTCATTGCATCGGGTTGTTTTGCCAGATTCAATAACGTTTGTGCAATACGGCCTGTTACATCAAGGAATGCAAGATCACCTACCTTTTGACTTGTCACTTGTAAGCGGCATGCCATTTGAGCAGATAAACGCATTAGAATATCTGGATTCACTTGAATTAACTGACGGAATTTCTTAAATGAAATTTCTGCAACTTCACAAGGGCTTTTTGCACGAACCCAAGCTGTACGTTCTTGGTCTTCTTCGAACAAGCCGAGTTCACCAATAAAGTCACCCTGGTTTAGGTAAGAAAGGATCATCTCCTTACCTTCTTCATCCTTGATTAATACAGCAACAGAACCCTTCACGATATAGTACAAAGTCTCAGCTTTTTCACCTGCGTGAATTAACGTGCTCTTTGATGGATATTTGTGAATGTGACAATGGGAAAGAAACCACTCTAAAGTTGGATCTGTTTGCGGTTTACCTGGAACCATATTACTAACTTCCTCTGCATATGTTGCCCAACAATATGTTCTGTAGAGATAACTAAACAAAACGAAGTGTTGGCAGGGTTATTCACTCAGCGGCTAAGCTGTGAGTTAACTTGAACTGGCTTAGAGTGTATCCTTTTTCTCACGCTTTTTCTTGATATTGATCGAGCAGATAGGCTCATTTATGAGAGATAAGTGTGCACATGATCACATCGTTGTGAGTTAGTTGCCTGCAGTATCGTTTTAAAGTGGTTTTATTCTCTAATTTTACAAATATAAATATGCAACGTAATTAGCATTAAGCACAATAAACACGATTGCACTGATGGAATTATCAACAAAAATAAGATAAATTTTTGAAGAATATAGCTAAAGGATATAAAAATGCAGTCACGTGTAAAGTGGTTAGAAAATATGACTTTTGTGGGTCAATCAGCATCGGGTCATAGCGTTGTTTTAGATGGTAATGGTGGCGAAAAAGCCCCGAGCCCAATGGAATTAGTATTAATGGCCGCTGGAGGGTGTAGCTCCGTAGATGTCGTTAGTGGATTACAAGATTTACATCAACAGATCACTGCTTGTGAGGTGAGTGTTACTGCTGAACGTCGTGAGCAAGCCCCACGAATTTTTACACATGCAAATTTACACTTTGTTGTTACGGGCCATGACCTAAGTGATGAATTAGTGAGTAAGGTGGTGGCTGATTCTCTCGAAAAATACTGCTCAGTGTGTTTAATGCTCGGTCAGGGGGTTGATATGAGCCATAGCTATGAGATTGTTGTGGCGTAATGTTCATATAAGAATGGCGGTTGCTGAGATCAGTAACCGTTCATTAATGTCACTAACGGTTACGTCTGATTGTTAATCTTTAGGTCTTATATTTGACGTACCACTTAAGCTATTTTGCCGTTTGCAATTAATTGTTCAAGTAACGGTCGCATAATGAGTTCCATCGCAAAACTCATTTTTCCGCCAGGCACAACGAGGGTATTGTGGCGTGACATAAATGAACCTTGAATCATGGCGAGTAAATAGGGAAAGTCGACATTCTTTAAACCACGAAAGCGGATCACCACAAAGCTTTCATCTAGACTGGGAATACCCTTCGCGCTGACGGGATTGGAAGTATCAACGGTTGGGACGCGTTGAAAGTTAATGTGGGTGCGAGAAAATTGTGGTGTGATGTAATTAAGATAGTCATCCATTGAACGTACTATCGATTCCATTACCGCTTCTCTTGAATGGCCGCGATCACGAGTGTCTCGAATGATCTTTTGAATCCACTCGAGGTTAACAATAGGTACCATCCCTATTAGTAAATCAACGTGTTGCGCTACATTGATCTCACCATCAACCACACCGCCATGTAAGCCTTCATAAAATAACACATCAGTATTTTCAGCTAACTGTTGCCACGGTGTAAAAGTACCGGGCATTTGATTATAAGGCACAGCTTCATCAAAAGTATGTAAATAACGGCGAAATTTACCACTACCATCTTGAGCGTATTGTTTGAAAAAGTGGGATAATTGCTCAAAATCATTGGCTTCTGCGCCGAAATAGCTGATATGACGACCTTGCTCTTTGGCCTTACGAATTTCACAATCCATTTCTGGACGAGTGAAGCGATGAAAACTATCACCTTCTAACCATGCTGCGTTGATGTCCATCATGTTAAACATCTTGCGAAAAGCCTCTGATGTCGTTGTCGTTCCTGCGCCAGATGAACCAGTGACAGCAATGATGGGGTGTTTTACCGACATAACTCACCTGTTGTTGTAATTATTACGTGATAAATAACAAAAAATAGACAGTAATAAATGTTACTACAGGTTTGCTAAAATGTCGGTATTAAGTGATAAAAGTGTAGGTGAGAACAAGTTTCGGTAAATGTTAATACTATGATGGGTTGGATTACATTTGATGGCGCAGTTTAATATCAACCGATTCATGTAATTCAGAAAAAACAATAACTGCATCGCCTGATTGTAGTTGGCGTCGAACATAAGCGACCTTATCACTAAGGCTTATTTCTACTTCGCCATAGTCGGTACCTTCACGTAAAATAAATTGTTCAATCAGGTTGGTTAGTGTTTCTGGTGCGATGTCTTGCCAAGGAATAATCATTACAACTTCTTAAATGACTAATGAAATAATAACCGCAGTATATTATTAAAATTGACGAGATTCTTAAAATTAACAAGAAAGAAAGTTAGCTATTATTTCAGTTGTTGTGATTGATGCAACCTGAGTTGGCGTTGAAACCATTCTGGCACTGTATGCTCTAACCAAAACTGCGGTTTGAGTAAGCTACCACTGATAAAACCAACATGACCACCAGTCGTTGATAAATGATAATCAATATTGATTGGTAAGGGCTGTGAAGGAATGACATCATTATTCATAAAGGGATCATCTTTGGCGTGAATAATCCGTAGGGGAAGCGTGATCTTAGTCAGTTGCGATAAACCACTACAATGTTGATAGTAGTCATTAGCACTCTTAAAGCCATGCAACGGTGCCGTCACCGCTTGGTCAAATTGCCGTACACTGCTAATTGTTGTCAGTTGGTGTTGATTAACAGGCATAGTATGTGGGTGACGCTCAATTTTTTTTGCAATAGTACGTTTGAGTGATGTCAGTAAATAACGTTGATAAACTCGCGAGAACCCTTGCTGAATACGATCAGAACAGGAAGCAAGGTTTAGCGGTGGTGAAATAGCTTGGGCTGCGATGAGTTCGTTATTATTAGGGCAATTAGCTAAGTAATTAATCAACACATTACCACCAAGTGATACACCGACAGCCATAAATGGGCGCTGTGGAAATTGCTGGCGCAGCCATTGAATAAAGAACTGCACATCGTTTATATCACCAGAATGATAGCTTTGTGGATGACGATTTAATTCACCGCTGCACCCTCTAAAATGCATCATGACCCCAAGCCAACCTTGCTGTTTGGCTGCCATTAATAAGCCATTAGCATAAGGGCTGTTAAAGCTGCCTTCTAAACCATGAAATAAAATCATTATCGGCTGATGGTGATTATTAATATCTGGCTGCTCTGTCCATGCAAGATCAACAAAATCACCATCAGGTATTTCAAGCCGTTGGGTTACAGGTGCAAAGAGTGGTTGGCGGCGAATAAATCGTGGTAATAAGGTTTGTAGGTGGGGATTCCCTAATCCGCTAGCGGCGGTGAATGGCTGCATATGTAGTCCTGTTTTCAAATTAAAACGCCGTCGCAATAAATATTGTGACGGCGTTAAATGATCACTCAGCGTTAAGCTGGCTTTCCATTTCTTCTAGTTGTTCTTGCAGTTCCATCCATGCAACCTCGATGTCTTCAAGATCAGACTTAGCATCGCCTTGAAGTTTTAACTGCTCATTCATTTGGGCTTTATTTTCAGGCTCATAAATGGCGCTATCACTTAATGCGGTTTCTGCAGCTGTAACGATCGCATTGAGTTTATCCATCTGCTTTTCAAGCTTGGTGACTTCTTTGCGAATTGGGGCTGTTAACTTACGGAACTCTGCATCTAAGCGCTTTTGTTCTTTACGTGATGCAGCACTATTGTCTTTATTGGTCTCAGGTTTTGCAGCTTGTTGTTCACGACGTTCATTGCGCTGTTGCTCGCTTAGCCACTTGTGATAATCACTTAAATCACCATCAAAAGGGACCACTTGGCGATCGTGAACTAAGTATAAATCATCCGTTGTTGCACGGAGTAAGTAACGGTCGTGACTAACAATAACCATTGCGCCTTCATAAGATTGCAACGCAAAGGTCAGTGCTTGACGCATATCTAAATCAAGGTGGTTGGTTGGTTCATCGAGTAACAATAGGTTTGGACGTTGCCATACAATTAACGCTAATACTAAGCGTGCTTTTTCACCACCAGAGAATGGGCCGACTTTCTCTAGTGCTTTATCGCCAATAAAACCAAAACTACCTAAATAATCACGCAGCTGTTGTTCGGTTGAGTTTGGCGCAATACGTGCCATGTGTTGAACGGGGGTATCATCAAGGTACAAGGTTTCTAATTGGTGCTGCGCAAAGTAACCAATTTTGACCCCTTGCGAAAAGGCCATATCACCGGCTTTGGCTGGTAAATCGCCAGCGAGCATTTTAATCAACGTTGATTTACCGGCACCATTACGCCCTAATAATCCAATTCGACTTCCTGGTACTAAGTTTAAACGGATTTTTTCAAGAATCAGTAAATCGTCATAACCGGCGGCAACATGATCCATCATTAGAATCGGGTTTGGCAGGGCACTTGGCTCTCTAAATTCAAATGTAAATGGATTATCAAGCTGCGCTGGCAATACTTTCTCCATCCGTTCTAGGGCCTTAATACGGCTTTGCGCTTGGCGTGCTTTACTGGCTTTGTAACGGAAGCGTTCGATATATGACTGCATGTGCGTCATTTGCTTCTGTTGCTTTTGGAACATGGCTTGTTGCAATACCAGTTTCTCAGCCCGTTGGACTTCAAATGATGAGTAGTTACCGGTGTAACTGTTCATGGTTTGATTTTCAACGTGAATAATACGGTTGATAACAGGATCTAAGAAATCGCGGTCATGGGAAATCAATACCAGCGTACCACGGTAGCTTTGCAGCCATTTTTCAAGCCACATTACCGCATCGAGATCTAAGTGGTTAGTTGGCTCATCGAGTAACAATAGATCAGAGCGGCATAGCAGGGCTTGGGCAAGGTTTAAACGCATGCGCCAACCACCAGAGAACTGGGTTAAGTTCCATTGCATTTGGTGCTGTGAAAATCCTAAACCATTGAGTAACTCAGCTGCGCGCGCATTAATGCTATAGCCACCAATGGTATCAATTTTACCATGCAATTCAGCGACTTTATTACCATTGTCTGCAAGTTCAGCGGCCACCAATTGACGCTCAAGTTCACGGTATTCACGATCGCCATCAATAACATATTCAATCGCTGCTCGTTCTAGCGCTGGTGTTTCCTGAGCAACCCACGCTAATTCCCAATTACTCGGAAACTGACAATTACCGCCATCTAAGCTGAGTTCATTTTTAAGTAATGCAAATAAGGTTGATTTACCACAACCATTTTTACCCACAAGGCCAACTTTGTCGCCTGGGTTAATCGTTGCTGTGGCATTTTCAAGCAGAACTTTACCACCACGTAGAAGTTGGATATCTGAAAAGATAATCATCGATAGCGCCGGGGACGTGCCCGCTCCACAAAATTAAACGGAAATCATGCTCAGGAGTCTAACCCAAACTGGAACGACTGGCTAACCTGACGCTGAGTTAACATCGGGTTGGCAATGTGCGGATGTAAGGTCGATTAAAATAGAAACAGCAACTTAACGATCATATTGAGTAACAATTAGGTATGATAGTTAACAATTTGGCGTCCAATGTTTTATAACGGCGTTACTTCATTCATTAAATAACATGCCAAGGACAGTATGACCGATTTAAAAATATTAATTATCTTTGCGCATCCTGATCCAGAAGAATCAGTGGCTAATAATGCCTTACTTAATGAAGTGAAAAACTTAGCTCATGTCACCGTACATGATTTATATGCCATTTATCCCGATTTTTTTATCGATGAGGTGGCGGAGCGAGCATTAGTGATCGCGCATGATGTTATTATTTTTCAGCATCCGCTGTATATGTACTCTTGTCCGGCGTTATTAAAAGAATGGTTAGATCGCGTATTAGTAAAAGGCTTTGCACATGGAGAAGGGCAAGCAACTAAAGGTAAATATTGGCGAACGGTGGTCACGACAGGAGGAGCGGCAGAAGCTTATCGTCCTGACGGGTATAACCGTTGCAGTATTGACGATATTTTAAAACCATTTGAATTGTGTGCTGATCTTTGCTGTATGCAGTGGTTGTCACCACTAGTAATACATTGGGCACGGCGCATTCCGTTGATTGAGATGCAGCAATATGCACAAACCTATTATCAATGGTTAGTAAACCCTCATCAATATGCCCCATTATTACCTCGAATCACAGGAGATTAAGCATGGATAATGACTTATTAGTGGTGATGGTGATTTTTTTAGGTGCTGCCATTATTGCTGTGCCATTAGCACAACGATTAGGTTTAGGCTCAGTGCTTGGATATTTAATTGCAGGGATTGGAATTGGTCCTTGGGGATTAGGGCTAATATCAGATGTGGATGCTATGTTGCACTTCTCTGAATTTGGCGTGGTGTTGCTACTGTTTTTGATTGGCTTAGAACTTAACCCTAAAAAATTATGGCAAATGCGTAAACCTATTTTAGGCTTAGGCGGTAGCCAAGTAGTGATCACTAGTGTCGTCATTGCTGTTATTGCTTTAGGTTGTAGTCGGTTTTTTCCTGCAATTAGTTGGCGTGATGCAATTGTTATTGGTATGGGATTAGCATTGTCATCAACCGCGATAGCATTACGGGTGATAGATGAACAACAATTAAGTGGTAGTGAAACGGGGCAATCTGGATTTGCTGTACTGCTGTTTCAAGATATTGCCGTTATTCCGATGTTAGCATTATTACCATTGCTGGCAGGTAATACTGGTGGCAGTTGGCTTGATGGCGTATGGATGTTAAGCAGTATTATTATTTTCTTAGTTGCGGGGCATTTTTTATTACGTCCACTATTTCGTTATGTGGTGATGAGTGGTGTGCGGGAACTGTTTAACGTTGCTGCTTTATTGTTAGTCGTCGGTATTGCTTTGATTATGCAGATGATTGGATTGTCGATGGCACTTGGTGCTTTTCTGGCTGGCGTCTTATTGGCGGAAAGTGAATATCGACATGAGCTTGAAATCGCAATTGAGCCATTTAAAGGATTATTGCTGGGATTATTTTTTATCTCTGTGGGTATGGCTGTTAATTTAGGGTTGTTATTGCAATATCCCCTGCAAATTTTAGTGACAGTAATTGTGCTGGTGGCAATTAAAGCTGGAGTGCTGTATCTATTGGCACGTTTATTTGGTGTCACAACAAAAGCCCGTAGTCAAATGGCGGCTATTTTAAGTCAAGGTGGTGAATTCGCCTTTGTGTTGTTTACTGCTGCTAAAGCTGGGGGATTATTACAAGGTGAGTTAACCCCGTTATTATTGGTCGTTGTGAGTTTATCAATGATGACCACGCCATTGATCTTGCAACTACAAAAACGCTGGTATGTGCATAGTTTTAAAACTGAAGATAAGCCACCACCACCATCAAATGTTATAGATCGTCAACCGCGAGTGATTATTACCGGGTTTGGGCGTTTTGGGCAGGTAGTGGGGCGATTACTGTTTGCTAATAAAATTCGCGTTACCGTATTAGAGCGCGATCCAAGTCAAATTCAGTTTTTACGTAAATTTGGTTATAAAGTCTATTACGGTGATGCAACCCAACTCGATTTATTACGTTCAGCTGGTGCAGATAACGCTGAAGCTTTGATTATTTGTACAGATGATCCTACTGAGGTGATGGAAGTCGTCACACTTTGTCAGCAACATTTTCCACAATTGAAATTAATGGCGCGGGCGCGAAGTCGTGTTGAAGCACATCAATTATTGAGTTATGGCGTTGAATGTTTTTCACGTGAAACATTTGAAGGAGCCCTTGATTTAGGTCGCCAAGCCCTCATATCTTTGGGTATGCATCCGTATAAAGCGAATCGTGCTCAAGCGCATTTTCGTAAAATAGATAGCCAAGCATTACGTGATTTATTGCCTCAGCATAGTGAAGATGTCAATTTAGCTTCACGTCAAAAAGAAGCACGTAAAGAGCTAGAAGATATTTTTGATCGTGAGATGCGTGGTGAACAACAACGTCATCAAGGCTGGGATTAATCAGGGAGTGATTAAACATGATCAAAAAACGATTTATTGCTGGTGCAATTTGCCCTAATTGCCAGGCGAAAGATACTTTACGTTGGTGGCAACAGCATGATATTGAACATATAGAATGTGTCCAATGTCATCATGTCGATACACGTTTGCCATTAGCAGTGAAAGAAAGTGAACAGCTTTCTTCTATAACCAAACAACAAGTGATAGGGATTTTTAAACCAGAGTAATGTGATAATGGCATCTCAATGGTATTATCCTGTATGATACGGGAACAAAAACTATCACCCCAAGCTTAAATTTTGGAGTAAACATGAAAGTCGCTAAAGACACAGTAGTAAGTTTAGCTTACCAAGTGAAAACTGAAGACGGTATCGTTGTCGATCAATCAACAGTTGAAGTACCTCTTGATTACCTACACGGTCATAACAACCTTATTCCTGGTCTGGAAAAAGCGCTTGAAGGCCACGTGGCAGGTGATAAGTTTGAAATCACTGTTGCTCCTGAAGAAGCTTACGGTGAGCACATGGACGAAATGGTTCAGCGTGTTCCTGCAAATGTATTCCAAGGTGTTGATGAAATCACTGTTGGTATGCGTTTCCTTGCTGATACTGATCAGGGTCCAATTCCAGTAGAAGTAACTGAAGTTGACGGTGACGAAGTTGTTGTTGACGGTAACCACATGCTAGCCGGTCAAACGCTAGGTTTTGAGGTTGAAGTTGTTGCTGTACGTGCTGCGACTGAAGAAGAAATCGAACACGGTCATCTACACCAAGGTGGCGGTTGTTGTGGTGGTGAAGGCGGTTGTGGCGATCACGGTGATGATGATTGCTGTGGCGGCGACCATGATCACGGTAACGACGAAGGTTGTTGCGGTGGCGAAGGTAAGGGCGGCTGCGGCTGTTCTCACTAATCACACTTGTTGTGATCATAAAAAAGGAAGCCTCGGCTTCCTTTTTTGTTTTTTATCTTGTCGAATTTCTATTTAATAATGCGGCGGCGGCGTTTCTTCTGATTCGTCTGCCATGTTAGAGGTTTGCATCCCTTTAACTTTTCCGACCATAAACTTCAGTTGTACTTCCATGCGATCAATCATAAATTGCTGCTTGGTTAACGCATCATTTAATTCATCAATGGTTTGTTCTTGAAAAGCAAGTTTCATCTCAAGTTCATCAAGACGGCTTTGTAGTTGTTCTATCTCATTCATGGGATATCTTTCAGTCGGTTGACCAGGTTTGAGCGTAACCAGCAGAAGAGCCAGCAACAACATTACCTGTAGGGCTAATAGCGACATCATACACCACTGCTGTAGCGGGTCGAGTCCCTGACAGTATTTCAGCGCGCCAATATCCTATCTTTTCACCATTATCTGTTTGCCATAATTCAACTTGGCGTGAAAGCGTTCCTGTTACTAATAATTGCCCGTCATCTGAAAAGCGAGCACTGGCGAGAGTGTGGTGACGTGATTTTATTGCTAACTGGGTAACTTTTTTACCCGTTGTTAAATCCCAAATAATATTGTCATTATTGCCTGCGGCAGAAAAAGCGAATTTTCCATCTCTTTGAAGGGCAACTTGGTTGACTCGGCTGCTATGCTTAAATGAATAAATAATCTGCCCACTACGGGTATCCCATAGATAGGCATAGTGATCATTCCCACCTGACAATGCATAACGGCCATTCGCTGAAAGAGCAACGCTGTTAACTTTATCTCGATGGGCTAAAAATTCTAGTCGCCGTCCACTTGTGAGATTAATAAATAGTGCCTTACCGTTATTCAATGCTAATAACACGTCAGTACCGTTATTCGCAATCGTAACATCTTGAATAATTGCGTCATCAATTGACCATAAGCCATGGGATTGCGACCAGCCAAGATCCCATACTGCAAAATTTTGAGATGTAGCAGTTATGGCATAGCGGCTGTTATCTGATATATAACTTGTTATCACACTATTGTGATATTGATCTTGAGAACCAAAATCAGCTAACGTTTTGTTTTGCTGTAAGTCCCATAGCACGATACTTTGTGTGTTTGGGCTAACAAGTGCAAAGCGGCCATCACGACTTAGGCTTAGGCTCGTCGTGCCTTGCTGAGCAAGGTGGTAGCGTTGAATTTCTGAATTAAAGAAAAAACAACCGCTTAAAGCAAAGGTCGAGAAAAGTAGACTAAGTGGTAAAAAATTCTTATACATTAAGCTCTGGTTCCACTTAGTTAAGGTAACTAGATAGAGAAACAAATCTAATTAAATAACTGTAGTGTTAAGTTTTTACAGTTACTTAATCAGACGGGTAGTAGTATATTGATATAATTTTGTTTTCATACTCATACTAATAAACACAGTGTAAAAGTGAGGCATGACCTCAATGACTGATGGAGAAATACATGAAGCCTATTTTAAAGATGTCTGTATTAGCAGCAACAATCTTCCTTGCTGTCGGTTGTCAGGACGATAATAAAGCAGACACCAACAAGCCTGTTGAGCCAGCAAAAGTTGAGCAAACAACATCAGCAGCTGCTGCAACAACTGATGTTGCTAACGTTGAATTTAAAACTGAAGATCAAAAGGCAGCGTACGCTATTGGTGCATCACTAGCACAATACCTATCTGCTAACCTTGATCAGCAAAAAGAACTTGGTCTTAACCTTAACCGTCAAGATGTACTTGCGGGTGTTGAAGATGTGTTTGCAGGTAAGAGCCGCATGACACAAGAACAAACTCAACAAGCACTACAATCTCTTGATCAACGTGTTGCAAAAATTGTTGAGCAGAAAGCAAAAGCTGAAGCTGAAAAGAACATAAAAGCAGGCGAAGAGTTCCGTGCTAAATTTGCTAAAGAAGCCGGTGTAGTAACAACGAAATCTGGCTTGATGTACAAAGTTGAGAAAGAAGGTACAGGCGCTAAACCTGCAGCAACTGATACTGTTGAAGTACAGTATAAAGGCATGCTAACTGACGGTACTGTGTTTGATAGTTCATACCAACGTAATCAACCAGCAACCTTCCCACTTAATCAAGTGATCCCTGGTTGGACTGAAGGCGTACAATTAATGCCAGTTGGTTCTAAGTTTGAATTTGTTATTCCACCTCAACTTGCATATGGCGCACAAGCTAATCCAAGTATTCCTGCTAATTCTACATTAGTTTTCCAAGTAGAATTACTCAGCATCAAAGGTGCTAAGCAAGCTCAACAGCCAGCTGTTGAAGCAGTAAAAACAACAACTACAGCGACAAAAACGCAATAAATCATCACTTTTTAGTGACAAAAAAGCGTAACTGTTGATCCAGACCCGGCATATGTCGGGTCTTTTTTGTTCAATTATCTGATAAACTTACTGAGAAGATTTTAAATTTTATCAATTATATTGAATGCTTGTAGTAATAGATCTGGGCGAGATCGCATTGTAGATAAGCAGCAAAATGGAAGGTGGTATCGTGATTTCAGTAGATAATCTTGGAACAGAGATAATTGTTGATAGTGACATCGTTGACAGACGAATTTTTTCTGAACACGATGATAATATTCTGCGTACATATGAAGCTGTTGTTGATGGCTTAGCTGCATTGATTGGGCCATTTTGTGAAATTGTTCTGCACTCATTAGCCGATTTAAATACTTCGGCTATCAAAATAGCCAATGGGCAAAATACCGGCCGTAAAGTGGGATCACCGATTACCGATCTTGCGTTACGTTCATTGCGTGACATTCAAAACTCAGAAAATAATTTTTCTCGTGCTTATTTCACTCGTGCTAAAGGCGGTGATTTAATGAAATCGATCACTATCGCAATTCGTAATGGCGATAATAAAGTGATTGGTTTGTTATGTATTAATATCAATCTTGATGTGCCATTTACCCAAATTTTGCAATCGTTTATGCCAACGGATGAAGCTAAGCAAGCCGCATCAAAAGTAAACTTTGCTAGTGACGTCGATGAATTGGTCGATCAAACTGTTGAGCGCACCATCGAAGAAATTAATGCCGATAAAAATGTATCTAATAATGCCAAGAATCGTCAGATAGTTATGGAACTGTTTGATAAAGGTATTTTTGATATTAAAGATGCGATAAACCGCGTTGCTGATCGATTGAATATATCTAAGCACACCGTCTATCTTTACATTCGTCAGCGAAAAACAGAGGACGGAGATAAGTGAGTTTAACTTACGCCATTGTTGTTAATGGGTCGGCTTATGGTACTCAAGCTGCGCGTTCAGCTTATCAATTTTCATGTGCACTTATTGAGCTTGGACATACATTAACCCGCGTTTTCTTTTATCAAGACGGTGTATTAAATGGTAATGCGCTTACTGCTCCCGCCTCAGATGAGTTTGATCTCGTTGCCGCATGGCAGCAATTAGCGCAAACCCATCACGTTGAATTACATACCTGCGTTGCCGCAGCGTTACGCCGAGGCATTATTGGCGAACAAGAAGCACAACAAAATCAATTACCAAGTCATAATTTAGCATCAGGATTTGAGCAAGCCGGGCTGGGTGGTCTTGCTGAGATCTTACTTAGTGCTGATCGTGTGATTCAATTTTGAGGGTAATCGAGTGAGTAACATTGGGTTTGTTTTTCGTCAATCACCTCATGGCACCAGCAGTGGGCGTGAAGGTTTGGATGCACTATTGGCTGCTTCTGCTTACACTGAAGCATTAGATGTGTTTTTTATTGGTGATGGGGTATTACAACTGGCTAAGCATCAGCAGCCAAATGCCATTTTAAGTCGCAATTATAGTGTGACATTTAAAATGCTACCTCTGTATGACATCGAAAATATTTATGTTTGTCAGCAGTCATTAATTGAGCGTGGATTAAGTGTTGATGATTTATTAATTGATGTAATTATCTGTCCCCATTCTGAGCTGGTGACAAGATTACATTGTTGCCACCAAATTCTCACATTTTGAGGTATCGATGTTACATACTGTGACCCAATCACCATTTCATAGCCACTCATTGACACAATGTTTACAGTTTATTTGCCCTGGTGATGAGATCTTATTGCTCGAAGATGCTGTAATTGTCGCCTTGAGTGAAAATATTTACTTTGATTTAATAAAAAATATTGGCGTAAAAATTTATTTACTGGAAGCCGACATTATTGCGCGCGGTTTACAAGATAAATGTGATAAAGATCTAGATGTTATTGATTATAAAGGTTTTGTTTTGTTGACTGAACAACATGACCAGCACATGAGATGGGCATAATAAGCCATTATTAGTAACGATAAATGGACAAAAAAGTGATTGTTTAAGAAATGATCACTTAATTGATCGTTGGTTAGATCTTGACACCTTTGGGTGCGATGCCTAAAATTTCGCGTCCTCCTGTTGTTGGGAGGCAGATTTTTCACCTTACGAAAGTAACAATCAGGAGCTATTTAATGGCAACTATTAACCAGTTGGTACGTAAGCCACGTGCTAAGCAAGTTGTAAAAAGCAACGTGCCAGCACTAGAAGCGTGCCCACAAAAACGTGGTGTATGTACTCGTGTTTACACTACTACACCTAAAAAACCGAACTCAGCATTACGTAAAGTTTGTCGTGTTCGTCTAACAAACGGTTTTGAAGTAACATCATACATCGGCGGTGAAGGTCACAACCTTCAGGAGCACTCAGTTGTTCTTATCCGTGGTGGTCGTGTTAAAGACTTACCGGGTGTTCGTTACCACACTGTTCGTGGTGCACTTGACTGTGCAGGCGTTAATGACCGTAAACAAGGTCGTTCTAAGTACGGTGTGAAGCGTCCTAAGTCTTAATGGATTCCGTTAAGTAAGGCCAAACACTAAAATTATTTAATTTTGAAGAAACTGAAAAGTTTTGGATAACCTGAAGAAGACAACGGAGATAATCCATGCCACGTCGTCGCGTAATCGGTCAGCGTAAGATCCTTCCAGATCCTAAATTCAAATCAGAATTGCTGGCAAAATTCGTTAACATCCTAATGGTTGACGGAAAGAAATCTACTGCAGAAAAAATTGTTTACTCTGCACTAGAAACTATGGCTGAGCGTTCTGGTGAAGAACACCTAGCTGTATTTGAAAAAGCTCTTGAAAACATTCGTCCAGCGGTAGAAGTTAAATCTCGCCGTGTGGGTGGTTCAACTTACCAGGTGCCTGTAGAAGTACGTCCAGTACGTCGTAATGCACTAGCTATGCGTTGGTTAGTTGAAGCTGCGCGTAAGCGTGGTGAAAAATCTATGGCTCAGCGTCTTGCAGGCGAAATGCTAGATGCAGCTGACAACAAAGGTACTGCTGTTAAGAAACGTGAAGACGTTCACCGTATGGCAGATGCGAACAAAGCGTTCGCACATTACCGCTGGTAATATAGCTGGTAATACCGCTTGGGCACAGCAGGTTATCCTGCTGTGCCTAAACCATATTCTAAGGTTCACCTTAGTAAGAGGATACAACCGTGGCTCGCAAAACGCCTATCGAGCGCTACCGTAATATCGGTATCTGTGCTCACGTTGACGCCGGTAAAACAACCACTACCGAGCGCATCCTGTTTTATACAGGTCTATCTCACAAGATTGGTGAAGTACACGACGGCGCTGCTACTATGGATTGGATGGAGCAGGAGCAAGAACGTGGTATCACGATCACCTCTGCTGCAACGACCACCTTTTGGCGCGGTATGGACAAGCAGTTCGACGAGCACCGAATCAACATCATTGATACTCCAGGACACGTAGACTTCACCATTGAAGTAGAACGTTCACTGCGCGTACTTGATGGTGCTGTAGTTGTGTTCTGTGGTGCTTCAGGTGTAGAGCCTCAGTCTGAGACTGTATGGCGTCAAGCCGATCGATATGAAGTTCCTCGTATTGTTTTTATTAACAAGATGGATCGCACGGGCGCAGATTTCTTCCGCGTTATCGAGCAAATTAAACACCGTCTTGGCGCAACACCAGTACCTCTGCAGTTAAATATTGGTACTGAAGATGAATTTAAAGGTGTAATTGACCTGATCAAAATGAAGGCCATTAACTGGTCTGATGCTGATCAAGGCACCAGTTTTACCTATGAAGATATTCCTGCTGACATGCAAGAGTTAGCAGACGAGTGGCGTATGAACTTAGTTGAATCAGCAGCAGAGGCTAATGATGAACTAATGGATAAATACCTTGAAGAAGGTGAACTGACTGAAGCTGAAATTAAAGCTGGTCTGCGTCAACGTACCCTAAACAACGAAATCGTATTGGCAACTTGTGGTTCTGCATTTAAGAACAAAGGTGTTCAAGCCGTACTAGATGCCGTTGTTGATTTCCTACCTTCACCAACAGAAGTAAAAGCAATTACTGGTGAAGACGAACACGGTAACCCTGTTGAGCGTCATTCAAGTGATGACGAACCATTCTCAGCACTAGCGTTCAAAATCGCAACCGACCCGTTCGTAGGTACGTTAACTTTCATGCGCGTATACTCAGGTGTTGTTAATTCAGGTGATACTGTTTTCAACACTGTAAAAGAAAAACGTGAGCGTTTAGGTCGTATTGTTCAGATGCATGCGAATAAACGTGAAGAGATCAAAGAAGTGCGTGCTGGTGATATTGCGGCAGCCATTGGTCTTAAATTTGCAACAACAGGCGATACCTTGTGCGATCAAAATCATAAAGTGATCCTTGAGCGTATGGAATTCCCTGAACCGGTTATTCAGATTGTGGTTGAACCACGCTCTGTCGCTGATCAAGATAAGATGACAATTGCGCTAGATAAACTAGCAGCAGAAGATCCATCTTTCCGCGTTGAGACCGATGTTGAATCTGGTCAGATTCTAATTTCTGGCATGGGTGAACTTCACCTTGATATCATCGTCGATCGTATGAAGCGCGAATTTAACGTCAACTGTAACGTGGGTAAACCCCAGGTTGCTTACCGTGAAACTATTCGTGGTAACACTAAAGTTGAAGGTAAATTCATTCGTCAAGCTGGTGAAACTGGCGGCCGTGGCCAATATGGTCATGTGTGGCTGAAGCTTGAACCATCAGAGCCGGGTGAAGGTTTCGTATTCGTAGATGAAATTGTTGGTGGCAGCGTACCTAAAGAATACATTAGCGCTGTTGCGACAGGTATCGAAGAACAAATGAAGAGTGGCGTGCTAGCAGGCTACCCGATGATTGATGTTAAAGCGACATTAGTTGACGGTTCTTACCACGACACTGATTCAAGCGAAATTGCATTTAAAATCGCAGGTTCAATGGCATTACGACAAGGTGCACTTGATGCAACTCCAGTATTGCTTGAGCCGATGATGAAAGTTGAAATTACCACGCCAGAAGATTGGATGGGTGATGTTGTTGGCGACCTTAACCGTCGTCGCGGCATGATCGAAGGTATGGAAGAAGGCAACGCGGGTATTAAAATTATTCGTGCGCAAGTTCCACTATCAGCAATGTTCGGGTATGCAACTGATTTACGATCAGCAACACAAGGCCGTGCGTCTTATTCTATGGAGTTTAGCGAGTACGCTGAAATGCCAAAGAACGTTACTGATAAAATTATTGCTGAACGTATTTAATTTCATTATTGCGTCAATGGCTATTGGCGCATAAAATACAAACTTCAGAGCCGTCCCCGACCTAGTAGGGGGCGTATCTTAACTAGGAAGGAACACAATTGTGTCTAAAGAAAAATTTGAACGTCTAAAACCGCATGTTAACGTTGGTACAATCGGTCACGTTGACCACGGTAAAACAACTCTAACAGCTGCTATCTGTACTACACTTGCAAAAGTGTACGGTGGTGTTGCTAAAGACTTCGCATCTATCGATAACGCTCCTGAAGAGCGCGAGCGCGGTATCACAATCTCTACTTCTCACGTAGAATACGATACTCCTACTCGTCACTACGCACACGTAGACTGTCCTGGACACGCCGATTATGTTAAAAACATGATCACTGGTGCTGCTCAAATGGATGGTGGTATCCTAGTTGTTGCTGCAACTGACGGTCCTATGCCTCAAACTCGTGAGCACATCCTACTTGGTCGTCAAGTTGGTATTCCTTACATCATCGTATTCATGAACAAGTGTGACATGGTTGATGATGAAGAACTACTTGAACTAGTAGAGATGGAAGTTCGTGAACTTCTTTCTGAGTACGATTTCCCAGGTGATGATTGCCCAGTAATCATGGGTTCTGCACTAGGCGCGCTAAACGGCGAAGCTGAGTGGGAAGCTAAGATTGTTGAACTAGCTGAAGCTCTAGATTCTTACATTCCAGAGCCAGAGCGTGCTATCGATCTACCATTCATCCTTCCAATCGAAGATGTTTTCTCAATCCAAGGCCGTGGTACTGTTGTAACTGGTCGTATTGAGCAAGGTATCGTTAAAGTTGGTGACGAAGTAGCTATCATCGGTATTCACGACACTATCACTACTACATGTACTGGTGTTGAGATGTTCCGTAAGCTTCTTGACGAAGGCCGTGCTGGTGAGAACGTTGGTGTTCTACTACGTGGTACTAAGCGTGATGACGTTGAACGTGGTCAAGTTCTTGCTAAGCCAGGTTCAATCACTCCACACACTACTTTCACTTCAGAAATCTATGTTCTTTCTAAAGATGAAGGCGGTCGTCACACTCCTTTCTTCAAAGGTTACCGTCCACAGTTCTACTTCCGTACAACTGACGTAACTGGTACTATCGAGTTACCAGAAGGCGTTGAAATGGTAATGCCTGGTGATAACATCTCTATGACTGTTACTCTAATCGCACCTATCGCGATGGATGAAGGTCTACGTTTTGCTATCCGTGAAGGTGGCCGTACAGTTGGTGCTGGTGTTGTTGCAACTATCATTGCTTAATAGCAATTAGTGCATAACTAAGTACTAAATAAAAAGGAAGCTTCGGCTTCCTTTTTTTATATTTGCATTTTTTATCTGAGTAAAAGAGAGTAAATGACTTTATTTTAGAGCTTAACTTATTGAAAATATAAGTTAATAATTAGAAGATTGTTTATTTATCGATCAAAGCTTGCTTTCAAAAATGTGATCTGTATAATGCTCGTCACTGCCTAAGACAAAGTCTTGTAAGCGCTGTTGTGAACCAATAAGCATTGAGGAGAAACTTACTACAGGCTACGCCTAGTATGTTTCATAATGAATACTCTGACTTATGTTCGCAGTCATTAAATTGGCTGACAATGCATCCGATAGGGATGCTACGTTCACATAAATCAATCGACATTCCTTCGTCTTTACGAACGTGAGTGGCGATATTGTTTGTGTAATTTTTATTTGGAGCTCTGTCTAATGCAGAACCAACGTATTCGTATCCGTCTAAAGGCGTTCGATCACCGTTTGATCGACCAGTCTACTGCGGAAATCGTTGAAACAGCTAAACGTACTGGCGCACAGGTTAAGGGTCCAATCCCTCTACCAACTCGCAAAGAACGTTTCACTGTTCTTATTTCTCCACACGTTAATAAGGACGCACGTGACCAGTACGAAATTCGTACACACAAGCGCCTTATCGACATCGTTGAGCCTACAGACAAAACTGTTGATGCTCTGATGCGTCTAGATCTAGCTGCTGGCGTTGACGTACAGATCAGCCTAGGTTAAGGGGAGATAAGAGAATGATTGGTCTAATCGGTCGTAAAGTGGGCATGACCCGCATCTTTACCGAAGATGGCATTTCTATTCCAGTTACTGTTGTTGAAGTTGAAAACAACCGCGTTACTCAGGTTAAATCTGTAGAAACTGACGGTTACAACGCTATTCAAGTAACAGCTGGAACTAAGAAAGCTAGCCGCGTATCTAAGCCAGAAGCTGGTCACTTTGCGAAAGCAGGTGTAGAAGCTGGTCGCGGTCTTTGGGAATTCCGTCTAGAAAATAATGAAGAATTCGCAGTTGGCGCTGAGCTAAGTGTTGAAATCTTTAACGAAATTAAAAAAGTAGACGTTACTGGTACATCTAAAGGTAAGGGCTTCCAAGGTGCTATTAAGCGCTGGAACTTCCGTACTCAAGATATGACCCATGGTAACTCCTTGTCTCACCGCGCTCCGGGTTCAATTGGCCAATGTCAAACTCCAGGTCGTGTATTTAAAGGCAAGAAAATGGCTGGTCACATGGGTGCTGAGCGTGTAACGACTCAAAACCTAGAGATCGTACGTGTTGACGCTGAGCGCAATCTGCTTCTTATTAAAGGTGCAGTCCCTGGTGCTACAGGCGGTAACGTGATCGTTAAACCAGCTGTTAAAGCGTAACGTCGAGGAGTTAGTAATGGAATTGGTAGTCAAAGGCGCTAACGCGCTAACTGTCTCCGAAACTACTTTTGGGCGTGATTTCAATGAAGCGCTTGTACACCAAGTAGTTGTTGCATTTGCAGCAGGTGCTCGTCAGGGTACACGTGCTCAGAAGACTCGTTCAGACGTTTCTGGTGGTGGCGCTAAGCCATGGCGCCAGAAGGGTACTGGTCGCGCTCGTGCAGGTACAATCCGCAGTCCGCTATGGCGTTCTGGTGGTGTTACTTTCGCTGCTCGTCCTCAGGATCACAGCCAAAAAGTAAACAAGAAAATGTACCGCGGTGCTATGAAGAGCATTCTTTCTGAGTTAGTTCGTCAAGAGCGTTTAATCGTTGTTGAAAACTTCACTCTAGAAGCACCAAAGACAAAAGCACTAGTAGCTAAGCTTAAAGAGCTAGAGCTAACTGATGCACTAATCGTAACTGGCGAACTAGATGAGAATCTATTCCTTGCAGCACGTAACCTATACAAAGTAGACGTACGTGATGCAGCGGCAATCGATCCAGTTAGCTTGATCGCTTTCGATAAAATTGTAATGACTGCAGCTGCAGTTAAAGCAATCGAGGAGATGCTAGCATGATCACTGAAGAGCGTATTTTAAAAGTTCTACGTGCTCCGCACATCTCTGAAAAAGCATCAATGGCTGCAGAAAACGCGAATACTATCGTGTTTAAAGTTGCTATTACTGCGACAAAGAGAGAGATCAAAGCAGCAGTTGAAAAACTGTTTGAGGTTGAAGTTAAGTCTGTAAATACTCTTATCACTAAGGGTAAGACCAAACGTCAAGGTATGCGCCAAGGCCGTCGTTCAGACGTGAAGAAAGCGTATGTTATCTTGAAAGAAGGTCAAGACATCGACTTCGCTGGTAGTGCAGAGTAAGGCTAGGAGCAAAGAAGAATGGCTATTGTAAAATGTAAGCCGACTTCCCCAGGTCGTCGCCACGTAGTTAAAGTGGTTAACTCTGACCTGCATAAGGGTAAGCCGTACGCACCACTTCTAGAGAAAAACTCTAAGACTGGTGGTCGTAACAATAACGGTCGTATCACAGTACGTCATATCGGTGGTGGTAACAAACAACACTACCGTCTAATTGACTTTAAACGTACTAAAGATGGCATCCCAGCGAAAGTTGAGCGTCTAGAATACGATCCAAACCGTAGCGCAAACATTGCTCTAGTTCTGTACGCAGACGGTGAGCGCCGCTACATTATCGCACCTAAAGGTATCCAAGCTGGTGATATGATCCAGTCTGGCGAAGATGCTGCTATCAAAGTTGGTAATACTTTACCAATGCGCAACATCCCAGTAGGTTCAACAGTACACTGTGTTGAACTTAAGCCTGGTAAAGGTGCACAGCTGGCTCGTTCAGCTGGTGCATACGCTCAGATCATTGCACGTGCAGGCACTTATGTGACTCTACGTCTACGTTCTGGTGAAATGCGTAAAGTTCTTGCTGACGGTCGTGCGACTCTAGGTGAAGTTGGTAACGCAGAACACATGCTACGTGAGCTAGGTAAAGCTGGTGCTTCACGCTGGCGCGGTGTTCGTCCAACTGTACGTGGTGTTGTAATGAACCCAGTGGATCACCCACATGGTGGTGGTGAAGGTCGTACATCAGGCGGTCGTCATCCAGTAACACCTTGGGGCGTTCCAACTAAGGGTTATAAGACTCGTAGCAACAAGCGCACCGACAAGTACATCGTACGTCGTCGTAATAAGTAATTATAAAGAGGATACGCCATGCCACGTTCTCTCAAGAAAGGTCCATTCATTGACCTACACTTGCTGAAGAAGGTAGAGAAAGCGTTGGAAAGCGGAGACAAAAAGCCTGTTAAGACTTGGTCCCGTCGCTCAATGATCATCCCTCAGATGATTGGTTTGACCATCGCTGTCCATAATGGTCGTCAGCACGTTCCTGTTTTCGTTTCTGAAGAAATGATCGGTCACAAGCTAGGCGAATTTGCACCAACACGTACTTACCGCGGTCATACTGCGGATAAGAAAGCTAAAAAGCGCTAAGGAGTAGGTAATGGAAGCTATCGCTAAACATCGCTTTGCTCGCATTTCGCCGCAAAAAGCTCGTTTGGTTGCAGATCAACTGCGCGGTAAGCCAGTTGCTCAAGCTCTAGAAATTCTTAACTTCAGCAACAAAAAAGCTGCTGATTTAATCAAGAAAGTTCTAGAGTCAGCTATCGCTAACGCAGAACACAACGAAGGCGCAGACATTGATGATCTTAATGTTGCTAAAATCTTCGTTGACGAAGGTCCTACCATGAAGCGTATTATGCCTCGTGCTAAAGGCCGTGCCGATCGCATCTTGAAGCGTTCTAGCCACATCACTGTTGTTGTAGCAGACCGCTAAGAGACTAGGAGAGAAAGCAATGGGTCAGAAAGTACATCCTAATGGTATTCGTTTAGGCATCTGTAAGCCTTGGAATACCACTTGGTTTGCTAACAGCCAAGAATTCGCTGACAACCTAGACGGCGATTTCAAGGTACGCCAGTTCCTTACTAAGGAACTAGCAAAAGCATCTCTATCACGCATCGTTATCGAGCGTCCTGCTAAGAGCATCCGTGTGACTATTCACACTGCTCGTCCAGGCGTAGTAATCGGTAAGAAAGGCGAAGACGTAGAGAAACTACGTGCAGCAGTAGCGAAGATCGCGGGCGTTCCAGCTCAGATCAACATCGCTGAAGTACGTAAACCAGAACTAGATGGTCAACTAGTAGCAGACAGCATTTCGTCTCAGCTAGAGCGTCGTGTAATGTTCCGTCGCGCGATGAAGCGTGCAGTTCAAAACGCTATGCGTCTTGGCGCTAAAGGTATCAAAGTTGAAGTAAGCGGCCGTCTAGGCGGTGCTGAAATCGCACGTACTGAGTGGTACCGTGAAGGCCGTGTGCCTCTACACACTCTTCGTGCTGACATTGACTACGCAACTTCTTCGGCTCACACCCAATACGGTGTTATCGGCGTTAAAGTTTGGATCTTCAAAGGTGAAGTTCTAGGCGGCATGCCGGTTGAAGAGCCAAAGGCTGATAAGCCTAAGAAGCAGCGCAAAAGCCGTAAATAAGGAGTTTATTGATGCTGCAACCTAAACGCACTAAATTCCGCAAGGCCTTTAAAGGCCGTAACCGCGGTTTAGCGAACGGTACTGATGTAAGCTTTGGTACATTTGGTCTTAAAGCAGTCGGCCGTGGTCGTCTAACTGCTCGTCAGATCGAAGCTGCACGTCGTGCTATGACTCGTCATGTAAAACGTCAGGGCCAAATCTGGATTCGTGTATTCCCAGACAAACCAATCACATCTAAGCCTCTTGAAGTTCGTCAAGGTAAAGGTAAAGGTAGTGTGGAGTACTGGGTTGCACAGATTCAACCAGGTAAAGTTCTATACGAAATGGGTGGTGTTCCTGAAACATTAGCTCGTGAAGCATTTAATCTTGCTGCACGTAAGCTACCAATCAAGACAACATTCGTAATTAAGGCGGTGATGTGATGAATGCACTAGATCTACGCGCTAAAAGCGTTGAAGAGCTTAATGCAGAGCTTGTGAATTTGCTACGTGAACAGTTTAACTTGCGTATGCAAGCTGCGACTGGTCAACTACAGCAGACTCATAATCTTAAAACTGTACGTCGTGATATCGCACGTGTTAAAACTGTACTGACTGAGAAGGCTGGCGCATAATGAGCGATCAAATCCGTACTCAGCTTGGTCGTGTAGTTAGCGACAAAGGCGATAAGTCTATTGTTGTTGCTATCGAGCGTAAAGTGAAGCACCCGATCTACGGTAAGTACATCACACGCACGACTAAGCTTCATGCACACGATGAAAACAACGAATGTGGCCTAGGCGACATGGTTGAAGTTCGCGAGTGCCGTCCAATGTCAAAGACTAAGTCTTGGGCTTTGGTACGCGTAGTTGAAAAAGCACGTATTTAATACGTACTAACAACTACTTAAGTAAGCGGCCCTGAAAAACTTAGGGCCGTTCATTTTTTTATCTACCCATCGGTCGAAAATGGTGTTATTATTCGCCGCCTTTGAAGAAAAGGCATATCGACTCGATTTGGGTCTAGATGTTTTAAATTAGCGGAGCACTAACATGATCCAAATGCAAAGTATGCTTGATGCTGCGGATAACTCCGGCGCACGTAGCGTAATGTGTATTAAGGTTCTGGGTGGTTCTCACCGTCGCTATGCACATATCGGTGACATCATCAAGATTACTGTAAAGGAAGCAATTCCACGCGGTAAAGTTAAGAAAGGTGATGTACTGAAAGCGGTGGTTGTACGCACCCGTAAAGGCGTTCGTCGTCAAGATGGCTCTGTCATTCGCTTTGACCGTAATGCTTGCGTATTGTTGAACGACAACACTGAGCAACCTATCGGTACCCGTATCTTTGGCCCTGTGACTCGTGAACTTCGTAATACGAAATTCATGAAGATTGTATCACTAGCGCCAGAAGTACTTTAAGGAGCGACTATAATGGCAGCTAAAATCCGTCGTAACGACGAAGTTATCATTCTTGCTGGTAAAGACAAAGGCAAGACTGGTAAAGTAACTAAGGTTCTAGCAACCGGTAAAGTTATCGTTGAAGGTATCAACATGGTTAAGAAACACCAGAAGCCGGTTCCGGCAATGGGTGTTCAAGGCGGTATCGTTGAGCAGGAAGCTGCGATCGATGCGTCTAATGTTGCTATCGTTAACGGTCAAGGTAAAGCGGACCGTGTAGGCTTCCGATTTGAAGACGACAAAAAAGTTCGTTTCTTTAAATCGACTGGCGAAACTATCAAGTAAGTTTGGAGTAGTACTATGGCGAAACTGCATGATTACTACAAAGAGACTGTTGTAAAAGACCTTGCTGGCAAGTTCGAATACAAGAGTATCATGCAAGTCCCAAGGATCGAAAAGATCACACTTAATATGGGTGTGGGCGAAGCTATCAACGACAAGAAGCTGCTAGAAAACGCTGCTGCTGACATGACTGCAATTGCAGGTCAGAAGCCGCTAATCACAGTAGCACGTAAGTCAGTTGCAGGCTTTAAGATCCGTGAGGGCTACCCTATTGGCTGTAAAGTAACCTTACGTGGCGAGCGTATGTGGGACTTTTTCGAGCGTCTAATTTCAATTGCTGTACCTCGTATTCGAGATTTCCGTGGTTTAAACCCGAAATCATTCGATGGTCGTGGTAACTACAGCATGGGCGTTCGTGAGCAGATCATCTTCCCAGAAATCGATTTCGATAAAGTAGATCGTGTACGTGGTTTAGACATCACAATCACAACTTCTGCTAAATCTGATGAAGAAGCTCTAGCTCTACTGTCTGCTTTTAACTTCCCATTCCGTAAGTAAAAGTAAGGGTTACTAATGGCTAAAGAATCAATGAAGGCACGTGAAGCTAAACGTGCCAAGCTAGTAGCTAAGTTCGCTGAAAAGCGTGCAGCGCTAAAAGCTCTAATTAGCGACGTGAATGCGTCTGAAGAAGATCGCTGGAATGCAGTGCTTAAACTTCAGTCACTACCACGTGATTCTGCGAAGTCTCGTCAGCGTAATCGCTGTAACCAGACTGGACGTCCACACGGCTACCTACGTAAGTTCGGTCTTAGCCGTATCAAGGTTCGTGAAGCTTGCATGAAAGGCGAGATTCCGGGTCTACGTAAAGCAAGCTGGTAATCCAGTAAGCAATTCAGAATCACGGAGTATTAACTTATGAGCATGCAAGATCCGATTTCGGATATGCTGACCCGTCTTCGTAACGGTCAGGCAGCGAAAAAAGTTGCTGTAAAAATGCCATCTTCTAAGCTTAAAGTTGCAATTGCAGCATTATTACAAGAAGAAGGTTTCGTGGCTGACTACACTGTAACAGGTGAAGTTAAGCCAGAGCTAGAAGTTACTCTTAAGTACTTCGAAGCTAATCCAGTTATTGAGCAAATCCAACGTGTTTCACGTCCTGGTCTACGCATCTACAAGAAAAAAGGTGCGCTACCATCAGTGATGGGTGGCCTTGGTATTGCTATCGTTTCCACTTCCAAGGGTCTTATGACCGACCGCGCTGCACGCAAAGCGGGTCTTGGCGGTGAGATTATCTGCTACGTAGCATAATAGGAGTAGAACATGTCTCGTGTTGCAAAAGCACCAGTAGTTTTCCCTGCCGGCGTAGAAGTTAATCTTAACGGTCAGGAAATTACTGTTAAAGGTTCAAAAGGCGAACTAGTTCGTGTTATGAATCCAGCAGTAGTTCTAACTTTGGAAGAGAACAAAGTTACTTTCGGTCCTCGTGAAGGGTTCGATAAAGCTTGGGCACAAGCAGGTACTGCTCGTGCACTAGTTAACAACATGGTTGTTGGTGTTACCGAAGGCTTCACTAAGAAGCTGACTCTTAAGGGTGTAGGTTACCGTGCTGCTATCAAAGGCAACGCTGTAGGTCTAACTCTAGGTTTCTCTCATCCAGTTGAGCACGAACTTCCAGCAGGTATCAAAGCTGAATGTCCATCACAAACTGAAATCGTACTTACAGGTACTGATAAGCAGTTAGTTGGTCAGGTAGCTGCTGATATTCGCGCTTACCGTAGCCCTGAGCCTTACAAAGGCAAAGGTGTTCGTTACGCCGACGAAGTTGTGCGTACTAAAGAAGCTAAGAAGAAGTAAGGTAACACTATGGATAAGAAAGCATCTCGTATCCGTCGTGCGACCCGAGCACGTCGTAAGATTGCTGAACTGGGCGCAACTCGCCTAGTTGTACACCGTACTCCACGTCACGTGTACGCTCAGGTAATCGCACCGAACGGCTCTGAGGTTATCGCAGCCGCTTCTACTTTAGAAAAAGCGATCCGTGAGCAAGTTAAGAGTACCGGAAACAAAGACGCTGCTGCAGTTGTAGGTAAAACTATTGCTGAGCGCGCGATTGAAAAAGGCATCTCTAACGTTGCATTTGATCGCTCTGGTTTCCAATACCACGGCCGTATCGCGACACTAGCAGAAGCTGCTCGTGAAGCTGGTCTGAAATTCTAAGGTAGGCGGAAGATGGCTAACGAAAAGACACAATCAGATTTGAATGAAAAACTGATCGCTGTTAACCGTGTTTCAAAAACGGTTAAAGGTGGTCGTATTTTCAGCTTTACTGCACTAACAGTAGTTGGTGACGGTAACGGTCGCATCGGTTTTGGTTACGGTAAAGCACGTGAAGTGCCTGCTGCAATCCAGAAAGCGATGGAAAAAGCACGTCGTAACATGGTTACGATCGCAATCAACGAAGGTACTCTTCACCACGCTGTTAAAGGCCGTCACACTGGTTCTCAAGTGTACATGCAGCCTGCATCAGAAGGTACTGGTATCATCGCCGGTGGCGCAATGCGTGCAGTGCTAGAAGTTGCGGGTATCCGTAACGTACTAGCTAAAACATACGGTTCTACTAATCCAATTAACGTTGTTCGCGCAACAATTTTGGGTCTAAGTGGAATGAACTCTCCAGAAATGATCGCTGCAAAACGTGGTCTTTCTGTTAAAGAAATTCTGGAGTAATCGACATGGCTAAAACTATTAAAGTAACCCAAACAAAGAGCTCTATCGGTCGTTTACCGAAGCATAAAGCTACTTTGCGCGGCCTAGGCCTTCGTCGCATCAACCACACTGTTGAACTTGAAGATACTGCTTGCGTACGCGGCATGATCAATAAAGTTTACTACATGGTTAAAGTTGAGGAGTAATCAGTATGCGTTTGAATACTCTATCACCGGCTGCCGGTTCTAAGCCTTCTGCGAAGCGCGTAGGCCGTGGTATCGGTTCAGGTCTAGGTAAAACTTGTGGCCGTGGTGTTAAAGGTCAGAAATCACGTTCAGGTGGTTCTGTTCGCCCAGGTTTTGAAGGCGGTCAAATGCCTTTGAAACAGCGTCTACCAAAGTTCGGTTTTACGTCTCGTAAGAGCCTAGTAACTGCTGAAGTTCGTCTAGCTGAGCTAGCGAAAGTTGAAGGTGATGTTGTAAGCCTTGAAACACTAAAAGCTGCGAATGTTATCACTAAGGACATTAAGTTCGTGAAAGTTGTACTTTCTGGTGATATCGCTCGTTCAGTAACAGTGAAAGGCCTACGCGTTACTAAAGGCGCTTTAGCTGCTATCGAAGCTGCTGGCGGTAAAATCGAGGAATAATTAACTCGAGGATGAGGTACAGATGGCTAAACAACCAGGACAAGATTTTCGTAGTGGACAAGGTGGCCTAGCAGAGCTTAAGTCACGCCTTCTCTTTGTATTAGGTGCGATATTAATATTCCGAGCTGGATCCTTTGTGCCTATTCCTGGTATTGACGCTGCTGTACTTGCCAGTCTGTTCGAGCAGCAAAAGGGTACCATCATTGAGATGTTTAACATGTTCTCTGGTGGTGCACTCTCGCGTGCTTCTATTTTAGCTCTGGGCATAATGCCGTATATTTCTGCGTCCATTATTGTCCAGTTGCTAACAGTAGTTCATCCAGCCTTGGCTGAGTTGAAGAAAGAAGGTGAAGCTGGCCGTCGTAAGATAAGTCAGTACACCCGATACGGTACGCTTGTATTGGCAACCTTCCAAGCAATTGGTATTGCAACGGGGTTACCAAGTATGATTCCAGGCCTGGTACATAATCCAGGTCCTAGTTTCTATTTTGTTGCCGTGGTTAGTTTGGTTACTGGTACCATGTTCTTAATGTGGTTAGGTGAGCAAGTTACCGAGCGTGGCATTGGTAATGGTATATCTGTGATTATTTTTACAGGTATCGTTGCTGGTTTGCCGCCAGCTATTGGACAGACCGTAGAGCAAGCGCGTCAAGGTGAATTGCACGTACTTCTTCTACTGTTAATTGCGGTTATATCTTTTGCTGTGATTTACTTTGTAGTGTTCATGGAACGTGGTCAACGTCGTATCGTCGTTAACTACGCCAAGCGTCAACAAGGCCGTCGTGTCTTTGCTGCGCAGAGCACACATTTGCCGTTGAAAATCAACATGGCAGGTGTAATCCCAGCAATTTTCGCATCGAGTATTATTCTATTTCCAGGCACACTGGCTCAGTGGTTTGGACAAAGTGAAGGTCTTGGCTGGTTAAGTGATATTTCACTTGCTCTTAGTCCAGGACAGCCACTTTATGTAATGCTCTACGCTGCTGCAATTATATTCTTCTGTTTCTTCTATACCGCGTTGGTGTTTAACCCTCGCGAGACAGCTGATAACTTGAAGAAGTCTGGAGCATTCATACCTGGTATTCGCCCGGGTGAACAGACCGCAATGTACATTGATAAAGTAATGACTCGACTAACCCTAGCGGGCGCGTTGTATATCACCTTTATCTGTCTGATCCCCGAGTTCATGATGATTGCATGGAACGTTCGCTTTTATTTTGGCGGCACTTCCCTACTAATCGTAGTCGTTGTTATCATGGATTTCATGGCTCAAGTTCAGACACATTTGATGTCTCAACAATATGAGTCAGTATTGAAAAAAGCTAATCTGAAAGGCTACGGCCGCTAAGTTTAGTTTTCCATATTTACGGAGTTTAGCAATGAAAGTTCGTGCTTCCGTTAAGAAAATCTGCCGTAACTGTAAAGTTATCAAGCGCAACGGTGTTGTGCGTGTAATTTGCAGTGAGCCAAAGCATAAACAACGCCAAGGTTAATTAGCAGAAATATTTCTTGCAAATTGAAGATAGGTTGGCTAAATTAGTCAACCATCTTTTGTTATGTGCAAAAGAATTGTACCACCGCTGCGTATCCTGAACGGGCTCTGCAGCGGTTATTCTTGTAAAGTACTAGGAGTGAATAGTGGCCCGTATTGCAGGCATTAACATTCCTGATCAGAAACACGCTGTAATCGCATTAACTGCGATTTACGGCATCGGTAAGACTCGTTCTCAAGCTATTCTAGCTGAAACGGGTATTGCTGAAGATGTTAAGATCAGTGAACTAACTGAAGAACAGATCGATCTACTGCGTGATGGTGTAGCTAAATACACTGTAGAAGGTGATCTTCGTCGTGAAATTTCCATGAACATCAAGCGTCTTATGGACCTTGGTTGTTACCGTGGTCTTCGTCACCGTCGCAGTCTACCTCTACGTGGACAGCGTACTAAAACCAACGCACGTACCCGTAAGGGTCCGCGCAAGCCGATCAAAAAATAGTCGGATAAGGTAGAGTACAATGGCAAAACAACCAACTCGCGCTCGTAAGCGCGTACGCAAGCAAGTAGCCGATGGCGTTGCGCACATCCATGCTTCTTTCAACAACACAATCGTAACCATTACTGACCGTCAAGGTAATGCTCTTTCATGGGCAACTGCAGGTGGTTCAGGTTTCCGTGGTTCTCGTAAATCTACTCCGTTCGCTGCACAGGTTGCTGCTGAGCGTTGTGGTGAAATGGCCAAAGAATATGGCGTTAAGAACCTAGAAGTTATGGTTAAGGGCCCTGGTCCTGGTCGTGAGTCTACAATCCGTGCTCTAAACGCAGCGGGTTTCCGTATCACTAACATTGTTGATGCGACTCCGATCCCTCATAACGGTTGTCGTCCACCTAAGAAACGTCGCGTATAACGTTTCGTTTCTAGGAAATTGGAGAAAGAAAAATGGCAAGATATTTGGGTCCTAAGCTAAAGCTTAGCCGTCGCGAAGGCACAGACTTATTCCTTAAGTCTGGTGTACGTGCGATTGATACCAAGTGTAAGATTGATAACGCTCCGGGCCAACATGGCGCTCGTCGCGGTCGTCTATCTGATTACGGCGTTCAGCTTCGTGAGAAGCAGAAAGTTCGTCGTACATATGGCGTACTAGAAAAACAATTCCGTAACTACTACAAGACAGCTGCCCGCATTAAGGGTAACACAGGTGAAAACTTGCTTCAGCTTCTTGAAGGTCGTTTAGATAACGTAGTTTACCGTATGGGTTTTGGTGCTACTCGCGCTGAATCACGTCAATTGGTAAGCCACAAAGCGATTCTAGTTAACGGTCAAGTCGTAAACGTTCCTTCTTTCAAGGTAGCGGCAAACGACGTTGTTAGCATTCGTGAGAAAGCTAAGAACCAAGCACGCATTAAAGCAGCTCTAGAAGTTGCTACACAGCGTGAACTACCGACTTGGGTCGAAGTAGACAGCAGCAAGTTGGAAGGTACGTTTAAGCGTCTTCCAGAACGTTCTGATTTGTCTGCCGACATCAACGAACACCTGATCGTCGAGCTTTACTCTAAGTAAGGCTACAGTTAAGAGAGGACACAATGCAGGGTTCTGTAACAGAATTTCTTAAGCCGCGTCTAGTTGACATCGAACAAGTTAGCTCTACGCACGCAAAAGTAACTCTAGAGCCGTTGGAGCGTGGTTTTGGCCACACTCTAGGAAACGCTCTTCGTCGTATTTTGCTATCTTCAATGCCAGGTTGTGCTGTAACTGAAGTGGAAATCGACGGTGTGTTACATGAGTACAGCACCAAAGAAGGCGTTCAGGAGGATATCCTTGAAATTCTTCTTAACCTTAAAGGTCTAGCCGTTAAGGTTGAGGGTAAAGATGAAGTTATTCTTACTCTGAACAAATCTGGTGCAGGCCCTGTTGTTGCAGGTGACATCACCCATGATGGTGATGTTGAGATTGCGAACCCAGAACACGTAATCTGCCATTTAACTGATGATAATGCTGAATTAAGCATGCGCATCAAGGTAGAACGTGGTCGTGGCTACGTACCAGCATCAGCTCGTATTCACACTGAAGAAGATGAGCGTCCAATTGGTCGTTTGTTAGTAGATGCTACTTACAGCCCAGTGGACCGTATCGCTTACGCGGTAGAGGCAGCACGTGTAGAACAACGTACTGACCTAGACAAGCTTGTAATCGATATGGAGACTAACGGTACACTTGATCCTGAGGAAGCTATCCGCCGTGCAGCAACAATTCTTGCTGAGCAATTGGATGCATTTGTAGATCTTCGCGATGTACGAGTTCCTGAAGAGAAAGAAGAGAAGCCGGAGTTCGATCCGATCCTACTGCGTCCTGTAGACGATCTTGAACTAACTGTTCGCTCTGCTAACTGTCTGAAAGCAGAAGCGATCCATTACATCGGTGATCTTGTTCAGCGTACTGAGGTTGAGCTTCTTAAAACGCCAAACCTTGGTAAGAAGTCTTTGACAGAAATCAAAGATGTATTGGCTTCTCGTGGTCTATCTCTAGGTATGCGCCTAGAAAACTGGCCACCTGCATCAATCGCTGAAGATTAATAGTTTACTGATATCTAGTTAGAAGGATTAGGTCATGCGCCATCGTAAGAGTGGTCGTCAACTCAACCGCAACAGCAGTCATCGTAAAGCGATGTTCAGCAACATGGCTAGCTCTCTGGTACGTCACGAATTAATTAAGACTACCTTGCCTAAAGCAAAAGAGCTACGTCGCGTAATTGAGCCTTTGATTACCCTAGCTAAGACCGACAGTGTTGCTAACCGTCGTCTTGCATTCGCTCGTACTCGTGATAACGAAGTTGTTGCGAAATTATTTAACGAACTAGGTCCACGCTTCGCAGCGCGTCCTGGTGGTTACACTCGTATCATGAAGTGCGGTTTCCGTACTGGTGATAAAGCTCCTATGGCTTACATCGAGTTAGTTGACCGTCCTGCAAAGGAAGAAGCTGCTGCTGAATAAGCACTAGCCGTTAAATAAGAAGAAAGCCGAGTCTTTGGACTCGGCTTTTTTTTTGTTTTTTTATTGTACTTATTCCACAACATAGTTTTCACTTCTACTTCTACTTCTACTTCTACTTCTACTTCTACTTCTACTTCTACTTCTACTGTAATAATTATTATTGATCTTCGTATATAGATCTAGAAGGTGGAAAATATCTATTAATTTGTATATTCAAGTTGATTAAAAATTATATTTAGATTGATTGTGGTTGTAAAAGTAACACTTCTTGTTATTTTGTCTTAAATTTAAGCAAACGATTTAATTTTTTAAAATTGTACTTGTCTGCAATAAAAAAGTCCCTATAATGCGACCTCACTGACACGGACAACGGCGCAAGTGGTTACCGAAAGTCAGTATTGTTCTTTAACAATTTGACCATGCAATCTGTGTGGGCACTCACTGAAGAGTTAAGTCGAAAGATTTATCAATAAACTGAGTGACCAATACAAAATAGCCTAATCTATTTATAGAGAAGATTATTTTGGCACAGTTATTTAATTATCATTCTTTGAATGATAAAAAGCTTTAAAATTACGTTCTTTATTTATAAAGAATTGGTATTTAAAGTCAGTATTTATTGAGCCGGTCGAAAGACCAACAAAACTTTAATTGAAGAGTTTGATCATGGCTCAGATTGAACGCTGGCGGCAGGCCTAACACATGCAAGTCGAGCGGTAACAGAAAGAAAGCTTGCTTTCTTTGCTGACGAGCGGCGGACGGGTGAGTAATGCCTGGGAATATACCTCAGTGTGGGGGATAACTATTGGAAACGATAGCTAATACCGCATAATCTCCGATCTTTTACGAGATGGGAGCAAAGAGGGGGACCTTCGGGCCTCTCGCGCTGAGATTAGCCCAGGTGGGATTAGCTAGTTGGTGGGGTAATGGCTCACCAAGGCGACGATCCCTAGCTGGTCTGAGAGGATGATCAGCCACACTGGAACTGAGACACGGTCCAGACTCCTACGGGAGGCAGCAGTGGGGAATATTGCACAATGGGGGAAACCCTGATGCAGCCATGCCGCGTGTATGAAGAAGGCCTTCGGGTTGTAAAGTACTTTCAGTTGTGAGGAAGGCAGTTAAGTTAATAGCTTAGCTGTTTGACGTTAGCAACAGAAGAAGCACCGGCTAACTCCGTGCCAGCAGCCGCGGTAATACGGAGGGTGCGAGCGTTAATCGGAATTACTGGGCGTAAAGCGCATGCAGGCGGTCTGTTAAGCAAGATGTGAAAGCCCGGGGCTCAACCTCGGAACAGCATTTTGAACTGGCAGACTAGAGTCTTGTAGAGGGGGGTAGAATTTCAGGTGTAGCGGTGAAATGCGTAGAGATCTGAAGGAATACCGGTGGCGAAGGCGGCCCCCTGGACAAAGACTGACGCTCAGATGCGAAAGCGTGGGGAGCAAACAGGATTAGATACCCTGGTAGTCCACGCCGTAAACGATGTCTACTTGAAGGTTGTGGCCTTGAGCCGTGGCTTTCGGAGCTAACGCGTTAAGTAGACCGCCTGGGGAGTACGGTCGCAAGATTAAAACTCAAATGAATTGACGGGGGCCCGCACAAGCGGTGGAGCATGTGGTTTAATTCGATGCAACGCGAAGAACCTTACCTACTCTTGACATCCAGAGAATTCGCTAGAGATAGCTTAGTGCCTTCGGGAACTCTGAGACAGGTGCTGCATGGCTGTCGTCAGCTCGTGTTGTGAAATGTTGGGTTAAGTCCCGCAACGAGCGCAACCCTTATCCTTGTTTGCCAGCACGTAATGGTGGGAACTCCAGGGAGACTGCCGGTGATAAACCGGAGGAAGGTGGGGACGACGTCAAGTCATCATGGCCCTTACGAGTAGGGCTACACACGTGCTACAATGGCGTATACAGAGGGCTGCAAACTAGCGATAGTGAGCGAATCCCACAAAGTACGTCGTAGTCCGGATTGGAGTCTGCAACTCGACTCCATGAAGTCGGAATCGCTAGTAATCGTGAATCAGAATGTCACGGTGAATACGTTCCCGGGCCTTGTACACACCGCCCGTCACACCATGGGAGTGGGCTGCACCAGAAGTAGATAGCTTAACCTTCGGGAGGGCGTTTACCACGGTGTGGTTCATGACTGGGGTGAAGTCGTAACAAGGTAGCCCTAGGGGAACCTGGGGCTGGATCACCTCCTTACCTAAAGACTTATACTGTTTTATGCAGTGTCCACACAGATTGCTTGGTCGAAATGTAAAAGAGCCGACGTAAGTTGCCCAACAACTTACGTTATGAACATTGTCCCGTTCGTCTAGAGGCCTAGGACACCGCCCTTTCACGGCGGTAACAGGGGTTCGACTCCCCTACGGGACGCCAATGGGTCGTTAGCTCAGTTGGTAGAGCAGTTGACTTTTAATCAATTGGTCGCAGGTTCGAATCCTGCACGACCCACCATTTCCTTTCCACGAAGGAAAGCTAGTTTGATTTTACTTTTTAAAGTAAAAGCAAATAGCAATTATCGTGGGCGATTAGCTCAGTTGGGAGAGCACCTCCCTTACAAGGAGGGGGTCACTGGTTCGAGCCCGGTATCGCCCACCACTTTCTCTTTTTAGAGAACTTCTTCTGAAGTAAAATATTGGGGTTATAGCTCAGCTGGGAGAGCGCCTGCCTTGCACGCAGGAGGTCTGCGGTTCGATCCCGCATAGCTCCACCAATGTCCCGTTCGTCTAGAGGCCTAGGACACCGCCCTTTCACGGCGGTAACAGGGGTTCGACTCCCCTACGGGACGCCACTTTTTAAACGTATTTCTCTTAACTTTAAGAGATTAAAGTGCTTTTAAAAAGTGGACGTCGAAAGATAGACACATGCTCTTTAACAATCTGGAAAGCTGACTAGTAAATTTAATCGAAAGATTAATTTTTAAAATGTTTTTGTTGCTTCTTGTAAAAGAAGAATAAAAACGAGTTCTCAAAACATACACATTCAAGTGTCTGTGTTTGCTTTCACTTTTTAAAGTGAAGACAAATAAATGAGTCCGGCGAAAAACCAATGTTTAATATTTTCTTGATCGGATTATTAAACACAAACCTTGGTTGTTTGAACATACAAGACCTCTTGGGGTTGTATGGTTAAGTGACTAAGCGTACACGGTGGATGCCTTGGCAGTCAGAGGCGATGAAGGACGTATTAACTTGCGATAAGCCCAGATTAGGCAGTAAAAGCCACTTGAGTCTGGGATTTCCGAATGGGGAAACCCACTAGCATAAGCTAGTATCATTAACTGAATACATAGGTTAATGAAGCGAACCGGGGGAACTGAAACATCTAAGTACCCCGAGGAAGAGAAATCAACCGAGATTCCGGTAGTAGCGGCGAGCGAAACCGGATTAGCCCTTAAGTTAGTTCAGCGTTAGGTGAAGGTTCTGGAAAGTACCGCGATACAGGGTGATAGCCCCGTAACCAACAACGCTTTATTAGTGAAATCGAGTAGGACGGGACACGTGATATCCTGTTTGAACATGGGGGGACCATCCTCCAAGGCTAAATACTCCTGACTGACCGATAGTGAACCAGTACCGTGAGGGAAAGGCGAAAAGAACCCCTGTGAGGGGAGTGAAATAGAACCTGAAACCGTGTACGTACAAGCAGTAGGAGCCCACTTGTTGGGTGACTGCGTACCTTTTGTATAATGGGTCAGCGACTTAATTTTAGTAGCAAGGTTAACCGTTTAGGGGAGCCGTAGGGAAACCGAGTCTTAACTGGGCGAATTAGTTGCTAGGATTAGACCCGAAACCGAGTGATCTAGCCATGGGCAGGTTGAAGGTGAGGTAACACTTACTGGAGGACCGAACCGACTAATGTTGAAAAATTAGCGGATGACTTGTGGCTAGGGGTGAAAGGCCAATCAAACTCGGAGATAGCTGGTTCTCCCCGAAAGCTATTTAGGTAGCGCCTCGGACGAATACTACTGGGGGTAGAGCACTGTTAAGGCTAGGGGGTCATCCCGACTTACCAACCCTTTGCAAACTCCGAATACCAGTAAGTAATATCCGGGAGACACACGGCGGGTGCTAACGTCCGTCGTGAAGAGGGAAACAACCCAGACCGCCAGCTAAGGTCCCAAAGTTATAGCTAAGTGGGAAACGATGTGGGAAGGCTCAGACAGCCAGGATGTTGGCTTAGAAGCAGCCATCATTTAAAGAAAGCGTAATAGCTCACTGGTCGAGTCGGCCTGCGCGGAAGATTTAACGGGGCTAAGCTATACACCGAAGCTGCGGCAATGTGAACTCGTTCATATTGGGTAGGGGAGCGTTCTGTAAGCCGTTGAAGGTGCATTGTAAAGTGTGCTGGAGGTATCAGAAGTGCGAATGCTGACATGAGTAACGATAAAGGGAGTGAAAAACTCCCTCGCCGGAAGATCAAGGGTTCCTGTCCAACGTTAATCGGGGCAGGGTAAGTCGACCCCTAAGGCGAGGCCGAAAGGCGTAGTCGATGGGAAACGGGTTAATATTCCCGTACTTCTTATAATTGCGATGGAGGGACGGAGAAGGCTAGGTGAGCCTGGCGACGGTTGTCCAGGTCCAAGTATGTAGGCTGATGGTTTAGGCAAATCCGGACCATCTTAAGGCTGAGATACGATGTCGAGCTACTACGGTAGTGAAGTCATTGATGCCATGCTTCCGGGAAAAGCTTCTAAGCTTCAGATTATAAGAAATCGTACCCCAAACCGACACAGGTGATCAGGTAGAGAATACCAAGGCGCTTGAGAGAACTCGGGTGAAGGAACTAGGCAAAATGGTACCGTAACTTCGGGAGAAGGTACGCTCCTAGCGGTGATGAGACTTGCTCTCTAAGCTGCCGGGAGTCGCAGATACCAGGTGGCTGCAACTGTTTATTAAAAACACAGCACTGTGCAAAATCGAAAGATGACGTATACGGTGTGACGCCTGCCCGGTGCCGGAAGGTTAATTGATGGGGTTAGACTTCGGTCGAAGCTCTTGATCGAAGCCCCGGTAAACGGCGGCCGTAACTATAACGGTCCTAAGGTAGCGAAATTCCTTGTCGGGTAAGTTCCGACCTGCACGAATGGCGTAATGATGGCCACGCTGTCTCCACCCGAGACTCAGTGAAATTGAAATCGCAGTGAAGATGCTGTGTACCCGCGGCTAGACGGAAAGACCCCGTGAACCTTTACTATAGCTTGGCACTGAACATTGACCCTACATGTGTAGGATAGGTGGGAGACGTTGAAGCAACCGCGCCAGTGGTTGTGGAGTCAATCTTGAAATACCACCCTTGTATGCTTGATGTTCTAACGTCGACCCCTTATCGGGGTTACGGACAGTGCCTGGTGGGTAGTTTGACTGGGGCGGTCTCCTCCCAAAGAGTAACGGAGGAGCACGAAGGTGGGCTAATCACGGTCGGACATCGTGAGGTTAGTGCAATGGCATAAGCCCGCTTGACTGCGAGAATGACAATTCGAGCAGGTGCGAAAGCAGGTCATAGTGATCCGGTGGTTCTGAATGGAAGGGCCATCGCTCAACGGATAAAAGGTACTCCGGGGATAACAGGCTGATACCGCCCAAGAGTTCATATCGACGGCGGTGTTTGGCACCTCGATGTCGGCTCATCACATCCTGGGGCTGAAGTCGGTCCCAAGGGTATGGCTGTTCGCCATTTAAAGTGGTACGCGAGCTGGGTTTAGAACGTCGTGAGACAGTTCGGTCCCTATCTGCCGTGGGCGTTGGATGATTGAGAGGGGCTGCTCCTAGTACGAGAGGACCGGAGTGGACGAACCGCTGGTGTTCGGGTTGTATCGCCAGATGCATTGCCCGGTAGCTAAGTTCGGAATCGATAACCGCTGAAAGCATCTAAGCGGGAAGCGAGCCTCAAGATGAGTCATCCCTAGACCTTTAAGGTCTCTAAAGGGTTGTTGAAGACTACAACGTTGATAGGTCAGGTGTGTAAGTGCTGCGAGGCATTGAGCTAACTGATACTAATTGCCCGTGAGGCTTAACCATATAACACCCAAGGGGTTTTTCTTCTCAAAAGAGAAGAGACGGACTCTACAAACGCTTGAATGCGTGTTGAGAACAACTAGTTAGATTTTCCCAGATTGCTATTTATTGCCACAAGGCAATAAATAAACCAGAATTTGCTTGGCGACCATAGCGTTATGGACCCACCTGATCCCATGCCGAACTCAGTAGTGAAACGTAATAGCGCCGATGGTAGTGTGGGGTCTCCCCATGTGAGAGTAGGACATCGCCAGGCTTCAAATTTTAGAATTTGCACTTGCAGATTCATAACAGCTTTGTGTGCTGGTATGGCTCAGTTGGTAGAGCGCACCCTTGGTAAGGGTGAGGTCCCCAGTTCGACTCTGGGTACTAGCACCATTTATTTTTTAGCAACCATAGCACAGCGGTACCACCTGATCCCATGCCGAACTCAGAAGTGAAACGTTGTAGCGCCGATGGTAGTGTGGGGTCTCCCCATGTGAGAGTAGGACATTGCTAAATACCTCTTTAAAACCCAGCCTTTGGCTGGGTTTTTTCATTTCTAGCGTATCAAAATTCCTCAGTATTTTTCATCTCTTTATTATAATCACAATATAGTGTTGGTTGATGTGGCTTTATTTTACTTGCACCCTTATTGTTTTTTCTATAGCTTTAATCGGATATCTAGACGGCTAAAGCTATTTTGGGGTAAGGAGAAAACCAAAGTGCCAATTAAAATACCGGATCGTTTACCTGCTACAGATATTTTAAGAAGTGAGAATATCTTCATAATGACAGAGGCACGTGCTGCCAGTCAGGGTATTCGACCGCTTAAAGTGTTATTACTCAATTTAATGCCAAAGAAGATTGAGACTGAAACCCAGTTTCTACGTTTGCTTTCTAATAGCCCATTACAAGTTGATGTTGAGTTATTACGGATTGATAACCGACCGACAAAAAATACACCTCAAGAACATTTAGATACCTTTTATCGTCAATTTGAAATGGTTAAAGATCGTAATTTTGATGGCTTGATTGTGACGGGAGCACCATTAGGGTTAGTGCAGTTTGAAGATGTATTGTATTGGGAAGAGATTCAGCTGATTATGAATTGGGCTAAGGATCATGTGACCTCAACACTGTTTGTCTGCTGGGCCGCTCAAGCAGGATTGAAGTTGTTATATGATTTACCGAAGCGGACACGAAAAGAAAAATTATCAGGGGTTTACCATCATCGCATTCATGATTGTCATCATCCTGTATTACGTGGTTTTGATGATAGTTTTTTTGCTCCCCATTCTCGTTATGCTGATTTTTCTGCTGATTATTTAAGTAAGCATACTGATTTAGATATTTTAGCGACATCTGATCAAGCAGGAGTTTATCTGGCGGCAACAAAAGACAAACGTAATGTATTTGTTACAGGTCATCCTGAGTATGACGTTGATACGCTACACAATGAATTTATACGTGATAGTGAGCAAGGGATGGAGCCTACAGTGCCTGTAAATTATTATCCTAATGATGATGTTAATTGTGCACCTGTTGCCAGTTGGCGTAGTCATGGACATTTACTATTTAGTAATTGGCTTAATTATTGCGTTTATCAACAGACCCCTTATGACTTGGCACATTTTTCTGAAGCCAGTTTTACTAAAGATTAATAAAAAGGCCTGCTTAGTAGCAGGCCTGTTGTTATTTGTGTGCTTGATGGCAATTAATGTTTATTCTGATTTTCCCACAGTTTGGCTTTTTCAATTAATGAGGTAATGGTTGAACCTTGAATTAGAATTGAAAACACTACTACTGAATAAGTCATTACGAGGATTATCTCTCTAACATCAATATCTTTCTCTGGAATAACCATTACGCCTGCTGGTACTGCCATCGCCATAGCAAGTGCAAGACCGCCACGTAAGCCGCCCCAAGTAAGAATTTTAACTGACATTGGATTATATTGACGATAACGGCTAAAGCCAAGATAAGGTAATTTGACGCTTAAGTAACGACTTAGCAATACTAATGGAATTGCAATTGCCATTAGAACCCAATCTTCTTGGTGAAAACTGAATTCAAGCATTGTCATACCGATTAACAAGAATAGTAGACCGTTAAGAAATTCATCGACTAATTCCCAGAAGTGATCAAGGTGCTCTTCACTTTCTTTTGAGAAACCAATATAACGGGTCCAGTTACCGATCATAATACCAGAGACAACCATCGCGAGTGGGCCTGACACATGAATAATTTCAGCAAAAGCATAACCAGCAGTTGGAATACCAATAGTTAATAGTAATTCCATTGAGTGGTCATTGGTTGAGCAGATAAGGTAATGGAAGATTAAACCGAGAATGAAGCCATAAACAATACCACCAATGGCTTCTTGTAAGAATAATTGGCTGACGCTTAATACGGTTGGGCTTTGATTACCAAAAGCTATGGTAAATAAAGTAACAAAAATAACTAAACCAAAGCCATCATTAAACAGTGACTCCCCTTCAATTTGAGTCGAGATTCGACGGGGGGCATTCATCTTTTTAACAATAGCAAGTACGGCAATGGGGTCGGTTGGCGAGATCAGTGAGCCAAATAATAAACAATAAATAAGATCGAGTTGGATCCCAATTAATTGACAAATACCCCACAAGCTAAAACCAATAAAAAAAGTTGAAAAGAGAGTTGAGCCTAATGCTAAGGTAGTGATTTCCCATTTTTGCTCTTTGAGATGCGGCAATTTAATACCAAGCCCACCGGCAAAGAGCAAAAATCCTAAAATCCCTTTTAACAAAAAGTCTTCAAAGTTAATTTTTGCCATTTGGGTTGAAGCAATATCTTCAAGATGAAACCAGCCATTATGGCCAGCAAAAATAATGAGTAACGATAAGATAAGTGAACCCGCCGTGATGGCGATAGTGGTTTGCATCTTACCTATCTTACTGTTTATAAAAGCTATCAGCATTGCTGCAGCAGCTAGGAAGCAGAGGGTATTGTAGACCGACATGCGAAGCCTCTAGATTAAATTATTGATTAGATTTAATTGGTTGTGATAGTAAAACCATCAGTTAGCAATGGCTACCGTTAATTAACTTATTTTGCCATTCTACCTTTTTAGACGTCTAGATTCCTATTTGAATTGTGATAGGATGTTATCAGGCTGTAATGGATTATAAGGATGTAATGTAGTGTTAAAAGACAAGGATGTACTGCATAAGCGACTCAAACAGCAAATTTTGATCATTGATGGTGGCATGGGCACGATGATCCAAGGCTATAAATTGGATGAGCAAGATTATCGAGGTCAACGTTTTAGTGATTGGCACGCAGATCTTAAAGGGAATAACGATCTATTAGTTTTAACTCAGCCGCAGTTAATTAAAGATATTCACTTTGAGTATTTAGAGGCTGGTGCGGATATTTTAGAAACCAACACTTTTAATGCTACTACCATTGCGATGGCTGACTATGATATGGAAAGCCTCAGTGCCGAAATTAATTTTACTGCTGCCAAACTAGCTCGTGAAGCGGCGGATGAATGGACCGCGCAAACACCAAATAAACCACGTTTTGTTGCTGGTGTGCTAGGCCCGACTAACCGTACTTGTTCAATCTCTCCTGATGTAAATGATCCTGGTTTTCGTAATGTCACTTTTGATCAATTGGTGACGGCTTACAGTGAATCGACCCATGCGTTAATTAAAGGTGGGGTTGATATTATTTTGATTGAAACCATTTTTGATACCTTAAACGCCAAAGCATGTGCATTTGCTGTTACTGGTGTTTTTGAAGAACTGGGTTATGAATTACCAATCATGATTTCAGGTACGATTACAGATGCCTCTGGGCGTACTCTTTCCGGTCAAACAACGGAAGCTTTTTATAATTCGTTACGCCATGTTAAGCCGATTTCTTTTGGCTTAAATTGTGCTTTAGGACCTGATGAATTACGTCAATATGTGGCTGAGTTATCGCGCATATCTGAATGTGCAGTTTCAGCTCACCCCAATGCAGGCTTACCTAATGCATTTGGTGAGTATGATCTTGAAGCCGATGAAATGGCAGAACATATAAAGGAATGGGCAGAGCAAGGCTTTTTAAATTTAGTTGGTGGTTGCTGTGGTACAACACCTGAACATATTCGGCAGATGTATCAAGTAACTAAAAATATTAAACCAAGGGTGTTACCTGAGATTAAAATTGCCTGCCGATTATCAGGTTTAGAGCCACTCACTATTGAAGCTGAAAGCTTATTTGTTAACGTGGGTGAGCGTACTAATGTCACAGGTTCTGCCCGCTTTAAACGCTTAATTAAAGATGAGCTTTACGATGAAGCGTTAGAGGTTGCTCGTCAGCAAGTTGAATCTGGCGCACAAATTATTGATATCAACATGGATGAAGGCATGTTGGATGCGAAAGCGGCAATGGTACGCTTTCTGAATTTATGTGCCACAGAACCAGAGATCGCAAAAGTGCCGATCATGGTTGATTCATCAAAGTGGGAAATTATTGAAGCCGGACTGAAATGTGTACAGGGTAAACCGATCGTTAACTCTATTTCACTCAAAGAAGGTAAAGATAATTTTATCACTCAAGCTAAGCTGTTACGTCGTTATGGTGCTGCAGTGATTGTGATGGCATTTGATGAAGTAGGTCAGGCTGATACACGTGAACGTAAAATTGAAATTTGTACCCATGCTTATCATATTTTAGTTGATGAAGTTGGTTTCCCACCGGAAGATATTATTTTTGACCCTAATATTTTTGCGGTCGCGACAGGTATTGAAGAACACAATAACTATGCGGTCGATTTTATTGAGGCTGTTGCTGATATCAAACGTACGTTACCTCATGCGATGGTTTCTGGCGGTGTTTCTAACGTTTCGTTTTCATTTCGTGGCAATAATCCAGTTCGTGAAGCGATCCATGCGGTATTTTTATATTACTGTTTTAAAAATGGCATGGATATGGGGATCGTTAACGCAGGTCAGTTAGCGATTTATGATGATCTTCCTGCTGAGCTTCGTGATGCTGTTGAAGATGTAGTATTAAATCGTCGCGATGATAGTACAGATCGCTTGTTAGATATTGCAGCTAACTACCGTGATAGTGGTGCAGTTGAAGAAGATCGTACTCAACAAGAATGGCGCAGTTGGTCGGTTGAAAAACGGCTAGAGCATGCACTGGTTAAAGGCATTACTGAGTTTATTATTGAAGATACTGAACTTGCACGGGTAAACGCAAGTAAACCACTTGAGGTCATTGAAGGGCCATTAATGGCGGGTATGAATGTTGTCGGTGACCTGTTTGGTGAAGGTAAGATGTTTTTACCTCAAGTGGTTAAATCAGCGCGAGTTATGAAGCAAGCTGTTGCTCATTTAGAACCGTATATTAATGCTGAAAAACAAGCGGGGTATACTAATGGTAAAATTTTATTAGCCACAGTAAAAGGCGATGTTCACGATATCGGTAAGAATATCGTTGGAGTGGTACTTCAATGTAATAACTATGAGATTATCGACTTAGGTGTGATGGTGTCATGCGATAAAATTTTGCAGGTCGCGCAAGAACAAAACGTTGATATTATCGGTTTAAGTGGCTTGATCACGCCATCTTTAGATGAAATGGTTCATGTAGCTAAAGAAATGCAGCGACGTGGGTTTGAAGTGCCATTATTGATTGGTGGTGCAACCACCTCAAAAGCGCATACTGCGGTTAAAATTGAACAAAATTATCAGCAGCCTGTGGTGTATGTTTCTAATGCCTCACGCGCTGTTGGCGTGTGTTCGGCATTACTATCTGAACAACAAAAGCCAGCCTTTGTTGAACGCTTAGCAGCGGAATATGATGTTGTGCGTGAACAGCATGCGCGTAAAAAGCCACGAACGCCTCCGATCACCTTAGATCAAGCACGTGCAAATGCGGTTGCGCTTGATTGGGTTAATTATACACCGCCAGCACCAAAACAAGCGGGTGTACACACCTTTACCGATTTCCCTGTGGCTAAATTACGCCAGTATATCGATTGGACGCCCTTTTTTATGACATGGTCATTAAGTGGTAAATATCCAACCATTTTACGCCATGAAGTTGTTGGGGTTGAGGCAACTAAGTTATTTGATGATGCTAATAAGATCCTTGATGAGATTGAGCGTACAGGGATGATCAAAGCTAATGGTGTGTGTGGCTTATTCCCAGCGAATAATATTGGTGATGATATTGAGGTTTACACTGATGAAACTCGCACCGAGGTGTTAACGGTATTGCATGGCTTACGTCAACAGACCAAAAAGCCCAAAGGCCCTAATTATTGTTTATCCGATTACATTGCCCCTAAAGAAAGTGGTAAAGCCGATTGGATTGGTGCGTTTGCGGTGACTGGTGGAATTGGTGAATATGATATTGCCGATCAGTTTAAGGCGCAGGGTGATGATTATAATGCGATCATGATTCAAGCGGTGGCAGATCGATTAGCCGAAGCTTTTGCTGAATGTATGCACCAAATGGTGCGTAAACAAATTTGGGGTTATGCAGAGGATGAAGATCTTAGCAATGATGATTTGATCCGTGAAAAGTATCAGGGTATTCGTCCTGCTCCAGGCTATGCTGCTTGCCCTGAACACACTGAAAAAGGGGCGATTTGGCAGCTATTAAACGCAGAAGCCAATACGGGTATGGTGCTGACTGATAGTTATGCCATGTGGCCAGGTGCGGCGGTATCTGGTTGGTATTTTTCACATCCAGATGCACGTTATTTTGCGGTTGCGCAGATCCAACCTGATCAATTAGCCAGTTATGCTGATCGCAAAGGTTGGGATTTGATTGAAGCTGAAAAGTGGTTAGGCCCTAATTTATAATAATTTTATGAGATTAAAACGAAAAGGCGCAATGGTTGCGCCTTTTTTGTATTTTTTTTATTTGTGCTGATAGTGATTATTCTAATAGTTGTTGATGCAGTGTTGTGATCACTGATTTAGCATCAGCTTCATTGACCAAGAAACAGAGATTATGCGGACTCGCACCATAACAAATAAGACGTAAATTATACGCATCAAGTGCGCCAAAGATATGCTTGGCAGAGCCTTTACTGTCACTCATATGATTACCAATCAAAGCCACTAACGACAGCCCCTGTTCAATATCAACGCGACACAATTGATTCAATTGTTCAACGGCAGCTAAGGGTAATGTTGGGGCACCGCCACTAGTATCGGTTTTATCGAGCGTTAACGAAACACTGACTTCTGAGGTGGTAATTAAATCGACCGAGATTTTATGTTCAGCCAAAATACGAAATACTTCGGCTAAAAAGCCATAAGCCTGAAACATATTAAGACTGGTTAATGTCACCATCGTCTGATTTCCACGTAACGCTAATGCTCTAAAGAGTGGCGCTTGATTGACCGTTTTTCTGATCCATGTTCCACCTTGTTGCGGTGCTGTTGATGAACCAATAAAAACGGGGATCTGGTGGCGAATAGCAGGAACCAGTGTTGATGGATGGAGGATCTTTGCACCAAAGTTAGCCATTTCAGAGGCTTCACTAAAGCTGATTTCTTTAATTGGTTTGGCTGCCGTGGTAATGCGAGGATCGGTGGTATACATTCCCGGAACATCTGTCCAGATCTCTAGGGTGGTCGCATCTACCGCTTCGGCAATCAATGCTGCACTATAATCACTTCCACCTCGGCCTAGTGTGGTGGTATTGCCCAGTTCGTCACGACCAATAAAGCCTTGTGATACTACAATCTGAGTAGCGACAAGTGGTACTAAATGTTGTTGAGCTAATTGACGAATAAGCTTGGGTTGCGGCAATGCTTTACCAAATTGGGTATCAGTACGCATGACATCGCGAATATCAAATCGAATCGCAGCAGCATTCATTTCGACTAAAATTTGATTAAAAAGATGGGTTGATAATAGCTCGCCATGGCTGACTAATTTATCAGTGAGTTGTGGTGATGATGCTATCGCTGCTTGTGCTGAGGCTGAGGCAATATCATCTAATAACGTATAAATTGCGTCACTAACCGTATGTGGGTACTGGAGTTGATCCAGTATCTGTTGGTGAGTCTCAGTTAACTGTTGTAAATGTTGTTGGCGTAAAGTGGTATCACTAATGCCATTAGCTAAGGCGACCAGTACATTGGTCACGCCTGAACAAGCACTTATTAATACTATTTTGGTGTGTGGGTTAGTAATAACAATATTAGCACTGCGACACATTGCAGCGTAATCAGCGACACTGGTACCACCAAATTTGGCCACAATCAATGGCTTTGTTGTTGCGGTTGAAATCATGCTCATTACGGTGTTCTCCCTTTTATCGTAAATACGGCAAAGTAGGCTTTTGCTTCGGAAGAATTCCCGACGTCCATTGTCGAGGAGGTAATAGGCAGTAACGCTGATGCGGCTACCCAGAAGCTCCCCATCATCGTCAACCTGACTTAGATGACAGCCTGAGAGATTCAACTCTCATAGCCGATATTATTGGCCCCAAACCAGTAATATCTCGGCGTTACTCTCCCTTACAAGATCGACTTAGGCTTGGGTCCTACCATCTTGCTACCTAGGTAACGCACCTCTTCTGTAGTGAATAATCACTGTTTTCATTGAATAGGAAATGACCCTAAGTTGTCAATTGTTAAATGATAATTTATCACTGGTTAATAAAAAGTATGTGTAATTAACAGGATTTTAGATCGTTACTTGCAGCTTTGGCATCGCTCTAATACTCTGTAATAACGACTAACCTTCCATCACCTTATTGATAATAAACATGATTTAATGGAGTTGAATCTATGCCTATCACCAGTTTTATACCACCACAAAGAACACTTATGGGACCTGGGCCTTCTGATATTTATCCGCAAGTATTACAAGCACTAAGTCGTCCGACAATTGGCCACCTTGATCCGTTATTTATTAAAATGATGGATGAGCTTAAACAGTTGCTGCAATACGCTTTTCAAACTAAAAATACGTTTACGATTGCGGTGTCAGCGCCGGGTAGTGCGGGCATGGAAGCCTGTTTTGTTAATTTAGTTGAAGCGGGAGATAAGGTATTAGTTTGTCGTAATGGCGTGTTTGGCGATCGCATGCGGGAGAACGTTGAACGCTGTGGTGGTATTGCCATTATGGTTGATAATGCATGGGGGGAGCCGGTATCTCCCGCTTTGGTTGAACAAGCATTACAGACCGATCCTGAGATTAAAATTGTTGCTTTTGTACATGCAGAAACATCAACGGGTGCATTATCTGATGCAAAAACCTTGGCTGAAATTGCACGAAAGTATGGCTGTTTAACTATTGTTGATGCCGTAACATCTTTAGGTGGCGTACCGTTGCTGGTGGATGAGTGGCAACTTGATGCGGTTTATTCTGGCAGTCAAAAGTGTTTATCTTGTGTTCCCGGATTATCGCCACTGACGTTTTCCGAGCAAGCTATAAATAAAATTCAGCAACGTAAAACAGCAGTGCAAAGTTGGTTTTTAGATCAAAGTTTAGTGCTGGGTTATTGGAGTGGTGAAGGTAAGCGCAGCTATCATCATACTGCACCCGTTAATAGCTTGTATGCATTACACGAAGCGCTAGTGTTATTACACAATGAAGGGTTAGAGCAAGCTTGGCTGCGTCATCAACGAGCACATCTTGAGTTAAAGACCGGACTTGAAGCCTTAGGAATTGAATTTGTGGTTGCAGAAGCCTATCGGTTACCTCAGCTTAATGCGGTTTATATTCCTGAGGGGATTGATGATGCGGCAGTAAGATCGACGTTATTAGAGCGTTACAATCTAGAAATAGGTGCAGGATTAGGCTCGCTTGCCGGTAAAGCATGGCGAATTGGATTAATGGGTTATGCTGCGCGTAGTGAAAATGTCGCATTATGTATTAAAGCTCTTGAAAGCACGTTGAAATAAGAGAGAGATGAACCATCAATGGCAATAGTGTTCGCCATTGATGGTTGTTTGTCGTGGTTACTTTGCTGATGACGCTGTGGTTGTTGCAGCGCTTAGTTGAGCGATATTTGGAAACAGCAGTTGTGCTTCATGTGTCACTTGGGTTGCTTGGGCAGTGTTTCCTTGTGCGGTGTACGCAAGAATTAGATTTTCAAACAAAGCGGGACGAGGCCAATGTTGTGCTTTTTGGTTTGCCCATTGAATATATTCAGTAATTAACTGCGGTTTTTCGGTCGCAATACCTAGTTGTAGTTGAGTTAAATGAAGATCCCATTCAAAACGATTTTTCCATGCCCATGGATTATTCACTTTAATTAAGTAATCAATATTAACCGGTCGAGTTGTTTCAAATTTAGTTAACAGCCAACCTGAATATAAGGTTGTTAGCATAAAGCCAGAGATAATAATGGGTGTAATAAGTGCAAAAACTTTAATACTTAACGTATATGTCACTTGGCGACGATGATATTTTGCCGTGAGATTATCGACCCAAAAAATTAATATAATAAATATTAACCAATGTACCAATGAGTGATAAAACGGATATTCAAGTTGGGTATGTAACACGATAGGGAAGAATAACCCTATCAATGCTAATTGCGTTCCATTAGGGGCTTTTCTTATTCTCATTAAGACAGCAAATGCTGCTAATAATAACCCGAGTAACGGTATAATGCCGCCTTCATCAGCCCAGTAAAGTAACTCATTATGAGGATGATCTAAGCTGGGGATCCCTGCAGGTTGATGAGCAGGATTTTGTTGGTGCCATAATGCAGTTTGGGTGATATAAGCGGGTTCAAATTTACCATAGCCATAACCTGTTAATGGTTTAGTGGTAAACATATCATAAGCTTGTGGAAAATGAATTTCTCTTGGGCTTTCTAAAGAAATACTTTCATTTCTTGGTGACCAGTCTTCAGTTGATGCTATATTCCATGCAAAACAGAGTCCTAGTGTAATCATTAATAGCCATAAGCGTTGCGTTTGTTTAGCAGCAAAACGGTGTAAATAAGGCAGCATTAGCACTAGACCAATGATGGTACCTAACCACCCTGTACGGGAGTTTAGAACGACAAGAATAGGAATAGTCAGAACTGGTGTTGCGAGTAGGATGATATGTTGCCATGACCATTTACCACGATATAACGGTACTCGCGCTAATAAGTAACAGCTAATGACTAGCCCTGTCGCTAAGAAGCTTGCCATTACATTGGGTTGTTGGAATATTCCATAAGGGCGGTTAGCGATAACATCATAACCAATGGGATTTTTAGCAGGGATCCAAAGGTATTGATACCAGGCGAAAACGGCTTCAATTAAAACGCCAATTAAAATAAACCATAGTAAACGTTGACGTTGCTGATGAGTAAAAACAAATTGTTGCAAACTCACAAAGAAAAGAAACCCAGCCCACAAAGTAAATAAGCGATTAAACGCAGCCTCTGCGTCAGCATTAGGATAAAAAATGGGAAGAGTGAGTAGTACACAGCAGCCAAACAGGAACAATGTCAGTCGAGAGTAACGCCATATTTGTTGACGGCAAATTTCAAGTAAGCCTAAAGACAGCACAAAGCCAAATGGTATCCATACTGCGGCATTAAAGGAAAGCTCAAGCCCTGAACCACCGGGATTATGTTGAAAGTAATGCATCGCAACAATAAAAATAATTCCTATTGTTGCAAGAAAATAGCGCACCAAAGGTTTAGAAATTCGTTTCTGTTCTAATCTGGTACCTTGAAGTTGTAACACTGTCATGGTTGTTCCTGAGTATGAATGAGCAAACAGGCTGAATAATCTCAGCCTGTTGATATATTAACGTGCTTTCATATTCTAACCTAATAACGGTTTTAGAAATCTTGCGGTATGTGAGCCTTTAACTTGAGCGACATCTTCAGGAGTACCAGTAGCAATAATTTCACCACCACCATTACCGCCTTCAGGACCGAGATCAATTACCCAATCTGCGGTTTTAATGACATCGAGATTATGTTCGATAACCACAATGGTATTACCACGATCACGCAGCTTGTGTAACACCGTTAGTAGCTGTTGAATATCATGGAAATGCAAGCCTGTAGTGGGTTCATCTAAAATATACAAGGTCTTACCCGTGTCACGTTTAGATAACTCTTTAGCAAGTTTAACCCGCTGTGCTTCACCGCCTGATAACGTTGTCGCGGCCTGACCGAGGCGAATATACGATAAACCGACATCGATTAATGTCTTCAATTTTCGTGCAATTGCTGGAACAGGTTCAAAGAACTGATGCGCATCTTCAACGGTAAGCTGTAAAACTTCATCAATACTTTTGCCTTTGTAACGTACTTCTAATGTTTCACGGTTATAGCGTTTACCTTTACATGCATCACACGGAACATAAACGTCAGGTAAAAAGTGCATTTCAACTTTGATAACACCATCACCTTGACAAGCTTCACAGCGTCCGCCGCGAACGTTAAAGCTAAAACGACCGGGCTTATAACCACGAGAGCGAGATTCTTGTGTTCCTGCAAATAATTCACGAATAGGGGTAAAAATACCCGTATAAGTCGCAGGATTTGAACGAGGAGTACGACCGATCGGGCTTTGATCAATATCGATTACTTTATCAAAATGTTCTAGATCTCGAATTTCTTTATAAGGCGCGGGTGTGCCTGTTGTGGCGCCATTAAGTCGTTGGTGGGCGATTTTAAAGAAAGTATCATTGATTAACGTCGATTTACCTGATCCAGAAACGCCTGTAATACAGGTAAATAATCCGACTGGAATTTCAACATTAACATCTTTAAGGTTATTACCGCTGGCTCCTAAAAGTGTAACTGTTTTAGCAGGATCAAACGGTACCCGTTGGGTTGGGATTGCGATGGATTTTTTACCGCTAAGATACTGGCCTGTTAACGATTTTTTTGATTTTAGAATATCTTTAATGGTGCCTTCTGCAATGATTTCACCACCATGGACGCCCGCACCAGGACCGATATCAATCACATAATCGGCAGCACGAATAGCGTCTTCATCATGTTCAACTACAATGACGGTATTCCCGAGATCACGCAAATGGATCAGGGTTTTTAATAATCGTTCATTATCTCGCTGATGGAGACCTATTGAGGGTTCATCAAGGACATACATCACGCCCATTAACCCTGCACCAATTTGACTTGCGAGTCGAATACGCTGAGCTTCACCGCCCGAAAGAGTATCAGCACTGCGAGATAAGCTCAGATAATTTAAGCCAACATTAATTAAGAAATTTAAACGCTCATTAATTTCTTTGAGAATTTTAGCGGCAATTTGAGCTCGTTGGCCGGTTAATGCTAATTGTTCAAAGAACGTGGATGCTTCACTTATGCTCATGTCACAAATATGCGGCAGGTTGGTTTCACCAATAAAAACATGACGTGCTTCTTGGCGTAACCGTGAGCCATGACAACTCGCACAAGGCTTGGTTGATACAAATTTAGCCAGTTCTTCACGAACAGAGTTAGATTCTGTTTCGTGATAACGGCGCTCCATATTATTTAAAATACCTTCAAATGGATGCCGACGAACGGTAATGTCACCACGATCATTAATGTATTTAAATTCTATATCTGTTGTGCCTGAACCATTAAGGATCACGGTTTGAATTTTTTTTGGTAGGGTATCGAAAGGTGCTTCAACATCAAATTTAAAATGTTCCGCTAGTGATTTTAGCATTTGGAAATAATAAAAATTACGCTTATCCCAGCCGCGAATGGCACCGCCAGCTAAACTGAGTTCGCCATTTTGTACTACGCGTTCAGGATCGAAATATTGTTGGACTCCTAAACCATCACAAGTACCACAAGCACCAGCAGGGTTATTGAATGAGAACAGTCGAGGCTCAAGTTCTTGCATGCTGTAACCACAATGCGGACAAGCAAAATTAGCGGAAAATACTTGTTCTGGTATGTCACCAGTCGTCATTGGGGCAATAATAACGGTACCACCAGATAGTTCTAGTGCGGTTTCAAACGATTCGGCTAAGCGTAATTGCAGATCATCACGGACTTTTAAACGATCAACGACAACTTCAATGGTGTGTTTTTTATGAAGCTCTAATGTGGGTGGATCGGAAAGATCACAGACATCACCGTCAATACGAGCACGAATATAGCCTTGGGCGGCAAGGTTAGCGAGCGTTTTTACATGCTCGCCTTTACGTTCTTTGATGATAGGTGCGAGTAACATTAACTTGCTGCCTTCATCCATAGCAAGTACTTGATCAACCATTTGGCTGACGGTTTGTGCGGCTAGGGGAACGTTATGAATAGGGCAGCGAGGTTCGCCTACGCGAGCATAAAGCAAACGTAAATAGTCATAGATCTCAGTAATTGTACCTACGGTCGAACGAGGATTATGCGATGTTGATTTTTGTTCAATTGAAATAGCAGGTGACAAACCTTCGATATGATCAACATCCGGTTTTTCCATTAACGAAAGAAATTGACGAGCATAAGCAGATAGTGACTCGACATAGCGGCGTTGACCTTCAGCATATAAGGTATCAAAGGCTAACGATGATTTTCCCGAACCGGATAAGCCCGTGATAACAACGAGCTTGTCGCGAGGAATGGAAATATTGATATTTTTAAGATTATGAGTGCGTGCACCCTGTACTTCGATGTAATCCATACCCATCACTATTGTTTTAGTTAATTATTAGTGAGTAGTATTTCATAGCCGCTTTTAATGAGCAAAAGAATAAAAACACAGCAGCAGAATGAAAAAAATCCCGCTATAAAAAGCGGGATTCTTAAAAGGTATTGATAAGTTACTTTTTGCTAGTTTGTTGTTTGGCTAACTTAGATGATTGTTCTTTTTTATAGATATTTTCATAACAGTAGTTAGTCGCTTCAATGTAGCCATCAACGCTACCACAATCAAAACGTTTACCTTTAAATTTGTATGCTAATACACAACCTGATTGCGCTTGTTTTAGGAGTGCATCAGTAATTTGAATTTCACCGCCTTTACCTGGTTCTGTTTCTTCGATGATATCAAAAATATCTGGAGTTAGAATGTAACGACCGATAATAGCAAGGTTACTTGGCGCAGTGCCTGGTTCTGGTTTTTCTACCATGTTATCAACGCGGAATAGGTCATCACGGATCATCTGACCTGCAATGACACCGTATTTATGGGTATCTTCTGCTGGTACTTCTTCAACAGCAACGATTGAACAACGAAATTGCTTGTAAAGTGCAGCCATTTGAGCCAATACGCCTTGCTCTTCATTGACACAAAGATCATCAGCAAGTACCACTGCGAAAGGTTCATTACCAACGAGTTCACGACCCATAAGGATAGCGTGACCGAGACCTTTCATTTCACCTTGACGAATGTAAGTGAAGTGCGCTGAATCAATGACACGGCGAATATCAAATAACAGTTCTTCTTTGTTAGTACCGCTAATTTGATGTTCTAGTTCGTAGTTTTTATCAAAATGATCCATCAAGGTATTCTTACCACGGCCAGTCACGATACACATACCGTTCATGCCCGCTTGAATTGCTTCCTCTACACCATATTCAATCAAAGGTTTATTTACGATAGGCATCATTTCTTTTGGCATTGATTTTGTTGCCGGAAGAAAACGCGTACCGTATCCTGCTGCAGGAAATAGACATTTTTTGATCATAGTGTTTCCTAGATTTAATGTAATTGAGTATGTATTGAATGCAGATTAACGTCTATCTGCTGATGCGATATAGCATTATTTTATGATGTGCAATGTTAGAGATTTTAAGCGATAAATCAACTCAATATCAGTGTTGTGCTCTCAAAACCATATAATAATTTTGAACCGTGTTATCTTTAAATCTTTGAGCGAATAACAAGATTAACCTTTAAATTTATTTATATTTTTAATGTGGTTATCTACAAATAGTTTTTACAATATATTTAACAGCATGCGTTTTTAATCTTGAAAATAGACTTTATTAAGTGTTGATGCTGAATATTGTTACAAAAATGGTGAGTTAGAAAAATAATAATTTTGCAGTAATAATCTGCATTAATAGTGTTAAGGTTTTCAATTGGTGATGATGGATTTATTCTTCATATTAATATTGGTTTAGCTTAGCGTCGCTATGGATTATTGCGTGTTATGGCATGCTTTGGCACTATGCCTTGACCTTGCTAGCATGATAAACTGTGTGATTGGGTATAAACTTTGACTAAGCGGCTATTAACACCCAATACCGTCGCTATCAGCTTTGGAGTGAACTATGGCCAGTCGTGGCGTAAATAAAGTTATCTTAATTGGTAACTTGGGAAATGATCCAGAAATTCGTTACATGCCTAGCGGTGGTGCAGTAGCTAATATTACTATTGCAACCTCTGAGTCTTGGCGTGATAAGTCTACCGGTGAGCAACGTGAAAAAACAGAATGGCACCGTGTAGCATTGTTTGGCAAATTAGCAGAAGTCGCTGGTGAGTACCTACGTAAAGGTTCACAAGTGTACATCGAAGGCCAATTACAAACCCGTAAATGGCAAAACCAACAAGGCCAAGATCAATACACTACTGAAGTCGTTGTTCAAGGTTTTAATGGTGTAATGCAAATGTTAGGCGGCCGTAATGGCGGTCAAGGTGCTCCAATGGGTGGCCAGCAACAACAGCAGAATCAAGGTAATTGGGGTCAGCCTCAACAACCTGCAGCTGCGCCACAACAAAATTATGCACCACAGCAACAACATCAGCCAGCGCCGCAGCAGTCTGCTCCACAGCAACCGCAGCAGCAATATAATGAGCCACCAATGGATTTTGACGACGATATTCCGTTCTAGGACTCATGAAAAAAAGTGTAATATAGATAATTATATTTAGCTTATCCATATTTATTGACCCAGCATTCTTGCTGGGTTTTTTGTGTTAAAAATAACAAACCTAAGATAAACTATTATTTCGATTGTTATTTATTTATCTTGTTGTATTTATGAAACGTTTAGATATTGCTGTTACATTATTATTATCTTTATTATTAACCATTGGTGTTGGTTATGAAAATAAAATAATAATAGTAGCTGGATACTTGTTTTTAGCTCTGATATTTTTATCAGCTACACGTTGGTTTAAATGGTTTTTTATATTTCCTATTGGATTGGTTGCCGTATTATACTTTCAGTCTGGTTATATTTATGGGCACCCAAATATCGGTATTGTTGCATCATTATTTGAAACGAATAAACGTGAGAGTATTGAATTTTTATTCGCTATTCCAATAAAAGTATGGCTTCTTAATACCATTTTATTGATAACTTTTATTTATTATTTAATAAGCGTTGAGTTTATATTTAAATGGCGTAAAACTGCTTTTTTATTTGGATGTGTTTGCTTTTATTTATCATCACTCAGTTTATTTGTAACGCATGGTTATAAAAGTGTTGAACATTATATTACGCAAATCGATGCATTGAAAAAGAGTATTCATCAAACGGCTAATTGGACGATTTTAAAGGTTAAGCCAAAATATAAAACTTATGTATTAATTATTGGAGAAAGCATGCGTAAAGATTATATGTCTGCTTATGCTTATCCTATTAATACGACGCCGTTTTTAGCTAAAACGTCAGGAATATATGTAAATGGTTACCTTTCAACAGCATCTCATACTGCTGTTTCATTACCTCGTACATTAGGTATCAGCCATGGCTTAGATTTACATCCAGTAGATAATATTATTACTTTAGCTAATGCCGCGAAGATGAAAACAATATGGTTATCAAATCAGGGTTTTATAGGTAAGTATGATACTGCTGTATCAGCCATTGCTGTACATGCTTCAGAAAAAGAATTTTTAAAGAAGGGCAATTTTCTGACTAATAATACCAGTGATTATGCATTATTGCCGTTATTTAAACAGGCATTAGTACAACCATATAATGGTTCTAAATTAATTGTGTTGCATATTATGGGATCACATGAGAATTTTTGTGATCGGATTAAAAAAGATATTTATAGATTAAAAGATAAAGATTTATCTTGTTATTTATCAACATATAACCAAACAGATGCGATTATTAAATCGGTAATTAAGGACTTGAAAGCAACCCAAAAAAGCTATTCTGTGTTGTATTTCTCTGATCATGGTTTGAATAACGTTAGTACGGTTAAAGGAAAAACACAATTAGTGCATGGTGATTTATATAAGCAAAATTATGAAGTACCATTAATTGAAATAGCCAGTGATATTCATCAGCATATAATGTTAAATAAGCAAGTTAGTGCCTTTAATTTCATGTCTATTTTTTCTAATTGGATTGGCGTTAAAACAACACAAGTACCATCACTTAATGTTTATCAATTACCAAAAAATAATGATATTCAAGTTTTGAGCGGTAATGAAATGATTCCATTTAAAATGTTAAAAAATGATCCTGAGGAAATAATTAATAATTAATCATTAACGGTGGTAATAATGTATATATCTTGATTGTCATTAACCGTTTAATGGATAGCGTTTGTGACTGCTAAATGAGGCAGCAGTACCTTAATTGTTTTTCTATCTAAAATAATCATGTTGATAGTGCAGAGCGAGAGGCATTAAGTTTGTCTGCTACTTGTGCGAGTGAGCCATGCTCAACTACGGTAATAAAACGATTAGCACAAGTGATCCAATCCATAAAAGTATTATTTTGTTATTACAATGTAAGATTAATAATCGATTAACGGGGCTAATGTAGCGTATGCTAAGCGATCTGAAAATGATTAAGATCGTTTGATGATTATCTAATGACATTAATGGCATATGTGAAGTAAGGATGCTATGAGAAAAGCCTCAAGGATGAAGTTAACAAATCGTTTAGTTGCGTTTGTTACCATGATCGTGATTTGCGCGATTTTAGTGATTTTTATTGGTGGCGCATTGAGTTTTCGTAAACTTGGTCAAGATTCATTAGTCCATTATCTTGATGGCGTGGTGACAGTTATTGATCAAGAGTTAGCAGATCCTCAAGGGGTACAAGCATTGCCTCGTTGGTTGCCGACATTATTAGAGGCTAGTAATGTAGTAACGTTAACAATTAATGATGGCGATAAGCAATTATTTGTTTTTAAAGGTAAGCAAATCGTTCCTGATCCTAATGTTATGTATCACCATCAATATATTTTACCGTTACATTCTGACTATCAAGTAACGATTGCGGCGATTCCTCTTTATAGTGAATTTACCTATTCTTTAAGTGCGATGTCATCAATATCATTAGCGATGTTAATTGTTATCTTGGGATTAATACGGGGTGTGCAATGGCTGCGAGTTCAATTATACGGTTCGGAATTATTAGAAGAACGCGGCCGAATGATTTTGGCTGGTAGGGTTGATCAATATGCTCAAGGTAATGATTATGAATGGCCAGCAACCGCAAGTTTAGCGTTAGATCAATTAATTAGTGAGCTTAAAGATGCACGGCAAGAACGAAGCCGATTTGATACGTTTATTCGTACCCATACTTTTTTAGATCAATTAACCGGTACGGCTAATCGAGTGCTATTTGATAGTCGGTTGCAATCTATGGTGCAAGACCATGATAGCCATGGAGCGGTGATTTTATTACGCTTAAGTGATTGGGATGAGTTATGTACCCAACAAGGAAAAACAGTAGCCAATGAATTATTACAGGAAATTAGCATTATTTTATCTAATTTTATTCAACGTTTTCCTGATACTGTTTTAGCTCGTTATTTTGATGCTGAGTTTGCAATTCTTATTCCTCAGCAGCCAGCCAAAGAAATTAAACTATTTACTCATCAATTATTAAATGCTGTTGAGCGGTTATCACCACCATCTCCTATGGAAAAAGAAAACTGGTGTCATATTGGGGTGACTTATTTTCATGGCGGCGATCGTCGTGGGCGTATCATGGATGAAGTTGATACTGCATTGCGTAGTTCACAATTACAAGGTGCAAATAGTTGGAATAGCTTTAATAAAGATCACCAGTGGGATAAATCTCGCGGTAATGTCCGTTGGCGAACATTGATTGATAAAACCTTAACTCACGGTGGACCGTTGCTATACCAACAACCGATTATTATGGCAGTAGATGAGCAAGTGATGAGCCATGCTGTGTTAGCTCGAATTGCTGATGATAATGGCGATATTATTAAAGCTTCTCATTTTATGTCGGCCGTTGAACAAGTTGGTTATTCAATCCGGTTTGATCGAGCGGTTATTAGTCAAACTTTAATATTACTCAAACAGCAATCGGCTGAAAATAGTTATGCGGTTAATGTGACAACTATCAGCTTGCGTGACAAGAAATTTGTTAAATGGCTGCGTGATGAATTATTACAATTACCACGGCCAGTTCTGAATCGGTTATTGTTTGAAGTATCAGAAAGTATGTTGGTTAAACATCTTGACGCAATACGACCGGTATTACGAGTATTAACGGGGCTTGGTTGCAAACTGATTATTTCACAAGCGGGGCGAACAATAGTTAGCACTTACTATATTAAAGAGGTTAAAGCGGATTATATTAAATTACACCGTGGTTTAGTGCGTGATATTCACCAACGTCAGGAAAATCAATTATTTGTTAGAAGTATGCTGGGAGCATGCTCTGATAGTGACGCCAAAGTGATAGCTGTTGGGGTCGAAACAAATAAAGAATGGCAGGTGTTACAGCAACTGGGTGTCGCTGCGGCACAAGGACGTCTTTTTGCAGTTGAAACAAAAATATAAGTAAAATTTATTATAAAAAATCTTATTACTTATAGATAAAAATTATCACTGCGACTATTTTTTAAAAAGGATTTTATGATGTATTATGCCTCGTAATGTCTGAAGTCTAATCAATTTTATTATTAAATAATCTCATACTGAATGTATGTTTATTTCTAGGTGCATATGAAACAACGCCTTATTAAATTTTTTAAAAAGAACGCGTCTAAATCTGTCGTATCTCTTACTTTTGATGAGACGATGGTTGCACTTGTTCGACGTGATCATGACAATTTTATTGTTGATCGTATTGCCGTATCGACAGTATCTGATTGGAATAATGCGGCACATGACTTAATTATTAAACATCAATTATCGGGTTATTTGGTGCATATAGTATTAGGTCATGGTTCATATCAGAGTCTAATTATAGATCAGCCTAATTTAAGTGCTGAAGAATTGCCGGTTGCCTTACCTTTTTTAATAAAAGACTTAGTCAATGATTCTCCGGCGGATATTATTGCTGATGGTTTTCCTGCCATTGTCAGCGGGCATCTGCAGGTTTTTGTTGCATCCCGTCAATTAATCTCCGATATAGTGCTCACATGCAGTAAAGCGGGATGTCATGTTAATGATATCACTGTTGAAGATGTGGTTTGGAGTGCGTTTACTGAGGCAAATCGTAGCCAGTTAATTATTCATAGTGATGAGAATGGTGATCTTCAATTAACGGCTTTTCATGAGCAAAATCTCTGTTTTCAGCGTCAATTACGTGGTGTTTCATTATCAACATTAGATACTGATATTCCAGAAAATCGTCAACAGCAACTTGATAATTTAGCGTTAGAATTACAACGGTCATTAGATTATATCAGCGCACAATTACGTGGTGATGCGATTAGTCAATTGATAATTAGTTGTGATAAGCAACAAAATGAAAAACTAGCCGATGAGTTAAATCAGCGTTTAAACATTAATGTTAAAGTCGTCGATGATGTTGCAACCAATATTGATTGTAATGTATCTCGGCTTGGCTGGGCTGCTTTACAACGTTCATCGCATGCAGCTTTTAACTTATATCGTGATAATTTATTACCGCTAAAAGAGTGGATGACATTGTCTAATCTTGCCATAAGTTGGGGGATTATCATGGTTATATTTATGGGGTGGTTTAGCTTTAATCAATGGCAAAATATGGAACAACAAAAGCAGTTAGATCAACAGTTATCCATATTAACAGCAGAGAAGAACCAGCTTCATTTAATCACTGATAAAATTGCTGCGATGGTGGTTGATCCTCTTAAAGTCTCGCAAGCTAAAAAATTAGAGGCTGAATTAGCAACTAAAGAAAATGCTTTAAAAGCTATTTATAAACATGATGATAGTCTAAAAGTGGGGTATGCCGAGTTGCTAAATCAATTAGCTGATGCGTCTAATGGTGATATTTCATTACAGCATATTTATGTTGCGGGAACGTTGATGGATTTAAATGGTATGGCACGTAATCCTGATGCTGTTCCACGTTGGGTTGGAGTATTTAATAGTTATTCATCGTTAATGAATAGGCGCTTTCAAAAAATGTCATTAGGGCGAAACGATAAAAATGTCGTGACATTTAGTTTACAAGCAGTAAATAGCAAACATGTGATTGAGGATCTTCATTAATGGATCAGTGGCGAGAATTAAATCAGCGTTTTTTAACTTTGTCGCGTCGAGAACAATGGCTAATTGCTATTACTGGATGGGTTGCCATTATATTTATTAGTTTTATGTTTGTTATTGATCCTCAAATAACAACATCACAAAATATAAAGATGTCATTATCTAATACAAATAATGATATTCAGACAGTTAAAAATGAATTAATTATAGCAAAAAGAAAATTAGCTATAAATCCAAATAAAGTACTTGAAAATAAAATAGAAAAATATAGACAAAAGAATAAGCTATTAGCAAAACAACTTGAAACTAAAATTGGAAGTTTAGTTACACCGACACAGATGACGAAATTGTTAGAACAAGTATTACGGCATAGTTCTGAATTAAAGTTAGAATCGATGACTTCATTACCTTCAGAGCAATTAATTCCTGGTAATGATGTGGGATATTTTATTCATCCTGTTAGTTTGAATTTTAGCGGTAGTTATTTTAACGTCGTTAATTATTTAAAAAAATTAGAAGCATTACCCGTTAAATATTATTGGTTGAGTTTAAATTATCAAGTTGAGAAATACCCATTGGCTAATATTGAATTAAAAGTTTATACATTAGGTGAAAATAAGGACTTTATCGGTGGTTAAATATATAGCATTGATAACTTTATTCGTTACCAGTTTGATTGTGCAGTCGGCATTTGCAGCACAAGATCCGACCGCGCCATTGGGATGGACCAATAATAATAGTAAGGTACGAGTTATATCTCGAGCCCAACTACCCACATTGCAAAGTATTATTTGTGATGATCAGCATTGTTCCGTTATTTTGAATGGAACAGTGGTGGGTTTAGGTGGAAGCGTTCAAGGGTATAAATTAACACATATTACTGATAACACTGTTACTTTAAGCCGTGGCAGTAAAAAATGGCAATTGGCGTTATTCGCTGAAAACATAAGAATAAATTAAAGGTTAAATAAGTATGCGTCGAGTCATTTTAGCTATTATGATTTCATCATTAGTTGGTTGTTCAACTAATATGGGACACCATAATCCTACAGATATAAAACAAGCATTAAATAACGCGGCTAATGAGTCAAGCAGTCGGCCCCAGTTTACGTTACCACCATCAGTAAGTGCTGATTTGATGCCAGCATTAGAAAGTAAACCAGTATCTAAGAAAGTATTAGATAAACGTTTTCGAATCAATGCAAAGAATGTTGATGCAAATGTATTTTTTACGAGTTTAGTGAAAGGAACGCCTTTTAATATTGTTATTGATCCTAATGTTAAGGGGCGAATTACAATGAAATTAAAAGATGTTACTTTAGATAATGTTTTAGATGTCGCCTCAGATATTTATGGATATCACATTACTCGTCAAGGCAATATCATTCAAGTTTTTCCTGCAACATTACGTACCGATGTTATTCCCGTAAACTATTTACAGTTACAGCGTAAAGGTGTGTCACTCACATCGATTACAACGGGATCAACGACGGATAATGATAACGGCAATAATAACGATAGTAACAACAATAACAATAATAACAACGATAGTGATAATAATAATAGTGATAACAATAGTGACAATACCACAACGGGCGGTACAACAATTGAAACAACGTCTAAGAGTGATTTTTGGGCGCAATTAGAAAAAGTCGTTAGTGGAATGATCGGTAAAGGAGATGGCCGTAATGTTATGGTCTCACCTCAAGCTGGATTAATTTCAGTGCGCGCTTACCCCAATGAACTTCGAGAAGTGAAACAATTTCTAGGTATGTCGCAAACACGCTTAACCCGTCAGGTGGTATTAGAAGCAAAAATTATGGAAGTCACACTTGATGATAGTTATCAACAAGGCATTGATTGGAATAATTTAACCAGCAGCCTTGGTGGTTCTGTTGGCGCTGTTGTTAAAGGTACGCGCGGTGCCGTTGCAAATATCGTGAATGGTCAAGCTAACATAACAATCACTGATGGTAATTTTAGTGCTGTAATGAGCTTTTTATCCACTCAGGGTGATTTAAATGTGTTATCTAGTCCTCGAGTGACTGCCGCAAATAACCAAAAGGCAGTGATCAAAGTGGGTGGTGATGAATATTTTGTTACCAATATTTCAAGCAGTAATGTTTCTGGTGATAATAGTAGTGCAGCGCCAGATATTAAATTAACCCCATTCTTCTCTGGTATCTCTCTTGATGTTACGCCACAAATTGATAATAACGGTGGTGTACTATTGCATGTACATCCTGTTGTTGTTGACGTGCAAAATGATGTTAAAAGTGTTGATTTGGGCGAAAAATACGGAACTTATCAATTACCATTAGCAAAGAGTACTATTCGTGAATCAGACTCTATTATTCATGCTCGTTCAGGGGATGTTGTCGTTATCGGTGGTTTAATGAAAACGAGCTATAGTGATCAAGTAACTAAGGTTCCACTGCTTGGTGATATTCCTGTTCTTGGTAATTTATTCCGTCACACCAATAGAGTGAAACATAAAACAGAATTAGTCATTTTGTTAAAACCGACAGTGGTTACTGATCATACTTGGCAGCAAGAAATTGAACGATCTCGTTCTTTAATTAATCAGTGGTTTCCTGACGAAGCTTAAGTCGTCATTTTTCGATTTCTGTTATAGAAACGTCTAACTTTGTTTGCTCATTAAAAAGGTCTTAGCTGTTATTTGTTATAACGGTTAGGCCTTTATTAATAAAAAAGAAACTGTGATGAAAATAAAAAATTTTGCTCAAAAGAGAAGATTAATATCGCTATATAGCGTTATGTTTAGTTGTTTGAGTATGATGATAAGTACCGTAACAATGCCTGTGATGGCGGCAACTGATGATAGTGTTAGTACGTCAGTTATCACTGATCATGATGAACAAAGTGTTTATGATGATGGATACAATAAAGGTTATGAACAAGCATTAGCTGAAGAACATCAAAAACAAAAAATAGTATCGCCACCAATTAAAAGTGAATTATCGATCGAAGCCGTATCATTAACGCCGAATGAATTAGCAAATGTTGAATATCTCAATGCAGAAAAAGCCTTAGATCAGCAAAATAGTAAACAGGCTGCCTTAAATCTAGAATCAGCATTGTATTATCGTCCCGACTGGGTCATGGCAAGACAAAAATTAGCTGCATTATATTATGGCAGAGGTAATGTTCAAGAGGCGATAGCAACACTTGAACGCGGATTATCTACTCAGCCAAATCAAGCGGATTTAAGGTTAACATTAGCAAAATTATTAATGAATGAGTCACAGTTTCAGGCGGCATTGACGGTACTGGATGAAAAAAGTGGCCATATGAGCATTCAGTATCTTGCCATGCGTGGTGCACTGGCTCAGCAGTTAAACCATAATAATATAGCGCTTGCGTGTTACCAAAAATTAATTCAACGAGCGCCTAAAGATGGCCGTTGGTGGATGGGCTTAGCCATTGTTCAAGAGCGAACTAAAGCCATTAATCAAGCGTTAGCGTCTTACCAGCAGGCGTTAGATTTAGGCAATATATCGTCTTCTTCTCAACTGTTTATTCAACAACGGTTGGCTAAGATTAAACCGCAACATAAGGCGTAAAATATGTCTCTTCGATTACGAAAGCGCCTCGGCGATCTTCTTGTTGATGCTAATATTATTACTCAAAATGATCTTGATTTAGCCTTAGCAAAACATCAACAAACAGGCAGAAAACTTGGCGATACGCTCATTAATATGGGCTTTTTAACAGAAACAGAAATGCTCCAATTCTTGGCTCAACAATTAGGAATTGCCTTAGTTGATTTGACGAGAATTGATATTGATAGCGATAGTATTACTTTATTATCCGAAGTAAATGCCCGTCGTTTACGCGCATTAGTCCTTGGGCGACAAGGAAATACTGTTCGAGTTGCAATGAGTGATCCTGCTGATTTAACCTCTCAAGAGGCCGTGTTTGATCTCCTTCATAATTATCAGGTTGAATTAGTCATCGCTCCTGAACGTCAATTGCTTGCTGCTTTTGATCGTTACTATCGTCGAACTAAAGAAATAGCTTCTTTTGCTGAGCAACTAAAGGCTGAACATCAATCAGACCAAGGTTTTTCTTACGGTATGGAAGATACCGATAAAGAAAAAGTGACGGTTGTTAAGTTAATTAACTCATTGTTTGAAGATGCGATTCAAGTAGGTGCATCGGATATTCATATTGAACCTGATGCTGATGTATTACGTATTCGACAACGGATTGATGGGGTTCTACATGAAACGCTATTAAAAGAAAATAGTGTCTCTGCCGCATTGGTTTTACGGCTAAAATTAATGAGTGGTTTGGACATATCTGAGAAACGATTGCCACAAGATGGTCGTTTTAATATAAAAGTCCGTGATCATTCGGTTGATGTCCGTATCTCCACCATGCCTATTCAACATGGTGAGTCGGTAGTTATGCGATTGTTAGATCAATCCGCGGGTATTCTTAGCCTTGATGAAATTGGTATGCCTGCAGAGTTGGTTGAGCGTTTTCGTCGGCAATTAAAGCGCCCTCATGGCATGCTGTTAGTTACGGGGCCAACAGGTTCTGGTAAAACCACCACACTTTATGGCGCTTTAAATGAGTTAAATAAACCAGGTAAAAAGCTGATCACGGCTGAAGATCCAGTGGAATATCGTTTACCCCGAGTTAACCAAGTACAGGTAAATAATCGTATTGGATTAACATTTTCATCTATTTTAAGAACTTTTTTACGCCAAGATCCAGATGTAATTTTAATTGGTGAAATGCGTGATCAAGAAACCGTTGAAATTGGTTTGCGTGCAGCATTAACCGGCCACCTTGTTCTTTCAACCTTACACACGAATGATGCTATTGACAGTGCATTACGAATGATTGATATGGAAGCGCCAGGTTACTTAGTCGCGAGTTCTGTGCGAGCAGTATTAGCCCAGCGTTTAGTCCGTCGTATTTGTCCTGATTGTATCGAAGATGATGTCTTAGATGAAAGTCAATTAACATGGGTAGAAAAACGATTTCCGGCATATGAAAAACAATTATTTCGTCATGGCCGAGGTTGTCATAGCTGTAACTTTAGTGGCTATAAAGGTCGAATTGGTGTGTTTGAGTTACTTGAAATGCGTCAAAATATGATGGATGCATTACGTGAAAATAATGCGGTGCTTTTTACGCAATTGGCCCGAAAAAGTGACGGTTATAAACCTTTAATTGAATCTGCCATGGAATTAGCATTATCAGGTAAAACCTCTATTGATGAAGTTTTGATACTTGGTGAAGGGGATATACTTGATGATTTGTAACAATAGAGGCTAAGCAATGGCTGTATTTAGTTATCGTGGGCGAACGGATAGAGGTCAGCTTAAGCGTGGTACGATTGAAGCATCTAGTGAAAATAGTGCTGCTGATTTATTATTACGCCAAGGTGTGATCCCGCTTGATATTCAAGAAATAAAAGTATCAGCTAAATCATTTGATTTAATGGCATTATTTCAATCACAGTTACCTCTTGAAGTGCTGGTGATTTTTTGTCGACAGTTATATAGCCTAACCAAGGCGGGTGTACCTTTATTGCGAGCGTTTAATGGTTTATCGCAAAGTACAACGCATAAACTATTAAAAGAAACATTAGCAACTGTGACGTCGGATTTGACCAATGGTCGAGCGTTATCTACATCGATGCAGCAACATCCTAGAGTTTTTTCTCGACTATTTATTTCGATGATCCATGTTGGTGAGAATACTGGACGGTTAGATGATATTTTGCTGCAATTGGCAAATTATTATGAGCAAGAGATGAAAACGCGTCGTCAAATTTCTTCTGCGATGCGTTATCCAACTTTTGTTATGATGTCGATTGTTATTGCGATGGGGATTTTAAATACCAAAGTGATTCCACAATTTGCCTCAATGTTCTCACGGTTTGGGGTTGAGTTGCCTCTGCCTACGCGAATTTTAATTGGCACCTCTAATTTTTTCGTTCATTACTGGTTAGCGATGACACTGGGCGCAATAGCGGTGTGGTTTGCGATCCGTTTATGGCGTAATACGGAAAAAGGTCAAGAAAAATGGGATCATTGGCGGTTAAGAATGCCGATCACCGGTTCAATCGTTAATCGTGCTCAAATGGCGCGTTTTTCACGGACCTTTGCATTAATGCTTCGTGCCGGTGTCCCGCTAAATAGTGCAATTCAAATGTCTGCCGAATCGTTAGGTAATGCTTTTTTAGAAAAACGCTTAATTGACATGAAAACAGGGATTGAAGGCGGTAGCAGTATTGCGCATATGGCGCGGCAATCAGAGGTTTTTACCCCCCTAGTGTTACAGATGATTGCGGTAGGTGAAGAGACGGGTCAGGTGGATGATCTCCTATTAGAAGCGGCAGAATTTTATGATCGCGAAGTAGAGTATGATTTACAAACATTAACCGCGAGAATTGAACCGATTATGTTAGTTGTCGTTGCGGGTATTGTATTGATGCTTGCATTAGGTATTTTCTTACCTATGTGGGGCATGCTTAATGTCGCCCAGCATGGATAAATTTAAGTCTGAAGTACGTTTAAAAAATATGGCTTGGGCTGCGGTAATATTATTACTAATTAGCGTGCTGCTATATAAGTGGCAACAAGTTGAGAATAAAGCCGAAGCCACTCAACTTATATTAACCCAAAATAATCTTTATCAAGGTGCGGTAAACTTAAAACAACAATGGGAAATGAATAATAAACCCTATCGTGATCATATTGATGGCATTGATTTTCAATATACTCAACGAGGCTGGCCAATTGTTACTATTGATAATAAACTTAATTGCGAAAAATTATGGCTATTACTTACCAATAATATTAATTATAGAAGTAATAATGAATCCTTATATATTAAAAATAGTAAATTAACGGCTAAAAATCATTGTACTTATATACTTAATAATAAAGCATTGGCAATTTTTTATATTAATGGCAAAATACACATCGTGATTTAATATTGCTACATTATATAGCAATAAGGAATATTTTTAAGTAATCAGTTGATATATTGTAATAAAGTATCAATTGGTAATCGACTTCAGTTATTTAATAAATCAGTGAGTTAAAAAGGATTTAAAATGAAAAAACATAATGGCTTTTCATTAATAGAACTTGTCGTTGTGATTATCATTTTAGGAATATTAGCAGCAACTGCATTACCTCGATTTATGAATATTACCGATGCTGCAAAAAAATCAGCCATTGAAGCTATGGCTGGTGGATTTGCGACGGCAGTCGTTTCAACTCGAGCGCAATGGGAAGCTTATGGTCGTCCTGTCGATCGTAGCAATAATAATATTGTTAATTATGATGGTACTGAATTTAAGTTAACCAATGTTGATCAACAAAAAAACATTCGCATGGGTTATCCCTTTGCGTTAAATAGCAGTAACACTGTTGATGTGCTTGATATAACCGCTAATGATTGCTTAGATTTGTTAGAGGAGTTAATGCAGAATCCACCATTAGCAACAACATCGAAAAATACAGTTGCTGGTAGTAAGGCATTGTTTTATGTCACTGTTGAAAATGTAAAAATTAAAGATATTAATGGTATTAATCCTCAAGGAATTATTACTGAAGCAAAACAATGTCGCTATTATCAATTAGCGTCAGCAAGTAAAAACAGTGCGGGTGATATTAATCCATTAGCCGGACATTCGTTTACCTACAAACCGACATTAGGTCGGGTTGAAGTTGAATTGCAACAGCAATAGAGAGAAGTTATCTGAAACGACAACAAGGTTTTACCTTAATTGAATTAGTGGTTGTGATTGTTATTCTAGGTATTTTAGCAGTTACTGCCGCACCTAAGTTTATGAACCTGCAAGGTGATGCTCGTAATGCGTCACTACAAGGTCTAAAAGGTGCTATTCAAGGCGCAGCAGCTATTGTTTACGGTAAGGCGGCGATTCAAGGTGTTGAATCATCACAAGATAGAGTCAAAGTTGGTGCTGTAAATACTATTTATGGTTACCCCGATATATCTTCTGGCGGTATTGTTGCTGCATTAGCGGGTAGTGATGATTGGGATTACTCTAATCGAACAGTGGACGTAAAAGTGAAAGCTGCTACAGGTGCTGTTGTAACAATAGAAGGGCAGTTATTTACCTTTAAACAATATGCTCATAATGCATTGCAGAAAATAGATCTTACTGTTACCGGCGGTACTGTTTCAGTTACGGAAGGTAATAACGCTATCCCTAAAAACTGTTTCTTAGTCTACGTGCCTGCTGTTAAAAATAGCATTGCACAAGTGTTCATGCCAACAAATGCTTGTAAAGACTAGGATTATCGTTTGATATTATAGATGAGAGATCTGTGTTTCTCTCAGTTATTAAATACATTGAAAGAGAAAATAACATGAAAAAACAACAAGGTTTTACCCTAATCGAACTGGTCGTTGTGATCGTTATTCTAGGTATTTTAGCTGTTACTGCAGCGCCTAAATTTATGAATCTGCAAGGCGATGCACGTAATGCATCTCTACAAGGCTTGAAAGGTGCTATTCAAGGCGCAGCTGGCATTGTTTATGGTAAAGCGGCGATTGCTGGAATTGAAGATACAGCTGCTTCTGCTGGTGTTTCTGTTGCTGTGGGGACAGGTAAGGTATTAACTAATTATGGTTATCCAACAGCGACTACTGGCGGTATTGATAATGCGGTTGCTGGTGTGGGCGGTACAAATACTGATTGGGCGGTGAGTTCTCAGGACAATGTGACTATTGATGGTAATGGTACTGGAGCAACGAAGGGACAGCTATTTACATTTAGTCAATATAAAGATAACAAAGATAATGCAGTAACAATTACGATTGCGGATGGTAAGGTAACTACACCCCAAACAGCTATTCCTAAAAACTGTTTCTTAGTATATGTACCTGCAGTTAAGGATGGTACAGCACAAGTATTAATGCCTACAAATGCTTGTAAAGACTAAGTATTATCGTTTTATCTTATAACGAGAGGGAATTATGCCTCTCGTTATTAAACACATTGAAAGAGAAAAAAACATGAAAAAACAACAAGGTTTTACCCTTATCGAATTAGTAGTAGTAATCGTAATTCTAGGTATTCTAGCTGTTACTGCTGCGCCTAAATTTATGAATCTACAAGGCGATGCGCGTCATGCATCATTAGATGGTTTACGTGGCGCAATTAATGGTGCTGCGGGTATTGTTTATGGTAAAGCTGCTATTGCTGGTCAAGAAAATTCGGCAGATCCAATAAATGTTGGTGAGTCTGATCATCAAATCCAGACGGTTTATGGCTATCCGACAGCAACATCTGCGGGTATCGGTGCTGCACTTTCGGGTGTTAATGGCGAAGATGGTGATTTTGTTATGGGTAATCTAACATCTGGTAAACCTGGCACTGTAGAATTTACTTTTAAAAATTATGCTGCGGCAGGTAATGCACCGAAAGGATGTTACTTAACTTATACTGCAGCAACGTCTTCTGCTATTGCAACGGTTAAATTGGATCCAACTGCTTGTAAATCTGGAAATGATAAGACATTTACAGTTGTTACTACGACAAAACAATAAACGAGTGATGTCGATCATCGGTTAATTATTAAAAGGCGCTGAAAAGCGCCTTTTTTTATATGAAATCTGATAAATTAAACAAACATATCAATAAATAGGCGGCGAAGTGAAGTCACAACAAGGTTTCTCCCTTATTGAACTTATCATGGTGATCATCCTTATTGGGATCCTCAGTGCCACGGCTGCTGCGCGTTTTTCTGGGCGAAGTGAATTTGATGCGCAGATCACTCGCGATCAAGCAATATCACTCATTCGTCAGCTTCAAATTTCAGCCATGAACGGTGATAGCCAACCACTAACGGTTGAATCAAATTGTCTTGGTGTGTGTGACGCTAACCGCCAAGATGCTAATAACAGCTTACGCTATCAACAAACGCAAACCACTTTCTCAATATACCCCTTGAACCGTGGATCCTCGTCGTTATTTTTTAATTTACTGGGGCAACCGACAGTCAGTGAGGCACCAACGGCAGCGCTTAGTTGTACATCCGGCTGTACAATTACAATAACGGCTAAAAATAACCAAACTGCCAGTATTTGTATTAATAGCCAAGGCTATATTTATAAGAAAACCGATGAGGCGTGTTCACAGTGAATCTTTATCGTAAAGCAAAAGGTTTTACCCTTATCGAGGGGATCATCACCATTGTTTTATTGGCTATTGCAATGATCACCTTGATCAGCTTTTTGTTTCCTCAAGTTGAACGCTCGGCGATCCCTTATTATCAAGCTCGCTCGGCTGCGATGGGGGAGGCGATACTCAATCAAGTGTTAGCGCGTCAATTTGATCAAAATTCCGATCCTAATGGTGATAGTGTTTATCGTTGCGGTGAGAATGATAAACAAGGTGAATTTATTTATTGTTCGGCAACAGGACCTCATCCTAAACCTGCGACATTAGGGCCGGATACTCAGCTTGAGAAATCACAACCACAATATTCAAATGATGTTGATGATTTTATTGGTTGCTGGGGAACAAAAGAACAGTGTCAGGGGTATAAAGATCTTCATACTATTGATCGGAGTAAATATCCCAATACATTAATGGCCCTTATTCCCAGTTCTGATAATGCTAAATATAAACATATATTTGCGCTGATCAGTGTTCAGTATGATCGCCCTGATCTTGTTGTATTAAACAAACAAACACTACCTGAACCTCGATTTAAAAAAATCACCGTTACCGTCAATGCCGGCCGTTATGGAAAATATAATTACATTGCCTATAAAGGGAACTACTAATGCGTAACCACAACAAAGGTTTTACCTTATTAGAAATGGTGATCGCAATGGTGGTACTGTCGATCATCATGATTGGTATCGGTAGTTATATTGCGTTGGGTGTGAAAGGTTATACTAATACGATCGATCGTGAACGATTACAGTCGCAGGCCCGTTTTTTAGTGGCGCGAATGACTAAAGAAATTCGCCATGCAGCACCTAATAGTTTAGTAACTGAAGATCGTTGTATCCGTTTTTATCCCATTGTCAGTTCTGCAGTTTATTATGCTGAATTACCCAATAACAGTGATGAATTAAATATCTCTCCATTTGATTTTGAGAATAAAGCTATTTGGGATCACAATGGTTGGCATATTGCGGTGGGGTTTGCTTCTGCTGAACAATATCAGAATAATACGATAACTGTTGATAGTATTAGTGCAGCAAAAACAAATGATAACAATCAAGCTGGTAATTTATTTCAATTAACATTATCTTCACCGATTATTACGTCATCACCCGGTAAGCGACTCTATTTATATCACGATCAAATTAGTTATTGTCAGCTCGGTAATACTATCGTGCGTAAAGTAAATAATAGTGATGGGGTGTTAATGGCGACCAATATTGTTGAGTTTATGCCAAAAGTACAAGCCGCCGGATTAAATAGTAGTGCGATAGCGTTAATTGGTATTAAATTTAGCGATCCAAAGACCAATGAAATTGCGAATTATAACCACAGTGTGCAGGTGTTAAATGTATTGTAATCATTATACGAAACAGCGTGGCAGTGGCTTGATGATCGTATTGTTTGTGATTGTGGTAATGGGGTTAATGGCTATCGCAATGACTAAAATAGGCGCTTCAAGCCAAACCATGACCACCAAAGAAGTGCTTGGCACTCGTGCATGGTTTAGTGCTTATTCTGCTAATGAAGTGCTATTAACTAAGATATTTCCACTTGGAAACCCATTAATCAGTGAGCCTACGGCTTGTAAAACTTATTTGGCTGCAGAAATAAAAACACCACTTCAACAAGGGTGCAAAATTGTGACTATGAATTGTGTAGCTACGATTATAAATAAAACCAATGAATATAAATTAATAAGTACTGCCACATGCGGTAGTGGAAAAGTTGTTATGACACGGACACAAGAAGTTTGGGCTAAGGGGTTAAAATGAATAGAATTTATTCTATATTTATTATTTTCATAGTGTTTATTTATTCTCAATTAACTTTTGCAGAATCAAATATACCAAACTTTTATTTCGATCAGATATCAATAGGAGATAACTCTTGTTTAATGAGTGATGATGGTTGTTCCATTAATATTGAAAAGCCATTAAAAGATCTAAATGGTAAATTTATTAAAAATGTTCCTGTAGTATTTAAGTCTAAACCTCTTATTTTTGTGATGCCTACTATTGATTATGGCTCTGATAAATTTATAGGTCGTGATGCTCCAGCAACTCTACGTATTACTAGTATATCTAGAAGTAGTGATGGTGGATATAAATTTACGGTTAAACAAGATATAGCTAATTATAATCATGAATTTCTAAATTTAGATGGGCATAATTCTTTATTTTATTGGTATTACTGGGATGAATATCAAGAAGTTATCAGAAATAATATTAATTCTGAAAATAAAATAAAAAATAAAAAAACTGGAAAATTTAAAAATTTAGAGAGTAAGCATATCGCATCTGAAAATAAGTTATGGGAAAACGTTCCATTTTCATTGTATGTTAAACCCATGCCTCTGATTACTTATTTTGCTATTGAACCAGGTACAATTGATCTTGCTGGAAAAGGAAAAATAATTGCAGGTACGGTTTCTCTAACTAAATTTATTGATTCGAAAACCTCATTATATAAAGGTGGTGTTTTAAATAAAAATAAATTAAATAGCTTAATTGACTCTCAGTTAGTAAAAACAATTTCTAATGATGGTTTTTCTTCTAATATGGGGATCATTATTAATGAACAACCTAATAATAGTAATCGATGGGTAACACCTTATTCTATTATTTATAATGGTAATACATATATTGGGTTAGATGGTTCTGAAGTCAATACTAATAGTGATATAAAAGCAATTAATGTTGCTTATTTACAAGCTGAAGGAAAGGGAGTTTTTAAAGGATTAAACTTCATACTTGGACGAGGAGATACAAAAAACACATTACAGAATAATTTGGTTTTTCCTGACTCAGTGACAAAACCAGTAGAAGAAGAATGTAATGCCTATATGGATATAGATAACACTTCGTTTGATTTTTCTGATTTAGTAAAGAAACCGTTAATGTTTTTAGCATCAAAAAATTCTCGAAAAGGTCCAAATGGTGGTTGGTTACGTCTATGTAAAAAACAAAATAGCGGGCAATCACTTCAAGTTAGTTTTGTTAATGATGAAGATCTAAATGAAAGAAATGTACGTTCTATTGAACGAAAACATCATGATGAAAGTGTTGGTTTTATGGCTTTTCAACGTCAAGTGTCTGAAACCACATGTGGCTTATTCCCAGGTCCGATTCAAACATGGCAAGGAAACACATCTGGAACATTGAAAATAGAACCTAAAATCATCATTAAAGGCGTGCCATTCACCAATGGTGAAAAACGTATTGGTTTTGAATATATTCATTATGGAAGTAACCCCGCATATAAGGCTTGTGATGGATATGCTTGTGAGCCTAATGGTCAGTTTGCGAATAAAATAGATTTTAATCATTTCATTTTCCCTGCAAATGATGATGGTGAATTAAGTAGTCAAGAAAATGTTAATAAACTTCACAATAAGGAAATTTATTTTTTTAATATGATAAATTTAAATAATAAAAAAATCATATTTCCAAATGGATCTATTGTCCATGCGAAAAATTTAACGATGGTAAGTTCTTCTCTTAGACCTGAGTCAAATAATCCAGATGATTTGATAATTTATATTCATGATAAGCCAAGTTCGGGGCATACATGGAGTGAAATTAATAATGGTAGTACTATTACTGCGCTTATTTATTCTGAACGAGAGATAGACATTTCTAATGGTAATGTTGAGGGGTGTAGTAATTATGAAACATGTCCTGAAGTATCTCGAATTAATGGTGCAGTAACAGCAAAAGCTATTCATGCTCATGGTAATTATAAAATGATAGGTGTTGAAATTAATGGTCAAAGTTCTTGTTTTAATTCTACTCCTAGCTATACCCTTACGTTATCACCAGATATAACATCAACACTTTGTGACAGTAAAAAAATCACCTTTAATGTTAATTCTACTAATAGTGATACTTATAATGGTATAGCATCGTTTACTTTAACTTCTACAAGTAGTGGTGAGTGGTCAACAACAGAGAACTTTACTTCTGGAGTGACTAAATTTAAAAGTGGTAGCAATAGATACCCAATTAATATTAAAAATAATCAAGCAACTATTTGGTTGCGTAGTGACGGTGTTACGACGGTTAATATTAATGCTAGTATTGAAAATAATACTGTGACAGCGACAGGGGAATATAAATTCTCTATGGCTAATGATGTTTATTTTAGTATGACGAATAAACAAGAGAATATTATTGCAGGTAAAACATTTAATACAGTTATCACGGCTAAAATTTGTGGTGTCGGTAATAAAGCGAAAACGTTAACTCAATATACGGGTGATAAGCATTTAACCTTAAACACTCAATATATTCATCCAGATAAACCTGCTTATGATATATCAGAAGATGATGGTAAAAAAATAACATCACCAATTCAAGTTGAAGTTATTACTGGAGAGGCTGGTGGGGCGACAAAACATTTAAATATTAAATTTGATAAGGGTGTTTCATCACCATTAACACTGCAATATCGAGAAGCGGGCGTGATTCAATGGCAGGTAACTGATCCTGATTTTACTTTTAGTAAAAAACTTATCTCGACAGCATCGGATGTAAAGAAAATATCAACGCAATCCTTAAACGTTAACGGAGTCTTAGATATTAATTCCCGCCCGTGGACGTTTGCTATATGTCCGTTAACGTTTAATGGTAAAAATGAATATCGTTTAGCTAATGGTACTTCTAAAGGTGGTGAAGCTTATACTGCTGCTGGTCATTCCTTTGATGTGTTATTAAAGCCTTTAGTGTGGCAAAAAGATATTACAGGTGTGCTTGATGTCTCTAATCAAGATTATTGTAGTGCATCAGTGACCAAAAACTTTTTAGTGGCAGGCTCTCCAGCTTTAGGAGATGGTGTTATATCTCAATATAGTATTCATAGCCCAGATAATGGAAATAAAGGGGTCTTCCATTTAGGTCAAATAACTAAAGAGCCGACACTTAATGGCTTGTTGGTGAAAGGTAATACTTGGAGTGAAGTGGGCAGTTTGTGGTTACAGGTTGGATTGAATAATTATTTAGGGATGAATATTGATCCAAGCAAACGTCATATTGGTCGTTTTTTTCCGGCTTATTTGGCATTGGATGCAGATAATACTTTTGTTTTACCCCCATTAAACCAACAGTTTACTTATATGAATCAACCATTTTCAGCTGGATTTAGAATTTTTGCCTTTAACAAACAGAATCTAAAGGTAAAAAATTATTATTTGTTTGACGATGGTCTTAAATCAGAAATGCAGCTAATGGTAATGGCTAATGGCAAGGATCTAATATCTCGTTATCAACCACTGCTAATTAAGGATAATGCTAAGATATGGAAAGCGAGTTCTAATAATAAGAAGGACGCGTATTCTGTGTTTAACTATGCTGCTGAAGGTAATGCTAAATTCTTACGTCATTATATTGATGGATTATCAACTACAAGCAAAGAAGATGGTCCGTATCCTGATTGGCAATTACGAGTAAAACAAACATCAACCCCCGATGGTGTAACTTGGCAGGATAAGAGCGAGAGTGAGTTAATTGGTACTAACGATCTTCGCTATGGCCGCATGGCACTGCAAGATGCTGCCGGAGATATTGGCAAGTCATTAACGATTCCATTGCGGGTTGAGTATTGGAATGGTGCTGAGTTTGTCACGAATAGCGATGATTCAGCTTCAAAATTTGATGGAGCTAATTATTGTCGTCAAATTTTAATACAAGAACCAGTGCCTCATATAGCCAATGATCCAACAACGTCTGGTACTGGCACAGTTACTACAGGTCAGCCATTACTTAACCAGTTAACGGCAAATCCTGATGGTGATTTTAAACAGCAAATTCGTTTTTGGCAGCAACTATCAGTCTTAACTAAGCCAACTCAAATAACAGATACGCCGCAAATAAAATGTGTAAATGGCACATCAAATCAACCTTGGTTAAGTTATAACTGGCGTGGCTTAGGTGACGAAGATCCATCAGCTACCGTAACCTTTGGCGTTTATCATGGTAATAATCGAATTATTTATCGTGGTGAAACGAATGCCAAGGATCAGTCTATTCCATATCAAAACTATCAGTAATTGCATATTTTTATATTAGAGCTGATATTTAGCATAGATTTCAGTTATGGTATTGAGGCTAGTTGTATTTTTAAATATAGATTTTAATGGTCTCAATTAGCCCGTAGAGTAAATTAATTGCGTGTCTAGACGTGATTTAGCGATCCAGATCTTGTTTCACTTAGGTGTACTTGATACATTGAGAGTAATTTACGATTTTTTAACGCTTGCAGGAATAGCTGAAGACTATGTTTAAGAAGCTTCGTGGCATGTTTTCCAATGACTTGTCTATTGACTTGGGCACGGCCAATACCCTTATTTATGTCAAAGGACAAGGAATAGTTCTTGATGAACCCTCTGTTGTGGCTATTCGCCAAGATCGCGCAGGTGCAACTAAAAGTGTTGCTGCGGTAGGTCATGATGCCAAGCTTATGCTTGGTCGTACGCCAGGTAATATAGCTGCGATTCGACCAATGAAAGATGGCGTGATTGCCGATTTTTATGTTACTGAAAAAATGCTGCAGCACTTTATTAAACAAGTGCATGACAATAGCTTTTTGCGTCCAAGTCCACGTGTATTAGTGGCAGTACCTTGTGGATCAACTCAAGTTGAGCGTCGTGCAATTCGTGAATCAGCTCAAGGTGCTGGTGCGCGTGAAGTTTACCTAATTGATGAGCCTATGGCTGCGGCAATTGGTGCTGGAATGCCAGTATCAGAAGCTATGGGCTCAATGGTGATCGATATCGGTGGTGGTACTACTGAAGTTGCGGTTATCTCATTGAATGGTGTGGTGTATTCATCATCAGTACGTATTGGTGGTGATCGTTTTGATGAAGCTATCATTAACTATGTGCGTCGTAACTACGGTAGCTTGATCGGTGAAGCAACGGCTGAGCGTATTAAGCATGAAATAGGTTCAGCTTATCCAGGTGATGAAGTACGAGAAATTGAAGTTCGTGGCCGTAACCTTGCAGAAGGTGTTCCGCGTAGCTTTACATTGAACTCCAACGAGATTTTAGAAGCATTGCAAGAGGCATTAACAGGAATTGTGTCTGCAGTTATGGTTGCGCTTGAACAATGCCCACCAGAATTAGCGTCTGATATTTCAGAGCGCGGCATGGTGTTAACAGGTGGCGGTGCATTATTACGCGATCTTGATCGTCTTCTTACTGAAGAAACAGGTATCCCTGTTGTTGTGGCAGAAGATCCATTAACGTGTGTAGCACGTGGAGGCGGTAAAGCGCTTGAAATGATTGATATGCATGGTGGCGATCTCTTCAGCGAAGAATAATGCCATCATAGGATCCTAATTAAACAGGTTATAGCGTGATATGAAACCTATATTTGGTAGAGGCCCATCTCTACAATTACGCCTGTTTCTTGCCATATTATTATCGGCTAGCTTAATGCTAGCCGATAGTCGTCTTGGTGCTTTTGCCAATATTCGTTATTTATTGAATTCGGCGGTTGCACCGCTGCAATATGCGGCAAATTTACCGCGTGAAATATTAGATGTTTTACGTGGGCAATTTAGCTCTCATCAACGATTGTTGACAGAAAATAAAGCATTAAAACGTGATTTACTAGTCATGAAAAGTAATGTGCTATTACTTGATCAATTACAGCAAGAAAACCAGCGTTTACGAAATTTACTTGGATCACCATTTGTTCGCGATGAGCGGAAAATGGTGGCAGAGGTAATGGCTGTTGATTCTGATCCTTATAGTTATCAAGTGATGATTAATAAAGGCCGTGTCGATGGCGTGTATGAAGGTCAGCCCGTTATTAATGATAAAGGTATTGTTGGCCAAGTCTCTTATGTTGGCGCGCACAATAGCCGAGTATTATTATTAATTGATCCGACCAATGCGATTCCAGTGCAGGTTGTACGTAATGATATTCGTGTTATTGCGACAGGCGGTGGGCGTAATCATCAGATTTTATTAGAGCATGTGCCAAGTAGTACCGATATTAAAAAAGGAGATCTTTTAGTGAGTTCAGGGCTGGGTGGGCGTTATCCTGAAGGGTACCCTGTTGCTCGTGTAACATCATTTACATTTGATAATAAACGTCCCTTTGCACAAATTACAGCAAAGACGACGGTTCAATTTGATCGCTTACGTTATTTATTATTGGTATGGCCAACAGATAGAATAAAAATTAAAGATAACACTGCAACTGCAACTGCAACTGCAACTGCAACTGCAACTGCAACTGCAAAAGGGACATCAACCACTATGGCAAGCCCCGTTAATGCAATAGTGCCTGTAATACCAAAAGTGCCAATTGTAAATCAGACTGATTCGGTGGTACCAGTATTGAAGAAGGTGAATAATGCCGACCAATAAAGCCCATGGACGAATCCGGATTTGGTTATCATTTCTATTGGCATTAGTGTTGCAAGTTGTACCATGGCCAGGAGAACTTGAACCTTTTCGACCGTCATGGATAGTTTTAGTCATGTGCTATTGGGTATTAGCATTACCACATCGCGTTAATGTCGGTACCGCTTTAGTGGTTGGCCTATTATGGGACTTAACATTAGGTTCAACATTGGGTGTACGTGGGTTAATGTTGTCGGTGATTGCTTATATTATTGCGCTTAATTTTAGGGTGTTGCGTAATTTGTCATTATGGCAGCAAGCAATTGTGATAGCGTTATTATCAGTGGCCGCTAAGCTAATTGAATTTTGGGCCGAATATTTAGTGTCAAATATTAGTTTTTATCCGCAGCAGTTCTTTGCGGTGTTATTAAACTTTATATTATGGCCATGGTTATTTTTATTGCTGCGTCGAATTCGGCGCAAATTGGCAATTTGCTAATAATAATTACTCATATAGGGGGGAGCCAGTAGGTGTCCCCCTTTGTTCTTTTAGCTCTTACATAAGTCAATTATTTAGTACGCTAGGGTTTGATAATAAATCACTTAGCAATCGACCATTTAATAAAGGATCACAATGACTTCTCTTCAACTTTATCTGGCCTCTGGATCGCCACGTCGAATGGAACTTTTAACTCAGCTTGGTTATAACTTTGAACGTATAGTGGTTGATGTTGAAGAATGCCATCAAGCAGGCGAAACGGCGGCACAATATGTGCAGCGCTTATCTCGAGATAAAGCTTTCGCTGGTGTAAAAGCTGCTAATAATGACATTCCGGTACTCGGGGCTGATACTATTGTTGTGGTAGATCAACAAATTCTAGAAAAACCAGTCGATTTTGAAGATGCAGCGCGTATGCTGAGGTTATTATCAGGACGACAGCATCAAGTGATGACAGCTGTTACCCTTGCAACACAATCGCACAGTCAAACATGTTTAGTGACCACTCAGGTATGGTTTAAAACTTTGTCGGATAACGATATTAAAAAATATTGGCACAGTGGTGAACCGCAAGATAAAGCTGGAAGCTATGGCATTCAGGGAATAGGTGGCAAATTTATTACCCGTATTGATGGCAGTTATTATGCTGTGATGGGGTTACCATTAGTGGAAACCGACATCATGGTTCAAGATTTTTTAAAATTATAAGTAGAGGCAACCATGGGCATTGAGCTGCTAATAAATGTCACGCCAAGTGAAACGCGTGTCGCAATGATAGAGGGAGGTGTTTTGCAAGAGATTCACATTGAACGTGAATCAAAGCGAGGCATTGTTGGCAATATTTATAAAGGGCGTGTTAGTCGTGTCTTACCGGGAATGCAAGCAGCATTTGTTGATATCGGTTTAGATAAAGCGGCATTTTTGCATGCGTCAGATATTGTTCCACATACCGAATGTGTGGCAGAAAATGAAAAGAAACAATTTAAAGTTCGTGATATTTCTGAATTAGTCCGTCAAGGGCAAGATATTGTGGTGCAAGTGGTTAAAGATCCATTAGGAACTAAAGGCGCTCGTTTAACCACTGATATTACATTACCTTCGCGTTATTTAGTGTTTATGCCTGGCGCTAGTCATGTTGGTGTATCACAACGAATTGAATGTGAAAAAGAACGCGAACGTTTAAAAAAAGCAGTATCACAACATTGTGATCATCTTGGTGGTTTTATTATTCGTACCGCAGCTGAAGGTGCTGATCCTGATGAAGTGGCACAAGATGCGGCATTTTTAAAACACTTGTGGCGTAAAGTTATTGAGCGTCGTGCTAAATATAAACCTCGTTCAATGTTATATGGTGAATTAGGATTAGCACAGCGTATTTTACGTGATTTTGTTGGCACTCAAATTGATCATATTCAAGTCGATTCGCGAGTTGCATTTGATAGACTCAAAGAATTTACTGATGAGTTTGTACCTGAAGTTACCGAAAATATTGAGTATTATTCTGGGGACCAACCTATTTTTGATCTTTATGATACTGAAGCTGAAATTCAACGTTCGCTTGATCGTAAAGTAGAAATGAAATCGGGTGGTTACTTAATTATCGATCAAACTGAAGCTATGACCACTATTGATATTAATACTGGTGCCTTTGTGGGTCGTCGTAATCTTGATGAAACTATTTTTAATACCAATATTGAAGCGACTAAAGTCATTGCACGTCAATTACGGTTACGTAATTTAGGTGGCATTATTATTATCGATTTTATTGATATGGTATTAGATGAGCATCAACGTCGTGTTTTACAGGCCTTAGAGCAAGCGCTGTCATTTGATCGGGTAAAAACAAACGTTAATGGTTTTACGCAGCTTGGATTAGTTGAAATGACCCGTAAGCGTACCCGTGAAAGTATTGAGCATGTATTATGTAATACTTGTCCTTCTTGTGAAGGTCGCGGCACCGTTAAAACGGTTGAAAGTGTGTGTTACGAAATTTTACGTGAAATTACACGGGTTAACCGCGCTTATGATGCTGATCGATTTGTCGTTTATGTATCATCAGCGGTTGGGGATGCTTTAGCTGGGGATGAGTATCATGCACTGGCTGAGCTAGAAGTATTTATTGGTAAGCAAGTAAAAATCAAACCAGAGCCGCTGTATACTCAAGAGCAGTTTGATGTCGTTATGATGTAATGTATTTAAAGAGGAAGTAATAGTGCCAAAAATACTCGTACGTCTTGTACGCAGTGGATTGTGGTTAATAGTGATTGTATCGTTATTATTAGCATCATTAATCACTAGTCTAAGGTTAATACTTCCTCATCTTAATGATTACCGCCAGCCGATAGCTCACTGGATCTCGCAGCAGGCGAATGCCACATTAAAATTAACATCGATTGAAGGGGCCTGGCAAGTTGCTGGGCCTGCTATCACTGTGACGGGTATTTCAATATCAGCACAACCGCATTCACCACCACTTGCTAATATTGGTCAGGTATCATTTTATTTTGATATTTGGCATTCTGCATTGCATCTACGTCCTATTTTTAAACAAGTAACTATTAGTCACGTTGATATTGATCTAACTAAAATAAAGTCACCATCATCGTCAGAGTCAGAAAGTGTTGCTGATGTCAGTTTAGCTCAACGTTTAGAACAGGTGTTTTTTACTCGTTTAGGGCAATTTCAACTCCTCGATTCATCAGTATCTTTTGTTGCACCATCAGGATCTCAACAACAACTTAATATTAAACAGTTAGACTGGGTCAATGTCGATGGTCGTCATTTGGCGCAAGGAAGTATTAATTTTTCTAATTCTGATCTCGGGCAACTCGCCATTAAAGCCAATGTATCAGAACAAGGGGGCCTCAATAGCTTATCTGGTTTGGTATATATAAAAGGTGAGCATGTATCTGTAACCCCATGGCTTAATAAGCAATTTGCTAGTGTTGCAAATATTACGCATAGTGAAATTGGGGTTGAAGCATGGTTGACGCTCAAGCAAGGACAGATTGAAAGTAGTACTGCAAAAATTAATAACAGTACTATTGATTGGCAAGTCAGTAAGCAGCAGCATCAAATTAAGATTAAACATGGGCTGGTGGCATTAAGACCGATTCGATTACCCGATGGTTCACGTAGCTGGCGGATTGATACAGAAAAATTTGCTATTTATACCGATGATGTTGCATGGCCAACATTTGATATTGCAGGACAATTAAGTTTTGGTAAACACGATCAATTAAACCAATGGAAATTGGCGTTAAGTAATATTGCCTTGCAGCGATTGGTACCACTAATGAACTTTTTGCCGTCAACAAATAAGTTGGTTAATGCTGTTCAACATCTTAAGCCTAACGGATTATTAACGCATATTCGTGTTGCGGGAGAGGCGAATAACGTCCCTCGTTTTTCATTTAATGTGCAGCAATTAAGTGTTAAACCATGGCAGTGGATCCCTGGAATCAATCATTTGAATGCCACTATTGCTGGAGATGGTTTGCAAGGTAAAGTGACACTTAATGTCGCTACGGATAGTTTTGCTTATAAAAAGGTGTTTGCTAAGCCTTTAAAAATAAACCAAGCCCAAGTACAGGCTTATTGGCATAGCGATGGGCAACAAACAACGTTATGGAGTGATAAACTGGCCGTTGTTACGCCAGATTTAACTTTTTCAGGGCAAGCTCGTGTTGATATACCAATAACGGGTTCGCCATGGCTCTCATTATTTGGTGAGGCAAATGTCGTTGATGCCGGCCAAACTTGGCGTTATTTACCACGGCCAGCATTGGGTAATGATCTTACCGATTATTTATCAACTGCGATTAAAGGCGGCAAGGTTAAGTCTGCTCGTATTTTATGGTATGGCGCGCTTGATGCTTTTCCTTACCAACATCATGATGGTATTTTTCAAGCATTTGTGCCATTAACACAGGCTAAATTTAGTTTTGATCCTGAGTGGCCACTGTTACGAGATATGACGCTTAATTTGTTATTTGAAAATGACAAAATGTACATTCATTCTAATCATGTCAAAACACTAGGAGCCAGTAGCTCTAAAGTTGTGGGTGAAGCAGATTTAACTCCAAATGGACAGCTTAAACTAGCAATAGACCTTGCTGCTACTGGGCCACAAGTTCGTCAATATATGCAACAGAGTCCATTGGCCGATTCTGTTGGTAGTGCATTGAAAACCATAGCGGTAAAAGGGGCTGTTACTGCAAAGCTTAATTTGAATATTCCATTTGATGGGACGGATGTTGATGCGAGCGGCAAGGTGTCTTTTAAGCACAATCCGATCATATTAATGACGCCGCGGTTAGCGATTGAAAACGTTAATGGTAGCTTGAGTTTTCATAATAATAAGATTCAAGCACAAGGGCTAACCGGGCTGTTATATCAGCAACCGATCACCTTTGGTTTTGATGGCAATAACGTTAAAAAATCGACTGATTATAACGTTAATGTTAGCGTTAGTGGACGCGAACAAATAGCTAAATTAAATGATTATTTACCAGCGGTTGTGTTAAATAATGTTAGCGGAAGCAGTGATTGGCAAGCTCAGGTTGGAGTAAAAATCAAACCCAACGATGTTAATTATAAGGTTGATATTACGCTGCCATTAATGCATATCAGTACGCAATTACCTTATCCATTACAACAACCTCAAAGCTCTACAGCTGCGTTAATGGTGAGTGTTGAAGGCAATAAAACCCAGTTGTATGCTCAAGCTTTATTACCGGATGTTAGTTATCAAGCACAAGTATCGTTGTTAACATCAATACCAAAAATTACAGCCAGTAATTTGATCATCGGTGAGAGAGGGGTATTAACTCAGCGGTTACAAGGTCAGCAAATACAGCTTAATAGTCGTCACTTTAATGCCGATAAATGGCTCGATATTGTTAAGCCATTAATGGCAAAAAGTTCACCATTATCTTCAACAGTAACAGCCCATGGCACAGCATTTTCATTACCATTACCGACACGAGTGACAGCAAAAATAGGTCAATTAACCTTAGGCGGTCTCAATTGGCATCAACTTGATATGCTTGCAACGCGTGGGCAAGGGTGGTCAATAAAACTGGCATCTCGAGAAGCAAATGGTTATATATCATGGATAAAAAATCAGCCATTAAATGTTATTCTAAAATCGTTACACCTTAATTTACCTCAATTTAATCAACAGCCTCCGGCCGAATTATTAAGTCCATTATTAACGGCACAACCACGATCAACCTTGGTCACCGCGAGTGATAGCAGCATCATGGCTGCAATACCTGCGATAGATTTGTCGATTGCTGATGCTTGGTTGCAAGGTTACCGATTGGGCGCTGTCACTGCGACATTAACTAAGCATAATAAACAACTACAATTACAGCAGTTTAAGATTCAATCTGGAAATGTGAAATTAACAGCCTCTGGTGATTGGAGCATACGCCAACATCAGAATCGTACTAAACTTGATGCTGTTATTAGTGGTAGTAATAGTACAGATCTCCTTGATCGATTTGGTATCTCTGGTGGAGTACAAAATGCATCATTTAATACGCATGTCACCGTTAACTGGCAAGGTACGCCTTGGGGGATTGATCGTACAACATTAAATGGTACGGTGAAGACCGATATTGGCAAAGGGATCGTTAGTGGTGTCGGTGGTGCAGGACGACTTTTAGGTTTATTTAGTCTTGATTCCATTATTCGAAAAATGAAACTCGATTTTTCAGGGGTATTTGATAATGGCTTAGCCTTTAATTATATTCGTGGTGACGGCACTATTAAAAACGGTATTTTCGATAGCGATAATATTAAGATGCAGGCGTTAGCGGGTGATATGTATATCAACGGCAAAGTGAATCTGATTGATGAAAAGGTAAATGCTAACGTTAAGTTTATTCCTGATTTTACCTCAGGATTACCCGTGATGACGGCTTTTGCTGTTGCACCGCAAGTCGCCTTGTATGTGTTTGCGATTTCCACCGTGCTATCACCGGTATTAGATGTGATTACTCAGGTGAATTACCAAATCACAGGACCAATAGCCTCACCAAAGGTTGTCGAGCGCTCTCGCTTTGAAGGTGAATATAAAATTCCAGAGAGTAATCGTTTTTAAGAATAAGTGTTTAAAGTGGTGCTTGTTACAAGCATTGTGATGATTGATACATCAGCTGTATATCAGTAATAGTTCAGGGAGATTGCCATGACAAAGATTGGTGTAGTACAAATGAACTCAGGCACTGATCCTGAGCGTAACCTGAGCCAAATAAAGAAGTTTATGCAAGGGTTACAACTACAAGGCGCTAAATTAGTTGTTACTCCTGAAAATAGTGTTGTTTTTGGTAGTAAAGCAGATTATCAACGTTGGGCTGAGCCATTAGGCAGTGGTCCATTGCAGCAACAATTATCCCAGTATTCGCAGCAATTAGGGCTTTGGCTACTAATTGGCTCAATGCCGATTTTACAAGCGGATGGTAGCATAACGACAACCTCGGTATTATTTGATGATCAAGGTAAGATCCATGCTCATTATAATAAAATGCATATGTTTGATGTTAATGTTGCTGATAAACATCATAGTTACCGAGAGTCTGATACCTTTAAAGCGGGCGATGATATTAAAGTGATTAATACTCCTTTTGGTAAATTAGGTTTATCGATTTGTTATGATCTTCGTTTTCCACAGCTTTATGGTGAGTTACGTCAGCAAGGTGCTGATATTATTATTATTCCGGCCGCATTCACTAAGTTGACTGGACGGGCTCATTGGGAAATATTAGTCCGCGCTCGTGCGATTGAAACCCAATGTTGGGTCGTTGCAGCTGCACAATCGGGTGATCACAGTGAAACGCGAGAAACATGGGGTCATTCAATGATTGTTGATCCATGGGGGCAAGTGGTTGCTTGCCAACAACAAGGTACGGGTGTTCTGACAGCAAATGTTGATTTACAATTAGCACATAAGATCCGTACTAATATGCCAGTGGCTGATCATGCCCGATTAGTGTTCAGTCATATTCAATAACTAAGAGCAAATTAATGACCCTTAACACTGTAGAAAGTACCATGCTAGACCAATCTGGTCTTGGTCGTGATGAATTGCATAACATTCTTGGCTTAATTGCTACTCGTGATGTTGATTATGCTGATATATATTTCCAGTCATGCTGGCATGAGTCGTTAGTTTTAGAAGACAGTATCATTAAAGATGGCTCGTTTAATATTGATCGTGGTGTCGGTATTCGTGCTGTTGCGGGTGAGAAAACAGGTTTTGCTTACTCAGATCAAATTAATTTATTAGCACTGACACAAAGTGCAAAAGCGGCTCGCGGTATTGTTCGTCAGGGCGGTAATGGCAAAGTACATACTTTTGCGCCGATGGCATCTTCTGGTATTTATTCACCAATCAATCCATTAGGTAGTTTTGATAAATACCAAAAAATCGCCTTACTTGAAGAAATTGATCGCTACATTCGCACTAAAGAACCGCTAGTAACTGAAGTTTCAGCTAGCATTAACGGTGTCTACGAAGAAGTATTAGTCGCTGCATTAGATGGCACTTATGCCGCTGATATTCGTCCATTAGTTCGATTATCAATTACAGTCTTAGTGGAAAAAGGCGATAAACGTGAACGTGGTAGTGCTGGTGGCGGTGGTCGTTATGGCTATGAAACGTTTTTGACTGAAGATTCTACCGGTAAAAGCCAAGCGATCTTTTTTGCCGATGAAGCGATTCGTCAAGCATTAGTTAACCTTGAAGCCGATGCAGCTCCAGCTGGCACTATGCCAATAGTACTAGGCGCTGGTTGGCCCGGCGTGTTATTGCATGAAGCTGTGGGTCATGGGTTAGAAGGGGATTTTAACCGTAAAGGCTCATCAATGTTTGCAGGCCAAATTGGGCAGCAAGTCACTTCTCCATTATGTACTATTGTTGATGATGGTACGTTGGTTAATCGTCGTGGTTCAATTAACATTGATGATGAAGGTACGCCAGCGCAACACAATGTACTTGTTGAAGGTGGTAAGCTTAAAGGCTATATGCAAGATAAGCTCAATGCCCGCTTAATGAGCGTCGCACCGACAGGTAACGGTCGCCGTGAGTCTTATGCGCATTTACCAATGCCACGTATGACTAATACCTATATGTTACCGGGTGAGCATACGCCTGAAGAAATCATTGCTAGTGTTAAAAATGGTATCTATGCGCCAAACTTTGGTGGTGGTCAGGTTGATATTACTTCGGGTAAGTTTGTATTCTCTGCGTCAGAAGCATATTTAATTGAAAACGGTAAAGTAACCCGTCCAATTAAAGGTGCAACCTTAATCGGCAGTGGTATAGAAGCAATGCAGCAGGTATCGATGGTCGGTAATGACCTTGATATCGACCGTGGCGTGGGTGTGTGTGGTAAAGCCGGACAAAGCGTACCTGTTGGCGTTGGTCAACCAACCTTGAAAATTGATTCAATGACCGTTGGTGGTACTGAATAATTTTTTATTGTGACATAGCGTTATATAACTAGCGTGTTTCAATAAAATAAAATGCCAGCAGTAATGCTGGCATTTTTTGTTTATATGCACATTAATCAAATTGATTAATCAGCAAGGTAGAGCGATTTCAGATACTGAAAGATCTCACGGTATGCTTTACCTGGCTTTTCTTGAGCTTTTTCTTTCGCTGCTTGACGCATCAATTGGCGTAGGTGTTGGCGATCAGCATCGGGATGATCAACCAAAATTGCATTTAGCATGCTGTCACCGTTCTCAATCAATTTGTCACGCTTAATTTCTAGTTTCTTAAGGGCAACAGTGTGCTGAGAGTGCTTATTATTTAATTTGTCGAGTGCGGCTTGAATTGGCTCGAGATCCATATGACGCATCTGCTTACCAATAAACTGCAACTGACGACGACGCGCTTCTTTACTAAAGCGTTGTGCGTCTTTAATTGCGGCCATCATTTCTTCATCTAATGGCACTTTTGCTAGCGCGTTGGGGGTTAATTCAACTAACGCTTCACCAATTTTCTGCAACTCTTCCATGTCGCGTTTCATCTCGGACTTACTTACCCAGATGATTTCTTCTTCTTCATCCCAAGGGGCTTTTTTATTTTTACGGCTCATAAATGGGCTCACTTATTGTATCAATAGTTCTATTTTATCAGTTTAATAACGATTTTGGGCGTAAATTACATTATTCTATAACTAATAAGCTAAACCCTAACCTTAAGTGATTGTATGGACGTAAGAGAACAGGTTGCTCATCAGCGTGTTGAACTTGAAGCCGCAGTAGCAAAAGCGCTTGAAGTTGCTGGTAAACAGGCTGATGCAGCCGAAGTAGCCATTAACAAAACAACAGGTATCAGTGTTTCAACTCGCATGTGTGAAGTTGAAAATGTTGAATTTAATAGTGATGGTGCGCTGGGCATTACGGTCTATCGCGGTAACCGTAAAGGCAGTGCATCAACATCAGATTTAAGTGAAGCGGCGATTGCTCAAACGGTTGCAGCAGCATTAGATATTGCCAATTACACCTCTGAAGATCCATTTGCAGGTCCTGGCCCTGCGGATCTTATGGCGCGTAATATTCCTGATTTGGATTTATTTCATCCTGATGAGCCTGAACCTGATCGTGCTGCTGCGATTGCGATTGCTGCCGAAGAAGCTGCGCTTGCGTTTGATCCACGAGTAAAACAAAGTGATGGTGCGAGTTATGATAGCCATTACGGTGTGCGTGTTTATGGTAACAGTCATGGCATGTTAGCCAGTTATGCTTCTAGTCGTCATAGCATCAGTTGTTGTGTGATCAGTGAAGGTAAAGATGGCAATATGGAGCGTGATTATAGCTATACGACGTCACGCTTAGCGTCTGATATGTGGACGCCAGAACGTGTGGGTCGTCATGCTGCAGAGCGTACTGTTAGCCGTATTGATCCGCAAAAACTGACGACGCGTGAAGCGCCGGTGATGTTTGCTGCCGATATTGCCACCGGATTATTTGGTCATTTAGTGATGGGGATCAGCGGCGCGAATTTATACCGTAAATCATCATTTTTACTGGATAAGCTTGGTGAGCAGATTTTCCCTGAATGGTTAAATATTAGTGAGCGTCCTCATATTCTACGTGGAATGGCAAGTACGCCGTTTGATAGTGAAGGTTTAGCGACTTATGATCGTGAAATTATCACCGGCGGCGCACTGCAAACATATCTGTTGACCAGCTATGCCGCACGTAAGATGAATATGCAGCCAACAGGTCATGCTGGTGGTATTCATAACTGGTTGGTGTCATCAACCGGTGAAAGCTTTGAGCAAATGCTGAAGAAGATGGATCGTGGTTTATTGGTGACAGAATTGATGGGCCAAGGGGTTAACATTATCACTGGTGATTACTCGCGTGGTGCTGCTGGCTTCTGGGTTGAGAATGGTCAAATTCAATACCCTGTCTCTGAAATTACCATTGCCGGTAACCTTAAAGATATGATGCAAAATATTGTTGCGATTGGTAGTGATACCGAAACCCGTAGTCAGATTCTAACGGGCTCAATGCTGTTAGATTCGATGAAAATTGCGGGTGAATAATCGTATTTAATTAAGCGATAGCCTAACAATAAAAAGCCCGTATCAATTATTTGATACGGGCTTTTTGATAGGTTCAGTAATGGTGAATTAAGGCGTAATAAAGATTGTCGCTAGGCCTAAGAACACCATTAAACCAACAATATCAGTACAGGTTGTGAGTGCCATACCACCTGCCAGTGCGGGGTCAATTTTTAGCTTTTTAAGCCCAATTGGAATTAATACACCAGCAACACCAGCAATAAATAGGTTGGCTAACATGGCTCCAGCCATAATGGCACCAAGTATCAAACTACCTTTCCAGATAAAGACCACTAACCCAATAATTAATGCCCATACTAAGCCATTAATTAGTCCGACTCGTGCCTCTTTACTCAGTAGCCAGCGAGTATTGGAGTCACCGATATGACCGACAGCAAGACCTCGAATAACCAGAGCGACGGTTTGGTTACCCGCAACCCCTCCCATAGAAGGAACGATTGTCATCAATACCGCAACGGTCGCCATCTGTTGTAAAGTGTGTTCAAACATATTGGAAACAGAGGCTGCTGCTAATGCTGTTAGTACATTGACACCTAACCAAATACTACGACTTTTAGCCGATTTTAATACTGGCGCAAAGGTATCTTCGTCATCATCCATACCCGCCATCGACATCATTGAGTGTTCCGCTTCTTCACGGATCAAGTCAACCACGTCATCGATAGTAATACGGCCGACAAGGTGATTATTCGCATCAACAACAGGGGCTGATATCCAATTTCGACGTTCAAAAATATTGGCTATTTCACTGTCTGCCATATCAACGGCAATCGCTTCATCAGCATCTTCCATTACATCTTTAATTTTGATGTCAGGTTGAGTAGTGATCAAGGTTGATAGTGAAAGATGTCCAATTAAAATTTGTTTTTCATCAACAACGTATAATGAATCAGTTGCTTCAGGGAGTTCACCACGCATACGTAAATAACGTAATACTACATCAGCAGTTACGTCACCACGAATGGTAATAAAATCGGTACTCATCATCCCACCGGCGGTATCTTCCGGATAGGCGAGTGCTTTTTCAATACGACGACGATCGGTGGCATCCATTTGTGCCAATACTTCTTGGTAACGCTCATCAGAGAGGCTACGAAGTACGTATGCGACATCATCACTTTCCATCCCCTCGGTAACGGCTGCCAGTTTTTCTGGTTCCATTTGCGAGACGATGCCATCTTTTACATCTTCAGAAAGTTCATCAAGGATCTCACCTTGCTCTTCCGGATCGGTCAATTGCCATAAGACTTGACGTTCTTTCGGTGGCGAGGCTTCTAACAGGTGAGCAATATCCTCCGGCTCCATATCTTGGAGTAACCGGCGAACATGGACAAACATGCCATTTTCAAGGGCTTTGTTGACTTCTTGGAGTGTGTGATGGGTTTGATCTTGTTCTAATACATCCGCCATAGGTATTAGGCCCACTTATATTTGATGGCGCAATAAGCTGAATTTTAACGTAATCAGTAAGTCTTTGTCTTGTGCTGATTGCTATTTTATTAGCTTATAAACTGATGAAGTATGGGTGATATGCATGATTATAATAGTGATATATCGCTATTTCGTGCTTTTTATCAACCAATCGCAGCAAAAAAGCGTAGTTAATGACAAAGTCTTATGTGTTAAAAAGGATGAATATCAATAATAACAATAGGCTTAATCGCGGTCATTGATGCTTATGTAAGATGGCAAATTAGTTTTCTTCATCAAACCCAGCTTCAATTAGGTTTGAAATGGCTATTAATGCTGATTTTGCATCTCGACCCTCAGCACTAACCATGATTTTCTGACCTTGGGCTGAGTCGAGCATTAATAATCCCATGACACTGTCTGCCGTTGCACTGTTATCACCATTAGTGATCGTAATTATTGCAGAAAAACTTTGGGCTAATTCAACCAGTTTTATGGCCGCTCGGGCATGAAGCCCGAGACGATTACGAATAAATAATTCGCGACTAATGGTCATTTATAATTTTCCAATGTGCGGTGACGTACCTGCACTTGTTGACCTTGTTGGGTAAAATAATCAGCCAGTTGTTGGGCTATATAGACTGAGCGATGTTGACCTCCTGTACAGCCAATCGCGACAGTAACATAACTACGATTGTTCTTTTCGAGCATTGGTAGCCATGTTTCAATAAAATTACGTAATTGGTAGTTAAGTTTATTAACCTCAGCGTGAGCGGCTAAAAAATCTTTGACGCCCTGATCAAGACCTGTTTGTGGTTTGAGCTCTGGTACCCAGTGTGGGTTTGGTAAAAAGCGGACATCAAACACATAATCAGCATCTGAGGGGAGGCCATGTTTAAAACCGAAAGATTCAAAAACGAGTACTAATTCACGCGCTTCTCGGCCAAGGACTCTGGCTCGAACGGTTTCACTTAAATCATGAATTGAACTATTGGTGGTATCAATGACGAGATCGGCATGCTCTTTGAGTTCACCGAGTAAAATGGCCTCTGATTGAATTGCTTGCTCAAGACTCATATTGTGGCGAGAAAGCGGGTGTAAACGTCGAGTTTCACTAAAGCGTTTAACTAATTCTTTATCATCGGCATCAAGGAAAATAACATTGATATCAACATCACTGGGTAAATTGTTAAAAATAACCTCAAGTTCACCTTGATGCGGTGGCATATTACGAATGTCGATGCTAACGGCAATATCTTGCTCACTATTAGCAATGTCATTTACAAATTGCGACAGTAAGTGAACAGGAAGGTTATCAACACAGTAATAGCCTAAATCTTCAAGTACGCGTAGCGCGACAGATTTACCTGAACCTGAACGGCCACTAACAACCATTAACCTCATGGTTAAGCTACCTTTTTGTTGTGGATTGATGTTGAATTATTCTTCATCAATCAGTATGTCATACAGTTCTTGATCCGTTGTTGCATTGCGTAATTGTTTGCAAATTTTCTTATTTCCAAGTTTTTCAGCCATGCTTGCAAGGGTCGATAAATGCTCTTTACATTGCTCTTCTGGTACCAAAAGTGCAAATAAGAGGTCAATAGGTTGACCATCAATAGCATCAAAATCGATAGGCTCTTGGCATTGAATAAGTACTGCGATCGCATGATCACTGTTACTGATTCGGCCATGAGGGATCGCGATACCGTTACCAATACCTGTGGTACCCAATTTTTCACGATTGAGCATACATTCAAATAATGGCTGCGGATTTTGATCAAGATGTGTTGCCGCGATCTCACTGATGAGCTCTAGCGCGCGTTTTTTACTGGAGCAAGGGACTGCACTTTTGGTGCAGTCCAAGCTCAATACGTTACTCAGTTGCATGATTAGTGACTATTGAGTTTATCTTTATGTTTGTTTAATTGACGGACTAGTTTATCAGTCAATTCGTCAATCGCGGCATACATATTTTCAGAGTCAGCTTTCGCGTGAATTTCGCCTGAATTAATATGCAGAGTTGCTTCAGCAATTTGTTGGAGCTTTTCGACATTTAAGATCACTTGAACGGTATTGATTTTGTCGAAGAAACGCTCTAACTTTTCAAATTTAGTACTAACATATTCCCGCAGTGAATCGGTTACATCAACATGGTGTCCGGTAATATTGATTTGCATAGACATCTTCCTTTTGTTGGCGCTGATCCGGTTTAGATCAGACGTTTTCGCTGATTTGATGGTGGAATTCCTAAAGATTCACGGTATTTAGCAATAGTTCGCCTTGCTACCATGATCCCTTGTTCCGCCAATAAAGTCGCAATTTTGCTGTCACTCAGGGGTTTTCCCTGATTTTCAGCAGCAACAAGTTTCTTCACCAGTGCGCGAATTGCTGTCGATGAACATTCACCGCCATTATCCGTACTGACATGACTTGAGAAGAAGTATTTCAATTCAAAAATACCCCGAGGTGTATGCATATATTTTTGAGTAGTGACTCGGGATATGGTGGATTCGTGCATTTCAACATCAAGCGCAATATCATTAAGAACCATCGGTTTCATGGCTTCTTCACCAAATTCAAAAAAATCTTGCTGTTGTTTTACAATACAACGAGCGACTTTCAATAAGGTTTCATTGCGGCTTTCAAGGCTTTTAATTAGCCATTTTGCATCTTGAAGGTGAGTGCGAATAAATTGTCCATCAGCACTGTTACGGGTGTTGTTGCTTAATGCGGCGTACTGCTGATTAACTTTGATGCGCGGAATACTGTCAGGGTTGATGCTAACGACCCATTCGCCATGATCTTTAAATACAGAGACATCAGGAATAACGTATTCGGTATCGGTTGAAACGACATGGTTTCCAGGACGAGGATTTAAACTATGAATAAGTTCCATGACGGCTTTAAGCTCTGGCTCTTTGAGCTTGGTTTCACGCATTAATTGGCGGTAATCACGATTACCTAATAAATTAATGTGTTCACGTAAGAGCATTTTAGCTTCAGCAAGCCATTGGGTTTGTTCTGGGTAGGTCGCAAGTTGAAGTAATAAACACTCTTGTAAATTACGAGAGGCAACGCCTAGTGGATCAAATTGTTGAACGCGTTTGAGCACGGCTTCCACTTCATCAAGCTCCACATCGAGCTCTTCATTCTCGAAGTTTTCTAAAATTTCGGCAGTGGTACAACTGAGATAACCTTTGTCATTAACGGCATCAATAATAGCTGTTGCGATCGCGAGATCTGTTTCACTAAATGGCGTTAGATGCACTTGCCACATTAAATAATCTTGTAATGATTCGGTAGTTTCACCTTGATAGATTGGAATGTCATCATCAATGGCTATTCCTGCACTTCCGGTGCCAGCGCTGTAAACATCGTCCCAAGTACTATCAACGGGAAGTTCAGCGGGTAATTCACGAGATTCAAGCACTTCAGCAGTGTCAAAGCTCTCTATATCATCAAGATTTTCACTGGCATCATTAGTGCTAGTTTCTGTGGTTGAGGTTTCATTGTTAGTGCTAACTTCATCTGCTTCATTGGTTTCATCAAGCTCTAGAAGAGGATTTCCATCAAGTGCTTCTTGGATTTCTTGTTGAAGTTCCAATGTAGAGAGTTGCAACAAGCGAATGGCTTGCTGCAATTGAGGCGTCATTGCTAACTGTTGACCGAGCTTAAGTTGGAGCGAAGTTTTCATTAACGTTGATACACCTTATTGTTATTGTTGTTATTATCTGTAATCAATAGCTAATGGTGAATGCTAAAGACGGAACTGATCACCCAGATAAACCCGCTTAACATGCTCGTGGTTGAGAACATGATCAGGGGTACCGTTAGCGATAAGATGGCCTTGGCTTACAATATAAGCGTGCTCACAGACATCCAGTGTTTCACGAACGTTATGGTCGGTAATTAATACCCCTAACCCACGATCTCGTAAATGTTTAATGATTTTTTTGATATCGATAACTGAAATGGGATCGACACCAGCAAATGGTTCATCAAGTAAAATAAATTTAGGGTTAGCTGCTAATGCTCGCGCAATTTCAACGCGACGACGCTCACCACCTGATAATGCTTGTCCTAAGCTATCGCGAATATGTTGAATATTAAACTCATCCAATAACTCTTCTGCCTTGTCTTGACGACCTTCTTTGGTGAGTTCTTTACGTGTTTCTAATACCGCCATTAAGTTATTATAAACGGTTAGACGACGAAAAATTGATGCTTCTTGTGGTAAGTAGCCAATGCCCATTCTTGAACGGTTATGCATTGGTTGAAGGCTAATATCTTCACCATCAATGGTGATTGTGCCTTCATCGCGGCTAACTAAGCCAACGATCATATAAAATGAGGTGGTTTTACCGGCACCGTTAGGACCAAGTAAACCAACAATTTTTCCTGATTCTACCTCAAGACTGACATCGGAAACGACTTTGCGTCCGTTGTAACTTTTTGCAAGGTGCTCAGCTTTTAGAATAGCCATAAATAATGTTTATTTCTTATTATTGTTTAATTGACTTGGTAGTATCACGGTGGTGACACGTTCTTTGTTACCGCTTTCTGCAACTAGACGTTGGTTGGGAATATTGTAGGTGATGATATTACCTTTAATATTACTGCCATCTTGGTTTAGTTCGGCTTTTCCGGTCATTTTTAGGTGTTCAGTTGCGGTTTCATAGCGCATTTTTAGTGCTTCACCATCAAGTGGTTTGCCATTGTCCATTATTTGATGGAATGTTGCTGGCTGTCCATATGCAATGATAGTTTGTTGCTGAGATTTAGCGTTTGATCGAGTTACTACGATTTTATTAGCTCGAATATCAATGGTACCTTGGCGCAATTTAACATTACCGATAAACGTAACAATATTATTCGGCATATCAACTTGTTGACTGTCTGAATCAATATAAATGGGTTGTTTAGTATCACTTTTCATTGCCCATGTTGGTGCACTGATACACAACAAGCATAGTAGAGTACTAATTTTTAGTCGGTTCATATCTACCTTTTACATTTTTTAGAATAGTTGCCACGTTACGAGCCATATTGCCTTTCATGCCATCGCCTTGATTTTGGAAAACTGGGCCATTGATAGTGACATGATCATCGGTGCTAAAGTCTTTATTGACTAAGTTTAAACGTAAATTATCGGTTTTAATTACCTGAATGTCTGAATCAGGTAGTAGGTTGAAAATACGCACATTACCTTGCAAATGTAAGACTTTATCTTGTTCTAGTTTGGCATTGTTCGCACTCACTCGCCATTCAACATCTTTACCTTGTTTAAAGACCCATAATACAGGCTGGGTAAATGTTGTTTCGCCACTAACATTGAAATGCTCAAGATGTTCAGCGTCAATTTGATATTGGCGTGTGCCTTTTAAATCAAAGCTGGTGTTACTGACTTTATTACCAATAAACATTGGTTTGTCATCATTAGGTTTTACTTGAACATCTTGTCGCCAGTGTTGTTCAAGTAGATAGTAGCCGAGCCATGCACATATAATCATTAATAGTACATAGAATAGCTTTTTAAAAGTCATAGACTTAAGCCTTTATTTTCTTTGGTGTTACCGATGATTTTTATTGAGGTAATCGTGTTACAGGACACCGGCTTTAAGTAAATCGTGCATATTTAGCGCCCCAACTAATTGGTTATTCTCTGTTACCAATAAGCCATTAATTTTGTTATCTTCCATTAATTTTAGCCCTTCTGCGGCTAAAAGTTGTGGTGAAATTGTTCGTGGGTTACTTGACATCACATCGCCAATACTGGTGTTGTGAATATCAATATGATTATCCAGTAAACGGCGTAAATCACCATCAGTAAAAATACCACGTAATTGTTGGTTATGGTCAACAATTGCCGTCATTCCTAAGCCTTTATGTGATATTTCTAATAGCGCATCTTTGATACTGGCATGCTCTTCAATCATAGGTAGTAACTCGCCACTATGCATTACATCAGCAATACGCAGTAATAATTTACGTCCTAATGCGCCTCCTGGATGAGACAGTGCAAAATCATCAGCAGTAAAACCACGAGCTTCCATTACAGCAATTGCGATGGCATCTCCCATAACGAGAGTGGCGGTTGTACTTGAGGTTGGTGCGAGATTTAACGGGCAGGCTTCTTTATCAACCGTTACTTGAAGATTCACCTGTGCCATTTTAGCCATGCTAGATTCAGGTTTGCCTGTCATGCTTATCATCGCAATACCAAGGCGCTTTATAACTGGCAATAATGCAAGAATTTCAGCAGCTTCACCTGAGTTTGAAATCGCAATCACGACATCACTTTTTTTGATCATACCTAAGTCACCATGACTGGCTTCTCCTGGATGAACAAAGAAAGCAGGGGTTCCTGTGCTGGCCAATGTTGCGGCTATTTTTCGGCCAATATGTCCTGATTTTCCCATTCCCATGATTATTACTTTGCCTTGGCAATGAAGAATTAACTCACAGGCAAGGGTAAAGCTGTTATCAATATAACAACGGATTTTTTCAAGGGCTTGTAGTTCAGTATCAAGTACTTTTTTACCATGGCTGCAAAAATCAAACTGACCAGACATCAGAGAATGCTCCTGTTATGCGGCGATATTAAGAAATAAGAAAGCTTGGTAAGCGATAAAACAAATGACTAAAATTCCGCCTTCAATACGATTAATTTGACGGCGCTTACCTAGGGCCATGATTAATAATAAAATTGAAACGGCTAACATAACATAGAAATCACGGCTCATAGCCAGTGGACTTAATGCTGATGGATTAAGTAATCCTGGAATGCCCATTACGGCTAAAATATTAAAGATATTAGAGCCGATAATATTACCGACAGCCATGTCATCTTCACCTTTAAATACGCTGGCGACTGAGGCGGCTAATTCTGGTAAACTCGTACCCACTGCGATAATGGTTAATCCAATCACTAAGTCACTCATGCCATAGTATTTAGCGATAGTAACTGCTGACTCTACTACCATATCTGAAGAGTATAAAAGTAATCCTAAGCCAATAAATACCCAGATAATCGCTTTGGTATTACTGACATCTGTTGGAATTTCTGATTGTTGTTCTTCAACTAATGGATCACTTTTACTGTCTCGGCTAATTTTAAGCATTACGATTAAGAAAATAGCAAACAGAACGGCAAGAATAATGCCTTCGTGACGGCTTAAATAATTATCCCATAGAACAGCACCGGCAATCACGGTAACGCCAAGCATTATGGGTAGTTCACGGCGAATGATCGTTGAACTAATACATAACGGTTTGATGATGGCTGTAATACCGAGAATTAGTGCAATATTGGCGATGTTTGACCCCAGCACATTACCGACCGCGGTATCAGTTTTATCTGCCAGTGCAGCGGTGGCTGAAACCATCATTTCTGGCGCAGAAGATCCCATTGCCAAAATAGTCATACCAATAACCAGTGGCGCAACACCGAAGTTTTTCGCTAATGCAGCTGCACCATATACCAATCTATCGGCACTCCAAACCAGTAAAGCTAATCCGATACAGAGCAACACAATGGCTTCTAGCATGTTAATTCCTTTTTAGTACGACCCGCTAAAAAAGCGATTTTTAGTCAATTGATGAAATATTTCCAATTTGAGTTGCCAATTTTGACGTTAACTCATGCAAAAGGGAAGCATAAGCCAATACTTATTATCATCTTGGTGTGGTTTGGGGAGATAGCTTGATTAACTACTGCTGAATCAGAACCGATTAAGGTAGGGAAAAGAGACTTATCTGTTTACACTATTAAAACGATGTTTTATTTTAAGTGGCTTATAATGAGCTTAATTTGTTTTAGAATGGAATAAAGCGGTTAGGGTCGGTTTTATCTTAAATGTATTATTTTTAATAAAAATCCACTATTAAAGCATGATAATACTGCGCTTTGGTTGAGTTGATGTTTAATTCCTCCTATCATCGGTGCGCTATTTTTATAATATCTACTGATTGTTTTTAAGTTATTTATTAAAAAGTGACATAAAAGGCTGTTGTGTCAAATAACATCAATATTCATCGCTTACACAAGCTAGTTAGCGAGAGGTAACGTAAATATAATGCTCAATGATGATGTACTTGTTTCGATTAAAAACATGAGTTTCTCCCGCGGTGAACGGCTTATTTTTGATAATATTAGCCTTGATATTCCACGTGGAAAAGTCACTGCTATTATGGGGCCTTCAGGGATTGGTAAAACAACCTTATTACGTTTGATTGGCGGCCAGATTATGCCAGATAATGGTGAAATATGGTTTGATCAATGGAACATACCGACATTGCGCCGCAGTGAACTTTACCAAGCGCGTAAACGAATGAGTATGTTATTTCAATCAGGGGCATTATTTACTGATATGACGGTGTTCGATAATGTTGCTTTTCCATTACGAGAACACACCCAGCTACCTGAAGATTTACTGCGAACATTAGTACTACTAAAATTAGAAGCGGTAGGTTTGCGTGGGGCTGCACAATTGATGCCTAATGAGTTATCAGGTGGTATGGCGCGTCGAGCGGCCTTAGCACGTGCAATTGCTCTTGATCCTGATTTAATGATGTACGATGAACCTTTTGTTGGTCAAGATCCTATTACGATGGGAGTATTGGTCAAGTTAATCCGCGATCTTAATCAAGCCTTAAATATTACCTCTGTGATTGTATCTCACGATGTACCTGAAGTAATGAGTATTGCTGATCATGTTTATATTCTCTCTGGTGCTAAGATCATTGGTTGTGGAACTCCTGAACAATTACGTAACGATATTAACCCTCAGGTTCGACAGTTTTTAGACGGTGATGCTGATGGGCCGGTGCCTTTTCAATTTCCAGCCCAACCATTAAGTGATGATTTGTTTGGTTAATATATCGCTCTGATTGCTGCTATGGCGTCAGTGTATGACAATAGAGAATATGAGCAAAAAATGATAATTGATGCTATTTCCCGATTGGGACGAGCGACCATCGAAAAATGTCAAGCATGTGGACGAGCAAGCTTGATGTTATATGGAGCGTTAGTGTGTAAGCCACAACCAGTAAAAATGTTGCCATTATTGATCAAACAACTGTATTCAGTTGGAGTGTTATCAATGGCGATTATTTTAGTGTCGGGGCTATTTATTGGTATGGTATTAAGTCTGCAAGGTTACTTGGTTTTAGCCGGATATGGTGCTGAAACCAGCCTTGGACAAATGGTGGCATTATCTTTATTACGTGAGTTAGGACCTGTGGTAACGGCACTACTATTTGCTGGTCGGGCGGGGTCTGCATTAACGGCTGAAATCGGATTAATGAAAACCACGGAACAACTATCAAGTATGGAAATGATGGCGGTAGATCCATTGCGTCGTGTGATTGCACCACGTTTTTGGGCGGGTGTTATTTCAATGCCATTGTTAGCACTGATGTTCTCTTTAGTTGGACTTTGGGGGGCACAATTGGTCGGTGTTGATTGGAAAGGGATTGATTACGGTAGTTTTTGGTCAGTGATGCAATCATCGGTTGATTTTAGTACTGATATTGGTAATAGCATTATCAAGTCAGTGGTATTTGCTATCGTCATTACGTGGATTGCAGTCTTCAATGGTTATGATGCCGTACCAACATCGGAAGGGATCAGTCGTGCGACAACCCGTACCGTAGTTAATTCATCGCTGGCGGTACTTGGACTGGATTTTGTGTTAACAGCATTAATGTTTGGTAGCTAAACATTCACTTAGCCGCATGTATACGACGGCATAAATTACATGGATAAAAGATAATGCAACAAAATAAACGATTAGAATTATGGGTTGGTGTGTTTATGCTAGCCGGTATTGCGGCCTTATTAGTGTTGGCGTTTAAAGTGGCTAACATTCAAAGTTTTGGTAGTGCTGAAACCTATACTCTTAAAGCGCACTTTGACAATATTGGTGGCTTAAAAGTACGTTCACCAGTGAAAGTTGGTGGTGTTACCGTTGGTGAAGTAACATCGATTACCCTTGATGAACAGACGTATGTGCCAATTGTTACTCTAAATGTGAATAAGAAATTTGGTTATTTTCCTGAAACCAGTTCAGCATCTATTTTGACCTCCGGCCTATTAGGTGAGCAATACTTAGGTATCAATCCTGGGTTTATTGATACTGATACTGAGATGCTGCATAACGGTGACTTAATTGAAGATACTAAATCTGCGTTAGTATTAGAAGATATGATTGGTCAAGTGCTATATAGCCTTGGCGGTGATAAGAAATAAGAAGGAGAATGACCATGAAATTTGTACGAGGCTTAATGCTGTGTTTGCTTGCTATTCCTATGCTGGCTCAAGCAGCAACGATTGATCAAACTAACCCTTATAAAATGATGGATAAAGTATCAGCACATTTATTTGGTACGTTAAAAGCTGAACAAGCAAAAATTAAAGCTAACCCAGAAGAATTACGCGTGATAGTGAAACAAGAGCTATTACCCTATATTAATACCCGTTATGCCGCTTACAAAGTTTTAGGCTCTAATTTACGTAACACGACAGCGGCACAACGTGATGCGTTTACGGCTGCTTTCACTGATTATTTAGTGGCGTCGTATGCACAAGTATTGACCCAATATACGGGGCAAAAAATTGAATTAGAATCACCTAAGCCTGTACCTGCAGATCGCAGTATTATTTCAGTTCGTGTTGATATTGTTGATCCACAACGTCCACCTATTCGTCTTGATTTTAAATTACGTTTGAATAAAAAAACCAAAGAATGGCAGGGATTTGACATGGTTGCTGAAGGAGTCAGTATGCTTTCAACGAAGCAAAGTGAATGGAGTGGTCAGCTACGTACGAAAGGTATTGATGCTGTAACACAAAGTTTACGTGATTTGGCCGCAAAGCCGATCCAAATTGAGAATAAATAACCATGACTGCTGATAAGATTTGTTGGCAGGTAATTGCGGATGGACAATACCGCTTGTCAGGGTCGTTAGATCGTGACACAGTGCCCGCTTTTTGGCATCAGAGAAAGCAATGGATGCCACATAATCAGCAATTAACACTCGATCTTGCTGACTTGTCTCGAGTTGACTCAGCGGGCATGGTAATGTTGCTGCATTTGTGCCAACACCTTAAGCAAACAGGGAGTTGTGTAATATTACACAATGTACCTAAGCAGCTTAAGACGCTGTTTCGCTTAAGCCATATCGAACCAATGTTAGCAGCTTGCATGGAGTAAGCTGTAGAGAGGATAGCTTGTGGAAATCTCTGAGATTAAACAAATTCTAGAAAGTGCTTTAGACGTTGATGAAATCATCGTTAAAGGTGAAGGTAGCCACTATCAAGTGATCGCAGTGGGTACATTATTTGATGGCATGAGCCGAGTTAAAAAACAACAAACAATTTATGGTCCGTTAATGGATCGTATTGCAGCAAACGACATTCACGCGTTAAGTATTAAAACATATACGCCTGAAGAGTGGGCACGTGATAAAAAATTAATGTCGTTATAGAGAGCTAAATGATGCAAAAGTTTCGTATTCAGGGCGGTGGCCCATTAAGCGGTGAAGTGGCTATTTCTGGCGCTAAAAATGCAGCGTTACCGATTTTATTTGCAGCATTACTTGCTGATGGTCCGGTAGATATTGCCAATGTTCCTCAGTTACGTGATATTGATACTACAATGGAATTACTGTCACGTTTAGGCGTGAAAGTCTCTCGTAATGGTTCGGTTGTTCATATTGATGCTCGTGACGTTAATGAGTTTTGTGCACCGTATGATTTAGTGAAAACTATGCGTGCATCTATTTGGGCATTAGGTCCATTAGTCGCGCGTTTTGGTCAGGGTCAAGTATCATTACCTGGCGGCTGTGCAATTGGTGCGCGTCCGGTTGATTTACACATTGTGGGTCTTGAGCAACTTGGCGCAACCATCACGCTTGATGAAGGTTATGTTAAAGCTTCTGTCGATGGTCGTCTTAAAGGCGCACATATTGTAATGGATAAAGTCAGCGTTGGCGCGACAGTGACTATTATGTCGGCTGCAACATTAGCAGAAGGCACGACGGTTATTGAAAATGCAGCGCGTGAACCTGAGATTGAAGATACTGCAGCATTTCTTAATGCTATCGGTGCGAAAATTACAGGCGCAGGTACGGCAACCATCACCATCGAAGGTGTTGAGCGTCTTGCTGGTGGTTGCCATGAAGTGGTTGCTGATCGTATTGAAACAGGAACATTCTTAGTGGCTGCTGCTGTTTCTGGTGGCAAGATTATCTGTCGTAACACTAAGCCTGAACTGCTTGAAGCGGTATTAGCGAAGCTAGAAGAAGCGGGTGCATTAGTTGAAACAGGCGCTGATTGGATCAGCCTTGATATGACAGATCGTGAGCTTAAAGCGGTGAATATTCGCACTGCGCCGCACCCAGGTTTCCCTACTGATATGCAAGCGCAATTCTCACTATTAAACTTAATCGCCAAAGGCACTGGTATTATTACTGAAACGATTTTTGAAAACCGTTTTATGCATATTCCAGAGCTAATCCGTATGGGTGCTCATGCTGAAATCGAAGGTAATACTGTGATTTGTGGTGATACCGAGGGTCTAAGTGGTGCACAAGTGATGGCTACCGATTTACGTGCATCTGCAAGTCTTGTGATTGCGGGTAGCATTGCTAAAGGCGAAACCATTGTTGATCGTATTTACCATATTGACCGTGGTTATGAGTTTATTGAGCAGAAATTCAGCGCGTTAGGTATGAATATCGAACGTATTTCTGAATAAGCTATCGCTACAATTGTTTAGATAGCTAAATAAAAAGCCTCGTAATTCCTTGTTAGTTAAAGGATATATGAGGCTTTTTTTTATTGCTGTTTATTGTGGGCTAATATTGTAATAGCTACTTATTTCGGTGGATTAGTAACGGGTGGTCTATTAGCGACCGTCACTGGAATCATCATGGTTTTACCATTACGTAAAATTTTGACCTGAATGTGAGTGCCAGGACGAATATCCGTTACGATATCACGTACACTTTGCACATTTGTGACTTCTTTACCGGCTATTTCAGTCACAATATCATTTTTCTTAAATCCCGCTTTTGATGCTGGGCCACTCGGATCCATGCCATCAACAATGATGCCATTAACTTTAGCAACATCATAAAGTCGTGCCATTAATGGATTTATTTCACGACCTTGAATCCCAATCCAACCTCGAATCACGCGTCCATCAGCAATCAATTTTTGCATGATCTTAATCGTTAGCTGATAAGGGATAGCAAATGAAATGCCATAGGTTTCAATATCAGTGGCTTGTTGAAAAGAGGCCGTATTAATTCCCACCAATTGACCATCCGTATTGACTAAAGCTCCGCCTGAATTGCCCTTATTTATAGCTGCGTCTGTTTGTAAAAAATCTTGGGGTCCATAAAAGCTCATGCCAGAACGTCCCGTTGCTGAGATGATACCAAAAGTAGTGGTTTGTCCGAGGTTATATGGATTACCGATGGCAAGAACGACATCACCAACAGCCGCTTTATAATGTAAATTAACCGGAATGACGGGAAGATTATCGGCATTAATTTTTAATACCGCCAGATCTGTTAATTGATCTAAACCGATCAATTGTGCATTGAGAACGCGACCATCTTGTAGCGCGACAATGATCTGATCAGCATGGGCAACAACATGATAGTTAGTCACAATATAGCCCTTATCACTCATAATCACGCCAGATCCTAGCCCTTGAGTTCGCAACTCACGTTCTTCGTTATTATTATTATCATAACGGCGGTTATAAATATTAACTACAGCAGGGGAAGCTCGACGAACAGCATAATTAAATGAAAGCGGGGTTGAGTTGTTATCTGATAATAAAGACTCTGGTGTCGTCGAACGTAAATCAGGGACGGCAATCAATACAATAATGGCTGTGATAAGGCCGAGAACAATAGAACGACCAAAAAATGCCAGCATTAACGGTCCTTATAAAATGAATAAGAAAAAGGTGCTAACAGAATAGCACCCCTCTGAAGTGAGACCAACTATTGTACTGATTGCCATTGCTACATTGAGTTGACAATCATATCTAAGTGATCACAATTAAATAAAATTAACGAATAATCAGATATAACACATTATTATCTCGTTGAATTTCTAATGCGATGACTTTAGGTGGGTGGTCTAGTGCCTTACGTAGTTGATTAAGGTTATTGATCACGGTTCGATTGAGACCAATAATAATATCCCCTTTTCGTAATCCTGTTTGTGCTGCAACCGATCCTTTAACTAGCTGTGAGATCTCAACGCCATGCGCTTTTCCATTTACGGTTACATTCGTAAATTGCGCTCCAGTTAGGCTTGAATGAAGATCATCTGCGTTAATGCTATTCGCTTTGCTCGCACTAAGAGTGACAGTGAATTGCTGTAATTTACCATTACGCATGGCTTGTAAGGTTAAGGTTTTTCCTGCTCCTAATGTTGCCACTTTAGCGCGTAATTCACTGAATGAACGTATCGGATTACCATCTACAGAAGTAATTATATCGCCAGCCTTTAACCCCGCTTTTTGTGCCGCTGAGTTTGGCATAACTTGGTTTACAAATGCACCTTGGTTGGTGTCATAACCAAATGTTTGCGCTAATTCGGCGGTGAGTTCACGCCCTTGCACACCTAGCGTACCTCGTTGAACGTGGCCAAATTTAATGATTTGTGCCGTCAGGTTATTAACCATATTAGATGGAATGGCAAAGCCAATGCCGACATTACCTCTATCTGGTGCCAGTATTGCAGTATTAATACCAATGAGTTCACCATTGAGATTAATCAGAGCACCACCAGAGTTACCACTATTAATTGCGGCATCGGTTTGAATGAAATTTTCAATATTTTCCAGATTTAAACCACTACGACCTAAGGCTGATACAATTCCAGAGGTAACGGTTTGTCCAAGCCCAAAAGGATTACCAATCGCAACGGCAAAATCACCGACACGTAATTTATCTGAGTTGGCTAATTTCATCGCTGTTAATTTTTGCGGGGTATTGATTTGCAGTAACGCAATATCTGACGATTTATCACTACCAATCAGTTTAGCTGTGACTTCGTGGCCATCATAAAGTTGAACCATGATTTTATCAGCGTTATTGATCACATGCTGATTCGTTACAATATAGCCTTTATCAGCATCAATAATGACACCTGAGCCTAAACCTCGAAAAGGACGCTCTTGAACCTGTTCGGTTGGAAAATCAGGCCCAAAGAAAAAACGATAGGAGTCAGGTAGTTGTTGTTTTGAAAGCTGCTTGCCTTCAATCGCGATACTGACAACAGCCGGTGTGACTTGCTCAAGCATAGGTGCAAGGCTAGGCATTGATTGATTATTGACGGTAATAGGTAATGCAGCATTAGCGGCAAGGGGAGTCATCAGCGTACTAACTGTTAACGCTAATGCACTAATAACGAAAAGGTTTTTTTTACGCATAATTTAACTCCGAGTTAACAAGTTAAAGTATGACTTGCTAACTGGAATTAAGTTCCCGTGATTATACTTTTCTTGTTAAGTCGGCGCGGTATTACGGGATTATATTAACTTGCTTTTGCTTGTGGTTCTGCCGCTGGAATTTCATTGTCTTGAATGGCAGTGGGTTTATCACTAAATAGCCCTGTTGCACCATTGGCGTAATCTCGTGGTTGATGATCCATTACTTCATCTTCAATGGGTTCATTATTTTCTACTGCTTCTAACGTTGCAATTCGTTGTGCAAATGGGTTGTCTTGAGTGGGCAAATTGGGCATAAGTTCCGCTGATGTTTTTGCCATATGCTCATAAAGTTTACTGTAATCTTTAGAGACGTTATCTAATAATTCAGCACTACGGGCAAAATGATCAACCAGTTCTTGTCGATATTGCTCTAATTCATACTTTGATTTATCAAGATCTTTTTTAAGTGATATTTGTTGGTTTTGGTTTTTATTGGTCAAGCGACTGATGATGTAACCAACAAAGATCCCTGCAATAAAAATAGCAGCTGCAATAATCCAACTCATGGTCATGATAACTCCTTGTTATTTTTGGTGTTAATTCGTGTTTTTTAAGTCAAAATACTGTTTATTTATCTGTAATAACGTTATTACTATACCTTGAGCCGGATGTGCATGATACTTATTCAATCATATATTGTGACAAGTGATGCTCTGATTTTATGGCAATAAGATGAAAAGGAATAACATCAAATGAAGATGCTGACACCACTTAATAAATATAATGCAGACCTGCAATGTATTGATTTTTTTGCAGACTCAGCGCAAGCCGCCGCGGTGGCTCATTTAGATGATTTATACCATCGGTTAATTACCCCCATTAAGCCATTACCTGCGACGACAGAATGGCAACGATTATGGTCAGTAATTAAAACATTATTACCTATCTCAGATAGCAAAGCAGATATCGTGCCAGTAAAAGGGCTGTATTTCTGGGGAGGGGTTGGACGCGGTAAAACCTATTTAGTCGATACCTTTTATGAGTGTTTGCCTACTCAACGGAAATTAAGGATCCATTTTCATCGTTTTATGTATCAAATTCATCAACAGTTACAACAGCTTGATGGGGTTGAGGATCCGCTAGAGCATGTGGCAGATAATTTTAAACAACAAACCGATATTATTTGTTTTGATGAATTTTATGTTAGTGATATTACCGATGCGATGATTTTGGCAACCTTGCTTGATGGTTTGTTTAAGCGAGGAATTACTTTAGTCGCAACGTCTAACATTGCTCCCCATGATTTATATCGAAATGGTTTGCAACGTGCACGATTCTTACCCGCGATTGCGCTTATTGAACAGCATTGCCACATCGTTAATATTGATTCAGGTATTGATTACCGTTTACGAACATTGGCACAAGCTGAAATTTATTATTCGCCATTAGGGCCACAAGCCAATGACAATTTAGCGCATTACTTTGAACAGTTGAGTGTAGAACCGCGCTATAACACAAAAGATATTATGATTAATCAGCGACCAATTCTCGCTCAACGTGAAGCCAATGGTATTGTTCAATTTAGCTTTCAGCAATTATGTCAAACCGCACGTAGTCAAAATGATTATATTGAGATAGCACAATTATATCATACCGTGTTGGTGGCTGATGTGATGGTAATGAAAGAACACCACCAAGATGCTGCTCGACGCTTTATTGCTATGGTCGATGAATTTTATGAACGCCATGTCGTCTTGATCATGTCAGCTGAAGCCCCATTAACTGAACTATATATTGAAGGTCGATTATTGTTTGAGTTTAGGCGTTGTTGCTCACGTTTAATTGAAATGCAAAGTGAGCAATATCTAGCAAAAACACATTTGGTTGATTGATGGTAAATGATAGACAACAGCAATTATTTGTAAATTTCGTGTGATTAGCACACATTAAGTTGTGATTTATTGGCCTAATTAGCAATTAATGAGCGTCGATATGAAAAAAAACCATTTTTTTTGGGAAAAAAGGTGATTTTTTCCGCACCCTTCTCTATAATCTTGCGACCCACCGTACCTGTATGGCGAAAGCCAGGAGTGCCACCCACTCGAAGGGGTGATGACTGGGCTCTTAACAGAGGAATCATCATTTGATGGTTCTAGTAAGTGAAACTATTTAAATAATGGGTATTAATTAGCATGAAAACTTTCGTTGCTAAACCAGAAACTGTAAAACGTGACTGGTATGTTGTTGACGCTGAAGGTAAAACTCTAGGTCGTCTTTCAACTGAAATCGCTTCTCGTCTACGTGGCAAGCATAAGCCGGAGTACACTCCACACGTTGACACTGGTGACTACATTGTAGTTATCAATGCTGAGAAAGTAGCAGTAACTGGTAAGAAGCGTACAGATAAAATGTACCATCACCACACTGGCTTCATCGGCGGCCTTAAGTCAATCAGCTTTGATAAGCTAATTGCTAAGAAACCAGAAATGGTTATTGAAACTGCTGTTAAAGGCATGCTTCCAAAAGGTCCTCTAGGCCGTGCTATGTTCCGTAAGCTTAAAGTTTACGCGGGTACTGAGCACAACCATGCTGCACAACAGCCTAAAGTACTAGACATCTAATTGGGAATTATGACAATGGCAGAGAATCAATACTACGGCACTGGTCGCCGTAAAAGCTCAGCAGCTCGCGTTTTCATCAAACCGGGTACTGGCAACATCGTAATCAACAAGCGTAGCATCGAAGAGTACTTCAGCCGCCCAACAGCGCGCATGGTAGTTCTTCAGCCTCTAGAGCTTGTAGGTATGACTGAGAATTTTGACCTATACATCACTGTTAAAGGTGGTGGTATCACTGGTCAATCTGGTGCTATCCGTCACGGTATCACTCGTGCTCTTATGGAATACGATGAAACTCTACGTCCTGCACTACGTTCAGCTGGCTACGTTACTCGCGACGCTCGTTGCGTTGAGCGTAAGAAAGTTGGTCTACGTAAAGCACGTCGTCGTCCACAGTTCTCTAAGCGTTAATATTACGCTACCAGGTTTTATATCTGGTTTACTGTGTACAGAAAAGCTCAGCCCTCGGGTTGGGCTTTTTTTTATGTCGCAGTTTTTTATGGTGTAGTTTGCTTACCGTTGGTAAATTACTTATTTTCGCACCTCGCACCTCGCACCTCGCACCTCGCACCTCGCACCTCGCATCTCGCACCTCGCACCTCGCACCTCGCACCTCGCATCTCGCACCTCGCACCTCGCACCTACTATTTTCCTATAAACACCCATGCATAATAACGAAAAAGACCCTATATCCAACATTTGTTGCTAAACAAGAGCTTGAACTTGTGAATATGCTGACCTTTACTTATTCTTTAAATGTTGATGATAATTTAAAACTGTAGCAAAGTTGTTACTGCCTTCTTTTTTTTGTTAGGCCTCAAGCTAAACGTTAGGGATATAAAAAAGAGCAAATAAAAAATCCAAGCAGGAGCTATTGGAGAAAATGGATGAGCAATGTGCGAATAAATAATGGAAGACGTCGCTTTTTAACGGCAACAACGTCCGTCGTTGGCGGTATTGGTGCGATTGCAATTGCAGTCCCGTTTATTAAATCATGGAATCCAAGCGAACAAGCGAAAGCAGCTGGAGCACCCGTTGAGGTTAATATTAGTAAATTAGCTGACGGACAAATGATCCGTGTTGAATGGCGAGGAAAACCCGTATGGATCGTTCGACGCAGTCAAGCCGTCTTACAACAATTAACGACGCATAATGATCAACTTCGAGATCCTATCTCTGAAGAACCTCAGCAACCAACTTATGCCCAAAACGACTACCGTTCATTAAAGCCTGAAATATTTTTAGCTGTGGGTATTTGTACTCACTTAGGTTGTTCACCGACGTATTTACCCAATAGTTTTAGTGAACAGGTTAATGGTGTTGCTGCTGGTTTCTTTTGTCCCTGTCATGGATCGACCTTTGATATGGCTGGTCGTGTATTTGCAGGTGTGCCTGCTCCGCTTAATTTGGTCGTTCCTCCGCATCAATTCTTAGATGATGACACTATTTTGATAGGGCTTGATAAGGAGATGGCATAATGGCGGGTTTAGTTGATTGGATTGATAAACGTTTACCTGTAACTAATGCGTACCGTAAGCATTTATCACAATACCCAATGCCAAAGAATTTTAATTTTTGGTATGTTTTTGGTTCATTAGCGATGTTAGTGCTAGTGAATCAAATCGTTACTGGCATTTGGTTAACCATGAATTATGTACCATCAGCCGATGGAGCATTTGCTTCAATTGAATACATAATGCGTGATGTTGAGTATGGATGGTTACTGCGCTATATGCACTCTACCGGAGCATCAGCATTTTTTGTGGTGATTTATTTACATATGTTCCGTGGCTTAATTTATGGCTCTTATCAAAAACCACGCGAGCTATTATGGTTGTTTGGGATGTTGATCTTTTTAGTGCTGATGGCAGAAGCCTTTATGGGGTATTTACTGCCATGGGGACAAATGTCTTACTGGGGGGCGCAGGTTATTATCTCCCTCTTTGGGGCTATTCCTGTGATCGGTGATGATCTCACGTTATGGATTCGAGGGGATTATGTCATTTCGGGAGCCACACTTAATCGCTTCTTTGCATTGCATGTTATTGCTTTACCGTTAGTTTTGTTATTGTTGGTAGTATTGCATGTGCTGGCATTACATGAGGTGGGTTCAAATAATCCTGATGGTATTGATACGAAGTTGCCTAAAGGTAGCCAAGGTGATGACTATCAAACCCAGTTCACTTTTCATCAAGATTATACTAGAAAATACGACATTATTGATTCGATCCCGTTTCATCCTTATGGCACAGTAAAAGATCTGATTGGGATCGCAGTGTTTGCATTGTTCTTTAGTTATGTGATCTTTTTTGCGCCGGAGATGGGTGGTTATTTTTTAGAAGCGCCTAATTTTGAAGCCGCTAACCCAATGAAAACCCCAGAACATATTGCGCCTGTTTGGTATTTCACCCCGTTTTATGCCATTTTGCGGGCTGTCCCCGATAAGTTGCTAGGGGTTGCTGCGATGGGCGCTGCCATTATATTTCTGTTCTTATTACCGTGGTTTGATCGTTGTCGAGTACGTTCATTTCGTTACCGCAGTAAGGGGCATTTAATCAATCTGGCTCAATTTACCGTGAGTTTTATCGCATTGGGTATTTTAGGATCGTTACCTGTAACGCCATTGTTCACTGTGCTAGCTCAAATATTTAGTTTTACCTATTTTATGTTTTTTATTGTGTTGTTTTTCTACAGTAAAAATGAAGCGACTAAACCGCTACCGAAGAGGGTGAACTTTAAATGAAACAATGGATTGTAGGATTACTGTTGTGGTTGCCGATATGTGCTGTTGCAGGTGGTGGAAATGCCAATTTAGAAGCCGCTAATAATGATCTGACCGATCAGGCATCTTTACAGCGTGGCGCACAATTGTTTGTCAATTATTGCGCAGGGTGTCATTCAACTCAATATCAGCGTTATGAAAGAGTGGCAACTGATTTAGGGATCCCTCTTGATCTTATGCGGCAAAATTTAATCTTTAACCCTAATGCAAAAATCGGCGATTTAATGACGAATTCAATGTCAAAGCAATATGCAGCGGCTTCTTTTGGTGCGCCGACACCTGATTTAACGATGGTGGCAAGGGTACGAGGTACTGATTGGCTATATACGTATTTACATGCATTTTATGCTGATCCTAGTCGTCCATTTGGCGTTAATAACAGCCTTTTTCCTAGTGTAGGTATGCCACATGTGCTTGAAGAATTACAAGGTGTACCGCGTAGAATCTATGAAACTCAAATGATCGATGGTAGCCCAACCGAAGTTCTTATGGGTATTGAAACCGATGGCAGTGGCAGCTTAAATTCCCAGCAGTATGATACTGCGGTACGTGATTTGGTGAATTTTTTAGATTACTCCGCCGAGCCAATGAAGCTAGAGCGACAACGTTTAGGGTTATGGGTAATAGGGTTTATTAGCATATTCTTGGTATTAACGGTGTTGTTGAAGAAAGAATATTGGCGTGATGTCCACTGATAAGGTAATCTAGTGGGTTAAGAATCTCGCAATGGGGGCTCAAGTCTCCGTTGCTTTTTGTGTATTAAATATACTGGAGGGGTTGATGGCTGTTGCTGCCAATAAACGCTCTGTGATGACTCTGTATTCTGATGCTTCAGACATCTACAGCCATCAGGTGCGTATCGTACTAGCTGAAAAAGGCGTTAGTGTTGAAATTGAGCTGGTTGATCCAATGAGCCTGCCGGAAGATCTGTTAGAATTGAACCCATACAGTTCAGTTCCAACATTGGTTGATCGCGAATTAGCGTTATACCAAGCTAACATTATCATGGAGTACTTGGATGAGCGTTTCCCTCACCCACCTCTAATGCCTGTTTATCCTGTTGCCCGTGGTAATAGTCGTTTAATGATGTACCGTGTTGAACGTAACTGGTACTCATTAGCGGATAAGATTAACTCAGGTACTGCTGATGAAGCTGATAAAGCACGTAAGCAATTACGTGAAGAGTTATTAGCGCTAGCACCTGTATTTGCTGAATACCCATTCTTTATGAGTGATGAATTTAGCTTAGTTGATTGCTACCTTGCTCCACTACTATGGCGTTTACCTGAAATGGGTATTGAGCTAAGTGGTACTGGTGCTAAAGAAGTGAAGGCTTATATGACGCGCGTATTTGAACGTGATTCATTCCTTGCTTCTTTGACTGAAGCTGAACGTGAAATGCGTTTAGCTGGCCAGTAATTATGGATATGGAAAATATGACGCCGCGTCGCCCTTATTTGCTACGCGCGTTTTATGATTGGTTGGTTGATAATGACCTTACGCCACATTTAGTCGTTGATGCGACATTGCCTGGTGTTAAGGTTCCAATGGAGTTTGTTAGTGATGGTCAAATCATCCTTAATATAGCTCCAATGGCTGTGGGTAATCTAGAATTGAGCAACGAAGCGGTTAGCTTTAGTGCACGTTTTAGTGGTCGTCCACATTCTGTTATCGTACCAATGTATGCTGTTTTGGCTATCTATGCGCGTGAAAACGGTGCAGGTACGATGTTTGAGCCAGAAGCAGCATACGATACTGATTCTGCTATCTATGATGATGAGCAAGCGTTAGAAGACGAAAGCGCTGATGATATGGTTGCGCCAACAGTTTCACCATTTGCAGTCGTTACTGAAGCGGCTGACGGTGATGAACCTGATGATGAGCCACCACGCCCACGTGGTCGTCCAAGCTTACGCGTTGTCAAATAATATTGGCAATCTGCTAAAATAAAAACGCAGCCATTGGCTGCGTTTTTTTATGGTGTAATAACGAAGGTCTGCGTTAGAAAGTGGCTGGTTTTTCAAACAGTGTAATAACGTGTTCAACCCCTGAAATGTTACGTGCAATATTAGTCGCGATTGCTGCTTGTTCGGGAGCGACATAGCCTAATAAAAATACGCGTTTATTTTCAGTGATCACTTTAATAACGACATTGGTCAGTTGTTTACTGGCAATGAGTTGTGATTTCACTTTAGTCGTTAACCACGCATCTTCACTAATGCTGGTCATTGTTAACAACGGTCGTACTTGAATTTGATCATAAATACGATCAGCACCAGTCAAATGACGCACTTGGTTAACAAATGCGTGTTTAATTGGCAGTGATGTTGCTTGTCCAACCAATAATATGGTCCCACCAAGAGCTATACTATCGACACTTAATTGTTTGGTATATTCACGCGTATGAGTAATGCCAGCAATATCCATTTCTATTTTTTGATCTTGCCAGTGCTGACTATTATTGCGTGGATCTTTGGTTGAAAACACAGAGCATCCTGACAAGGATAGGCTTGATATAACCAGTAACGTCAATAACCACTTCATCGATTAACCTTCGTTATGCGGAAATAAAACTTGATCAATTAAATCGCATAAACAGTGGACTGTTAATAAATGGCCTTCTTGAATACGGACTGTACGTTGTGATGGAATGCGTATTTCAACATCTTGTATACCGAGCAAGCCCGCCATTTCACCACCGTCCTTACCCGTTAAGGCAATGATCGTCATATCACGTGTAAGAGCCGCTTCCATCGCTTTAATGATATTTTTACTATTACCGCTCGTGGAGAGTACAAATAAAATATCACCCGCTTGACCTAAAGCGCGAACTTGCTTTGAAAATACCTCATCATGGTGATAGTCGTTGGCAATTGCCGTTAAAACAGTACTATTTGCTGTCAGTGCAAGTGCTGGAAGACTTGGTCGTTCAATTTCAAAACGATTGATTAAGCATGATGCGAGTTGTTGAGCATTTGCTGCTGAACCGCCATTACCACAACTTAAAATCTTATTACCATTTAATAAACTTTGAACCATCACTTGTGCAGCTTTTGAAATCGCATCAGGTAGTGCTTCTGCTGCAGCAATTTGGGTTTGAATACTTTCGGTAAAACTTTCTCGAATGCTCTCTAGCATGACTAACCTTCAACTAATATATTAGTAAACCACTCAATATGGTGGTGATGACCTTGAATGGCAATGACATCAAAGCGAAATTGACAATGCTCAATTGAGAAGCCATTTTTGAGCATCCAAAAAAAAGCCGCCCGTTTGAGTTTTTGTTGTTTTCGCCAATTAACGGCTTCAACAGCAGAACCATAATGAGATTGCGTTCGGTATTTTACTTCAATAAACACCAAACATTTACCTTGTCGCATGATTAAATCAATCTCACCACTACGGCAGCTAAAATTTCGTGCAATAGGCGTTAAATGATGGCGGCACAAATATTGTTCCGCCATTCGTTCGTAGACTTGGCCAATCTGACGTTTACTGGGCAGAAGTCTCACCATTTATGAGATTTATATTATCAGCGGTATTGGATATTGGTGCTGTTGGCGTATGAGTTGCTGATGATAGGGGGGTTATTCCGTCGCTACTAAATTTTCCCCAATCTACTTGTCGCTGAACAACACATTGGTTATCGACTGTAAGTTTTCCTGTTTCCCCTTGAATACTGTAATCATGATTAGCGCGCATCTCTGGTAATTGTTTCGCGATCAAGTAAGCATCCATACCAAATGCATGTAGACGGATACTGGTATTACCTTGATTTGGCCATAGCTGATTAAAACGTTCCATATATGCTGATTGTGGGTTGATCAGTAATGGAATATCGCTGACTTCGATACCACGTAATTCACTATTGGTATTATGACTATCAGGGTTACTGCGTGAGCTGGTATAGATTTGTGCTGGATTACCTGTTGGCGGCATTGCTGCTTCAATAAAAGGTTTTAGCATCATCACTTCATTGCGACTTGCGACCATGTAAATAGCATCGGCATGCCTTCCTGTACCATGCCCAAAAGCGGCTCTTATTTGTTGCGGTATTTGAGCTTGATTACCAAAACTAACCGTTAATGCTGATTGACCATCAAGTTGTGACCATTGCTGATTAAATGCTTGTGCGACACGTTGGCCATAACTATTTGATGGTACTAGTACTGCTGGGGTGCGATGACCTTCAGCATAAATACGCTGTGCAGCTTGTTGAGCTTCTTGTTCTGGTGATAATGAAAAATAACACGCATTGGGTTTATTATTACTGATTTGTGATGGCATATTTAACGCCAGCATATTGATATGGCTGGTATTATCTTGTTGGAATTCAGTGATAATATTTTTACGTAGTGGGCCGACAACAAACTGGGTACCGTTTTGTTGTAGTTGTGCCATGATTGTTGGGATTGATTGAGCTTCAGTATCATAAATATTGAGCTCATTATCAGCATCACGGTTTTTATCATCCATCATTGCATTGATAAAACCATCACGAACAGCTTTACCTTGTTCGGCAAAACGACCTGAAAGTGGTAATAACAACGCAATATTATCAAGTTTAATCGCTTTCATCTCGATTAATGCTTTTAAATCAGCGGGTAAATATTGATTCGCCGGATGTTGAGGGTGACGAGATAACCATTGTTCAAGTGCTTGTTTGAGTTTCATCGGTGATAAGGTCGCGCTATTTTTCAACATTGCGAGTTCAACCCAACCTTTGAGTACACTTTCGTTATCTGTTAGCTTAACACTGCCTAATTGAGCATTGGTATAACCTGATAGATCATGCCAAACTTGTTGCCAGTTAGCCGATTTTTGGCTGCGATCTAAATAATAATCCAGTTTAGTACGTTCACGTGCAGCTTGGAATTGGTGGTTTAACTGTTCCAAGAGGTTGGCACGTAGGGTGTAATAACGTTGATATTGACTCTTGGTTAGTTGCCATGACGGTTGAAAATTTAAACTGTTCAGTGCCGCTTGTGGTTGACCCTGATGCTCACGAACCATTGCACGCGCAAGTTGCCATTCCGCAATTTGAGTGGGATTCATAGATTGCTGTGAGAGTTTAGCAATCCATTGATCGGCTTGTTGCCATTTATTTTCGAGAATCATTGCCTTAACAGCCATGATCTCCCAGTTAGTACGCTCTGCGCCATCGCTGGTATTGGCTTTACTTAAATAGGCGGTTGAGCTTTGAGCGGCTACCGCAGTAATATCCGTTAATGGCACCTGATTATTATACAGATTTGGCGTGCTACACCCTGCTAAAGCAACAGCAAGGGCTACAGGCGCCATTAGTCGTGATACACTTTTACGCTTATGGGTAAAATTGGGCATTGAATTTATTCAACTGTGACAAATTACTTTTGATATTAATTGCAGATGAGATCTTAGACAAATGAGTGAGAGCAATTCAGGCATGGTAGATGTCGCCACGTTGTACATCGTACCAACACCTATCGGTAATCTTGCTGATATAACGCAGCGCGCATTAGATGTATTAGCAAACGTAGATTTAATTGCTGCTGAAGATACACGTCATACATCGCGATTGTTGTCCCATTTCTCTATCTCGACCCGCACCTTTGCGCTTCACGATCATAATGAACAGCAAAAAGCTGACTTTTTGATTGAGAAACTTCAAGCCGGTACCAGTATTGCACTTGTGTCAGATGCTGGTACGCCGCTGATCAGTGATCCAGGGTATCATCTTGTTAATCGCTGTCGTCATGCGGGGGTTAAAGTTGTGCCATTACCGGGTCCATGTGCTGTTATTACAGCATTGAGTGGTTCTGGTTTACCTTCTGACCGTTTTAGCTTTGAAGGTTTTCTTCCTCCAAAAAGTAAGGGTCGCCGCGATTGTTTTCAAGCATTAGCTGACGATGCGCGAACATTGATCTTTTATGAATCGCCACATCGAATTAATGAATCCCTAAATGATATGTTAGCTGTGCTTGGCCCTGATCGCCAAGTAGTATTAGCGCGTGAGTTAACAAAAACTTATGAAACTATCTATGGAGCACCACTTAGCGAGTTGATTGATTGGATTGCAGAAGACAGTAATCGTGTTCGTGGTGAGATGGTAATTTTAGTTGCGGGGCATCGTGCGCAGAAAGATGAACTCTCGGTAGAGGTTCTACGTACACTGACGTTACTAGCGAAAGAGCTACCGCTTAAAAAAGCGGCGGCATTAACCGCAGAGATTCATGGCGCGAAGAAAAATGCATTGTATAAGTGGGGTCTAGAAAATCTAGAATAAGCATTTTGTATGATTGTTTAGATTTGCTTACAGGGCTGTAGAGCGTGGATTTTATCAACGAATTAAAATTGAGCCGTTGGTTTTTTGTTCAAGCTGTAATTTTGGTGATTTTTTCACTGGTAACTGTGAGCGTTGTCTTATACAATTCTCTGCGGAGTTGGTCAGGTAATCGCTGCTTCATTGGTAACCTTCGGGAAATCAATGGAGGGGAGGAAAGTCCGGGCTCCATAGGGCAGGGTGCCAGATAACGTCTGGGGGGCGCAAGCCCACGACAAGTGCAGCAGAGAGCAAACCGCCGATGGCCCATTGCTTGCAATGGTGCACAGGTAAGGGTGAAAGGGTGCGGTAAGAGCGCACCGCGCGGCTAGTAATAGTTTGTGGCAGGGTAAACTCCACCCGGAGCAAGACCAAATAGGTCCCTAATGGCGCGGCCCGCGTTGGGGACGGGTAGGTTGCTTGAGTCTGTGAGCGATTGCAGACCTAGACGAATGATTGCCGCCGCGAAAGCGGAACAAAACCCGGCTTATCGACCGACTCCCTACATTTAGAGAAGGTGGTGTTTGATTACAAGCACCACCTTTTTTTCGTTTTATTTTCCGCCAAAATTACATTTCGCAATCAGATTTATTTAGCCACTGTTAGAAATGTGTCTGAATTACTGCCAATTGCTTGACATCGTTTTTGTCTCATACGTACACTTTGTGGTGGGAATTTGTGGGGAAAAGTGGTGTTGTCGCATTATCTTTGTTGTTATGCTGCTAAAATGAGTGATTAACGTACTATTTTACTGTGTAATTTAATCGAGATCCCCCAATGTTAAGAGGTGCCACTAACGTTGTAATTGATGATAAAGGTCGCTGGGCAATGCCTAAGCGTTACCGTACTGCATTAATAGAGCAATGTCAGGGACACTTTGTTTGTACTATCGATCACCAGTTTTGTTGCTTGTTGCTATATCCCATTGATGAATGGGAACGAATTGAAGCTAAATTAGTACGTCTATCAAGTCTTCATCCCGCAGAGCGCCGCTTACAACGATTGTTGCTTGGCCATGCTAGCGAATGTGAACTGGATGCGCAGGGACGGATATTAATTCCACCGACGTTAAGACAATATGCTCAGTTAGCGAATAAAATAATGGTCGTTGGGCAGCTAAATAAATTTGAAATTTGGTCCACGCCGTTATGGCAACAGCAAATTGAACATGATATCGACCTTCAGGCTAAGGATATGCTGGAATCTTCCCCGCGCCTTAGTGAGCTTTCACTTTAGCTGAAATTATATTTATGTCTGAGCAATTTGAGCACGTTTCCGTTTTACTTAATGAATCAGTAGACGGATTAGCGATTAAACCCGATGGTATCTATATTGATGGTACTTTTGGTCGTGGCGGTCATAGCCGTCTAATTCTTTCAAAATTAGGTGACAATGGTCGCCTTTACGGTATCGATCGCGATCCTCAAGCGATTGCTGAAGCACAAAAGATTGATGATCCTCGCTTTGAAATTATTCATGGTCCATTTTCGGGCATGGAAAAATACATGCAAGAGCGTGATCTGATTGGTCGTGTTGATGGTGTATTACTTGATCTTGGTGTTTCATCTCCTCAACTTGATGATGCTGAGCGTGGTTTTAGCTTCATGCGTGATGGCCCACTTGATATGCGTATGGATCCGACATCTGGTATGTCAGCTGCTGAATGGCTAGCAGAAGCGGATGCTGATGATATTGCATGGGTATTAAAAGAGTTTGGTGAAGAGCGTTTTGCTAAACGTATTGCTCGCGGTATTGTTGATCATCGTGAAAACCCTGAAAAAGAACCATTAACGCGTACACGTGAATTAGCCAGTCTTATCGCGGAAGTGTCACCATTTAGAGATAAGCATAAGCATCCAGCTACGCGTAGTTTCCAAGCGATTCGTATTTACATTAACAGTGAATTAGAAGAGATTGATACTGCTTTGCACGGTGCAATGAATACTCTTGCTACTGGCGGTCGTTTATCAGTGATCAGTTTCCATTCATTGGAAGATCGCATGGTAAAACGCTTTATTCGTAAGCAAAGTAAAGGGCCTGATGTGCCTGCTGGCTTACCATTAACCGAAGATCAAATTAAAGCACTGGGCAGTGCTGAGATGAAGCCAATCGGTAAAGCGATTAAGCCATCACAAAATGAATTAGGGTATAACACTCGCGCTCGTAGTTCAGTGCTACGTTTGGCCGAGCGTCTATGAAACCCACAGAATCTTCAATGAATCTGGCTAGCCTGATCGGACGAGACCTCGTCACGGTCGGGTTGGTGCCGCTGATTATTGCCTTTACTATCCTCATTTCTGCATTGTCTGTTGTCTATATTACTCATGAGTCTCGTCAATTAATTGCGCAGCAAGAGAAGCTATTAATGCAACGCGAAAATTATGACGTTGAGTGGAGAAATCAAATACTTGAAGAAAATTCACTGGCAGAACACAGTCGTATTGAACGATTAGCTGAAACTGAACTCAAAATGCAACGTCCATCTGTCGATAATGAAATTGTTATACATTAAAAGATGAAATTATTTAATCGTTCAAATAAAAAGACTCAGGTTAGTCCTAAGAGCACACCGTTTTTAAAATGGCGCTTTATCATCGTCTGTGGTTTTATTCTGTTAGGTTTTTTTGGCTTAATTGCTCGTGCAGCCTATATTCAAGTACTTGAACCCGGTCGTCTTATTCAAGAGGGTGATGCTCGTTCGTTACGAGTACAATTAATGCCTTCTGCTCGCGGGATTATTTCCGATCGTAACGGTGAGCAACTTGCCGTTAGTGTGCCAGTGCAAGCCGTTTTCGCTAATCCTGTTGAAATATTTAAACATGGTGGTCTAAGTGAAACCAACCGCTGGAATGCATTGGCGGATGTTCTGGATCTTGATCGTACAAAACTGCTACAACGCCTTGAAAAAAATAAGACCCGCCGTTTTATTTATCTTGCCCGCCAAGTTAGTCCCCCAATGGCAAATTACGTTCAGAAACTTAAATTACCCGGAATTGGTCTAAAGGCGGAATCTCGTCGTTTTTACCCTTCAGGTGAAGTAAGTGCGCAGTTAATTGGGTTTACAGGTATTGATGGTCATGGACTTGATGGTATCGAAAAAACCTATGATGGCTGGTTAACGGGCGAGCCTGGTCGACGTACTGTACGTAAAGATCGCTATGGCCGTGTTGTTGAAAATATCTCCCAAGAAAGTCGCCAGCCTGGTAAACCATTAGAGCTTAGTATTGATCAGCGTATTCAAGCGATAGCTTATCGTGCAGCGAAAGAAGGGGTGATGGATATTCCAGCAACCTCGGTCAGTATTGCTATTTCAGATGTACGTACTGGTGAAATTTTAGCGATGGTTAATGCACCGTCATTCAATCCTAATGATCGTAATGATCGCCAGCCGTATAAAATGCGTAACCGAGTGATCACCGATACCTTTGAGCCAGGCTCAACAGTGAAGCCATTTGTCGTGTATACCGCGCTTAAAAATGGGGTTGTTAATGAGCATACTCTGATTAATATTCCGCAGAGTAAGCATTTTCGCGTCGGTAGCAAGGTGATCACTGATGTGTCACGGATTGAACCATTAGCCACCGTACAACGGATTTTACAAAAATCGAGTAACATCGGTGTAAGTAAACTTTCGCTCGCGATGCCAGTAGAAGATATTTTAGACACTTATCGTAAAGTTGGTTTTGATGAGCCATCAGGGATCAATTTGATTGGTGAAACGACAGGGCACTTCCCTAACCGTTATCGTTGGTCTGATATTGGTCGCGCTACTTTAGCTTATGGTTATGGTATTTCATTAACACCGATTCAGTTATTACATGCCTACACCACCCTTGGTGCTTATGGTATTAAGCGTCCATTATCAATTCTAAAAACAGAAAAAGTGGTTCCTGGTGAGCAAGTACTTGATCCTAAAATTGCTAAGAAAATTTTGTTAATGATTGAATCTGTTACCGACAAAGCGGGCGGTGGTGGTGGTTGGCGTGCTGCTATTCCCGGTTACCGTGTTGGCGTTAAAACCGGTACTGCTAAAAAAGCGATTGCTGGTGGTTATGGTAATGATTACTTCTCCTATACCGTTGGTGTGGCACCGATTAGTCACCCTCGATTAGCCATTGTGGTAATGGTAAATGAGCCAAAGGGCGATAAATTTTACGGTGGTGCAGTTGCAGCGCCAATTTTATCAAAAGTACTTGGTGGTGCATTACAGATTTTGAACGTACCGCCAGATGCAGATACGCTAAAAATAGATAAATGAGTGTGATCATGGCATTGGTTAAACAGGAAGTACAATTAGGCGCTTTATTAGCGCCTTGGTTAACAGCTGACAATGTACCTGCTAAATATTTGCAGGTGATGTTAACCACGATGACATTAGATAGCCGTCAAGTCACTGCGGGATGCTTATTTGCTGCCGTTAAGGGTCATACTGTTGATGGCCGTCGTTTTATTGCTAATGCGATTGCTGCTGGTGCCAGTGCGATTGTTGCAGAAGCTGAAGGCGTTGCGAGTGATGGCGATATCCAATTTCAGGATGGAACCATTATTATTTATTTGCATGATCTTGGGCATAAATTGTCGCAAATAGCCGGACGTTTTTATGGTGAGCCTGATAGCAAACTTAAACTGTATGCGGTAACTGGAACGAATGGCAAAACCACGATTAGTCAATTATTAGCCCAGTGGGCTGACTTAATAGGTTATCGCGCTGGTGTGATGGGAACGACAGGTAATGGCTTGTTGACGGATCTACACCCAGCAGCAAATACCACTGGTAGCGCAATTGAAATTCAACAAACATTGGCTGGATTAGTTGCGCAAGGGGCTAATTTTGCAGCGATGGAAGTCTCCTCTCATGGTTTAGTTCAAGGTCGTATTAGCGCGCTCCATTTTGTGGCGAGTATCTTTACTAATCTTAGCCGTGATCATCTTGATTATCATGGTGATATGGCACATTACGCCGCAGCGAAAAAAAGCTTATTTACTGAGCATGATAGCGGTGTTGCCGTTATTAATGCTGATGATGTGATTGGATTGCAATGGTTAGTTGATTTACCTCAAGCGGTTGCTGTGGCGATGAATGCCGATGCTGTAGCTGCACATTCAGGGCTAAAATTATGGGCCACGACAGTCGATTTTAGCACTCAAGGTGTGACGATCAGTTTTGATTCTAGCTGGGGTCAGGGCGTGTTTACCGCGCCATTAGTTGGTTCATTTAATGCGACTAACTTACTGTTAGCATTAGCAACATTACTTGCTAGTGGGCATTCATTACCTCAATTATTAGCAGTCGCTCCGCGTTTGCAAGCTGTTATTGGGCGTATGGAAGTGTTTCAGTCAGCGATGGGTAATAAAGCCATGATGGTGGTTGATTATGCGCATACGCCAGATGCATTAGAAAAAGCACTGCAAGCATTACGAGTGCATTGTGAAGGTAAATTGTGGTGCCTATTTGGTTGTGGTGGTGATCGTGATACCGGCAAGCGACCAATGATGGCTGCGATAGCTGAACAATACGCTGATCATATTATTTTAGTTGATGACAATCCACGCAGTGAGGATCCTCAACAAATAATGCTAGATATGCAAGCAGGATTAAGCGCCATAACTGCAGCAACTGTGATCCATGATCGCGCTCAAGCTTGTGCTTATGCCATTACACATGCAAAAGCCAATGACATTATTCTGGTTGCAGGTAAAGGCCATGAAGATTACCAAATTCTAGCAGATCGTACTATCCACTATTCAGACCGCGAAACTGTGGCCGCATTATTTAGAGAACAGGCATGATAAAGGTTCAACTAAGTCATTTACAGTCAGTACTAAATGCTGAACTTATTGGCGCGGATACTGAGATTGCAGCAGTATCAACAGATACTCGTACCATTGATAATAATACCCTTTTTATTGCCTTAATTGGCGAGCGTTTTGACGGCCATGATTTTTGTCAAAATGCCGTTGATAATGGTGCCAAAGCATTATTGGTCAGTAAGCCGTTAGCTATCGATATTCCACAGTTAGTTGTTGCTGATACCCATCAAGCATTAGGTCAGTTAGGACAATGGCTAAAAGCAAAAATGACTGCCGAGCATGGTTTGAAAACACTGGCGCTAACAGGTAGTTGTGGCAAAACTACAGTAAAAGAAATGGCGGCGGCAATTTTAGCGGCTAAAGGCGAAGTATTAGCGACTGCAGGTAATTTTAATAACGATATTGGCGTGCCACTGACATTGTTACGGTTGACTCCTGCTTATAATTACGCAGTGATTGAATTAGGTGCTAACCATTTAGGTGAAATCGCTTATACAACGGCATTAGTTAATCCTGATGTAGCATTAATTAATAATCTTGCTGCTGCACATCTTGAAGGTTTTGGTTCATTAGACGGTGTTGCAAAAGCTAAAGGTGAAATATTTGAAGGATTAGCAGCGCAAGGGCTGGCGGTAATTAATCTTGATTCTAATCAATTAACAATGTGGCAGCCGTTACTTGCGAAGCATTCTATTGCTAGCTTCTCACTAACCGACGCGAATGCTGATTATTTCGCAACTGATATAAAGGTTAACTCTCAAGGACTGGCTTGTTTTACAATGCAAACCCCATCGGGCGCTCTTGATGTTAGCTTAACGTTAGCGGGCACTCACAATGTGAGTAATGCATTGGCAGCCGCAGCATTGACTATGGCATTAGGGGCAACCTTGGCAGATGTTAAACAAGGATTAGAAGCAGTAACTAATGTTAAAGGTCGTTTAGCGATCACTCTGCTTCCTTCTGGGTTACGGTTAATTGATGATACCTACAATGCCAGTGTTGCTTCTGTAAAAGCTGCGATTGATGTGCTGCATAGTTTCAGTGGTAAGCGTTACTTTATTTTAGGTGATATGGCTGAACTTGGCGAAGAGAGCGCAAGCTTACATCGTGAAGTGGGCGAATATGCGCGTGATAAACAGTTTGATGGTGTGATGACATTTGGTCGTGCTAGTGCTGTGGTCAGTGAATTAAACCATGGTCAACATTTTAGCGACAAAGCAGCGTTGATCGATGAACTTAAACAACAATTACATCAACAATTAAATCAATCTAATTCTCCTCAAGTGACGGTACTGGCCAAAGGCGCTCGTAGCTCACAGATGGAAGATGTTATTAATGCATTGCAGGAAGATAAATAATGATCTACTGGTTAGCTGACCACTTTCAGTCCTCAATTCCTTTTTTTCGTCTGTTTGAATACCTGACGTTCCGCGCCATTATGAGTATTTTAACGGCGTTATTGTTCTCATTGTGGTTAGGTCCTCGCATGATTGCTCGATTGCAAATGTTGCAAATCGGTCAAATAGTTCGTAACGATGGTCCTGAATCGCATTTCAGTAAACGTGGCACGCCAACGATGGGCGGACTAATGATTTTAGCTGCAATTACGTTAACCGTATTATTGTGGTGTGATCTTAGTAACCCTTATGTATGGGCAGTGCTTATCGTTATGCTTGGTTATGGTGTGATCGGCTTTGTTGATGATTATCGTAAAGTGGTGCGTAAAAATACCGATGGCTTAATTGCGCGTTGGAAATATTTTTGGCAATCAGCCATCGCTCTTGTGGTGGCTTTTGTGCTTTATGCCTATGGAAAAGATACCGCAGCAACCCAGTTAGTATTGCCATTCTTTAAAGATGTAATGCCGCAGTTAGGTTTGTCTTACATTGTATTAACCTATTTTGTGATTGTTGGTACCAGTAATGCGGTTAACTTAACTGATGGCTTAGATGGCCTTGCTATTATGCCAACGGTAATGGTTGCAGCAGGTTTTGCCTTTATTGCATGGGCAACAGGTAACTACAATTACGCCGAATATTTACATATTCCTTATTTAAGTAATGCGGGTGAATTAGTTATTTTGTGTACTGCTATTGTTGGTGCAGGCCTCGGTTTCTTATGGTTTAACACCTACCCAGCTCAAGTATTTATGGGCGATGTAGGTTCATTAGCATTAGGTGGCGCATTAGGTACGATTGCGGTATTGGTTCGCCAAGAGTTCTTATTGGTGATCATGGGCGGGGTGTTCGTGATGGAAACCGTATCGGTAATTTTACAAGTTGGTTCATTTAAATTACGGGGCCAACGTATTTTCCGTATGGCGCCCATTCATCACCATTACGAATTAAAAGGCTGGCCAGAGCCACGTGTTATCGTCCGTTTTTGGATCATCACGTTGATGCTGGTATTGATTGCATTAGCAACATTGAAGGTACGTTAACATGAATGGCTTGGCAGGGATAAACAAGGTTGTTGTGATTGGACTTGGTATGACAGGTCTATCGGTGGTGAATCATTTAGTACGATTACCACAATTGCTGGATATTAAAGTAATTGATACCCGTGATAATCCGCCAGGCCAAGAACAACTACCTGCAAAAGTTGAAGTGTGCGCTGGTCAATGGAATCAGCAATGGTTACTGGACGCCGATTTAATTGTTGTTAGCCCTGGAATCGCATTAGCGACGCCAGAGTTATTGTTAGCGGCACAAGCGGGAATTGAAATTGTTGGTGATATTGAACTATTTGCTCGTTCAGTGAATAAGCCGGTAGTGGCTATTACTGGATCTAACGGTAAAAGTACCGTTACCAGTTTAGTTGGTGAAATGGCAAAACAAGCCGGCATTAATGTCGGTGTCGGTGGCAATATCGGTTTTGCAGCATTAGATATGCTAGCGCAAGATCATGAACTTTATGTGCTTGAATTATCAAGTTTTCAGTTAGAAACTACCTCATCGTTAGCGCTTGAAGCGGCGGTGTATTTAAATCTATCTGAAGATCATATGGATCGTTATCCTGGTGGATTAGCCGATTATAGCCAAGCTAAAATGCGTATTTTTGATCATGCTAAATTAGCTGTTTATAACCGTGACGATCTTGCTACTAAGCCTGATTTTGAAGGTAACATCACCAGTTTTGGTTTTGATAATGCTGAGTATGGGCTTGTTACGGTTGATGATGCTGAGTGGTTAGCCATTGCGGGTGAAGCATTAATGGCCGTGAGTGAAATTGCGCTTGTCGGGCGTCATAATGTTGCTAACTGTTTAGCTGCATTAGCGTTAGCTGACGCGGTCGGCATTGATCGTCACGCGGCTTGCCAAACCATGCGTTGTTACACCGGTTTAGCTCATCGTTGTCAACTTGCCGTTAATCAGTATGGCATTAAATGGGTTAATGATTCTAAAGCAACCAACCTTGCTAGTACGGTTGCTGCATTAATGGGCCTGCAACTAGCAGGTAAACTGCATTTATTAATGGGTGGTGACGGTAAAGGTGCTGATTTCAGTGAACTTAAACCGATTCTGGCTGACTTAAACGTACAACTTTATTGTTTTGGTCGTGATGGCCATTTATTTAGCGAATTGGTAGAGAACGCGATAAATGTCGATACCATGAGTGAAGCAATGGATCGTGCAGCTGTAACAGTACAGGCTGGCGATATGGTTTTATTATCACCCGCATGTGCCAGTTGGGATCAATTTGCCAACTTCATGGCGCGCGGTGATGCTTTTGTTGAACAAGCCTTTCGGCTTCAAGATTCTGTCTCAGGAAAAATGTAATGTTTAAAATGGCCCGTAACGGATTATCGGTAGTTTGTGGTTGGTTTTTAAAACCCGCCAAACCGATTCTGTATGATCGCCAATTGGTGTGGATCGCAATAGCCTTAATGATAACAGGCTTGGTGATGGTAACGTCAGCGTCTATACCTGTAGCAACACGTCTGACAGGTATTCCATTTTTCTTTGCGCTACGACATGCCTTTTTTTTAGTGTGTTCGCTAGTGATTGCCGCGATTGTTATGCGAGTGCCATTATCAACGTGGGAAAAATATAGCGTACCGATGTTATTAACTTCAATCTTAATGCTGATTGTCGTATTGGCTATTGGTCGCTCGGTCAATGGTGCTGCACGGTGGATTCCACTGGGGGTATTTAACCTTCAACCAGCCGAAGTTGCTAAATTATCGTTATTTGTGTTCCTCGCGGGTTATTTAGTTCGAAAGAATAATGAAGTTCGAAATACTTTTATGGGCTTTGCACGGCCATTAATCGTCCTTGGAGTCATCGGTTTTTTATTACTTGAACAACCTGACTTAGGATCGTTCGTGGTAATGTTTGTCGGTACGATTGGAATGCTGTTTCTTGCGGGTGCTCGATTGTGGCAGTTCTTAGTTATGATTGCATTAGCGATGGGGGGGATCGCGATGTTGATCATATTTGAGCCCTACCGTCTACGACGAGTAACTTCGTTTTTAAATCCATGGCAAGACCCCTACGGCAGTGGTTATCAATTAACCCAGTCACTAATGGCATTTGGTCGTGGTGATTGGTTTGGTCAGGGGTTAGGTAACTCGATTCAAAAATTAGCTTATCTTCCTGAAGCACATACCGATTTTGTGTTTGCAGTGTTAGCCGAAGAATTAGGTTTGATTGGGGTTATCGTGGTATTAACGCTGTTATTTGCGTTAGTGTTTAAAGCGATTGTTATTGGACGTAAATGTCTTGAAGATGGTCTATTGTTTGGTGGCTATTTAGCGTTTGGATTTGGTATTTGGTTTGCATTTCAAACCTTAGTTAACGTTGGTGCCGCTGCCGGTATTGTACCGACTAAAGGTTTAACATTACCTTTGATCAGTTATGGTGGTTCGAGCTTATTTATTATGGCTGCTGCGGTAGCTATTTTGATTCGAATTGATTTTGAACAACGGGTCGCAGCTAAATTTTTATCAGAGCATCCTGCTGATGTTGATGATGAAGCATTAGAGACCATGGACGTAGCGGTTGAACAAGGAACTTTAGATTCTCAAGTGCTTGCAACAGCTAATCATTCACAACTAGAACAAGATAAAAAGCATTCTAATGACAAAGAATAAACGTTTATTAGTGATGGCTGGTGGTACTGGCGGTCACGTTTTCCCAGGGCTAGCTGTTGCACGTAAATTACAGCAACAAGGGTGGGAGATCCGCTGGTTAGGTACCGCTGATCGTATGGAAGCTGAGTTAGTACCAAAACATGGTATTGCTATCGATTTCATTAAAGTTAAAGGCCTGCGTGGTAGTGGTATTGTATCGTTACTTGGCGCGCCTTTTAAAATTGTTGGTGCGATTATTCAAGCGCGTAAATATATCAAAGCATGGCAACCTGATGTCGTTTTAGGCATGGGCGGTTATGTGAGTGGTCCCGGTGGCGTTGCTGCGTGGTCTTTGGGTATTCCGGTAGTATTGCACGAACAAAATGCAGTTGCTGGACTAACCAATCAATGGCTCGCTAAAATTGCCAGTAAAGTATTGCAGGCTTTTCCAGGTGCCTTTAAGAATAAACAAGTTGTCGGTAATCCTGTCCGTGAAGATGTGACATTATTACCAGATCCCAAGCAACGTTTTGCTGAGCGCAGCGGCCCGATTCGAGTACTGGTGATGGGCGGCAGTCAAGGAGCGCGAATTTTAAACCAGACCATGCCAGAAGTGGCTGGAATTCTTGGTGAAAATGTCACTATTTGGCATCAAGCGGGTAAAGGCAATCAGCAATCGACTGAGCAAGCTTATGCCAAAGATAGTCAAACACCGCATAAAGTGACTGAGTTTATTGACGATGTTGCGGCTGCTTATGGTTGGGCTGATTTAGTGGTTTGTCGTTCAGGGGCACTAACTGTTTCAGAATTATCAGCAGCAGGTGTGGGTGCTATTTTTATTCCATTTATGCACAAAGATCGTCAACAAGCATTAAATGCTGAACATTTAGTGGCATGCGGTGCCGCTAAAATGATCGAACAACCCCAATTGACGGTTGATGGGTTAGCTCAACAAATTAATTTATTAAATCGTATTGCGCTTGAGCACATGGCTTGTGCTGCGCGTAATGCTGCTATCATTGATGCAGACCAACGTGTTGCTGATGTGATCAAATCACTAGCAAAGAATTAAACAGGAACAAAGTGATGAGTAAACTGGATAACCAGCAATTAGCAAAGATTCGAACTATGGTGCCCGAGATGCGCCGAGTCGAACGTATTCACTTTGTTGGTATTGGTGGTGCTGGCATGAGCGGCATCGCAGAAGTATTGGTTAATGAAGGTTACCGTATTAGCGGTTCTGATATTGCACCTAATGCTGTGACTAACCGCCTTACTGCAAAAGGCGCTGAGATCTTTTTTGGTCATGCAGCTGAAAATGTTACAGGTGCAAGCGTGGTTGTCGCATCGACAGCTATCAACAAACAGAATCCAGAATTATTAGCCGCAACAGAATTACGTATTCCAATTGTACGTCGTGCTGAAATGTTGGCAGAGTTAATGCGCTACCGTCATGGTATTGCGATTGCGGGTACACATGGTAAAACGACAACGACAGCACTGACAACCCAGATTTACTCAGAGGCGGGTCTTGATCCAACGTTTGTAAATGGTGGTTTAGTAAAAAGTGCTGGTACGAATGCACGTTTAGGCTGTAGCCGTTATTTAATTGCTGAAGCAGATGAGAGTGATGCGTCATTTTTACATTTGCAGCCTATGGTTTGTGTGATCACTAACATTGAAGCCGATCATATGGATACCTATGGCGGTGATTTTGAGGTGTTAAAACAAACCTTTATCGATTTTATCCATAATCTACCATTTTATGGCTTAGCGGTGATGTGTATTGATGATCCTGTCGTGCGTGAATTATTACCACGAGTAGGTCGCCCAATGTTAACTTATGGGTTTGCAGATGATGCTGATGTGCGTTTAGTTAACTATACTCAAACAGGTCAACAGGGGCATTTTACAGTATTACGCAATGATAAACCGGCGTTGAATATTACCCTTAATATACCGGGTAAACACAATGCTCTTAATGCAACAGCGGCGATTGCTGTTGCGACGGAAGAAGGTGTCAGTGATGATGCTATCATGCGTGCGTTAATTGAGTTTGAAGGTACTGGTCGTCGCTTTGATCACTTAGGTGAGTTTGAAACGGGTAATGGTAATGTGATGCTGGTGGATGATTACGGTCACCACCCAAGCGAAGTTGATGTCACCATTCAAGCGGCACGTGCTGGTTGGCCTGATAAGCGTTTAGTGATGATATTTCAGCCGCACCGTTATAGCCGTACTCGCGATTTATATGATGATTTTGCGAATGTGTTAGAGCAGGTTGATGTGTTATTAATACTGGATGTTTATGCTGCGGGAGAAACCCCAATTGCTGGTGCTGATAGTCGTTCGTTGTGTCGTACTATTCGTTCTCGATCTAAAATTGATCCCGTTTTTGTGCCACAAGCAGAGCATCTGCCTGCAATTCTAGCTAATATTATCCAAAATAATGATTTAGTGTTGACACAAGGTGCTGGTGATGTTGGCAAGATAGCTCGTCAATTGGCAGAATTACACTTAAATATCGCAATTATGCGTAAAGATGCTTAATTGATATATTTTGTTTTAAATTTTAGCGTAAATTTTGATTACTGGCTGATAGAATGAATATTCTACTGCCAGTGACGGCTATTTTTTGCAATTTTTCAATAAATAAATAAATTTATTGTCAGGTTATGCTCGGAAAACGCTTTATGAGTGTTGGAGTAGGTCGAGTTGCTCGGTATAATTGTTCAACTTTACTTGTTAATATCTGGCTGAACACACCATTATTAAATACCTTTATAGAATGGTCTGATTAAAACGGTAAGGTAAATAAACACGCGATGGCTGAACAAGTCGAAACAAAAGAACATATATCATCCTCGCCTCGCGGTTTGAAGCGCTGGGGGGGATTGGCTTTTTTTCTCTTTGTCATTGGTTTTACGGTTTGGCTTGTTAGTGCGACCAAAGATTGGATGATAGATGCAAACCGATTACCCTTGTCAAATTTAGTTATTCAGGGTCAGCTACATTATCTCACCAAAGATGATGTTATGCAGTCAATTTTACAGCTTCATCATTTGGGTAGTTTTATGACCCAAGATGTAAATAGTATTCAAGCATCTGTTGAAGCTTTGCCTTGGGTCGCTCAAGCTGCTGTACGTAAGCAGTGGCCGAATACGATTAAAGTTTTTATAGTTGAAAATCAACCTGTTGCTGAGTGGAATGGTACTTATTTAGTTAATCGGTCTGGGCTTGTTTTTAAAGCGCCAGCATTCCAAGTTGCAAAGTTAGGGTTAACCAATTTGATTGGTCCTAAAGGCAGCAGTGAAGAAGTTTTAACTGGACTCAAAGAAATGCGTCCGGTATTGAAAGAAGCAGGTTTTGGGATTGCATCATTATCGTTTAATGAACGTCGTGCTTGGCACGTAGTGTTAACAAACGGAATTAGGCTTGAATTAGGGCATGAAGCTCGAATGCAACGTATAAAACGTTTTATTGAGATTTATCCTGAGCTATTGAAGCAGGATAAGCCAATTGATTATGTAGATTTGCGCTATGATACTGGCGCAGCTGTGGGTTGGAAAATAAAGCCGGAGTATGATAAACATGCGCCGGATAAAAAATAAGAGCGTGCACTGATGACTAAGGCTGCAGATAAAAAACTCATTGTTGGTCTTGATATCGGCACTTCTAAAGTTTGCGCTTTGGTTGGGGAGGTCTTACCCGATGGCAATGTTAATGTCATTGGTGTAGGTAGCAGCCCGTCACGCGGAATGGATAAAGGTGGGGTTAATGACCTTGAGTCAGTAGTAAAGTCAGTTCAACGTGCAGTTGATCAGGCTGAACTGATGGCTGATTGCCAAATTGGTTCCGTGTGTTTGTCGCTATCAGGTAAACATATTAGTTGCCAAACAGAAAAAGGCATGGTGCCAATTTCTGATAAAGAAGTGACTCAAGATGACGTCGATAATGTTATTCATACGGCGAAATCAGTAAAAATAAGCGATGAGCAACGTACGTTGCATGTGATTCCACAAGAATTTGCGATTGATTACCAAGAAGGGATTAAAAACCCTGTTGGTTTATCTGGTGTTCGTATGGAAGCAAGTGTTCATCTGATCACTTGTCATAACGACATGGCGCGCAACATCGTTAAAGCAGTAGAGCGTTGTGGTTTAAGTGTTGATCATCTGATTTTTTCAGGATTAGCAACAAGCCATGCTGTACTGACCCCAGATGAGCGTGAGCTCGGCGTATGCGTAGTCGATATTGGCGGCGGTACAATGGATATTGCCATTTGGACTGGTGGCGCATTACGTCACGCGGAAGTGATTCCGTATGCTGGTAATGCTGTGACCAGTGATATTGCTTATGCATTTGGTACACCGCCGGGTGACGCTGAAGATATTAAAGTGAAATACGGTTGTGCACTGAGTGAATTGGTGAGTAAAGATGCTAAGGTTGATGTACCGAGTGTTGGTGGTCGTCCATCTAGAAGCTTGCAAAGCCAAACACTCGCAGAAGTAATAGAGCCTCGATATAGTGAATTGCTAGGGTTAGTAAATCAAAAATTACTAACCGTACAAGATCAATTGCGAGAGGCTGGTGTTAAACACCACCTAGCAGCGGGCATCGTCCTTACCGGGGGCGCTGCACAAATGGAAGGCTTAACTGAATGTGCTGAGCGGGTTTTCCGTAATCAAGTACGTATTGGTCAGCCTCTTGATCTGAGTGGATTGACTGATTATGTTCAGTCGCCACCCTATGCTACTGCAGTAGGATTACTGCACTACGGAAAGGATAGTCAATCATTTGATGAAAATGCACAAGAACCGAAACGCTCGGTAACTGGGTTATTTTCACGAATCGGTGGTTGGTTCGAAAAGAATTTTTAAACCTGATGCGAACAGGATAACGGAGAGAACAAATGTTTGAACCGATGATGGAAATGTCTGATGAAGCTGTAATTAAGGTCATTGGCGTTGGCGGCGGCGGCGGTAATGCTGTCGATCACATGGTACGTGAGTCTATTGAAGGCGTGCAGTTCATTAGTGTTAATACTGATGCACAAGCTCTTCGTAAAACAAGCGTAAGTACTGTTATTCAGATCGGTGGTGATATCACTAAAGGTTTGGGAGCGGGTGCTAACCCACAAGTGGGCCGTGATTCAGCGTTAGAAGATCGTGAAGCGATCAAAAAAGAGCTTGAAGGCTCTGATATGATCTTCATTGCAGCGGGCATGGGGGGTGGTACCGGTACTGGTGCTGCACCAATCATTGCTGAAGTAGCGAAAGAGCTTGGTATTCTTACTGTTGCTGTTGTAACTAAACCATTTAGCTTCGAAGGTAAGAAGCGTATGGCATTTGCTGAGCAAGGTATTGATGAGCTTTCTAAGCATGTAGATTCATTAATTACTATTCCTAACGAAAAGCTACTTAAAGTACTTGGTCGTGGTATCACATTACTTGATGCCTTTGCAAAAGCAAACGATGTACTTAAGAATGCGGTTCAAGGTATTGCTGAGTTAATCACTCGCCCAGGCATGATCAACGTCGACTTTGCGGACGTACGTACCGTAATGTCAGAGATGGGTCATGCAATGATGGGTAGTGGTGTTGCTGCTGGTGATGATCGTGCTGAAGAAGCTGCCGAAATGGCAATTTCTAGCCCATTACTAGAAGATATCGATCTAGCTGGCGCGCGTGGTGTTTTAGTTAACATTACTGCTGGTATGGACATGCGTCTAGATGAATTCGAAACTGTGGGTAACACAGTAAAAGCATTCGCTTCTGATAACGCTACCGTGGTTATTGGTACTTCACTTGACCCAGATATGACTGATGAACTACGTGTAACTGTAGTGGCAACAGGCATCGGTAAAGAGTGCAAGCCAGATATCACCTTAGTAACGTCATCAAAGCCAGCCCCTGTTGTTGCACAGGAAAAACCTGCTGCAATCGCTGAAGATAAGTCTGTTGAATCGCAACAAACTAAGTCTCAGGGTGCTGATCATGACTATCTAGATATCCCCGCATTCTTGCGTAAACAAGCGGACTAAAATAGCCAACATATTGATTATTGTGCTAATTTAGTTGAGTAAACGTAGCATCTTTTGTTTCACTATAAAAGATGCGCTTTTGCATACGCAGTGAATTTTGTTGGATATTTTTTAGGTTATGGTATGATAAATATTCAATTCACCATCTCGGTGTTGAGAATAGTTTTTATTCACCTAATTAGTTTGCAAACAAAAGTTTGTTTAACCGTTGAGATATGAAGCAGATGATCAGACAACGTACACTTAAAAGCATTGTGCAGACGACTGGTGTGGGCCTCCACTCTGGACGTAAAGTGACGCTTATTCTGCGTCCTGCTGCCGCAAATACAGGCGTGATTTATCGCCGTACTGACCTTAATCCCCCGGTGGATTTTCCTGCAAATGCAGATTCAGTACGCGATACCATGTTATGTACCGCTCTTGTAAATGAACAAGGCGTGCGCATTTCAACTGTTGAACACTTGAATGCTGCACTAGCTGGTATGGGTATCGATAATGTAATTATCGAAGTTGATGCACCTGAAATTCCAATTATGGATGGTAGCGCAAGCCCATTTATTTACCTGCTTCAATCAGCAGGTATAGATACATTAAATTCGCCAAAGCGTTTTTTACGTATTAAAAAGCCTGTTCGCATTGAAGATGGCGACAAGTGGGCGGAACTCGTGCCTTATAACGGTTTCCGTCTTGATTTTGCTATCGACTTTAACCACCCTGCGATTGATTCAGATCAGCAGCGTCTAGTGTTAGATTTTTCAAGCCAGTCTTTTGTTAAAAAGATTAGCCGTGCACGTACTTTTGGTTTCATGCGCGATATCGAATACCTTCAATCACAAAATTTGTGTCTTGGTGGTAGTTTTGATAACGCAATTGTACTGGATGACTACCGTATTCTGAATGATGATGGCTTACGTTTTGATAATGAGCTTGTAACACACAAAGTATTGGATGCCATTGGTGACCTTTACATGTGTGGCCATAATATCATTGGTGAAATGCGCGCTTATAAATCAGGTCATGCACTGAACAACCAACTACTGCGAGCAGTACTGGCTGATCAAGAAGCCTATGAGTGGTCAACCTTTGAAGATGAGCGCGAAGTGCCAGTCACTTTTGCTCAACCAGGTATGGTATTGGCGTAATCACGCAATAGCATTGTATTAAAAAACGCCGAGCATTTATGTTCGGCGTTTTTGTATCTGTTATTTGTGATTTAGCTGGTTTTCTTTTGTGCTAGTTTAGCTAAACGTTCAAGGCATGCTTTGACTTTATTTGGCGCATTTTCCGCTGTAGCTAACAGATGTTGTGCTGCTACATTACTGATTGGTTTTTGAATAATATCAGGAATTTTATCTTGTTTACGAACAGCTACTGCGGCAAGCGCTGGATTAACCTTTACCTCAATATCTTGCAATTTAGGTAAGAGTTTCTCGCGTAATTTGATCATTAATTGGTAACGTTCATAATTAAGTCGCATTGACCATGCTGCCGATGCCGTTTCAATGATCAATATTCCTTGACGATAATTGCTGACACGACAATGTTCGGCACAATTGAGATGGGCTTTTACTGCAGAATTAAGTTTACTTAATGCCGCCGCCCGTTGTTGAATTGATGTTAGACCATCACTATCAAGTAGATGTGCAGCAGTTTGGGGGCGATGATCTCTCATGATTTTAGTTCCTGAATGTTCAACAGAATAAAAATGTTACTTTTGCGGATATGATTCTAATTTTTCAAAGATAAAACCTGTGCTGTGGCTTTTATCATAGGCGATGACACGAATATGACTTATCATATTAAGTATATAGGTTAATATATGTTGAGTGATATGTCTGCCAAGTCGCAGTAACCTGTGTGTTTTTGTACTTAGATAGCAATAAATAGTATTAATTTAGCATTGAGCAAGGTGCTTTTTGTTAGGATAGTAATGTTAACCCTTGAAAAGCAGCTATCGCGACACAATATTAATTAACATATGTTTTAGGATTAACTTCTTAGTCACCATCGTGACAATTCCTGTGGGATAGGGATGGCTTAGGTCCCCCAAGGAATGAAACCCGAATTAAGCGATTCAGCAATAGAAACGCTGATATAACAAAGAGAAAACGGCATCACCATGTTATCAAAACTACTGACTAAAGTTATCGGTAGCCGTAACGACCGCACTCTGCGTCGTATGCGCAAAATTGTTGATCAAATCAATAAGCTAGAACCTCAGTTTGAAAGCCTACAAGATCATGAGCTGCAAGCAAAAACAGCTGAATTTCGTGAGCGTTTAGATCAAGGCGAAACGCTAGATCAACTACTACCAGAAGCCTTTGCGACTGTTCGTGAAGCATCAAATCGTGTTTATGGCATGCGTCACTTTGACGTACAGCTACTTGGTGGCATGGTTCTAAACGATTGTAAAATTGCCGAAATGCGTACTGGTGAGGGTAAAACTCTTACCGCAACATTGCCGTCTTACCTTAACGCTCTTACCGGTAAAGGTGTTCACATTGTTACCGTGAACGACTACCTTGCTGCGCGTGATGCCGAAACTAACCGTGAGTTATTTGAATTTCTTGGCATGACTGTTGGCGTTAACGTACCGAATATGTCACCGCAAGCGAAGAAAGAAGCTTATGCCGCTGATGTACTTTACGGTACAAATAACGAATTTGGTTTTGATTACCTACGTGACAACATGGCATTCCGCCCTGAAGATCGTGTTCAACGTGAACGCTTCTTCGCGGTTGTCGATGAAGTTGACTCCATCCTAATCGATGAAGCACGTACACCGCTGATTATCTCTGGTCCCGCTGAAGATAGCTCAGAAATGTACATCAAAGTGAACAAGCTGATTCCGTTATTGGTTCGTCAAGATAAAGAAGATAGCGCCGATTACCGTGGTGAAGGTCACTACACCGTTGATGAAAAATCAAAGCAAGCGCACTTTACCGAAACGGGTCAAGAATTCATCGAAGAATTGTTGATTACAAATGACATTATGGCTGAGAACGATACCCTATATTCTCCAGCTAATATTAGTTTATTACACCACGTTAATGCCGGTTTACGTGCTCACGTGTTGTTTGAAAAAGACGTCGATTATATCGTACAAGATGATGAAGTTATCATTGTCGATGAGCATACTGGTCGTACAATGCCTGGTCGTCGTTGGTCTGAAGGTCTTCACCAAGCTGTTGAAGCGAAAGAAGGCGTTAAGATTCAAAATGAAAACCAAACGTTGGCGTCAATTACCTTTCAGAACTATTTCCGTTTATACGAAAAATTATCGGGTATGACAGGTACTGCAGATACTGAAGCGTTTGAATTCCAATCTATTTACAACCTTGATACGGTAGTGCTTCCCACTAACCGTCCAATGGCACGTATTGATAATGGCGATTTAGTCTACATGACTGAAGCTGAGAAATTCGTGGCAATCAGTAAAGATATTTCTGAGCGTGTTAAAAACGGTCAGCCATGTCTTGTGGGTACAGTATCGATTGAAAAATCTGAGCTGCTATCAAACGCACTGAAAAAAGCGGGTATCAAGCACAACGTATTGAACGCTAAGTTTCACGAAAAAGAAGCCGACATCATTGCTGAAGCTGGAGCACCAAGTGCGGTAACTATCGCAACTAACATGGCCGGTCGTGGTACCGATATCATGTTGGGTGGTTCGTGGAAAACAGACGTTGAAAAGCTTATTGATCCAACTGCTGAGCAAATTGCTAAGATCCGTGCAGATTGGCAAATTAAGCATGATGCAGTATTAGCATCAGGTGGTTTGCATATTCTTGGTACTGAGCGCCATGAATCACGCCGTATCGATAACCAGTTACGTGGTCGTGCTGGTCGTCAGGGTGATGCTGGTTCTTCTCGCTTCTATCTTTCAATGGAAGATGGCCTTATGCGTATCTTCGCCTCTGATCGTGTCTCAGGCATGATGAAGAAGTTAGGTATGGAAGAAGGCGAAGCGATTGAGCACCCATGGGTATCAAAAGCGATTGAAAACGCTCAACGTAAAGTTGAAGGACGTAACTTCGATATTCGTAAGCAATTACTTGAATTTGATGATGTTGCTAATGATCAGCGCCAAGTAGTGTATGAGCTACGTGATGAGTTGATGAATGCGACTGATATCAGTGAAATGATTGAGCACAACCGTGAAGACGTGTTGAACGCTGTTATTGATAACTACATTCCACAGCAATCGCTAGAGGAAATGTGGGATATCGATGGTCTAGAAGCACGTCTAAAAGAAGACTTTGATTTAGATCTACCCATCAAACATTGGTTAGACACTGAAGATAAGCTTTATGAAGAAGCGCTTCGTGAACGTATTATCGAAAAAGCATTTGAGTTATACCGTGAAAAAGAACAAGTTGTTGGCGCTGAAGTGCTACGTAACTTTGAAAAAACGGTAATGTTGCAAAACCTTGATACGTTATGGAAAGAACACCTAGCGGCGATGGATCATCTTCGTCAAGGTATTCACCTACGTGGTTATGCACAAAAGAACCCTAAGCAAGAGTACAAGCGTGAGTCGTTTGAACTGTTTGAAGAGATGTTAGATAACTTAAAGAGTGATGTTGTTTCTATCTTAAGTAAGGTACGAGTACAGCAGCAGGAAGAAGTTGATCGAATGGAAGAAGAACGTCGTCAAATGGCAGAAATGCTAGCACAGCGTCAACAATTCCAACATCACAATGCAGACAACCAAATTGCAGATGAATCATCAGCAGAAGATGATGGCCATCAAGGTACGTTTGAGCGCGAAGAGCGTAAGATCGGCCGTAACGAGCCTTGTCCATGTGGTTCTGGTAAAAAATACAAGCAGTGTCACGGTAAGATCGACTAAGATCGCTGTTAAGCTGTAAGAAAAAAGGTCGCTTTTGAGCGACCTTTTTTTATTCCCCATATACCTCAACTATCTTCGCCAACACTGCGGCATTAGCTTTAGGAAATGGATATTGATCAAGCTGGTTAATCGCGACCCATAATCCCGCTTGACCTTCATTACCATGTGCTTCACCTATAAATGCCGTAATCGTAAAAAAATCAAACAGCAGTGCTTTATCAGGGTAATCATGAGCAAGGCTCATAAATGGCGTTAGCGCAGTGACTTCAATACCAACCTCTTCGTTAAGCTCGCGAATAACCGCTTGCTCAGCAGTCTCATTGGCATCTACTTTACCGCCAGAAAATTCCCATAACCCGCCTTGATGAGCATTTGCATCACGACGAGTAATAAAGATTTGATCTTGTGCTGGGTTTAAAATGATCCCTACAGCGATCCAAATACGTTTTTGGGTGGCAACTTTTTGGGGCATAACGTCTTTTGACATAACATCGTACCTGCATAATATCGAAGAATGAAAAAATTTAGCGATTAAAAAGGGCGAGCTAATATGAATATTGGCTCGCCCTTTATTTGTAATCTGTTGTTAAATAGTGGTGTGAAGATTTAGTAGCTATCTTCTGACCAACCATCGCCATCAGACATATCTGGTGCGCCTGCAATGGCTTTCTCTTCATCTGCCCACTCACCAAGATCGATCAATTGGCAGCGTTTACAACAAAAAGGGCGGTATGGACTTTGCTCGCCCCATACTACATCCGTTTTACAGGTTGGACATTTCACCACTGTCGGTTGAGATTGTGACATAGTTACCTCAGCAAATAGCTAGTTTAAAATCGATATTCGTTGCCACTGTCGAGCCTTCTTCATAAGGAGAAAAGCGAATAGAGAAGTGACTGCGATGACCTGATACTACAGGATAAACGCCATAGCTTGCATCGATTTCAATTCGAAGTAAACACGATAAGCTGGCATCATTTTGGAAAAAACCATTATGTGCTGATTGCGGTTGATATTGTGCTGATTGACGCACTAAATGTAGCCATAGGTTTAATGCTTGATCGACTTCTGATAGTTGATCAAGCCATACTTGCATTGTTTGTTGGCGTTCATCTAATGGTTGTTGGCACCAATAGCGCAGCGCTGGCAGATCAAAACCGCAAGTACCACCAGGAATTGAGAAACGTTGACGAATCGAGCTTAGAAAACGATCTTCACGTAGACTTTGACCCAAACGTGGTGCGGCTAATAAGTTTTTCTGAGCATGACTCATATTATCAAGTAATGACTGGATAGCTATTGGATCAACACCGTCATAATTTAACCATACTTTCAATTTAATACTTTGATTATTGAGTGCGTTTGCAAGATCGTTTTTAATGGGGATTTGCTCTATTAACTCTAATAAATCAAATAAGGCATTAAAGAAAATCGTATATTGCCACGGATCGCTAAGTTCGCAGCTGTGGTGTAATTGTTTAAGTAAATGCTCTAGACGTAAGTAAATACGCACTTTTTCATTCAGTGGATGTTCATAGCAATGTATTTGCATAACAGAAAACCAGTGGAAAACAAAAATAATGAATGCACGCTAAGCGTTATTTCGCGGTTTGTGCAAGTGCAAGATAATACTGATGTAGCTGAGCAACTTGTGTCAACAGTGCCTGATTGTCACCATCATTACAAATGATATCATCGGCAGCATCGAGCCGTTGTTGGCGCGATGCTTGCGCGGCAACAATATTTTTTATTTGCTCAAGCGATACATTATCTCGCTGTTGGGTACGCATTATCTGTGTTTGTTGGTCAACGTCAACCACCAGTAACCGATCAGTCATAGATTGGAGGTTATTTTCAATCATTAAGGGTACGATCAGTAGGCAATACGGGGAAGTAGCACGTTTTATATCGGCTAACATCTTTTCACGGATCAATGGATGAAGTAGCTGATTGAGCCAGTTTTTAAGGTGAGGATCACTAAATATAGTGGCTCTTAATTGGTGTCTATCAAGATTTCCATCAGTAAGTAGTATGCCATTACCGAATTTTTCAGTAATGGCAGCTAAACCGGCACTACCGATAGCGACGACCTCACGAGCAATAATGTCGGCATCGATTAAATCAATGCCATAAGCACCAAATAAATTAGCGACCGTTGTTTTACCACTGCCAATGCCACCCGTTAAACCAATTACAACTGCCATCAATTAAAGCCCTAAATATGAAGTAACATACCAATGTAAAATTGGTTCGCCCCATAGCATAGCAATCCAGCCAGCAACAGCAAGGTATGGTCCAAAAGAGAACGGTGTTTGTTGATCTTCATGTTTCATTCGTAGCATGACAATGCCGCATATCGCTCCGACAAGGGAAGATAACAACACCACAAACGGTAATAATGACCAACCGACCCACGCACCAATAGCTGCTAATAATTTAAAATCGCCATAACCCATACCATCTTTTTTGGTTAGTAGTTTAAATACCCAAAAAATTGACCATAGTGATAAATATCCTGCCATGGCACCAATAATTGAATCGGTTAATGAAATTGGACTGATACCAATGACAGCCAATAAAATACCCGCCCACATTAATGGCAGTGTGATTTGATCAGGTAGCAGCATTTTATCGATATCAATAAAGGTCAGCGCAATTAGCGCAAAGCTACAACCTAATACCGCGATTGCCCACCATGTTGGCGGTAACATTAATGCGACGGTTAAGCTCATAATAGCGGTTAGTAATTCAATTGCAGGATAACGTTTACTGATTGGTGCTTTACACTCGCGGCATTTACCACGGAGGGCTAACCAGCTAATAATCGGAATATTTTCTAACGCACTGATAGCATGATTACAATGAGGACAGCGAGAGCGAGGCACACTTAAATTAAATGGCGCTGTATCATTGTGTGGATCATCCAGCTGCGGAAAATAATCCTGACATTCTTGACGCCATTGGCGTTCCATCATAATTGGTAATCGATAAATAACCACATTTAAAAAACTACCAATCAACAAACCAAAAATAGTGGCAAACAGTGGGTATAGCCACGGGTAATAACTCAATACAGCCATGAAGTGCTCTCTTAAAAAATATATCGATTAACGTTAACGTCATGGCTATTGAGCTGTGATTATCCTATAACGCTCATTAGCGTGAAAATAGGCATGTACATCGCGACCAATAAACCACCGATAATGGTACCGAGAATAATGATAATAAACGGTTCTAGAATTTGACCAAGGTTATCGACAGTATTATCGACATCATCTTCGTACAATTGTGCCATTTTATTGAGCATATCATCAAGTGCGCCAGATTCTTCACCAATCATTACCATCTGTAGCATTAATTCTGGGAAAACATCAGCTTGACGTAGAGCTAAGTATAAAGGCATACCCGCTGCGGTGTTGTTATAAACGTCATCAATTGCTTGCTCAATATAAAGATTATTACTGGTTTTAGCTGCAGATTGAATACCTGTTAACAGTGGAATACCAGCATTAAAGGTGGTGGCAAGCGTTCGTGCAAAACGGGAAATGGTTGCTTTAAGTAATACTCCACCGACAAGTGGTAACTTTAGGCTCAGTTTATCAATGCGATAGTGGAAGCGGTAATAATGCTTATAACAGTAGCGAAACAGCAGTACAGCCACCACAATGGCAGCCCCTAGATAAGTCCCGTAGTTAACCAGAAAGTCTGAAGCTTTCATTACTTGACGAGTAAACCATGGCAGTTCTGCGCCAAAGCCACTAAAAATTGCGGCAAATTGCGGAATTACAAACACCAACATGAGTACGGTGACTAATATTGCGGTGATCGATACCATAGAGGGGTAGATCATCGCTTTAATGATCTTTTTGCGCATCGCTTCAGCTTTTTCGCGATACACCGCAATGCGACCAAAGACTTGTCCAAGGTGTCCGGTTTGCTCGCCTGTATCAACCAAATCGCAATAGAATTTATCAAACAGTGGTGAACTCGAGCGCATTGCTTTGGCTAATGACGATCCCGCTTCAACTTGATTCGTTACTTGAATGAGGGTGGCGCGCATTTCTGCTTTGTGGTGGCTATTGGCCATTAGTGTTAATGCTTGCACCACAGGGACTCCAGATTCAACCATGGTTGCTAATTGGCGAGTGACCATGGTGATATCTTCAGATTTTATCTGATTACGAAGACGGTTTAAGGTGCTGGGCGTGGTGCGTTTAATTTTTTTAATATTGATCATTTGCTCGGTGAGTTGGTGGCGGACTTCTTGTTCTTGAAATCCCATCGTCACTCCCGAGACTTTACGTCCGGCTTGATTGATGCCCCGCCATTGGTAGTAACGAATTTTAGTGGCAGCAACCATAATGTATCCTTTTTAATAATAGTCAGTGATCGTCCTGAGTGTGATGATATTAAATCGTATCAACACCATTGATCGGTTAGAGTTGCAGTACCCGTTGTAATTCAGTGAGGCTAGTAATGCCTGCAACCAGTTTATCTATCCCTGATTCTCGCAGCCGTTGCATGCCTTGACTGGCAGCAATATCTTCTAGCTGTAAGCTGGTGGCTTTTTGCATTAATGCTTCGGCAATATCACGGCTAAATGGCATCACTTCATAAATACCCACTCGTCCAATGTAGCCTTTATTACAATCATCACAGCCTTCTTTATGCGCTTGATAGACAGTTGTATCGAGTGGCAGTTTTAAACGCTCACAGGTGAGATCATCAAGCAAGTGTGGTTGTTTACAATGACTGCATAATCGGCGCGCTAATCGTTGCGCTATAATCAAACTCAGTGATGATGCGAGATTAAAATCTTCCACTCCCATATTCGTTAAACGGGTAATCGTTTCGGCGGCGGAGTTGGTGTGCAGCGTTGATAATACTAAGTGTCCTGTTTGTGCTGCCTTTACCGCGATTTCAGCGGTTTCTAAATCACGAATCTCACCGACCATCACCACATCAGGATCTTGACGTAGAAACGATCGCAAGGCTTGGGCAAATCCAAGTCCCGCTTGATTATTAATTTGAACTTGGTTAATGCCTTGCAGGTTGATCTCTACTGGATCTTCAGCGGTAGAAATATTGCGCTCATCAGTGTTTAAAATACTTAAGCCTGTGTATAGCGATACGGTCTTACCACTACCGGTTGGACCGGTCATTAGGATCATGCCTTGCGGGCGCTGGAGAGCGGCTAAATAAGCCTGCTTTTGGGTTTCGCTATAGCCTAAAATATCAATGTCTAAGCTGGCACTGGAGCTGTCTAAAATTCGCAGTACGACTTTTTCGCCCCACAAGGTTGGCAGAGTAGAAACGCGTAGATCAATTGCCAATGTGTCAGATAATTTAAGTTTTATCCGTCCATCTTGCGGTTGGCGACGCTCGGCAATATTGAGTTTTGACATGACCTTTAAACGGGTCGATAACCGCCGCGATAAACTTGCTGGTGGCGTTAAATGCTGGTGTAAAATACCATCACACCGAAATCGAATTCGATAGCTGGTTTCATAAGGTTCAAAGTGAATATCTGACGCTTTACGCCGTAGCGCATCCATTAATACTTGGTTGATATAACGAGTAACGGGGGCGCTGTCTTGGCTTAAATCAGTGGATTCATCAAGCTCTAGATCGTTAATATCAATTAAGTTACTCAGATCTTCATCACTGATTTGACGGCTATTACTAACCTCGCCAATATCACTGCCGTAAACCCGTCGAATCGCGGATTCAAGTTGTTTATTATCTAATAATAATGGTTCAACGTTCTTACCAATAGCGAAGCGAAACTCATCCTGTGCGTCGACATTGGTAGGATCGCTAAGGCCAACAAAAAGGGTGCTATTGTCTTGCGCAAGCGGCAGTACGCGATGGCGTAACACCAGTTCACGTTGGTAGACACTTTGACAGCAACCTTGAAAGTCATAATGGTGAACATCCACTCGATCTAGGTTGAACAGGTGCGATAATGAACGTGCCAGTTCATCATCCGCCATGATGCCTAAGCGAGTAATGGCGGTCGGGACATTGATCCCTTCCGCCGTCACCGACTCGACGATTTGCTGCTCCTGCTCGCGGCTGATTAAGTCAGCTTGGAACAGGATCGAGGCGAGATTGGTTTGCATTATTGTCCTGAACAATCGATGCTTCGGCCATCAACAGTACAACCTGTTCCATCTAAATCCCAATTAAGAACACCACTTGTAAAGGTTGGATTCATGGTAATTGTGAGAGCGGTTCCTGCTGTATCTACTGCTGTTGTTGTCATTGATAAATCACCATCAGTCACGCTTAATGCTGATATATAATTGATTGTACCAGTAGCTGTTATCGCTGTTGGAATCCCGTTAGAACCAGCTGAACATCCAGTAAGTTGTCCTCGCTCTTGAGCACATAATGCAATTGCTGTTTTATAACCAGTTACAGCAGATACAGCACCAGCAACACGAGTACGCTGTGTATAATCTGAATATGCTGGTATAGCAAAAGCAGATAAAATACCAATGATCGCTACTACGATCATCAATTCAATAAGGGTAAAGCCTTGTTGCTTTTTCATATTCTATTCCTTGAAGGTTTTAAGTCATCCAATATGGACAAAAGGGTCGTGCTGTGGCACTAGAATAAAAGGCTTAAGTGCTTGATTGAATAACAGTGGTGGTATTGCTCGGCGCAGTTTGAATTATTTATGTGGTTGTTGCAGTGATTGCAAAATAGTGCTGGAGTTGAGGCGCAGAAAAGTATCAGGTTGTGAGGTGAATAAGGGACGAGGAAAAGCAGAAGAAAAGGGATCAAGGAAAATAAGGGACGAGGAGTCAGGAGGGTGAGTAATGAGATAAAAACGGCTCTTCCTCGCAGCTCGTAAACTATAAACCTTGTCCCTAGACCTGATTTGACTATCAAAGATAGCAGTAAAAAAACATTAACGCTACAACGCGCTGATGGTAGATTCCCTATCTCGCTCGTAACCTCGGTGTGTAGGGAATGACGGGGCTTGGAAAGTTGTTCTTCCTAGAAATCTCGCCCCTTAAAACCTGCTCTTTCCTGATATTGTTATTCTATATTATTGAGGCGTTGGTGTTTTTTTCTGTCGTACGTATTGTGTATTAACCGCATACGTATCCCTAACATTGCCGCCGCTGCTGTTAATCCAAGTATAAAACCAATCCAATAACCATTTGCTCCCATGGCTGAATGGATAAAGTTAGTGTCTCCGAGTAAGTAACCGATTGGCAATCCTATTATCCAATACGCGATAAAGGTACAAATAAAGATGGCTTTCATATCCTTGTATCCTCTTAGAATACCTGAAGCGACAACTTGTACGGCATCACTGCACTGATAGATCGCAGAAAGAAGAAGTAACTGTTCGGCGATGATAATGACAGTTGGACTGTCGGTATAAAGTCTTGATATTTCATGTTTAAATATGACGGTTAAAATCGCTGTACAAAGGGCAACAGAGATACCTATCAATAACCCACAAAGGCTGATTGTTTTTGCTCTTTCAATATTACCGCGACCAATCGCATGACTAATTTTAATACTAGCAGCAGAGCCGATACTCATTGGTAACATATAGATTAATGTTGAGTAGTTCATCGCTATTTGGTGGGCTGCGACAATCGTTGATCCTAGCGGTGCTATCAACAGTGCAATAATGGCAAAAAGAGAGACCTCAAAGAACATTGACAGTGCGATAGGTAATCCAAGTTTAACTAAATTTAATATTGTACGAATGCTTGGCAAGGTAGATAGCTGTAATATCCTAAATGTTTTTAGTTTTTTGTTGGATTGGGTATAAAAAAGCATTATAAAAAACATAAACCAATACACTATCGCGGTTGCAATACCACAACCAACGCCACCTAATGGTGGAATGCCCATTTTTCCATAAACAAAAATCCAATTTAATGGAATATTAAGTAATAAACCAATAAAGCCAATGATCATTCCGGGAACGGTGTAGGAGAGTCCTTCTGAAAAGCTCTTCAATGTTTGAAAGAGTAGTAATGCAGGGACTGCAAAAAGAATGGCGTGTAGATATCCGATTGTTTTTTCAGCCAATACGGGCTCTGTATCCATGTAATTGATCACAATGCCTGATTTATATAACAGATAAATGGTTGGAATTGATAACAAAATAGCAATAATAAATCCGGCTTTAACCTCATTGGGTATTTGTTCTCTTTTGCCGGAACCATTGAGTCTTGCTACAACGGGAACAATGACCATCAATAACCCCACACCAAATAAAATAGAGGGTAACCATATACTAGAGGCGACTGCAACCGCCGCCATATCGGTAGCACTGACACCGCCAGCCATGACGGTATCAATAAACCCCATAGCAGTTTGTGCTATAGCAGCAATAAAAATCGGTGTGGATAATTTTAATATTTGAAATGCGACTTTAAAATAATTGTTCATTATTTATGTTCCCCCAAAAAAGAAAAAGAAAGAGACGCTAATCTCTTTCTTTTCTTAACAGCAAAATAATCAAATAAAGGCGAGACACCGTCCCTACAATGAGAGCCTTTGATTTTGTGATTATTAGGAATAGTACTGAATACCTTCACCTTTCGTAATGAGCGTACCTGATTGGTGGGCGATAATATTATTAAGTTCAAATAGAGAGCCGATTGCAGCATCACCTTTGTTTGAATTTACAAATTTACATACGGCGTCAATTTTTGGCCCCATTGAACCTGCTGGGAAGGTAAATTGAGCTAGCCCATTAGGTGTGGCTAGTTTCATTTCTTGCTGTGTTTCTTTTCCGAAATCTTTATAAACCGAGCCATCAGTTAAAATAATAAACATTTCTGCATTGAGTTTTTCTGCAATCAATTCTGCGGTTAAATCTTTATCTATTACGCATTCAATTCCACGGTATTTATTATTTTTAAACTCAACCGGAACACCCCCGCCACCACATGCAATGACGATATTATCTGCTTTAAGTAATGTTTCTACTTGATCCAATTCGACAATATCGATGGGTTGTGGTGACGGGACAACGCGACGATATTTATCACCGTCGGCTTTAAAAATTTTGTCAGATTTCATCATTATGCTGGTGGCTTCTTTTTGGCTGTAGATTGGGCCTACAAATTTTGTTGGATTAGAAAAAGCGGGATCGTCTGCTGAAATTAATGTTTGTGTAACAATTGTTGCAATATTTAAAGCGTTATCAATATTTTTTATTTCTTGTTGAAGCATGTAACCCACCATGCCACACGTTTCAGCACCGAGTACATCCATTGGGTATGGTGTGGTTGCTGGTGACGCTTCATGGTAAACCGCATTTTGCTCCATAAGCATACCGACTTGTGGACCATTACCATGAATAACAATAATTTCATTATCTTTTGCTATTGCAGCAATACTTTTTGCTGCTTTCTTGATGTTTTGGCGTTGATTTTCGGCTGTTAATGCCTGTCCTCTTGCCAATAAAGCATTACCGCCTAGAGCCAATACAATACGCATAAAGAAGTCCTCTTACTGTAGATGATGAGTCGGAGTGTGACCCGCAGAGGAGGTCACACTAGGAGGCGGGAGGTTATAAAGTTTTTAAGAAACCATTGATTTTATCTTCGTGTTCTTTACGAACGGCTTCTGTTGGTTCTTCAATAAATTTATGTGTTAAATAGACAAGCAATGCCATTTGAGCAGATAGACGGTTTTCTGCTTCGTCAAAGATAATAGAATTACTTGATTCCATGACTTCACGGGTGCATTCACGTTGATCATTAGCAGGTAAGCAGTGCATAAACATTGCATCTTTACCCGCTTTTTCCATTAGCTCTTCAGTAACAACGAATTCAGGGATAAAAGTGGATAAACGAACTTCTTTTTCGTCTTCTTGACCAAACCAATAGAAGCTATCAGCGACGATAATGTCACAACCTGCAACTTCATCAGTATTGTTTGTGATAACGAGTTTACCGCCGTATGTTTCACAGTTATTTAAAGCGATATCAACCCATTCTTGTGGAGCTTTAAATTGTTCAGGGCAAATATGTTTGAATGTCATACCAAATTTAGTACAAGCGAACATTAATGATGAACATACGTTGGTTGCATCACCGACAAATGCAACGGTTAAATCTTCTAGTTTTTTACCTTCAGGTAAGTGTTCAACCATAGTAAATAAATCGGCCATAATTTGTGTAGGGTGTAACCAATCACAAAGACCATTAATTACTGGAACAGAAGCATTTGCGGCTAAACCTGCAACAGTTTCATGTTTATCAACACGGGCCATAATTACATCGACCATACGAGATAAAACACGGCCGGTATCTTCTAGTGATTCTTTAGCACCAAGGTGAATATCTTTTGGTGATAAGAATAAACCGTGACCACCTAATAATGTTGCTGCAGTTTCAAAAGAAACACGAGTTCGAGTTGATGGTTGCTCAAATATCATTGCAACTGACTTGCCTTTAAATAATTGAGGAATAGCATTGTCATGACGTGCATCTTTTAAAAGTTTCATTAGATGCAAAATATCTTCTAATTCTTTTTTTGTATAATCTTGTGTTTTAAGGAAATGACGTAAGCCTTCTTTATTTAAATTAGTTGCTGATGAAGATGGTAATTTCATAATTATTCCCTCATTTATTATATTAATGTTTTCAAGTGTTATTTGATTTTTAATATACCCCTTAGAAATATTAATTAATCGACTGGAATCACTTATCGATATTTATCTTTTATTTTTGGGAAATATAAGGTTTTAAATGGATTATTTATATATTTATCCGTGTATTTTCGATTATTGATTTAGATCAGTTTTTATTTTTAATAAAATGTGGCAGATATAATGATAAATAAGCTTCTGTTGCTCTAATTGCTTCTTCTGCCATCTCATCACTTATGTCACCAAGCTTTCTATAATCGAGAGAATAAACTCTATCCGCCAACTGAAGGGATACTGTGAAAATGTTAATATGTGGCGGTTGTTGTGGTATATCAAAATATTCTCGATAGATGGAGTCAACGATAACGCCTAATCGTGTATCGTTTTCAAGATCAGCGTGACGAATGGATGTAAATATATGTTGGCTGAGTAGTAATTTTTGTACTAATTTGTTTTTTCTATAAAAATCAATAAATGCACTTTCAATCATTCTATTGATATCAGGCCAACTATGGACTTTACTTGGAATAATTGCATTGTGTAATACGTTGTCAAAGTCTTTGAATACGGTTGTCATTAGGTGTTCAAAGATAGCTTCAACTTTAGGATAATGATGGTAAATAGTTGAACTAGCAATGCCAGCCTCTCTAGATATGTCATATATGGAAATTTTATTTATATCGCGGTTTTCAATTAATAGAATCGCAGCTGTATGAATTCTTTCTAGTTTTTGCTCCATAGATTCTTTTTTCATCGTATCCTCTCTAACCATAAAATTAGTTGATAAATTCAAAGTAATAGCTATGAATAAATCAATGCCATTATCATTGCATTTGTAGTATTGCAATCATGATGATCTCGAATAAATACCTTTTTATATTTCTTGTTATATCAGTGTAATCTGCATAATAAACAGCGGTGATATATACCATTAACAATTTTAGTGCAGGATAATATTAATCCATTAAGCATTAATCTAAATAAAATAATAAGTATGTTTTGATTTTTTGATTGTTGGTTTAATTAAAATTGATTATCCAAATTTACAGCTATTATTAAATTATTCTTGTGAGGAATATCACACAAATTAATATAGCAAAGCAAAATAAAGCGATATGTGATTCTGGAACAGTCCAAATTATTCTTGCAGCGTAATATTTATCTCGAACTTTTATGAAATTTTAATATTTAAATTAAATAAATTGAAAATATATTTATAAAAATAAATGGAGATATTTATGGGGAATTTAGATAAAAAAATGGGCCCTGGTAATATTGCATTATTTTGTTTATGTGCCGTTATTGTAATTGATACGTTAACTGCATCTGCATCCATTGGTGTTAGTTCTATTGGCTGGTGGGTAATAACAATTATTGTATTTGTAATTCCTTATGGGTTAATAACCTCAGAGTTAAGTACAACTTATCCTGGTGATGGCGGTATTTATGATTGGGTAAAAAAAGCATTTGGATATAAATGGGCCGTTCGTACAACGTGGTTTTATTGGATTAACGTTGGTTTATGGATGCCTGCTGTCTACATCATGTTTGCTGGCATGTTTGCTGAGATTTTTTACCCCGACCTCTCTATTTGGGCACAAATTGCAATTTGTATTGCGTTGACTTGGTTCACTATTTTGATTTGTAACTTATCGGTTGATATCGGTGTGTGGGTTACAAATATCGGTGCTGTTCTAAAGATTACGGTAATTTCAGTTCTTGGTGTTGGTGGCTTTATTTATGCCTCTAAGCATGGTGTTGCTAATGAGTTTAGTTTTCATGCAATGCTGCCTTCTTTTGATTCTGGTATTGAATTTTTGCCTGCGCTTGTCTTTAACCTTATGGGATTTGAACTCGTCGCAACAATGACCAAAGAAATGAAAAATGTGCATGATATGCCTAAAGCGGTATTCCTTTCTATTGGTATTACGGCGTTCTTATATGTTTTCGGTACCGTCGGTATTCTTATGGCATTGCCATCAAAAGAAATTGGTTTAGTGTCTGGCATTATCGACACACTTAAAACCTTATTTGGTACAAGTGCACTTGGTCTATTTGGCGTTAAATTTATTGGTACATTAGCGTTATTAACCTTCATCGGTAATATGGTGAGTTGGACTATGGGGGCGAGCCGTGCAGCTGCTGAAGCGGCAGTTGAAGGTGAGTTACCTAAAGTTGTCGGTATTATTTCTAAAAAACATAATACGCCAACAGGTGCAAACTTTATTACAGGTGCTTTATCTACCATCGTAATTGTTGCATACGCATTGTTTGCACAAAATAGTGATGGCTTGTTCTGGTCTGTATTTGCATTCTCTAGCTGTATCTTCCTTTTACCTTACCTATTTATGTTTCCTTCATACATTAAATTACGAGTGTCTGAACCGACCGTTGAGCGTCCATTCAAAGTGCCTGGAAATTTGGCTATGCAATGGATTATTAGTGTCATTTGTTTCTTAGTTATAGCTCAAGCTGTTGTGTTGTTTATTTTCCCTCAAATCTTTAGTGGTGTCGTTGATTGGGCTTACACCGGACCTGTTTTGGTCGGCGTCATTATTACTATTGGTGTGGGTGAATACATTCTTCATCAAGCCATTGCTAATAAAGCGAAGGAGGCATTGAAAAATATACCTTCAACTTCTGACTCTGCAAGTTTTGACTCTAACAATTAGTGTTTATTTCATATAATTAAAAAGGAATCTTCTTATGAATAATGCAAATCAAACGCCTAAAAAAAATGGTTTTCGTATGCCTGCTGAGCATGAACCACATGCGGCTATTTGGATGGCATGGCCAGATCGTGCGGATAACTGGCGTTACGGTGCAAAACCGGCTCAAGAAGCATTTATTAATGTGGCTACCGCAATTTCAAAAACAACACCAGTAACGATGATTGTTAATGAAGATCAATATCTAAATGCACGCCATCGCCTGCCTGAAAATATTCAAGTTATCGAAATGAGTACTAATGACTCATGGATGCGTGATATTGGTCCTAGTTATGTTGTAAATAATAAAGAACGCATGGGTATTGATTGGGAGTTTAATTCTTGGGGAGGCTTGGTCGATGGGCTTTACTTCCCATGGGATAAAGATGATCAGGTAGCTAGCAAGGTATGTGCAATTCTTGGTGATCACTCTTGCCGAGCACCTATTATTCTTGAGGGGGGCTCAATTCATGTTGATGGTGAGGGCACTTTATTCGCAACTGAAGAATGTTTACTTCACCCAAGCCGTAACCCTGATTTAACTCAAGAAGAAATTGAGAATGTTCTAAAAGAATATCTTGGTCTTGAACAAATCATTTGGGTACCTTTGGGTTTGTATAATGATGAAACCAATGGCCATGTTGATAATATTTTGCATGTTGTAAAACCAGGTGAAGTTGTAATGACTTGGTGTGATGATGAAACTGATCCTCAGTATGAAATTTCACGCAAAGTATACGATGCATTATGTACACAAAAAGATGCGAAAGGACGTAATATTATTGTGCATAAACTACCAATGCCTGGGCCTTTATATATTACTGAAGAAGAAGCAAAAGGTATTGATTTATCAAATGGAATGGGGCGAGAAGCTGGTGAACGTTTAGCTGCTTCATATGCTAATTATCTGATTACTAACAATCAAATTGTATTTCCATTATTAGATCCTGAGCATGATGAAGAAGCTAAAACTGTGCTAGCTTCTTTATATCCTAACCATGAAATCAATGGCGTTGATGCTCGTGAAATTTTATTAGGTGGTGGTAATATTCACTGTATTACACAGCAAATTCCACAAATTTAAGATTGTTTTTTTCAATAATCAAAATATGAATAAGGGATAGTTTTGTGACTATCCCTTATTTGTTGGTTTAAAAATTTGTTTGTTGTTATACAAACCGCATCGACAAATCCATTGCTCGCACATGCTTAGTTAGCGCACCCACCGAAATATAATCCACCCCAGTTAATGCGCACTCACGAATATTGCTTAACGTAATATTGCCTGAGTTTTCCAGAGCCGCACGACCGGCGTTAATTTTTACCGCTTCGCGCATCATTTCAAGGCTGAAATTATCCAGCATAATAATATCCGCGCCTGCGGCAATGGCTTGTTCTAATTCTGCTAACGATTCGGTTTCAACTTCAACCGGTTTACCGGGGTTTAATTGCTTGGCAGTAGCAATCGCTTTTTCAATCCCGCCGCAAGCCATGATGTGGTTTTCTTTTATTAAGTAGGCATCAAACACGCCGATACGATGGTTAAAACCACCACCACAACTAACTGCATATTTGAGAGCACTGCGCAGACCAGGAATGGTTTTACGAGTGTCTAACAAGCGAGTATTAGTGCCTTGCAGTTGGTTAACATATTCAGCGGTTAGGGTCGCGCAGCCAGAGAGGGTTTGAATAAAATTCATCGCATTACGCTCACCTGTTAATAGTGTGCGTGAAGGACCTTTCAACGTACATAACACTTGGTTGGGTTTTACTACCTCGCCGTCTGCGACATGCCAATCAATGACCACTTCATCACCCAATTGGGTAAACACTTCATCGGCCCACAGTTGACCACAAAAAACGCCATATTCACGGGTAATAATGGTTGCGGTGCTGTAGCTATCTGCTGCAATTAAATTAGCAGTAATATCGAGGCTAGCATCAATTTCGCCACCTAAATCTTCACGCAGGGCATCAGCAACGGCGCGGGTTATTTCTAGCGGTAGTTGTTGCTTAAGGTAAGCAAGGCGGGTGGTGCTGTCGTGTTTATGTTCCATAGCTGTCATGTCGTATCCATTGCATGAGTTTGCCGATAATAAAATTACCGCGAATGATGAAGAAAGCATACAGGGAAAAAAATCAGTTTTCGAGGGGGAGGGAAACCAGGGGCGAGTTTAAAGGTTTTAATTTTTACCTCGATACTCGATACTCGATACCTGTTTTTTTACTCTGAGGTTGATATGACTTTAACCATTAATAGCGATCACTGGCTTGATAACGTTAAGCGCGTGCCATCGCCATTTTGTGATACGCGCCCTGATGATGAGGTGTCTTTACTGGTGGTGCACAATATTAGTTTGCCGCCGGGTGAATTTGGTGGACCTTATATTGAACAACTGTTTACTGGGCAACTTGATCCTAGTGAACATGCTTATTTCGCATTAATTCATCAGTTCCGCGTTTCGGCTCACTGTTTGATTCGTCGTGATGGCAGTATTATTCAATTCGTGCCGTTTAATGCTCGTGCATGGCATGCCGGTGTTTCTTGTTTTGAAGGTCGAGATAAATGTAATGACTATTCGATCGGAATTGAGCTTGAGGGATGTGACAATTTACCTTTTACGCCGAGTCAGTATGAAACTTTAGCAGCACTGAGCCAAAAGATTATGCGGCGGTATCCCGCTATTACTCAACAGCGGGTAACAGGGCATGAATTTATTGCTCCTGGGCGTAAAACTGATCCTGGATTAGTGTTTGATTGGCGACGCTATAAAAGCCAGCTGTAAGTGGTTATGGATTAACAATTACTGAGTATATTATTGATAAAAAAGCAAAATAATCGTGAACTGGCGTTGATTGAGCGTTGATTTTAAATAATTGCTGTAGTTTAACTTCAGTGTAATTGTTTTTTTGTATCGTTTGTTGTGTTTGTTTTTTGTTAAAAATGACTTGTTCTATGATTTCAATCAAGTTGAATGTGGACTTTTATGATTATTTCTGTAAACTTTCCACGTCAGCAAATTGGTAATACCAATTACCCGTGTTGTTAGTTTTGTTATCAATCATATTGATTATAAGAAGCATTCATCATAATGACCTATAAACGTATTCGGCAGCCCAAACTTAGTGAGGCTATCGAAAAAGAGCTTGAGTGTTTGATTGTCGAGGGGACGTTATCGCCTGGGCAACAACTGCCTCCTGAGCGTGAATTAGCAAAGCAATTTGATGTTTCTCGCCCTTCTGTGCGTGAGGCAATTCAACGTTTAGAAGCCAAACATTTACTGACGCGTCGTCAAGGTGGTGGCACTTTTGTAACAGAGCGTTTATGGCAAAGTTTTTCTGAACCATTACTTGATGTTTTAGCTGCCCATCCGGAAACGCACTTAGATTTAGTTGAAGCGCGCCATGCACTAGAGGGATTAGCGGCATATTATGCGGCCCTGCGTGGTAATGATGATGATTTTAATCGTATTAAAGATTGTCATGTGCAAATTCAACAAGCACAACAGCAAGGTAATTTAGCCGCAGAAGCTAGCGCAGTAGTGCAATATCTTATTGCGGTCACAGAGTCGGCACATAATGTGGTGCTATTACACATAATTCGCAGTTTAGCGCCGTTATTAGAACAAAATGTGTTACAAAATTTTGAACACCTTAATCGTCATCAAGTGGTGATGAATAAGGTGAGTAAGCATCGAGCCAATATTGTGCAGGCGATTGTTTCTAAACAGCCGGAACAGGCACGTGAAGCATCCCATGCACATTTGGCTTATATTGAGGAAACTTTGTTGGATTTATCACGAGAAGATAGCCGGCGACAACGCTCTCTCCGTCGAATCCAACAACGCAAGGACGGACTTGACTAAGGTTCTTTATCAGCCAAAGGCCATTGCAAGTCGCGACATTGTTAGTTTAGTTGATTATAACGAAAGGATAGATCGCATGTCTGAAGTCATGAAGAGTGACGTGGATGCACTGGAAACTCAAGATTGGTTAGAAGCTCTTGAATCAGTAGTCCGTGAAGAAGGTGTTGAACGCGCCCAGTACTTACTAGAGCAAGTATTGGATAAAGCACGTTTAGATGGTGTTGATATGGCAACCGGCATCAACACCAATTACATTAATACGATCCCTGCGGAGCAGCAACCTGCGTACCCAGGTGATATTACGCTAGAGCGTCGTATCCGTTCTATCATTCGCTGGAACGCGATCATGATCGTATTACGTGCTTCAAAGAAAGATTTAGACTTAGGTGGCCACATGGCGTCTTACCAGTCTGCTTCTGCTTTCTACGAAGTATGTTTTAACCACTTCTTCCGCGCACCTAATGACGTTGATGGCGGCGATTTGGTTTATTACCAAGGTCACATCTCTCCAGGGATCTACTCTCGTGCTTTCGTTGAAGGCCGCTTAACAGCAGATCAGCTTGATAACTTCCGTCAAGAAGTTGATGGCAAAGGTATTCCTTCATACCCACACCCTAAGTTAATGCCTGAATTCTGGCAGTTCCCAACGGTATCTATGGGTCTTGGTCCTATCTCTGCGATCTACCAAGCGCGTTTCCTTAAATACCTAAATGGTCGCGGTCTTAAAGACACTTCAGCGCAACGTGTTTACGCGTTCCTAGGTGATGGCGAGATGGATGAGCCAGAATCACGTGGTGCGATTTCTTTCGCTGCGCGTGAGAAGCTAGATAACCTATGTTTCCTTATCAACTGTAACCTACAGCGTCTAGATGGTCCGGTTATGGGTAACGGTAAGATCATTCAAGAGCTAGAAGGCCTATTTAAAGGTGCTGGCTGGAATGTGGTTAAAGTTATCTGGGGTAACAACTGGGATTCACTACTTGCAAAAGACACCACAGGCAAACTGCTACAGTTAATGAATGAAACTGTTGACGGTGACTACCAGACATTTAAATCTAAAGATGGCGCTTACGTACGTGAGAACTTCTTTGGTAAATATCCTGAGACTGCAGCATTGGTTGCTGACATGACAGATGAGCAAATTTTTGATCTGAAACGTGGTGGTCACGATTCATCAAAACTATTTGCTGCATTTACTAATGCCAAAGACACTCAAGGTAAACCAACAGTAATTCTTGCTAAGACTGTTAAAGGTTACGGCATGGGTGATGCTGCTGAAGGTAAAAACATCGCTCACGGCGTGAAGAAAATGGACATGACTCATGTTCAATACCTACGTGATCGTTTAGGCCTACAAGATCTTATCTCTGATGAAGCAATTAAAGCATTGCCTTACCTAGAACTTGAACAAGGTTCTGCAGAGTATAACTACTTGCACGCTCGTCGTGAGGCGCTACTAGGTTACACACCTAAACGTCTGCCTAAGTTTACTCAAGAATTTAAAGTACCTGAGCTAGAAGAGTTTGCACCATTGCTGGTTGAGCAAAAGCGTGAAATCTCTACCACCATGGCTTACGTTCGTACCCTAAATATTCTATTGAAAGATAAGAATATTGGTAAAAACATTGTGCCAATCATTTGTGATGAAGCACGTACCTTTGGTATGGAAGGTCTGTTCCGTCAAGTGGGTATCTACAACCCAGCGGGTCAAACTTATACACCAGAAGATCGTGGCGTTGTTTCTTACTACAAAGAAGCAAACTCAGGTCAGGTTCTGCAAGAAGGTATCAACGAATTAGGTTCAATGGCATCTTGGGTTGCTGCTGCAACATCATACAGCACTAACAACCTACCAATGATTCCGTTCTACATTTACTACTCAATGTTTGGCTTCCAACGTGTTGGCGACATGGCGTGGATGGCGGGTGACCAACAAGCGCGTGGCTTCCTATTAGGTGCTACTGCAGGTCGTACAACTCTGAACGGTGAAGGTCTACAGCACGAAGATGGCCACTCACACATCATGGCTAACACAGTGCCAAACTGTATCTCTTACGATCCAACGTTTGCTTACGAGCTAGCGGTTATCATGCAAGACGGTATTCGTCGCATGTACGGTGAAGCGCAAGAGAACATTTATTACTACCTAACAGTAATGAATGAAAACTACGCAATGCCTGCTATGCCAGAAGGCGCAGAAGAAGGTATTCGTAAGGGTATCTACAAGCTTGAGTCTTACGCGGGTGATGCTCTTGATCAACAGGGTAAGAAAGTTCAGTTAATGAGCTCTGGTACTATCATGAACGAAGTACGTGCTGCGGCTCAAATCCTAAGTGATGACTACGGCGTTGCATCTGATGTTTACTCAGTAACATCATTCAACGAATTGACCCGTGACGGTCAAGATTGTGAGCGTTACAACATGCTGCACCCACAAGCTGAGCAGAAAGTAGCTTACATCACTACGGTTATGGGTTCAGAGCCTGCAATCGCTGCGACTGACTACATGAAGAATTACGCAGAACAAGTTCGCGCATTCATGCCTTCTGAGTCATTTAAAGTACTGGGTACTGATGGCTTTGGTCGTTCAGACAGTCGCGCTAATCTACGTCGTCACTTTGAAGTTAATGCAGGCTACGTTGTTGTTGCGGCACTTTCTGAATTGGCAAAACGTGGTGACATTGAGAATTCTGTTGTTGCAGATGCAATTGCTAAATTCAACATTGATGCAGATAAGATCAACCCGCTATACGCGTAAGAGGCAAATATAATGGCAATCGAAATTAATGTACCTGACATTGGTGCGGATGAGGTTGAAGTAACTGAGATTCTTGTTAGCGTTGGCGACAAGGTTGAAGAAGAGCAATCGCTGATCACCGTTGAAGGCGATAAAGCATCAATGGAAGTGCCTGCTTCACAAGCGGGTATCGTAAAAGAAATCAAGATCGTAGAAGGCGACATGGTTTCTACTGGTTCATTGATCATGATCTTTGAAGCAGAAGGCGCAGCGGTTGCAGCACCTGTAGCAGAAGCAGCACCCGTTGCCGCGCCAGTTGTAGCAGCAGTAGCTGAACTTAAAGAAGTGCACGTGCCTGATATCGGTGGTGATGAAGTTGAAGTAACTGAAATCATGGTATCTGTTGGCGATACAGTAGAAGAAGAGCAATCTCTTATTACTGTTGAAGGTGACAAGGCTTCGATGGAAGTACCTGCACCGTTCGCGGGTACCGTTAAAGAAATTAAGATCGTAGAAGGCGACATGGTTTCTACTGGTTCTTTAATTATGGTCTTTGAAGTTGCAGGCTCTGGTGCAGTCGTTGCATCAGTAGCGGCTTCAACTCAAGCAGCAGCACCTGTTGCAGCGGCACCGGCTGTTGCAGCAGTAAAAGAAGTTCACGTGCCTGATATCGGCGGTGATGAAGTTGAAGTAACTGAAATCATGGTTGCGGTTGGCGATACAGTAGAAGAAGAGCAATCTCTAATTACTGTTGAAGGCGATAAAGCATCAATGGAAGTACCTGCACCTTTCGCGGGTACTATCAAAGAAATTAAAATCGCTGCTGGCGACAAGGTTTCTACTGGTTCATTGATCATGATCTTTGACGTTGTTGGCGCAGCACCTGTTGCGGTAGCGGTTGCAGCACCTGCGCAAGCGGCGGCTCCTGCTCCAGCGGCAGCATCTGTTGCATCAACACCTGCGGCAGCAACGACTGGCGACTTTGAAGAAAACAACGATTATGCACACGCATCACCTGTTGTGCGTCGTCTAGCGCGTGAGTTTGGCGTTAACCTTGCGAAAGTTAAAGGTACTGGCCGTAAGAATCGCGTTCTGAAAGAAGACGTTCAAAGCTTCGTTAAAGAGGCACTTAAGCGTCTTGAATCTGGTGCAGCAGCATCGGCTTCAGGTAAAGGCGATGGCGCAGCTCTAGGCCTACTACCTTGGCCGAAGATTGACTTCAGCAAGTTTGGTGAAACAGAAGTTAAGCCGCTGTCTCGCATTAAGAAGATCTCTGGCGCTAACCTGCACCGTAACTGGGTAATGATCCCGCATGTTACCCAGTGGGATAACGCAGATATCACTGAGCTTGAAGCATTCCGTAAAGAACAAAATGCTATCGAAGCGAAGAAAGACTCTGGCATGAAGATCACGCCACTTGTGTTCATTCTTAAAGCCGCTGCGAAAGCACTGGAAGCGTTCCCTTCATTTAACTCTTCACTATCTGACGATGGCGAGAGCTTGATTTTGAAGAAATACATCAACATCGGTATCGCGGTAGATACGCCAAATGGCCTAGTTGTTCCTGTATTTAAAAATGTGAACAAGAAAGGTATTTACGAGCTATCTGAAGAGCTAATGACTATCTCTAAGAAAGCACGTGCTGGTAAGCTAACGGCATCTGATATGCAAGGTGGCTGTTTCACTATCTCAAGCCTAGGTGGCTTAGGTGGTACGGCGTTCACACCAATCGTGAATGCACCAGAAGTCGGTATCCTTGGTGTATCTAAGTCTGAAATGAAGCCAGTATGGAACGGTAAAGAGTTTGAACCGCGCCTACAACTGCCATTATCACTATCATACGATCACCGTGTGATTGATGGTGCAGAAGGTGCACGTTTCATTACTTACTTAAATGGTTGTCTATCTGACATCCGTCGTTTGGTACTATAAGGTTTCACATCCACAACGCCATGCCTGCTTCGAGTAGGCATGGAATTGTTGTTTAGCTCACAGGCTGCGGTAATTTATTTCTTATATTGTTAACGGTTCTGTAAACTTGTTAATTAATTTGGTGGTAAATTTAGCATTAAAAAATACAGCGTAGCTGATAGCCTGTTAGGGATAAAAGACTTACAACGAGGTCATGATGAGCAAAGAAATTAAAGCCCAGGTAGTGGTGTTGGGTTCAGGCCCTGCTGGTTATTCTGCGGCATTCCGTTGTGCAGACTTAGGTCTAGATACGGTTCTAATCGAAAAATACAATACTTTAGGCGGCGTATGTCTTAACGTCGGTTGTATTCCATCTAAAGCTCTGCTTCACGTAGCGAAAGTTATCGAAGAAGCAAAAGCGATGGCTGAACATGGCGTGATTTTCGGCGAGCCACAAACCGATATTAATAAAATCCGTCTATGGAAAGATAAAGTAATTACCCAACTAACTGGCGGTCTTGGCGGTATGGCTAAGATGCGTAAAGTTAATGTAGTTAGCGGTTACGGTAAATTTACTGGTCCTAATTCAATTGTTGTTGAAGGTGCTGACGGTCAAACGACGGTAACATTTGACAATGCTATTATCGCTGCGGGTTCTCGCCCAATTAAATTGCCTTTCATTCCACATGAAGACCCACGTATTTGGGATTCAACGGATGCACTAGAGCTTAAAGAAGTACCTGGAAAGTTACTGATTATGGGCGGTGGTATCATTGGTCTTGAAATGGGTACGGTTTACCACGCACTCGGTTCTGACGTCGACGTTGTTGAGATGTTCGATCAAGTTATTCCAGCAGCTGATAAAGATATCATTAAAGTCTTCACGAAGCGTATTTCTAAGAAATTCAACCTAATGCTAGAAACGAAAGTGACGGCAGTTGAAGCAAAAGAAGACGGTATCTACGTATCAATGGAAGGCAAGAAAGCACCGGCTGAGCCTACACGTTATGATGCTGTGTTAGTGGCAATTGGTCGTGTACCAAATGGCCAATTAATCGATGCTGAGAAAGCGGGTATCAATGTTGATGAGCGTGGCTTTATTCACGTTGATAAGCAAATGCGTACTAACGTTGCTCACATTCATGCGATTGGTGACGTTGTTGGTCAACCGATGCTGGCGCACAAAGGTGTGCATGAAGGTCACGTCGCAGCTGAAGTGATTGCGGGTAAGAAGCACTACTTCGATCCTAAAGTGATTCCTTCAATTGCTTACACTGAGCCAGAAGTTGCTTGGGTTGGTAAGACTGAAAAAGAAGCAAAAGCTGAAGGTATTAACTACGAAGTTGCAACATTCCCATGGGCGGCATCTGGCCGTGCTATCGCATCTGATTGTGCTGATGGTATGACGAAGATGATCTTCGATAAAGACACTCACCGTGTTATCGGTGGTGCTATCGTTGGTACTAACGGTGGTGAATTGTTAGGTGAAATTGGTCTAGCGATTGAGATGGGTTGTGATGCGGAAGACATCGCATTAACTATTCACGCTCACCCAACGTTGCATGAATCAATTGGTCTTGCCGCTGAAGTATTTGAAGGTTCAATCACTGACCTGCCAAATGCAAAAGCAGTAAAGCGTAGCAAGTAATTCTCGCTTTATGCTCTGTAAATAAAAAAGCGCCTAAGGGCGCTTTTTTGTTAGCTATAGTTTTGTAAACCGATAGCGATTTAAGGTTGATAATTACAATTTAAAAGTGCCGACCATATCATCTAAACGCTGTGACAGTTGGCGTAATGATTGGCTTGAATCTGCCAATTGTGCTGCTGTTTCTGCGGTTAATTGGGTGGTTTCATTGATCTCTTCAATGTTGCAATTAATGTCGCGCACCACAATTGATTGCTCTTCAGTTGCCGTTGCCACTTGGGTATTCATATCAGCAATTAAGCCGATACGATCTGCAATTGAAACTAAGGCTGTTGAGGCTTGATCTGATGCTGATACACCATTGTCTGATAGCTGACGGCTTTGCTCTATTGCGCTAACAGCATTTGATGCTTCTTGCTGTAAGCGGTTAATCATTGCTTGAATTTCATCAGTAGACGTTGCGGTTCGACTCGCAAGGTTTCTAACTTCATCAGCAACCACGGCAAATCCGCGTCCTTGTTCGCCTGCTCGTGCCGCTTCAATCGCGGCATTTAAGGCGAGTAAGTTTGTTTGTTCTGAAATCCCTCGAATCACATCTAAAATACTACCAATAGATTGAGTATTATTGGCTAATGAATCAATGACATTACTGACTTGACCAATATCTGATGACAGTTGATTGATGGTATTTCGCGCTTCACTAACGACCTGCTGACCATCATGGGTTTGTTGTTCTGCTTGCTGAGTTGATTCTGCCGCTAAAGCAGCATTACTGGCAATTTCATTTACCGTTGCCCCCATTTCATTAATTGCCGTCACTACCAATAAGGTTCTATCACGTTGGCTATGGCTATTATCAAGTGTTAGTTGAGCTTGAGAAGCAACGGATTCAGCGGCTTGGCGTAAGGAATTTCCGGTTTCTGCAACGTCAGTTATTGAGTGGTGGATCTTACTGATAAAACCATTAAACCCTGATGATAATTGTGCGATTTCATCATTACCTTCAACGGTTAAACGGTGGCGCAAATCGCCATCACCTTCACCGAGATTCTTAAACATTAATGCGAGATTTTTTATTGGACGAGTAATACTGCTAGCGAGAAAAATAGCGATAACAATAAAGATGGCAGCAATAATAGCCGTAAATAAAATAACTTGATTACGAACAGTAGTAAGGGCAGCAAAGGCTTCTTTTTTGGGAAGTTCGCCAATTACATACCAATCCATGGCGGGAATATAGCTCGCAGCTAAGAAGACATCTTCGTTGTTATTGTTGGTTTCTATTACACTAAAACTTTGTTTGTTTAATAAGGTGCTGGCAACGGTTGAATTAAATAAGGTCGAAATTGAATTGTGACCGAGCATTTTATTATTATCACGATGGATTTTAATCGTTCCTTTACTATCAACTAAATAGACAAATCCTGTTTTTTCTATTTTAAATTGGCTAATAAAATTTGCCATATCATCAAGGGATTTAGATAACCCAGCTAAGGTATTACCCTGTGGCTGCTGATAGTTAACAAACAGTTTTACTTCACCCGTTTTTTCTCGAAAAATACTGAGACTACGAGTTTGGTTAGTTTTAATCGCATCAAAAAACCATTGATCTTGTTGGGGGGTTAACTGGCGCAGAAAACCATTTTGATTCCAGTAATCACCATTATTACGGTTAGCAATAGAGACATCTAATAATTGATATTGCTGTTGGATATTACGCAGTTCTTGGACTAAACGCGTTTTTTCTTGGGGCGTTTTGGTGTCTAGCACACTATCGATAACATAACTATTATTTGCCAGTTGTTCTGCGGCGGATTGTAATTGAGTGACTTCTTTTTCGACGTTGTTACGAATTTGCAGCAAGATAGCCGGTAATTCTAAGTTTAAAATTCGAGCTGTAATGGCTGCGCGAACTTGGCTTTGGCTGAGTACACTGACTAATGTTGTTGAAGCAAGGACTGCTATAGTGATTGCGATGATCAATTTTGATTTGATACTTAAATGTTTGTAATTCATAAAACGGCTTATATTTATGAGCAAATGAACAGACCATGCGCTGTTACGTAATGATGGTCAGTGAAATGAAAATACATCTTTATATATCGGCTTATTTATAAAAAAACTTTAGTGATTTATGGTGCTCAATATCGTTTATTAGTCATCTTTATGAAGAATAGCGATATTCATCACATAATATTGAGCTTGTTGGTTATCAATATTTAGCCGTGTTTTTTTGGGGGGGAATTAGGCCGTCTTTATGTGAAATTTGAATGTTGTAAAACATCGATTTATTTTAATTTTAGGTTAAAAATGCTATGGTATTTAACAGTTTTGATCTCTAATTAACCGTTAAGATGTCAGGTCTAGATTAAATTGCAATGACTGATCAGTGAGAGATCATTTCACTTCCAAGGATGTTCGACGTTATCGTCGAGCCAATATAAGAGGAATATGTCGTGCTTGAAGCCTACCGTAAACACGTCGAAGAACGTGCGGCTGAAGGGGTTATTGCCCAGCCGTTAAATGCAGAACAAGTTGCCGCTCTGATTGAATTATTAAAAACACCACCACAAGGTGAGGAAGCGGTATTACTGGATTTATTTGAAAATCGTATTCCACCAGGTGTGGATGAAGCCGCTTATGTCAAAGCGGGTTTTTTAGCCGCTATCACGACTGGCGAAGCACAATCACCATTAGTCACTAAAGCTAAAGCGGCACAGTTATTGGGTACTATGCAAGGTGGCTATAATATTGAGCCTCTGGTGACATTATTAGATGATGTCGAGCTTGCCCCAATTGCTGTTACTGCGCTTTCACATACTTTACTGATGTTTGACTCATTTTATGATGTTGAGCAAAAAGCCAAAGCGGGCAACGTCTTTGCTAAGCAAGTGATGCAATCATGGGCTGATGCTGAATGGTTTCTATCTAAGCCCGCTCTTGCCGAAAAAATTACTCTTACCGTATTTAAAGTCAGTGGTGAAACCAATACTGATGACTTATCGCCCGCGCCTGATGCGTGGTCACGACCTGATATTCCACTGCATGCGCTGGCAATGTTAAAAATTGAGCGTGAAGGGATCACCCCCGATCAAGCAGGAGTGATTGGTCCGATTACGCAAATTGAAGCGCTTAAACAACAAGGTCATCAATTAGTGTATGTTGGTGATGTGGTCGGTACTGGTTCTTCGCGTAAATCAGCAACTAACTCGGTACTGTGGTTTATGGGGGATGACATTCCTTATGTACCGAATAAGCGTGCGGGCGGTTATGTACTGGGGGGCAAGATCGCGCCGATCTTCTTTAATACCATGGAAGATGCAGGTGCGCTGCCAATTGAAGTTGATGTTTCCAAGTTAGCAATGGGCGATGTGATTGACGTTTATCCGTTTAAAGGTGAAGTACGTCGTCATGATAGTGATGAATTAGTTGCAACTTTTAAATTAAAAACCGATGTATTAATTGATGAAGTCCGTGCGGGTGGGCGTATTCCATTGATCATTGGTCGCGGCTTAACGGATCGTGCTCGTCAAGCGTTGGGATTACCTGCCTCTGATGTGTTCCGTCGTCCTGTTGCAGTGGAAGATAGCGGCAAAGGTTATACTCTAGCGCAGAAAATGGTTGGTAAAGCATGTGGTGTTGAAGGGATTCGTCCTGGCACTTATTGTGAGCCTAAAATGACGACTGTTGGTTCGCAAGATACCACTGGTCCTATGACCCGTGATGAGCTGAAAGACTTAGCGTGTTTAGGTTTTTCAGCCGACTTAACCATGCAATCGTTCTGTCATACTTCAGCTTATCCAAAACCGATTGATGTTAATACGCACCATACTCTGCCTGATTTTATTATGAATCGTGGTGGGGTGGCGTTACGTCCAAAAGATGGTGTTATTCACTCATGGCTTAATCGCATGTTATTGCCAGATACGGTCGGTACGGGTGGCGATTCACATACCCGTTTCCCATTAGGTATTTCATTTCCAGCAGGCTCTGGTTTAGTGGCATTTGCTGCGGCAACAGGTGTGATGCCGCTTGATATGCCGGAATCTATTTTGGTGCGTTTTAAAGGTGAGATGCAAGCGGGGATCACGTTACGTGATTTGGTTCATTCCATTCCTTATTATGCAATTCAGCAAGGGTTACTAACAGTTGAAAAATCGGGCAAGATCAATGAATTCTCTGGGCGTGTACTTGAGATTGAAGGGGTTGAGCATTTATCAGTAGAACAAGCGTTTGAACTTTCAGATGCTTCGGCTGAGCGTAGTGCTGCAGGTTGTACTGTCAAACTGTCGCCAGAGTCGATCACCGAATATTTAAACTCAAATATCGTGATGCTGAAATGGATGATCGCTGAAGGCTATGGTGATCGCCGTACCATTGAACGACGTATTACAGCCATGCAGGAGTGGTTAGCCAATCCTGAATTAATGACCGCTGATAAAGATGCAGAATATGCGCATGTGATCGAAATCGATCTGGCGGATATTAACCAGCCAATTCTATGTGCACCAAATGATCCTGATGATGCACGTTTATTGTCTGAGGTGGCGGGTACTGCAATTGATGAAGTGTTTATCGGCTCATGTATGACTAACATTGGTCACTTCCGCGCCGCAGGTAAATTACTGGAAAAATTTGGGGGTCAATTAGATACTCGTCTATGGGTGGCACCGCCAACGAAGATGGATAAAGATCAACTTACTGAAGAAGGCTATTACGGTATCTTTGGTCGTGCTGGCGTGCGTATCGAAACGCCAGGATGCTCATTATGTATGGGTAACCAAGCGCGAGTGAAAGATAACTCAACGGTGATGTCGACCTCAACCCGTAATTTCCCTAACCGTTTAGGTAATGGCGCTAATGTGTATTTATCATCAGCGGAGTTAGCGGCGGTAGGCGCAATTTTAGGGCGTATTCCAACCATGGATGAATACCTAACTTATGCCCAACAAATCGATGCAACGGCCGCTGATACTTACCGTTATCTCAATTTTGATCGTATGGCAGATTACACCAATAAAGCCGATGAAGTGATCATTCAGCAGCCCGCTTAATCTGCGTTGTTGATGATGTAACGGTTATTGAATAAAAATAAAGAGAGAAAAACGCCGCGAATAATCGCGGCGTTTTTATTGGGGGAACTTAAGTATCAGTGAGTGTATTTGTTAGCGACCTAAGCAATACATTGCCGCTATATTACGCGCGGTTAATTCAACATTGACTGCGGCATTACTAAAAGCCTGTTCAAGGCTCATCGCTGCAGGAACGACACTAAATACGGCATCAATACCGTGATCATAAACCACCCCACAATCTTGGCTTAAACAGCCTGCAATACCAATCACTGGCTTATGGTATTTCTTGGCAGTACGTGCGACTCCAATGGGTGTTTTACCATGAATGGTTTGGCTATCAATGCGTCCTTCGCCTGTGATCACCAGATCAGCATCTTTAACAATGTCACCTAAGTTTACTGCATCTATTACAATCTCGATCCCTGAGCGTAATTGAGCATTAAATAAGCCTAATAATGCCGCTCCCATACCGCCAGCAGCACCGGCTCCCGCTGTGTTTTTAATATCTGTTCCTAAGTCACGTTTAATGATCGCAGCATAGTGAGCGAGGTATTGATCAAGCTCGGCAACCATTGTTGGTGTGGCTCCCTTTTGGGGTCCAAATACATGTGATGCGCCTTTTTCACCACAAAGGGGATTATCAACATCACAGGCGACTTCTAGTTTGATAGTAGCAAGACGCGGATCAATGTGGCTGATATCAATGGTTGCTAGTTGTGCCAGTGCTTGACCACCAAATCCTAAAGGTTGACCATTGTTGTCTAGCAGTTGTACGCCAAGTGCTTGCGCCATACCAATACCGCCGTCGTTGGTTGCACTACCACCGATTCCAACAATAATATGTTCAACGCCTTGATCAAGTGCGGCTAGAATCAATTCGCCAGTACCATAGCTGGTTGTTAATAGTGGATTGCGTAGCTCTGGGCTAACAAGGTGTAAGCCAGATGCTGCCGCCATTTCAATCACCGCTGTTTTTCCATCGCCCATAATGCCAAAAAAAGCGTTAACTTGGGTTGCTAAAGGACCGGTCACTGAGTGTTCTATAATGGTGCCGTTACTCGCATCAACCAGTGATTGCACTGTACCTTCACCGCCATCAGCCATTGGTAATTTAATGTATTCAGCATTTGGCATCACTTGGCGAAAGCCGCTTTCAATTGCAGTTGCCACTTCCATTGCGGTCAGGCTTTCTTTGTATGAGTCAGGAGCAATAATAATTTTCATAATCAATCAGCCTTGTTAAATAGTGAAGCCAAATACACCAAAGATAAGAGTTGAAACCGTCGCTATCATTAAGCCAACAGCAGTTTCATAAGGGATTAGTTTTAAACGTTCATGCATATCCATATGAACCGAGCCACCTGTCGCATGGAAGAAACTACCGTGAGGCATATGGTCAAATACCGTTGCGCCAGCGTGAATCATTGCCGCACCAGCAATAGCAGGCACACCTAACTCTAAAATAGTATGGCTAAATACACTTGATGCTACCGCTGTACCTGCGGTGGTTGACGCTGTAGCTAATGACATCATTGCGCCAGAGATCGGTGCAAGTAAGTAAGACGGTAAGCCTGAGGCTGTCAGTACATCAATCAAGCCACTCTTTAAGCCTGAGTTTGCAATAATACCTGCGAGGGTACCGGTTCCAAGCAACATCACTGCAACTGGTGCCATACGGTTTAATCCCGATACTGCAAAATGGTTAGTATCACGGAAACGCTTCATTGCAATTGCGCCCATTAGACCACCCAATGGAAGGGCGATAAGTGGATCGACATTGATACCAGCAATAGGACGTAGGGCTAATAATGCAATGGCAACCAGTGGAGCAACAATGGCGGTAGCAAAAGAGGGTAAACGGCTAAAATCAACATCAATAACTTCGTGGGCTTGTACTTTACTGCCTTTGTTGACTAATTTTTTAGCGATGAAGTAAGCAAATAACATTCCGCATAGTCCCGGAATAACACCAGCCGCCATCACAGATGTCAGAGGCACATTAAACGCGTCTGCCGCTGCAATAGAGTTGGGGTTTGGCGACATCACGTTACCTGCTTTACCGCCACCGACCATTGCTAATAAGATCGCCATTTTGGAAAGATCAGCACGACGAGCAATAGCTAATGCAATTGGAGCAACAGTAATAACTGCAACGTCAACAAAGACACCAACCGCGGTGAGGATCATGGTCGCCATCGCAAGAGCTAATAAGGCGCGTGTTTCACCGACTTTTTTGACAATTGTTTCTGCAATAGACGTTGCCGCACCTGATTCAATCAATACACCAGCCAACACACCTGCGGCAAGAATACGTAATACAGCAGTGACAATACCTTGTGCACCACCAATCATCATCGTGACGGTATCGGTTAAAGATATGCCACCGACAATACCACCGACCAAAGCGCCAATGATCATGCCATAAGCAGGGGGTACGCGTTTTAAGATCAGTCCGATAGCGACGATCAGTGCTGCGAGAGCACCAAGGGTGGATACTTCAACCATGTTCCATTCCAGTGAAAAGTTAAGATGGCAGCACTGTAGTGAATTTTGGTATGAGAAGCTTTAGGCAAACTAACAAATAACGCTGTATTAGCTTGCTAATAAATTGTGCATTTGCACTATCTGCATAAATAACCGCTAACAGATAACAGCCAAATACAAACGAGTAATATCACTTATCTTATTGATTTGTAAGTTGGTATTTTGCTCTATTTTATCAAGTCGATAACGAAGTGTATTACGGTGAATATGTAGCACTTGGCAAGTTTGAGCTAAATCACAATTTTGATCAAAAAATGCCGTCAAAGTTTTGATTAAGATGCCTCGAGGATCATGTTGCTTAAGTTTATCCAGTGGAGCTTGCAGTTGTTGATAGCGCCATGGTTCCGTTTTTATTTTATTGAGTAATACTGGCAGAATGTGATCTTGATAAAAAAATACCTGTTGTTGTGCTTGTTGATGATGATTAAGTGCAGCTTCCATGGTTGCTGTGGCGGTTAAATATGATTGTGCCAGTCCCTGTATTGTTGGGAAATAATCACCTAGCGCAATTTTAATGGTGTAGCTTGCTTCTTTATTAATACGTTTTAGTAGCTTATAAACCCGTTTTTGTTCAAGATCCCGCGACCAGCCATTGTTATTGATAACGATAGGCTTTAGTACCACCACTTCATTGCGAGAAACGGAACTAATTGCCACTAAATTATCACGCTCAGGATATTCAAGTAGATGAACTAAATGCTGTAAGTTTTCTAAAGAGAAAGCTTCACCGTCGTGAGGAAACACTTTTATTATGGTTGCAATACGTGGTTGTTCGAGCTTGATTTCTAACCGTTCAGCAATCGTATTTAGTTGGCTATCATTAAGGTTATCGTTATTGATGAGCTGCATTACTAGCTCTTCACGGTGACGTTTATGCCATTCCACTTGGGTCATTAAAGCCGCTTGCTCAACAATAAGCTCTGCAGTCATTTTGACTAATTCACCATAATTACGTACGTCATCAGGATCCCCTGAAATCCCCACGACTCCGATAGCGTGTTGTTTAAACATAATCGGTAGATTGATTCCCGGCTTTACCCCTTGCAGTTGTTGAGACGTCACTTGGTCTATCTCTATAATATGATGATTATTCAGTGCCAAAATAGCACCGTCATGTTGTTGGTTAAGACGTTGTGGATCGCCAGATCCAATAATTCGACCATGGCAATCCATGACATTGACCGAATGCTTAATGATTTTCATGGTGCGGGCAACGATTTGTCGCGCAATAGTGGTATTGAGTTGCATTTTAGTGGGAGATCCTGACAATGGGCGCTAAGCGCATTCTGCTGCAGTGTAGCAGTTAACAACTAAGATGATCAGAGATGGGGTACTTAAGGTATGGATTACGAATTTAAAAAAAATACCTTGGACGGTAGTTATCATGCCATTTTTTCAATGGGTCATGAAGTATTAGGCCATTGGATCATTGACGAGCTTGGCAAGGATGTCGATAAAATAGATATGGTAATCGCTCAACTTAGTGCATTGAAAAATAGCACCAAAGAATGGCGATTAACGGGTGAAGAGCTAACGTTATGCTTGCAAGATAATGAAGCTTTAGTTCAAGCTAATTGTCTGTTTTCAGAAGAAGATGAAGATTTTGATGAAGATCTGCATTTTTATGATGAAGAAAGCATGTCAGTATGTGGTTTTGAAGATTTAGCCCAAGCATTAGCGGCTTGGCGAGCGTTTGTTATTCGCTTTTAATTGATTATTTATTCGACATCATTAAATGCTACATTACAGTGAAAAGGCTGCACCATCTAGGTGCAGCCTTTTTTCGTTTAAGGCAGGTTTGTTTTTAATTTCTTTATTAAACAGTATCTTAAATAGTTGGCATGATGATTGTTTGTTGTTTAACCATAATAGGAAAGTAGATTAAGGTTAAGGAACTAATCATGAAAATAATTAATGCGATTATTAAACCATTTAAATTAGATGATGTTCGCGAAGCATTAGCCAATGTTGGTGTTGAGGGAATGACAATATCAGAAGTGAAAGGGTTTGGGCGTCAAAAAGGCCATACCGAATTGTATCGTGGCGCGGAATATCAGGTGGATTTTCTGCCAAAAGTAAAATTAGAAATCGCAACTCAAGCCGAAAATTTGGATGATATTATCGATGCTATCAGTAAGGCTGCTCAAACAGGAAAAATCGGTGATGGCAAAATATTTGTCTATGATCTTGAACATGCAGTACGTATTCGAACAGGAGAGCTAGACAGAGAGGCGCTTTAGTTACAGCATGAAAATAGGATCATAACAATTAGGTATAAGGGAAAATAACCATGGAATTATCAACGACAGTCATTGAATTACGTTATGCGCTCGATACATTTTTCTTTTTGATTTCCGGTGCATTAGTTATGTGGATGGCGGCAGGTTTTGCGATGTTAGAAGCAGGCCTTGTACGTTCAAAGAATACTACTGAAATATTAACTAAGAATTTTTGTTTATACGCCATTGCATGTACCACCTTTTTATTAGTCGGCTATAACATTATGTATGTCGATAATAGTGCTGGTGGCTGGTTACCGTCATTTGGGTCGCTGATTGGTACTCAAGCTGAAGATGCCGATCACTCTTTAGAATCCGATTTCTTTTTTCAGGTTGTCTTCGTTGCTACTGCAATGTCAGTGGTATCAGGTGCGGTTGCTGAGCGAATGAAATTATGGTCATTTTTATTATTTTCAGTGGTATTAACAGGGCTAATTTATCCCATTGAAGGTTACTGGACATGGGGCGGTGGTTTTCTTGCTGAAGCCGGTTTTAGTGACTTTGCAGGTTCTGGTATTGTGCATATGGCTGGTGCTGCTGCGGCATTAGCGGGAGTGTTATTACTTGGCGCTCGAAAAGGTAAATACGGTAAAAATGGTGAAGTACATCCGATTCCAGGGTCAAATATGCCATTAGCGACGGTGGGTACGTTTATTTTATGGTTTGGCTGGTTTGGGTTTAACGGTGGCTCACAGTTAATGTTATCTGATTTTGAGAATGCGACAGCTGTAGGTCAAATATTCTTAAATACAAATGCTGCAGCCGCTGCGGGAGCAATTATTGCACTTGCCGTATGTAAAATGATGTGGGGTAAGGCAGATTTAACCATGATTCTTAATGGTGCACTAGCGGGATTGGTTGCAATCACTGCTGATCCATTATCACCATCACCGTTAGCTGCAGTTGCTATTGGTAGTATTGCTGGAGCATTGGTGGTGTTTAGTATTATTGGTTTCGATAAAGTTAAGATTGATGATCCTGTTGGTGCGATTTCAGTTCACGGAGTGTGTGGTTTATTTGGCTTAATGATGGTGCCGTTAACGAATCCTGACGCATTATTTATCACTCAGTTATTTGGTGCTGCTGTTATCTTTGGATGGGTATTTGGTGCAAGTTTAGTGGTATGGACTATTTTAAAATTCACGATTGGTATTCGTGTTAGTGAAGATGAAGAGTTAGAAGGGATGGACTCTCATGATTGTGGTGTTGATGCCTATCCTGAATTTGTTAGTGTGAAATAGTAAATTTAAGATTATTTTATTGCTATTAAAGTATTAAAAAACGCCATCGTTAACGATGGCGTTTTTTTGTAATGAAATGTTGCAGCTAGATTGTGTTCGAAACCGAAAAACGTATAATCTGCATTAATCTAATTGAGAAACGTTATCATTACATTTTGCATTAAGGGATTTAGCAATGAAGAAACTTTTAGCTACAGCAGTTCTATTTGGTTTAGCTGCGCCTCAAGTCGCTACTGCTGCTGAAGAAGTCAATGTCTACTCGTACCGTCAGCCTTTCCTTGTTGAACCAATGTTTAATGAGTTCACTAAAGAAACGGGAATTAAAGTTAACGTTAAGTTTGCTAAAGCGGGTATTGCTGAAAAATTACAGCAAGAAGGTGAATACAGCCCAGCTGACGTGGTATTAACGACAGATATTAGTCGTCTCGTTGAATTGTCTGATAAGAAGCTAGTTCAGCCAGTAGATAGCAAAATCATTGATGCTAACATTCCGGCACAATTTCGTGATAATGAAGACGAGTGGTTTGCACTAACATTGCGTTCTCGTAATGTATATTCATCAAAAGATCGCGTCGGTAAATTACCTACTTCTTTTGATTACAGTGATTTAGCAAAACCTGAGTGGAAAGGTAAACTTTGTACTCGCTCTGGTAAGCACCCATACAATGTTTCATTAGTATCAGCAATGATTGCCCATAACGGTGAAGCTGAAACAAAAACATGGCTAGAAGGCGTAAAAGCCAACTTAGCGCGTAAGCCGCAAGGTAATGATCGCGGTCAAGTACAAGCGGTAAAAGAAGGCTTATGTGATATTGCGATCGGCAATAGTTACTACCTTGGCAAAATGGTGAATGATCCAAACCAAAAAGCATGGGCTGAAGCAGTTGAAATTAATTTCCCAGGTCAACAAGGTAATGGTACTCACGTTAATGTCAGCGGTATGGCAATGGCGAAGTACGCCCCTAACAAAGATAACGCACTTAAGTTAATGGAATTCTTAACGGCAACGACGGCACAGCAAATGTATGCCGAAGTGAACTATGAATACCCTGTTAAAGTTGGCGTTAAACGTTCAGAGTTGGTGGCATCATGGGGTGAATTTAAAGCCGATGATGTATCACTTGATCAAGTGGCACAATATCATCAAGCAGCAATCAAACTATTAGATGAAGTGAAGTTTGATCTGTAATTAGTTACAAAATAAATGGGGTATAAAGCCCCATTTTTCAGTTTAGCTTAGTCTCTTTTGCAATAAGTTGTGGTAGTTTCTCATGCTTGCTTACAGTGATGTATTTACTGACAAAGTGGCCTGATGTTGCAGGCTTAAATATATTGAAAAAACGTACTAAGTAGTAGTAAATGAAAGAAAAGTTTTTATTTTGGCGAATAAACAGTTGGTTGTTAGGATCGCTGTTAGTGTTGCCTATCATCGCTATATTTATTACCGCTATGGGTAATTCTGATCAAGTGTTCTCGCACTTGATGAATACGGTGATGTCTACCTATGCTTTAAATACTCTAGGACTGGTGGTTGGTACAGTATTACTGACGCTAGTGTTTGGGCTTCCTTGCGCGTGGTTAATGGCAATGTGCCGTTTACCCGGTGAAAAAATACTTCAATGGGCACTTATTTTACCTCTTGCCATGCCCGGCTATATTGTTGGTTATCTTTATACTCATTGGTTTGATTATGCAGGTCCAATTCAAATTTGGTTGCGTGATGTCTTTGGTTGGCAACATGTTAGCGATTATTGGTTTCCTGATTTACGCTCTTTATGGGGCGCATGTTTTGTACTTGCTTTAGTGCTTTATCCCTATGTGTATTTATTAGTCCGTGCGGCTTTTATGGAACAAAGTAATAATTTGCTCCAATCTGCACGTTTACTTGGCTGTTCACCTTGGCAAAGTTTTCGTCGTATTTCTCTACCATTAGCCCGTCCAGCAATTGCGGTTGGAGTGTCATTAGTGGCGATGGAGGCATTGGGTGATTTTGGTACTGTGAGTTATTTCGCCCTCAATACCCTTACCACCGCGGTATACGATACTTGGCTTGGCTACTCCAATCTTAATGCTGCCGCTAAAATTTCTGCGATTATGTTACTGGTGATTTTTTTATTGATCAGTAGTGAGCGTTTTAGTCGCCGTAAACAAAAAATGTTTCAGCAGCAATGTGGTAACGATAGCCGTATTAAATACCGACTTACAGGTTGGAAAAAATGGCTCGCTGTTAGTTGGTGTTGGGGATTAGTTGGCTGTGCGTTTATTTTACCGATGCTGCAATTAGGTTATTACGCGATTGATTATTTTGATCAAAGTTGGACTGAGCAATTTAAGACTTACAGTTTTAACAGCTTAATGGTGTCATTGGCTGCCGCTATATTTGCGGTCTGTTTAGCATTAATGGTGAATTTTTATCAACGTTTAGATGGTCGTAGTATCAGTACTGTACCGATGCGGCTTGCCTCATTAGGTTATGCAGTACCTGGTACGGTATTGGCGATTGGAGTGATGATCCCTTTAACTAGCGCTGATCACTTAGTCAATGATATCGCTCGCAGTTTAGATCTTGGTCGACCTGGACTGATTTTTTCAGGATCAATGTTCGCGATTATTTTTGCGTTTGTGGTGCGCTTTGCTGCAGTAGCGATTGGCAGTGTTGAAAGTAGTTTAGTTAAAATTCCGCCATCATTAGATATGGCTGCAAAAACCATGGGTTATGCATCGACCGCAATGTTACGAAAAGTGCATTTACCCCTGATTCGTCGAGGCTGCTTAATTGCCGGTTTATTGGTGTTTATTGAATCAATGAAAGAATTGAATGCCGCAATATTATTACGACCGTTTAATTTTGAAACCTTGGCGACTTATGTGTTTAACTTTGCTTCTGATGAGCAGTTAGAAGTGGCGGCACTACCGGCTATTTTACTTGTTATTGTAGGCTTGATTCCTCTGGTTATGGTTAATCGTTCTTTGGAGCAAAAACATTGATGAAACATGCATTATCTGTCACGGATCTAACGTGTTGTTACCACGGTCAGCCGATATTACAAGATTTATCGCTAGCGGTTGAGCGAGGAGAAATCGTATGTTTGCTTGGCGCTAGTGGTTGTGGAAAAACCACATTATTAAAAGCTATTGCTGGTTTATTACCGCTGACGCAAGGCTCTATGGCGATTAATGATCGTGTTATTGTCGATCAACAATTATGTTTGCCTCCAGAGCAACGTAATATTGGAATGATTTTTCAAGATTATGCATTGTTCCCGCATTTAACCGTGGCTGAAAATATAGCGTTTGGTCTCCGCCATTGGGATCAACCGCGTGTGGCCGCAAAAATTCAACAGATGTTAGCGCTAGTCCATTTAACCGAACTTGATGATCGTTATCCGCATCAATTATCAGGCGGGCAACAACAACGAGTGGCAATTGCCCGCGCGTTAGCCAATGAGCCTGATTTAATTCTATTGGATGAACCGTTTTCTAATATTGATACTCAAGTACGCCATAGCTTGATTCGTGATATTCGCAAAATATTTAAAGATCAGGGTGTTACCGCTATTTTTGTTACCCATAGTAGAGAAGAGGCGTTTGCGTTTGCCGATAAAATGGCGGTAATGAATCATGGTGTGATTGAGCAATTTGGGACAGCAACTGAGCTTTATTATCAGCCAAGTAGTCGTTTTGTCGCTGAATTTTTAGGTGTTGGCTCATATTTACCGGCGACAGTAATAGCCTCCCATCAGTTAGAAACCCCGTTTGGTGAATTAGCGTTAGTTGCGCAGCAAAAATACGCAGCAACAACGACGAATGTTGATTGGTTATTGCGACCACAACATTTGATTGTTACGCCGGAAATGGAGGGTAAAGCCGTGATTATCGAGCAGCAATTTATGGGGGATAGCTGTCGGTACATTGTTGAATTTGAAGGGCATAAATTAGTGGTTAATTCTAATTTATTATTAAATATTGGTCAGCGAGTAACGGTTGATGTGACGCCACATGCCGCGGTTATATTTGATCAAGTATAAATAGATCAAGGCTTGTAAATACAAGCCTTGATTGTTTTCGTTAGTGTTTATTTAGTTTTCTGAGTCAGAACTTGTAGATAAATTTGAGCTTGCTCACGCAGGATATCTTGATCTGGGTGTTGATTCGCTTGCATGTAAATCACATAACACATGCCATGTAACATCTTAGCTAAGTTCTCTGGAGTTTGAACTGAATTAATTTCGCCATTCTCGATTGCTTGAGTAAATGCTTTTTGCACTTGCTTAAGATTTTTTTGATTGCTTTCAATAAATTGTGGCCAAACATCATCACGTACTGATGTACTCCATTCAAACCAGACTTTGATCCAATCTTGCTGCTCTAAGACGGTATCAATTAAGTTATTGCTGATGCAGGTTAAGCGTGCATGTAAGGCTTTATTGGGCGCACCAATACATTCAGTCAGTAAATCATTAAATTGGGTGGCAACTTCCATTAATACTTGTTCAACTAGTGCTTCTCTAGTTGGAAAATAGTTAAAAACAGTTGCAACCGAAACATTAGCCATTTCAGCAATATCAGCATGACCTGCGCGGCCAATACCACGGCGCGAAAAAACTTCAATTGAGTAATCAAGTAATTGTTGTTTTCTTTTTTCAGGAGACAAGCGTGTACGTGGTTTTTTGGTAATCGTATCCATAATTATTAATTCCCTAACCCTGTGTGTATTTTTTCATTTGTGTTTATTTTTTATACACAAACACTACAACAGCAATCACGCCGATTCAAACTGAACTATCAATAAGTGTTTCGGATTTTGGACACTATTGATTAAATAACGCTTAACATGAATGAATGCTACAATAATGGCCTTTGGAATATATAGCCCAGCCGGCTAACGTGGTCGCGTTGATGGAGAATAAAATGAAGCACACTATCGAAGTAATGATTTCTGAGCAGGATGTTCAGGAACGTATCAAAGAGTTAGGTAAGCAGATCACAGAGCATTACAAAGACTCTACAGACTTAGTCATGGTTGGCTTATTACGTGGGTCATTTGTCTTTATGGCAGATTTGGCTCGTGCGATTGAAATTCCACATGAAGTTGATTTCATGACAGCTTCAAGCTATGGCAATACCATGGAAAGTAGCCGTGATGTTCGTATTCTTAAAGACTTAGATGACGATATCAAAGGTAAAGATGTGTTATTGGTAGAAGATATTATTGATACCGGTAATACCTTAAGTAAGGTGTGCGAGATTTTATCATTACGCGGCCCTAAATCTATCAGTATCTGTACGCTACTTGATAAGCCTGAACGTCGTGAAGTTGAAGTAAAAGTTGATTGGTACGGCTTTATTATTCCAGATGAATTTGTGGTTGGTGTGGGTATTGATTACGCACAAAAATACCGTCACTTACCGTTCATCGGTAAAGTTATTCCAGAGGAAGAATAAAAATAAAAAAGCGACGACCTCATCAGGTGGTCGCTTTTTTTTATGGCTGTTATTTATTATTTTCTAGCTGCTTTAATTGCGCTTCAAACGGCGGTAATAATGATGACATTGCTGCTTGATAAGCGATTTCAAGTCCTTCACGACTGGTCGCGGTAACGCCTAAGTCTTTTAGAATGCCGTTACTGGTACCATAAATCCAACCATGAATTTTAACTTCTTGGCCACGCTCCCATGCTTGTTGCATGATAGTAGAATTACCAAGATGGTAAACTTGTGAAGCGACGTTAATCTCACATAATTTATCATCCCATTTTTCACGTGGTAGGCTACCAAGGTCTGAGCGATGTTTAAGGTAAAGATCGCGAATGTGTAATAACCAATTATTAATAAGACCTAGTGGCGGATTTTCTATTGCCGCAGTCACACCACCACAGCCATAGTGGCCACAAATGATGATATGTTTAACCTTCAGTACATCAACGGCATACTGAACTACAGATAAACAGTTTAAGTCGGTATGAATAACTTGGTTAGCCACATTACGGTGTACAAACAGTTCACCTGAGGTTAAACCGGTAAGGCGTTCAGCGGGTACTCGACTGTCAGAACAGCCAATCCAAAGGTATTGTGGGTGCTGCGCCTCTGCGAGGTGAGAGAAAAATTCAGGATCTTCATCCTTAATGTTTTCTGACCATGAAAGGTTGTTTGCGAAGAGCTGCTTTATATCTGCCATGATAATGCCTTATATTAATATGTTCCTTACTATACACAAGCTACGCTGATAGCAAATCGGATTAGTTGTTAGCGTTTTGTCACTAGCCTATAAATATTTAACAGAAAGTTCGCATATAATGAATGCTTTAGAAATAAAAAATGTAAGTAAAACTTACAAAGGCGGCGTCAAGGCGCTGAAAAATATGAGCTTAAATGTTCAAAAAGGGGATTTTTTTGCGTTGTTAGGACCTAATGGTGCGGGTAAGTCGACCACGATTGGTATTATTAGTTCGCTAGTCAATAAAACCTCAGGTTCAGTCAGTATTTTTGGCTATGATTTAGATACTCAAAAAGTCGATGCTAAAAATCAACTTGGCTTAGTGCCGCAAGAATTTAACTTTAACCCGTTTGAAACAGTCGAGCAGATTGTTATTAATCAAGCGGGTTTTTATGGGGTGGAGCGCACACTTGCGAAACAACGCGCTCAAAAATATTTAACCCAATTAGATTTATGGGGTAAACGTCATGATCGTGCCCGTAATCTTTCTGGTGGTATGAAACGTCGCTTAATGATTGCACGGGCATTAATGCATGAGCCGAAATTATTGATTTTAGATGAGCCCACCGCCGGGGTTGATATTGAATTACGCCGTTCTATGTGGACTTTTTTACAACGCATTAATCGTGAAGGCGTGACTATTATTTTAACCACCCATTACCTTGAAGAAGCTGAAATGTTGTGCCGCAATATCGGTATTATTAATCATGGCGAGTTGGTTGAGCATACTTCAATGAAAGCCTTATTAAGCCAGATTGAATCAGAAATCTTTATTTTAGATATTGATGCAGTGACGGATGTTCCTACATTAACGGTTGGTGAGTGTCGATTAATTGATAGTAGTACGCTTGAAGTTGATCTCAAAAAAGGTGATGACTTAAATCGTATCTTTAGCGCCTTAACAGCCCAAGGTATTGTGGTGCGTTCAATGCGAAATAAGAGTAATCGTTTAGAAGAGTTGTTTGTGAATTTAGTCAATAAAGATCAACAACCAGTAGTGGCAGATAATCAATAATGAAAAAACAATATTGGATTGCATTTAAAAGTTTAATTAGCAAAGAGATTCACCGTTTTACACGGATCTGGGTACAAACATTAGTTCCACCTGCGATTACGATGACATTATATTTTATTATTTTTGGTAATTTGATTGGTCAGCGTATTGGTGACATGGAAGGCTTTAGCTACATGGAATACATCGTGCCGGGACTTATCATGATGTCGGTGATCACAAACTCTTATTCTAATGTTGCTTCTTCATTTTTTAGTGCCAAATTTCAACATAATATTGAAGAGTTATTAGTCGCACCTGTGCCTAATTATATTATTATTGCCGGTTATGTCGGTGGTGGTGTGTTGCGAGGATTAGGGGTCGGTCTGATTGTTTCTGTGGTGTCTTTATTGTTTGTGTCACTCAATATCGCGCATTTATGGGTGATCATTGCAACTGTTGTTATGACCTCAATTGTGTTCTCGTTGGGGGGATTAATTAACGCTATTTTTGCCCGCACCTTTGACGATATTAGTATTATTCCAACCTTCGTATTAACCCCTCTGACATATTTAGGTGGCGTATTTTATTCGATTAATTTGCTGCCAGAAGTATGGCAAATGGTGTCAAAGGTTAACCCGATTGTATATATGGTTAATGCTTTCCGCTATGGCTTTCTAGGGGTGTCTGATGTGGGTATTGGAACGTCATTTGCAGTATTAAGTGTGTTTGTTGTTGCGCTATATAGTGTTGCTTATTATTTGATTTCGCGTGGTATTGGTTTACGTTCATGAGTTATTTTATGTCTGATAAGATAACGGACAATCGACATTGATACTAAAAAAAATACCGCGCGTTAATGGTTAACGGGCGGTATTTTTTTAGTTGGCATTTAGCGATTAATTAGCTTCAGCGACATCTTCTTCAACAGCCACAGCAGGAGATAAATCGACAACTTGATTATCGATTAAACGTGCTTTACCCAGTTGAGCTGACATTAAAATAACGGCTTGTTGAGTGGTGTCAGTGATAGGTAATAAGGTTACTGCATCACGAATAAAGCTTTTATCCGGTTGCAGGCCAGCAGCACGTAATTGATCGTTAGCATCAACAATTAATTCGTCATAGTCATTACGACCACCACGCATTTGACTGCTGATCCAACGCATAGTGCGGGCTAAAACAGGTGCACGTTGGCGTTCGTCAACGGTAAGATTACCGTTACGTGAACTCATGGCTAAGCCATCCATTTCACGAACTGTTGGTACACCAACAATTTTAATATCCATCGCTAGATCAATCACCATTTGACGAATAAGCGCCAATTGTTGGTAATCTTTCTCACCAAAACAAGCCACATCTGGTTGGACGATATTAAATAATTTATTAACGATGGTTGCTACGCCACGGAAATGACCGGGACGTAATTCGCCTTCTAAAATGGTCGATAATCCAGGAACGTCGATAAACGTTCGATTATTAACACCGGCTGGATACATGCTTTCAGCGGTTGGAGTAAAAACCACATCAACCATGTTTTGCTGTTGTAATTTAGCAATATCTTGCTCAAGTGTGCGTGGATAATTGGTTAAATCTTCAGTTTTTTCAAACTGCATTGGATTAACAAAAATACTCGCAACAACAACATCAGCATGCTTACGTGCTTTACGCATTAACGTAAGATGACCTTCATGTAAGTTACCCATGGTTGGAACAAAGGCAATTCGACGGCCTGCGCGGCGCCACGTCGTAATTTGCTCTCTTAACTGGGCAATCTCGGCGAATGTTTGCATCTCTTATTCCTTATTCAAAGGTATGCTGAGATTCTGGAAATGCACCAGACTCAACATCCTCAATGTATTTAGTAACCGCAGCACGCATATCTCCTGTTTCTGCAAGGAAGTTCTTAGAGAACTTCGGCATATAATTTGCAGAAATACCAAACATATCGTGCATAACCAGTATTTGGCCATCGGTCGCATTACCCGCACCGATACCAATTACAGGCACATCTACTGCCTTGGTAATACGTTCAGCAAGGCTTGCTGGAACACATTCCAATACGATAATTTGGGCACCAGCTTTCGCAAGAGTAATGGCATCTTTAACCATTATCTCAGCTTGATCCAAATTGCGGCCTTGAACTTTATAACCGCCAAAAATATTGACAGACTGAGGTGTTAAACCAAGGTGGGCACAGACGGGAACAGCTCGTTGTGTCAGGATTGAAATGGTTTCAGCAACCCAAGCGCCACCTTCGATTTTGACCATATTTGCCCCTGCGCGCATTAATTTAGCGGCATTTTCACAAGCTTGTGTTGGGGTTGCGAAGGTCATGAATGGCATGTCAGCCATTAGCAGCGAGTTAGGACTGCCTGCACGAACACTACGCGTATGGTAAGCAATGTCATCAATGGTTACGGGTAGAGTGTCATTTAAGCCTTGGAGTACCATGCCTAAAGAGTCACCGACTAACATAACCGGCATATTCTGCTGCTCAAATAGTTGAGCAAAACTGGCGTCATATGCTGTTACTGATGCAAATTTACGGCCTTCTTGCTTCCATTTTAGAAGATCGTTGATAGTGATTTTTTTCATAGCTTTTTTCTCGCACTGATGAATTTATGCTTGCCAAATAGCTAAGCCATTACGGTTAACCTGAGTCAATAACGTGCATAAAGAAGTGTGATCAGGCAAAACTAAAGCAGGGTTAATTTCGGCAAGTGGATACAGTACGAACTCCCGTACTTTCATTCCATAGTGCGGCACAGTAAGGCGCTCACACTGGTGCTGTAGATCGCCATATAAAATAATATCGAGATCTAACGTCCTTGGTCCCCAGCGTTCATCTTTGCGAACACGTCCTTGTTCGAGCTCAATTGCTTGAGTATGATCTAGCAGCTCAAGCGGAGCTAATGTGGTGTCGATAGCAACAACCGCATTTATATAGTCAGGTTGATTTTGCGGTCCCATCGGGGTACTGCTGTACAGCGATGATACGCTAATAACATCTGTATTTGGTAGGTGCTGTAGTGCTTTGATTGCAGTTTTAGCTTGGGCGACAGGATCGCCCAAGTTACTACCTATAGCAATATAGGCGCGAATCATGATTTAACTTGTGGTTTTTTACGGCGAGGCTGCTGTGGGCGACGACGACGTGGGCGACGAGTACCACCATCATTGATGTGAGTGACCATTTGACCGCGTTGGTTGTAGTCGGCGTCTTGGAACTCATTCCACCATAAAGCTAATTCTTTGATGTCGCTGCCTTCAAACAAGCTACGCATTTCTAAGAAATCATAAGCAGCTCGAAATTTAGGGTGCTCCATAGTTTTAAAAGCACGCTTACCGCTACGACGACTAAAGCGTAACTGTTGTTGCCAGATATCGCGAACTGTAGTGGTATGGCGACGTGGAATGGCAATTGAGCGCACTTGTTCATCAAGAATATCGTTACTTGCAACCATAAAGGCATCGTAGAATGATAAGCCACTCGCAAAAGAGACTTCTTCTGCTCGTGTCATCATTGGATACCACAGCATCGCTGCATAAATAAAGGCGGGATTAACTCGCTTATCTTCAGCCATGCGTTTATCTGTCGAGGCAAGGATATGCTCGATCATTTTCTCAGTTTTGCTGCTGTTATTCTCAGTGAAATGGTCAGATAAAATTGGGAATAACTGCTGGAATAAGTTGTATTCACGCAGCATACGATAAGTTTCTAGACCTTGACCTGATTGCAATAACTTAAGGCTTTCTTCAAACAAACGTGCTGATGGAATATCTTGCATCAGTGGTGCGAGTTCACGAATGGGTGCCGCTGTTACGGGGTCAATATCCATATCAAGCTTAACGGCAAAGCGTACCGCTCGTAGCATTCGAACTGGATCTTCACGGTAACGGGTTTCTGGATCGCCCATTAATCGAATGACACGGTTATTGAGATCTTCGATACCTTTAGCATAGTCAGTAACGGTGAAGTCTTTAACGCTGTAATAAAGCGCATTAATGGTAAAGTCACGGCGCTCTGCGTCTTCTTCGACAGTGCCATAAACATTATCCCGCAATAACATGCCTTCTTCGTTGCGAGAAGATAGCTGTGGTTTTTGCTTATCTTTTGGTGGCGTAACTTGTACCGGCGTATCTGAATGGTGGCCACGGAAGGTAGCTACTTCAATAATGTCACGTCCAAAAAGGATGTGCGCAAGACGAAAACGACGGCCAATTAAACGGCAATTACGAAACAGTTTTTTAATTTCTTCGGGGGTTGCATTGGTTGCAATATCGAAGTCTTTCGGCTGTTTGTGAAGCAATAAATCACGGACGCCGCCACCAACAAGGTAAGCGTCGTAACCGGCTTTGTTTAGACGATATAGTACTTTCAGCGCATTTTCGCTGATATCTTTTCGTGAAATGCCGTGTTCTGGGCGTTGGTAAACTTGCAAAGTTTGTTCCTCTGGAACGCGAGTACTACTGTCGCGATTCAATACTTTACGGCAAAAGTTGGCTACTCGATTAAAGATAATACACCCCATTTTGTACACATGGTTCAACAAACAGCCGTGTATGATATATCACGGCAGACGATTTTAGAATGCTAGTGTGATAGCAGTTGTCTTTGGTAGTTGTTTAAGCTGCCAATGAGTGATGCCCCACTGTAAAATTTGTTCTACGCTTTCTATGACAAGTTCTGCCGGTGGCGAAAAGCCTAAAAAGCGTAGCGCTGCCATTAATGCTGGCCGAGGATTGTGTTTATCAATCGCGGGAGCATGGTTTTGTTTTGACAATTTATTGCCATTGTCAGTAATGGCGAGCGGTAAGTGCAAATAACTCACTGCAGGATGCCCTAGTTGTTGGTAAAGACTTATTTGACGTCCAGTCGGCTCAATTAAATCTGCACCACGTACAACTTCGGTGATCCCTTGTTCGATATCATCTAGCACTACAGCAAGATTATAAGCAAATAAGCCATCGCGACGGCGAATGATAAAATCTTCATGCGCTAACGCTAACGGCAATTCGATACGACCATGTAACAGGTCATCGAAATGGGTTATTGGTGTGTCTACTTGTAATCGAACCGCACCATTATTGTGCCGTTGATTGAGGGTACGACAGGTACCTGGGTAAAAGCCGCCCGCTTGTTGAATGTCTTTTCGACTACACTGACAATAGTATGCATTACCTTGCGCTAACCAAGCATCGATTTGAGCCTGATAGGCGTCATGACGCAAGCTCTGGTAGATAATATCGCCATCCCACATGAAGCCAAATGCTTCTAATGTGCGCAGAATATCATCAGCAGCCCCTAGCATTTCGCGAGGTGGATCAAGATCTTCGATCCTGACAACCCATTTTCCTTGCTGAGATTTGGCTTGAAGGTAGCTTCCGAGTGCAGCAATTAACGATCCGAAATGCAATAACCCTGAGGGCGATGGTGCAAAACGACCGACATATTGATTCGTGTTAGTCATACATTAATAAACGGTTATAAAATCCAAATTGATAATTATCTAACTTGGTACGGCAGCGTAAATGTCGCCCAGAGTCAGGGGTAAATATGACAAGATATATTCCCTCCAAACTGAATAAGACTCTCTATCTTAAGAGAGCACTATTCAGTTTGGTGCCTAGTTATCTATAACACTTGGTTATGACTAAAAGGCAGAGCTCGTGCGACATCGGTAAGTAAACAACCATCTGGTTAATTACTGCGTGTTATTTTGAGCGCTAGTGTAAACGAAAGAGGGAGCTTACGCTCCCTCTAAAATTAGCTTAACCTGATAAAGGCGTAAATTAGCCAGCCATTTGCTTTTCTTTGATCTCTGCAAGTGTTTTACAGTCGATGCAAAGATCTGCCGTTGGGCGAGCTTCAAGACGGCGAATACCAATCTCAATACCACAAGAATCACAGAAGCCGAAATCATCTTCTTCGATACGCTTGATCGTCTTGTCAATTTTCTTGATCAGTTTTCGTTCGCGGTCACGATTACGAAGTTCAAGGCTGAACTCTTCTTCTTGTGCGGCACGATCCACTGGATCGGGGAAGTTAGCGGCTTCATCTTGCATGTGGTTTACAGTGCGATCAACTTCAACGCGAAGCTGGTTACGCCATGCTGATAGAATTTTATGGAAATGCTCTAATTGAGCTTCGCCCATGTATTCTTCGCCAGCTTTTTCCTGATAAGGTTCAACCCCAGCAATAGCCAGGATGCCTAGTGATTTTTTAACGTTGGTCTCTGGCATATAGCATCTCCTAATGTACCTAATAACCGTCACTGGTTAATTTTGGGCGGTATCTATACCAGAAAGGTTACGGCGTGGCAATTAATGTATAACTTCAATTCTACGTCAATGTGAAGAAAACGGCATTTTTTATGTCAAATGCTGAAATTGTATACAGTCTTCGAGTTTTATTTCAGCGGCATTAATCGTTGCTCGATAGCAAATAATTTCCACACCAGCTGTCATCGCTTGGTGTAATAATCGTGCGTATTCTGGATCAATATGCTTTGCTACCTCAACCTGATTTATTCCCGTGTGTAAAACGGCAAAGAATAAGATTGCTCGTGATCCTTGTTGCGCCATTTCGGTCAGTTCGCGTAAATGTTTTTGACCTCGAGTGGTAACCGCATCAGGGAAATAACCTTGACCATTATCCGCTAATAGGGTCACGCTTTTTACTTCAATATAGCAAGGGGGACGGGTATCTGATTCAAGTAATAAATCAATGCGACTATTTTCAGAACCATATTTTACTTCAGTGCGTAAATTTTCATAACCACTTAGTTCTGGTATCCGTTGTTGCTCAATGGCTTCTTTGACCAGATGATTGGCTTGAATGGTATTAACACAAATCCAATTATTGTGCTTGGTTTGAGCTAATTCCCAATTATTAGGGTATTTACGTTTTTTATTGTTCGAGGTTGAATACCATACCGTCGTTCCCGGTTCCGCACAGCCTGTCATTGCGCCAGTATTGGCACAGTGGATCGTTATTAGTTCACCATCATTGAGCTCAATATCTGCGAGAAAGCGTTTATAACGTTTAATTAAGCGAGCAGCTTGTAGTGGCTGAGAAAATTTCATTTATGGCCTCAAGTATCGATTATTATTTTTAGTTGTGGTGTGGCTTTCGTTACAATGTGATTCCGTTTTGATCATGACATAAGGTGACGTCCTTGTCACAACTCCCTATTGATGATGTTTTAGCTGCTTTGTTTGCAGCATTAGCTAGCCATACCCAAGTGATTTTAAAAGCGCCACCGGGGGCGGGTAAGTCTACCCGTTTACCTTTGGCGCTATTAGCGCAAGGGACAATAACGGAGCGGATCATTATGTTAGAGCCGCGACGGCTAGCTGCCAGAAACATTGCCAGTTATTTGGCGCAGCAATTGGGGGAGAGTGTTGGTCAAACTGTTGGCTTACGAGTACGAGGTGAAACTAAAGTCAGTGCGCAAACACGGCTAGAGATCGTAACGGAAGGTGTCATGACGCGTATGTTGCAGCATGATCCTGAACTGGCAGGGATTGGACTGATTATTTTTGATGAATTCCATGAGCGTAGTATTCATGCCGATACTGCTTTAGCGTTGGCGATTGAAGTGCAACAAGCTTTACGGGATGATCTGCAATTATTGGTAATGTCTGCCACCCTAGATCAAACCGCATTGGCACAACTGCTTTCGACCGCGGCTTATGTTGAATCTCAAGGGCGTTGTTTTCCTGTGGAACATCGCTATCAACCTGTTAATGATCCGCGTGATGTGATTGAGCAGATGGCGATAGCAATTAGCCAATTACTCGTACAAGAAACGGGATCTGTATTAGCGTTTTTACCGGGTGTTGGTGAAATTAAACGACTCGCTCAAGCGTTAGCACTCCGGTTACCAGCCAATAATAAGATCAATATTTGCCCGTTATATGGTCAATTACCTATTGAGCAACAACAGCAAGCGATTAATCCTGCGGCTGCAGGTCAACGTAAAGTAGTACTTGCCACCAATATTGCTGAAACCAGTTTAACCATTGAAGGGATTCGATTAGTGGTTGATAGTGGTTTTGAACGTATCGCGCTGTGGGAGCCTAAAACAGGGATTAGTCGCTTACAGCAAGTACGTATAGCCCAATCATCGGCAGAGCAGCGAGCAGGGCGTGCTGGACGCTTAGAAACAGGTATTTGTTTACGAATGTACAGCGAAGAATTATTAAACCGTCAACCTGCGACCCCGCAACCTGAAATTCTACGCAGTGATTTAACTGCGCTTGCGATGGATCTCGTACAATGGGGCTGCCATGATCCACAAGACTTACAATGGTTAGATGTGCCACCGATGATTGCATTACAGCAGTCACAGCAATTATTACAGCAGTTAGGTGCAATTGATAAACGTGGTCAGCAAACACCGCGTGGACAGGTGATGCAAACGATAGGCGCTGATCCTCGCCATGGTGCGATGCTGGCTTTTGCTCAACAAACAGCACAACAGCATCACGATCTCACTATTTTAACGACCGCAGCAATGCTGGTGGCGTTATTAGAAGATCCGCCTCGCGGTATTGATAATCCAGATTTAGCATTTCAGTTGCACTTACTTGAGATAAAGAAACTGGCTAGAAGCCATGCTTATTTGCAACGGGCGCAGCAACATCTTACGACTCTTGCTGTAGCGAGAAATACGCCGCTTACCGCTAATAATCATTGGGCAGCTATTGTGCTTGCGGTGGGCTATCCCGATCGTATTGCTCAATCACGCACTGATGATGGTCGTTATCAGCTAGCCAATGGTCAAGGAGTGGTGCTTGATAGTAGCCAAGGACTTGCTAACCAGCCTTTATTGGTCGTGGCTGATGTGGTTAAGACCCGCCAAGGTGATAGTCGAATCTTTTCCGCGATTGGTGCTGATTTAAATGGGTTACAACACGCATTACCAATATTGTTTACTGAGAATGAGTGGCTTGATTGGGATGATAAAAAAGGTCGCTTAAGTGCTGAACATCGTGTTTATTGTGGCAAGTTAATTGTTGCTCGTAGCCTTGCAGCAACCCCTGATGCGGCATTAGCCAGTGAAGCATTACTTAATGCGGTTAAACGTAAAGGGTTAAGCGTTTTACATTGGACAGAAAAAGCTAACGGATTATTAATTCGTGGTCGTTGTGCCAATGAATGGTTACCGGAGATGGGTTTACCAGCATTAGATGAGGCAAGTTTACTTAGCCATGCTGATCAATGGTTATTGCCTTATTTAAACGGTATTACAACCTTAAAAGGCTTACAAAAAGTCAATATGGTTGCAGCATTAGAAGCTTATCTTGGTTGGAATCAAAAACAACAGCTCGATCAATTGTTACCGACCCATTATTTGGTGCCGACTGGATCAAATATAGCGATCCGCTATCAAGAACAACAACTACCCGTACTGGCTGTAAAGTTACAAGAAATGTTTGGTGAGCCGACCACACCGACGATTGCCAATGGCAAGGTTGTTTTGGTACTTGAATTATTATCACCTGCGCAGCGCCCGTTGCAGATCACGCAAGATTTAGCCGGTTTTTGGCAGGGATCATACAAAGAAGTTCAAAAAGAGATGAAAGGACGTTATCCCAAACATCCTTGGCCTGATGATCCTGCAAATCATCTTCCAACCCGCAAAATAAAAAAATACCTGTAGGTGTGCTAAACAAACGAGTTATAACCTGTATATATAATCAGTAATAGTTGTTAGGATCTTAATATACTGAATCATGAAGTAGGGGCTAATTAAGGCCTCTACACTATAGGAATAACGGTAGTTGATGCATTATGAGTAAGTCGCCACAACCTCAAAAACCACAACCTAAAAAGCCTGCGGCCACGCCTAAAAAGGTCGCTGTAAAACCAACCGCTAACAAACAGCCTGCAAAAAAAAACGCCTCCCAAAAAGCTTCGTCTAAAAAAACAGCCACTAAAAAAGTTGCGGGTTCGCATCCATGGCTACATAAGCTTGGCAGTTTAGTGTTTAAAGTGACCTTAGTGGTCGTGGCTATTTTATTAGTGATTGGTATTTATTTAGATACTGTAGTGCGTAATAAAATGGATGGTCAAATCTGGGATTTACCTTCGGTTGTTTATGGACGCGTACTTACTTTGCATCCTCATCAGGCGATGACTCTTGGTGACGTTCGTCATGAGTTAGATGCGTTGCAGTATCATAAGGTTGCGACGCCACAGCGCATGGGTGAGTATTCCGCATCTGCAACTCGAATTGAATTAATTCGTCGACCATTTAAGTTTGTTGATGATCCCCAACCACAACAACATGTGATGCTTACATTCTCTGGTAGCACGTTGAGTAGTATTACCGATCTAACAACCAAGAAATCATTAAAAACCCTCAAGATAGAACCGAAATTATTAGGTATGTTAGGGCTAACGGGCAATGAACAACGGATATTTATGGCGCGGGATCAATTTCCACCGTTATTAATTGATGCATTGTTAACGACCGAAGATCGCGATTTTTATCAACATGAAGGAGTATCACCACTGGCAATTTTACGGGCGATGGTGGTTAACCTTAAAGCGGGTCATACCGTACAAGGGGGCAGTACGCTCACTCAGCAATTGGCGAAAAACCTATTTTTAAGTCGTGAACGTAGTTTATGGCGCAAAGTACGTGAAGCGTATATTGCCGTTATTATTGATTACCGTTACAGCAAAGATCGTATTTTAGAAGCCTATTTAAATGAAATTTACTTAGGTCAAAATGGTGCAAAAGAAATTCATGGTTTTCCCCTTGCGGCACGATTTTATTTCGGTCGCCCGTTAGAAGAACTGCGAGCCGATCAATTAGCAATGTTAGTCGGAATGGTAAAAGGACCGTCGCAATTTAATCCATGGCGTCATCCTGAGCGCACCATGAAACGCCGCGATTTAGTGTTGATGTTACTTTTGAAAAATAATTACCTTACTGGTGCGGAATATGAACAAGCAATTGCAGAGCCATTGGGAATTCAAAAGACACCTAAAATAGCGAGTCGGCAACCTGCGTATTTTCAACAATTACAGCGGGAGTTAGAACAAGATGTGGGTGATATTTACAAATCAGGTAAAGGACTACGTATTTTCAGCACTCTTGATCCAGTGTCACAACAAGCGGCAGAAAAAACTATTGCAGTGATGGTGCCACAATTAAATAAAAAGGCTGGCGTGAAAGTAGAAACAGCCATGGTGGTGGTTGATCGTCAATATGGTGCAGTAAGAGCATTGATTGGCGGTAGTCGTCCTGGTTATGCCGGATTTAACCGCGCGTTGGATGCGAGCCGTCAAATTGGTTCATTAGCCAAGCCAGCTGTCTATTTGGCTGCCTTAAGCCAACCACAGACGTTTACTTTAGCGACAACCTTGAGTGATCGAGCGATTGTTCTAAAAGGCAGTAAGGGAACATCGTGGCGACCAAGAAATTATGATCGTAAGTTCCGTGGGCAAGTACCGTTATATTATGCTTTAGCGCATTCATTAAATGTACCGACGGTAAACTTAGGTTTAAAGGTTGGGCTAAAAACGGTGATTAACACCATGGCTAGGCTGGGTGTTAAGCGCGATGAAATTCCTCATTTACCCTCGATATTATTAGGTGCATTTAGTTTATCGCCGTTTGAAGTGGCGCAAATGTACCAAAGCATAACTAATAATGGTCGTAAAGCGCCGCTGTATAGTCTTGATGCTGTCGTTGATAGTCAAGGGCGAGTGCTGTACCAACATCAGTCGCATATCGAGCAAGTGGTTGCTGAACAAGCGGCTTGGTTAACCACTTATGATATGAAAAAAGTAGTCAGTCAAGGAACCGCTCGTTTTCTTCAGAATAAATTTAGTTCTGCCAAGTTAGCGGGTAAAACGGGAACAACGGATAATAACCGTGATAGCTGGTTTGCAGGAGCCGATGGGCGTGAAGTTGGCGTAGTATGGGTTGGACGGGATGATAACACGCCAGTGCGTCTGACTGGTTCTAGTGGTGCGCTACGGGTTTATGCTGATTATCTTGCTCGTCGTCAACCGTTGCCATTAAATATCGGCTGGCCTCCTTATATCACTACGGTGAAGTATCAACGGGCAGCAAATGGCAGTTTACAATTTAATTGTAATGGTAATGTCTTATTACCTGCATGGGATAAGAACGGTGATTTAAAAGCGCAGTGTAATGATAGTCAGCCTGCAACATGGATTAAGCATATGTTTGCGGATTAGTAGAAAATAGGTAACAGCAGAAGATAGGAAAAGCAGGGACGAGTTTTCGAGGGGGGCGGAGAGCGAGGTGTTTAGCGACAAGTAAGGGCAGTCGCAAGATTATCATTGATAATGATGTTGCTGGTGTTGAAAGTCTCGAACCCTCGTTCCTTTTTCTTCAGACGAAAAAAAACCTCATCAAAGATGAGGCTTTCAAAAGATGGTGCCGACTACCGGAGTCGAACTGGTGACCTACTGATTACAAGTCAGTTGCTCTACCTACTGAGCTAAGTCGGCACACTAAATTCTTTTTAAATAACGAGTAAACTCATTATCTTTAATATGGTGCCTCGAGGCGGAATCGAACCACCGACACGAGGATTTTCAATCCTCTGCTCTACCGACTGAGCTATCAAGGCAAACACAGCAATCAAATTGCTATTGTTGCATTTCTTACCGAAGTAAGAGAATAAATGGTGCCGACTACCGGAGTCGAACTGGTGACCTACTGATTACAAGTCAGTTGCTCTACCTACTGAGCTAAGTCGGCACATTAATTCTTTTATATTCCTTTACTCTATTGAGTGAAGAAATAAATTTGGCTCCCTCTACTGGACTTGAACCAGTGACATACGGATTAACAGTCCGGCGTTCTACCAACTGAACTAAGAGGGAATTAACTTTTACTATTTAACTCGACAAATCGAATCAAATTTTAATATGGTGCCTCGAGGCGGAATCGAACCACCGACACGAGGATTTTCAATCCTCTGCTCTACCGACTGAGCTATCAAGGCAAACACAGCAATCAAATTGCTATTGTTGCATTTCTTACCGAAGTAAGAGAATAAATGGTGCCGACTACCGGAGTCGAACTGGTGACCTACTGATTACAAGTCAGTTGCTCTACCTACTGAGCTAAGTCGGCACATTAATTCTGTAATCTCTCCGCTCTATTGAACCAAGAAATAAATAGTGGCTCCCTCTACTGGACTTGAACCAGTGACATACGGATTAACAGTCCGGCGTTCTACCAACTGAACTAAGAGGGAACAGATTTTGTTGTTGCTTAACACCAAACTTCAAAAGAGAAGAAATGGTGCCTCGAGGCGGAATCGAACCACCGACACGAGGATTTTCAATCCTCTGCTCTACCGACTGAGCTATCAAGGCAACGGAGCGCATTAAAAAGGTTTTTGGCCTTGGCGTCAATGGTTTTTTTTTAAATAGTTACTGAGGTTATCTTTTTTGCGCTGATTGGTGGTATTTTGCACTTAAATATTCAGTTTTATGGTGTTTGTCAGTCACTGCAGAAGATACGCATTAGGTGGTAAAAGCGTTAAGAAGAAAGTATTTGGTAAAAAGTAGTGGTGATTTTGAGAGGTTAAAAATGATTGCTGAGGCGTGGTGGTTAAAATTAGAACAACTAGTTGAGTGTATTCTCTGATATACCAGTCTGATTTTTCGTCATTCCCTACAGTGAAGTTATGAATGAGATCGGGAATCTATAGTTTGCGCGCTGTAAATTAATTGTTTGGCTTCACTCTACTGGACTTGAACCAGTGATATGCGGATTAGCAGTCCGCCAAGCGTCTCATAAAGTGTTGCCAACTGAACTAAGAGGGCATTATCGAGTGGGGAGTCAACGATTTGATCAATGAAGTTTATTTCACTAAAGTACAGACGAAAAAAAACCTTGTCTTTCGACAAGGTTTTCTTATTTGGCTTCACTCTACTGGACTTGAACCAGTGACATACGGATTAGCAGTCCGCCAAGCTTCTCATAAAGTGTTGCCAACTGAACTAAGAGGGCATTATCGAGTGGGGAGTCAACGATTTGATCAATGAAGTTTATTTCACTAAAGTACAGACGAAAAAAAACCTTGTCTTTCGACAAGGTTTTCTTATTTGGCTCCCTCTACTGGACTTGAACCAGTGACATACGGATTAGCAGTCCGCCAAGCTTCTCATAAAGTGTTGCCAACTGAACTAAGAGGGCATTATCGAGTGGGGAGTCAACGATTTGATCAATGAAGTTTATTTCACTTTCGTACAGACGAAAAAAAACCTTGTCTTTCGACAAGGTTTTCTTATTTGGCTCCCTCTACTGGACTTGAACCAGTGACATACGGATTAACAGTCCGGCGTTCTACCAACTGAACTAAGAGGGAATTAACTTTTACTATTTAACTCGACAAATCGAATCAAATTTTAATATGGTGCCTCGAGGCGGAATCGAACCACCGACACGAGGATTTTCAATCCTCTGCTCTACCGACTGAGCTATCAAGGCAAACACAGCAATCAAATTGCTATTGTTGCATTTCTTACCGAAGTAAGAGAATAAATGGTGCCGACTACCGGAGTCGAACTGGTGACCTACTGATTACAAGTCAGTTGCTCTACCTACTGAGCTAAGTCGGCACATTAATTCTTTTATATTCCTTTACTCTATTGAGTGAAGAAATAAATTTGGCTCCCTCTACTGGACTTGAACCAGTGACATACGGATTAACAGTCCGGCGTTCTACCAACTGAACTAAGAGGGAATTAACTTTTACTATTTAACTCGACAAATCGAATCAAATTTTAATATGGTGCCTCGAGGCGGAATCGAACCACCGACACGAGGATTTTCAATCCTCTGCTCTACCGACTGAGCTATCAAGGCAAACACAGCAATCAAATTGCTATTGTTGCATTTCTTACCGAAGTAAGAGAATAAATGGTGCCGACTACCGGAGTCGAACTGGTGACCTACTGATTACAAGTCAGTTGCTCTACCTACTGAGCTAAGTCGGCACATTAATTCTGTAATCTCTCCGCTCTATTGAGCCAAGAAATAAATAGTGGCTCCCTCTACTGGACTTGAACCAGTGACATACGGATTAACAGTCCGGCGTTCTACCAACTGAACTAAGAGGGAACAGATTTTGTTGTTGCTTAACACCAAACTTCAAAAGAGAAGAAATGGTGCCTCGAGGCGGAATCGAACCACCGACACGAGGATTTTCAATCCTCTGCTCTACCGACTGAGCTATCAAGGCAACGGGGCGCTATTAAAAGGGTTTTGAGCCTTTTCGTCAACCCTTTTTTTAATAAAAAATAATTATCGCGTTTAAGTGTTGGCTTTTTGTTCGTTGTGGTGGCGTTTTTTACATTTTTGCTAATTTCCGCCGATGGAGTCACGGCGGAATAAGTTTTTGAACTTAATATTATTTTGTTGGTGGAGTATAGCCATCAATCACTACATCTTTACCTTCAAACAAAAATTTGACCATTTCTGTCTCAAGTAGTTGACGATGCTCGGGGTTCATCATATTAAGTTTTTTTTCATTGATCAGCATAGTCTGTTTAGCTTGCCATTGTGCCCATGCTTGTTTTGATACCGTATCAAAAATACGTTGACCAAGATCACCTGGGTACAATTGAAAATCTAGACCTTCAGCTTCTTGCTGTAGACGAACACAAAAAACAGTACGGCTCATGGAATATTCCTTATGCATTGATTATTAAATTACAGTGACAATGACTGTTTTTATAATTGCTGTATTTATAACAATAGTTATACCAGAGTAGGCAAGTAGCGGCTAGGGTCGAAACTGGAATAACAACCGCATAACTATTGTGGGTACAGCAATCCATCAAGGATTTTTTGTACTGGGGCCGCTAAACCAATTTTGGCAGGATCATGCAGATCATACCATTGCCCTTGGCGATCATGGATCACATTAGGAATTTGGTTTAACGTAAATAAAACGGGTGTAATATCAAGATGATAGTGGCTAAACGTATGTCTAAATGCGATCAGTTGCTGCTGATTGGCGATCATTGCTTGTGGCTGTTCGAGTTGTTGTAGCAGTAAATCATCAAGATTGTCGGTGTCATGCTGCGGGAAGCACCATAAGCCGCCCCAAATACCCACTTGTGGACGTTGTTCAAGCCATACTTTGTCGCCATAGCGTAAAATCGCAAACCAGGTTTGTTTTTCTGGCATCACTTTTTTAGGCTTCTTACCCGGAAATTCACTCTGACGTTGCTGTGCTTTAGCAAGACACTGAGCTTCAATTGGGCACAAATCGCATTTAGGTTTGCTACGAGTACAAATCATCGCCCCCATATCCATCATCGCTTGGTTGTAGCGTTCGACACCCATTGTTGGTGTATTTGCGGTGGCGATGTCCCATAGTGCATTTTCCACTGGCTTTTTACCTGGCCAGCCTTCAATCGCATAGCATCGAGCAAGAGTACGCTTTACGTTACCATCTAAAATCGGGTGATGTTGGTTTAATGATAGTGATAACACCGCCCCTGCGGTTGAGCGTCCAATACCCGGTAGGGCTTCAACTTCTGCAATCGTTGTTGGAAACTCACCATTATGCTCAGCGACAATTAATTGAGCGGCTTTGTGAAGATTACGAGCACGAGCGTAATAGCCCAATCCTGTCCATAAATGTAACACTTCATCTTGTTCGGCAGCGGCAAGATCAGCCACGGTAGGGAAGCGCGCCATAAAGCGTTCAAAGTAAGGGATCACCGTAGCAACTTGAGTCTGCTGCAACATAATTTCAGATAACCATACTTTGTAAGGGGTTTTTTGATATTGCCATGGTAGGGTTTTTCGGCCGAATTTATCATACCAAGCTAAAATAGCGTCGGAAAAAGCTGTTCTCACGATGGGCTCACTTTACTTAAGAGACTTAAAAAATGTCATGGTGCGCTTTATTATGGAATGAGGTTGCGGAAAGTTGGAGTCCGTGGAGACGATCCCTTATACTGCAACTCATCAATGTAATGGCGTCTATAATGACGTTATTGACTAAGATTGCATCATAAACTGGCGATTATCACAATTGATAGACTTGAATTGAGCCTATAAGTTTGGATAATGCCGTTCCGTTTCTTTTTTTGTTTGGATAGTTAGCATGAGCGAAGTTTCAAAAAAGTCAGGTGACGTAACTCTGACTGAATTTACCGATGAAGGCAAAATGGTTCGTAAGATCCGCAGTTTTGTTCGTCGTGAAGGCCGTTTAACCAAGGGCCAAGAAAATGCGATGGAAAAAAACTGGCCAGCTATGGGTATTGATTTCGCCACTGAAATGCTGGACTGGACACAAGTCTTTAACCGTGAAGCGCCAGTTGTATTAGAAATCGGTTTTGGTATGGGTGCATCATTGGTTGAAATGGCACAAGCGGCGCCAGAGAAAAACTTTGTTGGTATCGAAGTTCACACTCCAGGTGTTGGTCACTGTTTAATGGGCGCTGAAGCGGCTAATTTAACTAACTTACGCGTAATGTGTCATGACGGTGTGGAAGTGTTTGAACACATGATCCCTGATGGCAGCCTTGATATGGTGCAGTTATTCTTCCCAGACCCATGGCATAAAGCGCGTCACCATAAGCGTCGTATTGTTCAGCCTGAATTTGCTGAAATGCTACGTAAAAAGCTTAAAATTGGTGGTATTTTCCATATGGCAACAGACTGGGAAAATTACGCAGAGCACATGGTTGAAGTGATGGATGCGGCACCTGGCTACAAGAATACTGCTACTGATGGTGCTTACATTGCACGCCCAGAAGATCGTCCTTTAACTAAGTTTGAAGCACGTGGTCATCGCCTAGGTCATGGCGTATGGGATATGAAGTACATGCGTACTGAATAATGGCAGAGATTGCTGTAAGCAGCGATTAGCGTGACAGCAATGCTTGCATTATTTATTTAGAAAGCCAACTTTTGTTGGCTTTTTTGTTATTGGAGATGAAGTAAATGAAGCCGACAGAGAGCTTGCTCAATGGCATTTTAGATGAAGTTAGACCATTGATTGGTCAAGGAAAAGTCGCTAACTATATTCCAGCTTTAGCTGAAGTTCCTGCGAATAAATTAGGCATCGCTGTGTGTTATAACGATGGCGAAATTATTCAAGCAGGTGATAGCCAAGAAAGCTTTTCTATTCAATCGATCTCCAAAGTTTTAGCACTGACATTAGCGATGGCACTTTATGAACCCGATGAATTATGGGCGCGAGTAGGTAAAGAGCCGTCAGGTCAGGCATTTAATTCAATGATTCAGTTGGAATTAGAAAATGGCATTCCGCGTAATCCATTTATTAATCCTGGTGCGATTGTTATTTCTGACATGCTATATAGCCGCTTGTGCGCCCCGCAATACCGTATGCTTGAATTAGTGCGTGAATTATCCTGCAACCCACAGATTGTTTACGACAAAATTGTAGCTAATTCAGAGATGCAACACAGTGATCGTAATGCTTCGATTGCTTATTTAATGCGTTCATTTGGTAACTTTAATAATGAAGTAATGCCTGTACTTAATAACTATTTTAGTTACTGCGCATTAAAGATGAGTTGCGTTGATTTAGCGCGAACATTTTCTTATTTAGCAAATAAAGGTCAGCCTTTAGGTGCAAAAACGCCAATAATTAGCCAAACTCAAAGTAAGCATATAAATGCATTGCTTGCGACATGTGGGTTATATGATGGCGCGGGAGAGTTTGCTTACCGCGTTGGTATGCCGGGTAAATCAGGTGTTGGTGGCGGTATTGTGGCGATTGTGCCGGGAGAAATGACAATTGCGGTGTGGTCGCCAGAATTGGATCAATCAGGAAACTCTTTGGTGGGTACCGCAGCATTAGAAAAGTTATCAGCACGGATTGGACGTTCTATTTTTTAGTGGGTGTATATCGAAATGATATGTCGCAACCCACTTTTTAGGGAAGCGAGTATTATTGATGAATATTAAATCTTATATAAAAACCAGCTGTGGGTTATTACTTGGACTGAGTATGAGTTCATCTGTTGTGGCTGTCGAGTGTCAGCCATTGTGGCAGAATAATCTAAGCTTTACGGATGAAAAATTAATTTTAGAGCAAGACACACAGACCTTTACGATTAAAGATAATGGTCAGCTTTATTTTGATATCCATAAAGTAAATTTAGGCCCGCAACAAACAGCGTTATTGGCACAATATTATCAAACGATCACCACAGATTTGCCGTATGTTTTATCTCATGGTCAGCACATTGATACCACGCTCTGTAATTTTGCCGCTGTACGTGTTGATAAAGAAAATCAAATTCGACAACAGATTCCAGCATTGAAAAATTGGCGAAGTGTCAGTTTAAAATAAGTGACTTCTTTGGCGTTTTATCTTTAATGAGCAGTAAGTAAAAAAGCGATTCACTGGGTGATATCGCTTTTTTGTGATGATTTTTTACATGCTGTTAAGTTCGAATCAGACGAAGTAATTACTCTTCATCTTCAACAAAAGCGGCTAATAAATCATTTAAAAATAATTTACCATGTTCAGTGATCTGCCATTGATCGCCATTATCTTGTAAATAATTTTGTTCAATCGCCCAATCGATATTAGCTTCAATGGTTGTTAACGCTAAGCCAGTACGATCAATGAAGTCTTGCTTTGGACAGGCTTCTAATAATCGAAATCTGTTCATGAAGAATTCAAAAGGACGTTCACTATCAGCTACTGCAATTTGCTCGTTTAAATAAGGCTTATCCGCTTGTAAATATCCACGAGGATGTTTGACCTTTACGGTGCGAATAATACGGCCATCATCAAAACTTATTTTGCCATGGGCGCCACAACCGATACCTAAGTAATCACCAAAGCGCCAATAATTAAGATTATGTTGGCATTGCTTTCCAGGCTTGCTGTAGCCAGAAATTTCATATTGTTGATAACCTGCAGCGGTTAACAACGCATGACCTTGCTCAAAAATATCCCATAAATCATCGTCATCAGGTAATGTCGGTGGTTTTGAGTAATACAGAGTATTGGGCTCAATTGTCAGTTGATACCAAGATAGATGTGGCGGATCAAGGGCGATCGCTTGCTTAAGATCACTGATCGCATCTGCAATAGATTGATCGGGTAAGCCATGCATCAGATCGGTATTAAAGCTGTTTAATCCAGCTGATTGTGCCAGTTCAATTGCCTTAATCGCTTCTTGGCTACCGTGAATACGTCCTAAACGCTGTAATTTTTGATCTTGGAAACTTTGAATACCAATTGAAATTCGGTTCACCCCCGCTTGGCGATAACCATCAAAGCGTCCCGCTTCAACCGTACCTGGGTTGGCTTCCATGGTGATCTCAATATTATCACTAAATGGAATACGGGCTTCAATAGCAGCCAGTAAGCGACCGATTTCAGCTGGCGAAATTAAACTTGGCGTACCACCACCAATAAAAATTGAATGCAGTGGTCGTTGACCATTAACTAATTGGTATGCCATCAGATCGGTTTCAAGATCGTCAATTAACGCATCAATATAATCAAGTTCTGGCAATTCAGTTTTTAGCGCATGCGAATTAAAGTCGCAATAGGGGCACTTTTGGACACACCAAGGAATGTGAACATATAAGCTAAGTGGTGGAGGAACAAGCATGAGTTAGCCTTTTAGTGCACTGAAAAGTTGTTGAAGCGCTTTACCACGGTGTGATAGTTGCTTTTTACGACTTGGATCGAGTTGCGCTGAAGCACATTGATCTTCTGGCACCCAGAAAATAGGATCATAACCAAAGCCATTATCACCATGACGTTCAGTTAAAATGCTGCCTTCCCATGAACCATGACAAACTAATGGCGTTGGATCATTTTCGTGACGCATCATCACTAAGACACAATGGAAACGCGCACTGCGTTGTGCTTCTGGAACACCGTCCATTGCCGCAAGTAATTTATCAATATTTTCAGCATCAGTGGCACCTTCACCAGCGAAACGAGCAGAATAAATACCCGGTGCGCCTTGAAGATAATCAACCTCAAGCCCCGAATCATCAGCAATGGCAGCACAACCGGTTTCTTTAGCGGCATGGCGTGCCTTGATGATCGCATTTTCAATAAAAGTGGTGCCTGTTTCTGCCACTTCTGAAACATTAAAATCGCTTTGAGCGACAACATCAAAACCAAAGTCAGCAAGTAGGGACGCCATTTCTTTTACTTTGCCTTGATTGCCTGTTGCCAGTACCAGTTTGCTCATATTGATGCCTTTTGAAAACGTTAATTCGTTAATGACTGCTATGATAGCCGTTGTGTGGGTAATAACAAAGCCGCGCATAGTACAAGATGATTGTTTGCGGTTTATATCTTGTTATGGTTTATATGCCAATTTATGTATCAATGTACTGCAATAAAAAAAGCGAATACCCATAGGATATTCGCTTTTTTAGGATAACAGTTGGCAGTAATACTATTGCATTAGATTGGCAATAGTTTCTGGAATCTGTTTTGGATCTTCAATTCGAATTTGCTTGTGGCGGCCTTGAAAGCCTTTTTCCACATGAACTAATCCCTTGGCAACTTTAAATTGCTTGGCTAAATATTTGGCTAAATGCGCATTTGCCTTGCCATCAACGGGTGGCGCTGTAATGGCAATTTTTACTTTACCACCATGCAGACCAACGATTTGATCACGGCTGGCTTTAGGTTGAATGTAGAGTCGAATAACGACATCATCACCTTGGCGAAATACAGCATTATCACTCATAATTGGAACCAAATTGGACCAATTAAATCACCCATCAAATAGTTAGCAAACTGCAATCCTAAGAAGATCACTAGAATACTTAAATCAAGACCACCCATAGCAGGTAGTACGCGACGAATAGGTGCCATTAGTGGTTCTGTTAGCTGGTGCATCACGTATTCCATTGGGCTGCGACCTTGGCTGACCCAACTTAAAATGGCACGAATTAATAATACCCAGAATAATAATCCGCCAGCCGCTTTAATCAGTGCCAATAAACCAAAGAATAAGAACATTGGACTAAAGGCTGATGCACCGCCTGTTAATGCGAGTTGTAGCAGAATAAATTTAGCCACACATAATACGTAACCAAATAAAATGGTTGCCATATCAATAGAGCCAATTGATGGGATCACACGACGTAACGGTGCCACAACTGGTTGAGTTGCTTTGACGATAAATTGTGAGAATGGGTTATAAAAATCTGCTCGTGACCATTGTAACCAAACACGTAGCAACACAATCATGATGTAGAGATCAAAGACTGTGGTAATTAAAAAAGCGAGTGAATTCATAATTAAACCTTAAAACAATTGTTCCATTTCTTGAGCACGAGCAACAGCAGCTTGCATTGCCTTAGCCACGATTTCTGTTAAATGATGCTGATTGAACGTATTAATCGCTTCTGCTGTAGTGCCGCCTTTAGAAGTCACTTGCTGACGTAGTGTAGCAAGATCCGTTTCTGGATTTGCTTGCACCATTTCTGCTGCGCCTAATGCGGTTTGTTGAACGAGCAAGCGTGCGGTTTGTTCATCAAAACCTTGTGCTATTGCTTGTTGTTGAATCGCTTCCATAAATAAGAAGAAGTAAGCGGGTGCACTGCCTGCTGCAGCAATGATACCATTGATATCTGCTTCTTGTTTAACCCAGCAAATTTCACCGACAGCTTGCAGTAATTGGCTCGCAAATTGATGATCTTGCGGTGCTAATGTTGAATCAGCATATAAGCCGCTCATGCCCTTACCAATTAATGCTGGTGTGTTTGGCATTACGCGTACTAAATGCAATTGGCTATCAAGCATCGTTGCTAATCGAGCGCTGTTAATACCAGCAGCAATAGAGATCACTAATTTATTACTGAAATCTACCGCTTGCAATGGTAAACAAACTTCAGCCATCAATTGAGGTTTTACTGCCAGTACAATAACATCAGCTTGCTGTGCTGCACGTAGGTTATTACTGTCGGTATGAATACCAAAATCACGGCTTAATGGTGCTAGACGGGTTTCACTAGGTGCCGTAGCGGTGATTTTACTTGCATCATAACCACTGGCAATTAACCCGGCGATGATTGAACGTGCCATGTTACCGGCACCGATAAAAGCGATAGAACGCTGTTCCATGTAATATCCTTTGCTGTTGGTACGACGCGCAAACAAGTCGGCTGAGTCGTTGACCGTTATTAAAAAACTATTGTTAGGCTTTAAAAACCATTATTAGATTAGGCTTGGTTGCTATAATCACGCGCACCAAACAGGGCGGTACCAATACGAACCATAGTACTTCCTGCTGCAATAGCCGCTTCCATGTCACCGCTCATGCCCATTGATAACGTATCAAGTTGCGGATGGTGTGGTTTTAGTTGTTCTAATAAATCCGCTAATGCTTTAAAAGCAGCGAATTGGCTATCATAATCGGTTTCTGGTTGTGGGATCGACATTAATCCACGTAAAGTTAATTGAGGCATGGTTGCAATGGCTGCAGCGAGCTCTATAACCTCATTTGCGGAAATGCCTGATTTACTTGCTTCACCGCTGGTATTAACTTGCAACAACACATTTAACGGTGCCATTGTTGTTGGTCGTTGTTCATTTAAACGGGTTGCTGTTTTTAGGCGATCAATGGAATGAACCCAATCAAAATGCTCAGCAATCGGGCGAGTTTTATTTGATTGAATTGGACCAATAAAGTGCCAAACTAATTGTTTTGCAGCGGGATGGCTCGCAAAATAATTAACTTTATCAACCCCTTCCTGAACGTAGTTTTCACCAAAAGCAAATAGACCGGCGTCAATCGCTTGTTCGATTGCAGTAACGGGCTTAGTTTTACTTACTGCTAGCAGTTGCACTGAATCGATGTCTCTACCGCATTTTTCAGTTGCGAGTGCCATCTCATTGATGACCTGTGTAATATTTTGCTTAATACTGTTCATAATTAATTCTTGAGGAAAGTTGTTTATGGATATTACCGAATTACTCGATTTTAGTGTAAAGCATAACGCATCAGATCTGCACCTTTCTGCGGGTGTTCCACCAATAATAAGGGTGGATGGTGATGTGAGAAAGCTCAGTTTACCTGCTTTAACTCATACAGAAGTGCACCAATTGATCTTTGATATTATGAACGATGCACAGCGTCGAGAATATGAAGAAAAATTAGAAGTCGATTTTTCTTTTGAATTACCTGAAGTTGGTCGTTTCAGGGTTAATGCTTTTCATCAGTCTCGTGGTGCTTCTGCTGTACTACGAACTATCCCTATGAATATTCCTACGTTAGCGTCACTGAATGTTCCTGAGGTTTTTTATGATATTGCGCAGCTTAACCGTGGGTTAGTACTGGTCACTGGCGCAACGGGCTCAGGTAAATCAACCACCATTGCCGCCTTAGTAGATTACATCAATAGCAACTATCAACGCCATATATTGACCATTGAAGATCCGATCGAATTTGTCCATACCAGTAAAAGCTGTCTGATCAATCAACGTGAAGTGCATCGCGATACCTTAAGTTTCCAAAATGCACTGCGATCATCATTGCGTGAAGATCCCGATGTGATTGTCGTGGGTGAGTTGCGTGATCAAGAAACCATTAGTTTGGCATTAACGGCAGCTGAAACCGGTCACTTGGTATTAGGTACTTTGCATACCAGTTCAGCAGCTAAAACGGTTGACCGTATTATTGATGTTTTTCCTGGTAATGATAAATCGATGGTGCGCTCAATGTTGTCAGAATCATTGCGCGCCGTTGTGGCACAAAACTTATTGAAGTGTACCTCTGGTGGTCGTGTTGCGTGTCATGAAGTGATGATGGCAACGCCGGCTATTCGTAATTTAATCCGTGAAGATAAAATTGCTCAGATGTATTCGATGATTCAAACCGGTTCATCACTTGGTATGCAGACCATGGAACAAAGTGTAAAAATGCTGGTGGCACAAGGAATGGTAGCTGCCGAAGAAGGGCGTCGTATTCTTGATAGTAATCAACGTGGATTTTAGATAAATGAATAATTGCATGACGTTAGATGACATTCTTGAACAGGTTGTTATTAAAAAAGCTTCTGATTTATATATTACGGTTGATTCAGCGTGTTTATTAAAAATTGACGGTAATCTGCATGATATAGGCAAGGTATTAACCCGTGATGATGTTGATAGTTTGTTTGATCAAGCGATGGATGCCAACCTCAGACAGGAGTTTATCAGTACCAAAGAAGCTAATTTTGCTTTAGTGCGTAATGAACATCGATTTCGTGTCAGTGCTTTTTGGCAACGAGAATTACCCGGAATGGTGATCCGTCGTATTGAATCTCAAATTCCGCAAATAAGTGACTTGCAGTTACCGATTGAGATGGAGCGATTAGCATTATCGAAACGGGGTTTGGTATTAATTGTCGGGGCGACAGGTTCTGGTAAATCAACCTCAATGGCAGCCATGACGGGCTATCGTAATCAGCATCGAAGTGGGCATATTTTAACGGTTGAAGATCCAATTGAATTTGTTCATAAACACAACAAATGCATTGTCACTCAGCGTGAAGTTGGGCTGGACACTGCTAGCTATGAAGTGGCACTAAAAAATTCATTACGCCAAGCACCAGATATGATTTTGATTGGTGAAATTCGTACTCGTGAAACGATGGAATATGCGATGAATTTTGCTGAAACTGGCCATTTATGTATGGCAACGTTGCATGCCAATAATGCTAATCAGGCATTAGAGCGAATTTTACATTTAGTACCTGAAGAACGACGTGATCAATTTTTATTTGATTTATCTCTTAATCTTAAATGTATTTTGGCGCAGCAGTTAGTTGCTGATGCTAATGGTGTTGGTCGCCATGGTGTGTATGAATTATTACTGAATACACCGCGAGTTGCCGATTTAATTCGACGGGGTGATTTGTATGAAATTAAAGATGTGATGGCGAAATCAACGGATGCAGGAATGATAACGTTTGACCAGTCATTGTATGCGTTATTTAGCGAAGGAAAAATAACTGAGCAAGATGCGCTGTACCATGCCGACTCCGCTAATGATTTACGGTTAATGATTAAATTGGGTGATCATAGTATTCAGCCGTTAAGTAGTTTATCGGGAGTAACGCTTGAAAACAGTTAAAGTCTATGATGATCCTTTTGCTAAAGGAACATCATGGGCAAATTGTTAATAATTATGGCCTGTACAAGTGTTTTTATTTAACTTGTTGTTTTGTAGGTTTTTTATTTTAAGTTTTCAACGCAAAATACAGTGGATAAGCTTTTGGGTTTAAGTGATCAAAAAGCTGTACAAGCTGATCAAGCCAGTGATACTGCAGCTTGAGAAACAAAGAGAAGTGATTTAGAAAACAGCTGTCAGCTTTGTGATGATCTTATGAGCTAAAGCTGTACCAGACAAAAAAAAGACAAGCTCCAGATAGAAGCTTGTCTTTTTTTTTATGTTTTTAGCCTGAGGTGATGATTAATTTTTTACTGTTGATTAAGCGCCGTATTGACGTTCAAACCAACTTTCTAAAATCACTACTGCAGATTGTGAATCGATGTTGCCTTTACTTAATGAACGATAACCACCACGTTCAAACAAGTCAGCTTTGGCTTCCACTGTACTTAACCGTTCATCGTGTAATTCAACCGCGTAGCCAAATCGACCATGAATACGGTTAGCAAATTTCTTTGCCCGTGGTGCGATGGTTTCAAGTTCTTTACCTGCAAGATCTAATGGTAAGCCCACTACAATTAAATCGGGTTGCCATTCTTTTAAGATTTTTTCAATGTCATCCCAATTAGGAATACCATCTTTGGCCTTTAAAGCGGCGAGTGGACTGGCTGTGCCAGTGAGTTCTTGACCGATAGCAGCACCAATACTTTTGGTGCCGTAATCAAAGCTTAATACGCTGCGAGATTGACTCATGCATGACCTATATCTGATGACAGATTCGCGGGGCTAATACCTAATATTGCCATGGCTTGTTGCCAGCGCTGATCTATCGGAGTGGAAAAAATAATGTTGCTATCAGCTTCAATAGTGAGCCAATTATTATCCGCTAATTCTTGCTCAAGTTGACCGACATCCCACCCAGCATAACCGAGTGCAACAAGAAATTGTTGTGGTGCTTGGTCAGTACCTAGTTGAGCTAAAATATCTAAAGAAGTGGTAACAGCAAGTTGAGGCGTAATTACAATACTGGAGCTATAATCCGCTTGAATTGAGTGCAATACAAAGCCGCGATCTTCGGCAACAGGCCCACCATTAAGAACGGGAGCTTCAATACTTATAGGATCAACGAGCGGTCGTGTGCGTTCAATATCAATTTGATCAAGCATATCTGCAATTGAGATCTCAATCGGTTGATTAATGATGATGCCCATTGCACCTTCATCATTATGTTCACACACATAAATGACACTATGTTTGAAATTTGGATCTTGCATAGTGGGCATAGCCACTAAGAAATGATTGGTCAGATTCATTTACAACACCATTAAATACACGTCAGCACCGATGTTGGTGTTGATAATAAAAAGCAGCGATAAAATATAATCGCTGCATTCTTGATTTGATTATGGCTGATGTTTAACGCTTAGGTAATGTTAGTTAGCGTTAATACGGCGTTCAATCGCATCCATTAATTTACCTGTGATTGAAATATCAAATGCAGCTTCAATTTCACAAATACAGGTTGGGCTAGTGACGTTAATTTCAGTTAGCTTGTCGCCAATCACATCAAGACCGACAAAGATTAAGCCTTTCTGTTTTAAAATTGGCGCTACAGTTTCGGCAATCTTACGATCAGTATCGCTAATTGGACGCGCTTCACCACGACCGCCAGCGGCTAAGTTACCACGGGTTTCGCCTTTGGCTGGAATACGCGCTAGGCAATATGGCATTGGCTCGCCATCAACCACTAAAATACGTTTATCACCGTTACTGATATCAGGCACAAATGTTTGCGCCATGCAGTAGTTTTCACCCATTGCGGTTAGCGTTTCAATGATCACAGATACGTTAGGATCATTTTTCATTACGCGGAAAATAGACGAGCCACCCATACCATCAAGTGGTTTTAGAATCACATCACCGTGCTGTTGGTGAAATGCTTTTAGTTTCTCAGCACGACGAGTCACAATCGTGGTTGGCGTTAGCTCTGGGAACCATGCAGTAAATAGCTTTTCATTACAATCACGTAGGCTTTGCGGTTTATTAACGATTAATGCACCGTTATCTTCTGCGCGCTCAAGAATGTAAGTCGCATAAATGTATTCAGTATCAAACGGAGGATCTTTACGCATTAATACCGCATCAAGATCAGCGAGTGGGATCTCTTGCTCATTATGGAATTCAAACCAGTCGTTTGGATCTTTTTTTACAGTGACAGTGCGCGTACGTGCAATTGCAACACCTTGCTCTAAAGAAAGATCACTCATTTCTATATAGTGTAATTCCCAACCACGATGTTGTGCTTCCATCATCATGGCAAAGGTTGAATCTTTTTTGATATTGATAGACTGGATAGGGTCCATCACAATACCTAGCTTGATCATTGTTTTCTCCTGATTACTTAGCCTAGATCACCAAAGCGAACTTGCAGTGCGGTAATGGCTGTCATTGCGGTAGTCTCAGTGCGTAATACACGTGGGCCTAATAAGATTTCGTCAAATTTATATTGCTCTGTCATGCTAATTTCTTCAGCAGACAAGCCACCTTCAGGACCAATCAATAACCGAACTTTCGTTACTGGGGTAGGGAGGGTGTTAATAGAATAATGCGCTCGAGGGTGCAAATTCAGTTTTAGACCATCATATTCTTCTGCGCACCATTGCTCCAGTTTCATTACAGGGCGAATGGTTGGTACGACATTACGGCCACATTGCTCACAGGCTGCAATAGCGATTTTTTGCCACTGTTCAAGTTTTTTCTCAAAGCGTTCAGCATTGAGTTTAACGCCACAACGCTCTGAAATAAGTGGTGTAATGGTGTTAACACCCAACTCAACTGATTTTTGAATCGTGAACTCCATTTTATCACCGCGTGAAATCACTTGGCCTAAGTGAATATCTAAGGGTGATTCAATACTGTGTTCAATGCGCTCTTGAATCTCAACTTCAACACTTTTTTTGCTGGCGCTGCTAATAACAGCAGGGAACTCAGCGTTACTGCCATCAAACAGTAATACTTGTTGTCCAACTTGCATACGCATAACGCGGCCAACATGGTTAGCCGCATCGTCGCTAAGCATAACCGTACCTTGGCTTGGTAAAGGTTGTGGATGGTAAATTCGTGGAATTCTCATGATGCGGTCATCTGTCGTAATGATTGAGTAATATCAGATATTACCACGGTTAGCGGCAGAGGGAGGGCAAAAGTTAATGTCTGAAATCGCCTAAATAGAGCCGAATAAACAATAATGGTCGCGTTAAATGATGACCATTATTATCAGAGAATATTTGGTTTATCAGTTAGGCGTAAACCAAATATTTATGGGGCTGTTTACGCCATTACCGCAAAGCGAGGGAGGGGAGGATATCAAAAATTGGCTTTTTCACATGCCTCAACAACGAAAGTATTGTGATTACCTTGTTTAGCCGCAATCAGTTGATCACGTTGGCACTCCCATTGTGTCACTGGGTATTGTTTATGCCATGCTGCCATTAATTGTCGTTGCTGTTTTGATAGTGAAAAATCATATTGTTGGTTCATGTATAAGTAAGTACGCGCTATTGCTCCACGTGCTGATTCTGGAGGGTTTGCGCGTTTATTTTTAAAATCTATTCGCATTTTGCATTGCCCATAACTAACACCACTATCGTCATTCCAAGGTCTGAAATTAAAGTTAGAACGATCGCCATTTACCTCTCCGATAGCTGGGGTTAAATTGTGAAGATCAGCCTCCATTACTCTAAATTTTTGAACCTTCTTACAGGCTTTGCGGCCGCCTTCTTGCCAACACTGAAGTTGATGACCAAATTGCCATGCAGGAACAACATGCTCCCACTCAATACGACTTGCGCGTCGCTGTTGTTTTCTGACTTTATAACCACATTGTTCTAATTCAGGTACACCTTTTTTATTGACCCATTTAATTGGGCAGCCACAATAAAAACTAACGGGATGTGCTTGATAGATTTCAACAGCGATTTTTTTTGATTTAGCAAAAGAGGTTGAAGAAGAAGGGTCTGCAACAGTAACTGTAGGTATCAATGCGGCGAAGATAAGCCAGTTAGATGGAAATTTCATTGAATATCCCAATAAAAAATAAACAGTAGTTTTAGCTTACTGATATTTATCTTTTTGGGAGGGTGCAGACGCTATGCTGTAACTGTTAATTCACGTTATTACTATAACTGAACATTATTCTGATTATTGAGCATCAGTCTTATATTGTAACGGTTGTTTGCATTTGCGACAGTGGTAGCTCGCTTGACCGCGTTTAACCTTATTATGGCGACGAATAGTGAGTGGGTATTCACTACATGGGCAGTGGTAAATATAAGTTGTGCCTGCTACTGAACTGACATTAAAGTTGTGAGTAGTTTTAGGTTCGACATTAAACACAGCTGTCATGATTATTTGCCATTCGCGACCATGAGGACGAACGCGACCAAAGTGTTTAAATACCACTAAATGGGCAACTTCGTGAGCAACTACCTCATTGATAAAGGCATCAGGATTTTCAGCCAGCAAGATGGGGTTAAAGCGTAATTCCCATTTTTGTAGATGGGCTGTTCCGGCAATTTTTCCACGCTGATTAAAATTTACAGTGGGCATAGGCAGGCGTTTATTGAGGCGTTGATTAGCATGTTTGATGCAGCACTCTACGTGAGTAAGCACTTGCTTTTGTAGCGGTGTCATAGTGTGAAATACCCTAGATTAATCGATTGTGCAGCAGAGAATAAACGTGATCGACTATACACGGCAGGATAAATATTGACGATTATTTTATTTTATATATAAAAAAGGGACGAATAATCGTCCCTTAGTATTTGATAAACTTAAATTTATTATTATTTAAGTTTAGCGAAGTCGCGTAGTGCGTCTACTTTGTCTGTTTTTTCCCAAGGGAATTCTTCACGACCAAAGTGACCATATGCAGCCGTCTTTTTGTAGATAGGCTGAAGTAGGTTTAACATTTCTTGTAGGCCGTATGGGCGTAGGTCGAAGTGTTGACGAACTGCTTCAATGATAATTTCTTGATGGACTTTCTCAGTACCGAACGTTTCAATCATGATAGACGTTGGATCAGCAACACCGATAGCGTATGAAAGTTGAATTTCACAACGGTCAGCCATACCAGCGGCAACGATATTTTTCGCTACATAACGTGCTGCGTATGCTGCTGAACGGTCAACTTTTGATGGATCTTTACCTGAGAATGCACCGCCGCCGTGACGTGCTGCACCGCCGTAGGTATCAACGATAATTTTACGACCTGTTAAGCCACAGTCACCCATTGGGCCACCGATAACGAAACGACCGGTTGGGTTGATAAAGAATTTAGTTTCTTTACGTAACCACTCTTCAGGTAGTACGGGTTTGATGATTTCTTCCATTACAGCTTCACGTAGATCCGCTGTTGAAATTGAATCACTGTGCTGAGTTGATAATACAACTGCATCAATACCAACAATTTTACCTTGATCGTATTCAAACGTTACTTGAGATTTAGCATCAGGACGTAACCAAGGTAGGCTGCCGTTCTTACGTACAAGCGCTTGACGTTGAACAAGACGGTGTGCGTAAGTAATTGGTGCAGGCATTAACTCTTTAGTTTCGTTGGTTGCATAACCAAACATAATACCTTGGTCACCAGCGCCCTGCTCTTTAGGGTCTGCTTTATCAACGCCTTGGTTGATGTCTGGTGATTGCTTACCAATGGTATTTAAAACAGCACAAGAATTAGCATCAAAGCCCATATCCGAATGAATATAACCAATTTCACGGACTGTTTCACGAGTGATTTCTTCGATATCAACCCAAGCAGATGTTGTTACTTCGCCACCGACCATTACCATGCCAGTTTTTACGTAAGTTTCACAAGCAACACGTGCTTTAGGATCTTGTTCTAAAATTGCATCCAAGACTGCGTCTGAAATTTGATCTGCAATTTTATCTGGATGTCCTTCTGATACCGATTCAGAAGTAAACAGATGTTTAGCCATTGATGGTCTCACTTATATTCATAAATTTGGTAGAACGGTAGCGGTAATACTGATACTGCACTGCATTCTATACGTTTATATGTATAGAGCTACCTCCGTCTAGACGTCTATAATACCCCTGCCAGTTATAAAATCAACAATGTAATCTGTAAGGATTTAGACAAAAACCGCATTGATGCAAGGTTATGGTTTTTATTGTTACTGTTTTGAATACAAAAACTTAAAATTGAATAGATTGCATATTGTTGAATAAACTGGATTTTTTAAAAACGAAAACGTTTGCAGTCAATGGCATCTATTTGAGACAATATTGAAACGAAATTAAGTGCTCGCTGATAAATAGCGACATTATTTATTCGTAAATTATTATTTTATGACTATTTGGAGCAGATATGTCTTCTAGCAATGCGGTGTCTCGTAAAGAACTAGCCAATGCAATTCGTGCACTTAGTATGGATGGTGTGCAACAAGCGAACTCAGGTCATCCGGGTGCGCCGATGGGAATGGCAGATATTGCTGAAGTATTGTGGCGTGATCATTTGAATCATAATCCACAAAATCCAAACTGGGCTGATCGTGATCGTTTCGTATTATCAAACGGCCATGGCTCAATGCTTATTTACTCTCTGCTTCATTTGACAGGTTATGATTTATCAATTGATGATCTTAAAAATTTCCGTCAATTACACTCAAAAACACCAGGTCATCCAGAATACGGTTACGCGCCAGGTGTTGAAACGACTACCGGTCCTTTAGGTCAAGGCATTACCAATGCGGTGGGTATGGCACTGGCAGAAAAAGCCATGGCAGAGCAATTTAACCAGCAAGGGCATGAGATTGTCGATCACTATACCTACACCTTTATGGGTGATGGTTGCATGATGGAAGGTATCTCTCATGAAGCATGTTCATTAGCTGGTACTCTCGGTCTTGGTAAGCTAATTGCGTTCTGGGATGACAACGGCATCTCTATTGATGGTGAAGTAGAAGGCTGGTTTACTGATGACACAGCCAAACGCTTTGAAGCTTATGGCTGGCATGTAATTTCAACTGTTGATGGCCATGATGCTGACGCGATCAATGCTGCGATTGCTGCTGCACAAGCTGAAACAGCAAAACCAACCCTTATTTGCTGCCAAACCATTATTGGCTTTGGTTCACCGAATAAAGCCGGTTCACATGACTGTCACGGCGCGCCATTAGGTGCAGAAGAAATTGCTGCTGCGCGTGAATTCTTAGGTTGGAACCACGGTCCATTTGAAATTCCTGCTGATATTGCGGCAAAGTGGAATGCTATTGAAGCGGGTAATGCGAAAGAAACCGCGTGGGAGCAAAAGTTTGCCGCTTATAGCGCAGCTTACCCTCAATTAGCGGCTGAATTTACTCGTCGAATGAACGGTGACTTACCAACTAACTGGGACGCTGAAACTTCAAAGATCATCACCGATCTGCAAGCGAACCCTGCCAATATCGCATCACGTAAAGCATCACAAAATGCACTAGAGGCGTACGGTCAGTTATTACCTGAGTTTATGGGTGGCTCTGCTGATTTAGCACCATCAAACTTAACCATGTGGTCAGGTTCTAAATCACTGACACCGACTGATGCATCTGGCAACTACATTCACTATGGCGTACGTGAATTTGGTATGACGGCCATCATTAACGGTATTGCATTACACGGTGGTTTTGTTCCTTATGGTGCAACCTTCCTTATGTTTATGGAATACGCCCGTAATGCACTGCGTATGGCAGCTTTGATGAAGGTGCAAAATATTCAGGTTTACACTCACGACTCCATTGGTTTGGGTGAAGATGGTCCAACACACCAGCCAGTAGAGCAGGTTGCATCACTTCGTTTAACACCCAATATGAGTACGTGGCGTCCTTGTGATCAGGTTGAATCTGCGGTTGCTTGGAAATATGCGATAGAGCGTAAAGATGGTCCAACAGCGTTAATTTTCTCGCGTCAAAACCTTGATCAGCAGGATCGTAATGCAGAGCAAGTAGCGAACATCACTAAAGGTGGCTACATTCTTAAAGATTGTGCTGCTGAGCCTGAGCTTATTTTAATTGCGACAGGCTCTGAAGTGGGTATTGCAGCACAAGCGTACGCAGAGTTAACCGCTGCGGGTCGTCAAGTTCGTTTGGTTTCTATGCCTGCGACGGATTTATTTGATAAGCAAACTGCCGCTTACCGTGAAAGTGTATTACCTGCAAATGTAACTGTGCGTATTGCTATTGAAGCGGGTATTGCGGATTACTGGTACAAATATGTGGGTCTTAACGGTCGCATTATCGGGATGACAACTTTTGGTGAGTCAGCCCCTGCCGATGAGCTATTTAAGATGTTTGGTTTTACGGTAGAAAATATCGTTAAGAATGCCAATGAGTTACTTGGGTAATATGAATTTTTAGCCTCAAGTTTTTCCTTTATAAAGACCGCTAATTGCGGTCTTTTTTTATGTCGATAATTCCAGTTGACCATTAAAGTGAACGGCAGTATTTAACGATAATTCGCATTATTAAAACTAATTCGAAGCGATTGTTTTTATCGCTTTAAAAGCGTAAGAGAATACCTATAATGAGCCTTATCGAGACACGACCACAAGCCTTATAGAATCAATGGTTAGGCTATGGTTTCATTACTAAAAAAGCTTAGTTTTTTGAGGAAAAAGATATGACTGGTATCGTTAATAAAATTATTGCACTTTACACGCCTGTATTCGCTCCTATGTATAAAAGCGGTAACATAACCAAGTAAAGTTGATGTTAGGGTTTTCCTTAACCATAAACTATTTTTTAAGAAGGCTTTGAACCGATTGTTCAAAGCCTTTTTTGTGTTTAAAGTTAAGCGTATTTAGTATAAAAAAATCAGTATTCATTAAAGCTATGCTTTTTGGTTATATTATTATATTTATAAATTCTGTTAGCGATGTATTTTGCTGACATTTGTCAATTTTTAGTTTTGTTACATTATTTATCTTTTCTTTCTTTTGATTATGATTAAAATAAACTCATAAGTTTACTTTTTAGAGTGTTGTGATGAAAAAAGCTATTTTAGGATTATTAGTTGGTCTAGTTGCGATGACTTCTTTACCTACTCACGCTAATGGTTGGGGTAACTGGGGCGAGACTAAAAAAGGTCGCGTTGAGAGTGCTCGAATTTGTGGTAATAACGGTTATATCTTTAAAGTTCGTGATAGTTTTTATGTCGCAAAATATCAATCGGGTAAGCGTTTTGCTGTTGGCGTACCTGTGAAAGCACGTTTTGGCAAAAATAAATGGTTACGTGTCGAAGGGCTTAAAAACGACGGTAATTACCTTGTTAAGCGTAAGTACTACAGCCTTGCAAAAGCAAAAGCGAGCGCATGTGGTTTAGCGTGGTAAATCATTTGATATGAATTGTAGAAAGGTCGCTCAGGCGGCCTTTTTTGTCTCTAAATATTGTGGAGATGCTGGTATTACGCCCGCTGTAACGGTGAGGCATTGTTATGATGTTAGCAGGATATAACAGCTGACTTTTACAGAAGAGGCTAACCAATAGCATTTAAATGAGAATTTTGGAATTGAGTAACACTAACAACAAAATAATAACGTTACTTGTAAGCTGATTGAGGCGAATAAAACGTTTTAAAATAGTTACCTTGGGGGGGGGTACATGAAGTATGATTACAAAGTGCGGGATAGATGGATACTATTAAATACAGCCGTTTTTAGCGCAAAGTAAGACTTATATGTCGAGTAATAGGTCTTTGTGGCTTTAAAATCGTTTCTAGAGGCTATTGAATGGGACTTAGATAGGGTTAATATGGAGTGATTTTATGCATCTTATGAGTACCACTTCCTTGTGGTTTTTTATTTACCCTAGTTCTACAAATTATGTAAGAAGAACAATAATTTGTATGCATCTTTAATTAAAAATGAATTTTTAGTGTGCTTTGATTAGCATTAATGAAAGCAACTCTTCATTTATACCAACTTCACTTCTTATTTTTTTTATGTCATTAATATAATCTTTATTATGGCTGCGCGTGCGATGATAAGTTTGTATTACTAAAATCACATCATCATCAGTCAATGGACGCATAGAAGCTAATGCTGATAATGCACCACGAATGATGAAAATATCATCAATTAAGTTATCGAATACTTGGCACATAGATTTTGAAGGGAAGTCATTTTCGTAGAATATATAAATAATATAGTTAATCCAAATATGACTATTCTTAGCAAAGTATTCTCGATAGTGATTGGTGAAACCATGTTGAAGGATTTTGTATTGCTTATGGCTATCACTTTTAGTAAGGCTTAGTGCATTAAGTAGCTGCTGGTATAATAAATTAAAACGTGAAGATGCTATTTTATAACTGTGAGATGAGTCTTGATTTATATGGTAGTTAAAAATTTTAATTAATAAGCTCGGATAGAAATCAGATGAAGTACGTTGCTCACTATATAGTTTTTCAAAGTCATTATTATTAATTTTTTCACAACATAACTGTAGTCTTTTTTGTAATTCTTCTATGTTATCTTTATGAGGTTCAATTAAACGTAATGTTACACCTATATAAAAAAGACGTTGTTCTAAACTAATGTTATTAATAAAAAGAATGTCAATGATAAATTGTTGAACTGCTTCATACCAATTAGGGCGAGTATAGTTGTTTTCATCAAATGCATCGTTAGTGGTGTTTTTTTGATGAAACTGCATAGAAGTAGGGTTAAGTAATATTTGTCTTGCGGCTTCTGGACAAGATAAATATAAGTTGTGTTCTTTTTTATTACCACGGATTGTAGATGACCGAGGGTAGGTTTGACACGTCTGTGATAAACGTTGGTGACCATGCTCTTTATGTACTTCGCACAACCCGTTTTCTTCACGGAAAGGGCAAACACCGTCGTTATTAAGACGGATTTTTGCGTAATAAGGGGATGTATCACCTTTAGTTCGCATGATTACATCTGCTGATTTTACTTTTAGTGAACTCTTTTGAGTCATGAATTGATATGTTGATTTATCTATTGAGATATCCCAACTATGACAACAGTGGTCTTCACATTTTTCGGCAATGCATGAGAAATTTTTTATATATTCAGGCGTGATAATTAATCTCATATATTTATATTTTTCATCTCTAATTATTATTGATTAATGCATGTTATGCACGATTAATAAGGCGATCAAGTAAAACTAGATTTTTAGTTCAATCGTAAGGTGTTAAAAATTAAATAGGGTGAATTTTAAGCTGTATTTTTTGTAAATTTTTATTAAATGCTAACAATTTATAGACCTATTAAGATGTGTTTCTTATTTTTAGATCTCGCATTTTAAGCTAATCTTTAAAGTAAAGATTGTAATTAATAGGTGTAGTTATGGTAATGATAAGAAGATTATTGGGAATAAAAAGCAAAGTAGAAAAAAAGAGCTTAAAGACAGGCTAAATTTTGCCATATCACAGTCGGTAAGGCGCATATTTTGTTTACAAAAGCGGTTCATATAAATAGATTAACTGTTAAATACCGCCTAATTTGAGGCGGTATTTTTGTATGCAAGGTAGATTTAAAATAAATCTAAAGTATAGGGTCACTTAGCCGGCCTTTGCGATACAGTGTTAAGGCGAATACTTTAAGTGATTATCCCACCTACGTATACCTTATAAGTATATATAGACTATAAGTAATTCCTTATTAGGAAGTATAAGTTTATTTAATGATTTCTGTATATATTTTTTATGCATGAATGTAAGATGATATTTTATAATTTTTATTGATGATGAGTTTTATTAAAATTCAGTTAGTAGATGGGATAAGTGTTAACGGAATTATTTCTGTTATTGGTGATGATGATATGGAATATGTTGTTATTAATAAAAATAAAATAATCGCATTAGTTATTAACAATGAAAATTATGAGATTTCATTGCTGTTAACTAAAGGGAGATATGTAGATTTATCATTTAATAAATTAATAAATGAGTTTTATCGGGTAGAAAGAGAATTAGTTTCATAAGCACATATAGTTTGTGATATTAAACACCGTCCATCGAGGTTAATGCCGTTCACTTAAGGATATTTTATTTGTTTTATGTACAAAATAAAATATTCCAAATAGCAAAGAATCCAGCTATAGCTAGGTTCTTTAATTATCAAAAGCCTTTATCCATAAGGATTTCAGGCTTAAGTGAACGGCATTAGTCCATCGAGGCGGTCTTTTTGTGGTTGGACGCTGTATTTAGATAAAAGTCATACAGGGTGTCGAATGATGGGTGTTTATGGTCTTAAAATTATTTCTAGGCGTGCTTTTTAGGTTTTTTGTATGTAGGGTAAATTTGAAATAAATCTATTTTGAGGTGTTTGAGCTGAGTTTTGAGTAATTTTAAATCTAATGGTGTTATTGAATATGGTCGCTTAAGTGGTCTTTATCGTATGAGATGCATATTATAATATGGTTATTTCTATATTAAATTAAAAAATAACCTCAATTATTAATAATGACGCAACGATAAAAACAAGTAAACTTATTATGCTTACAATAAATAATTCTCTCTGTTTTCTTATATTCATACATTGCATATTATATTTGTCTGTAATTTCTTTTCTTCGTAGTTTTACATATAAAGAGTTAGCTTATCTTTATCGTAATTAGTTGTTAGTAAAGTATTTATATATAAAACATTTATTTAAATAATGCTTGTTTATAGTTTTAAAATTCAGTCAAAAAAGCCACTGCTTTATCAGCGGCCTTTTCGACAGATTAATTACCGATAGTCAGGGTAATTACATGCGAGCTTTAAAGATATTAACAATCTCAGCAAGGTTTGCTTTACGAGGGTTAGTTAAAGAACACGCATCATTTAGGGCATTTTGTGCCATGAATGCGAGTTTATCTTCAGTAACACCCAGGTCAGCTAGACGTTGCTTAGTCCCTACCTTTTCAGATAGTGCATCAATCGCTTCAAGGGCTGCGTTAACTGCTTGCTCTTGAGTCATGCCTGATACATCAACACCCATTGCTTTTGCGATATCAACAAAACGTTCTGGTACTTGTTGAGCATTAAAGCGTGATACTTCAGCCAATAGGATTGCGTTACATAAACCATGAGATAGGTTGTAAACACCACCTAGTTGGTGTGCCATTGAGTGAACGTAACCTAGAGAAGCATTTGAGAATGCCATCCCTGCTAAGTACTCACCGTACTGCATTGCATCACGTGCGGCGCGGTCTTCACCGTTATTCACGACTGCTTCTAAGTTGTTAACAATTAACTCAATCGCTTTGATTGCAGATGCATCAGTGATTGGCGTTGCTGCTGTTGAAACATACGCTTCAACTGCGTGAGTTAATGCGTCCATACCTGTCGTTGCAGTTAGGAACGTAGGCATTGCTACCATTAGTTCTGAATCGTTAACTGCGATGATAGGGGTGAAGTGCTTATCAACAACTGGGTATTTAGTTTCATCTTCTTGGTTTGTGATAATCGCAAATACCGTCATTTCTGATGCCGTACCCGCAGTTGTATTCACTGTTACCAATGGAAGTTGTGGTTTTTTCGATAGGTGTACACCTTTTGAGTAATCACGAATATGACCACCGTTAGCTGCCACCAATGCGATACCTTTAGCAGTATCGTGAGAAGAGCCACCACCGAATGAAATCACGAAGTCTGCTTTGCTTTGTGCAAGAAGAGCAAGACCATCTTCGATGTTTTTCTCAGTTGGGTTTGGTTGAACACCATCAAACACAACGAAATCTAAATTATGTGCTGTTAGCTCATCAGTCAGTTTATCCACTAGGCCGATTTCAGCAAGAATACCATCAGTCACGATAAGTGCTTTTTTCAATTCTTTTGATGCTAGTTCAGCACCTAGAGATTGAATAGCGTTAGGACCCATTAAGGTTACAGGTGGCATGTAAAATACATTGCTCATAGTAAAGCTCCGATAATTTTTTATTAATTTTTGATGACTTATCGCGATAGCCATAAGCCTGAATTCGAGTTTACGTTGAGGGATATACTGTAGGAGTGATGTATATCCTTACCGATTTTAGTGTTGCTGTCTGTTTCGATGGAGCTATATTAACAATTACCCACATGTTAACAATGTATCTAAAAACAAAAACACTATTACTATATGGTAATAATTTAATGGTGGATAATATATATCTATTTTTAGGTACTTGATTTAGTGTGTTGCTTATTGATAAATTTCTAACAATAACACCATAAATCAACTGCTTATATGTATTTCGAGTGATGGCTAGAGTGTTTTTGGAAGAAGGTATTGTTTGATAATTATTAGTTGTTAGTACCGTTTAAATGACACATATTTATGAAATTATTATTTTTGATAAAGGGCGTTTTAAATTATTTATTCTAAGATAGACATTATTCAGTTGAAAAATACGATCTAATTTACGCTTTAGAGTTAATTAAGAAATACTATTTTTATATTTGGTAATAATAAAAATAGTGATAAATATAATTTTTAGTATAAATTACATCTTAAGTTTTAATACTGAACTGATGTTTATTCGATTAGATTATTATTAATATTTTAATTGTATAAAAGTTATTAAGCTAATGATGTTAGCATATTTAAAACGCTCTCATATAGACAGTGTATTTTTATTCGTGAGTTAATTTTACATTTATAAATTAATCACGTTTTTATATTAATATCTAATTATGTGCGATGAAAAAGGTTATTGATATTATTTTATTTTCCAATCATACCGATAATAAATAAGCATATTAAAATTAACGAACCCTCGAATTTTTTAGGAATTAAGTTATGTCCGACAGGAGCATATTTAAGCAACCCAAGCCGTTTTATTTGATTTTTTCAATAGAGTTTTGGGAACGATTTGGCTTCTATGGAATGCAAGCCATTTTAACCGTATATATGGTTAATATTCTTGGTATGTCTGAATCTGCAACCTTTACATTATTTGGTGCTTTTACAGCACTTGTTTTTGGGTCTGTTGCGATAGGTGGTTGGGTCGGCGATAAAGTATTAGGCACTAAGCGTACCATTAAGCTTGGAGCAATGATTTTAACTATTGGTTATATATTATTAGGATTATCAGCAAGTAGTAATTATGGTGATTCTAACTTAATTTATATTGCGATGGGTTTTATCGCGATGGGTAATGGCTTATTTAAAGCGAATCCATCAAGTTTACTTGCTAAAACGTATGGTGAAAATGATCCTCGCCTCGATGGTGCATTTACCATGTATTATATGGCGGTAAATTTAGGATCTTTTTTCTCTATATTATTAACCCCTTGGATAGCTGAAAAGTTTGGTTATAGCTTGGCGTTTGGAGTCAGTGCAGCCGGGCTTATTATTACTATCGCTAATTTTATTATTAGTGGTCATATAGTTAAAAATATAGGCTCAAAGCCTGACATGAAACCAGTTAACATTATGTATTATATTGGTATTTTAATTGGTGCTGTTGTTTTAAGTTTTGTTAGCTCAATTTTATTACAGCATCTATTTTATGCACATTTAATCTTAATTATTGTTGGTGTTATCATTGTTTTTCTGTATTTTCGAGAGTCATTTTTATCTCATGGTCTTGAACGTGCAAAAATGATTGTAGCGTTTATATTAATGTTGCAAGGTGTGATGTTTTTTGTCCCTTTTCTTCAAATGCCAACATCAGTTAACTTTTTTGCTATTCATAATGTGTCTCATGATCTTTTTGGTTTTGCTATTGCTCCTGAGCAGTTCCAAGCATTGAATTCATTATGGGTGATGGTCGCAAGCCCTATACTAGCGATTATATATAATAAATATGGGGATCGTTTTGCGATGCCATTGAAGTTTGCTATTGGTATGGTATTTAGCAGTTTTTCATTCTTAGTGTTGGCGCTTGGTGCTCATTTTGCAAATAACGATGGTATTATCAGTTCTAATTGGCTGGTATTATCTTATATTTTTCAGGCTGTTGGTGAGATGCTGGTGTCAGGATTAGGCTTGGCAATGGTTGCTCAACTTGTTCCACAGCGTATGATGGGGTTCGCGATGGGGATGTGGTTCTTAACGTTAGCTACCGCAGCAGTATTTGCAGGTTGGGTTGCAACATTAACAGCGGCACCTGTGGGGATTGTAAATCCTCATCAAACACTCACTATTTATAGTCATATATTTAGTCTTATCGGATATATCACGGCAGCAATTGCATTATTAACGTTAGTGATCGCGCCGTTATTAACGCGAATTATTCGTGGAGAAACAAAAAAGACGACGGTTGCATTGTTTTAAGTTAGTTAAATACAAAAAATCAGTGGTTGTAATATTAATTTTACAATCACTGATTTTTTATTTATATTCAATAAGCGAATGATTATTCGTAATCCATTACAATACGACCGGTTACTTCGCCTTTTTCAAGTTCATCAAAAATAGTATTGATCTCTTCTAGTTTTCTAACTTCAATGTTTGTTTTAATTTTGCCTTGTGCTGCAAAATCAAGACATTCAGCTAAATCTCGACGAGTACCAACAATTGAACCAACTAATGTAATCCCATTAATTACCGTATCAAAAATAGGAACTGGCATATCTTCTGGTGGTAAGCCGACTAATACGAGTGTTCCGCCTCTACGAATTGATGCATAAGCACTTTCAAAACCTGCTTTAGATACTGCTAAACAAATAGCAGCGTGAACACCTGTGCCTAATAATTCTTTGATTTTAATTTCAGGAGTTTCAATTTTAAAATCAATGAAATGTTTAGCACCTAATCGTAATGACAATTCTTTTTTATTTTCACCAGTATCGATAGCAATAACATTTAATCCCATCGCTACCGCATACTGTATAGCTAAGTGACCAAGACCACCAACACCAACAATCGCAACCCAATCACCTGGTTTTGTATTACTTACTTTTAACGCTTTATAAGACGTCACACCTGCACAAAATAAAGGTGCAGCTTCAATAAAACCAAGCTCATCTGGTATTTTTACAATATAACGGGCATCTGCTTTACAGTAATCAGCATAACCACCATCTACATGATATCCTGTATAAAGACAATCAGGACAAAGTGTTTCTTTTCCTTCTAAACAGTAATCACAATAGCCACAAGCTGTGTATAAGAAAGGAACACCGACACGATCACCTACTTTTACATGATCAACATTTTTACCTACCTCGGTAACAATACCAACCCCTTCATGACCAGGAATAAGAGGCATTTTAGGCTTAACAGGCCAGTCACCTTGACAAGCGTGAATATCAGTATGACAAACACCACATGCTTTAATATTTACTAATACATCATTGACACCAATGGATGGAATCTTAATATTTTCAATTACGAGTTTCTTTTTAAAGTCATGTGCAATAGCCGCTTTCATATATAATGTCCTTTATTTTATACAAAATGAAAAATGAATAAATTATCTCTGTTAAATAAAACTATTCGTTAAAAACCAAATGCTAAATGATATTTGACGTATTTCTTATTAAGAGGAATAACTTTTTAAAATGTGTAATTAATCATAATGCACTAAATTAAATTTATTATTGGACGCCATACATATTACCGCTACGATTGAATTTTTAAGTTAAAGTAATAATAACGGGATTGTTAAAAATAAAGCTATATCTTATTTAAGAAGCTTATTCCTTAAAGTATTAACGATATGATTGACTTGATATAATCATAATCTACCCTATTTTAGATAAAAACAATCACTTCAAATGCAATTAACCATTACAAAATAAATATGCTATTTATTGCTTATTTTACCATCTTTAAGTTATATCATGATCTGTTTATCAAGGAGGGGATTTAAGATATATCGATAATAAAGAGTGAGTAGAGGCTAAAAAATAAAGGTAGTCGGTGGTAATAATGATTTTTTATCAAAAAAGTGGGAGAAATAGTCAACATTGAGAGTAAAGTCAAAAAAAAGCCGCTGATTTATCAGCGGCCTTTTCGACAGATTAATTACCGATAGTCAGGGTAATTACATGCGAGCTTTAAAGATATTAACAATCTCAGCAAGATTTGCTTGACGAGGGTTCGTTAAAGAACACGCATCATTTAGGGCATTTTGTGCCATAAATGCGAGTTTATCTTCAGTAACACCCAGGTCAGCTAGACGTTGCTTAGTCCCTACCTTTTCAGATAGTGCATCAATCGCTTCAAGGGCTGCGTTAACTGCTTGCTCTTGAGTCATGCCTGATACATCAACACCCATTGCTTTTGCGATATCAACAAAACGCTCTGGTACTTGTTGAGCATTGAAGCGTGATACTTCAGCCAATAGGATTGCGTTACATAAACCATGAGATAGGTTGTAAACACCACCTAGTTGGTGTGCCATTGAGTGAACGTAACCTAGAGAAGCATTTGAGAATGCCATACCTGCTAAGTACTCACCGTACTGCATTGCATCACGTGCGGCGCGGTCTTCACCGTTATTCACGACTGCTTCTAAGTTGTTAACAATTAACTCAATCGCTTTGATTGCAGATGCATCAGTGATTGGCGTTGCTGCTGTTGAAACATAGGCTTCAACTGCGTGAGTTAATGCGTCCATACCTGTCGTTGCAGTTAGGAACGTAGGCATTGCTACCATTAGTTCTGAATCGTTAACTGCGATGATAGGGGTGAAGTGCTTATCAACTACTGGGTATTTAGTTTCATCTTCTTGGTTTGTGATGATAGCAAATACCGTCATTTCTGATGCCGTACCTGCAGTTGTATTCACTGTTACCAATGGAAGTTGTGGTTTCTTAGATAGATGCACACCTTTTGAGTAATCACGAATATGACCACCGTTAGCTGCCACCAATGCGATACCTTTAGCTGTATCGTGAGAAGAACCACCACCAAATGAAATCACGAAGTCTGCTTTGCTTTGTGCAAGAAGAGCAAGACCATCTTCGATGTTTTTCTCAGTTGGGTTTGGTTGAACACCATCAAATACAACAAAATCTAAGTTATGTGCTTTTAGCTCATCAGTCAGTTTATCCACTAGGCCGATTTCAGCAAGAATACCATCAGTCACGATAAGTGCTTTTTTCAATTCTTTTGATGCTAGTTCAGCACCTAGAGATTGAATAGCGTTAGGACCCATTAAGGTTACAGGTGGCATGTAAAATACATTGCTCATAGTAAAGCTCCGATAATTTTTTATTAATTTTGATGACTTATCGCGATAGCCATAAGTCTGAATTTGAGTTTACGTTGAGGGATATACTGTAGGGGTGATGTATATCCTTACCGATTTTAGTGTTGCTGTCTGTTTCGATGGGGTTATATTAACAATTACTGACAAGTTAACAATATACATAAAAGCAAAAACACTATTACTATAATGCAATAATAAGAAGTATTGAATGACTGGTTTACTTGTTGATACTGGCTAGTGCTCTCTTGAAATAAAAATAAGGTAATAAGGTTTCTCTGGGAGAGATTATTTTGATTTGAAGTTTATAGTAACATTACTTGAAAAAATGAAAAGGATATAATTATCAATTGATTAAAGTTAAAAAATAGACTGCCTTTATATAGTGGTAGTACTATGTAAATAGTGTTTATAACGAAGGGAAATCGTTGTCATTTTGCCATTTATTTTTGGTAACTGTCTATATATCCTTGAGAAAGGTATGACAAATGCAGTTAAAAGCATGTAATGACATAAAAACACAGGCAATGGGTCATATATGGTAATAATTAGAAAGGATTTATATAGGGATATAGACCATTACTTGTATCCTAATATTGCAACGAGTCTGAATCGGATCGTATAAATGGGTTAACTTTTAAATACTGTCCATCGTGACGGTATTTTTGTATGTAAAGTAGATTGATAATAATTTAATACTTCAAGCGTTATTGAATTTATAGCTCTATTAAGATGTGTTTCTTATTTTTATATATCGTATATGAAGCTAATTTTCACTTTTAAAGCTAATCTTTTAAAGTAAAGGTTATAATTAAGAGGTGACTGTTATGGTAATGATAAGAAGATTATTGGGAATAAAAAGCAAAGTAGAAAAACAAAAAGAGCTTAAAGACAGGCTAAATTATGCTATATCACAGTCGGTAAGGCGCAGTATTTAGTACGCATAAATAGATTAAACGCCAAATACCGTCCATTGTGACGGTATTTTTGTATGTGAGGTAGATTTAAAATAAATTTCTTTGCTCGTGTTTCTTTACTGCTTAGATTTATTTTAAATCTACCTCTTGTGGTACTGATGACGGTTTTTATCTGGCATAGCAATTCATGCGCATGGTTGCACCTAAAGCAATGTATCCAAGTAATGCTTTACACTTATCAATAGTAAGTTGATTGTTACTGTTATTTTTAAGTTGCGTCAAAGATTGAATGAGTCCAACAGATTCATATTGTTCTAATGAAATGTTTAATGCACTCAGTAGCTTTTTCTTCTCATTACAATATGCTTTTATTGATACTTTTTTGGGCGAGCTTCTGTAGTTACTAATCTGAACGACGATATTCTCTGGCATGTTTTATTCTCCAAATGGCATTGTGCCGATAAAAAAAGCCTTAAACAAAGTTCAAAGTTTCATTTGGCAATGAAATTATTTTGCAGGTGCAGAATCTTCAGCGGCTTGGCGGTGTGCTGTGTAGATTGCTTCACCGTCACTTTCTGCATCAAAGATAACTTTAACGTCAGCAGAGAACAGAATAACGTCGCCTACTTCAGCAACGTATTTGTTGCCTTTCATATCACGCATTACGATCTTGCCTTTCGTTACTACTCTTCTTTTTATAATAAAGGCTGGGGTTCCCCAGCCTTTTTGTAGGACATTGCGTATTACATGCGAGCTTTAAAGATATTAACAATCTCAGCAAGATTTGCTTGACGAGGGTTCGTTAAAGAACACGCATCATTTAGGGCATTTTGTGCCATAAATGCGAGTTTATCTTCAGTAACACCCAGGTCAGCTAGACGTTGCTTAGTCCCTACCTTTTCAGATAGTGCATCAATCGCTTCAAGGGCTGCGTTAACTGCTTGCTCTTGAGTCATGCCTGATACATCAACACCCATTGCTTTTGCGATATCAACAAAACGCTCTGGTACTTGTTGAGCATTGAAGCGTGATACTTCAGCCAATAGGATTGCGTTACATAAACCATGAGATAGGTTGTAAACACCACCTAGTTGGTGTGCCATTGAGTGAACGTAACCTAGAGAAGCATTTGAGAATGCCATACCTGCTAAGTACTCACCGTACTGCATTGCATCACGTGCGGCGCGGTCTTCACCGTTATTCACGACTGCTTCTAAGTTGTTAACAATTAACTCAATCGCTTTGATTGCAGATGCATCAGTGATTGGCGTTGCTGCTGTTGAAACATAGGCTTCAACTGCGTGAGTTAATGCGTCCATACCTGTCGTTGCAGTTAGGAACGTAGGCATTGCTACCATTAGTTCTGAATCGTTAACTGCGATGATAGGGGTGAAGTGCTTATCAACTACTGGGTATTTAGTTTCATCTTCTTGGTTAGTGATGATGGCAAATACAGTCATTTCTGATGCTGTACCCGCAGTAGTGTTCACTGTTACCAATGGAAGTTGTGGTTTCTTAGATAGATGCACACCTTTTGAGTAATCACGAATATGACCACCGTTAGCTGCCACCAATGCGATACCTTTAGCAGTATCGTGAGAAGAACCACCACCAAATGAAATCACGAAGTCTGCTTTGCTTTGTGCAAGAAGAGCAAGACCATCTTCGATGTTTTTCTCTGTTGGGTTTGGTTGAACACCATCAAACACAACGAAATCTAAGTTATGTGCTGTTAGCTCATCTATTAACTTGCTAACAAGACCGACTTCGACTAATACACTATCAGTAACAATCAGTGCTTTTTTCAATTCTTTTGATGCTAGTTCAGCACCTAGAGATTGAATAGCGTTAGGACCCATTAAGGTTACAGGTGGCATGTAAAATACATTGCTCATAGTAAAGCTCCGATAATTTTTTATTAATTTATAGTGACTTATCGCAAGCGCCATAAGTCTGAATTTGAGTTCACGTTGAAAGGTATACGGTAGAATCCTATGTACCTTTGCCGTTTTTATTGTTGCTGTCTGTTTCGATGGGGCTATATTAACAATTACTGAAAAGTTAACAATATAGGGGAAACCAAAAACACTATTACTATTTGGTAATAATTGATTTTAAAATATATTTTGATTAGGTCTGTTATTACGGTGTTTTCAGCAGCGCCAGCTGAGCATATTATTGATGTAATTCTTCTAGATAATGGATATAGGTGAATGAAACTTTATACTGCGGAACAAGTTAGAGAAGGTGAAAAAGAGGCGGCAAAGCGCGCGAATATTTCACTCTATACGCTTATGCAACGTGCTGGAGAAGCTGTTTTTCAGTGCTTATTACACCACTATCCCAAGTGCAAATCAGTGGTTATTGTTACTGGTGGTGGTAATAACGGCGGTGATGGTTTTGAAGTTGCTCAGTTAGCTTTAAAGCATCAGTTACAGGTTACTGTTTGGCATATTGGTGATCCTAAACAATTACAAGGGGATGCGTTAATTGCTTATCAGCAGTGGATTAAGTTAGGTGGAAAGGTGGTTTTTGACTCTGGATCATTACCATTATCAAGTGTAATTATTGACGCTGTTTTAGGAACCGGATTGCAAGGTGATCTTAGATCATCAGCCCAAGTTGCTATCCAATGGATGAATAAGCAATCAGCGCCCATAATATCAATTGATATTCCATCTGGGTTAATAGCGAATACTGGGTACTGTTATTCGAATGTCGTGTTTGCAGCGCACACCGTGAGTTTTATTGGTTTAAAACAAGGACTATTGACTGGGCAAGCGCGTAATTATGTCGGTCAGTTGCATTTGGATGATTTAGGGGTTGGAGCGTTATTTAACGATGTTATTGATTCATCCATTGAAGTATTAGATCCTAAAAAATATACGTTACTTGAGCGATTACCTTGTTCACACAAAGGAGAATATGGTCGCGGCGTGTTGATCGGTGGCGATCAAGGCATGGGAGGAGCGATCTTATTAGCATCGGAAGCGTGTTTAAATATTGGTTGTGGCTTGACCTCGGTATTAACCCATCCTGATCATATTATGCCTAGTTTGAGTCGTACTCCAGAAATTATGGTTCAGGATTGGTTCGATCTTGTAAAATATCAACAGAGAATAGATTGGAGCACGGTTATTGCCATTGGACCAGGGCTTGGGCAGTCAGAGTTTGCACGGCAAAAATTTGATGAGCTAAGAGCTTTATCTTTACCTAAAGTGGTTGATGCTGATGCCCTTAATCTATTAGCACAGTCTCCTAATTATGATAGTCATCGAATCTTAACCCCCCATCCTGGTGAAGCTGCTCGATTATTAAATGTGTCAATTTCTGAGATTGAGCAAAATCGTTATAAAGCAATTCGTCAGCTACAAAATAAATATGGCGGATGTGTAATTTTAAAAGGCGCAGGTACATTAGTCTGTTTTGAGGATCGTATTGTGGTCTGTACTGCGGGTAATGCGGCAATGGCGACGAGTGGTATGGGGGATATTTTGACAGGTATATTAGTTGGTTTACTCGCACAAACGCAGGACATATTTTTATCAGCTTGTTTGGGGGTTTGGCTACATAGTGCTTGTGCTGATTATATTGTTACGAATACAGGAAAAAAGGTTTTAAAAGCAAGTGACTTAATTGAGTGTTTTCATGTGGTGATGGCAATGGCTTAAAAAAATAAATAGCTAAAAGATATAAAGCTGGGCATATAAAGTTAAATATAACTGCATTTAATATGCAAAAAGTATAATATTTGTTATACCCACTTTTATTTATTACTTTTTATGAAAAAACAACATGGTTTTACACTCATTGAATTAGTTGTAGTTATTGTCATATTGGGCATATTAGCTGTTATAGCTGCGCCTAAGTTTATGAACTTACAAAATGATGCAAGAACGGCAACATTAAAAGGAATGAAAGGAATTTTAGAATCCACGGTCGATACGGTATACGCAAAAATGGCCGCTAATGGCATGGAAAGTGTACCTTATGTTGTTAACAGAAAAGATCCTCCTGAGGGTGCGATTTATAATTCATTATCTTTTATGGGGTGTAAGGACGGTTTTGCAGTTTGCTCTTTTCAGTATGGTTATCCAAGTGCATTTGCACCAACATTAAACCTTTTAATTAATGGCATTGGGGATAATTCCGCAATAATAAATGATGATTTTATTGCTGTTCAGGATGATGGTATTTTAAAAATAACATTAGCAACGAATGCATATAAAAAAGGCGATAGAGTTTTTTTGAAAGATAATAAGTGTTATGTGTCATATGCGATGAGAGGTGAAGAGCGGCCAACGATTAAATTGGTGGCTTGTTAGGTACCATTATCAATATTTCACTTGAACATGATATAAAGAGGTCGTTAGTTTTAGCGACTTCTTTATATATAACTAGCTGATACTATTGACAGTGGTAACGAATTTCGACCCCAAGTCCGGGATGGCAATCATAAAGTCTAATCTCACCTTGGTGTAACTCTGTCACCGCTTTAACTAAGGTTAGCCCGATACCTAAACCACCATCATTGCGGGATTTGTTAATGCGATAAAGTCGCTCAAATACTCGTTGTTTTTCTTGGTCATTAATCCCTGGACCATTATCAGCCATCATAAGCACGACCTCGTTGTCATCTGTATGACACGAAAGCGTTAGCTGGCTTGCTGGCGGGCAATATCGTAGTGAATTCTCTACAAGATTGGCTAATTGTTGAGTTAATAATTCTCGATCACCTAAAATGAAAATTGGCTTCGTTTGTGTATCAAGGGTCAATCTCATGTCTGCATCTTCTGCAACATCAGTATAAATTTCAGCAATAGTCTGGACGATATCAATAACATTTATTGTCTCAAATCGTTGTCGTCTATTGCCTGATTTTATTTGAGATATTCGCAGTAAGGCATCAAAAATATTGGCCAAACGACTCGATTCATTGAGGGCTAATTCTAACTGGTTAGCAAAATCGCTATCAAGATGATCTCGGTGTGTATCCGCCATTTCATTGAGTGTTAATAAATTATATTGTAAGCGAGTTATTGGTGTTTTTAATTCATGGGCAATATTGGTCGATATATCACTCATCGCCGCGACGACATTCTGTAAGCGTGAAAGCATTTCATCGACGGTTGAACCGATACGAGTAAGATCATTACCTTGGCTAGACATCATGGTTCTGGCTGATAATTCACCATCAGCAGCTGCGCGTAATACTTTTTCAATGCGATCGATTTTAGACTGATTGCGTCTGGTCATATAGATAACGATAGCAGAGCTAAACAGCACAACTAAAATGCCTGATAAAATAAACCCTGTCGCTAAGACGTCAATAACGTCATCTTCATCAATGGGCTCTTTGTTGATCTCGGTGGTTGTTCCAAGCATGAATGCTTCAACATTATGTTCAATATTGTTATTTACGTTATCAAGGTGATAATCAACATAAGCTACCGTAAGACTCGACATCAAAAGTAAACTAATAATAGATACCATGATAAACATTAGCCCTTGCTGCATAGCTGAGCTGCGTAACCATGTTGGTATGGGTAATAGTTGTTGAATTCGAACGATTAATGGCTGCATTAATTCTCTTTTCCGTGTCGGTGTTCTAATTTATAGCCTGCGCCACGAACAGTATGAATAAGTTGATCACCAAACGGTTTTTCAAGTTTATTACGTAAACGGCTAATATGGGTTTCTACTACACTGGTTTGAGGATCAAAATAGATATCCCATACATGTTCTAATAGCATGGTTCGAGTTATGACTCGACCTGGGTGGCGAAGAAAAAGCTCCAGAATACGAAATTCTTTTGGTTGTAGGTTTAGTACTTGTCCTTGGCGGATCGCGGTGTGATCAAATAAGTTAAGCGTAAGATCGCCATAAATAAGCTCACTAGGTTGCGTCATAGATAGTGTGGATGAACGACGAGATAAGGCTGATATGCGTGCCAGTAATTCTGAAAAAGCGAAGGGTTTGGTTAAATAGTCATCTCCGCCGGCTTCTAAACCATCAACGCGATCATCAATACCGCACAGCGATGTAAGAAAAATAATGGGCATTGAAATTTTTGATGCACGCAGCGCTTTTACAAGTGATAGGCCATCTAAACCCGGTAGCATTCGATCAACAATAGCGATATCAAATTGTTCTGACATACATATCGCAAGGGCATATTTCCCGTTATCAATACATTGCACATGATGACCCGCTTCTGTCAGCCCTTTTTCAATATAACGACTCAAGCTAACGTCGTCTTCAATCAGTAATATTTTCATAATGACAGCCTTACAATAAGATAAAATACGGTTTAGACGTTAACAAACTACAGTGATCATAATCGATATGTTTTAGTCATTAACAAGGTTCTACATATTGGGTATATAACTATATTCTTAATGCAAGATAGAACTTATCGGCATGGAATGGGATATGAGACAAAAACGTATTGATAAAGTTTAGCGTTATGTCGGTAAGATTAAAATGAAATTCATGGACTATACACGCACTATAAATGACAAGACCGCGAGTAATTAGTTTTATGTACTCGCAGTCTAATAGATGTTGAAAAGTGGATTAACCCACAATACGAACATGATTGACATCAATTGCGGTATGGTTAAATTCTTTATCAATTTCACCTTGAATAGTGATCTTTGTTTGCGGCGTTACCTGTGCACCAAACCATTTATCATGATCAATTTCTACTGTAATAGAACCCGTACCATCGGTGAATTGATAATGTTCATCACCTAATGAACTTGTAATATGTCCGGTTAATGTAACAGGAGTATCATCACTAAACATACCTGCATCAATAACTGATTTTACTGTTTTTAAACCCGCACTCGGGCCACTAAAACCTTGCTGTTGAGTCGCTATACTATTAATTGGTTGTGTTGTTGGTGCTGCTGTCGCAAACACAGAAGTTGATAACAGCACAGCAGGAAGAAGTAGCATCGCAAAGCGTTTATTAGACATAGACATTGTAAAATTCTCAGTTGTGTTTTGATGTGAGAATCATAACGAATGATCTATACACCAACCTTGCCTGAATATTACATTTTTGTAAGCTTTACTTATGAACCATATAAACACTCAATATCGATATGGTTTTTGTAATAAAAAGACCACTGATCTGGTTGTGGTCTTTGGGAGGGATTTTATCGTGAAGGGTGTTTATAAAACGACAACATTGATTGCTTGCAGACCTTTTTGGCCTTGCTCAACATCAAAAGATACTTTTTTGCCTTCTGGTAGTTTGGTTAGTGTTTTATCAGCAATGCCACTACTGTGAACAAAAACATCTGCATTACCTGTATCTTGAGTTAGAAAGCCAAAGCCTTTTTCTTCGCTAAACCATTTCACTAAACCCGTTGCTTTGTGCGACATGTATAACCCTTAATTGTATAAATATAAAAATGTTCAATGGAAAAATGTGAGTGTTGATAAGCGTAAGTTATAAAATGCGACGATGAAGCTAAGGGAAACACAGAGGATGACAACATTAACGAAGATATTCTAAGGGTTTTACTTTTACTTGATGTTTCATTCATAACGCAGAGCAACAGAGCGCAACGATTATTTATTTAAAATGCAAGGTTGTAAAGGAGTATGTGTGGTCACTTTCGGTGGTATTCGATATTAATAACGGATACTACTGCAGTGTTGCGCTGTTTTCTGAAGTGTCATGATGTAGTTAGCATTTATCAGCTTGTGTTTTCGCGTATGAGATCATGGCTGATTTATCTCTAACGACCATATAACATTCGCCTTTTATTTCTTTATATATGAATAGAATTTTAGGCACTGAAGCGAGTGAGCCTTCGGTTCCATATTTATTGGAAAAATCCGCTGAGTAATAAAGTGGGCTGATATTGGGTGGTGATGCCCATGCTGATGAAATAAAAAGTAAATTAATAAATAAAAATTTTATCATAAAATAACCTCTAATAAGTACGGTAATATAATCAGTTCATATTAAGTAGTGGTCATATGTAACGATAGTTTGGGTCGGTATTATTTGCAATGTGATGAAGGAGAATAGTAACGAGAAGAACGGCTTTTGGCGGCGAAAAAGTGACATTAATAGTGACTAATAGTGGTTAACTATTCATATTTTGATTTTTAACCATGTAAGGTTATGTGATTATATGTTTGATTATGTACATATTTAACTAAATGCAGTGAGAGTTGTCACAATTATGGTGATTCTCAAACTTGCTTGGTATACACTAACGCCGCTTGGTTTTTTTGTAGCACGGATATGACACTAAAAGTCGCAATAAATGGATTCGGCCGCATCGGTCGCAGTGTGCTCCGCGCATTGTACGAGAGTGGTAAACATCACCAGATTAACGTCGTAGCTATCAATGAATTAGCTGAGCCAGAAGCAATTGCTCACCTACTTCAGTATGATTCAAGCCATGGACGTTTCGGTAAGCCTGTCAGTTATGACCAGGAGTATCTCTTTATTGCCCATGAAAATGGTCACCGCGATCAAATTCGCCTGCTTCATCAACCCGATCTTAAACTGTTACCTTGGCATGACTTGGATGTTGATATTGTCCTTGATTGTACCGGAACGTTTGGCTCGCGTGCTGATGGCTTAGCCCACATACATGCTGGTGCTAGCAAAGTGTTATTTTCCCATCCTGCTGCCAAAGACATCGATTTTACTGTGATATATGGCGTTAACCATCAACAGTTAACTCCGCAACACACGATTGTTTCTAATGGCTCTTGTACGACGAATTGCATCGTGCCCATCATTCAAGTATTGGATGATTGTTTCGGTATTGAAACTGGGGCAATAACGTCAATTCACTCTGCAATGAATGATCAGCAAGTTATTGATGCTTATCACTCTGATTTACGCCGAACGCGTGCTGCTAGCCAATCCATTATTCCAGTAGATACCAAACTACATTTAGGTATCGGCCGTATTTTTCCGAAGTTTTCTGACAAATTTGAAGCGATTTCTGTGAGGGTGCCCACAATAAATGTCACCGCCATGGATTTAACGGTTACTGTTACAACAAACGTGAAAGTTAATGACGTAAATCAAGCATTATTGAATGCGTCTCGTTGTACATTAAAGGGTATAGTGACTTATACCGAAGCACCCTTGGTGTCGATTGACTTCAATCATGATCCTCATAGCGCGATTGTTGACGGCACTCAAACCCGAGTTAGTGGGCAGCATTTAATTAAAATGTTGGTGTGGTGTGATAATGAATGGGGATTTGCAAATCGTATGTTAGATACTGCGTTAGCAATGGCGGCAACAGGTAACACTGCTGCAACGCCACAAAAATAAGTAGTAAGAATTATTGGGTTTGGCAGTGACGCCGGGCCGTGAAATTTATGAACTTTTATTTTAAATAATGTTGAGAGGGCAAAACATGTCTGTAATCAAGATGACTGATCTGGATCTAGCTGGTAAGCGTGTATTTATTCGTGCTGACCTAAACGTGCCAGTAAAAGACGGTAAAGTAACTTCAGATGCACGTATCCTTGCATCTCTACCTACTATTCAGCGTTGCCTAGAAGCTGGCGCTAAAGTAATGGTTACTTCTCACCTAGGTCGTCCAACGGAAGGCGAATACGCAGAAGAATTCTCTCTACAGCCTGTAGTTAACTACTTAAATGACGCACTAGATTGTGACGTTAAATTAGCAAAAGATTACCTTGATGGTCTTGAGCTAAACGCAGGCGAGCTTGTTGTTCTTGAGAACGTACGTTTCAACAAGGGCGAGAAGAAGAACGAAGACGAACTATCTAAGAAATACGCTGCACTTTGTGACGTATTCGTGATGGATGCATTTGGTACGGCTCACCGTGCACAAGCATCTACTTACGGTGTAGGTATGTTTGCACCTGTAGCATGTGCAGGTCCACTACTTGCTGGCGAACTAGAAGCGCTAGGTAAAGCAATGGATAACCCAGCACGCCCAATGGTTGCTATCGTTGGTGGTTCAAAAGTTTCTACTAAGCTAACAGTTCTTGAGTCACTAGCTAAAATTGCTGACCAAATCGTTGTTGGTGGTGGTATTGCTAACACATTCATCGCTGCAGAAGGTAATGATGTAGGTAAGTCACTTTACGAAGCTGATCTTATTCCAACAGCACAAGCACTGATGGCAAACACTGACATTCCAGTAGCAACTGATGTTGTATGTGCTAAAGAGTTCTCTGACTCTGCAGAAGCAACGATCAAGCCAGCAACTGAAATCGCTGCTGACGACATGGTTCTTGACCTAGGTCCTGATTCAGCACAAGCACTAGCTGACATCATCATGAACGCAAAAACTATTCTTTGGAATGGTCCAGTTGGCGTATTTGAGATTGAGCAATTCGGTAAAGGTACTGAAGTTGTTGCTAACGCGATCGCACAATCTGCAGGTTTCTCTGTAGCTGGCGGCGGTGACACACTAGCGGCTATCGACAAATACGGCATCAAAGACAAAGTATCTTACATCTCAACAGGTGGCGGTGCTTTCCTTGAGTTCGTTGAAGGTAAAAAATTACCTGCAGTTGAAATGCTAGAAGCGCGCGCTAAAGCATAATTTATTTGGCGTGGAAACAGGGGGTATTTATAATAATAGTGCCAGTTTCCACGTTTAAATGTTTGTGATAGCGCTTATGTTTCAGTAAAATAGAAGCTTATCGCAAACGTTTGCACAAGAATTTTTCCACAGACAACAAAGTAAAATATAGGACTATTGTTATGTCTAAGATCTTCGATTTTGTAAAACCTGGTGTTATTTCTGGCGACGACGTACAGAAAGTATTTGCTGTAGCAAAAGAAAACAACTTTGCTCTACCTGCTGTTAACTGTATCGGTACTGATTCAGTTAACGCTGTTCTTGAAGCTGCTGCTAAAGTTAAAGCGCCAGTTATCGTTCAGTTCTCTAACGGTGGTGCTGCATTCTTCGGCGGTAAAGGCCTTAAACTTGAAGGTCAAGGCCCTCAAATTCTTGGTGCTATCGCTGGTGCTAAATATGTTCACGCAGTTGCTGAGTCTTACGGCGTTCCTGTAATTCTTCACACTGACCACGCGGCTAAGAAACTTCTTCCTTGGATCGACGGTCTACTAGACGCGGGTGAAGAGTTCTTCGCACAAACTGGTAAGCCTTTATTCTCTTCTCACATGCTAGACCTTTCTGAAGAGTCTCTAGAAGAGAACATCGAAATCTCAGCTAAATACCTTGAGCGTATGGCTAAGATGAACATGACACTAGAAATCGAATTAGGTTGTACTGGTGGCGAAGAAGATGGCGTTGATAACTCTCACATGGACGCATCAGACCTATACACTTCTCCAGAAGACGTTGCATACGCATACGAGAAACTAAACGCTATTAGCCCACGTTTCACTATCGCTGCATCTTTCGGTAACGTACACGGTGTTTACCAAGCAGGTAACGTTGTACTAACTCCAACTATCCTACGTGATTCTCAAACATACGTATCAGAGAAGTTTGGTCTTCCAACTAACACTCTAAACTTCGTATTCCACGGTGGTTCAGGTTCTTCTGAAGCTGAAATCCAAGAGTCTATCGGTTACGGTGTTGTTAAAATGAACATCGATACTGATACACAGTGGGCTGCATGGGACGGTATCCGTCGTTACGAAGCTGCTAACCACGATTACCTACAAGGTCAAATCGGCAACCCAACAGGTGAGTCAGCGCCTAACAAGAAATACTACGATCCACGCGTATGGCTACGTGCAGGTCAAGTATCAATGGTTGAGCGTCTAGAGAAAGCATTCTCTGACCTAAACGCAATCGACGTTCTATAATTTCGATTTCGTAGCAATATAAAATGTGAAAAGCCCACTTCGGTGGGCTTTTTTTTGTATTCTATAAACAGTTAGCTCTTTTTCATAAGCGACGATAATTTATATTTTTTTATGATTGTTCTATTTTTTTTACTAGCCATTTAACTAATAAAAGATTAATAATGCACCGTTTCTTTGATATTAGAGTTATCAATGCTGATTCTTATACTAATCGCTGTATTGTTAGTCATTGTGTTCTAATACCATATTTGTTGCATGGGTGTTATTTTTACTGTTTTGGGTATGATCTACGCAGTAAGCAACATTTTATTATTATATTTTGAGAGAGATACCTTCATGACAGAAAGCGTTACTGATAAGGTTGTTGAGCATATATCGGATAATTCATTAACAAATGGTGTATTACACGCTGGAAATTGGATTTCTAAGAACCAAGATCTTTTAGTGCAATATGCGGTTAATATTGTTTCAGCAGTACTGATTCTATTTATTGGTAATATCATTGTTAAGATGATTGCTGGTACGATTGCGAAAGTTTTACGCAAAAAAGACATGGATAATGCGGTTGTTGAATTTATTCATGGCTTAGTACGCTATGTATTATTCGTTATCGTTCTTATCGCAGCCTTGAGCCGTATTGGTGTTCAAACGGCATCAGTGGTTGCTGTTATCGGTGCCGCAGGTCTTGCTATTGGTCTTGCTCTTCAAGGGTCATTATCAAACTTTGCAGCGGGTGTATTGATTGTTGGCTTCCGCCCATTCAAATCTGGTGACTATGTTGAAGTTGCTGGTGTTGCTGGTGCTGTTGAATCTATTCAGATCTTCTCTACTGAATTACGTACACCAGATAACAAAACAGTTATCGTACCAAACGCGCATATTATTGGTAATCCAATTACTAACTATTCTCGTAATGATACCCGTCGTATCGATTTAGTGATTGGTGTTTCTTACAACGCTGATTTACAAAAAACAAAAGAAGTATTGCGTCGTGTAGTTACCGCTGATGCGCGTGTACTTCAAGATCCTGAGCCAACCATTGGTGTGGTTGCGCTGGCAGATTCTTCAGTTAACTTCGTGGTACGTCCATGGGTTAACACGGCTGATTACTGGACAGTATATTTCGATCTTAACCAAGCGATTAAAGAAGAGCTTGATAAAGAAGGTATCGAAATTCCATTTCCACAGATGGATGTGCATGTAAATAAAGTGGGCGCTTAATTCGCTCAAGTTTTAATTATATGACATTAAAAAAGAAGCCTGCGGGCTTCTTTTTTTTATTCCAATAAAAGCTTATTGTCGCAGAAATGATCATACTAATTAGCTAGCATGGCTGAATTACACTTAAAAAACAGTGTTCATTAAGTGAGTGATTTGTTAGCATGAATCCATAATTTACACATAAGCAGTAAAGTGTTTATTTATAGTAATATCAATAAATACCCTTGTTGTACGATCAATAAAAAGGATGAATGATGAAAAAACAATTGTTGGCAATAGTACTTGGTGCTAGTACGTTAGTTTCAACGGCTGCAATGGCAGCAGATATCCCTTTTCCTCATTTAGAAACAACGGGTCGTGGTGAAGTTATTGTGAAACCTAATATGGCGGTATTTTCTGTCAATGTGGTTGAAACAAAAAAAACAGCAGTTGATGCTAAGTTAGCTGTCGATCAAGCCGTAACAAAGTTTATTGAGCGTTTACAAGCTGCTGGTGTGAATAAAAAAGACATCAATAGCGCTAATATTTCATTATCTGCACAATATAACTATCCTAAAGATCAACAACCTGAATTGATAGGCTTTAGAGCTAATCGTAGTGTTGAGGTGACGGTTCACCAGTTAACCAAGCTTAATACTTATCTCGATGACGCTCTTGGTAATGGAATAAATCAAATTAATAACATTGATTTGAAAGTGTCAGATCCTGCGAAATATCAGCGTCAAGCTCGTCAAAAAGCGATTGAGAACGCTAAGCAAGTTGCTGCTTCATTAGCTGAAGGATTTGATAATAAAATTGATGGTGTGTGGCAGATTGATTACAATACCAATAGCCAACCAATGCCATATCGCCGCAGTAATGATGCGATGATGTATAGCAGCATGGGTAAAGGTGCGGTTGATCAAAGTTATACTGATAACAGTATTGTGATTAAAGACAGTGTTAATGTGATCTTTAAGCTCGCTGATAAATAATAAATAGCACTTAAATGATCATAAAAAAGGAGAGCCTTATGCTCTCCTTTTTCGTTACTAAACAATGAATCTATTAATGTAAGATACGGGCGCGAATTGTGCCATCAATAGATTTAAGTTGTTGTAATGCTTCTTTTGAACGCTCAGTTTCAACATCAATCACCACATAGCCGACTTCTGCGCCTGTTTGTAAGAATTGAGCTGCGATATTAATGCCTTCTGAGGCAAAAATCGTGGTGATTTGATTTAAGACTCCGGGACGATTATGGTGAATATGCAGTAAACGCGAACAACCATTATGGTGCTCAGGGAGTGATACTTCAGGAAAACCGACGGCAGATAATGTTGAACCGTTATCAGAGTATTTTACTAATTTTCCTGCAACTTCAACGCCGATATTTTCTTGTGCTTCGTGAGTTGAACCACCAATATGTGGCGTTAATAAAACATTATCAAATTGCATTAATGGTGATTCAAAAGGAATGTTATTGGTTTGCGGTTCAATTGGGAACACATCAATAGCTGCGCCTGCAATGTGTTTACTTTCTAATGCACTACATAACGCATCAATATCAACCACTGTTCCACGAGCAGCATTAATAAAAATAGCACCTGGCTTCATACGTGCAAATTCTTCAACACCCATGAGATTCGCTGTACCTTGTGTTTCTGGTACATGTAAACTCACCACGTCGGCTTTATTGAGTAATTCTGATAATGAATTTACTTGAGTTGCATTACCTAGTGATAGCTTACTTTCTATATCATAAAAACACACTCGCATGCCTAGGTTCTCGGCTAAAATACCTAATTGAGTGCCAATATGCCCGTAACCAATAATACCAAACGTTTTTCCTCGCGCTTCAAATGAGTGATCCGCTGATTTGAACCATTCACCGCGATGGGCTTTGGCATTTTTTTCAGGAATACCACGTAATAATAATAAAATTTCACCAAGAACAAGTTCAGCAACACTACGAGTATTTGAAAAAGGGGCATTAAAAACAGGGATACCGCGAATCATTGCTTCTTTGAGATCAACTTGGTTAGTACCAATGCAAAAACAACCCACAGCCGTTAGTTTTTTAGCAGCGGCAAAGACTTCTGCTGTTAATTGAGTACGTGAACGAATACCAATAAAATGCGCATCTTTGATCGCTTCTAATAGTTGTTCACCATCAAGAGAGCCTTTGTGGTATTCAATATTGCTGTAGCCTGCTTGCTGCAACACTTCCAAGGTTGAGGGATGAAGGCCTTCTAGTAGCAGAATTTTGATTTTTTCTTTATTGAGTGACACTGTTGCCATGAGTTCTTATCCTTAAAAACGTGGCGACTGATAATGATAATATCTCATTCGGTAGACGAGGGGAGATATTATATCTCAGTAGCTAAAGAGTTAATTTTGATAGATGCTGATTAATAAAGTATCAAAAATTAACCACTATGGGTAAGAATATTACAAAAAAGGCAATAAAAAACGGCAACCAAGGATTCGCGTACGATCAATAGCTGCCGTTTTGTAATCAAATAACGAATTAATCATTATTATTTTTCGATGATTTTTGTGCCTTCAGGAGAGCCAACAAGTAAGACATCTGCGCCGCGGTGAGCAAATAGTCCCACAGTCACGACACCGGGTAGGGCGTTGATGCTGTCTTCCATTGCTTTAGGATCGGTGATTGCCATGTTGTAAACGTCAAGAATGATATTGCCGTTATCAGTTACTACACCTTCACGGTAGACTGGATCGCCACCTAATTTTACAAGTTCACGACCAATGAAAGAACGTGCCATTGGGATCACTTCTACTGGTAATGGGAATTGACCTAATACATCAACTTGTTTGGTGTTATCAACAATACACACAAATTTTTCAGCAATGGCTGCAACAATTTTCTCACGGGTTAATGCCGCACCACCACCTTTGATCATATCAAACTGAGCATTTACTTCGTCTGCGCCATCAACATAAATATCAAGACTTGCAACATCGTTAGCATCAAAGACTTTAATACCAATTTGCTCTAGACGTTCAGTTGAAGCAATAGAGCTTGAAACTGCGCCTTTGATCTCTTCTTTACGAGTTGCCAATGCATCGATGAAGTGATTAACGGTTGAACCAGTACCGACACCGACAATACTGTTTTTCGTTACGTACTCAAGTGCTGCCCAACCCGCTGCTTTTTTCATCTCATCTTGTGTCATGCTGCTATCCTCGTAATGACCTCAATTATGCGAAAGGTAATTATAACGAACTGAAGTGATTTCGTCAGTTGGATTCTATGGTTAAAGTGTGCAAACTTAAAACTAAAAATATAACTTTTTGAATAACATACAATTACATTTAGTTTTTTTTAACCAAAAGCCAAACGTTTGCGTTACAAGGGGGATTACTCATTAAATTGATATTGCGGTGTGATGATGAGGGGTAATGGTACATCCCATGTTTCATTAGGTAATTGCGGTATATATTGGCAATCATGGCCGATACCTATCGGATAAGGGCCTTGGCGATACTGGTGCCATTGAGTCAGCGTTCGATCATAATAGCCGCCTCCCATACCAAGTCGTTGCCCCTCGCTATCAAATGCAACTAGAGGGGTACATATAACATCGAGATCAGCGATAGGCTTAACACGGCGAACATCCAATTGAGGTTCACTGATGTGATAGCGATTGGTGGTCATTGGTGTATTGGCTTCATAGTGTAAAAACAGTAAATGCCCTTTGCTAAACGGATGCAGTACTGGCAGATAAACCGACTTACCTTGTTGCCATAGCCATTTGATAAACGGTTGTGGATCTATTTCACCATCATTGGCGAGATAAACGGCAATATGTTGACTATGTTGAATACGATTTATTGCTTGTAAACGTTGGGATAATTGTTGGGCTGCATGTTGTTGTTGCTGAGGTGATAATTGTCGTCGAGCGTGACGAATCTGCTGTCGAAGTTGTTGACGTAATTGTTGGGATGAGGAAACAGAGGTTGTTGTCACTTGATTATCCAATCCTGAACGATGAAGGGTTTAAGGATTGTAGAATGCTAGTGCGTAGAAAGAAAGTGAAACTCAGAAAGGGGATGCCCCAAGGTGCCGTTGCGAAATAAGGCCCTTGAACCAGATGTTCAAGGTGGACTGGCAACATTAGCCGCAGGCTTCTCAGTCAAGCTGAGCATGCACAATAGCTAATAAAAAAGCCAATCCTGGGTATTTGCTTATCGGCTCGGGGACATTCATTCACTGACGTACACCCCAGGGTCAATTCATTATCAACGCTTTGGCTGATATTGCAATACTTTATCCAAATTTTCTTCTAGTAAACTGATTTTATTGGATATTAATTCAGCATTGCGATTATGTTCTTGTCGCTCTAAATGCAACTCGTTACTGATGTTAAGACCAGTAAAGATTAATAATTGTTCTACGGATACATTACTACGCGCAGACATATCTTTCAAGCGTTGGTCAAAATCTGCCGCCGCGGCACGTAATGCATCTTCTTGACCTGTTGGGCAATTAACTTTTAATTTTCGGCCCAATACTTGAATCTCTACAGCCTGAGTACTCATAAACCTTCGATTTGCTCCGTGCCAGAATGGGTATTCATTCCGCTTGCGACTAAAGTCAATATAGGAAAACCCTACCTAAGATGCAAGCGACTATGTCTCGGTTTCGGTTCAATATTCTCTGACTAAACAGATATTAATCAGACTTGGTTTGAAGTTGATTAAGGATTGAACGTTATCGCCAGTGTTATAATTTGCCGAATTAGGCTTAAATGTTAGCATAACACAGTGCCAGCATTCGCTCATTGCTATTTATTATACCAACGAAGCGCTAAGTGTGATTATTGTTTGGTACAATTTCAACGAGTATGACGTTAACTACTGACACTATTGTTAAGTAATCAACACAAGACTATTTATTTTAAATCGCACCAACTAAAAAGGTGATAAGCCATGAGTGAAATAACCCTGCCAACATACCAAGCTGTTGAAGCTGAATTAAAAGAACAAGGCTTAGCTGCTATGCCTGCTGAATTACATGGTTTACTCAGTGGAATGATCTGTGGTGGTTTAGCTGTTGATGATGAAAGCTGGGCTGGCCCTGTTTGTGATTACGCCAATGAAGGCGAACCGATGACAGATGGCGCTAAAATGATGGTTCGTACCTTATTTACAACCACTGCTGATGAGTTAATTGGTGGTGGGTTTGAGTTTTCATTATTGATGCCTGATGATGACGAACCGTTAGCTTATCGCGCTGAAGCATTAACGGAGTGGGTAAGCAGTTTTATTTCAGGTTTAGGACTAATGGATTTACAAAAAAATCAATTGTCTGAAGAAATAACAGAAGTATTAGCTGATTTACAAGAGATCTCGCAACTGGGTATTGATGAAGAAGACGATCTTGAAGACCAAGCAGCGTTATTTGAACAAGTGCTTGAACATGTACGTATGTGTGTATTGAGTTGCCATTCTGAACTTGGTCAACGTCTTGTTAATGATGATGCTGACGAGAAGCCAACCGTTCACTAAGAGTTTCGATGATGAAAGGGATAAAATGTGAAGCAATATGATGTGGTTATTGTTGGTGGTGCGATGGTGGGGGCATGTTTAGCGATCGCGCTTGATGAGTTAACCCAGCATCAATTACATATCGCGGTAGTTGAAGCGGTGGCCGCTGATCAAAATGGACATCCTGGCTATGATGCTCGCAGTATCGCTGTATCTCATGGGTCGAGTCGTTTATTAGATTCAATTCAGCTGTGGCCTGCATTAGCAACGGTTGCAACTGCGATTAAACGTATTCATGTTTCTGATCGTGGTCATGCAGGTATGGTTGAGTTATCAGCTCAACAATTGGCGGTTGATGCGTTAGGTTATGTGGTTGAATTAGCTGAAGCGGGTAAGGTTTTCCATCATCAATTAGCGACTCGTCCACATATTGATCTATTTTGTCCCGCGAAAGTTGAACATATTGAGCGTACTCAATCAGAAGTATTGATTCGCTTAAATACCGGTAAACGGTTACGGACTAAATTAGTCGTTGCCGCTGATGGTGCAATATCTCATTGCTGTGATTTATTACATATAGGTCGCAGTGAACATGATTTTGAGCAAGTTGCAATTATTGCCAATGTCACGACTGCCGAGCCACATCAAGGTCAAGCATTTGAGCGTTTTACTCAACACGGCCCAGTGGCATTGTTACCTATGTCTCAAGGACGAAGTTCATTAGTTTGGTGTGTTGAACCTCAACAGCAAGCGCGCATAATGGCATTAACTGATCAGCAGTTTTTGGCTGAATTACAAGCGGTATTTGGGTGGCGGCTAGGTGCATTAACGGTCGTCGGTGAACGGCATTGTTATCCGTTAATATTACGCCAAGCACAACGGTTAGTGTCACACCGTACCGCGGTGATTGGGAATGCGGCGCAAACGCTCCACCCGATTGCAGGGCAAGGATTTAACCTTGGGCTACGGGATGTAATGACGTTGGCAGAAGAGATTGCTGCTGGATGTCAGCGTGGGGATGATATCGGATTACCTGCCGTATTAGGCCGTTATCGTGAACGACGTTTACCCGATCGCCAAGCCACAGTAGCAATGACGGCAGGTTTAGTGAGTTTATTTGCTAATGATAATCCAGCGCTTATTGCTGGGCGTAATCTGGGCTTGATGACTATGAGCCTTTCTAACACACTTCAAGCACCGCTATTGCGCCGTGCGATGGGACAGGTAAAACGATAGCTATGATGCAAAATGTTGATGTCGCCATTATTGGTGGTGGAATGGTGGGCTTAACGCTGGCTGCAGCGTTGGCTGATACTGAATTACGCGTCGCTGTTATTGAAGGTCAGTTACCTGATCCTGAGTTAGCGGCATTACCTGATGTTCGAGTATCGGCATTAAGTCGTGCCAGTGAACGTATTTTACGTAATGTCGGTGCTTGGAAAGGGATTTGCGATCGTCGTATGAGCCCTTACAGCAAAATGGAAGTATGGGAACAAGACAGTTTTGCGCATATTGACTTTGATGCCGAGCGGTTAGCGCAACCTAATTTGGGACATATTGTTGAAAACCGAGTGATTCAATTAGCATTACTTGATCAAGTTAATCAGCAATCAAATGTAATTTTAATGGCACCAGATAGGTGTCAAAATATTGCCTTTGGTGAAACTGAAGCTTGGATCACATTAGCGTCTGGAAAAAACTTAACCGCTAAATTAGTGGTGGGGGCAGATGGGGCTAATTCATGGTTGCGTCAGCATGTTGATATTCCACTGACGCATTGGGATTATGGACATAGTGCGCTGGTGGCGAATATCCGTTGTGATGAGCCACATTTACAAACGGCACGTCAAATTTTCCGCCCTGATGGTCCATTGGCTTTTCTGCCATTAGCTGAAAAAGATTTATGTTCAATTGTATGGTCATTACCTCCAGATCAAGCACTGCAACTGTGTGATGTTAGTGATGAGGTGTTTAATCAACATCTAACTACCGCTTTTGATCTCCGTTTAGGTTTGTGTCATGTTGAAGGTGCTCGCCAAGCATTCCCGCTAAAAATGCGTTACGCCCAAGATTTTGTACGCGAACGGGTCGCTTTGGTTGGTGATGCTGCGCACACTATTCATCCTTTAGCTGGCCAAGGTGTTAACCTCGGTTTATTAGATGCTGCGGCATTAGCGCAAGAGATTATTGGCTTGTGGCAAGTAGAAAAAGACATTGGTAAGCAAGTTAACTTACGGCACTATGAACGCTGGCGTAAAACAGAAGCGGCTAAAATGATCACGGCAATGCAGGGCTTTAAATCACTATTTGATGGCGCACATCCCGCTAAAAAATTAGTTCGTGATTTGGGAATGTTATTTGCAAATACGGCTCCCGGTGTTAAAGATGAATTCATGCGACGAGCATTAGGATTAAGCGGCGAATTACCTGAATTAGCCCGCCATAAGTAGTCTCTAATTTTCGGCACCTTTGAGTCATTTGTTAGTAAACCGTATGATTTTTTATTACGGTTTTTTTTTGTTTTCATATTGAGCAAAAGATATTTTATCACCTACAGTAAATAGAGTGATAATGCCCTACTAATTGTGAGCTTAAAAAGGATGTGAGAATGAGCGATGTGCCCTCAGAATTAAAATATACCCATACTCATGAATGGTTGCGCGATGAAGGTGATGGAATTTATACCGTTGGTATTAGTGATCATGCTCAAGCGTTGTTAGGCGATATGGTTTTTATTGATCTTCCAGATAGCGGAGATGCCGTTGATGGCGGTGAGGAGTGTGCAATTATTGAGTCTGTAAAATCGGCATCTGATATTTATGCGCCCTGTACTGGAACAATAATAACAATTAATGATGATCTTGATACTACGCCTGAGTTAGTCAATAACGATCCTTATGGGGATGGATGGTTATTTCAAATTCGTATTGATGTTGAAGCTGATATTGATGAACTGCTTGATGCTGAAGATTATTTAGCGATTATTGCTGATGATGAATAGCGGCAATAATATCAAAGCCCACATGCAAAGTGAGGTGGGCTTTATTCTTGTTGTTTAGTTAATTTTTAGTTTTGACTTAATAAATCTCACGTAGACGTTTAATTTCTAAGTTAACCTCGTTAACTGTATCATAATGATGTTGTTGGGCTTTTAACGGCACTAACAAGATTCCTTTCTCAAAATGATAGCCACCACGACCATCAATATAAATTCTTCCTTTAAATATACGACTAACATGCTTGGCGATTAGTTTAGGCAAGTAGCGTTTGAACATCCGCATAATACAATTTAACTCCGACCATCCTGGCGATTAACGGGGCTAAGTATACGTTAAATCGCATGACACTTCTGTGACATTATTAGCATAAATTTAACGATAAGTTTCATTCGTCGGCGGATTAAATAACTTTAAAGGAACTATTTAGAACAATATTCTGATATTGGTGTTTTTTTGGGGTCAGTACATATTATTTTAATATTCTAAATAGTCTTTTTTTTACGATGATAGCAACCTGTTCAACGATCTTTAAGTTAAGTCGATTCGTTGCGGGCGTTTTTTATACGCTCGGTGTTATTTATAGGCAACAATGTTAATAATAAATTGACTCATATTTCGATATTTTATGCTGATTTTTTTGTGCGTAGCTTTGCGATGATAAATGTACTGATTAAATTTATGATTTAGATCTGTATTTATGATCCTAGATCAATACTATGTTTTTGGCGTATGCCAATAATAAACCTTGATTGAGAGAGGTTTTTATCATTATGGCAAGACCTAAAATTGTAAGAAAGATCAGTTGTCGCCCCGCTTATAGTTGCTTTAAACCTAATGGTGTACCGATGAAGCAATTACCTCGACTTGTGTTAGCTAGTGACGAGTTAGAGGCATTAAGATTGGTCGATATGTTAGGTTTGCAACAGCTTGAAGCCGCACAACAATTAGGTGTTTCTCGGCAAACCTTGGGCAATATTGTTGCACGAGGGCGGCACAAGGTGGCGCAGGCGTTAGTGATGGGAATGGCATTAGAATTAGCAACAGATCATACTCAAAATACAGAGGATTAATATATGTTAACTGCGATTGCGTTAACGCCAAGAGATCAAATTGCAGGGCATTTTGGTAAAGCGGCTATGTTTGCAATATATGATCAACAAGGTCAATTGATCGATCGGATTCAAAACAGTGGTAGTCGAGAGTTAGGCTGTAAACATAAAAAGATATTGCAACGACAACTGGCCGCAATGAATGTAACTGAAATTGTATTAGGTAATATTGGTACTCGATCTTTAGCGCGTTTATTACAAGCTGGATTTAATGTTAGTCGAGTTGCCCCAAGAACATCAGTTGCTGATTTTTTGGCGGGTAATGTAAACAAAGAAGCATTATTAACGGCAGAACAAGGTCGTGCTTGTAAGCGTGAAAAAGGCGCATGTGGTTGTGGCTGCGGTACAAAAAAATCTGCACCTGCTGTAGCAAAAGTTGGAATGCTTAGTTCGTCATTTAGTCAGCTAGGTAAAATTGGAGGTTTAAAACTATGACCACATTTTTACTGACATTAGGTGTCTTTTTTATCGTGATTTTAGCCATGGCGATTGGGTGGTTTGTTAAACGTCAAACAATCAGCGGTAGCTGTGGCGGGTTAGCAAATGTGGGTGTGGATAAAGAGTGTAATTGTGATGAACCTTGCGATGAACATAAACTTTATCAAATTCAAGAGCCAAATAGCCGCTCGCATTAATTGTACCAATATAGATATCGCAAACTCAGGGATTACTGGCAGGGCGCGTGTGCTCTGCCGCTGTATTTATTGCCCTGCACGAAGTTGTTCCACTTGGGTTATTACTGCGTTAGCAACGATTTGGCGTAGCCATTGATTGCGAGGGTGATTACTGTTTCGATGGAGCCATAATAATCGAATATCAAAATCCGCAATCGCGACAGGGGGAGGACATTGGGTTAATTGGTCGTTGAAAATATCCAGCTGTGCCATCAAGCGTGATACGACACAAATTAAATCTCGACCACTTAATAGGTGACGAATAGTCAGAAAGTTATGCGAACCAACAGCGACTTGACGTTGAAAGCCTTGTCGGTTTAATTGGACATCAACCTGCGTTGTTAATTTACCATCTGGGCTGACAAGTGCATGAGGATGATGACTGTATTGCTTGAGGCTGACATTATCACTTAATCCTGTTGCTCGTTGATCATAAAGACATACATGATCTTCGGTATAGAGATACTGATGTTCAATATCTTTTCCCATATCGGTCATGGAGCCAATGACTACATCTATTCGATGTTGATTAAAATCAGTGTGATAGCTATGACGATCAACATTAACAAAGCTCAGTTGGCATTGTGGTGCTTGATGGTGAATTGCATCATACAGCGTGGGGGCAAATAATAATTCAGCATAATCGGTTAGGCCTATTTTAAGGGTGCCACAAAAATCAGCAGGTATAAATGTACTTGGTCGCAGTAGTTCATTGGTCACTAATGACAAAATCGTATCGACGGTAGTGGCATGTTCTAATGCGGTTTGAGTGGGTAACATTTGATGGCCATGACGCTCAAACAACGGGTCATTTAATAAACGGCGTAAACGCGATAAATTATGGCTCATTGCTGACTGCCCAATGGCTAATTTATTGGCAGCTTTAGTTACACTACGGGTGTCCATTAGTGCTGCAAAGGCAATCAACAAATTAAGATCGACACCACGCCAATTGATATTGTGGTCATGATGGTTAGCCATTGCCTATTCCTTACTGTTTGATTAAACCTACGACATGCTAATGCATGCCGCAGATTGCGTTATTATGATTGCTAATTAAGCTTGAACTCGACAAATATCAGCGATCATTGGATCGCATAATATTAATAAATCATCAGTAGCAATCTCAATGCCAGCCATGCGATCGCCGCTACTGATATTGACTTTTTCAATGGCTGTAAGTGTATGATCAAACACAATGACCAGTGGGCGTTTTAACCCTAGCGGTGCCACCGTTCCTATGACTAAACCGGTGACTTTTTCAACTTCAGCCGCATCAGCACAAGTCATGCGCTGACAATCTAATAATGCCCGTACTTTTTTGGGATCCACAGCCTGTGGTCCTGGAACACATGCCAGTACATGAAATCCAGACATATCTTTGAGCAATATTGATTTCACCATATGCTGAGGATCGACCCCACGTTCAGCCGCTGCTTCAGCGATGGTTTTCGCGGGTTTAGTATGAGGCAAGATACGGTAATCTACCCCTTCATCAATCAATAACCGTGTTACGGTGGTATCTATAGAACTATTCAGCATTAAGATCATACGGTAAATCAAGTTTATGCCAAAGAGCATCTGGGTGGGTGGCAAAACGGAACTGGCTATCGTCATCGAGATCGTTTGGTAATACGACCAGTGCAATAGCTTGGTCATCAGCATAGTGATAGCCACAAATAACAGTGCCACCGTTACGCCAATTTTCACCAACACTGCGTTCTAATGCATTACCAGCTTGTGGGCATTGAGTCGCAGCCCCCATTAAAATATACATGGCGCGCTTATTGATGCCACGGTACTTAGCACGCGCGACGGTTTCTTGGCCGGTATAGCAACCTTTTTTAAAACTAATCCCACCCACGGCTTGTAAGTTTACTGCTTGAGGAATGAATTCAAGTTCAGTGGTGTTATCAATGCGAGGCAGTGCTGCTTTAATATCGTATAAATTCCATAACGCATCAGTGGTATATATGGCGTCAGGTGCTAGTGTCGTAATAACGGCATCTGCTTGTTCTTCGGTGGTAATGATCAACCAACGCTCGTTATCTACTTTTACAACGGTAGTATTATCGTTATGACGCACATCAGCATCACCACTGAAATGACGATCGATCATTGTTTGAGCTTGTGTACCTGTAAGTCCTAAAATAACGGCAGTCGTTTGAGTTATTTCTGTTTTAGAAAATACCGCATATTTTTTTAACTCAGGTAATTGGGTTGCCATGACACTTTGGCGTTGAACGAAACCATAACCATTCTGATAATGAAAAATACGCATAATTGAACGTAATTTTCCTTTAGCGTCACAATGCCCAGCAAAGGTTGATTTATCTGCTGTTAATGACACCACATCACAAGTTAACTGACCTTGTAAGTAAGACTTACTGTCAGGGCCAACGAGTGTCACCATTCCCCACTCACTGAGGTTGATTATTGCTAAATCAGGTAGTGAATCCGTTGTGCTTAATGCGAACGGGGTAAAAGTGTATTGAGTTGACCAAGTGCTCATAATGGTATCCACTAATGCTGTAATGATTACGCTATGTTATACCAACTGAGCAAAATAATTAACTCTGGTTATCTGATGGGTTAATTGGATGTTTTTATTCGGCGCAATAATGGTGGGTTAGGTCTCATCTTGAGGGATTATTTGTGCTAGCGCATGGTCGTTATTAAGCTTGACTGTTACTCTGTTGGTAACGGAAATACGCTTAGTATTCGATTGTCAGTGAGCCATTAGGCGCACAATTAGAGGTTATGTATGTTAGGTGCAGAAGAAAAGGCCCGCGTAAAATGGGCATGTCGTCGTGGCATGCTAGAACTTGACGTGTTGGTGATGCCATTTTTTGAAGAGTGTTTTGAGGATTTATCAGAGCAGCAGCAACGTGATTTTATTTCTCTACTAACGTGTGATGATCCTGATTTATTTAAATGGATGATGCAGCATGGCCGCAGTGATAACGCTGCTCATGCGATGATGGTTGATAAAATCGTTGCCCATAACAACAGCAAGCTACGTTGATTTAAAGCTTAACTTATCCCCGCGACTGAACACTGCACTGAGTCTATTTTATCTCGGTGCAGTGCTATTATTATTGTTTGTCCCGCCTGTTTTTTTGCCATTGAGTTATTTTTTTGCGGAAGCATTATTTTTTGAATGGCAACGAATGTATCACTATTATTTGCATCAACAAGGACCACTACGACTTTATAGTGATGGTAGCCTTTGTTGGCATGATCACGGTGGCGATTTAATCGCTATAAAATTAGTGACTCGGTGGCTGGTGGTATTGTCAGTTACACATAACAGAAATCAGTGGCTAATCATTTGTTATGACGGTTGTGATGTGACTCAGTATCGCCAATTAAAAATGTTTATTCATTTAGGACTATTAAAATGAGGCACTCTCAACAATAACCAATGGTGCTAATATTGCAATTAGCACCATTGTCTTGAAAAAAGTATTGTTTACTCGCCGTTAATAATTATCGGGTACTAAAATTGTTGGTGTTGCTGGTTGATTTAGATCTGGATAATCAAGCGTGTAATGTAAACCCCGACTCTCTTTACGCGCCATTGCACAATGAACAATTAACTCAGCAACTTGTAATAAGTTACGTAATTCTAATAAGTTATTTGAAACACGGAAATGGCTGTAATACTCATCGATTTCATTTTTAAGTAATTCAATTCGGTTCATGGCTCGCGCTAACCGTTTGGTGGAACGCACAATACCCACGTAATCCCACATAAATAGCCGTAATTCATGCCAATTATGTTGAATCACCACTTCTTCATCAGAGTTAGTCACTTTGCTGTCATCCCAAAATGGTAATTGTTGTGGTTGTGCTATATCACTAAATTGATGCTCAATATCTTTCGATGCTGACCATGCGTAAACCACACATTCAAGCAGTGAATTTGATGCCATACGATTAGCGCCATGTAAGCCGGTATAGCTCACTTCACCAATAGCATATAAACCATCGATATCTGTTTTACCTGATTTATTAACCATCACTCCACCACAGGTATAGTGTGCGGCAGGAACAATTGGAATCATATCGGTGGTAATATCAATTCCATAGCCTTGGAGTTTTTCAGCAATGGTTGGAAAGTGATTTCTTACAAACTCGGCCGGCTTATGGCTAATATCAAGGTACATACAGTCGGCACCTAACCGTTTCATTTCATAGTCGATAGCACGGGCAACGACATCTCGTGGTGCCAGTTCGGCACGTTCATCAAAATCAGGCATAAAACGACTGCCATCAGGACGGCGTAAATAGGCACCTTCACCGCGTAGGGCTTCGCTTAATAAGAACGTTTGTGCTTTAGGATGAAATAAACAAGTGGGATGGAATTGATTAAACTCGAGATTAGCAACACGACAACCTGCCCGCCATGCCATCGCAATACCATCACCTGATGATACGTCAGGGTTAGAAGTGTATTGATAGACTTTTGATGCACCACCGGTAGCTAAAACAACAAACTTAGCGGCCAGAGTTTCAACACATTCTTTATCACGATTCCAAACATAAGCTCCAAGCGCGCGATTAGTCGCAGATTGTGGATTGATTTTTTTCTCAGTAATTAAATCGAGCGCATTATGACGTTCAAGAATGGTGATATTAGGGTGGTTGCGAGCTTGTTCTTGAAGTGATGTTTGCATTGCCATTCCAGTGGCATCGGCAGCATGAAGGATACGCCGATGACTATGACCACCTTCTAAAGTGAGGTGATAGCGAGGGCTATCATCTGAATCTGATACTTCACGATCAAAAGGAACGCCACCATCAATGAGCCATTGCACGCATTGCTTTGCGTTTTCAGCGATAAACTGCACTACATCTTGGTCACAAAGATGGCCACCGGCAATTAAAGTATCTTCAACATGTGAAGCAACACTGTCTGACTCATCAAAAACGGCAGCAATACCTCCCTGAGCATAATAGGTTGCTCCTTCACTGAGCGGGCCTTTACATAAAATAGTCACTTTACCAAGGTGGGCTAAATGAAGCGCAAGTGACAATCCTGCTGCGCCACTACCAATGACTAAAATATCGCTATCGTATTGATGTGATGGGTTCATAGTGATTACATATCCATGTGATAATCTTATTTCATGCTATCAAATTTGTTATAAAAACGCATGCTTGTTTGGGTTTTGGTAATGCAAATACGATTAAATCGTGGTTTTTTGGCTGAATTATTGTTAAATCTTAACGGCGCTATTGTGTCATATCTTTGTGATTGTTTTACTTTTTTCAGTTACAGAACCTCGTTAATGTTATTATTTGAGGTAAAATAATGAGTGTTGTTACTATTTATATTTGTTTCTCTTTGTTATAGGTAATAACTTAACGGCAACGAAAAGATAAAATTATTTTACTAACGGTGGAACTTTGCCATTATTCATCAGTCTTACGTAGTACTCATGCTTATAAATATTTCATAAGTCAGTGCTTTATTTACGGTGAGACTAACGCTTATTAGTGGCAGGATAATCTAAATAAACCATTGCACACCAATAACGGATCGTAGCTATTATCGGTACGGGATATCGTGAGGTGAATGCAATATGACGAACAGTTAGACATGGGAGTACACGCTCGAATGAGCGAGCAGCAAACTGATCAGGTATTAATTGAGCGAGTACAGCGGGGAGATAAACAAGCATTCAACCTTCTGGTTATTAAATACCAGAATAAAGTTTGTAATCTTGTTTCTCGTTACGTTAGTAATTCTGGTGATGTACCAGATGTTGCCCAAGAAGCGTTTATTAAAGCGTATCGAGCCTTACCTACATTTCGTGGTGAAAGTGCATTCTATACATGGCTTTACCGTATTGCTGTTAATACCGCAAAAAATTATTTAGTTGCTCAGGGACGTCGTCCGCCAGCATTTGATGTTGATGCTGAAGATGCCGAATATTATGAAAGTGGAAATGCGCTTAAAGAAATTTCGAACCCTGAGAACCAAATGTTGTCTGAAGAACTGAAGCGGGTTGTTTTTAGTACGATTGAATCGTTACCTGACGATCTTAAAACAGCAATTTCATTGCGAGAACTGGATGGTCTAAGCTATGAAGAAATTGCTGAAGTAATGGGATGTCCTGTCGGTACAGTTCGCTCACGTATATTCCGTGCACGAGAGATTGTCGAAAAACGCATTCGACCTCTTATGCAGCAATAATCATGTTGCACCCAACGGTGGAAAAAATGGCTGATAAAGAAAAAATTTCGGCATTGCTTGATGGCGAAGATTTGGATCAGAGCATTATTAATGCGCTGACTGTTGACAAAGAAAGCGAGCAAAGTTGGCATGACTTCAACTTAATTGGTGATGTTATGCGTGGTGATGTTCCGCAATGCAAAGAATGGAATATTGCAGGAAATGTCGCGTTAGCGTTAGAGGCTGAATCAGCACATACTGGTGCCGCGATCACGCATGTTGAGACGATTGCTCAGCCCATTATTACTGAAGAACAACCGACCCCATTTAAAGCTAAACGGACATTACCTGTTTGGCTATCCCAGTTTGGTCAGGTTGCAATGGCAGCATGTGTTTCATTAGCCGTCATTGTTGGTGTTCAACAATACGATGGCAATAATAGCAATTTAACGGCAACAACCAGTAATGATGTACCAGTATTACAAACCATTCCTTTTTTAGGCAAAGCCGAACCGGTGAGCTTAAATACCAATATGGTTAATAATCAGACGCCGTCTGAGTCGCAATTAATGGAACAACGACGTCGAATTAACTCGATGTTACAAGATTATGAACTCCAACTTCGCTTTAATGCTGAAGATGGCAGTATCGATCATTCACGCTTACATCCTAATAATTCAGTGGCGAATTAATGAAAAAAATACTGGTCGGTGCGCTTGCATTGGTCAGCCTATTGTTGTCACTCCAAGCCTCTGCTGAAGCGGTTAAACCTTCAGCAGAGGCTTTGTTGCATCAAATGGGCCAAGCCAGCCGAGATCTTAGTTATGAAATGTCTTATATCTGGGTAAAGAAAAATAGCATTGATACATTGCGCTATCGACATGCATTAGAAAATAATAAAAGTTATGCGCATTTGTTGTTTCTTAGTGGGCCACCACAAGAGGTGATTCAACGAGGCGATGAGGTGAGCTATTTTGAGCCAGGGCTCGATCCATTTACGATTAAAAGTAATAAAATGGTCGCACCAATCTTACCGTTGACGACTACAAATATTGATAAACTGGCTAATTTTTATGATTTTATTGCAATGGGACGAGCACGTGAAGCGGGTGTAGCCTGTGATGTTGTTCGTATCGCGCCTAAAGATGGTAATCGCTATTCTTATTTATTATGGATTGATCAAGTATCCCATTTAGTTATGCGAGCTGATTTATTGGATCGTGATGGTGATTTACTTGAGCAATTTAGAGTGGTGTCATTTGCGGTGAATCCTAAAGTTGCTGAAATGCTCAGTAAGCTAAATCAAGTTAAACTGCCAGCTGTGGTACAATTACCGCAACAGCCGCAGAAAAAATTGCAATGGAGTGTTAATTGGTTACCAAACGGCTTTACATTAATTGCCGGTAACCGCCATCGATTATTATTAACTGAACGTGCCGTTGAAAGTCGCATGTACAGTGATGGTTTATTTAGTTTTTCTGTTTATGTTTCTGATGTTGATAATTTTGTTGGGCGAGGGCAATTAGTTCGTCAAGGACGTCGCACATTAACGACTCGCGTTGATGGTGATAAAGAAATTACTGTAGTGGGTGATATTCCACCACAAACAGCTCGACGAATTGCAGAAAATGTAGCCTTTGATAAAATTAAACCTGAGGCTACTCAAACGAGTAAATAATCATGATGCGAACATTAGCGACAGTTGTCGCAGTTGATACTGGCCATATAACGGTAAGTTGTCAGCAACAAAGCAGTTGTGGTCACTGCGCTTCGAGCGATAGTTGCGGTACGGGTATTGTGACAAAAGCGATGCCTGGCCGTTCTCATCAGATAAATATCGACACTAAAGAAAAAGTAATACTTGGACAAGTGGTTGAAATTGGCTTGTCTGAGCGTAGTATGCTCAGTTCAGCTTTGCTGGTTTATATGCTGCCACTGCTATTTTTAGTGGGTGGTAGTTTAATTGGCCAGTATATCTTTATTGATTTAGCAGGTAGTAATCAATTCGGTGTTATCGTATTCGCTGCTATTGCTACAACGGTAGGATTGATGATTGCACGGTATTATGCCAAGAGATTAGATGGGGATTCAGCCTATAAACCAAGCCTTATTCGAGTGCTAGGGTTACCCATTTCAGCAGATAAGCTGATAAATGCCGCATCGAAAGATAGCGAGTAGCGTTTAAATTCGGTAGAATCCGTCAACTTGATCGTAAGATCCCATTCATTTTAATCACGAGCAGTCACGCCATTCATGAAGCACATTCGTAACTTTTCGATTATCGCACATATCGACCATGGTAAGTCGACCTTATCCGACCGTCTAATTCAAGTCTGTGGCGGCCTTTCTGATCGAGAAATGGCTGCACAGGTTTTAGATTCAATGGATCTTGAACGCGAACGCGGTATCACTATCAAAGCTCAGAGCGTAACGCTTGATTACACAGCTAAAGATGGTGAAACTTATCAATTAAACTTTATCGACACTCCTGGACACGTTGACTTCTCGTATGAAGTATCGCGTTCACTTGCAGCTTGTGAAGGTGCATTGTTGGTAGTTGATGCGGGTCAGGGCGTAGAAGCTCAGACGCTAGCAAACTGTTACACCGCCATGGAAATGGATTTGGAAGTGGTGCCGATTTTAAATAAAATCGACCTTCCTGCTGCCGATCCTGAGCGTGTAGCCGAAGAAATTGAAGACATTGTTGGTATCGATGCTCTTGATGCTGTGCGTTGTTCAGCAAAAACGGGTGTTGGTGTTGACGAAGTTTTAGAAAAAATCGTTGAAGCAATTCCAGCACCAGAAGGTGATCCGGATGCGCCACTACAAGCACTAATTATTGACTCATGGTTTGATAATTACTTAGGTGTTGTGTCTTTGGTGCGTGTTAAAAACGGTAAGCTAAAGAAAAACGACAAAATTAAAGTCATGACCACCGGTCAAGTTTGGGGTGTTGATCGTCTTGGGATCTTTACACCAAAACAAATTGATACGACTGAATTAAATACTGGCGAAGTTGGCTGGGTTGTTTGTGGTATTAAAGACATTCTAGGCGCACCGGTTGGTGATACATTAACGCTAGCTAAAGGCGGTTGTGAGACCGCATTACCTGGCTTTAAAAAAGTAAAACCACAGGTATATGCAGGTTTGTTTCCTGTATCATCTGATGATTACGAGAACTTCCGTGACGCGTTAGGCAAATTAAGTCTAAATGATGCCTCTCTATTTTATGAGCCAGAAAGTTCATCTGCACTGGGTTTCGGTTTCCGTTGTGGTTTCTTGGGTATGCTCCACATGGAGATTATTCAAGAGCGTCTAGAGCGTGAATACGATCTTAACTTGATTACTACAGCACCAACAGTAGTGTATGAAGTGAAGAAAACTGACGGCACCATGCTGTATGTTGATAGCCCTGCTAAATTACCTGCGGTTAACGACATTGAAATTATGGGTGAGCCAATTGCTCGCTGTAATATTCTAGTACCAAGTGAATACCTAGGTAATGTTATTACGCTATGTATTGAAAAGCGTGGTATGCAGGTTGATATGGTTTATCACGGTAATCAAGTAGCCTTAACGTATGACATTCCGATGTCAGAAGTGGTACTGGATTTCTTTGATCGTTTGAAGTCAACCTCTCGTGGTTATGCATCGCTAGATTACAACTTCCAACGTTACCAAGAATCAGACATGGTTCGTGTTGATATTCTATTAAACGGCGAGCGTGTTGATGCGTTAGCTATCATTACTCATAAAGAAAACTCACAGACTCGTGGTCGTGATGTTGTTGAGAAAATGAAAGAATTTATTCCTCGTCAAATGTTTGATATTGCGATTCAAGCGGCGATTGGCGCTCATATCATTGCACGTTCAACCGTGAAGCAATTGCGTAAAAACGTAATCGCGAAATGTTATGGTGGCGATATTAGTCGTAAGAAAAAGCTACTACAAAAACAGAAAGATGGTAAGAAACGTATGAAGCAAATTGGTAATGTTGAATTACCACAAGAAGCTTTCTTAGCGATTCTTCATGTAGGCAAAGATAAGTAGTAACCTTTCTTTGTTTATAACAGTCTAGATCTGATTAGAAAGTGCTAATTTAATCCGTTAAATAGCACTTTCTTTTACTTAGACGTTTTAAATTAGACTCCAAAAACTAACTGTCGAAGTTAGTTGCGTTAAACCTAAGGGATAACATGGCAAATACATTTTCAATAATACTGGTCTTAGCGACGATCTTTACTGGTATTATTTGGGCTCTAGATAAATTTCTATGGGCACCTAAGCGACAATTAAAAATTGCTGCCGCAGCTGAAAAAGCAGGTGGTCAAGTTGATGCTGAGGTACTTGAACGTGTTGCACCTCAACCGGGGTGGATTGAGTCAGCAAGCTCAATGTTCCCTGTGATTGCATTGATCATGATATTCCGTTCATTTATTTATGAACCGTTCCAAATTCCATCAAAGTCAATGTTACCAACCCTATATGTGGGTGATTTTATTCTGGTTCAAAAATTTGCTTACGGTCTACGTGATCCTGTTTTTGATCATAAATTCTTAAGCACAGGTGAACCTAAACGTGGTGATGTGATTGTATTCCGTTACCCACCTAATCCAAAAATTGACTACATTAAACGTGTTGTTGGTTTACCTGGTGATTTAATTCGTTACAGTGCTGACAAAAAATTATGCATTCAGCCGCAAGGCACTTCTGTTTGTAAGCCTGTGAAATTAACCGATATGAAAGACAGTGATTTTACTCAAGGTATGACACGTCTGATTGAGTATAACGAACACCTTGGTGATGTGAATCATCACATTTTGATCAATCCATCGCGACGTGATAACCGTATGGCTTACGTGCCTCGCCCAGGGATCGGTGAGTGGATTGTACCAAAAGGTGAGTATTTTGTTATGGGTGACAACCGTGACAATAGTGCTGATAGTCGTTACTGGGGTTTTGTACCAGAAGCGAACTTAGTCGGCAAGGCAGTTGCTATTTGGATGAGCTTTGATTTTGATCGCAAGCCTGATAGTTTTCTTCCATCTTGGATCCCTACCGGCGTACGTTTTAATCGTATCGGTAGCATTAAATAAAATAATCGAGAAAAAATGACAACTCCAGCGAATAGGCTGCAGCGTAAGCTGGGCTACCAATTTAATAGCTCTGAGTTGATGACATTAGCACTGACACACCGCAGTGCTAATGGCACCCACAACGAGCGTCTAGAATTCTTAGGCGATTCTATTTTAAGTTTTGTTGTTGCTGATGACTTATATCACCGTTTTCCTAATGTGGATGAAGGTGATATGAGCCGAATGCGTGCAACACTAGTCCGTGGTAAGACACTAGCAGAGTTAGGACGTGAGTTCGAACTAGGTGACTACTTACTATTAGGTCCAGGCGAGTTGAAAAGTGGCGGTTTCCGTCGTGATTCTATTCTGGCTGACTGTGTTGAAGCAATCATTGGCGCGGTTTATCTAGATAGTGATGTTGAGACAGTACGTCAAGTCGTATTGGCTTGGTATCAATCACGTCTGAATACAATTGAGCCGGGCATCAACCAAAAAGATCCAAAAACACGCTTGCAAGAGTGTCTTCAAGGTCGTCGTTTACCATTACCTGCATATACTGTAACTAAGGTACAAGGTGAAGCTCATAACCAAGAGTTCACTGTACAGTGTGATGTCACAGGTTTGGATGAACCTGTAATCGGTAAGGGCGGCAGTCGGCGCAAGGCAGAGCAGGCAGCGGCAGAAATTGCACTTAATCAGTTGGAATCATGACAGATAAACAACATTGTGGCTTTATTGCCATCGTTGGTCGACCGAATGTCGGAAAATCAACCTTGCTTAACCGTTTAGTGGGACAAAAATTGTCTATCACTTCACGTAAACCGCAAACGACACGTCACCGTATCATGGGTGTTGACACTCGTGACGGGTATCAAGCTGTTTATATTGATACTCCGGGTTTGCACATTGAAGAAAAACGTGTAATTAACCGTTTAATGAACCGTGCTGCTAGCAGTTCATTAACCGATGTAGAACTAGTGTTATTCCTTGTTGATGGCACTACGTGGACTGCTGATGATGAGATGGTACTGAATAAGCTTATGAAAAGTGAGCTACCTACAGTATTGTTAATCAACAAAGTCGACAACATTAAAGAAAAGCATGAGTTATTCCCGCATTTGCAGGAATTAGCGAAAAAAATGCCGTTTGTTGATGTTATTCCAATGTCAGCAAAGAAAGGCACTAACATTGCCGCAATTGAAAAAATTGTTCATGACCATTTACCTGAATGTGAATATTATTTCCCTGAAGAGTATGTAACGGATCGTTCACAACGCTTTATGGCGTCAGAAATTATTCGTGAAAAACTTATGCGCTTTACAGGTGAAGAATTACCATATTCTGTAACTGTTGAAATTGAGCGATTTGATTTCAACCCAGAAACTAATGGTTTTGATATCAACGGTTTGATTCTGGTTGAGCGTAAAGGCCAGAAGAAAATGGTGATCGGTAAAGGCGGCGATAAGATCAAAGTTATTGGTCGTGAAGCCCGTTTAGATATGGAAGATCTATTTGAACGCAAAGTGTATCTAGAACTTTGGGTTAAAGTGAAATCAGGTTGGGCAGATGACGAACGAGCACTGCGTAGCTTAGGTTACATTGACGATCTATAAGGACAGTAATGGAGGGCTTACAGCGTTGTTTTGTCCTTCATTATCGTCATTATAGTGAGACGAGCCTGATCCTTGATGTGTTTAGCGAGGATCACGGCCGTCTTACCTTACTTGCAAAAGGAGCGCGTCGTAAGCGTTCTAATCTTAAAGGAACCTTGCAACCTTTCACGCCATTGTTTATGAAATGGAGTGGTAAAGGCAGCATGCCCGTCCTCACTCATGCTGAACCTATCAGTATTGGACTGCCGTTGCGCAGTTATATTTTATATTCCGCGATGTACGTTAATGAAGTATTAGCGCGTGTATTAGAAAACCATACCCCTTATCCGGTGTTGTTTCTTGATTATTTGAATGTGTTGCGTGAGCTTGCACAAGCGGATAATCCAGAGCCTGCACTGCGTCGTTTTGAACTCGCCTTATTACACCATCTTGGTTACGGTATTGATTTTTTACATTGTGCTGGCAGTGGGTTAGCAGTTGATGATCGCATGACGTATAACTATCGCGAACAGCGTGGGTTTATTGCTTCAATGAAAATAACCCAATTGACTTTTCGTGGTAATGAATTAAAAGCAATTGCAGCAAGATGCTTTGAAACTCCAGAACAACTTCGTGCTGCGAAACGCTTTACAAGGATAGCCTTAAAGCCTTATCTTGGCTCAAAGCCATTAAAAAGTCGGGAATTGTTTCTCCCACGAGCAAGGAGCATCAGAAAATGAACAACATTCTACTGGGTGTCAATATTGATCATATTGCAACGTTACGTAATGCCCGTGGCACACGATACCCTGATCCCGTGCATGCTGCCGAAGTAGCTGAGCGTGCTGGCGCTGATGGTATTACGGTGCATTTACGTGAAGATCGTCGTCATATTAATGATCGCGATGTACGCATTTTACGTCAAACATTGCAAACGCGAATGAATCTAGAAATGGCAGTTACTGACGAAATGATTGCGATTGCGCTAGAGACTCAGCCTGAATATGTATGTTTAGTGCCTGAGAAGCGTGAAGAATTGACGACAGAAGGTGGCTTAGATGTGGCGGGTCAACTTGAAAAAGTAAAAGCGGCGACAACAAAATTAACCGCAGCTGGCATTAAAGTGTCACTTTTCATTGATGCTGATCGTGCACAAATTGATGCTGCTTCTGCTTGTGGCGCACCGTTTATTGAACTTCATACAGGACAATACGCAGAAGCGGTAACCGAAGAAGCCCAAGCTGATGAGTTAAAGAAGATTGCCGTAGGTGCAACCTATGCGCATAAATTAGGCATTAAAGTCAATGCTGGTCATGGATTAACTTATCATAACGTTAAAGCTATTGCCGCATTACCTGAACTGTATGAGCTAAATATCGGCCATTCTATTATGGGACGAGCGATGTTTGATGGTCTTGAAAAAGCGGTCGCTGATATGCGTTCATTGATGCAGGAAGCACGTAGCTAATGGCTATTTTAGGTTTAGGGACTGATATCGTTGAAATTGAACGGATTGAAAAAGTGCTTACTCGTGCCGGTGATGGTTTTGCTGAACGGGTGTTATCAGCCTCTGAACTTGAACAATATTATCGCTTAAAGTTACGCGCTCGGTTTGTGGCAAAACGGTTTGCTGTTAAAGAGGCGGCGTCAAAAGCATTAGGTACAGGTATTGCTTGTGGTGTCTCTTTTCAAGATTTTACCGTTACCAATGATGTGCGAGGTAAACCTCTGGTTGCCTTTTCCGGTCAAGCTCTGAAACTACTAACAGCAATGGGTGGGCAGCATGTGCATCTTACTATTGCTGATGAGCGCCGTTATGCCGTTGCAACGGTTATCATTGAACGTTAACGTTATTATTAAGTAAGATTAAGATAATCAAAAAAAACGCTAGCTTGTAAGGCTAGCGTTTTTTTTCTGTATTTTTTATCAAAGGCTGCTTATCAAAGGCTGCTTATCAAAGGCTGCTTATCAAAGACTGCGCAATTAATGACGATATTGTTTTGACGCTTTAACAACATTGTCCATTTCATCAATGAGTTCTAATAATTCAGGCTCTATATCAATCATTGGCGTATTCGCTTTGAGTTCTGTTTCAATGGTATGACAGAGATATTTTAGACGTGGAACGCCACTATAAGCACAACTGCCATGTAATTTATGGATCGAAGGCCATAATTCAACTTGTTTACCATCCAGTGCTTCATTAACTAATAACTCCACTTCTGGCATGTAATCTAACAACATTTGTAACATATCACGGGCTAAATCTTCTTTTCCAGCCGCTTGTTTAAGAGCTAAAGACCAATCAAAACTAATACTATTATCAATGGTTGGTCGCCCATGTTGTTGTGATTGTAGCACTTCAGTTGTTGTTATTGGCTGAGGTATCAATCCGGTACCATGATGATCGGTTGGGGTGATCCATTTTGCTAGAATTTGTTGAAGGATATGCTCTTCAATCGGTTTGGTGAGGTAATCATCCATTCCAGCATCAATTAATCGTTCACGCTCTCCTGCCATCGCGTGTGCGGTAACAGCAATAATTGGCGTCTGATGATTAAGATCCGTTTTGTGTATTTCTTGGCAAGCAGTAACACCATCCATTTCAGGCATTTGGATATCCATAAAAATCAAATCAAATGCTTTTTGATGTGCGTACTCAACCGCTTTTTTACCACCAGTGGCAGTAATAACGGTTTCAACCCGCTCACCCAGTAATGCTGAAATTAATTTTAAGTTTGCTGGATTATCATCAACGGCCATTACTGTTAATGGTTGGATTGGTTCTGGTGGTGGCGCTAACACCGGTAATTCTGGCTCTTTTTTATCATCATAATTATCACATAACGCTTCAAATAATTTACGAGATGCAATAGGTTTTCCAAGACAGATCTCAACCCCAGTATTAGTGAGTTTTTCAGAGAGTGCGAGTTCGGTTGTTGGTAGACAAACTAAGACCTTATCGGCAATCTGTTCAGCTTTAAATACATGATTAAATAAGACTGCGGTCGGTGGTTGCTGGTGAGGTGATAAACATAATAAAGCAAAATCATGATGTTCAATATCATCAGGCATGGTTGAGCGATAAGTAACATGCACTCCTGCATTAATTAACCGTTGCTGTACGACAGATGCAGCTTGCATGTTAGGTTCAATTAACAGTAATTTTTTACCGATCAGTGATGAGGTATCTATCTGGTGCGATACGGGTAAATCAGTTTTATGCATACGAATGCTAAACCAGAAGGTAGAACCTTGATGGAGACGACTGGTTAAACTGACTTGTCCTCCCATTTGGCTGACCAGTTTCTGAGTGATCACTAAGCCTAACCCCGTACCACCATAACGGCGTGATATACTGGCATCGGCTTGGCTAAAGGCTTGGAAGAGCTGTGCTTGTTGACGTTCTGATATGCCAATGCCGGTATCACGCACCATAAACTGTAATTCAATATTATTATCATGCTCAGATTTGAGTTCGACAGAAACATCAATATTGCCTGTTTCGGTAAACTTAACCGCATTACCAATTAAGTTGGTGACGACTTGTTGAATACGCAGAGGATCACCAATTAAGCCTGGCGGAATGCGTGTGTCAATTTTAAGGGTTAATTCTAAGCCTTTTTCATGTGCACTTGGCGCAAGTAAACGCATAACATCATCAAGGGCATCAGAAAAATCAAACGGAATATTTTCTAGTAATAATTTACCCGCTTCTAATTTTGAAAAGTCTAAAATATCATTAATGATTGTCAGTAGATTATTGGCTGAATTCTCAATCGTCAGTAGATAATCTTGCTGGTTGGTATTGAGTTTGGTTTTAAGCATTTGACGGGTAAAGCCAATCACACCATTAAGCGGTGTCCGCAATTCGTGTGACATGTTGGCTAAGAATTCAGATTTAACCCGCGCAGCCTCTTGAGCCCGTTTTTTGGCAATATCTAACTCAACGTTTTGAATTTCAAGTTGCTCAAGAGTTTCACGTAAATCTGACGTTGCCTGATCAATGCTTTGTTGCATTTCAATATGGTATTCCGACAGTGAGATTGCCATTGCATTAATACCGTTTTTAAGAGTATCGAGTTCACCAAGAAGTTGACCTTCGATTCGAATATCAAGATGTCCGCGCCGAATTCTATCAACCACACTGATCATATGTGAGATTGGGCGGGTGACATCTTGCATTAGTCGGTAAGCAAATAGCGATGATAAGCTTAAGCCAAGTAACAATACCATTAAGGCGGTGAATACTTCTTGATATTGTTGTAATCGCAATGAGCTTAAATCGAGTTCAATTGCAATATAACCTAATGGTTTACCTAATACGCTAGTACTTGTATTCGTACCAAATTGGCCTTCAGTTAAAATGGGGGTGCGTAGAATGAGAGTATTATCATTAAGCTGAATATCAAGTAAGCGCGGGATTGGCTTGTTGTCTGGATACATAAAAGCAGCAAAATTACGGTGAAAATTAGAGGTCGCAAAAATTTTATTATGCTCCGTAAAAACAGCAATGCTTCGAATAATATCGGAATGTTTGCGATGGGTGTAGCCAATCAGACGCCGAATAGCCTCTCGATTTTTTTCGGTCATACCATATTCGGCCGAAATTGCTAACGGCTCGATGATACTCGTTCCTGTCGAAATCAATTGATGTTCGAGATCTTGATAGCGGCTCATGGTAAAAAAAGCGCTTAATAACAGGCCGATTATCAGTGTTGGTGCTAATGTCAGGGTAAAGACCCTGGCACGAAGTCCATATTTGGTCATGGTTCTCTTAATTACAAGCAAGCGATTCTGTGGGAGAATTAGCACCCATCTATATTCCTAGTGTAAATAAACTAGGGCTATGCAACAAATACTCAATGTCTGAACAGTGAGCAAAACACTATGGCACGCTTTTTTAAGCCTCAAAAACGTACAACTGACACCAAACATAAAGAAATTACGATTAGCCGTTTAGATCACCTCGGTGCCGGTATCGGTCATCTACAAGGTAAATCTGTCTTTGTTGATGGTTTACTTCCGACTGAAACTGCGGTGGTGCAGTTAACGGAAGATAAAAAAAATTACGCTCGTGCTAAAGTGATTAAACGCCTTTCAGACAGCAGTGCCCGTATTAAACCTCATTGTGCGATCTATGACCAGTGTGGCGGCTGTAATTTGCAGCATTTATCGCATCAAGGTCAAGTGGCTGCTAAACAGCAAGTACTGAGTGAATTGATGACAAAGTTTGCTGTTATTGATCAAGCTGATTGCGTTCAACAACCTCCGATCATCAGTGAATCACTGCATTACCGTCGTTGCGCTCGTTTTGCGGTTCGAGTTGAAAATAATGGACAGTTACAGTTTGGTTTTCGTAAAAAGCAAAGTAATGACATTGTTGATGTTAGCGTGTGTCCAGTATTGGCCCAGCCATTGAATGATCTGTTACCGCCATTACGTGAACTATTAAACAGTTTAAAAGGACGTCGATTTATTGGGCATATTGAATTAACCCATGCCGACAATGGTTGTGTGGTTCTTATTCGTCATCTTGCGCCTTTTAATGCCGATGATAGTGCACTGATTGATGCGTTCGCTATCCAACACAATGTAATGTTGTTTTTAGCACCAGAAACCGATGAACTAATTCAGCGTCATGGTGACCAACCTTATTATGGCATTGATGGTCTTAAATTGAGATTTTCACCAAAAGACTTTATTCAAGTAAATGGTGACGTAAACATTAAAATGGTCGCACAAGCAATCGAATGGCTTGATGTTCAGCCTCAAGATAGGGTGTTAGATTTATTCTGTGGTTTGGGGAACTTTAGTTTGCCATTAGCCCAGCGCGCAAAAGCGGTTGTTGGGGTTGAAGGCATTGACGATATGGTTTTACGTGCTACAGACAATGCTCAAGCAAATGCGCAATATAATGCCACTTTCTATCAGGCTGATTTAGAGCAAGACGTGACTAAATTAGTGTGGGCACAAGAGCAATTTGATAAGATTTTATTAGATCCTGCACGTGCTGGTGCCGCTGGAGTGATGGATCATGTGGTTAAGCTAGCACCGAATAAAGTCGTTTATGTGTCATGTAATCCAGCCACATTGGCTCGTGATAGCCAAGTATTACTGCAAAAAGGTTATCAGTTAGAGCGTCTTGGTATGTTGGATATGTTCCCACATACAGGACATTTAGAATCTATGGCATTATTTGTAAAGGTTCAGAAAAAGCAGAAAAAATAGTTATAGCAATGACTGCTATTGCCATTAAATAGAAAACAGGACAGAGACATGGTCGCAGTACGTGGAGCACATCTAAAAGAAAACACGATATTTGAGTTAGCCTCATGGGTCGAAAGTTTACGTTTGGATGCAAAAACGTTTGGACGTTTAGAAGGAGCTTATCTACGTTGTCAGGAACTGGTTGTTGATCAAGAAAACGGTACGTTGCTGTTATGGCGCGGGCGTGAAATGGTCGAGATTCTGGTGACGTTAAGCATGGACGCCGATACATTAATATCGGCAATGCTATATCCATTAGTTGAAGCGGGTTGTTATAGCCATGAGCAAGTAAAAGAAGATTACAACGGCACTATTCTGCATTTAGTAGAAGGTGTTGAGCAAATGTATGCGATCAGTCAGCTTAAATCGACCGCAGAAGAAGCCGCTCAATCAGCCCAAGTTGATAGCATTCGTCGAATGTTATTATCGATGGTTGATGATTTTCGCTGCGTGGTCATCAAATTGGCTGAACGTATTTGTAATTTACGTGAAGTTAAAAATGAGCCAGATGCTGTACGCCGCATCGCCGCCCAAGAGTGTGCCAATATTTATGCACCATTGGCAAACCGATTGGGTATTGGGCAGTTAAAATGGGAAATTGAAGATTATGCTTTCCGTTATCAACATCCCGAGATCTATAAGCAAATAGCGAAACAGCTTTCAGAGCGTCGCATTGATCGTGAAGGCTACATTACGCATTTTGTTGATGATTTATCAGATGCGATGCAAGCTTCAAATATTCGTGCTGAAGTGCAAGGACGCCCTAAGCATATTTACAGTATTTGGCGCAAAATGCAGAAGAAAAGCTTAGAGTTTGATGAGCTTTTTGATGTGCGGGCGGTACGAATTGTGGCTGAAGAGCTGCAAGATTGTTACGCTGCATTAGGGGTGGTACATACTAAATATCGTCATTTACCCAAAGAATTTGATGATTATGTCGCTAATCCTAAACCAAATGGTTATCAATCGATTCATACCGTAGTACTGGGTCCTGAAGGTAAGACCATTGAAATTCAGATCCGTACCAAGCAAATGCATGAAGAGTCAGAGCTAGGTGTTGCTGCGCACTGGAAATATAAGGAAGGTCCTGCAGCTTCTAGTGGCGCTCAGTCTGCGTATGATGAAAAAATCAATTGGTTACGCAAGTTACTGGTATGGCAGGAAGAAATGTCGGATTCTGGTGAGATGCTTGATGAGCTTCGTAGCCAAGTATTTGATGATCGTGTTTATGCGTTTACGCCTAAAGGTGATGTGGTTGATTTACCATCAAATGCAACCCCATTAGACTTTGCTTATCATATTCACTCAGAAGTCGGGCATCGTTGTATTGGAGCAAAAGTAGAAGGTCGAATTGTACCCTTTACTTACCATTTGCAAATGGGGGATCAGGTTGAAATTATTACCCAAAAAGAGCCGAATCCTTCTCGTGATTGGTTAAATCCAAATCAAGGTTTTGTAACATCTAGTCGTGCCCGTGCCAAGGTGCATGCTTGGTTCCGTAAGCAAGATCGCGATAAAAATATTATTGCAGGTAAAGAAATTCTTGAAGCGGAACTGAGTAAGATCCACGCAACCTTAAAAGATGCGCACTCTTATGCCAGTAAACGCTTTAATGTTAATTCACCAGAAGAGTTATATGCGGGAATTGGTAGTGGTGATTTGCGGATAAACCAAATAATCAACCACATTAATGCGCTAATTAACAAACCAACAGCAGAAGAAGAAGATCAGCAATTACTTGATAAGTTGTCAGAAGCAAGTGATAAAGCTTCTCATACGACGAAGAAACCGCGTCGTGATTCGGTTGTGGTTGAAGGGGTTGATAACTTAATGACCCACTTAGCACGTTGTTGTCAGCCTATCCCTGGTGATGATATTCAAGGCTTTGTTACTCAAGGGCGTGGTATTTCGGTGCACCGTCATGATTGTGAACAGCTAGAAGAGCTGCGTCATCATGCACCTGAACGTATTATTGATACGGTTTGGGGGAGCGGATTTATTGGTAACTATACCATTACTGTTCGTGTTACTGCGTCAGAGCGTAATGGTTTGTTAAAAGAACTCACCAATACGTTGATGAACGAGAAAGTTAAAGTTGCGGGCATGAAGAGTCGGGTTGATTATAAAAAACAAATGTCGATCATGGATTTTGAACTTGAGTTAACCGATCTTGATGTATTAGGCCGAGTGCTAAAACGCATTGAACAAGTAAAAGATGTTGCACAAGCTAAACGTTTATACAGTTAGTTATGATAGATAATATCGAATACAACAATAGGTAGCTTCGGCTACCTATTTTTTTATTTAAGGAGATAATAATGACCAATAAAACCACCCTTGATATCAACCATCTATTAACCATTATGGCGCAGTTGCGAGATCCACAAACGGGATGTCCGTGGGATCTTAAACAAGATTTTGATTCGATTGTTCCTTATACCATTGAAGAAGCCTATGAAGTTGCTGATGCGATTGAACAAAAAAATTGGATTGATGTAAAAGAAGAACTGGGTGATTTATTATTTCAAGTGGTGTTTTATAGTCAATTAGCGACAGAACAAGGCTTGTTTGATTTTGATGATGTGGTGGCGGGGATTAGTGAGAAATTAACGCGTCGCCATCCACATGTTTTTGGTGACGTTACATTAGCTGATGAAGCAGCGATTAAGCAAAATTGGGAAGCAGAAAAAGCCAAAGAGCGTGCTGATAAGGCACAAGATACCAGTTTACTTGCTAATATTCCTTTAGCATTACCAGCGCTTACTCGAGCCAATAAAATTCAACAACGCTGTGCAAGCCAAGGCTTTGATTGGGACACGTTAGGCCCAGTTGTTGATAAAGTGAAAGAAGAGTTAGATGAAGTAATGGATGAGGTTATTCAGACGCCTCAACAGCAAGCTAAAATAGCTGAAGAAATGGGTGATCTGTTATTTTCAGTGGTGAATCTAAGTCGCCATCTTGATGTCAAACCTGAACATGCATTACAACAGGCAAATAAAAAATTTGAGCGACGTTTTCGCCAAGTTGAAAAAAATGTGCTAGAACAAGGTAAGTCATTCGGTCAATGTTCACTAACTGAGCTAGATCGTGAGTGGGATCGCGTTAAACAACATGAACGCAAAAAATAATTATTCCCATTAGGGATTTTTATGCTATAAAAGTATAGTAACTTTACAGCGAAAAGTAGCGAAAAGGGGTGAAAATAGCGCACATATCACTTCCTTGATTTGAGACAAAAAAAATCTTATGGGTGTGTGATAGTTTTCACGTTGTGGCGATAAATGGTGTCTGGTATACTAATTTCCCGTCCAGATACACTTTATCCTCTACACCAATCTTCCAGGTTTAACATGACAACGAATTATATTTTTGTTACGGGCGGAGTAGTATCCTCTCTAGGTAAAGGCATTGCTGCAGCATCTTTGGCAGCTATTCTAGAAGCACGTGGTCTTAATGTGACCATGATGAAATTAGACCCTTACATTAACGTTGATCCAGGCACAATGAGCCCTACTCAGCACGGTGAAGTATTCGTTACGGAAGACGGTGCAGAGACTGATCTTGACTTAGGTCACTACGAGCGTTTCATTCGTACTAAAATGACAAAGCGTAATAACTTTACAGCTGGTCGTGTGTACGCAGACGTATTACGCAAAGAGCGTCGTGGTGATTACCTAGGTGCAACGATTCAGGTTATTCCACATATCACAAACGAAATTAAAGATCGTGTGATTGCTGGTGCTGCGGGTCATGATATCGCGATTGTTGAAGTCGGCGGTACAGTTGGTGATATTGAATCACTACCATTTATGGAAGCTATTCGTCAGTTAGCAGTTCAACAAGGCCGTGAAAACACCATGTTTATGCACTTGACGCTAGTTCCTTACCTTGCTGCTGCTGGTGAAGTAAAAACTAAGCCAACGCAACACTCAGTAAAAGAATTACTTTCTATCGGTATTCAACCTGATATTTTGGTTTGCCGTAGTGATCGTGTTATTCCTGCTAACGAGCGCGCAAAAATTGCGTTGTTCTGTAATGTGCAAGAAAAAGCGGTTATCTCAATGAAAGACGTAGATTCAATCTACAAAATCCCACAGCTTATTAAGGCACAAGGTCTTGATGACTTAGTATGTAAGCGTTTTGGTATTACTGCACCAGAAGCTGATTTATCGGAGTGGGAACAAGTTATTTATGAAGAAGCTAACCCGACAACTGAAGTAACAATTGGTCTGGTTGGTAAGTATATTGAACTGCCTGATGCATACAAATCAGTTAACGAAGCGCTTAAACACGCGGGTTTAAAAAATCGTATAGCAGTACACATTAAATATATTGATTCTCAAGATGTTGAGTCTAAAGGTACTGATGTACTTGCAGGTCTTGATGCAATCTTAGTACCTGGCGGCTTTGGTCACCGTGGTATTGAAGGTAAAATTCTGACTGCTCAATATGCGCGTGAAAACAAAATCCCTTATTTAGGTATTTGTTTAGGTATGCAAGTCGCATTAATTGAATTTGCACGTAATGTAGCAAACATGGCGGATGCACACTCAACAGAATTTAACGCTGAAACTAAGCACCCAGTGGTTGGCTTAATCACTGAGTGGGTTGATAGCGAAGGTAATGTAGAAGAGCGTACTGAAAAGTCTGATCTAGGTGGCACCATGCGCCTTGGTTCTCAGTTATGTCATCTTCAAGATGGTTCAAAAGCACGTGAATTGTATGCACAAGCGTCAATCCATGAGCGTCACCGTCACCGTTACGAAGTAAATAACAACTTGCTACCTAAGTTACAGAAAGCGGGTCTGAAAGTATCAGGTCTGTCTGCTGACAAGAAGCTAGTTGAAATTATTGAAATTCCGAATCACCCTTGGTTCGTTGCTGCACAGTTCCACCCAGAATTCACATCAACACCTCGTGATGGTCACCCATTATTTGAAGGTTTTGTTAAAGCTGCGGGTATTTATCACCGCGGTGAATCTGATAAGTAAGGATTACTGATAGCTGTAGCAGTTATCGCTGCAGCTATTTTATTTAGCTTTTAATTTGAAGATAAAGCAGAGGAAACACAATGTCTAAGATCGTTAAAGTTCTAGCTCGTGAAATCATTGACTCACGTGGCAACCCAACAATTGAAGCTGAAGTTCACCTAGAAGGTGGTTTCGTTGGTATGGCTGCTGCACCGTCTGGTGCTTCTACGGGTTCTCGTGAAGCTCTTGAGCTTCGTGATGGCGATAAATCTCGTTTCCTAGGTAAAGGTGTTCTTAAAGCTGTTGCTGCTGCAAACGGTCCTATCGCTGAAGTACTAATGGGTAAAGACGCGACTGATCAAGCTGCAATCGACCAACTAATGATCGACCTTGATGGTACTGAAAACAAATCTAACTTTGGTGCTAACGCAATCCTAGCTGTTTCTCTAGCGAACGCAAAAGCAGCTGCTGCATCTAAAGGCATGCCTTTATATGAGCACATTGCTGAGCTAAACGGTACTGCAGGTCAGTTCTCTATGCCTCTACCTATGATGAACATCATCAATGGTGGTGAGCACGCAGATAACACTGTTGATATTCAAGAGTTCATGATTCAGCCTGTAGGTGCTAAAACACTTCGTGAAGCTGTACGTATGGGTTCTGAAGTATTCCACAGCCTAGCTAAAGTTCTTAAGTCTAAGGGCATGAGCACAGCTGTTGGTGATGAAGGTGGTTTCGCGCCAAACCTTGAGTCAAACGAAGCTGCTCTTAAAGCAATTCAAGAAGCTGTTGAAGCTGCAGGTTACGAGCTAGGTACAGATATTACTCTAGCTATGGACTGTGCTGCTTCTGAGTTCTACAACAAAGAACAAGGCATCTACGACCTTAAAGGTGAAGGTAAGCAATTCACTTCAGAAGAGTTTAACTACTTCCTGAAAGATCTTACTGAGAAGTTCCCAGCTATCGTTTCTATCGAAGATGGTCTAGACGAATCAGATTGGGCTGGCTTCAAGCACCAAACTGAACTACTAGGTGACAAGATTCAACTAGTAGGTGACGATCTATTCGTTACAAACACTAAGATTTTCGCTGAAGGTATTGAGAAAGGCATCACTAACTCAATCCTAATCAAGCTTAACCAAATCGGTTCTCTAACTGAAACTTTAGCTGCAATCAAGATGGCTAAAGATGCTGGTTACACTGCTGTTATCTCTCACCGTTCAGGCGAGACAGAAGACGCAACTATCGCAGATCTAGCGGTAGGTACAGCTGCAGGTCAAATCAAAACTGGTTCTATGAGCCGTTCTGACCGTGTTGCTAAGTACAACCAACTTATCCGTATCGAAGAAGCACTAGGTGAACGTGCTGCTTTCAACGGTCTTAAAGAAGTTAAAGGTCAAGCTTAATTCTTTTAAGCTTATCATTGAGCTTGCTCAATGTGCCTAAATCAAACCGTCTCTTAGGAGGCGGTTTTTTTTGGTAAAAAGTAATGGTGCTACACATATGACTAAAAAATAGTTTTTGTTTGATTTAACAGCAAAATTGACACTCAACTAGCACTGTATTAACTCTATGGCCATAATGGTGGTCACAATAAGCTGATTATGGGATTATTACGCTTTCGCAACATACATTCCAATGATTCGTCGTTAACGATTGATTGGAATGTATATTGTTGATATTGACATCTACACTCATTTTGAAGGGGAATCATGCGTCTGTTTATCATTATCCTGCTAGTGATTTTAGCTTGGCTGCAGTACGATTTTTGGGACGGTAAAAACGGTATGAATGAATATACCGCAGTAAAAGAAAGCGTTGCTTTACAGCAGGCCGCTAATACTGAATTACAACAGCGAAATCAACAAATGTACGCAGAAATTAAAGATCTTCATGGCGGTAAAGAAGCTGTAGAAGAGCGTGCGCGTAATGATTTAGGTTTAATTAAACCGGGTGAAACTTTTGTTCGAGTGCTAGATGATAATAACTAACCGTAGCGCTTTTTGTGGTGAGTAATAGAGCTAATGATCGCTGAAGAATTTATTGCCGTAGTGCCTGCGGCAGGGGTGGGTAGCCGAATGGCTGCTGATCGTCCAAAGCAATATCTCCATATTGCAGGTAAAACGATTTTAGAGCATACCGTTGATCGGCTATTGAGTTTGCCTGAAATCACACGAGTAATAATTGCAGTTAGTGCCGATGATCCTTATTTTCCGCAGTTACCATTAGCAACTGATTCACGGATCACTGTGGTCGATGGTGGTGCTGAACGAGCTGATTCCGTATTTGCAGGGTTAGCAGCGATTGATAATAACAATGCGTGGGTATTAGTGCATGATGCTGCTCGACCGTGTGTTAGGTTAACTGATTTACAAGCACTAATAATCGCAGCGGTGAATAGTGATTGCGGGGCAATTTTAGCTTCGCCTGTACGTGACACCATGAAACGTAGTCATAATAAATCAGCGCAACCTCAGATCACTCATACTGTCGATCGAGATAATTTATGGCATGCGTTAACACCACAAATGTTTCGAGTTGGGCAGCTACGTGAAGCATTAACATCAGCATTAGCGCAAGGTGCGACAATTACCGACGAAGCATCGGCACTCGAATTTTGTGGTTACACACCACAACTCGTCGCAGGGCGCAGCGATAATCTCAAGGTGACACAGCCAGAAGATTTAGCCTTGGCTGAGTTTTATCTTCAACTTTTATTAAAGGAACAACATTAATGCGTATTGGTCATGGGTTTGATGTGCATAAATTTGGTGGTGCGGGTCCGGTTATTATTGGTGGCGTCGCTGTTCCTTATGAACAAGGTTTAATTGCACACTCTGATGGTGATGTTGCTCTGCATGCTGTTTGTGATGCGTTGTTAGGAGCAATTGGTGCGGGTGATATTGGGCGTCATTTCCCTGATACTGATGCTGAATGGGCCGGTGTAGATAGTCGATTTTTATTACGTGATGTCTATAACAAGGTTAAGACAATGGGTTATTGTCTTGGTAATCTGGATGTCACTATTATTGCCCAAGCTCCCAAAATGGCGCCTCACATCACGGCGATGTGTCAAGCCATTGCTGACGATCTGGAAACAGATATCGCCAATATTAATGTTAAAGCAACCACATCTGAACGGTTAGGTTTTACTGGACGTAAAGAAGGTATTGCTTGTGAAGCCGTTGTTTTAATTAAAAAGGTATAATGACATTATGTCGACAAATAACATCTCAGCAAACGTAATGGATTGTTTTAAGTGGCTTCATGAACAGCCTATTTGCCATGGAAATATAAAGGCAAACCCACAAGATTTTATCGTTAACGAGCAGCTAGGTTTTACCTTTTCAGGTACTGGTGAGCACTTAATGGTTAAAATTCGTAAAACAGGCGAAAATACTAAATATGTGGTTAATGAGCTAGCTAAAGCTTGTGGTGTAAAGTCGCGCGATGTGAGTTGGGCAGGTCTTAAAGATCGTCATGCCGTTACAGAGCAATGGATAAGTGTTCATTTACCCGGTAAAGCTGATCCCGATTTAACCCTGTTTGAAGCAGAGCATCCTGGCATTGAGATCCTTGAAATGACCCGTAATGATAAAAAATTACGTCCGGGTGACTTACAAGGCAACTGGTTCCAATTACGCTTAACTGATTTAGATCAGCCACAAGCATTAGCTGAACGTTTAGAGTTAGTTAAACAGCAAGGTGTTGCGAACTACTTTGGTCAACAACGTTTTGGTTATGGTGGCAATAACGTCATTAAAGCCCGTGCTTGGGGCAATAATGAATTCCGCGTTCGTGATAAGAGTAAGCGTAGTTTTTACTTATCAGCTGCACGTTCATGGATGTTTAACCAAGTATTATCTGCGCGTATTGAACAAAATCTTACTCGTGAAATAATGGTGGGTGATTGCCTACAAGCGGCAGGTGATGATCGTACCTTTATCGCCGATGTTGTTACTCCTGAATTACAACAACAAGTAATGCTAGGTGACGTTGCAATTACAGGCCCACTGTTAGGTGATAATGCTTTACCGACAGCAGCTGATGCCCAAGCATTTGAATTAGCAATTGTTGAGCAAGAGCCAGCACTTGTGGCGTTAGTGCGTGATAATCGTATGCGTCATGATCGTCGTCCTTTATTATTATTGCCACAGGATATGCAATGGCAGTTTGATGATAATGGCGTGATCCTTTCTTTTGCCTTACCTGCTGGTAGTTTTGCGACGTCGGTTGTGCGTGAGTTAATCATGCCACTAGACTCCGAAGGTATGAATGATGAGAATACTGATCAGCAATGATGATGGTATTTTTGCTGAAGGTATTAATACGTTAGCTAAGGTCTTAAGTGAGCTTGGTGAAGTAACGGTAGTCGCCCCGGATCGTAATCGATCTGGGGCATCCAATTCGTTAACGATTGATTACCCGCTGCGTATTCGTCAGCAAAAAGACAATAGAGTTGCGGTACAAGGTACACCTGTCGATTGTGTCCATTTTGCACTCACTGAATGGTTAGATGCGTTGCCCGATGTAGTGGTAACGGGGATTAATCATGGTGCGAATTTAGGTGATGATGTGCTGTATTCTGGTACTGTTGCTGCTGCGACCGAAGGTTATTTCCTCGGTGTGCCAGCCATTGCTGTATCGTTAGTGGGTGAGACCCATTTTGATACCGCAGCCCGAGTCGTAAAGATCATCATTGAAAAAATGGTTATGCAGCCATTATCTACTCAAAAAATTATTAATGTTAATGTGCCTGATGTACCGTTTGAGCAATTGAATGGATGGAAAATAACCCGTTTAGGTGCGCGGCATCGTGCTGTTAGTATGATCAAAAAAACTGATCCGCGGGGTAATCCCTTATATTGGTTAGGACCTCCGGGTGATACACAAGATGCCGCAGAAGGTACTGATTTTTTTGCGATTGAACACGGAGAAGTCTCAATTACTCCGTTACAAGTCGACCTGACTGCGCATGATGCCATAGCCGGGCTAGAAAGCTGGATGCATGCGGTGGAGATTCGATAACTATGCGTTATCAGAGGCAAGTTGATAAATTAATTGCGTTATTAGTCAATCGAGGTATTACCGATCAGCGAGTGCTGCAAGCAATTGCTGCGATACCACGCCAATTTTTTATTGATGAAGCATTTTCTTATCAAGCGTATGAGAATAATGCGTTACCAATAGGCAGTGGACAGACGATTTCACAACCTTACATTGTTGCAAAAATGACATCGCTATTGGCGTTAACACCACAATCTTCAGTATTGGAAATTGGTACTGGATCGGGTTATCAAGCGTCAGTGTTAGCGCAATTGGCTGACCATGTTTACTCTGTTGAGCGAATTAAAGGTCTGCAATGGCAAGCAAAACGACGTTTTAAAAAATTAGAATTATATAATATTTCAACTAAACATGGTGATGGATGGCATGGTTGGGAAAGTAAAGGCCCATTTGATGCTATTATTGTCACCGCTGCGCCGAGTGAGGTTCCCCAGAGCCTATTAACTCAACTGGCTGATGGCGGAAGATTAATATTACCCGTAGGGTATTCAGAACAAGTGTTAAAGTTGATTGTTCGCACTGGCGATCAGTTTATTGAAACGGATATCGAACCTGTTAAATTTGTGCCATTAGTGGCTGGAGATTTGGCGTAAACTATGAGTATTGAGCGTATGATGAAAAAAATAATTCAACCTTCTTTGCTAGCAGCCACCTGTGTGGTGCTGTTATCTGCATGTAGTAGTCATACGCCTGCGCCAGTTTCAAATCTTGGTAAAGATTATTCACAACTGCAACGTGGCAGCTTTCATGGTCGTCATTACACTGTTCAAAAAGGAGATACGCTGTATTTTATCTCTTATATGACAGGGCGTGATGTTAAAGATATCGTTAAGCTAAACCGTTTACCTTATCCTTATACTATTTATCCGGGACAAAGGCTGGCGATTCCAACGTCGAATAATCAAGTACGTACTAATAACGTTGTTGTAACACCAATAGTTGCACCATTAGCAACGGAAACAGTAACCCAGACGGTAACTAAACCGGCGATTAAAAAGCCAGCAGCACAAAAAACAACCAATAAACCAGTTGCTAAGCCAGAAGTAAAAGAGTACTCTGAGAAAACAAAAGTTAACAAACCTGTAACAAATAAGCCTGTTGTAACTAAACCTGCAGTAACTAAACCTACTGCTGTACATGATTCAAGTTCAGATTGGGCTTGGCCTGTAAAAGGTAAAGTAATTGCTAGATTCTCAAATGCAGATAATGGCAATAAAGGTATAGATATTACGGCTGCTCGTGGTACTCCAATTCGAGCAACCGCTGCTGGTAAAGTAGTGTATGCAGGTGATGCCTTACGAGGCTATGGTAACTTGGTGATAATTAAGCACAGTGAAGATTACCTTAGTGCTTATGCGCACAACGATAAGATCTTACTGAAAGAGCAACAATCTGTTAAAGCAGGTCAGGAAATCGCGACGATGGGGAGCTCTGGTGCATCAAGTGTAAGACTGCATTTTGAAATCCGCTATAAAGGAAAGTCTGTCGATCCAATGCGCTTTCTTTCTAAGTAGTTCGTCATAATAAAAACAGAGAAAACGTATAAATTAGAGATGACATCATGAAGTTGTAATGTCTTTAACTCGCCATCTGGGAGGCGCTATGAGTAGAAGCAGCACAGCCAAAAAACTTGAATCATTGACATTAGATGACAGCATTGAACTTAATAGTTTAGTGACGCCCACTGATAATAATTCTGATACGTCAGCATCGTCAGAAACTGCTGATATCTCCAAATATGAGACCAACACTAAAGCACTTGATGCAACCCAGCTTTATCTTGGCGAAATTGGATATTCACCTTTACTTACCGCTGAAGAAGAAGTGTTGTATGCCCGTCGTGCATTGCGAGGCGATGACGTTTCACGCAAACGGATGATTGAAAGTAATCTTCGATTAGTTGTGAAAATATCACGTCGTTATAGTAATCGTGGTTTAGCCTTACTTGATCTGGTTGAAGAAGGTAATTTAGGGCTTATTCGTGCAGTTGAAAAGTTTGATCCTGAACGTGGCTTCCGTTTTTCAACTTATGCGACATGGTGGATCCGTCAAACCATTGAACGGGCGATCATGAACCAAACTCGTACTATTCGCTTACCGATCCATGTAGTGAAAGAGCTTAATGTGTATTTACGTACCGCACGTGAATTAGCGCAAAAACTGGATCATGAACCTACTGCTGAAGATATTGCACTGCAACTTGAAAAATCCGTTGATGACGTCAATCGCATGTTGCGTCTTAATGAACGTGTGAGTTCAGTTGATAACCCGATTGGTGGTGATTCTGATAAAGCTTTATTAGATATCATTCCTGATGAAAAAGGGGGTAGCCCTGAAACATCAACTCAAGATGATGATATCAAAAATTCGATTGTTCATTGGTTGCAAGATCTAAACCCAAAACAGCGTGAAGTATTAGCGCGTCGATTTGGTCTATTAGGTTATGAAGCATCAACACTGGAAGATGTTGGTCGTGAAATTGGCTTAACCCGTGAGCGTGTTCGCCAGATTCAAGTTGAAGGTCTACGTCGTTTACGCGACATGCTAACCCACCAAGGGTTAAGTATTGAATCTTTGTTTAATCAAGAAGCTTAATCAAGAAGATTAGCTAACAACTACCCTGTTAAATATCAATGCTCGCGGTCTTTTTTGAAGTTACTTTTTCGTGAGCAAAATATTACAATCAATAAAAAAGGACGCTGAGGCGTCCTTTTTTTATAAGCTTAAAATGTGATATTTATTACTAGCGATTAGTGTATTAACGCTTTAAGGCGATACAGTTCATCTAATGCTTGGCGAGGGGTTAACTCATCAGGGTTAACATTTGCTAATGCTTCTTCGACTTCACTTGGCTCTGGGATTAAACTTAGCTGATGCTCTTCTCGTGGTGGTTGTCCTGCAACAACTGGCTGTTGAGCTTGTTGATGACCAAGTGCCTCTAACTGCTTAAGCTTAATTTTAGCGCGCTTAATAACCGCTTTTGGCACGCCAGCAAGACTAGCAACGGCTAGACCGTATGACTTACTTGCGGCACCATCTTGAACGCTATGCATGAACGCAATGTTATCACCATGCTCAATTGCATCAAGGTGAACATTTGCTAATCCAGAGAGCAGTGATGGCAGTTCAGTTAATTCAAAGTAGTGGGTAGCGAACAGTGTCATGGCGGCAATTTTATCTGCTAGCCATTCAGCACTTGCCCACGCTAGAGATAAACCATCATAGGTGCTGGTGCCACGACCAATTTCATCCATTAACACTAAGCTATGTTTGGTTGCATTGTGAAGAATATTGGCGGTTTCGGTCATTTCGACCATAAAGGTTGAACGTCCAGACGCAAGATCATCTGATGCACCAATACGAGTAAAAATACGATCGAGTGGGCCAATCGTTACCGCTTCTGCTGGCACAAATGAACCGACATGTGCCATTAATGCAATCAGCGCTGTTTGACGCATATAAGTTGATTTACCACCCATATTAGGACCGGTAATGATCAGCATACGGCGATCTTGATGTAACGCAATAGGGTTTGCAATAAATGGTTCACTTAACACTTGTTCAACCACTGGGTGACGACCCGCAGTAATATTAATGCCAGTGGTGGTGGTTAATTGTGGGCGGCAGTAATTTAAGCTGTCAGCACGCTCTGCTAAATTAGTTAATACATCTAATTCAGATAATGCATTTGCTGCTAACTGTAATCGTTCTAAATGCGGTAAGAGTTGATCAAATAACTCATCCCATAGTTTTTTCTCAAGAGCTAAGGCTTTTGATTTTGAATTTAGAACCTTATCTTCATGTTCTTTTAATTCAGGAATGATATAGCGTTCAGCATTTTTTAAGGTTTGACGACGAATATAGTGCTCAGGGACTAAGTGACTTTGACCGCGGCTAACTTGAATAAAGAAACCATGAACCTGATTGAAACCAACCTTAAGGCTATCGATATCATGACGTTCACGTTCACGATCTTCAAGATCGGTTAAATATTGTTTAGCGCCATCGGCTAAATCACGCCATTCATCCAATTCTGCATTATAGCCAGGGGCTAAGACGCCGCCATCACGAATAATCACTGGTGGGTTTTCAATGATTGCATGTTCAAGTAATTGGCATAGATCATCCATCGGTGCTGAATGTTGAGCTAATTCACCAATTCGAGGTTGTGGAATTTCAGCTAATAATTGCGCTAATTCAGGTAAATATTGCATGGCGTTACGCATACGCGCTAAATCACGCGGTCGAGCTGAGCGTAATGCTAATCGAGCGACAATACGCTCTAAATCACCCATATGACGTAAGACACCTGCAACATCAACGAACATACCGCTATCTTTAAATGTTTCAATGGCATTTAAACGGTTATTTAATTGGTGTTGATCGCGAATCGGTTGGTGCAGCCAGCGTTTAAGTAAACGGCTGCCCATTGGGGTTGCAGTGTGATCCAATACTTCTGCAAGCGTGTTATCAAAACCACCGGCTAAGTTTTGGGTTAATTCTAAATTACGACGAGTGGCTGCATCTAAAATTACCGCGTGATCTTGAGTGTCTAAGGTGATTGCACGAATATGCGGTAGGGCGGTACGTTGAGTGTCTTTGACATATTGCATTAAACAACCTGCGGCACATAAGCCAAGGTTTGCTTTCTCAACGCCAAACCCCACTAAATCACGAGTACCAAATTGTAATGTCAGTTGTTGACGCGCGGTTTCAAGTTCAAATTCCCAAATTGGACGACGGCGTTTACCTTTGAACGGTTCAACTAAATGCAAGTAAGTGAAATCTTCTGGGTAGAGTAATTCCGCAGGGCTAGTGCGTTGCAATTCCGCTTGCATTTCTTCTTCTGTCGTCGGCTCAGTTAGCATGAAACGGCCAGAGGTAATATCAAGCGTTGCATAGCCAAATTTATTATTGGCAGTATAGATAGCGGCAATTAAGTTATCGCGACGTTCGTTAAGCAGCGCCTCATCACTAACAGTACCTGGTGTGATGATACGCACAACTTTTCGTTCAACCGGACCTTTGCTGGTAGCGGGATCGCCAATCTGTTCACAGATAGCAACTGATACGCCTTGTTGAACTAATTTAGCCAAGTAACCTTCAGCGGCATGGTGAGGAATACCAGCCATTGGAATGGGTTCACCGTTGGTCGCGCCACGTTTTGTCAGAGAGATATCAAGTAATTGCGAGGCTCGCTTGGCATCATCAAAAAACATCTCATAGAAGTCGCCCATGCGGTAGAACAATAAAATATCAGGGTTTTCAGCTTTGATCCGAAGGAACTGCTGCATCATAGGAGTATGTTTTTCTAAGCCTTTTATCGTCACGATATTGCCTACTCTTGCTGGTTCAACGTCGGCTACTTAAGGTAGCTCGACCAATAAAATAATAGGGTCTAAGGATACGTGAATAGGTGGATCGGGCAAAGTAGCCATTGGACTTTTTTTCTCATCTTTGCAATAACGAGTAACAGGCGTAAAGTTAGCTCTGATACTGCTATGTATTAAACATAATTAAAGAGTAACCAGCTTGGAGGCACTAATGGTAAATATTGAACAATTGGCTTATGAACTTGGTGAAGCATTAAAAGCTAAACGCTGGGTTGTAACTACGGCAGAATCTTGTACTGGGGGTGGCGTTTCGTTTGCTATCACTGAGATTCCAGGCAGTTCTGCATGGTTTAATCGTGCTTTTGTTACTTATAGTAATGAAGCCAAGAAGCAAATGTTAAGTGTTACTGAGCAGGCTTTGGTTGAGTTTGGTGCTGTGAGTGAGGCGGTGGTATTTGAAATGGCATGTGGCGCTTTAGCCGCTTCACGTGCTGATATTAGTGTCGCAATCAGTGGTATTGCAGGTCCTGATGGCGGTAGTGATGAAAAACCCATTGGTACTGTATGGTTTGCTTGGGCTGATGCAACAGGATGGCAGCAGACACAATGTTGTGTGTTTAGTGGTTCAAGAAATGAGGTTAGACAACAAGCAATAGCTAAAGCATTATCTGGTTTAATTGCTCGTATAAACGCCGTTATCAATGCGTGATCTCATTATCAATAAATGTATTTAACAAAAAAAACAAACCAGAACTAGACACTGTATGAATAGACAGTATACTAAGTCTCATACCCAGATCAGTAACTTTATTTTAGCATCCGTTGGAGAGTCAAATGGACGACAACAAGCAGAAGGCTCTTGCCGCAGCGTTAGGCCAGATTGAGAAGCAGTTCGGTAAAGGTTCAATTATGAAATTGGGCGATAATAAAACAATGGATATCGAAACTATTTCGACTGGTTCATTGTCTCTTGATATCGCACTCGGTGCTGGTGGTTTACCAATGGGTCGTATCGTGGAAATCTACGGTCCAGAATCATCAGGTAAAACAACACTGACACTTGAAGTTATCTCTGCAGCTCAGAAGCAAGGTAAAACATGTGCATTTATTGATGCTGAGCATGCCCTTGATCCTATTTATGCTCAGAAGTTAGGCGTTGATATTAATGAATTATTAGTGTCTCAACCTGATACTGGTGAGCAAGCTTTAGAAATCGTTGATGCACTAGCACGTTCAGGTGCAGTTGACGTTATCGTTGTTGACTCCGTTGCAGCCTTAACACCAAAAGCTGAAATTGAAGGTGAAATGGGTGACTCTCATATGGGTCTGCAAGCACGTATGCTATCGCAAGCAATGCGTAAACTAACCGGTAACCTTAAACAATCGAATTGCATGTGTATCTTCATTAACCAGATTCGTATGAAGATTGGTGTAATGTTTGGTAATCCCGAAACCACAACGGGTGGTAATGCATTGAAGTTCTATGCTTCTGTTCGTCTTGATATTCGTCGTACTGGCGCAATTAAAGATGGTGATGAAGTGGTTGGTAACGAAACCCGTATTAAAGTGGTTAAGAACAAAATTGCGGCACCGTTTAAACAAGCTGAAACGCAAATTCTTTATGGCCAAGGTTTTAACCGTAATGGTGAATTGATTGATCTTGGTGTAAAAAATAAATTAGTTGAAAAAGCGGGTGCTTGGTATAGCTATCAAGGCAATAAGATTGGTCAAGGTAAAGCAAATTCTTGCAAATATCTTGTTGAAAACCCTGCAATTGCTGCTGAAATCGAAAAGAAATTACGCGATTTACTACTAACGCCACCTGTTGAAGAAACTGACGAAAAAGAGATCGACAAAATAGATGCTGAAGATGGCGATGCTTTTTAATTAAAGTAAAATCAAGTGTATTTATATAGATATCTATAATTAACCCAGCCTTTGCGCTGGGTTTTTTTATCACTTTATTTTGGATTATGATTATCTAAATAGCGGTAATTTAATTGACAAATTTGGCGAGTTTTCTGCTTTAATATATCAAATTATAGTTTTAACTTTATATTTATTCGTCATTGAATTGAGTTATTGCATTCATTAGATAGGCATATTTGCAATGAAAGAACACGTATCGTTAATACGTTTGATAGGCAGAACTATTCGACGATTTACCGAGTGGCTTTACACTCTTCGCCACATTTTTGTGGCTTTGTTTGTTTTAGGTAATAGTGGTCTTATTTTTCATACGATTTACGGCTTACCTATTAATTTATTAACACTGTTTAATGTCCGTGATTATGATCAAATAAATGCGAGCTTTTTAACCAATGCACCCTATTTTATGCTGGGTGTGTTTATCGTTATGAGTTCAGTTGGACTTTTTTTTAGAGCGCGAATTTCATGGATGATCAGCTTTACATTAATGTTGATCAATATTTTTTATACCGCTCATATTCATCCTCAACAAACCCATAATATTCATTATGGTATTGCATCCTTAGTGCTGTTATTTATGGTGCGCAAATACTTTTCTAAAAGTAGTGTCGCTGCCGGCAGTATCTTTGCGTTAATCAGCGTGATCACTTTATTATTAACGTCAACCTATGGTGCGCTGTATTTTGGGGATGGATTTAATCCTAAAATAACCAGTTTATTGACTGCGTTTTATTATGCGATAGAAACCATGTCTACTGTTGGTTATGGTGATATTGTTCCTGTTTCTGAACCAGCACGATTATTTACTATTTCGGTTATTGTGTCTGGTATTACCGTCTTTGCCACTTCGGCAACGTCAGTGTTAGGCCCTGTTGTTCATAGTGGTTTTGAACGACTTGTTAAAGGTAATAGTAAAAAAATGGATCGTACAAATCATTTTATAATTTGTGGCTTATCAAGCCTTGCTATTAATACGATTAAGCAATTAACGGAGCGTAAGCAGCCCATTACAGTTATTGTTTCACCGCGAATACAGCAAGTAGCAAAAGATCAATTAGAAGGGCTAGATGTTGTTGTAGGGGATTACAGTGATGGCGCTATTTTAACGCAAGCTGGGGTGATGAATGCTAAAGCGGTGCTTGCACTGAGTGATGATGATGCAGACAATGCATTCATTGTGTTATCTGCAATTGAATTAGCCAGCTCGGCACGTACTGTAGCGTTGGTTAATGAAAGTAAAAATATAAATAAAGTGAAAAGTGTTAATCCTGACATTGTTATTTCACCGCAGCAGTTTGCGAGTGATATTCTGGCACGATTATTAAATGGAGAAAGCATCGATAGTGATTCGATCGTGGCATCGCTATTGCATTCAGTACAAGGGCTATCGGAAAAAGAAATTACTAAATAATATTATTGTACGGCGTGCGGTAGGGGATTATTTGATACATTTTACCACATATCATTTCCCGTAATAGCTACCGTTGTTTTACAATAGCCCCCAAAAAATTTATCTTAGCTTTATTATTAGATGGTGATTGTTCATTGTTCCTGTGATTGGAGGGGTGAACAGTTATCGAAGAAAACCGCCATGAGGTGTTTTTCTGTCCTTCTATTCCAAGCATTAATTCAGGATTTGCCAATGTACATGAGCACTGATGAGATTCGCCGCGCGTATCTTGCATTTTTCGAGAGCAAAGGCCACCAGATCGTGGAAAGCTCATCTCTTGTACCTGCGAATGACCCAACGTTGTTATTCACTAATGCAGGTATGAACCAGTTTAAAGATACATTCCTTGGTCTTGAAAAGCGTAACTATACACGTGCGACAAGCGCTCAGCGTTGTGTTCGTGCGGGTGGTAAACATAACGACCTTGAAAATGTTGGTTTTACAGCGCGTCACCATACTTTCTTTGAAATGTTAGGTAACTTTAGCTTTGGTGATTACTTCAAGCATGATGCAATTGGCTATGCGTGGGAGTTTCTAACTAAAGAGCTTAAGCTTGCTGAAGATCGTTTAGTTGTTACTGTTTATGAAAGTGATGATGAAGCGTTTGATATCTGGAATAAAGAAATTGGTATTCCAGCTGATCGTATCGTTCGTATTGGTGACAACAAAGGCGCGCCATTTGCTTCAGATAACTTCTGGCAAATGGGTGACACAGGTCCTTGTGGTCCATGTACTGAAATTTTCTACGATCACGGCGATCACATCTGGGGTGGCCGTCCTGGTACACCTGAAGAAGATGGCGACCGTTTCATTGAGATCTGGAATAACGTATTTATGCAGTTCAACCGTCAAGCTGACGGTACAATGGAACCACTGCCTAAGCCATCTGTAGATACAGGTATGGGTATTGAGCGTATTGCTGCAATCATGCAGGGCGTACACTCAAACTACGAGATCGATATTTTCCAAACCCTTATTAAAGATGCAGCTGCTGTTATTGGCTATGACGATTTGTCTAATCAATCACTACGCGTTGTGGCTGACCATATCCGCTCTTGTGCATACCTAATTGCTGATGGTGTAATGCCATCAAATGAAGGTCGTGGCTATGTATTACGCCGTATTATTCGTCGTGCAGTACGTCACGGTAACAAGCTAGGCGCACAAGGTGTGTTCTTCTACAAGCTTGTAGGTCCATTAGCTGAAATTATGGGTTCTGCGGGTGTTGAGCTTAAAGCACAGCAAGAGCTTGTAGAGAAAGTACTTAAGATTGAAGAAGAGAACTTTAGTCGTACCCTTGAGCGTGGTCTAACTATTCTAAATGAAGCGCTAGATAACATTGACGGTAAAGTGCTTGATGGTGAAACAGTATTTAAACTGTACGACACTTACGGTTTCCCAGCTGACTTAACTAACGACGTTGCTCGTGAGCGTGGTTTCTCAATCGATGAAGACGGTTTTGAAACAGCGATGGAAGCACAACGTCAACGTGCTCGTGATGCAGGTAACTTTGGTGTTGATTATAACGACGCGATAAAAGTTGATGCGGAAACTGAATTTTGTGGTTACAGCACAACTGATGGCGAAGGCGAAATTGTTGCGTTATATCGCGATGGTAATGCTGTTGACACCATCAATGCTGGTGACAATGCATTAGTTGTATTATCAAATACACCGTTTTATGCAGAATCAGGCGGTCAGTGTGGTGATAGCGGTTTATTAACGGCTGAAGGCGTAGTATTTAACGTTGCTGATACGCAGAAGTTTGGTGCTGCAACTGGCCATAAAGGTCAATTAGTTGAAGGTACACTAACCGTTGGTCAACAGTTGACTGCTGCCGTTGATTCTGAACGTCGCCAAGCGATCAGTTTAAACCACTCTGCAACACACTTAATGCATGCAGCATTGCGTACTATTTTAGGCGATCACGTTGCTCAGAAAGGTTCATTAGTAAAAGCGGATAGCCTTCGTTTTGACTTCTCAAACCTAGAAGCGGTTAAGCCTGAACAACTACGTGCTGTTGAGGATATGGTTAACCAACAAATTCGTGCTAACCATAGTATTGATACCAACATTATGGATATTGATGCAGCGAAAGCAAACGGTGCGATGGCATTGTTTGGTGAAAAATACGATGACGAAGTACGCGTACTAAGCATGGGTGATTTTTCAACTGAGCTTTGTGGTGGTGTTCACGCTAACCGTACTGGTGATATCGGTCTATTTAAGATTCTATCTGAAAGTGGTATCGCTGCGGGTATTCGCCGTATTGAAGCTGTAACAGGTGCTGGCGCAATTGCAGCCATGCACACTGAAGATATGATGCTAGCGAAAACAGCGCGTTTAGTGAAGTCTGACGTGGCATCTGTTGTTAGCAAAGTGGATGCGTTAGTGTCTCATAGCAAGCAGCTAGAAAAAGAAATTCAACAATTAAAAGACAAGCTAGCCGCGCAAGAAGGCGCAAGTTTAATCAATAAAGCGCAAGAAATTAATGGCGTTAAAGTATTAATTGCGAAGCTTGACGGCGCTGATAATAAAGCATTACGTGGCATGGTTGATGAGTTAAAAAATCAGCTAGGCAGTGGTGTGGTGTTATTAGGTAATGTTAGCGAAGGTAAAGTTGGTTTAATCGCTGGTGTTACGAAAGATTTAATTGGCAAAGTAAAAGCAGGTGAGCTAGTTAATTTGGTTGCATTACAAGTTGGTGGTAAGGGCGGCGGTCGTCCTGATATGGCACAAGCTGGCGGTACTGACGCAGCAGCATTGCCTGCAGCATTGGAAACTGTTGCACCATGGCTAGCTGACAAACTGTAATCACTGGAGAGGTAATGTGGCACTATTAGTGCAGAAATTTGGTGGTACATCAGTTGGTAGTATTGAACGAATAGAAGCCGTCGCTGAGCGAGTGATAAAAGCTCGCCAGTGTGGCCACCAAGTAGTTGTTGTATTGTCTGCAATGGCCGGTGAAACTAATCGGTTATTGGGCTTAGCTAAGCAAATTGATGCTGTTCCTACCCCACGAGAGTTAGATGTACTTCTTGCTGCGGGTGAACAAGTGTCGATTGCCTTATTAGCTATGGCGTTGAATAAACGAGGCTATAGTGCGACCTCATTAACGGCAGATCAAGTTGTTATCCATACGGATAGCAACTTTAATAATGCCATTATTCATGAGGTTGAAACCCAGAATATGACCACATTACTAGGCCAAGACAACATTGTTGTCGTGGCCGGTTTTCAAGGACGTGATATTGATGGCAATATCACAACCTTGGGACGTGGCGGGTCAGATACCACTGCGGTTGCTATTGCTAGTGCGCTTAATGCAGATGAATGTCAAATTTTCACAGATGTTGATGGAGTGTATTCTACAGATCCAAGAATTGTACCAAGTGCTGCTCGTTTGGATGTTATTCACTTTGATTACATGACTTGCATGGCGCGCTTAGGGGCAAAAGTGCTACAATTACAGTCTGTAGAGTATGCGTGTCAACATCGCGTTCCATTAAGGGTTCTTTCTTCCTTTGAAGAAGGGCAGGGAACGTTAGTTAATTTTGATGTAATGAATAATCAGAACATCATTGGCGTTGCGCTTCAAAGGCAGCAGGTTTTAGTTAATATTATGCTACCAGTAGCTGTTCTTAAAGAGCAGTTGGACTTATATGGTTTGACAGCTTGGAATTTATCAACTAATTCTAGTGATGATATATCACAAATCGTTATTTCTAATGATGATTTAGCTCGCTTAAGGCTAGTGTTTACTAACAAAATGCGCCATATTGGTATGGTCTCTATACTTTCCTTGGTTGGAAAGGATGTTCAGCAGCATTTGCAATCTATTCAAATGGCGCTGCATGAGGCAGGCATTACAGTGCATACATATCAGGGCGATAATAAGTGTTTATCTTTATTGATTAATGAAGATGACCACCTTATAGCTGTTGATTTAATCCATGAAAAATTTGTGGTCGATGGCCAGTGTTTAGGTAATCTATCGCATCCTGCTGTTTCTTGAGCCACGGCTATTTACGAAATTGTGAATTTTATTGGATAAAACGTTAAATTCTTATAAGACTGAGATTACTCAAGGAGCACTCGAATGCTAATTTTAACACGTCGTGTAGGTGAAACTCTAATGATCGGTGACGAAGTAACTGTTACTGTTCTTGGTGTTAAAGGAAATCAGGTACGTATCGGTGTTAACGCACCTAAAGAAGTATCTGTTCACCGTGAAGAAATATATATGCGAATTCAAGCAGAAAAAGAAGCTGGTACTCCGAGTACTGGTAACTACTAATTCGAAGAGGGCTAGGATAATTATCCTGGCCTTTTTTGTGTCTGTAGCAAAGTAACGTCTTGCCTGTTGTTATTAAATCCTAATAGATAGCTATGTTTTTTTGTTATCCTTTAAATAGGATGCTCGCTATATAAAGTGAATGTTTTATCACTTATGTTGCATTAACTGTCTTATTGATTATTAAGTGTTCGTTCGTGCGGTAAGTGTTGGTTTTTGGCAATAAAGTGTTTGACTTATTTTGGGCTGGCAGTAATATGTGCCACCACAACATGGTGAGGTGGCCGAGAGGCTGAAGGCGCTCCCCTGCTAAGGGAGTATACGGTTTATCCCGTATCGAGGGTTCGAATCCCTCCTTCACCGCCATTATTTTTTAATGGATATTGTGACGCTTTCTTATTGATTTAATTATCTTAATTTGGGATAATGCAACGGTAACAAAGCACAGTGCGCGCGTAGCTCAGCTGGATAGAGTACTTGGCTACGAACCAGGCGGTCGGAGGTTCGAATCCTCCCGCGCGCACCATTATTTAAGCAATGAGTTCTGTTAACCTTTAGCAGTTAATACAACTTGTTACTTGCACCGAATTGTGTGGTGAGGTGGCCGAGAGGCTGAAGGCGCTCCCCTGCTAAGGGAGTATACGGTTTATCCCGTATCGAGGGTTCGAATCCCTCCTTCACCGCCATTCTTTATTGATGGCAACGATGTTGATATCAATATGGTGTTTTCTTTAGCAAGAAACACCCAGTGCGCGCGTAGCTCAGCTGGATAGAGTACTTGGCTACGAACCAGGCGGTCGGAGGTTCGAATCCTCCCGCGCGCACCATTATTTAAGCGATGAGTTGAACATAATAGTTAACTTGTTACTTATACCAATTTGTGTGGTGAGGTGGCCGAGAGGCTGAAGGCGCTCCCCTGCTAAGGGAGTATACGGTTTATCCCGTATCGAGGGTTCGAATCCCTCCTTCACCGCCATTAATTGCTTTCTATCAAAAATTATCGCAAGGTAAGGTTTGACGATTGCATTATTCCTTTTATAGCTAAAAGGAATTGTTTCTGAAAAAAGAAACAACAGTGCGCGCGTAGCTCAGCTGGATAGAGTACTTGGCTACGAACCAGGCGGTCGGAGGTTCGAATCCTCCCGCGCGCACCATCATTTAAAAGCAATAGACCACAATGTCTGTTGTTGTAACAGAATTAGTGCGCGCGTAGCTCAGCTGGATAGAGTACTTGGCTACGAACCAGGCGGTCGGAGGTTCGAATCCTCCCGCGCGCACCATCATTTAAAAGCAATAGACCACAATGTCTGTTGTTGTAACAGAATTAGTGCGCGCGTAGCTCAGCTGGATAGAGTACTTGGCTACGAACCAGGCGGTCGGAGGTTCGAATCCTCCCGCGCGCACCATCATTTAAAAGCAATAGACCACAATGTTTGTTGTTGTAACAGAATTAGTGCGCGCGTAGCTCAGCTGGATAGAGTACTTGGCTACGAACCAGGCGGTCGGAGGTTCGAATCCTCCCGCGCGCACCATCATTTAAAAGCAATAGACCACAATGTTTGTTGTTGTAACAGAATTAGTGCGCGCGTAGCTCAGCTGGATAGAGTACTTGGCTACGAACCAGGCGGTCGGAGGTTCGAATCCTCCCGCGCGCACCATCATTTAAAAGCAATAGACCACAATGTCTGTTGTTGTAACAGAATTAGTGCGCGCGTAGCTCAGCTGGATAGAGTACTTGGCTACGAACCAGGCGGTCGGAGGTTCGAATCCTCCCGCGCGCACCATCATTTAAAAGCAATAGACCACAATGTCTGTTGTTGTAACAGAATTAGTGCGCGCGTAGCTCAGCTGGATAGAGTACTTGGCTACGAACCAGGCGGTCGGAGGTTCGAATCCTCCCGCGCGCACCATCATTTAAAAAGCAATAGACCTCAATGTTTGTTGTTGTAACAGAATTAGTGCGCGCGTAGCTCAGCTGGATAGAGTACTTGGCTACGAACCAGGCGGTCGGAGGTTCGAATCCTCCCGCGCGCACCATCATTTAAAAGCAATAGACCTCAATGTTTGTTGTTGTAATAGAATTAGTGCGCGCGTAGCTCAGCTGGATAGAGTACTTGGCTACGAACCAGGCGGTCGGAGGTTCGAATCCTCCCGCGCGCACCATCATTTAAAAGCAATAGACCACAATGTCTGTTGTTGTAACAGAATTAGTGCGCGCGTAGCTCAGCTGGATAGAGTACTTGGCTACGAACCAGGCGGTCGGAGGTTCGAATCCTCCCGCGCGCACCATCATTTAAAAGCAATAGACCACAATGTCTGTTGTTGTAACAGAATTAGTGCGCGCGTAGCTCAGCTGGATAGAGTACTTGGCTACGAACCAGGCGGTCGGAGGTTCGAATCCTCCCGCGCGCACCATCATTTAAAAGCAATAGACCTCAATGTTTATTGTTGTAACAGAATTAGTGCGCGCGTAGCTCAGCTGGATAGAGTACTTGGCTACGAACCAGGCGGTCGGAGGTTCGAATCCTCCCGCGCGCACCATCATTTAAAAGCTCAGCTTAGGCTGGGCTTTTTTTATACCTCAATTTTAGCCTTGATATCATTCTGCGGTTTTTATACCTCATTCTTCCATTTATACCATCAATACGCTGTAGCTTAGCTTTCCTGTAATAACTTATTATGCAGTTAAATCAAAGATTGAATAACAGCCAGTTAATAGACTTGGTATTATTATCAAAATCAGATCTTTTGTACTGTTGTAACCAGAGGTTAGATCGACATTGCATACTTACTATTATTTTATGAGATAACAACTTAATGACAGAATTGATGAATGGCGATCTTGGATTATGGGTGCTGTTTGCCACTGGATTTTTAAGTGCAACCTTACTGCCTGGTGGATCTGAAGCTAATCTAATTGCAGCTTTAAAAGTAGGTGATAACCCTGTATGGCAAATAGTTGCAGTTGTAACTATCGGCAATACTTTAGGAGGGCTGACTAATTATTGGCTTGGATTGTTACTACCTGATAAAACAGCTGAAAATAAACAAAGTAATAACGCATTATTATGGTTAAAGAAATATGGTTATTGGAGTTTATTATTAAGTTGGATGCCATTAATTGGTGATCCTCTTTGTCTTGCTGCCGGTTGGTTACGGATGCGTTTTTGGTGGTGTGCTGCCGCTATTTTTATTGGGAAAATGTTACGCTATATTGCCTTAGCGGCGATTGTGCTAGGGTTATTCTCTGGATTATCAGTGTAAGGAATGTATTAACGTGCAAAAGTGGGTTTTAAGTGCTGCAGTACTGTCATTAGCAGGATGTAGTCAATGGAGTGAACATGCTTCAGTAAATGATAACTTGCCACAAGGAGTTAAATTTATTGAACAGGTTAAAGCCGTAACAGGCAAGGCAGTAATTCCTTACAGTAAATATCAATTAGCCAATGGACTGACTGTTATTCTATCACCAGATGATTCTGATCCTTTGGTAAATGTTGATATGACTTATCATGTTGGCTCTGCTCGCGAACAACAAGGAAAGTCAGGTTTTGCTCATTTCTTTGAACATATGATGTTTCAAGGCTCAAAACATGTTGGTGATCAGCAGCATTTTAAATTGATCACAGAAGCTGGCGGTAATTTAAATGGCAGTACTAACCGCGATCGTACTAATTATTATGAAACCGTTCCTGCAAACCAACTTCAAAAAGTGTTGTGGTTAGAGTCCGATCGAATGGGGTTCTTATTGGATGCAGTGTCACAGCGTAAATTTGAAATTCAGCGTTCAACAGTAAAAAACGAGCGAGCTCAAAATTTTGAAAATCGTCCTTATGGGTTGATTTATGAGAAAATGGGTGAGGCGCTATATCCGCGAAGTCATCCATATTCATGGCAAACTATTGGTTATGTTGATGATCTTGATCGGGTTGATGTTAATGATCTTAAAGCATTTTTCCTGCGTTGGTATGGTCCAAATAATGCGACTTTGACTATCGGTGGTGATATTAATAAAGCGCAAACACTAGCGTGGATCAATAAATATTTCGGCTCGATTCCACGAGGTCCTGAAGTAAAAAATGCGCCTAAACAGCCTGCTAAAATTACTCATAATCGATTTATTACCCTTGAAGATAATATTCAACAACCAATGCTAATGATGGGATGGCCAACAGCGTATCTTGGTGCAAAAGATCAGTCATCACTGGATATACTAGGGCAAATTATTGGCAGTGGCACTAATAGTTTACTGTATCAAAAATTAGTTAAGACGGGCGAGGCTGTAGATGCTGGTGCTTTTCAAGATTGTGCCGAGCTCGCGTGTACGATGTATGTTTATGCAATGGCCCCAAGCGGAAACCAAGGCAATTTAAAACAGCTGCGTACTAAAGTGATGGCTATCGTCAATGGTATTGAAAAGCAGGGGATTAACCCTCAGCAACTGAATGAAATTAAAGGTTCAGTTGCGGCAAGTGCAATTTATGGCTTGCAAAGTGTAGCGGGTAAAGTCTCTCAGCTTGCGGCTTATCAAACATTTTTTGGTGATCCTAATTATTTACCAACCGAGCTTAAAAACGTTAATAGCGTTACCACCAATACTGTAATGGCAGCTTATAATAAGTACTTATATCAGCAGCCAAATGTCAGTTTAAGCGTAGTACCAAAAGGGAAATTGCAATTAGAAGCGGCTAAGCCAAACTTTATTCCTGCGCCTCGTCATCTTCCACAGCATCATAAGATCAAAGAGCAAGATTTAGCTTATCGTACGGTTACCGATAATTTTGATCGCTCAGTCATGCCACAAGCATCAACTCCCGTTAAAGCTGTGATGCCGAGTTTATATGAATTTAAACTTGCTAATGGTATTAATGTTATTGGCACTGAATACCAAGAAACCCCCACTATTACCTTACAATTAAGTGTCCCTGCTGGGCGTCGAGTTGAACCTGATGGTAAAGCAGGGTTAGCACAATTAACGGCGGCAATGATGAATGAGGGGACGACGAAATTAACCGCGGAGCAGATAGCATCAAAACTTGATACCTTAGGCAGTAGTATCAATGTTAATGCTGGGCTTTATAACACCACGGTATCACTGAATACTTTGACAAAGAATTTACCACAAACATTGGCATTATTTGAGCAACGTTTGTTGGAACCTAAATTCACAGAATCTGATTTCAAACGTTTGAAAAAGCAAATGTTAGAAAGCATTGTCTATGAGCATCAAAGTGCGGAATGGTTAGCAAATCAAGCAACTCGAGATGTATTGTTTAAAGGGACGGTATTTAGTCGTCCCGCGGAGGGCACTCAAGCCTCCATTAATAATCTTACCTTGCAAGATGTTAGGGATTTCTACCAGCGTTATTACACTCCAAATGGTGCTGATATCGTCGTCGTTGGCGATATTAAACAAGCTAATTTACAGACGGATTTAGCCCCGTTAGCGGCTTGGAAAGGGGCTCCTAAACCAACGTTTATAATGCCAACGTTACCATACCTATCCCAGCAAGCGATATGGCTAGTCAATAAACCGCATGCGCCACAAACCGTCGTGCGTTTGGTGCGCCAAGGCTTAGCTTATGATGCAACGGGTGAGTTATTTAAGACGCAGTTAGCTAATTTTAATTTAGCGGGTAATTTTAATAGTCGTCTAAATTTGAATTTACGTGAAGATAAGGGCTATACCTATGGTGCTGGCGGTTATTTAACTGGCGGACGAGAAATTGGTATGGCAAGTTTTTATGCACAAGTTCGAGCTAATGCAACTTTACCTGCGATCAAAGAGTTTATGGTTGAACTTAAACGCATGAGTAGCACTGGATTAACCGATAAAGAAGTCAAATTTATGCGGTTAGCTGTTGGTCAACAAGATGCGTTAAGTTATGAAACGCCGACTAAAAAAGCGGCGTTATTAGGCACCATACTCAGTTATGATTTACCAAAAGATTTTGTAACTCAACGTAATCATATTGTGGCAACTATTACGAAAACTGAAATGGATAACTTAGCTAAGAAATGGTTTAACCCTAATGATTATCAAATTATTGTTGTCGGTGATGCTAAAACATTATTGCCGCAATTAAAGACATTAGGTTTACCTATTCATCAATTAGTACTCAATCAGTAAGATATGCTACGGAGTAACAGCCTTTATTAAGTTAAGGGCTGTTATTGTGTAGTAAAAATGTTTCACAATTATTAATACTATAAAGCATGGTAATCCCGCTTAATAATGATTACCCTGTTTTCTTCAATTGGATAAAAATGAGAATGACCTTCATGACTTTTTCCGAAAGGTTGCAACAGGTTGCCAAAAATCCTGAAGCATTAACACAGCTAGGGCGTGGTCTTGAGCGTGAGTCTTTACGCATAACAGAAGACTTAACTGTCTCTTCATTGCCCCATCCGAGTGCTTTAGGTTCTGCGTTAACAAATAAATGGATCACCACTGATTTTGCTGAATCTTTACTGGAATTTATTACGCCAGTTTCTCGTGATGTTGATGATTTACTTGCACAATTAGACGATATTCATAAGTTTTCTTTAAGCCATATGGCTGGCGAGCGCTTATGGCCGATGTCTATGCCATGCTTTGTTGATGATCAAAATGAGATTGAATTAGCACAGTACGGCAGCTCAAATTCAGGACGAATGAAAACCCTGTATCGCGAAGGCTTAAAGCGTCGTTATGGCAGCGTAATGCAAATTATTTCTGGCGTGCATTTTAATTTTTCCTTCCCTGATACTTTTTGGGATGGTTTATTTGGCGATCAAACAGATCAACAACGCCAAGACTCGGTTTCTGATGCATACTTTGGCTTGATTCGAAACTATTACCGTTTTGGATGGCTAATTCCATATTTATTTGGCTCTTCTCCTGCAATGTGTGGTTCGTTTATTCAAAATGAGCAACTTAAAGCATCGTTTGAAAAGGTAGGTAAAGGAACTTACTTTTTAGAGAATGCAACCGCGTTACGATTAAGCGATTTAGGTTATACCAATCATGCTCAAAGCTCGTTAAAAATTGGTTTTAATAATATCGAACAATATTTAACGGGGCTTAATAGTGCTATTCATACGCCATCAGAAGAATTTTCTAAGCTTGGGGTTGTTGTTGATGGCAAACGTCAACAGTTAAATAGTAATGTATTACAGATTGAAAATGAGCTATATGCGCCTATTCGTCCTAAACGTGTGGCTAAAAGTGGTGAAAAACCATCAGAAGCATTAAAGCGTGCAGGGGTTGAGTACATTGAAGTGCGTTCGCTTGATGTCAATCCATTTAGCCCGATTGGTATTGATGAAGATCAGGTACGTTTTCTTGATTTATTTTTAATCTGGGCAACATTAACGCCATCACCGAATATGACCGATTGTGAGCTTGCTTGCTGGCGTGACAATTGGAATAAAGTGGTTGTTGATGGTCGTAATCCAGAATTACTGCTTAAAATTGGTTGTGATGGTGAAGAGCTATTGCTTAAAACATGGGGACGCCGTGTTTTTGCTGAATTAGAGCAAGTTGCTATTACTTTAGATGGTTTACACGGTAATGATAAATACCAGCAAACCTATCAACGTTTGTTAACTTGGATTGAAGATCCTAAATTAACATTTTCAGCCACGTTGCTTGAGCAAATCAAAACCTATCAAGGGATTGGTGCGCTTGGTGATTATTATGCAACGGCACATGCTAAAAAATTAGCGCAACAAGCGTTCCGTTTTTATGATCAAGCCACGTTTGAGCAAGAAGTGGCTGCATCGGTGATTAAACAACGTCAAATTGAACAAAGTGACACACTTTCATTTGATGATTTCTTAGCCGATTATTTTGCCGATGTTGATGTAGAAATACCGATGTTAACCAAATAAAACATGATATCAAGCTGACCTTTTCTAAGTGTCAGCTTTTTTTTGATCGAATTTAATGATTAACAACATAAGGTAAAAAATGCGCTTACGTGTTCGATTATTATTACTGACTGCGGTGGTTTTCATTGTGAGTGGTTGTGCGACACCACCACCCAATAACCAATCAAACCTGTGTAGTATTTTTCGTCAATACCCTGATTGGTATCAAGATGCTATTGATATGCAACAAAAGTGGGGTACACCGATTAATGTTGCGATGGCTATCATGAAGCAAGAAAGTAGTTATCGCCATGATGCGTTACCGCCTAAAGACTATGTGCTTGGCTTTATTCCATGGGGTCGAGTGAGTAGTGCGTATGGTTATGCTCAAGCGCAAGATCCTGCATGGGCTGATTTTCAAAAACACACCGGTCATGGTGGTTCTCGCAGTAATTTTGATGACGCACTACAATTTATTGGCTGGTATACCAATGAAACGCAACGGCAATTAGGTATTTCTAAATGGAATGCTTACGGCCAATATTTAGCTTATCACGAAGGTCGTGGAGGCTATAAACGTGGTACTTATCACCGTAAGCCATGGCTAATTAAAGTTGCACGAAAAGTTGAACGACAAGCAAGGGATTATGGCTGGCAATTGAAGCAATGTCGTAAAGAGCTCGATGCTAACAAAAGTTGGTGGTAGGTTAATTGGAAATATGCACTGTAGAAATTAGGTGCTAGGATTTATTTTTAAGACAAGGAGATGTAAGCAATGCCATTACTTGATAGCTTTACTGTCGATCATACCAAAATGCATGCGCCTGCTGTAAGGATAGCAAAGACCATGCAAACTCCAAAAGGTGACACGATTACAGTGTTTGATTTGCGTTTTTGTCGCCCAAATGCAGATATTCTTAGCGAGCGTGGTATTCATACGCTAGAACATTTATACGCAGGGTTTATGCGGCAGCATTTAAATTCTGACACGGTAGAAATTATTGATATTTCGCCGATGGGCTGTCGGACTGGTTTTTACATGAGCTTGATTGGTAAGCCAACTGAGCAAACTGTTGCTCAAGCTTGGTTAGCGGCAATGAAAGATGTACTAGCCGTCGCGACGCAAGAGCAGATACCTGAGCTAAATGAATACCAATGTGGGACTTACAGTCTACATTCTTTAACCGAGGCTCAAGCAATTGCCGCAGCGATTATCAAAGCGGGTATTGATGTTAATAAGAATGATGATCTTGCGTTGCCTGAAGCGCTATTGCAGCAGTTACAGGTTAAATAACTGCCGATACTAAAGACTAAAAAAGCCGTATTATGAATAAAATCACAATGCGGCTTTTTTGTTTTAAGTATTATATTTGATGATTAGTTAAATATTGCGTGATCAGTGTTTATCAACGTCTTGCTCTATTTCTGTTTGAGGAAGTTTTTCTGTATTACTATTTGTTGGTAATACTTTGATTAACTTAATCATATTGTCAGCCACTTCAATGATTTCCATTTGATGACCGTTAATATTAACGTTGATCTTTTCATCTGGAATATATTCTAAATGTTCAAGAATAAAACCATTTAATGTACGCGGACCATCTGTTGGTAGTTGCCAATTTAAACTTTTATTAAGATCGCGAATATTCGCACTGCCTTCAATTAATAAGCTACCATCTTTTTGTTGGGTTATTTCTTCAGCCAGTGTTGGTGCAATTGAAGTAGTAAATTCGCCGACGATTTCTTCGAGAATATCTTCAACAGTGATCAAACCTTGAATATCGCCGTACTCATCCACAATTAAGCCAATGCGTTCTTTATTACGTTGAAACTTTAAGAGCTGAATGTTGAGCGGTGTACCTTCAGGAATAAAATACACTTCATCAGCTGCACGAAGTAGGTTTTCTTTACTGAAATCATTTTTGTCCATCATTAAGCGATAAGCTTCACGGACACGTAGCATTCCAACAACTTCATCAATACTATCGCGATATAAGACAATGCGACCATGTGCTGAATGGCTTAATTGGCGCACAATGGATTTCCAATCATCATTGACATTGATTGCTGCAATTTCGTTACGTGGGATCATCAGATCTTCAACGGTAACATTTTCTAAATCAAGAATTGAGATCAACATATCTTGATGACGGCGAGGGATCAATGAACCGGCTTCATTAACAATGGTTCGTAGTTCTTCAGAGTTAATGTTTGAGCCTGTATTGTTATCTTTTTTTACACGTAAGATAAATAAGAAGCCATTAGTAATACCATTTACAAACCACACTAATGGGTAGAGTAATTTCATTAAAATGTTAAGTAAGATACTGCTCGTGTAAGAGATTTTTTCTGGGTATAACGCCGCGACTGTTTTGGGTGTTACTTCTGCAAAAACTAGAATTACAATGGTTAAAATTGCGGTTGCAATTGCGACACCAGCATCACCATAAAGGCGCATACCAATAATAGTCGCAATGGCTGATGCGATAATATTAACCAGATTATTGCCGATTAGAATGAGCCCCAGTAAACGGTCAGTACGGGAAAGAAGTTTTTCTACACGTTGAGCCCCTTTATGCCCTTGGCTTGCAAGATGGCGTAGTTTATAACGGTTGAGGGTCATCATTCCTGTTTCAGAACTTGAAAAGTAAGCTGAAATGACGATCATAAGAGCAAGTAAAGCAAATAATAAGCCTGTGGAAATTTGGTCCAAAAGGGGCAGTCCTTAACAGATTAAGCAAGCATTGTTAGTTATTGAATAAACGAACAATAATGTATAAAAAAGAGTGATTATAAAAATAAGTGTAGCAATAAAATAACGAGGTGTTAGTGAACTAACTGCCAATGATAATTTCTTTGACAAAACGGCTACCGAAATAGGCTAATGTCAGAAGAAAAGCACCGGCTAAACTAAACCAAACGACTTTACGGCCACGCCAACCTTGGCGGTAATGACCCCATAACAATACGCTGTAAATAATCCAAGCAAGCAAGGATAAGACTGCTTTATGGGTTTTGCCTTGAGCAATAATGTCGCCAATAAAAAAGTAGCCACTGATAAGAGTGACAGTTAGCAGGCTATAACCGACAATAATGATCTTGAAAAGTTGGCGTTCTACCATCATTAATGGTGGAATGTTAGGATTAATCTGTAAGCTTTTCTTATGCTTTAATTTATGATCAAGCCAAGCAAGTTGTAGCGCGTATAAAGTAGCAATCATTAAGGTTGAATATGAGAACAAGGCCAGAGAAATATGCACTAAAGCTTGTGGTTGAGCTTCTAAATGGGTAATAAAAGCACCAGATAACATTGTTGCTGCTAATAAGTTAATAGCAGCAAAGCTATAAACAACGGGTAACAAGAACCAGATTCGCATTTTTAACATTGCAAGCGTGGTTAGACTGGCAACAATAACGCTAATCAGCGATGCAACGTTAAGGATGCTGAGATTTTGGCCTGATGTGGCGAGGATAAGATCCTTAAGCAATAGCAAATGTAAGGCAATAGCAATAACGGCGGTAATAAAAACAGGCTGAGTTTTAATTCCGTTATTATTCGCAAGCCCTGGGACAACAAACAGTAGCGCGATGATATAAAAGCATACTGCAGGGATGGCAATTAGCGTGTCCATAGTCAACCAGATAGTTCCTTAGTAACGAATAGCTATTTTTAATATTTAGAAGCAACAATTATACCCTGCTCAAACCTTCGTCGCCAATGTAATCCCAAAAAGAGCGGTGGGTTTACATGAAAGACCAAGCTTTTTTGCGGTATACTTGTAGCAATTTTGATAATTTTGCAATTTTGATTGAGTTGCGTAACGAGCGAGTAGCACCACATGTTCGAAAATTTAACCGAGCGTTTATCGCGAACGCTGAAAAATGTCAGCGGCCGTGGTCGTCTTACGGATGACAATATAAAGGATACCTTGCGTGAAGTGCGGATGGCATTACTCGAAGCCGACGTTGCGCTACCTGTTGTTCGTGAATTTGTTAAGCGCGTAAAAGAGCGCGCAGTGGGCACTGAAGTATCAAAAAGCCTAACACCCGGTCAAGAGTTCATTAAGATTGTTCAATCTGAACTTGAAGCGGTGATGGGAGAAGGCAATGAAGCGCTTGATTTAAGCTGCCAACCGCCAGCGGTTATTTTAATGGCGGGCTTACAAGGTGCGGGTAAAACCACCAGTGTCGGCAAATTAGGTAAGCTATTAAAAGAGCGTGATAAAAAGAAAGTATTGGTTGTTTCTGCTGACGTTTATCGTCCTGCGGCAATCAAACAGCTAGAAACATTAGCCACTGATGTTGGTGTGGATTTCTTCCCATCAAACGTTGAGCAAAAACCATTAACGATTGTAAAAGCAGCCTTAGAGCATGGTAAAACCAAGTTCTATGATGTGGTGATTGTCGATACCGCAGGTCGTTTGCACGTTGATGAAGAAATGATGGGTGAGATCAAAGACATCCATCAAGCGTTAAACCCGGTTGAAACCTTGTTTGTGGTTGATGCCATGACGGGTCAAGATGCGGCAAATACAGCCAAAGCATTTAATGATGCATTACCACTAACGGGTGTTATTTTAACCAAAGTTGATGGTGATGCACGTGGTGGTGCGGCATTATCTGTACGTCACATTACCGGTAAACCAATTAAATTTTTAGGTGTTGGTGAAAAAACTGATGCTTTAGAACCGTTCCACCCTGATCGTGTTGCTTCTCGTATTTTAGGTATGGGCGACGTTCTATCATTGATTGAAGATCTAGAACGTAACGTTGATAAAAAAGAAGCTGAAAAATTAGCTAAGAAATTTAAAGACAAAAAAGGCTTTGATCTTGAAGATTTCCGTAGCCAGCTTCAGCAAATGAAAAATATGGGTGGCATGATGGGCATGCTCGACAAACTTCCTGGTATGTCGCAGTTGCCTGGTGATATGAAAGATAAAGTTGATGATAAAATCTTCATGCAAATGGAAGCTATCATCAATTCTATGACCAAAGGCGAACGTGCTCGACCTGAGCTAATTAAAGGCTCACGTAAGAAGCGTATTGCAGCCGGTTCTGGTACTCAGGTACAAGACGTAAACCGTTTATTGAAGCAATTTACCCAGATGCAAAAGATGATGAAAAAGATGCAAAAGGGTGGAATGAAGAATATGATGCGTCAAATGAAAGGCATGATGCCAGGTGGTGGAATGTTCCCTGGTCGCTAATAGTCTGATTTTTAATGGTTTTAAAGCTTTTGTTCTACTTAAGCGGTGAAAAAGTAACTAAAGCAGTTGCATTCGTCGCCCCAAAGGGTAAAATTCCGAGGCTTTATTTTGGCACGGACCTCGTTTTTATAGCGGGGTCATTTAATTTACAGTAATGCAAAGAGGACGATATGGTAACCATTCGTTTGGCACGTCACGGCGCTAAGAAGCGTCCATTCTATCAAATCGTTGTTGCTGACGCACGTGCTCCACGTGACGGCGCAAACATCGAGCAAATCGGTTTCTTCAACCCACTAGCTAAGGGTCAAGAAGAGCGTTTACGTTTAGATCTAGATCGCGTAAACCACTGGTTAGGTCAAGGCGCTTGTGCGACTGATCGTGTAGCTAAACTAATCAAAGATGCAGCTAAAGCTGTAGCTTAATTAGTACTTAGGTACAGAGAAAGACGATGAGTATTAAAAACCAAGACCACATTATTGTCGGTAAACTAGGTGCCACCTACGGTATCAAGGGTTGGCTCAAAGTTTTTTCCTACACCGAAGAATCCGAAAGTATTTTTTCCTACACCCCTTGGATGATTAAAATCAAAGGTGAGTGGACGGAAATCCATGTTGAGTCATGGAAACGCCACGGCCAAGGTCTTGTTGCTAAGCTAGAAGGCATGGATATCCGCGAGGATGCTCAAGTTTTCACTAATGCAGAAGTAGCAGTTTTGGCTGATCAACTACCCGCATTGTCAGATGAAGAATTCTACTGGCGTGAGTTGTTTGGTATGTCAGTGGTTACTACTGAAGGTTACGACCTAGGTAAAGTTACTGATATCCTGGAAACAGGTGCCAACGATGTGTTAGTTGTTAAGGCAAATCTTAAAGATGCTTTCGGACAGAAGGAACGTTTAATCCCGTTCCTCGATGAGCAGGTCATCAAGTTGATTGATCGCACTGCTCAGCGGATCGAAGTTGACTGGGATCCTGAGTTTTAACCTCCGGTAGTAAGCGAGTGAGCATATGTGGGTTGGAGTAATCAGTCTTTTTCCTGAAATGTTCTCTACCATTACCAATTATGGGGTAACAGGCCAGGCGGTAAAAAAAGGCCTTTTGAGTGTTGATACGTGGAATCCTCGTGATTTTACGCATGACAAACATCGTACGGTGGATGATCGACCGTATGGTGGTGGACCGGGTATGTTAATGATGGTGCAGCCTTTGCGCGATGCCATTCACACTGCCAAAAAGTCTGCAAAAGGTCCGGCTAAAGTAATCTACCTTTCCCCTCAAGGCCGTAAGCTGGATCAAGCTGGTGTTGAGGAGTTAGCACAAACTGAGAATTTGATTCTTATTTGTGGCCGCTATGAAGGGGTAGATGAGCGCATTATTCAACAAGAGGTAGACGAAGAATGGTCTATCGGTGATTTTGTGTTAACGGGTGGCGAGTTACCTGCCATGACGCTAATTGACGCAGTGGTTCGGTTTGTTCCGGGCGTGCTGGGTGACTTTGCATCAGCAGAAGAAGATTCTTTTGCAAATGGTTGGTTAGATTGTCCTCATTACACACGACCTGAATTGTTGGACGGACAAGAAGTACCTGCGGTATTAATGTCTGGCAATCATCAAGAAATTAGTCGCTGGCGATTAAAGCAATCGCTAGGCCGTACATGGCTGAGAAGACCAGAGCTCCTGGAAAACCTAGCTCTGACTGACGATCAGGAATTCTTGCTCGCGGAATTTATCCGCGAAAATAAAGCAAGTATTTAATTAAATTAGTATCAGTTTATTCTAGGGTATATACCAAATGAGTAACATCATTAAAGCTCTTGAGCAAGAGCAACTAAAAACAGACCTACCAACTTTCGCACCAGGTGACACTGTTGTTGTACAAGTTAAGGTAAAAGAAGGTGACCGTGAGCGTCTACAGGCTTTTGAAGGCGTTGTAATCGCAATCCGTAACCGTGGTCTACATTCAGCATTCACTGTTCGTAAAATGTCGAACGGTGAAGGCGTTGAGCGTGCGTTCCAAACTCACTCTCCAGTAGTTGACAGCATTACTGTTAAACGTCGTGGTGCAGTACGTCGTGCCAAGTTGTACTACCTACGTGAGCGTTCTGGTAAATCAGCACGTATCCGCGAGAAGCTTACTAAGAAATAATAAGCGTCTGACGTTTATCGAAAAGCCCACCTATATGGTGGGCTTTTTTTTGCTATAAATCAGGGTTTGGTTATAAATTAAGGTAATACCAATCACAATAAGTTTCTGAACTAAATTAATGACCTCTTTCGTCATTCCCTACAGTGAATGCCTGTGAGGGCAATAGGGAATCTAATGCTTTGGAAAGATGACCACTTAATTAATGGGATTGGTCTAATGAAAAAACCAGTGACGAGCACTGGTTTTGTTAATGTTCTGATTTTTATATTGATAGCTTCGTATTGGGATTAGCTTTTAGATGATAACGGGGTAGCTGTTTTCTCTACATCATCGGTATCAATATCAATTACGTCTTTGCCTTGTGATTTCTTAATGATCATCAATGTAATACCGACTGTCGCTATCATGGCGACAATGGTTGATATTGTCATTGGTAATCCAAATCCAAGCTGATCGTTATTAAGAATGAAACTGATGCATACCGTGGTCATAAACATTGCGGGAATTGTCGCGACCCAATGCAACTTATTAAGACGTAATAGGTAAGCTGATGCTGTCCATAGCATCATGACTGCGGTGGTTTGGTTTGCAAAACCAAAGTAACGCCAAATAATAGCGAAATCGACTTGCGTCAAAATGGCACCTAAAATAAATAAAGGCATGGCCATTAATAAGCGATTACGCAACGGCTTTTGATCCATATTAAAATATTCAGCCAGAATTAAACGGCTCGAACGGAATGCAGTATCACCTGAAGTAATTGGTAGAATAACGACACCAAGAAAAGCGACGATACCACCAAAGACACCTAATAAACCAAATGATGAACTATAGACCACATTACCCGGACCACCATTAGTAATCGCATCTGAAAGTGCTTCTATTGAACCAAAGAATGATAATGCTAGCGCACACCAGATTAGAGCAATAATACCTTCACCGATCATTGCACCATAAAAAATAAATCGACCATTTTGTTCATTTTCAATACAGCGCGCCATTAGAGGTGATTGGGTCGCATGAAAGCCTGAAATCGCACCACAAGCAATAGTAATAAACAGGGCTGGCCATAATGGTAAGTCATTAGGATTCATATTAGTGACCATCTGACTAATTTCAAAGCCCTCTAATAATTGGTGTTCGTCTGAAATACCAATAGCGGTGATTAAACCGACAGACATAAAAATCAGTAATGCACCAAAGAATGGATAAAACCGGCCAATGATTTTATCAACAGGTACAATCGTCGCTAGAATATAATAACCAAAAATAATCACGACCATGGTGGTCATTGAGACATTAAGACTGGTTTGATCATTAATGAGATTAGTGATCATTCCCGCAGGCGCAGAGACAAAAACAACACCAACAAGCAGTAACAGTACGATAGCAAAAATATTCATAAAATGTTTTGCACCGTTACCTAAGTAGCGTCCTGTTAATGTCGGAACGGATGCGCCACCATTACGTACCGATAGCATTCCCGAGAAGTAATCGTGGACGGCACCTGCAAAAATACATCCCAATACAATCCATAACATTGCAGCTGGACCATAAAGTGCACCCATTATTGGACCAAATATAGGACCGACACCAGCGATGTTTAATAACTGAACTAAATAGACTTTATTGTTAGACATCGGGACATAATCGACGCCATCTTGTTGAGTATAAGCTGGTGTCTGACGGTTAATATTTACACCAAAAACTTTTTCAATAAAGCTGCCATAAATAAAATAACCGCCAATAAGTGCTGCTACACAGAGTAAAAACCATGCCATATATATGCTCGCTATGTAATGTGATGATTCAAAAAAGAATCATAGGATTGCAATTGGCGGCTAGTGTAGTAGTTTCAATATTTTGCTTCTTAATATAATGTTGCATATGTGATATAGACTGGTATTCGAGAATTATTTCTATCGATATTTGTTAATATAAGCACGTTTTTAATGTGGTATAGAGGTTGGTGTATTTTTTAAAAGGAATTAATTATGATCAATAAAGCCTTATTAGCTGTTGTTATTACAGGTTTAATTACTGGCTGTGTGACACAGAAAAAGCTAGTTACAAATGGAGATTTTCATCAATTAGGTTTTTATAATGGTATTTCTGGTAGTGAAAAGTTATCCAGTAAGGCATTAGTTGCGATCACTCAAAAATATGATTCAACAATGACATTGGACTACGACAGTTATCAGCAAGGGTATCAGCAAGGATTAGATCAATATTGTAGCCAAGAGCATATATTTAAATTAGGAGAACAAGGGAAAAGGGAATGGGGGCTATGCGAATACCGGCGTCATCAAGAAGGCCTATATGCCATTAAATGGCAACAAGGTTTTGAACGCTATGGCATGATGGAACCTCAATTTTGATAATAGAACTTCTATCATTAGTTAGTTAAAGATAATTGATAAGAATGATAACAAAGTGCCATTTGTAAGCTAATGTTTACAAATGGCATTTTATGTTTACAAGTTGTTGCAATAAAGCTGTCGCAATTGTTATGTTGGTAAAAGAATATCTATTACTTGCAGGGATGACTTATGGAAAAAGATGGCTTAAATAATATTCATATTGCAGATGAATCAGTATTAATTACACCCGCGCAGTTGAAACAAAAGATGGCAGTATCAAAAACGGCGTTGGCATTCATTGAACAATCACGTCAAACGATTGCTGATATTATTCATCATCGTGATCATCGTTTATTAGTGGTTTGTGGACCATGTTCCATTCATGATGTTGAACAAGCAAAAATCTATGCTGAAAAATTAAAGCGATTTGCTGCAGAGCTTGATGATCAACTTTACATTGTGATGCGGGTTTATTTTGAAAAACCGCGTACGACTGTTGGTTGGAAAGGATTAATCAATGATCCGTATCTTGATGGTTCGTTTGAAGTTGAAGAAGGGCTACATATTGGACGCCAATTATTAATTGATTTGGTTGAAGCGGGTATTCCAGTTGCCACTGAAGCGCTTGATCCTATTAGTCCTCAATATTTAGGTGATTTATTTAGTTGGGCTGCTATTGGTGCTCGTACGACTGAATCACAAACCCACCGTGAAATGGCGAGTGGGTTATCAATGCCTGTTGGTTTTAAAAATGGTACCGATGGGAGCTTAGCGACAGCGATTAATGCGATGCAAGCAGCAGCCTCTGGGCATAAGTTCATGGGAATCAACCCAAATGGACAAGTTGCATTATTGGCTACTCAAGGAAATCCTGACGGTCATGTTATTTTACGTGGCGGTAAACAAACCAATTATGATTCTGTGTCGGTGGCTGAATGTGAAACTGAAATGGTAGCATCAGGATTGACGCCATCATTAATGATTGATTGTAGCCATGCAAACTCGCTTAAAGATTATCAGCGTCAACCTTTAGTGGCGACAGATGCTATTCACCAGATTCGAGAAGGAAACCGTTCAATTATTGGTTTAATGATTGAAAGCCATCTTAATGAAGGTAATCAAAGTGCAGATTTGCCTCTGCAAGATATGGCTTATGGTGTCTCTATTACCGATGCATGTATTAGTTGGGAAACAACAGAACAATTATTACGAAAAGCCCATCAAGAGTTAGTACCGTTTTTACAAAATAGAATTAAATAAGCCTTTGCATTATAGTTGCAGTTGGATAAATACGGATGTCAAAAATCATGGTTGCTGAGTTAAGCATATTAAGAGATCAAATAGACGATGTTGATCGTCAAATGGTGGCGCTATTAGCACGCCGTTTAGCATTAGTCGAACAAGTTGGTGTTGTTAAGAGCCAACATGGATTGCCTATTTATGCCCCAGATCGTGAAGCGGCAATGTTGGCATCTCGTCGTCAAGAAGCTGAATCAAAAGGCGTTCCTGCTGATCTGATTGAGGATATATTACGACGTACAATGCGAGAATCATATTCAAGTGAAAATGATTCTGGTTTTAAGTGTCTTAATCCTCAATTGCGCCCAATTGTTATTGTTGGTGGTCATGGACAATTAGGACAGCTATTTCAACGAATGTTTGAGTTATCGGGTTATCAGGTACGTATTTTAGGGCGTGATGATTGGCATCGCGCTGATGAGATATTACATGATGCAGGAATGGTAGTTGTTTCTGTCCCTATTCATATCACTGAAACTATTATTGCGAAGTTAAGCAACTTACCGAAAGATTGTATTCTTACTGATTTAACCTCGGTAAAAAGTGGTCCCCTGCAAGTAATGTTAGAGATCCATCAAGGGCCGGTTGTCGGTTTACATCCGATGTTTGGTCCTGATATTCCAAGTCTTGCTAAACAAGTTGTTGTTTACTGTGATGGTCGTCAACCTGAAAGTTATCAATGGTTATTGGAGCAAATTCAGATTTGGGGAGCATCATTAAATCGTATTAGTGCGATTGAGCATGATCAAGGTATGACCTTAATTCAGGCTTTACGCCATTTTACCTCATTTGTTTATGGGGTTCATTTAGCAGAAGAAGATCCAAAAATTGAGCAGCTAATGTCATTAAGCTCGCCTATTTATCGCTTAGAGTTAGCGATGGTTGGGCGTTTGTTTGCTCAAGATGCGCAGTTATATGCGGATATTATTATGTCTGCACCTCAAAACTTAGCGATGATCAAACGTTTCCATCAGCGTTTTGGTGAAGCAATTGACATGTTAGAACGTCAAGATAAAGTCGCTTTTAAGCAAGCTTTTGGACAGGTAGAGCATTGGTTTGGTGATTATGCTCAACATTTTTTAGTCGAGAGCCAAGGACTACTTAGACAGGCGAATGATTCAACTCGACGAAAATAAAGGGCTTGAAGCTCGATAATTACATCCTAAAAAAACCGCTATCAGTATGAGGCGGTTTTTTTATGGGATCAGTTTATGTTGATATATTAATCAATAAATTCAACATCTGTAGGCGTTACATTTTCGCTAGGATAACAACCTAAGACTTTTATAAAGCGGGTTAAGCGAGTGAGATCTTCTAACACTTGTTGCATTAGTGGGTCTTTTAAATTGATCTCAACATCGACATAGAACATTTCTTCCCATGGATTACCAATAACAGGACGAGATTCCAGTTTTGTCATATTTATTTTGGCATTACGAAGCACCAATAAACATTCAACTAATGAACCTGCAGCCTGTGCAGTTGACATAATCAGGGTCGTTTTAGCTGGAATCAGTGAAGTCACGCTTACGGGTTTACGGGCTACAACAATAAAGCGAGTAAAATTTTGTTGTTGATTGGCAATATTGGTTTTTATTGGTGTTAAGCCATAGATTTCACCACTCGATGCATTACCAATGGCGGCAATATTAGGCTGTTTAAGTTCCGCAACAGCTAACATCGCATCGGCAGTGCTTGAGCAGTATTGTTGATTGATTTTTCCCATACTGTGTAAAAACTCACTGCATTGCTGATGGGGTTGGGGATGAGAGTAAAGGGTATCAATCTGCTCAAGTTGAGTATCAACGGCGGTTAATAAGCAATGCTCTATGGGTTGGGTAATTTCTCCCACAATCGATAAGCTAGTATGTTGCAATAAGTCGTAGACTTCATTAATTGAGCCTGAACTGGTATTTTCGATGGGTAAGACACCATAATCAGCATGACCCGCCTCGACTTCATTAATGATATCTCGAAATGATGAGCAGCTTATTTCAACGAGTTGGGTTTGCTTACGGCTAAAATAATTACGGCTAGCGAGGTGTGAATATGACCCTTTTGCACCAAGAAATGATACTCGCGCCGTTGGTCGAGCATTTTCTGGATTAACTAAGCGTTGCAAATAAGCTTGTTGATATAAAACTGAATCTTCAATAATAGTATGAAAGAGTTGAGTAACGTATGACGGATCAAGTTGATGGTCTTTACCAGTTTCGATAAGGCGTAATAACAGTGCTTGTTCACGTACTTGATCGCGTACTGGTTTCGCGGTACTTATTTTACTTTTAGCGACTTCAAGGCTTAACGTGCGTCGCTCTGCTAAAAGAGCTAATAATGTATTATCGATACGGGTGACATTATGGCGAATATCATCCAATGAATACTGTGTGTTATCGGTCATAGCTATCCCTATTATGATCGGCTCTCTTGAACTTGAAAGCGGTATATTATGGTTTTAACGATTCGATCAACATTAAGCAGGGGGTATTTTTTTGTCAAGCACAAAGCAAACAGCCCTGCATCGGCAGGGCTGTTTTAAATCCTCTTAATCGTTAACGATTATACTTCATCAAATTCAATTTCATCGTCATACTCAGCTGTGTCTTCAGCTTCAGCTTGTGTTGGTTTTTCACTATGACTAGCACGGCGTGCATTTGGTTTGTGAGCTTGCTTCTTAAGTTGGCGATCTAGTTTTTGATATAACTCAGTGATCGCACCAAACAAGTCTTCATGTTCTGCAGAAGCGACCAATTGTCCTCCAGCAATACCAATAGAAGCTTCAATTTTAAATAGCTTGTTTGGTTCTTTACTAATCATTACATGTTTTTTGATTAGTGGCACTTGAAGTTTTTCTAACTTATTGAATTTAAATTCAAAACGCTCACGGATAGCCGGGGTGATATCGATGTTTTTACCAGTAATTTCTAATGTCATATTTATCTTCCTCGTTTGCTACCCTTCGTTGGGTTAACTTTAGATTACTAAAAATACCAACTTATAATGTGATCTATATCACATTGTTGTTGTTAGTGGATTTTCAGTAAAAAAAATGTGACTGAAGTGGGTTTGTTGCAAAAAAGTATATAAAAAAAGCTTGAGATTTACTGATGATTTGAGGCAGTATGAGCAAAGATTGATTGCTGGTAGCCAATGCTAACTAGGGGGTAAATACGTTTTATTTCATAGCGTTGAGTGTTTTTTGTTCAGCGGCTATCTTTGTATTATCAAAATGATATTTATTGAAGCAAATAATTGTTGTTAACATAATTTATAAAAATGGCAGCTTATCTTAGCTGCCATTTTTTATGGTTGTATTTTTAGGTATTACTTTACTGGATTAAGTTTAATCACCGCTTCAGTACGTGAAACTTCTTTGTCCAGTTTTAATTTAGCGTAAGCTGTTTTTTCAAGTAGCAATGATTTACGGGCAGCACTAGTATCTGGGTACAAGCGTTGTACTTGTTGGCAACGATTAATTGCTGCAATCCATGCTTCGCGGCGTACATAAAAATCCGCAACAGCAAGATCATACTCTGCTAGCTGATTTTTTAAAAAAATCATACGTGCTTTTGCATCTGCGTCATACTGACTATCAGGGAAGCGTTCTAGTAAGTATTTAAAATCGCGGAATGCTTGGCGTGAAGGGGTTGGATCACGATCAAAACGATCAATATTGAACATATCATGCATAAAACTGCGATCTTGTGCCATATGCGTCAGGCCACGCATATAATAAACCCAATCAGCTTGTGGATGAGTAGGATTTAAGCGTAAAAAACGCGCAATAGTGGCTTGAGCTAATGGCAAATCATCATTTTTGTAGTAGGCATAAATCAAATCTAACTGAACTTGATTTGAGTAAGCGCCAAATGGATAACGAGAGTCCATTGCTTCTAAGCGCTCGATAGCATTGTTCCAATTACCACTCTGCAATGCTTGCTGAGCTGTGGAATATAAGTCTGATGGTGGAACATCAGGAATGACTTTTTCAGTACTGGAACAGCCTGAAAGCAAGGCTACAGCTAGAAAAGTCGATATTGTCAGGCGTTTCATTACGGCGTCAGTTTCCTTGATAAAAATTTTATTTTGCTCGATCCATTACGGACTGAGCCGTTAACAGATACAATGACATTATATTAGTTTACATCAAGCATCGTTTTATTAAGCTTGGTACATTTTACGCAGCGTATGGCAATTAGTCTCACGCTTTTTAAAAAAGTTCGTTATGGCACAGCAAATAGAATTAACAAATACAGTTAGCGAAAGCCAACTAGGTAAGCGCCTTGATCAGGTTATTGCTGAATTATATCCAGATTACTCCCGCTCTCGTATCAAAGAGTGGATTCTAAAAGACATGGTTTCAGTAAACGGTAAAATTGACAACAAACCACGTTCAAAAATGATGGGTGGTGAAGAATTATTTATTCAAGCCGAAATCGAAGATGAAATGCGCTGGATTGCGCAAGACCTTCCACTTGATGTTGTCTATGAAGATGATGACATTTTAGTGATTAATAAACCACGTGATTTTGTAGTGCATCCAGGTGCGGGAACTCCTGATGGTACAGTGTTAAATGCGCTGTTATATCATTACCCTGCATTGGCTGAAGTACCACGTGTAGGTATTGTGCACCGTTTGGATAAAGACACGACGGGTTTAATGGTTGTGGCAAAGACTATTCAATCACAAACACGTTTAGTGCGTGCGTTACAAAAGCGTAAGATCACCCGTGAATACGAAGCGATTGCAATCGGTCAAATGACCGGTGGTGGTACGATAGAGAAACCTATTGGTCGTCATGCAACTAAGCGTATTTGTATGGCGGTACATGAGTTAGGTAAAGACGCGATTACCCATTACCGTGTTGCTGAGCGTTTCCGTGAGCATACGCGTATTGTGTTACGTCTAGAAACCGGCCGTACTCACCAAATCCGTGTACACATGTCATACATGAGTCATCCGTTAATTGGTGATGTGATCTATGGTGGTCGTCCTCGTCCACCACGTAATGCGTCTGATGAATTTATTCATGCGTTGCGTTCATTTGACCGTCAAGCATTGCATGCACGTATGTTGCGTTTATCACACCCAATGACGGGTGAGTTAATGGAATGGCATGCACCACTACCTAACGATATGGTAGCGATGATTGATATTTTACGTAAAGATAACGCTGAAAATAACGAAGATATGTATTAATGCGAACCATTATTCCTAACTGGCCCGCTCCAGCTAATGTATTAACGGTCAGTACAACCCGTTTTGGCGGTGTCAGTTCTGCGCCTTACGATGCACTTAATTTGGGATTGCATGTTGGGGATGATGTAAGTTCAGTACTGACAAATCGGCAATTACTGAAACAACATTGTTGGTTAACGGCAGAGCCAGCATGGCTAAATCAAATTCACAGCCCAATTGTGATTGATCTTACTGTACCGTTAACTGACGTTATCGATGCTGATGGTAGTTTTACCCGTGTGCCTGGCTTAGCCTGTGCCATCATGACGGCTGACTGTTTGCCTGTTCTTTTGTGTAATAAGCAAGGAACTGAAGTGGCTGCTGTTCATGCTGGGTGGCGGGGACTTGCTGCTGGAGTGATAGATAACGCCATTGCTAAGTTCTCTTGTCCTGCAGCTGATATTATGGCGTGGATGGGGCCGGCAATTGGTCCAACAGCGTTTGAAGTTGGTAGTGAAGTGCGACAGCAGTTTATTGATGTTGATGTCAAAGCTGCTGATGCTTTTGTTGCTCATGGTGATAAGTGGTTAGCTAATTTATATTTATTAGCGCGACAGCGTTTACAACGACACGGTATCAGCGCTATTTATGGTGGTGAGTACTGCACGTTTAATAATGACGAGTTGTTTTATTCTTATCGTCGTCAAGCCATCACTGGGCGCCAAGCATCCTTGATTTGGCTGCGTTAATTTTTCAGAATTTACAACAAATATTAAGCGGGTATATTGGCTAACAATGTACCCGTTTTTTTTGCAGCATTATTTTGCGTTTTAATAGTCTTGAAAAATCCCTACCAACTACCATATAACTAGTAACAGGTTATTAAATTTATTATTGGGGGACCTATGCGTCTTGACCGATTTACTAGTAAGTTCCAAGCTGCTATTTCTGATGCGCAGTCATTAGCTTTAGGGCGCGATCATCAGTACATTGAACCTGCTCATCTTATGGTGGCGTTATTAAACCAAGAAGGCAGTACTGTACGTCCGTTACTTACCCTTTTGAATGTAGATTCTACTCAGCTTCGTTCGCGCTTGGGTGAGATCCTAGAGCGCATTCCAAAAGTGACAGGTATTGGTGGTGAGGTTCAACTATCTAATAGCATGGGCACGTTATTAAACATGTGTGACAAACTCGCACAAAAACGTAATGACAAATTTATTTCATCTGAATTATTTATCCTCGCAGCCGTTGATAACGATAAAGGTCCTGTTGGGGATTTATTACGTGAATTTGGTTTAAAAGCGGATCAGATAAGTAAAGCGATTGATCAAATTCGTGGTGGACAAAAAGTGGATGACCAAAACGCAGAAGAAAATCGCCAAGCATTAGCTAAATATACAATCGACTTAACAGAACGTGCAGAGCAAGGTCGATTAGATCCTGTGATTGGTCGTGATGATGAAATTCGTCGTACTATTCAAGTATTACAACGCCGAACTAAAAATAACCCCGTTATTATTGGTGAGCCGGGTGTGGGTAAAACCGCCATTGTTGAAGGCTTAGCACAACGTATTGTAAATGGTGAAGTGCCTGAGGGTTTGCGTGATAAGCGTGTTCTTTCATTAGATATGGGTTCATTGATCGCTGGCGCTAAATTCCGCGGTGAATTTGAAGAGCGTTTAAAAGCAGTATTAAACGAACTGTCTCAAGAAGACGGTCGCGTAATTTTATTTATTGATGAAATCCATACTATGGTCGGCGCTGGTAAAGGTGAAGGCTCAATGGATGCGGGTAACATGTTAAAACCTGCGCTTGCTCGTGGTGAGCTTCATTGTGTAGGTGCGACAACGTTAAACGAATACCGTCAGTATTTAGAAAAAGATGCGGCATTAGAACGTCGTTTCCAAAAAGTGCTGGTGGATGAACCAAGTGTTGAAGATACCATTGCTATTTTACGTGGTCTAAAAGAGCGTTATGAGCTTCATCACCATGTAGAAATTACAGATCCTGCGATTGTAGCGGCTGCCACCTTGTCGCACCGTTATATTTCAGATCGACAATTGCCAGATAAGGCGATTGATCTTATCGATGAAGCAGCATCAAGCATTCGTATGCAAATCGACTCTAAACCCGAATCAATGGATCGCTTAGAGCGTCGTATTATTCAGTTAAAGATTGAACAGCAAGCATTAGAAAAAGAAAGTGATGATGCGAGCCAAAAACGGTTAAGTGATTTACTTGAAGAGCTAGATATTAAAGAGCGTGAATATTCTGAACTTGAAGAAGTATGGAATGCTGAAAAAGCCTCTTTATCTGGGACTCAACATATTAAAGCTGAGCTAGAACAAGCCCGTACGGATGTTGAAATTGCTCGTCGTGCGGGTGATCTAAATCGCATGTCTGAGTTACAGTATGGCCGCATTCCGGAACTTGAAAAGCAACTCGATCTTGCCGCTCAAGCTGAAATGCAAGATATGACGTTACTTAAAAATAAAGTAACTGATGTTGAAATTGCCGATGTACTTTCTAAAGCAACAGGTATTCCGGTCGCTAAAATGCTGGAAGGCGAGCGTGATAAATTATTACGCATGGAAGATGAATTACATAATCGTGTTATTGGTCAAGAAGAAGCTGTTGAAGCGGTAGCTAATGCAATTCGTCGTAGCCGTGCCGGTTTATCTGATCCACAGCGTCCAATCGGTTCATTCTTATTCTTAGGCCCAACTGGTGTAGGTAAAACTGAATTATGTAAGTCACTGGCGAACTTTATGTTTGATAGTGAAGATGCGATGGTGCGTATCGACATGTCTGAGTTTATGGAAAAACACTCAGTGGCACGTTTAGTGGGTGCGCCTCCAGGCTATGTAGGTTATGAAGAAGGTGGTTACCTAACGGAAGCGGTTCGTCGTCGTCCATATTCTGTTATTTTACTTGATGAAGTAGAAAAAGCGCATCCTGATGTGTTTAATATTTTATTACAGGTATTAGATGATGGACGTTTAACTGATGGTCAAGGTCGTACCGTTGATTTCCGTAATACAGTGATCATTATGACTTCAAACTTAGGTTCTGATCGTATTCAAGAACACTTTGGTAGTTTGGATTACGAAGGCATTAAAGCATTAGTGATGGAAGTTGTTGGCCAACATTTCCGTCCTGAGTTTATTAACCGCGTTGATGAAACTGTCGTGTTCCACCCATTGGGTAAAGAGAATATTAAACATATTGCTTCGATTCAGCTTGCGCGTTTGGAAAAACGTTTAGCGGAGAAAGATTTCCAGCTAGATGTTCAAGAGAGTGCGTTAGAGTTAATTTCTGATGCTGGTTTTGATCCTGTATTTGGTGCGCGTCCATTAAAACGTGCAATTCAGCAATACATTGAGAATCCATTAGCTCAAGATTTGTTATCAGGTAAATTTATGCCAGGTAAACCAATCGTGTTGTCAGTAGAAGACGATAAGATTATTGCTAAACAAGCATGATCAAAAATTAAATGGTTGAAATAACCAATTATCGTTAATAATCGCCTTAGTATGAATGTGCTAAGGCGTTTTTTATTATTGGGGTTTGTTTAAAACAGACGTTACTTGTAATGAAAGGTGTTTTATTTGTCATAAATTACCATTATTGATTAATGGTTAAGCGAACAGATAAAAATAATAAAAATAAGGTTGTCAGCAGATAAAATCCCCCTATAATGCGACCTCACTGACACGGACAACGGCGCAAGCAGTTACCGATAGTCAGTATGTTCTTTAACAATTTGACCATGCAATCTGTGTGGGCACTCACTGAAGAGTTAAGTCGAAAGATTTATCAATAAACTGAGTGACCAATACAAAATAGCCCAATCTATTTATAGAGAAGATTATTTTGGCACAGTTATTTAATTATCATTCTTTGAATGATAAAAAGCTTTAATTTACTACGGTATTTAAAGTCAGTATTTATTGAGCCGGTCGAAAGACCAACAAAACTTTAATTGAAGAGTTTGATCATGGCTCAGATTGAACGCTGGCGGCAGGCCTAACACATGCAAGTCGAGCGGTAACAGATTGATAGCTTGCTATCAATGCTGACGAGCGGCGGACGGGTGAGTAATGCCTGGGAATATACCCTGATGTGGGGGATAACTATTGGAAACGATAGCTAATACCGCATAATCTCCGATCTTTTACGAGATGGGAGCAAAGAGGGGGACCTTCGGGCCTCTCGCGTCAGGATTAGCCCAGGTGGGATTAGCTAGTTGGTGGGGTAATGGCTCACCAAGGCGACGATCCCTAGCTGGTCTGAGAGGATGATCAGCCACACTGGAACTGAGACACGGTCCAGACTCCTACGGGAGGCAGCAGTGGGGAATATTGCACAATGGGGGAAACCCTGATGCAGCCATGCCGCGTGTATGAAGAAGGCCTTCGGGTTGTAAAGTACTTTCAGTTGTGAGGAAGGCAGTTAAGTTAATAGCTTAGCTGTTTGACGTTAGCAACAGAAGAAGCACCGGCTAACTCCGTGCCAGCAGCCGCGGTAATACGGAGGGTGCGAGCGTTAATCGGAATTACTGGGCGTAAAGCGCATGCAGGCGGTCTGTTAAGCAAGATGTGAAAGCCCGGGGCTCAACCTCGGAACAGCATTTTGAACTGGCAGACTAGAGTCTTGTAGAGGGGGGTAGAATTTCAGGTGTAGCGGTGAAATGCGTAGAGATCTGAAGGAATACCGGTGGCGAAGGCGGCCCCCTGGACAAAGACTGACGCTCAGATGCGAAAGCGTGGGGAGCAAACAGGATTAGATACCCTGGTAGTCCACGCCGTAAACGATGTCTACTTGAAGGTTGTGGCCTTGAGCCGTGGCTTTCGGAGCTAACGCGTTAAGTAGACCGCCTGGGGAGTACGGTCGCAAGATTAAAACTCAAATGAATTGACGGGGGCCCGCACAAGCGGTGGAGCATGTGGTTTAATTCGATGCAACGCGAAGAACCTTACCTACTCTTGACATCCAGAGAATTCGCTAGAGATAGCTTAGTGCCTTCGGGAACTCTGAGACAGGTGCTGCATGGCTGTCGTCAGCTCGTGTTGTGAAATGTTGGGTTAAGTCCCGCAACGAGCGCAACCCTTATCCTTGTTTGCCAGCACGTAATGGTGGGAACTCCAGGGAGACTGCCGGTGATAAACCGGAGGAAGGTGGGGACGACGTCAAGTCATCATGGCCCTTACGAGTAGGGCTACACACGTGCTACAATGGCGTATACAGAGGGCTGCAAACTAGCGATAGTGAGCGAATCCCACAAAGTACGTCGTAGTCCGGATTGGAGTCTGCAACTCGACTCCATGAAGTCGGAATCGCTAGTAATCGTGAATCAGAATGTCACGGTGAATACGTTCCCGGGCCTTGTACACACCGCCCGTCACACCATGGGAGTGGGCTGCACCAGAAGTAGATAGCTTAACCTTCGGGAGGGCGTTTACCACGGTGTGGTTCATGACTGGGGTGAAGTCGTAACAAGGTAGCCCTAGGGGAACCTGGGGCTGGATCACCTCCTTACCTAAAGACTTATACTGTTTTATGCAGTGTCCACACAGATTGCCTGGTTAAAATGTAGAACGTAAAAAGACTTGGGTCTGTAGCTCAGGTGGTTAGAGCGCACCCCTGATAAGGGTGAGGTCGGTGGTTCGAGTCCACTCAGACCCACCACTTTTTCTCCCAGAAAAAGTGATGGTATAGTCTTTTAAATCGTTGGGGTTATAGCTCAGCTGGGAGAGCGCCTGCCTTGCACGCAGGAGGTCTGCGGTTCGATCCCGCATAGCTCCACCACTCTTTAAACGCACTTCTCTTTTTATAGAGATGAAAAGTGTTTTTAAAAAGTGGTTATCTAACGATGATTACATGTTCTTTAACAATTTGGAAAGCTGACTAGTAAATTCAATCGAAAGATTGATTTTAAAAAATGTTTTTATGCTTCTTATAAAAGAAGAATAAAAACGAGTTCTCAAAACATACACATTCAAGTGTCTGTGTTTGCTTTCACTTTTTAAAGTGAAGACAAATAAATGAGTCCGGCGAAAAACCAATGTTTAATATTTTCTTGATCGGATTATTAAACACAAACCTTGGTTGTTTGAACATGCAAGACCTCTTGGGGTTGTATGGTTAAGTGACTAAGCGTACACGGTGGATGCCTTGGCAGTCAGAGGCGATGAAGGACGTATTAACTTGCGATAAGCCCAGATTAGGCAGTAAAAGCCACTTGAGTCTGGGATTTCCGAATGGGGAAACCCACTAGCATAAGCTAGTATCATTAACTGAATACATAGGTTAATGAAGCGAACCGGGGGAACTGAAACATCTAAGTACCCCGAGGAAGAGAAATCAACCGAGATTCCGGTAGTAGCGGCGAGCGAAACCGGATTAGCCCTTAAGTTAGTTCAGCGTTAGGTGAAGGTTCTGGAAAGTACCGCGATACAGGGTGATAGCCCCGTAACCAACAACGCTTTATTAGTGAAATCGAGTAGGACGGGACACGTGATATCCTGTTTGAACATGGGGGGACCATCCTCCAAGGCTAAATACTCCTGACTGACCGATAGTGAACCAGTACCGTGAGGGAAAGGCGAAAAGAACCCCTGTGAGGGGAGTGAAATAGAACCTGAAACCGTGTACGTACAAGCAGTAGGAGCCCACTTGTTGGGTGACTGCGTACCTTTTGTATAATGGGTCAGCGACTTAATTTTAGTAGCAAGGTTAACCGTTTAGGGGAGCCGTAGGGAAACCGAGTCTTAACTGGGCGAATTAGTTGCTAGGATTAGACCCGAAACCGAGTGATCTAGCCATGGGCAGGTTGAAGGTGAGGTAACACTTACTGGAGGACCGAACCGACTAATGTTGAAAAATTAGCGGATGACTTGTGGCTAGGGGTGAAAGGCCAATCAAACTCGGAGATAGCTGGTTCTCCCCGAAAGCTATTTAGGTAGCGCCTCGGACGAATACTACTGGGGGTAGAGCACTGTTAAGGCTAGGGGGTCATCCCGACTTACCAACCCTTTGCAAACTCCGAATACCAGTAAGTAATATCCGGGAGACACACGGCGGGTGCTAACGTCCGTCGTGAAGAGGGAAACAACCCAGACCGCCAGCTAAGGTCCCAAAGTTATAGCTAAGTGGGAAACGATGTGGGAAGGCTCAGACAGCCAGGATGTTGGCTTAGAAGCAGCCATCATTTAAAGAAAGCGTAATAGCTCACTGGTCGAGTCGGCCTGCGCGGAAGATTTAACGGGGCTAAGCTATACACCGAAGCTGCGGCAATGTGAACTCGTTCATATTGGGTAGGGGAGCGTTCTGTAAGCCGTTGAAGGTGCATTGTAAAGTGTGCTGGAGGTATCAGAAGTGCGAATGCTGACATGAGTAACGATAAAGGGAGTGAAAAACTCCCTCGCCGGAAGATCAAGGGTTCCTGTCCAACGTTAATCGGGGCAGGGTAAGTCGACCCCTAAGGCGAGGCCGAAAGGCGTAGTCGATGGGAAACGGGTTAATATTCCCGTACTTCTTATAATTGCGATGGAGGGACGGAGAAGGCTAGGTGAGCCTGGCGACGGTTGTCCAGGTCCAAGTATGTAGGCTGATGGTTTAGGCAAATCCGGACCATCTTAAGGCTGAGATACGATGTCGAGCTACTACGGTAGTGAAGTCATTGATGCCATGCTTCCGGGAAAAGCTTCTAAGCTTCAGATTATAAGAAATCGTACCCCAAACCGACACAGGTGATCAGGTAGAGAATACCAAGGCGCTTGAGAGAACTCGGGTGAAGGAACTAGGCAAAATGGTACCGTAACTTCGGGAGAAGGTACGCTCCTAGCGGTGATGAGACTTGCTCTCTAAGCTGCCGGGAGTCGCAGATACCAGGTGGCTGCAACTGTTTATTAAAAACACAGCACTGTGCAAAATCGAAAGATGACGTATACGGTGTGACGCCTGCCCGGTGCCGGAAGGTTAATTGATGGGGTTAGACTTCGGTCGAAGCTCTTGATCGAAGCCCCGGTAAACGGCGGCCGTAACTATAACGGTCCTAAGGTAGCGAAATTCCTTGTCGGGTAAGTTCCGACCTGCACGAATGGCGTAATGATGGCCACGCTGTCTCCACCCGAGACTCAGTGAAATTGAAATCGCAGTGAAGATGCTGTGTACCCGCGGCTAGACGGAAAGACCCCGTGAACCTTTACTATAGCTTGGCACTGAACATTGACCCTACATGTGTAGGATAGGTGGGAGACGTTGAAGCAACCGCGCCAGTGGTTGTGGAGTCAATCTTGAAATACCACCCTTGTATGCTTGATGTTCTAACGTCGACCCCTTATCGGGGTTACGGACAGTGCCTGGTGGGTAGTTTGACTGGGGCGGTCTCCTCCCAAAGAGTAACGGAGGAGCACGAAGGTGGGCTAATCACGGTCGGACATCGTGAGGTTAGTGCAATGGCATAAGCCCGCTTGACTGCGAGAATGACAATTCGAGCAGGTGCGAAAGCAGGTCATAGTGATCCGGTGGTTCTGAATGGAAGGGCCATCGCTCAACGGATAAAAGGTACTCCGGGGATAACAGGCTGATACCGCCCAAGAGTTCATATCGACGGCGGTGTTTGGCACCTCGATGTCGGCTCATCACATCCTGGGGCTGAAGTCGGTCCCAAGGGTATGGCTGTTCGCCATTTAAAGTGGTACGCGAGCTGGGTTTAGAACGTCGTGAGACAGTTCGGTCCCTATCTGCCGTGGGCGTTGGATGATTGAGAGGGGCTGCTCCTAGTACGAGAGGACCGGAGTGGACGAACCGCTGGTGTTCGGGTTGTATCGCCAGATGCATTGCCCGGTAGCTAAGTTCGGAATCGATAACCGCTGAAAGCATCTAAGCGGGAAGCGAGCCTCAAGATGAGTCATCCCTAGACCTTTAAGGTCTCTAAAGGGTTGTTGAAGACTACAACGTTGATAGGTCAGGTGTGTAAGTGCTGCGAGGCATTGAGCTAACTGATACTAATTGCCCGTGAGGCTTAACCATACAACACCCAAGGGGTTTTTCTTCTCAAAAGAGAAGAGACGGACTCTACAAACGCTTGAATGAGTGTGAGAACAACTAGTTAGATTTTCCCAGATTGCTATTTATTGCCACAAGGTAATAAATAAAACAGAATTTGCTTGGCGACCATAGCGTTATGGACCCACCTGATCCCATGCCGAACTCAGTAGTGAAACGTAATAGCGCCGATGGTAGTGTGGGGTCTCCCCATGTGAGAGTAGGACATCGCCAGGCTTTAATTTCGTTTTTATCTTTTATAAAGGTAGAGACAACAAGTTGCATTTATGCTGAATAGACACTGCGGAGTGGTAGTTCAGTTGGTTAGAATACCGGCCTGTCACGCCGGGGGTCGCGGGTTCGAGTCCCGTCCACTCCGCCATTTATTAAAAAAACCTGAATCGAAAGATTCAGGTTTTTTTTCGTCTGTATAAAAGTAAAATGATGCAGAATAGAGATGGCGGGGTTGTGATTCTGTTGGCTACAATATTATTCTATAAAATATAGGTAAACTTATATTGAGCAACTAACCTGCAATTTTTAATAAATGAAGCATAAAATTAGATATGTTTATCATTTTATTGAAGGTTAAACTATTTTGGTATGGGAATTTCACCAGAAGCACCTTTAGTTACTCAGGTAAAAGAGGTGATTAAAGATAAATGGGATATTTTCTTTTTAACTATATTAATTATAAGTATGGGGCAATTAAGTTTAGGACTAGTATTTCCTCTTTTGCCTTGGATTAGTGATAGTTTTAATATTAATCAACATGTTGTTGAATGGGTAATTATAGGGTATTTATTGGGTTATGGGCCTTCTCAATTAATATATGGTCCTTTATCTTATATTTACGGTAGACGACTTACTTTATTCGTTGGACTATTTATATCTATATTAGGGTTAGTAATAATATTTTTATATTCAGATAAGTTTTATTGTTTGGTTATTGGTCGTTTTATTCAAGGCATTGGGAGTGGTTGTGAATCTGTAATTGCCCGTTCAATTCTACATGATAGCTATAAAAATAAGTTTTTTTTAACAGCTGTAACTGGATTATCTATTATTTCGGCTTTTATTCCTATTTTTTCACCTATTGTCGGTGGGTTAGTTAATCATAATTTTGGATGGGTGGCTGTTTTTGATGTATTGTTAATTTATGTTATTTTAGGTTATCTGGTATTAGTTTTTTATTTACCGGAGACATTAAAAACATCTAGAGATAAAATATCTTTTATTCCAATTGTTTTATATTACCGAGACTTATTAACAGATAGATACTTTTTGTCTTATGCTATTATGGGATGGATTAATTGGGCTTTGGTTATTTTTTGTGGTGCTTTATCTCCATTTATTTTTGAGCGTCAATTTGGGTTAAGTTCTGAAAATTACGCATATTGGACAATAATACCTGCCATTTCTTTTTTATTATCAAGTTTTATCTGTTTTATTTTACGTAAATCTTATGGTAGTCATCATATTGTATTTATAGCACCTTTTATTCAATTTGTTGTTGGGGTGTTATTTATCATTTACCCTTTAAATATTTATATTATCACCTTGGGTTTTATTGGTATTTCTATTGCTCAAGCTTTTATTTATCCTTGTTCTCAATCATTACTACTTGTACCGTATAGTAATAAATTTGGAACCGTTAGTGCTTTATCTGGTAGTGGACAAATGGTCTCTGCGGCTTTATTTATATTATTTTTTATATATGCAGGATTTAATCATATTAGGGCTTTAGCTGTGCTATTTTTATTAACCTCGTTTATAGGGTTAATATTAGCGTTAATAGGTAAAAATAGTAAATCTACAGCGGTTTTGAATGCGGATTAGCTGTTATTTTAATAGTAGCCATTTAGGAAAGGTGATTTTTTTAATTACAATATACATTCTTAGAATAATAATAAAACTGATACTGGTTAAGGTCGCAATGTTAGGATTGATTGAAAATTTGGTTTGAAGAATATAAAGATAACACCCAATAATGACAGGGCTAGCGTAAAATTCAGTATTATTAAACATGGTCGGACGAGCAAGAATTACATCTCGTAGTACACCCCCAAAAATGGCGGTGATCATGCCCATTGTGACTGCAACATAACCTGCGTAATGTTCGGCAACCATATTCTTAGTGACAAGTACGGAAAACATAGCAATCCCAATAGCATCGAGAACAATGATTAAACGTTCAGCTTTTAGTTGTCGTAAGTGTGGAGCTAGGAAAAAGCCAAAAAAAGAAGCAAGGAGTGCAGTCCAAAAATAAGAAGGATCTTTGATCCAAAATACTTGGTTCGTTGATAGGATTATATCTCGAACAGTACCGCCACCTAATGCGGTTATCCAGCCTAACACCATGACACTAACAATATCTTTTCCTATATTGGCTTCACTGATGACAGCACTTAATGCGAAGGCAATGATACAGATAATTTCGATGGTGTGAATTAGCATAAATAAGCCTTTAACATATAAATATCAAGGGATAAATTCAAATTTAATACTAACATGCAGTAGTGTTTATACGAGAGAGTAAAAATGGTCATAGTGTTTTCAAAAATAAAAAAAGGCCGGAAATCCGACCTTTAACTATGACTTTTTACAGTATAACTTTTGAAAAACTAGCGACCACTATGATCAAATGTTTTTACATCTTCTGCAGTACATTGAGAAGCTGCATGTGAAGTAAGAAATTCAATCGAACGTGTAAAGTCAGCAATTAATAGATTAGCAAGATCAATAGTTAGACCTTGTTTGACTAAAATACGTTGAACGATAATCTCTTGAGCATTCGCTGGTAATGTATAGGCAGGAACTAACCACCCACGGGTACGTAAACGATCAGCAAGATCATAGAGTGAAAATGGTACGTTAGCATCCGCTTTTAAACGCCACGAAATGGCTGGAATACCTTTTTCGCGATTACCATCAAAGATAAATTCAAACATATTAAATTTATTAAGTTCTTTGACTAAATACTCACAAACGTCATAACTTGCATTATGAATACGTTGATAACCTTCAAAACCTAACCGTAGGAAATTATAGTATTGCGCAATAATTTGACCTGCAGGACGAGAGAAGTTTAAGGCGAAGGTTGGCATGTCACCACCTAGGTAGTTAACATGGAAGATTAAGCCTTCAGGTAAATCTTCTTTACTACGCCATACCACCCAACCACAACCTAATGGTGCTAAACCAAATTTATGACCAGAAGTACTGATTGATTTAACACGTTCTAGACGGAAGTCCCAAAGTTCAATATTTGGAGCACAGAATGGAGCAAGCATCGCACCACTTGCACCATCAACGTGAATATCAATAGAGTTACCCGTATCATGTTCATAAGTATCTAATGCGTCTGATAATGGTTTGACTGTTTCATATAAACCTGTGAAGGTTTGACCAAACGTAGGTACAACCATAATAGTGTTAGCATCAACTAACTCTAACATGTCTTCTGGGGTCATAAAGTAATGACCATCGTCCATTTTGGTTTCACGCATTTCTACGTCCCAGTAGCGGGCAAATTTTTCCCAACATACTTGAACGGGGCCACAAACCATATTGGGTTTATCTGTTGGTTGACCTTGCGCACGACGCTTTTCACGCCAACGCCAAAGAGCAGCCAAACCACCAAGCATACAGGCTTCACTTGAACCTGTTGTTGATGTGCCTACTGTGGTTACAGAATCAGGTGAATTCCATAAATCCGCTAACATATGGACACAACGTCCTTCAATTTCAGCAGATTGAGGGTATTCATCTTTATCGATCATGTTCTTATCAATGGAAAGATCCATTAATTTATGAACTTCATCTTCTTCCCATGTTTGGCAAAATGTTGCTAGGTTTTGACGTGCATTACCATCAAGGTAAAGTTCATCACGGATCATTTGATAGATCACATTAGGTGCTTGTTCTTGCTGTGGTAGCTTGGTAGTTGCCGCAACGTTATTAATCGCTTCTGAACCAAAGATTGGATCATTTTCGGATTGACGGTTTACTTCATGAAGAGCCATAAATTTCTCCCTACCTCAATGTTGTTTACTGCTAAATAAGTTCCAAGCCATTGCTTGAGTAATATGTTTAATCATTTGTTGACCACGAATACTATTACCAAATTGGTCAAGTCGTGGTGAAAATGCTGCGAGTGCGCCAATGTTGGGTATGACTGTTAATAAACCACCACCAACACCACTTTTACCTGGTAGACCAACATCATATGCCCAGTCACCAGAGGTATCGTAAAGTCCTTCCATTACCATTTCCGCCAGAATATGGGGAATGTTTTGGGGTTGAATTAATTGCTTATCTGAACATGGGTTTTTACCACCATTAGCCAATGTTGCTCCGACTGTTGCAAGTTCTACCGCATTAAATAAGGTGGAACATTGGCGAGTATAAACATCACACGCTTCAAGAGGCTCTGAATACATACGACCTGATGACTCTAATAACAACGCAATAGCGCGGTTATGAGTATTGGTGGTTTGTTCAGACTGATTCACTTCATCAGAAAGCGTAATCGCACTGTTTGCGAGCAGAGATTGGAAATTTAAAATCTGTTGCCAGCGTTGTTCTTTATCTGTTGCTTTAACTAAACTTACGGTTGCCATTGCACCTGCATTAACAAGGGGCGTTAAAGGCTTTCCTTGGTGTAACTCAAGCGCAAGCACTGAATTAAATGGCATTCCAGTCGGTTCAGCACCAATTTTGCTATGTAATGCCTCTGCTCCTGATTGCTCTAGCACTAATCCAAGCGTCATGATTTTTGAAATTGATTCAATCGCAAATTTATACTCAGCATCTTGTAATTGAATTACATCACCTGTAACAGAAACAAAAGCCAGTCCTGTTAACTCTGACGGTACAGAAGCAAGAAACGGAATATATGAGGCATTTTCGCCGTCCATATTGGTTTTGGCTTCATTCAGCGCTTGCTGCATAACAACAGCAAGCTTTTCATTTAGTTGTGACATTAACGCATCCTTAACTCTTATTGGTTTAATGTATGAGTTATTTTGTCTGATGGGTTGATAACACCTGGGTGAACGTTTTCAATTTCCCAAGTAAATGGTGCAAAGTCTGTCACTGCTGGATCTTTCCAGTGAGGTTGGCGGGCTTTGTAAAGAAATAGCGGTACTGATACGAAAATTACGGTTAATACAACTAAGAAGCCGACGTATTCTTCAGGACTACCCACGGCAATTTGGCTTGGTGGAATAAAAGAGAAGATGAACGCTAATAGTGAGCCAGAAAAACCAACACCTGCAATGATCCACATACCCATATCACCACCCGGGATTTTATATGGACGAGGACGGTTAGGTTGGCTGTAACGTAAGTGAATTGCAGCAGCAAACATTAATAAGTACATGATTAGGTAAAGTACAACCGTTAGCTGACTTAGAATTTGATAAGCGGCTTGAACGGAAGGTAATACAACAAATACAACTGAAATAATGGTGACTAAGAAAGCCTGCACCATCATGATATGCGTTGCCATTCCGTGTTTGTTGGTATATTGAAAAAAGCGAGGTAAATAACCGCCTTTAGCAACAACAAGTAATGCAGATGAAGGACCCGCAACCCAACCAACAACGCCAGCAAGTACACCTAATGCTAAACACGCAGCCATAATTGGCGCTGCCCAACTGATACCAGCCCAAGCAAACATATCATCATAAGCAACTAATAAACTTTGAGTTAAGTTAATATCTTTTTGAGGAATAACAAAAGCGATAGCCAGTGTACCAAGTACAAAAACACACACAGTACCAATAGCTGCAATCGCAATCGCAATCGGATAGTTACGCGGCGCGTCATCAACTTCTTTAACGTGAATAGCGTTCATTTCCATACCGGCATAGAACAAGAAGATACTTGCAGCTAAAACAACGTTATTAAAGTTAGAAAAGTCAGGGATCACATCGTGCCAAGATAGTTGAACTTGTGGTGGACGACCAGAGAAGAATAGGTAAGAGAAACCTAAAACAATTAACATGATACCTGGAATCACTGTACCAATTAAGCCACCCCATTTAGCTACTTTAGAAAAGGCTGCAGTACCACGTAAAGCGATGAACGTTGCTAGCCAATAAATAGCCAATACAATCCCTAGTACAAAGAATTTATTTTGAGATAATGCTTGGTCCCATGATTGATCGGGACCCATAAATGCAAGTGATACTGAACCGAAAGTCAGTGCAGTTGGAAACCATACTGTAACTTCAATCCATAACATAAAAATAGCAACTAGTGCTAAACGCGGACCAAAAGCTTCACCGACCCAGCGGAAGACCCCGCCTTTTTCTGACCAACCTGTAGCAAGTTCAGCAGCGACCAGTGATACCGGAACTAAAAATACGATAGCGGCAAAAATATAATAAAAAATGGAGCTCAATCCGTATTCTGCTTCTGCTGGAAGACCCCGCAAACTCACCACTGCAACAATGTTTAACATTGCTAACGCGAATATGCTGATCCCCCCTTTTTTAATTTTCTCTACACTAGCCATAACTAACCTATATTTTTGTAAGAAAGTTGAATAGATATATCTATTCTGTATTTTTATTAAAATAGCACTGAGTGAGAGGTTTTTAATGTTGTAAAAATAGTTGTTTATGTTGCAATTATGCACGTTGTTATAAAATTAATAACCTGCATTGTTGTTTTATTGTTTGTTTTGTTGTTTATTTTATAATATCTGTTAATTTGAATTTGTTAGTTTACTCTATCTATTATCCATGATGATTTCCTATTTTTATAAATAAGCACAGGCACTAATAAAAATAGTATTGTTAATGTTATCAATATGGCGATGTATAATAAATTACTTCCAGTATTAAATTGGCCAGGTGGAATAAAACTTAAACACAAGGCTAAAAGGCTAGAAATAAAACCAAGAGTTCCAACAATCCACATACCTATATTACCAAATGGTACTTTATATGGTCGGTTAACGTCAGGTTCTTTATAACGGAGATAAATAGCACTAGAAAATAATAATAAATACATTATTAAATATAAGATAGAAGCTAGTTGTCCTAATATTTGGAATGTTGATTGTACTGATGGCAATATAATGAGTAAGAACGAAAGCGTTGTAACTATAATACCTTGAAGGTAAAGAAGTGGCATTTGCACTCCATTTTTATTACTTTTTTGCAGTTTTGGCGGTAAATAACCTTTCTGTCCAACTTGAAATAAGCCTGTAGATGGTCCAGCGATAATTACTGTAATCTGAGCAAATGCACCGATGGCTATCGCTGCAGTAATAATTTCACCCATCCATGAAATATGGAAGTATTTAAATATCGTATCATAAGTAGTAAATAGACTATCAACAATATTAATTTGATTGTGGGGGATAATCGCACTTATCAATAATGTACCTATAATATGGCAAATAACAACAAGGCTTGCCGCTATAGCTACGGATATAGGATAGTTTTTCAAAGGATTATTCATGCTTTGAACATGAACTGCATTTATTTCCATACCAGAATAAAATAGAAAAACACTGGCAGCTAATACTAAATTGTGAAAATGTAAAATATTAGGAAATAATTGATGGCTGGAGACGGTAAAATCAATAGTACCTTTTAAATAGACGTAAGTAATACCACTAATAAATAGAATTGCCAGTGGTATTATTGTTCCAATAATACCTGCGATAGATCCTATTTTTGCAGCAGATTTAACGCCTTTAGATGTTGTGAATACAGAAAACCAATAAAAAACTAGAATAACAACTAATGTGTAGTATTTATTTGTAGATAGCTCATGGGCATGTTTTACATCGATAAAAGCAATGGAAACAGCAATAAATATCAACATTGTAGGAAAACAGATAGTTGTCGCTAGCCATTGTAAATAGATAGCTATAAAACCGATTTGTTTTCCAAAGGCTGCACCAACCCAATTAAATACCCCTCCTTTTTGTGGCCATCCAGTAGCAAGTTCTGCTGAAACTAATGATACGGGAATTAAGAAACAGACAGCCGCAAAAATATAATAAAAAACAGATGTTAACCCATACATTGCTTCTGGTGAAAATCCTCTAGGACTTAGCACCGTAATTGTATTCATGACAATAAACGTTAAAATACCAAGCTTTATATTTTTTTGTATATTACTTTTAGCATTATTATTCATGATGACTCACAGACATACTGTAGATATTTTATTAAATATCTACAGTATGTTATTTAGTTAATTATTTTCAGGCGTAGTTAACCAATTTTTTTTACGATAGGCATAAATAATAAAAGGTACAATTACAAATGCGATTGTTCCTATAACAAGAATACCAATATAAGTGGAAGGTGATCCAACAGATATTTGTGATGGTGGAATAAAGCTTAAAACAAAAGCTAGAATAGAACCTAATAAACCAACCCCTGCAATTATCCATAAACCAATCATACCGCCAGGTAGTTTATATGGACGTGGAGTGTTTGGTTCTTTATAACGTAAATATATAACGGATAAAAATAACATAATATACATGGCAAGATATAATATAACAGCCAGTTGACTAATCATTTGATAAGCTGCTTGTACTGAAGGTAATATCATCATAATAACAACTAACGCTGTTACAATTCCGCCTTGACACATTAGAATGTTTTTTTGAACACCATTTTTATTTACTTTCTGTAGTGATAGTGGCAAATATCCTTCACGCCCAACCTGTAATATACCAGCAGAAGGACCTGAAATAATAGCGATTATTTGACCTAGAACCCCGAGAGCAAGAGCAAGTGCAGTCACATTTCCTAACCAACTTAAACCAAAGTGTGCAAACAATTTATCGTATGCTACTAATAAACTTTGTACTAAATTGATTTGATCTTTTGGAATGATTGTTGCGATTGAAAGCGTACCAAAGATAAAAATAATAACCGTAAATATTGTGGCACAAATAATAGCGACAGGATAATTTCTGGAAGGATTATCTACTTCAGTAACGTGTACAGCATTTATTTCCATACCAGCAAAGAAAAGAAAGATACTAGCCGCTAAAACAAGATTATTAAAATTACTAAAGTCTGGTAAGAACTCCTTCATTGAAGGATTGAAATGAATAGGATTACCATTTGCTATATAAATAGCGGCAAGAGTAACTAAAATAATACCAGGAATAATGGTACCTACTAATCCGGCAATAGAGCTTATTTTTGCAGCTGTTTTTAATCCCTTTAAACTAATAAATGTAGCAAACCAATAAACAACTAGGACGACTAATCCGCTATAAAAACGATTTGCGGCTAATGCCTGATCAAATGTCTGATCTGGACCAATAAAAGCTAAAGCTACCCCTGCAAAAATAAGTACTGTTGGAAACCAAATTGTAGTAGCTAACCATTGTAAATAAATAGCTAGGAAACCAAAACGATGTCCAAAAGCTTTACTTACCCAATTAAAAATCCCACCTTTTTGTGGCCAACCTGTTGCTAATTCCGCTGCACATAATGCAACAGGAATAAGAAATACAATAGCAGCAAAAATATAATAAAATACTGCTGTAATACCATATTCAGCTTCTGCTGAAAATCCACGTAAACTTACAACAGTCGTTATATTCATTATTGCTAATGTCGCAACTGTTATTTTTGTTTTAGTTGATGCTTTATTTGTTGATATATCCGTTGACATATCTCACCCCATAAAAATAAGTTATGGAAAAAAACACCGATATTACTATCGGTGTTTTTATTCATCTTAAATTATTGTTCAGAAATAACTTCATCTCTTGCCGCTAAAACGCAATCAATAACATGACGCATAATATCTGGAGTGACATGAACATTCATAGGGAAAGCTTTTAATGCAAAAATACAAGCTTCTGGATCTGAAGCATCACGATTATATTCAGCAACACGGAATCCAGTACTGAAACTTAAATATGGAGTACAACGACCGTTGATTTTTTTACCATTACGGAACCAATGGTATAATTTATCACCAATAGCTTTAGTTAAAATATTATTTTTAACTAATTGCTCTTTATAAGCAGGATCGGTTAATTCTTTACGGTATTCTTCTTCTGCAATAACACCAGCAGGATAAGCACGGAATAGTGTTACAAGACCATGATCTTCAGGGTTTACACATACAGTTTCTGTATGAGCTGCGATGATATCACGTAAGAAGTTTTGATTTTCTAAGATACCACCAAGAATTGCTTGGAAACCTTCATAACCGAAGTATTTCATTGTTGCCCATCCAGCCAATGAACCTGTCGCTGCACGAGATACTTCAAGTGTGTAGTCTAAAGGATTATATGGTGAACGAGGCTGTAGATATGCAGAGCCTGGACGTTTAAGTAGATTTTCAAACTCATCGCTATTTTGATAAACAAAACAGCTACTTGCATATGGGGACCAACCTGCTTTATGGAAATCGACACCAACAGCATCAGCAAATTTTACACCTTCAAGTGCTTCGCAATTAGCTTTAATTAATGGAAGTACATCGGAAGAGAATTCAAGTGGATTTTTTTCAAAATCGTATTCGCGGAAGGCTAGCCATGCCCAACATACAACAGCATCAGCATAAAGTAAGGCCTTACCATACTGAGTGCTGTCATTTGGATATTTATCCATTAGCTCACGAACTTGAGCGATAGGATCAAAGGCATTTGCATCAGTCGTACCCATGGTACAGACAACAGATGCAACTGGAATATTTTTCTCTTTACAATCTTTTAGAATTTCTTCTAAATGTTGAAGATCCATTGCATTTGTATTGATATTGGTACGAACTTTAATAATGTTGTCAGTTCCTAAACCCATCCAATCAGTACTATTAAGCATGGTATAGTGAGCTTGTTGTGAACAAATAACTTTAGCGTCTGTACGTACACCTTTAGTACGTGAATCATGTAATACACGGCTTAATGCGTATTTAACATGGTATGTCCAACAGCCTGAACCACCGTAAGTATATAAACAACCTGTTGTATCAGGATTCCATCCAAATAAATTACCTAACATACCTGCACTTTCTAATTCTGCGCGGTGTACATTCCATGAATATTCGCCTTCAAGAATGTTAGGTGAGTATATTTCAGATAAAACAGCAGCGATAATAGATGCTGTATTTGCTTGAGGAATAACATTACACATTGTTAAAGGGTGTCCCCAGTTTGGTAGACCTTCAAACAATTTAACAGTATCGTCAATAACCTTATCAGCAGTACTCATTTTTGCTGGCATAGCTATATGCTTAACATGATCAAAATCAATGGTTAATTCTGGGTTTTTACCTAAATAAGCAGGACCTTCAGCTTCTGGACGAAGTAAATCAATTGCTTTAACAGCTTTATCAATAGCAGCAGCTAGAGGATCTGGTGTTTCTTTTTGGTAAGCGGGGAAAGCACTAATCATTTCTTTACGATATTTTGCCCAATTACTAGCATCGTCTTTTATTTGATTATTTGAATTCCAATTACTTTCATATGTTTTCATCTTAGATATCCTTAAATGTATAATTACAAATAGAATACTGTAGAGAAGTCTATGGTTAGATTACAATCGTAGGCTGTGACTCAGTAATAATATGCATAGAATGATTAAATATGCATATAAGTATTTGTTTCGATTTATAAATTACTACTTAAAATATTGTTGTCACTCTATAAAATTGAAATCTGATATTTTGTCTTTTTGAATGGCGATGATTTATTATTCTGTGATAAATCTAACAAATAAAAGTTAAAATTATGATGTTATTATTTGTTAATGACATAATAATTAAAGATATAATTAATATGTAATGGAACAGCCCGTGAGATTTTTTTCCCAGCGTAATGAAACGGATTCAGAAGTTAGAATCGAATTAAAAACCGCATCGTTTTATTTATTAGTTGCAATGATTATAGGTTGGGTGGCGATCAGCTTTATTTTACAGTCAAATGAAGCTGGTTCAGTATTTTTACCAATATTAATTGGTTTTATGATGTTGCGTTTCTTTGCTTTAGTCAAAGTACAAAAGGAAGTGTTAATAGCAATGCGCGATAAGCGTTTAACTACGCAAGGAAGTAAATTTTCATTTACGAACCCTTTTATTTATATCATTAAGAAAAAAGCAGCACCTGAGACTGAAGCATAATAAAAACGGCTGCAACACTAACTAATAGTATTGCAGCCGTTGGCGATCATTAACGACTTGAGCTTAATTAGTTATTGCTGTGAAGTTCACTGTTTAATTCAATGGCTGTTTTATTGGTTAAGCATTCAATTTGACCTGTCATTGAGTTACGACGGAACAATAAGTCAGCTTTACCTGCAAGATCGCGTGCTTTTGCTGTTTCAACCGCTTTACCATCAGCATCTAGCATTTGTACTTTTGAGCCTGCTGTAACATATAAACCGGACTCGATAGTACAACGATCACCCAATGGGAAACCAAGACCAGCATTAGCACCTAACAGGCTATTTTCACCAATAGAGACTACGACTTTACCGCCTCCTGATAATGTTCCCATAATAGAAGCGCCACCACCGATATCAGATCCTTCTCCAACAACAACACCTGCTGAGATACGTCCTTCGACCATACTAACGCCGACAGTACCGGCATTAAAGTTAATGAAACCTTCGTGCATTACGGTGGTACCTTCACCAACATGTGCACCTAAACGTACGCGTGAGGTATCAGCAATACGTACGCCTGTTGGTACAATGTAATCTACCATTTTAGGGAATTTATCTACGCAATCAACGGTGATGGTTTCGCCGTTAAGACGAGCATCCATTTGACGCTCTGCAAGTTCAGGCAAGTCGATAGGACCTTGGTTTGTCCATGCAATGTTGTGTAGTAATCCAAAAATACCATCAAGAACTAGGCCGTGTGGTTTCACTAAACGGTGTGAAATAAGTTGTAGCTTTAAGAAACCCTCAGCAACCGATACTGGTGATATGTCAGTTTTAAGCATAACCATAATGAGAGGTTGTGAAGACAATGTCGCTTTTGCTGCAAATTGAGCACTTACTTCATCATTAGCATCTTCAAATGCGGATGCAATTGCAGCACATTGTTCTGGTGTAACGTCGATAGCTTGGTTACCACCATGGTAATCAACTATAGTAGCAATATCTTTTACTAGTTGCTCTGATGGATGTAGCGTTGGGGTTGGAAAATACGCTTCAATAATTTTTCCATCACGGTTTTTAGTTACAGTACCTAGGGCAAGTGCAAAGCTAGACATGATTACCTGTTCTCCATTTCAAATAAAATAATACGACGCGATAATTAAAATAATACGTTTATCTATAACATAAGCCCATTGTTAGGTCTTGAGTTAACAGGATATTTATCGCGAATTAAAACCATCATAAAGACAGTTATAAAAATAGAGAAGAGGTGAACTGATAATCAGAGCAAAATCATAGTTTATTAACACAAAGCGGACATTGTAAAACCAAATCAAGGGATTTTATTGATGATAAAATTAACAGCTGAGCCTGTTTTGAGGGGACGTTAAAATAAAAAAACCTCCATCAGGAGGCTTTCGACGACAAACTGAATAATCTAAAAATTATGCGGCGTCTTGCTGCTGCTCATCGGCAACACCATCAAGTTTTACAGCTTTTGTTTTTGGTGCTGGTTTGGCTTTTTTTGCGCCTAAAGCAACCAAGACTTCTTCACGATTTTGCGCTAAGAACATTGATAGTTCTTCTTGCTTAGCTTCATCTTCAAATAAGTCACTTTCACTTAATAAAGCAAACATCTCATCTGCCATATCAAGCATTTTGTCATATGCGTCAGCTTCGGATTTAGAGGTAAAAGTCATCTTTTCTTCCCCGTTGCGCTCTACTACATATTTGACGATAACTGCCATGGTCATCCTCTCCTGAAATTTATTTACTGGACGCTTATACAGTAGTATGGTGAATGAGTCTAGTGCTAAGCGTGTGAATGTGATGACTCGAGAAAAATTTAACCAAATCTATCATCGTGCTGCAGAAAGAAAGGGCAGTGACTCCAATTTAGAAAAATTACTCACAACTCCACTGAATAAAGAGCAATTGCGGTTAATTGCAGATCATCGGTGGTTGGCTGAATTTACTCAAAAAGTGTTTCAATGTGGGATTCGGTGGCAAGTTGTGCGTAATAAATGGCCTGCATTTGAAACCGCATTTTTTGAGTTTGATATTGAAAAAATGGGCTTGATGCCAACTGAAATGTGGGAACGAAAAGCGCAAGATCCAACCATTATTCGTGATTTGAAAAAGGTGATGACGATCCCTGAAAATGCCAATATGATCCATCGTGCCGCATTGGAATATGGTTCATTTGCGGCAATGGTCGCAGATTGGCCTGAACAAGATATTGTAGGATTGTGGTTATACCTTAAAAAGCACGGTTGCCGTTTAGGAGGCAAAACGGGTGCTTATAGTTTACGTGGGTTAGGTAAAGATACTTTTTTGTTTACTCAGGATGTTGAAGCTTACTTACGTCATACCAATGTTATTGACGGTGGTCGTGATACGTTAAAGTCATTGCGAGCAGCACAGAATGCATTTAATGATTGGCAGCAACAATCTGGCCGATCGTTAACCCAGATCAGCCAAATTATTGCATTTAGTGTTGGTGATAACCGCGTTTAATCAAATTGCCATTGTTGGCAAAATTCCAAGAATAATTTTAATAATGGACTTTGATATTTTTCTTGGTGGTATAACAACCAGTATTGACGGTTCATATCTAGTGGCACCGTTAATATAGCAACACGTTGTTCTTCAATAGCATGTGCAATCGCTCGCTGAGAAATACATGTAATACCTAAATCAGCACTGACACAATTAATGATCGCCTCAGTAGTATTGAGTTCAAATGAGGTGGTCCACTTATCTAGCCTTGGTGAGATACGATTAAGAAAAAATTCTCGCGTACCCGATCCTGTTTCTCTTAATACCCATTCTGAATTTTCGAGATCTGATAATTGCAAATTTTCAATTTGAGTCAATGGGTGGTGAGGATGACAAGCAATCACCATTTGATCACTAAGCCATGGTTGAACAACCAGATCTGAGTGCTGAACTTTTCCTTCAACTAAGCCAACATCTAATTCAAACTCCATTAATTTATGACATATTTGAGCTGTATTTGAGATAAATAGCGTTTGATCTCGATGCTGGGTGTCAAGTCTAAAATCACGTAATAGAAAGGGAGTCACTTGATTTCCAACGGTATCACTAGAGCCTACTTTTAATTGCCCCGTTAATGGACCTGTTTGATCAAATAAATTTTCAATAGCATTAGAACGAGCTAATAGTTCATCAGCTAGTGGTAATAATCGCTTCCCTTGTTCATTGATAATTAAACGATTATTGTTGCGATCAAATAATTTATGATCAAGTTGTTTTTCTAATTCTGATAACGCCATGCTAATAGCAGGTTTGGATAAAAACAATTTGCTAGCGGCGGCGGTAATTGTTTTTTCTTGTGCTACGGTAACAAAAACTTTGAGCTGTTTTAGTGCGATATTCATCATTACCTCATTAAAGAATAGAAGCAGGATTTTACCTTATCTTTTTGTTAAGATAATATTAACACCGTTTTAAATATATTCAATTATTATAAACATTGATAAGAGGGTATACTGCTGCCAACAAAACAATAATTCGCTATTGCTATCATTTCAGCGGAGAAAAAATATGATTGCAGCAACAAAAAGAAAATTAGCCGGTGCTCCGACACCAATGGCAGGGTTAGCATTAGGTATTGGTAGTATTTTATGGTGCTGGGAGAATGGTGCTCAGCTTCATGGTTACGGACAAATAACGGGCGCAGTAATTGCGTCATTGATGCTACTCATTTTAATAGCTAAATTTATAGTGCATCCAAAGTTATTATGGGGTGATTTATCTCATCACGTTGTAGGTAGTGTTGTACCAACATTTGCTATGGCATTAATGGTGGTTTCAAAAGCTGTTGGTGTTTATGGCTCGATCACTGTTGGTGTGTATATTTGGTTATTTGCAGTGGGATTACATGTTATTTTCTTAGCATTATTCTTATTCCATCGCGCTCGTGATTTCCATTTACATCATATGGTGCCAAGTTGGTTTGTACCGCCAATTGGTATTATTGTTGCGGATGTTTCATTTCCAGGCCTTGCTACGTTGCATCCGTTAGCTTATGTATTGCAAATGTTCGGTATGCTTGCTTATGCGGTAATGTTACCGATGATGATTTATCGATTTATGTTCCGTGATGAAGTGCCTGATGCTGCTAAACCAACTATTGCGATCATGGCGGCGCCAGCAAGTCTATCATTGGCTGGTTATTTAACTATTACTGCAACACCTTCACCTGTGATCGTTGCTTTGCTGGGAGGAATTGCCGTATTAATGACAGCTATTATCTATTTAGCATTTTTCCGTTTATTACGTTTAGATTTTAGTCCAGGCTATGCAGCATTTACTTTCCCTATGGCTATTGGTGCAACGGCATTATTTAAAACAGCCGCTTGGATGAAGAGTTATGGTTTTGATGCACATTATGTTGCTCAAGTTCATGGTTTAGCAACGCTTGAGTTATATGTCGCAAGTATCATTATTGGTTATGTAGCGATTCGATATTTAGCTTTTTATCGTCCAATGGGACGGTTATTCCATCGCAGTCAATCCTGCCCACAAAACATTTGATAGCAATGATGCGGTAATTTCACGAGTGTATTATCGTATCAGAGAATGTTCAGTGTGTTGCCCAGCCAATTGGCTGGGCTTTTTTGTGGCAGTTATATAGTGATATTGCGATGCTGAATGAATATTTTTAAGCTGTATTTATTTACAGTATCACAGTGATGGTAGACAATTTGATTATCTATTTTTCTGCTGTGGAATCTCTGCGTGTTCACTGTCTATCATTCAAATCAGCTCGATCTACTTAAATCCTTATTAGTGGAATTGATTCGCTTACAGCCATTAGCTAATCCATTTGAAAAAGAGCAAATTCTGGTACAAAGTCCAGGCATGTCACAATGGTTAAAAATGGAATTGGCGACCTCGTTTGGCGTGGCTGCAAATATAGAATTTCCATTACCTGCGACCTTTATTTGGAAAATGTTTACTCAAATTTTGGCGGATGTACCCGAGCGGAGTGCATTTAACAAAGAAGCGATGACATGGAAATTAATGCAGGTATTACCTCAGCAATTTGATCAACCTGAATTTGAACCGTTAAAGCGCTATTTAGACAATGACAGTGATAGCCTTAAGTGTTATCAGCTTTCTGAAAAGATTGCTGATATCTTTGACCAATATTTGGTGTATCGCCCTGAATGGATTCAACAATGGGAAGCTGGTGAAACGGTTGCTGAGCTTAATGACGAGCATCCGTGGCAACCGATCTTATGGCAAGCGCTTTACGATCAAACCTTAGCTTTAGAACAATCGCCGTATCATCGCGCTAATCTATACGATCACTTTATTGAAACGCTTACTAATTATTCTGGTAATGAAGGTAAGGCGGCATTACTGGCTGCTGGATTACCACAACGGTTGTTTGTGTTTGGTATTTCATCGTTACCTCCGCGTTATTTAGATGCATTAGCCGCGATTGGTGAACATATTGATGTCCATTTAATGTTTACTAACCCGTGTAAATATTATTGGGGTGATATTCGCGACCGTAAGCATCTGGCACGTCTAGCAGCAAGACAGCGAGTACAGTTACAAAATATCACTACCGATGATGATCTTGATGCCTTGTTGTCTGTACTTAAAGATAACGACCAAAGTAATTATGACGATGATATGCACAATGATGTTGTCGGTAATAGTTTATTGGCATCAATGGGTAAGCTCGGTCGAGATAATATTTATTTGTTATCGGCAATGGAAGTGAACGAAGTTGATGCGGGTTTTGTTGATATTGAACCTGATACCTTATTGCATGCTATACAAGCAGATATTTTAAACCTTCAAGATCGCCAAGATGACACGCAACTTGACTCTAGTGAACACAAATTCCCTATTGCGGCGGATGATCAGTCGATCACTATTCACGCTTGTCACAGTCCGATGCGTGAAGTGGAAGTGCTACATGATAAATTGCTGGCGATGTTTGAAACTGATCCCAAGCTAAAGCCGCGTGATGTGATTGTGATGGTGGCTGATATCAATGCTTACAGTGCCGCGATCCAATCAGTATTTGGTAATGCGCCGGGTAATCGTTACATTCCGTTCTCTATTTCTGATCGTACTGCTGAGCAAGAAAATCCGATTCTATTGGCATTTTTACGTTTACTGACTTTACCTGAAAGCCGCTGCCATGCTTCTGAATTATTAGAGTTATTAGAAGTACCAGCAGTGATGGAAAAGTTTGGTTTTGACAGTATTAGTTTTGAAAAAATCAAACAATGGATTGAAGAAGTTGGTATTCGCTGGGGGCTTGATCAACATACGGCAAGCCAGTTTGATTTACCTGAACAACTGCAAAACACATGGTTATTTGGTATTCAACGAATGCTGCTGGGCTATGCAATGCCACATGATACCGGCTTGTTTGCAGGGATCTCTGCTTATGAGCAAGTACAAGGGTTAGATGCGGAATTAGCGGGACAGTTAGCCGGATTTATTGATAGTTTAATTGAATATCGTCATGCCTTGGCACAATCACAAACGGTTAATCAATGGGCTGAGTTATTGCATCAGCTATTGGACGATTTTTTTGTGGTAGAGCTGGAAGGTGAGTTAATTTTAAAATCGATTCGGGATAACTTACAGCGTTTACATCAGCAACTACAAGATGCGGGTTATCAAGGGCAGATTACACCCGCAGTATTAACCCAATACTTAAAAGATAAACTCTCTGGTGAGCGTGTTAGTCAACGATTCTTAGCTGGACAAGTTAACTTCTGTACTTTGATGCCAATGCGCTCTATTCCTTTTAATGTGGTGTGTTTATTAGGAATGAACGATGGCGCTTATCCACGTAATATTGCTCCTGAAGGGTTCGATCTTATGAATGGTCGCACTAAAGCGGGTGATCGTTCTCGTCGTGATGATGACCGTTATCTGTTTTTAGAAGCATTGTTATCTGCCCAACAAACATTATATATCAGCTATGTTGGTCGTTCGATTCAAGACAATGCTCCAAAAGTACCCTCCGTATTGGTTAGTGAGCTGGTGGAGTATTGCCAACAAGGTTATTGCTGTGTAGGTGATCAATCATTAGCTGTGGATATTTCTGCTGAAAATATCAAACAGCAGTTAATTCAACATCATCCATTAGTGCCGTTTAGTCCGAGTGCGTTTATTGGAAAACAAGCCAGTTTTGCTATTGAATGGTTACCTGCAGCTAACCGTGATGGGCAGGCAAGTGCGCCATTTCAGCTTAATGCGTTAATGGCTGAGCCGATGGCTGATGATCACGTGTTAGGCTTAGAGTTGGCTGAATTACAGCGTTTTTGGCGTTTACCTGTACGTTACTTTTTTAACCGTCGTCTTAAAGTCTATTTTGAATCATCTATGGGCTTATTAGAAGATGATGAACCGTTTGTGCTCAATGGCTTAGAAAGCTATGTGATTAGAGATCAGTTATTAGAATTATTATTAGACGCCAAACTCAACAATACGGATCCCGATGTAATTTATAACCAGTTTGCAGCAGAGCAGCGAGCAGCAGGCAATTTACCTGTCGCTGCATTTGGTGCTCTTGATTTGGCAGCAAGCCGTCAAGCGGTGACTAATTTAACGGCGGTGATTGAGCCATTAATTCATGCCTCATTGGCTGATCAAGAAGTGACGATCACGGTGCAGGTAGCAGACCATCAAGTGGTTTTACAAGGCTGGCTAAAGAAACGTTATCAGTCTGGATTATTACGTTATCGTACTGGCAAAATTCGCCCACAAGATCTTTTAACTGCTTGGTTTGACCATCTATGTTTGGCTGTGTCAGTGCCTGAAAATCTACAGGTTACTCATGTGATCGGCACGGATAAGCACCTTGAATTACAGCGTATTGAACCTCAGCAAGCCCTGGCGTATTTGCAGCAACTAATTGAACTGTATTACCAAGGATTAAATCAACCCTTAGCGTATTTCCCTCAAACAGCAATGGCGGCAATACAGGCGCATATTGGTCGTGATGGCAGTTGGAAAGATGATACAGATACTGAGCAAAAAGCACTGACGAAAATGGCTGAATGTTTTAATGATAGCTATTTATTTGCAGGTGAAGGCAGTGATGATTATATCAAACGAGTGTGGTCACAATGGAATAATGATGTAGCACAAGAAGCTAATCAATTAGCGATGTTAGTGCTGCAAGCTGCGGTGGTGAATAGCAAAGAAATTAAACCAGAATAAGCAGAAATGAAGTAGTGTGGCCGCCAGCAAATCATTGTTAGTTGTAGGGTGTTCGCTGTGCGGCCACAGGTCCAGAGGTGACCAAGTTTCTGGCGCTGATACTAACTAACCGCTGCAGTACAAACCGTGAGTAAGTTCTCACATTATAGGAATACAATAGAATATTAGACGCCAATATTTGCTTATAAGTGTTGGGTCACATAATAACGAGCCTGATAGTTGACATTAATAAGCTTCAGGTTAGTGCTGTTGTTATAGATAGTAACCATGGGATGAGTAACATAATGACGACTGAAGTACTAACAAACATACTGCAACCAATGACGTTTCCATTACACGGCACGCGTTTGATCGAAGCATCTGCGGGAACGGGTAAAACATTTACTATTGTTAGCTTATATCTTCGTTTGTTGTTAGGGCACGGTAATAAAGATTGCTCCCATAATAAGTCATTAGAGGTAGATCAAATTCTTGTGGTGACTTTCACAGAAGCAGCAACGGCTGAGTTAAGAGATCGTATTCGGAAAGGAATTAAAGATGCTTATGTTTCTTTTTCGAGAGGACAAAGTGTTGGTCCATTTAAAGATACTATTGATGCGTTATTAAGTGATACCCAAGATCATAAACTAGCAGCTCGAATCCTTAAAGATGCGGAAAGAAGAATGGATGAAGCGGCTATTTATACTATTCATGGTTTTTGTCAGCGAATGTTGACGCAAAATGCATTTGAATCCGGTAGTCGGTTTAATAATGAATTTGTAACCGATGAAAGCCAATTGAAAAAGTTAGTGGTTGCGGATTATTGGCGGAGTAATTTTTACCGTTTACCAACAGCGTTAGCGCATGAAGTTCGTGAAATTTGGTCATCACCCACTGCATTATTAAAAGAAATTGGTAATAGTTTAACGGGGGCGCCATTACGATTATCCGTAGCGGCCATGACGGAATCGTTAGAACAATTACATCAACAAAATATTGTACGTATTGATGAAGTAAAAGCGTTATGGCGTGAGCATCAAGCAGATCTTGAACCCCTAATTGCTAATTCTGGGGTGAATAAACGCAGTTACACTAAAAAAAGTTTACCCAATTGGTTAGAGCAAGTCAGTGCATGGGCCGCTCAACCAACGGTGGGTTATGAACTGCCTGATAATTTAATACGCTTTCATCAGCAAACATTAATTGAAAAAACCGCCAAAGGTGATGCGCCTGAGCATGAGGTTTTTAATGTTATTGCTGAACTGTTAGATAATCCGGCTAATTTGCGTGAACCATTATTAGCTCATGCGATTGAGCATTGTCGCCAATTGTTGGCTGATGCTAAAACGCGTAAAGGGTGGTTATCGTTTGATGACTTACTAACGCAGTTAGGGGCTGCGATCGATAATGATGTTGATGAATTGCTAGCTGGAAAAATACGCGCCCAATATCCGGTAGCGATGATCGATGAATTCCAAGATACCGATCCACTTCAATACGGTATTTTTAGTGATGTTTATCGCCATCATCCTGAATGTGGATTGTTTATGATTGGTGATCCTAAACAAGCTATTTATGCATTTCGTGGTGCTGATATTTTTACTTATATTCAAGCTCGTCGCCAAGTCACTGATCACTATACTCTAGCAACAAACTGGCGTTCAACGGCGGCGATGATTGCGGCAGTTAATGCGGTATTTCAACAACCACAAAGTCCGTTTATTTACGATCAAGATATTGAATTTTTAGCAGTGGATCATAGCCCTAAAGCCACTCAACGAAGCTGGTGGTTAAACGGTGAATCTCAGCATGCATTGACGTTTTGGTTACAAGGTAGCCTTGATGGTAAACCGATAACCAAGGGTAATTATCAGGCAACAATGGCGGCAGCCACGGCAGCACAAATTCAACATATTCTGACTCTATCACAGCAGCAGCAAGCTTATTTCTTAGATAACGATCAACAACATAGTATTGAAGCGGGAAATATCGCAGTGTTAGTACGTACTGGTACTGAAGGGCGATTAGTGCGCGAAGCGTTATCTAAACAAGGTATCGCTAGTGTCTATTTATCTAACCGTGATAGTGTTTTTTCAACACCGGAAGCGGCGGATATTCAACGGTTATTACAAGCGGTATTAACCCCAGAAGATGATCGTATATTACGTGCCGCGTTGGCGTCAGGGTTGTTTGCTCGTACCGCTCTTGAACTTGATCAACTCAATAATGATGAGAATGAGTGGGAAATTGCGGTTAATAGCTTTAAGCAATATCGCCAGCAGTGGCAAAAGCGCGGCGTGATGCCAATGTTACGCAGCGTGATGGCTAAAAATAAAATTGCAGAACGATTGTTAGCTGAAGATGGCGGTGAGCGTCGATTAACAGATTTACTGCATATCGGCGAATTATTACAACAAGAGAGCCAAACGTTAGACAGTGATTATGCACTATTACGCTGGTTAGCTGAGCATGTTGCAGAGCCAAACGGTAATGCAGACGATCAAGTAATGCGGTTAGAGTCTGAACGTAACCTAGTTCAGATTGTTACTATTCATAAATCGAAAGGTTTGGAATATGACATAGTCTTTATGCCGTTTGTATGTAGCTACCGTGAAGTAGATAGTAAAAGTGAAGTTAAATATCACGATGAGGTTGATAACATCACAGTGCTTGATATTGGTAAACAAGTAGCAGCAATCGAAAAAGCGGATCAAGAGCGATTAGCCGAAGATTTGCGGTTAATTTATGTGGCATTAACCCGTGCTGTTTATGGCTGTTATGTTGGTATGGCTCCGATTCGTAATGGACGCAGTGTTAAAGAGCCAACGGGATTACATCGTTCAGCGATGGGACATTTAGTGCAAAATGGTGAGGCTGGTAGTGTGGCGGCATTGGAACTCGCATTAGCCAAGCTTTGTGAGGCACAAGGCGCAATTACAGTGACCGAGCCGCCACAACTTACTGACACACAATGGCAACCTCAAGATGAAGTGAGTGAAGCTTTAGTTAAGCGCCCTTTCACTGGCGCATTAGAGCGTAATTGGTGGATGACCAGTTATTCTAATCTTGTTAAACAAGGGCATCAGAGTGCTCATGACAGTAGTTTAGATTTGCCTGGGTTTGATATTGATTCGGTACAAAATGTAACAGCAGACGTTGATGACAACGAGTTAGAATTAGAACCACAATACTCGATTTATACTTTTCCTCGTGGCGCTCGTCCCGGTACATTTTTACATACTGTGTTTGAAGAAATTGATTTTACTGCTGCGGTTGATTGCCCTGAAACAGTTGCAAAATTAACTGAATTGTTGGCATTAGAAAATTATGAATTAGCGTGGTTGCCGGTATTACAGCAGCTAATTCAGAATGTATTAACTTGCGCCCTTGATGGTGATGCGTTGCGATTAGCCGATAAGGGAGCGTCACAACGATTAACGGAAATGGAATTTTTATTGCCGATTGAAATTTTACAAGCGGTGGCATTAAACAAGGTGATTGCTAAGCATGATCCGTTGTCAGCTAAAGCCGGTGAGCTAGGCTTTGCAACCGTCAGTGGTATGCTAAAAGGTTTTATCGATTTAGTGTTTGAACACCAAGGTAAGTATTACGTTTTAGACTGGAAATCAAATTATCTCGGTGATGATCCGCAAGTATATCGTGGTGAGCAACTGCAAACGGCGATGCGTGAACATCGCTATGATTTGCAGTATCAAATCTATGCGTTAGCACTACAACGTTTTTTGCGTAGTCGCATACCTAACTATAGCTATGAAACCCATTTTGGTGGCGTATATTATTTATTTTTGCGAGGCATTCAGGCGGGGAGTGATAGTGGTATTTTTTACGCGCGTCCAAGTGAACAATTACTTGATGAATTGGATTTACTCATGAAAGGAGCGCTACCCCATGCTTAAGCGTTTACAAACCCTGACTAAACAAGGTGGCTTACGTCAGCTTGATTACCAATTTGCTAAATTTGTGGCGCTGCATAGTCCTCAATCGCAACAAGATCTAGCGGCACTGATGGCTGCACTTGTTAGTTATGAATTAGGTAAAGGCCATGTGTGCGTTCAGCTTGAACTCGTGCGTGCACAACATTTATTTGGTTTACCAACTCGACTATCAGTAGCGTTAATTGACGGTTTACCTGAGCCGAGTCAATGGGCGCAATTATTATCACAGTTTGACGTGGTGACGAATGTGCAATCACAAGGGTTACAAGCAAGCCCATTAGTGTTTGATCATGGTCGATTATACCTCAATCGTTATTGGCAATTTGAACAAACGGTTGCAAAACGGATTGTGGATATGGCAACCAATCAGGGGCAAGTCATCCATGATACTCAGTGGCAGGGTGAACAACTGGGTTTGATGCATCAAGCGTTGAATGCCTTATTTCAGCCAAGTTATGGTTATTTATATCATGCGCTACAAGGCGTAACAGACCGTCAACATCGCCAACAAATAACCTGTGATTTTTTGAATATAGTAAAACCACAGCAACTTGATTGGGCTGCGATTGATAATGTATTACAACATGCGCAGCAAATAACAGATTTACAACCATTAGACAGTCTAGTGCCAACGACGAGTTGTTTAAATTGGCAAAAAGTGGCAGCAGCAATGGCGTTAACTCGCCAGTTTGCGGTGATCTCAGGTGGTCCCGGTACGGGTAAAACGACCACGGTGGCTAAATTGTTAGCTGCATTAGTGATGCAAGCTAATGGCGAACATAAACCGAATATTATGCTGGTGGCACCCACGGGTAAAGCCGCAGCTCGATTAACAGAATCGATTGGTTCAGCCATTAAATCATTAGCTGTACCGCAGGCGATTAAAGATTTAATTCCAACACAATCTAGTACATTACATCGTTTATTAGGCTCGATTCCCAATAAAGTAGAGTTTCGGCATAGTAAAGATAATCCACTTCACCTTGATGTGTTAGTGGTTGATGAAGCATCAATGGTTGATTTACCAATGATGGCGCGATTATTAGAAGCGATGCCACAAGGCGCTAAATTAATTTTATTGGGTGATCGAGATCAATTAGCGTCAGTTGAAGCTGGTGCTGTGCTGGGTGATATTTGTTCTTTTGCAAATCAAGGCTACAGTGCACAACAAGGACAGTTATTAAGTCAGTTAACAGGGTTTGATCTGCACTCTAATAATATTGGTTTAAGTGTGGTGACCGATTGTTTATGTATGCTGCAAAAAAGTTATCGCTTCCATGCTTTATCTGGTATTGGTCAGTTAGCTCAAGCGATAAACCAAGGCAAACCAGCACTGGTAAATAAAGTATGGCAACAAGGGTTTAAAGATATTCACCATTATCCATTAGGTAGCGAAACCTATGTCTCGATGATTAACCAAGTGGTGACGTTTTATCTTGATTATATCGATGCGATAAAAGCGAATAAAACACCTGCCGAGGTATTAAAAGCATTTTCAAATGTACGATTGTTATGTGCATTACGAGAAGGGGATTTTGGTGTTGTAGGTTTAAATCAACGGATTGAAAAAGAGTTAACGCATCGTGGTCGTATTTCACCAAATGATGAGACATGGTATGTCGGTCGTCCAATTATGATCACCCGTAATGATCACGCATTAGGGTTATTTAACGGTGATATTGGCATGACGATGTTAGAGCCAGAAATAGATCCTGATAGTGGACGACGTCGATTACGGGTTTATTTTGAAATGCCTGATGGTACGATTCGCGGTATTTTACCTAGTCGTATTCCTGAGCATGAGGTGGTGTATGCGATGACGATCCATAAATCACAGGGGTCAGAATTTGCTGATACAGTAATAGTGTTACCTTCGGAATACACACCTATTTTAACCCGTGAATTAATTTATACCGGTATTACACGTGCTAAGTCGCGGTTATATCTCTATGCACCTATGGATATTATTACTAAAAGCGTGCAAGTACGGACAGAACGAGCCAGTGGTTTAGCTCAGTTATTAGTATAATCTTGTTAGTAATGATCATCGCTACCAATGCCAGCATTCGTGCTGGCATTGTGTCATAGCGGTATCGTTATTTATTTAACGGGTAGGCATTATCAGTATTTTAGAACGACGTTGATAGTTGTAGAGATCTTTTTTTATCAATGGTAGTTGGTCAATATCACATTCATAAAATCCTTGTTCACGAAACCAATGCACACTACGGGTGGTGAGAACAAAGATATTATCAAGATCTGCTTCTCGTGCTTGTTGGCATAGTTTATTGAGCAATAATACTCCACGATCCCCATCTCTAAAGTCAGGATGAATAGCCACACAAGCCATCTCTGCCATTTTTTCATCAGAATACGGATAGAGTGCAGCACAACCAATAATAAGGTTATCAAGTTCAATCACACTAAAAAGAGTAATTTCACGTTCAAGTTGTTCTCGTGAACGGCGTACTAAAATTCCGTCTTTTTCTAATGGCTGAATTAAATCTAAAATGCCCCCGATATCGTTAATATTGGCTCGGCGAATCTTTTCTGCACTCGACATTACAATTTGAGTGCCAATACCATCTAATGAAAATAGTTCCTGAATTAATGCGCCATCTTGTTTATAGCTTAGTAAATGGCTACGTGGTACACCGGCACGACAAGCTGTAATTGCGCCCCGCAGGAAACGACCAGTGCCACTTTGTTGATCATCGTTATCAATAAGCTGCTGCAGTACTTGTTCGGCTTCAAAGGGCAATAATTCTGAGATGATGTCATTATTATCAACAACTCCTTGCTCTGAACAAAAGCCAATCAGTTTATCTGCTTGTAAGCGAATGGCAACCTGAGTGGCGATTTCTTCTGAGGTGAGGTTAAAACATTCACCAGTGACAGAGCTGGCAATAGGGCCGAGTAATACAATTGAACCTTGTTCTAATTGATTGGTGATGGCTGTGCTATTAATACGACGGATTTTACCGCTGTGACAAAAATCAATACCGTCATCAATACCTAGTGGCTGCGCAATAATAAAGTTACCGCTAATGACATTGATTTGTGATCCTGCCATGGGGGTGTTATTTAGCCCCATTGAAAACCGGGCGGTAATATCAAGCTGTAGTTGTCCTGCTGCTTGTTTGGCCATTTCTAAACTGTGTGTGTCAGTGATTCTTATCCCTTTGTGGTAAGGGCTATCATAATGTTGTTGCTCTAATAGGGTGGTGATTTGTGGTCGAGCGCCATACACCATCACAATGTGAATACCTAAGCTGTGCAGCAAAGCTATATCGCTAACAATGTTAGCAAAGTTAGGATCAGCAATGGCTTCACCTCCGACCATGATCACCATTGTTTTACCGACATGGGCATTTAAGTAAGGGGCTGATTGGCGAAATCCTTTTACCAAAGGAGTCTTACGTGTATTCACAAGCGATATCCATATCTATGTTTTATATAGTCATCAAATTAAAGCAATTGTTTACTTTGTGCAGCATTTAAATGTGATTTAGATTAAATCATACATAATCACTATTGTTGCTTATATATGCACAAGGTGATGTGGTTATTGTTTACATGCCAATACTTTGGTTTCTGGGTGGCTTTTCATTTTAATTTTACTTGAGTATCCAGAGCCTATTTAATGCTTTTAATGGAACTTTAATCACTTTTAATGAGTCTTAAACATTTCGATAGCGTTATGGCATTTATTTACGATTGTTTGAAATAGTTACTTATTTTTTGAGAGTGTTTGTTAGTATTGGCATCAGTTTACCGCTTTGATAAAAGTGAACGCGTTATCATCTTTTCTCTTTTTATAAAATTTTATAGGCTTATCTATCGTGTTACGTAAAGCAACAGTTGTAATGATTCTTTTTGGCTTGGTGGGGTGTTCATCCCCAGAGAGTACAACCACGGAAAAACCGAGCTTCGCGGCAGTTGGTAATCCATTAGCACACCAATATTTAGGTCATCACTTTGATCAAGTGTTAAATAAAGTGTCACAAGTTTCATCAAATAAGCCTCATGATTACAGTACATTTGGTCCACAAGCCCAAATGGTTACTTCTCGTTCACCGTCGATGGCGCGTAAATTTGAACCTTTATACAACCAAGTAGAAAATTGGGCTAAACATAGTGGTAATCCAAGTACGTTAGCTAAATATGGTATTCAGGCAGCACAATTGGGTGGTGCTAATGGTGAAGGTAACGTGATGTTTACGGGCTACTATTCGCCAGTGATTGAGTTGCGTCATAAACCGACCAATGTTTTCCGTTACCCAATTTATGCAATGCCAAACTGTAAAGGTCGCTGCCCTTCACGTGAGCAAATCTATGATGGTGCGTTAGCCGGTCAAGATTTGGTATTGGGTTACAGTAAATCAATGCTTGATGTGTTTATGATGGAAGTACAAGGCAGCGGTTTTGTGCATTTTGAGGACGATAACCAACTGCAATATTTTGGCTATGCAGGTAAAAACGGCCACCGTTATGTCAGCATTGGTCGAGTATTGATTGATCGTGGTGAAGTACCAAAAGCGAAAATGTCACTGCAAGCGATTCAAAAGTGGGTAGCGAATCACAGTGAGGCTCAAGTACGTGAATTATTAGAGCAGAATCCATCATTTGTCTTTTTCTCACCCCGTAAAACATTAGATGTTAAAGGCAGTGCAGGTATTCCATTGTTGGCAAATGCTGCTGTTGCAGCTGATCGTAAATACATTCCAATGGGGTCGGTATTATTAGCGGAAGTCCCGCAGTTAGATGCAAAAGGTAACTGGACAGGTAAGCATGTATTACGCTTATTATTAGCTTTGGATACTGGTGGCGCTGTGAAAAAAAATCACTTAGATTTATATCATGGCATGGGTGCCAAAGCGGGTACTGATGCTGGCCATTATAAGCATTTTGGTCGAGTATGGCGTTTAGGGCTTAAAGGTTCAGCAACGCAAGACCCGTGGTTGATGCCACAATAATAGTTATGATCAAAGAGGTTGCTGTTGTGATCTCTGTGCTCTGACTGGACAATTGTTACCAGAGTGCGTATAAAAACGCACTCTTTGTTTATCCACCTCTGGCAGTGTAGAACCAATATGCGTGAATTAGATACCCCAGCATCCGATAGTTATAACCAGCGTTTTGGCGGCACTCGCCGTTTATATGGTAACAGTGAAGTTGAAATCCTTCGCGCTGCACATGTATGTGTGATTGGTATCGGTGGTGTTGGCTCATGGGCGGCAGAAGCATTGGCTCGTTCAGGGATCGGTGAGCTTACTTTGATCGATATGGATGATGTTTGTGTAACTAATATCAACCGTCAAATTCATGCAATGACAGGCACTATTGGTCAAAGCAAAATTGAAGTGATGGCGGCACGAATTCAGCTAATTAATCCTGAGTGTAAAGTTAATTTAATTGATGATTTTATAAGTGCTGATAACCAAGCGCAGTATTTATCAAAAGAATTTGATTATGTATTAGACGCAATAGATAGCCTCAAAGCCAAAGCATCCTTATTGGCGTATTGTAAGAGTAATAAAATTAAGGTTATTACCATTGGTGGTGCTGGTGGACAAACGGATCCAACACAAATACAAGTCACTGATTTAACTAAAACGATTCAAGATCCATTGGCTCGAAAGTTACGTGAGACATTGCGTCAGCATCATAATTTTACTAAGAATCCTAAACGTAAATTTGGTATCGATTGTGTTTATTCAACCGAGCATTTGAAATACCCTCAAGCTGATGGTTCGGTGTGTGCGGTAAAAGCGACGGCTGAAGGTCCGAAACGGATGGATTGTGCTAGTGGTTTTGGTGCGGCAACTGTTGTAACTGCAAGTTTTGGTTTCGTTGCGGTCGCACATATTATTAAGAAGCTGATTGAAAAGTATCGTCAATAACGATGCTGTTTAAACCGTAGTAAAAAATAAAAAGCGGATCGATTTGATCCGCTTTTTTTGTGTTTCATTTTGCAGGTTATTATCGGTTTGAGCTTAGTGGGCAAGCTGTTTTATTTGCTCTACAATCGCTTTTAAACCATTACCACGAGAAGGGCTCAGATGGGCAATTAATCCTAAGCTATCAAAGTAGCTATCAATATCAAAAGCACTAATTTGTGCCGCTGTTTTTCCATGATAAGCTGCAAGTACTAAGGTAATTAAGCCGCGTACAATTCGAGCATCTGAGTCAGCGATAAAGTAATAGTGATCATCAATAACTTGGTGATGTAACCAAACTTGTGATTCACAGCCACTGATTTTTAGTTGATCTTGCTTATAGCTATCATCCAGTTGTGGTAATTTTTTACCTAGCTGAATAACATTGCGATAGCGATCTTCCCATCCTGTTGCGATTTGCATTTGGGCAATAATATCAGTCGCTGTGATCTCAGTGCCAAAAGGGTGTTGAGGAAGCGTTATAGTGGTATTCATCTTAGATTCCTTGGCTGCAACTATAATAAATCACAGGCTTTATGCAGTGCGGCAATAAATCGCGCTATATCTTGTTGATCATTATAAAGTGCTAATGATACTCGTAATGTTCCTGTTAAGCCTAGTGCATCCAGCATTGGATGGGCGCAATGATGACCAGCCCGTAACGCAATTTGCTGTTGATCAAGTAAGGTTGCAATATCTTGATGATGAACACCCTCGACAACAAAAGAGAATAAGCTCGCATTTGGCTGAAGACCAATAATACGTAGCCCTTCAATATCTTTAATGCCATCTAGCGCTTGTTGACGTAAATCAGCAATGTGTTGTTCTGCGCCTTGGCGATCAATGTTTTGTAACCATTCAATGGCAGCCGCAAGTGCTAAACTACCCGCAACATTGGGTGTACCTGCTTCAAATTTCCCGGGTAAAGCCGCATAGCTAGTCCCACTAAATGATACTTTTTCAACCATCTTGCCACCACCGTGCCATGGCGGCATTGCTTCTAGCAGTGCTTGTTTGCCATAAAGCGCACCAATACCTGCTGGAGCATAAATTTTATGGCCTGAAAACACATAGAAATCAGCATCAAGGGCTTGAACGTCTACTTGTTCATGCGCTATTCCTTGTGCACCATCAATAACAACGACAGCGCCATATTGGTGAGCGGCGGCTATCATTGATTCTATGGGATTTCGAGTACCCGTTACATTAGTAATATGGGCGACAGCCACGATCTTTGTTTTTGTTGATAATAACTGTAGGTAAGCATCGGTATCTAATGTGCAATCATTGCGCATCGGAATTTTAACGACTTTTGCTCCAGTTTGTTCAGCGACCATCTGCCAAGGCACTATATTGGCATGGTGTTCCATTTCCCCGACTAGAATCTCATCACCAGCTTGTAAGTGAGTGCGGGCATAGGTTTGGGCAATGAGATTTAATGCTTCCGTTGCGCCACGAGTCCAGATGATTTCTTTAGGACTCGCCGCACCAATAAAGTGTTGTACTGTTGTTCTTGCTTGTTCAAATGCCAAGGTTGCGTTAGTCGCTAAGCGATGGTTACCGCGATGCACATTAGCATTATAGCCGCTGTAATAGTGACTTAGGGTATCGATAACAATCGCAGGCTTTTGTGCTGTTGCTGCGCTGTCTAAATAAACCGCCCGCGGCGCATCATCTAAATGTTGCAGTGCTGGGAATTGGGTTTGAATTTGTTTGATATCGAATGGTATGGTCATAGCGGGTCACATTACAGAAATTTGAATTATCGATGATGCTAATAAATGCAAAGAAGAGCAAGTGTTGCGATGATTTTTGATAAATAAAAAAATAGCACTGCGTTGGGGCGCAGTGCTAAAAATTACTTCGACTTATCAGTCAAAATACAGGAAGTAAAGAGGTAGATAACTACCAATCCGGCAGGATCCGGACAATATGCAAACACAACATCGCAATGTTGATTGAGCGGTTAGCCAGAGGGCAAAACACAAAATGTTAATCAACATTGCGGAACGAATAATAGGGTTTATATAGCACTTAAACAATGGACAATTTATAATGTTTGAGATGAAAAAAACTAATGCATTAGAGAGCATCGAAAAGTATGTCTAGACGTTTACCTCCGCTTAACTCATTAAAGGTGTTTGAAGCTGCTGCAAGGCATCTAAGTTTTACTCGAGCAGCTGAAGAATTGTTTGTTACTCAAGCCGCAGTTAGCCATCAAATTAAAGCCTTAGAGGAATTTTTGGGGTTAAAATTATTCCGTCGCCGTAATCGTTCATTACTATTAACTGAGGAAGGACAAAGTTACTTTCTTGATATTAAAGATATCTTTTCATCGATTTCAGATGCGACAGATAAGGTACTTGAAAGGGGCTCAAAAGGGGCATTAACCATTAGTTTACCTCCTAGTTTTGCGATTCAATGGTTAGTACCAAGATTAACTGATTTTAATGAGCAACATCCTGAAATAGACGTCCGTATTAAAGCGGTTGATCTTGATGAAGGATCACTGACTGATGATGTTGATGTCGCGATTTATTATGGCCGAGGTAATTGGTCTGGTTTACGTGCTGATAAGTTGTATCAAGAATTTATGATGCCGGTATGTTCACCAATGTTATTGGTTGGCACTAAACCATTACGTACCATTGAAGATTTAAAATTACATACGTTATTACATGACACTTCTCGTAAAGAGTGGAAAAACTATGTTCGTCACTATGAGGTGAAAGACGTTAACGTAAATCAAGGACCGATATTTAGTCATTCGACCATGGTGTTGCAGGCTGCAGCTCATGGCCAAGGTATCGCATTAGGCAATAATGTTTTGGCTCAACCTGAATTAGAAGCGGGACGATTAGTGTGTCCGTTTGATGAGATTCTGGTAAGTAAAAATGCGTTTTATTTTGTATGTCAGGAAAAACAAGCCGACACTGGACGTATTCAAATTTTCCGTGATTGGATTTTGAATAAAGCCCGTAAAGAGCAAGAGGATATGCCAGATGTCATTGAAGAAGTCTGAATATTTGATTGATGGTCCTGATACTGACGATGCAGTAGCAACGTTTTTATTTGCTCATGGTGCTGGTGCGGGGATGGGTCATGTGTTCATGACCACTGTTGCGCAGGGGTTAGCGGCGCATAATATTCAAGTCGTGCGGTTTAATTTCCCGTATATGATCAAGCGTGCGGAAGACGGTAAAAAGCGTCCGCCAGATCGTCAACCTAAATTATTACTTGATTTTCAAATCCATATTGAACAGTTTGATAATGGCAAGTTAGTCATTGGTGGTAAATCAATGGGAGGACGTATGGCGAGTTTAATGGTAACGGATATTGCTGCTGATACGCCAATGGTAAATAATTGTGCCTCAAAAGTGTGTGGTGTTGCTTGTCTTGGGTTTCCTTTTCATCCGCCAGCCAAGCCAGAAAATTATCGCGGCGATCATCTTGCAACAATAACTGTTCCAACCTTGATTTTACAAGGTGAACGCGACACCTTTGGCGTGCGTAGTGAAGTGGAGCAGTGGCCTTTTTCAACGCAAGTGTATTATCAATTTTTAGCTGATGGTGATCACGGTTTTAAACCGCGTAAGGCATCAGGTCATACTGAAGCTGAAAATATTACCATCGCTATCGAGGCATTGGCACAATTTATTAAAGACTGTGTCGGTATAAAAGGAGCGTGTTAATGGCTATTGAATTAACCGCTAAACAACGTCAACAATCGCGATTAATGCTGATGTTTGCTGCTTGTAGTGGCGTGATAATGGTCGCTTTAGGTGCATTTGCCGCTCATGGTTTAAGCCATCGCTTAGCACCTTATTTATTAGATGTGTTTAAAGTTGGGGTTCAATATCAGGCATGGCATACATTAGCTTTATTAGCTTGTGGAATATTGTCACGCTTTTTGCCATCAAAAGCGTTATCATACGCGGCGCTGTTTTTTGGCCTTGGTATAATCTGTTTTAGTGGCAGTTTATATGCATTGGCTTTAACCGGCATTAAATGGTTTGCTCCTATCACTCCGATGGGCGGAATATGTTTTATTATTGGCTGGGTGATGCTTGCAATAGCCGCCTGGCGTTCAGCTTGAGGGTTCCAACGTGAATCAAGTTTTATTGTACTGTCGTCCTGGCTTTGAAAAAGAATGTGCCGGAGAGGTTCAAGACAAAGCAAATACGCTGGAATTGTTTGGTTTCCCTCGGGTGAAAAACAATTCAGGCTATGTGTTATTTGAATTTTATCAAGCAGGTGATGCTGATAAATTCATTAAATTACAGTCATTTTCACAGTTGATTTTTGCACGTCAAATGGTAGCAACGTCAACAATGCTTAAAGATTTACCTGCAGATGATCGTATCTCACCTATCTTAGAAGCAATTGGTGAAAACTTTCCTATCTGTGGTGATCTACGCGTTGAAACGCCTGATACTAATGAAGCGAAAGAGCTATTAAAGTTCTGTCGTAAGTTTACAGTGCCATTACGTCAAGCCATGCGTAAACGTAATATTTTATATGTTAAAGATAACCATAAAAAGCCAGTATTACACGTGTGCTTTATTGCTCCTGGTTGTTGCTTTGTTGGTTATTCCTACCCGCAAAATAACTCACAGTTCTTTATGGGTATTCCACGTCTTAAATTCCCTGCTGATGCGCCAAGTCGTTCAACATTGAAATTAGAAGAAGCATTTCACGTATTTATTCCTCGTGAAGAGTGGGATGAGCGTTTAGCCCCTGGTATGTGGAGTGTGGATTTAGGTGCTTGTCCAGGTGGCTGGACGTACCAATTAGTGAAACGTTCAATGTTCGTTCACGCGATTGATAACGGTACAATGGCGCAAAGCTTAATGGATACCGGTCAAGTTAAATACCATGCGGTTGATGGCTTTAAATATGAGCCTGCACGTAAGAATATTACGTGGATTGTGTGTGACATGATTGAAAAACCTGCTCGAGTGGCACACCTTATTGGTGAGTGGTTAATTAAAGCATGGGCAAAAGAAGCTATTTTTAACCTTAAACTGCCGATGAAAGGCCGTTATGATGAAGTACTGCAAGATATTGAAAATCTAAAAGTATTGCTGATTAAAAATGGTGTCAAGTTTAAGCTTCAAGCAAAACATCTATACCATGATCGTGAAGAAATTACGGTGCATATTCAACGTTTAGATAATCGTTCTGCGTATTAATTTTATGTAGTGTAGCGGATTATTATTAACGCCATCCTTATAAGGGTGGCGTTTTTTTATCATTAGATGTTAGGCTCAATGAATATTAATTCGCTTCGTGATAACGAATATCTTGTAAATTAAAACCAAGTTCTAAATCAGTTTTTAAGCTCGCCACTGCTTTTGATGCACGAGCGGTCTCTTCATTGCCGACAATTTTCTTTTGCCATTTAGGTGCAAGATCAGTGGCAGTGAGAATTGCGTCAAGATTAGGGTAAAGGCTTAATAATTCGACTGCCGCTTTAGGACCAATACCAGCAACGCCTGGAATTTTACTGGAGCTAATTCCTGCGAGTCCCCAGTAGTCAGTTAATAGCTGTGGTTTTACGCCATATTCTTTTTCAATAAATAGACTATCAAGCCAGCGTTGTTGGAAGTAATCACGAATACGTAATGTAGGCTGCAGTAACTGACAATAACCTTTATCGGTTGAAACAATAGTGACTTGCTCATTACGAGAGGCGACTTTTAAGGCTAAAGTTGCAACTAAATCATCTGCTTCGTCACCATCAGATAATAATGAGTCAATACCAATTGCCATAAACGCATCTTGAATACTATCCATACCCGCTACCAGTTCAGGCGGCATGGGTTTACGTCCTTCTTTATAATGTGGTAGAAGTTCTGCTCGCCAACCACGATCATCGCTATTATGGTCAAACACCGCAACAATATGGCTTGGCTTGGTGCTATTAATGATTTTTTGTAATGCCTGACAACATACTCTGGCGGTGTTATCGACATCGGGTTGCCCCGGTTGCGCTGCATGGACGCGACGAATAAGATTTAATGCATCAATAATAACAAGGTGGATAGCCATAAATTAATTCTATATAGATAAATAAAAGGAGCACTTAGGCTCCTTATTGTACGCAATACTATGATCAAATAACGCTATTATTTTATTTGATTATGGCTGTTAACGATTTCATAACATGGCTCATATTTACTGCCAGGTAATTTCATTCGTTGTTGCTCGACAAAATTTTTCAATAGCTTATCCATGCGTTGCATCAGTACTTTATCACCATCGATCTTAAAGCGACCATATTGCTCTATTTCATGAATACCTTCTTCTTTGACATTACCCGCGACGATACCTGAAAATGCTCGCCGTAAATTAGCGGCTAGTTTTTCTATTGGTTGATCCATGTGTAAATCTAAACTCGCCATGGCTTTATGCGTTGGAGCAAAGGGCATTTGGAAATCTTCAGGGATCGTCAGTGACCAGTTAAAGCAATAAGCATCCCCAGTAGCTAAACGATGTTCTTTTACTCGCGCCATTGATGCTTTCATTACTTGTGCAACTTCTGCAGGATCACCAATAATAATTTGATAATGCTGCGTTGCGGCCTCACCTAATGTGTCACGAATAAAGTCATCCAGAGTACGGAAATAGGCTTCACTTTCTTTAGGTCCGGTGAGGATTAATGGTAGCGGTTGCTCTGCGTTATCGGGATGCATTAAGATCCCTAAGATATACAGTAGTTCTTCTGCCGTACCGGCTCCGCCAGGGAAAATAATGATTCCATGACCCACTCGCACAAAGGCTTCTAGGCGTTTTTCGATATCAGGTAAAATAACCAATTCATTAACGATTGGGTTTGGTGGCTCTGCGGCAATAATTGACGGTTCAGTTAACCCAATAAAACGGCTGCCAGAGTAACGTTGTTTGGCATGACCAATGGCAGCACCTTTCATTGGCCCTTCCATTGCGCCAGGTCCACAACCAGTACAAACATTGAGTTCACGCAAGCCTAATTCATTGCCCACTTCACGAGTGTATTGGTATTCGATTGCATTTATTGAGTGGCCGCCCCAACAGACAACAATATTAGGATCTTCCCCTGCGTGTAGGGTGCGAGCATTACGTAATAAGCTAAATACAAAATCAGTAATATGGGGCGCACTAGCAAGATCAATATCATTACGACGAGCAATATGCATATCGACATAAATAATATCGCGTAACACTGAAAACATGTGTTCTTGAATGCCACGAATAATACGGCCATCAACAAAAGCATGTTCTGGTGGATTAACCAGTTCGATTTTAATACCACGTTCACGACGGAGTAAGTTAATTGCAAAATCGAGGTGTTTTTCAAGTAATTCTTTGGAGTTATCAGTATGGCTGCCAGAATTTAAAACCGCCAGTGAGCAGTTACGATAGAGGCGATAGAGATCACTCGATGCGGTTGCTTTTAAGCTGTCGGCTTCTATTTGTGATAATAGGTTCATGGCGCCGATAGGACTGATATGCGTTATCATAATAACCTCCCTGGTAATGATGAAATAGCATGTTCATTTATTAATACAAAACAGCAATAAACTGTAATCACCACGAGGCTGGCGATAAAATTAAATAAAGAACAACATGTTAAATTAATTTTTTTTCTATTCTTACCATACACAGTGAATTTATTTTTGACCAGTAAATGCTAACTAATATCAGAATATAATGCTGGTATGAATATCGTAATGACGTGTGATTAATCTTGATGAATAATTGTATTACAGCTCTGACCTTGACTGTGGCGTAATGCTGTTTCAATGCGTTGTATTACATTGTTCGGTGTGTCTTTTGTCTTAAAGAAAGAGCTACATATCGACACTGACATTGAAACACTTTCCCCTTTAAAGTGTAATGGTAATTGCATGATTGCAGTGCGAATATTATCCATTGCTTGATGGCATTGTTGCTGATTAATATCTGTCATTAGTAATATGAAAGCATCTTCGTTAAAACGCGCAATAAAGTCAGTTGGATTCAGCTGTTGACTAATCGTTTGGGCTATAATTTTTAAGGCTTTGTCGCCAGCATGATGACCATAGTTTTCATTAAGATGAGTAAAATTATCGATATCAATCAGTACAAGAAGTAATGGATTTTGGTAGCGAAGCCAACGTTGATATTCATGCTCAATTCGGTCATTAAATGCACTACGATTATAGGTTAAGGTTAGTTTATCGCGAAAAATATTTTGCTCTTGTTGGCTTAAACGTTGGCGATAACTATAAGTTTGTTCTTGTAAATGTAGTACTTTATTATCATTGTGATTTAACTGTTCAATTAATGCTTGTTCTCGTTGTTCTAATTGATGATTACGTTGTGCTAACTGGTGTAATTCATGGGCAATATTTAACCATGATGACGAGACTGTTTCTGTTGCTTTTTTTAGGTCAATTTCTCGATTAATCTTGGCAGCAATAGTTGAAATGTTGTTGTTAAAGTCACATCGATGTTGGTGTAAAACAGTAAAAGAATTAACTGTCTTTGTTGTATTGTTGTGTAGTGAGGCTAAATCACTATTTAATGTATTTAGAAACCGTTGTGAGGCATGACGTTCAGCATTGGTGCCTGACACAATTAGCCGTAAAACTTGTAATAATAATGCCAGTAAGGTTTGTTGATCGACACCCTGTGCTAATTGATTTCGAATGGTAAACAGTTGTTGACCTTGTTCATTAGTAAAGTCTATCTCAGTGATAATGAGCTGTAATTCCGCGACCAATTCTATTTCAAAATTTTTTTTATGCTCATCATTTAATTGCGCTGTTATATTGTTACGGGTCGCCATTAATTTGATACCGCGCCCATAAAGTTCAAGTAAGTGAACGATACGATGATGATTATCTAATAATGTTGTTGGTTGTTGGTTGAAAAGGTGGTGTAAATCTTGTTGTAAGGATGCGGGCAAATCTTGAAAATGAGAGAGACTATGACTATGTTGGTTAATTTGCTGTTGTAAGTACTGATTTTGATGCAGGATCACATCCGCTTGTTGAATAACCAGACGTTCAACCATCGCTAAACGAGGAATGAGTCGACTGATATCTAATGGTTGTTCAAGATCATGAGTTATCGATTGTAATATGCTATCAAGATCGTTATCGATACCTCGACAAGCAATGGTTAATCGAGTGATCAGACGTTTTAATATTACAATTTCACGCCGCGATTTAAGATTAGAATCACGGTAAGAAAGTTGAGACTTGTCTAATTGCTGCTTTAGAATACTGACTTCGGCAACAATGGCACTAATATCTGTCATTGGTTATGCATCTGCATTAATACAATTAAAAGTCATTTAATTCATAATGTTACTGTTAATATTTAAACATGCTACCAAAAATAAAATACAATAGTTAGTGATATTTTACAAAGTATCGATGTGTTTGTGTATTTAATTGATATCTTTGTTAAGGTTGTGATCATAGTTCCAATTTATTTCATGTTTCGTTGAACTACGAACTTTTACTAATCCTTTTGCTATTCCTTCAATACAAGAACGGCGAATATTATTGCTCACAAAACTGGCCGCAGGAGCTGCATCTATTGCGGATAAGTGCACCCAGTGATTGCCTGGTTGTTTGTTATTGAGGCCAATACCTGCATCAACAGTCATTAATAAAATATCAATTAATTCCTGATCATTGATCGCTGTATATGAGCGTGGCAAAAAGGGGTATTCTGCCATACCTATTTGTAATGAACTTTCGATACCTAATGGCAAGGTATAATTATCAATTAATTGCTGGATTGAGTCTGCAAGTTGTTTTGGATCACAGCTTAAACGTGCATTAGGCTCAATATATAAAAACATCGCATCGGAAAAATGATAAATACGTGCAGGTTCTAATACTTGCTGTTGTAAATAATCACCAAATTCTTTTTCTGCTGCTAGCCCTTGTTGATAACCTTTTTCTAAATAAATATTTTTTAAAAATGACACTTCACATAAGGCAAATCGTAATCGATCACTTAACGGTTCATTAATTATTTCACCAAGGTGCCATTGTTCAAAGTTAGCGCTGCTTTGTTGGAGAGAATTTGCTAAGCGAGCATTAAGCATCCGTAGATTGCGTAAGCCACTGCGTGGGTGGGTATAGTAATCAGTAGTTAATTTAGTAAGCTGTTGTTTTATTTGTTTATTGATGTGTTGTCGACGCCATAATAGCAATAATAAAATCACTAACCCCCCAACAAGGGCTAAAGATATTTGTTGTTGTTTATACAGTGCATTTTTATTGATGAATTGCTCACGTTCCATTTCTTCAAGTTTAAGTGAACGCTCCATCATTTTTTGTTGTTGCTTAAATACCTCAGTATTGCTTTTGGTCGCACTTTTTTGTTTGCCTGCATATAGCTGTTCATAGCGACGTTGACTGAGTAAAGCGTTGTAATAATCATTCTGTTTTTCAAACGCCTTCGATAATATTGACTCACCCATTAATTGTAAGTTTGTTGCGCCAATGCGGCTTGCTGAGATTAATCCCGCTTGTAATGAGGTAATGGCATCATCTAACTTTCCTTTTTCTTGCTCTAATTGTCCTTGTAGAATTTGGCTTTCTGCGACAATATTTTCATTACCACCTTGAAGGGCAAGATTACGAGCTTGAACAATGTATTGCTCTGCTTTGGCGTAGTTATATAAATGCAAATATACCCGTGCAATATTTAAGCGTAAACTTGCGGAACGGACATCGTGTTTAAGCTGATTTTCTTGGTCTAGTGCATTAAAGTAATGCACTAATGCGAGGTTATAGCGCCCTTGTTGCTCATAGATAGAAGCAATTAAGGTTAATGTTTTTGCTAATTGTTGAGTACGTTTATAACGCTCAAAAAACTCGCCAGCTTGAGTTGCATGTTCTAATGCTTTATCAAAGACGTTGCGTTCCTCAAATAGCTGCGCCAGTTCATAGTTAGCGCGAGCAATTTGGGGTTGATCGTCATTTTCAACCGCTAACCAATAACCACTTAATAAACGATCAAGAGCCATATCATAGTGATGATGACGTAAATAATGCTGACCTAAGGTGAGTTGATAGTTAATCGTCTCATCGTTATCGTCAAATACAACTAAGTAACTTTTGGCCTTGATAAATAGTTTTTCTGCCGCATCATCTTTACCAATATTGGATTCAATCAGAGCACGCAGCATCAGTGATTGATATTTTAATTCTTGAAGTTGTTTGGCTAGAGCTATGGGTTGCGAATGTTTCATCTCAGCGCTAAGAGTATTGAGCATTTTTAGGGCTGTTGCACTATTATTTAGGTTAACCCAGTAAAATTTAGCAAGTAAAATACGGCTTTCAAAGACACTAAACATAAGATTATTAGTAAACGCGATTTTTTCTGCTTTTTTTATAATACTAATGGCTTGTTCTGGGTGTTGTAATAGTGACAAAGCCTGAGCTTGGAGCTGTAGAGCATTAATGGTATTAAGTGGTGTTCGTGTTGAATGATCAGCCTCACCGTTAAGATGAATGCGTGATGGATCTTGAGGTTGGCTTAGACGTCGTTGTTCCAAATAGTTTTGAGTAATAGTGAGCGTTCGCTCTGGCTGATTAACCAATAAACTATGGGCTTCAATGAGGGTTGGTGAGCTATAAAGTTTTGCTTGTAGATCAAATGAAATTGTTAGTAATACTAACCCAGAAAGAAATAGGCCACGAAAATTCATATAATCTCAAAGCAGCAGAATAACACACAAGATAGTGTTGATTTTACTGGGTTAATACATCAAGTCCAGCAAAGTAAAGGTTTTTACCGGACTTAATGTTGAATTCGTCGTTAGGATCTAATTACTGACGTGCAAGACGGAAATTATCGCTTGGCGTTTTACCCATATTGGTACGGTATGGATTTATATCTAAACCGCCACGGCGAGTATAACGCGCATAAACGGTTAGCAATTCAGGCTGACAAAAACGCATAATGTCGTTAAAAATACGCTCAACACATTGTTCATGGAATTCATTGTGATTACGGAATGAAACGATATAACGCAGTAATTTTTCGCGATCAATACGATTACCCTTATAGGCAATACGAACACTGCCCCAATCGGGTTGGTTAGTAATCAAACAGTTTGATTTTAAAAGATGGCTATGAACAATTTCTTCTACAACATCATTGTTATCAGCGGCACCTTTTAGGTATTCAGGCTTAAAGACATAGTCATTAATTTCAATATCTTGATCATCAATGCACTCACCAAAAAAATTAACAATCGGTTGATCATTAAAGTCAGTTAGTGGCTGAATTGTGACATCAACATCTTCGCCAGCACAACCGGATAAATCAATTTGCAAAGTATCTGCAATATCTTGCCAGCTATCAAAGCGCGTTTGATTGAAACTGTTTAGATATAATTTAAACGATTTTGATTCTATAAGATTTGGGCTTGATGCTGGTAAACGTACTTCACCAATTGCAACTTGTGGTAAGCCTTTTTTATTGAGCCAAGATAATTCGTATAATGTCCAAATATCATAGCCAGTAAATGGCAGTGAATCATCGCTGATATTAATATCGGTGCGGTTTAAACTTCTTGGTACAGGTTGCAGTAGTGAAGGATCGTACTGATCTTTATACTCTGTTTTTTTGCCAAGGGTTAAACCTGCTAATTCTTTAGCGTCTTTATATTTACTCATACTGTCTATGACACTCTTGGATTAGAATAGATGTCCGTCGAAACGGTTTAAACCTAAAGTTTACTGAATCTTTTATGAGGTTGCGAATGAATCATCCTGTTACCTGCGCTTTATCTGATTTTTCTGCTCGTTATTTACAAGCATGGTGTGATGCAGATCGCGGTTTTCCAGAAAGTGAGCATTTAGTGGGGCTTATTTCACCCTGTGTTGTTGTTGATAATGGTCAAAATGTGACTTGGAAACCTATTGATCGCCAGCCAAGTATTCGTTTGGATGGGGTCGAGAAAGGCATGGATTTATTACTTCATAGTGATATTAATGCTTTTTATTGTTCACAATATAGCGGTGATATGAGCGCTATGTTTGGTGATTTATCATTGGATTTATTACAAGCATTTAATGATGATGATATTGATCGCTTACAACAAAATATTTTAGGTCACTTAGTGACTCAACGTCGAATGAAGCTTAAACCGACTGTATTTATTGCCGTAGTGGATGATGAGTCACAAGTCATTTCTATCTGTAATTTAACTGGGCAAGTGGTATTAGAGACATTAGGTAAAGATATTCGGCAGCCATTAGCTGATGATGTAGCAACATTTTTACAGCAATTGCAGCCGTTAGTGGTCGAGGTATAACACGTGTTTGTTATTGAGTTACAATTTGAATGTTTTGATAATACGACTTTATCACAAGTTGATACTGCCATTAATGGCTTAATGGATATGTTGCGCTATAACGGTCAAGTCCTTGGTCGTGAATTTCCTGTCGTTATTGATGAGGGGATTTTTCGAGTTAGGGTTGTGTGTCCCGAAAAAGAAAGCCTTCATTCTCGCTATAATAGCCCACAAGTGAATCAGTGCTATGAACAATTAACGAATGCATGTTTGCTGGCGCCTAAAATAAAAATATTAGGGGTGGATCTTAATTCAGATTCAGTCGCTGAAAGCTTTTCACCATCATGGCAAGTGCTTTATACCACTTATGTTCATAGTTGCTCGCCGTTGCGTAGTGGCGATACGTTATTACCGATCCCATTATATCAAACGGGGGCAACGACAAATGATGACTATAAAGCGATCATTAAATGGCAAACCGAGTGGCAAGCATTTGATGAAATTCAAATGGCAATTAAAAGTCCGACTGCAGTTAGCATGGCATTAGCTGAAATTGGTGAGATAGACAGTGAATTATTCATTCGTGGGCGCGAATTATGTCGTCATATCGAAATGACCACTGAAGTACCGACGTATTACTATCAGTACCGTGTTGGTGGTGAAAGTAAAGCCATTGAATTAGCTAGAAAGTGTCCATGTTGTGGTGGCGAATGGCGAGTGCCAGAAGCATTGCATGGCTTGTTTCATTTTAAATGTGACCGTTGTCGAATCGTGTCTAATATATCGTGGAACTTTCAGTAATAATGAATAAAGCACCTAACCATAAAGGTGCTTTTTTATTATTAGCGATCAGCTTCTAATCGTGCTAGACGGGTTGAAAGTGACAATATCTGTTGTTCAAGCTGTTCAATACGTTGTTCGCTTGTTAACACCAGTTGCTGTTTTTCTATATAAGGTACCTTGGCATTTTTTTGCCATGCTTGTAATGCTTTTATGATCACCGGAATTGGTAATGGTGTCGTTAAACGCGCTTTAATTAATGCCGTTGAGGGCTGTTTTTTTTCTGCCACTAAGCTTGCTATTACTTGCTCTATTTCTTGAGTAATGGTTGACATAATAATTCCTTAGTAAAGATTGAGCTTATTTTCGAAGTAAAGTATCTCGTTGGTCAATCATTTCACATTAATTTGCATGTGTTGTTGTGCTTCATTTAACAAGCTATTCTCACAGTGTGATTATTGTGGCTATCGGTGTAAATAGGCAATTTAGACAAATTGCTAATGCTGTTGTAAGAGATCTCTCACACGCATGTAAGAGATTAAGCTTTTTATTATAGATTATGACCACTTATTATTACTTAATAGGTTGATTAATATTGATATTATATTTTTTGTTGTTTGTTAGGTGAAAAAATAAATTAAATAATATTTAAGCATATATTGTGAATAATAATCAAAAGAGTAATCTTCATGGTGTCGAAAGGATACGACATAACGGAACAGGAAATGCCACGGATTCAGGCAGTCTCAGGATGAGATATTGGTAAACTAGGATGGTTTATCGAACATGGAATGTGAAGGGAATATCGTAGGATGCGATAATAAGTAAACAGGATGTTTACTGGTCAGGAAGACATTAGGATAACTTCAGGATGAAGTAAGAACACCTCTAGGATTGAGGCATAAAGGATCACTTCAGGATGAAGTAAAGGACACCTCCAGGAAGGAGATGAGAGTCAGAGCAGGATGTGATGACGGGTTAGGATGGCCACTGGAACAACTTCAGGATGAAGTAAAAAGGACAATGCTGACGGAACACAGCAGTCAAGGGAAGGAAGCAGGGAGCAACATAGTAGCGGGATAGCTGCAAGCAAGACCTCAGGGCGCGACGAAAGTCGCGCCCGCTCTTTTTTGTGGATCTAATAAAAAGTAATTTATAGCGAAGGCGTGATAAATTTATTTTGATTCATTCAAGGCGATTTGTTTTTATTCACACTTCACACTTCACACTTCACACTTCACACTTCACACTTCACACTTCACACTTCACACTTCACACTTCACACCTATTTGTCTGAATAATAACAATATTTTGCTTCATATATTTAAATATGATAAATGATGAATGGCTTTTAACTACTCGCAGTGTGCGAGATCTCTTACAAAGTTGTGGGAGATAAGCATAATAGTAATATACATATAACCCCCGCGCCTTACTTAACCTATTGTTTTTAAGTTGTTTATATTTAATTTTATTTAATTTGATTATAAGCAAGTAAAAAAGATATTTTGTTCTATATGGGATTTATTAGGTTATTCACATAGTATTAGTGGTGTCGAAAGGATACGACATAACGGAACAGGAAATGCCACGGATTCAGGCAGTCTCAGGATGAGATATTGGTAAACTAGGATGGTTTATCGAACATGGAATGTGAAGGGAATATCGTAGGATGCGATAATAAGTAAACAGGATGTTTACTGGTCAGGAAGACATTAGGACAACTTCAGGATGAAGTAAAGGACACCTCCAGGAAGGAGATGAGAGTCAGAACAGGATGTGATGACGGGTTAGGATGGCCGCTGGAACAACTTTAGGATGAAGTAAAAAGGACAATGCTGACGGAACACAGCAGTCAAAGGAAGGAAGCAGGGAGCAACATAGTAGCGGGATAGCTGCAAGCAAGACCTTAGGGCGCGACGAAAGTCGCGCCCGCTCTTTTTTGTGGATTTGATAAAATGTAATTTATAACGAAGGCGTGATAAATTTATTTTGATTCATTCAAGGCGATTTGTTTTTATCCACACCTCACACCTCACACCTCACACCTCACACCTCACACCTCACGCAGATAGCGTTTTTCTATTGAATTTGTAAGAGATCTCTCACGGATGTGTAGGACTTTTTCTGTTTTCTTAGCAGCGAATATCGTAATTGAAAATTAATATTATTATCTATCAGTAAGTTATTCATAATCTGTAAATATGAAGGATTGTGAATTATAATTAATGGTTTATTTATTATTGCGTCATTTTTTTAATAAGGTAATATGAGTTCATCAGCTGGAGCTGACAAGGATTAAGGAATAGCCATGGAGCTGGCCGCTCAGGATGAGCAATAGGTGGTGTGGATTATCATCTTGCTGGATGCATAGGATCCTCTAGGATTGAGGGCAATAGATAGGATATCTATTTGTTAGGATAACAATATTCTAGGATGGAATTGGGACTGACTTCATTATGGAGTTAGGAACATCAAGGACACCTCGTTAGAGAGAGAGAGTCAGTATCGGACATACTGATGGGTCAGGGATTACCGAAGAATGACTTCTAGGATGAAGTTAAGATTTACCTGGGGATTTGTATATCAAGGATTGATAGCAGGGAGCACTACAGTAGCTGGATTGCTGCAAAAGTAATATCTAAGGGCGTGACAATATTTATTGTCGCGCCCATTCTTTTTTTACAGCAAAGTTAATAATCGCTGCCTTCTGGAATACGGTGCGGCGGTACATAAAAATAACTCACCCGTAAGCGTTTCATTTCAATATAACCTTGATACACATCCGTTCCATCAGCAGAAAATTCAAACACAAACACTGTTCGCCATCCCCACTCATCATGATGATCTTTGAGTTTTTGTTTACCTCGAGCAAAACTGATCATTTGTAAGCCCATATTTTTACAACGCTGCTCAATGTAATGCTGTGCTAATTCAGTTTGACGCCGTTGTTGCCAAAATACGAAACCGATAATAGCAATAATTAAAATACCGAACAGGTTATCCATAGCGTAAAAAGTCCTTATAAACGATGAATATGATTAGTGATTTCTAGCATGTTGTTGTAATTTTTGAATCGCATTAATAAGAGCAGGATCAGCTTGGCCATGCAGGATTTGCAACATGATCCCACGTAATAATGGTTGCATGACTAAATCAGTAAATAGCTGATTAAACAATGTCTGATCTTGGGTTTCGGCTAAACGTAATAAAAATAATGAGGCGATATTTATAACAGTAAGGCCACTCCAACATCGTCCACTAATCGCAATGAGTACTTCAGGATGGCATAGTGCAGGTTGCTGTAAAATAGTGGTTAAGGTTTGTTGTAGTTGTTGCGGGGCGCTACCAGCAAGAGCACGAATTAAGGCGGCGATCAAAAATAAATCAGGTTGCTGCTGTTGGTATTCTAGTGTTAATCGCTCTGTTATACGTTGTGTTAGTGGCATTGGAATAGAGCAATGCTCAAGGCAGCCTAGCAGTGCATACAAAGGTGTCATTGGCAGATGGTTTAATGCTTTACGTAATAAGGTTGCGTTATTGTGGTGTGACATACGAGCACAGATATCCGCTAAACCTTGTAAACCTATATGTTGCCATTGCTGCCAATCTTGTTGACCAGATAAGTAAGCTTGTGCATCAGCATAATATTGACTGGGTGGTAACGATAGCAATACGCGTAATTGCGCATTAAATATCGCCATTTTATCGTCATTAGGCTTAAAGGTATAAGGGTTATTAGCAAGCTTTTGTTGTTCTTCTTCGGTTGGAGTACCGTTTAAACTTGCCCCCATTGCTTCAATAACATACTTAATAAAATCACCGACAGCCGCTTGTTTTAATAATCCTCGTTCATCAAGTGGTAAACGTAAAAACCATACCCAAGGCGGTTGTTGATGTTGCCAAAATGAAATTGCAATATGAGCATGTTGCTGAAGTGGCCATGGATAAGGCTGACGATTTTCTTCAACTGCTTTAAATTGGTCGTTATTAATTTCATTTACTCGGCGACCTAAATCAAAAATATTATAACGACAACCAGCGTTATCAAGCAATTGGGTTAAAGTATGAAAGGTTTCCATGGACATAATAAATAAAGCTCCTTCAATTTAGCTTATTCAGTATCAGTAATCGTATTAACTCAGCATACCTGTGAATAGGTGGCTGATCACCATAATATAGTTGGGGCTGTTGAGCCAAAATGCTATCCTGCGCCGTTTTTATTATCAACAAAGAGGGGTTATGGTGGATAAGTATCATCAAAGTCAGCAATTACTCACTCAATTAGAAAATACATTACGACAATATCATTATTGGGAAACGATTGTTCCTGAGCCGCAAGCTTTAGCGAGTATTGAACCTTTTGCGATTGATACTTTAGATTGTCATCAATGGTTACAATGGATTTTCATTCCTAAATTACGTTACTTAGTCGTACAACGCTTACCGCTACCGACTCAGTTTGCTATTTCCCCTTATGTTGAAGAAGCAATGAAAAATCAGGCTGGAATAATAGCTATTGTGGCGATTGTTCGTGAAATTGATCAACTGTTTAAATACTAAGTGAGTCGAATGGAACTGGAAATTTTATACCAAGATGATACGTTAATTGCGGTTAATAAACCGGCCGGTATGTTAGTTCATCGTTCTTGGTTAGACAGCCATGAAACGGTGTTTGTGGTGCAGACCTTACGCGATCAAATTGGTCAGCATGTGTTTCCATTGCACCGCTTAGATAGACCAACATCAGGGGTACTCTTATTTGGCTTATCTAGTGAAATAGCAGCCATGATGATGCCGGTCTTTGCTGGGCGAGAAATGCATAAAACCTATCATGCAGTTGTGAGAGGTTGGATAAAAGAAGCGGCAATATTAGATTATCCGCTCAAAGTGATGTTAGATAAAATTGCTGATAAAAAGGCCACTGAAGATAAAGAGCCACAATCAGCCGTGACTGCTTATGCGCCATTAGCCACTGTCGAGACTGATATTGCGGTAGGGCGTTATGCGACTAGTCGTTATAGCTTAATAAAATTGGAACCAGAAACAGGACGGAAGCATCAATTGCGCCGCCACATGCACCATTTAGATCATCATATGATTGGCGATGTAAATTATGGCGATGGCAAACATAATCGTATGTTCCGTGAAAATCTTGATTGCCATCGGTTAATGTTACATGCATCCCGTTTACAATTTGTTCATCCCGTGACTGGTGTTGCTGTTGATATTCGTGCCGATGTCGATGATGTTTGGCAACGGGTTATGAGCACATTTAATTGGGCGCCATCATTATTGCTAGATACATAATATAAAAGAGTGTTTGATGGTTCTTAATGGGCGGTAGTGCAAATTTATCAGCTTAAATTTACAGCATAACTTGCTTTTTTTTGATGTAGTTGCCAGATTGGTAATAGTCCTTTATTGAGGGCGTCTGACAGCAAAGGAGAGCGGACAATGAATAAGTTAGGCATATTTGTAGGCTCTGTATATGGTGGAGCAGAAGCGTTAGCAGAAGCATTAGCGGCTAAGTTAGCATCGACGCAAGTTGAGATTTTCTTTGATTCAACATTAGATGATTTTATGGCTTATGATGCTGATACGGTGTTAGTGATTAGCTCTACTACCGGCCAAGGTGAGATCCCTGAGAATCTCCTTCCTTTATACGTTGCACTAAAGGATCAATTCCCATTATTACCTAAACAACGTTATGGTGTAATTTCTCTGGGTGATTCTAGTTATGGTGAAGATCGTTTTTGTGGTGCGGGACGTAAATTTGATACGTTACTAACGGAGCTTCATTCTCAATCTGTTCAACCTCGATTAGAGATTGATGCTGGTGTTCATTTTGAGCCGTTAGAGGTCGCTGAAGCATGGTTTTCTCAATTTATTACAAGTGCAGAGCAAGCTGCGGCATAACATCATTGCAGTGACCATTATTATAAAAAAGAACAACACCGTAGTTGCATACGGTGTTGTTTCCGTTGTCGTTAAGCATGCTTATTGATAGTGATGATCAATGTTTCACGTAATAGCTGTTGCTGTTCTTTGGTTAAGCGCCCGCCCGTCTCATTAACAATAATAAAAAAGTCTTCAGCACGTTCACCAATGGTAGTGATTTTAGCCGCTTGTAAACTTACATTAAGATCTGCAAATACCGCCCCTATTTTTGCTAATAGCCCAGGCATATCTAATGCAATTAACTCCATCATGGTTTTTCGTCCAGTTTTAGTTGATAAAAACTCAACCTTAGTTGGTACATTGAAATGGAGTAGTTTACGGGGTGCGCGGCGAATTTTACGTTCAGATTTCATGGCAGTAAGGGCTTTGGTTAAATTGCGAATGATCCCGGTATGACGGTTTTCATTAATGGCTTTACCGTTAGGATCGAGCACCATAAATGTATCTAATGTATAGCCATCTTTACTGTTCATGATTTGAGCATCATGAATACTTAAATTTTTCTTATCCAGCTCTGAGGCGACAATTGCAAACAGTTTGGCTTTATCTTTACTATAGATAAATACTTCAGTGCCACCACGGGTCGCCTTCTTACTTATTAGTATAATAGGCTTATCGCTCGTATGTTTTAGGAGTGCCTGAGCGTGCCATGCGAGTTGTTTATGCGTATGACGGAGAAAGTAATCTGCTTTAAAACGACGCCACAGTACTTCAATATCGCGTGGCATAAAGCCTTTACCACGTAATATTGCCGAGGCTAACTGTTGATTATGACGAATGCGATCACGCATATCGGGGGTTTTTTCTAATCCACGGCGCAATGTTTTTTGGGTTGAGTAGTAAAGTTCTGCGAGTAGAGTGCGTTTCCAACTATTCCATAAATCTTGGTTAGTGGCACAAATATCAGCGACGGTTAAACACACTAAATAATCTAGATGTTCTTCATCACCGACTTGTTTAGCAAATTCTGCCACTACTTCAGGATCGTAAATATCACGTCGTTGTGCTGTGACTGACATTAATAAGTGCTTTTGGACTAACCATGCTACAGTTTCTGCATCGGGGTGAGATAAGCCATGTTCGATACAAAAATCATAAGCATCAACTGCGCCTAATTCTGAGTGATCACCACCGCGACCTTTGGCGATATCATGAAATATTGCCGCTAAGATTAGGATTTCTTTTTTGATTAATCGTGGATAAACCTCACAACAAATCGGATGTTGTGAATGGTGATTAGGATCGTTAAATTTATGCAGATTTTTTATTACGCGAATACTGTGTTCATCAACGGTATAGACATGAAATAAATCAAACTGCATTTGACCTACGATGTGACTCCACTGTGGTAAATAAGCTGCAATTACTCCGTGACGATGCATTAATTGAAATGCTTTTTGAAGTGCATTGGGTTGACGAACTAACTCCATAAATTTTTCACGTGCGGCGGGAATTTCAATCAGGAAACGATTGAGACGGCGTCGAGCGGTGCGCAATTGACGTAATGTTGGTGCGGCAATACCTTCAATATTTGAATTCTGTGCAATGTGAAGAAACATATCCAGAATGGTTTCAGGACGGGCTTGAAATAAGGCCGGCTTAGTGGCCTCGATTAAGTTGCCTCGTAATTGAAAATCATCATTAAGTACGATAGGGGCTAGGCGAGTATCGGGTTTTATAATTGCTTCATCAAATAGCTGCAATAGCATTTTATTGAGCTCAGCCACTCGACGTAAAATACGGTAGAAAGCTTTCATCATCATTTCGACAGCCTGATTACCTTCACCATGATAATCGAGATGCTCTGCGACTGAGGTTTGGTGATCAAACGTTAATCGATTGTCATAACGACGTAATTCTATATGAAGCGCAAACCGAATTCGCCATAATGCATTTTGGCATTCAACCAGTTCACGATATTCAGCATCGGTTAAAAAACCATGATGACTCATTTCTAATAAGCTGGTGGCGCCAAAATGACGGCGTGCAACCCAGCTTAAAGTATGTATATCACGTAAGCCACCGGGGCTTGATTTGATATCAGGCTCAAGATTATAGGTGGTGTCATGATAGCGGGCATGGCGAATCCGTTGTTCTTCAACTTTGGCTTGATAAAAGATTTCACTCGGCCAAAATTGGGGGGAATTAATGGCGACAGTTAATTGATGAAAGGTTTGCTGATTACCACATAAAAATCGTGATTCAGTTAAATTAGTGGCGACAGTCAGATCGTCTTTACCAACCGCGATACATTCTTCGACCGTACGTACACTTTGACCGACCTCTAAACGCAAATCCCATAATAATGTTATTAGTGCGCTTACATTAGCCGCAACGTCTTCTGTTAATGGATGTTGACTTAATATTAATAGGTCAACATCAGACAGGGGGTGCAACTCTCCTCGACCATAACCGCCAACGGCAATTAAGGCTAAATCAGGCTGCTGTTCAAAGCCATAGAAACGCCATAATCGAATCAATAATTGATCGATAAAATGACTGCGTTCAGTCACTAAATTAACAATGGATTTTTGCTGCTTAAATTGTCGTTTTTGTTCATCAGCAAAATGGGATAGAGCATTGCGTAAGCTGTCAAGAGTGATGGCATCGTCGAGGTAATCAGAAAGTTGCGTCGCTAAAATATCTGTCATTGCTGTCCGTGCGGTAGAAGGATCTTGTATTTACTATAACCATTTCGAATGGCGAACAGTATCGCTAGGTATAAAAAAACCGACACAAAAGGTCGGTTTTTTTGATTTTAGCTACTGCACAAGGCAGATAGTGCATTAGGCGTTATGCATTAGACGCGGTAATGTTTCTTCTTTACGTAGCGTTAAGATTTCACAACCATCTTTAGTTACAAGTAGAGTATGTTCCCACTGTGCAGATTTTTTACCGTCAACAGTATAAACAGTCCAACCATCTTGCTCATCTGATTCACAACTGAACTTGCCTGCGTTAATCATCGGCTCAATAGTGAAACACATGCCTTCTTTCATCACTGTGCGATCACTATTTTTGTAGTGAACCACTTGTGGTTCTTCATGGAATTCATTACCAATACCATGACCACAGTAATCTTTTACGATAGAAAAACGACTGCTACCAGCTTTGATAAACTTCTGAATGGCGGTACCTAGGTCGCCAATTTTCGCACCCGGTTTTACTTTTTTGATTGCCAGATAAAGGCTTTCTTGAGCAACACGACAAAGGCGTTTGTCTTCAAGAGATACTTCACCTACTTCAAACATCTTTGAAGTATCACCGTGGTAACCATCTTTAATCACTGTCACGTCAATATTAATGATGTCGCCATCTTTCAATACTGCGGGCTTGTTATATTTGCCGTTAGCTTCTACAACAATTTCATCTGCTGATGCAGGAATACCATGGCAAACAACGTGGTTAATAGAGGTACACACAGATTTAGGAAAGCCGTGGTAGTTCAACGGTGCTGGAATAGCGTGTTGAACTTGTGTGATGTAGTCATGACAAATTTGGTCTAGCGCTTCTGTCGTCACACCTGCCTTTACATGCGGTTCGATCATTTCTAATACGTCAGCAGCTAGTTGGCCTGCAATACGCATTTTTTCAATTTCTTCAGCCGTTTTGATCTTAATGCTCATAAAATCGTCTCAATCTGTATGTTTCTGTGTGAGACTATATTACCAGTCGCAAGGGGTTAAAGGAAAGATAAGATTAGTTCTCATATCCAATTTTGACTGGATTTTATTGGTCGTTCTATGGTATAAAGCGCGCCGTAAACAGTGATTTTGTTTCTGTTATAAGCAATAATTTAACCTTTATAAGGTCAAGTTAAGGTCAGTAATGGTGCAACTTGATTGGATTACACATACTTTTTTATTATTCACACATATCGACACATCTGCCGGGGTGCTCAGTTATCTGCTTTAGGTAACAATGGCTATACGCTGTTATCGGGTCGGTTTTAAGATGGGATATGTGGACGCCTAACCCCATAGAGGATTATTCAATGGCAACTGTATCAATGCGCGACATGCTTCAGGCTGGTGTACACTTTGGTCACCAAACTCGTTACTGGAACCCAAAAATGAAGCCATTCATTTTCGGCGCTCGTAACCGTGTACACATCATCAACCTAGAAAAAACTGTACCAATGTTCAATGCAGCACTAGCTGAAATTGAAAAAATTGCTGCACGTAAAGGTAAAGTTCTTTTCGTTGGTACTAAGCGCGCAGCTAGCGAATCAATCAAAGAAGCAGCAATCAGCTGTGACCAGTACTACGTAAACAACCGTTGGTTGGGTGGTATGTTGACTAACTGGAAAACTGTTCGTCAATCAATCAAGCGTCTTAAAGAACTTGAAGCTCAATCTATTGATGGTACTTTCGAAAAGCTAACCAAGAAAGAAGCGCTTATGCGTACTCGTGAAATGGAAAAGCTTGAGAAATCACTAGGTGGTATTAAGAACATGGGCGGCCTACCAGACGCAATGTTCGTAATCGGCGCTGACTGTGAGCACATCGCAATCAAAGAAGCTAACAACCTAGGTATCCCAGTATTTGCTGTTGTTGATACTAACTCTGATCCAGACGGCGTTGATTTCGTTATCCCAGGTAACGATGACGCAATCCGCGCGATTCAGCTTTACACTGGTGCTGTAGCTCAAACTGTTAAAGAAGCTCGTAACCAAGATATCGCTGTTCAAGCTGAAGAAGACGGTTTCGTAGCTGAAGCTTAATAGCCTGCTGCTTTACATAAAAGCATCTTAAGTTACCTTGCGTAAACTAAGAATGGTTACCAGGGGCCGATTTGGCCCCTGATTTTTACTTAACGAATTCAAATCTGAGGATTATCACATGGCAACAGTTACAGCTGCCCTAGTTAAAGAACTGCGTGAACGTACTGGCGCAGGCATGATGGATTGTAAGAAAGCACTAGTAGAAGCTAACGCTGATATTGAGCTAGCAATTGAAAACATGCGTAAGAGCGGTGCTGCTAAGGCTGCTAAAAAAGCAGGTAACGTAGCAGCTGAAGGTACTATCATCATCAAAGATGCTGACGGTAAAGCAGCACTTGTTGAAGTAAACTGCCAGACTGACTTCGTTGCTAAAGACGGTAGCTTCCTTGCATTCGCTAACTCTGTTGCTGATGCAGCACTTGCTAGCCACGCAACAGTTGAAGAACTTCAAGCACAATTTGAAGAAGCACGTATCGAGCTTGTAGCTAAGATTGGTGAGAACATCTCAATCCGTCGCGTAGCATACATTGCTGGTGATAAGGTTTCTACTTACACTCACGGTACTCGTATCGCAGTAGTTGTTGCTGGTAACGGCGACGAAGAAACGCTTAAGCACATTGCAATGCACGTTGCAGCATCTAACCCTGAATACGTTAACCCATCTGACGTACCAGCTGAAGTTGTAGCAAAAGAGCGCGCAGTTCAAGTTGAAATCGCAATGAACGAAGGCAAGCCACAAGCTATCGCTGAGAAGATGGTTGAAGGCCGTATGAAGAAGTTCACTGGCGAAGTTTCTCTAACTGGCCAAGCTTTCATCATGGAACCTAAGAAAACTGTTGGTGACATCTTGAAAGAAACAGGCGCTACAGTAACTGATTTCGTACGTCTAGAAGTTGGTGAAGGTATCGAGAAAGCTCAAGAAATGAGCTTTGCTGAAGAAGTAGCAGCTGTTCAAAAAGGTTAATCCTTTTTAATCAGAATATCAAAGACCGCAACCGACGTTGCGGTCTTTTTACAACTCCGGATCTCAAAATCAGCTTGGAAGGTAAAAAAACATGACCACAAACCCTAAACCAACTTATCAACGTATTCTTTTAAAGCTAAGTGGTGAAGCGCTGCAAGGCAAAGAAGGATTTGGTATTGACGCTCAAGTTCTTGACCGTATGGCACAAGAAGTAAAAGAACTTGTCGAATTAGGTGTTCAAGTCGGCCTTGTAATCGGTGGCGGTAACCTATTCCGTGGCGCTGGCCTCGCTGAAGCAGGTATGAACCGAGTTGTGGGCGACCACATGGGTATGCTAGCAACGGTAATGAATGGCTTAGCAATGCGTGATGCGTTGCACCGTGCCTATGTGAACGCGCGAGTAATGTCTGCTATTCCTCTAAATGGCGTATGTGATAATTATAACTGGGCTGATGCAATCAGTCAGTTACGTCAAGGTCGTGTTGTTATTTTCTCCGCAGGTACAGGTAATCCGTTCTTCACAACAGATTCTGCTGCATGTCTTCGTGGTATCGAAATCGAAGCTGATGTAGTATTAAAAGCAACAAAAGTTGAAGGCGTGTTTACGGATGATCCAGTTAAAAATCCAGATGCAACGCTTTGCGAACAGCTGAGCTACCAAGATGTACTTGAAAAAGAACTTAAGGTAATGGATTTGGCTGCATTTACTCTTGCTCGTGACCACAACATGCCAATTCGTGTATTTAACATGAATAAGCCAGGCGCATTACGCCGTGTTGTAATGGGTGAGCAAGAAGGTACGCTGATCACTAACGCTTAAGCCTTGTAAATTTAATATGGCGCTGACGCTCAGCGCGATGATAACAGCATAATTTAAGGTATTTACCGTGATTAACGAAATCAAACAAGACGCGCAAACGCGCATGGAAAAAAGTGTTGATGCACTGAAAGGCCAATTAGTAAAAATTCGTACTGGCCGTGCACATCCAAGCCTACTTGATACTATCTATGTTGAGTATTACGGCGCAAGCACACCGCTTAAGCAAGTTGCGAACGTAGTTGCTGAAGATTCACGTACACTGGCTATTACAGTGTTTGATCGTGAATTATCAGCAAAAGTTGAAAAAGCAATCATGATGTCTGATTTGGGTCTTAACCCAATGTCAGCAGGAACGGTTATTCGTGTTCCATTGCCACCGCTAACAGAAGAGCGTCGTCGCGATCTTGTTAAGATTGTACGCGCAGAAGCGGAGCAAGGTCGTATTGCTGTACGTAATATTCGTCGTGATGCTAACGCAACAGTGAAATCTTTACTAAAAGATAAAGATATTTCTGAAGATGATGATCGTCGCGCACAAGATGAAATTCAAAAGCTAACAGATGAAGCTATCAAGAACATTGAAGCTGTTCTTGAAGTTAAAGAAAAAGAGCTAATGGAAGTTTAAGACCTTTGTCTTAATTTAGCGAACAAAGTTAAGGCGCTGTGCGGCAGCACGGCGCTTTTTTTTTGAGGGATAAATATGGCACAACCTTTAATAGATGCTGCTCTTTCAGTTGATTGTCTTCCACAACACATTGCAGTGATTATGGATGGTAATGGCCGTTGGGCGAAAGCCAAAGGTAAAGCGCGAGTATTTGGCCATAAAGCAGGGGTAGAGGCGGTACGTAAGACAGTTTCTACTGCAAATCGACTCGGAATCAAAGTCGTTACATTGTTTGCTTTTAGTAGTGAAAACTGGCGTCGTCCAGAAGATGAAGTTTCATTACTGATGGAATTATTCATGACTGTTTTAGGTCGTGAAGTAAAACGACTGCATAAAAATAATATTCGATTATGTATTATCGGAGACAAAAGTCGCTTTAGTGCTCGATTGCAGAAAAAAATCACGGCAGCAGAGCAATTAACTGAAGATAATACGGGGTTAGTGTTAAACGTGGCAGCCAATTATGGTGGTCAGTGGGATATTCTTCAAGCGACCAAACAAATGATGCAGCGTGTGATTGATCAACAACTTGATATTGACTCTCTGACTGAACAAGATTTAGCTCAGGGATTAGTAACTCAAGGGCTACCCAATGTTGATTTGTTAATTCGCACCAGTGGTGAATGCCGCATTAGTAATTTTATGTTGTGGCAGATGGCTTATGCTGAATTGTATTTTACTGAACAACATTGGCCTGATTTTGATGAACAAAGTCTGGTAAATGCCGTTGCATGGTTTGTAAATCGAGAACGCCGCTTTGGTTGTACTGGCGAGCAAATACAAGCTTTGTTAAAATAAAAAATTATTTTCGCCAATATACAGTGTTGTGTGTTGGCGTTATTATTTAAGTAACGGTTCTTCCGGTACTAAATATCATATTTCCTATAGAAAAGAGGACGCAGCTTGCTTAAGCAACGAATTATTACCGCGTTAATCCTCGCGCCACTCGTCATTGCAGGGATCTTTTTTCTGCCGTTGCCCGCTTTTATTATTGCAATGGCTGCAATAACCTTAGTTGGTTTTTGGGAGTGGACGCAGTTTGTTAATGCCTCATCACGTATTACAGCGATGATTTTACCCACTATCACGTTGGGAGCGAGCATTGCACTCTTACCAACCGATCCTACTTCCCTTTCTCATCCTATTGGCATTTATCGCGCTATATTGCTTATTGGTGGTCTCTGGTGGTTAGTTGCATCCGCATTAGCTATTAGTTATCCCAAGAGTGCTGATTTCTGGTCCAATAAACCTTTTCTAAAGCAAATTTTTGGTTTGCTCACATTATTGCCTTTTTTTTGGAGTATTTTAATGCTCCGAGCCGTGAATTATGATCATAATCCGTATCATGGTGCTTGCTTAGTTTTACTAGTGTGCTTATTAGTTTGGGCTGCCGATACTGGCGCTTATTTTTCTGGCAAGCGCTTTGGTAAGCATAAGATGGCACCGGCCGTGAGTCCAAATAAAACCATTGAAGGTTTAATTGGGGGTGCTTGCTTAGCTATATTTATTACTTGGCTGGGATCACATTTATTATCGATTGAATTCACGTCATTAGGTCAACTGTTCTTTATTGCAATTGTAACCGTGATTATTTCGGTATTAGGCGATTTAGTTGAAAGTATGTTTAAGCGTGTTTCTGGTATAAAAGATAGTGGTAATATTTTACCGGGGCACGGTGGAATACTGGATCGTATTGATAGCTTAACGGCAGCGATTCCTGTATTTGCATTACTCTATCTGTGGCTAATATAATTAATAACAGCCATCTTTTCTAAAGGCAGCTATTTCGCTGCCTTTTTTGTAACTGTAAGTGATTTTATGCGTAAGTTAACGATTCTTGGTGCTACAGGCTCAATTGGTAGTAGTACTTTAGCGGTAGTCGCTCAAAACCTTAGTACATTTGAAGTTACTGCACTAGCTGCAGGTTCTAATGTCGATAAAATGTTTGAACTATGTCAGCAATGGCGACCGAAATACGCTGCGATGGCATGCGAGACTGCTGCTGCGCAACTTAATGACTTAGTAACACTATCAGGATTAAATATTCAGGTGTTAGGCGGTGATGATGCGATTTGTCAGGTTGCAGCATTAGATGAAGTTGACACCGTTATGGCTGCTATTGTCGGTGCAGCGGGTTTATTACCGACCATGGCTGCAGTTAAAAAAGGTAAGCGTATTTTACTTGCTAATAAAGAAGCATTAGTCATGACTGGCCAAATGTTTATTGATGCTTGTGAAAAATATGGCGCAGAATTATTACCTGTCGATAGTGAACATAATGCGATTTTTCAAGCGTTACCTGCTGAGATTCAACAGCGAATGGGACGTTGTGATTTAGCCGCTCATGGTGTTAGTAAAGTATTATTGACCGGCTCTGGTGGTCCATTCCGTTATACTGACATCCATGCTTTAGATGCTGTAACACCAGCAATGGCGATTGCACATCCAAATTGGTCTATGGGACCTAAAATCTCAGTCGATTCAGCGACGATGATGAATAAAGGCTTGGAATACATTGAAGCACGATGGTTATTTAATGCCAGCCGTGAGCAAATGCAGGTGATTATTCATCCGCAATCAGTGATTCATTCAATGGTGCAATATAAAGACGGTTCGGTTATTGCCCAAATGGGGTTACCTGATATGTGCACACCGATTGCTTGTGCAATGGCGTACCCACAGCGTATTGAATCAAGTGTTGCTGCGCTTGATTTTAGCAAAATCGGCGAGTTCACTTTTATGGAACCTGATTTTGAACGTTATCCATGTCTAAAACTGGCGATTGATGCTTGTTATAAAGGCCAAGCAGCAACAACAACATTGAATGCTGCAAATGAGATAGCTGTTGCTGCTTTTTTAGCCAGTGAGATTCTTTTTACTGATATTGCGAAAGTAAACAAGTTAGTGTTAGATGCCGCAGTATTAACTGAACCTAATGATATTGATGCCGTAATGGTGCTAGATAAACAAGCACGTGAGCTTGCTTTAGACATTATTGCGAAGGAATTTGCATGATTGAATTTATCCGTAATTTAAGCGCTTTTTTAGTTGCTCTTGGTATTCTGATCGCTGTCCACGAGTTTGGCCATTTTTGGGTCGCTCGTCGCTGTGGTGTCTATGTTGAACGCTTTTCAATTGGCTTTGGTAAAGCCTTATTTAATCGCGTCGGTAAAGATGGCACAGAATACACATTGGCACTGATACCACTGGGTGGTTACGTTAAAATGCTTGATGAGCGGGTAGCTGAGGTTCCGCCTGAAAAGCGTCATATGGCGTTTAATAATAAGAAAATTTGGCAACGAAGTGTTATTGTTGCGGCAGGCCCAATGGCAAACTTTGTCTTTGCGATCTTTGCTTATTGGGTTGTATATCTGATAGGTGTACCGGCTTTAAAGCCTATTATTGGTGAAGTTGCACCACAATCTATTGCGGCGAAAGCGGGAATTATTCCAGGAATGGAACTAAAATCAGTTTCTGGACTCGAAACATCTGATTGGGAATCTGCCAATATGGCATTGATTTCTCAGATTGGAGATAAGCAAGTTGTGGTAACTGCACAAGAGCCTGATAGCTCGGTGGTAGTGTCACGAACACTTGATTTAACCGATTGGTCTTTTGATCCTGAATCCCAGCGCGTGTTGACGACATTAGGTATTTCGCCATTTACACCGCCAATTACGCTAACTGTTTCACAACTTGTTGATAATAGTGCTGCAATTGATGCAGGATTTAAATTAAATGATAAGATTGTTGCTGTTGATAATAAATCAGTAACGCAGTGGCAGCAATTTGTGGATGCTGTTCGTAGTCATCCTGGAAAAACACTGCAAGTTGAAGTTTTACGTGATGAGGAACCAGTGATGTTATCATTGACGCCTCGTGTAAAAGTTGAAGCTGATGGTAAAGAGGTTGGCTATGTAGGATTAGCTCCAAGTATTGAACCTTGGCCTGCATCGTACAAAGTTAATTTAAAATTTGGTCCAATTGATGCGGCGATCAAAGCGACTGAAAAAACCGGTCAATTAGTGTCATTAACGTTTGATATGGTCACTAAGCTTGTTACTGGTGATGTTGCAATGAAAAACTTAAGTGGACCGATATCTATCGCGAAAGGAGCAGGAATGACCGCCGAGTTTGGCTTGGTGTATTTTCTTGGTTTCTTAGCCTTGATCAGTGTTAACTTAGGTATTGTAAATCTATTACCTTTACCTGTGCTTGATGGCGGACATTTAATGTTCTTTGCTATCGAGGCAGTAACTCGTCGTCCTGTATCTGAACGAATTCAGGATATTGGCTATAGAGTGGGATCAGCCATTTTGGTTGCGTTAATGGCGGTTGCGCTATTCAATGATTTTACCCGACTTTAATAAATGCATATTTAGCAAGGAATAATCAGTACAGTAATGGCGATTAAAAAACTGTTAGTCGCATCGCTACTTTTAACCAGTAGCGTTGCGCATAGCGCGGAAAATAAATTTGTAGTTGATAACATTCGTTTTGAAGGTCTTCAGCGAGTCACTATGGGCGCCGCATTATTAAAAATGCCTGTTCGAGTGGGCGACACTGTTGATCCGCAGGATATTTCAACGCTGATCAAATCTCTCTATTCTTCCGGCAATTTTGAAGATATTAAGGTATATCGAGACGGTAATACGTTACTGGTCGATGTAAAAGAGCGTCCAACGATTGCTGATATTACTTTTGCTGGTAATAAGGCAATCAAAGATGAGCAACTAAAAGAGAACCTTGAATCATCAGGCTTGCGTGTTGGTGAAGCGCTAGATAGAACAACCTTATCTAAGATCGACAAAGGTCTAGAAGACTTCTATTACAGTGTGGGTAAATATAATGCCACTGTAGAAGCGGTTGTTACGCCTTTGCCTCGTAATCGTGTTGATATTAAATTTGTCTTTACTGAGGGTGTATCCGCTAAAATTAAGCAGATTAATATCCTTGGAAATCATGTTTTCAGTGATGCAGATTTAGTCGGTAAGTTCAAACTTAAGGACAGTGTGCCTTGGTGGGACTTTATGGCTAATGAAAAGTATCAGAAACAAGTACTGCAAGGTGATTTAGAAACATTACGCTCACAGTATTTAAATAACGGCTATTTAAAGTATCGCTTAGAATCAACGCATGTTGCTATTTCTCCTGATAAAAAAGGCGTGTACATTACTTTAAAAATTCATGAAGGTGAGCAATACAAGATTAAAAACGTTAAGTTCCAAGGTGACGTTGCTGGTCGTATTGCTGAATTTGATAAGTTAGTAACCTTTAAAGCTGGCAGTGTCTACAATGGCGCTGAAGTGACCGCATTAGAAGAAGCTGTTAAGCGTGACTTAGGCAAAGCAGGTTATGCTTATCCTAAAGTAACCATCATGCCTGAATTTGATGATGCTGCACATCAAGTATCCTTGATCGTAAATGTTGAACAAGGTAAACGTGTGTATGTACGAAATATTGAATTTAGTGGCAATAACACCACTAAAGATGAAGTATTACGTCGTGAAATGCGTCAGATGGAAGGCTCATGGCTTAACGCTAAATCAATTGAAACAGGTAAGCAGCGTCTAAATCGTACTGGTTTCTTTGAAAATGTTGATGTACAAACTGTTCGTGTTCCTGGCTCTGATGATCAGGTTGATGTGAAGTACAACGTTAAAGAAGCTAACTCAGGCAGTGTTAACTTCGGTGTTGGTTACGGCACTGAATCAGGCATTAGTTTTCAAGCGGGTTTAACCCAACAAAACTTCTTGGGTACAGGTAATTTATTTGGCATTAATGCAATGACCAATGATTACTCTAAAAATATCAGCCTAGAGTACAAAGATCCGTACTTTACGATCAACAATGTTAGCCTAGGCGGTAAGATTTATTACAACGAGTTTGAAGCATCAGATGCCAACATCTCGGATTATACCAACCAAAGCTATGGTGCAAGTTTAACGTGGGGTTTCCCGTTTAATGAATTGAACTACTTCGATTTTAGCTTGGGTTATGATCATAATAAGATCTCTAATATTCAAGATTACTATCAGATAGAGCAATTTAAAAAGATCCATGGTTTTGATGAAAATAGTGATAATGCGATTGAACTTGATGACTTCAGTTGGAGTGTTTCATGGACGCGAAATCACTTAAACCGCGGTTATTTCCCAACCTCGGGTAACTACCAGAATGCGTCATTTAAGATGACTATTCCTGGCTCTGATTCACAATACTTTAAAACCCAATACGATGTTCGTCAGTACATTCCATTAACGGAAAAACAAGACTACACCTTATTGCTACGTGGTAAATTAGGTTACGGCAACGGTTACGGTAAAACAGACAATGGTAGTGATCAATTGATGCCATTCTATGAAAACTACTATGCAGGTGGCTTTACTACTATTCGTGGTTTCCGTTCTAATACTGTCGGTCCGAAAGCGGTTTACGGTGAAGGTCAAGGCAATAACCAGAAAGGTGTCGTAAGTGATGAGTCTACGGGTGGTAATGCTATCGCTCTAGCAAGTATGGAATTAATTGTTCCAACTCCATTTGCTTCACAAGAAGTTAAAAACCAAGTACGTACCAGCTTCTTCGTTGATGCGGGTTCAGTATGGGATACTGAATTCCACCCTGATTACACTAACGCAAGTTCACTACCTGATTATTCAGATCCAGGTATGATTCGAGCGTCGTATGGTGCTGCATTACAGTGGATGTCCCCAATGGGTCCACTTGTATTCTCGGTTGCGAAACCAATCAAGAAATATGAAGGGGATGATGAAGAGTTCTTCACATTCACCATTGGTCAGTCATTCTAATTTTAAGGAGAGTCTTTTGAAACAGTGGATTAAAGCAGCAAGTTTAGGTTTAGTAATTTTATCTTCATCTATGTATGCCAATGCAGCGGAAGCAGCGCAAAAAATTGGTTATGTGTCGACAGGTCAGGCAATGTCTGAACTAGCAGCACGTTATAACGTACAAGAAAAATTACAAAAAGAATTCAGTGGCCGCGTAGCTGCGTTACGTTCGATTGAAGGTAAAATGAAAACCAAGATCGAAAAAATGAAGCGTGATGGTGAGTTAATGACGCCTCAACAACGTACTGATATTCAACGTCAACTTGCAGCACTTGATTCTGATTACAAGCTAAAAGCAAAAGCATTATCAGAAGATCAACGTCGTCGTGGCATGGAAGAAGAGCAGAAACTGGTTAAGAAAATCCGTACTGCTATCGATACTGTTGCGAAGAAAAATGGCTACAATGTTGTGCTAGATGCACAAGCGGTATTGTTTGCAAGTAAGAGCGATGATTTATCATCTAAAGTTATTGCTGCCGTAAAATAAAACAGTAACCCTGTAGTAAACGCTGTAGCTGGCGTGTTCAGCTACAGCTTTTGATCTAACAGCCACCTTATGTGGCTGTTGTTACAAGAGAGATAGAATGAAATGGCTGTAATTACTCTTGCTGAATTAGCGAATAAATTAGGTGCAGAGCTACATGGCGATGGCACAACTGAAATTCACTCAATTGCCGGAATGGGCAAGGCGACTACAGGGCAAATAACGTTCCTTTCTGATAGCAAGTACCGTCAACAGCTTAGTGAGTGTCAAGCGGATGCAGTAATGCTACGAGAAGCGGATGTTGAATATTTCAATGGCAATATGCTAGTTGTAAAAGATCCTTATCTTAGCTATGCGCTAGTGGCTCAACTTCTTGATACAACCCCTGCTGCTGCAATAGATATTGCTGCTTCGGCGTATATTGACCCGACGGCAAAACTTGGTAGTAATGTTGCTATTGGCCATAATGCAGTGATTGAAGCTGGCGTACAATTGGGCGATAACGTTCAAATTGGTGCTGGCTGTTTTATTGGCAAAAATGCCATTATTGGTAATAACACTAAATTATGGGCAAATGTTACTATTTACCATAATGTCGCTATTGGCGCTCATTGTCTTGTACAATCAAGTACCGTTATTGGTGCTGATGGTTTTGGTTATGCGAATGATAAAGGTGAGTGGGTTAAGATTCCGCAGCTAGGTTCCGTACGTATTGGCGATCGCGTTGAGATTGGTGCTTGTACAACTATTGATCGTGGTGCATTAGACGATACTATTATTGCTGATAACGTAATTATTGATAACCAAATGCAAATAGCTCATAACGTACAGATCGGTTATGGCACAGCAATGGCAGGTGGTACTATTGTTGCTGGTAGTACTACAATTGGTAAGTATTGTATTATTGGTGGCGCCTCGGTACTTAATGGACATATTAAGATTGCTGATGGTGTAACCATTACAGGTATGGGAATGGTGATGCGCAGTATTGAAGAGAAAGGTATGTACTCTTCAGGTATTCCATTACAACCTAACAAAGAGTGGCGTCGAACAGCTACCCGGGTTCATCGTATTGATGATATGAATAAACGTCTTAAAGCGGTTGAAAAACAACTAAAAGCTAAAGGCGAATAAAATTTCATCATTATAGATTGGCCTACTGTTATGTAGGCCATTTTGCATTTTCATAGCATATTTTTTTACATGTTTTTAAACAGGAATTTAGTTTTGACGACCGAAAATAAGACGTTAAACATTACCGAAATTCAGGCGCTTCTTCCTCATCGCTACCCATTTCTTATGATTGATCGTGTTACCAATTATGATGAAGGTAAAACGTTAACAGCGATTAAAAATATTTCTGTGAATGAACCTCAATTTACGGGTCACTTCCCTAATATGCCGGTATTTCCTGGCGTATTAATTTTAGAAGCGATGGCGCAAGCCACTGGTTTATTAGCCTTTAAAACTTTCGGTGCGCCAACAGAAAATGAACTGTATTACTTTGCGAGTATTGATAAAGCGAAGTTTCGTAAACCTGTAGTACCTGGTGATCAAATGATTCTCGAAGTTGAATTTATTAAAGAACGCCGCGGTATTGCGCTATTTAATGGTATCGCTAAAGTTGATGGCGAAACTGTGTGTTCAGCTGAACTTAAGTGTGCGAGACGAGTATTCTCATGATTCATGAAAGTGCGAAAATTCACCCATCAGCAGTTATTGAAGATGGGGTAATCATTGGCGCTAACGTTACGGTCGGTCCGTTTACCTATATTGCAACAGGCGTTGAAATTGGTGAAGGTACTGAAGTGATGTCTCATGTCGTTATTAAAGGGCCGACAGTTATTGGTAAAGATAACCGTATTTTCCCGTTTGCGATTGTGGGTGAAGAGTGCCAAGACAAGAAATTTAGCGGTGAAGCGACACGCCTAGAAATTGGTGATCGTAACGTGATCCGTGAAAGTGTCCAAATCCACCGTGGTACAACTCAAGATAAAGGCGTTACTGTTGTTGGTAATGACAACTTATTGTGTGTCAATGCTCACATTGCTCATGATGTCATTGTTGGCGATCATACGCATATTGGTAACAACTCTATTCTTGGTGGGCATGTTACCGTTGGTGATTATGCTGGTGTGATGGCATTATCAGCCATTCATCCATTCTGTACTGTTGGTGCTTATAGTTACGTTGGCGGTTGTTCAGCCGTCGTACAAGATGTACCACCGTATGTCTTAGCTCAAGGTAACCACGCGAAACCATTCGGTTTAAATATTGTTGGTTTGCAGCGAAATGGATTTGAAAAACCAGAATTACATGCTATTCGCCGCGCTTATAAAGAAATTTATCGCTCAGGAAAAACACTGGCAGAAGTTAAACCTGTCCTTGCTGAAATGGCAAAAGATTGGCCGTCAGTAGCTCGTTTTTCTGAATTACTAGATAATTCTGAACGCGGTATTATTCGCTAATGACGAAGCCTCTTCGTATAGCTATTGTCGCCGGAGAAATCTCCGGCGATATTTTAGGTGCTGGTTTCATTCAAGCAGTCAAAGCCCGCTATCCTGATGCTGAATTTGTTGGGATTGCCGGTCCTCGCATGCAAGCACAAGGTTGTGAAGCGCTGTTTGATATGGAAGAGTTAGCGGTAATGGGGATCGTCGAGGTTCTTGGACGATTACCGCGATTATTCAAAGTAAAAGCAGAGCTTGTTAAGTACTTTAGCAATAATCCGCCAGATGTCTTCGTTGGTATCGATGCGCCCGATTTTAATTTACGGCTTGAGAAAGACTTAAAAGATCGTGGTATTAAAACAGTGCATTATGTCAGCCCATCAGTATGGGCGTGGCGTCAAAAGCGAATCTTTAAAATAGAAGCGGCAACAAATTTAGTCTTGGCTTTTCTACCGTTTGAAAAGGCATTTTACGATAAGTTTAATGTTCCATGTCAGTTTGTTGGTCATACCATGGCCGATAATATTCCACTGCAAACGGATAAAATCGCAGCGCGTGAATTACTTGGGTTAGACGCGAATAAGCGTTGGTTAGCTGTTTTGCCTGGTAGTCGTGGCAGCGAAATGGCGATGCTTGCTGAACCATTTATTCAAACTTGTCAGCAGCTTAAAGCAAAACATCCTGAGTTAGGTTTTGTGGTGGCGTTGGTGAATGAAAAACGTCGTGCTCAATTTGAACAAGTCTGGCAGCAAATTGCACCAGAATTAGATTTTGAATTAGTTGATGATACTGCGCGTAATGTGATGATAGCTGCTGATGCTGTGTTATTAGCATCAGGCACAGTCGCATTAGAATGCATGCTCGTCAAGCGTCCGATGGTGGTTGGCTATAAAGTAAAACCATTAACGGCTTGGATTGCCAAGCGAATGCTAAAAACAAACTATGTATCACTGCCTAATATTATGGCTGATCGTGAATTAGTGACTGAGCTACTTCAGGACGATTGCACACCTGATAAGTTGTTCCATGAAGTTGATAAAATCCTTTATGGTGATACTAGCGCCTTGATGATGCAGTTTGAAAAAATGCATAAAACTATTCGTTGTAATGCCGATGATCAAGCGGCACAAGCAGTATTAGCATTAATCGATAAGGCATAATTTTATGGCTGAAAAGATAGAATATCCTCCTTTTGTGTATCCGCAAGCTGATTGTATTGCGGGTGTTGATGAAGTGGGTCGTGGTCCATTAGTGGGCGCGGTCGTGACTGCTGCGGTGATTTTAGATCCTAATAATCCAATTGTAGGCTTAACCGATTCTAAAAAGTTGAGTGAGAAAAAACGTAATATGCTGTTTGATGAAATCAAACAAAAGGCACTTGCGTGGTCTCTTGGCCGTTGTGAAGCCGATGAAATTGATCAGCTGAATATTTTACAGGCGACGATGGTTGCCATGCAGCGTGCTGTTGCTGGGCTTCATATCCAACCTGATTTTGTATTGATCGATGGCAATAAAATTCCCGCATTACCGATGGCAGCCCAAGCTATTGTAAAAGGTGATTTACGGGTTGCTGAAATCAGTGCCGCATCGATTATTGCCAAAGTAACGCGCGATCGTGAAATGGAAATTTTAGATGCAGAATTTCCGCAGTATGGCTTTGCAAAGCATAAAGGATATCCAACTAAAGCCCACTTTGCCGCTTTAGAACAATATGGTGCGATTGAACAGCATCGAAAAAGTTTCAAACCTGTTAAGCGCGTATTGGGTCTTGATTAAGTCTTTATAATCGCGTGATAAAAAGGCGAACCATTTGGTATCGCCTTTTTTTATACGACGAATTACGCCCCGATCGGGTATAATTTTTGTTAATTAAGTAATGTAATGAATTAGGTTGTCATGGCAGAACCACGTTTTATCCACCTTCGAGTTCATAGTGATTATTCAATGATCGATGGCTTGGCGAAAGTGAAACCTATCGTTAAGCGCGCTACTGAACTTGGCATGCCAGCACTGGCTTTAACTGATTTCACGAACCTTTGTGGTTTAGTGAAGTTTTATTTTGCTGCCCACGATGCGGGTATCAAGCCGATTATTGGTGCTGATTTTAAAGTACAAAGCCAAGAAATGGGTGATGAGCTTTTTGAACTTACCATTCTTGCTGCTAATAATGAAGGCTATAAAAACTTAACATTATTAATTTCAGAAGCTTATCAGCGTGGTCATGTTCAGCATCAACCTGTAATTGATAAAGAATGGCTCATTAAGCACCGTGAAGGATTAATTATTCTATCAGGTGGTAGAACGGGCGATGTTGGACGTGCATTACTCAAAGGTAACCAACAGCTGACGGATGCTTGTGTTATTTTTTATCAAACTTATTTTCCTGACAACTATTATTTAGAGTTGGTGCGTACTGGTCGTATTGATGAAGATGCTTACCTCCATTTTGCGATTGAACTTGCCGAGCAGTATGATCTGCCAGTGGTTGCAACGAATGATGTACGCTTGCTTAGTGCTGACCAATTTGATGCTCATGAGATTCGTGTTGCTATCCATGATGGTTATACCATGGTCGATCCTAACCGACCTAAGCTTTACAGTGACCAGCAGTATTTACGCAGTGAAGAAGAAATGTGTGAGCTGTTTGCCGATATTCCTGAAGCTCTGCAAAATTCAGTAGAAATCGCTAAACGGTGTAATGTTACGGTTCATTTAGGTGAATACTTCTTACCTAATTTCCCGACAGGGGATATGAAAATTGAAGATTTCTTAGTTGAGAAATCTAAACAAGGGTTAGAAGAGCGCCTAGAGTTTTTATTCCCCGATCCCGAAGTTCGTGCTCAACGTCGTCCTGAATATGATGAGCGTTTAGATATCGAATTGAAAGTGGTAAACCAAATGGGTTTCCCTGGTTACTTCTTGATCGTAATGGAATTTATTCAGTGGTCAAAAGATAACGATGTACCTGTTGGCCCTGGTCGAGGGTCAGGTGCGGGTTCATTAGTGGCATATGCATTAAAAATCACTGATTTAGATCCGTTAGAATTTGACTTACTGTTTGAACGTTTTCTTAACCCTGAACGTGTATCCATGCCCGATTTCGATATCGACTTTTGCATGGATAAGCGTGATTTAGTGATTGATCACGTAGCAGAAATGTACGGTCGTAATGCGGTATCGCAAATCATCACTTTTGGTACTATGGCGGCGAAAGCGGTTATTCGAGACGTCGGTCGTGTGCTTGGGCATCCGTATGGTTTTGTTGATCGTATTTCTAAACTGATTCCAGCAGAGCCGGGAATGACGTTAGAAAAAGCCTTTGATGCAGAGCCGCAATTGGGTCAAGCTTATGAAGCTGATGAAGAAATTCGTGATCTGATTGATATGTGTCGCATTCTTGAAGGTGTAACTCGAAATGCGGGTAAACATGCGGGTGGTGTGGTTATTTCGCCAACCACGATCACTGATTTCTCTCCATTATATTGTGATGCTGAAGGTAATAACCCCGTCACTCAATTTGATAAAAATGATGTTGAAACCGCAGGCTTAGTGAAGTTTGACTTCTTGGGTTTGCGAACATTAACCATCATTGATTGGGCGTTAGGGATGATTAACCCACGCCGAGCAGAACAAGGGTTAGAGCCCGTTAATATTGCTGCAATTCCAATGGCGGATAAAAAGTCATTTGATATGCTGCAACGATCTGAATCAACCGCTGTGTTCCAGTTGGAATCCCGCGGTATGAAAGATTTGATCAAACGCCTACAACCAGACTGCTTTGAAGATATGATTGCCTTGGTGGCACTTTTCCGTCCAGGTCCGTTGCAATCAGGCATGGTAGATAACTTTATTGACCGTAAACATGGTCGAGAAGCGGTGTCTTATCCTGATGAAAAATGGCAGCATGAATCATTAAAAGAAATTCTTGATCCAACCTACGGTATTATTCTGTATCAAGAACAAGTTATGCAGATCGCACAGGTACTGGCTGGTTACACCCTTGGTGGCGCTGACATGTTACGTCGTGCGATGGGTAAGAAAAAACCATCAGAAATGGCGAAACAGCGCGCCGTATTTGAGCAAGGTGCTATCGACAACGGGGTTGATGGCGAATTGTCGATGAAAATCTTTGACTTGGTAGAGAAATTTGCCGGTTATGGTTTTAACAAATCACATTCTGCTGCTTATGCGTTAGTGTCGTACCAAACATTGTGGTTAAAAGCCCATTATCCTGCTGAGTTTATGGCGGCGGTAATGACGGCGGATATGGATAATACCGACAAGATCATTAGCTTGGTTGATGAATGTCACCGCATGAATTTGAAGTTATTACCCCCTGATGTCAATAAAGGACTGTATCGTTTCAATGTTGATGATGAAGGTGCCGTTGTCTATGGTATTGGTGCGGTTAAAGGTGTCGGCGAAGGCCCGATTGAAAATATCATCAGTGCCCGTGAAAAAGACGGTTACTTTAAGGATTTATTTGATTTCTGTGCGCGAATTGATACTAAAAAGGTCAATAAGCGCGTACTTGAGAAATTAATTAAGTCAGGTGCATTAGATCGTTTAGGCCCTAACCGTGCAGCGATGTTAGCAACACTTGATGATGCAATTAAAGCGGCGAGTCAATATCATAAGGCGCAAGAGTCGGGTCAAGAAGATCTGTTTGGTGTTTTAACTGAAGCGCCTGAAGAAGTTGAACACGCTTATGCTAATATTGCAGAATCACCAGAAAGTGTTTGGCTTGAAGGTGAACGTGAAACATTAGGGTTATACTTAACAGGTCATCCTATTAATGCTTACATTCCAGAATTAAAACATTACACCACATGGCGTTTAAAAGATGCGCAGCAAACCGGACGTGATAAAGTAGCGTCTGTTGCCGGACTTGTGATTGCCGCTCGTGTAATGACCACTAAGCGTGGTAGCCGTATTGGTCTAATGACATTGGATGATCGTTCTGGGCGTATGGAGGTGATGTTATTCACTGATGCTCTCGATCGTTATATCGATTTGCTCGAAAAAGACAAAATAGTGGTCGTATCTGGACAGGTCAGCTTTGATGATTTCAATGGTGGCCTTAGAATGTCAGCTCGTGAAGTGCTCGATATTTCAGAAGCACGAGAAAAACATCTTCGTGGTGTCGCTATTTCGGTAACCGAAGAGCAAATCGACGAACAATTTTTTTCCCGTTTCAGCCAAGTGTTGGAACCGCATAGAGCAGGTACTGTTCCTGTTCATATGTATTATCAGCGCTCGAATGCTCGGGCCAAGTTTACCTTAGGAACGGAGTGGCGCGTAACGCCTGCCGATAAATTATTGTCGGACTTGAAAATGCTCTTAGGTGATAAACAGGTCGAGCTTGAGTTTAATTAAGTTAGCTTGTTATTTGTGGTAGGGTATAACCAAACCCTATCATTAAAATAAGCAAAAGGATTTTAAGTGGTATGAGCCTGAACTTCCTCGAGTTTGAACAACCGATTGCAGAATTAGAAGCAAAGATTGAAGCACTACGTGATGTATCTCGTCGTGATGAGTCTAACTCGGTTGATCTTGAAAAAGAAATTGAGCAACTAGAAAAGAAAAGCCTCGAATTAACTAAGAAAATCTTTGGTGATCTTGGTGCCTGGCAGGTTGCGCAACTCGCACGCCATCCTCAGCGCCCATATACTTTTGATTACATCGAGCACATGTTTGAAGAGTTTGATGAGTTAGCCGGTGATCGCGCTTTTGCTGATGATAAAGCGTTAGTCGGTGGTATTGCTCGTATTGATGGTCGCCCAATTATGGTTATTGGTCATCAAAAGGGACGTGGTACGACTGAAAAAGTGAAACGTAACTTTGGTATGCCAAAACCTGAAGGTTATCGTAAAGCGTTACGCCTAATGAAAATGGCAGAGCGTTTTAAAATGCCAATCGTGACTTTTATCGATACTGCGGGTGCATACCCCGGTGTTGGTGCAGAAGAACGTGGCCAATCAGAAGCAATCGCAATGAACCTCAAAGTAATGGCTGGTCTTACTGTACCTGTTATTTGTAATGTGGTTGGTGAAGGCGGTTCTGGTGGTGCATTAGCGATTGGTGTTGGTGATTGCGTTAACATGTTGCAATACTCAACGTATTCAGTGATTTCACCTGAAGGTTGTGCATCCATTTTATGGCGTGATGCTGATAAAGCACCACAAGCTGCTGAAGCTATGGGTCTAACAGCACCTCGCTTAAAAGAGCTTGAGCTAATCGATAATATTATCGAAGAGCCATTAGGTGGTGCGCATCGCAATATGCCGTTAATGGCAAACACACTAAAAGCACAAATTAAAGCGACATTAGAAGAGTTAGAACAGTTAGATACTGAAGAACTCCTTGAACGTCGTTACCAGCGTCTAATGAGTTACGGTTACTGTTAATCGTTATTATTGTTACGCTTTAAAAAGGTCAGCATGATGCTGGCCTTTTTTTATATTTTTATGCTAGTCAATGCGGTTTGTTAGTGTTGGTTAATGTGCTGCTGGTATAGACTAGAACGTCTGTTTTTAAAAGATATAAGCCAATGTTGTATTCTCATTTTTGCCATCAAATATTTGCCAATCCACCTCAAACAAAACAGCTAGTGTTAGCGTTAAGTGGTGGGTTAGATTCTCGTGTGATGTTGGATTTACTGGCTCGATTTATTCGTGAATATCCTGATTATCATGCGCATGCTGTTTATGTTCATCATGGATTGAGCACCAATGCTGATACGTGGGCGCAGCAATGCGTTACTTGGGCAATGGCAAGTGGTATTGATTGTGACATTGAGCGAGTACAGTGTGAGTTAGGCGGTGGGGCTAGTGTTGAACAAGCCGCGCGTGATGCTCGTTATCAAGCATTATCACGGCATATCCACGATGGCGATACTCTACTAACAGCACAGCATGCCGATGATCAAATTGAGACGTTTTTATTAGCTTTAAAGCGGGGTAGTGGGCCTGCAGGGTTGGCAGCAATGCCTGTGTTAACCTCATTTGCAGTCGGACAACACTTACGACCATTATTAACTATTCGTCGTGCCGATATTGAAGCTTATGGTACTCAGCATCAATTGCAATGGGTTGAAGATGAAAGTAATTTAGATCAGCGTTACGATCGCAATTTTATTCGCCATCAAATAACACCACTGCTAAATGAACGCTGGCCGGGCATTCGTAAAGCGGTTAGTCGCAGTGCATACTTATGTGGTGAACAAGAAGCTTTATTAGAAGAGCTATTAAGTCATCAGCTTCAACAAGCACGACAAGCTGATGGTAGTTTACATCTTGCGGAAAATAGTAGTGCTCGTTTAGGCATGGCGCTTATTCGACAGTGGCTTAAACAGCAGGCAGTGATTATGCCATCACTGGCGCAGCTTGAACAAATTTGGTTTAACGTAGTTCAAGCAAAAGTTGATGCTAATCCACAAGTGTGTTGGCAACAGTATCAAGTACGTCGTTACCAACAACAGTTGTATTTATTACAGCAATGGCCAGATATTAGTGATTGGCAGCAAGAAGTGACCATTGATCACTGGTATCAATTACCGCAAGCATTAGGGATGGTCTGTTTAGAGCAACAAGCACAAGTGGGATTACGATTGCCTTATGCCGATGAAGTAGTATCGGTTAGGTTTGACTATGTAGGCCCAGAGATAAAACCACAAGGCCGCAGTGGAAAGCGTAAGTTTAAAAAATTACTCCAAGAATATCAGGTACCGAGTTGGTTACGTCGTCGTACACCGATGTTGTTTTATGGTGAGCAATTAGTTGCTATGGCTGGCGTGTTTATCGTTGATGAGTTTATTGCTCCCGCGACGGCAACCACGACGGTGCAGTTTTCATGGCAGCGTTCATAAGTATTCGATTCTAGTATTATTGTTTTTTGCACAATGACGTATATGTTAATTTTTTCAACATATACGTTTGTTAAATAAATATTTATTCAGACGCGTATTCTCTTGTTGCTAAAATATTCGAAGCATATTATCGTACTAGTTCGCTGATACATTAAAGTCGTTAATAAAGGACAGAATATGAGTAAACCATCGACACTTGGAGGTGCATGCATTATTGCTAGTGTATGTGTAGGCGCAGGTATGCTTGGGTTACCAAGTGCAGGTGCTGGTGCATGGACATTATGGACAGTGCTTGCGATCTCAGTAACGATGGTGATGATGACATTATCTGGTTGGCTATTACTTGAAGCTCTAAAACATTATGATTTTAAAGTTTCATTTAATACCATTACTAAAGATGTGTTGAAAGGCAAAGTCAATGCGATCAATAACCTCTCATTGTATTTTGTTGGTGGTATTTTGCTTTATGCTTATATTTCTTCATCAGGCATGATTTTTGGTGGTTTATTGAATATTAATGCCAAATTAGCGTCAGTGTTATTTGTGATTGCATCGTCTGTTTTTGTGCTCCATTCCACTCGAGCTGTTGATCGCATCTCAGTGTTGTTGATTATCTTCATGGCGAGCAGTTTTATTATTGGTATTTCAGGTTTGGCAACCAATATTCAGTTACCAACGTTACTTGATAGTATCGATTCTCAAGCCAGTCTTTCTCCTTATGCGCTCGCCATTTTGCCAGTAGCATTAACTTCCTTTGGTTATCACCACTCAGTAAGCACCATGCGTGATTATTATCGTGACGAAAACCGTGCTAAAAATGCCATTTTAGGCGGCACTATGATTGCATTAACGTTTTATGTAATTTGGGTGGTGTGCATTTTTGGTAACTTACCCCGTACACAATTTGGCCCTATTGTTGCCGCTGGTGGTAGTGTTGATGCGCTGATGACAGCACTAGGGAGTGTTGTAAGCTCTAACAGTGTTAAGCAAGCTTTAAATATTTTCTCGATTGCCGCTGTAGTGTCATCATTTATTGGTGTGGGTTTAGGAGTGTTTGATTATCTGGCTGATTTCTTTGGCTTTGACGATACTAAACAAGGTCGTTTTAAAACATGGGCAGTGACATTTATTCCGCCACTTGTATTCTCATTATTTGCTCCGTTTGGATTTGTTGCCGCGATTGGTTTAGCGGGTGCTGCTGCGACGATTTGGACTTGTATTATTCCAGCACTATTGGCTAAAAAATTACGCCAACGTCAGCCTGAAGTACAAGGGTTTGTTGTGCCTGGTGGCAATGTTACTGTGTACGCGGTAATAATCTTTGGCGTATTAACGGCATGTTTTCATATATTGGCAATGGCTGATGTATTGCCAATATTTACAGGCTAATTGAGCTATTACACTCAATAGAGGTTATTTCACCAGCATAAAAAAACGGCACTCTGAGTGCCGTTTTTTGTTTGATATTTGTTAGTCAGTTTTAACGAAACTGTTGTACTTCCGGTAAGAAATCAAAGCCGCCTGTCGCTAATTTTGCAATTAATTGTTCGCGGTCGATATCAAAGAATTTGACTAAATTATCAAGGGTATTAAATTCATCACGAATTTTCATGTTGACGATACTCATTAACATCACGGTATCCATGGCTTCAAATTTTGATAAATCCATTGTTTAGTCCTCGTGATCACTGATCAATAAATTGGCAGCGGCAAAGGCTGCACGTTCACGTACCTCTAAGGGTAATTCAGTATTAGCGGCAATATCATTTAAGGTTTTAATCGCACACTTAATTGCGGTGGGAATATAGCCTTGATCGCCACTGCCAATTTGAGAGTAAGTCATTCGAATTAGCTCACAACATTGATAAACTTGCATGGTCTTTCCTTTGCCTAAAAATATTCACATAAGATCAGTATGACGAATGTTATGTGGATATACTTAAGCTGTTATTGCATTGAATATTATCATAGCGATGAACGAGATAAAAAATGTTTATCATAATTTAGTTATAAAAAAAGCTGCCGAGATTGGCAGCCTTTTAAAATTTATATGGTTGTTAATTAAGCCATTTTTTGCTTAAGAAAGTCCATGATATCAGCAGCCATAACGGCTTCTTTAGTACCAGTACGACGGTTCTTATATTCCATCTCACCATTTTCAAGGCTACGATCGCCAATCACGATAGTGTGAGGAATACCAATTAATTCCATATCAGAGAACATTACACCTGGACGCTCTTTACGATCGTCAAATAATACTTCGACACCCATTGCAGTAAGATCTGCATATAGCTTCTCTGCCGCTTCTTGAACGCGCTCTGATTTGTGCATGTTCATCGGTACGATAGCGACTTGGAATGGCGCTAGAGCGTCAGGCCAGATGATGCCGTATTTATCGTTGTTTTGTTCGATAGCTGATGCCACAACGCGTGATACACCAATACCGTAACAACCCATCTCTAGAATTGAACTCTTACCGTTTGAATCAAGTACGCTACAGTTCATCTTATCAGAGTAAGTGGTACCTAATTGGAAGATATGACCTACTTCGATACCACGTTTTAGCATCAAGGTACCTTGACCACATGGGCTTGGATCACCTTCAACAACGTTACGTAGATCATCAACACGGCCAAGTTCAACGTCACGGCCCCAGTTGATACCGATGTTGTGCTTACCGTCGATGTTAGCACCAGCAGCAAAGTCACTCATTACAGCAACAGAGCGGTCAACGATAAATGGTAGTTTAAGACCAACAGGACCTAAAGATCCTGCACCTGCACCAACAAGCTCACGCATTTCTTCTTCAGTCGCCATCTCTAATGGAGATGCAACTTCTACAAGGTTTTCAGCTTTGATTTCGTTAAGCTCGTGGTCACCACGGATGATCAATGCCACGATAGGTGCATCGATTTCATCAGAAGCTTTAACGAATAATGTCTTCACTGTTTTTTCGATAGCAATGCCGTGTTGTTCAACCAATTCTGCAATAGTTTTTGCATTGGGTGTATCAATCACTGTCATTGCTTGCGTTGGTTCTGCACGCTCAACAGCAGGAGCAATTGCTTCTGCTTTTTCGATGTTAGCTGCGTAATCAGATTCAGTAGAGAATGCGATTAAGTCTTCGCCACTTTCAGCCAATACGTGGAACTCTTGAGAACCATTACCACCGATTGCACCTGAGTCAGCTAATACTGGACGGTATTCAAGACCCATGCGGTCAAAGGCTTTACAGTAAGCTGCATGCATTGTATCGAAAGACTTTTGTAGTCCATCTTTATCAATATCAAAGCTGTAAGCATCCATCATGCAGAATTCACGTGCACGCATTACGCCAAAACGAGGACGGCGTTCATCACGGAATTTAGTCTGAATTTGGTATAAGTTTAGCGGTAATTGCTTGTAAGAGCTTACTTCGTTACGTACAAGACTCGTGATCACTTCTTCAGCTGTTGGGCTAAGTACAAACGGACGGAAATGACGGTCAGTAAAGCGAAGTAGTTCAGGGCCCATTTTTTCAGAGCGGCCTGTCTCTTCCCATAGTTCAAACGGCTGAACAACGGGCATCAAGGTTTCGATTGCGCCTGCATTATCGATTTCTTGGCGAACGATGTTTTCGACTTTACGCAGCACACGCAGACCTGTAGGTAGCCAAGTGTATAAACCTGAAGCTAACTTACGGATCATGCCTGCACGTAGCATTAGTTGGTGACTAATGACTTCTGCGTCGTTTGGCGTCTCCTTCAGGGTAGAAAGAAGATATTTACTGGTACGCATTGATGGTATCCGTTATTGATAAAAGGAAAGAGAAGGAACTGATGTTCCACCCGTCAGTTTGATGACGATAGCCCGCTATATTACCAGTCTCAGCGCTATTCGACAAAGATAACTACATAAGATCTATTATTGATTAATGGTATCGATACTAATTACGTGAACCAGAGACTCTGTAACTGTAAACTGAATATTGAAATCAAATAAATTTACCGCATAAATTTTATTATCAGCCTTGCCTTTTTTATAGGCTGGGCGTGGATCTTGAGCTAAGACTTCGGTGATCACAGCGCGATGATAATTGGCTTGTTTACCACTTAATTGTTGTTGAGCACAATCACTAAACTGTACATCAAGTATTGGTGGTAGTTCAGAGGCAAAGCCACCTAAAGCATTAGGTAAACTGTCTGAGTAGGGAATATAAGGCTTAATGTCAATAATCGGCGTACCGTCAACTAAATCTGTTCCGCCAATATCTATAATGACTTGGCCATTGTGATGACGTACTCCTTTTAATTTTACTGCTGACATACCAATGCCATTAGGGCGAAAAGTCGCGCGACTGGCAAAAACGCCAATACGTTCATTGCCACCTAGACGTGGGGGACGTACCGTTGGTCGCCAGCCAGCTTCTAAATTTTGATCAAATAGAAATAATAGCCAAATATGACTAAATTGCTCAATGCTGCGTACCGCTTCTAATGAATTAGCTAGGCCTTGTAAGACAACCTCACAATGGGCGCTAGGTACTAATCCTGGCTGGCGAGGAACAGCGAATTTTTCTTTATATGGGGAGTGAACAATTCCGATAGGTTCAATGCTATAAGCCATCAAATTAAGCCAATATTAAGCTGAAGATAATGTCTCAATATAACACAAAAAGCAGGTGCTAAGGCCTGCTCTTAAATGTTGAAATGTTGATTTATGCGATTACCAGCCTTTAACTGCTCCACCATTGAAGATAGTTTGGGCGGAATTATAAACATCATCTGACTGGTAGGCCTGAATGAACTTTTGGACATTTTCGGCTTTAACGTTGTCTTCACGTGCAACAATAATATTGACATAAGGCGATCGTTTATCTTCTACAAAAACACCGTCTTTTTCTGGGGTTAGATTTAAGCTACTTGCATAAGTGGTGTTAATAATTGCCAAGGCAACATCATCTAATGATCGTGGTAATTGTGCCGCTTCTAGCTCAATAATGTTAAGGTTTTTTGGGTTAGTAACAATGTCGAGTACGGTTGCTGTTAAACCTGCGTCTGCTTTTAGAGTAATTAAACCTTGCTGTTGCAATAACAATAATGAACGACCAAGGTTAGTGGGATCATTTGGAACCGAAATTTGATCACCATCTTTTAGCTCATCAACCGATTTAATCTTATTTGAATAGCCAGCTATAGGGTAAACAAAAGTGTTACCTGCAATTGCAAATTTATAACCACGATCTTTAATTTGTTGTTCAAGATAAGGCTTGTGCTGAAAAGCGTTAGCATCAATTGACCCTTCTGCTAATGCCGCATTAGGTGATACGTAATCAGTAAAAGTAATTAACTCGACATCAAGCCCATATTTGTCTTTAGCTTGTTTAGCAGCAACTTCTGCGACTTGTTCTTCAGCTCCCGCCATCACGCCAATTTTTACTTTATTGTTATCAACCACGACTTCTTGGTCACTACAACCAGCAAGAGTGACCGCTGCGGCAACGCCAGCAATGGTAAAAAGATGTTTAAGATTGAACGCCATAGTATTTCTCCTTAAATGGGCTTTCCCTGATGATGTAACTACAAGTAATAAGTTTGTGTTTTAACGATGATCAACCCGCTTAACGAGGTGATCACCAATAGATTGAATAAGTTGTACTAAAATAACTAACATGATGACGGTGATTGCCATTACTGTGCCATCAAAACGTTGATAACCATAACGAATACCGACATCACCTAAACCGCCACCGCCGACCGTTCCTGCCATTGCTGAATAACTGATTAAGGTAACTAAGGTGATTATGATGGCATTAATTATTGCTGGTAGTGCTTCGGGTAATAATACCTTAGTGATAATCTGCATTGGGGTTGCGCCCATTGCTTGGGCTGCTTCTATTAATCCAGTTGGAATTTCTAATAATGCCCCTTCAACTAAACGTGCAATAAAAGGAATAGCCCCAACCGTAAGCGGTACTATTGCGGCGGCCGTACCAATGGAACTGCCAACCACAAACCGAGTAAAAGGAATAATTGCAACTAACAAAATAATAAAAGGAATAGAACGACCAATATTCACCACAATCCCGAGTATTTTATTTAATAGCGGATTTTGCCATAAACCGTTTTTCTTGGTGAGGTGAAGAGCAACTCCTAGCGGAATGCCAATGGCAAAACCAATGATACCTGCGACAAACACCATCGTTAATGTTTGTCCTAGTGCCTCGATAAGTAATTCAGTTAGGCGTTGATTGCTCTGCCACCATGTTGTTATTGAATTAAGCGACATAGCCTAGTACCTCGACATTTAATTTGTGATCACGTAAAAAGCTAATAGCATTATCAATGGCTGTTTGAGTACCGAAAAATTCAGCTAACATCAGACCAAATTTAACGCCGCCAGCATAATCCATATTTGAACTTAATATGCTGATATCAAGATTAAACTCACGTGCAACCTGACTAATTAAAGGTGCATCAACAGAGTCACCAGTAAATTCAAGTCGAATTAAGGGATAACTTCCTTTGATAGGGTTTGGCGTCATTCTTACTTGATAATCTTCAGGAATCGATAAATCTAACGTTGAGCGAATAAAGGCTTTAGCTAATTCTGTTTTAGGATGTGCAAAAATATCACCTACTAAACCTTGTTCAACTAACTCACCATCGCCGATGATTGCAACTTGATGGCAAATACGTTTAACCACATCCATTTCATGAGTAATTAACAAAATGGTTAAATTTAGCTGCTGATTAATTTTACGTAATAATGTAAGTATCGATTGGGTTGTTGCTGGGTCTAGTGCGCTGGTGGCTTCATCACACAGTAACACCTTAGGATCAGAGGCTAAAGCACGAGCAATAGCAACTCGCTGTTTTTGGCCGCCACTTAGGTTTGATGGATAGCTATGACGCTTATCTTCTAAACCAACCAGTGACAGTAGCTGTGTAACCTTGGTATTTATCGTTTGTTCTGAAACGCCTGCAAGTTCTAATGGTAAGGCTATATTGGCAAATACGGTACGTGATGCGAGTAAATTAAAATGCTGAAAAATCATGCCAATCTTACGGCGAGCTAAGGTTAATTCATTTAATGAGAGTTGTGTTAAATCGATACCATCAACAATGACATTACCATTAGTTGGTTTTTCTAATAAATTAACACAACGGATTAGTGTACTTTTTCCCGCCCCTGATGAGCCAATAACACCAAAAATCGTTCCTTGCTCTATAGTGAGGTTGATATTTTTTAGCGCATTTATCGCGTTATCACCTTGATAGAACACTTTATTGACTTGTTTTATTTCTATCATTGAACTTCCTGATTCTTAGATGAAACGATTATATGAGAGTGATGTTATAGCATACAAGTTGTTGATTGTTAGTTGCTGCGGTTAAATTATGTTTATAACTGTTAACATGATGCTATTGGTAATTAGTTTTTAAGTCAATAGCTATTTTTACGTCTAGACGTCCAAACGATTTTTGTGTCTATAACAAGGTTAAGTTCAATGACAATCAGCCTGGTAGAGGTGATAACTAATACTTTTCAATGCCAACTCGTGCCATAATCTAACCAATATTTAATTAATATCTAATTTGTTGAGGGCTTTCTTGTGGCCAAACCTGCTGTCTTTATTGATCGTGATGGCGTGATAAACGTTGATCGTGGCTATGTACATACTGTTGATGATTTTGAATACATTGATGGTGTTTTTGGTGCATGTAAAAAATTCAAAGAAATGGGTTATTTACTTGTTTTAGTCACCAATCAATCAGGTATTGCTCGTGGTCTATTTAGTGAAGATGAGTTTCTCTCTTTGACTGAATGGATGGATTGGAATTTCGAGGATCAAGGTATTGAGCTTGATGGTATTTACTATTGCCCACATCATGCAACTGAGGGTAAAGGTGAATACTTACAAGATTGTGATTGTCGCAAACCTAATCCTGGTATGTTGATATCCGCTCAAAGTGATTTAAACATTGATATGTCAAAATCAGTAATGATTGGTGATAAAGCTGATGATATGAAAGCTGCAATAGCTGCAGACGTCGCTTTAAAAGTATTAGTGCGTACAGGTAAAGCTATTACAGAAGAAGGTGAAGCTTTAGCTGATGCCGTTTTCGATGGCATCAAAAATGTTCCAATATGGCTAGCACAACAAGCATAATTGTTGTGAGATAAAGCAGTAGTTAAGCTACTGCTTTTATTTTAAAGCTATCAATAAAACCGCGCAGCACATTCCGCAATTAATCCTGCCATTGTAAATCATAACGACTATATCTTTTCTTTTACTTCTTTATCTAACGTCTTATCGTTTTAATTTTTATTTCAATCATCATTTTTAATTGTTAACGATATTTAATTTATATGAGAATTAAATGAAGTAAGCATTATTTTTGATTAAAAAACGAATGAAATATAATGTTTTGAACAAAAAAAAAGCAGTTGATTATTTTAGAGTAAAAAAACGATTGTCAGCCCATAAAATCTCCCTATAATGCGACCTCACTGACACGGACAACGGCGCAAGCGGTTACCGAAAGTCAGTATTGTTCTTTAACAATTTGACCATGCAATCTGTGTGGGCACTCGTTGAATAGTTAAGTCGAAAGATTTATCAATGAACTGAGTGACCTAGAGCTAGAAGTAGTTCGATTGCTTTTTTGTTTTACTTTTTTATAAAAAGTAAAAATAAGAAAGCGGCACAGTCAATTCATTACCATTCTGTTGGAATGGTAATAGCTTTAAAATTACACTCTTTATTTATAAAGAGTTAGTTTTGAAGTCAGTATTCATTGAGCCGGTCGAAAGACCAACAAAACTTTAATTGAAGAGTTTGATCATGGCTCAGATTGAACGCTGGCGGCAGGCCTAACACATGCAAGTCGAGCGGTAACAGAAAAGAAGCTTGCTTCTTTTGCTGACGAGCGGCGGACGGGTGAGTAATGCCTGGGAATATACCCTGATGTGGGGGATAACTATTGGAAACGATAGCTAATACCGCATAATCTCCGATCTTTTACGAGATGGGAGCAAAGAGGGGGACCTTCGGGCCTCTCGCGTCAGGATTAGCCCAGGTGGGATTAGCTAGTTGGTGGGGTAATGGCTCACCAAGGCGACGATCCCTAGCTGGTCTGAGAGGATGATCAGCCACACTGGAACTGAGACACGGTCCAGACTCCTACGGGAGGCAGCAGTGGGGAATATTGCACAATGGGGGAAACCCTGATGCAGCCATGCCGCGTGTATGAAGAAGGCCTTCGGGTTGTAAAGTACTTTCAGTTGTGAGGAAGGCAGTTAAGTTAATAGCTTAGCTGTTTGACGTTAGCAACAGAAGAAGCACCGGCTAACTCCGTGCCAGCAGCCGCGGTAATACGGAGGGTGCGAGCGTTAATCGGAATTACTGGGCGTAAAGCGCATGCAGGCGGTCTGTTAAGCAAGATGTGAAAGCCCGGGGCTCAACCTCGGAACAGCATTTTGAACTGGCAGACTAGAGTCTTGTAGAGGGGGGTAGAATTTCAGGTGTAGCGGTGAAATGCGTAGAGATCTGAAGGAATACCGGTGGCGAAGGCGGCCCCCTGGACAAAGACTGACGCTCAGATGCGAAAGCGTGGGGAGCAAACAGGATTAGATACCCTGGTAGTCCACGCCGTAAACGATGTCTACTTGAAGGTTGTGGCCTTGAGCCGTGGCTTTCGGAGCTAACGCGTTAAGTAGACCGCCTGGGGAGTACGGTCGCAAGATTAAAACTCAAATGAATTGACGGGGGCCCGCACAAGCGGTGGAGCATGTGGTTTAATTCGATGCAACGCGAAGAACCTTACCTACTCTTGACATCCAGAGAATTCGCTAGAGATAGCTTAGTGCCTTCGGGAACTCTGAGACAGGTGCTGCATGGCTGTCGTCAGCTCGTGTTGTGAAATGTTGGGTTAAGTCCCGCAACGAGCGCAACCCTTATCCTTGTTTGCCAGCACGTAATGGTGGGAACTCCAGGGAGACTGCCGGTGATAAACCGGAGGAAGGTGGGGACGACGTCAAGTCATCATGGCCCTTACGAGTAGGGCTACACACGTGCTACAATGGCGTATACAGAGGGCTGCAAACTAGCGATAGTGAGCGAATCCCACAAAGTACGTCGTAGTCCGGATTGGAGTCTGCAACTCGACTCCATGAAGTCGGAATCGCTAGTAATCGTGAATCAGAATGTCACGGTGAATACGTTCCCGGGCCTTGTACACACCGCCCGTCACACCATGGGAGTGGGCTGCACCAGAAGTAGATAGCTTAACCTTCGGGAGGGCGTTTACCACGGTGTGGTTCATGACTGGGGTGAAGTCGTAACAAGGTAGCCCTAGGGGAACCTGGGGCTGGATCACCTCCTTACCTAAAGACTTATACTGTTTTATGCAGTGTCCACACAGATTGCTTGGTCGAAATGTAAAAGAGCCGACGTAAGTTGCCCAACAACTTACGTTATGAACATTGTCCCGTTCGTCTAGAGGCCTAGGACACCGCCCTTTCACGGCGGTAACAGGGGTTCGACTCCCCTACGGGACGCCACTTCTCATTGAAGTGAAAATTGGGTCGTTAGCTCAGTTGGTAGAGCAGTTGACTTTTAATCAATTGGTCGCAGGTTCGAATCCTGCACGACCCACCATTTCCTTTCCACGAAGGAAAGCTAGTTTGGTTTTACTTTTTAAAGTGAAAACAAATAGCAACTATCGTGGGCGATTAGCTCAGTTGGGAGAGCACCTCCCTTACAAGGAGGGGGTCACTGGTTCGAGCCCGGTATCGCCCACCATTTTCTCTTTTTAGAGAACTTCTCCTAAAGAAGTAAAACTTTAAGGGGCTATAGCTCAGCTGGGAGAGCGCTTCGCTGGCAGCGAAGAGGTCTGCGGTTCGATCCCGCATAGCTCCACCACTTTATAAATGCATTCGCAAGAGTGTGGTTACAAAGTGGTTATCGTTAGATAATTGCATGCTCTTTAACAATCTGGAAAGTTGACTAGTAAATTTAATCGAAAGATTAATTTTAAAAAATGTTTTTGTTGCTTCTTGTAAAAGAAGAATAAAAACGAGTTCTCAAAACATACACATTCAAGTGTCTGTGTTTGCTTTCACTTTTTAAAGTGAAGACAAATAAATGAGTCCGGCGAAAAACCAATGTTTAATATTTTCTTGATCGGATTATTAAACACAAACCTTGGTTGTTTGAACATGCAAGACCTCTTGGGGTTGTATGGTTAAGTGACTAAGCGTACACGGTGGATGCCTTGGCAGTCAGAGGCGATGAAGGACGTATTAACTTGCGATAAGCCCAGATTAGGCAGTAAAAGCCACTTGAGTCTGGGATTTCCGAATGGGGAAACCCACTAGCATAAGCTAGTATCATTAACTGAATACATAGGTTAATGAAGCGAACCGGGGGAACTGAAACATCTAAGTACCCCGAGGAAGAGAAATCAACCGAGATTCCGGTAGTAGCGGCGAGCGAAACCGGATTAGCCCTTAAGTTAGTTCAGCGTTAGGTGAAGGTTCTGGAAAGTACCGCGATACAGGGTGATAGCCCCGTAACCAACAACGCTTTATTAGTGAAATCGAGTAGGACGGGACACGTGATATCCTGTTTGAACATGGGGGGACCATCCTCCAAGGCTAAATACTCCTGACTGACCGATAGTGAACCAGTACCGTGAGGGAAAGGCGAAAAGAACCCCTGTGAGGGGAGTGAAATAGAACCTGAAACCGTGTACGTACAAGCAGTAGGAGCCCACTTGTTGGGTGACTGCGTACCTTTTGTATAATGGGTCAGCGACTTAATTTTAGTAGCAAGGTTAACCGTTTAGGGGAGCCGTAGGGAAACCGAGTCTTAACTGGGCGAATTAGTTGCTAGGATTAGACCCGAAACCGAGTGATCTAGCCATGGGCAGGTTGAAGGTGAGGTAACACTTACTGGAGGACCGAACCGACTAATGTTGAAAAATTAGCGGATGACTTGTGGCTAGGGGTGAAAGGCCAATCAAACTCGGAGATAGCTGGTTCTCCCCGAAAGCTATTTAGGTAGCGCCTCGGACGAATACTACTGGGGGTAGAGCACTGTTAAGGCTAGGGGGTCATCCCGACTTACCAACCCTTTGCAAACTCCGAATACCAGTAAGTAATATCCGGGAGACACACGGCGGGTGCTAACGTCCGTCGTGAAGAGGGAAACAACCCAGACCGCCAGCTAAGGTCCCAAAGTTATAGCTAAGTGGGAAACGATGTGGGAAGGCTCAGACAGCCAGGATGTTGGCTTAGAAGCAGCCATCATTTAAAGAAAGCGTAATAGCTCACTGGTCGAGTCGGCCTGCGCGGAAGATTTAACGGGGCTAAGCTATACACCGAAGCTGCGGCAATGTGAACTTGTTCACATTGGGTAGGGGAGCGTTCTGTAAGCCGTTGAAGGTGCATTGTAAAGTGTGCTGGAGGTATCAGAAGTGCGAATGCTGACATGAGTAACGATAAAGGGAGTGAAAAACTCCCTCGCCGGAAGATCAAGGGTTCCTGTCCAACGTTAATCGGGGCAGGGTAAGTCGACCCCTAAGGCGAGGCCGAAAGGCGTAGTCGATGGGAAACGGGTTAATATTCCCGTACTTCTTATAATTGCGATGGAGGGACGGAGAAGGCTAGGTGAGCCTGGCGACGGTTGTCCAGGTCCAAGTATGTAGGCTGATGGTTTAGGCAAATCCGGACCATCTTAAGGCTGAGATACGATGTCGAGCTACTACGGTAGTGAAGTCATTGATGCCATGCTTCCGGGAAAAGCTTCTAAGCTTCAGATTATAAGAAATCGTACCCCAAACCGACACAGGTGATCAGGTAGAGAATACCAAGGCGCTTGAGAGAACTCGGGTGAAGGAACTAGGCAAAATGGTACCGTAACTTCGGGAGAAGGTACGCTCCTAGCGGTGATGAGACTTGCTCTCTAAGCTGCCGGGAGTCGCAGATACCAGGTGGCTGCAACTGTTTATTAAAAACACAGCACTGTGCAAAATCGAAAGATGACGTATACGGTGTGACGCCTGCCCGGTGCCGGAAGGTTAATTGATGGGGTTAGACTTCGGTCGAAGCTCTTGATCGAAGCCCCGGTAAACGGCGGCCGTAACTATAACGGTCCTAAGGTAGCGAAATTCCTTGTCGGGTAAGTTCCGACCTGCACGAATGGCGTAATGATGGCCACGCTGTCTCCACCCGAGACTCAGTGAAATTGAAATCGCAGTGAAGATGCTGTGTACCCGCGGCTAGACGGAAAGACCCCGTGAACCTTTACTATAGCTTGGCACTGAACATTGACCCTACATGTGTAGGATAGGTGGGAGACGTTGAAGCAACCGCGCCAGTGGTTGTGGAGTCAATCTTGAAATACCACCCTTGTATGCTTGATGTTCTAACGTCGACCCCTTATCGGGGTTACGGACAGTGCCTGGTGGGTAGTTTGACTGGGGCGGTCTCCTCCCAAAGAGTAACGGAGGAGCACGAAGGTGGGCTAATCACGGTCGGACATCGTGAGGTTAGTGCAATGGCATAAGCCCGCTTGACTGCGAGAATGACAATTCGAGCAGGTGCGAAAGCAGGTCATAGTGATCCGGTGGTTCTGAATGGAAGGGCCATCGCTCAACGGATAAAAGGTACTCCGGGGATAACAGGCTGATACCGCCCAAGAGTTCATATCGACGGCGGTGTTTGGCACCTCGATGTCGGCTCATCACATCCTGGGGCTGAAGTCGGTCCCAAGGGTATGGCTGTTCGCCATTTAAAGTGGTACGCGAGCTGGGTTTAGAACGTCGTGAGACAGTTCGGTCCCTATCTGCCGTGGGCGTTGGATGATTGAGAGGGGCTGCTCCTAGTACGAGAGGACCGGAGTGGACGAACCGCTGGTGTTCGGGTTGTATCGCCAGATGCATTGCCCGGTAGCTAAGTTCGGAATCGATAACCGCTGAAAGCATCTAAGCGGGAAGCGAGCCTCAAGATGAGTCATCCCTAGACCTTTAAGGTCTCTAAAGGGTTGTTGAAGACTACAACGTTGATAGGTCAGGTGTGTAAGTGCTGCGAGGCATTGAGCTAACTGATACTAATTGCCCGTGAGGCTTAACCATACAACACCCAAGGGGTTTTTCTTCTCAAAAGAGAAGATACGGACTCTACAAACGCTTGAATGACGTGTTGAGAACAAACTAGTTAGATTTTCCCAGATTGCTATTTATTGCCACAAGGCAATAAATAAACCAGAATTTGCTTGGCGACCATAGCGTTATGGACCCACCTGATCCCATGCCGAACTCAGTAGTGAAACGTAATAGCGCCGATGGTAGTGTGGGGTCTCCCCATGTGAGAGTAGGACATCGCCAGGCTTTAATTTCGTTTTTATCTTTTATAAAGGTAGAGACAACAAGTTGCATTTATGCTGAATAGACACTGCGGAGTGGTAGTTCAGTTGGTTAGAATACCGGCCTGTCACGCCGGGGGTCGCGGGTTCGAGTCCCGTCCACTCCGCCATTATTTAAGACAGAGTTAAGTCTTTAAAATAACTACAGGGGTGTAGCTCCAACTGGCAGAGCAGCGGATTCCAAATCCGCGTGTTGGGAGTTCGAATCTCTCCACCCCTGCCATCTTCAAGAAAGCCTCGACAGAAATGTCGGGGCTTTTTTACATCTGTATAATTTAGATCTCCGACAACAAATATATCAGCGGATTCGCCATACCAAAAATCAGCGCGTGTTGGGAGTTCGAATCTCTCCACCTCTGCTATCTTCAAAGAAAGCCTCGACAGAAATGTGAGGATTTTTTACATCTGTATGATTTATACCAATCTGGAAAATTAACTGGTCAGGTTGATCCAATCTCTTGAACACATTCTAGTGATGCGTGAAGCCGATTCATTAAACTGATTCCATGCAAGGCAGACCTTATCGAGAATGTCGTTATAATCAGAAAAATTTTGATTAGCGAGATAGTGTTGTCGTAACCAACTCCAAACTTGTTCTATTGGGTTAAGTTCTGGAGAATATGGTGGAAGTTTGATGATGCTGAGATTATTAAACGGATTAGCAATATCGTCAGTATGCCAGCCTGCACCATCCATCACTACAATAGCATAACGACCTTTTTCTGTGGTTCGTGATATCTGAGCAAGGTGCTCAGTCATTATTTTTTTATTTACCCAAGGTACCACTAACGCCTCACCAACTCCTCTTGCTGGGCACACCGAACCAAATAGATAAGCATATTCAAACTGCTGTTGTTTTATCGCTCTTGGTCGAGTTCCTCGTTCAGCCCAAAGACGGGTAGTGGTATTTTGTTGTCCAAATCTTGCTTCATCTTGAAACCATACATCGACCTTATCGAGCGCTATATGTCCTGGGATCTTAAGGATCGTTTCAATTTTAAATTTTTTTAAAATTATCCTGAGTTTGCTGTGATTGTTTTGGATGTTTTGACCGTGATGTTATCCACGAAAAGCCCATGCGCTTAAGTAGATAATAGATAGAATCTGGGTGGTAGTTTTTATCAAATTCTTTGAGAATGTAAGCATGAATATCCGCGCCTATTAATCGCCCGCCAGAAGAGTCTTGAGCTTTAAGTTTAATATAATTGGATAGCTGCTCACGTTGTTTAGGTGAGAGAAATGCAGGGCGACCACTACGCGTTTTTTCTTGAAGCCCTTCTAAGCCTTCTTCAAGAAAGATACTCACCCATTTATTAACACTTGTTCGGCTAACTTTGAGATATTTAGCAATTTGAGTACGAGATTTACCTTCCTTGAAGTGCTCCAAGGCAAGTAATCTCATTTTCATTTGAATTGTTTTTTGTTGGCGAGCAAGCTTTTTAAAGTCGGTATTGTTTAGGCTGTCCATAGCGAATCTCATTTAAAAATGATGGCTTCAATTAGATCATAATTTTAGTTAGATTGGTATTAGATCTCCGACAACAAATATATCAGCGGATTCGCCATACCAAAAATCATCGCGTGTTGGGAGTTCGAATCTCTTCACCCCTGCCATCTTCAAGGAAGCCTCGACAGAAATGTGAGGATTTTTTACATCGGTATAATTTAGATCACCGACAACGAATAGATCAGTGGATTCGCCATACCAAAAATCAGCGCGTGTTGGGAGTTCGAATCTTTCCACCCCTGCCATCTTCAAGAAAGCCTTGGCAGTAATTTTAGCGTTTATTGTCAATAAGTTCTTTTAGTTATCGAGTGTCCTTATAAAATTTAGGGTTTATAATTAAAACAATAGAAAGAAAGTGTCTATATTAGCGGCATGATGTCTGAGTATTCGTATTTAAATTCAATGTGGTGATTGGAAATAATAAAAATTCGAGATCGAATATTATTAAGTGGTAATGTAGTAGAGTAAATAGTCAATTTTGAGGAGTTTTTATGCCGCATCTTCGTTTTCGTGCAATTGCATTTGATACCGTAAAACAGCTATCAGCAACATTAGTTGATAACTTACAACCATTAATGGAATGTCCTCGTGAAGATTTCACATTAGAACATATTCCTGCATCATTTATTTTTGATGGTGAAGTGTCTGATGGTTACCCGTTTATTGAAGTCTTTTGGTTTGATCGTGGTCAAGAGGTTCAAGATCGTGTTGCTACAGTGATTACTGCAGCGATAAGGAAGGTTGTTGCCGATAATAATCAAGATGTCGCCGTTGTTTTTACCGCACTAACGCCCTCAGCGTATTACGATAATGGTCAGCATTATTAATGCTATAGCTATTCTTATCTAGTTTTATTTTTTTATTTTATGATGACATTGGTCCGTTAATGTAATGGACATAAGTTGTCTATGTAGGCGCTATTATGGCACGTAGAACAAAAACAAAAGTAGTTGCTGGTTTAGGTGTCGTGGCAGGTGCATTGGGATTAGGGGCGTTTAACTCATCATTTGATGTAACAATGCAACCTGAAGTGACTAATGAAGTTTTCGCCCCACATTTTACCTATCGATGTATTGAAAGTGAAATTGCGCCACCGTTGGATAGTAATGGTGTGCTTACGGTTGCTGTCTGGAATATTTATAAGCAGCAACGGACTAATTGGCGTCAAGCATTAGAAGGGTTTACTCAGCAAAGTGATTTGGTGTTATTGCAAGAAGCGAGTTTAAATACTGAACTAAAAAATTATTTAGATGCTAATCATTGGCAAGTCAGGATGGCTAATGCATTTCGTTTTCTTGATACACCTGCCGGTGTGATGAATTTATCGCGTGTATCCTCACGCCAAACATGTGCTTATTTAGCAATGGAACCCTGGCTACGGTTGCCTAAATCGGCGTTATTATCACAATTTACATTATCTGATGGTCAAACACTTGCAGTGGTTAATCTTCATGGGGTTAATTTTGCTATTGGTTTAAATGAGTATAAGCAGCAATTAGATAGTTTAAAAACGGTATTAGAACAACATCAAGGACCAATTATATTAGCGGGTGATTTTAATACGTGGCGTAAAGCTCGAATTAAAGTAGTACGTGCTTTTGCTCATTCTTTAGGGCTAAAAGAAGTGCAGTACCATAATGATCAGCGAGTCCGTATATTAGGCAAGCCACTTGATCACCTTTATTATCGTGATTTGCAATTAGTAAAAGCAGAAGCACCGAAGACCGATGCTTCTGATCATAATCCATTGTTAGCGACGTTTAAATTAACTCACTCAGTAATACATTAAGCGGTAATAATTAGTAGTGGCCATACAATAAGTGTTAATACCCAAGGAAGCACCGCAACAATAATGGCTTTTGCACGATCAAGATCTGTCCAAGCACTCACTGCTGCGTAAGTTAAAGCGATATACCATGGTGCTAATAACGGCATGGTAGTCGCTAGAGCGGCCCAACGATTATTTAACGGCAATTTTAAAAGACCATTAATACTGTTTAAGTCAGCAGCATTAGGTAGGATATTATTGGTGTTAAAAACAATATTAATATAACTAGCAATATCACCAATAAATGATGGCAGCATAATAAAACACGCTGCCGCAAGCCATTTGCCATAGCTGTGCTGATGCTTGCTACCTTTAGTCGCTAACTTTAGCCATAGAGCAAGTACAAAAATTACTACCGTTCGGCCTGTGATATCACTAAATACCTCTCCTGCAAGTAATACTTCCCGTGTTAACCAAGCCTGCTGTACATTTTCACCAACGTTACCTAGTTGGGCCTGTATAGTTTGTTGTAGCCATGGCATATCAACATGATTAAAGTAACTTCCCCATAGAATAAAGGAGCCTAAGCTGACCATTAAATAGGGTAAAATTGCCCATTTCGGTCGTTCATAGATGGCTGCAAAGCATTCTATAGGTGAACGAAATAGATCGATAATAGCAATGATTGGATTTTTAGATGGTGTCATGCTTTAACCTTACGATGATCAATGACTAATTTTAGTTGTTGACCTTGTTTAATATATTTATTGTTAGCCAGATTATTCCATTTTTTAATCTCAGCAACAGAAACATTATAACGTTGAGCGATGACACTTAAACTATCGCCGTTTCGCACTTTGTAATGGATAGTTTTATGGTTAGCGATGATTTTCTTTGATGTGCTAACGGTTGATACTTTTAAGCGTTGTCCTTTATGTAACACGGCATTTTTACTGAGGCTGTTAAGTTGCTTAAGTTTTGCCACACTAGTGTTGTGCCTGCGGGAAATATTCCATAAGGTGTCACCTGGTTGCACTACATAATATTGTGCTTTCATATGGACAGCTGTATGGTGTTGAAGATTAACTAATGAGATTGGCGATGCTGGAATGATCAGTGATTGGCCAATATGAATCTTAGTGGTTTTAAGCTTATTTATTTTTTGAATAGCTTTAATGCTGCTGTGGTAGCGTTTTGCAATTAATCCTAAGCTTTCACCTGATTTTACGCGATGATTATGAGTAATCATGCTTATGTTACGATTTTGTGCTAATTCACGCTCAAAACGGCTGACTTTGTTGATTGGTAATAAGAGATGATTGAGTCCATTAGGTGCAGTAACACCGCGGCGATAGGCTGGATTAAGATCTTTTAATTCACTGGTACTGATACCCGCAAATTTTGCAGCAATGGTAAGATCCATTTGTACGCCAGGTTTAACAATAGCGATAACTGGCTTATTACTGATTGACTCAATATGGAAACCATATTTTTTAGGGTGCATGATGATATCAGCAACCGCATACAGTTTTGGAACATAACTACTGGTTTCATTGGGTAAATCAAGATCCCAATAATCAGTTGGTTTACCTGCGGCTTTATTTTTACTTATTGCATTAAATACACGGCCTTCACCAGTGTTATAAGCCGCAAGTGCCTGCTGCCAATTACCATCAAACTTTTTATTTAAGTATTCAAGCAAATTAAGTGCCGCGGTAGTTGATTTTACTACGTCACGACGACCGTCATACCAGCTATTTTGTTTTAGACCAAAACGGCGGCCAGTATCGGGAATAATTTGCCATAAACCAGCAGCTGCCATACTTGAATAAGCATGAGGGTCAAATGAACTTTCTACAATAGGTAAAAGAGCCAGTTCTAGTGGCATACCTCGTTTTTCAACTTGTTCTGTGATGTAGTACAGAAAAGGTTGAGCACGTTGGGCAATAATTTCAAGATTGCGCGGGTTATTTAAATACCAATTACGATAATATTGAACACGTTTGTTGTTAGGAATTTTAGTGGTGATCTGCATCGCAATGCGATTCCAGACATTTTTCTGTTGTTGAGGCGTTAGTTGAGCCACAACTGGTTGTGTTTTTTTGATAACAGGAATTAGCGGTACTACAGTTTCAACTGGAGTATTAGTTGGTTGCTCAACGACAGTTTTTGGTTGGTTAGTATCGACCTGGATTGTCTCTTTTGTCGTCTGACAACCAGCGATAACAAGCACACTTGCTAAAAGAATTTTGAATTTCATGACAGTCGTTTGTAGCCAAAATGGTTGGTGATGATACTTGCCCAACCACCTTGGTTACAAGAGCTGAAACGTTAAAATTCGTCTTTCCAGCGTCGAAGCGCTGCAAAAGTTTCAATATCTGAGCTATCGTACGCTTTATCAGCAACTGAACGTTTAATACTTGGCTGATCACAACGTAAAAAAGGGTTAATAAGTTTTTCATTACTAAGAGTGGTCGGTAAGGTACTTTGACCATTGGCACGTAGGCGGTTTACTTGATCACGATAACGTTGTAAATGAGCATTATCTTGTTCTGCAACTAGTGCAAAAGCAAGGTTTCCTGCAGTATATTCGTGAGCACAATAGATGTTAGTTTCATCAGGTAGTGACGCTATTTTTTGTAATGAATTAAACATTTGTGTCGGTGTGCCTTCAAAAATACGACCACAACCAGCAGAGAACAATGCATCACCACAAAATAGTTTTTCATCACCAACATAAGCAACATGCCCTAGAGTATGTCCAGGCACACTCAGTACCATAAAACGTTCACCAAAGATATCAACTTGATCGCCATCCTCTACTGAACTAGTGATACCAGGAATGGGTTCGTCATTAGGAGCAACAACTTTGATGGTAGGGAAGCGACGTTTTAGTTCGCTAATACCATCTACATGATCATAATGATGGTGGGTGATAAGAATTGCATCTAGAATTAAATTATCTTTTTCTATTGCCTCAAGAACCGGCGTGGCATCCCCTGGATCAACAACGACGCAGTGATTGTCTTGGTTTTGAATTAGCCAGATGTAATTGTCTTTTAATGCGGGTATGCTTTTAACAGTTAACATGAATTTTGTCTCCAGCCCTATCAGGTGTTGAGCAGTATCTTATGAAGCCAGCGCGTACAGTAACACACATTGAAGTTCCTTATACATGGTCGAATGTGATCAATGGTGAATGGGTAGCAGAATTACTACAGGCACGACTTGATGAGTGGTGTCCAAAGCTATTTGGCTACCATATGTTAAAGCTTGGTGGTCTCAGTGCAGAGCTGACCAGTAGCCATTGTAATATTCAGCATCAAATTAGTGTTGATAAATTTAGCCCTAAACGGACAATTGTGGCTGATGCCTTAGAATTACCGTTTATCGAAAAATCATTTGATGCCTGTTTATTAATGCATCAATTGGATTACGCGGCAGATCCCCATGGTTTGTTACGTGAAATCGATCGTGTGATGGTCGATGATGGTTATTTGGTGTTAAGTGGTAATAATCCCTTAAGTCTATTAGGATTACGAGGATTATTACCGTGGAATCGTCGTCAAGCGCCATGGATAGGTAAGATGTATTTACCGTTTCGAATTAACGATTGGTTACGGTTACTTAATTATGAAGTGGTGTACCAAGAAACGTTTGCAATAGTCCCCGCTACGCGACATCTTGCCTGTGCGGCATGGCTTGAACATGTTTTATCTGAGCCGTTATCCGCGGTCGGTAGTTTGTATTTTATCGTGGCACGGAAACGTACCTGCCCATTAAAGCTAATTAAACCAACCTGGAAATTACGTCGCCAATTAGCACCCGTGCGAATTAATTGCCGCACTCAGGCTGAAAAAACATGTACTAAAACCTCTTCACGTTCGTAAGCTTTAGTTTAATTTGGCTGATAACCGTTATCTGCTTGAGTTGGATTTTCAGCCCCAGTACGTGCTAAAACATCACAACGTTCATTTTCAGGGTGCCCTGCATGACCTTTTACCCAGTGCCATTGGACTTGATGCCGTTGTGTTTCTTGATCAAGTTGCTGCCAAAGATCGGCGTTTTTAACGGGCTTTTTATCTGCAGTTTGCCAGCCCCTTTTTTTCCAATTATGTATCCATTGCGTAATTCCTTGACGCACATATTGACTGTCAGTGGTAAGATCAACACTGCATGGGTGTTTTAAGCTCGCGAGTCCCATAATCGCAGCAAGCAGTTCCATGCGGTTGTTGGTGGTCATTAGATAACCACCACTCAGCTCTTTTTCGTGTTGTTTGTATCTTAATACTGTGCCATAACCGCCGGGACCAGGATTACCTAAACACGATCCATCGGTGAAAATTTCTACCTGCTTCATCATAGTGGGTAGTTTTGCCTTAGATAAAAACTTAAGTCTGACACATTAACTACTATGAAAGCCACTAACCAACGCATTATTGTATTTGATACAGAAACAACGGGTATGAACATGACTGGCCCACATTATGAAGGCCACGGTATTGTCGAAATTGGTGCGGTTGAGATTATTAACCGTAAATTAACCGGCAATACGTTCCATGTTTATATCAAGCCTGATCGAAATATTGATCCAGAGGCGATCGCTGTCCATGGTATTACGGATGAATTTTTACGTGATAAACCTGTATATGCAGATATTCACCAAGAGTTCATTGATTTTATTGATGGCGCAGAGCTTGTTGCACATAACGCATCGTTTGATACCGGCTTTATGGATTATGAATTCCATAAGATGGGCGCATCAATTGCAAAAATAGAAGATATCTGTCAAGTAACCGATACCCTCGAAATGGCGAAAAGGTTGTTTCCTGGTAAACGAAATAACCTTGATATTTTATGTTCACGTTATGGTATTGATAACTCACATCGTACGATGCACGGCGCATTACTCGATGCCGAAATTCTAGCTGACGTCTATTTGATGATGACGGGTGGTCAGACATCATTACGGTTAAGTAGCGGTAATGATGATTCGACAACCGAAACCAGTATTCGTCGTTTAGTGAGTAATCGAAAAGTATTAAAGGTTATTAATGCTACTGCCGATGAACTAACAGCACATCAAGATAGGCTTGATCTGATAGGTAAAAAGGCTGACGTTATCTGGCGTCTTTAGAGGCAGTATGTTACGGCGATTATGGATACTTATTTTCTACGTTTCGTTTTGCATTTTGATTCCTATATCAAGTGCTTGGGCGCAAACGGAAACAAGTTTAACTTTGCTTGATAATCGCTTTCGAGTTGATCCGAAGATAGAGCAAATAACGTTTGTTGTAGCTCGTGATCAACCGAGTCGTTCTGTGGTACTCGTCGCCCCTGATGGACGTAAATATTATGCTGAACGCCATCCCAAAACGATGTCATGGTATACCGATAAAGGGATGGATATTATTTCAATTACTCACCCTATGGCGGGGCCATGGCAAGCGTTGGGTAAAGTGTCAGTAAATAATGGCATCAGGTTCATCTCAAATGTTCAGTTACAGGCTGAACCGTTACCTGCACAGTTGTATCAAACCGAAGTATTGAAATTTAGTGCGCAGCTAACTCAAAATAAACAGCCATTACTGTTACGTGATTTTTTAGAACGGGTGCGGCTAAAGGTGGTTTTTTTTCCGCTGACAGCAGTATTGCCAAATCAATCACATGAGTTAGCACCGATTGAGGTGGGACAATTTGCTGATGATGGGCAAGAGTATGATGAAGTTGCAGGTGATGGCATTTTTACTGTGGCACTTGATGTGAATGTCGAACCTGGTAAATATCGTGTTGAAATCACATCGGCCAATGGAGTATTTAAACGAGCAGTTGAGCAAACGGTATTAGTTTACCCTGTACCCATTACGACGTCATTTGTACAAAGTCATCAATCGTTAATGCCTCATACTGTTAATATCGAGGCTAAAACTGATCAAGCACTTGCTGGTTCATTGGCCGCTTATCTGGTGGTTAAACAACCTCAGCAAAAGCCCAAAATTATTCAACAAAGTACGAGTCTTCAACAACCACACTTGGCACTATCATGGCCTAATGATGATCAAATAGGTAAAGCGTGGTGGCGCGGGTGGGCTTATGTGACAGATTCGTTGACTCAGCGAGAGTTGGTGTTTCGTTTACCCCAGCAAAACTATACTCAAGTTGCTGCCGTCACTGGTGATTTTAGTGCTCCTTTAGCGCAGCAACAGGCAAAACAGCAGTTAATTATTCATCATGAGCTGCAACAACAACGGTTATTGTGGGTTATTGTAACCAATATAGTCATCATTCTAAGTATGTTGGCGGTGTTGTTGATCTGGCGACGTAAACGAAGCTTTCATGCTGATTTAATTGTGCCTAAATAATCCTGTGATGTTCAGATGCAAAGAATTTCAGAACATCACAATAATGGACGGTTTAAGCGGCATTGTGAATCGAGGGGGTTGTTTGAGATGGATTAATCGCTAATTGTGTAGGATCAAAATCATCTACATTGATAGTGTTTAATCGCCCAGCCTCTGCTCGGTGGAGTAATTGAGCTTCTTCAGGTGTGATCACGCCGCGTTTTAATCCTATTGTTGCAACTTTACCTAATTGCATAAACGGTAACGGTGTTTTTGCTGCTTGGCAAACACGATCATAAATTGGCTCTGCAGCGAGAATATCAAGTAGGGCAACTTCTATCATTCCAACGGCATTATTTGCTGTTGCTTCTAAAAATTGACCACGACCAATACGATCTCGTGTTGCTGATGGTGTTTGAATTAAACGTGCTAGTTGGTGATCTAAGTTATCATTGGGTTGGCGACGACGTAATCCAGTAGGTAACATGATAAACCGCAATCCTTGCGCAATGACTTTATTGGGAAAATTCACCAAGAAATGATCAATAGCGACCTCTGCTTGATAAAGTGCATCTTGTAAGCCCCAATGTACGAGTGCAATATCTTCAGTTTGGCGGCCTTCATCGGCATAACGTTTCAATGTAGCGGAAGCCAAATATAACTGACTTAATACATCGCCTAGACGGGCAGATAAACGCTCTTTACGTTTAAGAGAGCCGCCAAGTGTTGCCATTGATATATCGGCTAATAATGCGAGATTTGCACTATAGCGATTCATTTGCTGATAATAGCGAAAAGTTGCATCTTTGTGTTGAAATGATGAGCCTCGACCATCGGTTAATCCAAGCCAAAAGCTGCGGGCTATATTACTTAAAACAAAACCAATATGATTAAATACAGCTTTATCAAATTGGTTTACTGCTTGTTGTTTATCGTCAATATAAGTTGCGTTGATCTCATCAAGTACATAAGGGTGGCAACGAATTGCACCTTGACCAAAAATGATCATTGAACGGGTTAATATATTGGCACCTTCAACGGTGACTGCAATAGGCGCTCCTTGATAACTTCGTGCGAGGAAATTACTTGGCCCCATACAAATCCCTTTTCCTCCGACGATATCCATCGCATCAATAATGCTTTTTTGGCTACGGTGGGTGCAGTGGTATTTAACAATAGCGGAAATAACCGACGGTTTTTCGCCTAAATCAATTCCAGTAACGGTTAATGTTGTTGCTGCATCAAGTACATAAGCATTACCAACCAGTCGTGCCAATGGCTCTTCAATACCCTCCATTTTACCAATGGGTAATTTAAATTGACGACGAATTCGAGCGTAAGCTCCTGTTGCCATTGCTGCTGTTTTTAAACCGCCAGTGGTGTTTGAGGGAAGGGTAATACCACGCCCAACAGATAAGCATTCAACTAACATTTTCCACCCTTGACCAGCCATAGCTTGGCCGCCAATTATGAAATCGATTGGTACAAAGATTTTATTGCCTTGAGTGGGACCATTTTGAAAGGGAATATTGAGTGGAAAGTGGCGCCGACCAATTTTAACGCCATCAAGATCGGTTGGAATTAAGGCGCATGTCATACCGATATCTTTTTTCTGGCCAAGTAGATGGTCGGGATCAAATAATTTAAATGCCAGGCCTAATACTGTCGCGACAGGAGCTAATGTAATGTAGCGCTTATTCCATGTCAGCTCCATTCCTAGTGTTTCTTTACCCTGCCAGAGCCCTTTTTTGACGATACCAAAATCAGGAATAGAACCAGCGTCTGAGCCTGCTTCTGGGCTAGTTAGGGCAAAACAAGGTATTTCATCTCCAGCAGCTAGACGTGGTAAGTAATGATCTTTTTGTTCTTCAGTACCATAGTGTTGTAATAATTCCCCTGGGCCTAAAGAGTTTGGTACCCCAACGGTTGAGGATAAGACGGTTGAGACCCCCGTTAGTTTTTGTAATACCAGCGATTGTGCATAGGCTGAAAATTCTAATCCGCCATATTGTTTTTTTATGATCATCGCAAAAAATTTATGCTGTTTAAGTTGTTGCCATACTTCAGGCGGCAGATCTGCGAGATCATGAGTGATATGGAAATCATTCACCATGCGGCAAATATCATTCACCGGACCATCTAAAAAGGCTTGTTCCGCATCGGTCAAGGTTGAAGGCTGAATGGCATGAAGTTTATTCCAATCAGGGTTACCACTAAAAAGATCGGCTTCCCACCATACCGAACCTGCATCAATCGCTTCTTTTTCAGTCTGTGACATTTGAGGTATAACATTTTTAAAATACTGAAGTGCTGCTTGAGTGATGAATTTTTTTCGTAAGATGGTGACATTTAAGAGGAGTGCAATCACGATAAACGTTAACCAGCTAATAATTCCTGTAACATTTATTAGGGTTCCCAGTGCTAATAATGCAGCGATGATAACGGTAGATGTAGGGCGAGATAGTCGGTGATAGGCGAGGATACCCAGCACAAAAATAAAGCTAATTAGGTATATAAAAATAAGCATAGCGATTCTCCGCAATCATATAGCAGTACAGTGTATTGTATATAAAGAAGGTTCGTTATTTAGTTATAATTTTAGGGCGATATTGCCCTCTTGGTTTTAATGTTTAATAGTGGTAAAAATCAAGGTAAGAGGTCTAACCACTTACGGTTAATTGTAAGTTATTTTTTAACTAAATGTAAAATATTTAATTTTAAAATAGCCGCTATAGAAGATTGTAAAAAACGGTAATCCTGCGGTTTTACTCGCCTTGATCGAGATCATTAGTGAATTTATTTTCACTTGCGAATTATTAGTGAGGCGTTAACATATAGCACTATTGTGATACTGTTCACATTATTGTGGTTGTGTGTTTTTCATACAGTCGATAAGTAAGTGGTATTTCCGTTTGTTGCCTTTCCCGATTTCCGACTGACAGTTGCCCGCCGGACCCTCTTTCGGGTTGACATCAATGCCTATTTTTTTATGTGCAAATAAGCGCAGGGGTTTTGTTGTGTTGATTTTTCAAGCTCTCTCTCAATCGTGGAAACAGGGATATTCCTTTTCCAAGCTTCGTGCCGATTTAGTATCTGGTGTTACTGTCGGTATTGTGGCTATTCCATTAGGTATGGCATTATCAATTGCTGTTGGTGTTCCTCCTCAGCATGGTTTGTATACTGTTATCGTTGCAGGTTTTCTAGCAGCGTTATTGGGCGGTTCACGTTTTAATATTACAGGTCCAACAGCCGCTTTTGTTGTCATTCTTTTGCCGATAACACAAAAATATGGTTTATCAGGTTTAATGATGGCAACCATGATGTCAGGCGTTATCTTACTCCTGATGGGTGTCTTTCGTTTGGGGCAACTGGTTACTTATGTACCGTATCCTGTGACTACTGGCTTTACGGCTGGTATTGGTTTCGTTATTGCTTTTTTACAGCTAAAAGACCTGCTTGGTTTACATGTTCTTGGCAGTCCTATTCATTTTCCTGAAAAAGTGATGGCGTATTCACATGCTATTTCAACCATTAATTATGCTGATGCCTTGGTCGGTATTATTACTATTTTGACATTTATTGTCTGGGCTAAACTGAAAACTCGCATTCCACCTCATTTAGTTTCTTTATTTGTGGGTACAGTTTTAGCGCTAGCTTTAAATCATTTTAGTCTTGAACACGTAACATTACTTGGTGAAAAATTCAGTTACACCATTGGTAATATTATTGGCCATGGTATTCCTCAAGAAGCACCACAATTTTTACCATTATGGCAGGCAAGTACTTTTAATTGGGCGACAATGGTTGAGTTAATGCCATCAGCATTAACAATTGCAATTTTAGGTTGTATTGAGTCTTTATTATGTGCTGTTGTTGCTGACGGTATGACCAGTACTAAACATAACCCGAATGCTGAGTTGGTAGGGCAAGGCATTGCGAATATGGTTGTCCCTTTCTTCGGTGGTATTCCTGCAACGGCAGCAATTGCTCGTACGGCAACCAATATTCGTTCAGGCGCTTTCTCTCCAGTTTCAGGTATGATTCATGCCGTTTTTGTTTTGGCTGCAATGATAGTATTAGCGCCTGTATTGTCTTATGTACCGATGAGTGCCTTAGCGGGTTTACTTATCATGGTTGCATGGAACATGTCAGAAGCACCACACTTTGTACATACATTAAAAGTAGCGCCACGTCGTGATGTCGCCGTATTAATGACCTGTTTTATTCTAACGGTTGCGTTTGATATGGTTGTTGCTGTAATTGTTGGTTTGTTACTTGCGGGGGTGTTGTTTATTCAACGTATTGCAAGTTTAACTACGGTTACGGTTTCTGATGCTAAACATCCACATCTTAATTTTGGTGATGATGTGGTGGTATATGATATTAATGGCCCACTATTCTTTGCTGCAAGCGAAAAAGCATTTTCGGTCATTGAGCATGCAACAATGGAAACACGTGCAGTTGTACTTGATTTCAGTGATGTATCAACGGTTGATATTACTGCTATCCATGCTCTTGAATTAGCATTGGATCGGTTATCTACTCTGCCTGTGTATGTACTTGGAGTATTGCCGCATGTAGAGCGTAAATTGGAGCATGCTGGTGTATTTGAATTACCAAATCTTCACTTAGTGCCTTCAATTGCACAATTACAACAAATATTAGCGGTTAATTCCGACAAAGCCTCACATCAAGAGTCGACACTGTAAGTTATTTGTATGTAAACTGCGATTAATGATGTAGTACAGCATCAAGCGAGCATATTGCTCGCTTGATTTGTATTTAATGGAAAACATTGAGAGAGCAGCTTATGTATAACGATCTGATCCGCAGCGAATTGACTGATGCTGCTGACGTCCTTAACCGTTTTTTAAATGATGATAAAAATTTGGCTAATATTGAAGCAGCCGCTAAATTATTAGCTGATTCATTTAAGCAAGGCGGTAAAGTATTATCATGTGGTAATGGTGGTTCTCATTGTGATGCGATGCATTTTGCCGAAGAGTTAACTGGTCGCTATCGTGATGACCGTCCGGGGTATCCTGGGATTGCAATTTCTGATCCTAGCCACTTATCTTGTGTGAGCAATGATTTTGGTTATGAATATGTATTTTCTCGCTATTTAGAAGCGGTTGGCGCTAAAGGTGATGTGCTGTTTGGACTATCAACTTCAGGTAATTCAGCTAATATTCTTAAAGCAATTGAAGCGGCACAAGCGAAAGGAATGAAAACCATCGCCTTAACGGGTAAGGATGGCGGTAAAATGGCAGGATTAGCAGATATTGAAATTCGAGTACCACATTTTGGTTATGCCGATCGTATTCAAGAAATACATATCAAAATTATTCATATTTTAATTATGTTAGTTGAAAAAGAAATGGAAAAATAATCGTCTATTTATTGTAATTATATTAACTAATAATGACGATTATTGATGTTTAAATTAGCATGATTCATCGTAAAGAGCAGAAATAAAAATGTGTGAATTATTAGGCATGAGTGCCAATGTACCAACAGATATTTGTTTTAGCTTTACTGGTCTAATGCAGCGCGGCGGTAATACTGGTCCACATCGTGATGGTTGGGGGATTACCTTTTATGAAGGTAAAGGATGTCGAACATTTAAAGATCCTAATCCAAGCTGTCAATCACGTATTGCTGAGTTGGTGCAACAATATCCAATAAAAAGTCATGCTGTTGTGAGTCATATTCGTCAGGCTAATCGTGGAGGAGTGAGTCTAGAAAACACTCATCCTTTTACGCGGGAGCTATGGGGAAATTATTGGACCTTTGCTCATAATGGTCAACTAACAGGCTATGAACAATTAGCCACTGGACGTAACCAAGCCGTTGGTGATACTGACAGTGAAACTGCATTTTGTTGGTTAATGAATCAATTAGAAATTCGTTTTCCGATATTACCCACCGATATGGTGCCTGTTTTTGACTATTTTGCTGAGTGTTGTGACACATTACGTCAGTTAGGTGTATATAACATGCTGCTGAGTAATGGTGAGTATGTTCTTAGTTACTGTACCAATAACTTACATTGGATCACTCGTCGAGCTCCATTTGGTAAAGCATCATTAATTGATGAAGATGTTACTATCGATTTTCAACGAGAAACAACCGCGAATGATGTAGTGACGGTTATTGCAACTCAGCCGTTAACGAATGATGAAAATTGGCAGAAAATGGTAAGTGGTGAGTTTCGTGTATTTCATTTCGGTGAAACTGTTTATGATGTCATTACAGCGAATGTGAGCACTTGCTAATGCTAATAACTGCTTTTAGACTTAGATAATGAAAAGGCGATCTCAATGAGATCGCCTTTTTTAGATAAAGAGATTAAGGCATTACTGTGCAGCATAACCTTGTGGTGGTAGTTTCTTACCATCTAATACAGCATAACCATTTTGCATTGATAATCGTTGACTCAAGAGCCACTGAATGACTAATGGATAGATATTATGTTCTTGTTGTTGAACTCGGGCTATAACGTTATCGATGGTATCTGTTGCAAAAATAGGGACTTTAGCTTGTAGAATTACAGGGCCACCATCGAGCTCTTCCGTCACGAAATGAACACTGGTGCCGTGTTCATTATCACCAGCATCAATAGCGCGCTGGTGGGTGTTTAATCCCGCATACTTAGGCAACAAGGATGGATGAATATTAAGCATTTTCCCTTGGTAATGGCTGACGAAATTGGCAGATAAAATCCGCATAAATCCGGCTAATATAATCACATCAGGCTGATAAGTATTAATTTTTTCAATTAAAGCTTGATCATAATCTTGGGGGTTGGCGTAATCAGTTGCCACTATAGAAACTGCTTCTATGTTGGCATGTTGAGCTCGCTTAAGGCCATAAGCATCGGCTTTATTTGAGATCACAGCAGTAACTTGGCTATTGTTAATGATGCCATTAGTACAGCTATCAATAATGGCTTGTAAGTTACTGCCATTTCCTGAGATTAAGACAACGATATTATGCATAGACCTAATTAATCTCTACTTGCTCTTCGCCTACTGCAGCGGTTGCAATTTCACCGAGCAGCCACGCATTTTCACCTTCAGTTTGTAAAATTTCAATCGCAAGTGCTGCTTGTGCTTGGGGTAGTGCAATCACTAAACCAACACCGCAGTTGAATGTGCGGTACATTTCGTGAGTATCAACATTTCCCGTTTGCTGCAACCAGTTAAAAATCGCAGGCCATTGCCAGCTATTGCCATTGACGACTGCTTTGGTGCCTTGTGGTAATACTCGTGGAATATTTTCCCAGAAACCACCGCCAGTAATATGAGAAATGGCATGAATATCACAGTTCTCAATCATTTTTAGCGCTGATTTAACATAAATTTTAGTAGGGGCTAATAAGTGCTCAGATAGTTTTTTACCATCAAGATCTTGATTAAGATCGGCTTGGGAAACTTCTAGGATTTTGCGGACTAATGAATAACCGTTTGAGTGGGGACCACTTGAGCCAACCGCAATAAGTGCATCACCTGCGGTTACTTTTGAACCATCAATGATGTCAGCCTTTTCAACAACACCAACACAGAAACCAGCAACGTCATAATCATCACCATGGTACATGCCTGGCATTTCAGCTGTTTCGCCACCAATGAGTGCGCAACCTGATTGAATACAACCTTCACCAATACCTGCTACAACACTTGCAGCTGTATCAATATCAAGTTTTCCTGTTGCATAATAATCTAAGAAAAACAAAGGCTCAGCACCTTGTACGATCAAATCATTAACACACATTGCAACTAAATCAATACCGATAGTATCGTGTTGTTTTAGATCCATGGCGAGGCGAAGTTTAGTGCCTACACCATCGGTTCCTGATACTAAAACAGGCTCTTTATATTTTGTAGGTAGTGAACATAAAGCACCAAAACCACCGATTCCTCCCATAACTTCAGGGCGATGAGTACGCTTAACGATACCTTTAATACGGTCAACTAACGCATTACCAGCATCAATATCAACACCAGCATCTTTGTAACTAAGAGAAGAGTTTTTGTTGCTCACAGATGATCCCTCAAACGTATTAAAGTAAAAAACCAGCATATAATAGCAGCAGTCATTATAGTAAGGCAAACGTTTGCGTCAAATTGTTGTGGTGGCTAAAAATTAGCCAATTGAACATTTGATACTATCGGCAATCGATTGGCTTGGTATATAATGCTGCGATTTTTTTATTTTTTTATAATTTAGTTCCCAGGAGTCGAGATGAAAGTCGTTGAGGTGAAACACCCACTGGTTAAACATAAGATTGGTCTTATGCGTGAAGGTGATATTAGCACTAAGCGTTTTCGTGAATTGGCAACCGAAGTTGGTAGCCTATTAACATATGAAGCGACTTCAGACTTCGAAACAGAAAAAGTGATGATTGAAGGCTGGAATGGTCCAGTTGAAATTGATCAGCTAAAGGGTAAAAAAGTGACTGTAGTGCCAATTCTTCGTGCTGGTTTAGGCATGATGGATGGCGTATTAGAACATATGCCAAGTGCACGTATCAGTGTTGTCGGTATCTACCGTGACGAAGAAACGTTAGAACCTGTACCATACTTTAATAAATTAGCATCGAATATTGATGAGCGTATTGCTTTGGTTGTTGATCCAATGCTAGCGACAGGCGGTTCAATGATTGCAACGCTTGATCTATTAAAAGAACATGGCTGTACTCAATTTAAAGTATTAGTACTTGTTGCTGCACCTGAAGGTATTGCTGCATTAGAAAAAGCGCATCCAGATGTAGAGCTATACACTGCTGCTATTGACGATAAGTTAAATGACAAGGGATATATTGTTCCAGGTCTTGGCGATGCTGGTGATAAAATCTTTGGTACTAAATAATTTTAGTATTGATTATTACTGATATAAAAAACCGGACTAATATGTCCGGTTTTTTTGTATTTGTAGATCGTCTATTAATAATAATTAGGTTAATTATAGATGTTCAGTGTCTTCAACTTGCATGCTTATCGAATCTTCACCTAAGTCATGCGGTAAAATTAGGTTTAATAAAATAGCGACAATGCCACAAAGACTGATGCCTTGAAGGCTAAATTCACCAATGCCAAATGCCATTCCGCCGATACCAAATACCAGTGTTACCGCGACAATGACTAAGTTTCTTGGTTTATGAAGATTAACTTGATGGGTAATTAAAGTATTAAGACCAACCGTTGCGATTGAGCCAAAAAGTAAAATCATAATACCGCCCATCACAGGAACAGGTATAGTTTGCAATATAGCACCCAGTTTTCCGACAAATGCTAATACAATGGCTGTAACCGCTGCCCATGTCATGATCACGGGATTGAATGCCTTGGTTAACATCACGGCACCAGTAACTTCTGAATAGGTTGTATTTGGTGGTGCGCCAATTAAAGAGGCTGCAATTGTTGCAATACCATCGCCTGCCATTGTGCGATGAAGTCCTGGTTTTTTAAGGTAATCCTTACCCGTTACGTTGGAGATTGCTAACATATCACCGACATGTTCAACCGCAGGAGCTATTGCTACTGGAATCATAAATAAGACAGCGTTGATATTGAATTCAGGGAATGTGAAATTAGGCATAGCAAGCCAACTTGCTTGGATTACAGGTGTAAAATCAACCACGCCAAATCCGAGACTGGCAATATAACCTGCAGAAATACCACCCACGATAGGGACTAATTTTAATATTCCTTTGGCAAAGACACTTAAACTTATCGTTACGATTAGAGAAATAGCTGAAATCCACAATGCGACATCATGGGCAACAAGCTGGACATCGCCACCACCTGTTTTTCCTATCGCCATATTGACAGCTGCGGGTGCTAAGCCTAGACCAATTACCATGATCACAGGGCCAACAACAACAGGTGGTAATAAACGGTGTATAAAGCTGATACCACGTACTTTAATGACAATACCCATAATGACATATACGACACCTGCCATCATTAACCCGCCCATGGTACTAGCCACTCCCCATGTTTGAATGCCATACATCATCGGAGCAATAAAGGCGAAAGATGAGGCTAGGAAAATGGGTACAGAGCGTTTAGTAACGATCTGAAATAGTAATGTACCAGCACCCGCGCCAAATAAGGCAACATTAGGATCAAGTCCGGTTAGTAACGGCACTAGAACTAATGCCCCAAATGCTACAAATAGCATTTGTGCACCTTGAAGAACCTGCATCATGATATTTATCTCTAAGTAAAAAAAATCGCGCAATCCTAGCATGGAAGCAAACGATAACCTAGATGAATAAAAGATAAAAAACACTCGTAATTGTTTAAATTTAGAACGAGTGGCGTTTTATTTGCATAAGAGTAATCTTCACACGATTAAAAATGTGAGTTATAAAATTTTTTTTGCCGAAATTGTCGAATAAGTTTTCATACTCTGCGCTATGATACGGCACTAATGATAAAACCTGTTGTCTGCCTTAATAGGTCCATTTTTTTGAGCTAACCATGAGTCTTACTATGTTGCGATTTGCATTATTATTTTTAGCAGTATTGGTATTACCAGTACAAGCTGCGACGGTGAATGATCTTTATCAAACCCAAGTTACTTTGATTGGAAGTGATCAACAAGCCGATCAAGCTGCCCGTGAACAGGGATTAGCAAATGTATTAGTCAAAATATCAGGCAATACTGATATTTTAAATAATGCTTCAATTAAAACAGCGATCACTAATAGTAGCCGTTATATTAGTCAGTTTGGTTACAGTGAAGTTGATGGTCAACGTGCTATTAATCTAAGTTTTGATAAAAACCAAATTAAGCAATTACTGATTAAATCAAAAGCGAGTATTTGGAAAGATCAACGTCCAAACATTTTAGTATGGATGGTTGATAATGATGCTCAGCAACGTAATATTTTGTGGGATCAATCAACCAACATGTTGGTAAATGACACTAAGCAAGCTGCTGATAGCCGAGGGTTGCCATTGACGTTTCCTGTGGGAGATATCACAGATGAAACAGCTGTCAATGTATCTGATTTGTGGGGCGGTTTTATTGATCCTATTGCCGCAGCAAGTGCTCGTTATCATGCCGATGGATTATTATTGGTTAAAGCCCAGCAGCAATCTGATGGTAACGTTGCTTTACATTGGCAGTTTTATCCGCAGCAACCAAGTAAAATTGCATCAGCAGAAGTACAACCGATTACTGGCACTATATCAGGTACATTGGTACAGGCATCGAATAAAATGATTAATCAAGTTACTGATTATTTAGCTAATAAATATGCAGTTGTTTTAGGTGGTGTTGCTGGTGGTAAAGTTAATATTGAAGTCGATAATATTCAATCAACTGAAAACTTTTTTGCTTTAGAAAAAATGTTGAATAGCTTAACGACAGTGAGCAGTGCTAACGCCATGAGAATTAAAGGTGATAGTGTTATTTTTCAATTGAATCTTCAAGGGTCTGAGCAGGCATTTCATCAAGAAATTAGTCATGATAATCAAATTAGCCAGACTCAATCAGCAGTAGCTTTTGCCGCAGATCCTGTAGCATCAACACCTGTTCCTGTAACTTCTGTCGCAACGACAGCGACAGCTACACCAGCCGCTACTTCAACGGCGGCAGTGACATCTGCTCCAGTGGTTAACGTATTAACGGTAACACCACAAAATATTTATTCTTGGAATAGCTGATTATACCTGCCAAAGTGATGAGAGAGCAGTGTAGTTAAATAAATAGCCTTAGTGCCTTTATACACTTTTAATGAGAAAGGGATAAGGTACTGAGGCTTTTTAAAATGTGTTAATTGTTTTGTAAGCGAGTTAACCGTCATAACGGGCATGTTCTTCACGTTCAACCTGTGATAACCGCTTTAATTTAATTCCTAATTCTTTTGCCCGCAAGCGAGCATAAATAATATTACTCATAAAGCACACTATAACGATAGCAAACTCTATTATTGCAAGTCCTCGTTCACCTTCATTAAGTGTTATTAGCGTTGTGGCATGCAGAATATAGAACATTAAAATAAAATTTGCCCATGCATAAGTATAAGGCTTAGCGGCTAGCATACCGAGTAAAGGTAATAATAAGGGCGTTACCCATAAAAGAGTCATGGTAATGGCTGAGAAGTGGTGATGGGGGGAGAGTAATAATTGCCATATACTAATAAAAATAATCAAACCACAATGACTATATAATGCAGTTTGATGTGCAATATAGGTTAATCGTTGCATTTTGGGCATGAATACTCCTTTTTAGCCACTTAATTTACATGCAATAGTTGCTAAACGCCGTCCAATGGCTTGAGCAAGGGCTATTTCATCTGAGTGCAATTGCTTATTTGTACCGTTATTTACATGTGATGCTCCATAAGGAGTCCCACCATGGTGCGTTGTATGTAATAAGGGCTCTGAGTAGGGAATACCAACAAGTAACATTCCATGATGTAACAGCGGTAACATCATTGATTGTAGTGTAGTTTCCTGTCCTCCGTGTAATGATGACGATGAGGTAAACACACAGGCGGGCTTTCCTATTAATGTACCCGACAACCACTCACCACTGGTACTGTCTAAAAAATGCTTGAGCGGGGCTGCCATATTACCAAATCTAACAGGGCTGCCCATTGCCATTGCTGCACACTGTTTGAGATCATCATGGCTAACAATAGGATCGGACGTTGTTGTTGGTCGCGATGTGGCAGCTGTCGTCGTTACTACTGAAATGTCAGCCACAGTTCTTAGTACCGCCTCACAGCCATCGATTTGTTCAATACCACGGCCAATATGACGTGCCAATTGACGGGTGTTACCATGAAGGCTGTAATAAAGTACTAAGATTTTAATCATTATAAAATATCCAATACGTGCTCTGGTGGACGACCCATCGCTGCTTTATCATTATTAACCACAATGGGACGCTCAAGTAATTTAGGATGCGATGCCATTGCTTCAAATAATGCCAGATCAGTTAAGGTTGAATCGCCCAGTTGCAACTGTTGGTATTGTTGTTCTTTAGTACGCATCATTTCTCGTACTGTGTTATAGCCTAATTGACGGTACAGTTGTTGTAACTGCTCAACTGTTGGTGGTGTATCTAAATATTTAATTATCGTTGGATGAATACCGCGCTCAGTGAGTAATGCGAGTGTTTCACGGCTTTTTGAACAACGTGGATTGTGATAAATAAAAATGCTCATACAGATCCTTATGATTTAACTGAAGAATAAATATTAAAAAGAAGAACGTAATGCTTCAAATTGTGCTTGTTGAATCCGCAGTTGATCTAATCTTGCATCATAACGAGCTTGATCAAGTGAACCTAACTTTGCTCTTTGTGCGGCTTGAGTGTAGTTACTGATTGCTAGCCCCCATTGTGCACGTAATGCCGCTAATTCTCCCATAGCTGCTAGCTCACCATCACGTTTATTTTGTTTGGCATAATTTTGAACTAATAATGCCCAGCCATTAATATCATTGGGGTATTGGTAACTATAACGCGTCAGGATGTTAATGCTTTGCTGGTAACGTTGAGCTTCTAATAAAGCATTGGCTAAATTAAGCTGTAACACGCTACTTTCTGGTTGATATTGCAATGCGTTTTCTAAACGTTTTATCGCTTTATCATATTGTTTTTGATATAAATTCAAGTCTGTTGCAGCATCAATGTAAAATAAGTTATTAGGTTCTGCTGCAAGTAATGGCATCAGTAATTGTTGTGCTTTAGCATATTGACCTTTATCAATATAAACCAAGCTTTTACCATAATTAAGTTCTTTTTTTTGGTTAGCGGGGGCTTTTTTGAGTTCAGTATTAAACCAATTTAAGGCTGAGGATTGATTAAAACCGACATAACGAGCCACCATACGTGATTTTGCCAATAGGTAGTGCTCAGAGGGCGGTAATCTAACCACTGAATAATTATTTGCACGTAACCGACTGTCTGTAATACGAGACTCAGGTAATGGGTGGCTGAGTAACATCGCAGGTAGTTTCGTGGTATAGCGGTATTGTTCAGCTAAACGTTCAAAAAAATGTGGCATTGCTTGCGGGTTAAAACCGGCTCTAGCTAAGGTTGATATTCCAATACGATCAGCTTCTTTCTCATTACTACGGGTATGATTAAGCATGCCTTGTATCGATATCGCTGTTGTTGCGTGTAATGCGGCCATACCAGCCTCAGGAGCTGCAATAACTAATAATAGTGAGCCAAGCATTGCTGCCATTGTTGCTGGATTTTTCTTTGCTTGATCTTCTAATGAACGGGCAAGATGACGTTGAGTGACATGGGCAATTTCATGTGCAATAACTGACGCGAGTTCACTTTCAGTTTTTGCATGTAAGAATAATCCTGAATGGATGCCAATATTGCCACCAAATAAAGCAAAGGCATTGATCTCATAATTTTTGATTAAGAAAAAATCAAACGGTGTTTTAACACCATCAGCATTTGCAACTAGCTTATGACCTAAATCTTGAATATATTCTGATAATACAGGATCATTAATAATGGGCCGACTTGCACGCATTATTCGCATATACATATCGCCATATTCAATTTCTTTATCGATGGTCAATGTTGATGCTGCTGTCGTGCCAATGTCAGGTAAAGAAGATGCGTTATTCGCTATAGCCGGCAAGCTAGCACTTAACAAGGCTGACAGTAATAGATAAGTTGGTGCTTTAGCAAATTGGAACATATAAATAATACAACCACCATGTCGATTAATATGGGATAACGGGGTAATTATCGATAACCTTGTGCGCTACTATGACCGTAAATTTTAGCTTAGGTTCGCATTGTGATATTTCACTTTGTGGTTATCTCGCTTATTCCTTGCGGTTAAGGGTACAATACGACAATGGATAATCACTGTCACGCGATTGGAATGGAAATCCTTACCCTAGATCTCATAACACTTCGTTGTCCATTTGCTTTATTAATCGTCAAGCGCGAATGTGGCGATGTATTGCCAGCTCAGAAACTTAAAATTAAAGTTTCAGCAGATGGCACTCAGACGGACATTATTCGTTATCTAAAAAATAATGGATTTACTCTTGATATACAGGCTGAAAATAGCTATCAGCTGGTTATTATTGCGACAAAAGGACCATAATTTTCATGCTCAATATGTTTAAAAATTGGTATCAACGCCGATTCTCTGATCCTCATGCTGTGAGTTTAATGATTATTTTAGCCGGTGCTTTTTTAACCTTGTATTTCTTTGGTGGTTTACTAACGCCATTGTTGGTTGCAATTGTATTGGCATATCTACTTGAATCACCTGTCGCTCGTTTTACGCAATGGGGCTTACCGCGCACAATTTCTGTTGCTATCGTGTTGATTATCTTTGCTGGATTAATGGTATTGGCTTTATTTGGCTTAGTACCCACTATCTGGCATCAAATTACCAATTTAAGTGCTGATATACCAAAAATGTTTAATGACTTACAGATTTATGTCTCTAGTCTTCCTGAGCGTTATCCTGATTTTGTACAACCACATCAAGTCACTGTATTAACTGATACGTTGCGTGAGAAAGTATTGGCTTTTGGCGGCAGTGTTGTTAAAGGTTCACTATCATCATTAGTGAGCTTAGCTACGTTGGGGGTTTATTTAATTTTAGTGCCGTTATTAATTTTCTTTTTACTGAAAGATAAAGACACTATTTTACATTCGTTTATTAATGTCTTACCAAATAATCGTCGCTTAGCCAGTAAGGTTAGTGCTGAAATGAATCAGCAAATATCTAATTATATTCGTGGCAAAGTGATTGAAATTTTTATTGTTGGTATCGCAAGTTATATCGTTTTTGTGGTGATGGGACTTCAGTATGCTGCACTACTTGGAGTATTGGTTGGTTTATCCGTGTTAATTCCTTATATCGGTGCAGCAGCGGTGACAGTACCAGTCGCTATGGTTGGCTTATTTCAATGGGGTTGGACACCTGAGTTTTGGTGGTTATTAGCGGCTTACGGTATTGTTCAAGCATTAGATGGCAATGTTTTAGTACCTGTATTGTTTTCAGAGGCCGTTAACTTACATCCAGTCGCAATTATTGTTGCGGTATTAGTCTTTGGTGGGCTGTGGGGTTTCTGGGGGGTATTCTTTGCGATTCCATTAGCAACTTTAGTTAAAGCTGTATGGAGCGCATTAATGATGAAAGATAATACGTCGCCCTCCAGTTATTAAGGTGTATTAATACTCAATAGCCACAAAGGTCGCTAAGGGCCTTTGTGGTTTTTTATGATGAAATTACTGATTAAGGTAATCTAATACTACTTGATGATGGTCTTTGGTTTTAAATTTATCAAATACATGTTCAATTTTACCATGCTCATCAATTAAGAAACTGATGCGGTGTAAACCATCATAAATTTTCCCCATGAATTTTTTCTCTCCCCACACGCCAAATTGATCGGCTACTGCATGATCTTCATCAGATAGCAGTGTGAAGTTAAGGTGGTCACGTTCAATAAATTTAGGTAAACGCTTAACAGGATCAATACTAATACCTAAAACAACCACGTTATGAGTATCTAGATCTGCTTTACTGTCGCGCAAACCGCATGCTTGAACGGTACAGCCTGGCGTCATTGCTTTAGGGTAAAAATAAGCCAGTACCTTCTTACCTTTAAAATCATTTAAGCTGACAGGTTGGTTGTCTTGGTTAAGTAACGTAAAAGCGGGAGCGAGCATTCCTGCTGTTAGTGTATTCATGCAGCTGTCCTTTTAATAAGTCATAAACGTTAATATAACATGCGCTATTATGGTGTTTTTTATGAGCAATTAATTAATGGTGACCAATAAAATTGACAGTACCGTGAGCATTTAGTTGGCTACAAAGTGTTTCATATTCTTCTTGTAAGGTCTCTAAATGACAGTCTTCAGGTAAATTGGTACTGATTTGAAGTACTAATTGATTATCAATATTCGCGTGACCATTTTCAATGGTATTAGCACTTAGGGTTGAAATGTCAATTTTACGGCTAGCCATAAAGTGGGTGAAATGTTTAATTAGTCCCGGGCTATCTTTTGCTTCAATATGAAAATCAGCAGTATATGGAAAGAAGCGAGCAATATGCTTATTGGTACGTTTCATCACGGTAATTAAATCATGCTCTTGGCCTTTAAGTGGCAATGTTGATTCAATTCTTGAGATCGCGTTGCTATTACCTGAGAGCAACATAATAAGTGTGAACTCTGAGCCAAAAAGAGCGATTCTGCTATCAACGATGTTACAACCACTGTGTGCAACAAGATGGGTGATCTCATCGGTGATACCTGGTCGATCAGTACCTACTGCGGTTATTACAAGGTAATGTTCCATATTTAGCGCCATTTTTTTGTGATCATTATTAGCATGTTAGCACAGACTGATTATTCAAAAGAGCGCAAATCATCATCAATAATCACAAAATTTTTTATTATAATTGTGTAGTTAATAACAGTAATGACTAAAAAAGAATATTTTTAGTATTAGAAACGTTAAACACGACGAATAAGCTTAAAATGAATACGATAAAGCGCGTCAGTTAACGGTTTTCAGTCACCCTTTGCTTGAGTTTATAGCCATGCAAAAGTACCATGACTTATAACTAGCTATATACCGTAACCATTTTTATTAATTGGTTGTTAGTGTTGTTAGTTTTAAATCGTTACGATATATAAAATAGGGGAGACGGACATGTTTTCAGGAAGCATGGTAGCACTATTAACACCATTTGATCCTTCAGGTGAAGTTGATTATATCGGCTTACAGAAGCTAGTTAATCATCATATTGATGCGGGTACCACCGCTATTATTGCGGTAGGAACAACGGGTGAATCAACAACACTAACTGTTGATGAGCACATTAAAGTTGTTTTAAAAACGCTAGAATATGTTGATGGACGTATTCCAGTGATTGCTGGTACGGGGGCTAATGCCACTCATGAAGCCGTAACGATTACCAAACTGTTTTCTGGTACGGGAATTGCTGCCTGCCTGAGTGTGACACCATATTATAATAAACCGACTCAAGAAGGTTTATACCAACACTATAAAGCTATTGCTGAAGCGACTGATATTCCACAAATACTATACAATGTACCTGGTCGTACAGCGGTTGATTTATTACCAGAAACCGTTGCTCGTTTAGCTAAACTTGACAATATTATTGGTATTAAAGATGCAACAGGAGATATAACTCGCGTTAAAAAAACACGGGAACTTTGTGGCGCAAACTTTATCCAATTAAGCGGTGATGATGCAACAGCCGTTGATTTTGTTGCTGAAGGTGGCCATGGCGTTATTTCTGTTACCGCAAACATTGCTGCACCAGCAATGGCAACGATGTTTAACCTTGCTTTAGAGGGGAAACTTGAAGCTGCTCAAGAGATAAATCAACGTTTAATGCCATTACATACAAAACTGTTTGTTGAAGCGAATCCAATTCCAGTGAAATGGGCCGCTCATCAAATGGGATTAATTGAACACGATAACTTACGACTTCCGCTTACTGTTTTAAGCGAATCACAGCAGCCAGTTGTTAAACAAGCACTTATTGATGCGAACGTATTATAATATACGGGTATTAATCAGTAGTTGTAACAGCCTAGGTGCGCAGGAGCATAAATGAATTATAAATACCGGCTAGCATTAGCTGCCGTCGTAGTGACAACTATCACCGCATGTTCTGGTGGTACAGACAGTCGTCGACAGGCCGCGCAAGATTTTAATTATCTTAATACGCCATCACTTGAAAGTTGGACGTTGCCGGCAGGTGCTCAACCTTTTAGTAATACAAACTATGAGATCCCGCAACGTGCGTATAAGGGTGAAATAGGTACTAAGGTCGATATTCGCCCACCATTACAGGTGTTAGAATTGATTCCAGGAGTCACCTCTGCCATTGATCAGCAAGGTGTAACATTGTTTATGCCATCGTCAAATGAACTTATGAAGATCTGGCGTGTAACACAACAGCTGATTACTGATAATAAAGTCGGTATTGTAAAACAAAGTGCTGATCGTATTGATACTGATTGGGTTTCTTGGACTAATGATGATGAAGATACTAAGATTAGTAGTCGCTATACGATTGAAAAATCACCTAATATTAATAGCTACCGTATTACGCTAACTGATTGGCGTGAAAACGGAGAAGTTAAACCTGTTAGTGCTAATAATAAACGTCGTTATAGTATTTTAATGACTAATTTAGTGATGTCTAAATACGATAATATGGCTCGTGAGCAAGCCCGTTTAGCCGCCGCTGAGCAATTGAAAAATATTCCTGTGGTTATGGGTACTGATCGTAGTGGTTTACCTATTATTATTGCGCGTGCATCGTATGATGATATGTGGGAACGCCTACCAACAATGCTACAAAAGTTAGGCTTTACTATTGAAGATCGTAACCGTTCACAAGGTTTAATTGAAGTTAAATATCGTCAGCCTGATGATGCGTTTTGGACTCAGTTAGGTACTAAACCAATGAACTTAACTGATGATAAATATCGTATCTTGGTGGGTGATTTAGGTAATCGTACCTCGTTGAATATTACTGATAATGAAGGTAAACCAATAACCGTCTCTGCATTAGATTCTATTGCTCCGGTATTTGGCGCTGCTTTTGCTAAATAATTAACCTGTTATATTGGTTATTAAAAAACCGCTTTAGTTAATCACTAAAGCGGTTTTTTTATGGAAATTAACAAATAATTTATTATTAACTAATTAATTATTTAATTTCAACACCTTGAGCTTGTAGATCTGCATGATAAGACGAACGAACAAAGGGACCACAAGCGGCATGAGTAAAACCAAGATCTAATGCAATTTGCTTTAGCTCGTCAAACTCTTCTGGTGGAACATAGCGTTCAACGGGTAAGTGATGACGACTCGGTGCAAGATATTGACCAAGAGTTAGCATAGTCACGCCATGTGCTCGCAAATCTTTCAGAACTTGAATGATCTCTTCTTTGGTTTCACCCAGCCCCATCATAACGCCTGATTTTGTCGGTATTGTTGGATGAATCTCTTTAAATTTCTTTAACAGATCCAATGACCACTGGTAGTTTGCTCCTGGACGAGCTTTACGATACAAGCGCGGTGCTGTTTCAAGGTTATGGTTAAATACATCAGGTGCAGTATTTTGGAATATTTCTAGCGCTCGATCCATACGGCCACGGAAATCAGGCACTAAGGTTTCAATATGAATTTGTGGGCTTTTGGCACGAATAGCGTTAATTGAATCAACAAAGTGCTGTGCGCCGCCATCTCGCAAGTCATCACGATCTACCGATGTTACAACTACATAGCGTAACTTCATATCTGCAATAGTTTGTGCTAAATGACTTGGTTCTTCAGCATTGGGTGGTAATGGGCGACCATGGGCAACATCACAAAATGGGCAGCGACGAGTACAAATAGCACCTAAAATCATAAAGGTAGCTGTACCATGGTTAAAACACTCAGCCAAATTTGGGCATGATGCTTCTTCACAAACAGAGTGGAGATTGTTTTTACGTAAGGCTGATTTTATTTCTTGAATGCGTTTACTGTCAGAGGGCAGTTTTATTTTCATCCATGAGGGCTTACGTAGTACTTCTTTGGGTGCTTCTTCTTGGGCAACATTACGTACCGGAATTAATGCCATTTTATCTGCATCGCGGTATTTAACGCCTTGTTCAATTTTAATTGGTTTGCTCATAGTTGATTGCTTTCCGTCATCCACTCGACCTGTGAGTAGTCGAGTAATTTTGTTAATTCTTCAATGAGTACCGGCTGAACTTCCATTAGTTCACTCGGGCCATTTAATGATGCAGTTTGCGTCATTTCCATTCCAGCATAACCGCAAGGATTAATACGTTGGAAGGGGGCCAAATCCATATTTATATTAAGTGCCAGACCATGAAAAGAGCAGCCGCGTCTGATCCGTAATCCTAATGAACATATCTTACGATTGTTGACATAGACACCAGGTGCATCAGGACGAGCATTAGATGTAATCCCAAATTGAGATAGCGTATTTATAATTGTGTTTTCGATGTGGCTGACTAGGTCACGAACACTGAGTTTTTTTCTGCGTAAGTTAATCAATATATAAGCAACTTGCTGACCTGGACCATGATAGGTTACCTGACCACCACGATCACTTTGGACGACGGGAATATCACCTGTGTTGAGCAGATGTTCTACCTTGCCAGCTTGGCCTTGGGTAAATACCGGGTGATGTTCAACCAGCCAGACTTCATCAGCCGACATTTCCGTACGGTCATTGGTGAATTGATGCATAGCATCAAAGGTGGTTTGATAATTACAACGGCCCAGATTTCTAATAATAAGAGTTTTTTGCAAATTTGTGCCTATTTATTGATATAACGCAAAGCGCCATTTAATGGCTGTGAACCAAACTATTATACCTAAACTGTTCAAAGATGCATGACTAACCCGTTATTCTGTGTTTATTAATAATTTTGAGAGTTAGTTTCGTGGGATAGATAGAGGAAAAAAGTTAAAAAAGAAGAGAATAATTAGAAAAATGGCGACTTATAAGAAGTCGCCATTTGAATGGCTACTATAGTACAACACGCACGATATCAATCGCGCCAAGTTCTTTATATAGTGTTTCAATTTGTTCAATATTAGTAGCATTAACAGTAACAGAGACTGCGGTATAAGTCCCTTTGCTGCTCGGCTTTGTTGTTGGAGCGTAATCACCAGGAATTGTTTTTTGAATAACTTCAACGACAAGATCTGCTAATTCTGGTTTATTCTCACCCATAACTTTAAAAGCAAAGCTACAAGGAAATTCCAATAGGTCTTTTAGTTTTGGTTGCTCTTTATTTAAATCTTGCATAATAGAACTCCAAGGTTCAGGTTTCTCAGATTTTACACCGTGGTATAGATCACAAATCACGGTAATATGCAGGCATCTTAATGCGTCAGTAGTTGGAAAACAAGGCTGTGGTTATCTTGGTTATTGGAAAATGTGTATGCAAGCTTGTAAACCTAAAGAAGCTACCAGTTGGTAGCTTCTTTATTTAGGCTGGTGGATGTTATAACACTTGCTTAAAGCCAGCTTTGTACCAACATCATGACATAATCAACTAAGCGGCTAAATAAGTTACCCTGTTTTACTTCAGTTAAAGCAACTAAAGGGTATTGAGCAATATCAGTATCACCTAGACGGTAATAAAGGGTACCCATTACCTCACCTTTTTGAATTGGTGCTTTGAGCTCTTTAGTTAACACGAAGCTAGCTTTCAAATTTTTAGCTTGGCTACGGGGGATAGTAACGTAAGTATTTTCATTAACACCGAGATCGACTTTATCTGTTTTACCCATCCAAACTTTTTCAGTCACAAATGTTTGATCTTTCTTATAGGGTGTTAGGGTTGTGAAGAAACGAAAACCATAGGTTAATAATTTTTTACTTTCAGCAAGGCGAGCATGTTTACTTGCCGTACCCATTACGACTGAAATAAGACGGATATTACCTTCAGTTGCAGTGCTTACCAGGCTATAACCGGCATTATCAGTATGGCCAGTTTTTAAGCCATCAACATGCATACTTTGATCCCACAATAAGCCATTTCGGTTATATTGCGTGATACCGTTATAAGTGAATGACTTTTCATCATAGATCTTAAATTCATTAGGTAAATCATGAATAAGCGCACGAGCAAGAACAGAAAGATCATAAGGGGTAGTGTATAAATCGGGATTATCTAAACCATGCACATTAGTAAAGTGGGTTGATTTCATGCCCAGATTTTTTGCCCAGCCATTCATTAGATCAACAAATGCTTGCTGTGAACCGGCAACGTGTTCAGCCATTGCGACACAGGCATCATTACCTGAATCAACAATAATACCGCGGTTAAGATCAGAGACTTTTACTGTTTTACCTACTTCTAAGAACATTTTTGATGAACCAGGGAAGTTTTTAGCCCATGCATTTTTACTGATAACGACATTATCATTAGGAGAGATATTGCCATTTTTAATTTCTTGACCAATAACATAGCTGGTCATCATTTTGGTTAGGCTTGCAGGTGCTAATTTTTCATTTTGGTTATGGCCAGCAATGATTTTGCCTGAGTTATAGTCAATAAGAACATAACCTTTAGCCGCAATTTGTGGTGCTTCAGGTACTACTGCTGGTGATGCAGCAGCAGAAGCTGAAGCCAGCAGAGTGGTGAAGATGGCTACAGAACGGAAAAGCACAGCTGTTTTTTTCATAATATATATAATTTTAATTAATCTGTGGCTAAAAAGTGGGCTTACTATAACAGATAACATATTGGCAATCAGTGTCTGAATAGAAGTTTCCATCGTTCTGATTTATGAGTATCAAAGCTAATATTATTGTTATCATTATGTTGTAGCGCGATAAATAACCTATAGTTTTATGATTTTAATAACAAACTATAGGCTGTAAGTATGATTGTAAAATAACAATAAGGTTCAATTATCGTTTTTCAGTGATCATAAAAGCTTGTGAATAATGTTTGTTTTTTATTTGAGTGAGCAATAAATCAGCATCTTTATAATCCAAAAATGGTCCTAACCGAATACGGAAAATAGCGCGGTCTGTAATTTTTTCAATATCGACACTGGTGTTGTAGCGTTTTTTTACTTCACGCTGCATTTGCTCTGCTTTTTGCTGACTATTAACCGCGGCTAATTGAATAAAATATTGAATAGGGATCGGTGCTTTTTTTATTTCTGCTGTAGTTGATGGTTTAGGTACCGTGAGTACTTCAATTTTCACTGGTGCTGTGCCGTAGCTAATCACACCTAATTTAGATGCAGCAGCCATACTTAAATCAATAATACGACCATCATGGAAGGGGCCGCGATCGTTAACGCGAACAATGACGGATTTGTGATTAAGTGTATTGGTGACACGCACAAAGCTCGGTAATGGTAACGTTTTATGTGCGGCTGTCATGGCAAACATATTATACACTTCACCATTGGCTGTTTTATGGCCATGAAATTTTTCACCATACCATGATGCAAATCCTGTTTCGGTATAACCTTTAGGATTTTTAATAATGTGGTAGCGTTTACCACGTAGGGTATAGTCTTTATTTCCACCACGACTATAAGCTTCGTAGTGGGGAGTGATCAATTTAACTTTTGAAAAATCAGGAATGACCTTAGGTGCACGATCATCTTTAAGAGAATAGCGTCCTGCATTAGGATCATCTGTATTTGGTTTAATGATTTCAACTGGTTTAATGGTTGTATCTGGCTTGGTTTGTGGAGTTTGTTCAGGCGAAGAACTACACCCAGCAAGAATCAGGGAAAAAACTATAAATAGTGAACGCATTTATTAGGTCGCCTTAGACAACATTTTTCGATGAGTGTGAATGGACATCAGAATACCAAAACCAGCCATAAGAGTAACCATTGAGGTTCCGCCATAACTAACAAGGGGAAGTGGTACGCCTACAACAGGTAACAATCCACTTACCATTCCGATATTAACAAAAATATAAACAAAAAAGCTGAGTACAATACTACCTGCCATCATACGCCCAAACGCAGTTTGAGCACGACTTGCAAGTAGTAATCCTCGTCCAAGTACAAATAGATACATTACTAATAAACCAATAACACCCGCTAATCCCCATTCTTCAGCGATAACTGTAAAAATGAAATCAGTATTACGTTCTGGAACAAATTCTAATTGTGATTGAGTTCCATGGAGCCAGCCTTTACCAGTGATCCCTCCTGAACCAATGGCTATTTTTGATTGGATGATATGGTATCCTGCACCTAAAGGGTCTGACTCCGGATTAAGTAAGGTCATTACTCGAGTACGTTGATAGTCATGCATCAGAAAGAACCATAACACAGGAATAAAAGCACCGAGTAATACTAATGCACCAATTATTATCTTCCAGTTAATTCCTGACAGAAACAGAACAAATATCCCTGATGCGGCGATCAAAATGGAGGTACCGAGGTCGGGTTGCTTGGCAATTAATATAGTTGGCGTAAAAATTAATACCAATGCGATAAAAATATTAGTAAATGTTGGTGGTAGAGGGCGATTACCAATAAAGCGCGCAACCATTAATGGTACGGCAAGCTTAATAAGTTCTGAGGGTTGAAAGCGAATAAAACCTAAATTTAGCCATCGTTGTGCTCCTTTGGAAACCTCACCAAATGAGAGAACACTAATTAGTAATATAAGTCCTATTCCAAATAAATAAGGTGCCCATGCTTCGTAATGACGAGGAGCAATTTGTGCGAGTAAAAACATAATTCCAAGTGATAATACCATTCGCATCGCTTGACGTTCCATCATTGGTATATTTTGGCCACTAGCACTGTACATGATCACCAATGAGAAACTCATGATCGCTAATAAGCCAAGTAATAATGGGATATCGATATGTAAACGATCACTTATGCTTGGTTTTTCTCCTGTTGTTGCCATGATGCTCATTGATGTATTTCCGTTGTAGTTTTTGCTGGCGTTATCAATTGTAAAGGTGCCTTTATTGGTGCTTTAATTAGCATATGATCAAATATTTTTCGAGCAATCGGACCACCATTACTGGAACCGCCACCGGCATTTTCTAGTACCATTGAGACTACAACTTGTGGTTTTTCAAAGGGGGCGAATGCGGTAAATAATGCATGGTCTCGTAAATGTTCTTCTAATTCCTCTGCGTTATATTTCTGGTTTTTAGCTAGACCAAATACTTGTGCTGACCCTGATTTTCCTCCGGCTTGATAGGGCGTATTATAAAATGCTTTTCGCGCTGTACCACGATGACCATATAGTACGCGATGCATTCCCTCACGAGCAATTTCCCATGTTTGTGGACTAACGCCAGTTATCGATGGGAAATTTTCAAACTCAGCTGGCGACTCTACTTTATTATCAATAATATTTTTAAGTAGGTGTGGACGGTGTACAACACCACTATTAACTAGTACTGACGTGGCTTTAGCTATTTGTAATGGTGTTGCAGTCCAATATCCTTGACCGATACCAACCGGAATTGTGTCGCCCTGATACCATGGACGTTTATGGCGTGCCTGTTTCCATTCACGGGTGGGCATATTGGCTTTGCTTTCTTCGTGAATATCGATTCCAGTATATTCGCCATAACCAAATTTATTCATCCATGTTGAGAGACGATCAATACCAAGATCGTAAGCAACTTGATAGAAGTAAGTGTCGACTGACTCTTCTATGGCTTTATAGATATTCACTCGACCATGACCCCAACGAAGCCAGTCTCGAAATTTACGACTGGTCGAGTTGGGTATTTGCCACCAACCCGGATCATTACGTGTAGTACTCGGTGTAATCACGCCTTCGGTTAATGCTGCGACGGCAATTAATGGCTTAACCGTTGATGCAGGTGGATAAATACCAAGCGTAACGCGATTGACTAATGGACGATCTGGGTTATTGAGTAAGGCTGTGTATTTCTTGCTCGATATACCACGTACAAACAAATTGGGATCATAACTTGGGCTTGAGACCATCGCTAAAATCGCATCATCTTTAGGATCTAAAACTACGATAGATCCACGTTTATGCTTAATGATCTCTTGGCCTGTTTTGGGATCGATTGTGTGTTCAGTTAATAGGTTTTGAACATATTGCTGTAGCTTAATATCAATATTGATCTTGATATCTTTACCTGGAATGGGCGGAATATATTTTAGTGTGCGGATCACACGACCACGACTGTTGACTTCAACTTCTTGGTAGCCAGAAGTGCCATGTAATAGTTCTTCGTAATAACGTTCAATACCCAATTTACCCATATCACGAGTGGCTTTGTAATTACTAAGTTTACCCGCTTTATCTAGCTTTTTAAGGTCACGATCGTTAATTTTAGCAACATAACCTAATACGTGGGTGAGGCTATCGCCATAAGGATAATAGCGTTTTAAGTGTGCTTTTACTTCCACACCAGGCAAGCGATGTTGATTAACAGAAAATAGCGCAACTTGTTTTTCATTGAGATGATCAAGAATGGGAACAGACTTAAAACGACGGGTACGACGGCGCTCTTTTTGAAAGTTAGCGATGTCTTCATCAGTAATACCCATGATCTGTTTAAGATCAGCAAAAGTTTGATCAAGTTCAGAGACTTTTTCTAAGGTAATTTCAAGGCTATAGATGGGTCTGTTTTCAGCTAATATCACCCCGTTACGGTCATAAATTAACCCGCGATTAGGGGATACTGGAACAATTTTAATGCGGTTATCATTAGAGCGGGTTTGATAGTCCTGATGTTGCTCAACCTGAATATGGAACAGATTAAACAGCAGCAGGCCTACAAGTATTGCGATACCAATAAATGAGACAAGAGCTCGACGAAAAAACAGTGCCGACTCAGCGCGATGATCGCGGATCTGGGTTCGCTTTTGCCTCATTTATGATTATTCCCTGTGGTACGGATGGTTAGCCGTGACACTCCATGCACGGTATAAGCTTTCTGCCATTACCACGCGCACCAGTGGGTGTGGTAAAGTCAATGGTGATAATGACCAGCTTTGTTCTGCCGCTGCTTTACATGCAGGAGATAGTCCTTCAGGTCCGCCGATCAAAATTGATACATCGCGTCCGTCTAGTTTCCATGCATCCAATTGTTGTGCCAATTGTCCTGTATCCCAGCGTTTACCGGGAATATCCAGAGTAACAATTCGGTTGCCTTTAGCAACTGCAGCTAACATGGCTTCGCCTTCTTTTTGAAGAATGCGAGGAATATCAGCATTTTTGCCACGCTTTCCCGCTGAAATTTCAATTAACTCCAGAGGCATATCTTTTGGGAAGCGGCGGCTATATTCTTTATAACCTTCCTCAACCCATTTTGGCATCTTAGTGCCAACAGCAATCAGTTGAAGCTTCATGGTCAATTAGCTCCAAAGCTTCTCCAGTTGGTAAAGCTCACGAGCATCTTCTTGCATGATATGTAGCATAACATCGCCCATATCAACAATAACCCATTGACCTTCTTTTTCGCCACTGATGCCGAATGGAGGAAAATCAATTAATTTAGATTCTTTGTTAACGTGATCTGCAACAGATGCAACGTGACGGTTAGATGTACCAGTACAAATAACCATAAAATCAGTGATGCTTGATTTACCGCGAACATCGATAGTTACGATATCTTGTGCTTTAATGTCGTCAATTTTGTCAACGATGAAATCGTGTAGTTCTTGAACCTGCAAAGGGATTCCCTCACTTGAGTGTTAGTATAGTAGTGGTCGAATGACGCTATAACTAGCATCTATAATGTCAAATAGACATACTGACCATGAATTGTGCCGCAGTATACCATGCTCTTATCAGACAGCGATAAGCGGACAAGGTTCAGACGGTATTTTTTCGCATGTTTGTTGAGTGATTTGCTTCAAACGGGCAAAAAGTCGCAATTTTGACCTGTATTGATATTAATCTCGTGGTTGTAAATGGGTTGGAATACCACACATTTCTGCACATAAGCAACTCAAGGCCGACCATGGTTGAGTGTCATAGTCAGTTTTGACTTGAATTTCTAACAATGTCAGCTGATGAATAATGGTGATTAAGGTTGTTAGAGACAGTCGATGTAACGCCCCAATATACATTTCACGTCGGTTTTGCCACACTCTAAATTGTTCAAATATCAGATTGAGTGGCGTGCCTTTTTTTCCCATTTCTTGCATTTTATACAACTGAGTTAACTCTCGCTGTAAAGTACGTAATAAAATTGTTGCCTCAACACCTTCTGCTTGTAATTGACGCAATATGCGTTGGCTACGTTTAGCTTGTCCAGCTAACAGGGCGTCAATTAATTGAAATGGAGTATAGTGATTATGACGACTTAATGCTTCTTGTAATCGCACTATTGTTAAGGTGCCATCAGGATAAAGTAGCACTAATTTATGTAAACTTTGGGATAGCGCTAGTAAATTGCCCTCATGCCATTGAGCTAACATTTGTACCGATTCATGATCCGGCTTTAAGCCTAATAGCTGACAACGGCTTTGAATAAAGCGTGGCATTTGACGTGGATCTGGTGTATTGCAAGGAACATACAGACCGATATTATCAAGTGCTTTAAACCATTTGGTGCTTTCTTGTTTTTTATTGATCCTAGGACCGGTAAGAATTAATAAAATATCAGGATTTAGCGCCGTAATGACTTCAAGTAGTGCTTTGGCTTGATTGGCATTTAAACCTGTTTCAGCTATTTCAAGCTCGATAATTTGTTGAGCTGAAAATAAGCTCATGGCGTTACAGCAATCTAATACTGCATTCCAATCAAGACTATTATCGATAGTAAAACTATGTCGTTCAAGAAAACCTTGTTGTTGAGCGATATGTTTAATGTTATCGCCTGCTTCTTGTTTCAATAATAGTTCATTACCAAACAGTAAATAAGCCTGACGCAGGCCTTTTGTTAGCTGCTGCGTCAGTTGTTCTGGGTAGACTCTCATTGGGCGTTATTATCTTGTTTTTTATGTATCACAGCGGGTGTTGTGGTGATCGTAGTTGTACTACCATCTTTAATCGACACTTTTTGATTATGCAAAATCTGGTTTAATTCAGCATTCAGTTTATCTTCTTCCATTTTATTAAAGACAGTCGTTAGACGTGCTAGTTTTCGCATGATTTGTTGTGCAGCCTGTTCACGCATCACGTTTACTAATTCGTCGCGTTCTACTGATTTTGCGAGTGCTGAAAGTGGGTTATCTAAGAAAGTACGGGTAACTTTAGTACTAAACTGTTCAATACCTTGATTAGGAATAGTCACAGTGTAGTTAACCGTCAACGTTAAATCGTATTCTGCTTTACCGTTATTTTGATATAGCGATAACGTACTGTCGCCAGTTGATTCACTGGTGATATTAAGGTTCGGTACGGTTGCTGATGGTTTTACTTCTTCAATACCATGCAGTTTAAATTGATATTTTACCATACGGGTTAATTGGCCGTAGGGGTCAAAACTGGTTAACGATAGCTTGGCAATACCTTCTGGTAGCATGTAGTTGCCACGAAGATGAAAGCCGCAAGAAGCTGTTGTAAGCGCGAGAAGAGTAATGATAAGTAGTCGAGTTAGGCTGTTGGCCGAGAAAAAACTTTTCACGAAAGTCAGCTCCTTGAAAGAAAATAAGGTGCGCTGGGCGCAAAATTAAATATGACCGTAATTATAAAGATCCCCGCAGAAGCGGGGATCTTTAGGCTATTTACTGCGTTAGTAACAACGTTATACAGTAGTTAACCTTGATTAGTTAGCAACAATATTAAGTAGTTTACCTGGTACGTAAATAACTTTACGTACGGTATTTCCTTCAGTGAAGCGAGTTACGCCATCATCAGCCATTGCTAACGCTTCTACTTGCTCTTTGGTTGCATCTGCCGCAACCGTTAATTTCGCACGTAGTTTACCGTTAACTTGAACAATGATTAGCTTTTCATCTTCCACTAATGCTGCTGCATCTGCTTGTGGCCATACTGCATGGTCAATGTCTGTTTGACCTAAAGCTTGCCACATTTCAAAACAGATATGCGGTGTCATTGGGTAAAGCATAGTAACAATAGCTTTTAGTGCTTCATCAAGAATAGCACGATCTTGTACTGATTCTTGTGGCGCTTTTGCTAACTTGTTCATTAATTCCATGATTGCAGCAATCGCGGTATTAAATGTCTGACGACGACCAATATCATCACTTACTTTAGCAATTGTTTTATGAATGTCACGACGAAGCGCTTTTTGATTGCTGTTTAATGCTGCAGTATCAACTGATTCAGCTGCACCTTTTTCAGCATGCTCACGTACAAGTTTCCACACACGTTTAAGGAAGCGGTTAGCACCTTCAACGCCAGATTCTTGCCATTCAAGCGTCATATCAGCAGGTGATGCAAACATCATAAATAGACGTACTGTATCAGCGCCGTACTTGTCTACCATCTCTTGTGGGTCGATACCGTTGTTTTTAGACTTAGACATTTTGATCATGCCTGAGTGTTCAACGTTATGGCCTTTAGAGTCAACTGCTGTAGTGATGCGGCCTTTGCCATCGCGTTCAACCGTTACATCTGTTGGTGCAACCCACTCTTTACCACCTTTGTCTGTGGTGTAGAAGAACGCATCTGCTAATACCATGCCTTGACATAGTAGTTGCTTAAACGGTTCGTCAGAGGTTACGTAACCTGCATCACGAAGTAATTTGTGGAAGAAACGTGAGTACAATAGGTGCATACACGCGTGCTCAATACCACCAACATATTGATCAACAGGTAGCCAGTAGTTCGCCTTTGCAGGATCTAAAATATCATCAGCTTGTGGTGAACAATAACGAGCGTAATACCAAGATGACTCCATAAAGGTGTCAAAGGTATCAGTTTCACGTAGTGCAGGTTCACCGTTAAAGGTGGTTTTAGCCCACTCTAGGTCAGCTTTAATCGGGCTTGTTACACCATCCATTACCACGTCTTCTGGAAGAATAACCGGTAGTTGATCTGCCGCAACAGGATGCACTTGACCGTCTTCAGTGGTTACCATTGGGATTGGTGCGCCCCAGTAACGTTGACGTGAAACACCCCAGTCACGAAGACGGAAATTAACTGTTTTCTTGCCTTTACCTTCAGCTTCAAGTTTTGCTGCAATAGCATCAAATGCTTGTTGGAAGTTTAGGCCGTCAAATTCACCTGAATTAAACAATACACCTTTGTCAGTGAATGCAGCTTCAGAGATATCAAATTCGCTACCGTCTTCTGGCTTAATGACTGCCATGATATCGATGTTGTATTTCGTTGCAAATTCAAAGTCACGTTGATCGTGTGCAGGAACGGCCATTACTGCGCCTGTGCCGTAATCCATTAATACGAAGTTAGCAACGTATACGGGTACTTCACGGCCATCAAGTGGATGGATAGCGGTAAAGCCAGTATCCATGCCTTTCTTTTCCATTGTTGCTAGTTCAGCTTCAGCAACTTTGGTGTTACGGCATTCATCGATAAATGTTGCTAGGGCAGGGTTATTCTCAGCCGCTTTTGCAGCTAGAGGGTGACCCGCTGCAATGCTAACAAATGTTACACCCATAAGAGTATCAGGACGCGTGGTGTAAACTTCTAAATCGTTTTGACCTTTAACGTTAAACGTTAATTCAACACCTTCAGAACGGCCGATCCAGTTACGCTGCATGGTTTTTACCATTTCAGGCCAACCATCAAGGGTATCAAGGTCGTCAAGTAGCTCTTGTGCGTATTCGGTAATTTTAATGAACCACTGTGGAATCTCTTTTTGTTCAACAGGGGTATCACAACGCCAGCAACAACCGTCTTCTACTTGCTCGTTTGCTAGTACCGTTTGGTCGTTAGGACACCAGTTCACAGAAGATGTTTTCTTGTAAACTAGGCCTTTGTTGTACAGTTTAGTGAAGAACTCTTGTTCCCAACGGTAGTACTCAGGGGTACAGGTTGCGAATTCACGACTCCAATCGTAACCAAAACCTAAAAGTTTAAGTTGGTTCTTCATGTACTCGATGTTTTCGTATGTCCAAGGTGCAGGAGCAGTGTTATTTTTGACCGCTGCGTTCTCTGCTGGAAGGCCAAATGCATCCCAACCAATTGGCTGCATGACATTTTTGCCTTGTAAGCGTTGGTAGCGAGAGATAACATCACCGATAGTGTAGTTACGCACGTGACCCATGTGCAAACGACCACTTGGGTACGGGAACATGGACAGACAGTAGAATTTTTCTTTATTAGGATCTTCACTAACAACAAAGGTCTTATTGTTATCCCAATGTTCTTGAACTTTTTGTTCAATGTCCTGTGGACGATATTGTTCTTGCATCGATGACATCCAGAATTTTGTGAGTTTAATACAAACACATTCATTGTAATCGACATAGGATAACCAAAGGTCAAGGTGTCAACAATAGCTGATAGCGATTCGGCGACCTTAATCTTACATTTGGCCGTAATTACGTAATTATTTCGCACATTGGTAGAGGATTAATCCCATGACTAAGCAACAAAAGCAGTATGAAGCAGTGTTAGAAAAAGTAACTGAGGCGCTTAAGCATAGTCCAGAAGAGCTAAAGAAGTTTTTTAAAATGACTGAGCTTTACGGCAAAGCTGCCAGTGATATGACCAAAGATGAGCTGTCATTAGTTGAAGCTTATATTAAAAGTGATCTTAAAACGACTGAGCTTTACGGTAAAGCAGCCAGTGATATGACCAAAGATGAACTGTCATTAGTTGAAGCTTACGTCAAAAGTGATTTAAAGACCTTTACTGAAGAAGTAAAAAATAGTTCAGAACCATTCAGTGAAAGCCCTTTCTATAAATTAGTCAGTGAAAGTATTTGGAAAAACTTAGCTGAAATTACGGATAAAACCCAATTAGAATGGATTGAAGTGATGGATGATATTCAGCATAAAGGTGTTTATCAGGCTGGTGAACTTGTGGGTTTAGGTAATCTTGTTTGTGAGCAATGCGGTCATACTGAAATGATCACCCATGTTACGCGTATTGAACCCTGTGTAAAATGTGGTTGTAAGCATTTTTCTCGCTTACCATTAAATCCATAAATGGTTAAACAGTTCAATGGTTTTGCTTTCATTATAAAAAAACGCAGCATTATAAATGCTGCGTTTTTATTTGGCTGTTATAAAAGTAATGGTTTAATAATCAGGACGTTCAATGGTATCAACCACTACCGCTGAGTTTGCTGAATCTGTCGATGTAATAGTATCAGCCGGTTTTTGCAGTTGTTGCTGGTGTTGTCGTGTCGTTTGAGTCTGTTTAGTCGGTTGATAGTCAGTATTAAACTCAGGTAATACTTGATCATAACCTTTTATTTTTCGCGTCGTGGTTGTCATTGGTTCATAGGTGAATTTTTGTCCCGCAAGTGATGCTTCAATCATCGCGCCGCCTTTAGCGTGAGTGAAGATAGCAACGCCATTAATGTAGCTTTGGGTCATATAGTCATTACCTGCATTGATCCCTGCGCCAGCAGTGCCTATTTTTGCTGATGCACCTTCTGTTAATGCGACCGCAGAGGCTTGAGCATCCAATTCCATTCCGCCATCAATGAAGCGATCATAGGCACGTTTATCTTGGAAAAATAGAATCTCACTGAACGCTTGTCCGCCAAATTGTAAACCAATAGATATTTGGTATAACTTAGCAAATCCCATGGCTTGATTGGCTTTAAATACCACGCCTGATCCATAAGCGCCACCGATCCAAAAGCCACCTTTACCTACTGATGGAAAAACGGCATACCCATAAGCGGAATGGAAAAAAGGCTGGGTTTGCGGTGAATTATAAAAATGGGCTAATGCATCTTTAGTATCATTTTGTTGTTCTTGAGCAAATACTTGTGTTGATAGCATTAATATTAATAATGAACATAAAGTGGTAAATATTTTATGTGTTGCTTTCATTTATCATTCCTCATTTCGCCGCAGGTGGTTAGTCCCTTTGGGATTGCAGTTATTAGTTGCTAATCAATTTACAATAAACTAATCGTAAAAAAAAAGGTGAAGTTATTAGCTTCACCTTATAGTTTATTCTGTTTCTGTTGGCGGTAAGTCACGGAAATGTCCGCGCTTACGGCGAACGAGTAGCCAAGATAATGCTAATGCCCATAAGCAGTAACCGTATAATGGCCAACTACCTAGTGTGGTATAAGGTGTCATTCCAATGGTTGGAATGACTTTATCTTTTAATACGCCAGTAACAAATTGTGGTAATTGTTTGGTGATATGACCATTGTGATCAACCACTGCTGTAATCCCCGTATTTGTTCCCCGTAACAATGGCTTACCTAACTCAAGTGCCCGCATTTGGGCAATTTCCATGTGCTGAAATGGGCCAATTGAATGACCAAACCATGCATCATTAGACAGCGTGAGTAATAACTCAGTTTTTTTGGTGACGTTTTCACGAATTTGTTCACCAAATGCAATTTCATAACACAGTGCAGGTGCAATTGAATAACCATGAGCTTGAATATTCGGTTGAATATAAGCTCCACGACTAAATGACGACATCGGCAGATTAAAGAACGGCGCTAATGGACGTAGAATACTCGCAAACGGGACAAATTCACCAAAAGGTAATAAGTGATGTTTTGTATAACGCGTGGCTGTATTGTAGTTATACGGGCCATCTGCATCGACACCAAGTGTCAAAATATTATTAAAAAACTCACCATCAGCTTTTTGATCTAAGATGCCGGTGATTACGGTACTATTATTGGCACGGGCGGCAGCATCAAGATTTTGTAAGAAGGTTGGAATATCTTCTTCAAGTGCAGGAATTGCAGCTTCTGGCCAAATAATTAAATCGGCACCCCAGTTATCGCGAGTGAGATCCATATATTTCATTAAGGTTGGCCAGCGGTGACTTGGCAGCCATTTCTCTTCTTGTGAAATATTACCTTGGATCAAAGCTACGCTAACACTGTGTTTAGGATCGGGTTTTACCCACTGTGGAATACCGGCTAATACCGCTAACAGTGCCACTAATACTGTAACCATGAATGGACGCCAGTTACGGTAGTATAGTGTGGCAGTTATTGAGCCTGAGATCAGTACTAATGCGAGGGTGATCCCTTCGACACCTAAAATTGGAGCAAAGTGTGCTAAAGGCGTATTGAGCTGACTGTAACCCATCCATAGCCAAGGAAAGCCAGTAAATAGCCAGCCGCGGATCCAATCAAGTACTAACCAAATAACAGGGCCAGAAAGTAGTAATTGGTGTAAAGGCCGTTGTCGATTAAAGCGATTAAAGAAATAACCAAATAACGCAGGATATAATGCTAAGTAACTAATCAATAAGCACATTAAGAACATGCTAGCAATTTTAGGCATACCACCAAAGGTATCAATGCTGACATGTACCCAGCTAATGCCTGTGCCAAACATCCCTAGGCCATAGAAAAATCCAATCAGTGCTGAGCGTTTAGGAGATTGTTTCTGTAATAAAAGGAAAAACAGAATCAGAGTTAATGGGGCGAAAAATGCGTAGTCATAAGGTGCAAAAGACAAGGTTGCAATCGCACCTGCAGGGACAGCTGCAAGCAACTGTCCCAATAAGATGAGTGTTTTTTTTGTCATCATTTACGGAGTAATGGTAGGTTGAAATGCCTCATCAGGGACAGTTACTTGTAACTGGATAACACGACGGTTATCAGACGAGGTCACTTTAAATGAATAACCATTGACTTCAATAACTTCACCGCGCGATGGTAAGTGACCAAAACTCATCATAACTAAGCCGCCGACAGTATCGACTTCTTCGTCACAAAATGAGGTATGGAACAGTTCATTGAAATCTTCAATAGTTGTTAGGGCTTTGACCGCGTAAGTATGTTTACTTAACTGACGAACTTCTTGTTCTTCTTCGTCGTCGAATTCATCCTCGATTTCGCCAACAATTTGTTCAAGAATATCTTCAATAGTGATAACACCTGATACACCACCAAACTCATCAACCACAATTGCCATGTGGTAACGCTCTTCGCGGAACTCTTTTAATAGTCGATCAACGCGTTTACTTTCTGGTACTACAACAGCAGGGCGTAATACTTTGTCGATATCAAAAGGCTCACTGTCTGGTAATAAATAACGCAGTAAGTCTTTGGCTAATAAAATGCCTTCAACATGGTCTTTATCATCACTAATAACAGGGTAGCGAGAGTGTTGAGCTTCAACAATTAAATCAATAAGATCTTCTAGCTTCTGAGAACGCTCGATAGTTGTCATTTGTGAACGTGGAATCATAATGTCACGTACACGCATTTCAGCAATTTCCATTACACCTTCAAGCATGTCGCGAGTGTCATGGTCTATCAAATCGTTTTCTTCCGAATCACGGAATACTTCAACTAATTCTTCACGGTTTTGTGGTTCACCTTGGAACAGTTGGCCAATACGTTCAAAGAAGGATTTTCTACTCGGACCTTCAGTTGTTGGAGAGTTATCTTCGTTCATTATTTACTTTATCAACTAAGTGGACATTGCCACGGTAATGCAGCTTGGGTTATCAAGCTGCGGAATATTTTTTAGTATATTACTACTTTTCTGAAATGTAAGGGTCGATAAAGCCCATGCTTTGCATTATTTCAGTCTCTAATGCTTCCATTTCTTCTGCTTCATCGTCTTCGATATGATCATAACCTAGCAGATGCAGACTGCCGTGTACAACCATATGTGCCCAATGAGCATTAAGTGGTTTTTGTTGTTCAAGTGCCTCTGCTTCGACAACTTGACGGCAAATAATTAGATCGCCAAGTAAGTTAATTTCGATTTCAGGTGGCGCTTCAAATGGAAAAGAAAGTACGTTTGTTGGACGATCTTTGCCACGGTATTCAAGATTAAGTGCATGACTTTCTTGCTCGTCAACTAATCGAATAGTGACTTCAGCCTCGGCCTGAAATGGAGTGACTGCGGCATTTAACCATTGCTGGAATTCAGCTTCAGTCGGTAATCCAGTTTCGGCTGCTGTTGCAAGTTGTAGATCAAGATAAATCGCCATTAGTTACTCTTTTGTGATTCAATTTTGGCAGCTGTCGCGACGGCGAATAAGGCGGCATCTTTGGCGTCTTGTTCTGTTCGGCGACGTTGTTCTGCTTGTTTTCGTTGTTTTTGATCGTCGCTTTCCCAGATTTCATAAGCTTGAACAATGCGCGCGACAACAGGATGACGTACAACATCATTGGCTAAGAAAAAGTTAAAGCTAATCTCTTCAACATTAGATAATACTTCAACAGCATGACGCAAACCTGAACGTGCGCCACGTGGTAAATCTATTTGAGTGACATCACCTGTGATCACCGCGCGTGAGTTAAAGCCAATGCGGGTTAAGAACATTTTCATTTGTTCAACGGTAGTATTTTGACTTTCATCTAAAATAATAAACGCATCATTTAGTGTACGACCACGCATATAAGCCAGCGGTGCGACTTCAATTACATTGCGCTCAATTAGCTTCTCGACGCGTTCAAAGCCAAGCATTTCAAACAAAGCATCATAAAGTGGCCGTAGGTATGGATCGACTTTCTGGCTTAAATCACCGGGTAAGAAACCTAATTTTTCTCCCGCTTCAACCGCTGGACGGGTCAGTAGAATACGGCGCACTTCTTGACGCTCAAGGGCATCAACAGCAGCAGCAACTGCCAGGTAGGTTTTACCTGTACCTGCAGGTCCAACACCAAAGGTAATATCGTGTGTCACAATATTGGCGATGTATTGTGCTTGGTTTGGCGTGCGTGGTTTTATGATCCCTTTTTTGGTTTTAATATGGACTTCTTTGCCAAAAGGAATGCTTGTTTCTACGGTTTGCTCTAAGACGCCAGAGGCTTTGATCGCCAGATGAATATGGTCAGGTTCAATATCTGGAATGTTGTTATGTACGGGAGCCGTATCAATGTATAAATCTTTAATGATATTGGTGGCAACATCCGCAGTGTGTGGTTGACCCACGACGCTAAAGTGGTTGCTACGATGATTGATTTCAACACCTAAACGACGTTCTAGTTGTTTGATGTTGTCGTCGAAAGGACCACAAAGGCTGGAAAGACGCTGATTATGGGCGGGTTCCAGATCAAATTCTACAGTAATTATCTTGCTCAAGGTTTGCCTCTCATTGAGGTCGCCTAGAAGTAGGCGACCATATTTTCAGGGCATGCGACTTACTTTGAATAATAGTGATTACTGCACGTTATTTGACGGCAGTGAACGACTGTTATTCCGGAGTATATACGCCTACACCTAAATCATCTTCACGGCGTGTTTTTGCCATCATTGCTGCTGGTGACATTGCAACGCGAAGATCCATTTCTGCTTCAGTGCGAACAAGTTCGCCACGTAGTGAATTAGTAAATACATCGATAATTTTTACATCAACAAATTGACCAATCAACTCAGCAGAGCCTTCAAAGTTTACAATACGGTTATTTTCAGTACGACCGCGTAGTTCCATCACATTTTTACGCGATGGACCTTCAACTAAAATACGTTGTTCTGTGCCTAGCATTTGACGTGCGTGGCGCATCGCTTGACTATTTAGTTGTTGCTGTAAAGCGTACAGACGCTCTTTCTTCACGTCTTCAGTGAGATCACAAGGGTAATCAGCTGCAGGTGTACCTGGACGAGGAGAGAAGATAAAGCTGTAGCTAATATCAAAATCGATATCACGAATTAGCTTCATGGTATCTTCGAAATCTTGATCAGATTCACCAGGGAACGCGACAATAAAGTCTGAGCTCATTGTGATATCTGGACGTACTTTGCGTAACTTACGAATTTTTGACTTGTATTCAAGCACTGTGTGAGGGCGCTTCATCATCGTTAGAATACGATCTGAACCACTTTGTACTGGTAGGTGTAAGTAGTTAACCAGTTCAGGAGTATCTTTGTAAACGTCAATAATGTCGTCAGTAAATTCAATTGGGTGACTGGTTGTGTAACGTACACGGTCAATGCCATCAATTGCAGCGACTAAACGTAGAAGTTCAGCAAAGCTAGCAAGTTCACCATCATGAGTTGGACCACGGAATGCGTTAACATTTTGTCCAAGTAGGTTTACTTCACGTACACCTTGATCTGCTAGTTGAGCGATTTCAAATAACACATCATCAATAGGACGACTAACTTCTTCGCCACGAGTGTAAGGTACTACACAATACGTACAGTATTTAGAACAGCCTTCCATAATAGAGACAAATGCTGTTGCACCGTCAGCTCGAGGTTCTGGTAGGCTATCGAATTTTTCAATCTCAGGAAATGAAATATCCATCACGGTTTTTTCATTTGATTGAGAACGTTTAATCATCTCTGGCAAACGGTGTAGCGTTTGTGGGCCAAAGATCACATCAACGTAAGGTGCGCGTTTGCGAATAGAATCACCTTCTTGAGTCGCGACACAACCACCAACACCGATCACTAGATCAGGTTTTTTATCTTTTAGTTTTTTCCAACGCCCTAGCTGGTGGAAAACTTTTTCTTGTGCTTTTTCACGGATCGAACAGGTGTTAAGTAGCAGAACATCTGCTTCTTCTGGGATTTCTGTTAACTCGAAGCCATTAGCAGCATTAAGAAGATCGGCCATTTTTGATGAATCATATTCGTTCATCTGGCAGCCCCAGGTTTTAATCAGCAGTTTCTTCGCCATCTCTCTTCGCTCGTAGTGTTGATTCATTACATTCAGATTACGGGCTGACAGGACGCATTACGTTATTTTGATAGTAATGCCCTGTAGCAAGCCGCGTATTGTACTGCTTTAAACTCGGTCTGACTAGATCATCACCACCCTGAAAAAAGTGTGGTCTTTTATGATTGACTAGCGATAGAGATTAAAAGATTTAAAAAGTGATCGTTCATCATAGACTTTATCTAATGTCACCATTCCAAGTTGACGCATTTGTTTGCGAATCCATAAGGTACGCTGATAAACATAATTACTCATTGGGCTGGCTTTTATTTTATAAGGGTTTGGCAATACCGCAGCCAGTTGTGCTGCTTGTTGAGCACTAAGTTGGCTGGCTGGTATATGAAAAAAGTGTTTGCTCGCAGCTTGAACGCCATAAATTCCAGGGCCAAATTCAATGACGTTTAAATAGGTTTCTAAAATACGATCTTTGCCCCAAATAATCTCCATCCATAGTGCAAAATACAACTCTATGCCTTTACGAATAAAAGAATGGCTTGGAAATAAAAATACATTTTTAGCTGTTTGCTGACTAATGGTACTAGCGCCACGACTTGGTCCATCTTTACCACTGTGTTTTAGTACTGATAATGTCGCACTCAGATCGATACCATGGTGCTCTGGAAAGGTTTGATCTTCTGAAGCGATGACAGCTAATTGCATATTTTTTGAAATCTTATCCAAATTAACCCACTGATGCTGAGTGTGTTTTGGATAACCTTGCGGCGGGAAAATGGTACGACTAATTTCCCAGCCCCAAAATGGTGGGTTAATAAATTTAAAAATGATAACTAGCACAATAGGTATAATCAGCGCGCATAAAATAAATTTAATGGTGAAACGTTTAAGGCTTGCCAGCATGGTGATCTGATTCCTTTCGGCACTGAAATAATAGCAATGGTTGATTAACTGCGAATACGCTATCGTAGTATCCCAGTGAGCGTATTTTCTTATACAATCATATAACACGATGGTTTTAAAGATTATAACCAAATAATAAGCCTGGACATAATAGGTAGGTAAAGGTATGGAACAATATGATGTCATTGTTGCTGGTGGCGGAATGGTGGGAGCTGCTGCCGCGATTGGTCTAGCCCAACAAGGACTCGATGTGGCAGTAATAGAAGGCTATGCGCCACAGCCATTTATGTCAGCACAAGCAATGGATTTACGTGTTTCGGCTATTTCTCCTCGTTCAGTGGCTTTATTAGAACAATTAGGTGCATGGCAGGCTGTAATGATGATGCGTTTATGTCCTTTTAAGCGCCTAGAAACGTGGGATAACCCTGATTGTCGCACGCGATTTAATGCTGATGAAATGCAATTACAACAATTAGGTTATATTGTTGAAAATCGTGTAATTCAATTAGCGCTATGGCAGCAATTTGAGCAATACGACAATATTTCCCTATTATGTCCAGCAACGATGGTGGCTGCGACTGCGATTGATGACGGCTATCAAATTGAATTAGATGATGGTTCACTGCTTAATTGTGGTTTATTAATTGGTGCTGATGGCGCTAACTCTCAAGTACGTCAGCAGGTTAATATTGGAATCACGGCGTGGGATTATCGTCAGCATTGTATGCTAATTAATATTACGACGCAGTTACCACAACAAGACATTACTTGGCAGCAGTTTACTCCGGCAGGGCCGCGGTCATTTTTACCCTTACCAGGTCATCAGGGATCGTTGGTTTGGTATGACAGCCCAGCGCGTATTCGTCAACTATCTGCCATGCCTGCTACTCAATTACAGGCTGAAATTAAGGCAACATTTCCACCTGAGTTAGGCGAGTTTACGGTATTGAATCATGGCAGTTTTCCGTTAACCCGTCGCCATGCACAAACATACTATAAACCGAATGTGGTGTTATTAGGTGATGCTGCGCATACGATTAATCCATTAGCAGGTCAAGGGGTTAACTTAGGTTTTAAAGATGTCGGCTGTTTATTAGAAAAAATCAGTCAAGCGGGTAATGATTGGCAACAGCAACAAGTATTGGCTAATTATGAGCGTTGTCGTCGTCCTGATAATTTAATGATGCAAACAGGAATGGATTTTTTCTACACTACATTTAGCAATAATATTGGACCATTAAAGTTACTGCGAAATGTTGGTTTACGGGTTGCAGATCATTCTGGTGGTCTAAAAAAACAGCTACTGAAATATGCGATGGGGATATAGCGATAGTATTAAATGTTTTTACGATAAATAAACGACAAAAAAGCCGAGTAAAATTAATTACTCGGCTTTTTTTGTATTCTTTTATCAGTATTAGTCATTTATTAATGGCTATATTACAGATAAAAGAAAACCTACTCAAAGAGTAGGTCTCTAATATGGTGCGGAAGGAGAGACTTGAACTCTCACACCTTACGGCGCTAGAACCTAAATCTAGTGCGTCTACCAATTCCGCCACTTCCGCAAATTTTTATCTCTTTGATGATTATCAAAAGAGAATGGTGGCTACGACGGGATTCGAACCTGTGACCCCATCATTATGAGTGATGTGCTCTAACCAACTGAGCTACGTAGCCAACATAGAATACTGAAATAAATCAATATTCTTAAAGAGTGGCAGGTCTACCTGGATTCGAACCAGGGTATGACGGCATCAAAAGCCGTTGCCTTACCGCTTGGCGATAGACCTACAATGCTTATTTTCATAAGACTTTTCACAAACTAGAGTAAATGGTGCGGAAGGAGAGACTTGAACTCTCACACCTTGCGGCGCCAGAACCTAAATCTGGTGCGTCTACCAATTCCGCCACTTCCGCATATTGTCAGTTATAAATAACTGTATTTCTCTAGTGTATTGTTTAAATCAGTAATTGGTAAAAAGCCGATTTAAAGAATAATGGTGCGGAAGGAGAGACTTGAACTCTCACACCTTACGGCGCTAGAACCTAAATCTAGTGCGTCTACCAATTCCGCCACTTCCGCAATGATTAACTGTCGCAACAATTAATCTAAATATGGCAGGTCTACCTGGATTCGAACCAGGGTATGACGGCATCAAAAGCCGTTGCCTTACCGCTTGGCGATAGACCTACAGTGCTTATTTTCATAAGCGTTGCTTGTTGGGTAGTAACAAGACTTTTTAAATCAGAGAGAATGGTGCGGAAGGAGAGACTTGAACTCTCACACCTTGCGGCGCCAGAACCTAAATCTGGTGCGTCTACCAATTCCGCCACTTCCGCATATTGTCAGTTACGAATAACTGTTGTTTCTCTGATTGTATTATTCACATTAACCGCAGTTAAGATGAAGAATAATGGTGCGGAAGGAGAGACTTGAACTCTCACACCTTACGGCGCTAGAACCTAAATCTAGTGCGTCTACCAATTCCGCCACTTCCGCAATGATTAACTGTCGCAACAATTAATCTAAATATGGCAGGTCTACCTGGATTCGAACCAGGGTATGACGGCATCAAAAGCCGTTGCCTTACCGCTTGGCGATAGACCTACAGTGCTTATTTTCATAAGCGTTGCTTGTTGGGTAGTAACAAGACTTTTTAAATCAGAGAGAATGGTGCGGAAGGAGAGACTTGAACTCTCACACCTTGCGGCGCCAGAACCTAAATCTGGTGCGTCTACCAATTCCGCCACTTCCGCATATTGTCAGTTACGAATAACTGTTGTTTCTCTGATTGTATTATTCACATTAACCGCAGTTAAGATGAAGAATAATGGTGCGGAAGGAGAGACTTGAACTCTCACACCTTACGGCGCTAGAACCTAAATCTAGTGCGTCTACCAATTCCGCCACTTCCGCAATGATTAACTGTCGCAACAATTAATCTAAATATGGCAGGTCTACCTGGATTCGAACCAGGGTATGACGGCATCAAAAGCCGTTGCCTTACCGCTTGGCGATAGACCTACAGTGCTTATTCACATAAGCGTTGCTTGTTGGGTAGTAACAAGACTTTTTAAATCAGAGAGAATGGTGCGGAAGGAGAGACTTGAACTCTCACACCTTACGGCGCTAGAACCTAAATCTAGTGCGTCTACCAATTCCGCCACTTCCGCATATTGTCAGTTATAAATAACTGTTGTTCTCTGATCGTATTTTTCAATTTAAGTATAGGTAAATACTTATATTGAAGAATAAATGGTGGCTACGACGGGATTCGAACCTGTGACCCCATCATTATGAGTGATGTGCTCTAACCAACTGAGCTACGTAGCCAACATAGAATACTGAAATAAATCAATATTCTTAAAGAGTGGCAGGTCTACCTGGATTCGAACCAGGGTATGACGGCATCAAAAGCCGTTGCCTTACCGCTTGGCGATAGACCTACAGTGTGCTTTTTCAAGCTATCTCTCAACTCTATTGAGAGAATGGTGCGGAAGGAGAGACTTGAACTCTCACACCTTGCGGCGCTAGAACCTAAATCTAGTGCGTCTACCAATTCCGCCACTTCCGCATTTTATCAATGCTTAACATTGACTTTCAATCTTATAATAAAATTGAAATGGTGGCTACGACGGGATTCGAACCTGTGACCCCATCATTATGAGTGATGTGCTCTAACCAACTGAGCTACGTAGCCGATTTTAAAATACCGATTAACAATTGTCTATAAAACGAAGGTTAACCAATACTTTTAAATAATGGCAGGTCTACCTGGATTCGAACCAGGGTATGACGGCATCAAAAGCCGTTGCCTTACCGCTTGGCGATAGACCTACAGTGCTTATTTATATAAGCGTTGCTTGTTGGGTAGTAACAAGACTTTTCAAATCAGAGAGAATGGTGCGGAAGGAGAGACTTGAACTCTCACACCTTGCGGCGCCAGAACCTAAATCTGGTGCGTCTACCAATTCCGCCACTTCCGCATATTGTCAGTTACGAATAACTGTTGTTTCTCTGATTGTATTATTCACATTAACCGCAGTTAAGATGAAGAATAATGGTGCGGAAGGAGAGACTTGAACTCTCACACCTTACGGCGCTAGAACCTAAATCTAGTGCGTCTACCAATTCCGCCACTTCCGCAATGATTAACTGTCGCAACAATTAATCTAAATATGGCAGGTCTACCTGGATTCGAACCAGGGTATGACGGCATCAAAAGCCGTTGCCTTACCGCTTGGCGATAGACCTACAGTGCTTATTCACATAAGCGTTGCTTGTTGGGTAGTAACAAGACTTTTTAAATCAGAGAGAATGGTGCGGAAGGAGAGACTTGAACTCTCACACCTTACGGCGCTAGAACCTAAATCTAGTGCGTCTACCAATTCCGCCACTTCCGCATATTGTCAGTTATAAATAACTGTTGTTCTCTGATCGTATTTTTCAATTTAAGTATAGGTAAATACTTATATTGAAGAATAAATGGTGGCTACGACGGGATTCGAACCTGTGACCCCATCATTATGAGTGATGTGCTCTAACCAACTGAGCTACGTAGCCAACATAGAATACTGAAATAAATCAATATTCTTAAAGAGTGGCAGGTCTACCTGGATTCGAACCAGGGTATGACGGCATCAAAAGCCGTTGCCTTACCGCTTGGCGATAGACCTACAGTGTGCTTTTTCAAGCTATCTCTCAACTCTATTGAGAGAATGGTGCGGAAGGAGAGACTTGAACTCTCACACCTTGCGGCGCTAGAACCTAAATCTAGTGCGTCTACCAATTCCGCCACTTCCGCATTTTATCAATGCTTAACATTGACTTTCAATCTTATAATAAAATTGAAATGGTGGCTACGACGGGATTCGAACCTGTGACCCCATCATTATGAGTGATGTGCTCTAACCAACTGAGCTACGTAGCCATTTTGTTTTCAACAGCCACCGCTCTTAGTGAGCCGCTTCGTTGGGAACGGGGCGCATTATGCTCATACCAGCTAAAACCGTCAATAGTTTTTTTTGAAAAACAGCGAAAATTCGTTTGTTCGTCGGTTATTTGGGCGAAGTGGGCGAATCACAAACTGAAATATGATTTGTCAGCTATCAATAATTAAAACTGTGACTTAGCGCGAGTTTATTTTTAAGGTTGTAAATATAAAAAATAAGCCAGCGCAAGGCTGGCTTATTCATCAATTCATCGTTATATCAATAAAAATTGACTAGCAACGATTATACGTTGAAGCGGAAATGGACGACATCACCATCTTTAACGATGTAATCTTTGCCTTCTAGACGCCATTTACCTGCATCTTTTGCTGCTGATTCGCCACCGCACTCAATGTAATCGTTGTAACCAATAACTTCTGCGCGAATAAAGCCCTTTTCAAAGTCAGTGTGGATCACACCTGCAGCTTTTGGTGCTGTTGCGCCAACAGGGATTGTCCATGCACGTACTTCTTTAACACCAGCTGTGAAGTAAGTTTGTAGTGACAGTAGTTCATAACCAGAACGAATAACACGGTTAAGACCTGGTTCTTCGATACCCATGTCAGCTAAGAACTCTTCACGATCTTCATCGTCAAGTTCTGCGATTTCAGATTCCATTGCCGCACAAATAGGCACAACAATAGCGTTTTCTGTTGCAGCACGCTCAATAACTTTGTCTAGGAATGGGTTATTTTCAAAACCGTCATCATTAACGTTAGCAATGTACATTGTTGGCTTTAGCGTTAAGAAGTGCAGGTAATCTACCGCTGCTTTTTCTTCTTTACTTAGTTCCATTGAACGTAGCATTTCACCATCAGTTAATACTGGCAGCATTTTTTCTAATACTTTGATCTCAAACTTAGCATCGTTATCACCACCTTTAGCACGCTTAGCTAAACGGAAAATAGCGCGCTCACACGTATCAAGGTCAGCCATTGCTAATTCAAGGTTGATGATATCGATATCTTCAAGAGGGTCAATACGGCCAGCAACGTGAACGATGTTGTCATTTTCAAAACAACGAACAACGTGACCAATAGCATCAGTTTCACGAATGTTAGCAAGGAACTTGTTACCAAGACCTTCACCTTTAGACGCACCAGCAACAAGGCCTGCGATGTCTACAAATTCCATTGTGGTTGGCAGAATACGCTCTGGTTTAACGAAGACTGCTAATGCATCCATGCGAGGATCTGGCACAGGTACAACACCTGTATTTGGCTCGATAGTACAGAATGGGAAGTTAGCTGCTTCGATGCCTGCTTTTGTTAAGGCATTGAACAGTGTTGACTTACCAACGTTTGGTAGACCTACGATACCGCATTTAAAACCCATGGCTTGTAACCCTTTTGGTGATTATTTTGTAACAACTCAATTATAGTGCTCAACACTGAGCCCATAACGACGAAGTAGTCCTGTTGCCAGTACGCTACTCCGCCTTGAATGAATGAAGACGATTTTGTGCCTTACTGAGGCCGTCTTTTAGAAGCACATCAATACAGCGTACTGATTCATCAACAACGGCATTAATCAGTTCTTGTTCTTTGACTGGTGCTTTGCCTAGCACGTAGTCAGCGACTTTATTTTTATCGCCAGGGTGGCCAATGGCTATCCTTAGACGATAGAAATCTTTGTTGTTGCCCATTTTGCTAATGATATCACGCAAGCCATTATGACCGCCGTGACCACCGCCTTTTTTAAATTTGGCAACACCAGGAGATAAGTCGAGTTCATCATGCGCAACTAAAATTTCTTCCGGTTTAATTTGGAAAAAATTAGCGAGGGCTGATACTGACTTACCTGATAAATTCATGAATGTGGTTGGGATCAACAAGCGGAGATCTTGACCATTGGTTGTGATCCTGCCAGTTAGACCAAAATATTTCGGATCCATACGTAGGGTAACGTTATGGATTCTAGCTAGTTCTTCAACAACCCATGCACCAGCATTATGACGGGTTTTTGCATACTCTTGACCAGGGTTTGCCAGGCCAACAAGTAACCGAATATTATTACTCACGCTTGTCTCTCTTGTCATATAGCAGTAGTGATAGCGTTTTGTGATGACCATTGTAATGGTTAAACCGAGCAATAGTCGGGTTCAAAACGCGCGCTATATTATACTAAATCAAGTGAAATTGATACGACTCTGCGGTGATCGGGTTTTTTAACAGTTGATAAAAAATAAAACGCCCCGCAAAAGCGAGGCGTTGGTTTTTATTTAGCTGAGATAAATCTCATTCTAATCAAATGTGATTAGTGTTCAAACATCGCAGAAATTGATTCTTCGTTGCTGATACGACGAATCGCTTCAGCTAGCATGCCTGACAGCGTAAGAACTGAAACCTTACCTGTTGCAGCAATTTCTTTTGTTAGTGGAATTGAGTCAGTCACAATGATTTCATCAATTACAGATTCAGTGATGTTTTGCAGTGCACTACCAGAGAATACTGGGTGAGTTGCGTATGCAAATACACGTTTAGCACCACGTTCTTTTAATGCTTCAGCTGCTTTACACAGTGTGCCACCAGTGTCGATCATGTCATCAACGATAATACAATCGCGACCTTCAACATCACCGATTAGGTGCATAACTTGAGAAACGTTAGCACGTGGGCGGCGCTTATCGATGATAGCAATATCAGTATCATCTAGTAGCTTAGCAATGGCACGAGCACGTACAACACCGCCAATATCAGGAGAGACAACAACAGGATCTTGTAGATTTTTCGCTAACATATCTTCTAGTAGTACAGGGCTACCAAATACGTTATCGACAGGAACGTCGAAGAAACCTTGGATTTGTTCAGCGTGTAGATCAACCGTTAATACGCGGTCAACACCTACATTAGAAAGGAAGTCAGCAACAACTTTGGCAGTGATTGGCACACGAGCAGAGCGTACACGACGATCTTGACGCGCATAACCGAAGTATGGAATCACAGCAGTAATACGACCTGCAGAAGCACGACGTAATGCATCGATCATAACAACCAGTTCCATTAGGTTGTCGTTAGTGGGTGCACAAGTTGATTGAATAATGAATACGTCGCTACCACGCACGTTTTCATTAATTTGCACACATACTTCACCATCGGAGAAACGGTCAACCGTTGCGTCTCCTAATGAAATATAAAGACGATCAGCGATGCGTTGGGCTAGTTCTGGTGTAGCGTTACCAGCAAACAGCTTCATATCAGGCACGGTGTAAACCTCAGGTTGCGTCCAAGTTGTAATTACTGACAATCCATAGAATATGTGGCTAGCGTTGTCATCAAAGGAGATACGTTAACACCTTTTGCGACAAATCCCTGGAGCCAGTCAGGTAAATTATTCAAAATGTCATTAGCATTTTGCTCTGTGTCACATTCTGCAAACACACAAGCGCCAGTACCAGTTAATCTTGACGGTGCATATTCTAACAGCCATGAAAGCGCCTGATCAACCTCGGGATTAAGACTTCTTACAATTTTTTCGCAATCGTTTTCGTAAACCCCGCGTAATAAGGCATCTAAGCTACGTTTTTGAGTATTACGTGGTAGTTGCGGATGGTTGAAAATTTCAGCAGTTGCGACGCTAATATCGGGTTTAGCGATGAGATACCATTTTTCTTGTGGTAATGCAGGGTATAATTTTTCACCAATTCCTTCAGCGAATGCACTGTGGCCACGAACAAAAACGGGCACATCAGCTCCTAGTTTTAAACCGATAGTGGCAAGTTCATCTACAGATAAATTCGTTTGCCATAAAAAATTCAATGCAACTAAGGTGGTAGCTGCATTGGATGAACCACCGCCTAAGCCGCCTCCCATTGGTAAAATTTTATCAATGTGGATTTCAGCGCCAAAGTTAACTTGCGCTGCTTGGCGTAAAGCAATAGCTGCGCGATAAATTAAATTATCTTTGGTAGCCACACCTGTAATAGCCGGTGTCAGGGTAATTTCATGATCTTGACGGGCTGTGATGGTTAACGTGTCACCATAATCAACAAACTGAAATAACGTTTGTAAGTCGTGATAACCATTATCTCGCTGACCTGTAATATAGAGAAAAAGGTTGAGTTTTGCAGGTGCAGGCCACTGAGTGGCAATATTAAATTTGGGGGTGTTGTTCATGAAAATAGCTCATTATTACGTGAATTTAAGATATTAATAAATCAGGGATTATTACTTAGTTTTCCACTGAGATACTTTTATTTTTATGGTTAAATTCCCTTGTTTTAAGGTCATTAGTGTTGGCAATGATGGTACTTGAGTATTGTCATAAGTACTGTAATGCATTTCCCACGTGCGACCGGCTATCTTTTTGGTTAAAAAAGCGACTTGGTCATTTTTATTGAGTAAGTAATTATCAGCTCCCGTAGGTAAGCCGATTAACCAATCTTGCATTTGCTGTAATGGTAAGCTAATACCTGTGAGTTGTTGTACGAGTTGTGCCGCATCAGTGCCATGGTAGGTTTTACCATCAGGAGCGATTAGCGTTACTGCATTAGGGTGAGCATCTAATTTAAGGACTGTTTTATACATTTTGGTTAAAATTAGCTGGTAATCATCAGCTTGGTTTTGCCAATTAAAGGTAAGTGTTACTCGTTGTTGGGGGCTGATATAACCAAATACACCTTGAGCATGATAATTAGTTAGCTGTTGCAACTGAGCTTGGTGAAGTGTCCAGTCTGCTTTATGGGTGATGGTTGGTTGTTGAGCACAGCCTGAAAGTAGTGATAACGATAAAGCGAAAAAAGGGAAAAGCCATTTTTTTGAGGAGGCGATCACTGTTTTGGGCAAGGTTGGCTTTATTGGCACTGAGGCGGTGTTTTTAACAATAGTACGCAATATCATCGTAAGGGATCTCTATCAGAGTGAGTCAAAACAATAGCGATAATTTAATCGAAAGCCAAATTATAACCCTTAATGGCACTAATTAGATGGCTAAAAAACGATAAAAATGGTGTCATTACTGATTGATTGCGTCTGTTGCCTTTTATTACGACATGGCATCAAGTAAAATCTGCTCCTTAGATTTTTTCACTGCCAAAGTGGGTATACTGTTTCCATGACCTTGCTTGCATTAGGAATCAACCACAAAACAGCTTCTGTTGATTTGCGTGAGAAGGTAGCTTTTTCTCCTGAAAAACTGTCTTTGGCACTGCAGGAGCTTAAAAACCATCCTGAGGTATCGAGTGCGGTTATTGTATCTACATGCAACCGTACCGAAGTTTACTGTGAATTATCACAGTCAGGACCGGGTGTGATTATTGACTGGTTGACCAAATTTCATCAGATCACAGCCGAAGAATTGATGCCAAGCCTGTATTTTCATGAACAACAAGCTGCGGCACGCCATTTAATGCGTGTTGCGTGCGGGTTAGATTCATTAGTATTAGGTGAACCACAAATCCTAGGACAGGTGAAGCAGTCTTATTCGGAATCAAAAGACAATGGAATTGTGGTTGGTACCTTAGAAAAATTGTTTCAAAAAACATTTACGGTTGCAAAGCGAGTACGCACTGAAACCGATATTGGCGGTAATGCGGTATCTGTCGCTTACGCTGCATGTTCGTTGGCTAGACAAATTTTTGAAGCTTTATCCGGTGTGACAATGCTGCTTATTGGAGCTGGGGAAACCATTGAATTGGTTGCCCGTCATGCTGCTGAACAAGGCTGTAACCGTTTAATTGTTGCCAATAGAACCCGTGAGCGAGCGGTTAATCTCGCGCGAGAATTTAGTGCTGAGGTGATAGGTTTAGAAGAAATTCCAGAACATCTTCATCGTGCTGATATTGTCATTAGTTCTACCGCAAGTCCCTTACCTATTGTGGGTAAAGGCATGGTAGAAACCGCATTAAAACAGCGCCGCAATCAGCCAATGTTATTTGTTGATATTGCTGTACCACGTGATATTGAATCACAGGTTGGCGATCTGAATGATGTGTATTTATATTCTGTTGATGATCTGCATTCGATTGTCGAGAAAAATCGTGAGCAACGAAAAGTCGCTGCGATTCAAGCTGAGGCGATAATAACTGAAGAAAGCATTGCCTTTGTACAGTGGTTACGTTCACTGGAAGCGGTTGATAGTATCCGTGACTATCGTCAATATGCTGAAGCAATAAAACATGAGCTGTTACAACGCAGCTTACAAGCAATCGCCAATGGCACCGATCCTGAAAGAGCCTTGGTAGAATTGAGCAATAAACTGACCAATAAGCTTATCCACGCTCCGACTAAAGCCATGCAACAGGTTGCCAAAGATGGTGAATCTGACAAATTGGTTGTGATCCGTGAAGCACTCGGGCTGGATTCCTATAACGATTAGCAGTTGATGGCCTTGGTCGTCACTCCGCATCCTAATTAGAAGATTATGAAACAATCAATTTTAGTTAAATTAGAAACTCTGGTTGAACGTTATGAAGAAGTTCAACATTTATTGGGTGATCCTAGTGTTCTTAGTGATCAAAATCGATTCCGTGCATTATCGAAAGAATATTCTCAGCTAGAAGAAGTGACCAAGTGTTTCCAAGCTTACCAACAAGCAAAAGAAGATCTTGAAGCTGCTGAAGAAATGGCACAAGAAGATGATGCTGAAATGCGTGAAATGGCGCAAGAAGAAATCAAAGATGCGAAAGCTGAAATTGAACGTTTAGCCGATGAGTTACAACTATTATTGATTCCTAAAGATCCTAATGATGATCGTAACTGTTTTGTTGAAATTCGTGCAGGTGCGGGTGGTGATGAAGCTGGTATTTTTGCCGGTGACCTATTCCGTATGTACAGTAAATATGCAGAACGTCGCGGTTGGCGTATCGAGATCATCAGTGAAAACCGTTCAGAGCAAGGCGGTTATAAAGAGATGATCGCAAAAGTTAACGGCGATGGTGCTTATGGCGTTCTAAAATTTGAGTCAGGCGGTCACCGTGTACAACGTGTACCTGCTACTGAATCTCAAGGCCGAGTGCATACTTCTGCTTGTACGATTGCAATTTTACCTGAAATTCCAGAAGCGGAAATTCCAGAAATTAATGCGGGTGATTTACGTATTGATACTTTCCGTTCATCAGGCGCGGGTGGTCAGCACGTAAACACCACTGACTCTGCTATTCGTATTACTCACTTACCAACAGGTATTGTGGTTGAGTGTCAAGATGAACGTTCACAGCACAAAAACAAAGCGAAAGCAATGTCAGTGCTAGCGGCTCGTATCATCAAAGCTGAAGAAGAACGCCGCCATGAAGCAGAAGCAAGTACTCGTCGTAACTTGTTAGGTTCAGGTGATCGTTCTGACCGTATTCGTACTTATAACTACCCACAAGGCCGAGTTTCTGATCACCGTATCACGCTAACACTTTACCGTTTGAACGAAGTGATGGAAGGTGACTTAGATTCATTAATTCAGCCTGTATTTACTGAATATCAAGCTGATCAGCTTGCTGCAATGGCTGAGCAAAACTAATGCCACGTAGCATTGAATGTCTATTACAACAGACCAGTGCTCAACTTGTAACTGCGGGCTCTAATAGCCCGCAGTTAGACAGTGTAGTATTGCTATGTCATGTATTAGATAAACCGCGCAGTTACTTGCTAACATGGCCAGAAAAACAACTTGATGATTCGCAATTTGAGATGTTTTCTACATTATTAGCTCGTCGAATAGCGGGAGAGCCGATTGCATATATTGTTGGTGAACGTGAATTTTGGTCACTGCCGTTAAAAGTATCACCATCAACATTAATTCCTCGCCCTGATACTGAAAGACTGGTTGAATTAGCACTTGAAAAAATCCCTCTAGGTAAGTGTCAGGTACTTGATTTAGGTACAGGAACGGGCGCAATAGCACTGGCTATCGCATCTGAACGAACAGACATAATGGTTACAGGCATTGATTTACGTCCAGAAGCTGTAGCCTTAGCCACTGAAAATAGCCAACGATTAACGATTACTAATAGTTGTTTTTTAAGTGGTAGTTGGTACACACCACTAACACTTCAACCACAATTTGCGGTTATTGTTAGTAACCCACCTTATATTGATGAAGCTGATCCTCATTTAATTGAAGGCGATGTACGTTTTGAACCTAAAAGTGCATTAGTTGCAGAAGATAATGGCTTGGCTGATATTCGACTTATCAGTGAACAAGGACGCCAATATTTATCGCCTAATGGTTGGTTATTGATGGAGCATGGTTTTGAACAAGGTGCTGCCGTTCGAACTATTCTTGAGCAATTAGGTTATGTACAGGTGTCAACAAGTCAGGATTATGCTGGGCTTGATCGTGTAACAATGGGCTGCTGGTTAGGAGATCATTTGTAATGATGTACATGGCAATGAAACATATTCACCTTACTGCGATTGCGTTAAGTGTCTTATTGTTTGTCGCGCGCTATATAATGGTGATGGCAAACTCAACAATGATTCAGAAAAAATTCTTTAAAATTACGCCTCATATCATTGATACGATCATGTTAGCGTCAGGCGTTGCATTAATTTTTATTACTGGATTTATGCCATTTACTGCGGGTAATGGCTGGCTAACCGAAAAATTAACCTGTGTTTTTGCTTATATCGCATTGGGCTATTTCACACTTCATCATGGTAAGAATAAAGTCTTTAAGACGTTTGCCTTTTTAGGTGCAATTGGTTGGTTAGTATTAGCGGCACAATTAGCAATCACTAAAACATCCATCTTAGGCTAATGCAGGTAATATCATGATGCCATTTAACGAACAAGAGCTTAATCAAATGCCATTAGTTGATGGTGCGATTGCTTTTATGGCTGAAGTCGAGACTGATTTCCCTACAACTTGGGTACAGTTACGCTTGACGCAGTTAGCACAAGAAGCCGAACAAACATTAATGGGGGAGGTTAATCCTCGTTTACGTTTAGATGGTTTATTACGACTGTTTTATCATGAGTGGGGCTTTCAGGGCGATCTTCAGCAATATTTTTCATCTGAGAATGCCTTTTTAGATAAAGTATTAGAACGACGTAAAGGGATCCCTGTTAGTTTGGGGGCAATTTTTCTGTATCTTGCGAAGCAGCTTGAATTACCCATTGAAAATGTTGGGTTTCCAACTCAATTTTTATTGAAAGTGGTATGGTCACAAGATGATATTCAATATATCAATCCTTTTGATGGTGAGTTTGTTAGTACTCATATCTTACGGAGTTGGTTTATTGGTCATCGTGGACCATTTGCTGAATTTAAAGCTGAATATCTTGATGCGCAGCAAAATAACGTTATTTTATCGCGTTGGTTAACGGTAATGAAAAGTGCGTTATTACGAGAAGAACAATTTACTGACGCGTTACGCTGCAGTGATTTGGCTCTCATATTAAATCCAGGTGATCCACACGAAATTCGTGATCGGGGTTATATTTACCAGCAACTTGATTGCCTTCATGCGGCTGCAGTTGATTATTCTTATTTTATTGCGCAATGCCCAGAAGATCCTGCAGCAGATTTGCTTAAACTTCAGGTAGATGCTCTATCTGAAGAGCCTCTTACTTTGCACTAGATGAGAAGATAAATATGATGCAACAAAAAATTGTTCGTATTGGTGATATTGATGTTGCTAACGACAAGCCATTTGTACTTTTTGGTGGTATGAATGTATTAGAGTCACGCGACTTAGCAATGAAAATGTGTGAGCATTATGTAGAAGTAACCACTAAACTGGGTATTCCTTTTGTATTTAAAGCGTCTTTTGATAAAGCTAACCGTTCATCAGTGCATTCTTACCGTGGTCCAGGTTTAGAAGAAGGTTTAAAAATCTTCCAAGAACTAAAAGATACCTTTGGTGTGAAAATCATTACTGATATTCATGAAAAAGAACAAGCTCAAGTTGTTGCTGATGTGGTTGATGTGATTCAATTACCAGCTTTTCTTGCTCGCCAAACAGATCTTGTTGAAGCGATGGCAAAAACAGGTGCTGTGATCAATGTGAAAAAACCACAGTTTATGAGCCCAGGTCAAGTGGGTAACATTGTCGAGAAGTTTGCTGAGTGCGATAACCATAATGTGATTCTATGTGAGCGCGGTGTACTGTATGGTTATGATAACCTTGTGGTTGATATGCTAGGTTTTGATGTAATGAAAAAAGCGTCAAACGGTAGCCCAATCATTTTTGATGTAACTCATGCTCTTCAATGTCGTGATCCACTAGGTGCGGCATCAGGTGGTCGTCGTGAGCAAACTATTGATCTTGCGCGCTCTGGTATTGCGACGGGTATTGCTGGTTTATTTATGGAAGCACACCCAACGCCTGATTCTGCGCGTTGTGATGGCCCATCTGCATTCCCGTTAGATAAGCTAGAACCATTCCTTGCACAAATTAAGCAACTTGATGACTTAATTAAAAGTTTTGCACCGATTGAAATCAACTAATTATTGCCGTTGATATAAATTGAGCCCTATGAATTTTATTTGTAGGGCTTTTTTGTGTAAAAATCAAACGATGTTGAAAAAATTGTTTAATTGAAAAATTTGGTTGTTTGTTCTGAATTTAAGTTATAAGTCTGGTTTAATCTGTTGTTAATTACCGCTTTATTAGTGACTGTAGGATATTGAGCTCTGTTATTTTAGGGTGATCTGTGTCACTTTTTTTTTGAGTCTTTGTTGTGCTCGTTCCATACTGATGACCATGTTTTATTAAGTCGCAGTGAGTTACCGTGTCAATATCGCAAGATCTTTCCACATCAGAAGTAAAAACCCTCTCATCGAGTTGGACTAAGCACGATACTAGTTGGATGTTAAGCCTATTTGGAACATCTGTTGGTGCTGGTATTCTATTTTTGCCAATTAATATTGGCTCTGGTGGTTTTTGGTCATTAGTGATCATGGCATTACTCGCGGGACCGATGACATTTTGGGCTCACCGCGGGTTGGCTCGGTTTGTTTTATCATCAACGCAAAAAGATGCAGATTTTACCGATGTGGTTGAAGAACATTTTGGGCAGCGTTATGGGCGTCTTATTTCACTGCTTTATTTTTTGTCTATTTTTCCTATTTTGCTGATTTATGGTGTTGGCTTAACCAATACGGTTGATAGCTTTATGGTGCACCAATTAAATATGGTTCCACCATCACGGGTTTTACTTTCGGGGGGATTAGTGTTTGGTATGATCGCAATTATGCTTGCAGGCGAAAAAACTATGCTGCGAGTATTTAGTATGATTGTGTACCCACTAGCTTTTATTTTAGCGGGTATCTCAATTTATCTGATCCCAAGTTGGCATATGCCTAATTTTAGCCTTAATCAAAGTATTGGTGATTTAAGTGCTTCATTATGGTTGGCAATTCCAGTGGTCGTTTTTGCATTTAGCTATACCCCAGTTGTCTCTGGCTTTGTTAATGCACAACGTCGTCAATATGGTAAACAAGCACACACTAAATCAGAAACAATTTTAAAACGTACATCTGTGATGCTCATTGCGTTTGTACTGTTTTTCGTTTTTTCATGTGTATTAAGCCTAACGCCAGAGCAACTTCAGCAAGCGAAAGTGGATAATGTGTCAGTGTTATCGTATTTAGCTAATGTTGAAGACAGTCCTTTTATTATGATTTTAGGGCCTTTAATTGCTTTTATTGCAATTACATCGTCATTTTTAGGGCATTTCATGGGTGCACGTGAAAGCTTTAATGGTTTGGTTGCTAAACAAACTTCTTTACCGCTAAAGACTATTGATAAGATCGGAATTGTACTGATGTTTATCAGTATTTGGTTTGCAGCGGTGATGAACCCGAGCATTCTTGGCATGATGGAAGCATTGTCAGGGCCTGTTATTGCGATGATTTTATTTTTAATGCCTATGCTGGCGGTATATCACATTGAAAGTTTAAAAATTTATCGTGGAAAAATGAGCACATATTTCATCTTACTGATGGGGTGCTTAGCTGTGGGCGCGATTGTATTTAATATGGTTAAGTAAAGCGGTTGTGCATTAAAGTATAAAAATAATTAAAGTATAAAAATAAAGGCTTACTACTCTGTTTCTAGTTTCAACTAGCAGTAGGGTAGGCAAGCCTTTATTGTTGGTGATTAATGGTATCGCAAATACTTACAGCTTAAATCGATTAATTTCTTGTTGCAGCTCATGCGACAAGGTTGATAGCTCCGCCGCTTGTTTCGCCGCTTCATTAGCCTCTATTGCTAACTCATTTGAGACATCACGAATACCCTCAGTGTTACGAGTAATTTCAGATGTTACCGATGATTGCTCTTCTGCAGCAGAGGCTATTTGTGTTGCCATATCACTAATATTATTTACTGCGGTAGTGATTTGCGACAAGCTAGCTGAAGCTGAATTCGCATCATCAACACTGGTTTCTGCTAAATGACGGCTGTCATCCATGATACCAACTGCTTGGCTGGTGGTCTGTTGTAGCGTTTCTATCATCTGCTGAATTTCTTGAGTGGAAGCATGGGTTCGTTGGCTTAATACTCTTACTTCATCGGCAACAACAGCAAATCCTCGTCCTTGTTCTCCTGCTCGTGCGGCTTCGATAGCCGCATTAAGGGCTAATAAGTTGGTTTGCTCTGCAATACCTTGAATTGTTGAAAGAATGGTATTAATGCTTTGAGCATGGCTGTTTAATTCACTGATAACACCGGTTGCCGTTTCTACTTCTTGAGCAAGACTCGCGATTGATTGCTGGCTTTGGTTTACTTGAATACTGCCGTGGCCTGAAGCAAGCACTGTTTCTTCTGAGGTGCGAGCGGTGTTTTCTGCATTTGAGGCAATTTCATGGGTAGCGGCAGCCATTTCATTAATTGCAGTGGCAACCATATTAATTTCATCTTGTTGAAATTGAATACGAGTACTACGTTCTTCTGCTTGAGAGGCTGTGATATGTGATTGTTGGTTTAAAGTGCTAGATACGAGACTTAAACGCGTCAGCATACTGTGCAGGTTACTCACAAATAAGTTGAAGTTATGTGCTAGTTGACCCACTTCATCATTACTGTGAGGTTCAAGGCGACGGGTTAAATCTCCTTCACCACTTGCAATTTCTGCCAAGGCTGCTGATACTCGATTAAGATCGCGAAATAGGAAATTGACTAATACTGTTAAGAAGACGATCACTAATAACGTGATAATAATGGCTGTGATAATTAATTGTTGCAGTGCTGAATAGTAGTTGGCTTCTTCTGTTGCTCGATCCATTTCTAACGCTAAAATCCAGTCGGTATTAGGCACGTTAGAGAAATAGAACACTTTTTGTTGACCGTTTATCGTTAAGCTTTGTGATTTGTTAGTTGTGATTAGCTGTTCAATATTTGCCAATGTTAGTTGGTTACTGTATTGCGCTAATGGTTTTAGCAGTAATTGTTTATTTGGATGTGCGAGAAATAGACCATCTTGCTTATTAATCAGCATCGCGAAAGCATTATCACCCACATCAAGGCTAATGACATCATTGATTAATTGATCGATGAGTACATCCGCACCTACCACGCCCATCATTTGACCTTTGGTCATCAATGGTTGAGCTATTGTGATTAATAGGGCATTAGTAATTGCATCTTTATAAGCTGTGGTAATGATTTGTTTACCAGTAGTCTGTGCGTCACGATACCAGGGGCGGGTGCGAGGATCATAATCTGCACGATTACGCTCTGGGTGTGAACGCAGCATTGCACCATTAATCGCCCCAAAATAAATATCATCAAAACCACCACTCTTACGTGCTTGCTCTAAAAACATCACACTATTGGGTTGATCATAATAGTTATCAAATGATTGAGTAATTGCACGGCGAATATTTATCCAATCGGCAATCCCTACTGTCGCTGTTGAGGCAATGCTACGGGCCCGCTCCGAGGTACTAGCATGGGTTTCGTTATCAAGTTGTTTTGCTGCTAACCATGTTAACACTGTCGCCATTATGATCACTGCTGATACGCTAGCAATGATCAGTTTTTGTTTGAGTGAAAACTGCATTAGTCCATCTCATTAGTCAAAATATACCTTATAAGAGCAAATTATACCTATTATTACAATTGATTCATTTGTGATTGAAAGTTTTATTTTAAAGTAAGTAAGATATTGATATTTTTTGACTTTTTATTGGCGGTAATGACTGGTGAAAGTGTCATATAATTGACGGAGTGGTTATTTTGATGCTTTGGTGTGAGTTAATTATCAATGTGTATATGGATGTTTAGACGTCTAGATGTTGACAGTGGTGACACATCCCATTAACCTAAGAGAAATTCTAAAATAGATATTCATTATCAGCATGTCAAACACAACTAAACTAGCATCAATAACACCTTCAGCATTGGCATTGCTGCCACTGGGGATCTTTTTATCCTTATTTATCGGAGTGGGTAGCTACCTTACTTATCAGGGTGTTGATTTCGCTTTTTATCAATTACCGTCACCTGTTGCAGCATTACCTGCTGTGATTGTGGCTATTTTACTTAGTAAAGAAAAATTAAACAAAGCAATAGAGCAATTTATCCGTGGGGTTGGTCATAGCGATATTATTGCAATGTGCATGATTTATTTATTAGCTGGTGCATTTGCAGCGGTAGCTAAAGCTTCTGGTGGTGTTGATGCTACGGTAAATTTAGGAATGGCAATATTACCTGCAAGTATGATTTTACCCGGTATTTTTGTCATTTCAGCATTTATCGCCACCTCTATGGGGACGTCTATGGGCACTATTGCAGCGGTAGCACCTGTTGCATTGGGAATCGCTCAAGCTGCTGGAATGGATATTGCGCTAACCGCTGGTGTTGTTCTTAGTGGTGCAATGTTTGGTGATAATTTATCTATTATTTCTGACACAACCATTGCTGCAACCCGCTCTCAAGGGTGTCAGATGAAAGATAAATTCCGCGAGAATATTAAAATCGCCTTACCAGCTGCAATAGTCACAATGGTATTGTTTGCTTTTAGTAGTTCAGTAACTACGTTACCAGCGGCAAGTTCTATTGAATGGCTTAAAGTTCTACCATATATCACTATTTTAATTCTTGCGGTTTCTGGGGTGAATGTTTTTGTTGTTCTGAGCTTAGGTATCGTACTTGCAGGTGGTGTTGGTCTATTCTCGATTGATAGCTATAGCTTAACGACATTTGGTAAAGATATTTATAGTGGCTTTGGCAATATGCAAGAAATCTTCTTACTTTCAATGCTTATTGGCGGTGTTAGTGAGTTAATGCGTCAGCAAGGTGGATTAGCATTTTTGACACAACTTATCAGTCGTGTGATTGGTAAATTTAGTTCAAAGCATAATGCATCAGAAAACTCACGAGCGAGTGAATTGGGTATTGCGAGTTTAGTGAGCTTAACTAACTGTTGTACAGCCAATAATACGGTGGCGATTATTGTTTCTGGTGGGGTTGCGCGTGAGTTAGCACAAGAAAATAGCGTGACACCACGTCGTTCTGCGAGCTTATTGGATATCTTCTCCTGTGTTATTCAAGGGATGCTGCCTTATGGCGCTCAGGCACTATTATTAGGTTCTGTTTTTAAGTTGTCACCATTAGAAATAGTCTCTCATTCTTACTATTGTTTCTTTTTAGCTATTTCAGCATTAATTGCGATTTTTATTCGTCGTTCAGCGACTAAATTTGAGAAAGTATTTTAATTTAGCTGTAATTGTTTTTAGAGACAAAATGGATTAATTGTTTTTCAAAAAGCTCGGCCTTGTCCGAGCTTTTTTTGTTGTTTGTGATCCACTATTCGTTTTGAATGCTGTAAAGGTGATCTTGGTTGCAAAATAATGACGTTATGACCTCGGTGATTTTCGATTCACTTACACTGAGCGCAATTATTTTTAAGCTGTTATTTATTAGTACTCTTTAATTAAATAACACGGTTATTTTGCATTAAATTTATTCGATTAAAACTCTTTTAAAGAGTGATTATCGATAATTAAAATCGCTGAGGTGGATAACATGAAACAACGTCTATTTGCTAAAACTGCATTAACTGCTGCTTTATTGGCGGTTATTTCTGGTTGTGCTGCACCGTCAGGTGATATTGCAACTAAATGGGATGCCAATAAAACTTATCGTATTACTATTTTGCATACCAATGATAATCATGGTCGTTTCTGGCAAAACCAAAATGGTGAATATGGAATGGCTGCACGTAAAACGTTGTTAGATAATATTCGCGCAGAAGTAAAAGCTGAAGGTGGTACAACACTACTGCTTTCTGGTGGGGATATTAATACCGGTGTGCCCGAATCTGATCTACAAGATGCTGAGCCTGATTTTAAGGGGATGAACCTGCTAGGTTATGATGCAATGGCATTAGGAAATCATGAGTTTGATAACCCACTGGATGTATTACGTAAGCAGCAACAATGGGCGAAGTTCCCAATGTTATCAGCCAATATTTACGATAAAAAAACCGGTAAACGGCTATTTCAGCCCTATCAAATTTTTGAGCAGCAAGGGATTAAAATTGCTGTGATTGGATTAACGACAGAAGATACCGCTAAAATTGGTAATCCAGAATATATTGGTGCCATTGAATTTCGTGATCCAAAAGTAGAAGCTAAAAAAGTGATCACTGAACTTGAAGCCAATGAAAAGCCAGATGTGATTATTGCCGCGACCCATATGGGGCACTATGAGGATGGTAAACGGGGTATTAATGCGCCTGGTGATGTAGCGTTAGCACGTTACATGCTGCCTGGTGATTTGGATATGATTGTAGGTGGTCACTCACAAGAACCTGTGTGTATGGAATCACCAAATAAAAATAATAGTAATTTTAAGCCGGGTGATAAGTGTACGCCTGATCAACAAAATGGAACATGGATAGTACAAGCACACGAATGGGGTAAATATGTTGGTCGTGCTGATTTTGAATTTCAAAATGGAGAATTAAATTTAATTAGTTATGATTTAGTGCCAGTAAATTTAAAGAAAAAAATTAAATTAGAAGATGGCAGCCAAAAACGGGTGTTTATTCAAAATGAAATTCAACAAAATCCAGACGTACTATCGTTTTTAACGCCATTTCAAGAAAAAGGTCAAGCACAACTAACGGTTAAAATTGCACAATCTAACGGTAAGTTAGAAGGGGATCGTAATGTGGTTCGTTACCAGCAAACAAACCTCGGGCGTTTAATTGCAGCGTCACACATGCAGCGCGCTAAGGCTGATTTTGCGGTAATGAACTCTGGTGGTGTACGAGATTCAATTAATGGTGGTGATATTACTTATAAAGATGTGCTAACAGTACAGCCATTTGGCAATATCGTGTCTTATGTTGATATGTCAGGGAAAGAAGTTTTAGACTATTTAAATGTAGTTGCAACTAAGCCTATTGATTCAGGCGCTTATGCTCAATTTTATGGCGTCACCATGACCGTTGCGAATGGTGAAGTGAATGATGTTAAGATCGGTGGCAAACCAATATTAATGAATAAGACTTATCGTTTTACGGTACCAAGCTTTAATGCTGCAGGTGGTGATGGCTATCCTAAAATTAATAAACATTCAGGTTATGTAAATACTGGTTTTGTGGATGCTGAAGTTTTAAAAGAATTTTTACAAAAGAATAGTCCAATTGATGTTAATAAATACACGCCAAAAGGTGAGATTATTTATAAATAATTGATAGCTATTGTTAGAATTTATTTTTTACGGCGCTGAAAATTCAGCGCCGTTTTTTTTATACTTTTTAAATAATATATCTCGGTATATAGTTCTGTTTTGGTAAACAGATGTTGTTAGCTTCTTTGATCAATATTTTTTGATATACAAAGGGGAGCTAATTACAACTGTTTGATTAATCAATGTTGTAAGAGAAAACGTTATGACACCTGCAATTAAATTAGCGAAAAAAAATAAAATTGAATTTCAAGTTCACCAATATGAGCATGATCCCGCTAATAATAACTTTGGGCATGAAGCCGCTGAAATTTTAGGATTAGATCCTCATCGAGTATTTAAAACATTATTATTTGCATTAAATGGTGATCCTAAAAATTTAGCCGTTGCAGTTGTGCCTGTTGCTGGAATGCTTGATTTAAAGGCTGCTGCGAAAGCGGCGGGGGGGAAAAAAGCTGAAATGGCAGATCCTAAGTTAGCTGAAAAAGTAACGGGTTATATTGTGGGTGGTATTAGTCCCTTGGGACAGAAAAAACGGTTACCTACTTTTGTTGATAGTAGTGCTGAGCAGTTTGAAACGATTTGTGTTAGTGCCGGTCGTCGTGGTTTAGAGATAGAATTAGCAGCGCAAGATTTAGTGACGTTAACGGGTGGTCATTTTGCCACGATAGCCAAACAAGATTAAGTAATAATAAATAATTGGGGTAGTAAAGGATCCCGATGTATTCATTGATAAAAGGATCTTAACAATGACTCTCAGTATTTGGTTTTCTTTATTACTCATTTGTTTGTTAGGTGCGATGTCTCCAGGACCAAGTTTAGCTGTAGTGGCTAAGCATAGTTTATCGAGTGGACGTTGGCATGGGGTTGTTGCTGCATGGGCTCATGCTTGTGGCGTTGGTTTTTATGCATTGCTTACCTTATTAGGTTTAGCTGTAGTGCTACACCAATCACCATTGTTATTTACTAGTGTCAGTTATGCTGGTGCTGGATATTTAGCGTATTTAGGTATTAATGCATTACGTTCTAGAGGTGGTGTTGCTGCTAAATTGGCTCAAAGTAAATCAACGACATTGCTTGAAGCGGCACGAGATGGAGTGATGATCTCACTATTTAATCCTAAATTAGCCTTATTTTTTTTAGCTTTGTTTAGTCAATTTGTTGAAGTCGGCAATGAAACATCATCAAAAGCTATTCTTATTATTACACCACTGCTGGTGGATGGATTATGGTATACGTTAATTGCCTGTATTTTATCTTATTCACGCGTTCTTACTGTTTTAAGAACGAAAGCACAGTTAATCGATCGTTTGTCAGGGGGTGTTTTATTGGGTTTAGCATGTCGAGTCGTATGGATGATTTAATGATAAAAGGTCGAACTGAGTTCGACCATGGATAATATGATTAGGCACTAAGTGGATATTAACAGTTTGGTTGGCCTCTTTTTTTTTGCAACCAAATAGGAACAAAAGTATTTAAGATAGTGGCTAATATAATTAAACATACACCAACGATTTTGTTCCATGACATTGGATGGTTGAAGAACATAAATTGCCAAATTGCAGAAAAAATTAAATTAGTAAAAATAATTGGGGCTAATTGTGATCCTGATTCTACGAGTTGATAAGCTTTAGCGCGGAAGACTTGAGTATTAACAGTACATACTGCCATAAAGAGTAATAGTAATAATAGAGGATGCTGCCAGCCGGTTAGAGTGTGCCATTCTGTTGTCGTTGTTATTGGTGACAACATTAAAAATGGTATTAAAAAGATTGAAGCAATAATAAAGCTCCAAGCACTTACACCTAAAGGGGTCAAATTACTTTTACTTGAACGATACATTGCCACTTGTGAGCCTGCATTAAAGATACCACCCGCTAAACCGAGTAATAAACTGCCTCCGAACTGCATTTGTTCAAGATTACCTGCAATAAAAAGTAAGCCTGAAAATGTAATACCTAAATTAATAATAATGAGGCGTTTGATCGGTGTTTTAAAAAAGATACGTTCTAAAATAGGAACAAATAAAGGACTCGTACCAAATAAAACTACCGCTTCAACAAGGCTAAGATGTTTAATGGATGCAAGAAAACAAAGTTGACTGCCTGTAATACAAATGCCACGAACGACTAAACTACGCCAAGCTTGTTTATTGGGGTGTGACCATTGAGTGATGACCATTAACCAAAAGGCAAGAATTGCAGGGAATAACAAACGGAAAAAGCATAACCATGCAGGGTCAAAGCTGTGGGTTAGCCATTTAGCTAATAATCCTGTTACTGATAAGCTAAAAGTAGATACTAACATTAGCAGCATTGGTCGTATTTCTGAGTTCATGAATAATCTCCTAGGGCGGCGACTTTACTTAAATTGTATGATAAATAAATTCAAAATAATTTAACCCTAGGATATATTTATTTGACCGTTTTGCTAATCGTCTATTTTAAACAACAATAATAAATATTAATTATATTTATCAATTGGTTATTTTCTTTCTTATCTGTTTTTAGGCGTCGCGATGGTTTAAATGTCGATCTCGAGTCTGTTGTTTCTTTTCTGCACTTTTCTTGATCATAACGTAGAGTGCTCCCGTTCCTCCGTGTTGCCGCTGCGCTGAATGAAAACAAAGCACATCAGAAATTTGCTCTAGCCATGTGGTGACAAAACTTTTCATTAATGCGGGAGGATTACTTCGTTCGCCTTTACCATGAACAATCATAACAGTGCGAATATCTAACCGTTGGGATTGTTTTAAAAAAGCCAATACTTCATCACGAGCTTGAGATAAGGTTTTTTTATGAAGATCTAAACGAGCGTGAATATCATATTTTCCTTGTCGCATTTTCTTAAATACGGCCAATTGGACACCATCACGTTTGAATTCAATCATGTCATCAGGCTTTATCATCTTCGCGTTATCAAGAGAAAGATAATCAATATTACCATTTGCTAGTGTTTGTGCCGCAAGACGTCGAGCAAGTTGAGCTTCAGATACTTGGTATTTTTGTTGGATTAAAACAGTATCTTGTTTTATCGGCGCTACGTCGGCCATCATCTCTTTAAAGAGATCTAATTCATTATTAGACATAATAGGCTCACTATAATTAAGCAATAATTTCAGTATACCTGTGCTTAATTGAAACAAAAGTGAATATATTAAGAAAGATAAAGGCAGATATTTAAGGGTTTAAGCGCTTAAATTTATTTAATATCAACAATGTCGTGTAAGAATATTTATTCTTAAGAAGATAGAAATATGGCTCACAAGGGGTAGTTGATTGTATTTTATACAGAATAAACTATTTTTAACCGCTAAAATCGCTGGTTTAATGCGCATATATTTTAGTTACAAAAAAAATACCGTATAGGGGTTGCTAAAATAAAAATGGCGAGTATTATAAGCGACCTCAACGACGCACAGCGCGTTGAAATATCGGTGATTAGCGTAGTTTGATAACGCATCTCTGATGTTAGGAATAGCGAGCCAGAGGGTTTACCTTCCAGCAGCATTCCTAAAAAATTAGTCGGTGAATAGCGCAGTTTGGTAGCGCATCTGGTTTGGGACCAGAGGGTCGGGGGTTCGAATCCCTCTTCACCGACCACTATTTAAATAGTAGTGGTTTATAAAATCATTATTATCAGAGAACGCGTTAATTAATAACACTTCTCAAAAGAATTAAGTCAGTGAATAGCGTAGTTTGATAGCGTATCTCTGATGTTAGGAATAGCGGACCAGAGGGTTGACCCTTTTAACAGCGTTCCTAGAAAAGAATTAAGTCGGTGAATAGCGCAGTTTGGTAGCGCATCTGGTTTGGGACCAGAGGGTCGGGGGTTCGAATCCCTCTTCACCGACCACTTACAATGGTGGCTATAGCTCAGTTGGTAGAGTCCCGGATTGTGATTCCGGTTGTCGCGAGTTCAAGCCTCGTTAGCCACCCCATTATTTAGGTTATCTTGTTAAGATACCTTGGCTTTGTAAGCCTAAAACATTGTCGGTGAATAGCGCAGTTTGGTAGCGCATCTGGTTTGGGACCAGAGGGTCGGGGGTTCGAATCCCTCTTCACCGACCACTATTTAAAAGTAGTGGTTTATTAAAACCATTATTAGAGAATATGCAGTTTATTTAATTATATTTCTCAGCAAAGAATTAAGTCGGTGAATAGCGCAGTTTGATAGCGCATCTCTGATGTTAGGAATAGCGGACCAGAGGGTTGACCCTTTTAACAGCGTTCCTAGAAAAGAATTAGTCGGTGAATAGCGCAGTTTGGTAGCGCATCTGGTTTGGGACCAGAGGGTCGGGGGTTCGAATCCCTCTTCACCGACCACTATTTAAAAGTAGTGGTTTATTAAAACCATTATTAGAGAATATGCGGTTTATTTAATTGTAATTCTCAGCAAAGAATTAGTCGGTGAATAGCGCAGTTTGATAGCGCATCTCTGATGTTAGGAATAGCGGGCCAGAGGGTTGACCCTTTTAACAGCGTTCCTAGAAAAGAATTAAGTCGGTGAATAGCGCAGTTTGGTAGCGCATCTGGTTTGGGACCAGAGGGTCGGGGGTTCGAATCCCTCTTCACCGACCACTTACAATGGTGGCTATAGCTCAGTTGGTAGAGTCCCGGATTGTGATTCCGGTTGTCGCGAGTTCAAGCCTCGTTAGCCACCCCATTATTTAGGTTATCTTGTTAAGAGACCTTGGCCTTGTAAGCCTAAAACATTGTCGGTGAATAGCGCAATTTGATAGCGCATCTCTGATGTTAGGAATAGCGGACCAGAGGGTTGACCCTTTTAACAGCGTTCCTAGAAAAGAATTAAGTCGGTGAATAGCGCAGTTTGGTAGCGCATCTGGTTTGGGACCAGAGGGTCGGGGGTTCGAATCCCTCTTCACCGACCACTATTAAGAAACCTGAATCGAAAGATTCAGGTTTTTTTTCGTCTATATAAAATGGATAGTCGTTGGTATGACCGGAGGGTGAGGGTTCACTGGCAATAGAACCTAGGCTTTTCACTAACTAGTATTAAGAAAACCTGAGTCGAAAGATTCAGGTTTTTTCTGTTAAAAGTGGTTCATACATTATTTGGAAGAATAGATATTCGTCACATAAATAATTCCATTTAGGAATATTATTTAGCAAATAATTACTTTTATTCAATATTTGTAGGTGTGTTATGTCAGTTTCTTCTATTAAGAGTGATCATGTAATCGATACAACGTATAGAAAATGGCGGGTTAAGATATTAATCGGTATGTATGTTGGTTATACCGCATATTATTTTACTCGAAAAAGTTTGAATTTTATCGCACCAACATTATTAGATTCATTAATTTTAGATAAAGAAACTCTCGGGTTAATGGGTACATTATTCTATATTGTGTATGGCTTATCTAAATTCTTTTCTGGCATTATTAGTGACAAATCAAACCCTCGCTGGTTCATGGGGGGAGGATTAATTATTACAGGCTTAGTTAATATCGCTTTTGGACTTAGTTCTTCCGTCACATTATTTATTTCATTGTGGGTGGTGAATGCTTATTTTCAAGGTTGGGGGTGGGCTCCTTGTTCTAAACTACTAACCAGTTGGTATTCTAAATCTGAACGTGGTACATGGTGGTCAATTCAAAATACCTCTCATAATTTAGGTGGTGCCTTAATTCCAATTATTGTGGGGGTAATCACTCTGCATTATGGGTGGCGTTTTGGTATGGTTGTTCCTGGGTGTCTTGCTATTCTGTGTGGTCTTTTTGTTTGTTGGCGTTTACGTGATAAGCCTGAAACCATGGGATTACCAACAGTTGGTGAATGGCGACATGATGAGTTAGAAATACAGCAAGAAAAAGCGAGTATTAAAGCAGATACTAGGACAATAATTTTAAATTATATATTAAAGAATAAAGCTATCTGGTTGTTAGCAATGGCATATATTTTAGTTTATATCGTTCGAACATCAATTAATGATTGGAGTAATATTTATTTAACTGAAATGCGTGGTTTTGATATATTAACATCAAATTCAACAATTAGTTTTTTTGAAATTGGTGGTTTTGTTGGTTCTCTTTTTGCTGGATGGGGATCTGATTATTTTTTTAATGGTCGCCGCGCTCCTATTAACGTTATTTTTTCAATTGGCGTTATCTTTACTATGTTCTGTTTATGGAATTTTAATTCAGCCTCACATCCTATTTATTGTATCATCTATTTTATGAGCGGCTTTTTTATTTTTGGTCCTCAGATGTTAATTGGTATTATGGCGGCAGAATCGTCACATAAAGATGCTGCAGGTGCAGCTGTGGGGTTTGTTAGTTTATTTGGTTATATTGGTGCCGCATTATCAGGATACCCTGTGGCAAAAATTATTGAAATTTATCATTGGCAAGGTTTTTTTACTTTGATATTTATTGCTTCAATATTTGCATCTGCTTTCTTAGTTCCATTTTTATTTCTTAAAAAGAAGATTTAATTAAATAGAATATAAAGTCACTACTACTAAATATATTAAGTAAGTTCAAAGTAGTGACTTTTTATCTTACTGACACTCAGCCTTTGTCCCAGAGGTCATCCGCTCAACCTTAAAGCCTTGTTGTTTCATTAAATTAGGTAATCCTTGTTCACCAATTAAATGGAATGCACCCACGACAAGCATAAATTTGCCTGATTGATAGGACGTGTCTTTTGTCAATGTTTCGGCCCAGCGCTGATTACGCTTAAAAATTAAAGCATCATCGGTTGTTGGATCAAATTGGCTCTCTTGGAAAAGCTGTTCAAGTTTATCGCTGTCGCCGTGTTGCCATACTTTAATTAGGCAGCGTAATGATGATTGTGTTTTTTCCCACTCATTAATGGTTTCAGCCAGCATTGGTGCGCCATTCTCTGGTAGATTCTCAAGCATATCAAATTGCTGACTAACACTTTCTAATTCATGGATTGGGAGGTTTTGCTGCTGGGCGCGCTGTAACAATACATAATCGATACCATAGTCTGATTTAAGGTTGAGTTTATCAGCTAGCGCTAGTTGTAGTGTTACTGCCGTTAACCATGGTGGCTGTTGTAATAATGGCTCAAAGGGAATATTTAATTTTATGGCGATTTTTTTTAATTGGCTGAATGCGGGTGTAGGTAATACTTGGTGAGTAAATGGCGGGGCTAGCGTAGGCACAGCAGTTGATTGTTGTAATATATTGGCCTCTACAATTAAGGCATCCGCTTGTTGCCATTGTTCAAGAAATATATTTGGCAGCGGAAACATTGCCTCTTTACCCGCGTGAATAGAACCTAAAACATAAAACTCACGCTGTTGATCATGAATTTTCCAAATAATAGGATCGGCAAGTACTGGTTGAGAAATAAAAGGCAGTACTAATAATGCTTTTGATAAGAGGGCTTTGAACATGTGTACCACCAATTAAGTAATATTAATTAAGTTATACCAAAGATTGATAAAAAATGAGATCAAAAAAGGCTACCGAAGTAGCCTTAATATGATTATTAAGTTATTGGAATAGTCTTATTTTGAATTACGAGAGCTTGGATTAAGCCAAAACCACCAGACAATAAATCCAATTGCAGCAACGCCTAATAATAAACACATATTATTTCTCCTGATCTTGTCGGCTTGGCTTAAATAAACGTAATCGATTAGCATTACTTACTACTGTGATGGATGATAACGCCATTGCTGCCCCTGCAATAACAGGACTAAGCAGTGTTCCTGTTAAAGGGAATAACACTCCCGCGGCAATTGGAATACCTAATGTGTTGTAAATAAAGGCACCAAATAGGTTCTCTTTGATATTGCGTAATGTTGCTTTTGATAACTCTAGCGCATCAGCAACACCGTGTAGTGAGTGGCGCATTAGCGTAAATTGCGCACTTTCAATCGCAACATCTGTGCCACTACCCATTGCAATACCGACTTCAGCCAGTGCAAGGGCAGGTGCATCATTAATACCATCGCCCACCATAACTACACGTCGACCTTGTTGCTGTAATAAGGTGATTTGTGCAGCTTTGCCATCGGGTAATACTTCCGCTACAACATCTGTGATACCCAGTTTATTCGCAATAACTTGCGCTGTTTTAACACTGTCACCTGTTAACATAACGACTTTAAGACCCATTTTTTGCATTCGTTTAACGGCAGAAAGTGAATCTTTACGTAATGGATCACTAATACCAATAATCCCCGCTAAAACGCCATTTTGTGCAAGATAGACAGGCGTTGCACCTTGATTGGCAATAAAATCAAAATCTTTTTCAGCTTGATTAATAGTAATGTCATTTTGAATCATGAAGTTAGCATTACCTAATAGCAGATTGTGCTGATCTACTGTGCCTGATACACCTAGGCCTGAATAGGTCATAAAATCACTATGTGAAGACAGTGGTAATTGCTGCTGTTGAGCTGATTTAACAATAGCATTGGCAAGAGGGTGTTCAGAACCTTGTTCTAAACTTGCGGCTAATTGAATTAGCTGTTCACGAGTTAACGCGTTATATATTTTATAATCAACAACTTGTGGTTTACCTTCTGTTAATGTACCTGTTTTATCTAATACCACAGTATCAATACTTGCGGCCTGCTGCATGGCTTCAGCATCTTTAATGAGAATACCAAGTTCTGCTGCACGTCCAACACCAACAGTTACTGACATTGGTGTTGCTAAACCAAGAGCACACGGACAAGCAATAATAAGTACGGTTGTTGCAGCCACTAGCATATAAACGGAAGCGGGTTGCGGACCAAAATAATACCAAGCCATGGCGGTTATTATGGCGATGATCATAACACTTGGTACAAAGACACTTGAGATAGTATCAGCTAATCGTGCTAGTGCAGGCTTACTGCTTTGTGCTTGGCGGACTAATTGAATAATACGTGCCAGCATGGTGTCACTGCCAATATGTTCAGCTTTAAAAAGCAAACTACCTTGCTGATTAATCGTACCTGCACGTACATGATCGCCTGTTTTCTTATGTATTGCGAGTGGCTCACCCGTTAGCATTGATTCGTCAAGGTAACTTGTTCCTTCGATGACAATACCATCTACCGCAACTTTAGCTCCTGGTTTTAAACGTAAAGTCATTCCAGCAGTTACAGCACTAAGAGGGCGTTCTATTTCTTGTCCATTTTCAACCACAATGGCAGTTTGAGGTTGAAGATCAATTAAGCGCTCTAGAGCTTTTGAAGTACGGCTACGCGCACGAGCTTCTAATGCATGACCAATAGTGATTAAACCAATGATCATTGCTGATGCTTCAAAATAGACATGACGAGCAGCTAATGGGAATATATTAGGCGCAATAACAACCGTCATTGAAAATAGCCATGCTGCACCTGTGCCTAATGCAACGAGGGTATCCATGGTTGCGCGATGGTGAAGGAATGCTTTCCAACTATTAATATAGAAATCTTTACCTGCAGTGACTAACAATGCTAATGTTATCAGTCCAATAATGCCCCAACTTATTTGGCTCGTTGTTGAGTCAATCACCATACTTCCGCCAAACAGTCCCCATGCCATTAATGGCACACCTAATGCGAGAGAGGCGGTAGCATTACGGATATGGGTTTTAAATGTTTGTTGGTTTTGTTGTTGCTGGCGAATACGACGAGTTTGGTCATCTTCACTTTCTTCTGCGCCATAGCCTGCATTTTCAATCGCCATTATGATCGCTTGTGACGGTGCTTGGCCGTAAATTAAAGCGGTACGCTCAGCGAGGTTAACATTTACATTTGTAACGCCGTTAACAGCCTTGATGGCCTTCTCTACTGATGCAACACAACTAGCACAAGTTAATCCAGATAGAAGTAATTGAGTTGCCTTGCCTTGGGGGGCGATAATTGGCTCAGGCTCAGGGGTTATAAGTGTATCAGCTTCAATTGTTGTTGGTTGAATATCAGTATTTAATGCTGCTTGATAGCCAGTTGTTATTACTATGGCGATAATATCGTCGGCACTGAGGGGCGTTATTAGACTAAGGGTATTTTTATCTAGTGTAATAATCTCGATATTGTCTTGAGTTAATGCGGTGGTCAATTTAGCCACACATTTACCGCAAGAAAGACCGTTTAATGTAAAATCATAATGTTGTGGTGTTGAATTTGTGATGACTTGATAGCCTAATTCAACAATTATATTAGTTAGTGCTTGCTCACTGATTGCGCCATAAACATCAGCCAATTGCTGAGTAATATCAAAGTGTGCAATGTCATGACGTTCTTTTAAGGCTTGCTCTATTTTTGCCACACAACGACCGCAAGATAATCCGGCTAGCGATAATTGATAGTGGAAGCCAACTTGATAGCCTAGTGCTGAAATTGCATCAAACAAATCAGGTAAAGAGCTGTCTATAGATACTGTTAACTGGTCAGTATTTATATCAATAAGTTGAATATTAGGTAATGGGCTAATAGCATCACGAATTTTATTAACGCAATGCATGCAGCGTACATTGGCAAGAGGAAGAGTTATTGTATTCATGTGCTCGCCTTTTTATGCTTAGATGAAATAATAGACCTAGCATAATCCTTCCAGTAACTATAATGTCAAGAGTTGTTTTTAATTAAAGAGGAATGTTCAGTAATGATGAGTATTAGTGACGTTGCAAAACAGACTGGATTAACGGCTAAAACGATTCGTTTTTATGAAAGTAAAGGTGTGATCAGTGCAGCCCCACGAGGGACTAATGGCTATCGTTATTATAATGAAAGTCATATTTCAGAGTTGTTATTGATAAAACGTTCTCGAATGATTGGTTTTTCTTTAGATGAGTGCCAACAGTTATTAGCACTATCAACGAATCCTGATCGTCATAGTCGAGATGTAAAGCAAAAAGCACAACAAAAATTGATAGAAATTGATCATAAAATTGAAGAATTAAAACAAATTAAGCTGACATTAGCAGCGTTAACGGATCAGTGTCCTGGAGATAAAAGTGCACATTGTCCTATTCTTGATGGTTTAACTAAAAACGGCTAAATACGATGTTGAAAAAAGTATTTAGCCGTAAGTTTGTTAGTGACCACTATCACTCATAGATAAAGTGCCATCATAAGGAATGACATGTAATGCTTTTTTAGGTGATGAGCTATAGCTGACCATTGTTTTATTATCTAATCGTTGAAGATTAAATTGTCGCCAAAAACGTTCTTGCGTCCAATTAAGGCTTTCAATAGCGGCTTCAGTAATTTTTTTAGTGTGATCTTCTGTATCGACAACGAAAATTGCTGCATTACCAAAAGCGTAGAAATAAAGCCCTTTTAGCACAGTATAGCCGTTATCTTGTTTAGGATTTGGATAGTCAATCAATGTGTATTGCCCAAACTTACAGCTACCAAATTGTTCATGACTGGAATTGACGTATTTATAATTAAAATCACATCCCATACCATTAATGATGGGATATAGCATTAAAAGTAATAATGCTATAACGACATATTTAAATTTTTTCATACATTTTTCCAGTGGTATCAATATAAACCGTATTTTTACCACTCAAGTTTTGTGGCAGCTTTTGTAAATTGAGCAATCCAATGTTACCACAAATTTTTTGGTTATTAACGGTAACACAAGGTGGTGATTGCCAACTGCTAGCCCATAGCATAATCCAAGCAAACATGACGATTAAACAAATGCCATAACCAATTTTTGTCATGGCTGGCAGTGGTTTGTTTTTTTGCACAACTGTCGTGTGATTAATCTCGCTATTAACCGTGTTGTTCTCTGTATTATTGTCGATAGATTGTGGTGGTTCAGTAGGATGCTGTTCTTTATCTATTACAACGTCTGGCTGAAATTGTTGCTGAATAAAGGTGTTATTTGCAATGGTAAAACCTGCACCTTTAATCGTAATGATAATCTCATTCTTACTTTTAAATGCCTTACGTAAGTTAGCGATCGCTACGTTTAAAGAGTTTGGTACAACAACTTTATCTGGCCAACCTATTTCTAGTAGCTTTTCTCTACTGATAATCTCGCCACTATTATCAATTAAAAATTGGAGGATTTTTGTTTCGCTAGCACTAAGTTTAGTGGTTGTTTCTTGATTTGTATAAGCGCTTTTTTGCGGTTCAAAAACATCCTTACCGTATTTATATATGATCATGGCTTTCTAACTACCTATCTAAGTATCAATTTGGCGCAGTATACGTTTCAAAGACGACTGCTTTTTTATTGTTATTGCTTTCAGTATCTAAACGCCTAGTTTTTATAATGATATAAAATTCTCATTTTTTGAGGGTAAATAAAAGTGTAAAGAGGCGTTATTTATCATATATCGACGATGAAAAAGTTCATTACATCTCTCTACGCTTTATTTTCAAAGCAAATGCTAACAAAAAAAAATATTTATGGAAGACATAATAAAGGATAATTTGAGCCTTAAATAGTGCTATATGATTATTTATTACGTTATGTGCAGTATAAAAATTCGTGTTTTTCATATTTTTTTTGGTCGTTAGTATGAGGCTTGTTTTTTTAATAGCATATTGTTTTTTAATTGTTTTATTGTTGTGTTAGTGGGTTTTTATCTTTTTTTATATGAATTAATTTCTTTTGAAAAATGTTTTCTTTCCATTTATCTAAATTGTTTCTGAATGATTTGATTTTCAGAAGTCATTTTTTTGGCGCGTGTGAAAAAACGCCAATTAATTGTGAACATCATTTTTTATTATTTGCCTTAATGCTAACTCAGTCACAGAATGGAATGGTTCTTAACAAAGACTGTCCTGCGATACACGCTTAAAAAAATAGATAGTACGCACTTATATGGACAGACAATTAGAAAGTTTTTAAAGCATTTAACCATTGGAGTTAAACATGAAATTGAAATCTCTATCTCTAGCTGTAGTAGCAGCTTTATCTCTAGGCGTTGCTACATCTGCAATGGCAGCTGAAGCTCCAGCAACGGCTACAAATAACACTGCACTAACTCAATCTGCTGCTACTGGTCACTGGTACGCTGGTCAAGGTCACGGCTTCTGGGTTGGTGGTGCACTAGGTATGGGCTATGTTGGTAGCGCAGACTCTCAAATGTTTGGTGGTCAAACTAATGCACCTAGCGTTAAGCTAGATGCTGGTTATGACTTCAACCAATATGTTGGTGTTTACGGTAGCTACGACTTCATGTACAACTTAGGTAATTCAAACCTAAACCTAGCAACTGTTGGTGTTAAAGGTAACCTACCTCTTACACAAAAATTATCTGCATTTGCTAAATTAGGTGCAACTTACATCTACGCTGATGATAAAGATGTAAACGAAAACTTATTCCACATGAAGTCTGATAGCTTCTCAGCAACTGGTGGTTTAGGTCTTTCTTACCAAATCACTCACGCACTATCTACTCAAATCGGTGCTGATTACTACCAAAACCTACGTACTTCACACGGTCACGCTGATCTAACTCAAGCGTACTGGGGTATGACATACAAGTTTGGTCAACCTGCAACACCTGCAGTTGTTACAAACACTGTAGAAGTAGTTAAAGAAGTTGCTGTTGAAGCACAAATCCCAACTCGTTCTTCTTATGTTCTACCATACCAAAATGGTGAAACTAAGCTAAACGCTTACGGTCGTTACAACCTAGGTGAGATTGCTGCAACTATGCAAGCTAACCCAGAAGTAACTGCACAAATTATCGGTCGTACTGATAATGTTGGTAGCCAAGCAATCAACGATAAAGTTTCTTCTGAGCGTGCAGCAAACGTTGCTAGCTTCCTAGAAGCAAACGGTATCAGCGCAACTCGCTTAACTGTTTCTCACGTAGCTAACAGCAACCCAATCAAAACTGATAAAGCAGATACTACTGATTACGTTCAGCGTTCAGTACAAATCATCCTTAAGTAATTAAGACGATTGTACAAACTGCCTAGTTTTGAGCTAGTTTAAATTTTAATGCCGATGAGAGATCATCGGCATTATTTTATTTGATTATTATCTCAATAACCGGTTTAAGGATAACTAAAGCAATTTATTGAGATTAAGATTAAGTGATAGAGCGATGATGAAAAAAAGTAAATTCTGCTTATTAATATTATTAGCGATTTCATTAACGGGCTGTTTTTCTAATCAGCAATTAAATAAGTCGACACGACTTGTAGGGGAATGGACGCTAACAGGGGGAGTATTTATCCCTGGAGTGACCAAACATAAACCTAAATTAGATATTAATGCAGATATGAAAGTTTCTGGTTTCACCGGTTGCAATCAATTTAAAGGTCGCTTAATTGCTGCTGATGGCAGTTTTACTCTACCTGTTGTTACCCGTAAAATTTGTTTACCTGAGCTTGTTACTCAAGAAGAAAATATGCTCAATGTTCTGCGTAGTGCGACCAGTATTGAAGTGATCAATAATACGTTGGTTGTTGATTCAGGTAATAAATTTTTAGTATTTGAAAAAACTAACGCACGTTAAAAAACGATTGAATGTGGTAAATAAAAAAAGGCCCATGAGCGCAAAGCTTACGGGCCTTTTTTATTTGATCATCAATTAATATAGTAGTGAATATAGCTGGCGACGGTAAGTCCCTGCAATAGGATTTCCTTGTCCTAGTGCGGCTAAAATATCCATCATGGTCTTTTTAGCATTACCATCAGCAAAGTTAAGATCGCGACGAAGAATATTTAGTAACAGTGCTAGTGCTTCTTCATTGCGGTTTACTTGACTGTATTGAATAGCAAGTTCAAAAGCAATATTTGCATCACTTGGATTGGCTGCTAGTTTTTCTTCTAGTAGTTGAATTTCAGGAGAATTACCCGCTTGTTTATGTAATTCAAGCTTAGCAAGTAACCCTTTATATTGTGCGTCTTGATCTTGCATTGGAATAGTTTCAAGAATTAATTCTGCTTCATCAAATAATCCCGCAGCGATTAAGCATTCAGCAATCGCAAGTTCAATAATACTATTTTTAGGAAATTTATGTGCCAGTTGACGTAACAATGCAAGTGCTTGATTGTACTCTTCGCTTTTTACTAACGCTAATGCATGCTGCAGTTGTAATTCTTCTGGCGTCGGTAAATAACGGGTTAGCATTTCACGTAAACTTTGTTCTGTTTGTGGGCCAGCAGAGCCATCAACAGGTTGACCATTCTTAAATAAGGCAACGGTGGGTAATCCACGTACGCCAAACTGAGAAGCAACCATCTGTTGAGTCTCACAGTTCACTGTTGCTAGTGTAAATTGCCCTTGATATTCACGAGCAATTTTTTCAAGAGTTGCATTAACTTCCAGCGTCTCTGGCATTGAAGGTGCCCAAAAACTGATCACCACCGGTGTCTGCATTGATTGATCGATGATTTGCTGAAGATTTTGTTCGTTTAATTCAAGCGCGACATTTTGATACATGTGCTGATATCCGTTGGCTATTTGAAAGGCTATAACAAATATATGGGGATGAATCGATATGAATCAAGAAAATAGCGCAAAATGGTATTAATTATTAAAGGTAAGCATAACCACTAGCGTGATACAGAGACAGATAAGGTTGATTTGGCGCAACGACATACTACACCTCAGATAAGACAATTTTTGATGATAAGTCTTTTGACTTGAGCTTACTGTAGCGTTTTATTGTGACACTAATATGACGTTATTATAGATTTTAGCGTTGATAGCAAAAATTTTTACTATAAAGGCTATTTGTTTAACTTTACGAGTGAAAAAATAGTGTATTCGATTGAGTTAATTTTTTTGGTGTTGTTTTTATCACCATTTTATCGTTGTGAGATAAACTAAATTAGCCATAATAAACGCGATTATTATGGCTTTAATGTAATTAATTACTCTTTATTAGTAGCTTATCTAACCATTTTGTTGGCAATATTCGACGAAGAAAACCAAAAATATAAGTCGGTTGAGTAACATAATAACGTGCTTTTGGATGCTTGCTGTTAATTATCGCTAACACTTGTTTAAAGACGGCTTCGGGTCCTAAAGTGAATTTATTATTTGGGGTTGCAGTACCGAGTCTCTGCAATGTTTGCTGATAAGCATCATGATGACGAGAATGATTAATATCAATGTGTTGTTCAAATTGAAATTTAGCATTTTGACGAAAATGGCTCTCAATAGGACCGGGTTCAATTAAAGCAATTTGGATGGGAGTATTAGCCAGTTCTAAACGTAGCGTATCAGTATAACCTTCAATAGCGAACTTGCTGGCATTGTAAGCCCCACGATATTTCATGGCGACTAAGCCTAATACTGAACTGTTTTGAATTATTTTGCCGTGACCTTGTTGTAGCATCAATGGGATCACTGCACGAGTTAGTTGATGCCAACCAAAAAAGTTAGTTTCAAATTGGGCGCGTAATGCGTCTGTTGGTAAATCCTCTAATGCCCCTGGTTGTCCGTAAGCGGCATTATTAAACAACATATCTAACTGACCATTTGCCAATACTAATGCTTGTTTTAAGCCACGATCAATAGATTCAGAACAACTAAGATCGAGTTGAATACAATTTATACCTTGATTGTTTAATCGTTCAACATCGCGCGGTTGGCGGCAACTGGCGATGACGTTATAGCCTAATTTATTAAGCTCGGCAGCGCAGTAATAGCCAATGCCAGAACTACAGCCAGTAATTAAAATAGATACTGTCATTGTGAACTTTCCTGATTGAGATATGGTTGTAATTGTTGTGCCATGAATTGAGCAATAAGTGGTTGTGCCTCAATAGTTGGATGAAGACCGTCTTTCATCATCAGTTGAGGTTTAACAATGATATCAATAAGAAAAAAGGGCAATAGTGGCACGTTAAGCGATTGGCTTAATTCTGGATAGGTATTACGAAACAGTTCGTTATAGCGTTTACCATAGTTTGGTGGAATTTCGATTTGCATTAATAATGGCTGTGATCCCATTTTTTTAATTAAAGTGATCATCTGGCTGAGATTATTGCGTAATATTTTAGGAGCAAAGCCACGTAAGCCATCATTAGCACCTAATTCAATTAACACAATATCAGGTTGATGTTGTTTAAGTAGTTGCGGTAATCGTGCTAAACCATTACCACTGGTATCGCCTGAAATACTGGCATTGATAATTGTTGTTGGCTGAGATTGCTGGGCTAATATTTTAGGTAGTAGTGCTGGCCAACTTTTCTGTGCTGGCATCTGATAACCTGCACTTAAGCTATCACCTAAGACCAACAGTGTTTGGCTAAATGTTGTTGATGAAAATAGCAGCATTAATAATGAAAGGATTCGTATCATGTCAGTCTCCGTAATAAAAGCACACGCTGTTTCGAAACAGGTTACGACAGCCTTGTCGCCGATGACTATTTTGCAGGATGTTTCGCTTGAGGTCGAGCAAGGTGAGTCAATTGCATTAATCGGTGTATCTGGTGCAGGGAAATCGACCCTAATGACGTTATTGGCTGGGTTAGATGTACCAACAACGGGTGAGATTGAACTATTAGGCCATAGTCTGACACAGCTTGATGATGAACAACGAGCACGATTGCGTAGTGAATCAATTGGATTTGTGTTTCAAAATTTCTTGTTATTACCGACCTTAAATGCGTTAGAAAACGTCACGCTGCCATGTTTAATTCAAAATAAAAATGTCGATATTGAACGGGCGAAAATGTTACTTGATATGGTGGGATTAAAAGGACGAGAAACCCATTTGCCGAGTCAATTATCCGGTGGTGAGCAACAACGAGTAGCATTAGCGCGTGCATTTATGATCAAGCCTAAAATTTTGTTTGCCGATGAACCGACAGGAAATTTAGATCAGCACACCGCAGCAATGGTGATTGAGTTGTTATTTGAGCTTAATCGAGACAGTGATACCACATTAGTATTAGTGACTCATGATGATGCATTAGCTGCCCGTTGTGATCGCGTGATGCGATTAGATAACGGCGTCTTAAATATGGAAGAACGTAGGTAAGTAAACAAGGAAGATCGTGATGTCTAATACCGTTACTTTAGCGACAACGAATAAGCGGCTATTTATTGTGCGTTGGGCATGGAATGAAATTCGCCAAGGCCAGTTGTGGTTAGTGACTTTAGCGTTGAGTTTAATTATCGCATGTGTCTTTGCGTTATCAGCTTTAGTTAGCCGTGTTGAGGCGATCATTGTTGATCAAGGACGATCAGCGCTTACTGCTGATAGGGTACTGGTATCTTCACAGCCCGTTGATCTATCGCCGCTAAAAATATCAGTAACAGATCCTGTGAAAATATCACAACAAACCCGTTTTGGCACCATGGCATTTAGTGATGACGGTATGCAACTTGTGAGTGTTAAAGCGGTAGATTCAAATTTTCCATTACGAGGCGATCTTAGCTTACAAAGTACGCATACTGCGCGATTAGAACACCATGTAAAACCTAATCAGTTATGGTTGGCTGAGCGGTTATTTTCACTGTTGGATGTCAACATTGGTGATGTACTCATGTTGGGTGATGCCGAGCTAAAAATTAGCGGTCGAATTGCTCAGGATCCTGAATTATCGTTTAATCCATTTAGCCAAATGCCGACCGTATTTATTAACCAACAAGATATTGAAGCGGTCGGCGGCGTACAACCAGGGAGCCGAATTAGTTATCGTTATTATTTCTCTGGTTCAAATAAGTCGCTGGATGATATTCGTCAGCAATTAACGTTAACGCCGAGTCAACGTTGGTTAACTGAAAATGATGCCGGACGTAGTGGTGATTTTATTGAACGAGCACAGCAATATTTATCGTTGACGTTAGTGCTAGTGGTGTTGATGGCTGCTGCTACCTTAGTGCTGACTTGCCAACATTATGCTGTTACTCGTAAAACAGCAGTCGCAATGATGAAAAGTTTGGGCGCAACGAAAGGTTTTTTATGGCGCTGGCTGTTAACTCAAGTTGGATTAGTGTTTGTGGTCGCGATAGTTATTGGCTTAACTTTTGGATTAGGGCTTGAGTGGTTGCTGCGTTATCCTCTGCAAAACATATTACCAGAACAGTTACCTACGATGGGGTTGGCGCCTTTTGCTATCAGTTTATTGTTGGCACTATTAATTGCACTACCAGCATTAGGGATCCCGTTGTCACGGTTAGTGCAAACCGCTGCGATCAATTCAGTACAAATATCGACAAGAGTATCAACAACAAGTCGTTTAGCGTGGCTATTGCTACTGTTTCCGATGTTAGCCGCAATAGCATGGATTGGTACTAATGGGTTGGTATGGTTAGTCCTATTTGGTATGGCGGGATTATTGTTAGTTTTAGCATGCGTTGGTGTAGTCGCTATCGCATTTTTACAAAAACTGCAGTTTGGTGCAGCCTATAGTTTGGCATTAAGCCGTGTGAATCGCAGTAAGATTAAAACCGCGACTCAATTGGTGGCGTTAACCTGTTCATTAATGTTATTAGCGGTGATTGGGCTATTAAGAAATGAGTTATTAGCCGATTGGAAAAATACCCTACCTGCGGATGCTCCCAATGTATTTGCACTCAATATTGCCCCTAAGCAACAGCAAAGCTATTTAGCAGCTTTAGATAAAGCAAATTTAACCCGTTCGCAAGGTTATCTAGTAACACGTGGGCGGTTGGTGGCAATTAACGATCAACGTTTTTACGCCCCATTAAATGAAACATCGGCTGATCAAGCTGAAAATAATACTGAGATAAGTAACGAGTTAAATCGAAAGGCAGATGATGGAAGTATCGATCCTGCTTTAAGGCGTGAGCTTAATTTTACCTGGGCGAAAACACTGCCAAGCCACAATGTAGTGACCAAAGGGCAATGGGGCAAAGCGGAAGGTGTCTCGGTTGAATCTGGAATTGCTAAACGGTTGAATATTCACTTGGGTGACAAGTTGGCATTTACTGTGGGTGGATTGGAGTTTAACGCTACCGTTAACAGTATTCGTGATGTTGAATGGCGCAACATGAAGCCCAATTTCTATTTTATTTTCACTCCTGATGTGTTGCAGTCATTTCCCGCAACCGGCTTAGTTAGTTTTCGAGTTAGCGAGCAGCAAAATGCATTATTAAATACCTTAGCTAGCCAATATCCCACTGTGGGTGTACTTGATTTACGAATGATGGCAACCCGTATTCAAGGCTTGTTGGCACAAGTTAGTTGGTCATTAACGGTATTAGCTGGGCTTGGTGTTGTCAGTGGTTTATTGCTGATAATGACTTTATTACGATTGAGTATTTCAGAACGCCAAACAGAAATTCAGTTATACCGTACACTCGGTGCTAGCCGAAAACGTATTGCTGCCACTCTGTGGTTTGAATATGGAATCATTGCGTTGTTGGCAGGTGTGATTGCTGCGGTAGGCGCTGAATTTGTTGTAGGTTTGCTGGTGGTTAAAGGGTTTGAATTACCGTTTACCTTACATCCACTGATGTGGTTAGGTTTACCTGTACTGGCGATCGCACTGGTGTATTTGGTGTCACGGTCGCAGATCAATAAGCTGTTGTTGCCGTTGCGGTGATTAGTATGTTTGTGTTTAACTTCAGTAATATGAGAGTAGGGTATCTAATTGATCTTATATAAATATGTTTCGTACCGAACTGCTTTGCAAATAATAGAAAGTAATACTATTGGTTTTTCATCAATAGATGATGTAAATGATCCATTCGAATGTACATACTTTAATTTTTATGATGCCGATGAGGAAAACATACGATCGCTTTATGGATATAAAAATAGATTTTCTAGACATTATGTTTTGCTTTCTTTGACCAGAAATCCATTAAATACTCTTATGTGGGCTCATTATGGCGATTCTCATCAAGGGGTTGTTATTGGTATTGATTGTGATATTGCTGGGTTTATGGATGTTGAAAAATCAAGAATCCCCGCTCATTTAGGTGAAGTGATTTATACATCAAATAAGCCAAAGCCTGAGAAAAAAAGCTCTTTAGTTAATGAGCTAATGTCTATTGGAAATGATATCAAATTTAAAAGTGATACTTCTAATCTATTAAGAAAGGCATTTTTATACAAGTCGATAGAGTGGGGATATGAAGAAGAAGTTAGAGTCGTGAAAGACTTAAAATATCATATAGGGTCATCACATGATGAAGACGTTGAGTTTGAAAATAAGTCAGGTGTTTGGATTAGGAAAAATATCTCATCATTAGGGCGTCCTATATTTTGTTTTAAGTTGCCAAAAAATAGTATTAAAGAAGTATATTTTGGTCGACATGTTTATAGAAATACAAGTAGAACTAAATTAGTTTCTGATGAGTTATCTGAAAAATTTAATCACTTGTGTTTATCTAAGAATATTAAAATATATCAATGTGAAGTTGATCCTTATTCATGGAATTTGTTATCAAGAGAGAAAACCCATGAATAGACAATAGTAGTGCTCATAAATTCATTATTAAATAGGGCTAACCAGCCCTGTTTTTATATTCATTAATCCCCCAACGTTTGCTTTAACGCCTGTTCAATACAAGGAAAAGTAAAGTTAAACCCTGCTGCCTGTAGCTTGTTTGGTAATGCGCGTTGACCATCTAATAACAGTTGTGATGATTCACCGAGGGCACATTTCAATACCCAAGCAGGGGTGAATAGCAGGTGTGGACGATGCAAGGTGGCGGCAAGAGTGGCACTGAAGGCTTTGTTCGTTACGGGGTTGGGGGCGGTCATATTATATGGACCTTGAGTTTCACTATTATTGATTAAAAATAAAATCCCTCGCACCATATCTTGCAGTTGGATCCACGGAAAGTATTGTTGACCATCACCAATAGGACCACCCAGCCCACACTGATAAGGCAGTAACATTTTCGCCAACGCACCGCCTTGTTTTGCTAGTACAATCCCCGTTCTTAACAAACAGACTCGAGTTTGTTCCGATTGTGCTTCTAGCGCGATTTGTTCCCATCGAAAGCAAACCTGTTGTGAGAAGTCTGCATCGTTAGGTTCAATAATAACAGTTTCATCAATGGCTTTATCGTGTTGATTACCATAGATACCAACGGCTGAGCCACTAATAAAAGTATGGGGTGGATTGTCACTGGCTTTGATTTTATCAACTAATTGCTGAGTGATATTCCAACGGCTATCTTCAATTATATGCTTTTGTTGCTCACTCCAGCGTTTATCCATAATTGGTTCGCCAGCAAGGTTAATCACCACATCGAATTGGTCAAGATTAGGTAATGATTCTAGTGAATCAAGCGCATTAATATGATGACCTAGTAATTGATAAGCGCGGGCTGGATCACGGCTAATGATAGTGATTTCATCATGATTTAAGTGGGGAAGTAGTGCTTTACCAATGAGCCCAGTTGCGCCCGTTACTAAGATCTTCATTGCGTTATTCCTCGCGATTATCGATATACCATCTTAAATTAACTGATATTAGATGTCAGTTAGTGTCGAGATAAATATTATTATCACTGCCATTGTTACAGTATAAGTGATGCTGATTGATCTCATCATGACCTAAGAGTGATAATAGTATTTTTATTACGGCTCACGTAGACTGAGTCGATATATTGACAATTTTTTGGCTGAGTTTAATCATGAAATTATTTTTTGCATCGGATATTCACGGTAGTTTAGTTGGTGCTCAAAAAGCCATTGCTGCTTTTGAACAAAGTGGTGCTAAGTATCTTATTTTACTTGGTGATATTCTAAATCATGGTCCTCGTAATGCATTACCTGAAGGGTATGATCCAATTAAAGTCGCGGAGTTATTAAACCAATATGCGAATCGAATTACCGCAGTGCGAGGTAATTGCGATAGTGATGTTGATCAAATGCTATTGGATTTTCCGATGATGGCAGATTATAACTTGGTGATGTTAGCTGATGGGCGACGATTATTTTTAACCCATGGTCATATTTACAATGCTGATAAACATCCGCAGCTTATGGCGGGGGATGTGATTGTTTCTGGGCATACTCATCTTCCCGTTGCTGAAGCAAAAGATGAATTGTTTGCTTTTAATCCCGGATCGGTAGCGATTCCTCGAAATGGTTTAGCTGCAAGTTATGGGCTACTGGATGGCAATGATTTGGCTGTGATAACTTTTGACGGTGAAGTGTTAGCGAATGTAGCATTGAATAAAGAGTAGAGTTAGCAGTATTAGCAATAAAAAACGCCCCTATACACTTTATCAATAAACATTGAAGACATGTATAGGGGCGTTTTGTCAGTCGCTTAAAGCAGTATTAACACTTACTTAGCGTTAGCTTGTTCAGCCTGAATCGCAGTTAGTGCAACTGTGTAAACGATATCGTCTACTAGTGCGCCACGAGAAAGGTCGTTAACTGGCTTACGCATGCCTTGAAGCATTGGACCGATAGAGACTAGATCTGCAGAACGCTGTACTGCTTTGTATGTTGTGTTACCAGTGTTTAGGTCTGGGAATACAAATACAGTTGCTTTACCTGCTACTGGAGAGTTAGGTGCTTTAGAAGCCGCTACGTTTTCCATGATTGCAGCATCGTACTGTAGAGGACCGTCGATCACTAGATCAGGACGTTTCTCTTGAGCGATCTTAGTTGCTTCACGTACTTTATCTACGTCTGCGCCTTTACCAGAAGTACCAGTAGAGTAAGAGATCATAGCTACGCGTGGGTCGATACCAAATGCTTTTGCAGAATCTGCAGATTGGATAGCGATTTCAGCAAGTTGCTCAGCTGTTGGATCTGGGTTGATCGCACAGTCACCGTAAACCAATACTTGGTCAGGTAGTAGCATGAAGAATACAGAAGATACGATAGATGCATCAGGTGCAGTCTTGATGATTTGGAATGGAGGAACGATAGTGTTTGCTGTAGTGTGAACTGCACCAGATACTAGACCGTCAACTTCGCCATTCTCAAGCATCATTGTGCCTAGGAATACAGAATCTTGTAGCTTCTCACGAGCAACAACATCAGTCATGCCTTTCGCGCCACGTAACTCAACTAAACGAGCAACGTAGTTTTCACGTACTTCGTCAGAGTTGATGATAGTTACGCCAGCACCAAGAACAACGCCTTGTTGCTCAGCAACGCGACGGATCTCTTCAGGGTTACCAAGAAGCACACATTCCGCGATACCGCGCTCAGCACAGATAGCCGCAGCTTTAACTGTACGTGGCTCATCACCTTCAGGAAGAACGATACGCTTAGCCGCTTTACGAGCAAGTTCAGTTAACTGGTAACGGAATGCTGGTGGGCTTAGACGACGCTCACGGTTTGAACCTTCAGTTAGAGATTCAATCCAGTTACCGTCGATGTGGCTTGCCATGTACTCGTTAACAAACTCAACACGTTCTTTATCGTCTGCAGGAACTTCAAGAGTGAAGCTCTGTAGATTTAGAGATGTCTGCCAAGTGTTACCTTGAGCTGTCATTACAGGAAGACCAGTAGCGAATGCGCGCTCACAAAGATCCATAACAGGTTTAGGTAGGTCGTAACCACCGGTTAATAGTAGTGCACCGATTTCAACACCGTTCATTGCAGCAAGACATGCAGCAACAATAACATCTGGACGGTCAGCTGACGTTACTAGTAGTGAACCTGGACGGAAGTGCTCAACCATATTAGGGATAGAGCGAGCACAGAAAGTGATGCTCTTAATACGACGAGTTTCGATGTCACCTGCATTGATAATTTCAGCATTTAGGTGCTGAGCAATATCAGTTGCACGTGTAGCGATTAGCTCTGAGCTCCAAGGTGCACAACCTAGTACACGGATTGGGCTAGAGTTGAACACTTGCATGATTTCAACGTTTGAAGGAACAGTACCTTCAACATCATCAAAGATCTCAGAAAGATCTGGACGAGTACGGCCTTCAGCATCAACAGGTGCGTTAAGTTTATTAACGATAACACCAGAGATTTGCTTGTTCTTAATACCGCCGAAGTTAGAACATGCAACTTCGATACGCTCTTTAAGCTGTGATGGGTTATCTGTGCCAGGAGACACAACAAACACGATTTCAGCATCAAGTGTTTTTGCAATTTCAAAGTTAATTTGGTTTGCAAAAGGGTGCTTACGAGTCGCAACAAGACCTTCGATCAATGTTACGTCAGCATCTGCTGTTGCAGCTTTGAAACGAGCAACGATATCTTCTAGAAGTACGTCAGTTTGATCGTTACGAATAAGTTCTTCAGCGCTTGCCATTGAGAAAGACTCAGCGATTTGCATATCGCTGTTAGCACGAATGATCGTAGTCGTTAGATCTGGCTGATCGCCACCTTGACGTGGTTGTGCGATAGGCTTGAAGAAAGAAACACGAACACCTTTGCGTTCCATTGCACGAAGCACACCAAGGCTAACGCTTGTTAGACCAACACCAGCGCCAACTGGGATAAGCATAATAGTACGAGACACTATAGATTCCTTTTACTATTGAATCGATACAGCACTGTTCAATAACAATTCGACTTTAGTGACTAAAGTAGAATAATCATAGAGCAGCACCACAGTAAAATATGACATGAAAAAAACGGCTGGCTAAAAGGCCAGCCGTTTCAATAATCGTAAGATTAGATTTCAGCTAGAAGCGCTGTATCTTCTGCGATTACTAATTCTTCGTTAGTTGAAACAACCATTGCAGGAATGCGGCTGTTTGCAGTAGTGATAACACCTTCGCCGCCGAAACGTGCTTTAAGGTTTGCTTCGTTATCTACTTCGATGCCGAAGATCGCTAGACGGTTAAGAACCATTTCACGGATTGGTGCAGAGTTTTCACCGATACCACCAGTGAATACGATTGCATCTAGACGGCCTTCCATTGTCGCTGCGTAGCTTGCAACATACTTAGCTAGGCGGTGACAGAATACGTCCATTGCACGTGTAGCTTCTTCTTTAGTACCGTAGTTTTCTTCAACAAAACGACAGTCAGAAGTCACACCAGTAAGACCTAGTAGGCCAGACTCTTTAGTGAACATAGTGTTGATTTCAGCAACGCTCATACCTAGACGATCGTGTAGGTGGAACATAACTGCTGGGTCAAGGTCACCACAACGCGTACCCATTACAAGACCTTCAAGAGGAGTAAGACCCATAGAGATATCTACAGATTTACCGCCTTTGATTGCACATACAGATGCGCCGTTACCTAGGTGACAGTTGATGATGTTTAGTTCATCAAGAGGCTTGTCAAGAAGGATCGCTGTTTCACGAGCGATGAAACGGTGAGATGTACCGTGTGCGCCGTAACGACGGATACCGTTTTCTTTGTATAGACGGTAAGGAATTGCGTATAAGAATGCTTCTTCAGGCATAGTCTGGTGGAAAGCAGTATCAAATACAGCAACGTTCTTAAGGCCAGCAAAGTTGTGTTTAGCAGCTTCGATACCGATAACGTGTGCAGGGTTGTGTAGAGGTGCGAAATCAGACGCATCTACGATACCTTGAAGAACAACATCGTCGATAAGCGCTGATGCAGAGAACTGCTCGCCGCCGTGTACGATACGGTGACCGATTGCACCTAGTGCTTCTTTAAGCTCAGGCTTAGAAGCAAGAATAGTGTCAACCATGAATGCTAGAGCTTCTTCATGAGCAGCGCCGTCGCCTAGTTGAGCTTCGTGCTTACCATCAAGTTTCCACTTGATACGAGCGTCAGAAAGACCTAGACATTCTGCTAGACCTGAAAGATGTTCTTCACCTGATACTGGATCAATGATTGCGAACTTAAGAGATGAACTACCGCAGTTTAGAACTAAAACCAGCTTAGACATGAGAGTGACTACCTATAATCTGTCTGAAAGTTGATATTCATTTTTGAATAAAAAAGTACCCCTAGAGTAGACGAAGATTTATTGTTCGCCTTACTAGAGGTGAAAATCACGCTCTTTCCTGAGAAATAGAATTGAGTTACCTCTAATTCTGGGTCATCCTTGACAGAGCCTAGCTTGCAGTTAAGGACATTAACAGCAACAATTACATCTAGGCTCGCCTAGAATAACCGATTGTTACGCAATATAACAAAAAGATTTTTAGAAAATTTTAATTTGAATCAAGTTTGTTGTGTATTTTTTTTAAATGTTACAATTTTTTTTGATGAGTGGTGCATTATGGCTCAACATACAATGTGGAAACACTTTCAGAATGGTCAGCATTACATGACAACATGGCCGATGCGCAAAGAGCTTGCGGCGGTTTTTCCTGAACATCGGTATATTAAAGCGACCCAATTTGCGACAAAAGTGATGCCTGCGGTTGCTGCAATCAGTATTTTGACTCAAATGGCATTTCATAATTATGACGCAATGCCACAAGCGATTGCGATTGCGCTATTAGCGATTTCAATGCCATTACAAGGCTTATGGTGGTTGGGAAAACGTAGCCAAACAACGTTGCCGCCATCACTGGCGAAGTGGTATAGCGAAATTTATCAGAAGATAGTTAGTGAAGGGCATGCAATGCAGCCTAAAAAATCGCAGCCGCGCTATCAAGAATTAGCTGATGTACTTAATCGAGCATTTAAGCAATTAGATCGACATGCATTAGATCGCTGGTTCTAAGTAATTGTATTTTGTTGTAATAAAAAAGAGTCGCACTAGCGACTCTTTTTTTGTTTGGATCTATAGCGCATTACATGATGGCTAATGAGCAATTATTCTTCGTCGAAATCAAAATCTGGACGTGGTGCACGTGTTGCAGGTTTTGCCAGAATCTCTAGGTATAATGATGGTAATTCTAGCTTTTCAGCTTCATCAATGTACTTGTTGATTTCTTTTACGTGAATAACTTTTGCTTCTTGCTCGGTATGACCAAACTTGCAATCAAAATCCCAAAAATCAGTACCAGCAGGTAATGTTTTATTACGCTCACGACGAATGTATTTCTTCACATCGTGTTTAATTGCTTCTACAACACGCGCAGCCGCTTTCTTGGGATGAGTTAAAGCAAATGTTTTTTTCATTGTTTTCCTAATTAATTTGGCTCAAAGAAAAGAGCTCTGGTTTTATTTTACTGTAAATTGGCGTGGGTAGCGATGGGGTAAGGCTGAAATTCATGCGATAAAAAAATATTCACTAAACAAGATGTTTTTTGCAACTAATTTTAACTATTACAGTCTCACCTATATATAAGTAATAAAATGGTACTACCAACTCGCTGGAATGTTATTCCATAAACGAATGGTGAAGCTTATATAAACAATTTTAGATGATTATTCAGGCAATAAACAGGTTGTTGAGGTATAATCATCAGGCAACCTAGAGATATAGCTGTTATCTCTCTTTGAACCCCAACTGCTTGGCCGCCGATGGGGTTCTTCTCTTTCTGGCATTCGTGATTTTTTGTGCGCCCATCTTCGTAACACTTCAAATGAGTCTTTTATCGTCTTGTGATTTTATTCTAACGTGTTGTATTAGTGAATAATATCTGAATTTTTATTGATCAAATAATGAGACTATTTATCAATAATCTCATTTTTTATCACTAGCTGCGACGATAAACGCGAATCGCGAAATCAGCCTCACAACCAAAATTTTGGGCTTGTGCGAGTTGTTGCCATACTTGCTCTGATGTTTTCCATGCAAACGGGGTCATTTGCATTAATGCAGTTGCTTCTTCACCATTTAACGTCATGTCATAGTGCAGCTGCTCATCTGCGACTAACTCAAACCCTTCGATATTTTCTACAGGCACATCATGTAAGTTAACACCGTTATAAATCAATTCTTTTAGTTGGTATAGGTGGCGAGGTGCCGGCGTTACTGCAACCAAAATTCCACCTGATTTTATCGCTCGGTTTAATTCTTCACCTTTGCATGGCGCATAAATACGAACTACACCATCAAGAAAGTGGTCAGCAAATGGTAAGCGATGACTCGATGCGACACAGAAATCACAATCATGGTAGCGTTTAGCCGCATATTTAACTGCAACTTTTGAAATATCTAAGCCATGAATCGTGATGTCTGGAAATTGTTGACGTAGTTGAACAAATTCAGAAGTGTAATAACCTTCACCACAACCAATATCAAGTAGTTCAGTAGCGTCTGTAGGCAAGTAATGACGTAACTGTGCCATAACTGCATTACGCAATGGCTGATAATGATCCGTATTGAGAAATAAGCGTCGAGCTTGCATCATTTTTTTATTATCACCTGGGTTCTTCGAACTTTTATGATGCACAGGCATTAAGTTTACATAGCCTTCTTTTGCCTGATCAAACTGATGATTATTACTACAGCGGTATGATGTTGATGATGCATTGTTAGCATTCATAATAAGTGGCAGGTGGCATAAAGGGCATTGATAAGACATGTAATAGACCAAAGCTGAAAAACAGCTGCATAGTGTAATCGGAATTAATAGCTTGAACTACTCCTACGTAATTTATATTTATTTTATTACGAATAATAACCATTTATATAAATACATTTTTTCCCTTCTATACATTTAAATCATCGGCTTGAAAAGTAAATCCGTCACAAAAAACGTTGTTCAAAAATCGATCACCCTCACAGTTATTGATTAATATTTTTTATCGTCATGTGAAAAATTACTATTCAGTGGTCATTCAGGAACATGCCTTATTGTAAGGGCAAAAGTGAATAAATAATCACAAAGCGACACTGATTAGCAATATGGATTTTTTACAGCAATGTAGTCGTAACATTCTCATTAATCATTTTGATGCGAATATACGAAATAATAATAGGACGTTATAAAATGAAAAAAACAAAATTAGCAGTAGTATTACCCGCATTATTGGTTGCGAGTGTCACGCAAGCTGCCACTGTTTATCAAGCAGATGATGGCTCTTATGTTGATGTTTATGGGCGTTTAGGATTTAACTTAACTGATCGAGATAATGACCCTGATCAATCTGGCGTAGATGGTAATTTTGATGGGCGTTTTGGGTTAGGCGGATCTCAGACTATTAACGATACTGTTTCTGTTATCGGTTGGGCTGAATATCAAGTTAATGCTGCTGAATACGCGAATAACCTTAATCCGGATAGTAAAGATCTGACCGCGCGTTATGTTTGGGCCGGAATTGATGCATCACAATACGGTAAGATAACGGGTGGACGAGTTGCTTCTGGCCTTATTATGCTGACGGATATCGCGGATGTATTCTCAGCTTCTGATGTTACCATTGCTCGACAAGTTTCAGCTATAGACTCAACCGCAACACAAGTTTTCCGTCAAGATGGCACTCTTCAATATCAAAACACGTTTGGTAATCTTGATGTTTCTACTGCTTATATTTTTGGTAACAGTACCTCTAATTTAAAAACGGGCTATAACGCAGCTGCACGTTATACCTTTGATTTTGGTAATGCGGGTAAATTAGCACCAGTAGTTGCTTATCAATATGACAAATCAGATAGTCATAATACTAATCATGCTAAAGATTATAATTTTTGGGGAGCAGGTACTCGTTATTACATCAATAATCTCACGTTAGGTGCTATGTATTCTGAAGGGAAATTAGCCTTTAATAATGGTCGTGGTGATAGTACCGATAAAGTCTATGAATTAACGGCAGTGTATGACTTAACCGCAGATTGGGTATTACGTGCTGGATACCGCTCACTTGAAAATAAAGGCGGTGATGAAACAAAATATAAAGATACCACTGTTGAAGCGCAATATAAGCTAACCGATCGTTCATCTATATTCAGTAGTTATGTGTTCCGTGATGGTAAAAAAGGTAATGGCTCGATTGCCGGCACTGATTGGAATGGTTGGAATAACCCTGAAGAAGATTACTTTAACGTTGGATTACGTTACGAGTTTTAAGAGTATTGTGTAAATAAATAAGCATTAATAAAGCCAGCATAAAGATGCTGGCTTAGTTATTTTAAGGTCTTTAATGTTAACCATTCAACAAATAGATTAACTCTTGCTACAACTTTATCAATAAGCGAATAAAGAACAATGTAAAAAGTGTATGTGGTCGGCATTAGAATGATAAAAAAATCCCCAGAGCGGCTTAAATTCTGGGGAATCGGTGGTTATTTATAGCGGTTGGTTTGAGCGTACTTTATATTCCGCTTTATCGAGACCGTGTTTTTTCATTCTCAAATACAATTTTTTACGGGGTATTTGTAAGTATGATGACACTTCATTGATACGGCCTGAAAAAAGGTATAGCGCATCTTCAATCACTTGTTTTTCATAGCCATCAACCAGATCATCAAGTGGGCTACTCATTTGATCTAGTGGTTTTGAACGTTCTTGTCCTGCAAGTTTGACGATCCCTATCGCGTATAATTCAGCTACATTTTTAAGCTCTAATACGTTTCCTGGCCATTCATAACGATTTAATATCGCAAGGTAAGCTTTATCAATCGCAGGAATCGCTTTATTCAACTTTTTACAACTTTGCTTAATATAGTGTTTAAATATCAATGTGATATCACTACCACGTTGACGCAAGGTTGGTAAATTAAATCGTACTTGGCTCAAAAAGTAGAATAATTCCGGTAAAAATTGTTCAGTTTCAACTGATTCTGTTGGATCACCATCAAATAAAGCGATGACGCGAACTTCTTTTTTCCCTTGGCGTTCTTGTTCAAGTAAAAAACGACACAGCCATTGTTGAGTTTCAATTGGCATATGGTGTGGGTTACATAAACATAAACAACCACTGCGCGCCGAAATCATACTGCGTTGTAAATCAGGCGTACGAGTAATATTTGCAGCATTGACTTCAACAAAAGGGCCATTACTTAATTGACTATTTTGATGAAGTAATTTTGCCACTGTATGGCGACCAGTGCCGCTTTCACCTTCAATCAACACATCTTTAGTTGTTAACGCGATAGTTTTTAATTGTTCGCGAATTTTAATGATGAGAGGACTCTCTCCCAATAATACTTCCGCTGTTGTTGTATGTAAGGTATTACGTTGTTCAATGATTTGGCGACGCTGAGGTAAATATTTTTCAAGCAGCGTAATTAATTCTTTAGGCTGTAATGGTTTTTGTAAAAAGTCGGCAGCTCCTTTTTTAAGCGCACCCACAGCCATTGGAATATCACCATGACCCGTAATAATAATAACGGGTAGCTCATGATCATACTGCTGAATTTTGGCTAATAATTCCATACCATCTAAGCCGGGCATATACATATCAGACACAATAACACCTGGCCAATTACGCTTTAGCATTCCTAAAACTAAGGTCGAGTCAGTTACTGTTTGTGCTTTAAATCCAGCTATTTCAAGTAGTTCTTGATAGGCTTCGACAACATCATGATCGTCATCCACAATCAGTACTTCAATATCATCACTTATCATATTTATTTAACTCCAGTACGACCATTGCTCCACCCGTTAAACTTGAAGCAAGGAAGATTTCACCCTTTAGTCGCGTCATAATTGAACCACAAATACTTAACCCAAGGCCTAACCCAACATCTTTGGTGGTGGTAAAGGGAATGAATAATTTATTAATGATAGTGGCGTCAAAACCATCACCGCTGTCATATACAGCCAACCGAATGATATTCGATGGGCTATTTAGTTGAATAATTGTTATTTCACGCTGTTCACAGTGAGCAACTGCATCACAGCCATTAACTAACAAGTTAACTAAAATTTGCTCTAGTTGCACTTGATCAGCGAGCGCATAAAGAGGGTAGTCAATCGTATTTACTATTGTTGTTTTTTGTACTTTAGCTCGACTTTCTACCAATATTAGTGCTTGTTTGATTGAATCATGAATATCAACTTTGCTTAATGGTTTGGTTGCTGATTGTTTTTTTGCAAAGTTTCTAAAGCTTACGATGAGTTTACTCATTCGAGTAACAAGATCGTCTATTTTTGTCAGATTTGTAGGTAGATTTTCGTATTTTTTATGATCAAGTGCAAGTTTTGCACTAAATATTCGCGTCGAAATCGCAGATAACGGCTGATTAAGTTCATGTGCAAGTGATGTCATCGTTTGACCCACCACTGCCATTTTAGCAGCTTGAATTAATTCATCTTGAGTTTCAAGTAAATCGCCTTCAATCCGTTTACGATCTTCGATTTCATCTCGTAGTTGCTGGTTGGTGATGGTCAGTGATTGGGTTTTCTCTGCAACTGTATTTTCAAGCCAACGAGTGGTATTTTCTTGTTCAGTAATATCTGTCATTGTAATAATTACTTTGTCATCATTACCTTGAGTGAAGGTACGGAAATCTAACCGTAAATATAAGCTATGATTATTTGGAGAGACTAATTTTACCGTCATGTTATATGCACCATTTGTTAGTAATGGTCCATTAGTGGTAAATAAGTGCTTCAAGGTAGTGATGGTTGCACTATTAAACAAATCCCAGACTTGATGCTTTTTAGTGATGTGACAAAAATTTAATTGTTTTAATGCTTGGGGATTTACAGATTCAACAGCACCATTAAGATCACAGGTAATAATGCTGGCTTGAGTATTGTTGATTAAGTTTAGTGCATTAGAATTTTGAATTTCTTGCATTTGTTGGCAAAAATAACGCAGGTTATCTCCTAAGATACCAATCTCATCAATACCTGTTGTTTGAATATTCGCATTAAGGTTGCCGCTGGCTATGGCTTGTAAATCTTGACCGAGAAGATTTAAGCGTTTGACGACACCTCGACCGACTAAATAAATAGATAAAATGATACTAAGAATTATCGTAATAAAAACGACGCCAAATAAAACAACATTACTGATCCAAATTGAACGTCTAGTTTTGCCATTTAATTTAGCTAATGCTTTATCTGCATGACCCACAAGTGTCTGAATTATATTTTCTTGTTGCGTTAATTGATCACGAATATTGCCTTGAGTCTGTGTTATTTTTATATTGTTTATATTATCTTGAATTAATAATTTTTTTAGGTGTCCAGTAGGTGTAACTAATTGTGTAAATTCTTGCTGTAATTGACGATAAGTAATCGTTGATGGGTAATTATTTAATTGTTTACTGATTTTTTTTAGTTGTAATATTTTATTTGAAATTGCATCAAAAGAAGCATTAATATCATTATGTTGACGATGACGAATACTTTCTTTAATCAGTTGATGTAATTCATTTACATTAACAGTAATTGTCTGAATAACTGAAAATTCAGCCATGATATTTTTTATATTGGTATCATGGTCGAGCTGTAATTTCTGAGGGCTATTTAGTAACCGCATCATTTGCCATTCAATTTCTAGCCGCAGTGGTTGTAATTCATCAATTAAATCTTGATGTAACCATTTAATCGTATTTTCTGTTTGTTTTAACGAAAGCTGTAATACATTTCTTTGTTGTAGTAATGCAATATAACTATCGATATTTGCAACTAATAATTGTTGCCCTGATTTTATTTTTGGGTAGTAATATAAACTAGAAATATTATCTATTGATTGTTGAATCGCTTTTAAAATAGAGACTATATTTTTTTTAATTGCTTTATGCTTTAACGGATTAGTATTCATATCTAATGCTGTTAACGCGGCTTGTAATTCTGCGGTACTACGTTCTAAACGATAACTAGAGCGTAATGTTGGCATATTATCATTCGTTATCGTGCCAATTTGCTGGCTTAGTTGTTGCCATGTTAATGCGGCAATAACACTGACACTGATAGTTAAAAATGCCATTAATATAATGGCTGAGGTCAGACGATTACCGATAGTATTATTCTTTACACAGCGAATCATTATTATTATGTATCCCATATATAATGGCATATTGCTAATAAATGTAGCCTTATTAGGTAACTAATTTATAGCGAAGAAGTGCAGTAATTATACGCCAGTGGCTGAAATGATCGCTAATAGTTTTTATCTTTTAAGGGAGGGGGAAATCGAATGACGCCATAAAATCAAGTTTATGGCGTAAATGACGAAAGCTATGCTGTAATAATTTGTTGAATTTCACTACATGATAAATGATAGTGACGTGGGCATCCGCGCCAAATAGTTAGCATGCGCAGGTATTTATCAAGCATAGGTACATGACTATTAAACTGATGTTCAGTTTTAGGGAACTGTGGATATAGGCCTTCATCATGAGTTAGAAAACGGACGTAATTAACTAACTTAGCTTCAGTTATTGTATCAAAACCTAAAAATTGTAGTCGACGTTGATCAATGTCTTTTGCGCCATCACAGCGACAATCTTCTAAATTAAAAGATTCTTGAAGTGCATGGTACATTTCCATTATTTCAAGAACTTGTTTGCATTCATCTTCTGACACTTCGCCAAAATCTTTGTTAAGTTCACGCATCTGTAAACAATAACCACGTTCAATAATCATCTGTAGACGATGATATTTTTCAGCATTTTCAGGCGTAAGTTTTGCCATGATGTAATATTGATTTGATAGAATTAGACGTTGAGCGTTAGTCATTTCCATTATAGTAAACCTCAAATTTTTTATAGATTGCTCTCATTCCGTTTTTATTATTTGGCGGTAATGAGCACAAGGAATATTTGTTATGAGCGTGAGATTAGCAGGTTGAGTGTAAAATAACATGATCTGACACCGCGAATAGGATTATTTTTTGTTAACGAATGTTATCCATTTGATATGTTAGTAAAAATCATATCTATTTGATTTTAATTAAAAACCCTTATTTTTGTAGGTTTATTTAATCGTTAAATATTATTATCATATGGATTGATACCCAAGGTAGGGTAAGCGTATCGGTAACCATGATGATCACCGATACTTAGCTGCTTAATGATGTGACTTTAGCTTAGGCCAATAATATTGCCATCAGCATCAAGATCGAGGCTCATAAATGCAGGCTTTTCAGGCAAGCCGGGCATAGTCATTACGTTGCCGCATAGCGCATAGATAAACCCAGCTCCCGCACATAATTTTAACTCTCTTACTGGTACCGTAAAATCAGTTGGTGCGCCTTTAATATGGGGTTCAGTGGTGATTGATAATGGTGTTTTGGCCATACATATCGCCAAGTTATTGAAGCCTTGTGCTTTTAATTTGGCTAACTGTTGGGTCGCTAAAGGTGATAACTCAAGACTGTTAGCACCATAGCCAACTTCAGCTATCGCCATTAATTTCTCTTCAATGGTTTGATCTAAGCGATACAATGGCGTGAAATTCGCAGGTGTTTGACATGCATTTACAACAGCTTGTGCAAGTTCTATTGCTCCTTCGCCACCTTTGGCAAAAGCTTCACTTAGCGCAACATCAACATGAACATTAAATTCAGTTGTTAAAATCAATTGTTTTAATTGTTCAAGTTCTTGATCGGTGTCTTGTGGGAAGCGATTAATTGCAACTACAACGGGCACACCATATTTAGCCGCATTATTAATATGCCAACGTAAATTTTCAAATCCTGCTAATAAAGCTGCGCTATCTGGTTCAAAGATAGCATCAGGTAGCGATTGTCCTGGCTGTAAATTATAAAGTCCAGAGTTCGCTTTTATTCCACGTAAGGTTGCAACAACGACAGCACAATCAGGACCCCGTTGTGCTTGTTGTGCTTTAATATTGCAAGCTTTTTCAAATCCCATATCAGAGCCAAAGCCACCTTCAGTAATCGTAAAGTCACTTAATTTGAGGGCTATTTTATCAGCGATAATTGAAGAGTTACCATGAGCTATATTGGCAAATGGGCCTGCATGAATGAGGGTTGGAACACCTTCTAAGGTTTGCATTAATGTCGGTTCAATGGCTTCACACATAGTAACAGCCATTGCGCCTGCAACCTGAAGATCTTCGGTAGTGACAGGTTCGCCATCAAGGTTATAAGCAACCACTATTTTACCTATACGTTGACGCATATCAGCGAGATCAGTCGCTAAGGCTAAAATTGCCATTAATTCAGAAGCGGCTGAAATATCAAAACCATCATGACGCTCAAGGCCATTAATGGTTTTTCCTGGTTCATTTTGACCAATGGTGATCATACGTAACGTACGATCATTGTGATCCATCACTCGCTTCCAACTAATATTATTTATATCAATGCGTAGTGCAGGTAAACCTGTGTGGGCAGTAAAAGCGTCATAACCTAGACGATCTTCATGATAAAGACGAGCATCTAATGCCGCTGCGGCAAGGTTATGGGCTGCGGTAACTGCGTGAATGTCACCTGTTAAATGTAAATTAAGCTTTTCCATCGGTGCAACTTGGCTGTAACCGCCGCCAGCAGCCCCACCCTTGACACCAAATACCGGTCCCATTGATGGCTGTCGAATACAAGCAAAAACCGAGCGTTTAATTTTAGCTAAACCTTGCGCTAAGCCAATCGTAGTGACTGTTTTACCTTCACCAAGGGGAGTCGGTGTTATTGCCGTTACTAGTATTAGTTTACCTTCTGGCTTATTAATTAATCGCTTTAAAATGGCAGGCTTAACTTTGGCTTTTAAGCTACCTTGAGGCGTAAGTTCGTGTGCTTCAATGCCTGCCTTTAAGGCGATGCGATCAATTGGTGTAAGTAAAGTTGCACGGCAAATTTCGATGTCGCTTTTCATGATAGCTTATTTCCTCATCGGCAGAGAGAGTAATACTAAATACTTATTTAACTGCAAATCTGTCTTTTTATGCTTACGCAATCGTTTGCTTTTGGTTTATACCATAATTTTATCATGGATAAATATCATTTTATGTTTTTTTATAAGGTCATTAGTATTTAGTCAAAGATAAAGGGGGAATATTTTAAATTGGTATTGATAATGAAAGCTATTATTCCAATATTAGTTATTGGTTGTTTTTTGCTTCACATTTAAAGTAGATAACATATAAAAAATGACCCTGATCAATGAGGGCGTAAATTTAGTAAAGGAAGTTATCATGCAAGAGCCCGTAACTAAGTGGCAATATACACTACCAATTTCACTGTTAATTATGGTGTTGTTAATTGCTTTTCTTGTTGAAATATTACCTTTGTCACGATAAATCAAATTTTTTCATCGGCATTAAATAGAAAAGAGCGGCTTATCTAATCCCTTCAAGGATAAAGATAAACCGCTCTTTTTTTGTATTAACAGCAATGATGATATCGCTTAATACATTACTTTTTTACCATAGCTTGTAAGAATATTCTTAATGTTTTCCATGGTTTCTTTTTTCGGTGGCTTAACCCCAGTTAATGGGTATTCAAAGCCTAGTGCTTCCCATTTATGTTCACCCAGTTGATGGTAGGGAAGTAGCTCAATTTTTTCGATATTATCCATGTCTTTAATGAACTCACCAAGTAGGTGTGCAGATCGTTCATCATCCGTATAGCCAGGAACAATAACATAGCGGATCCATGTTTTTTGACCGCGCTGGTGTAAGTAACGTGCAAAATCAAGTACACGTTTATTAGCAACACCGACTAAATCTTGATGGATAGTATCGTCCATTTGTTTAAGATCAAGCATGACGAGATCTGTTGCGTCTAATACTTCATCAACGACATCGGTATGTTTACGAATATAGCCATTAGTATCAAGACAAGTATGAATGCCATCAGCTTGTGCTGCGCGGAAGAAATCTCGAACAAATTCAGGCTGCATCATAGCTTCACCGCCAGATGCAGTGACACCACCACCTGATGCATTCATAAAGTGACGATAAGATTTAGCTTCGAACATTAATTCTTCAACTGTTGCTTCTCGTCCACCATGAGGATTCCATGTATCACGGTTATGGCAATATTTGCAACGCATTAAGCAACCTTGCAGAAATACAATAAACCGAATTCCTGGGCCATCGACGGTTCCGCAAGATTCGAAAGAGTGAATACGACCTGTTACTGACATTGTTCTATTTCTCCGCATACTGCGTTTTATTTATATGTTATTTTATTACAAAAGAAGATCTGAATATAGCGAAAACTCAATCTGTTAATTGATATGGCTACCTAAAAGTGGGTGCCATTTATATTTGTTGTATTGCTTTTTTTAATCATTGTCGGTTTTGTTGTTGCCAAATTTAATGTACCACTGCATTGAGCATACCGTTGGAAGTTTAATGTGTTTGAAAGGTGACTCTTAATTTATGGTATTGGTATAAAGATTGGGATAAATATGATTACAGCAGTGTTTGATATTACTATCTTTAAATTGAGGGTATAAAAAAACCGGCTATATAAGCCGGTTTTTATTAGGAAGCGAACTTCCTACACAGAAGACTCTATATTATAGAGAAGCTGTGAAAGTACGAGCGATAACGTCAGCCTGCTGTTCAGCAGTTAGAGAGTTAAAACGCACAGCATAACCAGATACACGGATAGTTAACTGTGGGTAGTTCTCAGGGTGCTTAACTGCGTCTTCTAGAGTTTCGCGGTTAAGAACGTTAACGTTTAGGTGTTGACCACCTTCGATGCCTGACTCATGGTGGAAGTAACCATCCATTAGGCCAGCAAGGTTAGTTTCTTGAGTATCAAGATCTTTACCTAGTGCGTTTGGAACGATAGAGAATGTGTATGAAATACCATCTTTAGCGTGTGCAAACGGTAGTTTACCTACAGAAGTAAGTGAAGCTACAGCGCCTTTTTCGTCACGACCGTGCATTGGGTTAGCACCTGGTGCGAAAGGAGCACCTGCACGACGACCGTCTGGAGTGTTACCAGTCTTCTTACCGTACACAACGTTAGATGTGATAGTTAGGATAGACTGAGTAGGGATCGCATCACGGTACATCTTGTGAGTACGGATCTTGTTCATGAAACGCTCAACAAGGTCACAAGCGATGTCATCTACGCGAGCATCGTTGTTACCAAATTTAGGGTAATCACCTTCGATGCTGAAGTCTACGGCTAAGCCATCTTCATCACGGATAGGAGTTACTTTAGCGTATTTGATTGCAGATAGTGAGTCAGCTGCAACAGATAGACCAGCGATACCACAAGCCATTGTACGCTTGATGTCACGATCGTGTAGAGCCATTAGCGATGCTTCGTAGCTGTACTTGTCGTGGCTCCAGTGAATTGCGTTTAGAGCAGAAACGTAAGTTGTTGCTAACCAATCCATGAAGTGGTCTAGACGAGCTAGAACATTTTCGTAATGGAAATCAGCATCAGCGATTGGCGCTTCTTTAGGACCCACTTGGATCTTAAGCTTCTCATCAACGCCGCCGTTGATTGCGTAAAGCATAGTTTTAGCAAGGTTAGCACGTGCACCAAAGAACTGCATTTGCTTACCAACAACCATTGGCGATACACAACAAGCGATAGCATAATCGTCAGAGTTCATGTCTGGACGCATTAGGTCATCGTTTTCGTACTGGATAGAAGAAGTATCGATAGATACCTTCGCACAGAACTTCTTGAAGCCTACAGGTAGTTTCTCAGACCAAAGAACAGTGATGTTTGGCTCTGGAGAAGGACCCATTGTGTATAGGCTGTTTAGGAAACGGAAGTTTGAACGAGTAACTAGTGTACGACCGTCAAGACCCATACCACCCATTGATTCTGTTGCCCAGATTGGGTCACCAGAGAACAACTCATCGTATTCAGGAGTACGTAGGAAACGAACCATACGTAGCTTCATTACGAAGTGGTCGATCATTTCTTGCGCTTGAGCTTCAGTGATCTTACCAGCGGCGATATCACGCTCGATGAAGATGTCTAGGAAAGTCGAAGTACGACCTAGAGACATTGCAGCACCGTTTTGTGATTTAACAGCAGCTAGGTAGCCGAAGTAAGTCCACTGAATAGCTTCTTGTGCAGTAGCAGCAGGTAGTGAAATATCACAACCGTATTTAGCAGCCATAGTCTTGATTTGACCAAGTGCACGGTGTTGCTCACAGATCTCTTCACGACGTTGCATAGTCATTTGAAGATCTTCGCCCTTTTCAAACATCTCTTCTAGAGATTTGAATTGAGCTAGCTTGTCAGCCATTAGTTTGTCGATACCGTAAAGCGCGATACGACGGTAGTCACCAATGATACGACCACGGCCGTATGCATCAGGAAGACCAGTTAGAACACCAGACTTACGACATTTGATGATAGAAGGAGTGTAGATATCGAAAACACCTTGGTTGTGTGTTTTACGAAGTTCTGAGTAAACCTTCTTGATAGTAGGATCTAGTTCACGACCGTATACTTTGCATGAGTTTTCGATCATGCGGATACCACCGTTAGGGATCAAACCACGCTTAAGAGGCGCGTCAGTTTGAAGACCTACGATAGTCTCAAGCTCTTGGTCGATGTAACCAGCATCGTGTGCAGTGATAGTAGAAACAACGTCAGTATCGAAATCAACAGGTGCGTGAGTCGCGTTTTCCTGTTTGATGCCTACCATTACAGCTTCCCAAAGTTTAGCTGTAGCTGGAGTTGCTTCTGTCTCTAGGAAAGAGCCGTCACCTTCGAAAGGTGTGTAGTTCTTTTGGATAAAGTCACGAACGTTTACTTCGTTCTGCCAATCACCAGCTGTAAAGCCTTCCCATGCAGCAAATTGCTCTGCCATTGTATACCTACCTATTACTATTCAGTAGAAAAAAATAAGTGTTATCGTGTCAAAACTTAGTGATGGCTATTGCCATTAAGTTCTGGACGACGATGAATAATCCAATATGTTAGACCAACTAATACACCACCACCAATGATATTACCAATGGTCACTGGGATTAGATTGTTTACAACAAAATTATGAACTGTTAAATCTGCAAACTGAGCAGGGTCGATACCTGTCATTGTCCAGAATTCAGGACCAGCGAATGCATGAATTACGATACCCATAGGGATCATAAACATATTTGCAATACAGTGCTCAAAACCACATGCAACAAACATTGCAACGGGTAGCAACATTACCATAACTTTATCAGTAGCACTACGGCATGAGAAAGTCATCCATGTTGCAAGACAAACCATTAGGTTACATAACATACCTAAAACAATGGCTTGTCCAAAATCATGATGAAGTTTATGTTGAGCAATTTTCATTGCATTAATACCCCATTGGCCATTTGCGCCAAGGTGTTGTTCTGCAATCCAAATACAAGCAACGAAGAAAATTGCTCCAACAAAGTTACCGAAGTAAACAATGCCCCAGTTTTTCATTAACTGACTAGTAGTAATGCGACTGCTTGCACGAGCAACAGTGGTTAATACAGAAGAGGTGAATAACTCGCCACCGCATATAACTACTAGGATTAAACCTAAACTAAATGCTAAACCACCGACAAACTTAGACATACCCCAAGGCATATCACCAGCGCCAGTAGTAACTGTTGTGTAAAATACAAAAGCAATTGAAATAAAAACACCAGCAGTTATCGCTAAAAAGAATGACTGTAATGGGTGTTTTGTCGCTTTATAAACGCCGACTTCTTCGGCTTTATGTGCCATTGCTGGTGGCATCAGTGAGTCAAAAGGATTAGTTTCCATTTTCACAGGGGTGCTCTTTAATGGTTTAAGTTTGGCTACAAGAATAATAGCAAAGGTTGTGAATCATAAACTTGATCTGGATCATTGCGGTGAAAATTTATAACAAAATTAGACATATTATGACACTGCAAAATAATGTAATCATTTGAATTTAAACGGTATAATTTTTTTGAGAAAACTAAAAAAAATTTTAATGTAATTTAATTTCATAATTTTACAACCATAATCACAAAATTAAGCGCCATTTAAAATCAATAAGTTATGATTATTGATATATTTTTTTAACGTATTTATGCCGCTTAAAAAATATTGATTCAACTTTTTTTATATTCATTTTGGCGATGAATAATATTCATCAATATAGTTTAAGCTTATTCTGTAAAGGTATTGTTCCAGCGCCGTGATGAATATATATGCAAAATAACCCAAAGCCGCTACTAATGATAGTCGGCTTTGGGTTGTCATTCTTATATTAGCTTTGGTTACTTTTGAGGCTTAATGACGGCATCAATTGTTGAAGGTTGACCAAATGGGTGCGTGATCTGAGGGTTTTTCTATGCTACGAAGCTCATAATCGATACCGGATTCAATGCAACGATCTGCCAATGTTGGTGTGGCTAGAATGACATCAATGCGCAGGCCTCTATTATCAACAAAGCCTTTTGAGCGATAATCAAACCACGAAAATTGATCGTCTACTGTTGGATGCAATTGGCGGAAAGTATCAACAAACCCCCAGTCTAATAATGTTTGTAGCCATTGACGTTCAATGGGTTGAAATGAGCATTTCCCTGTTTTTAACCAACGTTTAGCATTGATAGGACCAATACCAATATCTAAATCGATAGGGCTGATATTAATATCACCCATTACGATAAGTTGTTCATCGTTAGTATGTGCGGTGTTAAGGTAATTCATCAGATCTGTGTAGAATTTTTCTTTCGCAGGAAATTTAGTTTCGTGCTTAACGTTATCACCTTGAGGAAAATAACCGTTCATTATGGTTATATTGCTGCCATTTTCTTGTTTAAACGTTGCCATTATCATGCGGCGTTGCGCTTCATCATCATCGCTTGGAAAGCCTTTTTGAACGCTAATAGGTTCTTGTTTACATAACATAGCGACACCGTAATGGGCTTTTTGACCATGAAAGTAGACTTTATAGCCCATTGCCTCGACATCTGCTAACGGAAATGCATCATCATGAACTTTAATTTCTTGTAAACCGATAACATCAGGTTGATGCTTATCAATAATAGCTTGAAGTTGATGTAAGCGAGCACGTAGTCCATTGATATTAAATGATATTACTTTCATTGTTTATTCCGATTAATGTCAGTTTTAATGATGGATAAACAAGGATATTAGCATAGATGAATGATGAGAATCGTGTCTATTTATTGGAAGAACGCTGGGATAAATTAATATGGGGAGAAGATAATAAGAGAAGGCAGCGAGAAAGATAAAGAACTGCCTTCATGGTGTATATTTATTACTAGCGAAATTAAGCAACGATTTTAGGTTGGCCGTCAGATGCAGTTACACCACCATCAACAGGTAGGTTAACACCATTAACGAAGCTTGCATCATCACTTGCTAAGAAGCTCATAACAGCTGCTACTTCTTCAGGTTCAGCGGCACGACCAAGTGGAATGCGTTCGTTAAATTTATTACGAATATCATCAGGCCAGCTATTGGTCATATTAGTTTTCACAAGGCTTGGGCATACAGAGTTAACACGGACACCTTGTAGGCCAAAATCCAGTGCAAGGACACGAGTTAAGTTAACAATCGCACCTTTTGATACGCAGTAGTAAGCTGCACCCCAGTCAGCACCTAAACCCGAAACAGAGGCGTTATTAACAATGCAGCCTTTACTTTCAATTAAGTGAGGCAATGCATATTTAGAGCAGTAAATAGCACCATTGATATTTACGCTAGATATTTTTTCCCAATCTTGAATGCTACCGTCCAAAATTGTACCTGGAATATGTACGCCTGCATTATTGATTAAGATGTCAATTTTATTGAAGTTCTTAATTGTTTGTTCGATAAGATTTTTTACTTCAGCTTCATTTGAAACATCCGTTTTAACCGATAATGTTTTACTTGCGTTCAATTCACTATGTACTTTATCTAATGCGTCTTGATAAAGATCAGCAAGCACAACAATAGCACCTTCAGATGCAAAACGGTGTGCTGCAGCTTTACCCATGCCATTACCAGCGCCTGTAATTATTACAACTTTTCCTTCAAAGCGATTCATGTTTTTGCTCTTATGTCATACAAATAAATAATATTGCGATCATAAATAGGCGATGAATCATATTTCGTGACATAGATCACTTAATTGCTATTACCAATGCAAACAAGTAAATAACTAAATATTATGAAATATAATCTTAAATAATAATTAATATTTTATTGTTTTTTTACTTAAATATACTTTTTTATGCTGTATTTGTAGGCGTTTTTTATTAAAAACTTTCTTTTTGATCTTTATATTGTTGCTGTAGCAGCATAAACCATTCTAATAATGGTGAAGCGAGAGGCATTTTCTTTATTTGTCGTAGACTCGTATTGATATCGGGATGGTGCATTTGTTGTGTCATCAGTAAGCTATTGATACGGCCAAGATGAGCTTCCGTATTATAAGGATAATCACGCAAAATGGTTTGATAGATACAGTAAGCACGTTGAGGATCTGGATCTATTGTTGCTTTTGCGGTGGCTAACTGTTCAATTAACAAGCGAATATTTTCGATAATAAATTTATTCTCTTGAAGTTGATTAAGACGGTGGTGGCAATGATCATCCAAAACATTTTGCGTCATTATTGTTTGATATGCTTCTTGAATTAATCCCGTTTCTCCAAAATGAATTAATAATGGTAAAGCATCGACTATTATCGCCATCGGAGCTTGTGACATTTGGCCAAAATAGTATTTCAAACCATGTAATAAACGGCGTTTTGCTTTTAAAGGATGCTTATTGGTTGCGGCAAACCTAGCTAAGGTAATATGGCGAAATGCAGTGAGAATTATTTTTTGATGTCGAGTCAGTCGTCGGCGTGCTTGCTGATGGAGTTTTGTAAGCTGTTTGATTAATTGTTGTTGGCGCTGTGGGGATAGCTGTTGGCTATGAAGTTGTTCAAATAACGTCGTAAATTGAGCAAATTGAATGATCCAATCATTATCAATTAGCGGTAAATGCGTTACCAGTATTTTACCTGTTTTCATAAATAAAGATGGATCGTTGGTTTTTACTGCTAATTGAGCGGTCAGTAATGAACGATGACTGATGCTTGGGGTAAGTCTTAGTGCTTGGTAGGCAATGTCTTTTGCTGCATTTGATTGATGCTGTTGCTGTAATAAAACAGCTAATTCATCATAAGCTTCAACAAATAAGGGAACTTGTTTAATTAATATTTGTAATTGTTGAATCGCAGCGACATCATCACCTTGTTTATGCATTAATTGAGCTTTACGTAGTATTAATTTGTGATGCTGGCTACGTTCACTAAATAACGTTAATAACTGTTGTGCTTGTATCCAATCTTGTTGGTCGATCAATAAATCAAGTAATATAATTTCAATATCAATATTGTGACCATGCAACTGTAATAACTGCCGACATAATGAAATAGCCGTCGAAATGTGCTTATTTTCTAGGGCGATATAAATCGGCTTACGCTTTAAACAAGCTTGATAAACCGTCACGATACGTTGTTTTAATATGCCTATATTGAGTGGTTTACTCAAAAAACTATCGGCATCCATACTTATCGAGGTCACAATGACTTCAGGAGTACGATCGCCTGAAATAAAAATAATGCCACAATATGAACTGATACAGTTTTTTTTTCTCATAACAGTGAGAAGTTCACTACCGCTAAGTTGTGGATCAAGGTGAAAATCAATTAGGATCAAATCATAAGCTGTGGTTTTACAAAGTTGTAAGGCATTCTTGCAGTTAGTTGCAATATCAATCGTAGTAAGATCAATACTGTGAAGAATATTTTGGATCAGTAATGCAGAAGAAAGCTGATCATCAATAATCAAAACTTTCACATGTTGCCAATCGATAATATGAGTAAAAGGCGAGACTTCTGCCATAACGATCCCTGTTCAAAGTAAATAACTATATGCAGTATGGCACATATCTATACGTTAGTTTGCTTAGTTGATCGTTTGATGTCATTTATTTTTGATATAAAAAAACCAGCTGCAAGGCAGCTGGTTGAATGATGGTGGTGGGAGAAGGATTCGAACCTTCGAAGGCAGTGCCGGCAGATTTACAATCTGCTCCCTTTGGCCACTCGGGAATCCCACCACTGGATGTTGCTATAGTTATTCATTACTAGGGTAATTAAAGGCCACTTTAACTACCGAAAAACTGTGATAAAACAATTTTTCAAAATGATGGTGGTGGGGGAAGGATTCGAACCTTCGAAGGCAGTGCCGGCAGATTTACAATCTGCTCCCTTTGGCCACTCGGGAACCCCACCACGGGGTATTACTGTAATTATTCATTACTAGGGTAATTAAAGACCACTTCAATTACCGAAAAGTTATTATTAACAACTTTTCAAAATGATGGTGGTGGGAGAAGGATTCGAACCTTCGAAGGCAGTGCCGGCAGATTTACAATCTGCTCCCTTTGGCCACTCGGGAATCCCACCACGGGATGTTGCTATAGTTATTTATTACTAGGGTAATTAAAGGCCACTTTAACTACCGAAAAACTGTGATAAAACAATTTTTCAAAATGATGGTGGTGGGGGAAGGATTCGAACCTTCGAAGGCAGTGCCGGCAGATTTACAATCTGCTCCCTTTGGCCACTCGGGAACCCCACCACGGGGTATTACTGTAATTATTCATTACTAGGGTAATTAAAGACCACTTCAATTACCGAAAAGTTATTATTAACAACTTTTCAAAATGATGGTGGTGGGAGAAGGATTCGAACCTTCGAAGGCAGTGCCGGCAGATTTACAATCTGCTCCCTTTGGCCACTCGGGAATCCCACCACGGGATGTTGCTATAGTTATTTATTACTAGGGTAATTAAAGGCCACTTTAACTACCGAAAAACTGTGATAAAACAATTTTTCAAAATGATGGTGGTGGGGGAAGGATTCGAACCTTCGAAGGCAGTGCCGGCAGATTTACAATCTGCTCCCTTTGGCCACTCGGGAACCCCACCACAAGTGCGGAGCGGATAATAACAAACATTTCAGCGCTGTAAACCTTTTTTATCATTATTGTTGAGTACTTGCTTGATTTTTCATCAGTAAGCTAATTTTTGCTTAACTTTACATTTCTTGACGTTATTCATCCTTTAGTTCAGATACTATTCGGCTAGGATTTTTATGATGGTTTTAATAAATGAAAAAAATGGTCGTAGCAGTATTAGTTGCAGCAGTATTATCCGGCGGTTACTTTTATTTTCAAGGAACGTCACATGCTGCGCAAGATAAATCATCGCTCGCGCAATCGTCACGTGTAGTGGCAGTAACAACGGGGGAGGTTAGCTCCTTAGCGGTTGCTCAATCACTATCATTAGTGGGTAAATTACAAGCTGAACATGCCGTTAATGTCGCTGCAGAAGTTGCCGCTAAAATTAAAAAAATTGTTGTTCCTGTAAACAGTACGGTAACTAAAGGGCAATTATTAATTCAACTTGATGATGATAAAGCTGTTGCTGCTTATGATGAAGCGTTGGCATACCGTAATGACGAAAAGCGCAAATTGACTGAATTTCAGCGTTTATTAGTTCGTGGTGCGATTACCAAAACTGAAATTGATGCTCAAGCTGCCAGTGTCAGTATTGCCAATGCTCGTTTGAAAGCCGCATTAGCAAACCTTAATGATCACGCTATTCGTGCACCCTTTAATGGCACTGTAGGATTATATGATTTTAGTCCTGGTCATATGGTAGCGGCAGGCGGTGTATTATTTAATTTTGATGATCTTTCTTCTATGCGTCTGGATATTGAAGTACCAGAGCAATATATCTCCTTCTTAAAGGTTGGCATTAAAGTTACCGCAAAAAGCCAAGCGTGGGGTGATCGTGCTTTTAGTGGCGAAATTCAAGCCATTGATTCACGCGTTCAACCTGATTCATTAAATATTAAAGTGCGCGTTGTATTTAAAAATAAAGATAATGCTTTAAAGCCGGGTATGTTACTTGCCGCTGAGCTTGATTTTATTCCGCAACAACAAGCGATTATTCCCGTACAAGCATTAGAATATTCTGGTACTAAGCGTTATGTCTATGTTGTTGACGACCAACAAAAAGTACATCGCACATTAGTTGAGCTTGGCGAGCGAATTGATAATAACGTGGTGATTAAAAAAGGCTTAACAACAGGCGAGCGAATTGTTGTACAAGGGCTAGTTAACATGCGCGACGGTATTATTATTAAAGACATTACTTCAACTGTTGGAGTAACGAGCTAATGTGGTTATCTGATATATCTGTTAAACGCCCCGTTGTCGCTATTGTATTAAGTTTGTTGTTGTGTGTATTTGGTATTGTTTCATTTTCTAAGCTCGCTGTTCGTGAAATGCCGGATGTTGAAAGTCCCGTTGTTACTATTATGACAACCTATAGCGGCACATCTGCAACAGTAATGGAAAGCCAAATTACCACACCAATAGAAGATGAGTTATCTGGCATCAGTGGTATCGAAAATATTACGTCAATTACTCGTAATGGTATGTCGCGGATCACCGTCGAATTTAATATGGACTGGGATCTTACCGAAGGCGTGAGTGATATTCGAGATGCAGTTGCTCGTGCGCAACGTCGTCTTCCTGATGATGCCAATGATCCGATTGTATCGAAAGATAATGGTTCGGGTGAGCCTGCGATTTATATTAATTTATCGTCATCTGAAATGGATCGAACTCAATTAACAGATTACGCTCAGCGAGTATTAGAAGATCGTTTTAGTCTGTTAAATGGCGTTAGTTCAGTCAGCCTCAGTGGCGGATTGTACAAAGTCATGTATGTAAAATTACAACCAGTATTAATGGCTGGGCGAGGTGTAACTACCAAAGACATTGTAAACGCATTAAATGATGAAAATGTTGAATTACCTGGTGGTGAAGTCCGTAATGATCAAACAGTAATGTCAGTCCGTACTGCGCGACTTTATCAAACCGTTGATGATTTTAAATATTTAGTGATCCGCACAACAGAGGCTGGTACACCTATTTATTTAAAAGATGTCGCTGAGGTTACTATTGGCGCTGAAAATGAAAAATCAACGTTTAAAAGTAATGGTGTCGTCAATTTAAGCTTAGGCATTGTCACTATGTCTGATGCTAATCCACTTGATGTCGCTAAAGAAGTACGTGCAGAAGTTGCTAAGATGCAACAGTTTTTACCGCAAGGTGCTTCATTGACGGTTGATTATGATGCTACGGTATTTATTGAGCGTTCAATTAATGAAGTTTATAGCACTCTATTAGTGACTGGCGCGCTGGTTATTTTGGTGTTGTATATTTTTATTGGTCAAGTACGCGCAACCTTGATCCCCGCTGTTACCGTACCTGTTTCATTAATTTCAGCATTTATTACCGCTTATTTCTTTGGTTTTTCAATTAATTTGCTGACTCTGATGGCGTTAATTTTGGCGATTGGATTGGTGGTCGATGATGCCATTGTGGTGGTTGAAAATGTTTTCCACCATTTGCAACGTGGAGAATCACCGTTACTTGCGGCCTATAAAGGTACGCGTGAAGTTGGATTTGCGGTTATTGCGACCACCGCAGTGTTGGTGATGGTGTTTTTACCGATCTCGTTTATGGAAGGCATGGTAGGGCGGTTATTTACTGAGTTTTCAGTGTTATTAGCAATGTCAGTGATTTTTTCATCACTTATCGCATTAACGTTAACCCCTGTTATGTGCAGTAAATTACTTAAAGCCAATGTAAAGCCAAATCGGTTTAACCTGTGGGTGAATCGTCAGTTTGAACAATTAGAAAATGGTTACCGTCGTATTGTAACGGTAGCGGTGAAAAAACGTTTCGTGGCACCATTAGTCGTATTTGGCTGTATTGCTGCTAGTGCTGGATTAATGAAAGTGATCCCTGCCCAACTCGCACCCCAAGAAGATCGTGGGGTATTGTTTGCATTTGTGAAAGGCGCAGAAGGCACCAGTTATAACCGTATGATTGGCAACATGGATCAAGTTGAAGCGCGATTATTACCGTTACTGGGTAAAGGTGTATTGAAATCTGTCAGTATTCAATCGCCAGCATTTGGTGGTCGAGCAGGAGATCAAACCGGCTTTGTGATCATGCAACTAGAAGATTGGAATGATCGTTCTGTGAATGCGCAACAGGCGTTGGGGATGATCAGTAAAACTCTGGCTGGTATTCCTGATGTACGGGTAATGCCGATGATGCCAGGTTTTCGTGGCGGATCATCTGAACCTGTACAATTTGTATTAGGCGGTGCGGATTATCAAGAATTGTTCACATGGGCGACGAAGCTAAAACATATTGCTGAAGATAGTCCGTTAATGGAAGGGGTTGATTTAGATTATGCAGAAACAACCCCTGAGTTATTGGTGAATGTTAATCGTGAGCGTGCGGCTGAATTAGGCATTCCTGTGACTGAAATAGCCGAAACATTAGAGGTGATGCTGGGTGGGCGCAGTGAAACAACCTTTGTTGAGCGTGGGGAAGAATATGATGTTTATCTACGTGGTGACGAAAATAGCTTTAATAGTTCAACCGATCTTAGTCAGATTTATCTACGGGCGAAAAATGGCAATCTAGTTACATTAGATACCGTGGCATCTATTGATGAAGTGGCATCTGCACAGAAGTTAAGTCATAACCAAAAACAGAAATCAATCACGCTAAAAGCGAGTCTTTCTGATGGTTATACTTTAGGTGAAGCACTTGATTTTCTTGATCAACAAGCGATTGAACGCTTACCGTCAGATATTTCGATTAATTACGCTGGCGAATCACAAGACTTTAGAGATAACCAAAGCAGTATTGCAATGGTGTTTGGCTTAGCGTTATTAGTCGCTTATTTAGTACTTGCGGCGCAGTTTGAAAGCTTCGTTAACCCGCTGGTGGTAATGTTAACCGTACCAATGGGGATCTTTGGTGGCTTAGCTGGACTATGGATAATGGGACAAGGGCTCAATATTTATAGTCAAATCGGGATGATCATGTTGATTGGTATGGTAACCAAAAATGGTATTTTGATCGTTGAGTTTGCTAACCAGTTGCGTGACAAAGGCATTGAGTTTGAACAAGCGATTGTTGATGCTTCGGTGCGTCGTTTACGACCGATTTTAATGACGGCGTTTACCACGTTGTTTGGTGCTTTACCGTTAATATTATCAACAGGCGCCGGGGCTGAGAGTCGTATCGCGGTAGGTACAGTGGTGTTTTTTGGAATGGCATTTGCAACGTTAGTGACACTATTAGTGATCCCTGCGATGTACCGCTTGTTATCAGCTAAAACAAAATCACCAGGTTATATTGAGGCGCAATTAGAAAAAGAATTGCAGCATGATTATATTGGCCGTATCAGTCACGGTGATTTGCCTAAATAAAGGTATTTAAGGGACGAGGGTAAGGTGTCGAGGATGCTGAATATATTTTTATTTGGTGCCAGAACATCAACGCCCTTTGTCCTTTACCTAACAGCTTTGCATCAAAACTACCTCTTTAATCGACAATCAGTTAAACTCCCCCTCATAACAACTATCGAGCAAGTAAACTACAATTAAGTGGTTTATTGCCCTGATCGACCTAAAGCCCTTTATAGAAGAAAAACATGTCACAAAATTCTACTGACCAACAGAGCCCAAAAGGGGTTCGACTTAATAAATTTATCAGTGATACTGGCTATTGCTCACGCCGTGAGGCGGACAAGCTGATTGATCAGGGACGTGTAACCATTAATGGCACAGCGCCTGAAATGGGTATGCGTGTAATGGATACTGACGAAGTATTGGTTGATGATAAACCACTGCGCAGCAAAGAGCGTCCAATCTATATCGCCCTTAATAAGCCAACCGGTATTACTTGTACCACTGAGCGTCATATTGAAGGCAACGTGATTGACTTTATTGGTCACCGTAAGCGTATTTTCCCAATTGGTCGTTTAGATAAGCCGTCTGATGGTCTTATTTTCTTAACCAATGACGGTGATATCGTTAATAAAATTCTACGTGCGGGTAACTCGCATGAGAAAGAATACGTTGTGCGTGTCGACCAACCGATCACCCCTGAGTTTATTGAAAAAATGTCATCAGGGGTTGAGATTTTAGATACAGTTACTTTGCCATGTAAAGTGACTAAAGAAACGAATTTCTCATTTCGTATCGTGTTGACTCAAGGTTTAAACCGTCAAATTCGTCGTATGTGTGAAGCGTTAGGTTATGAAGTGTATAAACTTCGTCGCGTGCGTATCATGAATATTACTATTGATGGCTTACCTAACGGTAAATGGCGTTATTTAACCGAAGCTGAAATTAATGAAATCCAACAACTAATTTCGCAATCAAGCGGTACTGAAGAAGCATCAAAAACGGATGCTGAAGGTCGTACGATCGCTAAAGCGACAGACGCGAAGTTGTATGATCACCGTGCGCAAGAAGCACGTAATGAGCGCCATGCTGCTGAGAAGCAGTTTAAAACTTACCGTGGTACTGGTGAGTTTAATCGTCGTCCCGATGGTGCTAACCGTAGCAGCCGTAATAGCGAAGATCGTCACAGTCGCAATGAAAGCCGTGGTGGTCGCAGTGATGCACCGCGTCGCAATAACGATGATCGTCCAGCACGTACTTCTACGCCAAGCCGTGATACCAACAAGCCAAGCTTTGGTGGTAAGAGCAACGGTATTAAGAAGTGGAAATCAAAGCGCGAAGAGTAACAGCGCGTTGTTAGAAACGAGATAGTGAGTTTCGAGAATAAATGAAAAGCGATAGGCGAGAGTCTGTCGCTTTTTTATTAGCCCACTTACGTCACTCCCTACAATGAATGCCACCCCCCCCCCGTCATTCCCTACAGTGAATGCCCGCGAGGGCGATAGGGAATCTACTAACCACGCGTTGTAGAGTTTGGTTTCTTTAAGGTTCGATTACGTGTTGAGTAGATCACGGATAGCTTCGTGCCTCAACTTCCGAGATGACGGATAATGGACAGAGTGAATGCTCGTCCCCCCCGTCATTCCCTACAGTGAATGCCCGCGAGGGCGATAGGGAATCTACTAACCACGCGTTGTAGAGTTTGGTTTCTTTAAGGTTCGATTATGTGTTGAGTAGATCACGGATAGCTTCGTGCCTCAACTTCCGAGATGACGGATAATGGACAGAGTGAATGCTCGTCCCCCCCGTCATTCCCTACAGTGAATGCCCGCGAGGGCGATAGGGAATCTACTAACCACGCGTTGTAGAGTTTGGTTTCTTTAAGGTTCGATTACGTGTTGAGTAGATCACGGATAGCTTCGTGCCTCAACTTCCGAGATGACGGATATTGGGCTGAGTGAGTGCCAAACCCTCGCTCATATCTTATCTCTTATGCTATTCTGCACCGTTAGTTACCTCACTTGGGTAACACTATATTTAACAATATTCAGGGGGATTAAAAATGAAAATTGTCGCAGTAACAGCCTGCCCAACGGGAATAGCACACACCTATATGGCGGCGGATGTCCTTAATAAAACCGCCCATCAAATGGGCATTAAGATCCAAGTCGAAACGCAAGGTGCAATGGGGATTGAAAACTTTTTAACCGCCAAAGATATTGCACATGCTGATATTGTATTAATTGCTTCTGATATTGAAGTTGAACAACGGGCGCGATTTACTGGCAGCCGTATCCATTGTGTCACCATTGAAGAAGTCTTAGTTGATGCAACCGCAGTGATTGAGCGTTGTCAGCAATTGTGCCAATAATGATTACACGAATAACTTGTGTGTTAAAAAAATAGGTCATAACACGATAGGGATAACGGATGTTAGAGCGACGGATCACCTTTTATTGTGGTGCAGCAGGTCTGCCTTCTTATCAACTTAACCAACTGAAAAAATTGACGGGTTATTTTCAATCCAAGGTTGAGTTATTTAATGTGGGTCAATTGACGCGTGCACCAGTATCACAGCCATTAAAAATGTTATCGTTGGCAAATAAACCCCATGCGTTATGCCAATTAATTATCAATGGTAGCGATGCTGAATTAGCCAACTTAGTGTTAACTGATTTTATTGCTCAATATGCACTATCGCTGACACAATACTCACCATCGCTACCGTTTAAGATAAGTTTGCCACTAACCAGTATTGGTTGGGCTGATTGCGGTGAGAATCATAAAATAGACACCATTACGCAATTAAGCCACATGCTGGTGGCGCAACAAGCGATCACTGTTGAGCAACAGCCTGCATTACAGAAAGCGTTATTGGCACGAGAAACTATTTCAGCAACTGTAATGGGACCGAGTATTGCATTGCCACATGTGATGCATGAGATGATTGCAAAACCTGCAATGGCGATAGTATGTCATCAACAGGCGATTGATTGGGGATCATCACGCGGTAATATTAGCCGTGCAATAGCGATGATATTACCAAAGCCCCCACCTAAAGTTGTGATAATGGCATTTGCACAGTTTTCAAAATGTTTATTAAATGAAGATTATTGTACAGCGTTAACACTAGCGCAGCAGCCTCAAGAGTTAAAAGCATTGATCATTGAAGCATTAAGAGATCAAGGCTAAGCGACAGAACGGTATTCTGAAGGCGTTCGGCCAGTTTTATTTTTAAATACACGGCAGAAATAATTTACATCAACAAAACCACAGCGGCTCGCAATTTCAGTTAATCGAAACGGGTATTGGCGTAACATAAATTTGGCACGTTCAATCCGTACCCAACAAATATAATCTGCGAGTCGCATATGACCTTGTTGACGAAATAAACGCGATAGGTGATTAGGGGTAATATTAAATCGATTGGCAATTGTGTCACGGCTAATGGCGCGATGGAAATTTTCTTGAATGTAAATACAGATCCCTTGATAGAGATCTTCAGTACGATTTTTTGATTGGAGCAAGGGTACATGAAGCATATTTTGAGTATAGCTGAGCAAAGCTTGTAATAAATGCTCATCCATTGGTTGCTGTTGGTGCTCTGTTGCTAACATATTAAGTGCAGTTAAAATGGGATCAATCGCATGCCCTGTCCATGCTTGAATCGAGTGTTTTTGAACATCATAAAACTTAGGGCTATCTTTAGTCTTACTCACCAAACTAAACCCCAATTGACGTTTTCCAAACAACAAACTCAACACTGAACATTCAGTATTCCAGCTTGGTTGATTCCAACTGTTGGGGGGAATATAAATTGCATCACCTCCCATTAAACTAATCTGACAGATACCATTATCACCATCATCGAGTTGGTTAATATATTCGCCTTGTAGTACCAATTCGAGTCTCGGGAAATTAACCTGATAACTAAATTGCGGCGGTTGAGTTTTACCGCCAGCAAACCAAATACGGTTAAAGCTTTCCCGTTCCGTTAATACAGAATCAATTAAATTAAAGAAAACATTGTCCATGAAATTCACTTTATGTTTGGAATGATGGTTGCAGGATTATAAGTTAGTGCTGAATAAACCGATTAAGTTTTGTTATAGTGCTGGCAGTTAGCGTATCGCGTCAATAATAATGGTTGATGCCATACCATCAATATCGTGAGCAATAATAACAATAGGATCTGACAATGACTGACTCTACCCGCACTGTCTTTTTTAAGATGGATAACGTGATCCAAGATTATGCTTGGGGCAGTGTAACATCAATTGAACAACTGTTTGCTATTCCAAATCGAGATCAAAAACCACAAGCTGAAATCTGGATGGGTGCCCATGCTAATGGTTGTTCAGTGATCACAGTAAATGGTGAAGCAGTACGTTTAGCTGATTTTATTGCCACCGATCCTGACGCAATTATTGGTGCAGAAACTCAGGCTAAATTTGCTGAGTTACCATACTTATTTAAAGTATTAGCCGCTGAAAAAGCGTTATCAGTACAAGTTCACCCAAGCAAGCATCAAGCTGAAATAGGCTATGCGAAAGAAGAAAAAATCGGTATTGCGCGTAATGCTGCTAATCGTAATTACAAAGATCCTAACCATAAACCTGAGTTAGTGTTTGCATTAACACCTTATCAAGCAATGAATGGTTTCCGTGAGCTAGCTGAAATTGTTGAATTATTTACAGCTATTGATCTTGATGTGATCCGCGATCTTGTTAATACTTTTGTTGCTAATCAAACGGATGCTGGTTTACGTAATTTCTTTGAAGCAATGTTATCACTTGAAGGTGAGCGTAAAGATACTGCGGTTAATGGGCTTTTAGCGTTCTGCCATGAAAATAACGATCAGCCATTATTTGCATTATTAATTGATTTATCAGAGCAATATCCAGGTGATATCGGTCTGTTTGTGCCTTTAATGTTGAACGTATTAACATTACAACCAGGCGAAGCGATGTTCCTAAGTGCATGTACACCACATGCCTATATTAAAGGAACGGGTCTTGAAATTATGGCGAACTCAGACAATGTACTACGTGCAGGTTTGACGCCAAAATTTATGGATGTGCCAGAGTTAGTTGCTAATACTGAGTTTAAGAGCATGGCGGCGAATGAATTATTATTGGCGCCAACAATGGTTGCTGGTGGTTTAGATTACCAGATCCCTGTGCCTGATTTTAAATTCAGCGTCTATAAACAAGTTAATGATATTGAATTACAAAATACCAGTGCAGAAATTTTATTTGCGATTGATGCACCACTAACAGTGACGCACAAAAATGGTCAAACATTGACGCTTGATAAAGGTCAATCAGTGTTTATTCCTGCTTATGCAAAAACATATTCAGCCGATTGTGATGGTATGTTTGCGCGTGCGTATAACTAAAGGGTTATAGGGAAGAGCAGGGACGAGGTTGTGCGTCTCTAGTTCTCAAGATAACGAGATTAAGCGATGGGTGAAAGCCTGTCGCTTTTTTATATTCTCGTCATTTCCTACAGCGAATGTCAAACCAACCCTCCGTCATTCCCTACAGTGAGGTTACGAACGAGATAGGGAATCTACTATCCGCGCGTTGTAGAGTTATTTTTTCGCTGGTTTCTTTAAAGATCAAGCATGCTGTGAGTAGATCACGGATAGCTTCATGCCTCAACTTCCGAGATGACGGGTAATAGGTTGAGTAAAGGCTCGCTCCAATCTGTCATTTCTTACAGTGAATATTCGTCCCACCCCCGTCATTCCCTACAGCGAATGCCCGCGAGGGCGATAGGGAATCTACTGTTCGCGCGTTGTAGAGTTATTTTTTCGCTGGTTTCTTTAAGGCTCAAGTGTGCATTGAGTAGATCACGGATAGCTTCGTGCCTCAACTTCCGAGATGACGGATATTGGGTTCTGTGATCTATAGCACTAAAAAATCACATTCTAGCCTTAGTAAAAGCCTCATTTAGATAGTCATAAAAATAATTCGATAATTGTTTTTTAAAATTTCAACATGGACTGTCGTATATAACTTATTGAATTTATTTATTTTAAAGTATATTTCAACTTGTTTTATATGCGGTGAAAATTATGAGTGATAGCTCACACAGATAGTTTGATGTTACAAATATCCAGTTAAAGCCTGTTTTGTACTCTACTTTATCTATCTGAAAAAACCGACAATATTGCCATGCTGATGACCAATACAATGTCATCGAGCCCATAATAAAATTATCGGGGATAGAATATGATTACCACCCTCATCAATGAGCAGTTGATTAACATCAACCTTAAAGCAACCACTAAAGATGAAGTGTTTGCTGAAATGGCAGATATTTTAGTTCAACAAGGTCGCGTTGCGGATAAAATCCAATTTTTAGCAGACATTCAAGCACGTGAAGAGTTAGGTAACACAGGTTTTGAAGATGGTGTTGCACTACCACATGCTAAGAGCGCAGCAGTTATTAAACCTGCGGTTGCGATTGGTGTTAGCCGTACCGGTATTGAATATGGCGCAGAAGACGGCTTGCCATCAAAACTATTTTTCATGATTGCTTCTCCTGATGGTGGTGATAATCACCATATTGAAGTATTGGCTGAGTTGTCATCAAAATTGATTGAAGATGGTTTTATTGACGCATTTCTAGCCGCAAAAACACCAGCTGATGCATTGGCATTATTGCTTGCTGAAAAACAAGTGGTAGCAACATTACCGCAAGATAAAGGTTTGTTAATTGGCGTGACTGGCTGTCCTGCAGGTGTTGCCCATACTTACCTTGCGGCAGAAGCATTAGAAAAGGCGGCGGCTGAATTAGGTTACGAAATTAAAGTTGAAACTAACGGCTCTATCGGCGTTAAAAACTCGCCAACAGCAGAAGAAATTGCCCGCGCAGAAGCGATCATTGTTAGTTGTGATAAACAAGTTGATATGGCGCGTTTTGCAGGTAAAAAATTAATTAAGACTGGCGTTAAAGCACCAATCAAAGACGGCAAAGGTGTAATTCAGCAAGCATTAGTCGCAAAACCATTTGATGCTAATGGTGATGGCTTAGAAGACGGCGAAAGTAAAGTTGCTAAAGCGCGTTCAGATCTATACCGCTTTTTGATGAACGGTGTATCGCACATGATCCCGTTTGTAGTTACTGGTGGTTTGTTAATCGCACTGGCATTAGCGATTGGTGGACAGCCAACCGATGCGGGAATGCAAATTCCTGTCGGCAGTATGTGGCAAAAAGTACTTGATGTTGGTGTGGTCGCCTTTACATTAATGATCCCTGTACTTGCGGGTTACATAGCGTATGCGATTGGTGATCGTCCAGCATTGGCTCCAGGTTTCATTGGTGGCTGGATTGCAAATAACGGTTCATTCTATGGTGCAGATGCAGGTACAGGTTTTATCGGTGCCATCATCGCTGGTCTATTAGTCGGTTACTTTGTACGTTGGGTGGCAACACGTAATTACCACAAATTATTACAACCATTAGTGCCGATTCTTATTGCTCCGATTACAGGTACATTATTCATTGCCAGTGCGTTCATCTTTGTTATTGGTGCGCCAATTGCAGGCTTAATGCATACCATGAACACCGTATTAACTGAAATGAGTACAGGTAACGTAATATTATTAGGTATTGTACTTGGTGGTATGGCTGGCTTTGATATGGGGGGTCCATTTAACAAAGTTGCGTTCTTGTTCTCTGTCGGCATGATTGCCAATGGTCAAACGCAATTTATGGGTGCGATGGCATGTGCAATCCCAGTAGCACCATTGGGTATGGGCTTAGCAACAGTGATTGGCCGTAAACTTAATATCTTTGAGCAATCAGAAATTGAAGCAGGTAAAGCGGCGGGTGCAATGGGCTTGGTTGGTATCTCTGAAGGTGCGATTCCGTTTGCAGCGCAAGATCCAATCTCAGTTATTCCTGCAAACGTATTAGGTAGCATGGTTGCAGCAGTAATGGCGTTCTCATTTGGTATTACCAATAGTGTTGCTCACGGTGGTCCTGTGGTTGCTCTATTAGGTGCGATGAATAAACCACTACTAGCTTTAGTATGTATGGCTACAGGTATGGTAGTAACAGCGCTAGTTGCGGTATCACTGAAGAAATTCCGTAAAGCAAAAGCGGATAGAGTGTTAGCGGTAGCTTAATAGATACAAGGAATAGGATAGAGATAAAAGCGATAGGTGAAAGCCTGTCGCTTTTTTTGTTGGTGGGAGGGGAACGAAACCTTAATACTCGATCCCCGCCACTACTTTATTCCTTGCTTTTCAAATCACATCTTTGCAGTATGTATTTATCACCATAATTAAAAATGCATGTAAGCATAGATATCTCACAGGGGAAGTCATGGCCGGAAATACCATAGGACAATTGTTTCGCGTTACCACTTTTGGCGAAAGTCATGGGGTAGCATTAGGATGTATTATTGATGGTTGCCCACCAGGATTAGCGCTTACTGAAGCAGACATGCAACACGATCTTGATCGTCGTCGTCCTGGCAGCTCAAAGTACACCACTCAACGTCGTGAAGCTGATGAAGTTAAAATTCTTTCAGGTGTATTTGAAGGTCAAACAACAGGGACATCGATTGGATTATTGATCGAAAATACTGACCAACGTTCAAAAGATTATTCAAATATTGAGAATTTATTTCGCCCAGGTCACGCTGATTATACTTACCATCAAAAATATGGTGTACGTGATTACCGTGGCGGTGGTCGTTCATCAGCCCGTGAAACAGCGATGCGTGTTGCTGCTGGTGCTGTTGCAAAGAAATACCTTAAACAAGTGCATGGCATTGAAGTGTGCGCTTACTTATCTCAAATGGGCGAAGTAAAAATCGATAAGGTTGATTGGCAACAAATCGAACAAAATGCCTTTTTCTGCCCAGATGCCGATAAAGTTGATGCCTTTGATGAGCTGATCCGTAACCTTAAAAAAGACGGCGATTCGATTGGCGCTAAAATTACCGTGGTTGCACGTAATGTACCTGTTGGTTTAGGTGAACCCGTATTTGATCGGTTAGATGCGGATATTGCCCATTCACTGATGAGCATCAATGCCGTGAAAGGGGTTGAAATCGGTGATGGTTTTGATGTCGTTGAACAGCGCGGCAGTGAGCACCGTGATGCTATGACACTACAAGGATTTAAAACCAATCATGCTGGTGGCATTCTTGGTGGCATCTCATCAGGACAAGATATTATTGCCCATATAGCCCTAAAACCGACCTCAAGTATCAGCGTTCCGGGGGAAACAATCACTAAGCAAGGCGAATCAGCCGAAGTGATCACCAAAGGGCGTCATGATCCGTGTGTTGGTATTCGTGCGGTGCCGATTGCAGAAGCAATGTTAGCAATTACGCTGATGGATCACTTGTTACGTAATCGTGGTCAAAATGCCGATGTCGTAACAACAACCCCAAAGATTTAAATAAAGGTTAAAGGAACGAGGAAAGAAGGTTCAGGTATTTCGAGTATATTAGTAACGACTTTTTACTTGATAACTAAAATACTCTCTTTCTTCTTTCCCAGTCACGGCTATACCTCAGCTTCTTCAAAGTTAAATACCGGTAAACTCCAACTAAAGAATACTGCAGCCATACGTAAACTAAAACCAACAACTAATGTTACTAACGTGGTTGTATCCGCTGGAACATTAAAGTGCAGCATCGTGACATATATAATGCCAGCAAGGAAAGATACTGACGCATAGAGTTCTTTATGTAATACCATCGGTTTACGACGAGTGATCATATCACGCAGTAATCCACCAAAAACGCCAGTAATTACTGCTGCAACCACACAGATAATAGGCGATAACCCCATTGTAATGGCGACTTGGCAACCAATAATACTAAAAACAATTAGCCCAATGGCATCTAGAATAATAAAAATTTTATGAAAACGGACGACCCACTTTCCCAATACTGTTGTTAATAAGCCGGCAATGCAGGTGATGACTAAATATTGTGGATGCGCCACCCAGCCAAGTGGATAGTGACCTAATAAAATATCTCGCATTGTACCGCCACCGATAGCGGTTGCACTGGCAACTAACATGACACCAAACCAATCCATGTGACGCTTACCTGCCGCCAATGCGCCTGTCATTGCTTCTGCAGTAATACCGATAATGTATAAAATAGAAAGTAACATAATAACTGTGATGGCCATTGTTAATTATGAGGATAGGGTATTGTAATAGTGACGGTTATCAACTTCTAATGAAAAGAATTTAGTATTGGATGAATTGAGCTCATGTGAAAGCCTTATTTATTCTCTTTTACAAAAATTCAAGTTCTTCTCTATTTTCACAGAGAGGTCACAAACAAGACATTATTCTAGGCATGTTATAGAGGTACATTTTTTTGCTTAATAGCTCTAAATGTTCAAACAATATATAATTCATCGGTTAATTTAAATTGTATGCAAATGAATAAAATGAAACTAGATACAAATCATGACTATAACGATCTTATTCGTTTGTTTAATTCAGTCTTTTTAGATCATTTAAATACTGAGTTATTATTAGGCGGTGATGAGCCTATTTACCTTCCAGCCTCTGAAGAACGCCCGCATCATCAAATTATCTTCGCTCGTGGTTATTATGCATCAGCCATGCATGAGCTAGGGCATTGGTGTATTGCGGGAGAAGCAAGGCGGTTATTAGAAGACTATGGCTATTGGTATCAACCCGATGGACGCAGTGCTGAAGTGCAAGCGGCATTTGAAGTGGTTGAGATTAAACCACAAGCGATAGAGTGGATTTTATCAGCAAGTTGTGGCTTTAAGTATCAAGTAAGTTGCGATAATTTGAGTGGCAACTGCGAGCCTGATAGGGTTGGCTTTACGCTAAAAGTACGTCAGCAAGTTATTAGCTATTTAACCAATGGTATTCCAGAACGAGCCAAGGTGCTCTCTGATGCTTTCCGTGATTTTTATAGTATTGCACCGTTAACAGCTGCTGATTTTGCTAAACCAATTCCATTAACTGATTACTCTTAATAGCAAGGATAGAACATGATCCACGATTATGAACACAAGCTACTACAGCTTATTGATGACAATATTGATAGCGCAACAGATGATGAACTGTTTGCTGGTGGCTATTTACGTGGTCATATTTCACTTGCAGCTGCTGATTGTGAACAGCAAGGCATTACTGATATTGTGCAGATGCAAAAAAAAGTAAAACAAAGCTTATTGGATGCTAGAAGTGAGTTGAGTCCAAGTGATTACAATATTGTATTAATGCAATGGCAACAACTATCAATATAATAAATGTGGAATATTTAATGAATGATATGCAGGTAGTAAATCATTATCGCAATGATGATGAGATTGACTTAGCTCAGTTGATAAAAACGCTTTGGCTTGGTAAAAAAGTTATTATTGGTAGTATTATATTATTTTCGGTTATTGCTATTACTTACGCATTGACTGCGCAACAATGGTGGACATCTTCAGCTATAGTAACTACGGGGCAATATAGAGATATTGCAGCATTGCGTCAGCAAGTCGCTAATTTTTACGTAGTATCCAATAATCAAGATAAAGATAAAAATAAAGAAAATGATAAAGATAATAATAATGTTGATGAGTTGAATAAATTATTAGATAGTGATGCATTATTAAACCAATATATTACTGAGTTTAATGCCTTTAATAATAAAAAAGACTTTATATTATCTAATCCTATAATGAAAGAATATGCGAATATAGGAAATAAAAAAAGTAATTCATCATTTGTTAATCTCTGGACAAAAAAAATCCAAGCAACTTTAACTAATAAGAAAGAAGAAGGGGTGTACACTCTCTCTTATCAAGCAACCAGTTCTGACTTATCTCATAAATTGTTATTATCTTATACACAATTTATTGATAACAAAGTACAAAAAGATATTTTTGGTGGGTTAGCTGCAGTAATTAAAAATCAAAAATTGATATTAAAGTCACAGCTTTTATCATTGGAAACACAAGCAAAAGAACTGAAGCAACAAGAATTAGTTAAAACAGATTATGCTTTGAAGATTGCAAATTCTGCAGAAGTGAATAAGCCCGTACCTCTGATGAATAATAATCAGCTTTTTTCTATCGATTTAGGTAGTGATGGGTTGAGTGAAAAAAGTAAAATATTAAAACAAATGACAGACTTAAGTCTATTTGAACCTGGTATTTTAATGACGAGAACTGATTTAGGTTTATTATCAACAATTAAGCTTAATCATAAGATTAAATTTGAACCTGTAAGTTATTTACAAAATGTTGGTTATCCTATTACCAGAGATAAACCTAAGCGCGCATTAATCATAATACTTGGTTCATTATTAGGAGGTATGTTGGGTGTAGCTATTGTTTTATTAAAAGCCGCATTAGGTAAAAAGGAAATTTAAATGTATGGCTGTTTACTAAGAATTTTAGGTATAACAAGCCTATTAATTAAGTCGTTGAAGTGGTCAAGTAAATTTTCAAAAGTAGTCTATCACTCTAGCGAGCATTCATTGTAAGGAATGATGACAGAAAATATTAGGTTCGAAACTTATTGTGATTGATATGACTACGAGGACTTATTCTCTCACACTTTCTTTTCCTTATTCCTAAATAAAAATCCGCCATAACCGTAAGGATATGGCGGATTTTTAGTTACATCCTACATAATTAATACGTAAGACTAAGTTTATTGTCAGTAGATATTACTGAGCAACAACTTGAGTAACTGTCTCGATATTTAGCTCAGGAGCAATGATGTCAACACGACGGTTTTCAGCACGGCCTTTAGCTGTATCGTTAGGTGCTACTGGATCTAGCTCACCACGACCTTCACTGATGATACGATCTGAACCAACATTTAGGTGAGTACGTAGTGCTTGAGCAACTGCTTCTGCACGCTTCTCAGAAAGCTTCATGTTGTATGCTTCAGGACCTTTGCTATCTGTGTGACCAACAACAGTGATAGTTGCATCAGGGTATTGGTTTAGACGTGCTTCGAAAGGTGCTAATTGTGCTGCATCACCTGTTGTGATTTTAGAACTATCGAATGCGAAAGGAACCGCTAGTTTTAGCTCATCAATTGTCGCTACAGATACTTGATCAACGTAAACAACTTCTGGAGCAACAACAGGAGCTGGAGCGCCCCAGTGGTATGCTAGAGAAACGCCAGCGAATTGAATATCAGCACCGCCTACATCTTTGTAGTATTGGTATTCTACACGTGTAGATACGTTGTTGTTGATGTAGTATTCAGCACCAACACCAGCAGTTGAAGCCCAACCATTGTCACTACCTGTTGCGCCGTTTTTAGCGTTCCAATCGTAGTAGAAAGCACCAAGCTTACCAAATACATCAATTTTGTCGTTAATAGCGTAAGAGAACTTACCTACAAGATCAGCGCCTTGTGCAGTAAATTTACCTTGGCCATTAGTAACGCTTGCGCTACCTAGGTTAGTGTAACCAACTTCACCAGCAAACCATGGTGTAATTTGGTAACCAGCGAACACACCACCAGAAAGGTTTTTGTTATCTAGTTCAATATTATTTGTGCTGTCTTTGATGTCGTAGAAGCTATTACCTAAACGAGCACCAGCATAGAAAGGGTTATCTGTTGCAGCATTTACCGCGCCAGATACAAGAAGAGCAAGAGGTAGTACTAGAAAAGTTTTTTTCATAATATTTGCCATATTTTCCTAATTGTATATAGATCCGACTTAAGCCGGTAATTTTCGCACTATTATATGAAAGTGCTTGTCTATACCCTACAATAACAAAAGCTATTAGGATATATTTTTCATATATAATAATGCATTTTTTTTGAATGACATAGCAATTAAACGGCGTTTCATTTAATTTGTCACTTTTAGGGTAATAAGCTGTTAATAAAGCACAATCCCATTCCTTTTAGGTATGCTTTTGTACTGAAATTGCTTTTAAGTTATAACTGTTAAAAACGTTTATTTATATAATGAGTCGTATTGTGACGAAAATCGACAACCCCCAAATGGATTGTCGACTCACAATATAGTTTAGTTATTTTATATTTAGTTATTAAAGGCTTTTCGCCCACTCCATGGCTGGCGACCATCTGTTAAGTCATATAAATGATATTGGCGACCTAACATTTGACCACCGTCACGATTCATTGGTAACCATGAAATATGAGCGCGGCTGGTACTTGGCTTAACGGTTAAAATATCGAACGGAATTGAGATATAAAAACCTTTATTGAAGCTACCTTCACCATATTCTTCGGCTGACATGCTGGTTTTAGTAATAAAGGCACCAGCGATAATACCGCTATCAAATTGCTTAGAAAAATCAATAGTGACACCAGTGTCTTCGGCTAAATAACGCCCAGCACTAACTTTTAATAATGTATTTGGTAACCATTGCCATTGTGGCTGGTAATAAGCAGTTAAATTACCAGTGGTTGTTCCTGTTTGAACCTCATAGGGGCGACCTAAATGATCATCATATTGTTTTTGATCTTTAAAAAAGCCAAAGGCTGAATGAGGATCACGCTGTTTCACGTAATTGACATCAAGTCCTAATGCCCAATTACTGCCAACAGGGCGATAAAGTACTTCGCCACCTACGCCACCAAACATCACTTCTAAATAACCTGCATATGCTTGTGCATACCAATTACTTGAAACTTGATCTAGCCATGTTAACTGGAGGTTATTCATTCGCAATGTATTATCAGTAATATACTGACGTACAAGGGTACGTACACGCTTATTATGAGTACCGTCTGGCGGCACATCATATTTAAATTTATCGTAGGTATCGTAAAGGTTTAAATAAACTGAGCCGCCGATAGTGAGGTGATTATTAAACCAATAATCGGCACTGCCTGTTACGCCAACATTAAACATGTAGAAGCCTTCTGAGCCTCCCAATGATTGTTGTAGCGTTGGTGCAAGTCCGACATTCCAGTTTTGGTTAAGATCAACCATTTGCTGACCTTCAACCGTTGTTGGAGCGGTAGTCGTACGGCTGTCCGCAATTTTACTGCCAATATAATCATTATTGACAACCTGTAGTAATTGCTGACGGTTGAGAATTGTCTCGGTAATCGGTTGATTAGCAACTGTTTCTACAATACGGAATTGTTCTACTGCTGGCGCTTGGTTATTGAGAAGGATTCCTGCGCGTAATTGGGCTTGATCACGATCACGATATTTAACCTGCTCGGCAACTACTGTAATGCTGTTATCACCATTTTGGTAAATTGTCGGATCTTTATAACCCGCAATATTCTCGACATCGTGAGCAAGTTGTTGCCATTGTTCTGGCGTAAGATCAGCGGCTGTTGGGGTGGTAGACACTGCTGGCATTGGTTCGTCTAACCAACTGGCTTTTAATTGATTAAAGTTAGTGTTTACACTCAAACCAAAGCTAACTGTAGTTCCACGCTCATAACTGATATTTGCCGTTGCCCAATCTGTTAATTGGTAAACAACACCAAAATTAAAGGGGGTTTTAGGAGTCATATTATGGCCACGATAAGCACGGAAATCATCCGTATAATCGTTACCGTCATACTCAAGTTTTAGCTGCAGAGGCTGCCATGGCGTTTGATATTCAACACCACCATAAAGGGCGGCATTGCCTTTAAACCAGCGTTGAGTATCAAAGCTGCCGCCATTACCTTTATAACCATTATTACGATCGCAAAAACTATCACTTACTTTACAAAAAGGATTAGTGATATTACCGCGCTGGCCAATATAGCCCCAGCCTAAACCGAGGGTAAAATCTAGCGGCCCCACACGTTTGTTAGCTGCAATAAATTCACCATCAAATAAACCGGTACCACCAAGATCACGAATACCCATCGCAACTTCAGGTAACCAATAAGATTCTTGCCATAGGCGTAGTTTTACATCAATGCCTTTATCGGTATATAAGGTATCGCCACTAAAACTTGGATCACCACTATAATAAAGATCAGGGACTTGAGTATAACGAATAGTGGTTTCTAGCCATGGTAACAGTTGTAATGATGCCCAGTAATGGTGGTAATCACTACTAATAGTGGTACCAAAGGTAAATTCACCTTCAGGTTGCATACGTGCGGTTGGCATTTGCATTAAACCCACCCCACCAAAATCGCTATTAGAATAGCGCATTTCAGGGTAGCTAAATTCATCTGCTTGCGCGTTACAGAACGGCAGTAATGCGATTGCCAATGCTGACAAAGCAAATAGAGGACGTTGATATAGAGTGTGGCGAGTAGAAGCCGATGTGATAGCGTTCATTACAACGTCCTGTTGATTAGCATTGAAGAAATAGCATGGTTTAACTTACTGTAATCGTGAAACAGTGATTGATAACCAAGGAAAATGATGGCTCCTGGTGCAATATCTTGATGGGTATTATTCCAGTACGCAATTGGGTGTTGTTGCACGACGCCATCAGGTTGAATAACCGTTACTTTGCTATTGGCGGCGATTGAAAGTGGTGTGGCGTGGGCTAAATACGCTTTTGCCGCCATGCGAGGCTGCCACTTAATTGTTTGTGGTTTTTCTATAGCACCAATAACAATCACGGAAGTTGGGCGATTAGCTAATTGCAGTTGGTAATTACCATTTAATAATGGATTATCACTTTTATTTAAGCGTACTTTATCAATATCAATATCAACGGGTAGACGTTGATATTGAATGTGTTGTTGTAACCATTGTGCAGTATTGGCAAAGCTATCGCTGACAACAGTATCATCACGGTGCTGCTTGCTTAATTGTGTTAGTTGGGTAATTAAGGCTTGTTTGTTTTTTGGCGCAGTAGTGGTGCTTAAGCTGCTACCTAACCAATAAGGTGTTTCAGTAATAGTTCGTTGTTTTAAACTATCACTAACAACGTGTGCTAAGCGTACTGGCTCTGCATAGTGTAATGTGACAGCGGCTGCTGCAGTACCGTTGGCATACAATGTGATCATCGTTTGCGCCAAGCTTGGCATCGAAATAAATAAACATAAGATCGCTAAAATATAACGACGATAGCGAGAGAGTAAAAGGGGGAGTGAAAACATAAATACGCTACCGTTAGTTAAAAGGTTTGAGGATTGTCATTTCAACACTAGGCAAAGAAGGTGCAATATATTGCATACTCTTTACGACTTTTCCGGTTTGTTGATCAACCCAAAAAGTATTGCTGTAATGTGTGTTTAATTGTTTAACTAACACATTTTCATTAAAGCGCAGTACGGGTACTGACTTGCCGTTAATGGTTAATACTTCAGCGTGATCAAACACAAACACCGAATCTAACTGATAGCCAGTGTGGTAACCTGGTTGCCAATCAATAGTGCGCTGCCATTGTTTTGGTGTGGTTGCAAGGTGCAAACCTAAAGCCAATGGATCGGGGCTGGTGCTATGAGTAGCTAATAAATTGCCCGCACTTAAATTAACGGTTTTTATAATGCGTCCACTTTGGGTAACTAGCATACCGTTATCATTAGCAAGCCATTTTAATTGTGGCGGTGTTGTCGCTGAATGTGCATTGGTGAGTGTCTTGCCTGTTGCTGATTCTGCAAGTGCTAATACCATAAACAGCTGGGCTTGATTATTAATACGAACATAAGTACTTGCATAAGGAAGTCGAGCTATATCATAAGCTGATTTATGCGTATCAGCAGTTCCTTGTAGAGCAAGACGCACAGTATCATTAACACTGGTAATTTTTTGGCTACAACCGGCAATAAAAAAAGCCGTCGCAGATAAAAGCAATAACTTTGAAATTGAATGAGAGATGAGTTTTTTAAGCATGGGTTGCTTCCGATATGCGATCCTAATAGAGCTATAGATTGCAATAATCGAATAGCTTCTAAAAAAGAATAACCGTGACAAGCACGGTTATTCTATGATTAACCTAAATTTTTATCAGGTTAAACGTCATCAATTACTTAGCTGCGCTAACAGAAGTAGAAGTAGAAGTCGTTGTTGAGTTAGTGTTGCCTGAATCTGATGCTGCAAGTGCGATTGCTGCAACAGCTGCTGCGCCACCAACAACAACTGCGGTAGTTGTACCTGCTGCTGTTGCTGCTGCAGTGCTTGTACCTGCTGCTGTACCAGTTGCTGTTGTTGCAGGTGTTGTTGCAGGTGTTGCTGCATCATCCGCAACATAACCGCCAGCAAATGCAGATGAAGACATAGCCATAGCTGCTAGAAGAACTAATGCATTCTTTTTCATGATGTAAATCCTTATTGATAAAAATAATATATAGGCCGTCAAATAATGACGATTATTGGTGGTGAATTATTAGTGTACTAATTTAATAATTATACAGAGAAAAAGAATATAACTATGTAAGTTTTTTTCATCTTTTATGCGTCAATGTGTATAAAGTGTGATTTTGATCACCATTACAGTGTGTTGTGTGGGTTTTCCATTATAAATGAATTGTAAAGTTTCATTTTTTGTGAATGTCTTTTATTACAGCCAGTTACCGTTTTTTTTGAATAGTATAGAGATAATAAATGAGCAAATTTTTATATTTCATTTTATATGTAAATTAAGTAGAATCTTGCAGCAATATAAATAGTAAAAATGGCATTTTTTAGTTTTTTTTAGATAGATATGTAATCTCAATGCCAATTAGTGCATTTATATGCTTAATACGTTTGTACTTTATTAACGACAAAAAAATTATACTTCTATAGCAAGTGAGGAGCTGTAACCTTCGGGCGGTAGCATGCTTGTTTGTAAGGAATTCCCATCAATCAATGCTGAAATGAATTTAATCTAATGGAATTATCAAAAAAATTGCTTATTACAGCAGTTGCTTCTGTAATGTTAGCTGGCTGTAGCATGCCAGGATCCCATCTTAGCCTTGATGGTAAGCACGTTTCTAAAACTAATCAGGAACAACCTACACTTGATCAAGAAGTGAATGTTTTCCCACTTACTGCCAGTAATATTAGTCAATTTCAACAAGCTAAAGTTGTTGCTCAAGTTAATCCTAAGCTTGATCAAGAATTATCTGGCTATCAATACCATATTGGTCCTGGTGATATATTAAATGTCACTATTTGGGACCACCCTGAATTAACCATTCCTGCGGGCTCTTACCGTAGTGCAAGTGAAGCGGGTAACTGGGTACACGCAGATGGCACTATCTTTTACCCTTATATTGGCCAAGTGCATGTTGCGGGTAAAACAGTAACAGAAGTACGTCAAGATATTGCTCGTCGTTTAGCAGCATTTATTGAAAAGCCACAAGTTGATGTTAATGTCGCTTCGTTCCGTTCTAAAAAAGCATATATCACCGGTGATGTTAAAACCCCTGGTCAACAAGCGATTACTAATGTGCCATTAACCTTACTTGATGCGATTAATAAATCAGGTGGTTTAGATGCTGATGCAGATTGGCGTAATGTAACATTAACTCGTGATGGTAAAGATCAGACGTTATCACTGTATGCTTTAATGCAACGTGGTGATTTAATGCAAAATCGCTTATTACGTAATGGCGATATCGTTCACGTACCACGCAACGATGCACAAAAAGTATTTGTGTTAGGTGAAGTTAAAGAGCCTAAACTTCTTAAAATTGATCGTGCAGGTATGAGCTTAACTGAAGCTCTAAGCAGTGTTGGCGGTATTAACGAGCTACAAGCAGACGCCACTGGCGTATTTGTGATTCGTGCAACCCATTCTGATAAAAAACAAAAACCATACTCACCTGTAGCGAATATCTACCAATTAAACATTAAAGACGCAACAGCATTAGTGATTGGTACTGAATTTGAATTACAGCCTTATGATGTGGTGTATGTTACCGCTGCGCCAATTGCACGTTGGAACCGTGTGATTCAACAGTTAGTACCGACGGTTAATAGCTTTAATAATTTATCTGAAGGTATGAACTACTACATGAACTTGAAGTAGTTACTAGAGAGGAGTTGAAGAGGGGCGAGTTAATGAGTAAAGCAGATATAAGTATTAATAATTGTATCGCTTTAATTTCAACACTCGCACTCGATATTCTTATTTCTATATAACTAAATCATGGGATTATTTGAGTATTTAAATACTCGGAATCTCGAAACTCATAAACTCGAAATCAATTTATTATGTTCAATAAAATTCTTGTTGTTTGTGTAGGTAATATCTGTCGGTCACCATCAGGTGAGCGTATCCTACAAGCAAAATTACCCAATAAACACATCGTATCAGCGGGTGTTGGTACTGAAAAAAGTGGCTTAGTGGGTAAACCTGCCGACAAAATGGCAGCGGAAGTGGCACTGGCTCATGGTTATTCACTTGACGGTCATCAGGCACAGCAAGTGACCAGTGAATTATGTCGTGATTATGATCTTATTTTAGTGATGGAAAAAGGTCATATCGACGCAGTAACTCGTATAGCGCCAGAAGCGCGTGGTAAAACGATGCTGTTTGGACAATGGATTGGCCAGCAAGATATTCCCGATCCATACCGTTTAAGTAAAGAAGCATTTGATCATGCTTATGATTTAATAGAAAAAGCAGCAGATGCGTGGGCGAAGAAATTGTAGAGTTATTGAATTCACTGGTTTCTTTAAAAGCTCAATGACGTGGTGAGTAGATCACGGATAGCTCGTCCCTCTCTTCCGAGATGACGAATAATGGGCTAAGTGAAGTTACGAGGGTGATAGGGAATCTACTAACCACGCGCTGTAAACCATATTTAACTTTTGGATGATGCTTTGGCTCTTCCTCATCTTTTAAAAATTTAACATCGGAATCTTTACTTAATGAGTATTGCTCAAAACACTCAACCCAATACTTCTTCAGGGAGTGATGAGATTGATCTTGGTAAACTGTTTGGTATTTTAATTGATAGCCGTTGGCTCATTATTATCACCACTTTTATTTTTGCGTTAATCGGTATTAGCTATGCATTATTAGCTACCCCTATTTATAAAGCTGATGCCTTAATTCAAATTGAACAAAAAAGTACAGGTATGCCAGCTCTTGGTGGTGACATGGCTGAAATGTTTGGTGGTAGCGAATCAAGTGCGACCACTGAAATTGAAATCATTAAATCACGGATGGTGTTAGGGGATACGGTTGATAAGTTAAACTTAACCACTGTTGCTACCCCAATTTATACTCCTGTTTTTGGTAAAGGCTTGGCGCGTTTATTTGGTGATAGTCATCTCATTTCTGTTTCTCGTTTTACGGTGCCAGCAAATGCAGCATCAGACAGTGATGTATTAACGATCACCAATAGCGAACAAGGTGAATATAGTTTAGCAAACACTGATGGCCGTGAATTACTAACAGGTAAAGTGGGTACGTTAGCGACCAATAATGGTTATAGCTTATTTGTCACCCAGTTAATTGGTGCTGATGGCGCAACGTTTAGTATTGGTAAAATCAGCCGGTTAGATGCGATTCAAGCATTACAAAGAGATTTAGCTATTGCTGAACAAGGTAAGCAAACGGGTATTTTGCAATTATCGATGACGGGTGAGAATAGAGCTAAAATTAAAAATATTCTAAATGATATTAGCCAAACCTATTTTCTACAAAACGTTGCGCGTAATTCAGCAGAAGCTGAAAATAGTTTAGTATTTTTAAAGCAACATTTACCAAAAATTAAGCAACAATTAACGTTAGCAGAAGATAAATTAAACCGTTACCGCCAACAAAATGAATCAGTAGATTTAGGTTTAGAAGCTAAAACAACGTTAGATACTATGGTGTCATTAGAGGCGCAACTGAATCAGTTAACCTTTAAAGAAAGTGATATATCACAGCTTTATACTAAAGAACACCCCGCTTATGTAGCTTTGCTTGATAAGCGTAAAACGCTAATGAAAGAAAAGATGCGTTTAAATAAACGTATTGAAAAACTGCCAAAAACTCAACGTGCAGTATTACGTTTAACGCGTGATGTTGAAGTTAACCAACAAATTTATGTACAGTTACTAAATAAAGTTCAAGAATTGAGTATTGTTAAAGCAAGTACGGTAGGTAATGTTCGTCTTCTTGATAATGCACAAGCATATTCACAAGCAGTTAAACCGAAAAAGGCATTGATTGTCGTATTAGCAATATTATTAGGTGGCATGTTATCAGTCGCTATTGTATTGCTACGTGCGGCTTTACATCGTGGTGTTGAAAATCCAGATGAAATTGAAGCATTAGGGTTAGCTGTTTATGCTTCAATTCCGTTATCAACATGGCAGGAAGATCTTAATAAAAAAATTAAGCTTAAAAAGAAATTATCAATAAATGAAAGCTTGTTAACAATAGCCAATCCTGCTGATTTATCGATTGAAGCATTGCGTAGTTTACGTACCAGCCTCCATTTTGCAATGATGGAAGCCCGTAATAATATTGTGATGATTTCAGGCCCTAGTCCAGGTATTGGTAAATCATTTGTATCGGCAAACATGGCCGCAGTAATGGCAAAAGGCGGCCAGCGGGTATTAGTGATTGATGCCGATATGCGAAAAGGTCAGATGGAACGCCAAATGTGTGTTGATAGCAAGCCCGGCCTTGCGGATTACTTAAGTGGTCAACAAACAATAGAGCAAGTGATTAAAGCACCAGGTGTTGAAGGCCTTGATTTTATTGCTCGTGGTAGTGTGCCACCTAATCCATCTGAATTGTTAATGCACCCGCGCTTAAAAACATTGTTAGATTGGGCGTCTGAAAATTACGATTTAGTATTAGTCGATACGCCACCAATTCTAGCGGTTACTGATCCTGCAATTATCGGTGCTCATGCTGGTACAACCATGATCGTGGCACGTTTTGGTTTAAACCCAGTCAAAGAAATTGAAGTGACTAAAAACCGCTTTGCACAAAATGGCATTGAAGTTAAAGGCTGTATTCTGAACGCTGTGGTGCGTAAAGCAAGTTCAACTTATGGTGGAAACTATGGTTATTACAACTATAGTTATGCGAGCGATAAGAAATAGAGAACAGGTATAGAGGGGCGAAGGTTTAGGTACGAGACAGCGTATAAACCTTCGTCATTCCCTACAGCGAGGTTACGAGCGAAATAGGGAATCTAGTTACAGCGTGTTATGGATTTATTGGTTATTAGAGTTAGTAAGTTGGAAATATTGGTTTTTTCACAACCTATTCCTTAAATGTCTATAAAATCTTTTAATATCAAAGCATTAGCTATCACGACTAGTGCTTTTTTATGTCTCAAATTTTAGAATTTGTGTCTCAGTAGCAAAAAAATACTGAGATGACAGCGTGAAAAAATTCAACCTTTAAACTGAAAAGCTATCCAAGCGTAGTCCATAACGGTGGGCTGATGCGTCTTAAAATTCGTGAATAAGGATAGTGTACACTTAACCGCTGATAGTTATCATCATACACGTGATATCGTGGCGTATATCATCACCACTTACTAGATCAGATACAGTGTGGCTGGCATGAATAAATGGCTACATCAAAATGGTTTTAGCTATAAACAACCCAAAGGTGTCCTACACAAGTTTGATGACGTAAAACAGCATGAATTCATTACTTCATATGACGCACTTAAAAAGCACTGTAGCGTCGATGAATGGATGCTATGCTGCCCATCCAACACAAGCAACAAAACTCTCTCATAGTTGGGTACTAACGGGGCAAGATAAAACGCTTGAAACAACCGGAAGTTCGAAGTAGTCTTAATATTGTCGGAGGTTTAAATTTAACGGATATTAGTCGTACCGTTGGCTGTAAATATGACAGTATTAATAGTAAAAATATTGTTCGCTTTTTTGTCAATTACGAGAAAGTTACCCATTGAAATATAAGCTCCATTTGATTTTAGATGATGCTAGCTATCATCGAAGTCAACTTGTTAAAGATACCGCTTAGGCTCTGTTCAGTTTTTATGTGGGTGAACTATACTTTAGATAAATCTGCTAATTTGGTGGGGATATCGGTATGAAAAATGTCACTATCACTCAATTACTAGAATTAATTCAATATCTTATTCCAGAGAAAAAACAATGTATTAAAGGTCTTCTAGATCAAGATGGTCACTTGAAAGATGAACCAAAAAGTTAATAAACAACGATTTAAATTCCTTAGTTGCAAAAAATATTCACTTCTTTTACCAATACTGAATTATCCGGCATTCATTATATTGATGTACTTGACCAATATCTTGAGTGTATGTTGGCAGGAATGTCATTGAGAAAAGCGGCTCGTCATTGCTCCATTTCATTAGATACTTCATTTCATTTCCGTCACCGCTTAATGTCTTTGTTAGCTAATAATAAATCTGAACATTTAGAGAGCATCGTTGAGATAGATGAAATATTTTTCAGATTATCGCACAAAGGCCAACGTGGAATGAAAAAAGCAAGAAAACGTGGAGGTTCAAGTTGTTACAAGAAGAACGGTGTCAAAGATCCTCGTATAAAGCAAGTTCCTGTACTGGTTGCATGTGATCGCCAAGGAAATATTATTGATGGTGTATTAACTCGATTAAGTGGCGATGAACTTTATCGACATTTAAATGGATGTATAAAACCAGGAACACCTTTATGTGCAGATGCTCACCTTGCTCATGAATAGGTAGCAAAGAAATTAAAAGTTGTTTTAAAATAACTTGTTAGTTCTTCAAAAGTTGCAGTTTTAGAGGATGTATTCCATATACAGCATGTTAATGGTTATCACAGTACACTTAAGCGTTGGATAAATTGTACATTCTGTGGTGTAGTGACAAAAAAACTGACTAAGTACTTAGGGTAGAGACGAATATTAAGTGATGATTCACTATCAAAAGCTTCATTTATAGAGAGAATCGCTGGGTATTGGGCTCTCAACTAATATACTGAATAGAGCCTACCGCTTATGTTTTGAATATTGAACTGCATTATCTTTCCTCATACAGTCCAAATTTAAATCTTATCGAATGGACTTGGAAAGTCATGAATGATCATGCCAGGAATAATGTTTATTTTAAAAATAAACAGGATTTTAAAACGGCTATTAATAAATTTTTCACTGTAACTCTCCCAGAGATTGCAGATTCTTTGATGTCTCGAATTAATGATAATTTTTAGGTCTTCAGCCAAGCATCTTCAAGTTGATCAAAGGTTAATAGCGCAAACCCTTTCTTTCAAGGAAGGGATAGCAACCATCATTCGCTTGCGAATGACATTGTACACTGTGAAAGCCTCTTCATTTATGGAGGGGAGGATGTCCACTGGGTATAGTTCTAAATATTGAAATTAATACACAAGTATTAAGTAATTTAAGAAGTATCACAGAGTCTGACATTATTTACTGAAGATGCTTTATTTTTTTATTGGAAACAAACTAAGTTTATTAAATTTATATTAAGTGTAAGAGATACTGATGATAAAGAGAGTTTTTTTTAATATATCATGGCTTTCAGTGGAAAAAATATTATCAATTATTATAATATTATCAGTTGAAGGTATTTTAGCGAGAAGTTTAGATGGTGTAAATTATGGTATATATCAATACAGCTTAAATTTAGCACTTCTAATAACTATATTTGTAGGAGTAATTCCAGGAGAAGTTGTTGTTCCTATAATAACAAAATATAAACATCAAAAACTAAAAATTATTAAAATAATTATATTATCTAGGTTAATAATATCTATAGTATTATTAGTCCCTATATTTTTGTCATTGTCTTTATTTAATATTGATGAAAAAGCTAAAATATTGATAATTTATTTTACTTGTTCTCTAATTTTGATAGAAATATTCGGTGTAATAATTAATTATTATCAGTCAATTGTAGAGTCAAAACTTGTTGTATTATTACGATTGATTTCAATAACATTAAGATTAATTCTAGTATTTTTAGTTTTTAAAATATCTTCTGATATATATAACATAGGGTATATACGTCTTCTTGATTCCCTCTTATTAATATGTTTACTTGTTTTTACATCACGAAAACTTGTTTTTAATAAAGTAAGAATAGATTTTAAAACGGTAAAAATAATCATATTTAAAGGAATTAAAATTTGGCCATCAATTTTAATATATTATCTCTTATTAAGACTAGATAGGGTTGCAGTTGAGCACTTTTTTGATTATACAATGGTTGGCTTATATTCAGTTTCTCAACAATTAATTGATCAAGTAATGACATTTTTAATCATTATTATTGGTTCATTATTTCCACTATATGTATATAACGAAAGAAATATAAGTGCTATAAAGTCAAAAGTAATTAAAGTCATGGTTCTAATGATCTCGATCTCAATTGCGGCTATAGTCTGTCTTTACCTTTTAGGTGGGAAATTTATTTATTTAGTTTATGGTCAAGCATTTCATCAATCATATAGTATATTAATGGTTATGATGTTTTTATTACCATTAAGTATAATGGATTATATATCTAATCAAATGTTTATATTTACAGGACGTTATAGATTAGTATTTATTAAAAACATAACAGGTTTATTTTTACTTCTATTACTCTATGGCTTATTTGCTAAGGGAACGAGTATTAATGATTTTCCAATATATATAATTATAACTAATATATATATGGTTTTGTTTTCAGGAATATTTATATTAGACAAAAGAGATTAATATTTTGATTTTTAAAAATTTAATTAAAGCTATTTTATTAAGTATAAAATATCCCAGATTGAAAATATATAGTAATGATGTTAGTTTGAAATGTATTTTAAGTAAGAAAGTTCAAATTAATAAAGATTGTGAGATTGGTGAGAAGGTTTTCATTGGAAAAGGAACATATATTAATAGAGGTGCAATAGTAGCTTGTGGTAAAATTGGAAAATATTGCTCAATCGGTTACTATGCAGTAATAGGTGGTCATGAACACCCCATAAATGAAATGTACACATCTCCACATTATTACAAAAAAAATATCAACTATGATGATTTAAGTAACCCACCTGTTATAGGTGATGATGTTTGGATTGGTGCTCATGCAATTGTAAAACAAGGAATTGTTATCGGTAAAGGAGCAATTATAGGAGCTGGCGCTGTAGTAACGCATAATGTAGAGTCTTATCATATTGTTGCTGGTGTTCCTGCAAAAAAAATTGGTCAAAGAGTAATAATGAATGAGAAATAAAAGTCATTTATTTGTTATCTATACTTTATTAATATCATTAGTTATATTTTACTTAATATCTAATACTTACCATATATCAAATTTTAATTTGAGTATTTTTGTATGTTTTTATATATTATCGACAATTGTAAGTAGAGTTATATTACAGAATGAAAATTTCTTTTCATTTTATTCTCTATATTATCTGACTTTTGTTATTTTTATGTGCGGCTCATTTATAATGTATCCCTTTATGAATGAGAGCTTACATTGTCGAGACATGTATGGTCCGATTTGTTTTAGTACGAATGAAATAATAAAATCTATATTTTATGTTTTATCGGGTTCTTCGGCTATTGAAATTGGATATTATTGCTATAAAAATAAAAATGTATCTTATGAAAATATTGATAATAGAAAAATATATATTATATGTGTTTTGATATTATGCTTTATTTATCCTGTACTAATGTATAGTACTATTAACATGGTAATAAATACTTTTAATTATGGGTATTTAGCCGCTTATACTAATTCACAGGCTGGGCAATATTCAACACCTCTTAATTTAATTTGCTTGTTAATTATTAATGTTGGTTTAGGGTTGTCATTTGTAATAAAAGATAAAAAAAGAAAATTCTTTAATTTTTACTTTTCTTTGTTTTTTATTAATGCATTAGTTTCAGGCTTGTCTGGAGGACGGTCTGGATTTATTAGTGCTATATTTTTATTTTTATGGATTTGTTATGGTGATAAAAAAAACAACCTAACATTAATATTTAAAATGATTATATATGCAATATCGCTTCTATTTTCATTGAATATATTAATGTATTTAACGGGGAGAAGTGAATCATTAAATTTAAATGTGTTTGGTTTTTTCATAAAGTTGATTGATGCTCAAGGTATTACTTTCTTTGTATATGCGTTATCATCTCAGGTTGAGAGTTATCCGTTCGTTGCATATATTAAGACTATTATTCCTGGTTTTATTCACTTATACAGTTCATTTATAGGAAATATAGCAGTGTACTTAACTGGCTTCCCTCAGTATTTATCATGGAGTACTGATTCATCTTTATTTAATAAAGGTTATGGTTTAGGCTGGAGTCTTTTTAGTGATTTTTATGTCTATAGTTTTGGTTTCTTCCCATTATTCTTTGGTTTGGCTCTTTTTTGGGGGCGATGGTTAGCATTTATTTCTCAAAGTAGTAAATTTCATCAAGGCCTCTTAGTATGTATTATTACAACATTATTTATTATTAACCGAGGAAGTGTATCTGTATTAATTCCATATGTTTTACTATATGTGTTGCTATTTAAATATATTGCAAGGATTAAATTAAGAAAATGATATCTATTTTGACTGCAACTTATAATCGTTCTGAGTTATTATCTCGCTTGCATAACAGCCTAATAAACCAAACAAATTATAATTTTGAATGGATTATTGTAGATGATGGAAGTGATGATGATACTAAGGAGAAAGTTGAAAAATTTATTTCAACGTCTAAATTTTCTATTAAATATGTAAAACAATTAAATCAAGGTAAGCATGTTGCTATAAATAAGGCGAGTGAATATATAAATGGCGAATATGTAGTATTAATTGATAGTGATGATGAACTTGTTCCTAATGCTATTGAGACAATAAAGAATAAAATTCAACAAGTAGGTGTCAATTCTGATATTGAAGATAATAAAAAAAATATTATTGGTTTTAATTTTAGATGTTTAGATCATAATAGTAATTTATTAGGTGAAAATATCATAGATGAGCAAGAGAGAATATCAACCCCTATAAAAATGATGAATGTACAACCTGCTGATAGTTCATATGTATTTAACTCACATCATTTTAAAAATAATAAATTTCCTTTAATTCGCAATGAAAGATTTTTTCCTGAACTATATGTTTGGAATAAAATTTCAGATCATGGAAATATCAAATACTTTTTAAATACACCTATTTGTATTGTTCATTATCAGCAAGAAGGCTTAAGTAGTAATTTTTACAAATTATTAAAAATTTCACCATTCGGTTTTAAAATGTATTATAAAGATATGATCACTAGAGATCCTAATTTTAAAAATAAGTTAAAATATTTTGTGAGACTTTTTCAGTGCTATTTTTTGTCAATAGGTTGTCGTTAATATGAATATTTGTATAACAACCAAAACATTAGGGCGTGGTGGTTCTGAAATATTGCTAAGCTATATTATACCGAAGTTAATTTTATTTGGGCATAATATTGAAGTGGTATATTTTCATAAAATGGATAATGATATATCTAACTTGCTAGAAAGTTATGGGGCAAAAGTTATTTATTTGGGGCCATTAAATAAAATATCATTAATTTCAACATTAATTAGATATTGGAAGTATTTGAGAAATAATAATGCAATATTATTTGAGCATAGTCCTTTAGTTTCTTTTTTTTCAAGAATATTGGCTAGAAAAAATAAAATTGTATATGTTGAGCATTCTGTTTTTGAAAATTATAATAGAGTAACTAGATTTCTAAATAAAATCACATATAAACTTGTAGATCAAATTATTTGTTGTTCGGATAAAGTATATAGTTCTAACGGTAATATAGGTATAGTTTTAAAAAATGCAGTTGAAATTCGAAACAAAAAAAGTTTTTTACAACCAGATGATTTATCATTCCCGGACTATAAAATAATAATTTCTGTTGCAAATGTCAGTAAAGTTAAAAATCATGAAATGCTTATTAATGCATTCAATAAGGTAAGATACGAAAAAGTAAAATTATTAATTGTTGGTGATGCGAGAGATAATATTGATCAATTGTTAAGAGCTATTTCGTTATCTGATAAAAGAGGTGATATTATCTACTACGGCCCTTCTAGTGATGTTTTTCCTTTACTATCAATAGCAGATATATTTTGTTTAACATCTATTCATGAAGGATTACCTATTTCAATACTTGAAGCAATGTCTTTAGGTTTAGTTCCTGTAAGTACAAATGTTGGTGGTATCCCTGAATTATTAGATGAGAAATGTGGTTTTATAACTGAAGTTAATGATACTAATTCCTATGCTAATAAGTTAGATTTATTATTAAGCAATGATTTTTTATATAACGAGTATTCGAGTAACTCTAAAAATAAGATAAAAGAACAATATAATTTAGATAGTTATTGTGAACGTATTAATTCAATTTTTCTGAATTACAAGGAAAATAGGGTTTAAAAATGAAAATATTGTTTTTAGTTAATTGTTCCGGTTTCTTTTATTCTCACTTTCTAAGATTGGCTTTATCATTGAAAGAGAAAGGAGTCGATGTTTGTATTGCAGCAGGTAATAATAATAAAAAAGATGAATTAGAAAACCTTGGTTTAAAATTTGTATTACTGCCTTTATCTAGAAGTGGAAAAAATATAGCAAAAGAAATAAAAGCATTATATTCGATAAATAAAGAAATAATGAGATTTAAACCTGATATTATACATGCATTTACAATTAAACCCGTATTATATGGTTCATTTATAAGTAAAATAAATCCACTTATAAAAAGTAATGTTGTTACGTCTATTACTGGATTAGGTTCTTTATCTTTGTCTAAGAATAGAAAAGATGCAGTTTTATGGGGATTAATAGAAAAACTTTATAAGTTCTCATTGTCAACATCAAGGACAAAAGTTATTTTTGAAAATAACGATGATATGAATTTTTTTATAGAAAAAGGGATTTCAAATGAACGTAACTCTTTTGTAGTTAATGGTGCAGGTGTTGATCTTGATATTTTTAATATATCTCATGAAAAGTATGATGTTACAACTATAATTTTAGTATCACGATTATTAAAAGATAAAGGTATATCTGAATATATTGAAGCAGGAAAAATTCTCAAAGATGAGGGGGTGAATGTTAGGTTGTTATTAGTTGGGGATATCGATAATAACAATCCGTCAACAATGAGCGAAAAAGAGATTAAAGATGCTCATAAAAAAGGGTATATTGATTGGGTAGGTTTCCAGAATGATATTGCTAAGTATAATAAATTATCACATATTGCTTGTTTACCTTCCTATAGGGAGGGAAGGCCAAAATCATTAATCGAAGCTACTGCTTGTGGTTTACCTATAATAACAACAGATGTTCCTGGATGTAGACAGATGGTTGATGATGGTTTAAATGGAATTATAGTACCTGTTAGAAATGCGGTAAAATTAGCAGATGCAATAAAAACTTTATCCTCATCGCCAGAGATGATGGATGCTATGGGAAATTATAGTCGTTTGATTTCAGAAAAAATCTATGGTCATAACGCAATAAAAGAGCAGTTTCATAATATTTATGGTATAAAATGAAAATAATAAAAAATATAATGATAACTGGTATTACTGGTTTTATTGGTTCTAGTATTTTAAAGCAAGCGGCTATATCAAAATATAATATATGTCCGTTATCTACTGATGGTAATAAATTAAGAATTGATTCTCACTCTAATTATTTAGAAGTTGTTAATAACATTGACTGTATTATCCATTGCGCCGCTCGTGCACATATTATGGACGATACATCTACTAATCCTCTTGATGACTACCGTGAAGTTAATACTAAAGGTACATTAAATCTAGCCAGACAAGCCGTAGAGGCTGGTGTTAAGCGGTTCATTTTTATCAGTTCAATTAAAGTTAATGGTGAATCAACTCAATTAAAAAAAACCTTTAAATTTGATGATCAACGTTCACCTGAAGATTTTTATGGTCAATCTAAATCAGAAGCAGAAGAACAACTATTACAGCTTGCTGAAGAGACAGGCTTAGAAGTCGTAATTATTCGTCCAACATTAGTTTATGGCCCTGGTGTTAAAGCTAACTTTGCTTCACTTCTAAATTTGGTATCAAAAGGATTACCATTACCTTTTGGATGTATTAAAGATAATAAGCGTAGTTTAGTTTCGGTTGATAATTTAGTTGATTTAATTGTGACTTGTATTGACCATCCTAAAGCTGTAAATCAAGTGTTTCTTGTGTCTGATGATAACGATGTTTCAACCAGTGCAATGGTTCAGCTGATGGCAAAGGCTCTAGGTAAGTCGCAATGGCAATTACCAATACCTACTGTTTGTTATCGATTAGTAGGTAAGGTGTTTGGTAAAGAAGATGTAATAAATCGTTTATTAGGTTCTCTTCAGGTCGATATTACTCATACAAAAGAGATATTAGGGTGGAAACCACCGCAGACTCTTGAAGATGGTTTTAAACAAACAGCGGATGCTTTTCTTCAAAGTAAATTAAAGGATTAATATTATGATTCGTTTAATCGATTTTCTTGCGGCATTTTTCGGTTTGTTATTTTTATGGCCGATATTATTAATAGTGGTTGTTATTGGTTTGTTTGATACAGGTTCTCCCGTATTTATCCAAACCCGTGTGGGTAAAAATAAACAACCATTTAAATTAATTAAGTTTCGCACTATGTCGGTGGATACTAAATCAGTTGCTAGTCATTTAGCAAGTAATGCCTCTATTACAAAACTAGGTTCTTTTCTTCGCAAAACAAAAATTGATGAACTGCCGCAGTTAATTAATGTGTTAAAAGGTGAGATGAGTTTAGTTGGTCCTCGTCCTAATCTATTTAATCAGGAAGATCTGATAGCTGAACGCGATAAATTAGGTGTTTATGATGTTTTACCTGGTGTTACTGGTTTATCTCAAGTTCAAAATATTGATATGTCGACACCAAAATTATTAGCAGAGACAGATAAAAAGATGATCGATAGCTTAACGCTGAAAGATTATTTTAAATATATTTTAATGACAGCGACAGGTAGTGGTAGTGGTGATGCAGTAAAACCTTAGTTGTGTTTATACTAATTAAATTCTATTTGGAATTCAGTTATTTTAATCTAAACGATAGTGTAATGTTATCGTTTAGATTTGTTGTGCTATAAAAAATAATTAGTTCGTATCCTCTCTTTTTTGTTAACTTTTTTAATATATAGGCTCCTTTATGAAAGTGGAACAGTTTATTTTTTCACTGTCTCGTAGTAACAAGCGGTTAGTAAGTTTAGTTTGTGATGTGTTATTTATTTTTGTGGCTTTCTGGGGGGCGTTTGGTGTTCGTTATGGTCACTTTCATTATTTTCTTAATACTGAGTTGTGGCAATGTTTTATCATTCTGACTATTACGACATTATTTATATTTGTTCAGCTAGGTTTATATCGTGCAATATTACGTTATTTAACGTTTCATGCATTACTTGTTGTTAGTGCTGGTGCGATCTTTTCTGCGATTGTTTTTTCTGGATTAGGTTTTTATTTAGATGCAGGTATCCCCCGCACTGTGCCAATTATCTATGGTGCATTTTTAGCATTATTAGCTGGTGGTGCTCGTTTAATTATGCGTACTTATATCGCTAATTATAATCATCCAAAAAGTAAGCGTAAATCAGTGGTTATTTTTGGTGCAGGTACAACAGGGCGTCAGTTGTGTTTGGCCTTGCGTCAAAGTAATGATTATAAGCCTGTAGCATTTGTTGATAATGATGAAAGTTTGCGTAATACCACTATGATGGGGATTCGCGTTTATCCTGCCAATAAAATTGCAGCAGTGCTTGATAAATATAATGCCGAGCAAGTGTTATTAGCCTTACCGAATGCTAGTCGTTCTGAACGTAAAGCAGTATTAAATAATTTACAGCATTTATCGATTGAAGTACGTACGGTGCCTGATATTGAAGATATTGTGAGTGGTAAATCAAAAATTGATGAATTACGCGAAGTGCCAATTGAAGATTTATTAGGTCGTGATCCAGTTGAACCTGTGGCTGAGTTATTTACCGCTAATATTACTGATAAAGTCGTCATGGTTACGGGAGCTGGTGGCTCTATTGGCTCTGAGCTTTGTCGTCAAATTATAAATCAAAAACCAGCAAAACTGATATTGTTTGAAGTATCTGAATATAACCTTTATATCATTGAAAAAGAGTTAGTTGAAAAGGTTAAAAAAGAAGAATTAAGCGTTGAGATTTATCCATTATTAGGTAGTGTTCAGCGTGAAAATCGTCTGCAAGCGGTGATGGAAGCATTTCAAGTACAAACCTTATATCATGCTGCTGCATATAAGCATGTGCCAATGGTTGAATTTAATATGGTAGAAGGGGTACGTAATAACGTTTTTGGTACGCTTTATACTGCACAAGCGGCAATGAATGCTGGGGTTGAAACCTTTGTATTAATTTCTACTGATAAAGCAGTACGCCCAACCAATGTAATGGGTACGACTAAGCGTATGGCCGAGCTTTCTTTGCAAGCATTAGCTGAAACTTCAACTAAAACTCGTTTTTGTATGGTGCGCTTTGGTAACGTATTAGGCTCATCGGGTTCTGTTATTCCATTGTTTAAGCGCCAAATTGCTGAAGGTGGCCCAGTTACTGTTACTGATCCTAATATCATTCGTTACTTTATGACTATTCCAGAAGCTGCGCAGTTGGTGATCCAAGCTGGTGCAATGGGCAAAGGTGGTGATGTATTTGTATTAGATATGGGCGAACCTGTTAAGATCGCTGAATTAGCTGCGAAATTAATTAAGTTGTCAGGTTTAGAAGTAAAAGATGCAGCAAACTCTAATGGGGATATTGAAATCCAATACACAGGATTACGCCCTGGTGAGAAACTGTATGAAGAATTATTGATTGGCGATAATGTGGATAAAACTAAGCACGAACGTATTATGACCGCGGATGAAGTTTATTTGCCTTGGTCTGAACTTGAGCCGCTATTACAACGCTTAAATGCAGCATGTCATGATTTTGAGCATGAAATGATACGTGATATTTTGCTTGAAGCACCAACAGGTTTTGTTCCGACCGATGGTATTTGTGACATTGTATGGAATAATAAACCGCATTCTCAATTGGCTGAAGTGATACCGCATCAATCAATTAGTGCTTAGCTTTTAATAAATTGAAAATACATTAATACCTGTATTGCTTTGCAGTACGGGTGTTTTTTAAGTATTAATTTGATATGAGTATTTAAAGGATTATTTCTAAATGAATCAAATCAAATCAAATCAAAAAAGCAGTCATCCCTGTTGCTGGTCTTGGAACACGTATGCTATCTGGAACTAAATTCCTAAAGAAATGCTGCCAATCGTTGATAAGCCACTGATTCAATACATCGTTAATGAGTGTGTTAATGCTGGCATTAAAGAAATTGTTTTGGTGACCCACTCATCTAAGAACGCGATTGAAAACCACTTTGATACTTCTTTTGAGTTAGAAGCGACTTTAGAAGCGCGTGTTAAGCGTCAGTTGTTAGATGAAGTGAAAGCGATTTGTCCTAAAGACGTGACGATTATGCATGTACGTCAAGGACAAGCAAAAGGCTTAGGTCATGCGGTTCTGTGTGCTAAACCTTTGATTGGTGATCAGCCGTTTGTAGTTGTGTTGCCTGATGTGATTTTAGATGAATACACAGCTGATCAAAAAACAGAAAACCTTGCAGCGATGATTACACACTTTGAGCAAAAAGGGGCTAGCCAAATTATGGTTGAGCCTGTGCCAATGAGTGATGTGTCTAAGTATGGTGTGGTTGACTGTAACGGTGTTGATCTTCAAGGGGGGGACTCTTGCCCTATGACACGTATGGTTGAAAAGCCTGCGGTTGAGGATGCACCGTCTAACCTTGCTGTTGTGGGTCGTTATGTTTTATCTCACAATATTTGGGATAAGCTAGCAATGACACCACCAGGGGCAGGGGATGAGATCCAACTGACTGATGCTATTGATATGCTGATGAAAGATGAAGTCGTTGAAGCTTTCCACATGACAGGTCGTTCGCATGATTGTGGTGATAAGCTCGGTTATGCCAAAGCCTTTGTTGAATATGCAATGCGCGACAAAGTATTAGGCGAAGCGTTTAGTGCTTATATTCAATCGTTAAATAATGCTTCTTTTGTTGATTCATTAGATTTAACACCATTGAGTGATAAAACTAACGCTTAAGTAATGGTCATTTGGTTTATTCACCGCGCTGACGCCAATGAAAATATGCTAACATTCTATGGCAAATACAAACACTACGACACGCAGATGGTAGATTCCCTATCTCGTTCGTAACCTCACTGTAGGGAATGACGGGTGGTGGTTCGTATATTCACTGTAGGGAATGACTGGCGGGATTCGTATCTTTATTGTAGAGAATGTCAAAGGTTGATGTTAAATAAAAGCTCGCATTGAACTATTTATAGAAATGGTTCAATGCGGGCTTTTTGTGTTTATGGGGAAGATTTTTAATATCGAGTATTTGAATTAAAGTCGAACCTTGTCAGAATTTATATGTATTATTTTGTACTATGAAAATTTAACTCCTGTGCTTTGAAGACTAACCCCTCGTTATTTGCTTTCTGTTATCCACGCTAAAATTCCAGCTACATGATAATCAATAATTTTTTGTCGGCCTGTTGGTGACATTAAAATCAAACAACATTCGAGTTCATTATCCATAAAGAAATTTTCGGTTAATACTGCTGCCATGTGTGTTTTTCTGAGCATATAAAAGCCGCGCTCTTTATCACTGTCGCCATCGCTATAATCACTTCGAAGGGGTTTATTGGGAAACACTTGCGTAAAAGCGTGGGCGATATGATCGGCAATTATGTCGCTGCTGGTTTGGCCGCGACTGGTATAAATTTCAAATCCTTTACCACCGCCAGCGTTGGCATGGACGGAAATTAATAAGCATTGATGATTCGAGTATTGGGTTGCTAGATGGTTGGCACGATTAACGCGAGTGCGGAGGCTGATATCTTCCCGCTCTGGCACAATAATTGTATTTTTAATGCCGTGTGAGGTTAGGGCTTGGCTTATTCCTTGGGTGATCGCGCGATTAAATTCCCCTTCAAATAATTGTTTACCATTAGCCCATAATGGTGAGCGTTTGCCTGTGGTTTGATAAATGCCATCAATAATACCGCCATGGCCGGGATCTAATAATATAAATGGCTTCATAATGTCACCTTTGGAATACCGTATTTTGCGATCACATCACTCCATAAATAACCGTAAGATTTATGTGAATTACCAGGATAGTGATTGGTGATGTAATGATCTTGAGGTTTGATATGGTGGCGATTAGCAAGGTAGTCATCACTTAAATCATGATCGATACAGACAATATCGGTTTTATCACTGACATTGATCCATTGCTCAGTGACGCAATCTGGTGTGGCTAGTTTTTTAACGCTCGGCTGGTGAGTTATTTTTGGTAAAAAGCCTTTAACACAGGTTAGCCCTAGTGGTGAGCCAAAGGTAAACCAGGTACTAATTTGAGGTGGGATTGGTTGACGGCTAAGTTGATGCAGTACGTTATAAGCGATCACGGTTCCCATTGAATGGCTCAGTAAAATGATTGGTCGATGTTGGTATTGATTAAGTAGCTTTATTAATGGTTGTTCGACAGCTCGCTGATAGCTTGGATCATGAAAATAGTAATGAATATCTGGTAGTAATGATTTTAAAAATGGCTTAGAGATAAAAGAGAATAGATTGAATTTATCTTCGATCCATTCTGCAATTTTAGTTGCCCAATGTGGCGGTGCAGAAAGGGGGATTGGTTGCTCATTGTCATGACGGTTATAAGTAGGTAACGGTTTTATCGTGTGAATCTGCGCAATCGCGGTGGTAGTGGCTGCTGATAATACTAACGGTTGTTGATAAAAGTGATCAGCATAATAGGCCATTTTAAAATCAATCTGAGGATGTAGCTGTGATTGATTATAACGTTGTAAGCCATGTTCAAGTGCCTGTTGCCAGTGTGCTGTTAGGGTTGTGGTTGGCAGTTTATTGCCTCGGCCATGAATAGCAATAATGATTGGGTACATGATTAGTCGCTCTCTTAATCTATTATTAGAGGGCTATTAAATTTAATATGTGATGAGTTGTATATTTAAAGGTGTTTTTTTGTGATCGATTAAAAACTATTCAAGAGCGGTTACATTACATCAACATAGTAAAGACGAATGATCCCGAGTTCTGCTTGTTACTATTTTTAACAATATACGTGTGCTGTCATTATAGGATTTTATTGATTATCTGGCTGGGGGAGAGTGCGGTGAAGATTGTTCATCATGGGGCGAAAACAGGAGTAACGGGATCATGTCATGAGCTTATTATTGGTGATAATAGTTTATTAATTGATTGTGGTTTATTTCAGGGAAAAGAAGCCCGTGAGACGCTAGATATTGAATTTGATATTAACAATATTGCTGCATTATTACTGACTCATAGCCATATTGATCATATTGGACGTTTGCCATGGTTACTTGCTGCGGGATTTTCTGGTCCGATTTATACCACTGAGGCAACAGCAGCGTTAGTGCCTTTAATGTTGGAAGACGGGCTTAAAATTCAGTTAGGATTGAATAATAAACAGTGTGAACAAGCATTGGCATTAATTCATCAGCGTATTCGTCCGGTGCCTTATGATTGTTGGGCGCAAATTGTATTACCAACTGGTGAGTTAGTTAAGATCCGTTTTCGTCCGGCTGGGCATATTTTAGGCTCTGCCTATATTGAAATTAAATTACCGACCAATGAGATTATGGTATTTAGTGGCGATCTTGGGCCTAAAAATACCCCGTTACTCACTGATCCTATTGCACCGACAACAGTGCACACGTTGGTGATTGAAAGCACGTATGGCGATAAACACCACCACCCGCTTGAACACCGACAACGGGTATTAAAACAGATCATTGAGCGTTCATTGCAAGATGGCGGGGCAATTATTATTCCTGCTTTTAGCGTTGGACGTACACAAGAATTATTATTTGATCTTGAAAATATTATTGCAGAAGTGGATGTTGATCCTAATGAGGTTCCAACAACTAAACGGGTTTGGCAGAGTTTACCGATAATTTTAGATTCACCATTGGCACAGAAGGTAACAGAGCAATACCGCTATTTTCATGAGTTATGGGCCAAAGAAGCCAAGCAACGGCGTTATATGGGGCGACATCCATTGGCGTTTGAACAATGTATTACTATTGATAGTCATGCTGATCACATCAAATTGGTCAATCGATTACAACATTCTGGTGAGCCTGCAATCATTGTTGCTGCGAGTGGTATGTGCTCTGGCGGTCGCGTGGTGAATTATTTAAAAGCGTTGTTAGCTGATAAACGTACCGATGTGATTTTTGCCGGTTATCAAGCGCAAGGCACCACTGGACGCGCTTTAGTTGATGGCGAAAAAGTGATTAAAATTGATGATAAGGTGATTGATGTCGCTGCGCAGATCCATCAATTATCAGGTTATTCCGCTCATGCTGCGCAGAAAGATCTCGTCAGTTTTGTGGCTGATATTGAGCAAGGTCCACAAGTGATTAAAGTTGTGCATGGTGATTTAGAAGCACAAATAGCGTTAGCGGCAGAATTGAGGAAGGTTAAGCCTAAAGCAACAGTGATCATTGCTGCGAGTGAGTAAGAGATAGCTGGACGAGGTTTTTAGGGATGAGGTAGCGCAGGAGATAAGGTTTGAGTGAATAAAGAGCCTGTGGTTTATATTTTGGCATCACATAATAAGCAGGTGCTTTATGTTGGAGTGACTAGTCAATTAGTCACTCGAATTTGGCAGCATAAAAATAATATTGTTCGTGGTTTTACTCAAAAATATCAGGTGCATTCTTTAGTGTATTATGAGCGATTTGATTCTATGACAACTGCAATTAAACGGGAGAAACAATTAAAGAAATGGCGTCGTTCATGGAAGGAGCAATTAATTAAGGACAATAATCCACAGTGGCTAGATTTGTACGATAGTTTATTGTGATAACCCCCGTCATTCCCTACAGTGAGGTTACGAACGATATACTAAACCTATGATCTTACCTCTTTCCCGCGCACTAATTTTCGTACCCACATACGTCCAGGGTGGAGAGCATCTAACACTGTGTGTGGCAATGGCAGTGGATCACCACAAATTTGAGATGCTAATAATTCGCCTAATAGTGGCGCTGAACTTAATCCTCTTGAGCCGAGCCCAACAATGGCAAATAGATTTTTATAGACGGGTACATTTTGTGCGTAAAGCTGGTTATCTTTTAGATCCTGATATTGTTTAATCAAATCATCATAGCGACATACGTTACCCACAAACGGTAAATGATCGCGGCTCGCACAACGGACACCAATGCGTGCGCGTGAAGGTTGATCAAATGCGTCAACATCAATTTCATTCGCCCATGATGTGGTTGCAGGCACACTGTCTAATAAACGCTGTTTATTTTGCTGTTGATCGACTTCACTGTAATCAAGATCGCAATTACGACGGGCATAACTAGCACCAATACAATGGCTGTCAGTATTGCTATTTGCTGGCGTTAAATAACCATCATAACAAAGTACCGTTTCAAGTTTAGCTAATTGTGCATTAGTCGGAATGTGACTGACTTGACCACGTACTGATGAGGTCGGAATTGGGGCTGTTTGTGGGTATTGGTCTAAGCGATGACCATTCGCAACCACAACCGTCGTGTGATTAACCGTTGTGCCATTAGCCAAGGTTAACTGCCATTGGTGGTGATTATTCTCGGTTTCAATTTGCTCAAGTGCCGTAATATCACTATTAAGGTGTAATGTCAGTTTGCCTGTTTGAACCGCAGATTCTATTAATGCTTGAGTGAGTTGTTGTGGGCATAGCCAGCCACCAAGAGGATAGTTAACACTGCGACAATCAGTCTCAACGCCAGTGATAGCACGTGTTTGTTCGACATTTAAACTACGCACTAATGACTCTGGAAATCCTCCCGCTAACATACAATCTAGCTTTTGGGTTTGACGACTGAGTTTCTTATTATTTGTTACTTTTGCGTGTTGTTTTTCTGTTGCAGTTAGATTTTTGCCATTCTCATCCCACGCTAATTGGGTGACGCCGCACCAATCATGATCAAATTGACAGTACTGTGCTGCTTGTTCAACAAATTGACGCGCATAAATAAAACCTGGCGCAAAAAAGCGAGACAGTGCGTCATGTTTACCATTAAGAAGAGGGTAAACAGCGCCTTGACGATTGCCTGATGCTCCTTGGGCTAATTCGCGATCAGCGCAATATAAACTGACATTTTGACCACGACGGATCAAGGCTATCGCGGTTGTTGCTGAAGCGACACCACCACCAATAATGGCAATGTCGCTTGGCTCAGATTGCAGTGTTTGTTGTGAACTACGTGCAAACCATGGTTTAAAATTGGCTTGCTGGTGGTTTTTTATAACAGTACCCACTGTCATATGGCGTTTAATACCAAATCCTTTGGCTTTTTTGATATCAAACCCAGCGTCACTTAAGCCGCGGCGAACAAATCCTGCCGCTGTAAAAGTAGCGATCGTACACCCTGAACGTGCCATGTTTGCCATATTATTAAACAGATTTTGGCTCCACATTTCAGGGTTTTTCTTAGGGGCGAAACCATCTAAGAACCAAGCATCAACAATGCCGTTATTGCCAACCCAAACTTGAGGCATGCAGTCTTTGATATCACCAAACCACAAATCAAGGGTGATCATGCCATTTTCAAGCACAATACGATGACAATCAGCAACCGCGGGAGGATAATGTTGATCAAGTTGTTGAGTAAACTCGGCTAATTCTGGCCATACTTGGTGTGCTTTGAGCAGATCTTGTTTTGTGATCGGGGCTTTTTCAAAGCTAATAAAGTGTAATTCTTTAACGGTTGCATCTGGATGTTGTTCGCGAAAGGCTTTAAATGTTTGCCATAACGCTAAAAAATTAAGCCCAGTACCAAATCCCGTTTCGGCAACCACAAATCGACGTCGATCAAAATCATGCCAGCGTTCAGGTAAGCCATTTTGTTTGATGAACACATAACGTGTTTCTTCTAATCCATCGTCATTTGAAAAATAAATATCATCAAAATCAGTCGATAATGGGCTACCGACGTCGTTCCAATCTAAAATGGCATTTTCAATTCGTAGTGTGGATTGTGTAGGAGTCGAACGAGACAAAACGAACCTCTTGTTTAGCTGCTGAGCATTTTGCCACCATTTTATGCATGAAAATGCATCAATTGTGGGTTCTAAATGCGATTTAAGGGCAATTTTGATTAGATTGTACCTGAAATACAGGAAAGCTGACCACTTTTCAGGAGCAAAGCCGTTATAGTTCTCATACTAAATATTCATTAACTTTTTTGTCTATCTTGATGGAAAGGTTAAATTAGGCATTATCGGCCCAAACTTCTTTAATATCGCGTGTTTTCGTTCGCAGTCATTAACGAAGAGCGAATGTGAGCGCAGATTTTAAAGCCGTTTGGGACGTATTCTAGTCATTGATGTAGGGCAGCGGTTGTTCTATAAAATGAGTAGGTATTTCCATTAATATCAGTAGGAATTCATCATGAAACGAGCCGTAATTACAGGCATGGGTATTGTATCTAGTATCGGTAACAACGTTGCTGAAGTATTAGAATCCCTAAAAACTGGCAAATCAGGTATTAACTACTCTGAGCAATTCGCTGAAATGAAATTGCGTTCAAATGTGTGGGGTGATCTAAAAATCACACCGTCTGAGCACATTGATCGTAAAAAAATGCGTTTCATGGGTGATGCTGCTGCATTTGCTTACCTTTCTATGGAGCAAGCGGTTGCTGACTCTGGCCTAGCTGAAGATCAAGTATCTAACGAGCGTACGGGTTTGGTTGCTGGTTCTGGTGGTGCATCATCATACAACCAATACCATGCAGTAGACACACTACGTGAGAAAGGCGTTAAGCGTGTGGGTCCTTACATGGTGCCACGTACTATGTCTTCAACTGTTTCTGCATGTTTGGCAACACCTTTTAAAATTCGCGGTGTTAACTACACCATGAGTTCTGCATGTGCAACATCTGCACACTGTATCGGTCACGCCGTTGAGCTTATTCAATTAGGCAAGCAAGATGTAGTATTTGCTGGTGGTGGTGAAGAGCTTGATTGGTCACTAACGATGATGTTTGATGCTATGGGCGCGTTGTCGACTAAATACAATGATGATCCATCAAAAGCATCACGTACTTACGATGCAGATCGTGACGGTTTCGTGATCTCTGGTGGCGGCGGCATGGTTGTCGTTGAAGAACTAGAGCACGCATTAGCACGTGGCGCAAAAATTTACGGTGAGATTGTAGGTTATGGCGCAACATCTGACGGCTACGACATGGTAGCGCCATCAGGTGAAGGCGCAGTGCGTTGTATGAAGATGGCAATGAAAGATCTTGATGCACCAGTTGACTACATCAACACTCACGGTACATCAACACCTGTTGGCGATCTAAAAGAGCTTGGTGCTATTCAAGAGTTATTTAGCGATCATAGCCCTGCTATCTCTGCAACGAAAGCAATGACAGGCCACGCACTAGGTGCGGCTGGTGTTCACGAAGCTATCTACTCAACGTTAATGCTAGAGCACGGTTTTGTTGCACCAAGCATCAACATTGAAAACCTAGATGAAGCAGCTAAAGGTCTTGATATCGTGACTGAAAAGCGCGATGTTGAACTTAAGACTGTTATGTCTAACAGCTTTGGTTTTGGTGGTACAAACGCAACGCTAGTGATTAAGAAATACGAAGCGTAATTAAGGAAAAATCAGGGGCGGAATTTCGAGTAGCGAGATTTTGTACCTGAGAGTCCACAGCGTAATAAAAAGCGATAGGTGAGAGCCTGTCGCTTTTTTTATAGTTTATATTTCCCGTTAAATGTTAGCGTGTTTTACTGGTGTCTTTAAGGCTCAAGTTCGCGGTGAGTAGATCCCGGATAGTCTCGTACCTCAACTTCCGGGATGACGGATAATGGGCTAAGTGAATGCCAAGCCTATCCATTCGTCATTCCCTACAGTGAATGCCGCGAGGGCGATAGGGGATCTACTATTCACGCGTTGTAGAGTTTATCTTTCCCGTTAAATATCAGTGTGTTTTCACTGGCGTATTTAAGGCTTAAGTTCGCGGTGAGTAGATCCCGGATAGTCTCGTACCTCAACTTCCGGGATGACGGATAATGGGCTAAGTGAATGCCAAGCCTATCCATTCGTCATTCCCTACAGTGAATGCCGCGAGGGCGATAGGGGATCTACTATTCACGCGTTGTAGAGTTTATCTTTCCCGTTAAATATCAGTGTGTTTTCACTGGCGTATTTAAGGCTTAAGTTCGCGGTGAGTAGATCCCGGATAGTTTCGTACCTCAACTTCCGGGATGACGGATAATGGGCTAAGTGAATGACATGCCTATCCATTCGTCATTCCCTACAGTGAATGCCCGCGAGGGCGATAGGGAATCTTCTCTTCGCGCGTTGTAGCATTTATATTTTCCGTTAAATGTTAGCATGTTTTCAGATAAACTAAGCACAAGTAAGTAAGCTGTGAGTAATCATGACTTACACATTAATTTATTGGGGTTAAGTAATGAAAATTACTGTCGTAGGTACAGGCTATGTTGGCTTGTCTAATGCGGTCTTGTTATCACAGCATAACGAAGTTGTAGCACTTGATATTATTGAAGAGAAAGTCGCACTCATTAATCAAGGCTTATCTCCTATTGTGGATCAGGAGATTGAAGATTTTTTACAACACAAAACGTTGAATCTGATCGCTACTACTGATGCAACACATGCTTATGATGGTGCTGAGTTTGTTATTATTGCAACCCCAACAGATTATGATCCAATCTCTAACTATTTTGATACTCGCTCAGTAGAAGCGGTGATTAAAGATGTAATAGCAAAAAATCCGACAGCCACTATGATAATTAAATCAACGGTTCCGGTTGGATATACCGAAAATATTAAACAACAATTTGGTATCGATAATATTATATTTTCACCTGAATTTTTACGTGAAGGTCGTGCGCTTTACGATAATTTATATCCTTCGCGTATTATTGTTGGTGAGCGTTCAGAGCGGGCTGAGAAATTTGCAGAACTATTAAAACAAGGTGCGCAGAAACAAGATATTGCGGTGTTATTTACTCAATCAACAGAAGCTGAAGCGGTTAAATTATTTTCCAATACTTATCTTGCTATGCGAGTGGCCTATTTTAATGAGCTTGATAGTTATGCTGAAGCACTAAACTTAGATAGTCGTCAAATTATTGAGGGTGTTGGTTTAGATCCTCGAATTGGTAACCACTATAATAATCCTTCATTTGGTTATGGCGGCTATTGTTTACCTAAAGATACCAAGCAGTTACGCGCAAACTATCGCGATGTACCAAACAATATTATTGGTGCGATTGTTGATGCCAATACCACTCGTAAAGATTTTATTGCTGATTCTATTATTGCGAAGCGGCCTAAAGTGGTTGGTATTTATCGGTTAATCATGAAATCAGGTTCTGATAATTTCCGCGCTTCAAGCATTCAAGGTATTATGAAGCGCATAAAAGCCAAAGGCATTGAAGTGGTGGTGTTTGAGCCGGTACTTGAAGAAGATGAATTCTTTAATTCAAAAGTGATAAAAGATTTCGAAGCCTTTAAAGCAATGTCTGATGTGATTGTGTCTAATCGTATGGCTATCGAACTTGAAGCCGTACAAGATAAAGTTTATACCCGAGATTTATTCGGCGCTGATTAAGTAAAGCAGGGAAAGCCTTAATGAAAATCCTTATCGATGAAAACATGCCTTATGCTCAACAATTATTTAGCCACTTAGGCGACGTTATTGCAAAACCAGGTCGTACTTTAACGGCTGATGATTTAGTGGGCATTGATGCTTTAATGATCCGCTCTGTTACCAAAGTGAATGCGGATTTGATAGCCAAAGCCGATAAACTTAAATTTGTCGGTACTGCAACTGCAGGTCAAGATCATGTTGATCAGGATTTATTAGCAGCTAAGGGTATTACCTTTACCGCAGCTCCTGGGTGTAACAAAGTGGGTGTGGCAGAATATGTGTTAAGTAGCTTGATGGTCTTAGGCCAGCAACAAGACTTTTCTATTTTTGATCGCACTATCGGTATTATTGGGGCGGGTAATGTTGGGACGTATTTAGCTAAATGCCTTGATGCGCTGGGCATTCGTTATCTGTTAAACGATCCTTTAAAACAAGCTGAAGGCGATCAACGTCAGTTTGATTCACTTGAACGTTTATTAGCAGAGTGTGATGTGATCACTGCCCATACCCCGATTACGCGTGGTGGTGAACACCCAACTCATCATTTAATTGATGCTAATTTTCTAGCAGCAATGCAGCCAAATGCGATTTTAATCAATGCAGCCCGTGGACCTGTGGTTGATAATCAAGCGTTAAAACAGGCATTGCAAGCTGCAACGAATGGTTCAGGTAAAGCATTAACCGCAGTGTTAGATGTATTTGAGCAAGAACCAGTCATTGATTTGGCGTTATTACCGTTATTAGCGTTTGCTACTCCCCATGTGGCAGGGTATGGCCTTGAAGGTAAAGCGCGTGGTACGACCATGGTGTTTAACAGCTTTTGTCAGTTTTTAAGTAATGATCACCGTGCTCAGGCAAGTGATTTATTACCCATTGCGCCTGTACCTCAAGTGCAATTAAGCCGCCAATGGGATGAAGTAACCTTATTTAGTTTGATTCAATTAGTTTATGATGTCCGTAAAGATGACGGTATTTTCCGTCGTGAAATGTTAGCAGCTGGCGACGATAACAGCAAAATGGCCACCGCATTTGATCTAATGCGTAAAAATTACTGGGATCGACGTGAATATAGTGCGATTACAGTAGCGGCGAAGGCCGAGTTTGCGGTAGAGTCGCTGGCTAAATTAGGTTTTACAGTAGTAGAGGTCACTCAATGAGTCAGGAATATGATATCGCAATACTTGGCGCAACAGGCGCAGTAGGCGAAGCTATGGTCGAAGTGCTAGAAGCACGTAATTTTCCTGTTCGCAATCTTTACTTGCTGGCAAGTGATCGTAGCGCAGGTAAAGCGTTACGTTTTAAAGGTAAATCAACGCGCGTTCGTAATGTAGAAGATTTCGACTGGAGCCAAGTACAAATTGCTTTGTTCTCAGCAGGTGCAGAAGCATCACGCCATTGGGCTCCGATTGCCACTGAGCAAGGTGTTGTTGTTATCGATAATACCTCTGAATTCCGTTACGAATATGATGTACCGTTAGTGATTCCAGAAGTGAATCCTGAAGCGATTGCGGATTACCGTAACCGTAACATTATTGCTAACCCTAACTGTTCAACGATTCAAATGTTAGTGGCACTGAAGCCGATTCAAGATGCTTATGGTATTGATCGTATTAACGTTGCAACATACCAGTCAGTATCAGGTTCAGGTCGTAAAGGCATTGATGAGTTAGCAGGGCAAACAGCAAAACTGCTTAATGGCTTACCGATTGAAACTAAAGCATACGATAAGCAAATTGCATTTAACTGTATTCCACAGATTGATGAATTTATGGATAACGGCTACACCAAAGAAGAAATGAAAATGGTGTGGGAAACACAGAAGATTTTAGGCGATTCAAGTATTCGTGTGAATCCGACCTGTGTGCGTGTGTCATCATTCTTTGGTCATGGCGAAGCAGTACACGTTGAAACGCATCAACCAATTGTATTAGATGATGCGATTAACTTGCTTGAAAATACTGACGGTATTGAAGTCTTCCTTGGTAATGAATATCCAACGCAAGTTACCGATGCCGTAGGTAAAGATCATGTCATGGTTGGCCGTATTCGTGAAGATATTAGTCATCCATGTGGACTTAACATGTGGATCGTCGCTGATAACGTTCGTAAAGGCGCAGCTACCAACAGTATTCAGATCGCTGAAAAGTTGATTGCAGATTATTTATAATTAATCTGATTAAAAGCAAGGTCTAGATCGCGTTATTAGTGTGTATTTACATTGTTAGCGCGACCAAACTTGCTAACAAAATAACAAAGCGATGGGTGAGAGCCTGTCGCTTTTTTATTTCGTTAGCTGCTTGCTTTTCTTTTGCTGATAACTTGACATAATATGATGCTTGTTATGATTGAATAGATCAATGCAGTCGTATTGATACGGGCTGTTATTATCAAGTTGTTACTATCAAGAAGCTATTATTTCGAATTTGTTGTATGCAACGATTTCGAGCAATTTTTATTTCTGCCAAAGAGGAATGTAGGCAGTGGCTAACATCCCAAAAATACTTAAACGTATGGTACTACCGGTAGCTTTTGTTACTATTTCTTCTTACTTACCGGTAGTGAATGCAAATACTATACGTATAGTCGGTCCCGCCAATGAAGACAGCTCGTATGCAAATCTCAATCGAGATACCGCCACGAGCCAATTAGACGCACCTAAAAAACAGTTTTCGACATCATCTGCAATGGCGCGTAATTATGGCCCAACGTATGAAAATGAAACGTTGTGGGGTATTGCGTCACGTCATTTACCAAATAATGATGTCTCTATTTTTAAAGTTATTGGTGCTATCTACGATCTTAACCATGATGCATTTGAAAATAATAATATTCATTCATTATTACCTGGTAGCTATTTAAAACTGCCGACAATCGATCAAATTCAACAGCAGCGTATTAGTTCTGTCAGTCGAAAATTAGCTGCCGATCAATTACGTGCACCTTATGCGACGGAATTGGAAAAAAGACGCTTAGCTGAGCAACAAGCAGTAGAACAGCAAGCCGCGGCGGTGAAAACGCCACCTAAAGAGATTAAGTTATCTCCAGCTAACACTGAGCCTAAAACAGCACCGACAACGGATGTGTCAGTAAAAGCTGATAACATAACGGCGCCGACGACCTCAGTAGAGAACAGTGCAGAGCCGACAACAAATGCCGCTGGTACTGTTAGCGAAGATAACAATGCGCCGATTCCCGCGAAACCTGTACAGCCACCAGTTGATACTTCAGATGTTAAAATGGATGCATTAGTAGAAAGTAACCATGCATTACGGTTGCGGTTATCTGCTATGCAACAAGATGTGGCGACACTGAAAGATCAGGTGACTGAAAGCGATAATATTCGCCAACAAATGGTGTCATTTATCGAGCAACAAAAGCAACAAGCAGCAGTGGTAGAACCAATACCTCAGACATGGCTTGATCGGTTAACGAATAATCCATGGGCATTGGCTGCTGCAGGTATCATTCCTGGTGGTTTAATTGCTGGATTATTTGCATTCTTGCTCTTCCGCCGTAAAAAAGACGATACAGAGCAACCATCGTTACCTGCTTCTATGAGTGAGAACGATAATACGATTGTCGTGCCTGCTAATTTGAGAGAAACAGATCAAGATGATGATCTTGATGATCTATTTGCGGATGATGATTTATTTGCAGATATTGAACCGCCTCAAACAGCTCATCATCCCGAGCACGCTGCGGTTACTCGTGCAGAAGTATCTGATAGTGCGAATACCGTTGAGAGTAATGATCATCAAACGGTCATTGTTGCGACTGACACTGATTTTGATGAGAGTGCATTTAATAATAACCTCAGTACTATTTCAGTCACTAATGATAACGCTATTGGTCTAGAAGACATGGAACGGGCGTTGGATGAGCTTGATGTAAAACCAGAGCCTAGTGCTGACGAAGCCCTTGCTACGTTATGGGAAAAATCCCTGACTGAAGAAAATAATACAACTTTTGATTTAGCTGAATATGATGAAGCAATTATAGCATCAGCATCAGCATCAGCATCAGCATCAGAAAATGAAAGAGATAAGCCATTATCTGATCAAGCGTTATTAGATGAGATCTTACAGCAAGCTCAATCATCATCCCAAGAGACTCCTCAGCAAGAAGTCATAACGGACGCTGAATTAGAGGGAACAACGGTTGTATCGCAAGATGAATTGGACGCTCTATTTACTCAATTTAATCATGATCTACCGGATATAACCGCAACGACGACGGCAAACAGTAATGATGAATCTTTATTTGCTGAAGATAGCACTGAACTATTAGATGATTTAGTTGCTAATGAGGATGATCAACCATTTAAGAGTGATATTGAGTTAGCCGAAAACAGTACCGACTTATTAGATGAACTACTTGCTGATAACGATGATGAACGAGCAACAGCCTCTAAGATAACAGTTGATGAAAACAGTACCGATTTATTGGATGAACTGTTAGCTGCTGACTCAACGACAGCGGCATTTAATCTTGATGATCTGCCTGATTTTGATGAGCAAGCGGCATTTGATCATTTTGAAGATGACATGTCAGTACAGCCCGCCGCTGATGCGGTACATAATACTCCGCTAAGTTTAGATGATTTACCTGAATTTGATGAAGATGCTGCGTTTGATGATCCACAGGCATCACCGTTAGAACAAATAGATGAACGTTCAGAAATTGATGAACAAATTGCCATCGACAATGTAACACGTCAGCTACAACAGGCGGCACAAGCAGCGGAACAGCGTCAGCAAGTACCTGTTGATAATAGTGTGAGTGCTGAGTCTGATTGTTCTCCGTTTGATACTGCGCGTCATCTGGAATATGCGTTTGATAATATTGATGTCAGTACGCTACCTGAGTTTGATGAAAATGAGGCCTTATTCGCATCATTTGAAGAGCAACATGAGCTAGAGCAATATGCAATAGAGCGTGGCTTTAAGTCGCAATCAAGGGCGAATGATGCCGCTGACGTTGATCAATCACCTGAAGCGAAACAAGAACGCGCTGATTCTGCTGGTTTAGACATGGATGCTTTGTTATTTGATGATGCAGATACGGCAGAGACTAGACCGCAACGTGGACTTAATAATGATGAACGCGATCAATTATTAGCGACTACTGTTGATAGTACTATTGCTGATAACGAAGATGTACTTGCTGAAGATGAAGCTGCCGTTTGGAAAGGTGTTGCGGCAGAGCCTGAATTAGTGAGTGAAGATTGGTCTAAACAACCAGATCTTGCACCCGCTGATATTAAAACGGCAGCGTCAGCATTACCAAACTATATCAGTATTGATGAGTTGCTTGCTGATGATCCTAACTATCATCAAGAAGATCCTGATGAAAAACCGTTGAATCTTGATGTTGGTTTGAAAGAGTTTCCTGATATGTTCGCTAATATTCGTGAATGTGATGTTGATAGCGCGGGTGAATATGCCGGTCAGCTTGATCTGGCAAAAGCATACCTAGAAATGAATGATATTGGTGGCGCAGTTGATTTGCTACAAGATATCGTTTTAAAAGGTGAGGGCGAGGTAAAAGCCGAAGCCAATGCTTTATTAGATAAATTTAAAGCGAAGAAGTAGGCGTATCTAGGAACGAGGAAGAGCTGGAACGAGGTTTCTTCGAGATAAAAAGCGATAGGTGAGAGCCTGTCGCTTTTTTTGTGCCTAACCCCTCGTCATTCTCTACAGTGAATGCCTGCAAGGGCGATAGGGGATCTCCTGTTCGCGCGTTGTAGAATTTATATTCTCTGTTAAATGTTAGTGTGTTTTCTGTGGTGTATTTAAGGCTCAAGCTCGTGGTGAGTAGATCCCGGATAGTTTCGTACCTCACCTTTCAAGATGACGAATATTGGGCTGTCTCGACACTAATAATCTCGAAACTCGATATCTTTCGCTCTTCCTCGTCCCTACTTTCCTCACCCCTCGAAATCCCCTATACTTCACCTCTGTTTTCAACAGGCGCTTAAATAACATCGCCTGTGTGTTTATGTTGAATTAAGTCGAAGTGAGATTATGCGAATAGCGTTAGGTATAGAATACGATGGTGCTAAATATTGTGGTTGGCAGCGTCAAGTAGATGTGGATAGTGTTCAAGAGCGTTTAGAAAAAGCGTTGTCACACATTGCTAATCAGCCGATTGCTGTTTTTTGTGCCGGGCGTACTGATACCGGTGTTCATGGAACTGGTCAAGTTGTTCACTTCGATGTTGATATTGAGCGTAAAATGGCAGCATGGACGATGGGGGTAAACGCCTATTTACCTAAAGATATTGCGGTACGTTGGGCGCATGAAGTTACTGAAGATTTCCATGCGCGTTTTTCTGCAACAGCACGTCGATACCGCTACGTGATTTATAATCACTCAGTGCGTCCAGCTATTTTTCAACATGGTGTTAGCCATTATCATGGTCATCTTGATGAAAACAAAATGCATGAAGCCGCTCAATATTTAATTGGTGAGCACGACTATACTTCATTTCGTGCAACTCAATGTCAATCACGCAGTCCGTGGCGTCGACTAGAGCATTTGACGGTGACTCGTCAAGGTGACTTTGTTGTTATCGATATTAAAGCTAATGCATTTGTTCATCATATGGTACGTAATATTGCAGGTAGCTTAATCAAAGTCGGTAAAGGCGAAAAACAACCAGATTGGATCAAGTGGGTACTAGAGCAAAAAGATCGTCGCATTGCTGGTCCAACAGCAAAATCAGCGGGTTTATATTTAGTCGATGTCGATTACCCTGCAGAGTATAATTTACCGCGTTCAGCATTAGGACCGTTATTTTTGTAAGCTATTTGTTCAGTACAGGTTAAATGTTTAGTATATAGTTACTAATATTATGGCTATTTTTAATGTGTACTGATGTTTTTGCTCAAAAATATCATCATGGTGCTCAAAGGTAATACCAGTTTTTTATCTACAGATTAATAAGATTATGTTTTAATCGTAGATAATATTTAATGAATTTGTCTCTTCAGTCATTATTGGCCGAAGAATAAAAAAGAAAGGTCATTCATGAGCTGGCTTGAAAAGATTCTAACGAAAAGTAACATCGTATCTTCGCGTAAGGTATCAATCCCTGAAGGCGTTTGGACGAAATGTACGTCTTGTGATCAGGTTCTGTATCACGCAGATCTCGAACGCAATCTTGAAGTTTGTCCTAAATGTGACCATCACATGCGTATGAAAGCGCGTCGTCGTCTTGAAACATTTCTTGATGCTGATACGCAAGTTGAAATTGCGCCTGAACTTGAGCCTCAAGATAAGCTTAAGTTCCGTGACTCTAAGAAGTACAAAGATCGCTTATATGCTGCTCAGAAAGCAACGGGTGAGAAAGATGCTTTAGTTGCGATGAACGGTGAGTTGCTTGGTTTACCTGTTGTTGCCTGTGCCTTTGAATTCTCTTTTATGGGCGGCTCAATGGGATCGGTTGTTGGCGCTAAGTTTGTACGCGCAGTTGATTCTGCTATTGAAAATAACTGTCCATTGGTTTGTTTCTCAGCCAGTGGTGGTGCGCGTATGCAAGAAGCGTTAATGTCATTAATGCAAATGGCTAAAACCAGTGCAGCATTAGAGCGTTTATCTGCAAAAGGTTTACCGTTCTTCTCCGTATTAACTGATCCAACAATGGGCGGTGTTTCTGCATCGCTTGCAATGCTTGGTGATATTAATATTGGTGAGCCAAAAGCACTGATTGGTTTTGCAGGTCAACGTGTTATTGAACAAACTGTACGTGAAAAGCTACCAGAAGGCTTTCAGCGTAGTGAGTTTTTGCTAGAACACGGTGCGATTGATATGATCGTTGATCGTCGTGAAATGCGTCAACGTATTGCTGGCTTAATGGCTAAAATGTTAAATCAAGCATCACCATTAGTGGTTTCTATTGATAGTAAGCCAGTAGAAGCACAACCTGTAGTTGAGCAGCAAGACTAACAATATTATTTTTAATCGAGCGTAGTTTGCCATTGGTAATTACAACGATTAATGTCAATAAATGCCATTCTAATTGATGTAATTAGGGTGGCATTTTTGTTTTCTAGATTGAATCACTAATTTATTGAGCTTGATGATTAAGTTATTGGTCATTCAGTGGTAAATTAACGATTCAGTACGTTATTACAAGTGAATGATTTTAAATGTCAGGATTGACCCCTCCGCAAGCGACAGCCGCGCTTTCAACATGGCTAAAATATCTTGAACAACTCCATACTAGCGCGATCGATTTAGGTCTTGATCGCGTTCAATTAGTCGCGCAACAGGCTGATCTTACTAAGCCTGCCCCCTGTGTTATTACTGTTGCGGGAACCAATGGTAAAGGTTCAACCTGTGCCATGCTTGAAGCTATTTTATTGGCTGCTGGTTATAAAGTAGGTGTGTATAGCTCGCCTCATTTAGTCCGTTATAACGAACGTGTTCGAATTAATAATCAAGAACTTGATGATAGTGAGCATTGTTTGGCATTTGCGAGTGTGGAAGCGGCACGTGGTGAAACCAGTTTAAGCTTATTTGAATTTGGTACCTTAGCGGCACTGACATTGTTTAAGCGCCATCAAGTTGATGTAGTGGTATTAGAGGTCGGTCTCGGAGGACGCTTAGATGCGACTAATATTGTTGATCATGATGTGTGCGTGATCACCAGTTTAGCCATTGATCATGTTGATTGGCTTGGCGATAACATCGATGTTATTGGTTATGAGAAAGCGGGTATTTTCCGCAGCGGTAAGCCCGCAATTTGTGGTCAACCTCATCCGCCAGCGACAGTGCCTGCCCATGCTGATGATATTGGGGCTGAGTTTTATCAAGTTGAATATCAGTTTGATTACCAAGTAGAGGCGGATCGTTGGCATTGGCAAGCCGGTGCATTTACGCTTACTGATTTACCATTACCAAGTTTACCATTGCCTAATGCTGCTACCGCGTTAATGGCGTTGTCAGTGACCAATCTTGATATTAGTGATAATAATATTGTTGAAGGTCTACGTAATGCACGTCTTCCAGGACGAATGCAGCGTGTTAGTGAACAGCCGTTAATTATTATGGATGTTGCGCATAACCCACATTCAGCCCAATATTTTGCTACTCAGCTTGCCAAAATTAAAGCGCAAGAAGGGAAACATAACGTTCATGCTGTTGTTGCTATGTTGCATGATAAAGATATTGCAGCCACTGTTGCTGCAATGCGATCAAGCGTTGATTACTGGTATCCTGCGTCATTGAAAGGGCCCCGTGCGGCTGTTGCTGATGAGATATTATTGCATTTACCACCAGATTGTCGTGGATTTGAGTGCCCAACAGTCGCTTTTGACCAAGCTTTAACGCAAGCAAATGCTGACGATATAGTTATTGTGTTTGGTTCGTTTTACACTGTTGGTCAAATAACGACGCATTTAAAATTGTAAAACATAGTAGAGAGTACATTGTGATTGTGCAGTGTTCTCTTTTTAGATACCAACAGGAGTCATTGTGGCGAGTCAATTTCAAAATCGACTAATTGGAACCATTATTTTAGTCGCATTATGCGTTATTTTTCTACCCGATTTTTTTGACGGTAAGAAAGAACATTACAAAGAAACGTTTGCGAGTATTCCATTACAACCCAAAATGGATGGACAAACGGAAGCAAAAACGATTCCTGAGCCTGAAAATGCAAATGTTGTATTACCTCAAGAGCCAGTAGTCGCAGCCACCGATGCTCAGACATCCACAACATCAGGTGATGAAACATACACTATTGAAGCGGATAATCACGCAACGGTTGAACCACCTGTTGTTGAAAAACAAGTGGTAGTAAAACCTGCTGTAAAACCTATTCCAGTAGTAAAAGCATCGACACCAGCCGTGAATCAAACAACATCTGTCACAACCAGCTCTGCGTGGGTGATCAAAATGGGGACGTTTGGTAATTTTGATAATGCAAATGCGCTGGTTGCAAAACTGCGTTTGAACGGTTACGAAGCACAATTAATTCCTCGCAATGCTAAACCGGGTCAATATGTAAAGGTTGTTGTCGGTCCCGATGTATCAAAAGCAAAGCTAACGGATCAAATTGCTGAATTGAAAAAAATTACTGGCTTAAATGGTAAATTGAACCGATTTGATGCAATAAATCCTTAGGTAAACGTTTGCGTAAGCGTTTTTTCTGTTAGAATACCCATCAACAAAACGAGCAATAACAAAAATGATCTGGATTGATTATGTAATACTGGGCGTGATTGGCTTCTCAGCAATGGTAAGTTTAGTTCGCGGTTTTGTTAAAGAAGCACTGTCTTTAGTGATTTGGTTTACTGCGTTTTTTGTCGCCAGTAATTTTTATATGGAGTTGGCGGTTTATTTTACTAATTTCCATGACAAGATGTTACGTAATGGTAGTGCAATCGCCGTACTGTTTATCGCAACATTGATTGTTGGTGCCGTCGTAAATTACGTTATTGGGCAACTAGTACAGAAAACAGGTTTGTCAGGAACAGATCGTGTTTTAGGGGTTGTTTTTGGTGCCGTTCGTGGCGTGCTTATTGTGGCAGCAGTATTGTTCTTTATTGACACCTTTACAGGATTATCTAGCTCAGAATGGTGGAAAAAATCTGAGTTAATACCTCAATTTGGTGCTGTCATAGAATGGTTCTTCGAATATATCAAAGAGAGCTCTAGTTTTTTACATAGCATTAAATAGTGCAAGATTAACTGCAGTTGCTGACGTTATTGTTAAAAATGGTAATGTCAGCAGCTGTTATTTTATGCAGAACGAGGATTAAGGGAATGTGTGGTATTGTTGGAATCGTGGGATCTACTCCGGTAAACCAGGCTATCTATGATGCACTTACAGTGTTGCAGCATCGCGGCCAAGATGCTGCGGGTATTTGTACCTTAGAAAGCAATCGTTTTCGTCTGCGTAAAGCAAATGGTTTAGTTCGTGATGTCTTTGAAGCTAAACATATGCAGCGCTTACAAGGTAATGTGGGTATTGGACATGTTCGCTATCCAACAGCAGGTAGCTCAAGTGTTTCTGAAGCCCAGCCGTTTTATGTTAACTCTCCTTATGGTATTTCTTTGGCACATAACGGTAACTTAACCAATGCTGCTGATATTAGAGAAACGCTGTTTGAACACACAAAGCGTCATGTTAATACGACCTCTGATTCTGAAATTTTACTGAATGTGCTTGCCAATCAACTCGCGCATAGTGAAAGTTACCCAATTAGCCCTGATGATATATTTAAAGCGGTCAGTGACGTTCATAATATCGTGAAAGGTGCTTATGCTGTGGTCGCTTTAGTGATCGGTCACGGTTTAATTGCTTTTCGTGATCCTAATGGTATTCGTCCATTATGTTTAGGTAAGCGCGAAGAGAACGGTAAAATTGAATATATGATAGCGTCAGAGTCAGTGGCGTTAGATGCGGTTGGTTTTGATTTTATACGTGATGTATCACCGGGTGAAGCGATTTATATTTCATTAGATGGTGAGCTTTATACTCAACAATGTGCGCTTAATCCCCAGTTAAATCCATGTGTGTTTGAATTTGTATATTTTGCTCGTCCAGATTCATTTATCGATAAAGTCTCTGTCTATGGTGCGCGTTTAGCGATGGGTACTAAGCTCGGTGAGAAAATTAAGCGGGAGTGGGCTGATATTGATATTGATGTCATTATTCCAATTCCAGAAACATCATGTGATAGTGCGCTTGAAATTGCGCGTACGTTAGATAAACCTTATCGCCAAGGGTTTGTTAAAAATCGCTATGTTGGACGTACATTTATTATGCCTGGTCAGCAGATGCGTCGTAAATCAGTGCGCCGAAAACTCAATGCGATCCGTTCTGAATTTAAAGATAAAAACGTCTTGCTGGTGGATGATTCTATTGTTCGTGGTACGACGTCTGAGCAGATCATTGAGATGGCACGTGATGCTGGCGCAAAGAAAGTGTATTTAGCATCAGCAGCGCCAGAGGTTCGTTTTCCAAATGTGTATGGAATTGATATGCCTAGCGCCAATGAATTAATTGCCCATGGTCGTGAAGTAGATGAAATTGGTAAATTAATTGGCGCAGATGGCTTAATTTTTCAAGATTTAAGTGATCTGGTTGCAGCCGTTGCAGAAGGTAATCCTGATATTACTTTGTTTGAAACATCAGTTTTTAATGGTAGTTATGTTACAGGGGATGTTGATCAACAATATCTTGATTATCTCGATGCATTACGTAATGAAGATTCAAAGTTACAGTCTGAGTTACAACAAGATTTAGCAAACCTCGAGTTGTATAACGAAGGGATGTAATTACGTTAACTGATTAATTAACGACTAAAGCGATAGGTTTATACCTGTCGCTTTTTTGTTTTTAGCGAACAGTATTTTTGAGAGGCTTACTCAAGGAGGTTAACAGTGATGAGAGACGTTGTTGATGGAATAAATTGTGGTGATTAATAAATGAAAATGCCGCTCCTGATTATTTGGCGGCATTTTTCTCTTTTTTTTGAGCACCAATTCTAATTAGTGTTTTTCAAGATCAAAGTAATGACTTGCAAAATCAATAAATAGACGTAGTTTTTCTGGTTGGTAATCACGGTGGTTGTAAATCAAATATACATCACGTGGATTAGCAGACCAGTTTTTAAGTACTTGTACTACATCACCCGCAGCAATGTATTTTTCTAACATTACGTTAGGCATTAGTGTAATACCAAGACCTGCACTACATGCTTTACGGATAACATTAAGTTCACTTGCTTCAAAGCGCGCACGTTCGTTAATGGTAACAGTCTCACCATTTTGATTGGTTAAACGCCAACGTAATAGCGGATTGCCTTTCAATAAGGTATGTTCATGTAGATCCTGAGCATGCTTAGGTTCTGGGTTTTTCTTAAGATAATCAGGACTTGCGACTAGAATATCTTTTACTTCATTAATGCGACGTGCAATAAGCGTTGAATCACGTTGAGGACCAACACGGAACATAACATCCCAATCTGTTGGATCAAGTTGATCTGGTTCATTGCTCATAAACAGTTGAATGCTAATGGCAGGATGCTCTTGCATGAATGCTGTTAGCAACGGTTGTAACATCACCTTTGTGATATTCGTCGGTGCAGCAATTCGCAGTTTACCTGCAGCGCCTTTACATTCTTCACTGATATGTTCAGTAGTATCAAGAAGTTGTTGTAATAATGGTGCACAATCATGATAAAACTTCTGACCAGCTTCAGTCAGCGATAGTTTACGAGCATGACGATTTAAAAGGCGAATATTAAGGCCTTCCTCTAGTGCTTGAATACGACGGGTTAACGTCGCAACAGGTACCTGTGTTTTGCGTGATGCGGCGGTATAACTTCCATTTTCCACAACCATGCGGAATAGGTTTAGATCGTCAAGTTTCATATCAAAGTCATTTGTGAAAACTGATAATGGGTAATTGTATAACAAAACGAGTCAAAATCACCCCCTTTTGTTGTGTATTTTAAATAAAAATATGTTAGACCTTATATTTAGAGGTCTGATGCCGATTTATTTATAAATTTTTATAGAGTTTGAACTCATCTATATTTATAGAACAAATATTTTGCTAAAACATAAAAAAGTTATTACCTGTAAACTATCCTCGATGCTTTAGTTATTGCTTGTCTTTATAAAACTGGGAGTGATAACAAAGTTTGGCGATCATAGTTGGTGTTGTTAATTTTAGCTTATACACTCATAGACGTAGTTATGAAAAAGGAGAGACTTTTGCTTAAAGGGAAAAGTATACTTATCGTAGAAGATGATCCTGTGTTTCGAACCATGCTTGCAGGCTTTTTAAATAGCCAAGGCTGTCAGGTACGAGAAGCGGAAAATGGATTGGTTGGATTAAGAGCCCTAAAAGACGAGATTCCAGATTTACTATTATGTGATTTATCAATGCCAGTAATGACGGGAATGGAGTTTGTTGAAGAGGTTGCTCTTCAGTATCCAATGACGCCGATGATCGTTATTTCGGGCACTGGAGATATGACAGATGTTGCTCAGGCGTTACGCTTGGGAGTGAAAGATTTTTTGATTAAACCGATCAATAATATTATGGCATTAAAATCATCAATAGTGTCGGTATTGAAAATGCAAGATAGTGCGCGGCAGAAGCAGCAAGATTTTTCTCAGCGTTGGGTAATTGATGCCGATGATGCAGGTTTAGTTGAAGAAGAATTACAGTGGCATATTTCAGAATTAAAAAACAATCCTCAAGCCGCTCGCGACTTATTAATGGGATTAATGCCTGATCTTCAATCTCGTTGTGGACGTTGGAGACTTAGTTATCGAGCTCTACAAGCAGCTGAAATATCACCGGTTATTTTTGATTATATCTGGCTAATTGATGGTCAATTGGCGTTTTATATGGTTGATACCAGCTCTGGTGGTGAAAATAGTACCGCAACCGCATTATTAATCAGAGCATGCTTTAATGACTTTTTGCGTCATCAAGGGAATTATTTAAGCAGTATTCAGCACTTAGTCGCGCAAATAGAATTAGGGTTACAGTATTCAGGTTATGCAACGCCTGTAAGAGGGTTATTTGGTGTGTTTAATTTAGCAGAGAAGCAATTGCATCTGATTGCTGCAGGTCTTGGTGGTGAGTTACACGTTGGTGATCAATGTGCAATGATAACAGCAGGGCAGTGGTTAGGAGAGCGAGCCTGTGATAATCCTCTCGTGATTCTACCAATGTCAGATGCAGGGGGACGATTATCTCTCAGCGATATTAATCACGCTAATTTTAGTGTTAATTTTGAAACCGTAACATAAACGTATTATGACAAGACAAGACAAAAAAGAGGATGCGATAGCATCCTCTTTTTTTATTTAGTTAAAGCCACAATTAAGCGTTAGCCGGTTGCGGTTTAGTATCATTTTCATCGCTATCGACAGCACCTTCAGCACCATGCATCCACGAAATTAGCTTGTTAGAGAACAACAGCAACAATACACCAGCAACAACGGCAGTAATTGCAATACCTGAGAAAATAGCTAATGGACCAGCTTCTCCGATACTTGCACCTACAACACCTGCAATATAGTTAGCAATAGCATTAGCACCAAACCATGCTCCCATCATTAATGACGCAAGACGAAGCGGCGCTAATTTAGTTACCATTGACAAGCCAATAGGTGATAGACATAACTCACCAATGGTATGGAAGAAGTAGGCACCGACCAGCCACATCATTGATGTTTTTACTGTCATATCCCCATTTTGTTCTAACGCTGCACCAATCATGCAGGCAAAACCTAGCGCAAGAGAGAACATAGCTAAAGCGAATTTAACGGGTGAATTTGGCTCACTTTTACCCATTTTAACCCATAGCGCAGCAAGTAGAGGTGCACATAGAATAATAAAGAATGGGTTTAATGATTGGAACCATGCTGCAGGTACTTCGAAATTACCAATCATACGGTTGGTATATTCTTGAGAGTAAATATTCATTAGGCCGCCAGCTTGTTCAAAGCCCGCCCAGAATACGATAACAAAGGTACACATTACTAAAATAACTTTTAGACGATCTCGCTCAATTTTAGTTAATGGTTCTTTTTTACCACTGGCATTATTTGCAGCATCACGTACGGCTGCAGGTACAGTACCAATATCGCCTAAGTAACGTTGAGCAAAGAAAACTTGAATTAATAAACTCATTAGCATACCTACGCCTGCACATAGGAAACCCGCTTTCCAGCCGTAGATTGCAGATGCAGTACCTGCAATAACACCCGCTAATAATGAACCAATGTTAATACCCATATAGAAAATAGTGAAAGCACCATCACGGCGATGATCACCTTCAGGGTATAAATCACCTACCATGGTTGAAATATTGGGTTTAAATAAACCATTACCCACAATAAGGAAAGCTAAACCAACGTAGAAGGCTGTAACGGCATGGGGATCAACGACACTATGGGGTAAGGCAAGTGTAAATTGACCAATAGCCATTAGTACGCCACCAATAATAATTGAACGACGTTGACCTAAAATATTGTCAGCAATCCAACCACCTATAAGAGGAGTAAAGTAAACTAAGCCAGTGTAGATACCGTATAAGTTAAGTGCTTCTTCTGTCGTCCAACCAAGACCGCCATTAATGGTTTTATCTGTTAAATATAAAACCAAGATGGCGCGCATCGCGTAATAAGAAAAGCGTTCCCATAGCTCTGTTCCAAATAAAAGGAACAAGCCTTTTGGGTGGCCCAGAAGGGTACCACTACTATTATGACTCATAGGATTCTCTATTTTATTTTAATTAGTGTGTTTGCTCATTTCATGTAGGTTTATAAAGCACAATATATTTAACTGCAAGTTTTTACATTTAACAAACAATAATAAAACATTATAATCGACTGATAAATAAGTGTTTGTGTATTTAATGATCACATATGAAAAATTAAATTTCATTCGTTAGGGATGTATCTTACACTATTACTGTGCCTTTAATTGGAATTTTATACTGTTTTTAGATCTTATGTTAGATGGTTGTATCATAGGTTGAGGATATTCATACATGTTACAAATTAAGACTCGAATATTAGTCAATAGTATCGTTTGAATATATATCTTTAGAATAAAAAGGCAGTTGTTTATTGTAAAAATAGCGGCAAGGAGAGAGATATAAATCAGTATTTATTTTGTATATAATAATCGAAGTTAAGGTTTTATTGGGGTTGATAATGAAAGATTGGTATCTACTTTATTGTAAGCGTAGCGAACAAGAGCGCGCAGTGATCAATCTTGATCGTCAAGGGGCTGAATGTTATTACCCTCAGGTTGTAGTAGAAAAAATCGTACGTGGCAAACGTTGTGAATGCTATGAACCATTATTTCCAAGCTATGTTTTTGTTACCTTTGATCCTGAATATCTAAGTTTTACTACCGTACGCTCAACGCGTGGTGTCGCCGATTTTATTCGTCAAGGAGCTTTGCCGCAAATTGTTAGTGAAGAGCTTGTTTATAACTTGATGCTAAATGAAGAGAATCATTCATATGAGCATATGTTTGAGTCTTTACCCAAACAAGGTGATAAATTAATTTTAGAGCAAGGCAAGTTTAAAGGTCTTGATGCTATCTATCAGGAAGCTGATGGTGAGAAACGATCATTTATGCTGATTAATTTACTTGGTAAACAAGTAAAAGTGAGCATAGAAAATACTGATTTAGTGAAAAACAAAGCATAACAGCAACAAAAAAGCGAGTATGTTGCTACTCGCTTTTTGGAAGTCTCGTCATACGCTATTTTTAGCTTAGGTATTTATGCTGAGTGGTATTGTTCACAGGCAAGCAACGTATTTTCAATTAAGCTCGCTACCGTCATTGGCCCAACACCACCAGGTACCGGTGTTATGTGTTTAGCACGCTGACAAGCGACATCGAATTCAACATCCCCGCATAATTTACCGTTTTTAAGGCGGTTAATACCAACATCAATCACTGTTGCGCCTTCTTTAATCCAATTTCCTGGAATAAAATTAGGTTTACCTACTGCAACAACTAAAATATCAGCTTGACGAATATGACTTTCAAGATCTTGAGTAAAACGGTGGCACGTTGTTGTGGTTGCACCGGCTAGTAATAACTCAAGTGTCATTGGACGTCCCACAATATTTGATGCACCGACAATCACCGCATGCTTACCACGTACTTCAATGTTGTAGCGTTCAAGTAGTGTAATAATGCCTTTTGGCGTACATGAACGTAATTTAGGAATACGTTGACTTAGGCGACCGACATTGTAGGGATGAAATCCATCAACATCTTTTTCTGGATCAATGCGTTCAAGAATACGGGTACAGTCCATACCTGCAGGCAATGGCAATTGAACTAAAATACCGTCCATTGTTGGGTCTTGATTGAGTTCATCAATTAAATCGAGTAATTGCTGTTCAGAGGCAGTGGTGGGTAAATCAAATGATTTTGAAATAAACCCAACTTCTTCACAGGCTTTGCGTTTGCTACCAACGTAGATCTGCGAGGCTGGATCCTGACCAACGAGAACAACAGCTAGACCTGGTGCGCGTAATCCGGCATCAGTGCGTGCTTTTACTCTCGCGGCAACTTCCTGTCGTACAGTTTGGGATATGATTTTCCCATCAATAATTTGAGCGCTCATGGTGATCCTTTGTTGTATTAGTTGAACGTATCAACGCCAATATTGTGGCAGATTATAAATGTAATTGCTATTGAGCAAACGATTGCTATTTGGTTTTATCTTTTAACCAAGATTGTGATGTTGTTACTTGATTGCTGAGTTGGTGATTACAGAGGGGATAATTAAGAGGACAAATAACGGTTGTGAGCCTTTGTTTATCTTGTAAATATCTGTAAAAAAGTGATTTTTGTTGCATCTTTAACCACTCAGTTGCTTGAATCATAAAAAATTGAGTAAAGGGATTGACCTTACTTTATAGCTACGTATAATCCTGCCTCGTAGCTTCTTGTTACACAATGATGCGCCCTTAGCTCAGCTGGATAGAGCACGTCCCTTCTAAGGATGTGGTCGCAGGTTCGAATCCTGCAGGGCGTACCATCTTCTCTCTGTTATATCTCCTTGTTATTCTCTGATTTTACTTTCATTATTCTTCTCTTATCGTTATTACTCTAAGATTATTTTTCTGCTATTTCACTGCTGAAATTTTTTATAATTAGCTCGTTTTTCCAACATTTAAACAAAAAAAATGGATTAAAGCCGATTTTTTTCATTTTTCCCCTTGAAATGATATTTATAGCCCCTATCTTGTTAGACAGTTGAAGAGATCGCTCGCGTTTAAAGGTATCTACCTCGACGTCACGCTTACGTGTCGTTATAATAGCGCGCTCTGATCAGTAGGTATCTACTATCAGAATCTTGAAGAAAGAATTTAGGCGTTATGGTTTTCGAGCTGTAACATGAAAGGATGCCACCGTCAGTAAATGGCTGTTCGGCAACATCACTCAGAAAAGCTGAGTAAGTTTTGAGGTTAAATATAATGCAAGTTACCGTTGAAACCACTGAAGGTCTAGAACGCCACCTAACTATTACAGTTCCTGCTGCGAATATCGAAGATGCAGTTGCTGCTGAACTACGTAAAATTGCTAAAACTCGTCGTTTCGACGGTTTCCGCCCAGGTAAAGCACCAATGAAGATGGTTGCTAAAATGTTTGGCGCTTCTGTTCGTCAAGACATCCTAGGTGAAGTAATGCACCGTCACTTTATCGAAGCTATCGTTAAAGAGCAGATCAACCCAGCTGGCGCTCCAACGTTCACTCCAGTAGAAATTGCTGAAGGTAAAGATTTAGTATTTAAAGCTTCTTTTGAAGTGTTCCCAGAGATCGAACTTGTTGGTCTAGATAAAGTTGTTGTTGAGAAGCCAGTTGTTACAGTAACTGATGCTGACGTTGACGGCATGCTAGATACACTACGTAAGCAACAAGCGACTTGGACTGACGTTGAAGCAGCAGCTGAAGCTGATAGCCGTGTAACTATCGATTTCGTTGGTACTATCGATGGCGAAGCATTTGACGGAGGTAAAGCTGAAGGTTTCGCACTTGCTATGGGCCAAGGTCGTATGATCCCTGGTTTCGAAGAAGGTGTTGTTGGTCATAAAGCAGGCGACGAGTTTACTGTAGAAGTAACTTTCCCTGAAGAATACCACGCAGAAAACCTAAAAGGTAAATCTGCAGCGTTTGCTATTACTCTTCACAAAGTTGAAGCACAACAGCTTCCTGAACTAACTGAAGAATTCGTTGCTAAGTTCGGTGTTGAAGACGGTTCTGTTGAAGGTCTTAAGACTGAAGTTCGTAAGAACATGGAACGTGAGCTTAAGCAAGCTGTTAAAGGTCGTATTAAAGATCAAGCTCTTAACGGTCTTGTTGAGCAAAACGACATCGCAGTTCCTACTGCGCTTATTGATCAAGAAATCGAAGCACTACGTAAGCAAGCTGCACAACGTTTTGGCGGCGATGCTAAGAACATGCCTGAACTACCACGTGAATTGTTCGAAGAGCAAGCTAAGCGTCGTGTAGTTGTTGGCCTACTTATTGGTGAAGTAATTAAAGCTGAAGCACTAACAGCAGACGAAGAGCGTGTTAACGCTATCATCGCTGAAATGGCTTCTGCATACGAAGATCCAACAGAAGTAGTTAAATACTACGAAAGCAACGAGCAGCTAATGAACAATATGCGCAACGTTGCTCTAGAAGAGCAAGCAATTGATGCACTTCTAGCTAAAGCTCAGGTTTCAGATAAAGAAGTTAGCTTCAACGATCTAATGAATCCTGCTGCTTAATTTACTGAAATTACTGTAGAGATTTGACATTCTCTCAAGTCTTCTGCTAACAATGGTCCGTGTGAATACTTTCATTCGGGCCATTTATTTTAGGGAAATAAGATTATGAGCTACCAAGCACAAAACGGCATGTCACCGATTATGGATGCGCTGGTACCGATGGTGGTCGAGCAGACTTCTCGTGGTGAGCGTTCTTACGATATTTATTCCCGTCTCCTAAAAGAGCGTGTGATTTTCTTAACCGGTCAGGTTGAAGATCATATGGCTAACTTAGTTGTAGCCCAATTGCTATTTTTGGAGTCTGAGAACCCAGACAAAGATATTTTTCTTTACATCAACTCTCCAGGCGGTTCAGTAACAGCGGGTATGTCAATTTATGACACCATGCAGTTTATTAAACCAAATGTAAGTACAGTATGTATGGGACAAGCATGTTCAATGGGTGCATTCCTATTGGCAGGCGGTGCTCAAGGTAAGCGTTATTGCCTACCTAACTCTCGCGTGATGATCCACCAACCACTTGGTGGTTTCCAAGGTCAAGCATCGGATATTCAAATCCATGCTCAAGAAATTCTAACGATTAAACAACGTTTAAATGGATTATTGGCTGAACATACGGGTCAACCGTTAGAGATTATTGAGCGTGATACTGATCGTGATAACTTTATGTCTGCAGATCAGGCAGTAGAGTACGGTCTTGTTGATGCTGTATTGAGTAAGCGTGACTAACCGTATTTTATTTTGCAATTCGCGAAGCGGGTTTAGTAAAGCAAAATAAGTCGACTTGTTATACACTCAAGACATGACAATGATGGGATACCCCAATCAAAGAGGTTAGCGAATGACAGATAAGCGCAAAGAGGGAAGTAGCAGCAAGCTACTTTACTGCTCTTTTTGTGGTAAAAGTCAGCATGAAGTTCGCAAGCTAATTGCCGGTCCTTCTGTTTATATTTGTGATGAATGCGTTGATTTATGCAACGACATTATTCGCGAAGAAATCAAAGAAGTGATGACGAAAAGCGATAGCGACGAGCTGCCGACTCCACAACAAATTCGTAATAACTTAGATGATTATGTCATCGGTCAATCACATGCTAAAAAAGTGTTGGCTGTTGCTGTATACAATCACTATAAGCGTCTACGTAATGGCGATAAAAATAGTGATGGCGTTGAATTAGGTAAGAGTAATATCCTACTTATTGGCCCAACTGGTAGTGGTAAAACGCTATTAGCTGAGACACTAGCGCGTATGCTTGATGTTCCGTTTACAATGGCTGATGCAACAACATTAACCGAAGCTGGTTATGTTGGTGAAGACGTTGAAAACATCATTCAAAAGTTACTACAAAAATGTGATTATGACGTAGCCAAAGCTGAACGCGGCATTGTTTACATCGATGAAATCGATAAGATTTCTCGTAAGTCAGATAATCCATCAATTACACGTGATGTATCAGGTGAAGGTGTTCAACAAGCATTGTTGAAACTGATCGAAGGTACTGTTGCTTCTGTTCCGCCGCAAGGTGGTCGTAAGCATCCTCAACAAGAGTTCTTACAAGTTGATACTTCTAAGATCCTATTTATCTGTGGCGGTGCATTTGCAGGCCTAGATAAAGTGGTTGAGCAACGTGTAGCAACAGGTACAGGCATCGGTTTTGCAGCTGATGTTCGTTCAAAAGATCAAACAGATACGCTAAGTGATTTGTTTAAGAAAGTTGAACCAGAAGATTTGGTGAAATACGGTCTAATTCCTGAGTTCATCGGTCGTTTACCTGTTACAGCAACACTTGGCGAGCTTGACCAAGAAGCGTTAGTTCAAATTCTACGTGAGCCTAAGAATGCCCTTACTAAACAGTACGCAGCATTATTAGCGCTTGAAAACGTTGAACTTGAATTCCGCGACGATGCACTTATTGCGATTGCTAAAAAAGCAATGGATCGTAAAACAGGTGCTCGTGGTCTACGTTCTATTGTTGAAGCTGTGTTACTTGATACTATGTATGAGCTACCGTCTCTAGAAGGTGTCAGTAAAGTTGTGATTGATGAGTCTGTAATTAACGGTGAATCAGAACCATTACTGATTTTCGAAAATACAGAACCACAAGAAGCGGCAAGTGCTGAGTAAGTGCTCAATATCTGCACATAAAAGCTAAAAAAAGGAGGCTTTTGCCTCCTTTTTTATTTTCTGACATTTCATACATTGAAACTTGATGCTTTACCCCCATATACTCAATATAAGCTAACTCTAATCGTATTAAGTAACTATGCTGTATTCAGTCGAGTTATTTAATACGATTAGTATGGACAGGAAGAGAGAAGAATATGAACCTGGAGCGTTCTGAGCGCCTTGAGATCCCGGTTCTACCGCTACGTGATGTAGTGGTATACCCTCATATGGTTATTCCATTGTTTGTGGGCCGGGAAAAATCAATTCGTTGCCTTGAATCGGCAATGGAAAACAATAAACAGATTCTGTTGGTCGCTCAAAAAGAAGCAGCCACAGACGAACCGTCGATCACTGATCTTTATGATGTTGGTACTGTTGCAACCATTCTTCAACTATTAAAACTACCTGATGGTACGGTAAAAGTGTTGGTTGAAGGCCAACAACGCGCCAAAGTTGAAGATCTTGTTGATGATGAATTTTTTACCGCAAATGCTGAATTTTTGGTAACCCCAGAAATGGATGAGCGTGAGCAAGAAGTACTTGTTCGAACGGCAATAAGCCAGTTTGAAGGATTCATCAAACTCAATAAAAAAATTCCACCAGAAGTCTTAACCTCTTTAAATGGCATTGATGATGCTGCGCGTTTGGCTGATACCATCGCAGCGCATATGCCACTGAAATTAGCGGATAAGCAGAAAGTACTTGAAATTGTTGATATCACAGAACGTTTAGAGTTCTTGATGGCAATGATGGAGTCTGAAATCGATCTGCTACAAGTTGAAAAACGCATCCGTGGACGCGTTAAAAAGCAGATGGAAAAGAGTCAGCGCGAGTATTATCTTAACGAACAAATGAAAGCCATCCAGAAAGAATTGGGTGAGCTTGACGATGCACCGGATGAATTTGAAGCATTAAAGATCAAAATTGATCAGTCTAAGATGCCAGCCGAAGCGCGTGAAAAAACGGAGCAAGAACTACAAAAGCTGAAAATGATGTCACCGATGTCAGCTGAAGCAACCGTTGTTCGTGGTTATATTGATTGGATGTTAAGTGTGCCTTGGCATAAGCGTTCTAAAGTTAAAAAGAACCTTGCTAAAGCAGAAGAAATTCTTAACGCTGATCACTATGGTTTAGATCGCGTTAAAGAACGTATTCTTGAGTATTTAGCGGTTCAAAGCCGTGTAAATAAACTTAAAGGTCCGATTCTTTGTCTTGTGGGTCCTCCTGGTGTGGGTAAAACCTCATTAGGCCAATCTATTGCAGCCGCAACGGGACGTAAGTACGTGCGAATGGCATTAGGTGGCGTACGTGATGAAGCTGAAATTCGCGGTCATCGCCGTACATACATTGGTTCAATGCCAGGTAAATTAATTCAGAAAATGGCAAAAGTGGAAGTGAAAAACCCACTCTTTCTATTAGATGAAATCGATAAAATGTCGTCTGATATGCGTGGTGATCCGGCATCAGCACTGCTAGAAGTTTTGGATCCTGAGCAAAATAGTTCGTTTAACGACCATTACTTAGAAGTTGATTATGACTTATCTGATGTAATGTTTGTTGCAACGTCAAACTCAATGAATATTCCTGGTCCATTACTTGATCGTATGGAAGTGATTCGTCTTTCTGGTTATACCGAAGATGAAAAACTGAATATTGCTAAAAATCACTTACTTGAAAAGCAAATTCAGCGTAATGGATTAAAGCCTAGTGAGTTGACGATTGAAGATTCAGCATTAATGGGTATTATTCGTTACTATACTCGTGAAGCTGGTGTGCGTAGCCTTGAGCGTGAAATTTCTAAACTATGCCGTAAAGCAGTGAAAGAAATTTTATTGAACAAAGACATTAAGCACGTTTCGATTAGCCAAGATAACCTAAAAGATTATTTAGGCGTGCAGCGTTGCGATTACGGTAAAGCTGATGAAAGCAACCGTGTTGGTCAAGTTACGGGTCTTGCATGGACTGAGGTTGGTGGTGATTTATTAACTATCGAAACTGAGTCAATGCCAGGTAAAGGTAAGTTGACATACACTGGCTCTTTAGGCGATGTGATGCAAGAGTCTATTCAGGCGGCAATGACAGTGGTACGTAGTCGTGCTGAACGATTAGGTATTGCGAGCGATTTTTACGAAAAACGCGATATTCATGTCCATGTACCTGAAGGCGCAACACCAAAAGATGGTCCAAGTGCGGGTATTGCGATGTGCACAGCCTTGGTATCAAGCTTAACGGGTAACCCTGTACGTGCTGATGTAGCGATGACTGGCGAAATCACATTACGTGGTGAAGTGTTACCTATTGGTGGCTTGAAAGAGAAGCTATTAGCTGCTCACCGTGGTGGTATTAAAACGGTATTAATTCCAAAAGAGAATGAACGTGATCTAGAAGAAATTCCAGAGAATGTTATTGCTGATTTGGAAGTGCGTCCGGTGCGTTGGATTGATGAGGTGTTAATGTTGGCATTGCAGAATAATCCAACAGGCATTGAGTTGGTCAATGTACAAAATAGTGACCTATAGCTAAATTAGTTAAATAAAAAACGCTTTCAGGATTAAAAACCTTGTCAGCGTTTTTTTGTGTGGCTATAAGGTACATCTAATCGCATTATGCGAACTAATTTTAAGTCTTGATAGTGACTTTTAATGGCTATCAAGGCAATCATGTTTTTCTATTTGGTTACATTGCGCGATTTCATATTCAAATATAGCGTTGTAATCAAGGTTCATTAAGAGGATCTAATTGTGAACAAAACTCAACTAGTTGATAAAATTGCAGAAAGTGCTGATATTTCTAAAGCATCTGCTGGCCGTGCTCTTGATGCATTGATTGAAACTGTAACTGAAACACTAAAACAAGGCGATTCGGTTGCATTAGTTGGTTTTGGTACTTTTTCTGTTCGTGAGCGTGCTGCACGTACTGGCCGTAACCCACAAACAGGTGCAGAGATCCAAATTGCAGCAGCAAAAGTACCTGGCTTTAAACCAGGTAAAGCGCTTAAAGATTCTGTAAACTAAGAAATAGAAATAATGGGCTAACTGCCATTATTTAGTCATGTTTTCATGGCTTAAAAATTGCTACCGAAAAGGGTATACTCATTTGGTACGATAAAAGCGCATCGGTTGATGCGTTTTTTTTACTTATAAGATAGCCTCATAGCAGCAATCTACGATGAATATCCAGTGAGATATTCATTATAATGTTGTTTAATTGATTTTATGTAACAATTCTCAGTGCTGTATGTGGCTTATCGGTCACAGGTTATCTATATTAATAAGGCTAAGTTAGTTAAAACAAGGTCATTGATATAACAGTATCTATTCAGTTGTTGTTATATAACATGTAGTAAATAGTATGGTGCAGTCATCATGGTGATGTCGGTAGCATTGTGCATTAATTTGATAGTAGTTCGAAACCGAGCCAGATCGAACAGTAGGAGAGACGGCAGATTATGATGGAGCGATTGCGCGAAGGCGCTAACAGCATCTGGGTAAAGATTATTCTTAGCCTTATTATTTTATCTTTTGTATTTGCTGGCGTCGGCAGTTATCTGGCGAGTGGAAATGAGCAAGTTGCAGCAAAGATTAATGGTAAAGACATTAGCCAACGTCAGTTTGAGCAAGTTTATCAAAATGAACGTAACCGTATGCAACAGCGTATGGGCGATTATTTTTCAACATTGATGAGCGATCCTACTTATGTGAAGCAATTTCGTCAAAGTGTATTGGATCGTATGGTGAATGATGAACTTATTCAACAACGTGCCAATAAACTTGGTCTTAGTGTTAGTGATGCACAAGTAAAACAAGAAATTCTTGCGATGCCTGCTTTTGCCGTTGATGGTGTATTTAATAACGAGCAATATAATATGGCATTGCGTCGTGCTGGCTTTACGCCTGATCAGTTTGCTGAAACGATCCGTAAAGACATGCTACGTCAACAATTCCTATCAGCGCTACAAGGCAGTGACTTTGTGTTAGCTGATGAAGCTGATGAATTACGTAAGCTTGAATCACAACAACGTGTTGTTCGTACATTGACGCTGAACCTTGCTGACTTTACTCAAAAAGTAAAAGTAACAGATAAAGAAGCGCAAGATTTTTACGACCAAAATCCAAACTTGTTCACTCGACCTGCACAAATCAAAGTATCTTACATCGAGCTATCAGATAAAGGCTTAACTAAAGATATTAAGGTTTCAGAACAAGCCGCAGAAACGTACTACAAAGATAATCAAGCTAAGTTCAGTACTGCAGAAGAGCGCGAAGTTAGTCATATCTTAATCAAAGGTGATACAACAGCAGCGAAAGCAAAAGCAGAAGCCTTGCTTGCGAAGCTACAAAGCGGTGCTAACTTTGCTGAAGTGGCGAAGCAATCATCTGATGATACTTTCAGTGCGAAAGATGGCGGTAAATTAGAGTGGTTCACTAAGGGCATGATGGATCCTGCGTTTGAGCAAGAAGCTTTTGCGCTTGCTAAGCCGGGAGATATGTCTGGTCTTGTGAAATCATCATTTGGTTACCACATCATTTTACTTGATGGCATTAAAGCTGGAAAAGTAAAACCATTTGCTGATGTTAAAGCAACAATTGTTGCTGAACTGCAACATCAACAAGCAGCTGATGAGTTCTACAAACTGAAAAGTAAGCTAGCAGAAGTCGCTTTTGAATCTCCAGATTCACTTGATGCTGCTGCTGAAGCTGTTAATGCGAAAATTGTTAACACCGGTTACATCACACCTGCAGCAGAAAAGGGTGTGCTGGCTAACAAGCAAGTTCAAGAAACACTACAGAGCCCAGAAGTTCATGATGATGGTATGAACTCAGATGTGATTGAAGTCGGTCCTGAGCATGTAATTGTGGTACGTGTTGATGATGCTCGTGCAGAAGCGGTATTACCATTTAAAGATGTTGCAGCAAAAGTGACGGCAATGGTTGCAAGCCAAAAAGGTGAACAACAGGCACAAGCTAAAGCTGATGAAATTATGGCAGACCTACGTAAAGGTAAGGATGATATTGTTGCTAAAGATGGCTTAAGCTTCTCTGGTGAGCAAACAATCAATCGTTCAGGTCCAAATGTGAATATTTCAAATGTAGCATTTAGTTTACCTAAACCAACAGCTGGCAAAACAACTTACGGTATAGCACGAGATAATAACGGTAACGTTGAAATTATTGCGCTTGATAAAGTAGTTAATATGAAACTGGCTGGCGATAAAGTAAATGGTCAATTTGCAGAACAGATTGAGCAAATGTTTGCTCAAGAAGATCTTGCTGCTACTTTGAAAACATTACGTGAATCAGCAGAGATTAGCTACCCAATGCAAGACTCATCAAAAGATTAATTGAAACCATGATGTAAACAGACGGGTCGACTTGTGCGGCCCGTCTTTTTTTTAGGTTAAATGTTATTGGCTACGGTTGTTTTGTTATACCTGTTGCATATCATGCCTATTCATCTTAATTAGGGATAGAATGACAATGACCATAAAATATCAGTTATTTAAAGCAATCGTTGTGGCTGGTACATTAGTATTAGCACCTGTAAGTTATGCGAATTCAGATCAACATAAAGGTATTGATATTATAGTAAATATTAATGATGCTAATGCTGAACAACTTGATGAGTTATTAGTGGGAATCGGACCAGATAAAGCTGAAAATATTATTCAATATCGAATTAAGTATGGCAAGTTTGCATCTGTTGATGATCTTACAAAAGTAAAAGGAATTGGCGCTTCAACAGTGGATAAGAATCGTAATCGAATTAAATTGTAATCGTTAATAAATTAAGTTTTATCCATTACGACAGGTATATAACCTGTCGTTTTTTGTCTAAGCATTACCTGCTTTCTAAATTCATTATTTTTTTGGGGAAGTGAGTAACGCAATAATTACACCAGAGATAGCTCCAATTAAATGGGCTTGGGTCGCAACTTGTACTCCTATTAGTTCTGCTGAGCTAGCAGATCCACCAAAGCATTGTTCCCAGCTTATTTTTACAATTAACCCTAGCAATAATAACCAACCGCCTTTAGTTTTAGTTTGAATATCACGTATAGCTCCCCATGCAAATAAACCATGTAATACGCCTGAGAAGCCGGCATACCAGTTGATCTGGGTTATAAAGAGTCCTAAACCGATAATCGTACTGAGGCTTAAAATTAATAAGCTGTAATGACGTGGTGTAAAATGGGCGCGAAAAATAAAGCTAATAATAGCAAAGGCACTGGCATTCATCGTAAGGTGAATCCAATTGGTATGGGTAATGTTTCCTGTTAGGATCCGCCATACTTCACCATTCAGTATTGCTTGGCGATCCCATACGAGTAGTGGTTGAAGTTGTGGAATTTGAGCAATAATTCCTATAATTAATGCAATAATAATATAATTACGAATAGACAAGGCAACCTCAATGAGTCGGTATTGTGAATACTGTGGTAAGGCAAAAAAAGCCTGTATTTGCCACTGGATCGAAAACATCACAGCAACAACGGAAATTTGGATTTTGCAGCACCCATCTGAAATTAAACGTGCAATAGGCACTGCAAGAATCTTATCACTTTCTCTACCAAATAGCCGACTTTGGGTGGGAGAAGATTTTTCTGGTAATGATGAGCTTAACCGCTTACTCGCAGAGCCTGAACGTGATGTGTATGTCATCTATCCCGGTGAGGGTTCAGTGCCTATATCAAGGGTTGCAGCCACGGCAAATAAGCAACGTATACAAACGGTTATTTTATTAGATGGTACATGGAAAAAAGCGTATAAAATGTGGCTGCTTGCCACTAATTTGCACCATTTGCCATTAGTAAATTTAGACAATGCTGACAATGGTAATTATCGTATTCGTAAATCGCCAAAAGAGCAGGGTGTTTCAACCGTAGAAGCGGGTTATTTAGCCTTGTCTGCATTTGAAGCCAATAGTGATAAATTTACACCATTGTTAACGACGTTTAATCATATGATAGATTTTCAGATAAAGCATATGCCGCAAGGGGTATTTGAGAAGAATTATTTGTGAGCAAATAGGCAAGAGCAGGAACGAGTTTGCGAGTATTAGAGCTCAATAATCGTCATTCCCTACAGTGAGGTTACGAACGAGATAGGTAATCAACTCTCCGCGTGTTGTCGTGTTTATGTATTCACTGGCGCCTTTAAGGCTCAATCTCGCCTTTAGTAGATCACGGATAGCTTCGTGCCTCAACTTTCGAGATGACGGATAATGGGCTGAGTAAATGCCAAACCCAATTCCGTCATTTTCTGCATTGAATCCGCTATACTCCATGCCCTTCATTACCTATTTCCAGCGTAATCGATGGTTGAAAGAGAGTATTGTATAGCCGCTGTGAAAAGCCATCGGTCATGCCTGAAATATAATCAGCGATGATACGCATTTCATTATCGCCTTTATCTACTGCATGTTGCCAATGCTTGCGGGTGGCTTCTGGTAATAAACGCTCAGGATCTGAGGCAAAAGCATCAAATAACTCCATGATTAATTGCTGACCTTTATATTCTAATAACTGAATTTCAGGCTTTTTCACCACATAATCACTGACAAATTGTTTTAAGACATTCAGGGCATTTTCCATTGCGGGTGATAGATAAGCATTCCAGTTTAATAATGGCTCTTCAAAACTGTTGATGCCATCTTGCAGTGTTGGTGCGATTTCAATTGATGTTAATAAAGCATTAACCAGTGCGCCAATTGCATCTTTACGTTGATGGTGGCTGGCAAACATATGTTCACTGATCTCACCAATTCGTTGTTCTAGCCATGGGTCACCACATTCAGCAATTTTTGATGCGACCGCTTCTTGCCATTGATCACGATTAACAATACCCATCACAATTGCATCTTCAAGATCATGAACGCCATAAGCAATATCGTCAGCTAACTCCATGATTGAGCAATCAAGTGATTTAAACTGTGTCTTATTATGTTGATGCGGTAAGGGTGAGTGATTACGCATTTGTTTAAATAACTGGCGGTCGTGCTCTGACAAAGGGGCTAATACCCAATCAAAGACCGTTTTATCATCATTGTAAATACCTTTTGCTGGGTGCCATAACTTGGCTTTTAAATGACGAAAATTAACCACATCATCGGCGCGTTCCGTTGCGGTTGTTTGGCTGAGTAATGCGGGGTATTTCAGTAAACCTAATAACGTTCGACGAGAAAGGTTCATACCATGATGTTCAGTGTAGGGTTCTAGTAATGTGACGATACGAAATGTTTGAGCATTGCCTTCAAAACCGCCATGATTACGCATCATATAATTTAATGCTACCTCACCACCATGACCAAATGGTGGGTGACCAATATCGTGCGCAAGACAGACACTTTCCATAAGGCTGGTTGAGGCCAATAATGAATGGAATTGAGGCTGCTTTAATTTTAATTGCGCCACAATACCCGTGCCTATTTGTGAAGCCTCAAGCGAGTGAGTTAAACGAGTACGATAAAAATCATGATTGCCAGCGCCATGCACTTGAGTTTTTGCTTGCAGGCGACGAAATGCGGCTGAGTGTAAAATTCGTGCCCGATCCCGTTGATAGGCCGAGCGATGATCATCGCGACGCATTTTTTGTTCGTCGCTATGACGTTGTTCCCAACAAGGATCAATAATAAACGCTGTCATTAGCTGATCTCATCTAATGTTAAATTAAAGCTATCTGCAAAAGTTGTTAGGAAATAGTCCATTTCAGGGGTTCTGCGCGCTGCTAACGTTTCTTCAAGGCGTTTTTTCGCTTTGGTAAATTCATGATTACCTGCACTTAATTCTTCTAAACATTTAAGATAAGCGCATAAAGTATCGGCTTGTTTAACGATAGCGGCATTTTCAGGATCTAATTTGTGGCTATCAACTAATGGCGCATAATCATCATAAAATTCTTCAGGTAACATCGAGAGTAATTTTTGTTCGGCAGCCAGTTCGATCTTTTTATATTCTTCAGCAATGGTTGGGTTGAAATATTTAATCGGGGTTGGCATATCACCAGTGATCACCTCACTGACATCATGAAACATACCTAATAATGCAATTTGTTCAGGATTAACATTACCGCCAAACTTACGGTTTTTAATGAGCGCCAGTGCGTGAGCCACAAAAGCAACTTGAAGGCTGTGTTCTGATATGTTTTCAGTTTCAACACTGCGCATTAATGGCCAGCGTTGAATTAAACGCATTCGCGCGAGATGAGCAAAAAAATGGCTTTTTTCCATGGGAGTGTTCCCTTATAGCAAAATTTTGATGGGTATAAGTATATCAAGTGTGTGGTGTTTATGAAGAAATTACTTGGTAAGTGTTCAGGTGTTATGTGAAAGTAGATAAAAAAGCCTCGGGAATAAACCGAGGCTGATAATTGTGTGCTGTTCACTTAACGACGGTGAGTGGTTGTCGTTATTATTGACGATAGCTATGCAGGAAGCGTTCAAGACGGGTCATTGCTTGCTCTAAGTCATCAACTCGCGGTAGCGTTACAATACGGAAGTGATCAGGTTGTTTCCAGTTAAAGCCAGTGCCGTGAACCACTAATACTTTTTCTTGCAGCAAGAAGTCCATTGCAAAGCGTTGGTCATCGACAATATTAAACTTTTTCTGATCTAATTTGGGGAAGAGGTATAACGCCCCTTTGGGTTTTACACACGAAATTCCTGGAATTTGAGTCAATAAATCATAAGCTTTATCACGTTGTTCGAGTAAGCGTCCGCCAGGTAAGATCAATTCATTGATACTTTGATAACCGCCGAGTGCTGTTTGAATCGCGTGCTGCATTGGTACGTTGGCACATAAACGCATAGAAGACAGCATTTCTAAGCCTTCAATATAACCTTTGGCCTTCTGTTTTGCGCCTGATAACACCATCCAACCGGCACGGAAACCACATACTCGGTATGATTTAGACAGACCATTAAAGGTAATACAGAATACGTCAGGCGCTAACGGTGCAATTGAAGTATGTTTCGCACCGTCATACAAGATTTTATCGTAGATCTCATCGGCAAAAATAATCAGATTATGTTGACGTGCAATCTCAACGATTTCTAAGAGAAACTCACGACTATAAACTGCGCCCGTTGGATTATTCGGGTTGATCAGTACGATACCACGCGTATGAGGCCCAATTTTCTTTTTGATATCATCAAGATCTGGATACCAATCAGATTGTTCATCACAAGTGTAGTGAACAGCTGTGCCTCCTGACAGCGATACAGCTGCTGTCCATAATGGGTAATCAGGAGAGGGTACTAAAATCTCATCTTTATGGTTGAGCAATGCTTGCATCGCCATCACAATTAATTCAGATACGCCATTACCGATATAAACATCTTCAACATCAATGTCGAGTAAGCCACATTTTTGATAATGTTGTACGATGGCTTTACGTGCAGAATAAATGCCTTTTGAATCACAGTAGCCTTGTGATGTTGGTAAATTACGGATCACATCAACCAGAATTTCATCAGGGGCATCAAATCCAAACGGCGCTGGATTGCCAATATTAAGTTTAAGTATTTTTTGGCCTTCTTCTTCCATGCGTTTAGCATGCTTAAGAACGGGACCACGTATGTCATAGCAAACATTATTGAGCTTGGATGACATCCCGAAATTTTGCATATAATACTATCCTGATGATAATTTTTAGTCTCCCCACAAATTACACTATAAAACCAGTTTAAAGGAACACCTTTTAGCATAAAATTTCGTAAAATAGTTTTTTGTGTTATTTCAAACCCATACTTGCTGTGTTATTGACTAGAGTTATTGTTAATGTTCAGCTATTTATGCTGAAATATAGCCAAAAGGAATGACGTTACTTCATTAGTCAGATGCTATCTAGTGAGGTAGAATACTCAGATCATTCTTCTTTGCTGATAATCAATGGTTTGTCTTGTTAGATGATCATTGAAATAATGACTATTTTAGCAAAGAACCAAGTATGTCCATGATTGGCATATTTTTATCTTTCAGCCAGGGATGAGCCGTATTGGTGATATTTAGCTGAGCGAGGTTATCTTGACTGCGTTACAACAAGCTGTTGCATTACTGATTGCTAACATTAAACAAGCATCAGTAACAACTCAACGATTAGTAGTAAAATTAGAGCTGCCTGCAAATACTGATTTAATTGATTGGATGGATGCTCAATCTTTATTTCCCAAATTTTATTGGCAATCTCGAGATTGTCGTGAAGAAGTGGTTGCTTTGGGGCAGATCAAAACGTTTACCGATCCGCTAATTGCTGAACAAGTGATTACTGATGATCAGCGTGTTTGGGGTGGGCGTTCTTTTGATGGTCATACTGATCGCAATCGCCGTTGCCTTTCTTCCTTTTTCTTTTTGCCATTACTTGAAATTATTCATTTTGATGGTGAATGGCATCTTGCTGCCAACATGTGTGATGATAAATCTCGAATGTTAGCGATGTTACAAAAAATAGCTACTGATCCAGAGGTAGTTACTGACATTGATAGCCGTATTTTAAGTCGTAGTTATAGCCCTGATTTTGTTGGTTGGTCAACCATGATTGAACAAGCATTAGCAGGCATTGCAAATGATGAATTTGAAAAGGTAGTGTTGGCTCGACGGACAACATTGCAGCTTGATCATCCAGTATTACCTGCGCAATTACTCAAAGCGAGTCGTGCTAGCAATAGCAATAGTTTTCATTTTTTGATGGCACTGGATGCTGAACATTGTTTTGTTGGATCAACACCTGAACGTTTATTTCAACGTCATGATCGCGCTTTACAGACTGAAGCGCTCGCTGGCACGATTGGGCGTGGTGCTGATAGCCAAGAAGATCAACAATTAGCACAATGGCTATTAGCTGACACTAAAAACCGCTATGAAAATCGGTTAGTGGTGGACGATATTGTGGGGCGTTTAGTACCACAATGTGAATCAATGAATGTTTCTCCAGTACCTGAATTGGTGAAGTTACGTAAAGTACAGCATTTAAAGCGCAGTATTGACGGTCAACTCAATGATGCGGTGTTTAGTGCTAATTTACTGGATAGTTTACAACCGACAGCGGCTATTGCCGGTTTACCTCGTGATGCTGCACTAAACTTTATTGCTGAGCATGAACCGTTTGCCCGTGGTTGGTATAGCGGTGCTGTTGGTTATATTGGTAAAAAGCACAGTGAGTTTTGTGTGGCAATCCGTAGTGCAATGATCAGCGGTGATGATTTACATTTGTTTGCGGGAGCGGGAATTGTTCCTGGATCTGTCGCGGATAGTGAATGGAAAGAGCTTGATCGTAAAACCTCAACTTTATGCAGTTTGTTTGAACAACCTTGTTCTGATGACGGTAAGAGTATTGATAAGATGGAATATAAAAGCGCATGACACAGCCATCATTAACAACCAGCCAATCATACCGGGCGGCATTAAATGGTTGCTGGGCAGGTTTAATGCTTGAAGAGTTAATGAGATTGGGAGTGCAACATGTTTGCATTGCACCAGGATCTCGTTCGACACCATTGACGTTGGCTGCAGCAAAACTAACACAATTGACGATTCATACGCATTTTGATGAGCGAGGTTTGGGTTTTTTAGCTTTAGGTTTAGCTAAAGCATCTCAATCTCCAGTGGCCGTTATAGTGACATCGGGTACGGCAGTGGCGAATTTATTACCTGCCGTTGCTGAAACTGGGCTAACGGGTGAAAAGTTGGTGTTGCTAACATCCGATCGACCTGCTGAGTTAATTCAATGTGGTGCTAACCAAGCGATTCGTCAGCATGGAATCTTTTCTGATCATGTGAGTCACTTTTTAGATATACCAAGTCCAAGTTTGGATATTAGTCCTAATTGGTTATTGTGTGCTATTGATGATGTGATGCAGCAGCAACAATTGCGTGGTGGTTCAGTACATTTTAATTGTCATTATCCAGAACCTTTATATGGTGATGATGTTGATTTTTATGAGTATCTTATGCCTGTTGCTCAATGGCAGCAGGATACGATCCCTTATTGTCAGCATCAAGCTTTGCCGTCATTAACAACGGTGACAATTGATCATAATCAGTGGCAAACATTGTGCACTCAAAAAGGGGTTATTGTTGCAGGTCGACTTGCTGCTAATGAACTTAAAGCAGTACAGCAATTAGCGGCAACATTAGGATGGCCATTGCTGGTGGATCCACAAGCAGGTGGTAGTAGTGATTATGCTGGTTTTGATGGGTGGTTACAAAACATCGCTTGTCATGATTATCTTCAACAAGCACAGGTATTATTACAGTTTGGTGGACGGTTAGTTTCTAAACGTTTATTGCAGCTAATCAGTCATCAGACATGGCACTCTTTTTTATTAATTGATCCATTAGCTGGGCGATTAGATTCCAGTCATCGTCGTAGCCAACGTATTCAAGCAAATATTGAAGCGTGGGCGCAAGCGGCTATGGCATTAACAACCGATTCACTCCATTCACAATGGGCTCTACCGTTAGTTGAAGCATCGCAGTGCTATTTTGATATTGTTGCAGCTCACGCTAATCGTTTTTCTGAATTGGGTTTAGCGGCACAAGTCATGCAATGGATAGCCCCTGAAACAGAATTGTTTTTGGGTAATAGCATGATTGTTCGATTGTTAGATATGTGCGCTAAATTACCGTTAACCGCGACATTTGCGAACCGTGGTGCATCGGGCATTGATGGCTTAATTGCAACAACTGCGGGTGTACAGCGAGCACGTAAATCATCTTTAGTGTGTTTGATCGGTGATACCTCGTTACTTTATGATCTCAATTCATTGGCATTATTAAATCAACAGCAATATCCCATTGTCGTTATTGTTACCAATAATGATGGCGGTGGTATTTTTGATATGTTGCCTGTTCCTGATCAACAAAAAGATGATTTCTATCGTATGCCACATGGGTTTGAATTTAGCCATGCGGCAGCGATGTTTGGTTTACAGTATTGCGCCCCTACATCATTAAGTGCGGCTGAAGACGCTATTCGTGATGGTCAATTAAAAGTAGGAACAACCCTTGTTGAAATTAGGACACCTGCAGGTGAAGCTGGAGCAATGTTAAAAGCATTATTTGCAGAGGTTGAGCATGCTACTTTATTCTGAAACCTTTGGCGTTAAAGCCAATACCAAGCAACCAACATTGGTTTTTCTACATGGTTTATTGGGGAGTGGTCACGATTGGCGTTATGTTATTAGTCAGCTTGCTGCCACTCAGCAATGTATTACTATCGATTTACCGGGCCATGGGCTAAGTGCGTTTGTTGATACAGAAATGACAACAGTGGCGCGTGAAGGTGGTTTCGATGCTATCCATCATGCATTGATAGCAACATTAGCTCATCGTGGTGTTAATGATTATGTACTCATTGGTTATTCGATGGGAGCACGATTAGCGATGTATCATGCCTGTGCATTAGCCGCTAATCCGGTATCTTCGCATTTACCACGATTAGTCAAGGTGTTGCTTGAAGGTGGGCATTTTGGATTACCAGCTGTTGAGCGAGAGCCACGTTATCAACATGACCAACATTGGGCGGCTCGATTTGCTCAACAGCCATTAATCGGTGTGTTACAAGATTGGTATCAACAACCTGTTTTTGCGTCATTGACATCAGCTCAGCGACAAGTTTTGGTTGCTAAACGGAGTGATAATTTAGGCTCTGGAATAGCAAAGATGATGTTAGCGACCTCACTGGCTAAACAGCCGCAATTATTACCTCAGTTACAACAGCTTTCAGTACCAATCCATTATCTTTGTGGTGGGCGTGATACCAAGTTTCATCACTTAGCCTCGGCGTGCGGTTTAGCCGTGACGGTTATTGATGATGCTGGTCATAATATACACATTGAACAACCTGTTGCTTTTACAACGGCATTATTGACGTTTATTAGTTAATAATCTCTTTATAAAACCAATAGATACTCTGTATTCTAGCTAAAATGTTTGTCAAATATACTCTGACATAATATAAGGAAATGTAATGCGCAGCGCTAAGTTATTTCAATACCAACTTCCAATGGATTCTGGCGTTATTTTACGAGATCAGCGTTTGGTTACGCGTGAAGGTTGGGTGGTTGAGTTGTGCCAAGATCAACAATTAGCTTATGGTGAAATTGCGCCATTACCTGAATTTAGTGTTGAGAATGTCGCTGAGGCAGGAGAGCAAGCACAACAGTTACTGTCACAATGGGTTGCAGGTGAAATGCTTGATCTTGAGTCAGCTTATCCATCTGTGGCTTTTGGTATTAGTTGTGCTATCGCTGAGTTAGCCGCTGAATTTCCTGTAACAGGTAATTATTTAGTCGCACCATTATGTTCAGGAGATCCTGATGATTTAGTGGAACGATTAAATCAGATGCCTGGCGATAAAGTGGCTAAGATTAAAGTTGGCATGTATGAAGCGGTACGTGATGGTATTGTGGCAAATATGCTACTTGAAGCCATTCCCGATATGCAATTACGGCTTGATGCTAATCGCCAATGGACGCCATTAAAAGCACAACAATTTGCTAAATATGTTAAGCCTGAACATCGCGCTGGCATTGCCTTTTTAGAAGAACCTTGTCGTTTACCGAGTGACAGTTTAGCGTTTGCACAACAAACAGGGATCAATATTGCTTGGGATGAAACCGTGCGAGATGCTGGATTTGAAGTGAAAGCAGAACAAGGTGTTGCTGCGATTATCATTAAACCAACATTAATTGGCTCACTTGAACGTTGTATTGCATTAATCGAGCAAGCACATGCTGTGGGACTTACCGCGGTGATTAGTTCTAGCATTGAATCAAGCTTGGGCTTAAATCAATTAGCGCGTTTAGCCCAATGGCAAACGCCAAGCGTCATTCCTGGGTTAGATACAATGCAGCTATTTCAAGTGCAATTGATGCAGTCATGGCCGGGTTGTGAATTACCGGTGATCCCTCTATCTGAATTAGACATGGTATGGCACAAATAAAAGCAAAATTTAACAAGTGGCCTTGGCAATATTGGGCAGAGCAACGACCAACTGAAATTGCGATTTCATTAGGTGATGTAAAGGCAGGGGCTGTTACGTGGAATTGGATTGAAGTTACAGCCAATATTGAAAAATATGCTCAATGCTTGGTTGCTCAAGGGGTGAAGCGAGATCAATTAGTTGCGGTGGTTGCGCCAAATAGTATCGATGTATTATGGCTACTATTAGCGATTATTCGTGTTGGTGCTCGTTATGTTGGTCTCAATCCTAAGTTGCCAGCGAAGGCATTAATTGAGCAATTAACCGCATTAGATAATGATCATATTTGGTGTCCAGATATTGATATGGCGCAATCCTTGTCGAAGCAGACGTTATCGCTGACCCCAGAGATAACGTCTGAGCGTATTATTCCGGTGATGTGGCAAGAGCATCGTCCCATTTCGTTGACACTAACCTCTGGCTCGACAGGTTTACCTAAAGCGGTTGTTCACCATGCACAATCCCATTTAGCCAGTGCGAGTGGGCTGTTCAAGCACATGACTTTTACTGCTGATGATAGTTGGTTGTTGTCGTTACCGTTATTTCATATCTCGGGATTAGCGATTGTGTGGCGATGGCTATATCGTGGTGCAAGAATTGTGGTGGTAGAGCCACAATTACAGCAACAGGCACTGCAATGGGTTAGTCATGCTTCATTGGTTCCGACACAGTTACAACGCTTTCTTGATTCTGAATATGCACAGCAGCACCAGTTACAACAAGTGTTATTAGGTGGCGCGACTATTCCTGTTAGTTTAACTACGGCTGCAAAACAAGCCGGCATTGAATGTTGGAGTGGCTATGGTATGACAGAAATGGCATCAACAATAACCGTTAAACGTGCCAATAGCAGTGCTGGGGTGGGAACTGTTTTACCTCATCGAGAACTGATTTTACGTGATGGTGAAATTTGGGTTCGAGGCAAAGTGCTTTGTTTAGGGTATTACCGTAATCATACTATTTTCTCATTGATAGGATGTGATGATAACGATGATTGGTTTGCCACTAAAGATTTAGGCGAATGGCATGATGATGAATTATTTATTCGAGGTCGTGCTGATAATATGTTTATTTCTGGTGGTGAAAATGTACAGCCAGAAGATATTGAACAGGTATTGTTACAACATTCGGTAGTGAAGCAAGCTATCGTACTGCCAATAGATGATCATGATTTCGGGGCGAGACCGGTGGCAATATTAACCACAGTGCAACGGCTAGATAATCATTTAATTGATGAACTGGTTACTTATATGTCACAGCATGTGGCGCCTCATAAACGGCCAGTACGTTATATTGCATTACCCGATAGTTTTACCCAAAGTGTAAAAATATCACGGTTAGATTTAGCGACATGGTTAGCATCTCAAGCTTAAAATAAAAGGCATCTTAATAAAAAGGCGAAGCATAATAGCTTCGCCTTTTTATTTTCAATTTTTTACTATGTAGGTGTTTAATAGAGATGGATTTGGTTAACACACAGATGAGCAATGATGGCGTTATTACTAGCGTTTATCACCACGTAATGCTATTACTTGTTGGCGTAGTAATTGGCTATTAGTTGTTTCTGAATGTACGCAATTTCCGGCAATAATGGTAACTTTTGACCAAAAACGTTTAGGGCGCTTTAATAAAGCATGCCCGCCCTCACGACTAAAATAACTGCCCCATAATCCTTGTAAAGCCACAGGGATCACCTCAACACTTGAACGCTTAATGATTAAATCAATACCTCGCATAAAGGGGGCGATTTCGCCATCTTGCGTTAAGTGACCTTCTGGAAAAACACAGACAATATCGCCATTTTCTAAATAGGTCGCAACTTGAGAAAATGCAGCGCGGACTGATTTACGATCATTTGAATCAACAGGGATCGCTTTGCATGCACGACAAAAAGTATTAATGATTGGCAGATTATAAATGTGTTGATCCATTAAAAAGCGAATTGGACGAGGGCAAGCGCCTGCTAATAGTAGGGCATCCATATAACTAACATGATTACAAACTAACAATGTACCTCCTTGTTGAGGTAAGTTATTAAGATTGTGATGTTGGACGCGGTACATGGTGTGAGATACAACCCACACGACAAAGCGCCAGAAAAAATCAGGAGCTTGAAAATAGATATAGACTAAGACTAATCCGTTTAATCCTGATAATAATAAGAAAAATTGAGGAATCGACAGGTGTAATAACGATAAGCAAATAATAGCAACAATGGCACTGATAACCATAAAGACCGCATTCCAAATATTATTAGCGGCAATAATTTGAGCGCGTTGATCTTCTTGAGCGCGTTGTTGCATTAAGGTATATAACGGTACGATAAAAATGCCGCCAGCAACGCCAAGTAATAATAGCGAGATAAAAACAGGCCATAATACAGGTTGGGTGATAAAGGTTAATATTGAATCACTTGCGGGGATAACGCTAGGTGTCATGGCATAGAGCCCGAAGCCAAATAGACTAATACCAAAGCAACCAATGGGAACAATACCGGGATCTATGCGGTGTTGTGATATACGATCACATAACATTGAGCCAATAGCGATACCGATAGAGAACAATGTTAGTAAGAAAGAAACAGCAGAAGCTTGGCCGCCTAAATTAGTTTTAGCAAAATGAGGGAACTGGGTTAGGTAACAAGCACCAAGGAACCAAAACCAACTAATACCGATAATACACTGAAAAATGATTTTATCTTGTTGGGCTATTTTCATGGTGTGGCGAGTCTGTTGCCATGGGCGCCAATGAAATTTGATATGAGCTTGGCTTGGTGGTGCCGCTGGAATCGCTAATGAGGTAATATAGCCTAAAATAGCAAAAATGATCACACTAATAGCGGCAATATAGCGACCATTGTCACTATTCGCTATTACTCCTGCAATAATAGTCCCCAGTAAAATAGCAAGAAAAGTACCTGTTTCAACCAGAGCATTGCCTGAGATTAATTCATTTTTTTTAAGGTGTTGTGGTAACAAGGCATATTTAGCTGGGCCAAAAAAGGCAGATTGAGTACCCATCAAAAACAGTAAAAATAATAGCGCTAGATAACTTTGATAAATAAAGGCAATGGCTGCGCAACACATAATAATTACTTCAGCCAGTTTGACTATACGCATTATTTTTGCTTTATCATAAATATCAGCAAGAATACCAGCAGAGGCTGAAAATAAGAAAAAGGGCAGAATAAATAATCCAGCGGCTAAATTAATTAATAGATCTGCATTAAGTGGTAATGTGTGTACTGAAGCATATGCAATAAAAATTAGCAGAATATTTTTATACACATTATCATTAAATGCCCCTAAAGCTTGTGTCAGAAAATAAGGTAAAAACCGTCGTTTGGTTAACAGGCTAGACTGAGGATTAGGGGACATTCTGTTGTTCTCGTTAAGTTATTTATGCCATGAATTGAGGTAGGTATCTAATAAATTATTAATTAGAGCCTTACCATCAACAGGGCTTGACGTGAATAATTTATCATCGACAGTCAGTAGGGTAATACCATGTACACCAGCCCAAATAACACGGCTTGCTTCAAGGACTTGTTTTTCGCTCATGTCACTATTAATTTGACCAATTAGGGCTTCAAGCATACCGGTCATATTATCAATACGATCAGTTTGCCATTCAGGAAGATCTTCGCCATTCATTGTGTGTTGGAAAATTAACTGCCAACGATAAGGATGTGCGGTAGCAAAATCGAGATAACAGAAAGCAAGATTACGTAATGCTTGTTGTGAAGACGTTGAATCGCGAACACATAATTCAGCTTGTTGAAATAATTCATCAAGTGTTTGAGCAACGGCATGAAGAAGTAATAGATTATAGTTACCAAACACATTAACTAAAGTACTTGGAACATAGCCAATCATTGCTGCGACTTTACGTAAGCTCAATTCATGGTGTGGATGTTCACTGAGAAAATTTTTCACTTGCTCAAGTGTCATATTTACCAATTCTTCACGGGTATGATCATTTCTTCTTGCCATTAAATTATACTCTTTAAGTCTGTGTGCAATTGTCGTAATTAGTCTAGTAATAGACTGATCTTTTAATTATTTTAATAATTGCCGTCCCTGAGCCATTATGGGAAATATACCTTTCCCATAATGTAAGTATTAAGGTATTAATGCCGCCTTAAGTGGCGAAAGCATATAATGCCCCAATACGAATCACCAAATTTAAATGCTAAGCGTTTCGTTTCTTTGTGTTTTCTAGCGATACTTGATCATTTAGCGTCCAAAAATCGATAAGAATACCAATCAGGAAGAAACCAAACGTACATAGATAAAGAATACCGGTTATCCATTTCCCCATATACATACGGTGAGCACCAAATACACCCAAGAACGTCAATAGTAGCCATGCAATGTTGTAATCAATTTCACCACTGGTGAAACGTAAATCTGATTCACGGTTCATTGAAGGAATTAAGAAGAAGTCGATTATCCAACCTATTCCACATAAACCTAATGTTAAAAACCAAATTGTACCTGTGACTGGCTTACCATAATAAAAACGGTGAGCACCGGTAAAACCAAAAATCCACAATAGATAACCCACAAATTTACTATGTGTATTGTTCTCTTGCATAGCTATCTCCATAGAGAAAATCATAATAATGAATAAAAGTAACCTCGGTAAATTGAGAGAGTTAACTTTTATTGACGCCATAAAAAACAGTATATAATAATAAACCTGTGTTGCGGATAATATATGGAATGATCTGAGGATTTTTACTTTTTAAGGTCTGTTTGATCAATTTATTTAGCATAAATATGCACAGTGAATGTGTTTATGTTTTTTTAGATAAAAAATAACGTAATATAATGCCTATATTATTAGTGTTAGATGTCTGATTGTTATGTGTTTAGAACGCTACTTTAAATAAACACTGTTGATGTTAAACGTTAGTAACAATTTTAATGAGTGATTAAATTGACATTTTGTAGCTAATAGCTACGATGCTTAGAGTCAACGACGAAGGTATATCGATTATTATGAAACGCTTTTTTACCGTATTTGCTCTTATTGTGGCGGTGTCGTTTACAGCACCACATGCAGAAGCAAAAAAATTCGGTGGTGGTAAGTCATTTGGTAAAAGCTTTAAAACCGCTCCGGTTCGTAAGCAACAACCACAACAGACTGATACTATCCGTAAACAAAATCCTACCGCAGCATCATCAGCGAAAAAAGGCCTAATGGGTGGTTTATTAGGTGGTCTTCTTGCTGGTGGTTTGTTAGCTGCTTTCTTTGGTGGTGCATTTGATGGTATCCAATTTATGGATATTCTGATCATCGGTGTGATTGCCTTTGTATTGTTTAAATTATTTAAAGCAATGCGTGCTAATAAAGGTACTCCTATGGGGCACCGTGAGTCTTATGCGGGTAATTCTCCTCGCCAGTCTCAGCAGCAACAGCAACAGCAGCAGCAGTTCCGTCAAGGTGCAGCGCAGCAACAGTCATCTGGTTTTGAATCAACAGATAGTGATGTACCGTTTAACTTGCCGCCAAACTTTAATATGAATACATTCCTAAATGGTTCTCGTGATCATTATCGTGTTATTCAAGGGGCATGGAACCATAACGAATTAGAAAAGATTCGTGAATATGTATCGCCAGCTCTAATGGCAGATTTAACGGCAGAGCGTGCAAAACTGGTGGGCGATCAACACACTGAAGTGATGTATGTTGATGCCGAACTTGTACGTGCAGATCATGACGCTAATATGGCGCAGCTAAGTATTAAATTTAGTGGCCGTTATAAAGACAGCGCTGAAGGCATAGAAGAAGACATTAATGATGTATGGCATTTAGAGCGTGATTTACGCAAACCAAATGCACCATGGTTAATTGTTGGTATTCAAGCATAACTGCAATTAATTACTGTTAAAAAGCCGCTAATAGCAAAATGTTTCATATAATATGATGATTTTGTGAAGCGGCTTTTTTATATATCTCAATAGCTTAGTTTGTTTTTTATACAATTGTGAAACTGGGTGACTGCTAGATGTTCAAATTTTTGATACGGATCTCATCTTGAGAGAGAAAGATCTTCAGATATTGATCTCTGCACCTAGTTTTCTTACCAACAAACGCTAATATTAATAATAGATTATTTATCCCACTGGGATTTTCCATATTATAGAGGTGACTATGCTATACACTCCCGATATCGTTGATGAAATGAATCTACTGGTGAAATTCCCTATGCATAGCAATATGGAAGGCATTAAGGTTCACAGCGATGCAAGTCCTGCTATTATCTCTGCAGCACAACGTTTGCATGCGAAAGGATTTGTGACTGAAGAGGATGGAGGATATTTGACATATTCTGGCCATCAAGTGGTAGAAAAAGCGAAAAGTGCATTACGTATCCTCACTGGAACAGCTAAAGAATAACAACATTTTTCAATGAACAAGTAGGATGATTATTCGGTTATCTGCTCTAGTTCAGTAATAATGATTAAGGCTTGTTCATTGGTATTACCACAAATATCAGAACAAGCTTTAAAATTATGACATACCGCTGGGCGCTCAGAATTGCCAAATAATTTGCATAAATTAGCATCATTAAGTTGAACACAGCGCACCCCAGCAGGTTTACCGCTAGCCATTCCTGGAATAGGGGATGATATACTTGGCGCGATACAACATGCACCACAACCTAAACGACATTCCATTCTATTTCTCTCTTTCTACTTTGCAAATCGGCTGCGCAAATTACCATTGTTAATCCTAAAAGCCAAATGACTTAGTGATTTTATCGGTCACAATTTTTTATAGAGTGACGATATATTTCTACGTTAAATGATAATAGCTATTATTTATATGGTTATTAGTGATTAATAGGTATTTTTAATTTGCAGTTTACCGTATTGATCGCTATAAAAACCGCCTGCTTTATTTTTTGATAAGCTCATTCTTTATTGTGGCGTATTTAACGGCACAAATAACAATACTGGTGTAAGTATCATGACTCATTTTTGGCAACAGAAAGACTTAACGACAATGACAGATCAAGAGTGGGAATCACTTTGTGATGGCTGTGGCAAGTGTTGTCTACATAAGTTAATTGATGATGATACTGATGATATTTACTACACCAATGTCGCTTGTAGCTTACTTGATAACAAAACATGTTCATGCAAAGATTATGCTAACCGTTTTGAGTCAGGTGAAGAGTGTCTTAAATTAACACGTGAGCGTATTGAAGAATTTGTATGGTTACCTGAAACCTGCGCTTATCGCTTGCTTGCGGAAGGCAAACCTTTACCTGAGTGGCATCCATTGATCACGGGGTCTAAAGAAGCAATGCATGCCGCAGATGAATCGGTACGCAATAAAATTGTGTATGAAATTGATGTTATTGATTGGGAAGATCACATCCTAAATCACCCTAATCGTATTAGTGAATAATCTCAATAGAGATAGCTAACGTTATTAAATAACGCCCCTGTCATCAAAAATGTGACGGGGGCGTTTTTATTTCATGTCTAAATAACGATATAGAACGTACTTTTTGAAGATCTGGCTCCTTTTAATTCTCTTACTAAAAGGAGTTTAAGAGGTTGATTACAATTGCTGTTGAGCGAGTTCTAAGCGTTCAATAATTGGCGCTGCTTTATTGAGACAACGAATATCGGTAAATAATAACTTTGCTTGTGGATATTGATGACGTAAATAAGCAAACCATTGTTTGACACGGTTAGGATAATATAAGCCTTTATCGCCTTTAATTTCAAATTGAGAGTAAGTTAATAATAGGGCTAATACTTGCTCCCATGTCATAGGCGCTTGATTATATTTAACCACATTACCTAAGTTAGGTAAGTTTAATGCGCCACGGCAAACCATTAACGCATCAGTGTTGGTTGCCGCTAAACATGCTTGACCATCAGCATAGCTCCATACTTCACCATTGGCAATTATCGGTAAGGTAACATGCTGACGAAGTTGACGAATATAATCCCATTTAATGGTATCTGCTTTATAACCATCATCTTTAGTTCGAGCATGAATAACCATTTCATCAGCGCCAGCTTGTGCAATTGCATCGGCGATCTCAAAGCATTGTTGTGGATCATCCCAGCCTAAACGTACTTTTGCCGTTACTGGTTTAGTTGGATTAACGGCAGCACGGGTTGCTTTCACTATTTGATAGATTAACTCGGGCTCTTTTAGTAATACCGCGCCACCACGGCTCTTATTTACCGCTTTAGCTGGACAACCAAAATTAATATCGATGCCTGCTGAACCTAAGTGACACGCACGATGAGCATTTTCTGCCATCCAATGTGGATCTTGACCTAATAGTTGGACGCGAACCGGCGTGCCAGAGCGTGTTTTACCGCCTTGATGTAATTCAGGACATAAACGATAGAAAACACTATTGGGTTGTAGGCTATCAATGATACGTACAAATTCAGTTACGCAAAGATCATAGTCATTAATCTCGGTTAGCATCTCACGCATTAGATGATCTAATACGCCTTCCATCGGGCCTAAAATAACTCGCATAGGGGTGTTTGCTCTATTCGGTAAATACGCTAAGGGGCAAGAGTCTAGTGCGAGTTGGTGAATTTGTCATCTTTGTTTTTACTTTGACCGCAGATGATGACCTGAAATTACGGTGATTGGTGGTAAGTCATGCTTATCACATGCAATGGCTATTTTTACCATACTTGTTGCAACATCTTCTGCTGGAATAGGTGTGAAGTGTTGCAGTGGACCAACCATTAGAGGGTGAATTGTTTCAAAAATACGTTGAAGGGCTATTTCATCTTTACGGGGGTGATTACGTTCACCTTTAAGGGGGCCTGGGCGAACAAAAATACAGTGTTCAAACGCCAATGCTGTTAATGCTTGTTCCATGTTACCTTTGCAGCGTAAATAATGAGCGGGTGAGTAGCTCGAGGCTCCTAAGCTGGAGACGACGATAAGATGCTTCACTCCTAAATTTTTCATAGTAATAGCAACACTTTTGACTAAATCAACATCAATCGCTTCAAGTGCTTGTTTAGTCCCTGCTATTTTTTTGGTTGTACCTAAACAAATAAAGCCATATTCAGGTACTGGTTGTTCATTTTCCCAAGCGATAATACGTAATTGGCTGTCTATAATTTGGTGTAATTTCTTACTGTGAAAAGGCAGTGGGCGACGAGCCAAGCTGTAGATATAATTAAAGTGCGGGTGATCGAGTAATTGATGTAATAGCTCAGTACCGATTAAGCCGCTAGCCCCAGCTATAATCGCATTTAACGAATAGGGTGACATAAGTGCATCCATCATAGTAATTCGAAAGTTATAAATAACGTATTTTTATCTGATTTGCTTTTAACTTTATCAAATTTTAGTCATTAACGGTGATTAATGGTGTGGTTATGGCAGCTAACACACGGATTCGACGTATAATACCGCTAAAGTGAATCAAAAGAATTAATCAGTAGGACATCGAATGAATACATTAATGACGTTACCATCACATTGGCAAGGCATGTCAGCGGCTTTTATTGAAGGCGCTTTATTTGCAGCGAATGCAAATCCAAAGCCAATGGAACCTGAAATATGGTTGCCCGCTCTAATTAATGGCGGCGGTGATGATGCTGCGGTTGTTATGGTTGATGATGCTGACAAGATGCTAATTCTTAACCATTTTGAAATGCAATATCGTAGGGTTAAGGCGGGAGAATACCAATTACCAGAGAGCTTGGTTTGGCAGCAAGATGGTAGTAACCAAAATGCGTTACGTGAGTTTGCACAAGGATTTTTAGCTGTATGGGTATTTATTGAGCCTAACTGGGAACAGCAAACTGTATCAGATGGCACTATGCGAATGTTGTCTGCGCTATTAACTACCTTAATGTTGCTGGTGGATGAAACTGAAACATTAGCATTAATGGAACAAGCGGGTATGACAGGGGTTCCTGTATCAAGTGAGTTATATGCTCAATTACCATTAATGTTAACAGAAGTGATGATGGCTGCTGACCAATTGCAAATCGGTTCAGGTGCACAGGCGATTAACCCCTTTAAAGGGATTGGACGTAACGACCCATGTCCTTGTGAAAGTGGTAAGAAATTTAAGCAATGCTGTGGTAAGACACTATAATAGCGAGATCAAAAAAGCGAAGCATTGAGCTTCGCTTTTTTATATTCTATTTTTTATGACACGGTAGTTTAGCGTTTATTACCAAAAAATTGTGCAATAACCATTACAGCCCACACAATAAGATTGGCAGCAAAAATGATCACTAACCATTGTGGCATTGAAAGATCAAGGAAGGTCCATACCACTTTGGCACAATCACCATAGGCTTCAAACATCCACGGAACCCAATGATTAAGGGGCGCCCATGATGGAAATTGAACGAATAAATCACAAGTAGCAAATGGCGATGGACTAAATTGAAATCCTACATGTTGATAAGCTAATTCTACGCCGCGATAAGCACTATAGCCCCAGCCCGCTAACCCTAACCAACGCAATACACCATTTTTAGGCGCAAGTAAGCCAATTAATGCAGCAATCCCGATGCCCATCATCGCAACACGTTCATAAACACACATAACACATGGTGCAAGGTTCATAATATGTTCGAAAAATAGCGCGGAACTTTCAAAGAAAATAATGGATAGTAGCAGTAACAACCAAGCTAAACGTGTTTTTGAAAAAGAATTAAGCACTTGCATTATCGGTTCTCTAATGACTATCTGGATAAAACAAAGCCCTGAACATCAGGGCCTTGAAAACATATGGCACTTATTGCTGCGCGTTATTCAAGCATAGCTCTGAGGATAAGTAAATCGTCATTAAGTCGGTAATGCTATTTTAATGACCAATTGCAGGGACTAATGTTGCTGCATCCATCGTGCCTTGAGTTAACCAATTCATGCTATAGAACCAATCTGTCATTGGCACTAACAATAGTTCAATACCCGCTAAACCAACAAAGGTTAATACAATAGTATAAGGTAAAGCCATGTACACCATACGTCCGTAAGAAAGACGAATCAGTGGTGCAAGGGCAGACGTTAATACAAATAAGAAGGCAGCTTGACCGTTAGGTGTCGCAACTGATGGTAAATTAGTACCTGTATTGATAGCAACGGCTAACATATCGAATTGATTACGATCGATGACACCATGTAGTAGTGCAGTTTTTACTTCATTAATGTATACCGTTCCAACAAAAACATTATCCGATACCATCGACAATAAACCATTAGCTACATAGAACATGGTTAATTGTGAACTACCTTCAAGTGTTAATACCCAGCTGATAATCGGTGTAAATAATTGTTGATCAATAATAACGGCAACGACTGAGAAAAATACGGCTAATAATGCGGTAAAAGGTAAAGCTTCTTCAAATGCTTTTCCTAATGCATGCTCTTCAGTTATACCTGTAAATGCAGTTGCAAAAATAATAACGGTTAAACCAATTAATCCAACCGCAGCTAAGTGCATTGCTAAACCAACAATCAGCCAAACGGCAATAATGCCTTGTACGATAAATTTAGCGTAATCAAGGTTAGTACGACGTTTGCGTTCTTCGTTATCTAAATCAACCAAAATGGTACGAACATTTTCAGGTAATTTCGCACCGTAACCACAGATTTTGAATTTCTCAATTAATACACAAGTACACAGGCCACAAATTAAAACAGGAATTGATACCGGAGACATACGAATAATAAATTCACCGAATTGCCACCCTGCTTGATCGGCAATGATGAGGTTTTGTGGTTCACCAACCATCGTCATTACGCCACCTAATGCTGTACCTACACCAGCATGCATTAATAAGCTGCGTAGAAATGCTCGGTAGTTTTCTAGATCATCACGACTAAGTTCTTGAACGTGATCATCATCAGTATGGTCGTGATTAGCGGTAGAATCTTGTCCTGAAGCGACTTTATGATAAATACTGTAGAAGCCAACAGTTACGCTAATAACCACGGCTATAACAGTTAGCGCATCAAGAAACGCAGATAAAAAAGCTGCCATGATACAAAAAGCCAACGAAAGTAAAATTTTCGATTTAATGCTTATTAATATTTTCGTAAAAATAAATAGCAGCAGTTGCTTCATAAAGTAGATACCAGCAACCATAAATACGAGCAGTAATAATACTTCAATATTTGCTACAAGCTCGTGTTTTACTTGTTCTGCACTGGTCATGCCAATAGCGACAGCTTCAATGGCAAGTAAACCACCAGGCTGAAGTGGGTAACATTTTAGTGCCATTGCAAGGGTGAAAATAAATTCTACGACCAGTAACCAACCAGCGACAAAAGGGTTAACGAGAAAGAAAACCAGTGGGTTAATGATAAGAAAAGAAATAATTGCAATCTTGTACCAGTCAGGTGCCTTACCTAAAAAATTTTTTACGAAGGCATTCCCTAGCGATATAGCCATGTTTGAATCTCTTATTATTAGTGCAAATTTAAAGGTACGAAATAGTACGAATGTCGCCCGCAAGCACTAATCAGCTGATAATTAAAAGCACCATGCTAAAAATAATCAGGAGTGATGAGTTCTTTAAGATAAACACCATAAATAACAGATGATGATATTTAACTTAAAGCAGGCAGCAGCGTTCATTTGCTCCCAGTTTGTTGTTAATGATAACTTTACCGATTGAATTGGATTAGTCAATCACAGACACGAATATGTAAAATTATCATGACATTTTCATCACAAACTGAGGGTGATACCTAAGACATAAGGGATATAATATACAGAAGATTAAAGGCAAAATATCGCTAGTGGATAAAATAATGTAACGAATACGAATTTTAGTTGTATGGCTGGTTTATTTTTGTACATATATATCAGCCGAATGTTAGGTATGCGTACTAGATTTCAGCTATTGAACAACTAGTGGTATGATGAGTGTTAATAAATAATATAAGCAAGAAGCGAATTGGATTGAACTAGATGGTTATTAAGGCTGATAGCCCAGCGACGTTTGCTGAGAAATACATTATTGAAAGTATCTGGAATAATCATTTTCCTCAGGGCTCTATTCTTCCTGCGGAACGTGAACTTTCAGAGCTAATTGGCGTGACAAGAACAACGTTACGTGAAGTCTTACAGCGTTTGGCTCGAGATGGCTGGCTAACGATTAAACATGGTAAACCTACTCGTGTAAATAATTACATGGAGACGTCTGGTTTAAGCATTTTAGATACGTTAATTACATTAGATGGACAGGATGTTCAACGAGTATTGGCTGATTTATTGGCTGCTCGAACGGATATCAGTAGTGTTTTTATGCGCTATGCTGTCAAAGGCAATCCAGAAAACTCAAGCGAGTTAATTCAACATGTTATTGAATCATGTCAACGATTATTAGCTTCCGAGAGTTTTGCTGAGTTTATTGAAAATAGTGATGATCGATTAGATTTACTGCAAGAAGTAAAAAAAATCGTAGATAAATACGGTAAAAATGATCCTCAGTTATGTGAGGAAATTTGTCGTGCACGCGCTTTTAATTATTATGATTACCGTTTATTTCAAGGAATGGCAGGAAAATCAGGTAATACGCTTTATGTGCTGACAATTAATGGATTACGTAAAATTTATACCCGCGTTGGTGGTTATTACTTTATGAACCCAGAAGCATGTCAATTAGCTCTTGATTTCTATGGTGATTTACAAGGATATTGTGATAATCATCAACCAGAGTTAGTGGCTGATCGTATAAAAAAATATGGCCGAGAAAGTGGCGCTATTTGGTATACCCATCGCGTTAAGATTTCTAAATATTTGTACGAAGAAGAACAGTAATATTGGTCGTTCTTACTGATAATTAAAACGGGGAGTCAGCATTATGCCGACTCCCCGTTTGTTTTATGTGGCTGTTATTTAATATGATTAAATATCAGTATTGTATTGAGTGCTGGCAGGACAGGTAGCAATAATCTTGCCTCGGCCATCAGGTAATTCTTCTTCAAGGGTAACTTTAAAGCCCCATAATCGATGTAAATGTTTAATAACTTCAGTATGGCTCTCTGCGAGAGGAATACGGTTATGAGGAATATAACGTAATGTCAGTGAGCGATCGCCACGTAAATCGACATTCCATATTTGTAAATTAGGCTCATTATTACTGAGATTATATTGTGATGATAATTTCTCTCGAATAGCGCGATAGCCTTCTTCGTTATGGATTGCGCTAACCTCTACATAGTTATGACGATCATCATCATTGACCGCAAACAATTTAAAATCACGCATTAATTTCGGTGATAAAAACTGACTAATAAAACTCTCATCTTTAAAATTTTCCATTGCAAAATGCAAAGTATCTAACCAGTTTGAACCTGCGATATCTGGGAACCAATATTTATCTTCATCAGTTGGGTGCTCACAAATTCGGCGAATATCTTGGAACATTGCAAACCCTAATGCGTAAGGGTTAATGCCATTGTAATACGGGCTATTATATTCAGGTTGTGCAACTACATTAGTATGACTATGTAGAAACTCCATAATGAAGCGATCAGTAACTAATCCCTCATCATACAGGTGATTTAAAATCGAATAATGCCAAAAAGTTGCCCAGCCTTCATTCATGACCTGAGTCTGTTTTTGTGGGTAAAAATATTGGCTAACCTTACGTACTATGCGCACTAATTCGCGTTGCCATGGTTCAAGTAAAGGGGCATGTTTTTCAAAGAAATAAAGAATATTTTCTTGCGGATCTGTAGGAAAACGTTCCTCTTCAATAGCTGTTTCTTTTGTCTGATGTTGGGGAATGGTTCGCCATAGAGAATTCACTTGAGATTGCAGGTAATCTTCACGTGCTTTTTGGCGTGCCGTCTCTTCGACTAAAGAGATTTTTTGAGGACGTTTATAGCGGTCAACACCATAATTCATTAACGCATGACAGGAGTCGAGTAGCTTTTCTACGTCATCAACGCCATATTTTTCTTCACACTCAGTAATATATTTACGGGCAAATAAAAGATAATCAATAATTGAACTGGCATCAGTCCATGTTTTAAAGAGGTAATTACCTTTAAAGAATGAGTTGTGACCATAACAGGCATGTGCCATTACTAAGGCTTGCATGGTTATGGTATTTTCTTCCATTAAATAAGAGATACAAGGATCGGAGTTAATAACAATTTCATAAGCCAATCCCATTTGGCCATGTTTGTAACCTCGCTCTGTTTCAATAAAGCGTTTACCAAATGACCAGTGGTGGTAGTTGATCGGCATACCGATACTGGAATAGGCATCCATCATTTGTTCAGCAGTGATAACTTCAATTTGATTTGGGTAAGTATCAAGACGATAGTGTGCAGCCACACGTTTGATTTCAACGTGATATTGTTCAAGCAAATCAAAAGTCCAATCTGGTCCATCACTGAGTGGTTTTGTTGTTGTCATTATTGCCATCACTCAATCTCCCCATGTTTGTCTACTTGTAACTGATAAGTTGGTATAAATCGGCACAAGGTTTATGGCTGTGCCGATTGTATTTAATATCATGAAGTGGTGTTAATTTAACTGACTTGTTTTTTAAATAATTCCCTAAACACGGGGAAGATATCTTCAACAGTTTTAATATTTTGCATCGCAAAATTTTCATGACTGCTATGTAACGCTTCATACTCTCGCCATAATGTTTGGTGTGCTCGACGAGTGATTTCTATGTATGAGTAATAACGTGTTACTGGAAGTATATGTTTATCAAGCAATTCACGACAGCCCGGGGAGTCATCAGCCCAATTATCACCATCCGATGCTTGTGCCGCATAAATATTCCACTCTTCAGGACGATAGCGTTGCTTAACAATGTCATGCATCATTTTCAATGCACTTGAAACTATTGTGCCACCGGTTTCTTGAGAGTAGAAAAACTCATGCTCATCGACTTCTTTTGCTTGAGTGTGGTGGCGAATAAATACCACCTCAACATTTTTATAAGTGCGGTTTAAAAATAAATACAGCAATATATAAAACCGCTTAGCGATGTCTTTTGTTGCTTGATCCATAGAGCCGGATACGTCCATTAAGCAAAACATAACCGCTTGGCTCGATGGTTGTGGGCGACGTTCATAGTTCTTATAGCGTAAATCAAAGGTATCAATAAATGGTGTACGGTTAATCTTTTTCCGTAGATCATCAATTTCTTGTTTGATGCGTTCTTCTTCAAATGGTTGAGCCGGTTCAGTGGTGAATAATAGCTCTAGTGCTTGCTCTAATTCTCGTACTTTACGGCGTTTACCCGCAGTCATTGCTGTTCGTCTTGCGAGTGAGTTTTGTAATGATTTTACGATAGCTATATTTGATGGTACACCTTGTGATTTATACCCAGCACGAAACGTTTTCCATTCTACAAGTTGATTAATCGCATTTTTTTCTAAGTTAGGTAATTCTAAATCTTCAAATAACAAATCAAGGTATTCATCTTTTGAAATTTGGAAGACAAAATCATCTTGGCCATCACCATCAGGGCTTGCTTGGCCTTCTCCTGCACCGCCTTGACCGCCACCACCCGGTGGACGTTCAATGCGATCGCCAGGACTAAATTGATCATTACCTGGGTGGACAACCTCCCGTTGCCCCCCTTTTCCTTGATGAAATATTGGTTCGCTAATGTCGCGAGAGGGGATGGTTATATCCTCACCACTATCGACATCAGTAATCGAACGTTTATTTACTGCATCAGCAATAGACTCTTTGATTCGCTGTTTATGACGACGTAAAAAACGTTGGCGATTGACGGTGCTCTTATTTTTACCATTGAGCCTTCGATCAATAAAATGTGCCATAGCTTCCCCCCTCGTTGTCAGTTGGTTACGACGACTTACGCACACGTAAGTACCATTCAGACAATAAACGAACTTGTTTACGGGTATAGCCTTTTTCCATCATTCGAGCGACAAAATCATCATGCTTTTTCTGCTCATCTGTTGAGGTTTTTGCATTAAAGGAAATAACCGGTAACAGCTCTTCTGTATTAGAGAACATTTTTTTCTCAATTACAGTGCGTAATTTTTCGTAACTAGTCCAATTTGGGTTTTTCCCAGCATTATTAGCACGGGCTCGAAGGACAAAATTAACGATTTCATTACGGAAGTCTTTGGGATTACTGATACCTGCTGGTTTCTCAATTTTTTCCAGCTCATTATTGAGAGCTGAACGGTCAAAGAGTTGACCAGTATCAGGATCGCGATACTCTTGATCTTGAATCCAAAAGTCAGCATAACTAACATAACGGTCAAAGATGTTTTGGCCATATTCTGAATAAGATTCAAGATAGGCGGTTTGAATTTCTTTACCAATAAACTCAACATACTTTGGTGTTAAGAAGCCTTTGAGGTGCTCAAGATATTTTTCAGCGACATCTTGCGGGAACTGTTCACGTTCAATTTGTTGTTCAAGCACATAGAATAGATGAACGGGGTTCGCAGCCACTTCAGCATGATCAAAGTTAAACACGCGTGATAAAATCTTAAAGGCGAAACGGGTTGATAATCCATTCATGCCTTCATCAACGCCCGCATAGTCACGGTACTCTTGATATGATTTTGCTTTTGGATCGGTATCTTTGAGTGTTTCACCGTCATAAACCCGCATTTTTGAATAGACACTTGAGTTTTCAGGTTCTTTTAGACGAGATAACACTGTGAAACGTGCCAGAATTTCAAGGGTACTCGGTGAGCAAGGTGCAGAAGATAGCTCACTGTTTTGTAATAGTTTTTCGTAAATACGCATTTCTTCAGAGACACGTAAACAGTAAGGAACTTTTACAATATAAACTCGATCGAGGAAGGCTTCGTTAGTTTTATTATTACGGAATGTTTGCCACTCTGATTCGTTTGAGTGCGCTAAAATCATGCCATCAAAAGGCAATGCTGATAGACCTTCAGTACCGTTATAGTTACCTTCTTGAGTTGCTGTTAATAATGGATGTAGCACTTTTAACGGTGCTTTAAACATCTCAACAAACTCCATCAAGCCTTGGTTTGCTTTACATAAGGCGCCCGAATAACTGTATGCATCAGGATCATCTTGTGAAAAATGCTCAAGTTGGCGAATATCAACTTTACCGACCAGTGATGAAATATCTTGGTTATTTTCATCTCCTGGTTCTGTTTTTGCGATACCGACTTGATCAAGAATAGATGGACGAACTTTTATCACTTTAAATTGAGTGATATCGCCACCAAATTCATGTAGTCGTTTGGCCGCCCATGGCGACATAATGCTATTGAGGTAGCGACCAGGAATACCATATTCATCTTTAAGTAATCCGCCATCTTCTTGTTTATCAAACAAACAGAAAGGATGGTCATTAACAGGACTACGCTCACCATTAGCAGTAAGAATATAAATAGGTACTTTTTGCATTAAACTTTTAAGTTTCTCAGCTAATGATGATTTACCACCACCAACAGGACCTAATAAATACAGGATCTGTTTACGTTCTTCAAGCCCTTGTGCCGCATGCTTTAAGTAAGACACAATTTGCTCAATGGCTTCTTCCATGCCATAAAAATCTTTAAAGGTGTCATAACGTGATATTACGCGGTTTGAAAATAAGCGACTAAGATGTGGATCTTGTGCGGTATCTATCATTTCTGGCTCGCCAATAGCCATTAGAAGCCGCTCTGCTGCATTGACGTAAGAACTACGATCGTCTTTACAGATATCAAGGAATTCTTGTAATGAAAGCTCTTCGTCTTTAGCTTCTTCATAGCGCTGACGATAGTGGTCAAAAATACTCATAGTATGCCCCCTGAATCGTTCTTATATTTAAGAGTAATTAATGAAAAACAGAGTGTTTTTGCATTGCTCACTTATTTAAGCCTAGTCTGAACTTGTCACTTTGTATTGCAGAATTATGGGTTGGTAAATAAATTTCTTCAAAAGGAATAGGATAAATTTGCTGATTAAATAACCTATATTAACTACTATCCTTTAATCTAAAGGGTTTCGCAAGCTAATTTGTTACAAAGTTATTGTAATGATGTTGTTTTTTGGTGGTTGTGAGTGATAATTTAGTCAATTGGGCTTAAATGCTAAAAATATAGATTGTAGTAGTCTTTATTACTGATTAATGGGCTTATTTCGTCGTAAATGTTTTTGTTTTTAATTTGAAAATAGTTTTATTGTGTTTTTTTGTTATTAAGTGATTTTTCACTATGTCTTAATATCAAGAGTGAATAACAAATAGTAAGAATTTAAGCTAGTGAACGTATTTTTTAATACAAAAAACTAACGGCTGATTTAATCTTAATATGTAAGAGTTCATATTGTTGTTTAAAGAGTATGGAGCAAAATATTATGTCTATTTGTCGTGTTGATACGGTATCCATTCCCGTCACGGATCAAAATCAAGCTCTACAATTTTATCGTGATGTATTAGGTTTTGAAGTGATTAGGGATCATGCTGAGAGTCAACAGGCTCGATGGGTACAGCTTGTACCAAAAGGTGCAGAAACAACGATCAGCTTAGTAAAACCTTTTGCTGGAATGGAAGCGGGAGGTGTACAAGGATTAGTTGTTCAAACACATGATATTCAATCTACATATCAAGAGCTTAGTAGCCGTGGCGTCGCATTGTCTGAAATTATTACTATGATGGAAGGACGGTTTGCAACTTTTAATGATCCTGATGGTAATGGCTGGGTATTGATTGAGTCAAGTGGCACTATGTTGGCATAAAATCACTAGTAAGATCATGGTCTTACTAGTGATGACATGTGTTATTAATTAGTGTTGAATAGCAATACGAGTTGATAACGTATGTGCTTGCCCTGGCTGTAATTCAATGGTTGGAGTATGAATGGTAGATTCAACACATACCATGGTTTCAAAGCTGTTGTTTGCCATATCACCCATGCTTATTGATAATTGTTGCCAAGGGTTCCAAATAACAGCGGCATTATTACCGTCATTGGCTACTGTAATCGTACGTTGATTACTTTGATCTTCAATCAGAATCATTGATTGAGGATGAGTATAAACACGATCTGTTTCTGCGTTAAAGGTTAATACATCGCTACCTTGGCACTCTTTTCCTGCTTGGGTGCTATCTAAATATTCGCGACCCATGCCTGTAATGGAAATGTTATTGATATTTGCGATATTAAAATAAGTGTGTAGCGCACCGCCATATGACCAAGGCTGAGTGTCTGTATTCGTTGATGTTAGACTTACCTTAAGCTCGGCATTCATTTCAAATGTGATTTGATTATGAAATTTATGTGGCCAAATATCACGAGTTTCTTGATTATCTTCAAGGGTCAAAGAAACAATAACGCCATTTTCATTTTCGCGATGTTGTGATAGTGACCATTCACTGGTACGAGCAAAACCATGAGAAGGTACTGCTGCTTTACCGAACCATGGCCAACAAACAGGAATTCCACCTCTAACCGCTTTCTTTAGATCAAATTCAGCATTTTCACTTAACCAAATAACCTCTTTTTCACCTTCAGGTTTGAACCATAATAAATGACCACCATGGAGAGATATTCCCGCTTCTACCATTGGGTGAATAATACGAATAATTTTCACACCTTGGTATTCACATACAGTAACAGCATCAGATAATGCATTAATTGTCGAAAGTTGACGTAAATCCATCTTCTTTTCCTTAATGTTAGGTGGCGAAAGCGCCCATTATTTATGATTTTGGGTATATTGAGCGCAAAATCATAAACAATGAAAACTTATTTTTCGTTTTAAAATATCAAAGAATATTAAGATTTATTTGTTATTTTTGTAACGTATTTGATCTGAATATTTCATGTGCTATATATTAAAGGGAGTGGGGACGGTTGTTTTATAATATATAAAGTCTAAGTGAATATCATAGTGACATACTATTTTGCCGTTGAATTGATAATTGCCATATTTTAGATATAAAAAAGGCGACACCCTTAAGCGTCGCCTCTTACTATCTGCTTTCAAAGAAAGTCAGCTAATTGCTTACATTACTTAGAGATGTGAGCGATTAGATCTAGAACTTTGTTTGAGTAACCGATTTCGTTGTCGTACCAAGATACAACTTTAACGAAGTTATCGTTAAGTGCGATACCAGCTGCAGCATCAAAGATTGAAGTGCGAGTGTCGCCATTGAAGTCAGTTGAAACAACTGCATCTTCAGTGTAACCAAGAACGCCTTTTAGAGAACCTTCAGAAGCTTCTTTCATTGCAGCACAGATAGCTGCGTAAGATGCGCCTTTTTCTAGGTTAACTGTTAGGTCAACTACAGAAACGTTAGCAGTTGGTACGCGGAAAGCCATACCAGTTAGTTTGCCGTTGATTTCTGGAAGAACAACACCTACTGCTTTAGCAGCACCAGTTGATGATGGGATGATGTTCTGAGAAGCACCACGACCGCCACGCCAGTCTTTAGCTGAAGGACCATCTACAGTTTTTTGAGTTGCTGTAGTTGCGTGAACTGTTGTCATAAGACCAGAAACGATACCGAAGTTGTCGTTAAGAACTTTAGCGATAGGCGCTAGACAGTTAGTAGTACAAGAAGCGTTAGAAACGATGTCTTGACCAGCGTAAGTTGAATCGTTAACACCCATTACGAACATAGGTGTAGCATCTTTAGATGGGCCAGTTAGAACAACTTTCTTAGCGCCAGCTTCGATGTGTTTACGTGCAGTCTCGTCTGTTAGGAACAGGCCAGTTGCTTCAGCTACTACGTCAACGTTGATTGCATCCCACTTAAGGTCAGCAGGGTTACGCTCAGCAGTTACACGTACAGTTTTACCATTAACGATTAAGTTACCGCCTTCAACTTCAACAGTACCGTTGAAACGGCCGTGAGTTGAGTCATACTTAAGCATGTATGCCATGTATTCAACGTCGATTAGGTCGTTGATACCAACAACTTCGATGTCAGTGCGCTCTTGCGCTGCACGGAAAACAAAACGACCGATACGGCCAAAACCGTTAATACCTACTTTGATTGTCATTACAGTTTGCTCCACAACTTAATTTCTAATGAAATATAACTGGTGGTAAAATTACAGAAACCTTCGTAAAGCTGCAAGCAAAAAAATCGTTTAAATTGCTTGAGGTCAAAAAAAAGTTCGGATATTTTTACATTTTCACTACAACGACGGTAATTTGTACAAATATTGTTTAAATTAACGTCATAGTAATTATTAACTTTTAGTCATATTTACAAAAATCAAAACTCGTTTTCAAGTTTATGTGACTTTTTGCACAAGAAGTATGTGCTACAGTGCCCCTAAATTGCAAATATATTTATTCGGTTTACTTAAAACATAAGAAAAGGCAATGAAGAATGAATAAAAAAGATAATGAATATTGGCGAAATAAGTTATCGACAGAGGCTTATCAAGTCTGTCGTGAGCAAGCAACAGAATCTCCATTCAGTGGAACATTGCTCCATAACCGTGAAACAGGGATCTATTCTTGTACCTGTTGTGGTCAATCTTTATTTTCTTCTACCAATAAATATGATTCTGGCTGTGGTTGGCCAAGTTTTGATGCGCCTATCACTACAACGTGTATTCGTTATCTTGATGATAATAGCCATGGAATGGTACGGACAGAGATTCGCTGTTCGCAGTGTGATAGCCATTTAGGGCATATTTTTCCTGATGGTCCGCCATCTACTGGCGAGCGATTTTGTATTAATTCAATCTCACTGCTTTTTTCTGCCAATAACTAATCGCTAGTGTGAGCCCTGACTGTTTAGAAGACAGTGCTGATATTATTATTCTGTAGAGGGTTATTGAATCATGATGTCAGTACGTCGATATTGACCACTATTTAATGTTGTAATGATCTTGAGAGCGGTACGATCCAATTGTTCTCGTTCGGCTTTAGTTAATTTAAACGAATTATAAATTGTTATTTTGGGGGGGGCATTATTGGGTTGGTAATGGGTTGTTACATTGGTCCATACATAAGCTGCCGCCATATTATGCTGCTGATAATATAAGGTTGAAAGTGTCCTTAAGATATTGATATTAATGTTATCTTTTTTATTATAGAGACTGAGGCTATGGTGCAAAATATCCAGTGTTTTATTTTTGTTTTTATTAACGTAATAACCAGCAAGTACTAATTGTAATTCAGGATGCTCAAGTTTTTCATTGCCTTCCAGATCTAAAAATTGTTGTTTAGCTCTTTGATCTCCCTGACTCCAACGATAATAAATAATATGCGGATCTTGAGAGCTTAGTAGCTCTTGATTGAGCCGTTCAATATTTTCATAGCTATGGTATAACGCTTGCATGCGCTTAGTCTTACGGTATTTTAATTCTGTTGGCTCAATACGTGCAGCGTATTCAAGGCAGTGTTGATATTCTTTAGTCGCTTTTAATTCTTTAAACTTATGCGCATCAGTCGGTGCTTGTAAAGTGTCATAACGTTGCCATATTAAATTTGTGCGTTGAATTCGACACTGGCCATCATTAAGATTTAATGGCTGGCATAAGTCGGGATTGTCATCGCATAGGTTGTCAGTAGTGCGATAACGATCAAAACAGCCACTGAGTAATAAAGGCAGTAGTAGTATGATTTTAATCATAAGTGAGCGCCGAAATGGTGCCATATTTAAGAATAATAGACTCAAGCTCAAAAGATAAACTCATAAAAAAGCGATAATTAAATTTAACAGTATTCTTTTTTTTGTAAATGAAACTGTCACAGCAAAGTAATTTGATGTGATAAGTCTACAATGAATAAATATGTTTTTTGATACTGACCTAAAATATGCCATGTAATGATGGTAAATAAGGAAAAAAATATGGATGTTAATCAGCTTTTAGCGGCAATGACGCCTGATGTTTACCAGCGTATTTCAACGGCCGTTGAAACAGGGAAATGGTTAGATGGTTCAACATTAACGCCACAATTACGGAATAGTGCGATACAAGCGGTGATGCTATATCAGTCACGGTATAATAATGATGCTGAACATATGACCGTTGCCGTTGGTGGTGAGATTAAATTTAAATCAAAAGCTGAATTTAAACGGGATTTCATCGCTACCGCCCCAACAGGAGCCTGTAATACTGAAAATACAGCCTATGACAATGACATTGCACGCTTTGATCATGATCAGCTATAACTATCATGTTGATGAGTGCGGTAAGATCATGGGTTCACAATAGAAATCTTGTAATTGGTGATCTTCTTCTGCGATAAGATTGGCTATCCATGGTTCCTGTTCTATTCGCTGTAGATAAGCATGTAACTGTGGATAATGCGGTTGTAAACGTAACCCACTCATCCACCCACTTCGAAAAATACTCCATAAACTAATTTCAGCCATTGAAAAATGATCACTGACATAACCTTGCCGTGGAATTTGTTGGTTAAGGTAGTGCAGCACATCAGGAAGATGATGGGCTAAACATTGATTAACAGCTTCTTGATCGCAGTGTTTATTCTGCATTTTCTGACGTAATATTTTTTGATAAAACAGTACGCCCCCAATTAATGAGGTGACGCGAGTTGCTGCATATGATTCAAGCCAACGTATTTGGGCTCGTTGTTGTGCATTACCGGAATATAACGGTGGAATGGGGTAACTATCATCTAAATAATGTGCAATGACCGTGGAATCAATAATAGTTAATGCGCCATGTTCAAGTACTGGAACTTTGCCCATTGGATGGCGCTTATGTGCGAGTTCCTTTTCAAGATAAGGATTAAGTGGTTGGAGTTCATAACGAATGCCTTTGTAATTGAGTGCTAACATTATTTTTCGTACAAAGGGTGATATCGAGGTGCCATGTAAGATCATAGTGGTCACTTATTGCTTGGCTCAATGAGCGATAATATTGCAATAAGTGTAGTTTGCTTTGGTATTCTTAGTGGTAGAAATCATGATCAAAAAAAGAGCCATCGCAGCTCTTTTTATATTATCAGTAATCAAAAGATTGATTATTGATTAATGGGTTAATTCACCACGCAAATCTTGTTGCATTAGGCTTCGGATTGCTTCAGTGGTGAGATTTTGACTTAATAAATAATGTAATTTAGCCAATGCTGCTTCAGGCGTCATATCGTAGCCACTTAACACTCCAGCCTCAGCAAGAGCACAACCCGTTGCGTATCCACCCATATTCACTTTACCGGATAGACACTGAGTTAAGTTCATTACAATAACGCCACGATCTGTTGCTGCTTTTAATTGCTCAAGTAGTTCTTTATTTTGAGGTGCATTACCAACACCAAATGTTAATAATATCATGGCATTAACAGGTTGACGTAAGGTGTTTCGAATCACTTCTGGTGAAATGCCAGGATACATTGTGATAACGCCAATAGGTTGCGGTGTAATAGTATGAACTTTAAAAGCACCGTCTGGTTTTTTATCTATTTGGGCAATATTGTTAACAGTAATATTGATTCCCGCTTCTAATAACGGCGGTAAATTTGGCGAAATAAATGCACCAAAACCATCAGCATGAGCTTTAGTACTGCGATTGCCTCGAATCAACTGATTATTAAAAAATACCGTCACTTCATTGATCGGGTAATTAGCTGCAATATGAAGGGCATTTAGCAGATTACTTTGACCGTCTGATCGTAATTCAACCAATGGAATCTGTGAACCTGTAACAATCACAGGCTTATCTAGATTCTCAAACATAAATGATAATGCTGAAGCTGTGTAAGCCATGGTATCAGTGCCATGTAAAATGACAAAACCATCATACTTATCATAATTAGCTTTTATATCATCTGCAATTCGCTGCCAATCCATTGGCGTCATATCAGATGAATCGATCAGTGGATCGTATTCATTGATCGTGAATTCTGGCATTTCTGAACGATGGAATTCTGGCATGCTTGCCAATTGTTGCTGCATAAAACCAGCAACAGGAACATAGCCATGATCTGACTTTTGCATACCAATAGTACCGCCAGTGTAAGCGATGTAAATATGTTTTCTTTCCATTTTTAAGCTCAGAATGAACGAATGAGTGCGCGTATTATACGCAAACTGTATGAAGATGCGAGGTTAGTTAGATTTGTAGTGTGATTGTATGAGTTAAAATGTGATCGTAGCTAAGTCTGCTGATTTATTACACAACTTTAGTGTAAATAACTGTTAGCTAATGACGGACAGTAGTATGAGAAGAGATTAAAAAACCCGACCAATATTGGTCGGGTTGAGGACTGTTATTTACTTTAATTAACCGTACTGCAATTTAAGCAGAAAGCATAACGGCCATTAGGATCGTTAAAATTTGTCAGTGAAGTAAGATCTTTCGCTACTTTTGTCACTGGGGCTAACGAGGATGGCATGTCACCAAAGACCATGGTTGCAATTTGGACTTTTACTTCTCCAGAGAGTTCTTTAAAGAATTGTTGTACTGGTGATAGTGGTTGTTGCATCCATACTAATTGATAGTCTTGTACTTTTGCTAACTCAACAGCGGCTGTAATCGCAGTATCGAAATCACCTAATTTATCAACTAAACCACGTTGCAGTGCATCTTTACCTGTCCATACTCGGCCTTGAGCGATTTTATCTGCTTGTGCTAATGACATATGGCGGTATTTACTGACTAAGCCAATAAAGCGTTGGTAGCCATTATCTACTCCAAGTTGAAATACTTTTGCTACACCGTCTGGTAGAGCGCGTGTAATTCCTACCCCAGAGAATGGCGTCGTACCAACACCATCACTGTAAACACCTAGCTTTTCTAAGCCTTTTTCAAAAGTTGTTAAAATTGCAAAGATACCAATAGAGCCGGTGATTGTTGTTGGTTGGGCAATGATCTCATCAGCACTGGATGAAATCCAATAACCGCCAGATGCCGCAACACTTGACATTGAAACGACCACGGGTTTCCCCGCTCTTTTAAGTGCATCAACTTCATTGCGAATAATTTCAGAGGCGAAAGCACTACCTCCTGGGCTATCAACACGTAGGATCACTGATTTCACTTGTTTATCAAAACGAGCTTGACGTAATAGTCCTGCGATGGTGTCACCGCCAGCTGAACCTTGACCACTTTTGCCATCAACAATTGCGCCACTGGCAATGACAACCGCCACTTTATTTGACGATGGTTGTTGATCATCAACCAGTAATGGTAAGTAATCGTAGTAGCTAATTTGCTTAAAGCTATGTTTGTCGTTAGCACCAAAGGTGTCAATTAAATATTGGGTCATTTGATCGCGAGTGACGAGTGAATCAACCAAACCTAATTTTTTACTTAATTGAGCAAAATCGCCATTAACGGATGTCAGCTGAGTAATAAACTCATCAATATTTGGCGTTAATGTCTGTGGCTTAATATGACGGTTGTTTGCTACATCGTCGCTAAATGCCCCCCATAGTTGAGTCAACCAAACAGTATTGGCTTCTTTGGCTGCCGCTGACATGCCATCACGAATATATGGTTCAACAAATGACTTATAAGTACCGACACGGAAAACATGAGTTGTCACATCTAACTTAGCCAGTAAGCTCTTATAATATAGAGTGTAAGTGCCATAACCCGTTAGCATCACGCCACCATCTGGCGATAAAAAGACTTTATCTGCATAGCTGGCTAGGTAGTACTGGCTTTGCGTGTAATTATCGCCATAAGCATAAACAGGTTTACCTGTCGCTTTAAATTCTTCGATGGCTTTTGCGATATAACGCATTTTAGTTAAGCTGGTTTCAGACATGCCTTTAAGGTTAAGTACTAGACCTGTGATGTCTTTATCTGTTGCTGCCGCACGAATCGCTTCAACAATATCAAATAATACATTTTGTTTTACATCGGGCTTACCTAACGCTTCACTCATTACACTATCAAGTGGGTTGTCATAATTACTTTGTTCAACTATTGGTCCTGATAGATCGAGTACTAATGCTGATGGTTCAGTGTTATCGGTGGTTTTATCTTCATCGGTTAATGCAAAAATTATCGCGCCAATAATAAGAACGAACAAAATGTTGAGGATAAATTTGCGAGTAAAGTTAATTAACTTCCCGATAGCGAGGAAGAATTTTCCAATCCTTGAGAATATGGCTTTCATGAAAATTCCTGATAATGATGATAGCGGTATCGTAGCGTAGTCACTATTTAATTACAGTATTTTTACAGTGTAATTGTTAGTAATAGAAAAAAAATATATGTAATTGATTATAAATAGTGAGGCGTATCATGTAAATGTTGATTTATTGTTAATAATATTGATGTTGTTATCTACACTTGAATATACTGGTCTGACCATAATAATTAGGAGCTATTTATGGACGATAAAGCATATTTTCGTTTGTTGATGCCGCTGGATCTTGGTTTTACTCAATTGCGTAACCGCGTATTGATGGGCTCAATGCATACTGGATTAGAAGAAGAGCGTGGCGGTTTTCATAAACTTGCGGAGTTTTATGCCATCAGAGCCAAAGCGGGTGTTGGACTTATTGTTACTGGCGGATTTTCTCCTAATTTTCGTGGTCGATTGCATCCACTAAGCGCTGAGTTTAGTAATAATCGTCATGTGCGTAAACACCGAAATATTACAACTGCAGTGCATCAACAAGGTGGTAAAATTGCATTACAGTTATTGCATGCGGGGCGGTATGCAATGTCACCGTTTGCGGTAAGTGCTTCTGCTATTCGATCTCCTATCTCTAAATTTACCCCTTTCAAAATGAGCCATCGTCAAATTAATAACACCATTAATGATTTTGCCCATAGTGCTGAGCTGGCGCGTGAAGCGGGTTATGACGGGGTTGAGTTAATGGGCTCTGAAGGCTATCTCATTAATCAGTTTATTTGTCAGCGCTCAAACCAACGTTACGATCAATGGGGGGGGAGTTATGACAATCGAATGCGTTTTGCCATTGAAATAGTTCGTGCTGTACGTGCTCGGGTTGGTGATGATTTTATTATTATCTTTAGATTATCAATGTTGGATTTAGTGGAACAAGGTAGCACTTACGATGAGGTGGTGCAGTTAGCACTTGAATTAGAAACTGCGGGAGTCACTATTTTAAACACTGGAATTGGTTGGCATGAAGCTCGAATTCCGACGATAGCGACTCAAGTACCACGAGCAGCATTTACTTGGGTTACTGAAAAAATCAAACAGCAAATTTCGATTCCAATTGTGACTTGTAATCGTATTAATACGCCGCAAGTAGCCGAGGATATTTTGGCTCAAGGGCAAGCAGATATGGTGTCGATGGCGAGACCATTTTTAGCTGATCCTGAATTTGTCTTAAAAACTGAGCAAAATAGAGCTGATGACATTAATACTTGTATTGGCTGTAATCAGGCATGTTTAGATCATGTTTTTGTCGGTAAACGTGCCAGTTGTTTAGTTAATCCTCAAGCGTGTTATGAGACTGAACTGGTATTAACAACAGTAGCTCAGTCGCGAAAAGTAGCGGTTATTGGTGGCGGACCTGCGGGTATGGCGTGTGCAGTTGCCGCTGCGGAACGCGGATTTAAGGTCGATTTATTTGAAAAAAACACCCATGTTGGTGGTCAGTTTAATTTAGCGATGCAGATTCCCGGTAAAGAAGAATTTAAAGAAACCATCCGTTATTTTACTCGACGGTTAGAGCAAACAGGTGTTGTTGTGCGGCTAGGCATTGAAGCAAATGTAGAACAATTACTTGATTATGATGATGTTATTATTGCCACAGGAGTACAACCTCGAATACCGCCAATTCTAGGTATTGAACATCCTAAAGTGATTGATTATCAAACCTTAATTTATCAACAGAGAGTGCTAGGAGAAAAAGTTGCCATTATTGGTGCTGGTGGTATTGGGGTGGATGTTGCCACTATGCTGACAGAACCGAATGAACAAGATTTGGATAGTTGGTTGAGTGAATGGAATATTGATAAGAGTTTATGTCATGGCGGTGGTTTATTACCAAGTGATGATTATATTAGTCCGCGCCAAGTATGGTTATTACAACGTCAAGTTGGAAAAGTAGGTAAAGGTCCTGGGCGTACAACGGGCTGGATCCATCGTCGAACCTTAGAAAAACGTGGGGTTAAATTATGGGCCGGAGTAGATTATCAAGCTATTGATGATGAAGGCTTGCACCTTATTGTTGATGGGCAACCACAGGTATTAGATGTCGATCATATTGTTATTTGTACTGGTCAAACGTCGGTTGATCATTTATCGCAACAATTAATACAGCAAGGTGTATCGGTGCATGTGATTGGTGGAGCAGCAGATGCAGGCGAAGTGGATGCAAAACGGGTCATTCGCCAAGGTGTTGAGTTAGCCGCGAAGTTATAATCGTCATGGCTTGTGTTCTACTCTTTACCTGCCTTATTATATAAGAAACAATAATTATTTTCATTTTGAGGTTGTTATGGATGCGCTATCACTTCTGCTTAATCGTCGCTCATTACCCAAATTAGTTGAGCCAGCACCAGCAGGAGAGGTTCTTGATAATATCTTTCGCGCAGGATTACGTGCGCCTGATCATGGTGGCTTAACACCGTGGCGCTTTATTGTTTCTCAAGGTGAAGGGCTAACGAAGCTGGCAAATATTCTTGTTGAAGCAGCAAAAGCTGATAATTTAGATGATTTTGTGATTAGCAAAGCCTCAAAAGCACCTTTTCGCGCCCCCATGGTGATCACTGTTGTTAGTAAAGTGACATCAGGCCATAAAGTCCCTGTTATAGAACAACATCTTTCTGCCGGTTGTGCTGCACAAGCAATGCAGATGGCAGCAGTGGCACAAGGGTATTCTGGTTTTTGGCGTACAGGATCTTGGGCATACCACCCTGTGGTTCGTGAAGCATTAGGTGTAACGGGCGAAGATATGATTGTTGGCTTTTTATATCTAGGCTCTATTGGTTGTCGTGAAGCCAAAGTACATGAACGTGATCTTGTTCAATACGTTGAATATTTGTAATTACGAATATACAACAGATGTAACATCAACTCGCATTTTAGCTTTAATTGATGTAGCAGTAGCGTTAAAAATAAAAGGTGATAGCTATTTTTAGGTGAAATACCGTGAATAGCATCACCTTTTTTGTCACTAATTGATGACTATTAGTGCTAATGTGGATTTGTTTTAATAGAAAATGGCTGCTTTTTAGTTGGAAAGATGACAGTTGTCGAGGGCAGGAGTAGAATCGCTGATTCTTTCTATATTTTGGAGCGTGTCATGGAAAATGTTCGCCTAACACAATACAGCCACGGTGCCGGATGTGGTTGTAAAATTTCTCCCCAAGTACTTGATACCATTCTTCGTACTCAATTAGCACCTTTTGCTGATCCTAATTTATTAGTTGGTAATGAAAGTAAAGATGACGCTGCCGTTTATGATATCGGTAATGGTCAAGCAGTGATCAGCACTACTGACTTCTTTATGCCAATTGTTGATGACCCATTTGATTTTGGTCGTATTGCAGCGACTAATGCTATTAGTGATATTTACGCGATGGGTGGTAAACCTATCATGGCGATTGCTATTTTAGGCTGGCCTGTAAATGTATTGTCGCCTGAAATCGCTCAAAAAGTGATTGATGGTGGTCGTTCTGTGTGTCGCAAAGCAGGTATTTCTCTTGCTGGTGGTCACTCTATTGATGCTCCTGAGCCAATTTTCGGCCTTGCTGTAACAGGATTAGTAAGTACTGATCGTGTAAAACGTAATGACAGCGCAGAAGCGGGTTGTCATTTATACCTTACTAAACCATTAGGTATTGGCGTATTAACTACGGCTGAAAAACAATCTAAGTTGGCTGATGAGCATAAAGGTTTGGCGCGCGATTGGATGTGTAAGCTAAATAAACCGGGTGCTGACTTTGCTGATGTTGATGGCGTAAAAGCACTAACTGACGTTACTGGTTTTGGTCTAATGGGTCACTTAACTGAGATCTGTGAAGGCAGTAACCTAAAAGCAAAACTTTGGTTTGATAAGATTCCAACATTACCTGGCGTGTATGATTACATTGCTCAAGGTTGTGTTCCTGGTGGTACTGAGCGTAACTTCATGAGTTACGGTCATAAAGTGGGTCAAATGACGGATCAACAAAAAGCACTATTGTGTGATCCTCAAACGTCTGGCGGGCTATTATTAGCGGTTGATCCAAGTAGCGATGCTGAAGTTCAAGCAATTGCTAAAAAACATAACATCTTGCTGGAAGCTATTGGTGAACTTGTGCCTATGGATGGCGATACCTTTATTGAGGTTTGCTAATGTCGCGTCCCAATTGCGAAGATTTTCGTCATCTGTTTGTGAACGATACGCCATTAATGGACATGCGTGCACCGATTGAATTTACTCAAGGTGCATTCCCAACCTCTCATAGTCGTCCGTTAATGACAGATGACGAACGTGCGGCTGTGGGGACATGTTATAAAAATAAAGGGCAAGATGCCGCCATTGATCTTGGTCATAAACTGGTTAATGGTGACGTTAAAGCAGAACGTGTAGCGCAATGGAAAGCATTTTGTGAAGCAAACCCTAACGGTTACCTTTATTGTTTCCGTGGTGGTTTACGTTCTCAAATTACTCAACAATGGCTTAAAGAAGCAGGCGTTGATTACCCGTTTATCACTGGTGGTTATAAAGCATTACGTCGTTATTTAGTTGATACTATTGATGAAGTTGCTGCTAAACCAATGTCTATTGTTGCCGGAAATACGGGCAGTGGTAAGACTATTATGGTTAATGTTCTTGCTAATGGTCTTGATCTTGAAGGTGCGGCACATCACCGTGGTTCATCGTTTGGTCGCTATGTAACACCACAGCGAACGCAGATTGCATTTGAAAATGATCTCGCGGTACAGATGATCAAGAAATTAGACCGTGGTATTAAGCATTTTGTGTTTGAAGATGAAGGCAAAAATATTGGTTGTGCAACAGTACCAATATCCATCAATCGTGCAATGCAAGAAGCTGATATTGCTGTTATTGATGATCCAGTAGATGTACGTTTAGCGCGTCTATTAGATGATTATGTCGTTAAAATGCAACGTGATTATGTGGCTCATTACGGTGAGGAACAAGGTTGGATTTTATTTGCTGAGTATTTAGAAAAAGGCATGTTTAATATTCGTAAGCGCCTAGGATTAGAGCGCCATGAAGTTATGCTTAAAGCTCAACAACATGCAGTAAAAATGATGCAATCTAATGGTTCTCTAGTAGAACATGATGCTTGGTTAGCACCACTGCTAGAGCAGTATTATGATCCTATGTATACATATCAATTAAGCAAAAAAGCTGATCGTATTGTATTTAGAGGTGATTACCACCAAGTACAAGAGTGGTTAGCTGCTCGCGACTAATATTAAAAGAAAGTATCATCGTCTTGAACGAATAAAAAAAGCCGATTTAACAATTATTGTTAAATCGGTTTTTTATTGAGTATTATTTATCATTAATGAAATTTTGATGTGGGATAAATTGTTTATTCGTTTTAATCAGTTCAAGTAATTGACGAATATATTGATGTCCAATCTGTGAATATTGGTTTAATCCTTGGACTAGATATTGAGCACTAATTGGTTGTTGGTGTTGTTGTAGTTTTGCACGTGTCGAGCGTAATCCAGAATAAGCTTGATTGGTATTGATATTATTAAAATAAGCTTGTATTGCAGCTTGGGTTGATGGGAATTTTTGTACTTCATGGTAATTCTGAGGATCAGGTTTAAGCGGTACAATACCGCAGCCTTTGGTAAAGCACCACTGACCAAAATAGCTATTGCCAGCAATTGCAAAGCGTGAGGTTCCCCATGATGATTCCATCGCTGCTTGTGCAAGTACCATGGAGAGCGGGAGTATATTAACACGTCGTAATAGTTGTGATATCCAGATACTATCTATTCCTACTTTAGGTATAGGGAGTTTATATTGGGATGATAAACGTTGGATCAATTTGTTATTAAGATTGATTTTAGATGGATCTTTGGCAAGGATAATAAGCTGTTGCCGATCTGCTAATATTTGGTGATTAATGTAATCTATATAAGGTGATAAGTAAGTAAAAAAAGCGATTTTCTTATCATTGGTATCTTTAATTTTATTAAAATCAGGTTTAGTGACAGCTATAGTTACAGGTGATTTTACTTTAGTATTTTGATTAGAGTGAAAATTATATCCAATTGTAATCAGTGAAAGTATAATTATTAGGGTGATAATTTGAAGCTTACTAATCATTTAACGTCTAATGTTCGATGTTCAATATTGTTTGTAATGGTAACCTGATAGTCAAGTATAATCAATTCTACGTCATTATTACTGGTTTTATATCCAGTGAAATCTTGCTGTTAGTATGAGTTTTCGGTACAGTCATAATATTCATTATTTTAAATAAAGATCCTCATGAGTTGCTTATATATAGCTGAAAAACCAAGTTTAGGTCGAGCCATTGCTGCTGTATTACCTCGCCCACATAAAAATAATACTGGCTATATTGAAGTGGGTAATGGCGATATTGTCACTTGGTGCATTGGGCATTTATTAGAGCAAGTCGAACCTGATGCTTATGATGCGCGTTATAAAAAATGGCACCTAGACGATTTACCTATTGTGCCAGAGCAATGGCAACTTATTCCACGTAAAGCAGCCAAACAACAATTAGCTGTTATCAAAAAATTAGCGAAAACAGCAACCTCAGTAGTACATGCTGGCGATCCCGATCGAGAGGGGCAGTTGCTGGTGGATGAAGTGATTGATTACGTTAAAATATCCAAAACTAAAAAAGAAGCAGCGCAACGACTACTTATTTCAGATTTAAACCCCGCTGCGGTAAAAAAAGCATTAGCGACGATGCGCAGTAACCGTGACTTTATTCCTTTGTCTGTATCTGCTCTTGCACGTTCGCGGGCTGATTGGTTATATGGCATGAATATGACTCGTGCTTATACCTTACTCGGTCAAAAAGGTGGCTATCGTGGTGTGCTGTCGGTTGGACGTGTGCAAACCCCTATTTTAGGATTAGTGGTTAGACGTGATGATGAGATCGCTAATTTTGTCGCCAAACCTTTTTATGAGGTATTGGCATTAATTACTTATGGTGAACAAACGATTTATGCCAAGTGGCAACCCAGTAAATCGTGTGAGCCTCATCAAGATTCAGAAGGGCGAGTGCTCAATCGCAAGTTATGTGAAAACGTGGTGGCACGTATTAAAGGCCAATCCGCAGAAGTAACGGAATCTGAGCGTAAACAAACCAAGCAGGCACCACCGCTACCATACTCGTTATCTGCGTTACAAATTGATGCAGCAAAACGGTTTGGTATGAGTGCTACTGATGTTTTATCAACCTGTCAGTCACTGTATGAAAAACATAAAGTGATCACTTACCCTCGTTCAGACAGCCGTCATTTACCACTCGATCATTTTAAGCAAGCTAATGATGTGTGTCGTGCGATTACAGCAACGGATAATCAGTTAGCAACCGCGGTTGATAATGCAAATACAGCATTAAAAACAAAAGCATGGAATGATAAAAAAGTGGATGCTCACCATGCAATTATTCCGACACCCAAATCATCATCTGTGTTAACGGGCTATGAAGCAAAAATATACCAATTAATTGCTCGTCAGTATTTAATGCAGTTTTATCCTGCGGCGGAATATGCTGATGCTAAGTTGGTATTCACTATCGCTAATGGGCTATTTATTGCTAAAGGTCGGCAGTTAATGTCACTCGGTTGGCGAGTATTATTGGGACGTGATGATAAAAAAGAAGACAGTGATTTAGCCGATAAAGTACCACCACTAAATAAAGGTACGGTATTGGTTTGTCGCGATGGTGAGATCAAAGATAAAATGACCGAGCCCCCAAAAGCATTTACTGAAGCAACGTTATTACAAGCGATGACGGGTATTGCTCGATTTGTATCTGATGCATCATTAAAGAAAATCCTACGTGATACCGATGGCTTAGGTACAGAGGCAACACGAGCAGGAATTCTAGAGATGTTATTTAAACGGCAATTGTTACAACGTCAAGGTAAAGCTATTCATGCCTCAGAGGCTGGAAAAGGGTTAATTTACGCCTTGCCTGATAGCTCAACCTATCCCGATATGACAGCACATTGGGAACATCAATTGCATGATATGGCAGATAGAAAATGTGCTTATCAGCCGTTTATGGCAGCGTTAGAGCAACAAGTTACATCATTGATGGAGCAGGTAAAAGTCAGTGATGTACCACCAAGTTTACGTTCGTTAACATCACCTGAGTTTACACCGCGAGCGAAGAAGCGCAGTTATGCAAAGAAAGGTTCGGCAGCTAAAACAAAAGCCACATCAAAGCGTAAGAGTTGAACGAAGAGAATTATTGAGTAATGGTATCTAATAAAAAAGCAGCCTACGCTGCTTTTTTATTTATATGACGATTTATTAGAGGGGATTAGACCAAATTAGTGTTAGTTTAGATTGTCATCATTTTTTTGAAATTCAAGAATATCAGCTGGTTGACAATCAAGTTGCTCGCAAAGTTTATCTAATGTTGAAAATCTTACCGCTTTTGCTTTTCCATTTTTAAGTATTGATAAATTAGCTTCTGTCATCTCCATTGCTTGAGCCAATTCTTTTAAGCGTATTTTTCTTTTCGCCATAATGACATCTAAGTTAATAACAATAGTCATAATAAACTCTTAAATTGTGTAATTTTGTTCATCAGCGAGCAGATAACCTTCCTTCATAACCCACGAAATTATAACAATAATAGCACCTATTAATAAGGTTAAAAAATCAAGCCCTTCAAAGGTAATCATAATCATGCGGTGATTGGGTGGGTTATTAAAGGTTAATATTAATGTCATCAATGGTTGATAAAAAATAGAACCGCCTACCCAATAAAATACACTGTAGCCAAGTTTCTGGTAACAGCCTGCATTCTCTAAAGTGAAGATTTGTTTATTTTCATAATTACCAAATAAAGTAATAAGAATTTTCAATGCATACATAATAATTGAGCAATAAATTAGGCTCGTTACTATTGCAAGAAAACGGGTCGTTAATGTTAATGGTGTTTCTGTTAACTGATTAATATCAAAAGATGTCTGTACTATGCCTGTCTGTCTTAAAAAATCATAAGGTGTCTCAATTGTTAGCCAAAAATAGCAGACTAAAATTGGAGTAAGAATAAAAAATAGTCGCAATAGATTTTTTACTCTACGGCTTTGTTGTTGAATTTTTGACATGCGATTTATCCTCATTAATTGAATGAGGCTATAATATGGCTGTTAAAATGGTTTTACAATAAAAAATTATCGTTTATCGATAATTTTTTATTGTTTATGTTGATGTTATTACATGAAAACAATCTTTACCATTGGCTTTTGCTTGATATAATGCTGTATCTACACACTTGAAAAAATCACAATAGGTTGTTGTTTGAGAAGGAATAATAGTACTTACGCCTATACTGATCGTCACAATAGGTTGGTTGTTATTATTTGATTCATGACATGGAAAGGGTAATGCTACTTTATGCATTGCATTAAGCAGTCGTTGAGCATTATTAGCTGCTTCTTGTTGATCTTGTCCAGGTAGTAATAATACAAATTCTTCACCGCCATAGCGTGCGAATAATGTTCCCGCTCGACGTTCAACTTTAGAAAGTACTGACGCGATGGTTTTTAAACATTGATCGCCAGCGGCATGGCCAAGTTTATCGTTGTAGGTTTTGAAGTTATCAATATCTAAGATAAGTAACGATAGTGGTAAGGCAAGTCGATTAGCTCGATGCCATTCAGTTATGACTGTTTCATCAAATACACGACGGTTGGCTATATTCGTTAAAGCATCAATACGCGATAATTTTTGCAGCTGTTCATTGGCTTTATTGAGTGCCTTGGTGCGACTTTGAACGCGCTGCTCAAGATCATGATTGAGTTTTATGAGGTTGTCAGCGGCTTGTAGACGTAAAATATGTTGTGAAATAATAAAACCATATTGTTTCAGCAGTTGATGATGATAATTTCTTAAAGGTTGTCCTGTAATTAAATTATCGCAAGCGATCCATCCAATGGGGGTATCTTCATCCCATAATGCTATATAGGCGCTCCAACCAAAGCCAATTTGTTGTAAATCATGATATAAAGGTGTGTTCTCTTTAAATGCAATATATTCTTTATTTTTTAATGTATTAGAGGCAAACCATTGATTAGGGACCTCTGAATGAAAATAAAATTCATCAACAGTATTCCCTTGAATATCAGTCCCAAAAGTACCGTGCATATGTTTTTTTTGATCAAAAAGAAAAATAGCCATCCTATCAATGTTAAGGCGTTTTTTTCCTTCATCAATAGCAATAAATAACATATCTTTCATTATGCTGCTACGCCATAATTGAAAAGAAATATCATGCATACTTTGAAGGTAATTCAATAGTGATTGTTGCTGTTCTTTACTTGATAATAATTCTTTTTCAGTATTTATCCGGCTAAGACTATGGTGCTTCGTTGTTTGTTTTATCAGTCCTGATTCAATTTCCGCTGCCAGTAAGGATGCCAGTATCGTGAAGTCTTTAGGTTGTAGTTTTGATGTTAATGGGGCGGCAATCGTTAAGTGACCAATAATACTTGAATGATGTTTCAGTGGAATTAATAAATAACGATAATTCTCTAATATATCAATAGAGGCTTCTGTTTTATTAGTATAGTAATGAATATTTTTATAATGGTATTCATTTGTTATTGGCATTATTACAGGTGGGAAATAATATTTTATTCCTTCACTGTTTAGTTCTAATAATAATTGCCACTCGTTATTATATTTAATAATAAGTTGCAGATGATTAATTGAAAAGCTTTGAATAAGATTACGGCAGACTAATTCACAAATAGTTCTAAGGCTATGAGCATTACTGCATTGTTTAGTAACTGTTTGATAAAAAAATGAAATCTGCTCGTTCATTACTACTCTATTCCATGAGGCAATTTAGGCGTGATAGGGTTATTGTTAACTATTATCTTTAAAATTAGCAGGATATACTCCACAAGTTAGAGATATATTCTTTTTTACACTGAAAAGTGAGAGCTAATCTATCTTTTTTCTATACTGATTCTTATTAATATTACAGCTAAATTAGTCGCTATTATCTATTTTATCTCAAAGAGGAATAAGATATTAATATTAAAAATAACCTATTTTCTTATGAGGGTTATTAGCTAGCATTGTAGGTAAAAGGCGAATAAGATGAAACGTCTATTATTAATAAGCATTATAATTTTTGGGGTATTAAATGGTTGCAGTAATAGTCGCCATCAACAATTAGCTGAATTGGGTTTTGAGCGCGCTTATCTTGATGGGTATCAGGATGGTTGTTATAGCCGTTCAGTTGCGGGTGCTACATATCTAGATGGTTTTCGGCGTGATCCTGAACGAATGGCAACAGTAGTAAAATACCGTAATGGTTGGCAAGATGGTTTTGAACATTGTTATGCGGATAATCGTAGTGATTATTTGTAGTGAAAATGCGTAATTATAACAATACAAAAAAAGCAGCTCGAAAGCTGCTTTTTTCAGTTTCATATAATGTTAATCATTCAAATCGTTAGGAATATAAAATCGTTTTAACTCATGCATTACTTGCATTAGCGTTGATAATTTAGGTTTATCCTGATCCATTAACTGATAATTATCGTTATAAACTCGGTAGTTACCATATTTATCAACTACTGTCGTTGTTCCTTTTTGAATCACCACAATATCATTATTATTACCAGCTAAGATCCAACGACGATCACTATCATTATCAAACAGGCTAATACCTGAACTGTAATTTGATGGATTAGATGCGACATTAAACAGTGATTCCATCAAGGTCGGTACTAAATCAAGGTTACTGGTTGGACGGGTAACAACTTGAGCTGGATGCTGTGGCCAATGAATGATCATTGGTACTTTTATCTGATATTGACTGTAATTGCTGTCAGAACCCCAACTATTATTGCCCGTCTCATTAAATTCAGTGCCATGGTTTGACGTCACAACTACGATAGTATTATCCATCATGCCTTGTGCTTTTAATTGTGCAAACACTTTACCTAAAATGGTATCAATATGAAAAGCCGCGTTACGATAGCTATTTTTCAGTAAAACACTAGAGTTAACTTTTTTATCGTGCAGTAAATTACTGCCTAAAGATGGCGTAAATTTAGTTTGATAATCACTACTTTCTTCGTATTGATCAACAGAGGTTAATTCAAGCAAGCTAAACCATGGATCGTTGATTTTCTGTTTTTCTATCCAATGGTGCCAATCATTAAACGCTAAGCGATCGCTTGGGGTGCGTTTACCATTATCGAGGTTATCAATGGTGGCAAGTTGCGTTTTTGAAAAGATAGCATCACGATAAATAGGTTGTTCAAACCCTTCACCGCTAAATAAGCCAAAGTGATAGCCTCGATCTTGTAGGGTATCAAGTAATAACGGCGATTTTCCTTCCGCTCGAATACTATTAATATAGCCACTTGGCAAGCCATACAGCAAACCAAATACGCCGCTATTATTATTACTGGTACTGTAGTTATCAGTAAAATTAATATTGCTATTAGCAAAAGCGGTAAGGTTAGGCATGGTCGTGGTATTAACCATATCACTACGTAAGCTATCGACCATAATAATCAGCAAGTTTTGTTTCGTGCCTTTATCCAAAAAGTTAATTTTATTAATTGGATAACGCATCATTTCACTGTTATTAATGCCTTGTTGAGCTTGACGTTTAACATATTCTTGGCGATCTAACAGCCCATGTTTTTCCATGAATGTTTTGGCTGTCATTGGGTATGATAATGGAAAATTTGAACGCTGCATTGTAACGGGGCGGTATAAATTAGCATCCGCCCAGATATAAATAATGTGGCTACTTAGAAAGCATAAGCCAAAGACGATGGCGATAGGACCACCAACATTTTTGCGGGTTAGCTTTCTAAGTTTACGCCAGATCCATTCTGAGAATATCATCTCGATCAGGAATATGACTGGAACGACAACAAATAGATATTGCCAGCGTGTATTTAATTCTGTTTTTTCACCACTTAATAACAAATCCCATACTAATGGACTTAAATGTAAGTCAACACTTTGATAGGCATAAGTATCGAGTAACAGTGTTGTTAATCCTACTGTTGAAACTAATACCGCAAACACGCGCATTAAGCGTTGTGAAGGGATTAGAAAACTGGCAGGAAAGAGGATCAGGATATAAATACCAAAGACAAGGAAACCAAAATGTCCGATCCAGCTTAATCCTAGATACAGTTGCCCGATTGTTGTCATCGGCCATTCTGAATAGATAATATAACGCGTACCCAATAGCATGGCAGCGATAATATTAAAAAAGCTAAACCAGTGTCCCCAACTAATTAGTTGGGAAACTTTGTCTTTGTATGTGCTGGCGACCATAAATGTCAATTCTTCTCAGTCTTCAATGCTATGTTTAACTATACAACGTTAAACTTAATCTTTTTTAATTGAGGCCTGCAGTGCTTTTGCAAATTTTTGTGCAAGAACTTCACGTTGTGCAACAGGTACATTAGCATTGATAATATTAGTAGCAATATCACCAACAACCATTAAGGCTAATTCTGGTGATGTATTATGTTTGTCTAGAACATCGAACACGTCATCAATGATTTGTTCAACTTTTTTAGTGCTATATTTTGAAGTAATTGGCATAAGAAATCTTGTTTAATGTTTAGGATAACGACTTATGATAACCTAGAGTTCAGTTTTCCTGAAAACCTTTTCCATTATGAGTCTTACACTTTCGAACGTCATTCTACATCAATTAGTAAAAAACGACCAAGATGAGCTAGAAATTCATCTTAGAAATCAAACGCTTGATAATGATTCTGCAACTGAGGATCTTGTTGCTGAATTGCATCGAATTTATAGCAGTAAAGGCACAAAAGGCTTTGCTCATTTTGCCGCAGATAGTGAGTTTGCCCATTGGTTGAAACAATTTCGTCAAGGCGAGTTAGATTTCCTAACATTTTCTAATCAAGCAGTGCAACGTTTACAGGCTGAATTAGTTAAATATCCGTTTGCTGAAGCGGGTACATTGGTTATGGCTGAGTATCAGTCACTCGCAACTGATTATCTGTTTATTGGTATGCTACCAACGTGCCATAGTATGAAAGTGACTGATCAACTAGGTATTAGTGCAACGGACTATCTTGATATTAATAAGATGGACATTGTTGCGCGTATTGATTTGTCATCATGGGAAACTAATCCTGAATCAACCCGCTATTTAACATTTGTTAAAGGACGTGTTGGTCGCAAGATTGCTGACTTTTTCCTTGATTTTATGCAAGCAGAAGTGGGGCTGGATGTTAAAGTTCAGAACCAAGTATTGATGCAAGCGGTTGAAGATTTTTGTGCGGATTCTCGTTTAGATAAAGAAGAAAAACAGCAGTATCGTAAGCAAGTTTACGACTATTGTAATGGTCAACTTCAAGCGGGTGATGAAGTGACAGTCAAAGAATTGTCGGGTGAATTACCCACTTCTGATGATGGCACTAACTTCTATGATTTTACCTCTAAGCAAGGTTATGAGTTAGAGGACAGTTTTCCTGCCGATCGTACTGCAATGCGTAAATTGACCAAATTTGTTGGTTCTGGCGGCGGTATGACGCTTAACTTTGATAGTATGTTATTAGGTGAACGGATCTTTTATGATGCAGAAACGGATACCTTAACCATCAAAGGCACCCCACCTAATTTAAAAGATCAGCTATTACGTCGTCTAAATAGCGATAATTAATAGTGGCTGTTATGCCGCGTTCTTAATAAGAAATAAAGCCATTGTGAAGTATGCATCTCCTAATATTTGCTTATATCACAGTGGTTTTTTGCTATTTAATGTATCGATATTTTATGGCAATGCTAATTTTTCGTATTTGTACATTGTTCTAAATTCATTCGAACAATGTATTAAAGTATAATAAACCACCAGCTTCATGAGTTTGATTTTTGTTTTTGTCCATTAGATTCTGATTTGAGCTTAAATTTGATCTTTATCATTGGCACTGATAGCGATGAATGGATAATGGCACAACTATGATAGTTATTAACAATCATTCAGTTCGTTCGCAGCGTGAACTGAATACAGTGAAAGCGATGATTCGCCTATATTGTAAAACGTTGCACCGTGGAGCAGTAATGTGCTCTGAATGTGAAAGTCTTATCGAGTATGTTGAGGAGAGAGTAACAGGTTGTCGTCTTGGTGAAGAAAAGCCAAGTTGTATGCATTGTATTGGACATTGTTATCAATCTGCCAAGCGTCTTCAGATGATCCACGTTTTACGTTGGAGTTATCCACATTATTTTTGGCGTCACCCATTTCGGGCTATACACTTTAAGTTAGACAATTTACGTAGTGTCCAAATGTCAGCCGCAAAAGCCGATATTATCGCAAAAACGAGTTAAATCCATATTGATTTTATTAAACCGATATTGATTTAACCTAACAACTGAAAAGATTGTACCTCTTTGTAAGTCATACCAATGTGGATTATTTACAAAGAAAAAAGGCTGCAGAAATGCAGCCTTTTTTAATATTTTTTTTATGGGTTATTGTTGCGCGATTTTCACAAGTACTTGCTGTAATAAGCGAATACGAGGCTCAATAGAAGCTAAATCTAACCATTCGTCAGCACTGTGGAAGCCTGCGCCAATGGGACCTAAACCATCTAAGGTTGGAATACCTAATACGGCGGTTAGGTTAGCATCAGAGCCTCCACCGACTGCCTGCCACGTAATATCAATACCTAATTCTTTACCGACGGCTTCAACTTGTGCCATTAATACTTCAGTTTGTGGGCTTGGAACCATTGATGGTTTGTGTGCTTCTCGTTCAACTGTGATCGTGACGCCATCAACGAATGGTGTTTCTGTTAGTGCGCGAATTTGAGCATTCACATCGGCGTATTCATCGTTATCCCAGAAACGAACATCCACCACAACTTCCGCAAAATCAGGAACAATATTTGCGCCAGCACCGCCACTGACAACGCCCGCATTTAAGGTTGTACCTGACTCAAAATTCGTCATCGCATTAATAGCTAAAATCCAATGAGCCATTTCTGTGATTGCGCTGCGACCATTTTGAGGTTCATTACCCGCATGGGCAGCTTTACCATGGAAACTTAAACGGTAACGTGCCATGCCTTTACGCGCTTTAACTAATGAACCATCAGCACGAGCAGCTTCTGCCACTAAAACATGTTTAGCGTTAACGGCAACACTTTTTAGCCATGTTTCTGAATGCAGTGAACCGATCTCTTCGTCTGGGTTCATACACACACAGATAGATAAAGCATCGAGAGCCGTTGGATCAAGATCGCGCAGTGCATAAACCATGCTTAATAGCCCTGATTTCATGTCAGAAACCCCTGGACCATAAGCACGCTCATTATCGTGTGTCATTGGGCGAGCTGCCGCAGTACCAACAGGGAATACGGTGTCCATATGACCGATGAGCATTACATCGATCTGATCAGCATCTGGTTTATTACGTACTTCAAGACCTGTGCCTGCAATACCACAATCAATACGTTTAACATGCCAACCTAAATCAAGGTATTTTTGTGCCATGATGGTGGCTACAACATCGATACCATCAACGGTTAGAGTGCCGCAATCAAGGTTAATAAGTGGGCGTAATTCTTCAAGGTAATTATTCAGAGAAAAAGACATATTAAAGACTCCGAGCCATTAATGGCTTATCGGTAATATAAATAGAAAAAGCGCACAGGAGACCAAAGGATTCCAATGCGCTAAGTAATTACACTAATACGTTCATTACAAACATTGCTGCAAAAGCGTTTAATACTGAAATAGCGATCATAATTGGAATGTAACGACCTTCAGTACGAATTGGACCCATAATACGACCCATGTACTGAACCTGAGAGCCCATTAGATAAATAGCAGGGGCTAGAATGGCAATGTGTTCACCGTTTAGAATACCTTGGTCAAACAGCGTAATAACAACACCTACAGCGCCACCCATTGACATCCATGCACCAATTAATACTGCTGCTGCTTCACCAGGAAGACCAAAAACAGCCATAATGGGTGAAAATAATGTGCCCATTAATTCTAATGCGCCTGTGATTTGTAGTGCTTTGATGATCACGAAAGCCATTAAGACGTTAGGTACTGTTGAAGTGGTGGCAATTACCCAGCCTTTTTTAGCGCCTTCAACAAAAATATCAGTCACCATTGGTTTTTTTGTAATAGTCATTATGCATTTTCCTGAGCAACAGTTGTTGGTTTAGTGTCTTTGTTTTCTTTGCCTTCAGTGATGTTTAGGTATACGCGGAAAATGTTGGCACCCACAAACTTGAAGATAAACATAATTGCAACCGCAAGACCGATAGAAGAGGTTACTGCTGGTTCACCTGATGCTGTGGTTAAGGTAAATAGCACCGCACCTGATGAGAAGAAGTTTACAATCGCAGCACCGGCAGAGAACTGGAACATGGTAAAAATATCGGTTTCTCGTTTGGTGAGATGACCTTCATCATTTAGCTGGCGTGTCATGGCAGCACCTGCATCGGTACTTTGTAGTGAGGCGATCAACGCTAAACCTGAGTTACCTGGAATACCCATTAATGGGCGCAGTAAAGGGGTTAATAATTTACGTGCCGCATCTAGTGCGCCGTAATGCTCAAGGACATTGATCATACCTAGAGCAAACATCACTGTTGGGATCAACGTTAACGCAAAAATAAAGCCATCACGCGCACCGCTACCACCTTTGCCACGGAATGAGGTTGAAGCTGCTTCTACACCTTCTGCGGTATCATTAACGGAATAAACGACATTACCGAATGAGCCATTTAAGGTTGTAAAATCAAATACGCCGTACCACTGATTAGATTGCAGTGCGCCGGAAAAGAAAATGATAGCAAATGCGAGGGCAATGTAGCTGCCAATAGTAACTTTACGGCCTTCTATTGCGTTGTTGCTCATAGATATATCCTTATAAAACGGAAAGATAAAAAATGGTTTCACCAAATGAACACCGATGATTGTTTTTGTGGCTACGTTTTCATCTTATTCATTTAGTGCTTAATTCGGTAATAGCGGTATTTTCATTAAAAATGAGTTTTAAATATTGACGAGGGTCAAGGTGTTGGATTGAAAAGTAAGTTTGATGAAATGTGGATCTTATATTTGTGAACTGGCTCTATAAAGATGCTGATGGTTGGGTCAATAACGGGGAGGGCTGCGACAGGGAGAAATACCGAATAGATTCGTATTTCAATAAATACCTATTAGGTATCAATTGGTTGTATAGTGACTTATTGCAAGAAAGTGTGATTTTTTATTTTTGTTTTAATAAAAAAACGCACCTTTTTAGAGGTGCGTTAATATGATCGATATAATGCACAATGCAGCTTATGACGTTAAGCGTTTCACTGTCATTAACTCATCTTCGTCATCTTCAGCTAATTGTTCTGCCGTTGCTGGTGGACAACGATCGACAAACCAGCCCATGTACGATGTCACAATGGTCACAATAATACAGACAAAACTAAGCCACATGAAGGGTGCGTAAGAGAAAGTAGCAACACCTAAAATACTCGCCATGTAGATGCCATTGTCACTCCAAGGCACCATACCAGAGGTGAGCGTGCCACCAAATTCAGCATTACGAGATAAATTCTTACGCTGGTAACCTAAACGGTCGTAGTTTTTAGCACAAATTTTTGGCGTTAGAATTAATGATACGTACATTGCTGAACCAAATACGTTACCTAAGAAAGCGGTTGCGATAGTCGAAACTGCAAGGCTACCTGCTGAATTTACTTTACGTTCAAATAGACGGGCAATAGTTTGTAGTACGCCAACTTTATCAAGTAAGCCACCAAAACCTAAACCAAAAATAATTACTGCAACTGAACCTAGCATTGATGACATGCCGCCACGGTTTAGAATCGCATCAATAAATTCAACCCCAGAGCTAATAGAGAACGGTGCCCAAGCAGCATTAATCGCTTTAAGAGGATCCATACCCTGAACCATAACAGCCCATGCAATACCCAGTAATGAACCAAAAGAAATAACAGGGAAAGAAGGTAAACGGAACGCTAATAGCACTAATACAATAATGACAGGAATAAACGATAATGGTGAAATAACAAATTGTTTATCCATCGCTGCGATGACAGAATCGACTTGTGACATATCAACACTGCCAGCGTAGTGGAAACCTACTGCTGTAAATAGAATGCCAGTAATAACATAGCTAATCAGTGCAATTGGCAGCATGCCTTTGATGTGTTCCATGATTTCAACGTTAGACATTGAAGAAGCAAGGATCACAGAATCTGATAGTGGTGACATTTTATCACCAAAATAACAGCCAGAAAGTACGGCACCCGCAGTCATTGGTGCTGGAATACCTAACCCTTGACCAATCCCCATCATTGCAATACCAGCAGTACCTGCAGCGCCCCAAGATGTGCCTGTTGCCAATGCAGTTAATGAACAAATGATCATTGTTGCCAGCAAGAAAATGGAAGGGTGGATAGCTTCAAGACCATAGTAGATAATTGTTGGAACAATACCGCCAGCAATCCAAGTACCGACCAATGAACCAACGGCTAATAATATTAATACTGCACCTAAACCGTTAGCGATACCTTTGGTTGCGGCTTTTTCTAACGATTTATAATCATGTCCGAGTTTAATTCCTAATGCAATAATCACAAACCAACCAATGTATAACGCTAGTTGGATTGGCAAATTCAATTTTGAGGTAAAAGAGAATGCAAGGGCAAGGAAAATACCTAATGCAATAATTACTTGCATTACTGAGGGTAATTTCACGATTGTCTGTTTTTCCATACTTCTAACCTTGTTTTATCGAGCTTGTTGAAATTGGGTCCAACCCAACCAATCAATACTATTTATCATTGGTTTTTAAATCGGATTGAAAAAGACGGCAATTGAAGCGGCGTTACTTTATCAAATTGATTTATCATCGTGATAAATAATGTTTCTTTCTGTGATCTAAGTCTTTTTGATACAGATCTTTCGTAAAACACTGACTTTAGTTGTTCTTTTAGTGTTAATTGATGGTTCTTATGTTGTGTTTTATATTTATTATAAAGTCATAGTGTATCTGTAAAAATTGTACAAAAAGCAATAGATAAAGCATAAAAAGCTATTAACAATAATGGTTATGAACTATCTACCTACTTAATCACAGCCATGGAGATTATCAGGGAAAGGTCTTTTTTTCAAAGATATACCAATGTTAACTTTTTACTAAGTTGATTGCATAAGCTAGAAATAAGCTCTTTTTTTGTACGTAAAAGATTGTTTTTTGGGGTGTTGTGGTTGGTTTTCGTGCGATTTTTTTAGTTTTTCATTGGCAATAATAAAACCTAATGTAACTAATAAGAAACTCAAATGATAAGAAGATCGTAAAATATGGTTATCTTAAATACTGGTGTTTTTTATTTATAATTGAAAATTATGCTTGTTTTTAATCTTGTAAATCTCTATAGATGGATAAAGATATTTCAATACAACAGGGAGTGTAGTTGCAAATGATGACAGTAGGTTTAGTCGGTTGGCGTGGTATGGTGGGCTCTGTATTAATGCAGCGTATGGTCGAGGAAGGTGACTTTGCTGTTATCGATCCGGTCTTTTTTACCACATCACAGGTAGGTTTAGCAGCGCCTAATTTTGGAAAAGATGCTGGCGTATTACAAGACGCGTTTGATCTTGAAGCTTTGAAGCGACTTGATGTGGTGATTACCTGTCAAGGTGGCAGTTATACTGAGAAAGTGTATCCAGCATTACGACAAGCGGGTTGGAAAGGTTATTGGATTGATGCCGCATCAACCTTACGTATGCAACCTGATTCTATTATCACACTTGATCCGGTCAATTTTGAACAAATCCAACAAGGTATTCATAGTGGTATTAATACGTATGTTGGTGGTAATTGCACCGTTAGTTTGATGTTAATGGCGGTGGGTGGTTTATATAAAGCGGGATTAGTTGAATGGATGACTTCGCAAACTTATCAAGCAGCATCCGGTGCTGGTGCAAAGAATATGCGCGAGTTAATCAGCCAAATGGGTGTGATTAATGATTCTGTTACCAGCGAATTAGCTAATCCAGCAACATCCATTTTAGATATTGATCGTAAAGTTGCGCAAACATTACGTGCCTCAGATTTTCCTGCTCAACAATTTGGGGCGCCATTGGCTGGTTCATTGATTCCATGGATTGATGTTAAGCGTGATAATGGTCAAAGCAAGGAAGAGTGGAAAGCATCGGTTGAGACCAATAAGATCTTAGGTCTTCAAGATAGCCCGATTCCTATTGATGGTACTTGTGTACGTATTGGCGCAATGCGTTGTCATAGCCAAGCATTAACATTAAAGCTTAAGAAAAATGTACCGCTTGATGAAGTGGAAGCGATCATTGCATCCCATAATGATTGGGTTAAAGTGATCCCGAATGAGCGTGATATTACAGTACAAGAATTAAGCCCTGCTAAAGTGACAGGAACATTATCAGTGCCTGTTGGTCGCTTGCGTAAATTAGCAATGGGTGACGATTATTTGAATGCGTTTACTGTCGGTGATCAGTTGCTTTGGGGAGCAGCAGAACCATTACGACGTACACTCCGTATTTTATTAGCCGCGAAAGCTTAATTGTTATTACGGATTAAAATAATAAAAAACCCGCTTAAAATAAGCGGGTTTTTAGTCTTTGTATCACTGTAAATTACGCTGCAAGATTTTTAGCGGCGAAATCCCAGTTAACCAATGCCCAGAATGCTGCCATGTAATCAGGGCGAGCATTGCGGTAATCGATGTAGTAAGCGTGTTCCCATACATCAACAGTTAGAAGCGGTGTCATTTTTAGACCTTCTTCTGCAATTGGGCAACCTGCGTTTGAAGTGTTAACGATTTCTAATGCGCCATCTTCAGTTTTAACTAACCATGTCCAGCCTGAACCAAAGTTGTTGATTGCTGAATCTGTGAATTTAGCTTTGAATTCTGCAAAAGAACCGAATGCTTTAACAATTGCATCTGCTAATTCGCCAGTTGGCTCGCCGCCGCCATTTGGACTTAGGCAGTGCCAGTAGAATGTATGGTTCCATACTTGAGCTGCGTTGTTGAAAACACCACCCGTAGAAGTCTGTACGATCTCTTCAAGAGATTTTTCAGCAAGGTCAGTACCTTCTACAAGACCGTTTAGCTTAACAACGTAAGTATTGTGGTGCTTACCGTAGTGGTATTCTAGTGTTTCTTGAGAGATATGTGGCTCAAGAGCGTTGATTGCGTACGGTAGAGCTGGTAATTCAAATGCCATTGCTCAATTCTCCATTTTAATTGTAGTTATTGGGCTTATGCCCACGACATTACTTCTAGTAGACGTTGGCGCCTACTTATTATTTGAATCTGACCGTTTTATTTTAGCAAGTTTTTAGTTTATTAAAAGCATTATGCTTAAAAAAATACCCTATACCTCGTTATCAGTAAGGTCAATAACCACTTAATAGATATCAATATAACTAAGATTGCGTTTTATTGTTGATAACGAGGTGCTAAACATAATTTGAAAGTATTTTTATTGGTGACGATAACCAAGTAGAATGGTAGGGTTTATTACAAATGACTATTAGAATCGGACGAGGAAGCGATGGAAACTATCGATAAAATTAAACAACAAATTTCAGATAACGCTATTTTGTTGTACATGAAAGGCTCTCCAAAATTACCAAGCTGTGGTTTCTCATCACAAGCAGCACAAGCATTAATGAACTGTGGTGAAAAATTTGCATTTGTAGATATTCTTCAAAACCCAGATATTCGTGCTGAATTGCCTGTATACGCACAGTGGCCAACATTCCCACAATTATGGATTGATGGTGAGCTAATTGGTGGTTGTGACATCATTTTGGAAATGTTCCAAAAAGGTGAATTACAGACACTAATTAAAGAGTCTGCTGCTCGTCGTGATGCACAAGCAGCTGAGTAAGCTTGTTTGCTAAGTGTGTTATTTAGCACTTATAAAAAACCGCCACGTTAGACGTTGGCGGTTTTTTTATATTTATATAATTAAATAGTGATGACTAACATGATTTAATCATAATTAAAGTATCATTGACGCTATCCAGCCAAAGGCAATTAGTGGCAAGTTATAGTGGATAAACGTTGGTACTACAGAATCCCATATATGATCATGTTGTCCATCGGCATTCAAACCTGATGTTGGACCTAAAGTTGAATCAGAAGCTGGAGAACCTGCATCACCTAGTGCTGCCGCTGTTCCTACAATAGCAATAGTTGCCATTGGCGAGAAACCAAAAGACAAACATAATGGAACATAGATTGTTGCTAGAATTGGAATTGTCGAAAATGATGAGCCAATACCCATGGTTACTAATAAACCAACAACAAGCATTAATAATGCCGCGAGGGGTTTGTTATTACCGATAACAGCTTCTAGTGAATTAACTAAGGTTTCAACGCCACCTGTCGCTTTCATTACCGCTGCAAAACCTGCTGCTGCAATCATAATAAAACCGATCATCGCCATCATATGGACACCTTTCGTGAACACATCGTGGGTTTCTTTCCACTTGATGACACCCGTAAAGGTGAAGACCATGAAGCCGACCAAGCCACCAATAATCATTGAGCCACTATAAAGTTGTGCGCCTAATGCTGCAAAAATAGCACCAACAGCAACGTAAACATGACGCATATCAATGGTCTTTTTCTCTGGCTCACTCGCAAGAATTTTTGCTACTGAGTATTCTCGTGGCTTACGGTAACTCACAAATGTTGCCATTAATAAGCCAAATAACATACCACAAGCGGGTAAGATCATTGCGATAGGCACTTGGCTCGCAGCAACATCTAGACCATTATCATGTAAATTTTTTAGTAGAATATTATTAAGGAAAATACCACCAAAACCTATTGGAAGTACCATATAAGGGGTAACTAAGCCAAACGTTAATACACAGGCAATTAAGCGGCGATCAAGTTTAAGTTTGGCAAAAACATGTAATAACGGTGGAATTACAATTGGAATAAAAGCGATATGGACAGGGATAACGTTCTGAGAAGAAATGGCAAGCAATACTAAAATGATAAGAACGCTATATTTAACCCCTGTTGCTGCGGCAATATTTTCATGGCCGCTAATGTGTTTAATTACTTTTTGAGCAAGGACGTCAGTAATACCAGAGCGCGAAATAGCGACGGCAAAAGCACCTAACATGGCATAGCTAAGAGCGGTTGTCGCTCCACCACCTAAACCACCCTCAAAGGCAGAAACAGCATCGGTAAGAGACAATCCTCCGATGAGGCCACCAATGATGGCACTAAATGTAAGTGCAACCACGACATTGACACGCATTAAAGCGAGTACCAGCATGATGCATACGGCGATAATTACAGGGTTCATAAAACGTGAGTTCCATCCGTTGTTTGCATTATTACTTTGTTCGTCTGTCAGTGTTAATCACTGCAACACACGATTTAATTGTTATTATGAGACTTTGATCTCATATATCACAGTGTGCTTGATTTTCAGCATTTGTCGAGTACTAATTTTGTGCTGACATTTATATTTAACAACGGGCATATGAAAATATCATATTGTTTTATATAACAAAAAAAAGCGAGTAATTAACCCGCTTTTATAATGTTTAGTTTTATCTTATGAACATTTAAGGTGTTGTCATAATTACACTTTTATTGTTAATCGTTATGTTTTGACCCTTTGTATTTATAAATGATGCTATCTCTTGTTGCATTTCTTGTGTTACAGCAGGGCTTATTGTTGGATTTTGCAATGATGAATGACCACCTTGATTAAATAATACGGCATTGCGAATTAATTGATCTGTAATCGATTTATCTGTCACTGCGAGGTTGAGCCCGAAAATTAATGGGGTTGTCCCTGTGAAAGGAGAATATGGCAGTAAAATATTAGTCCCCTCAACCGTCGCTCCCAGTGGTGTCATATTCGGAATCGTTGCATCATCTTTGACTTGTGCTAAATATAATGCCGTACTTGGATTGACTTGTGGTGCATGATTGGTTGGATCTATAGTATCTAATACGGTTTGAGCAGCATAAGCGAAGCGGTTAAACGTGGAATAAGTTGCAGTTAATGTTGCGAGAGAGGCGGCATCACCTTGAGAAATTAACTGCGCTTGGTAAGCATTAAAACAGTCCGCAGCACCTAAAGATTGTTGGTTACAAAAGGCTTTAAATTCAGCATTACTACTGAGCATTAAGTTACCTTTTACGAAGCCCCCAAAGCTGCCAGAATTTAACAATAGATAAGGGATTTCACCACCAGGATTTGCTAATGCAAAAGTATTAATAGCGAAGTAGGTGGTATCTATTGTTGGTTCTCCTAGAGGGCGATTGATAATATTAGCGACACTAACACCCGTAATGGCACCTAATGAATGACCAATAAAGGTTACCCCTTGTACCGGATCTAAGGTTTTTAAATGCCCTAAGTTATTAATGGTCGTATTATCACCTTCGGCAATGATCGCAAAGATCCTTCCGATGGTTGCTCGCAAGTTAATAATATCACTACTGCTTTGACGTAAATTATCACGGGCAACGGTCAGGGCTGATAAATTTAAATAATACTCAGGGTGACCATCACTGGCGCTACCAGGAACACCATTAATAGTACGACTTCCATGCAGGGGATGATCAATCGCAAAAATAGCCTGACAATTATCATTAATTATATTGTCTGCAAGTGCGAATACAGTTTCTTTGTTGCTGGTAATACCATGTAAATAGATGCTGGTGCTATTTTTCCCTACAGCGTTACATTTAGCGGCACTAGGGAGCACTAATATGTAATCAATATACTGTACTGAGCGTAATTTTGGGAGAGGGCTAAAACGAGTGATCAGACGTTGTGGATCAAGTTGATCACCATTTGCTAAAGTCAGCGTTGCTCCTGTTAATGCAACTAAAAGTTTATTTTGAACACTAGGATCTGTTGCCGCTGCAATATCTGCAGGGGTTATATTAAGTGCTGCTAGTTGTTCTATAATTGTTGCTTTATCAGCAGCACTTCCAGTTGCTAATACAGAGCTGATAATGGCAATACTTGGCATTCCGCTTTGCCAAGGTGTGGTGGCAAAGTTGGCGGCACTATTATTTAAAAAGTAGGGCAATGCTACCGTTCCTGTGTAAATTTCTCCTTTTCCTGCGGGTGTCTGCGCTTTAGTGTCTGTAGGGTTAGAAAAGCTAAACAAGTTACGTAAATCGGATGTTGTAACATTATCGTTAAGGGCGCTACCTTTCCAAACGGTATTTGCACCTTGTTGGAGTGCAAGAGCTGTGGCTGTTTTAACTGCAAAAATAGCATCGCCAACGGAGGCGGTGGTAAACCAACTTGAGAAGATAATACTGTCTTTATTGACACCGACTCTTGCAAATTCGGTTTCGGTGTTATGGGTGATTTTTTGCGCGGGGATTAATGCTGGAGAGGGCGCAGTTGCTTGCGCTTTTAAGACCGCATAGGTGTTACTCATACCCACACTATTACCGTTACTGTCTTGTAGCTCATTAGTGATGGCAAACATATAATTATGAGCGGGCTTTAATGGTTTCAATAACATCACTGTTAGCGTGGTGCCAGATGCAGAGAGAGCAAAGTCGCCATTGGCTTGGGAAAGCTTTATTGGGGGCGTAGTATCAGTATCATTGGTTGGATTGTTTGATTCAATTAAATAAAACCCGTCAGTTAAGGTCGTCGCATCAAGATTCGCACCTACAAATTGTAACTGTAGAGGTTGATTGGTACTCCAGCCGTCGGTTTGTCCCATTGCAACTAATGGATCACTAATATTCGTTGGATCGATGGCTGCGGCTTCGGTATTTAATGTGCCATCACGGTTATTCATTAATAAATAAGTGGGTTGAACGAGAATTGGGTTTTGTGGATCGCTGATTAAATCAAAATTAATTTTAGTTGCAGCGTTTACACTTTCAGTAATATTAGGATCTAATGTTGGTGCACCTTCGAGTTTACTGTCACTACCACAACCAATTAACCCTAAACTTGTTGTTAGTATTGTTAAAATATACTTATTCATATATTCCCTTATTAAAAGCTAAAATGTTGTTATCCATTGGGGCTAAAAGGCGTAGTTAAGTTGTGCTGCACCAATATAAGCAACGCTGCTGGCCGTAAAACGGTCGTTATTCTCAACAAAATCACTTTCTTTGCCATAGACATAACTAAGGCCCACATCAATGCTTAGTTGAGAGTTATAGTGATAAGTTGCCCCCGCTGAATACCAAAAACGGTCAGTATCAGGAATACTGAGTGTTGCCTTGCCGCCTTGTTCGTCATAGGCAAACCCTGCACGTAAAGTAATTGTTGGGTTTAAAGTATATGTGGCACCAATGGCCCACCGGAATGCATCCTGATAATCTTCATCTTTTAATAAACAGACACCAGGCATTTGGCCACCAAAATTACATTGTGAATTAGTAGCGCGTAACTCTTTAAAGCTGCTCCATTGGGTCCAAAAGAGGCTGTAATGAACCGCTATTTGATGGTTGAGCTGATGAAAGCCAGAGAATTCGGCAGTTGCAGGAAGTACAACAGGCAGCTTTCCTTTAATGGTGTTGCCTCGATTATTACTGCCAAGTACAACTCCGGAGTAGTCAGTAAAATCACCTTTAAAATCAAGGTCAACTTTAGAACGATAAGCAATGCCAAAGCGATTATTATCGTCTACCTCATAAAAAGCACCAATATTCCAGCCCCAACTCCAAGTATCACCCTTCATGTTTATTGTTTTATCACTGGGTTTAATTGCAGGATAAAAAGGCAACGCATTCTGACCATAGTGACGGTAAAGCTCAGCGGAGGCATAAACAGCATTGATACCAATGCCAAGGCTTAATTGTTCAGTGGCTTTGTAAGCGATACTAGGGTTTAAATTAATCGCAACTAATGACGTTTTACCTGTCGATGTACCATCATAAAAATCAGCGGGATAATCGGTGGTGACGCCATAACCTGAAAATAGCGCGACGCCCCAAGAGAGACGCTCATTGAGCGGCATAATAAAGTAACTTGCGGGGACAAATGCTGAGGGTGCAACATTTTTTGCTGTTTGCGTTCCATTTGGTGCGTCATGAGCAATAATATCAATATCTGGAGCAACAATACTTCCGACCACTGATATTGTCATTGATCTAAATTTTGTCATGGCGGCAGGATTTCGAGAAATAACGGCAGGATTATCTGCAATGGCTGCTTCTCCTGCAAAAGCGCGCCCTAATCCTGATGCTGATTGTTCTGATACTTGAAATCCGGCCCCAAAGGCGGAGGTGGCGGTAAGGCTGCTACAAAGTGCAAGGGAAATATAACGTATATTTACGGACATTATTCTGCCTCTCAACGGTTATTCTTTCATTTTTTATTCATCCATGAGGAAAAACAAAACGCATTACAGATAAAGTATAAGAGGAATGTTGCGTATATGTTAATTAATAATCGATTGGTTATTCATTTCGATTCTATTTTTAATAAGATGTGGTGCATAACCAATGGCAAGATGCAGATGAGGTATAAAAAAACCCATACAACGATGGGTTTAATAAAGAACAGAAAATGGTGGTAGCTATTCTGCTGCTGATGGCTCTTCTGAGGGAGTGTGTAGCGGCCACCCACCTAATTGTTTCCATTTATTGACTATTTTACAAAATAATTCCGCAGTACGTTCTGTATCGTACAGTGCTGAGTGTGCTTCTTTATTATCAAATGGTATTTCAGCTGTCTGACAGGCTTTAGCCAGTACTGTTTGTCCAAATGCTAAACCACTTAATGCCGCGGTATCAAAGGTTGCAAAAGGGTGGAATGGATTACGTTTTAGTTTAGCGCGCTCTGATGCTGCCATCACAAAACTATGATCAAACGTTGCGTTATGGGCCACCATGATTGCGCGTGTACAATCGGTATGCTTTTGTTCTTTTCTGATTTGCTTATAAATTTCTTTCAGTGCCACTTCTTCTGATACTGCACCCCGTAATGGGCTAAAAGGGTCGCGGATACCATTAAATTCTAAGGCTTCTTTATGCAAGATAGCCCCTTCAAACGGTACAACATGGAAATGGATAGTTGTTGCAGGTTTTAACCAACCATCTTCATCCATTTGTAGAGTGACAGCACAAATTTCTAATAAGGCATCCGTTTTTGAATCAAAACCTGCAGTTTCAACGTCAATGACGACAGGAAAGTAGCCGCGAAAGCGACTTTTTAGGGTATTAAATTGGTTATCTTGGCTCATAGCACTGCTGTCAAAATAATAGAATTCAGTATTATGGCAGATTAATAGCTTAATTTCATTGTCGTTTGCTATCGTTCTAGGATTGAATACATTGAAACTTTGATACTATAAGACAAGGCTAAAGCTCACATCATTAGTGCCGATATAGAAGCATGTTGTTGTCATTGTTGTCGTATTATTTCTTCTGGTTTGGTTATTAAATGAATGTCATTAAACTATTAACACCTTGGTTTCGAAGTGGATTGATTGTCAGTGTATTTTTATCAATGCCAATGGCTGTAGCTAAAAATTATTTGGCCCAACCAAGTCAATCACAATGGCAATTAGTGGTTAATACACCACTAGAATGCCGTCTTAATCATGTTATTCCCCGTTATGGTAGTGCACAATTTTCAGCGCTTTCAAGCAAAACAATGAATCTTCATTTTGAATTAAAAATGCACCGTCGGCTTGGGACTACCCGTAACGTTAAATTAACGTCAATGCCACCATTATGGATGCCGGGAGATGCTGCTTATTCAATGACTAATTTGAAGTTTTTTAAACAATTTGATGGTTATATTGACGGCAACATTGTGTGGCAAATGTTAGCTGAATTAGAAGATGGGCGTAATCCTACCTTTAGTTATAAAACATGGCCGGTACAGCAGCAACGACAATTGGAGGTTGGCTTATCTGCCGTAAATTTTAATAAATCATATCAAGACTTTAGTCAGTGTTTAAATAATTTAATGCCATTTAGTTTTGATGATATTGCCTTTACAATTTTGCATTATAATAGCAACAGTGATGAGTTAGATAACATGTCACAAAAACGCTTGGCACAAATCGCTAATTATGTTCGTTATTCTGATGATATTGATTTAGTGCTGGTGGCGGCATATAGCGATTCAGCCCTTGGCACAGTTGAAGGACAACGGTTATCAGAGCAGCGAGCTGATAAAATTGAACATTATTTTAAGGCGCTAGGCTTACCTGAAAATCGAATACAGGTTGAAGCACATGGCAAACGGCGACCCATTGCGGACAACTCAACCCCTGTCGGTCGAAATCAAAATCGTCGAGTAGTTATTTCATTAGGGCGTAGTGAAGTGTAACTTGGAAAGCAATCCGTTACTTGAGCGAGATGGAGTAGCTGCGTCCATTTAAGGCTGGTCGCAGCATTATAATTAAATCTCGATTTTATCTTTATATTCACATAAGTCTTCAATAATACAGCTGCCACAACGTGGTTTTCGTGCAATGCAGGTATAACGGCCATGCAAAATAAGCCAGTGGTGGACATCGACTTTAAATGCAGCTGGAACTACTTTTAGTAGCTTTTCTTCTACTTGTTCAACATTTTTTCCGATAGCAAATTTAGTACGGTTACAGACTCTGAAAATATGAGTGTCAACCGCAATAGTTGGCCAACCAAAAGCAGTATTAAGAACAACATTTGCTGTTTTACGTCCGACTCCAGGTAATGCTTCTAATGCTGCTCGATCCTCAGGAATTTCGCCGTTATGTTTATCGAGTAAGATACGACAAGTTTTAATAACGTTTTCTGCTTTAGAATTAAATAAACCAATGGTTTTTATATATTGTTTTACGCCATCAACACCAAGATCAAAGATAGCTTGAGGTGTATTGGCAATGGGGTAGAGCTTATCCATTGCTTTATTGACACTAACATCAGTTGCTTGTGCTGATAGTAAAACTGAAATTAACAACTCAAACGGTGTTGTCCAGTGAAGTTCTGTTTGTGGGTGTGGATTTTCAGCTTGTAATCGTTCTAATATCTGAACCCGTTTTTGATTGTTCATTGTCTTTCCTGACGCAATAAAATGCCAATATCACTATGATTAAGGGTGAGCGCCTATAGAGATGATTGGCATATTTGATAATATTTACAGCAAGAGTAAAACTGGCTCGAAAGCCAGTTTTAGTACTGAAAAGTCACAAATAGCGTATTATTTTATATCGGTAATACGTGCGCGCTCAACTTTTGGTTGCTGTTGTTTTTTTGATGCAGCTTGTTTATCTGCTTTGTATTTATCAATAATATTTTTCAGCGCAATCATAAAACCGACACCAAGAAATGCCCCCGGTGGTAGCATGGCAAGTAAAAAGCTACTGTCAAAATGAAATATTTGAATATGCAGTACCGATGCCCAATCACCTAATAAGCGGTTGGCACCATCAAATAGTGAGCCTTTACTTAAAATTTCACGCATCGCGCCCAGTAAAAATAGTGCCGATGTCATACCAAGCCCCATCCATAAACCGTCTAATACCGCTGGTAGTGGTTTATTTTTTGAGGCAAAGGCTTCCGCTCGACCGATAATAATGCAGTTAGTTACGATCAATGGAATAAAAATACCTAATGACTTATATAAGCCATAGACATAGGCATTCATTAATAATTGAACGCAGGTTACCAGTGATGCAATGATCATTACGAAAACAGGAATTCGAATTTCTGACGGTACCCATTTGCGAATAATGGAAATAGTAAAGTTAGACATTACCAAAACCATGGTCGTCGCAAGACCTAATCCGAGCGCATTGGTTGCTGTTGATGATACTGCCAATAATGGACATAAACCTAACAGCTGTACGACCGTCGGGTTGTTATACCATAAGCCATTTTTCATCAACTCTTTATAAGATGTTGTCATAATTATTCACTCGGACAGTCTAGTGGCTGGCTTAGGATCTGTTGCTGATTATTTTGCCAGTACAACGAAATATTTTTCACCGCTTTAACTACTGCGCGTGGAGTAATAGTCGCGCCGGTAAACTGATCAAATTCCCCACCATCTTTACGGACATGGAATTTAGGATCATTTGCGCCATTAACACGTTTACCTGTGAAACTATAGATCCAATCACTCACGGAGGTTTCAATTTTATCACCTAGTCCTGGCGTTTCATGTTGCTCTAAAATACGAACACCAGTAATAACCCCCTTAGTATCAAGACCTACAATGAGTTTAATTGCACCGCTGTAACCATCAGGAGCGATACCTTCGATTGCAATCCCCGTTGGCTTTCCATTTTGGGTTGCGATGTAAGCAGGCATCGGTGTTTTAGTGCCTATATATTGGAGGTTTTTAACTAAAGTACAATTTTTATACAGTAAGTTGTCATGACTTGTGACAGGAATAACTTGGTTTAAGGTATTTAGTAATTGTTGTTGCTGCTGTTCAGAAATACGATTAGCCGTGAAATCGTGAGTTAGAGAAACTAATGCTGTCGATAACAAGGCAAAAACAGCCAGAATCAGACCATTTTTTTTCATGGATTTAAACATGGGCATACTCATTATTAGTGACCATAAGTGCGTGGACGCGTGTAATAATCAATGATAGGAACACATAAGTTAGCTAATAATACTGCAAATGCGACGCCATCAGGAAAACCACCCCAAGTACGAATGAGGTAGACCATTACGCCAATAAAAGCGCCAAAAATAAGGCGACCTTTTACTGTGGTGGAGGCGGTTACTGGATCGGTGGCAATAAAAAAGGCACCTAGCATGGTTGCACCAGAGAACATATGTAATAGCGGTGATGCGGCAACGCTTGGATCGATCACATGCATGACACTACTAATAACCAGTAATGAGGTTAACATTGCAACGGGAATATGCCATTGAATAATACGTAATTTAAGTAGTAGTAAACCACCTAATAAGAAACCAATATTAACCCACTCCCAACCAATACCTGCGAGTGTGCCGTAGACTGGTTTTTTCATTGCTTCGGCAATTGTCATTCCAGTTTTTAAGGATGTTTTTAGGGTATCTAATGGGGTTGCCATTGTGTAGCCATCAACTGACATTTTGAGTTGTTGAATACTGAAACCATCTGGTGTGAATCCCGTAAATATCGCAGATAAACTATCCATAAATGTCACAGGATTAGCACTTAAAGATGCAGGTGGTAACCATGTTGTCATTTGAACAGGGAATGAAATTAACAGTACAACATAAGCAACCATTGCAGGATTAAATAGGTTTTGTCCCATACCACCATAAAGGTGTTTTGCGACCACAATCGCAAAAAATACGCCAATAACGGTGATCCACCATGGTGCCAGTGGGGGAATTGAAATACCAATTAACACACCTGTTAATAGTGCCGTATTATCACGTAAATAAGGCGCTAATGGACGCTGGCGTAATTTAAGTACAATTGCTTCAAATATAAGCGCACAAAGAGAGGCGAAAACAATTTGAATCAGTGTCCCCAACCCAAAAAAATAGCATTGAGCAATAACACCAAAAATCGCACATAAAATAACCGTACGCATGATTGCACTCGTACTACGACGATTATGTGCATGGGGTGAGCTGGCAATATTAAAAGCCACGATTATTCTTCCTCAATGTTAGATTGTACTTTATTGGCTTGCTGGGCTGCTTTACGGGCTTTCGCACGAGCAACGGCTGCTGCAACAGCGGCTTTTTTAGGATCCTCAGTCACAACGTTAGTGTTCACATCAGTTTCAGGCTTTGCATCCGTGGTTGTTTGAGTTTCACTATTTGATTGTGCCTGTTGGGCTGCTTTATGGGCTTTCGCACGAGCAACGGCTGCTGCAACAGCGGCTTTTTTAGGATCCTCAGTCACAACGTTAGTGTTCACATCAGTTTCAGGCTTTGCATCCGTGGTTGTTTGAGTCTCACTATTTGATTGTGCCTGTTGGGCTGCTTTACGGGCTTTCGCACGAGCAACGGCTGCTGCAACAGCGGCTTTTTTAGGATCCTCAGTCACAACGTTAGTGTTCACATCAGTTACAGGCTTTGCATCCGTGGTTGTTTGAGTTTCACTATTTGATTGTGTCTGTTGGGCTGCCTTACGGGCTTTAGCACGAGCAACGGCTGCTGCAACGGCTGCTTTTTTAGGATCAGCAGCAACGTTAGTGTCTACTTGTGTTGTTGGCTCTGTCTCTGTCACAGGTTGTGTTTGTTGCGCGGCTTTACGAGCTTTCGCACGTGCAATGGCTGCTGCAACAGCGGCTTTTTTAGGATCAGCAGCAACGTTAGTGTCAACTTGTGTTGTTGTCTCTGTATCTGTCACAGGTTGTGTTTGTTGCGCTGCTTTACGGGCTTTTGCACGTGCAATGGCTGCTGCAACAGCATCTTTTTTATCAGTTACTTGCTCAGCAGGTTGTTCCGTACCCGTTTGTAGCTGCATTAACTCAGCATGTTTGGCTGCTTTTTGCTCACGAGCTTGCAGCTTACGTTGTTTACGTAATGCCGCCATTTCGCTGTTATCTGGTACTGCATCTTCTGTTGATACTGAAGCTGCTTGTTTGGCTTTTGCTTTGGCAATAGCGGCAGCTACCGCTGGTTTTATTGCAGTTGGTACAGTTTCTTTCGATGCTGCTTGCTTGGCTTTAACACGGGCAATAGCTGCGGCTACTGCATCATCACCGCCAGATGTTGCCATGTGTTGACGACGATCAGTTGCAGCTTTAGCAAAACGATTTTCACGTTCAGCTTTATCACGCTCCATACGCTGTTGCTTGGCTTCAAAACGTTGACGAGCACGTTCAGCACTCATTTCATCTTGTTTACGTTCCCAAATTTCAGCTTTAGCTTGGCGATAATATTGAACGAGTGGAATTTCACTTGGGCAGACATAAGCGCAAGCACCGCATTCAATACAATCACTTAAATTATATTGTTCACATTTTTCGTAATCTTTATCTTTTGCATACCATTGTAATTGTTGTGGTAACAATGACGATGGACAAACATCAGCACAAGCAGAACAACGAATACACGCCATTTCGTAAGTATGCAGCGGTAACTCTTTACGTTTAGGCGTTAAAATACAGTTAGTAATTTTGGTGATTGGTACATTGGCATGTGGCAATGTAAAGCCCATCAATGAACCACCGATAATGACTCGAGGATATTTCTTATCTGCTTTATAGCCAAACTTTTCCAGTAAATAAGCGATGGGGGTTCCTAGTAAAGCAAACACATTACCGCGTTGTTTAAAGGCTTCACCTGTTAACGTAACTACACGCTCAATTAATGGTTCACCGTTAACAATCGCACGCTTAATTGCAAATGCAGTACCGATATTTTGCATAATAACCCCGATTGAGGTTGAACGCGCTTGACTTGGTACTTCTCGACCCGTTAAAAGTTTTACTAATTGTTTGGAGCTTCCAGATGGGTATTTGGTTGGAATAACACGAATAATAATATTATCGTCTTCATTAACACAGGCTTCTAATGCCTTGATTGCCTCTGGTTTATTATCTTCAATACCAATTAAGGTTAATTTGGGCGCAATAATATGGCGTAAAATACGCACGCCTTCGATAACTTCATCAGCATAATCTTGCATCAGTCGATCATCGGCAGTGATATAAGGCTCACACTCAGCAGCATTGATTATTAGAATATCAACGTTACCTAAACCACCTTGTAGTTTGCGTGCAGTTGGAAAACCAGCGCCACCGAGACCTGCAATACCGGCAAGACGAATAATCTCTATCAATTCTGCAGGATCACGATCTTGATAATCAGAGTGTTGCTTAACATGACACCAAGTATCTTGGTTATCTGTTGCTATTACGATACATAAATCGGTTAAGCCAGAAGGGTGAGCCGTTGTGCGTTGTTCTATGGCTGTGATCGTACCTGAACTCGGGGCATGAATGGGCACACACATTGCGATATCACCCTGTGTGAGTGGTTGGCCTTTTAGTACGTGGTCACCAATGTTGACAATAATATCACCACGAGAACCAATATGTTGTTTTAGTGGTAATACTAATTCCTGAGGAATACCAGCCACTTTAATTGGCTGTTTATTCGATAATTTCTTGTTTTCCGCTGGATGAATACCGCCATGGAAATCCCATAGCTTACCTTGTTTAATTTGTTCAATAATCGATAGCATGACTATGGCTTAACCTTTTCTGCATTCGCTGTCGCAGCAATATTAACAACCGGTATTTGGTTGAGTTGCCATTTCCAGTTATCAGGTGTTTCTTTAACTGGGTTCATTTCAATACAGTCTGTAGGACAAGGAGAAACACAAAGGTCACAGCCTGTACATTCGTCTTTTATTACCGTATGTATTGCTTTAGTACCGCCGACAATGGCATCAACTGGACATGCCTGAATGCACTTGGTACACCCAATACACATATCTTCATGAATAAAAGCAACTTTTTTAATACTACTTGCCACTTCATTTGAGGCTTGAGGTACTTCGACACCCATAAGGTCGGCAAGTTTTTCAATTGTTGCTTGGCCACCAGGGGGGCATTTATTAATGACTTCGCCATTAGCTATTGCTTCAGCGTAAGGACGGCAGCCAGGAAAACCACATTGACCACATTGTGTTTGCGGTAAAATAGCATCAATTTGTTCTACAATCGGATCTGCTTCAACTTTGAAGCGCACTGAAGCAAAACCTAAAATAATACCAAATATTGCAGCTAAAACAGCGATAACAATGGCAGCAATTAAGATTCCGCTCATTACAATTTCACCAATCCAGTAAAGCCCATAAAGGCAAGAGACATAAGGCCTGCAGTGATCATTGCGATTGAAGCGCCTTTAAACGGTGCTGGCACATCTGCTGCTGCAATACGCTCACGCATAGAAGCAAACAATACTAATACCAATGAGAAACCCACTGCTGCACCAAAGCCATAAATAACAGATTGAATGAAGTTATGGTGCTCATTGGTATTTAATAAAGCAACACCTAATACGGCACAGTTGGTTGTGATTAATGGTAGAAAAATACCTAACAAACGGTAAAGGGTTGGGCTAGTTTTATGGACTACCATTTCGGTAAATTGCACTACAACGGCAATTACAAGTATAAAACTAAGTGTACGTAAGTATTGGATACCTAGTGGTTCCAAGATATAGGTTTCAACAAGATACGCACACACAGAAGCTAGCGTCAGCACGAATGTTGTCGCTAAGCCCATACCGATAGCGGTTTCTAGTTTCTTAGATACACCCATAAAAGGACATAAACCTAAGAATTTAACGAGTACAAAGTTGTTAACCAACACAGTCCCGATCAGGAGTAAAAGGTATTCAGTCATACCGAGTTCATTATCATTGCAAGAGATCTTCACATTATCTGATTTTGTGAGCCCTATAACAACTCCCGAAGGGTAGGGTTTTATCTATTAATCGTCTTAAATTTGAGTAGTTACTTGAAATATAAGCTTTTAGTTAAATGAAATTCTTCTTTAAAGCTTACTTGATGATAATTTATTGTTGGATTGGTGTTTTTATTTTGGAACTAAATAGTATTTTTAGTGTTTTTATTGGTGAGAAAATTGCTAACTATTATGAAAATATAGATATTTCCCATTATTGTTTTTGTAATTTGTGATTGTGACGGTTGTAAAGTTAGGCAATTCTGCGTTTGATATAACTGCGTTTAATATAAATAGTGTTCGTGATTGCACGTATAACGAATAAACATAAGCTATAGGATGGAACAATGGATATTTTATTACTTAGTAATGGTAAAATTGCTGGTAACACCCATGTAATGGAATTTGCTGCTGATGCAATTATTGATCAAGTTAAGCGTACAGGAGCGAAGCATTTTGTCGTGATCCCATATGCTGTTATTCGTTCAAGTCATGATGATCGTGTCGCATTAGTTCAAGCAACGTTTGATAAACTGGGGTTAGATTGTATTGCAACGGGTTTGCACCGTGCAGAAGATCCAGTAACTGCGATTGAACAAGCTGATGGTATTATTGTTAGTGGCGGTAATACGTGGGTGTTAAATAAAACCTTACACGATTTAGGCTTAGTCGGCCCAATCCGTAAAGCAGTATTAAAGCAAGGTAAAGCTTATATTGGCTGGAGTGCTGGTACAAATATTGGTTGCCCAACAATTCGCACCACTAATGATATGCCAATTGTTACTGGAGCTATTTTATCTTCATTGAATTTTGTGCCTTTCCAGATTAATCCTCATTACTTAGAAGCATCAGTTGAAGGCCATATGGGTGAGACTCGTGATGAGCGTATTCAAGAGTTTCTTGAAGTAAATAAGCATGAGCCAGTAATAGGTATTCCAGAAGGTACATGGTTAGCAGTAATGGATAATAAAATTAGTTACCATGCCGCTAATGGTAAGCCATTAAAATTCTTTAGCTATGGTAATGAGCCAGTTTATTATCAAGCGGGTGATGATGTGCAATTTTTAATGGATCTTAATTACTAATATTATTGCAGTTAGTGTTAAGAGCAAATAAGAAGCTAGCCATTTAGGTTAGCTTTTTTTATACATTATAAAAAAGACTTGATTTTTAAGAAGTGCCTAATGGCTTGGGTTGTTAGTGGTTGTCCACAATTTCTGTGGATAACTATGTTGATATGGATCGGCGTTTTTATGGTTGTTGATAAATATTAAAAGATAATATTAACGGTAACAGTAATGATTATAAGGAATAATTAAAAAAACAAATAGAGTCACATGATTAAAAATGAAGCAATGTAAATAGGCATAAAAGAATACTCAAAATCATTATTGTTGTACAAGCAGTGGATGCTATTTCCCTTATAAGTTTATATCAATCTGATGATGCTGTTATATGCGATATGCCATTATGTATCCTCGAACTTACTCAAACCAGTATTGACATTATTGGGAGGGTGCTCACAATGATACTCAGTATTGTTATTACAGGTAGATGTAATGAGTAAGCTGTTCAGTCTTGTATCTGATTATTCACCCGCGGGGGATCAACCCACAGCCATAGCACAATTAATGGATGGGCTTGATTCTGGTCTTGCGCAGCAAACGTTACTCGGGGTTACGGGTTCTGGTAAAACCTTTACGATAGCCAATGTCATTGCGCAAGCTAATCGTCCAACGCTTATTATGGCACCCAATAAAACTTTAGCTGCCCAATTATATGGTGAAATGAGAGATTTCTTTCCCGATAATGCGGTTGAATATTTTGTTTCCTATTATGATTATTATCAACCTGAAGCTTATGTGCCAACAACCGATACTTTTATTGAAAAAGATGCATCGGTCAATGCTCATATTGAACAGATGCGGTTATCTGCAACTAAAGCATTAATGGAGCGGCGTGATGTTATTATTATTGCTTCAGTTTCCGCTATTTATGGCTTAGGCGATCCTGAATCTTATTTAAAAATGATGTTACATGTACGTCGTGGTGATGTACTTAATCAACGTGATATTCTGCGTCGTTTAGCTGAGTTGCAATATAAACGTAATGATGCTGTCTTTGAGCGCGGTACGTTTCGTGTTCGAGGGGAGGTGATTGATATATTCCCAGCAGAATCAGAAAAAGAAGCCATTCGGTTGGAATTATTTGATGATGAAGTCGAGGTTATTTCATCCTTTGACCCTCTTACTGGCGCTATTCTTCAACGTGATTTAGCCCGGACAACAATTTATCCCAAAACGCACTATGTAACTCCAAGAGAGAAAATTCTAGAAGCTATTGAAGGGATTAAACTTGAGTTAACTCAGCGAAAGCAACAATTGTTAGATAATAATAAATTAGTTGAAGAACAACGCATTTCGCAGCGAACGCAATTTGATATTGAAATGATGAATGAACTTGGTTTTTGTTCTGGTATCGAAAATTATTCACGTTATCTAAGTGGGCGAACAGAGGGTGAGCCGCCACCTACATTGTTTGATTATCTTCCTGCTGATGGTTTATTAATTATTGATGAATCACACGTCACTGTTTCTCAAATTGGTGCCATGTTCCGTGGTGATCGGTCTCGTAAAGAAAATCTGGTTGAATATGGGTTTCGATTACCTTCAGCTCTTGATAATCGACCAATGAAATTTGAGGAGTTTGAATCTTTAGCCCCACAAACTATCTATGTTTCGGCAACACCCGGTGCTTATGAAATTGAAAAGTCAGGTGGTGATATTGCAGAGCAAGTGGTACGTCCGACAGGTTTGCTTGATCCTGAAATAGAAGTTCGACCTGTAGCAACACAAGTTGATGATTTACTTTCTGAAATTCGCATACGCTCAGCTAAAAAAGAGCGAGTATTAGTAACGACATTGACCAAGCGAATGTCAGAAGATCTTACTGAATATCTTACTGAGCATGGGGTGAAAGTACGTTACCTTCACTCCGATATCGATACCGTTGAACGGGTCGAGATTATTCGTGATTTACGTTTGGGTAAATTTGATGTGTTAGTGGGTATTAACTTATTGCGGGAAGGATTAGATATTCCCGAAGTTTCTTTAGTGGCTATTTTGGATGCGGATAAAGAAGGTTTTTTACGCTCAGAACGATCACTTATTCAAACCATGGGACGCGCAGCACGTAATATTGAGGGTAAAGCTATTTTATATGGTGATCGTATTACAGGCTCAATGGAACGCGCAATTAATGAAACTCAACGACGACGCGAAAAGCAAATAATTTATAATTTAGAACATAATATTATTCCTCAAAAATTGAATAAGAAAATTGGTGATTTATTAGAATTAGGCGCACCAAGTGGACGTACTAAATCAAGAAATAAAGCCGCTGATTTACATAAAGTAGCCGAATCAAAAGGCATATATACAGTATTAACTCCGCAACAATTAGAGCTTGAAATTCAACGGTTAGAAAAACAGATGTATGACTTCGCTCAAAATTTAGAATTTGAGCAAGCTGCAAATACGCGTGACAAAATCCATCAATTAAGACAGCAATTTATTGCAAATAGCTAATAATAAATTTTTCTCATATTTTTGAGATAAAAAAAAAGCCAGCCGAGAAATATTTTCGGTTGGCTTCATTGTTACGTGAAAAAAATTCACTAACAACGTCAGTTGGCTAGGTTGACCCCTAAGATAAGAGTCGCAGTCTATTTTGCATTCATCGTGCCAACTTTTTTATATGACATATAAGGCTTTTTGTGTGTGTTTATTACTTATTGTTGCTTTTATTTGTCGTTTTAGTCATGCATAAAAAGAATAAATTCGCAAAATGCAAACCATTATGCAATTAGATCGGGCATAATATAAATAATGCAAATTTAGGAGCCCAGTTTCTATTGTATTGATTACAATTAGGGTAAGGAGTTCGTTTTTGGAGGAGCGATGGAAAGCATTACACGACAACGTCAAGTATTAATGGTTGAAGATACCGCGTCAGTGGCTGCCTTGTATAAATCTTACTTAAATCCGCTCGGACTCAATGTAAGTATTGTAGGAACAGGGAAAGAAGCTCTGAGCTTTATTAATGAAACTATTCCAGATTTAATTTTACTCGATCTTCGTTTACCTGATATGACAGGAATGGAAGTTTTGCAGTTAGTTCGACAAGATCATAGTCATATTCCTGTTGTTATTATGACGGCCCACGGATCAATAGATATTGCCGTTGATGCTATTCGGCAGGGGGCTCAAGATTTTCTTATTAAGCCTTGCGAAGCTGATCGATTACGAATAACAGTAAATAATGTCTTTAAAGATAAAACAGAGTCATTGTCAGATGCGGCATCAAAACAAGCTGATGGTGCTCAATATCAAGGATTTATTGGTAATAGTTTGCCCATGCAAGCTGTGTATCGTGTGATTGAATCGGCAGCATCAAGTAAAGCAACTGTTTTTATCATGGGGGAAAGTGGAACAGGTAAAGAAGTCTGTGCTGAAGCTATTCATGCTGCAAGTCCAAGGCATGATAAACCGTTTATTGCTTTAAATTGTGCCGCTATTCCTAAAGAGCTTATTGAAAGTGAATTATTTGGCCATGTAAAAGGTGCATTTACAGGGGCATCGACGGAGCGTCAAGGTGCAGTAGAAATCGCTCATAATGGAACATTAATGTTAGATGAGCTTTGTGAAATGGATTTAGATTTACAAAGCAAATTATTGCGTTTTATTCAAACGGGAACTTACCAAAAAGTAGGCTCGTCAAAAACGTGCCATGTTGATGTTCGTTTTGTGTGTGCAACCAATAAAAATCCATGGCAAGAAGTACAAGAAGGGCGTTTTCGAGAAGATCTTTACTATCGTCTACATGTTATACCTATTACGTTACCGCCTTTACGTGATCGTGGTGATGATGTTATTGAAATTGCTCATGCATTGCTTGGATTAATGTCGTTGGAAGAGGGCAAAGATTTTAGCCGTTTTTCAACGGAAGTTTTACAGTTATTCAAATCTTACTCTTGGCCTGGTAATGTTCGTGAATTACAAAATATTATTCGTAATATTGTTGTGTTAAATACTGCCGAAGAAGTAGCTAAAGAAATGGTTCCCCCTCCGATAAATGCCATTGTTGGTGCAGATATTGCAGCACCAAAGACAATTTATCCACAATTAAATACATTAACATCAACAACGATGAATTCATCATTTGTCGATGATATACAAAAAGACAAGATTGAGCCTCTTTGGATAGTAGAAAAACGTGCTATTCAATGGGCGATTGATGCTTGTGACGGTAATATTCCTCGAGCGGCTGGATTATTAGAAGTGAGTCCATCGACCATTTATCGTAAATTACAAACTTGGCAAGAGACTGTGGGTAGTCAGGAGATTGATTAATGGTAACGAATATTAATGCTGAAACATTAAAAAGATTAGCAGATGAAGTCGGTGATGAAACTGTCGTGGTACTGCTGAATGTGTTTAGTGATGAGCTTGAACAATATTTACAAAAGCTATCAAATCAACCATCAGTAAATCAAATTGGTGAAATTAGTCATGCTATTAAAAGTAGTGCGGCAAGTTTTGGCGCTGATGATTTAGCATTAATGGCACAGGAATGCGAATCTCGTGTCAGACAAGGACAAAATGATTGGATGATTGACCATTTGCCACAATTTAGACAAATGGTCGAAGGAATGGCTGTTAAATATAAACAACTAGCAGGAAGCAATGAGTCTATCAATCGCATGCTTTAGTTTGTCACGATCATGACGCCATTCATGATTATTAGAGGCTAAATCAAGTACCATTTGTTGGTATCTAGGCGCGAGCTGTGGCTGATGTTCGTCGGTAATGATGGTATCAATGACTCTTCCCGCCATTGCACGTTCACACCAATGCAACATGGTTTTAAGGCTCATTTCTCCTGCTGGGCCTTTTTCTTTATCAATATTAGTAATAAAAGCAATTTTAGCTGTACTTACTTTCAATGCTTGTTCTATGTCTCGTAACAGTAATACCGGCATAATACTGGTTAAAAAACTACCTGGGCCTAATAGTATAATGTCAGCATCTATAATCGCGTTAACCGCTTCTTTCGTTGCCGGTACTGCGGGTTCTAAATAAAGACGTTTAGGTATTTCAGCTAACTCATCAACACTTGTTTCACCATTAATGATTTTACCGTCGTATGTGATGGCTGCTAAATCAGAAGGGTGTTCAGACATTGGAATTATATAAGGTTTAACCTGCAACATATCACGAATAAGATTAATCGCATCGAGAGGACGAATACTCAGATTATCAAGTGCGGTTAGCATTAGGTTGCCAAGATTGTGACCATTAAGCTCACCATTGCCTCGAAAACGGTATTCAAAAATCATCGAACCAATTGATGGCTCTGTGATTAATTGATTAATACAATTTCGCATGTCTCCCCATGCTATACCACCTTGGCATGCACGAATTCTCCCCGTCGATCCGCCATTATCTGTTGTTGTTACAATGCCAGTAACCTGTGAACCATAATCGGCTAAAGATGATAAAACGCGTCCAAGACCATGACCGCCACCAATGGCGACGATGCGAGTTGTTTCCGTACTCTTTGTAGACATAATGTTCGTTCTAATTATTATATTATAAGTATATTTTAACAAATGATATGCGTCAGTGCATTTGTTGGTTAATACTGATTTCGACCTAGATCATATTATTTGAAAATTGGTCGTTATCTAAAAATTAATGGCGAGTTTGAATCATACTCATTAGGTAGTCACAGGCATAAAGACAATTAGGCGAGTTGAGTAGCGTTTGTTTTTCTTGTGTTGATACTGGCAGTATTTCTAGCCAACGTTGGCATAACCAACTTAAATTATGAAATTCTTGCTGGTGGTGTAATAGCTGTAGGTTAGGGTGTTTATGGAACATCAGTTGTAAGCGTGTTGATAATAACTGTTGTTCGTTAGTCACCTTTCGTTGAGGCCACTGTGGAAGTTGTTGGCATTTTCCCCATATAATATTGTTATTACTGTGTTCTATGTTAGTGATTTTAAATGCCTCTTGCCCATAAATGTTAATTTTAATCAATTGCTTATCAGGTTCGTGATGAAAATCTTCAATTGTAACTCTTGTTCCTATATGGCATAACTGTTGGCGTGAGGATTTATCGTTGAGCATACAAATTCCGATGCCTGTTTTTGATGATAAAATAGCCTTTAGAATTGTTGAGTGTGTTAACGCAGATAGATAAAGTTGCATCCGTCCAGTAGGAAGGATATGCCGTTTTTGAAATAATAGCGGTATATGGAGAGCCGTCATGATTACACTACTCTATTAGGTGTCTTCTTTTATAGACGAGCAAGTCTAGTGCCTAAGTTGTAAAAAGAGTGTGATTTTTTTAATACATTGATTTTAAATGAAAACATATTAAATTGATGATGCTATACCGCTTGTTTATAAGTGCATGACTCTAATCTATATGCAAAATAAAAACCATTGTGCTTGATCGGTTGTTGCTTTTTATTTAGTTTGTTCAATCCATGATTGAACGCTATCTGTTGGTAATAATTCTAAATGCCCAAATTCATCAAAATACCATCCTTTGATTAATCCTTTGTTGCGCATTTCGATAAAGTTACCGAGTACTTGCTGAGCCGCCGCATGGGCAGTGTTTGAATCAAGGCTTTCTTCTCGTTGGAGATAAAGCGCAATATCATTTAAGGTTGCTGATTCGATTATATTGGACATAAATCCTCCACTATTGGCATCATTTTTACGATAAATACCTAACTAGTATTGTCGTGTTTCTGCTCGAAAGGTAGAATGTCAGCCTGTTTTTTTCAGTTATTTGTCAATTTTAGAAAAACTCTGATACTTTTAAATAAGACATGCCGTTGTGTAACATTAATAGTTAATCAACGACTGATGTGCATAACTGCCATAACTCCGAGCTTTTTTCACTAAGTTGCTACGTGCTGTTTGATGGATCCATTAGGGGATCATCAATAGTCAATAGGTGATTAACGCCAGTGACATAATGTCACCAGGGTTGGTTTAGAAATGAACTGGCCTCCCGTATTTGGAAAGGTGTTCCGTGGCTAAACAATTACAAGATAATTTTGATCGTAAATTTTATTATTTACGATTGTCAGTTACCGATGTGTGTAACTTTAAATGTACCTATTGCCTGCCTGATGGCTATCAATCCGTGGAGAAGAATAAACCATCATTCTTAACCTTGGATGAAATTCATCGCGTAACGGCGGCTTTTGCTGATTGTGGCACAACCAAAGTGCGCATCACTGGTGGGGAACCTAGTTTACGTCGTGATTTTACCGATATTATTCGTACGGTTGCGAGTCAGCCTGGTATAACTAAGGTAGCGACAACCACTAATGGTTATCGTATGGCTAAGCATGTTCATGAATGGCGTCAAGCAGGATTAACCCACATTAACGTTAGTGTGGATAGTTTAGATCCTAAAATGTTCTACCAAATTACCGGTGAAAATATGTTTCATCAGGTAATGGAAGGTATTGATGCCGCTTTTGATGCTGGCTTTGAACAAGTAAAGATCAATACTGTCTTACTTAAAGATCTCAATTCTCAAGAATTACCAAAATTTTTAGAATGGATCAAAACTCGCCCAATTCAATTACGTTTTATCGAGTTAATGCAAACCGGTGAAATGGATAGCCTTTTTAGTAAACATCATGTTTCAGGTGTGAGTATTCGTAACCATCTCATCGCTAATGGTTGGTTATTGAAAGTAAAAGACAATAATGATGGCCCTGCACAAGTTTTCTATCATCCTGATTATATGGGTGAAATCGGACTTATTATGCCGTATGAAAAGAATTTTTGTGAAAGCTGTAATCGTCTTCGTATCTCAGCTAAAGGTAAATTACACCTGTGTCTCTTTGGTGAAGATGGTGTCGAATTACGCGATTTGTTGGCTGATGATAACCAGCAACCACAACTTATTGAGCGTATTCAAGCCAGTTTAAACACAAAAGTGGTAAGCCACTTTCTTGATGAAGGGAAAACAGGCATGACGCCAAATTTGGCATCCATTGGCGGCTAGTTAGTACGAAGAATGATTATAAATAATAAATAAGCAATCGATATAAGATATTCGATTGAATTTAACTTATTGCTTTTATTGGGAATATAGAATGAATCAGTTTACCCATATTAATGCTTCAGGCGAAGCTAACATGGTTGATGTTTCGGCAAAAGCTGAAACCGTACGAGAAGCGCGCGCAGAAGCTTTTGTTCACATGGCACCTGAAACTTTAGCACTGATAGTTTCAGGTCAGCACCATAAAGGTGATGTGTTCGCGACAGCACGTATTGCGGGCATTCAAGCGGCAAAGAAAACATGGGATTTAATTCCATTATGTCACCCATTATTACTGACTAAAGTTGAAGTCCAGTTGCAAGCGATACCTGCTGAAAATAAAGTTCGCATTGAATCTTGTTGTAAGCTTGCAGGTAAAACCGGCGTAGAAATGGAAGCATTAACGGCGGCATCTGTTGCAGCATTAACTATTTATGACATGTGTAAAGCAGTTCAAAAAGACATGGTTATTAGTCAAGTCCGATTACTTGAAAAAACGGGCGGTAAATCTGGTCATTTTAAGGCAGAAGCATGATTAATGTATTGTTTTTCGCTCAAATTAAAGAGTTAGTGGGTGTTGATAAGATTGAGGTTGCTGCAGAATTTGCAACAGCAGATGATTTACGCCAAGCTTTGCTAAGCCGTGGTGATAAATGGCAGTTAGCATTAGAGTCAGGTAAATTATTAGTCGCAGTTAATCAAACAATTTGTCGACTAGATACTGCGATTAAAGACGGTGATGAAGTTGCTTTTTTCCCACCCGTTACTGGGGGTTAATATGATTTCAGTACAACATGATGATTTTTCTGTTGCAGATGAATACGCTAAACTTGCTGAAGGTAATGAAGCGGGTGCAGTTGTTACGTTTATTGGTAAAGTACGTGATTTTAACCAAGGTGATACTGTTACTGGATTATCGCTAGAACATTATCCGGGTATGACAGAAAAAGCACTGCAAGAAATTATTGTACAAGCGCGTAGCCGTTGGCCATTATTACAAACACGAGTTATTCATCGTGTAGGTGATCTTGATTTGGGTGATCAAATTGTTTTTGTTGGTGTAACAAGTGCTCACCGTGGTGCTGCATTTGAAGCCTGTGAATTTATTATGGATTACTTAAAAACCAAAGCACCGTTTTGGAAAAAAGAGCAAACACCATCAGAAAGTCGTTGGGTTGATGCGCGAGAAACTGATAATTCCGCAGCTGATAGATGGGCGTAATAATCTTTTGATTAAATAGAAAAAGGAGCTAATTTTAGCTCCTTTTTTTTATGTTTTTTATAGCAAAAAGTTAACGATAAAGGCTATTTTTTATTTTTATTCTTATCTCGATTTGCTGCAGTCGTTGGAACATAACTTGTGCGAAAACGGGATGGACTTGGTCGTGAAATGCAGCCTGTAGGTCTCATAATTTTACTCTTATTCTCACTATATGAAATGACAGAGGTATTACTAAGAAATTAACCTTGGTACAGGATATATTTCTTAGTAGATAAATAGTAGCGAGCTTATCGGCTAAATTATAGGATCCTTAGCAGCTAATGATGTTGTTTACTAAAATAATCTATCTGTTACTTTTTTAAGATCCTTTTGTTATTAATAAGCAGCTACAAGGTAAATTATTCAGTGAGATTGTTATTTTTGTGCCATATTTAGAAGGTGCAGATGAAGCACAATAATATTTGGCTGGTATAAGACCAAGTAACAAAGAGAGAATAACGGTCTACTAGCATCATTTAACAGGGGAGAGGTTAATAATGCATAAACGTATACCTTGTAAAAGAATTAAGCAGATGATGGCTGATATTGGAGTGAATGATAATAGCCATGATAATGAAGAGCAGTTATTACTTGAACAAAAAGAGCAAGCGGTAAGCCAAGATAAGCAGCTCATTGAACTAGACAGCCAAAATAAGTAAAAATATTATGCGGTATTATTATAGAAAGGCATTACTTAGGTAATGTCTTTTTTTTGTATTTAAAATGTAACAAAATTGTTTGTATTATGTTTTGCTGTACGGGGTTTTAGTGGTTTTTTATTCTGACTTAGAGCTTATGTATGAATTATAACCACAAAAAAGCTTAAATGAACGATTTTATATAATATTAATAGCTTTAACCTTAATAATAATAGGTGTAAAAACCTAGAAATGTGAGATTGATCTAGTTGATCTTGGCTGTTGTTAAGCTAATGTTTAGTTTTAAATGTGTTTTATTTATCTGTTTGTGGCAAATTAACATAACTCCTGTTAATGTTTTAGACAATTCTTCGGTTTGATAGCTGTTCTCTAGGATTGAGAATAACTATTTTGTTATTAATTAATATGACCTGCTGAGAATGTCATGGATGTTATAAATTGATGTATTGGAGTTAATGCATGTATAAGAATAAAATTACCCAAGCTTTGTTAATTGGTACTGGCTTAGTTGTTGCCCTTCCTTCTTTTTCAATTTTTGCAGCACAAGTTCCCGCTGAAATTAAATTAGCAGAGACACAAGAGTTAGTTCGTGCTAATGGTACTGAGCCTGAATCTCTTGATCCACAAAAAGTGTCAGGTGTACCTGAATCAAATGTTATTCGTGATTTACTTGAAGGCTTAGTTAACCAAGATGCCGACGGTAATTTGGTTGCTGGTGTCGCTAAATCGTGGCAAACAACAGATAACAAAACGTGGATTTTCAATCTACGTGATGATGCAAAATGGTCAAATGGTGATGCAGTAACGGCAGATGATTTTGTCTATACATGGCGTCGTCTTGCTGATCCTAAAACAGCATCCCCTTATGCGTCATACCTTGATATGACCACAATGGTCAATGCAACGGATATTATCTCCGGTAAGAAATCACCAGAAACATTAGGTGTTGAAGCTGTTGATGCTCATACATTAAAAGTGACATTGGATAAGCCACTATCGTATTTTGCCGCGATGCTTGTACATACTTCCATGAAGCCCGTTAATAAAAATGTGGTTGAAAAGTTTGGTGATCAATGGACTAAAGTGGGCAACTACGTTTCAAATGGTGCTTACCAGTTGGATCAGTGGGTTGTAAATGAGCGTATTGTATTAACCCGTAATAATAATTATTGGAATAATAAAGATACGGTTATTAACCAAGTTACATTTTTACCGATTGAAAACCAAGTTGCAGCAATGAACCGTTTTCTTGCTGGTGAAGTAGATATGACTTACGAAATGCCAAATGAGCATTTTAAACGTTTAACCAAAGATTATCCGCAAGATGTAAAAGTAACGCCTTATTTATGCTCTTATTATTATGAGTTTAATACCGCACGTAAACCGTTTGATAATGGTGATGTACGTAAAGCGTTATCTTACGCTATTGACCGTGATGTCTTGGCGAAATTTATTGTTGGTAAAGGTGAAACACCTGCATATAACTTCACGCCATTAGCAACTAATGGTCTTGATGTAGATATGCCTGATTATGCTAAATTAAATCAAAAACAGCGTTTAGAAAAAGCTAAGGCATTATTAGCGGCAGCAGGCTATGACCAAAATAATCCACTGACATTTAAAGTGTTATATAACACTTCAGAAAACCACAAAAAAATTGCAGTTGCGATTGCATCAATGTGGAAAAAAGGCTTAGGTGTTGAAGCGCAACTTGAAAATCAAGAGTGGAAAAGTTATTTAGACAGCAAACGTCAAGGTAACTTTGATGTTTCGCGTGCAGGTTGGTGTGGTGATTATAATGAAGCCTCAACATTCTTAGCGATTATGCGTACTGGTCACTCACAGAACTACCCTAAGTATGCCAGTGTTGATTATGACAAAGCTATTGATGATGCAATCCTTGCTCCAACAGCAGCTGAACGTGCAGCTGATTACAAGCGTGCAGAAGCAAGTTTAGCGCAAGATATGCCAATTATGCCTATTTATCACTATGTCAATGCGCGATTAGTGAACCCACAATTAGGCGGTTATCCAATGAAGAATGCAGAAGATAATATTTATTCTAAAGATCTGTATTTTATTGCTAAATAATAGTTATCCATAATAATTAGCTGCCTTCCACGATGAAGGCAGCCTTCGCTCGCACAACTAATACGGTAGCTTTATATGATTAAATTCATTGCTAAAAGGATTTTTGAAGCGATACCGACACTGTTGGTATTAATCACTATCTCATTTTTTTTAATGCGCTTTGCTCCTGGTAACCCTTTTACTTCAGATCGCCCTTTACCGCCAGAAGTTATGGCTAATATTGAAGCTAAATATGGTTTAGATAAACCCGTATTTGATCAATACACCACCTATTTAAGTAATATTGTTCAAGGTGATTTTGGTCCTTCATTTAAATATAAAGATTTTACAGTTAACGAGCTGGTGTCTAAAGCGTTACCCGTTTCCGCTAAGATTGGTTTTTTTGCATTTATTTTTGCATTAGTGATGGGGGTATCCGTTGGCACCCTTGCCGCGTTAAAACAGAATACATGGCTTGATTACACTATTATGTCTACCGCGATGGCGGGAGTCGTCATGCCTTCTTTTATTCTCGCCCCTGTATTGATCTATATCTTTGCTATTAATTTACAGTGGCTACCTGCGGGTGGTTGGCAAGATGGATCGTTTAAGTTTGTTATTCTACCTATGTTAGGTATGGCTTTATTATATGTTGCGACATTTGCACGTATTACCCGTGGCAGCATGATTGAAACGTTAAACAGTAACTTTATTCGTACCGCTCGTGCCAAAGGATTAAGTTATCGACACATTATTCTAAAACATGCTTTACGACCTGCGTTGTTACCTGTGGTGTCATACATGGGACCCGCCTTCGTCGGTATTATTACCGGTTCTGTTGTTATTGAAACTATTTTTGGTCTGCCAGGTATCGGTAAGTTATTTGTTAATGCTGCTTTTAATCGTGATTACTCGTTAGTGCTTGGTATTACGATTCTGATCGGATCATTAACTATTATCTTCAATGCCATTGTCGATATTGTATTAGCGATGATCGATCCTAAAATTCGTTATTAAGAGGCTGATAGTTATGATTTTAACAAAAAAAGATAATATTGAAGCGCTCGAGAAATTCTCAGAAAGTCTTGAAATAGAAGGGCGTAGTTTATGGCAAGATGCGCGCTCGCGTTTTTTTAGAAACAAAGCTGCGATGGTGTCGTTAATCATTTTAGGGCTGATTACACTAGCCGTTATTTTTGGACCAATGGTTAGTCAATATGCCTTTGATGATACAGATTGGTACGCATTACATGCCGCGCCATCGTTAGGGGCTGAAGGGCATTTTTTTGGCACCGATAGTTTGGGACGTGATCTTTATACGCGAACTTTAGTCGGTGGTCGAATTTCACTGATGGTTGGATTGTTAGGCGCTTTAGTTGCAGTGGTAATTGGCACTCTTTATGGTGCTGCATCTGGTTTTATTGGTGGTAAAACCGATCGCGTGATGATGCGAATCTTAGAGATTCTATATTCAATTCCGTTTATGTTTTTTGTGATTGTATTAGTGACCTTTTTTGGTCGTAATATTATGCTGATTTTTATCGCTATTGGCGCTATTTCTTGGCTTGATATGGCGCGTATTGTTCGTGGTCAAACCTTGTCGCTACGGGGCAAAGAGTTTATAGAGGCGGCGCATGTTTGTGGTGTTAGTCGTTGGCGGATCATTACTCGTCATATTGTGCCAAATGTTTTAGGTATTGTGGCGGTTTATTCAACCTTATTAGTGCCAGCAATGATCTTGACCGAATCCTTTTTAAGTTTCCTTGGGCTTGGCGTACAAGAACCAATGACTAGCTGGGGTGCATTATTGAATGAAGGTTCACAAACCATGGAAGTGGCTATTTGGCAGTTATTATTTCCAGCTGGTTTTATGATGATCACTTTATTCTGTTTTAACTATGTCGGTGATGGTCTACGTGATGCGTTAGATCCTAAAGATAGATAAAAATAAGCAGCGACCTATTTTGGTGGTCAATACCGCAGTTATTGGGCGGTACAATGATGTCAATAAAATAGGTATCGCCAATATCATTCACTTGATAATAAATAATAACCGAAGCGAATGTACGGTGCTTATTGTTAATCACAAGGAAGTAGTATGAGTTTGTTAGAAATTAAAGACTTACGAGTTGAGTTTACGACTCCTGATGGCAATGTTACGGCAGTAAATGATCTAAACTTTTCATTAGAGCAGGGACAAACCCTAGGCATTGTTGGTGAATCTGGTTCAGGTAAAAGCCAAACTGTATTTGCAATTATGGGGCTCTTGGCTAAAAACGGCATTATTAGTGGTAGTGCTAAATTTCAAGGGCGCGAGATTTTAAATTTATCAGAGAAAGAATTAAATAAAATTCGCGCCGAACAAATAGCGATGATTTTTCAAGATCCAATGACCTCGCTTAACCCTTATATGAGAGTTAGTGAACAGTTAATGGAAGTGCTGATTCTACACAAAGGCATGAGTCGATCTCAAGCTTTTGAAGAATCAGTAAGAATGATGGATGCGGTTAAAATTCCAGAAGCTCGTCAGCGTATTACTATGTATCCTCATGAGTTCTCAGGCGGTATGCGCCAACGGGTTATGATTGCAATGGCGTTATTATGTCGACCAAAACTGTTAATTGCAGATGAGCCGACAACGGCACTTGATGTAACAGTACAAGCGCAGATTATGGAATTATTAAATGATCTTAAATCGGATTTTAATACATCGATCATTATGATCACTCATGATCTGGGTGTGGTTGCTGGCAGTTGTGACAAAGTATTAGTCATGTATGCAGGACGAACAATGGAATATGGCGATATTAATGATATTTTTTATCGTCCTAGTCACCCTTATACTGAAGGTTTATTACGTGCGATTCCACGTTTAGATACTGAAGGGGAAGATTTACCGACAATTCCTGGTAATCCACCTAACTTATTACGCTTACCTGTTGGCTGTCCATATCAAGAGCGTTGCCACCGTGTGTTATCACGTTGTAAGCAAGAGTCACCACTATTAACGCCGTTTGCACAAGATAGATTACGTGCTTGTTTTGCTGATATGGGAGCACTGTTGTAATGAAGAGTGAAAAGAAATTATTATTGGATATTACTAACCTAAAAGTACATTTTAATATTGCGTCTAAATCAGCATGGCCTTGGAGTCAGCCCACAAAATTAAAAGCCGTTGATGGAATTAATATCGGTGTTTATGAAGGTGAAACATTAGGCGTTGTAGGCGAATCAGGTTGTGGTAAATCAACTTTTGCGCGCGCTATTATTGGGTTAGTCGAAGCGACTGATGGTCAAGTGGTATGGCTAGGACAAGATTTGACTAAACTTAATCACAGTGACTTACGTCAAAAACGCAAACAGATTCAAATGATTTTCCAAGATCCATTAGCATCACTAAATCCACGTATGACTGTGGGCGAAATTATTGCAGAGCCATTAAAGGCATTTTATAGTCAATTGTCGGCAGAGGAAGTAAAACAACAAGTGCAGGCAGTAATGACTAAAGTTGGATTATTACCCAACGTAATTAACCGCTATCCACATGAATTTTCTGGTGGTCAATGTCAGCGAATTGGTATTGCACGAGCACTGATTTTAAAGCCTAAGATGATTATTTGTGATGAGCCAGTATCAGCACTTGATGTATCTATTCAAGCTCAAGTGGTAAATTTACTTAAATCATTACAAAAAGAAATGGGATTAAGCTTAATTTTTATTGCGCACGATTTGTCTGTTGTTAAACATATTTCAGATCGTGTATTGGTGATGTATTTAGGTAATGCTGTTGAGATGGGGGATACAAAGACTCTTTTTGCTAATCCTCAACATCCTTATACAAAGGCATTAATGTCTGCCGTACCTATTCCTGATCCGCAATTAGAGCGTAATAAACATATAGAGTTGCTGGAGGGTGATTTACCTTCACCGATGAATCCACCATCTGGCTGTGTTTTTCGTACTCGCTGCCCGAAAGCTATCGCTATTTGTGCCGAGCAAAAACCTGAACTGCTAGGCACATATCAGCATACTGTAGCGTGTTTAGAGGTTTAATTATCAACTAGGAATAACGTTTAATTATCAATTGTACGTTATTCCTTTTTAATGAATTTTGGTGGTTAATTAAAGTTATATTGTTCTGAATTAGACAGTAAAAATATTATCATGAGTTAAGTCATTAAATGGCATTGGCTTACTGTATAAAAAACCTTGATGGTAACGGATACCTAGTTCGATTAATATTTTTGCTTGCTGTTCAGTTTCAACACCTTCTGCAATAATTTCAACTTCTGCTTTTTCAGAAAACGCAACTAATGATTTAATAATAGTATTATTTGTTAGTGGGCTGATATCATCAATGAATACTTTATCTACTTTAATTGTTGTTGCTTGTAATTTCTGTAATGCCAATAGATCACAATAACCGTTGCCTACATCGTCGAGTTTAATTTGAATACCCATTGCATTTAATTTGAGACAGTTTTTTTCTGCTTGTTTAATATCATCGATCGGAGAACGTTCTGTTAGTTCAAAGGCAATATTATGTGGTGCAATATGATAATGAGCCAGAGCTGAACATGTAATATCAATAAGTTCTGGATTTTGAAGTACGCTGGCACTGACATTAATATTAAAGTAATAGGGTAGAGTTTTACCATGCAGTATTTCTAATTTATGGATATCTTTTGCAACAGTATTAATTAATTGAAATGTTAGTGGCGTAATAACCCCATTTTTTTCACATTGGGGAATAAACTCATCTGGTAGAATTATTTTACCTTTTTTAGTTTCCCAACGAATTAATACTTCATAGCCACAAACAATATGCTTTTTAGCATCAACAATGGGTTGATAGTAAGGTACTAGATGTTTTTGTTTAATTGCATTGAGTATTAAAAAATTAATAATGCTTGTACTACGATAGCGATGATATAGCATTATTAATACCATTAAAATTAAGCAACTTAGAAGAAGCAATAAAAACGGCTTAATATGATTTTGGTAACCAGTAATGACTTGAGGTGTAACATAATATTTTACCCATACATGATTATCAAAAGGGATAGATAAAATAGGTTTGATGGTACTATTTAACAGAGGATTTTTTGTTAATAAATTAGATGAAAATATCTTTGAGCCGTAGTTAGAGTTACCTGTATATAATGTTACACCATTACTCTGGATAGCTTGAATCCAGCAGTTATCACAAGTTTCTGATAATAAAATATTAGTAGGTTGCTTTTCAATATCTACTGTAATAATACCACCAACAACATTTTTACTGTATTGGAGAATTGACTCACTATTGTTAGTGTTTGCTACCATTGTAAGGTTACGATTAAATAAGATTCTTTTTGCTGGTGAGCTATATAATTGATGGAGATTTATATGATCACCACAGATTTTCCCTGAGTGAGTCATTAGACTAATATTACGAATATGTGGTGAGTAATAACTCGCTCGTTCAAGCTCTGAGATATCTTCATTATCACAGGTATAGGAAAGGTGATATTGGAGGTTTTCCAGTAAACCAGCGGTCGCTTTGATACTTTGTAAGTAATTTTCTAATCGTTGATGTTCAAATAATTCAAGATTATATTTGAACATTTGACGACTCATCGTTTGTGAAGTAAGTGCTAACGTCACTAGGCTTATTGCAATCAATAAAATCATTAATACAATACTATATAATGAAATTGAAGGACGCCAAATAGTCACGATGAAAAGCCTTATTAGTTTTATTAGATAATTATTGCTATGAAAATAACAAAAATAAAACCGAAATGCTTCTGAAGAGTTATGAAAATTAGAAAAATTAGAATTGAATATTATTTATTATTTTTTATATGGTGCTAATTTATTGTTATTATTAGTTAAGTTTATTATGACCGTTATTGAAGTAATGATGATACGGCTAATTGACTATTAAAATGTACAAAAAATAACATGGCTATCGTGCGTTAATTAACTATTAGTGTATTGGCTAATAAAAAGGACGTTACAAAATAACGTCCTTGATGTTTAATTTATAACTAAACTTAAACTAACTTATAGCTTATCAGTTAGTTTAACTGCATCACCAATATAGTTAGCTGGTGTTAGCATTTTAAGGCGTGCTTTTTCATGCTCAGGTAATTCTAAGCCATCAATGAATGTACGCATACCTTCGCCATCAACGCGCTTACCACGTGTTAGCTCTTTTAGCTTCTCATAAGGTTTTTCGATGCCGTAACGACGCATAACTGTTTGAACTGGCTCTGCAAGTACTTCCCAGTTACGATCTAGTTCAGCAGCAAGTGCATCTTGGTTAAGTTCAAGCTTGCTAATACCTTTAAGTGTTGATGTGTATGCAATAATTGCATAGCCACAACCTACACCTAGATTACGTAAAACAGTAGAGTCTGTTAGGTCACGCTGCCAGCGAGAAACAGGAAGCTTCTGTGCTAAGTGACCAAAGATAGCATTAGCTAGGCCAAGGTTACCTTCTGAGTTTTCAAAATCGATTGGGTTAACTTTGTGTGGCATGGTAGAAGAACCAATTTCACCCGCAATTGTTTTTTGCTTAAAGTGACCTAAAGCAATATAACCCCAAATGTCACGGTCGAAATCAAGCAAGATAGTATTGAAACGAGCAAACGCATCAAATAATTCTGCAATATAATCGTGTGGTTCGATTTGTGTTGTGTAAGGATTAAATGTGATCCCTAACGCCGTTACAAACTCTTCGCTGTATTGGTGCCAATCGATATCAGGGTAAGCAGATAGGTGAGCGTTGTAGTTACCCACTGCGCCATTGATCTTACCTAGAATTTCAACGTTTTCGATTTGCTTATATTGACGTTCCATGCGGTACGCCACGTTTGCCATTTCTTTACCCATTGTTGATGGAGAAGCAGGCTGACCGTGAGTACGAGTAAGCATTGGAATATCACGGAATTGATGTGCAAGACCTTTAATGGCATCAATAACGTTACGGACTTCTGGAAGCATTACTTTTTCACGCGCTTCAGTCAGCATCAGTGCGTGAGAAAGGTTGTTAATATCTTCAGAAGTACATGCAAAGTGAATGAATTCATTGACGGCATGAAGTTCAGGTAAGTCAGCCACTTTTTCTTTTAGAAAATATTCAACTGCTTTTACATCATGGTTTGTCGTGCGTTCAATCGTTTTAATACGTAGCGCATCTTGTTCACTAAACTCAGCGGCAATACGATCTAAGAATGCATTTGCTTCATCACTAAATGCAGGCACTTCCACGATAGCATCAGTAGACGCTAATTTTTGTAACCAACGGATCTCAACGATAGTACGGTATTTTAGTAAACCGAACTCACTAAAAATACTACGTAGTACGCTTGTTTTACTTCCGTAGCGGCCGTCTACTGGGGAAACAGCTGTCAGTGCTGACAGTTCCATGTTGATCTCTCCTGGTGTATGAGGGTTAAAACAAAATTAATATTCAGCCTGATTTTTCAGGCTGAATAGGTGTTAGCTATGCGTTAACTTAGTTACGTGCAAGCAGGATTTTTGCTTGCTCTAGCATTTGCTTACGACCAAATAATAAATGACGACGTTTACCACCAACTTGGCTCCAAAGTACGGCACTACGAACTGCGGCAAGTAATAATGCTCGAACTCGGTGCTGAACATGGGGCTGTTGTAATTGCGCTGGCGTACCTGATACTTGAATCCGTGGTCCTAATGGACTAATGATATCTAAGTAAATACTGGCAATATTACTCAGCATTTGCTCATCAAGTATTTCAAAATGAACCGTTTGACGCTTTAATGTGCTGACGCGATCACCCAGTTGCGCCATGCTATCACGACGAGCTGATAATTTGCGCTCAAGTGCCATAACGCCAACAAGGTAACGAGTAATCTCACTGCCTGATGATGAACCATCAATATCGCGTACCATTGATTCTAAACCGATACGTAAATCAGCTTCACTGCCGTAGACGCCTACCGTATTGGCAGGATCTGTTGCCATAATGCTATTGAGCATCGTGGTTAATGCTGCTGAATCACAATTGCCATTACGGGCAACGTCTTGAACTAATTTGACTGCTTGGCACATGCCTGCAAACGCAATCGTTCGATCATAAATAGAGTAAGCCACGCGCAAAAACTCCTTTAAATTCGCTCTTCAATAATGCCGCCACCAAGACAAATTTCACCGTTATAAAACACAGCGGATTGTCCCGGCGTTACTGCAATTTGAGGCTCATCAAAAATTACTTTAATGGTTTCATCATCCATTGGGATAACAGTACAAGCAAGATCTTGCTGACGGTAACGTGTTTTTACCGTACATGCCATGGTCTCGCGAATAGGTTGACGATCAACCCAATGTAGCTGAGAGGCAATTAATCCGTTTGATTTTAAACGAGGATGATCTTTACCTTGACCAACAATAAGCACATTACGCTCTAGATCTTTATCAACAACATACCATGCATCTTCAAGGCCATTGCCGCCTTTTTGACCGCCAATATGTAAGCCTTTACGTTGACCTAATGTGTGGTACATCAATCCTTGGTGTTCACCGATAACACTGCCATCATCAGCTACTTCAATTTTACCCGGTTGAGCTGGTAAGTATTTACCTAAGAACTCAGTAAATTTACGCTCACCGATAAAACAGATGCCTGTTGAATCTTTTTTCTTGGCGGTGATCAAACCTTGCTCTTCAGCAATACGACGTACTTCAGGTTTTTCAAGTTCACCTACAGGGAATAAACTGCGTGCGATTTGCTCATAACCCAAAGTGTATAGGAAGTAGCTTTGATCTTTGTTGTTATCGACACCGCGCAACATTTGAGGTTTTTCACCTTCAACTGTTGGGAAACTACGACGGGTATAGTGACCCATTGCAATATAGTCGGCTGCCAGCACTTCATCAGCAAATTCGAGGAAGGCTTTAAATTTGATTTCTTTGTTGCACAGAATATCTGGGTTTGGCGTACGACCCGCTTTGTATTCAGCAAGGAAGTATTCAAACACGTTATCCCAGTATTCAGCTGCAAAGTTAATGGTATGCAGCGTAATACCAAGTTTGTCACATACCGCTTGTGCATCAGCGAGATCTTCTGCAGCAGAGCAGTATTCGTCGTTATCGTCTTCTTCCCAGTTTTTCATAAACAAGCCTTCAACTTGATAACCTTGTTGAAGGAGCAGGTAAGCGGATACCGATGAATCTACGCCGCCGGACATGCCGACAATGACTTTCTTTTGGCTGTTATCAGACATATTTCTCTACTGTCGCTAATTTAGTGTTAAGAGCGTAATTCTAACAGAAACCCTGCGCCTGAAACAGATCGAGAATAAAATCACACTTTAATAAATAGTTATTAATGCGAACAACAGTATTTATAAAAACAGCCATGAGAGAAAAAGTCTTTATAAAACAGATGTATAAATAATAATAAGCCCCTATTTATTATCATAGCTGTCTATCTTACGCCAAATAGCAAACGTTTGCTATTTGGCGTAATCATAGAGGATGTCATTAAAAATGTGTAGTTTTTTGTTGAAGGAAATAGTTTTATGCGATTAATAGGAATAATGCGCTCTGATGTTAAACATAGAGCGCGATTAGTCTAACAGCTATATTAAGCTTGCATCGGATTTGGAAGGGTAATTTCTTTCCATTCACCTGGGGCTAAATCGGCCACAGTCCATTGTGCCATTTGATAGCGAATTAACCGTAAGGTTGGAAAGCCAATATGTGCCGTCATACGACGAACTTGACGGTTACGACCTTCACGTAAAGTAATGGCTAGCCATGTGGTTGGAATATTTTTACGTTCACGAATCGGTGGCGTGCGATCCCAGATCTGTGGTGATTCGATTACTTCCACGCCAGCAGGTAATGTTGGACCATCTTTTAATGTCACGCCATTACGCAATTGTTGTAAATCTTCAGCGGTAGGTGCACCTTCCACTTGTACCCAATAAACTTTTGCTTGTTTTGACTGAGGTTGTGTCAGCCGAGCTTGCAAAATACCATCATTGGTTAATACCAGTAATCCTTCACTATCTTTATCTAATCTTCCGGCAGGATAAACATCTTTTACCGGAATGAAATCAGCTAAAGTACTGTCACCTGGTTCACCCGAAAATTGAGTCAAAGTGTTAAATGGTTTGTTAAATAAAATCACTTTTTGTGGTCCACGAGGACGCTTCGGTTTATTTATTTTTCTTGACGCTCTACGCTCATTATTGGCACGAAGAGGTTGACGATTTGTGGTGTTTGGCTTCATAAATACGCGTTGTTGTGAGAGTTGAGGATTTGGACACACTTATTATACGTGAAAAATTACACAATTGACGTATTGATAAAATTTAAAGTATGATTTGCTCGCTTCTTACAAAATGATAACAAATGGATGCCAGGAGATTTAAAATGGATAGTAAAGTAATTATACCAACAGCGGGTCAGAAAATCACAATAGACGCTGAAGGCAAATTGATTGTTCCTAATACCCCGATTATTCCGTACATCGAAGGTGACGGTATCGGGATCGATGTAAGTCCAGCAATGATTAAAGTTGTGGATGCTGCTGTAAAGAAAGCGTACGCCGGAGACCGTAAAATTGAGTGGATGGAAATCTACACGGGTGAAAAATCAACCCAAGTTTACGGCGATGACGCATGGCTTCCACAAGAAACTCTTGATTTTATTAGCGAATATAAAGTTGCTATTAAAGGTCCACTAACAACCCCTGTTGGTGGCGGTATTCGTTCCCTTAACGTAGCATTGCGTCAAGAGCTTGATTTATATATTTGTGTACGTCCAGTACGTTATTTTGATGGTGTACCAAGTCCGGTTAAACGTCCTGAACTAACTGACATGGTTATTTACCGTGAAAATTCAGAAGACATTTATGCAGGTGTTGAATACCAAGCCGGCACACCTGAAGCTGATAAAGTAATTCAGTTTTTACAACAAGAAATGGGTGTGACTAAAATTCGTTTCCCTCAACAGTGTGGTATTGGTATTAAACCCGTATCAGAAGCGGGTACTAAACGTTTAATACGTGCAGCTATTCAATATACCATTGATAATGATCGTGATTCGTTAACTTTAGTCCATAAAGGTAACATCATGAAATTTACCGAAGGTGCATTTAAAGATTGGGGTTACGATGTTGCGCTTCAAGAATTTGGTGCTGAATTACTTGATGGCGGTCCTTGGATGACGTTAAAGAATCCAAACACAAGCAAAGAAATTGTGATTAAAGATTGTATTGCAGATGCGTTTTTACAGCAGATTTTACTGCGCCCTGAAGAATACGATGTTATTGCAACCATGAACTTAAATGGCGATTACATTTCGGATGCTTTAGCAGCTCAAGTCGGCGGTATCGGTATTGCTCCTGGTGCTAACATTGGTGATGGTGTCGCTTTATTTGAAGCAACGCATGGTACTGCACCTAAATATGCGGGCCAAGATAAAGTTAATCCAGGCTCATTGATTCTTTCCGCTGAAATGATGCTGCGTCATATGGGTTGGATAGAAGCGGCTGACTTGATTATTAGCTCAATGGAAGCAGCAATCAGTAATAAGACAGTAACGTATGATTTTGAACGTCTAATGGACGGAGCTAATCTGCGTAAATGTTCTGAATTTGCTGATGATATGATTGAACAAATGTAATTATTAGTGTCATTTACAAATGACAAAGGGCTCAGCATTTGCTGGGCCTTTTTTATGATACGAATAGGATATTGAGCTGTCGATTGGTAATACTAATCACAATAATTTTTTGAGTTCTTTCGTCATTCTTTACCGTGAATGTTCGCGAGGGCAGCAGGGAGTCTAATGCTTTTGAAAATGGCCATTTAATTAATGGGATTAGTATAAGAATGCTATATATACAGAGTATTCATGCTGGTAATGTAACCAAGAATACGATTCTCTCGTGCGCTAACTCTCAAATAGAGAAAGAGATAAGACCGCAGATATAGGCAGGTAATCAAAATTGGCATAGGATGGAAATACCACTTAATCAATGTGATTTTTTTGTTAAAATAATCGAATGGTAAATGGCGTTTTGATGCCATTTATAAGACGTCATAAATAATGTATTTTTATGCAAAATTTATTCGTTTTTCAATTTGTGTCAAACGAATGATTGATAAGGTTATTAAGATAAACTTATAGAGAGCGTTTTAATAACAATAGATGATTGTCGAAGTCGATGTGTAATTAGTATATTGTATCTATCATTGGAAATTTGGTTTCAAGTTAATAAATAAAAGGTGGAATAAGCCCACCTTTTAATGTGCAATCAATCTTGGATCCGCTTATTTGGCTTCATCGCCATGAGCAGGGATAATAGCACTTGCATGGTAACCTTTAGGACCAGTTTGAACCTCGTAGTTCACTTGTTGACCTGCCTTAAGTGTTCGATAACCATCCATCTGAATTGTTGAATAGTGAGCGAAAATATCGTCATCACCTTCTTCAGAGCAGATGAAGCCAAATCCTTTGGCATTATTGAACCATTTCACTGTACCTGTTGCCATGCTTATACATCCTTTTTGCATTCAAGTTCCATTTGACATTAGTTATACATTTAGTAATGTCTTATTGCATACTAATGCGATTTTGATGCAGATAATATCTACTATAATTTACAATGTAGTAAAATAAACTAGTCAGTCAAGTATTGTTTGTAACATTTTGATAAAATCTTTTATTAACTTGGCTATAGCCAGCTCACGAATTAATGAACTAAGATAAAACTATGAGTAAGTTATACGAATGGATGAATCCTGAATCTGATGTGTTAGATAAAGAAGAAATCCAAGTTAAGCCGCCATCGATGTATAAAGTAGTACTAAATAATGATGATTATACGCCGATGGATTTTGTAATTGATGTGTTGCAAACGTTTTTTTCCATGGATCTGGAGAAAGCATCTCAGTTAATGCTCGCGGTACATTATGAAGGTAAAGCCATTTGTGGCACCTTCACCGCAGAAGTAGCAGAAACAAAAGTTGCACAAGTAATGATGTACGCACGGGAAAATGAACACCCGTTGTTGTGTACGATGGAAAAAGCATAATCTTTTTCCGGCACGCCATATTGAGTGGTTTTTAGGGGAGGTGCCTTATGCTAAATAAAGAACTTGAAGCAAGCCTGAATGGTGCATTTGCACGAGCAAGGGAAAAGCGTCATGAGTTTATGACGGTAGAACATTTATTAATGGCACTATTAGATAATGTCGCCACACAAGAGGCATTATTAGCGTGTCGTGCAGATCTTGATCTGCTGCGTAAAGAGCTAGATTCTTTTATTGAACAAACAACACCCTTAATTCCAGTGGATGACGAGAGTCGTGAAACCCAACCAACATTGAGTTTTCAACGGGTGTTACAGCGTGCAGTATTCCATGTTCAGTCTTCTGGTCGCAGTGAAGTGACTGGTGCTAACGTCTTGGTTGCGATTTTTAGCGAACAAGAATCACATGCCGCATATTTGCTAAAGAAAAGTGATATTAGCCGTCTTGATGTCGTGAATTTTATTTCTCATGGTACTGTTAAAGGCAGTGATAATGATGATGTAAATTCATCTGAGATTGGTAATTCTGAGGAACAACGCATAGAGCAAGGCGGTTCTGAAGATAAGCTTGAGAACTTTGCCACTAACCTTAACCAATTAGCAAAATCGGGCGGTATTGATCCTCTGATTGGTCGAGATAAAGAGCTTGAGCGTACAGTACAAGTACTTTGTCGTCGTCGAAAAAATAATCCGCTATTAGTGGGCGAAGCTGGTGTGGGTAAAACGGCAATTGCGGAAGGTCTGGCATGGCGTATCGTTGAAGGCCAAGTGCCTGAAATTATTCAAGACTGTGTGATTTATTCACTTGATATTGGTTCGTTATTAGCGGGTACTAAGTATCGTGGTGATTTTGAAAAGCGTTTTAAAGGTATTTTAAAGCAGCTTGAGAAAGAAGAGCACGCGATTTTATTTATTGATGAAATCCATACCATTATCGGTGCAGGTGCAGCATCTGGTGGTCAAGTTGATGCTGCGAATTTACTTAAACCATTATTAAGTAGCGGTAAATTACGTTGCATGGGATCAACAACGTATCAAGAATATAGCAATATTTTTGAAAAAGAACGTGCACTGTCGCGTCGTTTCCAAAAAATTGATGTGGTTGAACCATCACTGGATGACACTACTAAGATTTTGATGGGTTTAAAATCAAAATATGAAGCTCACCATGAAGTTCGTTTTACCAATAAAGCGATTCGTGCAGCGGTTGAGTTATCAGCTAAATATATTAATGAACGTCACTTACCCGATAAAGCGATTGATGTTATTGATGAAGCGGGCGCACGTTGTCGTTTAGCGCCGGCAAGTCGCCGTAAGAAAACGGTTAACGTCGGTGATATTGAAGCCATGATTGCAAAAATGGCTCGTATTCCAGAGAAATCAATTTCAAGTAGTGATCGTGATGTACTACAGACACTTGATAGCCGCTTGAAAATGTTGGTATTTGGTCAAGATGGTGCCATTGATGTATTAACTGAAGCGATCAAATTAAGTCGTGCAGGGTTAAGTGCTGATAATAAGCCAGTTGGTTCATTCTTATTTGCAGGCCCAACGGGTGTTGGTAAGACTGAAGTAACAGTACAGCTAGCACGTACGATGGGCATTGAGCTGTTGCGTTTTGATATGTCTGAGTACATGGAACGTCATACAGTTAGCCGCTTAATCGGTGCGCCTCCTGGCTATGTTGGCTATGATCAAGGTGGTTTATTAACTGACGCGGTAATTAAGAATCCGCACTCAGTGGTATTGCTTGATGAAATTGAGAAAGCGCACCCTGATGTATTTAATTTATTATTACAAATAATGGATAACGGTACCCTTACAGATAATAACGGCCGTAAAGCGGATTTCCGTAATGTTATTTTTGTAATGACAACCAATGCTGGTGTGACGGAAACAGTACGTAAATCAATTGGTCTTATTCAGCAGGATCATAGCCATGATGCAATGACCGAGATCAAACGCGTATTTACACCAGAATTCCGTAACCGTCTTGATAATATTATTTGGTTTAATCATCTAGAAAAAGACATTATTGGCCAAGTGGTTGATAAGTTTATTGTAGAATTACAAGCACAACTTGATGTACGCGGTGTATCAATGGAAGTGTCTGAGCGTGCACGTGAGTGGATGTCAGAGAAAGGCTATGATAAAGCGATGGGTGCACGTCCAATGGCACGTGTTATTCAAGAGAAGCTTAAAAAGCCACTTGCCAATGAATTGTTGTTTGGTTCATTAGTTAGTGGTGGTTCAGTTCGTGTTGATTACATCGATGGCGAACTGGATTTCCAATTCAGCAGTGAAATGGAAGCAGCTCACTAACTGAATATTGTTAGCGTATCTTTTATAAACAAAAACGCCGTAGATAGTAACAACTATCTGCGGCGTTTTTATGTTATGACTCTTGTTATCATCATTCGCTAAAATAAAACCCAGCAAATAGGCTGGGTTTTATTTGCAGCACTAATCTTTTAGAGAAAGATTAACGTGCGCGGAAGACGATACGGCCTTTAGTTAGGTCGTAAGGAGTCAGTTCCACAGTTACTTTGTCACCAGTAAGGATACGGATGTAGTTCTTACGCATTTTACCAGAGATGTGAGCAGTAACAACGTGACCGTTTTCTAGCTCAACGCGGAACATTGTATTTGGTAGTGTATCTAGTACAGTACCAGCCATTTCAATTACGTCTTCTTTTGCCATTGAATCCTCTTAGGCTACCAGCCATTCATCTTGATCGGGCTGGATAATGCCTTGAAACTGTTTGAGTGTAAAGTTTAGGACGTAATTTTACCCTCGCCAGCTGTTTTTGTCAGCTTTTGTTCGCGATTAATCCATTTTTTCTCAGTGAATTAACAAAAGCAGATGTAAAACTATCGTTGTTGCGGTTATTTTAACCACTTTGTTTTTTTTCTAATAACTAAGAAATCCATTCACCATTGATTAATTTCTGATGGGGCATGAAGCGAATTTTATAATTCATCTCGCGGCATTGATCTATTTGATAGCCAGGATAAAGCCATTGACGCTGTGTTTGGTGACAAACTTCTATTTGCAATAGCACACATAATGTTCCTAATGAGAGCTTATGTTCAGGCTCAAAAAAACTATAAACCGCACTGAGTGAATCACTAAAAACATCTGTGACTGCGATAGCAATTAATTGATGATCTTGATAAAGATGCAAGAAAGCCGTATTCATCCATGGCGCACTAATAAAATCAAAAAATTGTTGTTTATTAGGGGGGAACATTGAGCCACTGGCATGGCGAACAGTAATATAACGCTCATAGAGATCGAACCAATTTGGATCTAATTGTTGTTTAAATTCCCAATGTAATTTTTTTAATTGATTTTGTTGGCGTTTTTGACTTTTAGATGGCGTGAATTCAGAGCAATTGATACGTAATGGCGTACATGCGTTACAGTGTTTACACATTGGTTTATAGATTACATTACCGCTACGGCGATAACCTGAGCTAATTAATAGATCATAGCCATTTGGGTTTAACCACGGTTGATCCATCACAATACCCAGTTGATCTCGTTGTTGCGGTAAGTAATTACAATCACTTTCAGGTGTTAGACCCAGTTGTAAGGATAATTCTTTCATTATGAATTCGTCTATAACACTAAAGTTTGAGGATAATAGCATTCAGCCGGTAATGTGCTGTTTCGTTGCTGATGCAATTGCGTTAAAAAAGTCGAACGCTCTAATTCACTCGCCCCTAAAGAGGCTAGGTGTGGATTCATCATTTGGCAATCAATCAGAGTGCCACCGTGGTTTGAAAAATGGTGGCAGAAATACCATAACGCAATTTTTGAAGCATTATCAGCAAGTGAGAACATCGATTCACCACAGAAAATACTTCCCACAGCAACCCCATAAAAGCCACCGACTAATTGTTGATTTTGCCATACCTCCACTGAGTGGCAATCACCGACATCATGCAATTTTTGATAGGCATTAATCATAGCGTCGGTGATCCATGTTTGTTCAGGGCCACGAGACGCTGCACATTGACGGATCACGGCATGGCAAGCATGATTTAAGGTGATGGTATAAGGCGCTTTTCGCATAAATTTACGTAAGCTTTTACTCGGTGTAAATTGCTGTGGAATAAAAATCCCTCGTGGAGTGGGGCTCCACCATAAAATAGGATCACCTTGTGAATACCAAGGAAATATTCCATGACGGTAAGCTTGACGTAGACGTTGTGGGCTAAGATCACCCCCAAAAGCCAATAGCCCATTAGGATCAGCAAGGGCAGTATTTGGATGTGGAAATTGTAATGATGAAGGATCAATTTCTGGTATATAAATCGTCATTTATTATCAACAACATGTAAGTCAAAAGTTACTAATGGCAATATAACATTTAACGATGGATAAAAAAAACGCCAATAATCACGATTAATTATTGGCGTTCTATTGGTATTATCTAATTTAATAGATGCCTAAATTCGGCGACATAATTCAGCATAACGACCATTTTGTGCCAGCAATTGTTGATGCTGACCGCGTTCAATGATCTCACCTTCATCCATTAAGCAGATTTGATCCATGCTATCGAGTCCGACTAAACGGTGAGTAATAAATACCACTGTTTTATCTTTAGCAAATTCAAGCAACAAGCTTAATATTTGCTGTTCAGTTCGACGATCAAGACCTTCTGTTGGTTCATCTAATAATAGAATCGGTGCATCATGAAGTAACGCGCGTGCAATACCGATTCGACGACGTTCACCACCTGAAATATGACGACCACCATCACCAAGCCAAGTATCTAAGCCATTATCATCAAGTAAACTATTTAGACCGACTTTATTTAGTACATCAACAAATTGTTGATCACTTGCATCAGGTTTTGCCAAGACTAAGTTTTCACGTAGTGAACCATTAAAGAGATCTACGCGTTGGCTAACAACCGTTATTGCGTTACGTAGCGCAGGTTCGCTCCATGTTGGTAGTGGTACATCATTGATAGAAATTGATCCTTGCTGTGGATCCCAGCTACGAGTAAGCAATTGCAACAAGGTTGATTTACCACAACCTGTACGACCAAGTAAGGCGAGTTTTTGACCTTGTTTGATATCCAGCGATAAATGCTTAACAACCGGTTTATCGCTACCATAATAGGTGTAACTAATATCAGTAAAGTTAATATTACCCTTCGCAATGGCGTTATAACCTTTTGGGTCAAAAACAGTATCAGGCGTCGCTTCAATAATTTCATTCAGGCGCTTAGCGGATGATAAGGTTTGACCTAAGTATTGAAATGCACCCGCAACAGGCATCATCATTTCAAAACTTGCCATGGTAGTAAAAGCGACCATAGCAACGAAAGGGTTCGGTGCATGACCTGCAATACCATTAGCGGCAATCCACAGAATAAGCACCAGTGTCCAGCCGGTTGCTGCCATTAACAGACCGTTAGCAAGACCTGTTAATCCCGCCATTTTTCGCTGAGCATCAAGCAGTTTATCTTGTTCTGCTTCTGCTTGCTGACGGTAGCGTTCTTCTGCATTAAACAATAATAATTCAGCGTGACCTTGAATCCAATCTAATAGCGTGATGCGATAATTGGCTTTTGCATACGTTAATGTTTCACCGTTACGTTTACCTAAACGATAAAAAACAAGCGGCAAAATAATCATTAATGCCAATAAGATACCACCAAGGGTAAAACCAATAGTGGGATCAAACCAAGCGAGAAAGCCGGTAACAAGTACAATGCCTAACACACCAATAATCAGTGGGCTAACTAAACGCAAATAGACATGATCCATTGCATCAACGTCAGCCACTAAGCGGTTGAGTAAGTCAGCATCACGTAAATTAGCATGACGACCAGGGATCAGTGGCGTGAGTTTACGGAAAAAGAATAATCGCAAATCAGCCAATAGCTTAAACGTTGCATTATGGCTTACAACCCGCTCTCCCCAACGTCCCGCTGTACGGGCCATAGAAAAGCCACGTACACCAGCTCCCGGCACCATGTAATTGAAGGTTTGACTACCAATCAGTGTCAGGCCTGCCACCGCAGATGCTGCAATAAACCAACCAGATAGCGTTAATAGGCTGATGGCTGATAATAGTGTCAATAACCCTAAAATCATGCCTAAGGTTAAACCAAACCAGTGTTTACGGTAGAGTTTAAGGTAAGGGATTAAATCACGCATCGAGATCCCTCTTATCAGTAGATGTGAGCATGTCAGCTAATAAACCTTGATGACGAATACTATCAAAGGCACCGTTTTGAACTAATTTACCGTTATCCATAACCAGAATACGATCCATTACATGAAGTTGATCTAAACGGTGACTCACCATTAATGTCGTACGGTTGGTAACCGCTAATGCCAAACTTTCTAGCACTAAGCGTTCACTGTTAGCATCTAGACTTGCTGTCGGTTCATCAAGCAGCCAAAAAGCGCCGTTTTGCAACATTGCTCGCGCTACAGCAATACGCTGTGCTTGACCAACAGATAAACCACCAGAACGATCGCCTACATGATGTTGATAGCCTTTTTCAAGCCGTTGAATAAATTCATCAGCATAGGCTTGGCGAGCAACTTGATCGACATCATCATTACTGGCACTTGGATTGCCTAGGGTAATATTATCGCGTATAGAACCATGGACTAATAATGGGTTTTGACCGACCCAACTGATAGCCTGACGCCATTGATCATGCTTAAGTTGATTCAGCTCCACATCGTTGATTTTAATACTGCCACGGTAAGGTAAAAAACCAAGTAGTGCATTGAGTAAACTGGTTTTACCGGCACCACTTGGACCAATTAACGCCACATGTTCTTCAGTATTAATGCTAAAGCTTAGTGGACCTGCCAGTATTTGACCCTCAGGGCTTAATACCTCAAGATCCGTTACAGTGATGTGAATTGCATCAGGATGCGGTAATGGCGTATCACCGTTACTCATTTCATCTGCTTCAATGTTTAAAAACTCAACAATCGATTCAGCAGCACCAATGGCTTGTGCTTTAGCATGGTAGAAAGTACCAAGATCACGCAGCGGTTGATAAAATTCAGGCGCAAGCACTAATACAAATAAGCCCGTAAAGAGTGAAACAGGTACACCGTAGTTACCGAAGTTAAGCTCACCAATGAAAGCAAAACCAAAATAGACAGCAACAATCGCAACAGAAATGGCTGAGAAAAACTCTAATACTGCGGATGATAAAAAGGCTAACCGTAGTACTTCCATGGTGCGTTTACGCAATACATGTGAAGCAGCATCGAGATTTTCAGCTTCAGCATCAACGCGATTGAATAACCGTAGGGTTGATAAACCTTGTAAACGGTCATAGAAGTGACCTGATAAACGTTGTAACGCTTTAAAGTTACGACGGTTAGCATCTGCTGCACCTAACCCCACTAATGCCATAAAGAACGGCACTAACGGCGCAGTAATAAGGAAGATTAAGCCCGCCGCCCAGTTAAGTGGGAATACGACCACTAAAATAACCACCGGAATTAATACTGCCAGTGACATTTGTGGTAGATAGCGAGCAAAGAAATCCTGCATTTCTTCTACTTGTTCAAGCACTAAACTTGCCCAGACGCCTGCAGGTTTACCTTTTATATAAGCAGGACCAAGGTTTTGTAAGCGGTTGAGAATAAGTTGGCGAATGTGAAGTCGAATTTGTTCACCGCAACGATAGCCGCAAACTTCTCGTCCCCAGCTACATAAAGCACGTAAACCAACGATAACAATAAGACCAATAAACTGATTAACAAGCTGGTATTTATCGGTGTGCTCCATGATCAGTTGATGCAAAATATTGGCTAATAAAGCCGCTTGCCCGATAAGCAATAATCCCGAAATAAACCCTAAGCCAATGCTGAACATCATCCAACGTTTGGCAAGTTTACTTTGGGATTTTAACCATTTGGTCAAATCGCGTTGTAATTGTTTATCCATATAAATAAGATTTCATTACGGTATTTGTGGTGAGTCACTCTTACAGCAGCATAGGTTGAAATTAATGTTGCTGTAAGGAGAAAAGCGACTGTGTAAACAGAGGCTTGATATTTTATTTTTGGTCAGCTAATGCGTCTAAATAACGTTCAGCATCTAATGCTGCCATACAGCCCGTTCCTGCTGAGGTAATCGCCTGACGATAGCTATGATCCATGACATCACCCGCAGCAAAAATACCCTCAACACTGGTTTGAGTTGCATTACCGTGAATACCAGACTGGACTTTAATATAGCCATTTTCCATATCAAGTTGACCATTGAAAATAGCAGTATTTGGCTGGTGGCCAATTGCAATAAACACCCCCATTACTTCAAGTTCTTCTGTCGCACCTGATTGAGTATCTTTAAGACGTAAACCTGTTACCCCCATGTCATCACCTAAGACTTCATCAAGGGTGCGGTCTGTATGCAAAATGATATTACCATTCGCGACTTTATCCATCAGACGATTGATCAGAATTTTCTCAGAACGGAAGCTATCACGGCGGTGAACAAGGTGTACTTCCGCAGCGATGTTTGACAGATATAACGCTTCTTCAACAGCGGTGTTGCCACCACCGATAACGGCAACTTTTTGATTACGGTAGAAGAAACCATCACAAGTCGCACAAGCTGATACGCCACGGCCTTTAAATGCTTCTTCAGAGTCTAAACCAATGTATTTTGCAGAAGCACCGGTTGAGATAATCAGCGCATTACAGCTGTATTCACTGTTTTCGCCTTTTAAACGAAAAGGGCGCTGACTAAAATCTGTTTCACTAATAAAATCAGTGATAATTTCAGTATTAAATTTTTCTGCATGCGCTTTCATGCGATCCATGAGTGCTGGACCTGTTAGCTCATCGGCATCACCAGGCCAATTTTCAATGTCAGTCGTCGTGGTTAGTTGACCACCTTGCTGCATGCCAGTAATCATAACGGGTGATAGATTTGCACGGGCTGCGTAAACCGCAGCAGTATAACCTGCAGGTCCCGAACCAAGGATGAGTAGTTCACAATGTTTTACGTTACTCATTTTTTCTCCAGGCTGAATAATATTATTATTATGGAAGACTGATTGTAGGTAAATTGCAGTCGTAAAGGAAGAGGATGTAAGACAATCTATTGTTTGTTAATGGTATTGAATTAGGTTAAAAAATGTTTAATTCCATATTAATAGCGTAAAACAATAGAAGTAATATTACTCGTAAAAATACCGTAGCAATGAACTTTTTTGAAGTCCTAAAAGTGAAAAGTCAGATCGTGATTTTTTGATCTAGCACAAGGTTCAGCAAGAAAAATAATTAATAACGGTTATTTTTATTTTTCAAATAGTAATGATATCGCTATCACGACGATTATTTAATAGACAATAAAAATACAGATTTGTTACGTTATGTTAATGTGGTTGTATTGATGTGATTAATTTGCTTTGATAACCTGCTTTGTTTTGGTACAAATGGTTAAATATTTGTTTTTGATGCGCTACTTTTAGTGTAATCCTTGGATATTAAGGATAACTAACGCTATAAGAATGAAATACTATTTAACAAAATCGTCATTAAAAAGCATGATCGTCTGATATTTATCACAGATTGCGTGACTATTAGAGTATTTGATTCTAAAAATAGACAATATGTAGTATATTTTTTTGCAAGGAAGTGAGAAGGTGGAATAAAAAATGGTAGATACCAAAAAGAAACCATCCAAGGAATTGGATCGCATAGACCGTAATATTTTGAATGAACTACAAAAAGATGGTCGAATTTCAAATGTCGAGCTTTCTAAGCGTGTTGGTTTATCACCAACGCCATGTTTAGAGCGTGTGCGTCGGTTAGAACGTCAAGGCTATATCAGCGGTTATACTGCATTATTAAACCCACAGTTTCTTGATGCTTCATTATTAGTGTTTGTTGAAATTACACTAAATCGTGGTGCACCAGATGTTTTTGAGCAGTTTAATAAGTCGGTACAAGAACTAGAGGATATTCAAGAATGTCATTTAGTGTCTGGTGATTTTGACTATTTGTTGAAAACACGTGTATCAGACATGTCTGCTTACCGTAAATTGCTTGGTGAAACCTTGCTACGTCTTCCTGGCGTTAACGATACTCGCACTTATGTGGTTATGGAAGAAGTTAAGCAAAGCAATAACTTGGTTATTAAGACACGATAAATATTGGTGTCTATATTGATCCAAAACTGACAAATATTACACCCTGAATGACCTTATTGTTATTCAGGGTGTATTTGTTTATGCGCTATAAAAATAATAATTGATGTTTAATTATCCAAACGGATCGATGAATTGACATAATGATGAATTTATTTGTTTACTGAGCGTCTAAAATAAATAGCGGTAAATTGTTATGTGAGAATTTGCTTTTATTGCTGATTCTTAAAAAAATTTTATTTTAAAGGGCGACGAACACAGACAATGTGGTCTTTTAGTATAGAATGATGGCATTAAGATATTCACTTTATATTTGTGAGTTTGCCGACGATATTGCTGGGTATTTGATACAGGGTTGTTATTAACAGCAAAGTCGTTAAGTGGTTGTTGAAAATATCAGCATGTTGGCAAAACATTCGAATTTGATAGAAACACCGGAGTTATTCTTGAGGAAGTTTAAAGGTAAAAAACTGCCCAAAATGCGTTTATCAGGTGGGCAACGCATTATTGAAGGTTTTTTGATCATCAGTATTTTGGTTGCCATTTATATGATGGTAGCACTCGTCACATTTAATCCTGCTGATCCATCTTGGTCGCAGACTGCTTGGGAAGGTGTCGTTCAGAATAAAGCCGGTTCGTTTGGGGCATTAGTCGCAGATACACTATTCTTTATTTTTGGATCACTGGCTTATATTATTCCTGTTGTCTTAGTGTCATTAGGGTGGTTTATTTTCCTTCGTCGCACCAGAATGCTGTCATTGGATTATATGGTCTACGGTACACGTTGGTTAGGATTAATGTTATTAATTTTAAGCAGTTGTGGATTAGCAGATCTTAACTTTGATGATATTTGGTATTTTTCATCGGGCGGTGTAATTGGTGATGTGGTTGCTAATGTATCACTACCATTATTGAATGCATTAGGGGCAACTTTGCTGCTGATGTTCGCATGGGCGATTGGTTTTACCTTATTTACCGGCGTATCATGGACAACAATTGTTGATCAATTGGGTGAAAAAACGTTATCAAGCCTAACGTGGATACTGAATAAGTTACGTTCAGATAAACATGAAATGATGCGTCCGTTTGCCACTGAAATTGTTGCTGAAGCGGATATGCCTTATGCTAAGCATCTGCATGACGTTAATGATGGACAAGATGATCCATTATTATCATCTTATACTCAGCCTTCTCATTCTGTCGCACCTTCTTTTGAGCGTAAAGATCCGGTTTATACCGCCGCACATACAACGCCAATTATTCGCTCAACCGTTGCCGTAGATCCTTTAATGGATACTGTCACACCCGTTGAACCTCAACCGTATGTAGCGCCAGCAGAACAAGTAGTACCGCATGTTGAACCTCAGCCATACGTAGCGCCAGTAGAACAAGTCGCGCCACAAGTTGAACCTCAGCCGTATGTAGCGCCAGTAGAACAAGTCGCACCACAAGTTGAACCTCAACCGTATGTAGCGCCAGTAGAACAAGTCGCACCACAAGTTGAACCTCAACCGTATGTAGCGTCAGTAGAACAAGTCGCACCACAAATTGAACCTCAACCGTATGTAGCGCCAGTAGAACAAGCAGTACCGCATGTTGAACCTCAACCGTATGTAGCGTCAGTAGAACAAGCAGTACCGCATGTTGAACCTCAACCGTATGTAGTGCCAGTAGAACAAGCTATACCACAAGTTGAACCTCAACCGTATGTAGCGCCAGTAGAGCAAGCTATACTACAAGTTGAGCCTCAACCATACGTAGCGTCAGTAGAACAAGCTGCACCTATGCAAGGTTTATCGGTTTCTGCGCTTGAGCGTGAACTTGAAAAAGATGAAGACTTTACTGTTGCTGTAGATGAGCAAACACAACATGTGATTAATAGCGTTGTTAGCGAGCAACCAGCGGTATCACAAGTTTATGCTGAACCTGTTGCGGCGTCTTTTACACCGACGGCGAATGTTGATACCTCAGAAGAGGGATTAACAGATGACGAAATTTTCCTAAAACGTATTCGTGATAAGCAAAAAGAACAAGCGCATCTTGCTGGATTAGATAATCCGTTCTTAATGCAAACAGAGCCTGATCTTCCCGTTCCCACATCACCAATGCCAACATTAGATTTATTACAGCCTCCACGTAAAACGGTTGATAAAGCCTCAGATGAAGAGTTGCAGGCGATTGCAACCTTGATTGAATCAAAACTTGCTGATTACAAAATCAAAGCTCAAGTTAAAGGTATTTATCCCGGTCCAGTGATTACGCGCTATGAATTAGATCTTGCTCCTGGGGTAAAAGTTAGTCGTATTTCTGGGCTATCAAAAGATTTAGCACGTGCATTATCAACGACATCAGTACGCGTGGTTGAAGTGATCCCGGGTAAACCTTACATTGGTTTAGAACTGCCGAATAAAAGCCGTGAGACGGTCTTTATGTCAGAAGTGATTGCCAGTGAGCAATTCCAAAATGTCGGTGGAGCACTGCCTATCGTGCTTGGTAACAATATTGCGGGCGAAGCTGTTGTTGCTGATTTAAGTAAAATGCCACACTTATTGGTTGCAGGTACCACAGGTTCGGGTAAATCTGTGGGTGTAAACGTAATGATTTTGAGCTTGCTGTATAAATGTAAGCCTGAAGATTGCCGTTTTATTATGATCGACCCGAAAATGTTGGAATTATCTATTTATGAAGGTATTCCACATTTATTGACAGAAGTTGTTACTGACATGAAGGATGCAGGTAATGCATTGCGTTGGTGTGTTGGTGAAATGGAACGCCGTTATAAGTTAATGGCAAAATGTGGCGTACGTAGCCTTGCCGGTTATAACGCGAGACTAGAAGAAGCAGCTGCAGCAGGGCATCCAATCCACGATCCATTGTGGAAAGCGGGTGATACCATGGATGAATACCCACCATTACTGGAAAAAATGCCAAGTATTGTGGTTATCGTCGATGAATTTGCTGATTTGATGATGGTTGTTGGTAAAAAAGTGGAAGAGCTAATTGCACGTTTAGCACAAAAAGCACGTGCAGCCGGTATTCACTTAGTATTAGCCACCCAACGACCATCCGTTGATGTTATCACTGGTTTGATTAAAGCTAATATTCCAACGCGAATGGCATTTACAGTATCAACTAAAACAGACTCACGGACTATCCTTGATCAAGGTGGTGCTGAAACCTTGCTTGGTATGGGTGATATGTTGTACTTACCGTCGGGTCAAAGTCATACTATTCGTGTGCATGGTGCATTTGCTTCTGATGAAGATGTACATAATGTCGTTAATGATTGGAAAGCACGTGGTCGACCTCAATATATAGAAAGTATTATTGATTCAAACCAAGGCGCGGATGGTTTACTTCCTGGAGAAGCACCGTCTGGTGAGGATGATTTAGATCAGTTGTTTGATGAAGTAGCCGTCTTTGTTACAGAAACACGTCGAGCGTCTATTTCAGGCGTACAACGTCGATTTAAGATTGGCTATAACCGTGCCGCACGTATTGTTGATCAATTACAAGCGCATGGCATCGTGAGTGCTCCGGGGCATAATGCTAATCGTGAAGTGTTAGCACCACCGCCAGTACAACATCACGATTAATTGGTAACAATCTATAAGCACTAAAGTGTAAATAAAGCCGCTGTGATAGTGATTGTCACAGCGGTTTAATACTAAAGAGGTTAGCGAATATGATGAAGAAACTCGTAATGAGCATGCTAGTTGCCGCGCCAATGTTGGTTGCGTCAAGTGCATGGGCTGCAACGCCGCAACAAGCACTAAGTAGCCGTCTTGATAAAGTGAATGCATTTAGCGCTAACTTTACTCAAAAAGTTACCAGCCCAGATGGTGAGGTTTTAGTCAATGGTACTGGCGATTTATCGATTAAACGCCCTAATCTATTTCGTTGGAAGACCAAAACACCTGATGAAAGCCTGTTAGTTTCTGATGGTAAAACCGTATGGTATTACAGTCCGTTTGTTGAGCAAGTAACGGCAATGTGGCTAAAAGATGCTACTGAGCAAACGCCATTTGTATTATTAACAACAAATAGTGCGAGTGATTGGTCGAAGTATAATGTTGCTCAATTGGTGGATACATTTACGCTAACACCAAAAGATAAAACCTCATCAATGGATAAATTCGTGATCACGGTATCAAAAGCGGGTGATGTACGAAATTTCTCCGTTGTTGAAACGGATGGTCAACGCAGTCAATATGTATTGAATGATTTTAAACGCACGACGCCAGCTGCAAGTTTATTTACTTTTACACCGCCTAAAGGTGTGGAGTTAGATGACCAACGTAACTAATTATCATTGAATTTTATTATGAGAAAGGTGGCGAATAAGCCACCTTTTTCTGTCTTAGGGAGTCATTATATTGAATAATTTCAGCCTAGATTTTTCCTCAGATTTTAGACCATTGGCTGCAAGAATGCGGCCAAGAACGGTAGAGGAATATATTGGTCAACAACATATTCTTGGCGAAGGTAAGCCATTACGCCGAGCATTAAAAGCAGGCCAACTGCATTCAATGATTCTATGGGGACCACCCGGTACCGGTAAAACCACGTTGGCTGAAGTTGCTGCTAATTATGCTAATGCTGAAGTTGAGCGAGTATCTGCAGTTACTTCTGGCATCAAAGATATTCGTGCTGCGATAGATAAAGCGCGGGATAATAAAATGGCTGGCAGACGGACTATCCTATTTGTTGATGAGGTGCATCGGTTTAATAAAAGTCAGCAAGATGCCTTTTTACCGCACATTGAAGATGGCACTGTTACCTTTATTGGCGCGACTACTGAAAATCCCTCGTTTGAGCTTAATAACGCACTGTTATCTCGTGCGCGAGTGTATAAATTAAAATCCCTTGAAGACGATGAAATTCTTGAAGTGATCGAACAAGCTCTTACGGATAAAGAACGTGGAATTACTGAAACTGATTTTGTGTTTGTTGGTGAAGTAAAACAGCAATTAGCGCAATTTGTACGGGGTGATGCGCGAATGTCGCTAAACTATCTTGAACAGTTGATTGATATGGCTGAAGAAGATAACAAGGGCATTAAGCAAATTACGGTTGAGTTATTAGCCGAAGTCACGGGTGAAAAAGTTGCTCGGTTTGATAACAAAGGCGATCTTTGGTACGACATGATTTCTGCGGTACATAAATCTATTCGTGGTTCAAATGCCGATGGTGCGCTGTATTGGTTTGCGAGAATGCTTCAAGCGGGGTGTGATCCGTTATATGTTGCCCGTCGATTATTAGCAATAGCTTCAGAAGATATTGGTAATGCGGATCCGCGAGCGATGCAAGTTGCGGTGTCGGCATGGGATTGTTATACCCGTGTAGGCGCGTATGAAGGTGAACGCGCGATAGCCCAAGCTATTGTCTATTTAGCCTGTGCGGCTAAAAGTAATGCGGTGTATGTTGCGTTCAATTTAGCGAAAGCCGATGCGCGTGAATTTCCTGATTTTGAAGTACCGCCACATTTGCGTAATGCACCGACCAAATTGATGAAAGAATTGGGTTATGGTGAAGGTTATCGTTATGCTCATGATGAACCTGGTGCTTATGCTCCCGGTGAAGTGTATTTACCGCGTGAAATTCGTGATCGGGTTTATTATCAGCCTTCAAAACGGGGTCTAGAGATAAAAATATCAGAAAAGTTGGATTATCTGGCTTCTTTAGATGCAAAAAGCCCGCTAAAGCGCTACCAATAATAAGGCTTTTTGGGTATCGTTAAGTGATTGGCAACAATTTGTTAGGGTTGCCTCCCAACTACAACTATTTTAATAAGAAATGCCTAAATAACGCGCATTTCAGACTATTAAGAGCACAGGATTAGCATGCTAGATTCTAAATTACTTCGAACTGAGCTGGATGAAACAGCTGCAAAACTCGCGCGTCGTGGTTTTAACCTTGATGTAGAAACTTTACGCAACTTAGAAGAGCAACGTAAGTCTCTTCAAGTAAAAACAGAAGAGCTTCAAGCACAGCGTAACTCGCGATCGAAGTCGATTGGTCAGGCAAAAGCGAAAGGTGATCACGCTGAAGCTGAGCGTATTATGGCAGAAGTCGGCAACCTAGGTTCTGAGCTTGATGAAGCAAAAACAGCATTAGCTGAGCTTCAAAGTCAACTTGATACTATCACTCAAATGCTACCAAACATTGCTGATGAGTCAGTACCAACAGGTAAAGATGAGTCAGAAAACGTAGAAGTATTTCGTTGGGGTCAGCCAAAAGCTTACGACTTCGAAGTAAAAGATCACGTTGATCTTGGCGAAATGGCTGGTGGTCTTGATTTCGCAAGTGCTGTGAAAATTACAGGCGCACGTTTTATCGTAATGAAAGGTCAATTTGCTCGTCTACACCGCGCAATTGCACAGTTCATGCTAGATCTTCACACTGAAGAACACGGTTACACAGAAATGTATGTACCGTACCTAGTAAACGCTGATAGCCTATTTGGTACAGGTCAATTACCTAAATTTGGTGAAGATCTATTCCACACTCAACCGCTAACAGAAAAAGTGAATGATGAAGAGCCACGCGTGCTTTCATTAATTCCAACAGCAGAAGTGCCTGTTACTAACATGATGCGTGACACCATTACTGATGAAGCAGATTTGCCAATCAAGATGACTGCACACACGCCATGTTTCCGTTCAGAAGCGGGTTCTTACGGTCGTGATACACGTGGTCTTATTCGTATGCACCAGTTCGATAAAGTTGAGCTAGTTCAGATCACTCGCCCTGAAGATTCAATGGCTGCACTTGAAGAACTAACGGGTCACGCTGAGAAAGTACTACAACTTCTAGAGCTACCTTACCGTAAAGTCGTACTTTGTACTGGCGATATGGGCTTTGGTTCTTGCAAAACTTACGACTTAGAAGTGTGGGTTCCTGCTCAAGAAACTTACCGCGAGATTTCTTCATGTTCAAACATGTGGGATTTCCAAGCGCGTCGTATGCAAGCACGTTTCCGTCGTAAAGGCGAGAAGAAGCCTGAGCTACTACACACCCTAAACGGTTCTGGTTTAGCTGTTGGTCGTACTATGGTTGCTATTCTTGAAAATAATCAAGAAGCAGATGGCCGTATTATGATCCCTGAAGTACTTCGTAAATACATGCGTAATGCAACGCACATCGGTTAATTACTGATACTGCAATAAGCATTAAATTAAAGAACCCAGTCGATAGGCTGGGTTTTTTTATGGAAAAAAATCGTGAGATTTAAAGGGATAAAAGATAGAGATCATGAGTATCGAGAAGGTGAGTATTGATTTCAAAGTATAAGATTGCTGATTACTTTGTAAAAATATTAAAAACATATCCAATCTTTATTATGTTTTTTATCAGATAGACTCGTTAAATATTGGATATGAATGTAAAATATTGCTTCTTTAGTATTTGGGTTTTTTGAGATTTTTTGTTAGGGATAATTACATGCCGCAACAGTATTACGACAAGTTAGTTAAACAACTAGCGATTATTATTATTAATAAACCTCATGCTGCAATAGCGGTTGAAAATACATTATATCTTTTAGAGCGAGAGCTAAATAATTATAAATCTCAACATCGTATAGATGAGATAACCACTCAAGAATGTATTGGTAGAATGGATAATACGTATAATAAATTTTGCTGTAAGCTGCGGCGTTAAATTTAATACTTAATAAAGGTCGCTTAGGCGACCTTTGTTATAGGTTTCGATATTTCAAAGCAATAATGTGATTACTTTCCCTTACATCGAATACATTGGTTCTTATTCTTTAAACTCTATCTTTTACGCTAAATGTAAATATTCCGCCATAAACCACATAATTAATATGCATTTTTGGAATATTAATATATTTGACTGTGTATAATTATGCTCTTATGCCATAGGTGGTTTAAATCAACGGATGAGTAATTCAAGTAATGAATAAGAATATTTATAAAACAGTATTATTTTCCCTTCTAGTAAGTTCCCCCGCTGTTTATGCAGAACAAGTCGATATTACAATTTTAGGTACATCTGATCTTCATGGACGATTTATTCCTTGGGATTACACAACCGATAAGCCTAATTTGTCTGGTAGTTTGAGCCAAATTGCGACCAAAGTGGGCGAGTTAAGAAAGCAAGATCCTGAGATTATACTCGTCGATGCAGGTGATGCGATTCAGGGGAATAATATTGAAACCTTTAAAAATGATCCCATTAGCCCAATGATGTTAGGCTTTAATCAATTAAAATATGATGCTTATGTATTAGGTAATCATGAATTTGATTTTGGCTTGAAAGCACTTAAAAATACCATTACCACTTTTAACGGTACACCACTTGCGGGTAATATTTTCCATAATGCGACCTCTCCTTTTTTACCGGCTTATAAAATCGTTGAACGTAAAGGTATTAAAATTGGCATCATAGGGATGGATACACCCATGATCGCCGCTTTTGCTAATGGCAGTGATCGGTTGCAAGATTTGACCTTTAGTAACCCAAGTTTGGAAGTTAAAAAAGTCATAACCAAAATTAAAGATAAGACAGATGCGATTATTTTAGTGGCGCATATGGGTATCGATAATGAAAATAATATTGCTGATACTGGTGTCGGTGATATTGCGCGTGCCAACCCAGAGTTAGCCGCCATTGTTGCGGGTCATATGCACGTTAAAGTAGATAAGGCGATGATCAATGGCGTTATTATTACTGAACCGTATAAATATGGTCGTGCGTTATCTCGTATTGATTTGAATTTTAAAAAAGATAATCAGGGAAAATATACCCTGATCAACAAAGATAGCTTCACTTACAATATGAATAAATTACCATCGGACATGTCGATGGAAACTATCTTTAAGCCTTATCATCATAAGCTTCAGCAAGATGCTAATAAAGTTATTGGTCAATTAGCAGGGCAAGACCTTGTACCGAAAAATACCATTAAAGGCATTCCAGATAGCCAATTACACGACACTGGATTAACGTCACTTTTCCAAGAAGTTGGTTTTTATTTTGCTCCGCAAGCCAATGTTATTGCCGTTCACCTTGATAATATGAATCCATCGTTACCTGTTGGCGATATTAAAGTTAAAGATATTAACTTTAACTATGAATATGCAGGTGGTGAATATACGGTTTATGAAATGACGGGAAAAGATTTAAAAACATATATGGAATGGTCAGCGGGCTATTTTAATAGTGTGAAGCCTAATGATTTAACCTACAGCTTTGATGCGAAACGACGCTCATCAAAATACAGTACTCACGATATTTTCGGTGGTGTTACTTATCAAATTGACTTAACCAAAGCTGCTGGTCATCGTATTACCAACCTTAAAATGAATGGCAAGCCCGTTACGGATGCACAAACTATTAACTTAGGTATGAATAGCTACCGTATGGGACATTTAACGAAAAAAGGTGGAGTACTTGAAGGACGTAAATTTAAGGTGCTGTTTGATTCAAAAGCCCATTACGGCACTGAAGCGGGCACTATTCGTCAATTAACCATGCGCTATATTCGTGAGGTTAAAAAAGGCCATATTACAGGTAAAGCTGAAAATGATTGGTCGGTTATTGGTTTATCAACCTCACAAGCCGATCAACAACGAATGGCGGAGTTAGTAAATAGCGGTAAAGTGGCACTACCAAGTATTGATAATGGTCGTTACACCAATACTGCGGCATTAACAGTCGCCGATTTAGTTCGTAATACACACTAATTTATCCATTGCGGTTGTTGGTTGTATTATATTAAGTACGCTAACAAAGGGCACATTGGGTGCCCTTTGTTATTTTCTATTGATTTTCGTGAATAACTCTAATTAATTTTGCAGGTGTACCACCATAAAGAGAATCGGCGGGTACATCGCAATTAACCATAGAATTTGCTGCAATAACAGAGCGTGCGCCAATGGTCACACCTTGATTGATTACCACGTTGCCGCCAACCCATACATCATCTTCAATCGTAATTGTATCCCAGATAGTTTTCCAATTACGGCGATTACGATAATCTAAGTCATGACTTGCACAGTAAAATTGTGTATTTGGACCAATTAAGACATTGTTACCAATAGTGATTTTAGCACCATCTAACATAGTGACATTCATGTTGATGTAGGTGTTTTCTCCAATCGAAATTGTCTTACCAAATTCACAATAAAACGGTGAGCGCACAATACTGGATGGCGAAATATTACCCATTAGCTGTTGAAACAGTTCATCACGCTGAGAGTTATCTATATTTTGGTTAATAGTCTGTAATAGATTTAATGCATTTTGACGAATATTCTCAATACAATCTGAGCCAGCATCAAAGTCTTTGCCAGCTAACATTTTTTCAAATTCAGTCATGTCGTCTCTTAATTTATTCTGTATGAGTTTATTTAACGATAATTTTATCACTGGTGGTGTTATTTATTTATCACTCGGTATTATAGATGAGACAGTGAGTCATATTTTTGTTATTTATTCGAAAAAAGCAGCAGTGAATACCAAGCCCAATCTCGTCACTCTCTATAATAAATGCCAAGCCCAACCCCGTCATTCTCTACAGCGAATGCCCGCGAGGGCGATAGGGAATCTACTAATCACGTATTGTAGGGATAATTTTATCTATTTTAGGGATTATGACTGTTAAGTATCGCCAATTAGGTGCTTTCATTGTTGTTAACATGAGTAACAAATTAAATACACCATGTTTAGGCTAATTATTTTGAAGAAAACTTATCAAAATAAGACGTAAGCGATACTTTTTATATGAATAGAGATCGTATTGGATCGCATAATATGCATACTGTTAAATAGGGCTGTTTTTAGCAAAAAGTAATACTAAATGTTGAATGATGAGGTTTTATAGCTTTAAAAATAAGAAGATTGGGATGGAATTAAAGCGGTTCTGATCAATTGAAGAAGTAGCGCAAGTAACTGGCATAACGTATTGAAAGTATTTTGGAAAGTGTATGTAGAACTGAACTTTGGCAGATTACATGTACGTATATCAAAAACTAAGTAATCTTAATCATTCTTTAGTAATTTTATTTGATAAAAAATAGTTACAGTTTATTTTATAGAGTTAACATGATATATAGAATAAAAAAGCATAGTACTAAAAACATGAATACATTTGATTATATTTTAAATCTATACTCAGGAAAGAAAATTCCAGATGGACGGTATCTGTGTAATGCGAATTATGTTCCATTGTGTTACGATACGGATAATTTCATCTCAACAACAACCCTCGTATATGATGTTGATGTTTATATTCTCCCATCGTATGAAAAAATATTTCTATCTAACGGAGATGAATTAGAGCGAGTTGATCCTCCTGTAATGATCTCTGATGGCTCATTATGTTTAGCATTCGCCTTAAAAAGTGATGATAACTATCCTAAAAAAAATAAATTTTATTTATTTTTATCTGTAATCGCTAATGTTTATAAACGTGGAGGCTTATTTTCTAGCCAAAAAATAATTCAATCATTAGTAACTATCCATATTTCAAGTCTACCCTATATGACACATTCTCCTTCTAGAGATGATATTGGAGATGTTTGGACTAGCCCTGAAGTAGTATTAGATCATAACGGTAGAGATAATCTTCATCGCGCTATACATGATTCGATAAATTATCATCTGATACCTAAAGTTGTAATGCCGAAAATATTATGAATGTTAAATCCAATAAAAATTTAATTATTTTTTGATTATATATTCAGTTATAAATATTTATTTTTAAGAGGTCGCCTAGCGACCTTTGTTATCTCTGGATGTTGCCGCGTGTATCCACATAAGATGGTGACACTTGTACACAAGACCCATACCGTATTTTGTAACATTTATTTTATTGGCAGCTTTCTTTTTTTTGTATATAAAACAGCAAAATCCCTACCACGTAAAATAAATGAAAATAATATTATTAGCTGTAGCCTTATCTTTAACTGGATGCGCCCAAATTCAAGATTATAAGACTGTTGATGTAGCTTTAAATACATCATTATCAACATCTATTGGGGGTAGCTTTTTTAGTATCGCAAAAACAAAAGATTTACCCAATGCATTCGGTAAAGCTGATATTTATGGTGGAAAAGTCAATATAGGTCATTCAGAATTACGATATCAAGGTTTGACAAAAGATAATCAATTAATATTACGATATACCGATGTAACTATTCATTCTGATGAGAATGTCTTTACACGTTATGGAAATAGTTCATCAACTATTTCTTCTGGATATAATGGTAATATTACAATCACACATGCAAATAAGAGAGATGCTAACATCTCACAATTACCACCTAATACCATAGAATTTCTTTTCCCATTAAACAAGAAAGTGTTACCAATTGGTGGCTATATTGTAACAATTATTGATGCTACACCATATGATGTTAAATATACAATATCGCAATAAAGATAATAAAAATGTAATAATGTACGAGTACGCATAAATAGCCATACTGTTAAATACCGTCCATCGTGGCGGTATTTTTATATTCGAAGCATAACCATCAATCAGAGAGTAGCTGTTTCTCGTCCCTAATACCTCGTCCCTATAACCCCATATCCCAAATCAAAAAAAGGGCACATAATGTGCCCTTGAGTTATGTTGTGTTCGCAAGTTTACTTGCTGTTATGATTTCTGTGGTTGCGGCTGAGGATGAAAACGTACTTGCTCATCTTCTGTTGCTGCTAGTGGATCGTTGAAACGATCAACATCCATTTCACCTTCAGACTTAGCGACAATACAGGTTACAACGCTATCACCCGTGATGTTAACGGCGGTACGTACCATATCAAGTAGACGGTCAACACCCATAATCAGTGCAATACCTTCAACCGGTAGACCGACTTGGTTAAGTACCATCGCTAGCATAATAAGACCAACCCCCGGAACACCCGCCGTACCGACAGAGGCTAATGTTGCCGTTAAAATAACCATGATGTAATCAGTCATTGTCAGGTCAATATTAAACGCTTGGGCAATAAATACCGTAGCCACACCTTGCATGATAGCGGTGCCGTCCATATTAATGGTTGCACCCAGTGGAACAGTAAATGATGCAATCTTATTATTAACACCTAAACGCTTGGTTGCCGTTTCCATTGTCACGGGAATCGTTGCGTTTGATGATGCGGTAGAGAATGCAAACATCACAGCATCTTCCATTTTCTTTAAGAACGTTATCGGACTTAAACCTGTAAACGCTTTTAGCATCACGCTGTAAGTGACTAATGCATGTAGTAATAATGCAGCGACTAAGACTAAGAAATAGTTGATTAAACTAAAGATCGCATCTAAGCCTAATCCGGTGAACAATTTTGCCATTAAGAAGAACACACCGTATGGAGCAATGTTCATTAATAATGCGACTAGCTTCATGATCACTTCATTTAAATCAGCAAAGACTGCTGCCAGACGCTCGCCCGGTTTACCTGCGGCACTGATTGCAATACCAAATAAAACCGCAAAAACAATAATTTGAAGGGTATTACCATTAGCCATTGCACTAATAGGGTTGGTTGGGAACATACCAACAATAACGCTACCGAGTGATGGTGCTTCTTTAGAAGCAAATGTTGTTGCTGCGCTTAAATCAGCCCCTGCACCTGGCTGGAAGATATTTGCCATGGTCAATGCAAGGGTAATCGCTAAGGCTGTCGTTGTTAGATAAAACGCCAGCGTTTTACCACCTAAACGGCCTAGTGTTGCTAAATCTTTTAATGAACTAGTACCACAAACCAATGATACGAAAACAAGAGGAACAACCAACATTTTTAAGCTGGCAATAAAGATTTTGCCACCAACATCAAACAGGCCGTCTACGATGTAGTTATGAATAAAAGCGACATCAGCAAAAAGGGAACGGATCATAAATCCTGTCAGAATACCTAACACCATACCGAGAATAACTCGGCCAGTCAGTGACATTTTTTTCTTTTCTGTAGTCATTAAAACTTATCCTTATGTTTATTCACCCTGTCCTTGAGTATTCAGAGTGCCTTCGGAGAGTAGCAGTTATTCATCTGTTAACGCGAAGTAATAATTATGATTAACTGCTAAATTTTGCGTTGCATCACAAATTTTATACCGAATTCATGTTTATAAAGTCTATTTTTAACTATTTTTTAACAAAAAATACGATTGAAATATGTAACTTGATAATAAAACGTTGTTTTTTCGAGGTGTGTGATCGGGATTTTCGAGGATTAACGTTTAGTAGGAAAAATGGCATATAAGAAGTTTATTTGTGGAAAGGTCAAAATTAGAAAAAAGAGAGCAGTAAGACAGCCACGTATTGTACGGTTGAAACGTCATTAAAATACGTGACTGTAAGTTATATATTGGTGTGGTTAGAGCTGGGGATTATTTAGCAACATTACCAGCGACATTCATAATATCCCAAGTACGTGCAAAAGGAGGGGCGTAAGCAAAATCCATCATGCCCAATTGTTCTGTTGTTGCGCCAAGACTGATGGCAACAGCAAGGGCATCAACACGATGAACAGCACCTTTATTACCGATCATTTGACCACCAAGTAATTGTTTAGTATCAGAACGGTAAATCAATTTAACATAAAGCGGTGACTGGCCTTCACAGTAGTTGGTGTGGCATTTATCGCTGATGTATACGGTATTGTAATCAATATTTGCTTGTTGGGCTTCACGTTCAGAAAGTCCTGTACGTGCGGCTTCTAAGCCTAATACTTTGACACAGCTTGTGCCTAATGTGCCGGCATAATTAAGGTTTTTCCCTGCGATATTTTCACCCACTAAGCGACCCATTTTATTGGCACCTGTTGCGAGCGGAATATATACGGGTTGTTGTAATTGCGCATGCCAAATAGTGGCACAATCACCGGCTGACCACACATTAGTAAGCGATGTTTTACCTTGTTGATCTATAATGATTGCGCCATTAGCTAAACGTTCAATACCCGTCGCGGCAATAAAATCAGTATTGGGTTTAACGCCAGTGCAGCAGATTACTAAGTCCGTTGCATAAATGTCTTTATCAGTTTTGATGCTAGTTACGCGATCATCCCCCATGATCTCACAGACAGATTCTTTAAGATGAATTTGTACGCCCGCACGTTCAAGTTCAGGTTGAATGTGCTGACTAATTTCTATATCAAATGCATCCGGAATTAGGCAAGCAGCCCGTTCAATTAAGCGTACTGTTTTACCCTGATGGATCATCGCCTCTGCAACTTCTAAGCCGATAAAACCTGATCCAATAATAGTGACATGCTGACAACATGGATCGGCAAGGGCTGTTTTAATATCCAAACCATCCTGCATACGACGTAGTGAATAAACCCCTTGTTTTTCAAGACCTATAATTGGAGGTAATATTTCTTTTGCGCCTGTTGCAATCATTACACGATCGTAATTAACGGTATGTGTTTCCCCTTGATGCTCAACAGTAAGTTGCTGTTGTTGCGGGTCTAGATTAACCACTCGATGTTGCGTTAATACTTGGATCCCTTTTTCTGCAAATTGCGCAGGGGTGAATTCGGCCATGAAATTGGCGTCAGAAAACTCATCACCAATATAATACGGTAAGCCACAAGCACCAAAAGAGATCACGTTAGAGGCTTCATAAACAACAATCTCAGCGGTTGGATTAATGCGTTTTGCTTTTGCTGCTGCGCTCATGCCAGCGGCTTCACCACCAATAATGATAATTTTCATATGATTGTTTATTCCTTGAAAAATGAAGAGGGAGGCAATAGACCTCCCTTTAAACGAGTGTTTAATATTGATTAAGCCGCTGATTCTTCGCCATCTAAGTTAACGATATCATCGCTATTAAAGATAGCCATGTCTGTTTCGCCCATCACTTTACTGGTAATTGTTCCTGCAGTGATTGAACCTGAAACGTTAAGTGCTGTACGACCCATATCAATTAAAGGCTCAATCGAGATTAATAGCCCTGCAAGTGCCACTGGCATATCCATTGCTGATAGTACAATCAGTGCCGCAAATGTTGCACCGCCACCAATACCAGCGACACCAAAAGAACTCACGGTAATAATGGCGACTAAAGTACATAGAAAGCCAATATCCATTGGGTTAATGCCCACGGTTGGCGCAATCATTACGGCAAGCATTGCAGGATAAATACCCGCACAACCATTTTGACCAATTGTTGAGCCAAATGATGCGGCAAAGTTAGCAATACCTGATGGAATACCAAGACATTTTTCTTGCGTTTGCACGTTCATCGGTATTGAACCTGCGCTGGTGCGTGATGTGAAAGCAAAAGCCAGTACTGGAATGATTTTCTTTAAGTGACGTAGAGGATTAATACCAACCATCGCTACAAGCGCTAAGTGAATCATAAACATCAGAATTAGTGCTGCGTATGATGCAAAAACAAAGTTCGCAAGGTTAACGATATCGGTATAGTTTGAACCTGAGATCACTTTAGTCATCAGTGCTAATACGCCAAATGGCGTTAGACGTAATACTAACGTTACCATGCGCATCACAATCGTTTGAGCGACTTTAATAAAACTTTCAAATTGGGCGAAAATTTCAGGTTTTTTCTTAGCGATACCGGTTGCAGATAAGCCAATGAAAATAGAAAAGATAACCACTGCAATAGTAGAAGTACGACGCGCACCGGTCATATCTAAGAATGGGTTTGCAGGAATAAACTCAATCATTAATTTAGCAAACGACATTGCTTCTACATTAGAAAGGGTTGATTCAAGGCTCTTAGCGCGTGCCATTTCAGCAGCACCAGAGGTTAAGCCTTCAGCCGTAAGGCCAAAAAGTTGTGCCATTAAAATACCGACACAAGCTGCAATCATGGTGGTAACTATCAAGACGCCAAGAGTGAGGCTACTTATTTTACCTAATGAAGTACCACCATTGAGTTTCAAAATGGCTGAAATGATAGACACCATGACCAATGGAATAATGATCATTTGTAGTAGGCGAACATAGCCTACGCCGACAATGTCAAAATATTCAATCGATGTTTTGATGACCTCAGAGCCTGCGCCATAAAATACTTGGAGTGCGGCACCAAAAGCGATACCTAAACCTAAGCCGGCAAATACACGTTTAGTAAAGCTATAGTGTTTATTTTGCATGTGATAAAGAAATGCGATCAAGCCAACAAATATGGCGAGGTTCGTTACAATACCTAAGGTCATCATGAATCCTTCATATCAAATAAAAAAGAGGGAGTTTTTTATCGTTCCTATATATTTATGGTTAAAATTTGCTGTTTTTATAATTAATTACAAGCAAATTAACGCATCTAATGTAAGGGATATTGTTAGGCGTAAAAACGATCAAGATCGCTAATTATGAAGATGAGATGAAGATTTATTTATAAAATTAGAGTTGACCGCGGAGCTAGATCAATATTCAACAAGCTATTAACAATTAAAAATAAATTGATATATTTGGTGTTATATAAGCTGGTGGTGAATAAAAAAAAGACAAAAAAATACCGATAACAGAGTCATCGGTATTGAGTATTAAAATGGAGCGTAAATTACATTACACGCATACCTGGTTGAGCACCTTCATGAGGCTCTAGAATCCAAAGATCTTTACCGCCAGGGCCAGCTGCAAGGATCATACCTTCAGACATGCCGAACTTCATTTTACGTGGTTTCAGGTTAGCAACCATTACTGTCAGTTTGCCAACAAGTTCTTCTGGTGTGTAAGCTGATTTAATACCAGAGAATACTTGACGCATTTCACCGCCGATATCCAATTGGAATTTCAGTAGTTTGTTTGCTTTTGGTACTGACTCACAAGAAACAATTTTAGCGATACGCATATCAATCTTAGCGAAATCATCAAATTCGATTTCAGCTTCAATTGGTTCTTCTGTTAATGGGCTTTTGGGTTGAGCAGCTTCAATTGCAGCTTTATCAGCAGCAGCTTCTTCTTTTGATGCTTCAACCATTGCAGCAACGTGAGCAGGATCGATACGGTTAAACAATGCCTTGAACTTAGTGACTTCATGGTTTGTTAATGGTGTTTCGATACCTTCCCATGTAAGTGTTTCGTTTAGGAAAGCTTCTGTACGTTCAGTCAGTTTTGGCATTACAGGCTTTAGGTAAGCCATTAATACGCGGAACAAGTTGATACCAACAGTACAGATTTCCTGTAGCTCTTGATCTTTACCTTCTTGTTTTGCAACAACCCACGGTGCTTTTTCGTCAACATACTGGTTAGCTTTATCAGCCAATGCTGTGATTTCACGAATAGCGCGGCTGTATTCACGGCTTTCATAAAGATCGCCAATACGTGCTGCTGCTGCAACGAATTCTGCATAAAGCTCAGGCTCTGCAAATTTCTCAGATAACATGCCGTCAAAACGCTTAGCAATAAAGCCAGCATTACGTGATGCTAGGTTAACAATCTTATTCACAACATCGCTGTTTACGCGTTGAGTGAAATCGTCAAGATTAAGATCGAGATCATCAATACGGTTATTCAGTTTTGCTGCGTAGTAGTAACGTAGGCATTCAGGATCAAGGTGATTTAGGTAAGTACCTGCCTTGATGAATGTGCCTTTAGATTTTGACATCTTCGCGCCGTTGACGGTTACGTAACCATGTACGAATACGTTATTTGGCTTACGGAAACCAGCGCCATCTAGCATTGCTGGCCAGAATAGGCTATGGAAGTAAACAATGTCTTTACCGATGAAGTGGTAAAGCTCAGTTGAACTGTCTTTGTTCCAGAATTCGTCAAAATCAAGATCATCACGCTTATCACAAAGGTTCTTAAATGAGCCCATGTAACCGATTGGTGCATCTAGCCATACGTAGAAGTATTTGCCAGGTTCACCAGGGATCTCAAAACCGAAGTAAGGTGCATCACGAGAAATATCCCACTGTTGTAGGCCTGACTCGAACCACTCTTGCATCTTGTTTGATGTTTCATCTTGAAGTGCGCCAGATTTAGTCCACGCTTTTAGCATGTCTTCAAACTGTGGCAGATCAAAGAAGAAGTGCTCTGAGTCTTTCATGATTGGTGTTGCGCCAGACACAGCTGATTTTGGATTAATCAGATCTGTTGGGCTGTAAGTCTCGCCACAGTTGTCACAGTTATCACCGTATTGGTCTTCTGCTTTACACTTAGGGCAAGTGCCTTTTACAAAGCGATCAGGCAAGAACATTTCTTTCTCAGGGTCAAATAGCTGAGAAATAGTACGGCTAGTAATAAAGCCTTTGTCTTTTAGCTGAGTGTAAACAAAAGAAGCAAGCTCACGGTTTTCAGGTGAGTGCGTGCTGTGGTAGTTACTAAAGTCAATATCAAAACCAGCGAAGTCAGCTTGGTGCTCTTTGCTCACTTCTGCAATCATTTGCTCAGGTTCTACACCCATCTGCTGTGCCTTAAGCATGATTGGAGTGCCGTGTGCGTCGTCTGCACAAATGAAATGAACTTCATTGCCACGAAGGCGCTGATAGCGCACCCAAATATCCGCTTGAACATGCTCTAGCATGTGACCTAAGTGGATAGAACCGTTAGCGTACGGCAGGGCGCAGGTCACCAGAATTTTTCTTGGATTAGCAGCCATAATTACTTCTTTCGCTCATGATGGGTAGAAAAACATAGCTGCAAATACTACCTGATGGACAGCATATTGACTAGCATCGGATAGTGATTTATCCGTTTTAGGGCAGGGGAAATCGGGCAGAAAGGACTCTTTGGTGGTAGCATGACAAAAAAGAGGGAAATATTACCCTACAGCATCAACGTTACTGGTTGTTTTCCATACTAATACTGTAACGTAGATGTTGTTAATAAGTGATGACATTTATGTGGAGTGCTAATTTATGGCAATAGAAACAAACCATTTCGATAGCGTTGGCGATATTCGCCAATGGCTAAATCAATTTGAACATCCACTGTTGAGTGTGGAATGGGCTGATGTACCTCACTTTGTCTCGGTATCTGCTGACGGTATTATCATTATCACGATTCCATTTGCTGCCAACGAATTAGCGCAACAATTACGTCAATGGATTGCAGAGCAACAGCAACAAGGAATCGTCAATGCTGCGCTAAATTTTGAGGTTCGTTGTCGAGTTGCAACATTAGCCGTTGCAGATAAACAACCGCTCAATGGGGTTAAAAATATTATTGTTGTGAGTTCTGCTAAAGGCGGTGTTGGTAAATCAACGACATCTGTTAACTTAGCATTAGGTTTGCAACAACAAGGTGCCAAAGTTGGTCTATTAGATGCTGATATTTATGGTCCATCAGTACCGATGATGTTGGGTACGATGGATGAAAAACCGCAATCAGCGGATGGCAAAATGATGTTGCCAATAGAAGCTTATGGTTTATATACCAATTCAGTGGGTTATTTAGTGCCAGCAGAAAGTGCCACTATTTGGCGTGGTCCGATGGCATCAAAAGCATTGGCGCAAATTATTACTGAAACATGGTGGCAAGATTTAGATTATCTTGTCATTGATATGCCACCAGGTACGGGTGATATTCAATTAACGTTATCGCAGCAAATTCCGGTAACAGGGGCAATTGTTGTCACCACACCTCAAGATCTTGCTTTAGCTGATGCAATTAAAGGTATCAGCATGTTCAATAAAGTGGATGTGCCGGTTCTGGGTATCGTGGAAAATATGAGTTATCACATTTGTAGTAACTGTGGTCATCAAGAGCATATTTTTGGTACGGGTGGTGCGGCTAAAATGGCACAAGATTATGCAGTGCCACTACTTGCTCAATTACCGCTAGATATCAAAATTCGTGAAGATATTGATAATGGTAAACCAACGGTTATTGCCGCTCCTGAGTCAGAACAAGCAAGCGCATACATTATGTTAGCTGCCAATATCGCCAGTCGATTATATTGGCAAGGTGAAACTGTGGCTGAGCAGATTACTATTCGCACAATATAATGGTTAACTAAACAAAAAACGCCGATATTATAATCATATATGACAGATGCCTCATTTTTGCTGGTATCTGTCATTGCAACTGCTTATAATCGGAGGGTTTAATTTATCCATATTCGCCTTGCTACGTGGTCTAATAGGTACTTTCTGATATGTCTGAAACTTCACACCAATGCGTTATTATCGGTATTGCAGGCGCTTCTGCTTCCGGTAAAAGTCTGATTGCCAGTACAGTTTACAAAGAGTTAAAAGAAAAAGTCGGCGATCATCAGATCGGTGTAATCACGGAAGATTGTTACTATAACGATCAAAGTCACCTGACTATGGATGAGCGAGTTAAAACTAACTACGATCATCCAAGCGCACTAGATCACAATTTATTATGTGATCATTTAGAGCAGTTAATGAAAGGTGAAGCAGTAGAAGTACCACAATATAGCTACAGTGAGCATACACGTTTACAAGAAAGTACGACGATGACACCGAAAAAAGTGATCATCTTAGAAGGTATTTTATTGTTAACTGATCCTCGTTTACGCGACATCATGCACGCAAGTATCTTTATGGATACACCACTGGATATCTGTTTGTTACGCCGTCTTCAACGTGATGTTGCTGAACGTGGTCGTACAATGGAGTCAGTATTAGTGCAATACCAAAAAACTGTACGTCCAATGTTCATGCAGTTTATTGAGCCTTCAAAACAATATGCGGATATTATCGTCCCTCGTGGTGGTAAGAACCGTATTGCAATCGATGTGTTAAAAGCACACATTGCTAAATTGCTGCGTTCATAATGATTTAAAATGAATAAGGCTGACAATATGTCAGCCTTATTTTTATAGTTATAATTGTTGGTTATAATCCCGTCACCCGTTGCTAAGCCATCGATAATACTAACTATTATTGATGTGTTTTGTTATACCACTCTCATGTGCAGAGCATTGATAGGATAGAGTGTTTATTATGCAGGAGAGAGCTTAAATGAGACTTTGCGATAGAGATATCAGGGCTTACCTTGATGAAGGAAAAATCAGCATTGAACCACGACCATCAGATGATTGTATTAGTGGTTTAACGATTGATGTGAGTCTTGGAAATAATTTCCGCGTCTTTAATGATCATGGTGCGCCATTTATTGATTTGTCGGGCAAAAAAGAAGATGTAGCAGCCCAGCTTGATAAAGTGATGAGCGATGAGATTGTGGTTGCAGAAGAAGATGCATTTTTCCTACACCCTGGTCAATTGGCATTAGCGGTTACTCATGAGTCTGTAACACTGCCTGATAATATTGTTGGTTGGTTAGATGGACGTTCATCATTAGCCCGTTTAGGTTTGATGGTTCATGTAACAGCCCACCGTATTGATCCAGGTTGGTCTGGGCGTATTGTACTTGAGTTTTATAATTCAGGTCGTTTACCACTGGCATTGCGTCCACATATGCCAATTGGTGCGCTAAGTTTTGAGACGTTATCGGGTTCTGCAGAAAAACCGTATAACAAGCGTATTGATGCAAAATATAAAAATCAGCAAGGCGCAGTGGCAAGTCGTATTAACGAAGACGACAAACAAAGTTAATCTTTTTAAATGTTAATTATTGTTACTACCGTCAAAAATTTATTAAAGGCAGCCTTCGGGTTGCCTTTTGTTTAGCTATTATATTTATGATGAACTAATCTTGGGGTTAATGGTCTTAATGACATTGATTTATAGGGTTAATTACCAACAAATTCTTTTTGCATAGCTCACTATTAATGATGATGCTATATGCATATCTGAGGGCATAATGAAAAAAATACTGTATATTTTACTCGGGCTGATTTTATTGGTCGTGATTGGCATTGGTGCACTTGTTACTTTTGTTAACCCAAATCAGTTTAAGCCGTTACTGACGGAACAAGTAAAAAAAATAACGGGGCGAGACTTAGTCATTAATGGTGATATTAGTTGGCGTTTCTTCCCTACATTAGGGTTAAGTGTCGGTGAAACTGAGTTTCGAAATCCAAAGGGGTTTGCTGAGCCTAACTTAGTTCAGTTTAAACAAGCAAACTTATCAGTATCGGTTTTACCGTTATTGTCTCAACATCTTGATATTGGTGAAATGCGTTTAGATGATGCCCATGTTTTTGTTCAAACATTAGCAAATGGCCATACTAATCTTGATGGTTTAACGGATAAAAAAGCACAGCCAGAAACAACAACAGACAATAGCATTACGACTCATGATCAAAAGGCACATTGGAAAGTGTCGGTTGCGGGTATTAAGTTAGTTAATGCGAGTGCTGATGTACGTAATGATCAAACTAAGATGGTTGCGCAATTTAACCACATTAACTTTACGCTTGATAGCTTTCAGCCGCAAACGTGGACTAAAGCAACATTTGATATTCAAGGTAAAGTTAACGCATTAAGTTTTAGCGCGCAGGGTAGTACAGATATTAATCTGGCCGCTAATTATAAGAATGCGAAGTTAAAAGCATTATCGGCTACTATGAATATGACCGATGGCAATACTGAGATCAAAAATGCACAATTAGGGCTAGATCAGTTTACCTTGGATAAGTGGTCAAATGTCACGTTTGCTGTTAATGGACAAGTACCCAATTTAGGTTTTGATACTCACGGCGTAGCTAAAGTAAAATTATCAACAGATCATAATATTATTACGGTTCAGGGGCTGAAAATAACTAATGATTTGGTGGGTAAAATGTTACCTCGCCCAACAGTAAATTTAGTGGTTAATGCAGATGCAACGTATGATGTTAGCCAAAAATTAGCATTAGTTAGTCAACTTACTATTAATGCTAACGGCACTAAAGCATCAGGTACGGGATCATATTTAGGCACTGCCATTCCTGATATTCGTTTTGCATTATCAAGTGATAATATTGATGTTGATAGTTGGTTACCAACCAAAGCAACGACGCCGAGTACGAGTAATAACACAACTGCTGCTGAAGTAAATACGTCTATGGGTGTTGACACAAATGTTGATTCATCCACTCAAGAACCTGATCTTAGTGCGTTAAAAAATATCAACCTAGCTGGTATGATAGCGATTAAGCAGTTAACAGTAGATAACGCTAATATTGCAAATGTTAAAATTGTGACCTCGGTAAAACAAGGTGTTGCGAAAATTAATCGTTTTGAAGCTAATTTATATGGCGGTAAAATCACGGGTAGTGCGTCTATTGATGCAAATAGTGCTTTACCTAGTTACCATCTAAAAAATACGATTTCTAATGTGGATCTTTTACCATTATTAAAAGCGGTTGCGAACAATAAGCTACTTGCAGGTAAAGCTAATATCACTACGAATTTACGTGGTCATGGCTTATCTGAAGCGAATATTCGTCATAATATTGCAGGTTCGATTAAAGTTAATGTCGCAGATGGTGCCGTATATGGAGTTAATATTCCGGAACTATTGCGTAATGCTAAAGCTAAATTAAAAGGTGAAGCTGAGTCTGGTAGTGATACAGCAAAGAAAACAGATTTTTCAGCATTAATTACGACCTTAAAATTAGGTAATGGTATTGCGGCAACGGATAATTTCCATTTGGCGTCACCATTAGTTGCAATTACTGGGCAAGGTAAAACGAGTCTTGTTAATGAAAGTATTGATCTTATGATTAATTCTGAAATTGTTGCTAGTGGTAAAGGGCTTGATAAAATCAAAGGTATTGCTGTTCCAATTCATGTTAGTGGTACTTGGCAACAACCAAAATATAACTTAAATATTAAAGACTTATTTAAGAATAATGCAGAGCTAGAGAGTAAAGCTAAGAAAGAAATTAATCGAGGCTTAGAAAAACTGTTTGGTGATAAAGCAAAAGATGACAATATTAAAAATGCTGCAGATAAACTACTCAAAGGGTTATTTAATTAATCTTAAGTGGGTCGTAGCATTGCTAATGTAAAGTATAAATTTATGATAGAAGAGGTTTGCTGTTATCGGCAAACCTTTTATTTTTTCACTCTATAATCAATTAAGTAGCAGGTATGTAGAGGCTTGTTGTTATTAGATTGGGTTTGTTTTTATCCATGGCTAATATTATTGAGTCTTTTTATGGTGCCAGTAATAAAATTATGACTAATAAAACCACATCTTCTGAACAATCGACGTTATTCTCTAAAATTATAGGAGGATTTACGTTGGTCGGAAATGCTATAAAAGCATTACCGCCAATTGACCATTTTATTCGAGCTGCTGATCGCTTTAATGATCGTTTAGGCAGTCAGTTTGGTGCAGCAATTACCTATTTTTCATTTTTATCTCTTATTCCTATTCTAATGGTGTTATTTGCTGCTGCAGGTTTTATTTTGGCATCAAATCAAACATTGTTAACCAATATTATTGATAAGATTGTTGCCGGTGTTACTGATCCTAATTTAGCCAATACCCTTAAGCAAATGGTACAAACCGCCATTAATCAGCGTACAACGGTCGGTCTTAGTGGTTTAGCGATTGCTTTTTATTCTGGTATTAGTTGGATGGGAAACTTACGTGAAGCTGTTCGCGCACAAACCCGTGATGTATGGGAACGTAAACCTGAAGACAAAGAGCATATTTTGCTGCAATACGCAAAAGATCTCATTGGCTTAACTGGGTTGGTAGCAGCATTAATTTTTACCGTTGTATTGACGTCAGTTGCTGGCTCGGCACAAGCAACCATCGTTGATGCTCTAGGGTTAGGGGGGATCACTTGGTTGCGCCCAGTATTAACCACTATTGCGTTAACAATTTCTATTTTAGCAAACTACCTGATGTTTTTATGGATATTCTGGATGTTGCCTCGTCGCCGCTTTAATCGTAAAACGCTAATGCAGGGAACGTTATTAGCTGCTATTGGTTTTGAAGCGATTAAGTTTGCAATGACATTTTTATTACCAAAATTGGCAAGTTCACCTTCTGGTGCTGCATTTGGTTCTATCATCGGTTTAATGGCTTTCTTCTATTTCTTTGCTCGTTTAACGTTGTTCTGTGCGGCTTGGATAGCCACCGCCAAAGAAAATCGACCTGATTATGGTAAGGCTGCAGATGACATTGTTGAAGAATAATACTTAGATAACGGTAGGTATTAGATAATAAGTTGCATAAAAGGACAGCATTGTTGCTGTTCTTTTTTTTGAGTTTTTTATTGTTATTTTACAATGTAGTTACAGTTATTGAGGGGCGTTGCGTTAATAACATGTCAGTAAGTGCAAGATGGTGAATATATCAGTTGTTGTGTAAGCAATCGTTATGATTCAATTACCATCTTTAATGTATTTTAAGTTACTTAATCGTGATTATGTTGTGATAATTGATGATTACTTTGGTGTATAAGTTGTTTTTACGTGGCGAGGGTTATTTGGGATAGTTCTCATAAGTAAAATTAAGCGTTTATTGCTATTAAGTAGTTTGATATTTATCAATATGGATACTCAAGATAAGAGGCATGTTGCTCCTCATAATCAGTGCTTTGATTGTAAAGTGCTAATGATATATAAGGAGATAAGTCATGTTGTATTTGGAGTTTTTATTCCTATTATTGGTGCTGTATGCCGGTAGTCGTTTTGGTGGTATTGGACTCGGGGTTGTTTCGGGATTAGGTTTGTTAGTGGAAGTCTTTATTTTCCGCATGCCACCAACATCACCACCCATTACTGTTATGTTAATTATCCTTGCGGTAGTGACATGTGCATCCATTCTTGAGGCTGCTGGTGGTTTAAAATACATGCTGCAGATAGCAGAGCGTATTTTACGTAGTAACCCTAAACGCGTTACCATTGTTGGACCGCTAGTAACGTATGTTATGACTTTTATGTTGGGTACTGGTCATGCTGTTTATTCCATTATGCCGATTATTGGTGACGTCGCACTTAAAAATGGCATTCGTCCTGAGCGCCCAATGGCAGCTTCTTCAGTAGCCTCTCAACTTGCGATTACCGCGAGTCCTATATCAGCTGCTGTAGTTTATTACCTTGCTCAACTGTCAACGATCACTGAATCTATTCATTTATTATCCATTTTGATGGTGACGGTTCCAGCAACGCTAGGGGGTACATTATTATTATCACTGTACAGTTTACGCCGTGGTAAAGAGCTTGCTGATGATCCTGAATATCAACGTCGACTACAAGATCCTGTATGGCGTGATCAAATTCTTCATACCACGAAAACGTCACTGAATGAGCAATTACCGCGTTCTGCTATGCATGCGGTGATCTTATTTATTGTCGCTTTAGTAACCATTGTTATTGTGGCGATGGTGCCAGAAATTAGAACGATTGGGGATGCAAAACCGATCTCAATGTCATTAATTATTCAAATGATGATGTTAGGTTTTGGTGGCTTAATTTTATTAGTAACACGGACTAATGTACAAAAAGTGCCAGAAGGTGTGGTGTTTAAGTCTGGTATGGTGGCTGCGATTGCTATTTTTGGTATTGCTTGGATGAGTGATACCTATTTCCAGTACGCAATGCCATCATTTAAATCGGGTATTACTGAAATGGTACAAGGTTATCCGTGGACCTTTGCATTAGCACTATTTATTGTCTCTGTGGTTGTGAATTCACAAGCAGCAACCGCGCGAATGATGTTACCCGTTGGTTTAGCAATGGGATTAAACCCAGCGTTGTTAATTGGTTTAATGCCAGCAACATATGGTTACTTCTTCATTCCTAATTATCCGTCAGATATTGCAACGGTTAACTTTGATGTTACAGGTACGACTCAAATTGGTAAGTGGTACTTTAATCATAGCTTTATGATGCCAGGTTTAATTGGTGTTATTTCAGCTTGTTGTATTGGTTATGCTCTTGCGCAAATTATTATTTAGCGATATGTAAATAAGCATATAAATAGCAAAGGGCGAATTATTTCATTCGCCCTTTTTAATTTTATGAATCAGTCTATTACATCTGATGGTTAATCGTCAGATTGCTTCTTACCCGGCTCTTCAGGCTCTTCGTAAGGCCAATAGTGATGACCAATTCGAATTAAAACAGTTGCTGCGGCGAGAATAAATGCGGCCAGTGATAACCAAATAATAAAGGTACCATCGAGCTCTTTCATTCCGAGAGTGATATAGCGAGCAATAGCCATAATCGCTATATAAAGTGGGTAACGGACTGGAATCTTACCGTGAGCAACAAATTGTTGCACCATCGCAAGAATTTCAAGATAGATGAACATTAATAAAATGTCTGTTAACTGAATATCACGGTTAACGAACACATGAATAAATTCATTCACCATCGCTACAACGGTGGCTAAGGTGATCGCAGTTAATAATACCGCCTCTAAAAGATGAAAGACTTTTAAAAAAGGTTTGCTAAATGCGCGAGGTAAATGGGAAGGCATAGTGTCTCCAGCTTTAACGCTGTTTATATTTTTATTAAGCATTGCTGCATTATAAAATGTAATGCTTATTCTAATAGTAAAATTTCATTCAACCTAAACAAGTGTTGTTTTAATGTGCTTCTTGGGTGGTTATTGAGCAAGTTGTTCGTGAGATAATGTTACCAATCAATGCCTTTACGGGCTTTTATACCTTGTTCAAAAGCATGCTTAACATTACGCACTTCAGAAACGGTATCTGCAATATCAATTAACCGGCGATGGGCCGCACGTCCTGTAATAATAACAGTTTGCTGTGATGGTCTGGCGTCGATTGCGTTAATAATTTCATCTAAATCAATATAGTCATAAGTCACCATGTATGTGAGCTCATCGAGTAATACCACATCTAATGTATTATCTGCTAGCATCGCTTTACAGTCGGCCCATGTAGCTTGAGCGGCAAGGGTATCTGCGGCTTTATTTTGGGTTTCCCATGTAAAGCCTGTTGCCATTACTGAAAATATCACGCCGTGTTGTTGCAACAAGTTACGTTCGCCGCAATCCCACGTTCCTTTAATAAATTGACCGACACCACATTGTTGACCATGACCAACGGCTCGCGCAATCATACCAAAGCCTGACGTTGATTTTCCTTTGCCATTGCCTGTAATAACGAGCACTAAACCTCGTTCTTGTTGTGCGGCATTAATTTTATCATCAACTTGTTGTTTTAAACGTTGTTGACGGGCTTGGTGACGTTCATCCTTGGTGGTTAAATCAACCATAATTTCCTCTTGATTACATTGCTGTATTGACTATAAATATAATCATAACGTATTGGTGATTATAAAAGAAAGCCCGCGCAGTCACTTCACTACACGGGCTTTATTTTGGAGTATTTTGGTGATTAGCCTAGAACATCAGTAGCTACTTTGTAAGTTGGATCTTCTAGCATATTAACTTCAACTAAGTTACCTGCTTTTTGTAATAATCGACGACACTCAGGGCTAAGGTGGCGAATGTGTAGATTTTTTTTACGGTTAGCATAACGCTCGGCAAGTGTATCAATTGCCTCAATAGCTGAGTGATCAGCCACACGCGAATGAGCAAAATCAATAATTACTGTTTGTGGATCATTGGGTGCATCAAATAGCTCAAGAAAATGAGACGCTGAACCAAAGAATAATGGACCATTGATCTGGTAAACTTTTGTGCCGTTGTTATCGATATGAGAACTCGCATAAATTTGTTTTGCGTGGTTCCATGCGAAAACTAATGCCGAGTAAATTACACCAACGAACACCGCAACGGCTAGATCTGCAGCCACAGTCACGCAAGTAACCAGAATAATGGTAAAGAAGTCATGTTTTGGCACTTTACGCATCATACGTAAACTTGCCCATTCAAAGGTGCCTATAACAACCATGAACATTACACCAACCAGTGCTGCTAATGGAATCATCTCAATGAATGATGAGCCAAATAGAATAAACACTAATAAGCCAATAGCCGCTGTAATACCAGATAAACGTCCACGTCCACCAGAGTTAATGTTGATCATTGATTGACCAATCATCGCACAACCACCCATCGCGCCAAAAACAGAACAGGTAATATTTGCCATGCCTTGACCGACACATTCACGGTTACCGTGACCACGTGTATTAGTCATTTCATCAATAACGGTCAGTGTTAGTAATGATTCGATTAAACCGACGGCAGCCAGAATTAAAGAATAAGGCAGAATAATTTTAAGGGTTGCTAGATTAAAGCCAACATCGGGAAGGGCAAAAGTGGGTAGCGAGCCCGCCAATGTTGCGTTAGCGTCACCACTCATTGTACGTACGAAATCGACAACAGTACGTGAATCTAGACCTAATATATGCACCAATGCTGTTACGGTTAAAATGGCAACTAACGAAGAAGGGACCGCTTTGGTGAGTTTAGGTAAAAAGTAAATAATGGACATAGTTAATAGCACTAAGCCCAGCATGATATATAGCTGAGTTCCGTGCATCCATTCAAGTCCACCAGTTAGTGATGGCACTTTAAATTGACCTAATTGAGCTAAGAAAATAACAATTGCGAGACCGTTTACAAAACCGATCATGACCGGATGCGGCACCATGCGAATAAATTTACCGAGACGGAATACACCCGCGAGTATTTGAAATACACCCGCTAACATAACTGCGGCAAATAGGTATTGAATACCATGCTGGGCAACGAGACTAACCATAACCACAGCCATTGCGCCAGTTGCACCAGAGATCATGCCAGGGCGTCCACCAAAGATGGCTGTAACTAAACCGACAATAAATGCTGCGTATAGACCGACCATAGGATCTACGCCAGCGACAAAAGCAAAAGCAACAGCTTCTGGTACAAGAGCAAGTGCTACAGTTAATCCCGATAGAATGTCATTTTTAACTGATTGTTGTGAGACTTGAGGAAATTCAGGCATATATTAGGCGTACTTCTCTTCGCTAAATGAATGGATAGTGAACATATATTGAGTAACAGAATGTTACCGAAAGATTTACACCGCTTCAACTTACGACGTTAAATGATGTAAAGATATGCTTTTTTACCATGTTAATTAAGTCAAACCCATTGATTGTTAAAAAATATGGCTATTTTTGACTCAAAAGAAGGGTAATAAAAAAGCCATGCAAATGCATGGCTTTTTATTGGCAGGTTACACTAACTTAGTCAAAAGATGGCTTAGTCATTGGTGCTGCTGCAGAGTTAGTTGCTGTTTGGCTACCCGCAGAGCGTGTTGTTGCAAGCTCACGTAATGGTGCCGCTTCAACATGAACCTTTACTGCCGTTTCTGCTGGTGCAGGTGCCTTCGTCATTGCTGCCACCGCATGGAAACCACGTGGAGAGGTTGCTGTAACTGCTACAGTTTCAGTGACAATTTTTGTCATTGGCGCTGATGCTGTTTTAATCACAGGCGTTTCAACAACAGGTGCTTCAACAACAGGTGCTTCAACAACAGGCGTTTCAACAACAGGTGTTTCAACAACAGGTGCTTCAACAACAGGTGTTTCAACAACAGGCGTTTCAACAACAGGTGCTTCAACAACAGGTGCTTCAACAACAGGTGCTTCAACAACAGGTGCTGTACGTAATGGGAATGCTTTACCCATTGCAAGCTCTGGCATCGCAACACCACCTAAGGCTGGTTTTGATTCAACGTCAGGCAATGCTTTCGCAATCGCTGGTTGATGAGTTTGCTCAGCAATAACTTCTGCTACAGGCGCTTCAATTGTTGGTTTAATACGAGACCATACTTTGCCCATTGCCATTTCTGGTGCCGCAACACCTGATGCTGGACGCAATGTCTGTGGTTTTTCAACAATAGAAACAACATTTACCATATCGCTAATTGTATCTGTTGCTTCAACAACGGCATACTCAACGGCATCTGCAACGTTATAACAGCTAGGATCTTCATGTTGCTCGTAATCTTGCTTTTCAACACGAGGATCACGAATACGGCGACGGCGTTGACCGCTAGCACGTAAGTGGCGTGGTGAACGACGATTACGACGTTGATTGTTGTCCTGCTCATTTGTTTCTGATTGTTTATCAATAACAGGTTGATCTTGAACTGTTGTTGTTTGTGCTTCTTTTGCAATCGAGGTGCCCATTTCCATTAATGGTGATGGGTTAGTGATCGCTGTAATAGCATTTTTTTCAACAATTGGTTGATCTTCAACAACGGGTGTTGCGTTGCCAGTGAAACGAATTTTTTTCTGTAGCTGGCGACGTTGACGACGTTGTTTCACCTTAACATTCTTGTCTTCGGCTTCAACTTGCTCTTCAACAACAGCATTGCTAACTTTTGCCTTTACCACTTCGTTTGATTGTTGGCGTTGTTGCTTTTGCGCTTGAATCTCTTCTTTACGAGACTGGCGTTGCTGCTCTTTCGCTTCTTCAGTACGAGGTTGACGTGGCTGTTTTGCTGGACGCTCTTGAGGTTGACGGTTTTTGTCCGTACGCTCATTGCGACGACGAGGTTGCTGACGCTGCTCGTTGTTGCGATCTTGTTCAGCGTTGTTGTCTTGAGCACTGTCTTGAGTGTTATTACGACGAGTGTTATCACGATGACCTTGACGATCATTACGACGATTATCAGGACGACGGTTATTATTGTTACGGTGATTATTGTTATTTGTTTGTTCTTTTACTGCAGGTTCAACGGTTTGTTTAACGGGCGTCTGCTGTTCAGTACTGTTGTTAAAGAATGAAGAAATTGCAGCAAAGATACGGCTAAAGATGCTTGGTGCTTGAGCAATAATCGTTTGTGGGTTAAGTGTTGATTGTACTTCTGGTGTAGCAACTACTGGAGCCGGTTGCTTTGGTGCAGCGAAGCCGTGTAGAACAGGTTCTTCACGTTTTCTTGTTGTGCGCTCTTGCTGTGGTGCTTCAGTTGCTTCCGCTTCTCTTAATGCATCAATAGCATTAGGTAGATGGTATGAAAGCGTATCTTGCTCTTCACCTTCACGAATACGCAATACTTCAAAGTGTGGCGTTTCCATGTTAGCGTTTGGTACGATCACTACACGCACATTGTGATATTTCTCAATGTGTTGTACTGCTGGACGTTTTTCGTTTAGTAAGTAAGAAGCTACAGGTACAGGTACAATCGCAACGACTTGTGAACTGTTATCTTTTAGTGCTTCTTCTTCAATTAAACGTAGGATAGAGAGAGACAGTGATTCATTATCACGAACAACCCCCGTACCTGTACAGCGAGGACAAACATGGTGGCTTGCTTCTGCTAAAGATGGGCTTAAACGTTGACGAGACATTTCAAGCAAACCAAAGCGAGAGATACGACCAATTTGTACACGTGCGCGGTCAACACGAACAGCCTCACGTAAACGGTTTTCTACTTCACGTTGGTGACGAACAGGTGTCATATCAATGAAGTCGATAACGACAAGACCACCAAGATCTCGAAGACGTAATTGACGGGCAATTTCATCTGCAGCTTCTAGGTTAGTTTGTAGTGCCGTTTCTTCAATATCACCACCCTTTGTTGCACGAGCGGAGTTAATGTCAATTGATGTTAGTGCTTCTGTCGGATCGATAACCACTGAGCCACCTGAAGGTAAACGAACTTCGCGCTGGAACGCAGAGTCAATTTGACTTTCAATTTGGTAGTGACTAAATAGTGGTACTTCACCTTCATAACGCTTAATACGCGATAAGAAATCAGGGCGAATTAATTTAATATGATCGCGAGCACGTTCAAAAATTTGTGGGCTATCAATAAGAATCTCGCCGATGTCACGACGAAGATAATCACGAATAGCACGTGCAATTACATTACTTTCTTGGTGGATCAAGAACGGAGCAGCTTGAGATTCAGCGGCTTCTTTCACTGCACTCCAGTGATTAAGAAGAACGTTTAAATCCCACTCAAGCTCTTCACCTGATTTACCCACACCGGCTGTACGTACAATTAGACCCATACCATGAGGCAGTTCTAATGTGCTTAATGCAGCTTTAAGTTGTGTACGCTCTTCACCTTCGATACGACGAGAAATACCGCCTGCACGAGGGTTATTAGGCATTAACACTAAGTAACTACCAGCTAATGAAATAAAGGTTGTTAGTGCGGCACCTTTGTTGCCACGCTCTTCTTTATCAACTTGGACGATAACTTCTTGACCTTCTTTCAAGACTTCCTTGATGTTAGGACGACCTTGGTAAGAATAATTTGACGGGAAGTAATCTTTAGCAACTTCTTTTAAAGGGAGGAAGCCATGGCGTTCTGCACCGTAATCAACGAACGCAGCTTCCAGGCTTGGTTCGATACGAGTGATACGGCCTTTGTAGATATTTGCTTTTTTAGATTCGTGACCAGGGCTTTCGATATCAAGATCAAATAGCTTTTGGCCATCAACTAATGCGACGCGCAACTCTTCCTTCTGAGTTGCGTTAATCAACATTCTTTTCATTATATTGTACTCATTATTGTTGTTGTATTAGCGCCGCTAATTACATCAATTTTTTGATGGTGCCTGACTCCATGTATGGATGTACGGGTGCAACCTCACGGTTGGAATGCAGGAGTGCTCTATGGCCACACGTATTAGCCAACTGTGTAGAGATGGTTAGATCTGAAACACACAGCTGGTATCACCACATCGAGGTGTGGTTGTATCTGTTACATCAAAAAAATCTGTAATCTGACGCGCTAAAAAAAACTCCGGTAACCATAACGTCTTACGCCACGTGCTGCGTTTATTACCTGAGTTGTATATAAAATAGCCGAAATGATGAGAGCATGCTCACCTTGTCAGTAAAATAAGCAAAAAAACTTATTCTAGAATGCAATCATAGCAGGCTCACTTTTTTGCGGCAATCTGCTTTATTTGCATGGTACAATCAAACTTATGACAGAAGATAAACCTAAAGTGCAATTCATCGATATTACCGATGATTTTGCTGGCCAACGGATCGATAATTTTCTCCGTGCTAGGCTTAAAAATGTACCAAAAAGTATGATTTACCGTATTTTGCGTAAAGGCGAGGTGCGAGTAAACAAAAAACGTATTAAACCTGAATATAAATTGCAGGATGGTGATCTCGTACGTGTCCCACCGGTTTTTGTTCCTGAAAAAGACGAACAAGCACCGATTAGTACCAAATTAAATAAAGTGGCTGAACTTGAATCATGCATTATCTATGAAGATGATCATGTTTTGATCTTGAATAAGCCATCAGGCACAGCTGTTCATGGCGGTAGTGGTTTGAAGTTTGGTGCGATTGAGGCGTTACGTGCATTACGACCTGATGCTCGATACCTTGAGTTAGTACACCGTATTGACCGAGATACTTCTGGCATTTTGTTAGTAGCGAAGAAACGTTCAGCGTTACGTAAGCTACAAGAGCAATTTAGAGAAAAAACGGTTCAAAAATATTATTTTGCCTTAGTGATGGGGGAATGGAAGGCAAATTGTAAGAGAGTAAATGCACCGTTATTAAAAAATGAAGTTAACAGTATTGTACGTGTTAACCCACAAGGTAAAGCATCTGATACTCGTTTTAAAGTATTAGAACGTTTTCCTCAGGCGACACTGGTACAAGCAAGTCCAGTGACAGGACGTACTCACCAAATTCGTGTCCATTGTCAATATGAAGGCCATCCTATTGCTTGGGATGATCGTTATGGCGATCCACGTTTTGATGCTTATACTAAAAAAACAGGGTTAGGGCGGTTGTTCTTGCATGCCGCGAATATTAAATTTACCCATCCACATACTGATGAGTTAATGGATATTAGTGCGCCAATGGAGCCAGTGTTAGAACGCTGTTTAGCTAAGCTTCGTACATTTTAATGAGGTTAAACAACAAGAAGGCGAGCATTGTGCTCGCCTTTTTTTATTTTATTTTTATGATTTTTTATTTTTAAAATACCAAACGCAGTCATTAAGTGGCCATCTCTTAAAAGTATGAGAGTCGCTATTGCCCTCATTAAATCAGAATAGAAACTTATTGTGATTGGCATAATACTGGTAATGGCTTATAAAACGGTCAGATGCTCATTAGCAAGCATTTCTCGTAAGGCAATAAGTGGTAATCCAACCAGTGTATTAGGATCTCGTCCTTCTAATCGATCAAATAATGCAATGCCCAAACCTTCACTTTTAAAGCTGCCTGCGCAATAAAGCGGTTGTTCTTGAGTGACATAATGTGCAATTTCACTATCGGTTAGTGTTCTAAAGTGGACATGAAACGGTTCGCAAATAACTTGTGTCGTTTGTGTACACGAATTATATAAGCATAAGCCAGTATAAAAGGTGATGATTTTGCCACTGGCGGCACGTAACTGAGCACAAGCGTTCGCTTCAGTATGAGGTTTACCTAAAATTTCCCCGTCAATGACACACACTTGGTCAGAACCTATAATAAGGTGATTAGGATGAGATTCTGCACAAGCGAGTGCTTTTGCTTGTGCTAATCGCATCACTAAAGCTGTCGCTGACTCATTGTCTAGCATGGCTTCATTTACATTTGGATTTGCAGTCGTAAAAGGAAGTTGCAGTTTTTCAAGCAAGCTTTTGCGAAAAGGTGAAGTAGATGCAAGAACAAGTGGCTGGTTCATAGGCTATTTTAGTTATCTAGATGAAGTGATGTCATGAGTGTACTCATCGTAGTGATTCAAAGCCAGAGAGCTTTATTTATTGATTGTTTTGATTTCAGTGCAGACAGACGATGTTATCGTTACAGCACAATGCTATTATAAGACGCAATTATTGATTTAAATTTCACTAAAGCCAGTATTGGCTAGCATTTAAACAATGATTGAGTGATCTTTCGTCATTTTATCAGCAATCGTCAAGTGATTGAGTGATGAAGAAATAAAAACTTTTTAATGAGGAGGGGGAATGAATGTTGAACGAATTTTCATGGCAGCACGAGAATTGTTCAAAAGCTGTTAATTCCGGCACATTTCCTTTGACTCAACCAGACTATAAGGCTAATATTCGCGCCCTATGCAAAAGGTAAAATTGCCGATAAAGGTAGATCCAGTACGCACTGCACAGAAAAGACTCGACTATGATGGCATCATCAAAGCTGATCTTCTGTCTCGTTTAGCTGGCTCAACCCAGAGCGTAATAAGTGATGCAAACGTCAACTTGTCTTTCGACCTTGACCAACGTCGTATTCCTTTCATGCGCGGAAACGCAAGTGTAGATGTGATGTTGACCTGTCAGAGATGTCAGGAAGAATTTCCACACACAATTAGTGTTGAATTCTGTTATAGTCCGGTTCGTGATGAAGAGGCTATTGATAAGTTACCGGAAGCCTATGAGCCGACAATTGTCGATGAAAATGGCGATATTAATCTAATTGAAATCATCGAAGATGAATTGATGTTAGAATTACCACAAGTAGCAAGACATGATGATGACGATTGTAATATCGGCACTCGTAACTTGTCTTTTGGTGATATTCCCGTTGCTGATGAGCGTCCGAATCCGTTTGCAGTATTGAAAAATCTTAAAAGTTAAATTTAACAGGAGTAGGGTTAATGGCCGTACAAAAGAGCAAAAAATCACGTGCAGCACGTGGTATGCGTCGTTCACATGATGCACTAACTACAGCAGCAGTATCTGTAGATTCAGCATCTGGTGAAACTCACCTACGTCACCACGTGACAGCTGACGGTTTCTACCGTGGCCGTAAGGTTATCAACAAGTAAGGTTGAACCTTGATGGGTCTTACCGTTGCACTTGATGCAATGGGCGGGGATTTCGGTCCTCAAGTAACAGTGCCTGCCGCCGTGCAGGCACTGTTGCATTCGCCTGAGCTCAAACTCATTCTATTTGGTGATATTAGTGCTATCACTACCCAGTTAACTCTTCTTAATAAACTCAATCATCCTCGATTGTCTATCGTACATTGCGATAACGTTATAGCCAATGAAACACGACCATCTCAAGCATTACGTCATAGCAAAGGATCTTCCATGCGCATGGCATTAGAAGCTGTTGCTATAGGCGATGCAGATGCCTGTGTGAGTGCTGGCAATACTGGCGCATTAATGGCTTTATCTCGCTATGTATTAAAACAACTTCCTGGTGTTGAACGTCCCGCTTTAATTTCAGAAATTCCTAATCGTCATGCTAACCATACTTGGTTATTAGATCTAGGAGCGAATGTTTCTTGTGATGCTGATACCTTATTTCAATTCGCTGTTATGGGATCGGTCGTTGCAGAGCAAACATTAGGCACACCACCACGAGTTGCATTACTTAATATTGGCGAAGAAGCTATTAAAGGTAATGATCTGGTTAAACGGTGTGCTGAAATGTTAGCTCAATCTCCCGATATTAATTACATTGGCTATATTGAAGGTCATCAATTGTATTCAGACAAAGCGGATGTGATTGTGTGTGATGGCTTTGTCGGTAATGTGAGTTTAAAAACCAGTGAAGGGGTTGCGAACCTGTTCATTGATTGTATTAAACGTAATATTGGACGTAATCCATTTAAGCGATTAATTGCTAAATGGTTATTTCGTGAACTGTTTAATAGTTTACAACAATTGAACCCCGACCAGTATAATGGCGCAAGTCTGTTAGGATTACGCGGTATTGTAGTGAAAAGCCATGGAAGTGCTGATACCACAGCTTTGGAGAATGCCATAAGCCAAGCGGTTTATGAGATTAAACGCCAAATACCGATGAAAATCAGTGACCGTCTGGAAGAGGTCTTATTAGAGAGGCATTATTAGTCTTCATGTATAGCAAAATTTTAGGAACTGGCAGTTATTTGCCAACACAAGTTCGCACTAATGCGGATTTAGAAAAAATGATAGAGACTAACGATGAATGGATCGTTGCTCGTACTGGTATTCGTGAGCGTCGCATTGCATCAGCTGACGAAACAGTTGCCGTGATGGGTTATCATGCTTCTTTAAACGCCATTGAGATGGCTGGTATTAATAAAGAAGATATCGATCTTATTATTGTTGCAACCTCTAGTGCTAGCCACTCATTTCCATCTGCTGCTTGCCAAGTACAAGGTATGTTAGATATTAAAGGCTGTCCTGCTTTTGATTTATCTGCGGCATGTACAGGCTTTGTTTATGCATTAAGCGTTGCTGATCAGCATATCAAAACCGGCATGGCAAAAAATGTGTTAGTGATTGGATCTGATGCACTTTCTCATCATTGTGATCCACAAGATCGTTCAACCATTATCTTATTTGGTGATGCAGCAGGAGCGGTTGTTCTTGGTGCAAGTGAAGAGCAGGGTATCATTTCAACACATTTATACGCTGATGGTCATTTTGGCGGGTTATTAAGCCTTGCGGTGCCTGAGCACGATAAAGATTTTGATGCTAATACTTGGCTTTATATGGCGGGTAATGAAGTATTTAAAGTTGCAGTAACCCAACTGTCTAACTTAGTTAAAAATACCTTGATTGCAAATAATATGGATAAATCTGAACTTGATTGGTTAGTACCACATCAAGCAAATATGCGTATTATTTCTGCTACAGCGAAAAAATTATCAATGTCGATGGATCAAGTGGTTGTAACACTAGATCGCCATGGTAATACTTCTGCTGCAACGGTACCGACAGCATTAGATGAAGCTGTACGTGATGGCCGTATTCAACGTGGTCAAACGTTATTATTAGAAGCGTTTGGTGGTGGTTTCACATGGGGCTCTGCACTGGTGAAATTTTAAACTAAATCAAACGTTGGTTTAGTTTACGCGTTAAACGAATTTTTGCGATAAGACAGACGGTTGAATATAGTTAACGCTGTCTCATTGACCTATTAATTTACTGAACGATCAGTATATAAAGAATAAGGATTCTCAAATGTCTAAGTTCGCGATTGTTTTCCCTGGACAGGGTTCTCAAACTGTTGGCATGCTTGCTGATTTAGCTGAGCAATTTGATGTGGTTAAGCAGACGTTTGCTGAAGCTTCTGATGCTTTAGGGTATGATCTATGGGCATTGGTACAAAATGGTCCAGTGGAAGATTTAAACCAAACTCAACGTACACAACCTGCATTATTAACTGCATCTGTGGCGATCTGGCGTGTATGGCAGCAGCAAGGTGGTGAACAACCTGTTGTTTTAGCTGGCCATAGCCTAGGTGAGTATTCTGCACTTGTTTGTGCGGGTGTGATTGATTTCCAAGCTGCCGTTAAGTTAGTTGAATTACGCGGTAAGTTAATGCAAGAAGCCGTACCTGCAGGTGTAGGTGCAATGTCTGCAATTATCGGTTTAGATAATGACGCTATTGCAGCGGCATGTGCACAAGCTGCTGAAGATCAAGTGTGTTCTCCGGTTAACTTTAATTCGCCTGGCCAAGTGGTTATTGCGGGTAACAAAGAGGCGGTAGAACGTGCCAATGTATTGTGTAAAGAAGCCGGTGCTAAGCGTGCATTACCATTGCCTGTTTCTGTTCCTTCACACTGTGCGTTAATGAAACCAGCAGCAGATAAACTTGCGATTGCATTAGAAGGTTTAGCATTCAGTGCTCCTACTATTCCTGTAATCAATAACGCAGATGTTGCGACTGAGACTGATCCTGTTGCTATTAAGCTGGCGCTTGTTAAACAGCTATATAATCCAGTACGTTGGACTGAGTCTGTTGAGCGTATGGCAGCTGAAGGCGTTGAAGAATTGGTAGAAATGGGTCCGGGTAAAGTATTAACGGGTCTTACAAAGCGTATTGATCGTGCACTTAGCGGCGTAGCTGTAAATGATGTTGCATCATTTACTGCTGCATTAGCGAAGTAATTTAGCTTAAAAGAGGATTTACAATGAGTCTGGAAGGTAAAATTGCACTAGTTACAGGTGCGAGTCGCGGTATTGGTCGTGCAATTGCTGAAATTTTAGTTGAGCGTGGTGCAACGGTTATCGGTACGGCAACATCTGAGAGCGGTGCTGATGCCATTAGTGCGTATCTTGGCGATCACGGTAAAGGTTTTGAACTAAACGTAACTTCACCAGAGTCAATTGAAGCAACATTAAAACAAATCAAAGAACAATATGGCGATATTGACATTCTTGTTAATAACGCTGGTATTACTCGTGATAATCTACTTATGCGTATGAAAGAAGACGAATGGCAAGATATCATGGATACCAACCTTACGTCGGTTTTCCGTCTGTCTAAAGCTGTGTTGCGTGCTATGATGAAGAAACGTCATGGTCGTATTATTAGCATTGGTTCTGTTGTTGGTACAATGGGCAATGCTGGACAGACAAACTATGCAGCTGCTAAAGCAGGTTTGCTTGGTTTTACAAAATCGATGGCACGCGAAGTTGCTTCTCGTGGAATCACTGTTAATGCTGTTGCACCCGGTTTTATTGAAACGGATATGACAAAGGCGTTAAATGATGATCAACGTGCTGCAACGTTAGCAAATGTTCCTGCTGGTCGTTTAGGCGATCCGCGTGAAATAGCAGCGGCTGTTGCTTTTTTAGCCTCTGATGAAGCTGCTTATATAACAGGCGAAACATTGCACGTTAATGGCGGCATGTATATGATTTAAGCAAATTTGTTGTAATACTTCATGATTCAAGTCAAATTGAGCTATTTTTCTGGTTAAATCGTGGTTTGACCAGCATTATGAGTATTGCAACTTTTGCTGTAATGAATAAACTACAACAAATCGCATTGGCGAATTCTTGTTAAAGGAAATATATTAGTATGAGCAACATCGAAGAACGCGTAAGAAAAATCATCGTTGAGCAACTAGGCGTAGACGAAGCAGAAGTTAAGAACGAAGCATCTTTCGTTGACGATCTAGGTGCTGATTCTCTAGATACAGTTGAACTAGTAATGGCTCTTGAAGAAGAATTCGATACAGAAATCCCTGACGAAGAAGCTGAAAAAATTACTACTGTTCAAGCTGCAATCGACTACGTAAACAGCGCACAGTAATATAAAAATGAATATTTCCAGGCGGTCATTATGACCGCCTGTTTTTTTTCACTTCCTGTTATATCCTCAATTCCCGGAGAAATTAATCGTGTCTAAGCGTCGTGTAGTTGTAACTGGCATGGGTATGCTTACCCCGGTTGGTAATTCTGTTGAATCTTCTTGGAAAGCTTTACAGTCTGGCACTAGTGGTATCAGTACCATTCAACATTTTGATGCAAGCGCATTTGCTACTCAATTTGCCGGAATGATCAAAGACTTCAATTGTGAAGATTACATGTCTAAGAAAGATGCGCGCAAAATGGATTTATTTATCCAGTACGGCGTTGCAGCTGGCGTACAAGCATTCAAAGATTCTGGTATTGAAGTTACTGAAGAAAATGCACCCCGTATCGGTGTTGCTATTGGTTCTGGTATTGGTGGTTTAGGCTTAATTGAAGCTGGCCATCAAACATTGATCGACAAAGGACCACGTAAAATCAGTCCGTTCTTTGTACCATCAACAATTGTTAATATGATCGCTGGCCACATGTCTATCATGTATGGTCTACGTGGTCCAAATATCGCTATCTCTACAGCGTGTACGACGGGCCTTCATAACATTGGCCACGCTGCACGTATGATTGCATACGGTGATGCTGACGCAATGCTAGCGGGTGGTGCAGAAAAAGCATCAACAGAGTTAGGCATGGCTGGCTTTGCTGCAGCAAAAGCATTATCAACACGTAATGATGATCCTCAAGCGGCTTCTCGTCCATGGGACAAAGATCGCGATGGGTTCGTATTAGGTGATGGTGCAGGTGTGATTGTACTTGAAGAGTACGAACATGCTAAAGCACGCGGTGCAAAAATTTATGCAGAGCTTGTTGGCTTTGGTATGAGTGGTGATGCTTACCACATGACTTCACCAAGCGCAGATGGTTCTGGTGGTGCGTTAGCGATGGAAGCATGTATTCGCGATGCGGGTATTAATGCTGATAAGATTGGCTACATTAACGCACACGGCACATCAACCCCTGCTGGTGATAAAACTGAAACATTAGGCATTAAACGCGCGCTAGGTGCTGCAGCTGATAATGTTATGGTGTCTTCTACTAAGTCAATGACAGGTCACCTATTGGGTGCAGCTGGTTCTGTTGAATCAATTATTACTATCCTAAGTTTGATTGATCAAGTTGTACCACCAACAATTAACTTGGATAACCCAGGTGAAGGTTGTGATCTTGATTATGTTCCAGGTGAAGCGCGTCAAGCGAACCTTGAATATGCATTATGTAACTCATTCGGTTTTGGCGGCACTAACGGTTCGTTATTGTTTAAGAAGATTTAATTCGCTTATTTGCGTGTTGAGCAATAAGAGCCATAAACTGATATGATTAAGTAGCCTGATATTTCGATATCAGGCTATTTTTTTACCTGTCAAAAAGGATGACACAATGGCCTCTGTCAATGGCTATGAACAACAGTTGCTTGCTATTACAGATAGGGCAACTCAGTATGGTGATGGTTGCTTTACAACCATGTTAGTTGAGCGACAATCTGTTCAGTTATGGTCATTGCATTTAGCCCGTTTAGTGATGAGCTTGCAACGGTTAGCAATTACTGCACCTGATTGGCAGCAGGTATATACTGATGTAGCTGCACTGGCCTTGAAGTATCCTCACAAAGGTGGAATTAAAATATTAATTAGTCGTGGCAGTGGTGGGCGTGGGTATAATCCTAGCGGCTGTAATGATACTCAAGTCATTATTACCCATTTTGAATGGCCGCAGCATTATCAGCAATGGCAACAACAAGGCATTACATTAGGTGTATGCCAGTTACGAATGGGTAATAGCCCAATGCTTGCTGGAATGAAGCATCTAAATCGCCTTGAACAAGTATTATTGAAGCAAGAAATTGAAAAAGCGGGTTGGGTAGATGCTATTGCTTTAGATTGTGATGATCGTGTTATTGAAACCACTGTTGCAAATCTATTTTGGCGCAAAGGTAATACTGTATATACTCCTGCGCTATTGCGGGCTGGAGTTGCTGGCGTTATGCGACAACACGTACTTGATATACTTAATGACTTAAATTATGACTATCAAGTGGGAGATTTTAATCTTGCAGCGTTGCTTACTGCTGATGAAGTATTTATTACTAATGCATTGATGACGTTAGTACCTGTAAATCAAATACAAACTACACAATATAATGAACTTACAATGTTCAAAACACTATGGAAGAGGTTACATTCGTGCTAAAGAAGTTGATTATTGTGATTTTTATATTGCTATTATTAGTAGCAAGTGCGGCGGGTTGGGGATATTTTCAAGTTAAATCAACGCTTGATAAGCCAGTACTTATTGAACAACAAACGTTTATTACCGTAAAGACAGGGACATCTTTCCGTGGATTATTAACGCAATTGAGCCATCAACAAATCATTACATTATCGCCATGGCTGCGTTGGGTGGGCTATTTAGAGCCAACATTGACGAATATCAAAGCTGGTACGTATGCGCTAGAGCCTCAAGAAACATTGTATTCAGTCTTAGCGATGATCACCGAAGGTAAAGAGTATCAATATTCGATCACGCTGGTGGATGGTGAACGTTTTAGTGAATGGCGCGAGTTGCTACAAGCGGATCCTCATTTGACTCATACCACTGATGACATGACTCAAGCACAAATTGGTACCGCTGTTGGAATTGAGAATGATAAAATTGAAGGTTATTTTCTACCGAATACGTATCATTTTACCGCGGGTACCAGTGATATTAGTATTTTAAAACGTGCTCATACGGCGATGATGAAAGAGTTAGATCTTGCATGGCAGCAACGTGCTAAAGATTTACCTTTAAAAACGCCTTATCAAGTATTGATCATGGCATCAATTATAGAAAAAGAAACCGCAGTCGCTAGTGAGCGTGGTTTAGTTGCGTCAGTCTTTATGAATCGTTTACGAAAGAATATGCCATTACAAACTGATCCAACGGTTATTTACGGTATGGGTGATAAGTATGATGGCAATATTACTAAAAAAGATTTACGTACACCTACCGCTTATAACACCTACACCATGCGAGGTTTACCACCAACACCGATAGCCATGCCAAATAAAGCGTCTATCATGGCTGCCGTTGATCCAGACAATAGTGATTATTATTATTTTGTCGCAGATGGTAAAGGCGGTCACACATTTTCAACTACGTTAGTCGAGCACAACCGCGCGGTTCGTGCTTACCTCAAAATATTAAGAACACAGAAATGATCGGTAAATTTATTGTCATCGAAGGCCTTGAAGGGGCTGGTAAAAGTACAGCTATTGCACACGTTATAGCAACATTAGCGCAGCATGGTATTACAAACCCACAATCAACGCGTGAACCTGGTGGTACACCGTTGGCAGAACAAATGCGTGCTTTAGTTAAACAAGGTCATCCTGATGAGCCTTTAACCGATATGGCAGAGTTATTACTGCTTTATGCAGCGCGTATTCAATTGGTTGATAATGTGATTAAACCAGCGCTAACAGAAGGGCGATGGGTGGTCGGAGATCGTCACGATATGTCATCACAGGCTTATCAAGGTGGTGGTCGTGGTTTTGATCAAGCATTGATGGAAAACCTGCGTGATACCGTTTTAGGTGATTTCCGTCCTGATCTGACTATTTATATGGATATTGATCCCGTATTAGGCTTACAGCGTGCTCGTGGCCGTGGTGAGCTTGATCGTATTGAACAAATGGACATCAGTTTCTTTGAACGTGCTCGTGAGCGCTTTTTAGCATTATGTAATAATCAACCTAATGTGATTATTATTGATGCAAGCCAAACGCTAGAGCAGGTTACAGCCGACTTAACCCAAGCATTGCAGGCTTGGTTGGAGCAACAATAATAATGATTTATCCATGGCAACAAACTTTGTGGCACAACTGGCAGCAGTTGCTTGAGCAACGACGTTTACACCATGCTATTTTGTTATTAGCGGCAAAGGGCAGTGGGCGCGGTGTACTGGCACGACAATTATCAAAAACGGTACTTTGCCAAAACTCACAAACAGAGCCTTGTGGTATTTGTCATAGCTGCCAATTATTTGAAGCTGAAAACCATCCTGACTTTCATGTTATTAAGCCAGAACAAGATGGTAAGCAAATTGGTGTTGATGCCGTTCGCCAATGTAACCGTTGGGCAGTTGAGACATCACACTTAAATGGACAGCGGGTTATTTTAATTGAAAATGCTGATTCTTTGGGTGAAGCTGGCGCAAATGCGATATTAAAAACATTAGAAGAGCCACCTGCTGGGTGCCAATTTATTTTGACGGCACAAAGTTTAGATCGGTTATTACCGACAGTAGTGAGTCGTTGTAATAAATGGCGTTTAAACCCACCTCAAGAAGATAACGTTAAACGGTGGGTTGAAAGTCAGCTGCATCAATCTATCTTTTTAGAAAGTGTACGGCTTAACAATGGTGCGCCATTAGCAACATTGGCATTTATTGAAAGTGGTTTAGATATTCGTTATGGCCATTTAGTTAAAGCGTTTACTGAATTTGTACAGCCGCCTCATATTGGTATTTATGATGTAGCAGCGATGTGTACCGCTGATGGTATTGTGACATTACAATTGCTCAGTTATTTTTTGGTCGATTGTTTAAAATGGCAGCAAGGGGTGACGCAATATCTTGTTCATCAAGAATCGTTACCCGCCGTTGACGTTGTCGCTACCACGATACCAACAGCATTATTGTTAGAGCAAGTTCGTCATCTTAATAACTTACATCGCCAATTAGCGAAACATACTGGGCTAAATATTGAGTTGTTAGTGGTTGAGTGGTTAAGCGGATTTATTGGTAAGTAACCTTTGCCATTAGTATTACCGTTATGAAATGAGTATAAGAATAAACAAGAGGAAAGCCTGTGTTAGTCGATTCACATTGTCATCTTGATAAACTTGACTATGACAAATTACATACAGGGATTGATGATGTATTAAATAAGGCCAAGGAACGTGGCGTTGAATATTTTCTATCGGTAGGGGTGACGTTAGCCGCTTTCCCTAAAATGATGGAAATGATTGCACCTTACGATAACGTGTTTGCATCATGCGGTATTCATCCGTTAGATGTAGAATCAGGTTATGACTCTGAACAGTTTAAAGCTTATGCGCGCCATGAAAAAGTGGTTGCGATTGGTGAAACGGGGCTTGATTATCACTATCAGCCTGAGACTGCAGAACTGCAGCAAAAACTGTTCCGTGAGCAAGCACGTGTGGCGGTTGAATTGAATAAGCCGCTAATTATCCATACTCGTATGGCGCGTGAAGACACGATGCGTATTTTGCGTGAAGAAGGCGCAGAGAAGTGTGGTGGTGTATTACATTGCTTCACTGAAGATTTGGATATGGCATTAGCAGCGATTGAGCTAGGCTTTTATATTTCAATCTCTGGTATTGTGACATTCAATACTGCGAGCGATTTGAAAAATGTGGTGAGTAAGTTACCACTAGATCGCTTATTGGTTGAAACTGATTCGCCATTCTTAGCACCCATTCCATACCGTGGTAAACAAAACCAACCTGCTTACACGCGCGAAGTGGCTCAATATATTGCGCTATTAAAAGGCGTATCGGTCGAGGAAGTGGAACAAGCGACTACCAAAAATTTCTTCACGTTGTTTTCATTAGCGAAACAGTAACGCACAGTTTTGGTCTGATATTAAAGAGAAGCTCTTTGGCTTCTCTTTTTTTGTCGCAGGAAAGAGGCTGGTGGTTGATGTGATATTTCTAAATGGTTGTAACAAACTACAATTCCCTGTTGTTGTTGTTGGGGGCTACAGATGAAATTCATATTACAGATGGTATGTGGAATTGGCGGGTAATTTCGTCGATATAGACTGATATTGGTGAAGTTAGTTGTAATGGAATCACTTGGTAATTATAAGTGAGTTAATCAGCCGCCTAATTGCGACGTAGTAATATATAATCTTAGGTACACCAATCCAAATTCATTGAAGTGTTTACCCTCCGTATATCCTTAAAATCCAGATACAAAAAAGCCCCGTATTAACGAGGCTATATCCCTTCAAGCAGGGCATGTCATTTCTGACGCATGTTACTACTCGCCCATATGGACTACGCCGTGGTCTTAATCCCTTCAAGCAGGGCATGTCATTTCTGACAAGAAAAAATTCTAATACATTGAATTATAAAAGGCAAGTATTCATTCAAACAAGCGTTTTAAACACGAGAAAAATTTATAAATAAAGCAATATAAATGCCAATTAATTTATAACCTATAATAATCAATAGATTAAATAAAATATATTTCTGTTGGCATGAATATTTCCGTAAACTTAGAAAAACAAATGTTAAATTTATGTTAAATATTAAAGATTGTGAATACGGTAGTGGTTTACATGTATATTAAATGGTTTTTCAGTTTATTATTTGTGTAACGGTATTTTTAAAGATGAAAAAATTGAAAGCTGACATTTTTACCGGAATTTTAATACCTGATAAATTAGGGTATGCCCCAACGAAACCAGTTCACTAACCACCTCAACCCGCATTGCTGCATTTAGTAAACTACTACTATTGAACCATTCAAAGACACCAACTTAAATTCCAATAATTACAGCCGCAATAATTCTACGACGCGCGGGGATTCACTGTAGGAAATGACGAATGAAGTGGTCAAGACTGATGGTTTAAAATTAGAAATAAAAGTAATGCATTATTATACCGCTAAATAGGTAAGTAGTTCATTATGGCTATTTAGTGTCAAAAAAAATAGAACGGTTTAATTATGACCAAACTATATTTCGCTTTTATGCGTGTTTTTATTATGCCGAATATTCATATAGGTAACCTTTAATAATTTCCCAATAATAAGAAAATAGCACTTCATCTTTTAACTACGTTGAATATGACTTTGTAATTTAAAGTGGACTATTAATTAAAATATCTAGGTTACATTGTGTTACTTAGGTTTCGTTTCTGTAATAAAAGTTTTATTAAAATTACTTTTTTTTGGTTTTATTATCAGTAATTTACGGCTCGTAGCTGTATCTATGTGATCAATGTTCTATATTTGGCATGTTATTTAAGTATATTCTGGAAAAATCGGTCAAAAACGAGCAATATTACTATCATGGTTATGCTTGTTAAGAATGCTTTAATAAATTTATTCTTATAAAGAGCTAAAACTAAATTTATTAAAGTAGATAAACATTGTATATAACATTTAATTATACCAATTAAATTAATGAGTTATTCCGTATACACCAGTGAAGATTACTATATTTACTGGTGTCGGTTTGAAATATGAAGGAAAACAATATGTCGAATGGCAATAAATCCTCAGCAGAGAGAATCCTTGAAGGGGTTGGTGGTGCTGCTAACATTAAGTTTCTGACGTGCTGTGCAACACGTTTACGTTTTGAATTAAACGATAACTCAATTGTAGATAAAGCTGCATTAGATGCTATTCCTGAAGTAATGGGTTGTGTTCCTCAAAGTGGCGAGCGCTACCAAATTGTTGTTGGTGGCGGTGTTGCGACGATGCATAGTGCACTGCAACAGTTAATTGAAAATAGTAAAGCAAGCGGTTGTGCTGATAACACTAAAACTGAAACTAAAGCAGCATCAAATGATGATGTAAAAGCATCACTACGTTCAAGTGGTGTTCGCGGTAAAGTTGCTTGGGTTGATGGTTTCTTTGAATACCTTTCAGATTCATTCCGTCCCATTTTAGGTATTTTACTTGGCGCATCGTTAATTATTGCTTTATGTGCAGTATTGGATGCGTTACACGTTGTTGATTTTAGAGGTGATAAGTCTGCAGGTTGGATCTTCGTCGATTCAATGTGGCATTCTGTATTCTACTTCTTGCCAATTATGGTTGCTTACAATGCTTCTAAAAAGCTGAAGGTTGACCCTTGGTTAGGTGCGGCAATCATGGGCGCGTTAATGACGCCTGATTTCCAAAAATTAACGTCATTAGCATCAACATCATCAATTAAAGATGCAACTTTAGGTACTGTCTCTCACGTTGCTCACGTGTTTGGTTTACCTATGCAGCTGAATGATTACTCTGGTAACGTATTCGTTCCGTTGATCATGGTTGCTGTATTAGCACTTGTATACCGCTTCTTAAAGAAAATCATTCCTGACAACCTACACATGGTATTTGTACCATTCCTTTCTTTGATCATCATGATCCCGCTAACTGCGTTCTTGATTGGTCCATTAGGTGTATGGATTGGTACTTACTTAGGTCTTGGTCTAGCTTGGTTAAATACGCATGCACCGTTTGTGTTCGCGATTCTAATCCCATTATTGTACCCATTCCTTGTTCCATTGGGTCTACACTGGCCACTAAACGCACTAATGTTAATGAATATTCAAACATTAGGTTATGACTTCATTCAAGGCCCAATGGGTGTGTGGAACTTTGCATGTTTCGGCGCAACAGCAGGTGTATTGTTGATTGCTCTTCGTGAAAAAGATGCAACGATGCGTCAAACAGCTTCTGGTGCATTAGCTGCAGGTTTATTTGGTGGTATTTCAGAGCCATCATTATACGGTATTCACTTACGCTTTAAGAAAGTATACCCACGTTTACTTGCAGGTTGTTTAGCCGGTGGTGTAACGCTAGCAATTCTTAGCTCTATGTACGGCAGTGTTAAAACTCACGCGTTTGCATTTACGTCACTATTAACTATTCCTGTGTTCCACCCAATGTGGGTTTACGCAGTATCAATTGCGGTTGCTTTTGTTGTACCGATGGTTCTGATTTTCATCTTTGATTATCGTACTGCGGAAGAAAAAGCAGAGCACAAAGAATAAGCTTAATTGCGATTGGCTATGCTTTGTACTATAAAATAAACAGAGAGGTATATTAGCTCACCTCTTTATGAAAATCCCACGATGAAAGTCGTGGGATTTTTTTTATTTATAAAATAGATGAAATTTCATTTTTGACGATATTTTTAAAGATTATTTTTTGTTGAATAGTATTTAGAGGGCGTACAGGCTAAACATCGCGAATGCTGTAAATAATAATTTGAATGCGTTAATTGATGACAGATTAGAACGACTAAATTATCTCGATAGCCAGTTTATTTTGAGGTGTATTTTAATCAGTTGTTGGGGAGATAACGTAATTGGAGGTAATATTTATGTCTTTTATATGATTTATAAATTAGGCGCTGAATTTTGTATGAATTATTATGCGGGAGTTTAAATGAGGAATATATGACAAACTTTTAACAAATATTACTTATTATTCATGTTACATAGGTTACAAAGGTTACTTATTGGAGAAGATATAAATTGTTAAAAAAGGTGATGCTTGTGTTTTTTTAACCTTTTAAATCATTATGTTGTGATTTTATGGTGGCGTTTTAGTGCATTTGTTTCATTGTGATCTGTATTATAGTTTGGAATTATACTTTATTACCTATTAGTAATTTTGATAGCCATCAAGTTATATTACTCGTCGCATTTTATACTAATGCCTGAAATAGTACTGAATAAGTATTAGCAAATGACTACGGGGGTATGTCGCTAATGCTTAGTATTATTTCAATTTAATATACTCAGGAGCTAACAATGTTCACTAACGCAATGACTATCATGGTCATTGGAGCTGGTCTCTAACTGCGAAAGTGTTCATCACCTGCTTATTTGTTTTTGAATATGATTTAGAAAAAGAGACAAAGTAACGTCTCATATTTATTTCATCGACAAGTGTAGAGTCATCTCAAGGAGACAAGGTAATGAAAGCCTTTTTCAGTAAGTTATCTCAAGCTGTAATGCTACCGATAGCCTTGCTACCAGCTGCTGGTATTATGCTAGGGCTTGGTGGTAGTTTTACTAACCAAAGTATGATTGAAGCGTACCAAATTGGTATTTTGCAAGACGGAACACTTTTAAATAGTTTCCTACAGGTTATGACCGCAGCTGGCGGTATCGTCTTTGCAAACTTACCACTCATGTTCGCACTCGCTATTGCTATCGGTTTTGCTCGTGCAGAAAAAGGTGCTGCGGCACTGGCTGCTACCATTGCATACCTTGTAATGAACGTTGCGATTGCAAAAACACTGACTGTTGCTGGTATGGTTGATACCACTAACAACACCGTGATATTAATGGGTACTCATTATGCTGGCGTACTAGCTGATGTACTTGGTATTCACAATACACTGAGTATGGGTGTATTTGGTGGTCTTATTGCTGGTGGTATTACTGTTGTGCTTCACAATAAATACCATGCTATTAAGTTACCTGAATTTTTAGGCTTCTTTGGTGGCGCACGTTTCGTACCAATTATTAGTGCATTCTCAGCATTATTTTACGGTATCGCATTAGTATTTATCTGGCCATACATCGGTGCTGCATTTGGTTCTATCGGTGCAATGCTTGGTGAGATGACGGCTTCAGGTCACGGTTACATTGCTTCGTTTATTTTCGGTATTATCGAGCGTGCATTGATTCCTGTTGGTCTACACCATGTGTTCTATCTTCCATTATGGCAGACAGAAATTGGTGGTACTGCTGAAATCGCAGGTCAAGTATTTAAGGGTACGCAAAATATCTTCTTTGGCTCTTTAGCGAACGGCGATTACTCTCAATTCTCTTCAACTAACTTTATGACGGGTAAATTCCCATTCATGATGTTTGGTTTACCAGCAGCTGCTTATGCAATGTACACTGTTGCAGATAAAGAAAATAAAACAGCGGTGGGTGGTCTATTATTCTCTGTTGCGCTAACAGCGTTCCTAACAGGTATTACTGAGCCAATCGAATTTACGTTCTTATTCTTATCTGCACCACTTTACTACTTCATCCACGTGCCTCTAGCTGGTCTGTCATTTATGATCATGGACTTGTTACAGGTTAAAGTGGGTATGACATTTAGTGGTGGTTTCATTGACTTCGCTTTATTTGGTATGTTGCCAGGTTTAACGGGTACTGAAAACCATTGGTACTACATTCCACTACTTGGTTTAATTTACGGCCCTGTATACTTCTTCTTGTTCCGTTGGTTCATTCTGAAGTTTGATGTGAAAACACCAGGTCGTAAGGGCAGTGCAGTAGCCGTTGTTCGTAAGCAAGATTACCATGCATCAAAAGCGGCTGGTGGCGCAAATGATTCTCAAGCTGATGAGATGATTGAAGCACTTGGCGGTAAAGAGAATATTGTTGATGTTGATGCTTGTATTACACGTTTACGTATCACTGTTAAAGACGGCGATTTAGTAAAAGATAATCAATACTGGACTGAGCATTTAGGTGCAAAAGGGTTAGTGAAGATCGGTAATACAGGTATTCAAGCTATCTACGGTGCACAAGCTGCAGGCTTTAAAACGCAGATTAATGCAAAACTAGGTAAGTAAGAATACAAATGAGCTTTAAATTGAAATACCGACGTATCGGTACCTTCATGATTGATATGGCAATTGTTCAGATGTTTGCGATGGTTGGTCGCGATATTTATCTTGGAATTATTGCTTATATCTCTAACGGTACAGGCGCGACGCTTTCGTTAAACGATACCATGGCATTACCTGCATTATTGTTATTGTTTATGGGATTAATGTTGTTATTTATTGGGGTCTTTATGGGCTATCAATGGATCTGTTATCGTTTATTGGGTACGTCATTATCACGTTACTTATTAAGCGTACAGGTAGTAGCAACTGATGAGCAGCCGTTGACGAAACAACGTTACTTAAAGCGTGAATTTAATAAAATTTACCTTTGTGTCGCAACGTTGGGGTTATATCCACTTTATTGTGGAGCTCAATATTTAGCTTTTTCAAATCCGCCTTGGCATGATCGTACCAACCATACGACCGTTGTTGAACGTTGATTTAATTCTGCCTTAATACAGATCGAACCTAGAAGCCGCAGTTATTTCATATTAATGAAGTGCTGCGGTTTTTTTATCTGATGATTTTGGGTGTGGTATATAACCCCAACTCTATTAATTAAGTAGCCATCTTGTCAATGTGTTAGGTTCTTTATTGTTTTTGAGGGTATTTATTGTCTTCGTGGATGATGATTGTAGGGAATGGCGAAGGAAGGATTAGATTAAGTCAAAAACCAGCACAAGGCTGGCTATGACAGTAGGCGTGATACTTATAAAGAGATAAAGAACAGAATCAAAATAGGTACAAGCAAACTTAAAATAAAACCACTAACGATTGCTATTGGTACACAACGAATACCACCACTACTTTGAATAACAGGCAGCGTAAAGTCCATGGCTGTTGCACCAGCATAACCAATTGCCGTATTTGGATAACGATTGATTAATAATGGAATCATAATAAGTGCTAATATTTCACGTAAAAGCTCATTTAAGAATGCAGCACCACCATAAATACTGCCTAAACCATCACCAATTAAAATACCTGCTAATGAATACCAGCCAAAACCTGAGGCCATTGCTAAGCCATTATTAATCGGAATATTGAGTAATAACGCAGCAATAACGCCACCTAATAATGATGTTACTAAAATTACACCAGCAATGATGATGCCTTTTTTATTGAGTACAATTTGTCGAAGCGTCATGCCACTGTTGCGAAGTTGAATACCAACAAAAAATAGCAGTAATAATAAGATGTTTTCACTAGCTTGCTCTACCCACGATAAATCGACGTTTAATAGTAGCCCTACAATTAATCCTATTGCGACGACAATGACTAATTTACTCGATTCTAACATCATTTTGACTAAGGGAAGTTTGCGGTGTGCATGCGATGTTGGTGTTGGCCATAAACGATCTAGCCATGGTAAAGCGAGTAGGTTACATACCGAAATAGAGATAAAAAAGGTGAAGGTATATAACAAGATTTGGCCTAAATTCTGACTAAGGTTATCAAGCCCTGCCAAACTTAACCCCATTAAGGCTAAAATCACTAATACTAAGCGACTGGTTTGAGTATTAATAAACTCAAGGATATTGGTTTTTTTTATGGGGATTAAATACCCCAGCACCAGTGGTAGAAAAATCAGCAGAATCCCTGATAACATATTTATCCTTAATGTATAAAACTGCGTTGAAGTAGTCTTCTAAAGACTTAAATACAATGCTGTTGTAACAACATCATAATAAGTGATTAAAGATTAAGCGTTTGATTTGTGATGAATATAACATAATCAAGCAGAAAGAGTATACATATCAACAGGAAGGAACGTAGTTAAAGTATCTGAAAAAGTGTGTGAATATGTGTCTAAACGTATCGTCTAACGAGGGAATTAGACGAACGTTGATGCTTTATAAGAAAAGCAGCTATTGGTATCAAATTCCACAGTTGTGAGTGATCTGTTTTAATTGCTCTTCAAATTCCAATGCTGGCATATTAGTTAATTCATACATGACTTCAGCACCAGTAAGATCTAATTCTATTTCATGTTCATGGATAGCGGCATCATTTGCTTTAAACAGCAGTAGATGATGTGCCATACGAGCAATAGTTAAATAACTAATATCACCGGTATGATGAGGCGTTGTTGCGTTGGTTGCGACAGCGATATAATCGGCATCAAAGCCCCATTGGTTGAGAACAATGTGACTGGTTAATGCACAGTTATCCTGAAAAATATACTTGGCAATATTAAAATCAAGATAATTTCCTTGCTCAATAAATTGTGAATATTCATTAATTAAGCCAAATAAACCAATGTCGGCTAATAAACCTGTTAACAGTGCTTTTTCTGGCTCAAGTTTAAGTGGCTTATTACTATATAAATGCATTTTTTGACAAATAAGTGCCATGGTTGCTGCAAACTGACGTGAATGGTGCGCACTATTTTTAAGTAATTTATTACATTCAATATTTTCAATAGTGGTGTTTTTTAATGAATAAATTATTTGAGCTGTAATAATATCTCTAATTCGAATAATACCTAAACGCGATACTGCAGTAAGGATATTGTGACAGACAATATTACGGCGATTAAATATTGCAGAGTTAGCAGTTCGAATAATGTTGGCTGTTAATACTGGATCGTCGATCAATAAGTTCGCGACATCATGTACGGTTGTTTCAGGATTTTCACATAAGATATTCAATGTTAATAGAGTATCTGGGATGGAAGGCAAAGTTAACCTATTATAGCGTGCTGCTTTTTTGATGGAATAACAAAGGTTCGACTGAATAGCACGAATATGGTGATGGTTATTGGCTTCTAACCAAAAAAAAGATAAATGTGACATTGAATAATTACAGTGGTAAGAGGTGTAATCAGTTTACGCATTGTTACATAATGTACAAAGTACGACCTGCTGTTTTTTTGACATAGTTAACGGTTAGTACAGCGAATAAGGGCATTATTTTAAATTATTAATTAAGTAAGGATATTGCAATAGTTGTAATAGATAGTTAATTGTCATATCTGCGGTTTTATAATGGATTAAAGACTGCTTATATTTTATATCTATGGGTAATATTTCTAGCCAGCGTTGACAAACCCAAGTGGCATTTTGAAAGCTAGGTCTTGGATAATATTGGTTAAGTTCTGGCATTGATATAAATAATAAGTTGAGTTTGTCGGCGAGTAATTGGCTCTCTGCATTTATTTTAATTGCTGGCCAATTATGACGAGATTTATAAGTGGCAGTCAGTAATTTGTCATGAGCCATGGTAAGTGTAGAGACTGAAATTTTATTAATACCTTCAACGACTATCTCTAATAATCCACTATGAAAAGTATGAAAGTCGACAATTGAAACCGTTGTTGCGATAGCTGGGATGTTGGTCACGGTTTTAGGCGAGCTTTTCTTTGCAATCATCCCCAATGCGAAAGGCTGATTGTGTGTTATTGCTTCCGTTACCATTCTCATATCACAGATTCTTGAAATAACAAGTTTTAGCCGCCCACCGGGTAATAAATGTTCATTGTGAGGTAATAATGCGATGGTATTCATAGTTTATCCTTGCTGTTTTAGCGTCACTTACAAGAAACCTTATTAAGGTTAGCACTATATATTTAATTGAGGGTAAGTATAAAAAAGGGCTAATTGTTAATTTGTTTCATAAATTTTCGACTAAAAATATGCGAGCAATCTCATATTCGAATGCTCGTTGTATCATCTGTTGCTGCTATGGGCATAGAATGATTCGTCAAATGATTGACACTGACAATAATAAATATTTGAAGTGTTTTTAGTTGTTATGGATAATATCTGGAGCATGAGTTATGACATTAATAAAAGATGATTATTTGAATTATTTAGCTAAATTTGGTCAGCAAGAAAAACGATCAATGTTTGGTGGTACGGGTATTTTTATTAATAGCGCCATGTTTGCAATCGTAACGCCGAATTCAATGTATATTCGCGGAGGGGATGAACTTGATGAAAAATTAATTCATTCTGGTTGTGAAAAGTTTAGACATGTAAAAAAGAGTAAAACGGCTACTGTTAATTATTATGAGATCAATAAACTATTTTTAACCGATCAATCGCAATGTGATTTATTAGTGAAAGAATCAATTGCCTTTTCTTGCCGCGATAAAAATATTAAATCTTCTGCTGAAAATCGTCGTTTACGTGATTTACCTAATATGCGTTTAACACTTGAACGTATGGTAAAAAAAGTCGGAGTATTAGATGTTGATACCTTTTTTAATGTCGGGGCTGTGAATGTTTTTAAGCGTGTATGTGAGCATAGTGGACAGGAATTAGATTACAAATTGTTATGGATCTTTGCCGGTGCGATTCAAGGGGGACATTGGCAGTTATTAAGTGAAGAGCATAAACAGCAATTATTAGATGAGTATCGCCAACAAATATATTAACTCGTATAGCTAGTTGATAATATAAGTATATCAAGCGGATATAGCTGAGAATAAATGAATTTTTTGCTATGCTGACAAAAATTATGTTGTCATGGCTAATGTATGCAATTATCTAAATTATCAGGTTCTGTTCTTTCTGGATTACACTGTTTTTTGATTGCCGCAGATCAAATGAGTTTTACGCGTGCCGCTGAGATTTTATGTTTAACACAAAGTGCTGTGAGCCATAAGATTAAGAATCTGGAAGATATTTTAGAGGTTCAATTATTTATACGGCAACATCGAAAATTAGTATTGACTGATGAAGGGCAGCGTTTAAAGCAAGTATTAGCCTCTAATTTTGGTAATATTATTCATGAAATTCGTGATTTAAAAAGTACAGATCTTAGTGGTGATCTTACTGTTTCAGCACCACCTACTTTTGCACAAACATGGCTAGTTCCTCGTTTAACATCTTTTATTGATAAATATCCTAATTTGCGGATTCATTTACGCACGAGGAATGATTTAGTTGATTTTCAAATTGAAAGTTATGATTGTGCCATTTATTTTGGGAATGGTATTTATCCTAATTTAGCCGTAGATAAATTGCTTGAAGAAACTATGTTTCCCGTGTGTAGTCATGATTACGCACTCAAAAATGAACTCTATAATCAACCTGAAAATTTGATGTACTGCTTATTATTACATGATGCTGCGCCATGGGCGAGAGCTGGTAGTAATGATGAGTGGCAATTTTGGGCTCAACATTTTAACGTAGCATTACCAGAGAATAGCTGTACTTTTGATCGTGCTGATTTAGCGATTAAAGCGGCAACAACAGGGATGGGAGTCGCGATGGCAAGACAATCTTTTGTTTCAGAGCAGTTGGCGACTGCTCGATTAGTTTCCCCTTTTGATATGACAATGAGTTCTGCACATAGTTATTACGTTGTTTGTCGTCAAGATATGCAAATGTCTCCAAAAATAAAAGCCTTTAAAGATTGGCTTATTAGCGAGATTAATGTGTAAATATAATCCCATTATGATCAAAAAAGGCGCTTTATGCGCCTTTTTAGTAACATCATCGATATTAAGAATACGTCTGCATATATCGTTTATTTAATGAGCTCGTTACCTGATAGCTCACCTTTCTCAAAGCTAGATATACTTTCTAAAGTAGTTTGAGCAATACTGCCTAATGCTTCTTCAGTTAAAAAAGCTTGATGCCCTGTAAAGAGTACATTGTGGCATGATGATAAACGACGGAATACATCATCTTGAATAATGTCGTTAGATTTGTCTTGGAAGAATAAATCTTTTTCATTTTCGTAAACATCAACACCTAACGCACTAATAATACCACTTTTCAGTGCTTCAACTGCATCACTAGAGTTAAGTAAGCCACCACGACTGGTATTTATGATCATCATTCCGCGACGCATTTTTGCAAACGCTTTACGGTTAAGCATGTGATAATTTTCTTTGCTCATTGGGCAATGAAGAGTGATTACATTTGCTTGGGCATAAATTTCATCAAGTGTGCAGTAAGTAACGCCTAAGTCTAGTGCTATTGGATTAGGATACGGGTCATAAGCAAGAATATTCATGCCTAAACCTTTTAATATACGTATTGTTGCAATACCAATACGGCCAGTACCAATAACGCCAACGGTACGGCCATGGAAATTGTAGCCAGTTAAGCCTTCTAATGAGAAATTGGCGTCGCGAGTTCGTTGATAAGCACGGTGAATACGGCGGTTAAGACTTAACATTAATCCGAGAGTATGCTCGGCAATAGATTCAGGAGAATAAGCAGGAACAGTGACGACTTGTAAATTTAATGCTTTTGCAGCCTCTAGATCAACCCGATCAAAGCCAGCGCAACGCATTGCGATAATTTTAACCCCTTGTTCTGCTAATATTTTGAGAATAGGCTCACTAAGATCATCATTAACAAATGCACAGATAGCATCAAATCCTTCAGCCATTTTTGCTGTGTGGTGATTGAGCTGAAATTCAAAATAAGTGAGTTGTTGATGAAATTGCTTATTAGTATGAGCAAGTGATTTTTGGTCATACCCTTTTGTACTAAACACCGCTATTTTCATAATATCACTCCAAAAACACAGTTTGTTATTCAGTCATTGCTAAGTATAAAGCTTTAATATCGGACTAATTTACATGGTTATTATGTGATCAAGATAACAAGTTTGTTGTAAATAGCAAATAAATTGTATGACAAAATAAGCACACTAAAATAACGGTTATAGTAGTGCTGCTGTGACTAAGTGGTTCATGCTATGATTTGAACCGTTTATTGCAACTTACTTTATTTTAGGATTCAATATGTTAAAAAAAATTCTTGCCAGTGCAGGTGCTATTGCGATAATTGCGTGTGGTCCTCTAGCTACCGGTCAAATAGGGCAGAGTATCTACATGAGGGCAGTTGAAAATTACCATAGCCCTTATCTGTCTATTACTAATAAAAGTTTTGAACGAGGCTATTTATCTTCAAACGCGGTATCTCGTATTGAGCTTAAAAATCAATTAAAAGCGGAGTTTGCAGGACAGGGTTTACCGACTGTATGGTTAATTAGTCATCATCTTGATAACGGTTTTTTAGGTGTGAAATCAACCAGTGAATTTGTGATTGATAAGCAGTTACTACCGCTAGTGAATAAAATTTGGGGCAAGAATGTGGCACCAATGAAAATTGTCACGGATTCTGGTTTTACAGGAACAACCCATTTTGTGATGACGATAAATCCACTGGATTACACTCATGATGATGGTGTGACTGCAATCAGTAAAACTGCGGTTATTAAGGGAGAATTTGATCCTGAAAATGGTAAGAGTCAATTTAGTTATAATTTACCTGAATTAATGGTTGCTACTCCTGATAAAGAAAACATGGTTGTAAAAGGTATTAATGGTGAAGGTCAAGGTCAAATGCAAGGTAACTTTTGGATTGGACATCAAACCTTTAGTCTAGAGCATGCTAAATTTACCGCTGCAGATCAGCACCAATTTATTGCTATTGATGGTGTTAATGTTGCAATGAATAATACATTGAGTCAGCCAAATGATGAGCAGAATTCGACGGCAAAAATTCAGCAAGTAACGAATACCAATACAATTAATGTTGCAAAATTAACCACGTTGGATGGCCAACATTATCAAGATATTGCCTTTAAATTAGCACTGAAAGACTTAAATTATAAAGCGATTAGTCAGCTAGCAGCAATGGAACAATCATCACAAGTAGCACAGGATCCTGCTCAAATAAAACAGGCAATGCTAGCATTAGATTTGTTGATTGCTAATGGTGCGACGGTCGATTTATCACAATTAAGTGTTAATACTCCACAAGGTAAAGTTGATGCACAATTTTTGTTAAATATTAAACCGGGATTAGAGCATGCGTCAGCCAATATGGCCGCTGTTACTGATCAATTAAGTGGTAATATTAATATTGTTCTTCCTGAAGCATTAGTGGCTAAAGAGCCATTATTAGCAGCGAAGTTACCAGTATTAGTAAAACAAAAAATCGTGACCAAGCAAGATGGTAATTATCAACTTGAAGTTAAAATTATTGCTGATCAATTAGAATTTTCTTCTGGTGCAAAATTACCATTGGCAATGATGGCATTATTCCTGCAATAGTTTTATTTGGCTGGGGTTAGAAATAAAAAACGTTTACCCTTTGAGTAAGCGTTTTTTTTTGGATATAAAAACATTATTTATCATGTTGTTAACGTTTTTTTAGATAAAAATGTTGAAAATGGAACATTGATATTTAGTAAATCTAAATATTTAGACTTAACTTAATGTTATAGATACAGGTTTATTTTAATTAGCATATCAAAAGATTAAATCTGATCCACAGTAGAATACAGTATGGTGGGGAAAGGTATGGAATCATTGAAAGTAAAAGACTATATGAATGTTCGCCCAGTAACATTTACTGAAAGTCTGTCGTTATCCGCAGCATTAGATAAATTGTTAACTGCGAAACAGATTGGTGGGCCCGTTATTAATGAACATAAGCAAGTGGTAGGCTTTATATCAGAACAAGATATGATCCATAAACTGCTTAAAGTGGGTTATCACTGCCAAGATAGCCATACAGTTAGTGAGTGTATGCGGACTGATGTATTAACCGTTTCTGGTGATGATACAATTATTGTATTAGCTGAAACCATGACGGGGCAAAAGCCTAAAATTTATCCGGTTGTCGATGATGGTCGATTGGTGGGGGTTATTACTCGTCGTGATGTATTAACCGCAATTAGTAATCAGATTGGTGCTTGCTTTAAGCATCCATTGTGATCAATTTATTAAAATAAACTGTTATTATTTTAATAAAAAAGGCGCTTTGAGCGCCTTTATTTTTTATGTCAGAGATACAGTAATGGCAGCATAATATTAAATAGGAGACGCTGTGAACAAAGGAAATGAAGCCGAAAATAGCCAAGCTAAATTTTTAACAGGTTCTATTATGCGTCACATTATTGTGATGTCAGGGACTGGCGCAATAGGCTTAATGGCGCTGTTTTTAGTAGATTTACTCGACATGTTTTTTATTAGTCTGTTAGGACAAATAGAACTTGCTGCTGCGATTGGTTTTGCTGGAACATTAGTCTTTTTTTCTACTTCAATTTCTATCGGTACATCGATTGCTGCAGGGGCGTTAGTTTCCCGCGCACTAGGAAAAAATGATCGTCAACAAGCACGTATGATGGCCAGTAATGTGATGATTTTTGCCGTCATTATTAGTATTACTGTCGTGAGTTTGATGTTGTGGCAATTGCCAATACTGCTTGATTTAATTGGTGCAAAGGGAGCTGTTGCTAAAGCGGCTACTCAATATTTAGTGATTTTATTACCCAGTGCGCCATTGATTGCGGTTTCTATGTCTGCAGGAGCGGCATTGCGTGGTGTTGGTGATGCTCGAAGTTCAATGGTTGCGACGTTAATTGGCGGTGGCGTTAATGCAGTATTAGATCCACTGTTTATTTTTGGGTTATCTATGGGTATGCAAGGTGCAGCCATTGCTTCAGTGTTTGCGCGATTAGCGGTGATGTGTTTTTCTTTGTATGCCGTAGTCTATAAGCATCAATTAGTTGCTAAACCTGATCTGGCTAGTTTTAAGCTGGGATTATCGGCGGTAACTAAAATAGCATTGCCTGCAATATTAACCAATACTGCAACTCCAATTGGTAATGCTGTTGTTACCAGTAATATTGCTCATTTTGGGGAAAGTTTTGTTGCAGGCTATGCGGTTATTGGACGTATTATGCCAGTTTGTTTTGCGTTAGTTTTCTCGCTGTCTGGAGCTGTTGGACCGATTATTGGGCAAAATTTTGGTGCCGAAAGGTGGGATAGAATTAATCAAATATTACGTGATGCAATGCTATTTACTGCAATCTATTGTCTTGGCATCTCGTTATTGCTTTGGTTTGGGCAAGATTTATTGATAGCAATGTTCAGTCTCACGGGTGATGCCGCTGAAATTGTGAGTATTTTTTGTAGCTTTATCGCAATTAGTTTTATTTTTAATGGTGCATTATTTGTGGCAAATGCAGCGTTTAATAATCTTAATCGACCAACATGGTCAACAGTATTAAATATAGGTAAAGCGACCTTAGGTACAATTCCTTTTGTATTAGTGGGGGGGCATATTGCCGGTGCTAGTGGTGTATTAATTGGTCAAGCTGTTGGCTCCGTGGTATTTGGCATTATTGGTTTTAGTTTAGTTATTTATAAAGTTAAAAAAATGGGTCTTAGTCATGAACAACAGTCGTTGGATAACAATGAGATATTGACGCCGTCGGTACCTGTTACCCCATTTTGTTCTTCACGGACTTATATGGGGATCGAAGATGTTTTGGAAGAGGCCTTAGCGGGTGATATTGAAAAAACGCGCGATACAGCAGTAACAAAATAAGCGAGCTAAAAGCGATTAGTGAGTAATATCGTTTGTGTGATATTACTCACTTTCTTAATGTTACTTAAGAGATAAGCGACAATTTTTTTCGAAATGTGATCGTTATTTTAGCTGACTAGCGATTATTTAATCATTTTATTGATCTGACACGATGAAATAAAAATAAGAGCCAGCGACAATAATAATACTAATAATTATTAGCTTGTAGATGTGGGATCATAGCAGCGACCGCGATTAACCATAGCAAGCAGTATTAGTTTAGCCATTTCACTTCACCTTTAGTTTAAGGAAATAAAGGTGATGGCGTATTTATTGTTTAAGGGAATAATGTTCTATGCGTCAAAATCTTCGCTATATCATACCTATTCTGATCCCACTAATTGTTTTGTTATTGCCTGCATCAGCTTTCCCTATTGAAGGGTTAACGGTAATTCAACAACGCGTTATTGCTATTTTTTTATTAGCTGCATTGTGTTGGGTCATGGAGCCTATTCCTATCTACGCAACATCAGTTGTGATTATTGTGCTGGAATTATTATTGTTGTCAGATAAAAGCCTCTATTTATTTAGACTTGATCAAGGGCAACCTCACTTCGGTAGTTTAATGAGTTATAGCGAGATAATGGCGACTTTTGCCAGTCCTATTATTATGTTATTTCTTGGTGGTTTCTTTTTAGCGATGGCGGCAACCAAATATCGTTTAGATGTCAACTTAGCTCGAGTATTATTAAAACCGTTTGGGCACCAACCTAAATATGTCATGTTTGGCTTAATGCTGATCACCGCTATTTTCTCGATGTTTATGTCAAACACTGCCACAACAGCGATGATGCTGTCTATTTTAGCGCCTGTTATTACGCTATTTGGTGCCAAAGATCCGGGCAAAATCGCATTTGCTTTATGTATTCCTGTTGCAGCGAATATTGGTGGTATTGGCACACCTATTGGAACCCCGCCAAATGCGATTGCTTTGAAATATTTGACAGGAGAAAATCTAATCACTTTTGGTGAATGGATGTTCTTTGGGGTTCCGTTTGTTGCGGTATTATTAGTATTTGCGTGGTGGTTAATTAATAAACTTTACCCTGCAACCCAACAATCTATTGAACTGACTATTCAAGGTAAGTTTCTTAAAACGCCCAAAGCTATCACGGTTTATGTAACGTTTGCCGTCACAATTATTCTATGGTTAATGGGCTCAATGCACGGTATGAATGCTTATACTGTTGCGTTAATTCCGGTCGCTATTTTTTCAATCACAGGAATTATCAATAAAGAAGATCTCAAGAAAATATCATGGGATGTACTGTGGTTAGTGTCTGGTGGTATTGCACTTGGTTTAGCCTTAGATAAAACAGGGCTCGCTAAATTAGTCGTTCATAGTATTCCATTTGATATTTTCTCTCCTTATGTTGTTTTGCTTGGTGCAGCGATACTGTGTTTATTAATGGCTAACTTTATGTCACACACTGCAACAGCAAACTTATTAATGCCAATCATGGCGGCATTAGGTACATCAATGGTGTCGTTAGCGCCATTAGGTGGTGAAGTAACCTTGATTTTAGTGGTTACTTTTGCGGCTTCACTCGGCATGTCATTACCGATAAGTACGCCTCCTAATGCATTAGCACATGCAACAGGACATGTTGAAAGTAATCAAATGGCACGAGTAGGTGTGATTATTGGTGTGGTTGGCGTGTTGTTGAGTTTTGTGATGATTTGGGGATTACAGGTCATCGATCATATTTAGGGATGATACCATTTAATTCAAGGATAGCAGTATGAATCAACCTAAAGCATTGCGACGGATCATTGATACCTATTTTCAAGATCCTAAGGCGACTATTGCTATTGCAGCCGGTACTGAAGTCTTGCGCCAAAATGGATATAACGATCGCTTATATTGGGTAAAGCAAGGTGAGTTATCTGGCTATTTAAATAATGAAGAAAATAATTTAAGCGCCCAAGTATTTGTGGTCAAAGAAGGGATGTTTTTTGGTGTCCACAGTTTCTTCGCACAGACCTTAGTTGCCTCAACAACGGTTGTTGCAGAAAAGGACAGTGAAATTGCTTGGATTGATTTATCGACACAGGCCGTTGAGCCTGAACATTATGGCTCATTAGCGGAACAATTTATGCCTGTAATGGTGCATGAATTGGCAACGCGACAGATGCTAACTGGCATAGCTGCGCTAGAAAAAGAAAAGGCTCTTCAAAAACTGTATGCCACCGAACAAATGACGACATTAGGTCAATTAGCAGCTGGCATCGCGCATGAACTTAATAATGCGATTGGTGTGATTAGTAGCAAAACTGAAAATATACAGCTAGCGATTAGTCAATTTGTTGAGAATAATCAACCACAAATGACGCCATTTTTACAACATGGAATAGATCACGGCCAGACGATAAGTTCCGCGCAAGTTCGTGATCGTACTAAGGTCTTACAACGACAATATAAGCTGAGTCGAGAACACGCGCGAACACTTGCGCGTGCACTGCCAGAAGGAGATGTTCCTGAACATTGGCTTGAGGATCTTAATACGGCATTAGTTTGCTGGGATAATGGCCGTGATTTACGTGATATTCGATTAGCAGCGCGGCATGCTGCCAGTATTGTTCGATCAGTAAAGCAGCTTGGTGGTGGTGATCATGCACGAATCCCTGATGTCGATATCAATGATACGTTACATAAGTCGTTGGCATTATTGCAAAGTAACTTACGGCAGGTTGAAGTGGTATTACGCCCTGCAATTTTACCTCCCATGACAGCAAGCGTCACTGAACTAGTACAAATATGGGTTAATCTTATTAAAAATGCATGTGATGCTATGGAAAATACCGAAGCGCCACAAATTGAGATCATAACAAGAAGTGTAAAAAATAAATTATTAGTGACTATTACTAATAATGGACCAATGATCGATGAAGTAACTCGTCGTAAAATATTTAATCCTAATTTTAGTACCAAAAAAGGAGGCTTATCATTTGGTTTAGGATTGGGATTAGCAATAGTGCAACGTATCGTAAATAGCTATGGTGGCACGATTGCGGTTAAAAGTGATCTTCAACGTACTACATTTAGAATCAAATTACCGATAACGTAAAGGACGGTTATTATGGAAAAAATTACTATTATTTGCGTTGATGATCAACGTGAAGTGTTAAGTGCTGTATTAAAAGATTTAGCTGAATTTGAACCTTCTTTTTTACTGGAAGATTGTGAGTCAGCAGATGAAGCACTCGCGTTAATGGATGAACTTGATGCTGAAGGTGAGTTTATTGGTGTGATTATTTCAGATCATGTTATGCCGGGTAAAAGCGGGGTTGAATTGTTAACAACAGTGGCAAATGATAGCCGCTTTATTCATACTAAAAAAGTATTATTAACAGGACAAGCGACGCATCAAGATACGATTGCAGCGATTAATCAAGCTCGTATTGAAAGTTATTTTGAAAAACCATGGGATACTGAAGTATTAATTAGTTGCGTTCGAGTATTAGTAACTGAATATATTTTTGATATGGGACTTGATTATACTCTGTGGGGTGATGTTATTGATAATACAACTGTTTTACGACGGTTGCGTTAATTGTACCTCAGTGAATGTAATGGCTGTTTTTATTGTATCTGATAATTATTATCACTTATATTGAGTAAATTATCGCTATTTTGCTTGACCTTGGTCTTAACTCAAAGGTTTATAGTTATTAACAGTAAACCTTAATAGCACCCAAGGAGAATGATGATGTGTGCTCAATGTAATAATAAAAAAGGCCATATTCATACTGCAAAACCAACTATTGCGACTAAAGCCACTGTTACGGTGGTGGCTGCAACGGCTGATTGTTGTTCAAGCGTAAGTACTGATTGCTGCTCGACGAATAAAGATATTGAAGGGTGTGGTGATAATGATACTGAAGGTCCCGCGGGTTGTTGTTCAACACTATCCTATAGTGCGCTCCATTCAGTAGCTAAAAAGAATGCGTTTACCATTACTGGTGCGCATATATCCGCTAATGATAATGTAGTCGCTGAAAATAAACATCAGCATACAGACACTGCTATCGAACACCATAATAATAAAGATCATGTTCATAGTGAGCACGTTCACAGTAAGCAGTGTTGCTCTGCACCAGCCATGAGTAAAGAACAAGAATTAGCGTTAGAGGCCTCTCTAACAAATAACGCTCATGGCAAAACATTTAGCTGGAAAGTATTAGGCATGGATTGCCCTAGTTGTGCCGCTAAACTTGAAAAAGCAATCATGTCATTAGCCGCTGTAGACACCGCGAAAGTGATGTTTGCGACAGAAAAATTAATTGTTAATATTCATGATAATCAGCAAGCAGATACTGAAATGCTTAAAGCTGAGATAGAAAACAAATCCAAACAAACAGGTTTTACGTTAGTTTCTACTACAACGAAAACCGCAGATTTACCAACTGAATCATTTTTACGTCAGCATTTGTCTGTAATTATTATTGCATTGATGATGGTGATCTCTTTTGTCTTAAATAAAACGGTTTCGGCTGAAGCTGGATTATTTGCGTTTACGTTGACGACCATTGTTGGTTTATTCCCGATTTTAAAAAAAGCCATTGTTTTAACTAAATCAGGCACGCCATTTTCTATTGAGACATTAATGTCCGTTGCAGCAATAGGTGCTTTATACCTGGGTGAAACGGCAGAAGCGGCAATGGTTATCTTTTTGTTCCTCATTGGCGAACAACTTGAAGGTTATGCAGCTTCTCGAGCACGTAGTGGTGTAAAAGCATTAATGGATTTAGTGCCAGAAGAAGCAACGGTTATTTTAGCTGATGGCACTAAAACTAAAATATCTGCAGCAGAGTTAAAACCTGGTGATGTGATTGAAGTTGTACCGGGTGAACGTTTACCCGCTGATGGTCAAATTTTGGATGTTATTGCCAGTTTTGATGAAAGTGCATTAACGGGTGAATCAGTTCCTGTTGAGCGAACACCGGGCGAAAAAGTCATGGCGGGTAGCATGGCATCTGATAAAGTGGTGCGCTTAACCATTATTTCAGCTCAAGGTGATAATGCGATTGATCGTATATTGCATATGATTGAAGATGCCGAATCACGTAAAGCGCCCTTGGAGCGGTTCCTTGATAAATTCAGTCGCTGGTACACTCCAAGCATGATTTTATTAGCAGCGTTAGTGGTTGTTATTCCCCCGTTAGTGTTTGGCCAATCTTGGGATGAATGGATTTATAAAGGCTTAGCATTATTATTGATTGCTTGTCCGTGTGCGTTAGTTATTTCAACCCCTGCGGCAATTACATCTGGTTTAGCGGCGGCAGCTCGTCGTGGGGCGCTTATTAAAGGTGGTGCTGCGTTAGAACAATTGGGTCATATTGAAGTCGTTGCGTTTGATAAAACAGGTACACTTACTGAAGGTAAGCCTATTGTTACGGATATGATTTGTTGGGATAACGACGCAGATAAACTATTACGTCAAGCCGCTGCTATTGAAGTGGGGTCGTTACATCCATTGGCAAAAGCGGTTGTTAACAGAGCACAACAACAGCAGCTTAGTATTATTGAAGCGACTGAACGTGAAACTTTAGTTGGACGCGGTATTCAAGGGATCACGGAAGGTGATGCGTTTTTATTATGTGCCGCTGATCGGTTACCTGCTGCTATTGTTTTGACTACAGAACAGCAACAGCAAGCAACGGATTTAGAAAACGAAGGCAAAACGCTGGTGGTTGCGGTTCGTAATGCACAGCCTGTCGGTTTAGTGGCATGGCGAGATAATTTACGAGAAGATGCATTAGTTGCAGTTGAAAAGCTTAAACAGCTTGGTATTCAATCGGTAATGTTAACGGGTGATAATTCTCGTGCTGCAGCTGCCATTGCAAAAGAAATCAATATTGATTTTCGCGCTGGTTTATTACCTGCTGATAAAGTGACTGAAATTCGTAAACTTAATGATGAACATAGTGTTGCGATGATTGGTGATGGCATTAATGATGCTCCTGCAATGAAAACTGCCACTATTGGTATTGCAATGGGCGGTGGTACAGATGTTGCGCTGGAAACCGCTGATGCAGCCATTACGCATAATCGCCTAGCTGAATTACCAGTAATGATTGAATTATCACGTGCTACCTTAAATAACATTCGACAGAATATTGGTCTTGCTCTGGGTCTTAAAGGTATTTTCTTGGTGACAACGGTACTTGGTGTTACGGGATTATGGGTGGCAGTATTAGCCGATAGTGGCGCTACAGCATTAGTTACTTTAAATGCTTTGCGACTATTACGCTTTAAGCCAAAAGAATAATAGAACTAATAATATAATCATCTTAATCTGACATGATCACGATAAGCAGAATAGTTTAAACACTATTCTGCTTTTTTATTTATAACGATTCTTACACGAAAATAATCGCGGTAAACGTTATGATGAAGTTACTTTTTTTTGTGATGAGTTCGATAGGTAAACGTTTTGTTGTGATCTACATCTGGTTATTTTGTAACTAAAAATTATATTGCTTTTGGTTAATGTGAATTAGCTCACTAAAAACAGTTCCAGCTTCCGTTATCGTTACATTAGGTTTTGACAGACGTTGTTGTTATGTTGCGTATTACGTTTACTGTCAAAGCACAATAATTAACGATAATTATCCATCTCTGTTCCTACAATCAGAGCGATTAAATTTAAAGGGTATCATTATGTCTGACAATAAAGTATTCCACCTAGGTGTTAATAAAGCTGATCTTAACGGCGCTGAGTTAGCGATTATTCCTGGTGATCCTGCTCGTGTAGAAAAAATTGCCAACCTAATGGAAAACCCTGAATTTCTAGCAAGTGCTCGTGAATACACTGTGTACCGTGCACAGTTAGACGGCAAGCCTGTTGTTATTTGTTCTACTGGTATTGGCGGTCCATCAACGTCTATCGCAGTAGAAGAGCTTGCACAATTAGGGGTTAATACTTTCCTTCGTGTAGGTACAACTGGTGCTATTCAACCAAATATTAATCCTGGCGATATGATTGTAACAACAGGTTCTGTTCGTCTTGATGGTGCAAGTCTTCACTTTGCGCCAATGGAATTCCCAGCAGTTGCTGATTTCACCGTTGCAACAGCAATGAAGCAAGCATGTGATGATGCTGGTGCAACTGTACACACGGGTGTAACTGCTTCTAGTGATACTTTCTACCCAGGTCAAGAGCGTTATGACACATTTTCTGGCCGTGTAGTACGTCGCTTCCAAGGCTCGATGAAAGAGTGGCAGGAAATGGGTGTGCTTAATTTTGAAATGGAATCTGCAACACTATTAACTATGTGTGCAAGTTCTGGTTTACGTGCAGGTTGTGTTGCGGGCGTTATCATTAACCGTACGCAAAAAGAAATTCCTGATCACGCAACATTGAAAGCAACTGAAGCACGTTCAATTAAGATTGTTGTTGAAGCTGCACGTAAAATGTTAACTAAATAAGCGGTTATTTAATAATAAAACAGATTGATTTGATCTCTATTTTAAGGGCCGACAGTATTGTCGGCCTTTTTATATTCAGGGGAAAATGGTGATTCTAAATCGTGCTATTAATATATTATGGTTTAGCTATGAATTTAACCATTGGTTCTATTTTGAGGTAGAATAGTATTTTGTTGGGCTTAGTGAAGTTATAAACATGATTGATTATAAAATTATATTTCCAAATGGACGTCAAGATACCATCGCATTACCTATTTCACCTGTATTGCAGATGAAAATTGCTTATTTAGATGATGTGTTTGTTGTAAGAGATATTATTGCAACGGTAGGGGAAAACAACACTATAGTAACATTAGTATTGGATGATGGTCAGCATCATACGCAGAAGCCACAAGCAGCAGGCGTTGTTTTTAATCGACTTGGATAAGCAACGTTAAACGGCATTAAGCGTCACTCAATCATTGATTCAATAAAAAGGCCTTCTGTGAAAAAGGCCTTTTTTGTTTAATAAATATTATCGATAATTATGCGAGGTTATGTGCTTGACCGCCAGCACCTTTAAGCCAATCATGCAGGTGAGTATATAATTCACCTAGTTGATCAGGACCAATAATCGCTAATCCTAAATCTTGTGCGCGAACTAAATCGTGATGACGTAAAGGACGGAAACTTACAAGCATTGCACGTGCTTGTAGGCCACCAAGTAGGTCACGTAATGATTCTAGTTTGTATAAGGTATCATCACCATCGTCACGCATACCTTTGGTCTTACATTCAATAATGTGTAGTTTATTATTAACGATAGTTGCGACATCAAGCTCATTACGAACTTCACGCTCACCAATTTTACGGTAAACCTGCACTCCTAAAGAGTGATCTTGAATTGTTGGTAATTCGTTTTGAATTGCACGAACAGTACTGTGAACTAAGTTTTCTAGCCATTCACCGTTAGCGAAACGACGCGCTTCTTCATGCTTAAATGTCAATATACCATCGTGGTATGTTGCAAGGCCTATTTCCTCAAGATCGTTCAGTAACGTTCCTAATTCTTTATAGCCTTGTTGCTTTTCACTAAGAGCAACATTGAGGACTTGTTCTTTACGACAGGTTGTCGCTAGATAATTGAGGGTTGCTAAACCTGGGCCTAATTCTAGTGCAGAGCTCGCCCAGCGTTGACCTAGCTCCCATAATTGGTCGTTGAGAGATTCTGGCATTGGGTTGTCAGATAGCTCACAACGCGCACCAAAAATAGTTAAATAATCAGAAATTTGAATACGATCTTGAACTTGTTGTTGCTCACGATCATTAGGGAATAGCCAGCACATTTCATCACTGAATGGTTCAATAACGTAGATTGGCCAATGGAAAGAGCGGAATACTTCATAAGCGGATAATAAACGGTGACGTAAACCACAGCTTGCATTGAACCACACATCACGGCTGTCTTGTTTTAATTGATCAGCCAGTTGGTTCAAACGGTGTCGAATCTGAGTGACATTAATGATGTCGGGAATAATAAAAAATTCAACAATAATATTACGTGAAGTTAAAATAGAAGCGAGTCGATCATATTGTTGTTGTTGTTTTTCTGTACCAATAAATATCATTTTATCCGCAGGTACTGCTTCATCTAATAATGGAGTGATCAGACGGACTGGATCCTGATCAATAATGCCAACGTGAGTAATCATAATAATCCTTAATGCGCCCACATACTGGGCGTAATATGGTGATGCGCATTAAATAAAAGAAATGCAAAAGTAAGTGTGCGCAACACATCTAAGATAAGTATATGAGGTTTTTAAGTGAAAAATTCAAGTCATCTTTTATAGACTAATTATTGTGATAAATATGAAGATTATTATCTATTCAATTATTTTGTCTAATAGTCTATTTTTAATCATTTTTTTTATCTAATTAATGTTTTTTAAAAAAAATACCATCGTTATTAATGGTATTTTTTTGTTGGAAACATAGTTATCAATAATAAATTACATGCTTGGAGGGGTTGGTAATTGTGACGCTAATAGCCAAATAGCAAGAATAAAGAAGATTAAGCCCATAAATTTATGCTGGTTATTACGGAATTTTTCATTTTTCAATAACGATTTTCCGAAGATACCAATAGTTGTAACTAAAAACAGATTAAACAATAGCCCTAATACATTCAGTAGTAATCCAAGAACTAGCATCTGCTCGCCAGAGGACGTTGCAACATGAGTTGAAACAAATTGTGGTAAGAACAACACAAAGAAAATAAGAGCTTTAGGATTAAGAAGATTAGTAAAGACAGCGCGGCGGTATAATGTTGACGCCATTTTATTAGATTGCGCTAATTCTTGAGGTGCGTCATCTGGATGGCTGCGCATACAATCCCAGCCCATTTTTAATAAATACGCACCACCAACTAAGCGTAAAATATGCAATGCGATTGGATTCATTGCAATAAGTGCTGAAACTCCAAGCGCTGCTAAAATAGTTAATAAAATACCAGAAGTTGCATTACCTAAGCTCGCATAAATACCGACTTTTCGACCGTAAGTTAAGCTTGAACTGGCAATGAGTAGCATGTCAGGTCCAGGAATGAGGAGTAGAGCAATCACAGCGGTGAGGTAAAGCGGTAAGACATTTAAATCAATCATGGTAAAAACAACGTTATAGTGTAGAAGTCTATATTTTACACAATAAATAGTTCCATTCCATGAGTTACAAGCAATAGGGGGTGTTTTTTACTGCCTTTTCTTGATTGTGTATGTTAATCGTCTTTTTTAGGTTATTAGCTTGTTAATGGCTTTGTTTGGATATTAAGCAGAAGGAAAGACTGATCACTTACAATAAAGCAATACTGTTGATGTGATCAGTGGATGATTCGCGTTATTAATTTATTTTGATTAACTTTTATTATGCTTTCTTGCTATGGAAATGGAAACGCTCATGAAAGTAAGCTTTTAGATGTTCTTCCATATTATGAACTTTATCATCAATGGCATCACAAAGAACCGCATCATTGTTCATCGCATTAACACGGTTAATAACCATTTCTTCAATGGCTGATTTTTGTGCTTCTGTTAGTTGGGGCTGTTGAGTTGTCATTATTGTTTTTATCCTTATTGTTTCGATTAATCAGTAAAAGATTTGAATCTATGCATAGTATCGATCTTTATTTAAAGAAGGAATATTTGTAAAAATTGTTTGCGAATAAAAAAGTGATTAAATCTGATTGTCAGCGGCGATTTATTTTTCAAAATTGGACTTCATCGCCCTCATGAGTAGAATAGCCGTTCACAAAATTGATACGTTTTTTGAAAGGCACGGTTATAAATGGGTAATAACGCGATGAGAAGTAACTTTGAGTTGTTAGCTCCAGGCGGTGATATTGAGTCGATTAAAGCGGCTATCGTTGCGGGTGCGAATGCTATTTATTGTGGATTAGATAATTTTAATGCCCGTAATCGTGCAACGAATATTACTTTTGAAGATTTAAATGGCATCGTTCGTGTTGCGCATCAACGCGATTGTAAGATTTTTCTTACGCTTAATATCATGATCTTAGAAAGTGAAATTCCAGCTGTTATTCGATTATTAAATAAATTAGTTAACACTAAAATTGATGGTGTGATCTTACAAGATTTAGGCTTGTTTCATCTTATTAAACAGCATTTTCCAACGCTTGATGTTCATGCATCTACGCAAGTAAATAGCCATAATGAAGGTCAGATTTTATTTATGGGGCAGCTTAATGCAAGCCGTGTAAATTTATCACGTGAACTTAACATTAAAGAAATAAAACATTTAGCGCAGTTTGGTCATCAGCACAATGTACTGATGGAAGTATTTGTGCATGGCTCATATTGCATTGGCTTTTCAGGTTTGTGTTATATCAGTTCGGCTAAAAATGGTAACTCGGGTAACCGTGGTCGTTGTAGTCAGCCGTGTCGAGATCAATACCAAACTACGGCGGTTGGTAAAGATTATCCGCTCAATATGAAAGACAATTCTGCGTTTTCAAATTTAGAAGAACTTGCAGATGCTGGCGTATATTCATTAAAGGTGGAAGGGCGCATCAAAAAATCACATTACGTTTATACCGTAGTGGATAATTGGAGTCGTCAACTAGACAATTATTGTAATCAAAAACCGCTATTGGCAGATACGCGTGAACTATATACCGTATTTAATCGCGATTTTTCTAACTCATACTTAATGGGTGATATTAATAAAGCGATGTTTATCGATAATCCGCGTGATAATTCAGTCGATCATTTTGCACAGATCGCGAATGCGAAATCTGAAACTGACATTCAAGCGGTTAAACAAAAGTTATATGATGATAAAACGACGATCATCCAGACTGTTGAAGAACGAATTGCAGATTTAGATATTAGCTTATTAGCATTAGAGTTGACGATTATCGGTCAAGTAGAACAACCATTGACTATTCGAGTAACAACGCCATTGCAGCAGTTTGAGGTCGCTTCTACGTCGTTATTACGTCAGTCCGATAATACAGTGCTTGATAGTGATTGTTTTGAAAAACGCTTCCGTAGCTTAAATAATGGCGAATACTTATTATCACCGATGGATTTAACGCAATTAGCGGCTGATGTGGTGGTGCCGTTTAAAGAATTAACGCAAATGCGCGATCAGATTGCGTGTGTATTAAATGGCAATCAACCATTAGTTGAGCCTGTAGAGTTAGCTAAAGCCGTTCGTAAACCACAAATGGAGATCACATCACGGTTATCAGTGTTGATCGCTAACTCTGCTGATATTGCTGCTGTGAGCCAACCAGAGACTACGGTGTATTATCAATTACCGGAAGCGATGGCAATGGAAGGACTAAAGTTAGTTGCTCTGTTCCAAGAAAATCCGCATCTTATTCCTTGGTTCCCAGCAATTTTGATTGGTGATAACTACCAAGCAGCAGTGACGTTTCTAGAGCAAGTGAAGCCATTACGCATTGTGACCAATAATAGTGGTGTAGGGTATGCAGCGCACCAGTTAGGTTTAGCGTGGATAGCAGGTCCACAAATGAACATCAGTAATAGCTTGAGCCTTGAGTGCTTGCAGCAAGAATTTGGTTGTGTAGGGGCGTTTATTTCTAATGAGATAAAACGCTCGCAAATTAAACCAATTACTGCGCCAGCTGGGTTTGAATTGTATTACAGCATTTATCATCCAATGATGTTATTAATGAGCCGTCAGTGTTTATTCCATCAAACTGTAGGCTGTAAGAAAAAGCGTTTTGACGATAAGTGCTTACGCAAGTGTGATAAATCAGCATCGATCATTAATCTGACTGAAGCGTCATTTGTGGTTGATAAACAGCGCGGTGATCATAATGCGTTATATAATCCAAACAACTTTTTAAATCTTGATATTGTCGATGAGATTAAGAATAAGTTTACGGGCTTTATGATTGATTTGCGCGATATTAAAACTGACACTCAAGTGACAGTAACTAAAGCGGAATTGACGGCGTTATTTAATCAGTATGTTGCGGGTAATAATGAACTTACACGTAGTGAAATTGAAGCGGTTGTTATTGGGAATACCTGTAATCAGTACATCAAAGGCTTGTAATAACGAGTGGTGAAGATAAGACAGTATTCAGTATAATAAAGCCCCGCAGGAGATGATCCTGCGGGGCTTTTTATTATCTAAATAATAGCGGGCTATTAATTATTTTTTAGCATTTTCTTTTAGGAAATCAAGTACAAGTTTGCGATCTTTTTCGTTTAGACCTGCACGTGGGAACATACTGTTTGTAATACCTTTCCACTGCTTGTAAGTGAAGTCACTTGGGTGTGGTGCTGCGTGACAAAGGGTACAGCTACCGTAGAATAATTTCTCACCAGGTGATTGCTCAGGACCACTTTCTGCGGCAACAGCCTTTAAGCGCTTACCTAATTGTAATGACCAGATATCAACTTGATAATCAGTCTTAACAATTTTCGGTGGTGTATAAGCTTGGTTTGGTGTTTCTACATCAGTACATTTCTTAAAGTAAGCTAAACAGGTGTTTGCACTGGTTGCTTGTGCTAAACCACTGGTTGGCTGGCTACTTGTTAGCATGTTGATTGAGCCTGAATTACAACGGCCTTTGCTATCAAGTTGTAGCCACGCACCTTCATGGATGTAAATAACACCAGGCATTGCTTCGTCAGTGATACGAGCACCAGCTAGCAGTACACCACGATCATTGTACACTTCAACCACATCGCCATCTTTTACGCCACGTTCTGCAGCGTCTTTTTTATTAATGAGAACGATTTGACGACCATCAACAGATTCGTAGCTATTCACATCAGCATTTGCCATTTGTGAGTGCAAACGCATCCATGGGTGTGGACTTAATACGTGTACTTGACCTTTCTTCGCATTACCTAGCCATTCAAAAGGTGGAATCCACTGTGGCATTGGTGGACAACTATTTGCTTTAAATCCAGCAATAGTTGAGCTATATAATTCAATTTTACCACTTGGTGTATGCAGTGGGTTCTTAATTGGATCAGCGTAGAAATCACCGTGACGTACAAAGCTATTTGCTGCTACAGGTGTTGATACGTGAGTGATACCATTTTGCCAGAACGTTTTGAAATCATCTGTTGCATCAGATGCTTCATAAGAAGCTTTAACATGTTGGTACATAGTTTTACCTTCGGTAAACTCTTTATGTACGTTAAACATGAAAGCAAGGCGTGAGAAGATTTCGTAATCATCTAAGCTTTCACCTACAGGCTCAATAACCTGACGCATAGCGTAGATTTTATTATTGCTGTAAGTACCGCCTGATGAAATATCATCACGTTCAAGTGTTGTTGTGGTTGGTAAAACAATATCTGAATACTTAGCTGTTGCACACCACCAAGGTTCATGACAGATGATAGTATCGATATTATCGTTAAGCGCTTTGATTAATTCATTAGTGTCTTGTTGGTGAGACAGTAAGTTATTACCTGCGTTATAGATAAGTTTTGCTTTTGGTAGGGTTAGGTTTGAACCATCACGAGTATAAGCCTTACCAGGGTTTTTCAGCATATCTGAAACCATAACCACTGGGCATGTCTTCGTGATAGGGTTACGACCTTGTGATAAACCGATAGGCATACGCTTACCAGATGCAGGCATACCACCATTACCATAGTGCCAGCTAAAGCCCGCACCTTCACCTGGCTTACCAATTTTACCTGCAATCGCTGCAAAGTTGATAATAGCCCAGTGGATCATCTCACCGTGGTCAGCACGTTGTAGTGCCCAACCTGCTGCAATTTGGGTACGTTTAGTTACACAAAGTTCAGCAAGCTCTTTAATTTTAGCAGCAGGTAAACCTGTGATCTCTTCAGCCCACTCAGGTGTTTTAACAACACCATCTTCGTCACCGATTAAGTAAGCTAGGTATTTATCAAAGCCAACTGTGTATTTATCGATGTAAGCTTTATCGTGTTGACCTGTTTTGTATAAATGATAAGACATTGCAGTAAATAGCGCAGTATCCGTATTAGGACGGATATTGATCATTTCACTACCAACGGCTTTATCTGTTTGGGTTTGTTGAGGGTTTATAGAGACAAACTTAATCCCTTTTTCCTTAAACGCTTCCCAGTGTTTTTGCATTGAGTGATCGGCTACACGGAATTCTACACGGTTAGTTTTCCAAGGATCACAACCGATGAAAAGCACGACTTCAGTATTCTTTTCAACAATTTCCCACGCAGTTTGTGGTGAATATACTTCCATATCACCAATAACGTGTGGAAGAATTACTTCAGAGGCACCTGCAGAGTAGTCACCCGCACAAATACTTTGACCACCAATAAGGTTGAAGAAACGACCTTGCAGTGTTTGTGGGCGGTTAACACCACAATGTGACCAACCACCGTATGACGAACTAAATACCGCTTCGTTACCGTGTTTTTCAATAGTACGAGCGATACAGAATGCTGTTAACGCGATAGCTGTGTCCCAGTCAACGCGAACAAAAGGTTCTTTACCACGAAGATGAGGATTGTGATTGCCTAGTGGATCTTCTAATAGTGATTTACGCACCATTGGGTATTTGATACGCGTATCGTTATAAGTACGGCTTAATACACCTTTAGTTAACATTTCTGTTGGGAAAGGGTCGACATCATTAATTGGCTGCACACCAATTAATGTCCCGTTTTTTACAACTGCTTTAAACGGACCATAGTGAGTAGCTGATGGGATAGTAATTGTATCAGAAGCAAATACTTTTCCAGCAGGAAAAAGGGTGAGTCCGTTAGCAGCGATGGCCGTTGCTACTGAACCTTTTAAAAAGTTACGACGTGATAGGGTCATGTTTATATTCCGAAGACAAACCGAATAAGTAAGCATTTAAATGACATGATAATCATTATAATAGTTATCGGTATAGTGATCTATTATTTGACTTATTTCTTGATAGGCTACACGTAAATATAAAATATATTAGACTGCTAAATGGAAAATAAGTTACCACAAAAAGGCACTACTATTTGTAATGTTTAATGCTCTATATAAATAGAAAAATACTTAGCACAGCAATTAAAAATGGATTGATAACTATTCTCGATACCAGTAATTCAAATCCCTCTTTACCGTATGACTAACGGTATTTGTGTTGGCTAACACATTGATTTTATATTGTTAACCTTGTTTTTAATTAATAATAATTACATTATCCTATTTAAGGTAAAACATTATTTACAAATCAATTATAATTAGAGTACTAAGTAAAAGGTATTTTTTATAAATTGCAATAGGTTAATATGTTTGATTGTGATTAGAATATTTATTTATATTAATCAATCGCATTGCCCTGTTCATATTCAAATGTTAGTTTGTGCGCAACTCTTTTTTTTAACGTTGTTTTGACGTTTAATTCATTTTGGACCATCCATGAAGAAACTATGGCGTTTTTTAGTAAAACCAAGTAGTCGTTATTCAGTATTAGCGATTGCTGTTGTCTGTGTGATAATCACATTGGCAGGTGTGTTTACCTTCCACGAATCGATAAAGTTTAGTTCGACTACCGAGTTTTGTACTTCATGTCACTCAATGAAAGAAAACTACAACGAATATAAAACTAGTATTCACTACAAAAATGCATACGGTGTACGCGCTGAATGTCGTGATTGTCATATTCCTGAAAATGATCCGATTGCCTTCATGAAAGCTAAATTGGGTGGTGTGGGTGATATTTACAGCGAATTTATCAGCAAAGATATTGATACACCGGCTAAATTTGAAGCGAACCGTTTACGCATGGCACAAAATGTTTGGCGTATGATGGCTGAAACGAATTCAGCAACATGTAAGAGTTGTCACTCATATACTGCAATGGATCACGCTAAACAATCTCCAGCAGCAGCAGCGGCGATGACAACAGCAGCAGCAAAAAATATGAACTGTATTGAATGTCACAAAGGTATTGCGCACCAGTTGCCTCATATCAATAATGACTTCCAAGCAACGTTTAAGCAGTTGACTATTAATGCTGGTGAAGCACCTGCGGCTAAAACACTTTATACGTTAGCATCGAAGAAATTGTATACCACTGATTCAGCATCAGGTGATGCACAAGGTCAATTATACCCTGCATCAAAAGTTGAAGTGCTAGGTACAAGTGGCGACATGATTAAAGTACAAATTACAGGTTGGCAGCAACAAGGCTCAACAACTGGTATGTTAGTACAAGACATGGCGAAGCAAATTCAAACCGTATCTCTAAATGCAGATCTACAAAAGTCAGCAACTATTCTAAATACAGTGAAAGCTGAAGATGGTCAGATATGGCAGCAAGAACAAGTATCTGCATGGATCACTCAGCGTAATATGCTAGCGAGCATGAAGCCTATTTGGGCTTACGGTAAAGAAATTCTAGATGCAAGCTGTAGTCAATGTCACGCAACGCCAGATCCAAAACACCTAACAGCGAATGGTTGGGTTCAGGGTCTAAAAGCAATGCAACAATACTACATGCTAAACAAAGATGAAGAGCGTACGTTACTTAAGTACCTTCAAGATAATGCGAAAGATGCTGCTGTAGCAGCACCACAAGTAGCACAATAAATCTTGATATAACACACTCTAATTATTGAGTAATTTAAAGCCTGCGCTCTTGCGCAGGCTTTTTTGTATCTAGTGATTTTTATTGATTAATGATCGCTGTATGTATTTGGGGTGAGAGGTTATCACCCAGCGCATGTAGCTCAGGTAACATACAATGGATTAGATGGAGTTGTTGTAATACCATTCGAGCAGAGGTGCAATCTTCATCTCGCCATTGGCCTAAACGTTGTTCTAAATTTAGATCTAATGATGGCGATGTTTCAACAAGAGAGCCATTAAGTTGTAATGAAATACACTCCAAATGGTTATGAATAATACGGTGAGCTTCTGAGACTAATTGATGAGTGTGGTTATCTTGCAGTTGAGTACGATGTGCACCCAGTGCAGAGATATAGCTCAACATTGCATGGTTTAATGTCAAAAAACGGAAACTTTTATCAGTATCTATTTGGTATTTATCGGGTTCTGCTAGCATATTATTGATAGCTGTACTCAGCTGTGCATCTTTATTGTGGGCTTCACGACGTGCAATACGATAATTCATATTATCGCGTTTACCAATACGGTATTGAGCAATGATTTGTGCTAAATAATCTTTATTTGCAAGCGTCGCCTCTGCCATTACTTTATGTAATCGCTTTGATTCCCAATCGGGTAAAATAAAACTAACGGCTAATACTGCTAACAGACAGCCCAATAAAGTATCACCTAAACGTGGCAAAATAACGGCAAATCCTTCGCCTAATTGGTTAAAGCAAAACAGCACTAATAATGTAATAAAAGCGGTTGCCCAATCATATTTAACCGTTCGAAATGCAAAAAATAGAACGCCCATTAATACCATTAATACAAGTTGACCTTCTTGTCCTGGGAATAAATACAGCAGTGGTATACCTGCAAGTAAGCCCCCTAATGTACCAATAACGCGCTGTACTAGCTTTTGACGGGTTGCACTGTAGTTTGGTTGACACACAAAGAGGGTCGTTAATAAAATCCAATACCCACGTTGCAAATCCAGCATTTGAATAACCCCATAGCCTATAACCAGTGCTGTTCCTAAACGAATCGCATGACGAAATAACATTGAATCTGTATTTAACTGACAGCTAATACGTTTCCACATTTCTTTTACACTATGCGCTTCAGTATCAACGAGCTTAGTATCAATTTGTTGCTCAATGTGTTCTGCATCTGGATTATTAATATTTTGTAGTTGGCGTTCTACGGTGGCTAAATTATTAAACAAATAATCTAATTGATTAAGAAGTAGTCGCCATTGTGGGTTGTTTTGTTGCTTGAGGTAATTCAGTGATTGCTGCAATTCATCTAGCGCATTGATGCAGTCAGTACCATGATGATAAGCCTTACCTTGCTTAAGTGCATCTGCAATACCATGGCAAGCTATTGCTTGTACATGTAATAAACGTTGGAAACGAAACAAGACATCGCTGCGTTGAAAAGCTGACGCCAGTTCACGATAGCGATAGTGTGATGAACTTGCGCGTTCATGAATATCTTGTGCCATAAAATAAATTTTAAGGAATTTATCACTTTGACCACGACCTGCGCGATGCAATAGGGTTATTTTGACGGCATTTAAGGCATTAACCACTTTAGCATTTTGTTTTGCTGCTTGAATGCGAAATGGGTGCGAGGTGAGGTCAACCACCGGTTCAAATAATTTACTTTTATTATCCAGGTAATAACCAAACTCGGTGAATACATTTGCCAGCCCTTGTTGAACAGGTTGATTGGGCCATAAAATATGCCATAGCAGAGACAGTATTCCATACCAACAGGCACCGGCTAAAAGTAACATCGGTTGATACCACAGTTCGGTACTACTATTTGCACCAAGCATGGTGTAAACCGCGAGTAATAATGAGGCAAAAGCGATATTGGCATAACGAGGGCCCATTGCTCCCAACATAATAAAGCCAAAGGTTGAACTAAATAAGCCGATTGCAAATAAAAGCGGGTAATCAAATAGAATTTCTATAGAAAGAGAGGCAATCAAAAAACAAATTAAAGTAATGGTTAGACCTTTAATGCGGCCGGTTAAATTATCATCAGATTCGGCCAGTGCTGCTGCAATAATACCAAGCACCAGCGGGGTGACGGCGTGATTAGCGCCAAGATACCAGCAGGGTAATACAACACCAACTAAAGCAATCAATACTCGAATCGAATAATTGATTCGGTCATTAACCCAATATTTGCGGAATTTTACATGTAAATCTTTAGTTTGCATGGATATTAACAATCTTCTGATAATAAGGAATGGTGAAGACGATAGAATCATCTAACGTTATAAAAACGTGACTAAAGATAACAGATATCTTGTTATTGCCGAGCAAAAAAATAAACTTTTAGCGGGTGGCATAATATTTAGTCAAATAGACGTTTCAATGCTATGGCTACACGATAGTTATTGGTACTCTAAGCAACATTATCCCGATAACGGGTGACAAGTAATGATTCAATTGAGGTTGGTGACGAAGTTATCAGCCAGTAATGAGTGTTACAGCCTAATTAAAGCATGGAACAATTGGTGGGATCACAATGCAATTAAGTGCCAGTCGACTAGCACAATGGCTAGTTCAAGGTGATTATTACAGTATCGCTTTAGACGGTAATAGCTTGGTATTAGATAGTCAGACTTCTTCTGATGTTATCTCTTTTGATGACTGGGATGGTTCAATTGAAATCCATCGCGGCGTATTATGGGGTGCGTTTGAGCTTACGTCTTCAAACCAACAATACTGTTGGACAGTTCATGGTTTACCTTGGCACGAATGTAAGTCTTTCGCGGCATTTTTAGTCCGTAGCTATCAAGATTGGGCGCAAAGCCGCGTTGATAAATTAGATTCGATATTGCCTGAAATGTTGCAGCGTATTGCACTTTTTTCTAATAAATCTGGTTATTTACGTCACTCTGAACATCATGAATTACATCAATTCCTTAATGATGGATTAGCCGATACTGAATTAACTACAGAGCTTGCGGCAACATTTAGACCTTGTAGTTTTGAAAAAATATCACCTTGGCTTGGTGAGCACCAAGCATGGGTTGATGAACATAATAAACAATGGTTAATTCAACAATCTCAAAAATGGGGTTCGTGGTTTGATAGCTTTGAGACATCTCCGTTAAATGAATCACAACGTTTAGCCGCACTTGTTAACCAAGACTATAATTTAGTTCTTGCAGGAGCAGGAACGGGTAAAACAAGTGTACTCATTGCACGAGCAGGCTATCTTATTGCGAGTCAAGGTGCGAAGCCTGAAGATATTCTAATGTTATCATTTGGACGTAAAGCGGCTGAAGAGATGACGAATAGACTCAAAGAAAAGGTCAGTGATAGCGTTAAAGTAGCGACTTTCCATAGTCTTGGTTCACAAATTATTCATGATGTAGAACACGACAAACCGAATGTTGCATCGATTACATTAGATACTCGCGCCCGTAGTGCATGGCTTGCACGTATGCTAATTGAACAATGGAATAATTCAACGTCAGCAAATAAATGGCAGCGTCATCTTACACAGTGGCGAGTACCTGGGTTTAGTAAAGAAAACTCGATGGAACAACAAGCTGAAAATGAACAATTACAAGCTTGGGTATGGCGTCATATTGAGTTGCTTGGTCAGTCAGGCATGAAACAAGAAGCGTTGCTTGAGGCGATTGTAAATAATAATAATAACCCAGCAATGCGACCACGAATGAAAAGTGAGTTAGCATTACTATGGCCATGCTATCAAGCCTATTTACAGCATCTAAAAGTGAAGAAGCAAATTGATTTTAATAGCATGATCGAAGTGGCTACTGAGTATGTTAAAACCGGTAAATTTATCTCACCATGGCGTTATGTGATGGTTGATGAATACCAAGATATTTCACCGCAGCGATTAGCGTTAATTGAAGCCTTATGTCATCAAAATATTGAAGGACATTCAACACCAACATTATTTGCTGTTGGCGATGATTGGCAGGCTATTTATCATTTCGCCGGTGCTGATGTTAATTTAACGACTGATTTTGAAGGTCGTTTTAGTCATCCATGTATTACTGAACTTTCAACTACATATCGCTTTAATAATATGATTGGCGAAGTTGCAAATGTCTTTATTCAACAAAACCCATGCCAAATTAAGAAGCAACTTACTAGTTTTACTAAGCAAAGTAAGAAGGCGGTAACTTTATTGGCAACAGACTTATTACCGCAAGAATTAATTCGGTTGGGTAAATACTACGAAAATAAGACAACCACAGTATTGATTCTTGGGCGTAATAATAAACAAAAACCTGATAAATTTGATACATGGAAACATCAGTGGCCACAGCTTAATTTGGAATACATGACTTGTCATTCCAGTAAAGGCCGTGAGGCAGATTATGTGTTTATTGTTGATGTTAATAAGGGTATTTTCCCTTCACCTGATCGTGAAACAGGGTTAGCGGCTATTATGCAATTGCGCACTGAAACCTATAATGACGCAGAAGAGCGCCGTTTGTTCTATGTTGCATTAACACGTGCTAAAAAACATGTTTGGGTCTGTGCTGATCCAGATAAAACGTCACCGTTTATTAATGAGTTAATTAAAGATAAATACCCCGTTAATAATAAAATTAAACGTACTAAGTAAACATTATTAGTTCATTGAAGCCCTGTTATTATTCTTGCTTGTTGTTATAGCTCTAATAAGAGCAGGGCTTTTTAGTGTTTAATTTTTACATCATGAACTGACATGAACAACGATTTTACCTGAATGAGTACAGTTTTTTAATTCAGTTAATGCGAGAGCTAATTTGTCAAATGGCACTATTTTTTCAACCATACTGTGTAAATGACCATTAGCAACCCATTCACTGAGGTTATTACCAATATCCGCTAGATGAGTTATGTGCTCAGGATTGCCATGAGCATAAGTACCATGAAGAGCGACTTCGTGAATACTTAGCGCTTTAGTTGTTGCGAGCAATGGTACTCGGTCAAACTGGTTTGCGACCATAACGATATGGCCATTATAGCGGATCAAGGCGCTCATTATGCTGCCTGATTTTGCTGAGATACAATCAATTACGCCATGCAATAACCTATCTTCAGTTAGCTTTATCAGTTCAAGTGCAACATTTTGTTGAGGGCAGATAACGGCATCAATACCATAGCTAAGTAGTCGTGAGTGGTGTTGTCGTTCTGCTATCGCATAGACATGTGCACCTGCAAGCTTGGCTAATTGTGACGCAAACCCGCCAACGCCACCTCCGGCACCTGTGATTGCAATATGTTGTCCCGCCAGAACCTGTAATTTATCGTGTACTGCTATCCATGCACTGTAGCCTGCGCAGGGAAGAGCGGCTGCATCAGTAAATGATAATGCGAGTGGAATGCGACTAACAGCAATGGCTTTTACGCAGATATATTCTGCAAACCCACCGGCTGTACGAGGATCAGCAAAAAACATGACTCTGTCATTAATATTGAAGTGGTGAACATTTTCACCAACACTTTCAATACTGCCTGCCACATCAAGCCCGATAATTTGAGGGTAATTCCAAGTGGCATATCCCCAATCAGTTAATTTGTAATCGATAGGGTTTAATCCTACCGCCGCAACTTTTACACAAATTTCATCTGCGGTTGGCTTTGGTTTATTGGTCGTTGTGAGTGATAAGGCTTGAATCCCATTAGGCTGTTGTAAAATCCATGCTTGCATAGGCGACTCCTTGATGTACTACCTATAACCATATAATGAATTATTTTTTTTGCCTTAAATTTATTGTTTAAATAATAATAAAAAGCCTTCGTTATAAGCGAAGGCTAATTAGAAATGGATGATAATAGCTGAAACTTAATCTAGACGTTGTTTAAGGTAAGCATCATAGTCTGGAATTTCGATATCAATTTCTTTATCAAGCAATGGTGACGTTATTATAAAGTTAGCACTAGCGCGGTTCGTTGCTACGGGAATATTCCATACAGCAGATATACGTAATAATGCTTTTACATCAGGATCATGCGGTACAGCATTAAGCGGATCCCAAAAGAAAATCATCATATCAATTTTGCTTTCTGAAATTAATGCACCAAGTTGTTGATCACCACCCATCGGGCCACTGATTAAACAAGTGATGGATAAACCTGTTTCTTTTGCAAGTAAATGGCCGGTTGTTCCTGTTGCATAAAGCTCATGGTTAGCTAATTTTTGTTGGTGCTCCTTCACCCAGCGAAGTAAGGCCGTTTTGCAATTATCATGAGCAACTAAAGCAATGTGTTTTTTAGCTGCCATTTTACGTGTAGTGGTAATCATGATATTCCTTTTGATATCAAGTTAATCTTGATGAAGCTAGGTGATAATGTTTATAAGTAATAATTACTGGTCAACATTGTATTCCATATTAGGCTAATTTTTTGTGATAGCCCATAAATTATTGATACTTATGTTTATAGGATTAAGCTTGTACTAAAGTTATCGACTAATATGGTGATCATTTACGTAGAATGAAGGTCTAAATTCTGCGGGTGATAATGAATCACGAATAACATTTGCTGGTAGATGTTGTGGTGTTAAATCAACAAGTAATGGTGAAATATCCAGTGCTACTGTTTTGTTCTCAAGATAACGAACGGCTTGATCTACTGAGAGTCGTGCTTGCTCTACCATTTTATCTGTCGGTGCAAATAATATTTTATGGCGGCGTAAACCACGATAAACGCCATGGCTTAAATAGGTCGATATAATTTTAATGTTAGTTATATTATTTGTGCGTAATTCACTAATTGCAACTTCAGCAGCCACTGCGCCACCAACGATATAATCGATGTCTTTATAGTCAGTAAATAATTGCTGTAATAAATTGCGCTGCAGTTCTTTACTATTATCGGCCCATAATGTAGTCACAATTTCAATATCACTATTAGCAATTGCGGATTTAAAACCTTTAGTTACAGGTTTAGTACCGCCACGTAATTGTGGGCCAGGAAGCCATGCGATACGCACTTTACCTGAACCTTTAGGGTGCAATTTAGCAAGGTAAGTGCCAGCGGCTTTACCCATGTCATACCAATTAACCCCAACTTTTGCTTTTATATGTTGTCGAATATCGGGATCGGTAAAATCGATATCATTAGTCATTAAAAAGACTGGGATATTACCAATCAATGTTGATAATTTACCGTTATAAGCTTGAGCGTCAACAGTACCTAAAATAATGGCATCAGCCCCCCAACGGTGACAAGCAATTAACTGGCTTTGTTGTTTTTCAAGGTTACTATAACCGCCAGCCTCAAATACTTTCAGGGTAATACCAAGCTTTTTAGCTTGCTCAACCATCCCATAATTGATCGATAACCAATAAGAATCTTTTAAATGTGGGTACACTGCACATATCTTCCACGGTTTTGTGACCGAGGTTAAAAAAGGATATTGAATTTTGGTTGGTTGCTTATCTGTTTGAAATGGAGGTTGGTATGAAATTACCTCCAGCGCAAACGCGGATTGAGCAGAAAAAATCATCAAAATAAAAAATAAAATGCGCATTATTACCAACATTATTTAGGTTTAAAGCCATATCGCTGGCAAAATAGTACCGTTTTATTGTGTCTGGTGAAATAGCCAGTATCGAACAAGTCATATTAATGCTGATTATGACCTGTTTTAAACAAGATTTTTGATATAGAGACTATTTATGACGTTTACTCGAAAAGGTATCGCAGCCAAACTGTTATTAGCCTTTTCTGCCATGGCAGGTTTGATGATTATAGCCGTCATGATAGGCGTGGCAGGCTTTTCGTTAGTCGCTAAAACAGAGCGTACAGTGATTAATTCAGCAGTACCAGCATTAGCAGAAGCGCGAAAGCTATCAGATTTAAGTTCGCGAATTATATTTAATGCACAAGTCTTAGCTAAATCAAAACTTGAATCAGAACGCATGCAACAGGGGCGAGCATTAACCATTCATATTGAAGCATTAACACGTAGCTTGCATGCGCTTGAGCAATATTCATTTGATCAGCCATTAATGCTGAAATTAGAAGATGACGTAAAACGCATTGTTGATAATTTAGCCTTACTTGGATTGCTTGTTGGACGCCAAATAGATTTACAAAGTCAATTAGATGAATTGGTCGCGGTAATGACTAAAGCGACTCATCAAATTGATAGTTTGTCACAATCTCAAGTAGCAAACGCTAATACGATTGCAGTTGCTAATGTGTCGCGTATTTATGATTTAGTGGCGGCAAATAATAAACCAGCAGTTTATAACGCTCTGGATAGTTTAGTTGAAGTTGATATGGACTTATCTGAGCGATTATTTGAATTACGTTTTTTATCATTACAAGTCATTAATATGCTGGATGATTCTGAACGTATTATTGATATTAAATCGATGGTGGCATTAAAAACACGTTTTAATAATGCGGTTAATATTATTAGTCATCGAGTTAAATCTGTTGAGGATCCTAGTCGTTCCGCACAGTTAATGAAACAAACCGCTAAACTTAAACAAGGTAATTTACTGTTTAGTGTTAGTGAACAATTAATTTATGCAAAACAGGATGTTCAACGATTAGATCAACAGAATTTAGTTTTATTTCAGGAGTTAAATAGCACCGTAGATAGTATTATTGCTGCGGCGAATACCAATACTCAGCAGGCTGTTAAACAAGTTGATCAGACATTGACAGTTGCACGTAATACATTAATTGTGATTTCAGGCATTGGCTTATTAGCCTTAGTGTTAATCATGTGGCGTATTGTTTATATTCGAGTGATTTGTCGAATTAACCGCTATAGCCGTGCATTACTATCACTTGCGCGTGGCGATTTATGTATTCAATTAGATGTTGACGGTGATGATGAACTGGCGCAAATGGGACGGGCTATTTTAGTCGCACGTGATACGGCAAGTGAACGTTATCGATTAGCGCAAGCTGAAGCTAAAACACGCCAAGAACTACAGCAGCACAAAGCAAGTTTAGAGCGCTTGGTTGCCAAACGGACCAGTGAATTGGAACGCATCAATAGTCGTTTAAATGAAGAAGTATACAATCATTATAAAGCGCGAGATGAAGCTGAAAAAGCAAACCGTGCTAAATCAGCATTCTTAGCCACCATGAGTCATGAAATTAGAACGCCAATGAATGGTGTGTTAGGCACGGCATCGTTACTGGCTGACACTGCGTTAAGTATTCAACAAAAACGCTATTTAGATGTTATTAATCGTAGTGGTGAAACACTGTTAGATATTCTTAATGACATTCTTGATTACTCGAAAATTGAAGCTGGGCATCTAGATATAAGACCGAGTGATTTTGCGTTAAAGCGTATGGTTGCTGATGTATTTAATATGCTGCAAGGTCGAGCAATGGCGAAGCGAATTGGGTTTGAGTATATTATTGAACCTAGTGCGGATGCGATTTGGTTTGGCGATGAAAATCGTATTCGACAAGTATTAGTCAACTTAGTTGGTAATGCGATTAAGTTTACCGATAAAGGTAAAGTGACCATTAATGTTCAGTTGCATCCAGATATGCCTGATGAAATATTGTTCTCAGTTCAAGATACTGGAATCGGGCTTAATAATGATGAACAACAACTCTTATTTAATGCTTTTCAGCAAGCAGAAGCGGGTCGTAAGGCCATCGAGGGAACAGGATTAGGTTTAGCCATCAGTAAGCACATAGTGGCTGCGATGGACGGAGAAATCGGCGTTGATTCGATTGTTGGTACCGGTAGTTGTTTCTGGTTTTCATTACCATTAGAGCGCGGCAAAATGATATTGGATGCAGATGTTGATCAAGTACTTGTTCCTGCCGCGCACATTTTGTTAGTTGAAGATAATCCCGTAAACAGTATGGTTGCTGAAGGGTTCCTTAAACGGCTTGGGCATAGTGTTGTTATTGCGGAAGATGGCGCTCAAGCTGAGCAATGTTACCTAAATGAGCAGTTTGATTTAGCATTACTTGATATTAATTTGCCTGATACTGATGGTGTGACATTGCTACACCAGTTACGGCGCATTGATAGCCACCGTAAAGATACATGGCAAGAGCCAACACCGATGGTCGCCTTTTCTGCGCATGTATTTAGAGAAGAAGTTGAAATTTACTTAAATGCAGGATTTGCTGGTTTCTTACCCAAGCCACTGGTTGAACAACAATTAATTGATACGATAAGCAGTATTTTAAAAGGAGATAAACGCGTGGTTATTGAGAAAGGTGCGGGTGAAGAAAAGCCGCAATTTGTTGAGAATGATGAGTTATTTCCATTGGTGAAAGAGTCTGTTTTAGGTAGTGATTTACAAGTACTAGGTGAAGCGCAGGTAAAACAATTAATCAGTTTATTTGGAGATTCAGCCAGCAAGACACTTGCTATGTTGCACCAAGCAATTACTGAGAATGACTTGCCAAATGTTGCTAAGCAAGCCCATACATTAAAAGGTGCCGCTGGTACGATGGGATTAATGCAGTTACATCAATTGTGTTTAATGTTTGAAAAATCAGCGCAAGAAGGTGCTATTGATGGATTAGATGTCGCAGCATTACAACAGGTCTTTGATGCCTCAGTAGCTGCGTTAGCGACAACTTTTATTGATAATTAATAGCAGGCTTAATGGCATGATAAAAAGAACGCTTCGGCGTTCTTTTTTTATGCCTGCAGATCCAATGTCATAAAAGTGCTATGAGGGTCGGGTTGGTAATCAGCAAAAGGAGGACATTCGATAAACCCATGTTTTGTATAAAGAGCACGTGACGCAGCAAAGAAAGCCATAGAACCTGTTTCTAAGCTTAATTGTTGATAGCCCTGTATTTTAGCATAAGCAATAATATGTTGGAGTAGTTGTGATGCAACACCTTGGCCTCTAAAGGTATCGGCAGTGCGCATCGATTTTATTTCAGCAGTGGTTGCATTTAAGCACTTTATTGCGCCGCATCCTGCCAATTGATTTTGATTCCATATCGACCAGAAAGTCACGTTTTGTTGTTGAAGTTCAGTTAGATCTAAGGCATGAACACTCTCTGCTGGCGCGGTAGTATTCATATCCATCAAGTGCGATTGTAGTAACGCTTGAATGGCGTGTCCTTGCAAGTCATCAATAATAATATTCATATATATTGTCATTAATAAAAGCATTACTTTACGTTTAAGTGGTGCTTTTATCTAGTAATTTTAGTGGTAATTACAATTGTTATAATACAAAAAAGCATGTTATTGGCGTAGTAGGGAGAAGGATTGATGAAGTGGTAATTTGATGAGTAAAGTGTCGTGAGGATCAATAAAAGTAGCGCAAAGGACAGATAAAAAATAACCCCGAGAACAAAGTTCTCGGGGTTAATGTATCACTTAGAGTAATTTAAAAATTACTTCTTAGCGTTACGTTCTTTCTGCTCAGCGATAACTTTTTCAGAAACGTTAGCAGGACATGGTGCGTAGTGTGAGAACTCCATAGAGAACTGACCACGACCAGAAGTCATAGTACGTAGAGTACCGATGTAACCAAACATTTCTGAAAGTGGTACGTCAGCTTTAATACGAGAACCAGTTACGCCAGCGATCTGGTCTTTGATCATGCCACGACGACGGTTAAGGTCACCGATAACATCACCAACGTGATCTTCTGGAGTAAATACGTCAACGTTCATGATTGGCTCAAGAAGTTGCGCACCAGCTTTAGGCATAGATTGACGGAATGCGCCTTTCGCTGCGATTTCAAATGCTACTGCAGATGAATCGACTGCGTGGAATGCACCATCAAGAAGCTCGATTTCAACGTCAAGAACAGGGAAACCAGCTAGAACACCAGTGTTCATCATGCCCTTGAAGCCTTTCTCGATTGCAGGCCAGAATTCTTTAGGAACGTTACCACCAATTACTGATGATGTGAACGTAAAGCCTGAACCTACTTCGCCTGGTTTCATGATGTAGTCGATCTTACCGAACTGACCAGAACCACCAGATTGCTTCTTATGCGTGTAGCTATCTTCAACTGCTTTCGTGATTGTTTCACGGTAAGCAACTTGAGGTTGACCAACAATTAGGTCTACGCCGTATGTACGCTTAAGGATATCAACCTTAATGTCTAGGTGAAGTTCACCCATACCTTTAAGGATTGTTTCGCCAGTTTCTTCGTCAGTTTCAACTTGGAAAGATGGATCTTCTGCAACCATTTTACCGATCGCGATACCCATTTTCTCAGAACCGCCTTTATCTTTAGGCGTTACAGCAATTGAGATTACTGGAGTTGGGAAGATCATTGGCTCAAGAGTACACTCGTGCTTAACATCACAAAGAGTGTGACCAGTTTGAACGTTCTTCATACCAACGATAGCGATGATATCACCAGCTTGTGCTGAAGTAAGTTCGTTACGGTCGTTCGCTTGCATCTCAACCATACGGCCGATACGCTCAGTTTTACCTGTAGCAGAGTTAAGGATGGTGTCACCCTTGTTTAGCTTACCAGAGTAAATACGAACGAAAGTTAGGGCGCCGAAACGGTCGTCCATGATCTTAAACGCAAGAGCTTTGAATGGTTCGTCAACAGATACTGTTGCAACTTCACCAGTTGGCTCACCAGTTTCTGGATCAGTTAACGGCTGTGGGTCTACTTCTGTTGGAGAAGGTAGGTAATCAATTACCGCATCAAGAACAAGTTGCATACCCTTGTTTTTGAATGCTGAACCACAGAACGTTGGGAAGAAAGTACAAGTACGAGTACCAGCACGGATACAACGCTTGATATCTTCGATAGAAGGCTCTTCACCTTCCATGTAAGCTTCTAGAAGATCATCGTCTTGCTCAAGAGCAGTTTCGATCATTTCTTCACGGTAAGCTTCAACGTCGTCAACCATGTCTTCAGGAACAGGTAGAACTTCGAAGTTCTCTGGAAGACCTGAGTCATCCCATACGAATGCTTGACGGTTTAGAACGTCAACAACACCAACGAAATCATCTTCACGACCGATTGGAAGTGTCATGATTAGTGGAGTAGCGCCTAGTACCTTCTTAACTTGATCTGTAACGCGGAAGAAATCTGCGCCCATACGGTCTAGTTTGTTAACGAAGATGATACGAGCAACTTCTGATTCGTTCGCGTAACGCCAGTTAGTTTCTGATTGTGGTTCAACACCACCAGAACCACAGAATACACCGATGCCGCCATCAAGTACTTTAAGAGAACGGTAAACTTCAACTGTGAAGTCAACGTGTCCCGGAGTATCGATAACGTTGAAACGGTGATCTTTCCAGAAACAGCTTACTGCTGCAGACTGGATAGTAATACCGCGCTCAGCTTCCTGTTCCATGAAGTCAGTTGTTGACTCACCGTCATGAACTTCACCAATCTTGTGGATTTGGCCAGTTAGCTTAAGGATACGCTCTGTTGTAGTAGTTTTGCCCGCATCAACGTGCGCGAAAATACCAATGTTTCTGTATTTAGATAAATCTGTCATTGTTTTTCTCTATAAACAATTACTGTCACATGTGAGGTCGCGGATTATAGCACTACTTGTGCTAATCAGAACATAGTCATGTGTAATAAAATAGTTATTCGCTTGCTTTTTACCCTAGGTGCCATACCTATTGACGAAGATCCGAGCAAATAACGGTGATAAAAACCAAGATTAGTCGAGGTTGTTTATTATTGTAAGTCCATTAGAGGATATTTTAGTGATATTTTGAGGTCACAATGTTGAATATGTGTTGTGATAAGGTGTCCATAAAAATGGACAAAACTGATTTTTTAGCATGTTAGCCGTTAAAAAATAGTCAGTGAGTTGGAATTTGTCATTTGTTTCACTTTCTGTTTGTTAGTGAGGTAGAATTCAACTAAGTCCTATTTTGTTATTTGAGTGTGCAAGATGTCTGAAGAAATAGAAGTAGAAGCACTGGAAGTTGAAGTATCCGTTCAACCGATTGAACTTTATAAAGTGCTAAAAATTGCCAATTTAGTGAGTGGTGGTGGTGAAGCTAAATATGCCATTTCTGATGGTTATGTTGCTGTAAATGGTGAAATTGAATTACGTAAGCGTTGTAAAATCTATGATGGTGACGTGATTGAATTTAATGGTGAGTATTTTGTGGTTATTTGTGATCAGCCAGTACAAGAAGCTGTACCACGCGATCAACAAGTAAAAAAAGTAGCGCCAGCAGCTAAAGCGCCTAAAAAAGCCCCCACAGTAAAAGCAAAGAAAAATAAAGCAGCACCCGCGACCAGTAAAAATCGTTCTGTAACCAAAAAAGAAGCGTCAAAAACCGATAATAAGGCAGACACTGCAACGGGACGTAAACCAATAAGCTTTTAAATAATGGATTAAACGATAGAGGCGTGCGATTGCACGTCTTTTTTATTACTATTTTTTGAGATAGGACGAATTAGGATGATAACTGCTTCTCGTAATATGTGGGTTTCATTATTTTTGTTTTCTGCAGGTGCTGTGACATTACCCGTTAATGCAGCAAAAATCAGTGCATTATCAACGGGTGAGTGCCAAGTAATGACCAAGGCTGGCGTTATTTCGGCGACAGCGCCTGTGCCATGTCAGCGATTAAGAAAAGTTACTTTTAATTACCGTGATTTTGCAGGTAAAGCACATTCCAATGGACAATTAGTGGTAATGGATGCCGTGGCACCTTATGTGGGGAATATTTTTGATGATTTATATCAACAAGGTTTTCCTATTCATAAAGCGGTACCTATTGAAATGTATGACGGTAATGATACCCGCTCAATGACGGCTAATAATACTTCTGCATTTAATTACCGCCCGGTTGCTGGTAGCAATAGTTTATCACTGCATGCCTATGGCGCTGCAATAGACATTAATCCATTACAAAATCCATTTGTGACTTTTGGCAGTAATGGCAATGTTAAGTTTAGCCCTGTTCAAGGGACGCGTTATGCAAATCGAGCTCAATATCGGTTTGGTAAACCAGACAGTCGAGGTATGGCTGAAACTGTGATTGCAACTTTTGCGCGTAATGGTTTTCAATATTGGGGCGGCTTTTGGGATTCTCCAATTGATTATCAGCATTTTCAATTGACCAAAGATATGGCGTTAACCATGAGTAAAATGACGCCTGTACAAGCGACATTATTTTTTCAGCGTTATATTGCTTGGTATGACAGTTGTAGCAAGATGTATCCAACAGCATATAGTCAGTATAAATTTAACGATTACACTGAATATCTAAAACATCAGTTAGTTGTTAAGTCATTGCATACCGCTTATAGTGCTGACCCTCAGCGAGTTATGGATGCGATTAAACGTCAACCTTTACGTTCGGCTATTTGTGTAAAGCGTTAGTTGGCAAGAGGTTTGTTGATAAGTTGCAATCTAAGTCATAGTTTTTAGTCTGTGTACTTTGTTTTTGATTAATTCATTTGCGGCAATGATTTGAGACTCTTAGGATGGGCATCATTAGTCTTATTTGACAAAGGATGGTTCAATGGTTAATCAAATTACAATGGTTGCACAGCAATTACACTTTTCAGAGTTAGTGCAAGGCTATTGGCGTTTAGCTGAATGGGGCATGACTGCGCAACAACGATTAGCTTTTATAGAACAACACCTTGAATTAGGGGTCACGACAGTTGATCACGCTGATATTTATGGTGACTATCAATGCGAGGTGTTATTTGGTGAAGCCTTAGCATTGAAGCCAAGTCTACGTCAGCAATTACAGATTGTGACGAAGTGTGATATCAATCTTTGTAATACTAAATATCCTCAGCGTCGTATTAATCATTACGATACCAGTAAGTCGCATATTATTGAGTCTGTAAATAAGTCATTGACCAATTTACAGGTTGATAATATTGATCTGCTATTAATTCATCGTCCCGATGTACTTATGGATGCTGATGAAGTTGCAGATGCATTTGCGGAGTTAAAACAACAAGGCAAAGTAAATCATTTTGGTGTGTCGAATTTTTTACCCGCCCAATTTGATTTATTGCAATCTCGTCTTGAGCAACCTCTAGTTACTAATCAAATTGAAATTAATCCGCTTAATTTTGAAGTAGCTCATGATGGTACGCTTGATCAATTGCAGATGAAACGTATTCATCCAATGGCATGGTCATGTTTAGCTGGTGGTGATATTTTCACTGGAAGGTCTGAGCAACACATTCGTGTGCGTGAAACATTAACTGAGATAGCATCTGAAATGGGTGTCGATAGCATTAATCAAGTTATTTATGCATGGATTCGATGCTTACCTTCAAAGCCATTAGCGATTATGGGGTCGGGTGATATTGAGCATGTGAAATTAGCTGTTGCAGGATTAGATTTTAGATTATCACGTGAGCAATTTTATCGCGTATGGGCTGCATCAAAAGGTCATGGTGTGCCATAACTGCATTGATTTTTTAGTAAAGAGAAAACGGCAGGGAATATCCTTTGTTAGTAAGGAATATTGCACTGCCGTTATAACCTTTAATGTTTATTCATTATTTAATGTACGCTTGAGGGCGTAATTGTCCCTTCCGCTATTGGGTTGTTTTTATTGGCACTCCACTGATACCAACCACCATCATAAACACTAATGTTTTTCCAACCGAGAATATGCGCGAAGAAAAAGGCCTCAGATGCTCGCCAGCCAGTACCACAGAAAAACGCGACATCCTGATCTGGCTTAATATTCCATTGCGCCCATTGAGCGGTAATTTCATTGCCGCTTTTCATGGTTTGATCTGGATTAAGATAATCTTGCATGTGGTAAGAATCTGAACCTGCATGCCCCCATTTAGCTCCTTCTATACGTCCTTTGGGCTTAATGTAATCATAGCCACTGGTTTCACCAATATATTCAGGCCAGGTACGAATACTAACAACAGATTGTTGATTAACAGGCATTTTTAATAATGATTTTACTTGTGCTGTATCGATTATATATTGAGGATTTACAGGAATTTTTTTACCAAAAGCAACGGGTTTTTTATTGTAGTTTGGTAAGTTTTCTGTGGGGTAATCAGCATTATCCCATGCTGTCCAGCCACCATTTAATAAACGTACATCTTTAACGCCAGCATACATTAAGAAGTTAGCAAAACGTGCTGCTGACATATTATTGCGAGCATATAGGATAACCGTCGTATCATAACGAATACCCAGATTAGCAATCACTTTGGCTAATGCAGCATTACTGACTTTATTCCACCAAGGTTCTGATTCAATAGTGTTGGTATTTACATACAACGATCCTGGAATATGGTCGAGTAAGTATTTTGCTGGTGGTCCCCATTCAACTTCCACGACTTTATAGCCATGCTTTGGCGCATAACGAGGGTGTTTACCATCAATAAGATCATGTAGCCATGATACAGGTACTAATTGTTGAAAATTAGGTAAAGCACTAAGTTGACCATGATAATGATTAAGTGATTGATCAATAGTCGTTACAGAATGATAACCTTGATTTTTTAAAGCAGTTGTTAATTGCTGAGCTTTATCTGCTGAGCAATATAAATAAGTTGGAAGAGTAGGTTTCAGATGTTTATCGTGTAATAAGGTTTTAAAACCGGAGATATCTAATGTTTTTAACCAACTAGCATCAATGTTAATTGCACCGGCGATATGACCGCCATATTGTTGTTGAGGCTCAGGCCAACCGTTATAAAAATTACTATTACGACAATCAATAATTTGTAGCGGAGTTTTATGTGCTTGCTGTTGAGCTAATTGTTCAAACGTTGCTGTTGTTGATGACGAAGAGTTAGCGGCAAATGAAGAGCCAGACGCCAGTAACAGTGCTGCTATAGTGGTTATTTTAATAAACATAATGAAACCTAATCACCTTCGTGACAGTTAAAAGCAAGCGCGCATTTTAACGTTTTCAAAAGGTAATACAATTGGATTTCATTTATTTATAAAAAATTAGTCTTCTGTAATGATGAAAAAATTAAATTATTATGGCTTATTAATAATAACTATTTGATAGTATTTTAAATATTGCTATTTAGATGCGGCTAAACAGCAATATTAAGCTTATATCTTCTTTGTTGCTATTCTGCGAGCCATTCAATAATAAACTGGCAAATATCGTGCGGATTATTTAAATCTAATTGCGGTAAATAACAATCGTTCGGTGCCGGCTGATCACTAGCAAAAGCAAAAATAGTATTGTCTGTTGGATAAAGTAATGGTTTACCGTAACTTGGACGATGAATTTCTATTTTTGGAAATGGTTGATCTCGAAATCCTTCAATTAAAATTAAGTCTAATAGTTCATGATTGAGCTGGCTTAGACAATGATTTAATTCAGGATCTTGGCGTTCTGCTTGCGGATATTCAAAATATAACATATGACGTGATTGGGTTGCGAGCAAAGTTTGATCACATCCAGCATGGCGTAAACGGTAGCTGTCTTTTCCTGGCGTATCAGGATCAATATCATGATGACTATGTTTTAATAGCCCAATACGTAAGTTATGTTGTTTAAGAAGGGGAATAAGTTGTTCAAGAAGCGTCGTTTTTCCTGAACCACTAAAACCGGCAAAACCCAGTATAGGTGTAGGAGATGTAATCATTATGAGACCCGTTGATATTGATTCTTTTGCTATTATATACCTAACAAAAGTGAACACCTATCTACAGTGCGTATTTATTGATATATAAGGGATTTATTTTTGGTGAATTTTATTCTTGTCATTGAATAAAAAATGATAGCTACGACAATTAATATAATCTTTCCTAACAGGGAGTGCGTAATGTGGGCGACATTGGATTTTGAAGCATCTGGGCTATCCGAATTTTCTTATCCTATTGAAGTTGGATATTCACTTCCTACTGGTATTGATCATAGTTTATTGATTAATCCGTTATCAGCAAGTGATGAATGGGTTTATTGGGATACGTTTTCCGAATCAAATATTCATAAAATTACACGCTATGAATTAGAGACAAATGGAAAACAAGTTGTTGATGTTTGTCAGCATCTTAATGCCGTTTTAGGGCAGTATGAATTAGTTTTTTGTGACAGTGAGTGGGATTTATTTTGGCTTGGAAGGTTATATCATGCCGCACATATGCGACCCTCATTTATGTTGACTGAGATTTGTTGTTGGTTAAAACAGCACAATGGCATTGAACGAGTACATTTTCAATTAGCACTTGAGCGACAAGGCCCTGTTAAACATCGGGCGAGTTATGATGCAAAGCAAATTCGTTTAGCACTTGATACTTTAGTGGGTAATCGATAAGTCATTATTTTCATAAATTCAGTGTTTATTATTGCAGCTGCCGATTACAATGTTTGATATAAAAATATGTAGATGGGAAGATTGAGTGAAATCTGTATCTAATCGAAATCAATCACTTCGTGTAGCAATGTTTAATATTTCGATGTCAGACAGTGAGCCAGAAAAAATATTAGCATTAACGGCTAATCCAAATATTACACGTTTACGACGATTGGCGGCTATTATTCAACATATCGCACCTGATGTGATATTACTGTGTGAGTTTGATCATCTTGGTGCTGGTGGTGATGATGGCTCATTAGCGAATTTCTGTAATAATTATTTAGCAGTTTCTCAATATAATCAGACGTTGATTGACTATCCATATCGGTTATGTCCTGCGACTAATACCGGTTTATTATGTGGCACCGATTTAAATAATGACGGTATGATGACATTGCCTGAAGATGGTATGGGCTTTGGTCATTTTCATGGTAATTTTGGTTTTGTATTATTATCTAAATACCCAATACAAGAGAATAATATTCGTTCATGGCAACATATGCGGTGGAGTAGTATGCCTAATGCATTAATTCCTCGTGATTTTTATAGTATTGAAGCAATAAATATATTGAGACTATCGTCTAAAAATCATCTGATCATCCCCATTCAGTATGAGTCACACGTTATAAATCTTGTATGCAGTCATCCAACGCCCCCTGTTTTTGATGGTCCTGAACGGCGTAATGCCAAACGCAATCATGATGAAATTCAACTTCTCTGCGATATTATTGATAATGCGGCATACTTAGAAGATGATGCTGGGAATACAGGAGGGTTACAACCTGAGCAATTATTTGTTGTTTTAGGTGATTTGAATGCAGATGTCGTTGATGGTGACGGCTTAAAAACGCCAATTAAACATTTATTAGGTCACCCTCGAATTCATCAACAAGTGAGTCACGGTATATTTACGCCAAAAAGTATAGGGAGCCGTGAATATCGACCGTGGCAGCGGCGTAAAGGACGTAATAATGAATGGACACATTTAGGTGGAATGCGTTTAGATTATGTTTTGCCATCATCTAATTTTACGATTGTAAGCAGTGGCGTATTTTGGCCCGAAAAAGATCATCCATTACGGCAATTAGTGCTTGATGATAAAGGGCGCGAAAAACCTACCGCAGGATCGGACCATCGACTTGTTTGGGTTGATATAACATGTCCAGAGCCATCATTGTAATAAAATGGAACAATTGATCGTCATTGTTCCATATTTAAAGCGGAGAATGATAAAATGACTAAATAGATCAGTCATTTTATTCTTGAATTATTAAATTAAAAATATTTACCACGAATAGTATTGAAATTTTCTTTCAGGGCGCAAGTTGTGAATGTTTTAATTACCATCGAGTCTGACCAATAATTAGTCGACCAACCTGCTTTTTGTTTAAGTAATTGTATAAATTGAGGCGTTGATAATCCTCGGCGCCAAGCACTGGGTAATACGACTGTTTGTACATGACGATCGGTCAACAATACACCTTGCTTATTATGAGATAAATATTCAAATAATTCGGCTTCAGTACTAAATGGTTGTATAACCAATGGAGATAGAACTTCTACTTCAATACTTAAATCATCAAGTTGATCTTCTGCTAGTGGCATAAAACGGCGATCTTCATAAGCACTGCCTATCGCTTTATTATGCATTTCTAATATTAAAGGTTTAGTTGCAATCGTTGATCCAATACAACCCTGTAGTTGACCATTCACTTCTAATGTTACAAAGCATGCTGCGGGTTGTAACATTTTACGATTATAGTGTTCTATTTTAGGTGCTGAGGCTGAAATCGCTTTTTCTGAAAAATGGCCTCGAATCGCATCACGGGCAATATCCAGTAGCTGCGTAAGTTCACCTTTATTGTATGTTTGATGTGTGACAGCTGAAATATCCACCAGTGTTCTCCTTTTTGATTTTTATGAATTATTAATACGTCCGTATATAAATAATGAATGCCAAATACGTGAGTTTATAAAATACTTAGCAGTGATATAAATGTGTTGTACGAGCAATAACTTATTTTATTGTATGATTAATATCATCTATTTTTACTGATTATTCAATATATGCGTAAGTAAAAAGTGTTAACTTGTTTGTCAAAATTATGCTGTTTGTAAGTTTTTAATGGGAGTGTAGTTAAATTAATACAATTGAGTAATATTTGTACTTTTTTTGATTGTTTTTTTGATTGTGTTGTTTATAGGTTTTACTCACAAGGTAGATTGTTTTATCGTTAATGCTATTTTTATGTTGAAGATAAAGTAGATTATGAATAGCGATCAAGGTTTGACGATTGAACAATTGAGTGAATATCAAAATGTGATCATTACTCAGCCTAATTGTCCATATTGTGTAAAAGCAAAAGCATTATTGGATCAGCAAGGTACTGAATATGTGACATTAGTTCTTGGACAACAATTAACAAAAGTAGTTATGGTTGATTTTATTCAACATATTGCCAATGTTAACGTACGAACAGTACCACAGATTATTTTAGATGGTCACTATATCGGTGGTCATGATGACTTAGTGGCATTTCTTGATCGTCAAGTTAGTAATAATAGCTTTGATGATTTTGAGTTATAAAACTAATCTAACATAGATCATAAAATAAAAAGGGGGATTACCTCCTTTTTTATATAACATTTAAGAGATAACAGATGAAATTAGATTTTTCACAATTAAATAAGCAGGCTAAACAATCATTTAGTAATCAGCATGCTGTGATTAAAAAAGTAATGCAAGGTAAAGTCGTTACTTGTGAGCAATGTCGACAGCCTTTGATATTTATTACACCAGAACAAAGTGAACAGCCTGGAATTGGTTGCTCAAAAGGGTGTACTTTTATCTCTCTTGAATTTGCATGATATTTATCATTATGTATTATTGCTGCATTTCGAGCAAAAAATAACCGATATCGGCTAATTTTTGCAAACTTACTAATTAATTATAATTCATTTTTACACGATATTATTCCTGCAATAAGCTTTATTATTTATTCCAAAAGCTATTAGTTAATAATGGCTTATTCATTTTTATAATGTGACAGGTTAACACCAACATTTTCTGTTTATTTATATTAATAATTGCTTCTGTTATTTAGATTGGATATTAATTGTAACTTATTGATTAAATAGATTAAAAATTAATTTAACTGAGTGTGGTGATATATAAAAAGTAGTTAAAAATTTCAAATGAACTAAAGTTGTAGCAATAGATGGTTAGAGTACAAATAAAAAAACAGCTGTTTTGATGAAAATTAATTAATAGCGATACCTGTTTTTAGACTTAAAATTAATCGATTTAAGCTATTTGGTTGTTTTGTTTCTCTATTGACAGTTCTCGTCTACTAATGGTTATATAATGGCGCTTTAATTTTTATTTACATGACTAAATATTAGGGTTGAGGCGATATCTAACAGGATGTAATAAATGAGTAAACACGATAAATATAGTATAAATAATACGGATTACACTATTGGGCAGGATAATGTTCAAAAGTGGGGATTCGATGTGCACAATGCCGTTTTTGGTGTGAGTGCTGGACTAATAATCATTTTTTTAGTTGCAATTTTAATCACCGATCCAGCAACAGCAAAAGCAGCATTAGATAGTGTGAAAGGTGCAATTGTTAATCAATTCGCTTCTTTATTTATTTGGGCTGGTAATTTCTTCGTTTTCTTTTGTTTGGCATTGATTGTTTCACCATATGGACGTATTCGTCTAGGTGGTAAAGATGCAGAAGCTGAACATACAACATTATCATGGCTTTCAATGCTATTTGCCGCAGGTATGGGCATTGGCTTAATGTTTTGGAGTGTCGCTGAGCCTGCAGCTTATTTCACTGGCTGGGGTGGAACTACACCATTAAATGTAACACCAGGAACACCAGAAGCCTTTAAAGTTGCGATGGGTGCAACCATGTATCACTGGGGTCTGCACCCTTGGGCGATTTATGGTGTTGTTGCATTATCAATGGCATATTTTGCTTATAATAAAGGCCTGCCTCTTTCTATTCGTTCAGTGTTTTATCCTATTTTGGGTGATCGTACTTGGGGCTGGGCTGGACATATTATTGATATTTTGGCTGTTTTGGCAACACTGTTTGGTTTAGCTACTTCATTAGGCCTAGGCGCACAACAAGCTGCTAGTGGTATTAACCATGTCTTTGGTACGCATGGCGGCTTAGAGCTACAGATTGGTATTATTATTGTTGTCACTTGTGTCGCTATTTATTCTGTAGCAAAAGGCATTGATTCAGGTGTTAAATTACTTAGTAATATTAATATGATGGTTGCTGTTGTCTTATTGATTTTTGTAGGACTTGTTGGCCTTGCTGTTTCTATTGATACGATTCCAAAGACTGTCATGGGATATGTTGAAAACTTTATTCCATTAAGTAATCCTTATGATCGTGCCGATGAAAAATGGATGCATGCTTGGACTGTTGTTTACTGGGCATGGTGGATCTCATGGTCACCATTTGTTGGTTCATTTATTGCGCGTATCTCAAAAGGTCGTACTGTTCGTGAATTCTTGATTGCGGTATTAATTATTCCAACAGCAGTGACAATTGTTTGGATGTCAGTATTTGGTGGACAGGCTATTCATCAAATTATGGATCATATTGGTACATTAGGAGCTAAAGGTATTACTCAAGTACCGTTAGCGATGTTTGAGATGTACGATGCCTTACCATTTGGTACTATTTTATCATTCATTTCGGTGATTCTAATTTTGGTGTTCTTTGTAACATCATCAGATTCGGGTTCATTGGTAATTGATAGCATTACGGCTGGTGGTAAAGTTGATAACCCTGTCGCTCAACGTATTTTCTGGGCTGCTGTTGAGGGTATTATTGCGATAGCCTTATTATGGGTTGGTGGTACGCAAGCGATTGAAGCATTACAAGCGGGTACCATTTCGACAGCATTACCGTTTACGTTTATTTTATTACTTATGTGTGTCAGTTTATTGATGGGCTTTAGAACTGAGCGTAATAAATAATTTATTCGCTAAGTAAAATAACGTAATAAAAAGCAGCTACCAGAATCAGTTCTGAGTGGCTGCTTTTTTTATGGCGCTAGTTTCTCTACAATAATCGCTTTACTCCCAAAGTTGGCCAATGGGGGTCTCTGGACTAAAGTGATAGGCTATTTGTGCTTGAAGTAACTCAGCTGTTGCTAACGCATCAGTTAAAGCATGATGGGGTTGGTAGGCTGGAAGACCATAACGAGAACGACATTTTCCTAGCCGTACTGAACCTGGACGTTTACCTTTTAATTTATTCCACAGCCCACTCACTTGTTGTTGCTGAATGGTTGCTTCAATCGCTAAAGTATCAACAACAGGAAATTGAATCCCTTCACCTAAGCGAATTTTTAAGGCGCGATCCATAAATTGTCGCTCGATATTTTTATAGTGTACGACTACAACTTTTCCTGCTAGTGCGTCTAATACGGCTTCAAGAATACGGCGTAAGTCAGGTGCTTGTTGAACGTCTGAGTGTGTAATGCCATGAATAACGACAGAATCTTCTTCAAGTTTTACTTTGGGTTTTACAACCCAATGTTGTGATTGACGGCAATAAATACGATGAATATCAAAGGGGACTAAACCTATACTAACAATATCATCGGTTTCTGAATTAAGTCCTGTTGTTTCAAAATCGAGTGCCACAAAAGGTACTGCGCTTAAGGGCGTATCTTCAGAGATAATACCAGCCTGATAATAAGATTTTATTCGGCTATCTTGTGCTTCTTGCGCTAATATTTTAAAGCGTAAATGCCAGTCAGGTACTGGCATATTACGGGTAAAATGAGCAGAAGCGGATTGTTTTGATCTATGACGAAACATTAACTGCTCTTTTTATTATCTTGCTGACTGATAGCGAAACTTAACAAAGTTTTGTGCTTTACTTAATATTTGAAACGCATCTTTAAGATTTCGGCGTTCAAAATCAGACATATTTTCAGGTTCGATACTATTGTCGGGTTCTATACCTGCTTCAATATCGAGTGCTTGATGTCGAATACGAACTAATGAAATATATTCCATGGCATCACGTAAATCTTGTGCTCGACCTGGTGGAAGAATGCCACTATCTATAATGTCATCAAGACGTTCGAGGGAATTTTGTGATCGTGAGCCAACGGCAAGGGCATGTACGCGAATTAAATCAGCTAATGGCGCTGTTCCGCGACGTTTAAGATTAATCGAGTTATTATGTCGACCATCTTTTTCCATGACAAAATCTTTGAAAAAGCCTAATGGTGGAGTGCGATTTAAGGCGTTACGTGCAAGGCAAGCTAAGAACCGAGGGCTGTTACGTGCTCGACGGACGATAAAACCGTTAAGTTGTTTAGCCCATTTTGTTTTACCCCAGACACCACCAAGATCAAAGAATATTGAACTGTTAAGTAATGCGATAGGCTTTGGATTATCTATCCAGTCAGCAAAACAATTTTCCCATTGCTGACGGGTTTTTCGCCATTCTGGATTTGTTGCCATTATATCGCCTGTACAATAGGTATAGCCGCATTCAGCTAATCCATCACAGACAAATTTAGATAACTGTTCAAAATAAGCATTATGTTTTTCATAATTAAAATTGTTATCAAGAATAATAGCGTTATCTTGATCTGTCACGATCAGTTGCTCGTCACGCGCCATTGAACCTAGTGCAAGAAAACAATAAGGTACGGGTGGTGGGCCATATTTTTCTTCTGCAAGTTCAAGTAGACGTTGTTTAAAGCTACGCCCGATTTCAGCCATCGCACTGCCTATCATATGCGAGTTAGCATCTTCATTAACCATTCGTACAAAACAGTCTTTAACTTGCGCTGATAGTACGGTTAATTCTTCTACTGATTGTTGTTGATAGATACTGCTTACAAGTAATAAACTATTTTGAGATTCATAGCGGACAATATCGGAGACGCTAATAATGCCTACTGGATGCTTATTCCGCATAACAGGAAGATGATGAATATTAGATCGTAGCATGGTGAGCATGGCTTCAAACACATAGGCATTATGATCGAGTGTGATTGGATCTGCTGACATAACGGTAGATACGGGTTCTGCCGTTGAAACACCGAGTGCTAAAACGCGGGTACACAAATCACGATCAGTAATAATACCAACAATTAAATCATTATCATCGTCATCGTCAGTGATATTCTCATCACAGATAAGTAGTGCTGAAATACCTTCATCTGCCATCGTTTGAGCTGCTACTTGAATTGTTGCATTTTGATCAAGGATCACTGCGTCTCGTGTTAATAAGGTACGCACTTTTGAGGTTGTTAGATCGTTTTCATCATTTTGGCGTGATACAGCATGACGTAAACGAGAACCATCATCAACTTCAACGAAGTCAGCAAAACTATCGTAGTCATCACAGAGTTTGGTAAAGAGATTGCCTGGAATACAATAGAGTAGGGTATCTTCCAAGGCTTTTGCAGGCATTCTGACACGATTATTCATTAATAATCCCATCTGCCCAAAAATATCACCTTCATCTAAACGATTGTATAATTCTCCTTTTCGACGATAAACTTCAACTGCACCACTGCGAATAAGAAATAAATCATTAATGCTATCACCTAAGTTTAAAATCATGCTGTTTGCACGGTGGTAGGCGACTTCGATTTCGATAGCTAATTCGTTCAGTTGTTCTTCTGGTAATAAATCGAAAGGAGGGTATTGACTGATGAAATTTAGTATTTCTGTTTGTTCTGCTTCCATATCTCAATCCATATCAATAAAAAATAGGAGCAAGGCTCCGCAGATAATCATTAGAGAGCGACAGATCTTACGTAGTTTAAAATAGTCTGTCACTGTTAGAATTGTAACCTATGCCAGTATGGAAATCATATATTGTTAGGTTTGATGATTACAGATGTAACTGTTAATAATAATATTTATGGTTGCTCAATATTGGTGAATATTTGATTACTTCTAAATAAGTGTAGAAGATTAATTTCAGGAAAAGAGACAGTGGATATACACTTTAATGAATAGCAGGAAATAGTGTCAAAATATCAAGGTGTAGGGATGTGTTATTATTGTTTAATAAACACTATTATCATCTGAAAAAAAGTTAAATCTAGAATATTGTAAAGATAATGATAATAAAAAATGTATTACGCTTTAATGAGTTAGTTTTAATATGTTTATTGTTATCTACCGCTATTTATAGCGAGGAACGATATGAAGATTGTTTTTTTTGGGGAAGCATTAGTTGAGCTTAACCATTCACCTCGGCATCAAACATACGGTGGTAATGTTGTTAATCGCGCTTTATATCTCGCACGATTAGGTGGATCGCGTGCAATTAATGTGAGTTATGCTACCTGTATTGGTATTGAAAAAACATCAATGAAGATGTTGCAGTGTTGGCAACAAGAAAATATCGACACAAGTTTAGTGAAATGTTTAGCGACTAAATACCCTAATCTATGTTTTATCGAAACTGATAATCATGGTCAATGCCATTATCATTATTGGAATAAAGATAATGCAATGCGATATTATTTTTCTTATGGTCCAGCTTTATTACATCATGCGGTAACTAATAATGATTATGATGCTATCTACATTAGTGGTGGTAGTGTTGCAGCATTAACTGATGATGATAAAACTTTGTTATTGAGTTTACTTGATATACATAAGAAAAAAGGAGGCAAAGTTTATTTAGACAATAGCTTTCGTGCTGATCTTTGGTCAACAAGGCAAGCACAATATTGGTATGGGAAAATATTTCCTTATGTTGATATTGCTTTTATTGATTTAAATGACGAAATGAGAATTTGGGGAAGCTCTCGCTATTTAACTCAACGCTATATTCAATGGGGATGCCGTGAGGTTGTTTTTAAGCAAGCCAATAATGCCGAATGTACCGTGTGTAGTTTAGTTATTCGTTCTGATACGTTATTACGAGTAGCAAGTATTAAATTGGCAGTAAAAGATGGTGATCAGATAGTAGATAATGCATTTGTTGCTGGTTATCTTGCCGCTAGAATTAATCGACAAACGATTTCACAATCATTATTACTGGCACAAACACTGAGTCATAGAGTAACAACCTGTTCAGATGCGATTATTCCTTCTGATTCAATGCGAGACATAATGTAGAATAAGAAACCTGACGTATAATATATGATCGGAACAGCTTGTTTTGTATGTATAATAACCAAACGATCGTAAAATTAAAATTTGCTGTTGACTCATCTGCAGTAATCAGTAGAATGCACCCCATACCGCGAGACAACAATATCTCATCGGTTAGGGAATATGGCGCGTTGGCAGAGTGGCTATGCAGCGGATTGCAAATCCGTGTACCTCGGTTCGACTCCGGGACGCGCCTCCATACTTCCTCTTGCGACACTAGCTCAGCTGGTAGAGCGCAACCTTGCCAAGGTTGAGGTCACGAGTTCGAACCTCGTGTGTCGCTCCAAATTAAAAGATATGGCTTTAGCGGTATCTATAGATGGTGTCTTACCCATCGCATTAAATTGCGTGCCCTGGTGGTGGAATTGGTAGACACAAGGGATTTAAAATCCCTCGGCGTTCGCGCTGTGCCGGTTCAAGTCCGGCCCGGGGCACCATCTCTTCTTTTACATGAGTAATTGAAGTATATATTATACAGAATTAAAAGATATGGCTTGTTAGCGATGTCTACAGATGGTGTCTTACCCATCGCATTGAATTGCGTGCCCTGGTGGTGGAATTGGTAGACACAAGGGATTTAAAATCCCTCGGCGTTCGCGCTGTGCCGGTTCAAGTCCGGCCCGGGGCACCATCTTTTAAAAAAGCTCATCATTCGATGAGCTTTTTTTTCGCCTGTGATTTATTACATTTATAATTAAAATAGTTTTAAGGTGATAAATAATAGCGTGGAGTGATTTATTTTTTATCATTATTTAAACGAATAATGCAGTTTTGGGTAAACTCAACTGCTTCATTTGCACTCCATTCTCCTTTGGCTTTTTCTTTTAGTTGCTGGCACCATTTTTCGCTACCTACTGTTGGCGTACATGCAGATAATAAAAATAGAGTACTTATAAAAATTAAAAATATTTTCATGGGTATCCTGTTTGTGGGTGGTATTTAATTTATTAACTATTTAATTCTACACTAAGTAAGATATAACGACATTGCACCTATCATATTGAGGTTTACTAAAGAGCTAGTAATCTAATGTATTTCTTACCATAAGAAGCAAAATTATAATGGCTAAGCCTAATAAAAAAGGTCCAGTTAAAACGGTTGATGTATTGTGCTGTCGTTGTAAAACGTTACTGTTCAAATATCGTAAAGGTGGGAAAGGAGCATTAGTAAAATGCTTCAAAGAGAGAATAAGTAAAGATTTTACGCAACAAGCATGTATTTGTCCTGAATGTCAGGCAGTGTTTGCTCGTGAAACATTGGTCAGAGGTACACCAGCATATAAAATTATTGGTGGTAAAGCGGTTGCAAAGTAAATGGTGATGTCATTAAACAGCCATCTAAATAGTGGCTGTTTAATTAGTTTTAGCGAAGGTTATTTAATTAATATAGGGCTAGGACAGCTAATTTGTTTACTCATTAATACTGCCTTTAAATCTAATAATTTCCGTTTATAGGTTGCACGTACGAGTTGATAATCAATTGAAGGTGCAAACCATAATGAAAGCTGGCGATCCTTTTTCTTTACTTGGTCGACACGAATTGTTTTTAGATTACCAAAATTAGTAGCGATTGTTTCTTCCCCTATAACTTTAAAATAATAATGGCTAATGTCATCACTATTTTGCAAAATAAAATCAAAATTCTTTTTACCTTGCATTATGTCTAATCGCATTTGTGTGCCGATGGTATCTCCATCAAGTATTGGTAATGAAGTTTCACTAAATTGATGTGATTTACCGTCTTCAATTACCGTTGATTTGGCGCCGTTATTGGTAAAAGAAGCAGAAACTTTACCCGTCATTAAGCCTTTTATTGTACGTTCAAAAGAGTCAGTTACAAAACTTTGACGTTGTGATGACCAGTGAAGTTTTGAGTGCTGATTTAATTTTGCTTTAGTAATTAATACATTAACTATGCTTTTAGTATAAATGTTTGCTTGGGTTCCATCCCAAACAATATTTCGTTGATAATTACCAATATCATGCCCTTCAAAAAAAATCTTATAGTTCAATGTCTTATTACATTGATTATTTTTATTTGGTAATAATTGAGTAGACATTGTTTTTATGGTTGTAGGCGTTTTATTTATTTGAGTTGGGACACTACCTAAGAGGGGCGGTGGTACTAATGTGTTAGCGCTAGCATTGATGGTAGCACTGAAAAAACTGATGAGAGAAAAAGTAATAATAGGTAATAAACGCACAAACACTCCTAGAAAAATCACGAATAACGGTGTTAATTATAGCCTTTTAATAGTCTAACAGATGTGTCATAAAATTAACGCTGCTAATTATGCTGTAATATTGAGATTCTGTATTCTTAATTAAGAATGAGATAAATAAATTTTTTTTTAAAAGTTTATTATAATCAGTTGGTTAAGAATGAAATAATAAAAAGATATTTAATGGTTATATATTTGTTTATTTAACATGTTGTTTTATAAGTGAAAAATTTAATAGTTCAAGATGAATATATAATGATTTAATGTCGGTTATTTGACGTAATCCATAGTGAAGCCTATTTTTATCTGGTTGTTATTATATGTATATTACTTAGAGGAGTTAGCGATGAAAAAAATGAGCTCGTCATATCGATTACAGATTATTAAGGAAGTAGCCCAAAAACGACAAATGCGGTCCATCGAAGATCCGATGGCGAGGCATATATCTGAACTTCTTGAATGTCATCATAATGAACCGATAAAAACATCACCTACTTTTTCAGATAACCATTACGATGACCATATCGGTGGTTGGATCAGTGATTTGTGGGATCAAAATAAGTAATAAAGTGCAAAATAGAGTGTGAATAGGTACAAGTATTTTTGTGCCTTTTTATACCAATAAGTCATGATATATAAAAATTATGGGTGAGATACTGGAACAAATATCAACACTGATGTACATTGCGTCGTCTTTATCTTTTTAGGCTAAAAAATGAATTATACCGAATTTGATAGTTACGTACGTAAATGGATTTTTACCCATGCTTCAATGCCAGTTTCCGAAGCGGATCTAGTGCAAATAAAACCATTTACTCAAGCTCGTTCGGCACAATTGTGGTGTGAACATGTGAGTAACCAAAGTTCTGATGCTGATCACTTTGAGAAAGGCGACTGGGCTTTTGATAAAAAAATTTGGTCAGACGCAATAGATTGGCAGCAAGCTTGGGACAGCGATGAGCCTGAGTTACCAGCAGAACTATTGGCTGATATTAAATGGGAAGATAATACGACCATTTTTTTCTGCTATGAAAAATACAATATTATTGAAACTAAATGGGGTGTATTTAAACGTAATTGGAAGAATTTCTTGTTTTTTGATGATGGTCCATTATTACTTGGACGTAAGCAAAAGCAAGCCGTTTGGTTTCAATCAAATGGTACATTCCAAATAGCAACTCGTCCATAAATTTCAATTAATTCTAAATGTCGTATATATCTGTATATGACATTTTTATTCGGTCAAAAATAACCTCCTAATAATTTAAGTTATGACTATTTAGTAGTAATTCATTTATTGTAGTTTGGCTTTTATTAATATTGTTTTCACAAGAATGAACAGAATCTTTATTCGTTATTAATGGTTGTTTTAATGGTACTGCACAAGCAACAATAAAACGTGAGCTTTGATTGGTTGTTGTGATTGTTATGGGTGATGAAGATGATTTGAAAAATCCCATTTGAGATGGTGTTAATTTATTATTAGCACTATAAACTACTCCTGATTTTAAATAAATAAAACACGAAAGGTGTTGTTTGGGCGGTGTAAAATACCATGTACTATAAGACGTCATTATAATATCAAGTAAAATTAACTCACAATGACTTTTTATTGGACTATCATATTGATGGTAACGACCAATCAATATTTTTGTTGTTGAATTATTATTTTCAATGAGTGGAAAGTTATTTTTATTAAAAAGTTGACTCTTTGGCTTACACATTTCATCTTTATTAGAAGCTGGTAGGGCTACCCATAATTGAAATGATTCACTCACTGATTGGCGTGGTAATGTCGTTGATTTATGGATAATGCCTTGCCCACTTGTCATTATATGAACATCACCACTGTTAATTATATGATGTTGCGGTGTTGAGTCATAGTGTGAGATCGTTCCTTTAAGTGGGTAGCTAATGGCTTCTACGCCTGAATGGCCATGAAAATCAAGGCTACGATTAGTACTTTTTTTAGATGTGAAGTGTTCCCATAAGACGAATGGATTTGTGATGGAAAAATATTGCTCAGGAATAAAAGAAGTAGTGGCACCTTGTTTAATACCATGACGGATATGAATAAGCGGTCTACTTTTTTGCATAAGCTATTTATTTCCACTCTAAAATAAAAGTAAAGCTGTGGTTCATATTTATACTATTTAAAGCGTAGTATTAATCGTCATTATTTGCTGATAAAAAGGCTAATTTTTGTGGTTTAGTTATAAGCATCGTGCATTGACCTTCGCGGTGATATGGCTAAGGTAGCAATATAATAAGTTAATTAATGCGTTCGTTATTTTTTTAAATAAATATTCTTTATACTAATCGTTTTTATCTCACTCATTGAAAAAATAAAGCAAGGTATCACAATGACATTATCTCTAGGTGGTTTATTTAAGCAGCAAGCGTTTATTAATGGTGAATGGGTAAATGCCTATTCAGGAAAACAGACTGTTGTTACTAATCCAGCGACAGCTGAAGTTATTGGCAATGTTCCTTTGATGGGGGTTGAAGAAACGCGCGTAGCTATCGACGGTGCTGATAAAGCATATCGGCAATGGGCAAAAACAACAGCAAAATATAAAGCAACGGTATTACGTCAATGGTATGAACTTATTATTGATAATACTACTGAGTTAGCCACTATTTTGACGTTAGAACAAGGTAAGCCACTTAATGAAGCTAAAGGTGAAATTGCGTATGCTGCAAGCTTTATTGAGTGGTATGCCGAAGAAGCAAAGCGTATGAATGGTGAAATAATTCCAAGTCATAAAGCGGATGCGCGTATTTTAGTTTCACGTCAACCTATTGGTGTTGTTGCCGCTATTACGCCTTGGAATTTTCCTGCAGCAATGATCACGCGTAAATGTGGACCTGCATTTGCAGCAGGTTGTGCCGTAGTATTGAAACCTGCGCCTGATACCCCTTTTACGGCATTAGCATTTGCAGCACTAGCACAAGAAGCGGGTATTCCTGATGGTTTATTCAGTGTTGTAACGGGTGATGCGGTTAAAATTGGTGCTGAATTAACCGGTAATAAAAAAGTTAAAAAGATCTCTTTCACCGGTTCTACGGCGATTGGTAAGTTGTTGATGGCACAAGCTGCTGCGAGTGTTAAAAAAGTATCATTAGAATTAGGCGGCAATGCACCATTTATTATATTCGATGATGCTGATATTGATCGTGCGATTGATGGTGTAATGATCGCTAAATTTCGTAATGCAGGTCAAACTTGCGTCTGTGCTAACCGTATTTATGTCCATAATAGTATTTATGACCAATTTATTGATAAATTGCGTCAGCAGGTTGCGTTATTGAAAGTTGGCAATGGTATTGATGATGGAGTCACTATGGGTCCATTAATTAATCGTGCGGCAGTTGAAAAAGTAGAACGTCATATACATGATGCAATGCTAAAAGGAGCTCGCTTAGTTTTAGGCAGTCAACAAATATCAAATAATTGTTTTATTATGCCGACAATTATTCGAGATGTTCACGATGACATGCTGGTTGCAACGGAAGAAACGTTTGGTCCATTGGCGGCTATTTTCAGCTTTAGTGATGATCAAGAGGTTATTGAACGCGCTAATAATACAGATTCAGGATTAGCTGCCTATATCTATACACAATCGCTAGCACGTGCATTTAATGTTAGTGAAGCATTGGAGTATGGAATGGTGGGTGTCAATGAAGGTCTTATTTCTACTGAACTTGCTCCTTTTGGTGGTGTTAAAGAATCGGGATTAGGTCGCGAAGGGGCACATCAAGGGTTAGAAGAATATACTGAAATGAAATATACCCTAATGGGGGGGATTTAATCTTATTATTGTTTTAGCTATATTCTTTTAAAAATAAAGCCCTTTTTAAGGGCTTTATTTTATTTCACGGAATGGTTGGTAAAATAAGAACGATAAGTTTATGGGATAACTTATCTAATTTTATGGGTTAATTGCTTTACGATATAGAATATAGACTTATAAGTTGTTTAGTTTAGTTTCTAGGTAGAGTAAAGTGAAATTATAAAATTTTGACATTTTGTTAAAATAATTAATGATGAATAGTGAATCCAGTGCTATTGGAAATAGCAGCGTATAAATACGTAATTACTGGAAAAGGGAGAGTGAAAATATGTTACCTGCATTAACCTATCAAAGTAGTATTGATAATGTTGTACTATCATATTTAACCGCATTATCTGATGCTGGATTTCAAGGCGATATTGAACAAAGCTATGCCAGTCGATTAGCGGTTGCAACTGATAATAGTATCTACCAACAGTTACCTCAAGCAGTTGTATTACCTCGTAATATTGATGATCTTATTCTTATTGGTAAAATAGGTTGTCATGATGATTATCAAGGCGTTACATTTTCTCCTCGCGGCGGCGGCACAGGTACAAATGGTCAATCACTAACATCAGGAATTGTGGTTGATCTTTCCCGTTATTTAAATCAAATAGTAGACATTAATATAGCTGAAGGTTGGGTACGCGTTCAAAGCGGCGTGATTAAAGATCAGCTTAATGATGCCCTGCGTCCGTATGGTTATTTTTTCTCCCCTGATCTTTCAACCAGTAATCGCGCTACGATAGGTGGAATGATTAATACTGATGCTTCTGGACAAGGCTCACTGAAATACGGCAAAACTTCAGATCATGTTTTATTATTGACTGCGGTATTAGTTGATGGCTCGGTACTTAATACTGAGCCATTGAGTTCGGTACAATTAGAGGAGTTAGATCAGGGCGTATTTATTAATAATGCCTTGCAAACAACCGCTCAAGTTTGTCGGAATAAACGGCAACAAATAGTCGATAAATTTCCAAAACTGAATCGATTTCTTACCGGTTATGATTTAAAAAATGTCTATGATAAACAACTTCAACAATTTGATCTTGCGCGCTTATTATGTGGATCAGAGGGATCTTTAGCTTTTATCGTAGAGGCTAAATTAAATATTACACCGATTCCAAAGTCTCGTACTTTAGTGAATATCAAATATGATAGTTTTGATTCGGCATTACGTAATGCGCCTATGATGGTTGATGCACTTGCATTGTCAGTTGAAACCATCGACTCCAAAGTTTTGAATTTAGCAAAACAAGATATTGTTTGGAATACGGTTGAACGTTTATTGGCTGATATACCAGGGAAAACCATGCTAGGTATTAACATGGTGGAGTATGCCAGTAATGATATTACAGAGAATCAACAACATGTTACGGCATTATGCCAACAACTTGATCAATTAATTGCCAAGCAACAAGCCGGTATTATCGGTTATCAAGTGTGTGATGATTTAGCCAGTATTCAAAAAATGTATACTATGCGAAAAAAAGCCGTGGGGTTATTAGGTGCAGCAAAAGGCACTAAAAAGCCGCTCGCATTTGCTGAAGATACTTGTGTACCTCCTGAAAATTTGGCTGACTTTATTGCTGAGTTTAGACAGTTATTGGATGATAAAGCGCTTAATTACGGCATGTTTGGTCATGTTGATGCAGGTGTTTTACATGTTCGTCCGGCATTAGATATGTGTGATCCTCAACAAGAATTGTTAATGAAAGAAATTTCAGATCAGGTAGTTACATTAGTTGCTAAATACGGTGGTCTAATGTGGGGTGAACACGGCAAAGGATTCCGCTCTGAATATGGTCCTGCTTTTTTTGGTGAGGAATTATTCACAGAGTTACGCCGTATTAAAGCTGCGTTTGATCCACATAACCGAATGAACCCAGGTAAAATTTGTACTCCACTGGGTAATGACAGTGAATTAGTAAAAGTCGATAGTGTGAAACGGGGTTTCTATGATCGTCAAATAGCCGTTACTACGCGTGATAGCTTTAAACAAGCCATGGAATGTAACGGAAATGGGTTGTGTTTTAATTATGACACCAGCTCGCCAATGTGTCCCTCAATGAAGATCTCTGCTGATCGTCGTCATTCACCTAAAGGCCGTGCAGGGTTAGTACGTGAATGGTTAAGACAACTTGCTGAGCAAGGGATCAATGCTGATGAGTTAGAGCAGCAGTTATTGATGACATCTCCAACAATCAAACAGATTATTGAACGCTTAAAAAACACCTATGGTTCCGCTCGTCATCAGTATGATTTTTCACATGAGGTTATGGAAGCAATGAATGGTTGTTTAGCATGTAAAGCGTGTGCTAGTCAGTGTCCGATTAAGGTCGATGTACCTAGCTTTCGTTCTCGATTTATGAATATTTATTACAGTCGCTATCAGCGACCGGCAAAAGATTATTTAGTCGCATATGTTGAAAATGTTTTACCATTAATGGCTAAAGCGCCAGTGATCGTTAATAGTCTTATTCGTCCACAATGGTCGAAAAAGCTGACGGTAAACGCCATTGGTTATGTTGATATGCCATTATTATCAGTACCAACGTTAATCGAAAGCCTTGATGGCCATCATGCGCTATGTTTTGACATGCAATGGCTACAAGCACTATCAGATCACGAACGTCAAAATTATGTATTAATCGTTCAAGATCCATTTACCAGCTTTTATGATGCACAGGTTATACGTGACTTTATTCATTTAATTGAAAAGTTAGGTAAAAAGCCAATTTTGTTGCCATTTAAACCAAATGGTAAAGCACAACATGTTAAAGGTTTTCTAAAGGCCTTTGCAAAAACGGCAACGTCAACAGCTGATTTTTTAAATCAATTAGCGGTGCTTGATATTCCGATGGTTGGTGTTGATCCTGCACTGGTACTGTGTTATCGCGATGAATATGCTGAGGTGTTGCAGCAACGTAGAGGAAAATTTACGGTGCTAACCGCACATGAATGGCTTTTATCATTATTACAACAAGTGCCTCAAAGACCAGTATTAAATGCTAAACCATGGTATTTGTTTGCCCACTGTACTGAAAAAACCAAACTCCCTAATGCAGAAAAGCAGTGGGGAGCTATTTTTACGCACTTTGGCGGTATTATGAAATCGGTGCCTGTGGGATGTTGTGGAATGGCAGGTACATTTGGTCATGAAAGCGATAAATTAGAATCGTCAAAGAGCGTATTTAATTTAAGTTGGAAAGAGAACATTGATCAGTATGATACCACTCGCTGTATGGCAACAGGTTATTCATGTCGAAGTCAAGTGAAGCGACTGGAACATATTCAATTTAAACATCCGGTGCAGGTGTTGTTGCAGTTAGTCGATATCTAAATTTGGTATGCATAAATATTTTTAAATTATGAGCAACACAAAGGCGAGCTTAATGATTAAGCTCGCCTTTTATATTCAATATGCGTTTAAAAACTTAACTAACAGAGCGGTATTCATTATCAGGGCATAACCAGCGATATACAACACCCGCAATTACGGCGCCAATAAGTGGTGCTACCCAGAACATCCATAGTTGTGATGTTGCCCAGTCACCAACAAATAATGCTGGGCCTGTACTACGGGCAGGGTTAACTGATGTATTTGTGACGGGAATGCTAATTAAGTGAATTAGTGTTAATGCAAGACCGATAGCAAGACCTGCCATTTGTGGTGAGGCTAGCTTATGTGTTGCGCCTAAAATTACGAATAAGAACATGAATGTCATTACAACTTCAGTAACAAATGCTGATAATAAAGAGTAATGACCAGGAGAGTGGGCACCGTAACCGTTAGAAGCAAAGCCATTTGCAAGGTCAAAACCAGCTTGACCACTTGCAATAATATAAAGCACACCAGCACCAGCAATACCGCCTAATACTTGTGACGCAATGTAAGGAATAACATCACTTGTAGGGAAGCGACCGCCAGCCCATAAACCAACAGTAACTGCAGGGTTTAAATGACAACCTGAGATATGACCAATTGCGTATGCCATTGTTACAACCGTTAGACCAAATGCCAGTGCAACACCTAAAAAGCCAATACCTAAATCAGGATATGCTGCCGCTAATACTGCGCTACCACAACCACCCAATACTAACCAACCGGTACCGATAAATTCGGCAACTAATTTTCTCATCATAAAGCTTATTCCTTTTAAATTACGATTTCAGAGTACGTTATTACATATTATATTAGGTCGTTTTCGTAATAGCGGTATGTACCATTATTGAAGCTAGTATGAGACGAACTTAATTTAAGGCGCACATAGTGAATTAAAAACGCTGTACAAACTAGCGGGCAATTGAAAATTTAATTATAAATTATGTTATTAAATAATAATTTATTCTCATCGATATTGAGTGCTAGTGGAATATTTACTTATAGATGTGAATAATTCTAGTAATAGATAGCTTTTTCTTGAGTCTATTTATCAGGATTTTAGATATTACTCTTTAAATGCAATTATTTTATAAACTCATGTCGATGCTCTATTTATATGGAGACGAATGATGTCGTGAATGTGAATATTGAGAATTAATCACTTTCATCGAATAAATACGTTTCTAATTGTTGTGATAACCATTTTACAACAGTGCCGCGTCGAGCCTCATTTTCAACAACTTCACCATATGATTGCCAATTCATTGCTCGATTATATTTAATTACTTTAAGGGTTCCTTCTCGTAAATGTTGCTTAATCAAAATGGCGGGTAATGATGACCAACCTGTTTGATCAAGTACGGCATCACGTAAATGTTCATAAAAAGATAAAGCAATATATTTACCTGCTTTAGGGGTTACGATCCGTAAGCTTTCTTCATCAAAATACGCGACCGCAATTTCAGTATAACGTTCGAGATCGGCATCATTTACTTTTCGAAGTTGACTTAAAGGGTGGTCTTTATGAGCAACAGACATCATTCGTATTTGACCCAGATCTGTTTGTTGTAATCGTGAAAAAATATGTGTATTAGGTAATAAACCATAAGCAACATCAACAAGATTTTGTGCCACCATTTCTTCTAATTCTTGGGTTGGGGCACTGTAAATAGAAACACTTGTCTGAGGAAATTGAATACGTATTTGACGTAATAACTGTCGCCATAATGATTCTGGTAATGAATCATCACGAGCAATACGAATGCTAGCTTCTACACCAATATTATATTGTTCACAGCGAGTGTGAATATCTCTGGCAATAAGAATTATACGCTCAAAGTCATTAACCGTTGCTTCTCCGATAACTGTTGGTGTGATGCGATTACCGCTACGGTTTAAAAGTTCAACACCTAAGGTATCTTCTAATGCACTTAATGATGCACTAACAGTGGTGCGACTTTTTCCATGACGGCGAGCAGCTTCGGCAATTGAGCCTGTTTTTATAGTTGATAGAAACATTTCAATTTGAGCTATTTTCATTGATGGTACCGATAGATTAAAAAGAGTGGTCTAAGAATAGGTAATTGCATTTTTTAGCGACGATAAAGTTGGCGCTCAGTGATTATAGTATTAATAGAAGTGATTGTATCATCTCATTAGTTTCATAATTTAATAAAAAAACGACGAAAAATTTGTCGATTGAGGCCTATATGTCTAGTTCAATGCAACAAGAGCGCGGTTTACTCCTGTTGTCTACCGTGTCATCGTTTACTTTTGCTATTTTAGGGATTGTACTTGGATCGCTAGTTGGTTCGTTAGTGATCATTTTTGATGGAGCATATTCTTTAGTAAGTTTGGCGTTAACCATGCTGTCTTTGGGGGCTGCGCATTATCTTCATAAACCTGAAATAAATAAAGATAGTTCGCAAGTCGCAATGATAGCGCCGGCTGTTATTACGATTAAAGGGTCAGTGATTGCTTTAATGTGTATGTGGTCTTTTTATTCGGCTGTTGAAGCGGTTTTAGCTGGTGGTCGTGATATTAATGCAGGTGTGGCTTTAGCTTTTGGTATGATCAGTGTCGTGGGGTGTTATGGCACATATCGTTATATCAAAATCAAAAGTCAAAATATCTCATCAGTATTAGCAGATGCTGAAGCCAAACAGTGGGTTATGGATACAGTGATCAGTGCTGCTGTATTAATGGGTTTCGTTGTCGCAAAAGTATTGATGATGACACAATATGCGCATTTGGCGGTTTATGCAGATCCTACAATGGTAATTCTAGCATCTATTTATTTTATTATCGTTCCTGTCAAAATGGTACGTCAAGCCGTAGGTGAACTTATAGACATTTATAACCATTCAAATCTTGTTCATGCTCAGCATATAAAATAAATCCTGATTACCACTATTTAACAGCCACTGTTAAATTATCTCCTATACTTTAAGATATTGAAGTATAGGAGTGACGTTATGCCTAAGAATTCAATCCAATTTCAGAAAGGCTTTTCTATACCCGAATTTATGCAAATGTATGGGACAGAAATTCAATGTAGAGAGCGTTTATTTAATATTCGATGGAAAAATGGTTACGTTTGCCCTACCTGTGCTTCTAAAAGTTATTGTGAACTTAAATCGCGGTCATTATATCAATGTAATAAGTGTCACCATCAGACATCATTGACGGCAGGTACTTTATTTTCCCATTCAAAATTACCGTTAACTACTTGGTTTTTAGCTATTTATCTCATCACACAAGATAAAAACAGTATTTCAGCATTAGAGCTAAAGCGTAAATTAGGGGTTTCTTATAACGCAGCATGGCGAATAAAACATAAGCTCATGCAAGTGATGAAAGAGCATGATGATAATCGAAAGTTAGGCAATATCGTGCAATTGGATGATGCATATATTGGAGGTAAACAAAAAGGAAAGCGAGGACGTGGTGCCAAAGGTAAAACACCTTTTGTATCAGCGATCTCTTTGAATGAAGAAGGTCATCCTATTTATATGCGGCTAAGTGTTGTTTCTTGTTTTAAAAAACAAGAAATTACAGATTGGGCTAAAAAGCATTTACAAGAAAAAACGTTAGTCATATCAGATGGTTTACCCTGTTTTAATGGTCTGTTAGCAGCAGATATTATTCATGGTTCATTACCAAAAAATGGTAAAGAACTTCACCAATATGAAGCTGCATTTTATTGGGTCGATACCATGATTGGTAACGTTAAAAATTCGATAAAAGGGACATATCACGCAATTAGAGAAAAGCATATTCCTCGTTATCTTGGTGAATTCTGTTTTCGATTTAATTATCGGTTTCGAGTTGAAGATATATTCAATACGCTAATTAAATGTGGTGCAAAATCACCACCGATGCCAGAGAAATTATTAACGCTGGCTGAGTCTCGGTGGTAATCAGGAAATAAATTCAATAAAAACGAAGGCCAGCATATATTGTTGGCCTTTTTTTAAAAAGCACTAACGTTCAAGAAGTAAGGTACTTTCAATTTCTCGATAATACTGTGCTGTATTAATTAAAGATGTCGCGGTTAAGCCTGGAACACCATAAACTTCAACGGTGGTATTATATTTGGTTTGTACTTTATCAACTAATAAATCAAAATCACCGTCGCCAGATAATAAAATAATCCGATCAGCATCAGCAGCATGTTCTAAAACATCAATTGTAATTCCAACATCCCAGTCACCTTTTGCAGAGCCATCACTACGCTGAATAAACGGTTTTAATTTAACTTCAAATCCAATTCCGCGTAGGATATTTTGAAATTGACGTTGTTTTTCATCCCCTTTATGAATGGCATAAGCATAAGCCGCAATAATTTCTCGACCTTGTGATACTTCAGCCCAAAAAGCATTGTAATCAAAGTTACAATGATATTTTTCTTTAACGGTGTAATAGATGTTTTGGACATCGACAAAAATAGCAACTTTTTCCACGAGAATCCTAAAGAGTTTAAATAACCAGTCTGTTATGGTGGACAAACTGGTTATACATTACAACTATTATTAAATAAATAATCATGTGTATGACTATTATTGCTATTTATTCTTATTCGCTGATGGTTGATTAATATTTCCGTTACGTAATGTTTGTAATACCTGTTCTTTTGGTCCATCAGCAATAATATGGCCATGTTCCATGACGATTAAGCGATCAACAACATCTAACATTCCTGTTTTATGGGTGATAAGAATTAACGTCTCATCTTGCTTCATTTGACGTAATTGCTGCTTAATATACATTTCTGAACGATTATCCATACTACTTGTGGGTTCATCCATAATTAGTACTGGCGGTTGGCTAAGAAATGCACGTGCAATAGCGATTGCTTGACGCTGGCCGCCAGATAAAGCATGTCCACCTTCCCCCACTTGTTTTTCTAAACCAGCAGTATCATGCTGAGTAAATGCTGTAACTCCCGCACGCTCAGCTGCCAGTAAGATTTCTTTATCTGTCGCTAAAGGACGTCCAAGTATGATGTTGTCGCGAATAGACCCAAAAAATAGTGTGATATCTTGTGGAACACAGCCAATATTATGTCTAATATCAATATTATGTAATTGATTTATATCTGTATCATCAATACGAACAGAGCCTTGTTGTGGCTGATATAATCCCATTAATATACGTTCAAGACTGGTTTTTCCTGAGCCTATACGGCCTATAATCGCCACTTTTTCACCAGGATTAATCGTAACATTAATATTTTTTAAGGCTGGCTGTGTGGCATTAGGATAAGAAAATGTGACGTCATTAAATTCTATTTTTCCGCGAATGATTGGACGATGAATATAACGTTTACCATCTTCTTGTTCTAATGGCATTGACATTAATTGTTCAATAATTGTCATTGCAGATTTTGCTTGATTATACCGAGTTGATAATAAAGCAAGTTGTATCATAGGGCCGACAGCACGGCCACTTAGCATTGTTGATGCGATTAATCCGCCCATGGTTAACTCGCCATTAGCGATTAAATAAACACCAACAACAATCATGGCAACAGAAACAAATTGTTGTAAAAACCCTGCAGTATTTTGAACTGAATCTGTTAAACGACGAGATTTTAAACCCCAATTTGAAATATGAGTAACAGCCTCTTCCCAGCGATATTGAAATTGACTTTGAGCGCCAAACATTTTAATGGTTTCTAAACCAGATAAGCTTTCAATAAGGTTGGCGTGTTTCTGAGATGCTAAGCGAGAGCCTTCTTCAATAGTACGACGTAGTGGTCGTTGAATGAGAAAGCTATAAATCACTAAAATTAATACTGCAATTAATGGGACTAACGCTAAAGGTCCCGCCATTACATATATTATTAATAAAAAAAGTAGCGCGAACGGTAAATCGATCAGTGATGAAACTGTTGCTGATGTGAAAAATTCACGGATTGATTCAAATTCTTGTAAATGTCGAGCAAAAGCACCAACAGATGCTGGTTTTGCTTCCATTCTTATTCCCATCACTCGACTGTATATTTTAGCTGAAAGTAGAACGTCTGATTTTTTACCTGCTAAATCAATAAAATAACTTCTTAATAATTTTAAGATAAAATCAAAAATAAATATAATAGTAATACCGACTGCAAGAACCCATAAAGAATCAAAAGCAAGGTTAGGTACAATTTTATCGTAGACTAAGCGAGTAAATAACGGTGCGGCAATCGCGAATATATTGATTAAAATTGAAGCAATAAAGACGTCACGATAAATACTGCGTGATTCCCACAAAGTGCTCCAAAACCAGTGCCCATCGCGGTTTTTTAATATTTCAGGAGAACGTTCATCGTAACGAAAACGTTTCTTTATTAAGAATAAATGACCACTGTATTGCGCATTTAATTCATTAATATTAATCCATTGCTCAGAAGCCTCGTTTTGAGGGAGAACAACTTCAGCTTCACCCTTTTCTTTATCAATACTGAGGATAACACAAGCATCGCCACCTTTTAGTATGGCAATAACAGGAAATAATAGGGGTGACAACTTATCGAGCGTTAATTGTGTCTGTTTGGCCTGAAGCCCCGCCTTTTCTGCTGCTCGAGGTAATAAAAATGGAGTCAGTAAACCATCAGTGAGAGGCAGATCTGCAATTAAAGCATCTGGTGAATTCGCTTGGCCGTAGAAACGACTAATATAACTAAGTGATTGAAGTAAAGGGTCTTTCATGTTATTTCTCATTAATTAACTGAGCGGTGACATAACCTTGGAAACCTTGAACTTTTAGCTGTGTTAATTTATCTTTTTGTTCAATAGTTTCCACACGAGAGGCAATAGTGAGAATGGAAAGATTATGAGCACTACGAGTTATGGATTCTAAAGCATCCATTTTTACTTGATCATCTAATTGTGATGTATAAGCAAAATCTAGTTTTACGTAACTAGGTCGTAATTTATTAAGGTAGCCTAGAGAGCTAAAATTGTGACCATAATTATCGATACCGAATTGGAACCCATTTTTACGAATAATGTCACAAAGTAAACTGGTGTTATTGATATTTTTAATAAAGCAAATTTCAGGTAATTCAAATAAAACAGATTTTTTCATTTGAGAATTAGATTGAAGTTTACTGTTAAGCCAACGAATAAAACCCGTATCATTAATACTGCTTTGGGTAATATTTATTGCGACAGGTACTGATTTTGTTTGCTTGGTTAATTGGTTAAAAATAGTATCAATGATATAGCAGTCAAATTTTGTTCCTTCATTCAGTTTTTCAATGGCAGATAGAAATTGACCCGCATTAAATTGTTGGTGACCTTTTTTTATATAGGCAAACATTTCTTTATGAATTAAGCCATTATGTACATTAATTGCTTTTTGAAAAGTGAAATGAATAAGATTATTTGCAATTGCTTCATCAACCAATGTTTTCCATTGCTGTTTACCCATTGCTGGTATGGTTTTTTTATCATTAATTTCTAATAAAGCGATAGGCTCTTTAATTTGTTGGCGTGCTTTATTTACAGCATTGTCAGCATGAGCAAGCAATGCTGTTATTGTTAGAGTATCTGAACACATAACAATACCAACAGCCGCTTGGATAGGGGCAATACCTAGAGGATCTGAGTTAAGTTCTGCTGCCATGTTCAGCATGGATCGGGCTGTATCCATAAGATCATCTTCGGAGGCATTAGGTGCAATAAGCATAAATTCTGATTGGTTTAGACGAGCGATGGTCACATTATCTGTAGAAAGCTCTTTTAGATGATCAGTCAGTTTTTGTACTAACATATCACCATTTTCATAACCTGATTGTTGGTAGCTATCTTCAATCGCATCAGATTTTAATAGAATAATACCGCCAGTAGGTTTATCTAATAACCATAACTTTAGGTTCGTCATTAAGTAACTACGGTTAGCTAAGCCGGATACGGGATCTTGGTAGGCACGAATACGCAACATATCAGCTTCTTGAGCTTGCTGTTCAAAATGTTGTTGTAATTGAGTATTCATTGAATTAAAAGCAATAACGAGATCGAATAATTCACGAGTATGAGGTGTAGGCAAAGGATCAGTAAAATGGTTTTGTGCTATTTCCTGTGCACTTTTTTGAATTTGTTTTAATGGTCGTAATACTTTATTGAGTACTAAGGATAAGATAATCGCAGTTAATAATAGACAGGACATAAAACCAAGTACAAGCTGAACCGTTGCCTTCCACAATTGAATATAGGCTGGGATCGGGCTACTAGTGACTGTTAAATTTGCGAGTTGTAACCAGCCACTGGTTAAGGTCGTTGTTTGTGTTATTGCTTCAATATGGATTATTGATTGAAACCAATCAGGAATATTATCTATTCTTTGTGGATATTGGCGAAGGATCTCTTTTTTAGAGTCTAATAATGTCAGTTTTACTTGGCTATAATAACCCGAATCAAAGGTGGCATTGATAACAGACTCAGCAGCAATAAAATCTTTATCTTTGATGTAAGGAGATAAAGAAAATCCGATGGAGTTAACAACATTGTTAAGCTCTGTTGATTGTTGTTCAATTAAATAATTTTTAGTGGTGTTAAATTGAATTAAAAACACAGCGCTGGTTAGCAAAAATAATACAACTAGCATCCACAGTAAAAGTTGTCGGTAAAGGGTCATTATAATTTACCTATTAAAAAGTATGTCGTGGTCGATTTAGTTTGATGTTTTGTGAACGATTACGTAAATCATTCCAAAGACTTAAACGTGAAGCATTTCCTGCTACTTGTCCCTGTCCTTTTTGTTTCATTAGCCATAACTTGCTACCATTAAAACTGTATATTGGTAATAAATCTTTACGCTGGGAAGCAGGTAAAATCTCTCCGTTGAGATTATCTAGGACGAAGGGTATCGCTGATGGTGTTGGATAATAAGTTACAACCATATGGAATTGATTAAGTTCAAGTGCTTTTACATATACTAATCTGAGCTTGTTATCATCAATACCAAGTTTAAGTAACGTTTTATATTTAGCAATACTAAAATCCTCACAATCGCCAGCGCCTGTGCCAATAAATTCGTAAGGTGTTGCCCAGTAATCTTCTTTCCCCCATAGTTTTTGATCGCTAATAAAGACAAATTGATTAAAAAAATCATTAACAGCTTTAAGCTTTTGAGGCTCAGTTAAATGCTGTGATTTTTGGATAAGTTTACGCCAAGCGAGGGCTCGTTTTCCTGCACGCTCACCATAAAATTGTTTTATTTTTTCTATTTGGTACATGTTATTAGCAGCAGATACATTCACTGCTAATAACATGCAAATTAGCCATAAGATTATTTTTTTCAATAGTTATTATCTGCTTAGTTTTCACGAACGGTATATATGGACCATTCTTTTACGATATTTTCTTGAGATCCGACAACTTGCGCTATCACTCGGCGACTCAGTGTATTACTTTCTTCTATATCATAAGCGGCAACAGGATCGCTGTCACCAAAGCCAACAGTTTTAATTCGAGAAGGTGCAATACCTTCATTAATTAATGCCTGACGGATAACACTTGCACGACGTTTTGATAAGGAAATATTGTAAGCGGTATTACCCACAGGGCTAGCATATCCTTTAAGTTCAATATGAGTTTTGGGATATTTTACCAAGAATTTGCTCATATTTTTGATATTTTGCATATAATTTTCAGGAATTTCTGAAGAGTCATTTGCAAATAATATATGAATCCCATTTTGTTCTGAGCTATCAATATAAGTTGGGCAGCCATTATTATCGACAACAGCATCAATAGGTGTTTTGGGACAATGATCTCGTTGGTTAATTACACCATCACTGTCGTTATCAAATAAATTTTTAGTTTGCTTGGCGATGGGGGGAGTAGGCACTGAAAGTGAGCAACCAAATAATGATAGTGCGAGTAATCCAATAATTGTGTATTTCATGTCTTGTTCCTTTATTTAGCTGATTGTACCCAAGATTGAGGTATTTCAACTCGCATCTCACTAAGAATTAACCCTGTTGCATTTAACACGCGGTATTTTGCCAAAATGCCATCATACTCGGCAGTTAAATAGGCTTTGCGCGCTTCAAATAATTCGTTTTCAGTATTCAGTACATCTAATAAAGATCGTTGACCAATTTTAAATTGTTTTTCATAAGCAATAACGGTACGCGCTGAAGCATCAACATGTTGTTGTAAAAATAATTTTTGTTTTTTTGATAATGTTAATGCACTCCATGAAAGGCGTGTTCCTTCTTCTAACATACGGTGAGCACGATCTCGAACATCTTTAGATTTATTGATCTGATAAGCCGCTCGACGTGATTTAGCGACGTCACTTCCACCATCAAAAAGGTTATAACGCATTTTTAGCATTGCTTTTAGTTCATCGGTATCGCCAGCTGAACCATTAAGATCTTGTCCCCATTCTTGTGAGGCTTCAATGCTAAAAGAAGGGTAGAAAGAGCCTTGTGCCTGCTTATATTGATATTCGGCAGCATTAATATCATTTGATGCAATATAAACCACAGGATTACTTGTTTGTGCTTTTGTAAGAGCATCATCTAAAGACGTTGGTAAATAATTACTATCAACTTCAGGTTTCACAAGATCGACAGGGTAGGCACCAACTGTACGTACAAATGCGGTGGTCTTATCTTGCAGATTACTTTCTGCTGCTAATAAATTAGCGTTAGAGCTAGCTAAACGGCCATCAACTTGGGCTAAATCTGCGGTTGACCCAATACCTGCATCGGCACGTTTTTTGATATCCACGTACATTTTTTGATGCACTTTTAGATTAGATTGAGACAACGTTAGAACATCTTGGGCATGAAGAACATTAAGATAAGCTTCAGTTGCTTTTAGTGCTTTATCTTGTGCATCAGACAATAGTTGATAGCGTTGTGCTTCTGTTTCTGACTTATTACGTTGAATATCATTATACGTAATAGACCCATCCCAAATTAATTGGCGAATATTAATTTTGGCAGTTTGAGGACGGTACTGACCTGAAGGACTTTTGGCTTTATAGTCATCATGTCCGATGCCTGCTTCTAGATCGACTGAAGGTAAATAGTCACCTTTAGCGGCATTGATCAATTGATGCTTACTTTGAAACTCATTATAAGCACTTTTGATATCTGGGTTGGTTGATAATGTTTCTGCAATTGCTTGCTCTAATGATTGTGCCATTACTGGCGTCGCCATACATTGAAGGCTAATTAATAGAGCAATTTTTTTAAATATATATTTTTTTGTCATTATTTTATTCTCTTAACGCCGTTTGACGCGCTCTGAGGACAGGTTTCAGTAGGTAGTCAAGTACAGAACGCTTGCCTGTAATAATATCTGCTGATGCTGTCATTCCGGGTATGATAGGTAATGCCTCGCCATTAGGACCTTTAAGGCTGCTCGCATCGGTACGAATTTTTACTTGGTAGAAACTATTGCCTTCTTTATCTTGGATTGTATCGGCGCTGATAGTTTCTAATGTACCGATTAACCCTCCGTAATTAGTAAAATCATAAGCACTGAATTTTATGATTGTTGGTAATCCGGGCCTTAAAAAACCTATATCTTGAGGGGCTATTTTTGCTTCAATCAAAAGTGTGTCTTCGGTAGGGACAATTTCTACTAATGGCATACCTGGTTGTATTACTCCACCAACGGTATTGACGTATATTTTTTGAATAGTGCCATTGACTGGTGATACGACAGTGGTGCGTTTTACTCGATCTTCAAGGCCGACTTGTGTCTCTGTCATGCTTGATAATTTATCACTAATTTCATTTAATTTAGTTTGTATTTCTGAACGAAATTGCAAAGCGATATCTATATATTTAAAGCCTGCTTCTTGAATTGCAGCTTGAGTTACTGGGATTTGTAGTCGGACAGAGTTTAAATCACGTTTAGTATCATTAAGAGAACGTTGTAATTTTAATAACTCAATACGAGGAACAACACCTTCATCTGCTAATGGCTTGGTGATATTGTATTCTTTTAAAGCGATATTATAGCTATCTCGAATATTTGATAATCGAGATTTAGCTTCTATTAGCTCTCGCTCTTTTTGTGATGCTTGTTGGGATGCAACAGATAATTGATTTTCTAAATTATTTAATTTACCTGAAAACTGGTTAAGTTGACGGCGCACTAATTGAGTATGTTTCTTCTTAAATTCAGCAGTAAATGCAGGAGGGGTATGCGTAATATTAACACTTTTTCGCCACTCAATATTTTTAGGACTTTTATTGACGGTAACACTGATAAGCAGTGCATTCAGGCGTAACGAATCAGCTTGCATAGCAGCAAGACTTTGTGTTTTTTCTTTAAAGTCTGATTTAAATTGCGTGTCATCTATAAGTAGTAGTGTTTGACCTTTCTTAACTTGCTGACCTTCTTTTACAAAAACTTGTTTAACAATACCACCTTCAAGGTTTTGTACTACTTGTAATTGCGATGATGGAATAACTTTCCCTGAACCTGTTGTTACTTTATCTAGTTTTGCAAAATAGGCCCAAGTAAATGCGATAAAGAAAAATAATACCATTACCCATAAAATGATTCTGGCATTTTTAGGGGTATTGAGTAGTAACGCCGCAGATTTATCATCAATAAAATCGAGATCATTGTTTGATATCGAAATGGCTTTTTTATTCATATAAAAACCTATGTATCTAAAATAACTCTTTGTAAGAGGATGGTCATTTTAAAAAATATATTAATTATGGCGATACAAAATTTTAACTATAAAATATATTGTTATGTTTTTTATCAATAACATAAAAGGATGTTTGTATTAGCATGCGGCGTGTAACGTATAAGTAATTCCAATGTGAAATATTAGTTACTCTCATATGTTAATATCTTGTTTGTTTACAATTATAACTGATGATAAGCTGTTGAAGTATTAACGTAAAGTTGTTTTTGAATGTCAATGTGTAATTATTATATTATATGAATAATTAATGCTTGTTCTAACATAAAAAGATCGATTTTAAATTATAGAGTTTGGCTATTATGCTCTCAAGAAGGTTATAAGGTTGGGTGATTTCATGGTTAAGAATGATAATAAAGTTGAAGCATTTAAGCTTGTTGATGGTGAGAGTTTTATTCTTCAGCCGAATCAGCAACCTATACCTGTCATTGATACTCATCCTCTTCAGATGGATGAGATTATTGTCAATAACCGTAATACACAGTTTATAGTTATCAAAGATGGTATAGAACAGATTGTTAATCTACCTTGCTCTAGTTGTACAGTATTAACGCCAACAGGTGTTCAAACTGTTGAGTTAGATAACCGTCTAACCTTTAATGGAGAGGCGAAAGAAGGCGCATCATTTTCTGCTGATGATATTACAGCACTGCAAAATGCTATTTTAGCAGGACAAGATCCGACAGCATTATTTGAAGCGCCTGCGGCTGGTAACGAGAGTGCTACAGGTAATATAGGATTAAATGGCACTTCAGCAACCGCAAGTTTTATTACAATTAATTACAATAATGATGCTGTGCTAGCTAAAGCCGGCTTTGATACGACTTATGATCCGCAGCGTAATAATCAAGCTATCGATCCAAATATTATTCTAGCGGCTGATGGTGGCGAGTCAGGTGCTATGACTATTGTGGAAGGTGATTTATCTCCACAAGCCGATGAACAGGGCTATCCTGTTCAATCTTCAATTTCAATTGCTGTTGAAGCTGCAACACTTCCCCTTGACACTGCTTCTTTTGTTTTTGACCCTCTAGCTGTTAATTCTTTGCTTTCTGAACTTAATAATGAAATTACTGCTGGTGGTGAAGCTGTTAGTTTTATTTATGACATTCAAACGAATTCAATTGTCGGTTCGCTTAATGGCGAAACTATAATGTTAATTTCTCTTAGTGCTGAGTCTGAAAATGGACGAGATGTCAGTATTAATATTACGACAACGATTAACCAATCGATTGATCATGTTGGAGGTAATAATAGTAATTTAGTCTCACATGATGGCGATATTATTACAGTTGATGTGTCTATTCAGGGGGCTGATTCAAATGGTAATTTGCTTGATAAACCTATTAATGTTGATATCACCATTGTTGATGGCGCAAACCCAGAGTTTGGTACTGACAGTGGCACTACCATTGATGAAACCACCCAAAGCGGTACGGTTATTACAGGTGACGTGCCGCTCGATGTGGGCTCAGATGCGATTCATCAGCTTGATTTCAACGCTGATCAACCGAATTTAGCTAATCTAACCAGTAATGGCGCAGCGACCACATTTACTGTAAACGGCAACGTATTAACTGTCGTTGATAGTCACGATAAGCCAGTGATGGTAGTGACGATTGCTAAAGATGGCTCATACGGCGTTGAAGTCACCGGTCCGATTGATCAAAACGATGCAAATATTGCCAACATAAACCTCGGCGTGACGACGACGGATAATGATGGCGATACCGCTAATGGTCAGGTAGTGATCACCATTAATGATGGCGCAGATGCAGGCGGTGATGAGTATGGTGAGATCACCCTTACTGAAGGGGATTTAACCCCTCAAGCAGGTGAGCAAGGCTACCCAGTATCAGGCACCACCACGATTGTGATTGAGGCCGGCGCCGATCGTCTTGATCCAAGCAAAGTGACGATTGATCCAGTTCAATTAACCAAATTAATTAGCGAATTAGAGTCAGAATTAACCACCGGTGATAACCAAGCGATCAGCTTTAGCTATGACAGTACAACCGGTCAATTAGTTGGTGTAACTGCGACTAGCGAGCAAGTAGTAACTGTCTCATTGAATGCAGTCCAAGCGGCGAACGGTCACGATATCGACGTCACGGTGACGATTAATCAAGATAAACCGTTAAACCACACCGACAGTGGTGTTGATGGATTGGTCGATAGCGTTAACGATAAAATCACCATTGATGTGCCGATTCAGGTACAAGATACCGATGGTGATTGGCTAGATAACCCTGCCAATGTTGATATCACCATTGTTGATGGCGCAAACCCAGAGTTTGGTACTGACAGTGGCACCACGATTGATGAAACCACCCAAAGCGGTACGGATATTACAGGTGACGTGCCGCTCGATGTGGGCTCAGATGCGATTCATCAGCTTGATTTCAATGCTGATCAACCGGATTTAGCTAACCTAACCAGTAACGGTGCCGCGACTACATTTACTGTAAACGGCAACGTATTAACTGTCGTTGATAGTCACGATAAGCCAGTGATGGTAGTGACGATTGCTAAAGATGGTTCATATACCGTTGAAGTCACCGGTCCGATTGATCAAAACGATGCAAATATTGCCAACATAAACCTCGGCGTGACGGCGACGGATAATGATGGCGATACCGCTAATGGTCAGGTAGTGATCACCATTAATGATGGCGCTGATGCAGGCGGTAATGAGTATGGTGAGATCACCATTACCGAAGGTGATTTAACGCCTCAAACTGGTGAGCAAGGCTACCCAGTATCGGGCAACACTACAATTATGATTGAGGCCGGAGCAGATCGTCTTGACCCAAGCAAAGTGACGATTGATCCAGTTCAATTAACCAAATTAATTGATGAATTATCGTCTGAGTTAACCACCGGTGATAACCAAGCGATCAGCTTTAGCTATGACAGCGCCACCGGGCAATTAGTCGGTGTGACGGCGACTGGCGAGCAAGTAGTGACAGTATCATTGAATGCTGTTCAAGCGGCGAACGGTCACGATATCGATGTCACGGTGACGATTAATCAAGACAAACCGTTAAACCACACCGACAGTGGTGTTGATGGGTTGGTTGATAGCGTTAACGATAAAATTACCATTGATGTGCCGATTCAGGTACAAGATACCGATGGTGATTGGCTCGATAACCCTGCCAATGTTGATATCACCATTGTTGATGGTGCAAACCCTGAGTTTGGTACTGACAGTGGCACTACCATTGATGAAACTACCCAAAGCGGTCAGATTATTACAGGTGACGTGCCGCTCGATGTTGGCTCAGATGCGATTCATCAGCTTGATTTCAACGCTGATCAATCGGATTTAGCCAACCTAACCAGTAATGGTGCCGCGACCACATTTATGGTTAATGGCAACGTATTAACTGTGGTTGATAGCGATAATAAGCCAGTGATGGTAGTAACGATTGCTAAAGATGGTTCATACACCGTTGAAGTCACCGGTCCGATTGATCAAAATGATGCAAATATTGCCAACATAAACCTCGGCGTGACGGCGACGGATAATGATGGCGATACCGCTAACGGTCAGGTAGTGATCACCATTAATGATGGCGCTGATGCAGGCGGTAATGAGTATGGTGAGATCACCATTACTGAAGGGGATTTAACGCCTCAAGCAGGTGAGCAACGCTATCCAGTATCAGGCACCACCACGATTGTGATTGAGGCTGGAGCCGATCGTCTTGACCCAACTAAGGTCACCATCGATCCGAAGCAACTGACATCATTAATCACTGAATTAGAATCTGAATTAACCACCGGTGATAACCAAGCGATCAGCTTTAGCTATGACAGCTCAACGGGTCAATTAGTTGGTGTGACTGCGACTGGCGAGCAAGTAGTGACAGTATCATTGGATGCTGTACAAGCGGCGAACGGTCACGATATCGACGTCACGGTGACGATTAATCAACAAAAGCCATTAAACCACACCGACAGTGGTGTCGATGGGTTGGTCGATAGCGTTAACGATAAAATTACTATTGATGTGCCGATTCAGGTACAAGATACCGATGGTGATTGGCTCGATAATCCTGCCAATGTTGATATCACCATTGTTGATGGCGCAAACCCAGAGTTTGGTACTGACAGTGGCACCACGATTGATGAAACTACCCAAAGTGGTCAGATTATTACAGGTGACGTGCCGCTGGATGTGGGCTCAGATGCGATTCATCAGCTTGATTTCAACGCTGACCAGCCAAGTCTTCAAGGTTTAACCAGTAACGGTGCCGCGACCACATTTACGGTAAACGGCAACGTATTAACTGTCGTTGATAGTCACGATAAGCCAGTGATGGTGGTGACGATTGCTAAAGATGGCTCATACACGGTTGAAGTCACCGGTCCTATTGATCAAAATGATGCGAATATTACCAACATAAACCTCGGCGTGACGGCGACGGATAATGATGGCGATACCGCTAATGGTCAGGTAGTGATCACCATTAATGATGGCGCTGATGCAGGCGGTAATGAGTATGGTGAGATCACCATTACCGAAGGTGATTTAACGCCTCAAGCAGGTGAGCAAGGCTATCCAGTCTCAGGTAACACCACGATTGTGATTGAGGCCGGCGCCGATCGCTTTGACCCAAGCAAAGTGACCATCGACCCAGTTCAATTAACCAAATTAATTGATGAATTATCGTCTGAGTTAACCACGGGTGATAACCAAGCGATCAGCTTTAGCTATGACAGTACAACGGGTCAATTAGTCGGTGTGACCGCTGATGGCGAGCAAGTAGTGACAGTCTCATTGGATGCTGTACAAGCGGCGAACGGTCACAATATCGACGTCACGGTGACGATTAATCAAGACAAACCATTAAACCACACCGACAGTGGTGTTGATGGGTTGGTCGATAGCGTTAACGATAAAATTACCATCGATGTGCCGATTCAGGTACAAGATACCGATGGTGATTGGCTAGATAACCCTGCTAATGTTGATATCACTATCAAAGACGGCGCAAACCCAGAGTTTGGTACCGACAGCGGCACTACCATTGTTGAAACCGAAACAGGCGTAACAGCCAGCGGTAAGATCCCATTAGATGTGGGCTCTGATAACATTGCTCATATTAATTTCCTCGGCTCTCAGCCGTCTCTTGATCATCTTATTTCTAATAATCAAGCGACCCGTTATATCGTTAATGGTAATGAAATTAATGTCGTCATTGACGGTGGTACGAATGATGGCGAAGCTGTTTTAACTATCACTATTAGTAATGATGGTCATTATATCGTTGAGCAACATCAACCTATTGAACAAAATAATGCAGCGGGTGATAGCGTTAATATTGAGCTTAGTGTTGTTGCAACTGATGATGATGGTGATAGTAGTAATATGGGTCAATTAGAGATCCATATTAAGGATGGTTTAAATCCTACAGGTGAAGGCGTTCAAGCCAATATTACTATTACTGAAGGTGATTTAATCCCTCAAGCAGGTGAACAAGGCTACCCTGTGGTTGGCACTGGACACTTTACCGTTGATGCAACAGATGATGCGTTAGTCGCAACGTCATTAACGATCACTGACAACGTTAAAACTGCATTATTGACCGAATTAAATGGTCTTACTTCTGGCGGAGACGTATTAACCTTTAGCATTAATATTGATGCTAATGGTGTTATCACAATCACCGGTATCACAGCTAGCGGTGCGGATGAAGCTATTACCATCACCTTGACGCCGATAGCACAAACAAATGGTGATGTCAGCGTCGAGATGTCGATTACTCAGCAATTACCGCTAGATCATTTGAGTGCCGACGGTATTTATGTTGATGTTAATGGCGGCGATCTTACCATTAATGTACCTGTTCAAATGCAAGATACTGATGGTGATGCATTGCAACAACCCGTTGATGTGGTTGTGACGATTAAAGATGGTGCTAATCCTGAATTTGGTACTGATAAAGGTACCACCATTGTTGAAACCGAAACAGGGACAACCACCAATGGTAAAATAGCACTTGATGTTGGCTCTGATAACATTGCTCATATTAATTTCCTCGGCTCTCAGCCGTCTCTTGATCATCTTATTTCTAATAATCAGGCCACTCGTTATGTTGTTAATGGTAATGAAATTAATGTCGTCATTGACGGTGGTACGAATGATGGCGAAGCTGTTTTAACTATCACTATTAGTAATGATGGTCATTATATCGTTGAGCAACATCAACCTATTGAACAAAATAATGCAGCGGGTGACAGTGTCAACATTGAGCTTAGTGTTGTTGCCACTGATGATGATGGTGATGGTAGTAATACGGGTCAATTAGAGATCCATATTAAGGATGGTTTAAATCCTACAGGTGAAGGCGTTCAGGCCAATATTACTATTACTGAAGGTGATTTAATCCCTCAAGCAGGTGAACAAGGCTACCCTGTGGTTGGCACTGGACACTTTACCGTTGATGCAACAGATGATGCGTTAGTCGCAACGTCATTAACGATCACTGACAACGTTAAAACTGCATTATTGACCGAATTAAATGGTCTTACTTCTGGCGGAGACGCATTAACCTTTAGCATTAATATTGATGCTAATGGTGTTATCACAATCACCGGTATTACAGCTAGCGGTGCGGATGAAGCCGTTACCATCACCTTGACGCCGACAGCACAAACAAATGGTGATGTCAGCGTCGAGATGTCGATTACTCAGCAATTACCGCTAGATCATTTGAGTGCCGACGGTACTTATGTTGATGTTAATGGCGGTAATCTTACCATTAATGTACCTGTTCAAATGCAAGATACTGATGGTGATGCATTGCAACAACCCGTTGATGTGGTTGTGACGATTAAAGATGGTGCTAATCCTGAATTTGGTACCGACAGTGGCACTACCATTGTTGAAACCGAAACAGGGACAACCACCAATGGTAAAATAGCACTTGATGTTGGCTCTGATAACATTGCTCATATTAATTTCCTCGGCTCTCAGCCGTCTCTTGATCATCTTATTTCTAATAATCAGGCCACTCGTTATGTTGTTAATGGTAATGAAATTAATGTCGTCATTGACGGTGGTACGAATGATGGCGAAGCTGTTTTAACGATCACAATTGGTAATGATGGCAGTTATATTGTTGAGCAACATCAACCGATTGAACAAGATAATGCAGCAGGTGATAGCGTTAATATTGAGCTTGGTGTTGTTGCAACTGATGATGATGGTGATAGTAGTAATATGGGTCAATTAGAGATCCATATTAAGGATGGTTTAAATCCTACAGGTGAAGGCGTTCAAGCCAATATTACTATTACTGAAGGTGATTTAATCCCTCAAGCAGGTGAACAAGGCTACCCTGTGGTTGGCACTGGACACTTTACCGTTGATGCAACAGATGATGCGTTAGTCGCAACGTCATTAACGATCACTGACAACGTTAAAACTGCATTATTGACCGAATTAAATGGTCTTACTTCTGGCGGAGACGTATTAACCTTTAGCATTAATATTGATGCTAATGGTGTTATCACAATCACCGGTATCACAGCTAGCGGTGCGGATGAAGCCATTACCATCACCTTGACGCCGATAGCACAAACAAATGGTGATGTCAGCGTCGAGATGTCGATTACTCAGCAATTACCGCTAGATCATTTGAGTGCCGACGGTATTTATGTTGATGTTAATGGCGGCGATCTTACCATTAATGTACCTGTTCAAATGCAAGATACTGATGGTGATGCATTGCAACAACCCGTTGATGTGGTTGTGACGATTAAAGATGGTGCTAATCCTGAATTTGGTACTGATAAAGGTACCACCATTGTTGAAACCGAAACAGGGACAACCACCAATGGTAAAATAGCACTTGATGTTGGCTCTGATAACATTGCTCATATTAATTTCCTCGGCTCTCAGCCGTCTCTTGATCATCTTATTTCTAATAATCAGGCCACTCGTTATGTTGTTAATGGTAATGAAATTAATGTCGTCATTGACGGTGGTACGAATGATGGCGAAGCTGTTTTAACTATCACTATTAGTAATGATGGTCATTATATCGTTGAGCAACATCAACCTATTGAACAAAATAATGCAGCGGGTGACAGTGTCAACATTGAGCTTAGTGTTGTTGCCACTGATGATGATGGTGATGGTAGTAATACGGGTCAATTAGAGATCCATATTAAGGATGGTTTAAATCCTACAGGTGAAGGCGTTCAGGCCAATATTACTATTACTGAAGGTGATTTAATCCCTCAAGCAGGTGAACAAGGCTACCCTGTGGTTGGCACTGGACACTTTACCGTTGATGCAACAGATGATGCGTTAGTCGCAACGTCATTAACGATCACTGACAACGTTAAAACTGCATTATTGACCGAATTAAATGGTCTTACTTCTGGCGGAGACGCATTAACCTTTAGCATTAATATTGATGCTAATGGTGTTATCACAATCACCGGTATTACAGCTAGCGGTGCGGATGAAGCCGTTACCATCACCTTGACGCCGACAGCACAAACAAATGGTGATGTCAGCGTCGAGATGTCGATTACTCAGCAATTACCGCTAGATCATTTGAGTGCCGACGGTACTTATGTTGATGTTAATGGCGGTAATCTTACCATTAATGTACCTGTTCAAATGCAAGATACTGATGGTGATGCATTGCAACAACCCGTTGATGTGGTTGTGACGATTAAAGATGGTGCTAATCCTGAATTTGGTACCGACAGTGGCACTACCATTGTTGAAACCGAAACAGGGACAACCACCAATGGTAAAATAGCACTTGATGTTGGCTCTGATAACATTGCTCATATTAATTTCCTCGGCTCTCAGCCGTCTCTTGATCATCTTATTTCTAATAATCAGGCCACTCGTTATGTTGTTAATGGCAATGAAATTAATGTCGTCATTGACGGTGGTACGAATGATGGCGAAGCTGTTTTAACTATTACTATTAGTAATAATGGTCATTATATCGTTGAGCAACATCAACCTATTGAACAAAATAATGCAGCGGGTGACAGTGTCAACATTGAGCTTAGTGTTGTGGCCACGGATGATGATGGTGATAGTAGCAATACGGGTCAATTAGAGATCCATATAAAGGATGGTTTAAATCCTACAGGTGAAGGCGTTCAAGCCAATATTACTATTACTGAAGGTGATTTAATCCCTCAAGCAGGCGAACAAGGCTACCCTGTTGTTGGCACTGGACACTTTACCGTTGATGCAACAGATGATGCGTTAGTCGCAACGTCATTAACGATCACTGACAACGTTAAAACGGCATTATTGACCGAATTAAATGGTCTTACTTCTGGCGGAGACGCATTAACCTTTAGCATTAATATTGATGCTCATGGTGTTATCACAATCACCGGTATCACAACCAGCGGGGCGGATGAAGCCATTACCATCACCTTGACACCGACAGCACAAACAAATGGTGATGTCAGCGTCGATATGTCGATTACTCAGCAATTACCGCTAGATCATTTGAGTGCCGACGGTACTTATGTTGATGTTAATGGCGGTGATCTTACCATTAATGTACCTGTTCAAATGCAAGATACTGATGGTGATGCATTGCAACAACCCGTTGATGTGGTTGTGACGATTAAAGATGGTGCTAATCCTGAATTTGGCACTGATAAAGGTACCACCATTGTTGAAACCGAAACAGGGACAACCACCAATGGCAAAATAGCACTTGATGTTGGCTCTGATAACATTGCGCATATTAATTTCCTCGGCTCTCAGCCATCACTTGATGGTATTGTCTCAAATAATCAAGCGACCCGTTATATCGTTAATGGTAATGAAATTAATGTCGTTATTGACGGTGGTACGAATGATGGCGAAGCTGTTTTAACTATTACTATTAGTAATAATGGTCATTATATCGTTGAGCAACATCAACCTATTGAACAAAATAATGCAGCGGGTGACAGTGTCAACATTGAGCTTAGTGTTGTGGCCACGGATGATGATGGTGATAGTAGCAATACGGGTCAATTAGAGATCCATATAAAGGATGGTTTAAATCCTACAGGTGAAGGCGTTCAAGCCAATATTACTATTACTGAAGGTGATTTAATCCCTCAAGCAGGTGAACAAGGCTACCCTGTGGTTGGCACTGGACACTTTACCGTTGATGCAACAGATGATGCGTTAGTCGCAACGTCATTAACGATCACTGACAACGGTAAAACGGCATTATTGACCGAATTAAATGGTCTTACTTCTGGCGGAGACGCATTAACCTTTAGCATTAATATTGATGCTAATGGTGTTATCACAATCACCGGTATCACAGCTAGCGGTGCGGATGAAGCCGTTACCATCACCTTGACGCCGACAGCACAAACAAATGGTGATGTCAGCGTCGAGATGACGATTACCCAGCAATTACCGCTAGATCATTTGAGTGCCGACGGTACTTATGTTGATGTTAATGGCGGTAATCTTACCATTAATGTACCTGTTCAAATGCAAGATACCGATGGTGATGCATTGCAACAACCTGTTGATGTGGTTGTGACGATTAAAGATGGTGCTAATCCTGAATTTGGTACTGATAAAGGTACCACCATTGTTGAAACCGAAACAGGGACAACCACCAATGGTAAAATAGCACTTGATGTTGGCTCTGATAACATTGCTCATATTAATTTCCTCGGCTCTCAGCCGTCTCTTGATCATCTTATTTCTAATAATCAGGCCACTCGTTATGTTGTTAATGGCAATGAAATTAATGTCGTCATTGACGGTGGTACGAATGATGGCGAAGCTGTTTTAACGATCACAATTGGTAATGATGGCAGTTATATTGTTGAACAACATCAACCGATTGAACAAGATAATGCAGCGGGTGATAGCGTTAATATTGAGCTTGGTGTGGTGGCCACTGATGATGATGGTGATATCAGTAATACGGGTCAATTAGAGATCCATATAAAGGATGGTTTAAATCCTACAGGTGAAGGCGTTCAAGCCAATATTACCATTACTGAAGGTGATTTAATCCCTCAAGCAGGTGAACAAGGCTACCCTGTTGTTGGCACTGGACACTTTACCGTTGATGCAACAGATGATGCCTTAGTCGCTAATTCATTAACAATCACAGATAGTGTTAAGTCGACATTGTTAACCGAATTAAATGGTCTTACATCGGATGGTGAAACGTTAAGTTTTAATGTTGAGATTGGAGCGAATGGTGTCATTACCATAACAGGTATAACTGTAACCGGGGGACACGAGGCCGTATTGATAACGATGACACCATCTTCATTAGCGAATGGTGATGTTAGCGTCAATATGACTATTCAACAATCTCTACCATTAGATCACTTAAAATCTAACGGTACATTTGTTGATGTTAGGGGCGGTAAGATTACTATTAATGTGCCTGTTCAAATGCAGGATACTGATGGTGATGCGTTAGAAAAACCAGTTGATGTTAATATCACAATTAAAGATGGTCAAAAACCGTCATTTGGACAAGATACTTCAGCAACCTTAGATGAAGGTACATCAGGTCAGGCAACAGGCTCTGGCTCAATTAATGTTGATACTGGAAGCGACCAAATAGAACAAGTCTATTTTGGTAGTGAACAAGCATCATTAAATGGCTTAACTAGTAATGGCCACGCTACGAGTTATCACTTAAGTGCTGACGGTACAAGTGTGATTATTGTACTGCAAAGTGATCCGTCTCAGGTTGTGATGGAAGTGAGTATTGATATTAATGGTCACTATACTGCTACTCAACAACAACCAATTGATCAAGTTGATAACGCGATTGCTGACAATGAAACTATCAAGCTAGATGTTTATGCGCAGGATCATGATGGTGATGTCAGTAAACCTGGTCAAATCACGATTAATATTCATGATGGTAACAATGCGACAGGTGGTGAAACTGGCTCAATTACTATTACTGAAGGTGATTTAACGCCAGCGGTTGGTCAACAAGGGTACCCAGTTTCAGGTGATGTTGATATTGCAGTTGCAGCAGGGGTTGACCGACTTGATCCAACAACAGTAACCATAGATAACAGCAAACTTACGGCATTGATTAATGAGTTACAGTCAGAGTTAACGGCCAATGGTGCGCCAGTAAGCTTTGTTTATGATCATGCTAGCGGTGTTCTAACGGGTACTGCTAATGGTCAAATTGTACTTACCGTTACAGTGACCGCGATACAAGCAGCAAACGGTCATGATGTTGATATTACAGTGTCTATTACCCAACACTCTCCACTTGACCATAATGGTAGTGACAATGGTGGGTGGGTAAATATTGATGGTGATAAGATCGTTATCGATGTTCCAGTACAAGTTAAAGATACGGATGGTGATTATCTTGGCGGGGATAGCGATAACTATGTTAATGCTCAAATCACCATCAATGATGGCACCGCTCCAGTGATCACAGCTGCTCCTGCTTTAACCATTGAGGAAAGTGATTTAGCTTCAGGTTCAACCCCATCAGGAGATGGAGAATCAGCGTTAGGCGATATTGTCGTTAATTCTGGTAGTGATTATATTTCAACGTATAAAGTTGATGTTGACTCTTTTAATCAACAAAATGACATAACCTCGAATGGAAATAAGATAACGTTATCACAATCAAGTGAAGGTACTTATCAAGGTATTGCCAACGGTAATGTTGTGTTTACTTATTACCTGCTACCAACAGGGCGTTATATTTTCCAATTGCATGGCACGATAGATCACCCAACCCAAGGTGAAGATCAATTAACCATTGAAATACCCGTTTACGCTATTGATAAAGATGGTGACGTGAGCGCGAGTGTTAATATTAATGTCACAATTAAAGATGATATTCCGACGGTAGAAGACGTAGTTTTAACCGCAGTTGAAAGTACACCAGGACATATCAGTGATACTAATTATGGTTATGTTATTGATCAAACTGGTGCAGATGGGGCACAAGTTACTTCTGTCACTATTAATGGCGACAAAATTGCGTTGAGCGATCAAAACGTAAGTCATGACGGATACCATCAATTTGATGTTTATGATGGTAATCTGCTACTAGGACAGTTGTTTATAAAGCCTGATGGTCAAACAATCTTTAGATCAAGTGCTAACCTTACTCATAGCCAAGAAGACATTATTAAACAAATTGGTTTTGAAGTGACAGATGGTGATGGTGATACCGCCCAAGGTACCATTACTATTGAGCTTTCTGATCAAGATACTATTCTTCATACAGAGAACAGCATCGGTGAAGAAGATGATGGACGTCACTCTACAGATCCAACAGATAATGTTGATCCAAGCCGTAGTGGTATTGCAATAAATATGACCATTGATGGTGGAGATAGCGACCGTGGTGAACATGTTGGTACGGTAACTATTCAACCGCAAGCACAAGCACATGGTGTGTTTATGTATAACGGCCAGCCACTCACAGTTAATAGTGACGGTAGTGTTACCTTACCACCGGAGGCGTTTGCAGTTGATACAACTAATCCACCAGATGTGAAATTTATTTTACAAGGTGTGACTTTTGTTCCTGATGCAGACTATTCAACCTCAGCTGCCGGAATTAAATTTGACGTAACTGCACAAGTAAATACCACTGACGGTGGTAATCATCCGGTTATGAATGGTGAGTTCTCTATTAATGTGCAAGGTATTGCGGATACACCAATCTGGAATGCAAGTTCTGTTGATCACTATGTCACCTCAGAAGATCAGGATAACGTGTTACTCAATGTTGTGGCTGATTTACAAGATACCGATGGTTCAGAAAGGCTGTTCTATTTCATTACCGTGCCCGTAGAATATCAGGACAAGTGTACCTTAGAAATTGGCGGTCAATTATTAGTTGAAACTTCACCTGGCTCTGGTGTGTATAAAGTAACAGCAAACCAGATGGCGTCAGTTGAGGTTAATCCAGTTGATAATTTCAGTGGCGATATTGAGTTAACGATTCAAGCACAAAGTAAAGAAAATAGTAACTTTGTTACTGGTCATCAAACGGCTGACTCTGAAATTAAAACTGTGATTATTAATGTTAGTCCTGTGGCTGATGATGCGGTATTGAAAGTCACGCGTGTTGAAGCAAATGAAGATCAACGGATTGATTTATCAAGCCATATTAACTTGACATCATTGGATGATAATACCGATGGTTCTGAGGCATTATATCTACAAATTTCAGCATTGCCAGAGGGAGCTGTGCTGTATGTTAACGATCAGCTATTAACGCCAAATGCCGATGGTGTGTATGAAATTTCATATCAAGATTTGAATGGCTTATCACTACAACCACCATTAGATAGTAACGTTGATTTTAATATTACTGTTAATGGCATCGTGCGTGATGTCGTACAACTAACTGATGCAAATGGCAATGTGACAACTGAAACCAGTGAAAAAGTGATTGGTCCTCAAACCATTGATGTTGCTTTAACTGGGGTTGTTGATCGTCCTGAAATCGTCTCTGATACCCCTGATTGGACACCATTAGCTGATGGTAAAATTGGTTTACAAACCACAATAAAAGAAGATGGTGAAGCTAAATTTGATTTTAAAGTTGTCTCTGGTGAGCATACTAATGCTGACGGTAATACTGATGGCTCTGAAACTTTGAGTGTGGTTATTTCAGATATTCCAAAGGGAACTGAAATTTATGATGCAGAAGGTAATCTACAAACCTTGGTATACGCAGGTGAAGACAGTAATGGTCAGCCTATTTATCAAGTAAACCTTGATTCATTAACCAATATTGTTATTAAGCCACCACAGAATAGCACTGAAGATATCAGTTTAGATGTGCGCATAGTTGTGACTGAAAATGATGGTGCAAGTGCTGGATTTAACAGTGAGTTAGTTATTCATATCACACCAGAAATTGATGTGGGTAATTACACCACCATATCAACAGGAAAAGAAGACGAAGCAACTATTGTTCATTGGCAACCATCGCTGACAGATTCGCAAGAGCATATTACAGGTTTAGCTTTAAGTGGGTTACCTGCAGGCTATCAGCTGTTTATTGATGGTACTTTGCTTAATACTGACAGTAGTGGTCATATTGAGTTAACGACACAGCAATTACAGACATTACTTGATGGCGGTGAGTTAACCGTAACTGCGCCTCATAATTCAGATCAAGATATAAAGTTAACCTCAACGGTTACCATATCTCAAACTGATGTCGACGGTAATAAAGAAACCGTAACCAAAGATATTACAGGTACGTTAGACGTAGATATTAAAGCCGTTGTTGAGCCTGACGGTAATATTGCTATTGATGATAATGGTACGTTTGTCACAACAATTGCGTCTGGTACAAATGGTGTTATTGATTTATCAGACGATGCGGGTTCTGACGGTAAGATTGTGTGGGAAAATGATGATAGTTCAAGTTCTGAAGTGATCACGCAAATTGTGTTAGATCCTATTCCGGAAGGATTTGTGATCATTGGTGGTATTAATAATGGTGATGGTAGCTGGACGGTGCCGCAATCATCACTAGGTGACTTAAAAATAATTGCGGCAGCAGAGTTTACAGGCCAGTTAACCCTTAATATTAATGCCCTTGTTCAAGATATGAGCGATGACGGTGATGTCAGTGATAAAGTTAACAAGGAAGGAACAATCACGTTAGATTTTAGTGCTAATACTGAAAGTAATGCTGAAAAAGCGGCAGATATTGTTATTGATGAAAACTATATCGTAACGGGGGATGAAGATCATTCCATCGACCTTGGCCAGCAAATGATGGATCACATTGTTACCATCAGTACAGCGAACGGTGATCAAGCTCACGATGACTTTACCTTAGTAATCAAAAGCATCGATAATTTACCAGCGGGTGCAACTATTTCAGGCGCTGATTTTGACCACGTTACTGGTGAGTACGTATTAAAAGTGCCTGTTGGTGCTGATGGTACGGTTGATCTTTCAGGCATCACATTAAATCTTCCTGATGACTATGCAGGAGATTTTAAGTTTGATGTTACCTATGTCACCACGGATACTGAAAGTGGTGATTACATAACCAAAAATGACACTATTACTGTGCAAGTTGCACCACAAGTTGATGGGCCTAAAGATGTCGCGATTACGGTTGTAGGAACGGATGGCTTAAACGCCGATAAGCAGCCGATCTCGACATCAGATGATAAGCAAGAGCAGGTATACGATAATATTGCTTACGAAGATGGTGATATTAAACTCGATCTCTCGATGAGTTTAAAAGATACCGATACATCGGAGACTGATGGTAAAGAAACGATACAGTCAGTAACCCTAACATTAGCTGATACTACCAATGGCGTATTTAGTGATGCTAATGGCAATGTGCTAGGCACGTCAATTACGGTTGATCAAAGTCAGCTTGATAATATTCATTTCAAGCCTGCACTCGATTTTAGCGGTAAGGTCGATATTAATGTCAGTACAACTGTAGTGGATACTGCTATTTATGATCAAACTAGCGGGGCGACAGTCACTGATACAAAATCATTTGATAGTACGGTTAGCTTTGATGTAATTGCAGTGAATGATGAAATCAAATGGCAAGGTATTGATACACCTATTGTTGGTGATGAAGATACCGCTATTTCATTGGCTGGAATCAGTGGTTCTTTAGAAGATGTCGATGGCTCTGAGCATATTGTTTCGATGAAATTAGAAAATGTGCCCGATGGCTTTATCATTGAAGGTGCTGTTAATAATGGCGGTGGTGTATGGACAATTGCTGCATCAGGTGAAAGCTTTGATTTAAGTAGTATTAAAGTACAGCCACCCCATGATTTCAGCGGTAACGTTGATATTGATATTGTGGTTTACTCACAAGAGGCATCATTAGATAAACCAGCAGAAAACCGTGAAACAATCACCATTGATGTTAATCCAATCGCTGATAAAGTGGATACTGATGTTAATCCAAATGCAAGTGGTGATGAAAATAGCCCTATTACGCTTGATTTAGGTATTAAAGCTTACGACGATCAAAAAACGATCAATAATCCAGCAACAAATGTTCATGAAAATGGGGCTGAATCATTACAAATCACTATCACAAATGTGCCAGATTCAAGTTCATTTACTCTTCCTGATGGTGTTGCAGGTAGTGCAGAAAAACAACCAGATGGCACTTGGATTATTAAAGTAACGGGATCGGATCTTGATACGCTGATTTTCCATCCGGGTGACGCCAACAATCAAACTGTTATTAATGGCAATATTTGGAATGGCGATTTAAATCTAGATATTCGTGCGGTGGATAATGGTGTCATTGGAACTGATAGCGTTGCAGTAGATAAAACGATTCATGTTGAAATAACACCAGATAATGATGCACCAGTAAACCATCTGCCATCAGAACCATTAACAGTTGATGAAGATGCAACTTTAGTCATTAAAGACCTTCAAATTACTGATGTTGATAGTAATGATCATGGTGCCATTATGGACATGACCGTTACGTTAAGTGTTGAGCATGGGCAACTAGCTATTGCTGCAGGTGCAGATACATCTGGCCTAACGATTACTGATAATGGCGATGGTAAGTTGATTATTAATGGTGATTTGACGCTAATTAACCAGCTATTAGATCAAGGTATTAACTATACTGGCGACAAAGATTTTAATGGTACAGATAGCCTTACCATGACGACTGACGATAATGGTAATTCAGGTGCCGGTGGCGCATTAACAGACACTGATAGTATTAATATTACTGTTACGCCAGTGAATGATGCGCCCATTAATACTGTACCAGCACCATTTGATGTTAGCGAAGATAGTAGCCACATTATTACTGGATTAAGCATTGCCGATGTTGATGCTAAAGAGAGTGGTTCTTCAGGTCAAATGACGGTTGAACTCAATGTCGATCATGGGCAGTTATCTATTATTGCCGCAGATACTCAAGGATTAACCATTACCGATAATGGTGATGGCAAGCTCGTGATAAGTGGTGATATTGATAAGATTAATACCTTGTTGGATGGCGGTATCAAATACACTGGCGATGAAAATTTCAATGGTAGTGATCAGCTAACCATGACAACGTCGGATAATGGCAATGTCGGTAGCGGTGGTACATTAACAGATGTTAGTACGGTTGATATTACTGTTACGCCAGTGAATGATGCGCCCATTAATACTGTACCAGCACCATTTGATGTTAGCGAAGATAGTAGCCACATTATTACTGGATTAAGCATTGCCGATGTTGATGCTAAAGAGAGTGGTTCTTCAGGTCAGATGACGGTTGAACTCAATGTCGAGCATGGGCAGTTATCTATTATTGCCGCAGATACTCAAGGGTTAATCATTACTGATAATGGTGATGGCAAGCTCGTGATAAGTGGTGATATTGATAAGATTAATACCTTGCTTGATGCAGGTATCAAATACAGTGGCGATGAAAACTATAACGGTAGCGATCAGCTAACCATGACAACGTCGGATAACGGCAATGTCGGTAGTGGTGGTACGTTAACCGATGTGAGTACGGTTGATATTACTGTCGATGCGGTAAATGATGCGCCCGTCAATGATGTACCTACCACCATTACTGTAAGTGAAGATACTGCAACGGTTGTGGAAGACATTAAAGTTACCGATGCTGATTTTAATGAGCTAGCCAATAATGAAGCTATGTCGGTGACATTAGCAGTTAATCATGGCTCATTATCGATTACATTACCGACAAATAGTGGCGTTGAAGTTACTGGTGATGACAGTGGCAATGTGATTCTGAAAGGTTCAATGGCAGATATTAATGCGGTACTTAATAGTGGCGTGAGCTATACCGCCGCTGAAAATTACAGTGGCAGTGATGAATTGACCATTATAACCAATGATGGTGGTAATACCGGTTCTGGTGACAGTCTATCGACGACGAATAAAGTCAATATTACCGTCACGCCCAAAGCGGATATACCGTCATTAAGTTTAAGTTCGGATCATATTCAAACGGCAGCGATTCAAAGCTCTTTAGGCACTATGGTACCTTTGATTGGTTTAATTGCCGCAGCGTCAGCTGATGCTTCTGAAACACTGACTGTCAAAATGAGTGATTTAGGAGCAGCTCAGATTGTTGATAAAGCTGGCAATGTTATTGGTACTGATTTAGGTAATGGTGAGTGGCAAATTACTGCGCAAGATCTGAATGATGTTTATATTAAAGATCTTACTCAAGGTACACACACTATCAGTGTTGCTGCAGTATCAACTGAGTCCGATGGCTCTCAAGCAATGTCTCCTGCTGTAAATATTAATGTTACGGTAGATGCCTTGAGTCCAACCGATAATGTCATTGGCCAAAACAATGCTTCTGACCAAGCCAACTTAGTGATTGATAGTACGGCACAAGCAACGCTGTTTGGCGGTGATGATGATGATATATTAGTGGGCGGATTAGCATCTGATATTTTAGTTGGTGGTCAAGGCAACGATATCTTATGGGGTGGGGATCTTGATGGCAATGGTGATGGTGTTAAAGATATATTCCTATGGTCTGGAAGTGATTTCGGTACTGTTAATGCGCCAGCAACTGACACCATAATGGATTTTGAAGTCGGTATTGATACGATCAATCTTGGTGATGCGCTCGATAGTCAACATATTCAATCTTTAGATGACCTCAATAATCGGTTGAATATTCTTGAGCAACAAGGCAATACTGAAATTCAGATTTTTGATGACCAACATCAAGTAGTGCAAAATATCATTTTGAATGGGGTTAGTCATAATGATCTCTTTGGTAACAATGCAGCTAGTATGTCTAACGAAGATAAATTAGATTCGTTACTTAATAGCGGTAATCTTGAATTAAGTGATAACTTCGGTAATCAACAAGCGAATACATTGATTGCAGATAATCAGGGTGAATCATTATTTGGTTTTGATGGCAATGATGATCTTATAGCGGGTCAAGGTAAGGATATTTTAACAGGTGGTCATGGAGATGATATCTTTACATGGCATGAAACATCGCTTTCTACCGTATCAAATACTGATACTATTACTGATTTTGAATTAGATAAAGATCAGATTAATCTCCATGATTTACTGACTGATGATGAAAATGCTAATTTACAAATAGATGATTTATTAAGTCATGTAAATGCTGATATTGATGAGAATGGCAATGTTAAGCTTGAGGTAAATAGTCTTGAAGGTCAGTCGCAGCATATTGTTTTAGAAAATATTAATCCACAACATGATTTAGGCTTAGCTGATGGCGCATCTTCTGCTGATATTGTGTCGTCGTTGTTTAGTCATAATGCGTTTCAAGTAGATAATACGCATTAATGAGCAATTAACTTAAAAAAGCGGCTTTTAACGAGCTGCTTTTTTTGATCAAATTAAAGAGAAAATAGTGATGAAAAAAGGGCTAATTGGCGGTTTACTGTTATTAAGTTCAGGTACTGTGCATGCACAGAGTTGTCCTGTTGATGTGCCTAATCCTATTCATATTGATAAAGGCAGTGTGTCTGTTTATGAAGCAGGTAAGCCTAAGTTATTGATTGATGACAATAATAATTTATTTATTAATGGTCAGCAGGTTGATCTTAATACGATGCAACAAAAAGCATTAACTGCATATAGTGATAATATGCAGACCTATTTGCCACAAATGGCAGCATTAGCCCAACAAGGAACAGAGTTAGCTTTAGCTGTATTGAAAGACGTGTCAAATAGTTTTGATTCACAAGCAGCGTTTGCGAAAGTACAAACACTCGTTAATCAATTGAGTGAGCAAGCACAGCATAAATTTTATAATCCGCAAGGTGAATTTGTGATGCCAGCAGATGTCTTTGACAGTATGGATACGACATGGAAAACTGAATTTGAAAATGCGATGCAACAAGTAAGCGTCGAATCTATATCAAGTGTATTAACAGCATTGGCTGATGAAATGAAAAATGGCGATCTTGATTTTAGTCAGATGCAGACAAAATTTTCACAGTTAAAGACTCAAATCACCGATACAATGATTCAGCACAGTAGTGAAATGAAAGTGAAAACTAATGATTTGTGCGGTTCAATTGAAGGGTTAGCAAAACAAGAGCAACAACTGCAACAAATAATTCCACAGTTACAAAACATACCAATGTTTAAAATGTAATTGCGATCACAGCGTAATTACGATTAAAAATAGTACTCAAGGGTGCTATTTTTATTGCCATAACCACCTACACTTTATAGATAAGATTCAAACTAAATTATTATTGTATTAGTGTCAGCCAAAGGAGTGCTAAATGTTAAAGCTATTGATTATTTTTGGACTATTAGCCTTTGCTTATTGGACTATTCGCTATTTATCAAAATCGCAACAAAACCAGATTGTAACGGCATTAGTCGCCGTATTAGGTTCTGCTGCAATCATTTTTATTGGGTTTGAATTATTTCGTTAAAGTAAATCAGTTAACGCAACACCGATACCCAGTCGTTGTTGTTTATGATTATAATCAATGAGGTTTTCACCATAGCCTGTTGAGTATTTAGTATACCCTCGTAACTTCCCCCATAACGGAAAAGTCATGCCAAGCTCACCATAACCTTTATGAGTTGCAAAGTTTTGGCGTCCAGTAAAACTAAATTCGTAATCTTGCCATTTATAGACCGCATTAAGCTCGTAGTGTCCCATATAATCAATGATATCTGGATTATCATCACCTTTAGGTGAAAATGGCGTTTGTTTTTTATCTTCAGGTATTCGCCACCAAGGGCGTAGTGATAAAGCTAAGTTGCCTTTTTCAATAATTAAATCAGTATAGATACGATTCCAACTTCGAGATAATGCTTGAGTACGACCATTTGATTGATGTTCTATGCCTAAGGTCATCCATGTTTTTGCATTGAAAGGCGTCCAAGGAGTTGGTGCAAGATAAAATAGTTCAGGACGATAGTTGGTTTCTCTAAATGGACGTGAAATGTCTTCAGCATATACCTGCCAATATGATTTCAATGTAAAAGCGGCAAATAAACCATCATTAGGGATCAGTAAATCACCATAATTTAATGGTGTTTTGAAACTAATTTGAAATTCAGCTTCAGCATTTTTCATTTTTCCAGCCCATTGACTATTTTTATAAGCACCGTGATTAATGCTGTCAGTCATGACGATAGGAAGAAAATAATTCATACGATGTGGTGTGATAACAAACCGATTAAAAGCTGTATTACGCTCATTTTTTAAACGTTGAGAAACCAGAGATGGTTGAGATTTGTCAGTATCTTGGGCGATGTTCGTGACTGTATTATTACAGCGTAAACGAATTTCATTTAAGGTTAAATTGCCACTTTGATTTTTTACGGCGTCAAGTAAGCAAGAGTCATAATCTTGAGATGTTTCTGCAGTGGCAGTATCTACAATGAAAAATGAAGAAATAAGGCAAACAGTATAAATACATCTCACAATAATGAGTTATCCCTGAAATAGCTGAAAAACAACGTGTTGTTAATCAGGTGTATTATATTGCAATTAGTGTACCTAATTAAGTAGGACAATGACTAATGTTAAGTAAAATATTTGTGAAATAAAAACGCCGTCTTATTATAAGACGGCGTATTATTAAAGGCTTAAGATTTTATATTGTGTCCTAATTATGCGCCTGTACGATTACGTGTAGGCTTATTATTAGGACGTTGACCACTTGGTTTACCATTACGGTTAGCTGGACGGCTACTTGGCTGAGCTGGCTTACCATTACGATTATTACTTGTATTGGTTGTGTTATTATTACTGCCGCCACGATGACCGTTTGTACCTGATTTTGCAATTCCGCTATTACGTGAACCGTTAGATTGTGGCTTGCCATTACCTGTTGGCTTACCATTACTATTACGGTTACTTTGAGGACGTTTACCATCGGTGCGAATATCGGGTTGATTCGGGTTCTTGGTTGCAAAACGTTTAGAACCATGACGACCGGAACCACGACGTTCTGCCGGTGTCATTTCCGCGTCGCTGCCTGCTTCTGGCACTAAACAGTTAGGACGATTACCGATTAGATATTTTTTACCCATGGTAATCAGTGCATCACGGATAAGCGGCCAGTTTAATGGATCGTGGTAACGTAAGAGTGCTTTATGAAGGCGACGTTGACGTTCACCTTTAGCGACAAATAAATCTTCACGACCTTTGTACTTCACTTTCTTCAACGGATTAGTTTCAGAGTGGTACATTGCCGTTGCATTACACATTGGTGATGGGTAGAAGTTTTGTACCTGATCACATTGATAATCGTTTTGTTTAAGCCATAGCGCAAGGTTCAACATGTCTTCATCAGTTGAACCTGGGTGCGCTGAAATAAAGTAAGGAATAAGGTATTGTTTTTTCCCTGCTTCTTGACTGTACTGCTCAAACATTGATTTAAAGCGATCATAGGTGCCCATACCGGGCTTCATCATCAGATCAAGTGTGCCTTTTTCTGTGTGTTCAGGTGCGATTTTTAAGTAGCCGCCAACGTGGTGAGTTACTAGCTCACGCACATATTCTGGTGATTCTACCGCTAAATCATAACGAACACCTGAGGCGATCATGATCTTTTTAATGCCTTTAACGTTACGAGCATTTCTGTATAAATCAATTAAATGTCGATGATCTGTGTTTAGCTTTTCACAAATCTTAGGGAAAATACATGATGGACGACGACAGTTTGCTTCTGCTTTAGAGTCAGAACAACCAAGGCGATACATGTTCGCTGTTGGACCACCTAAGTCTGAAATAGTACCAGTAAAACCTGGGACTTTATCTCGAATATCCTCAAGCTCATTAAGAATTGATTCTTGAGATCGGTTTTGAATAATGCGACCTTCATGTTCTGTAATAGAACAGAAAGAACAACCACCAAAACAACCACGCATAATATTAACTGAGGTTTTAATCATGTCATATGCAGGGATTTTTGCTTTACCGTAGCTTGGGTGAGGCACACGAGCAAAAGGTAATCCAAACACAAAATCCATTTCTTCAGTAGATAATGGAATAGGGGCACGGTTGATCCATAATTCACGATCAGCGTGTTTTTGAATTAACGCACGTCCAGAATAAGGGTTAGTTTCTAGGTGCATGACTCGGCTAGCGTGCGCATATAAAATACGGTCATTAGCCAATTTTTCGTATGATGGTAAACGTACTACGGTATTTTCAGCATCATGGCGTGATGGACGAACATGAATAACTTGTGGTTGCTTTTCTTTTTCTTCTTTATTTGAAGCACACGTCTCTTCAGTGGCATATGGGTTTTGCATAACCATTGGACGGCCAGGTTTTTCAATGCGTGATGAATCAATTTCCTGATAACGTTCAGGAATATCTTTGATCATTACTGCCGTGCCCGCAATATCAGTTAATGACTTAATATCTTCGCCATTAGCAATACGGTGTGAGACTTCAACCAGTGCACGCTCTGCGTTACCAAAGAGTAGAATATCCGCTTTAGCATCCATTAATACTGAACGACGAACTTTATCCGACCAATAATCATAGTGAGCAAGACGACGTAAACTCGATTCAATACCGCCTAAAATAATAGGCGCTTCTTTATATGCTTCACGACAGCGTTGAGAATAAACTAATACGGCACGATCTGGACGTTTACCACCTTCATTATTAGGCGTGTAAGCATCATCTTTGCGTAGCTTACGATCAGCCGTATAGCGGTTGATCATTGAATCCATATTGCCTGACGTTATACCAAAATAAAGGTTGGGTTTACCCAGCGCCATAAAGTCATCTTTATTATCCCATTTAGGCTGGGCAATAATACCGACACGAAATCCTTGAGATTCTAACAAGCGACCAATGACGGCCATGCCAAAACTAGGGTGGTCAATATAGGCATCACCAGTAACAATGATAATGTCACAGCTGTCCCAGCCAAGAGCGTCCATCTCTTTTCTCGATGTTGGCAAGAATGGAGCTGTGCCATAGCATTCAGCCCAATACTTAGGGTAGCTATCAATAGGAGTTACTTTAGTGTGCATGTTTTGACCTCTATATTTTGAGGCGGGAATTATAGCGGCTCATAAAAAGGCTGGCTAGTGATTATAAATCTTGATGTTAAACAAAGTTTTTAATAAACCATCATTAGGAGCTTAACTATAGTCGTTTATTGTGTGATGGAGGTTGTTAAAAAATGATTTTATATGTAATAAATGACGTATTGACGCTCTAAAATATAGTCGTGCAATACGTCATAACTAAAGCATTAGGCTGGTGTTATAGGCGATAGTAAACTCCGCACATCAGAACCATCAGGGCTTTGATATACGGCAAGCCCAAATTGAGGCAGAATAGCTAGCACATGATCAAAAATATCTGATTGAACAGCTTCATAAAAAGCCCATCGCGTATCATTAACAAAGACATAAATTTGAACGGGTAATCCCTGAGCACTTGGTTCTAATTCACGTACAAGGAAAGTCATATCTTGACGGATTTTACTGTTTTGTTTGAGGTAGGCCTCTAAGTAGGCTCTAAATACGGTAATATTGGTTAATTGAAGTGCATGAGCATCGCCTGTTGCAATTTCTGCGTTTCTTTTAGCTATAAAATCAGCCACATAAGGTATGTTTGTTAATTGCTTTTGCTGCTGTTCATCAATGAATTTAATGGTCTCAATATCAATTAACACTGATCGCTTAATTCGTCGACCACCCGATTCTTGCATTTGACGCCAGTTAATAAACGAATCTTGTACTAGCGCATAAGCGGGAATATTGGTGACGGTATTATCCCAGTTTTTTACTTTAACCGTAGTTAAAGAAACTTCATCAATACTGCCGTTAGCGCCATATTTATCCATTTGGATCCAATCACCCACTTTGACCATTTGGTTGGCTGAGAGTTGAATACCGGCAACAAAACCTAAAATAGTATCGCGGAAAACTAATAATACTAAACCAGTAGCAACACCTAAACCACTAAGAAAATAAACGGGAGAACGGTTTGCAAGTACTGAAATGGCAATAATAAATCCGATAAAAAAGATGATAAGTTTTGATAGTTGAACAAAGCTTTTTACCGGTAAATTGCGACTAATTTGATTAATATCAGCCATCTCATTAGAGGCATCAAGAAAGGCATAAGTACTTCTTACTAATACAATAATGAGCCATAGACTTAATGTTCGATCAATAAAGCTACTGAGGATCGCATGCTTATCTAATACTAATGGTATAACAAGGTTGAGTACCATCGCTGGAATGGTTAATGATAGTTTTTCAAAGACTTTGTGCCGTACCATAACGTGTCCCCATGTCGCTTGGGAACGTTTAATTGCGGAACGTAATATAGCGAGTAATCCCCAACGAACAAAGACATAAGCGAAAAAAGCAACCACACAGCAAAGTACCATGAAGATGGCTGTCGATATGCTATCTTGCGGTTGAATATTAATCCCAAGCTGTGACATGCCATTAGCAATGTCCAAGCGTATTTTATGGCTCAAAATAGAACTCCAAACTCACCTGTGAATAAAAACGTAGCTGGCTCGATATCGTCATTGGTTTGGGAACACAATCGACGGCGGATACGAGTATTTTTATAGTGGTGTTTATCTTAGCATAATCAGAAGGGTACATTAGTGGTAGAATCTTAGAATACTAAGTCTGTATGCTCGGTTGAGTAAACAGTATTATATTAATGATAGTGTGGAGAACGTGGTGGCCAAAAAATATTATGTTGTTTGGATCGGTCGTGAACCTGGTATTTACAGTGATTGGGCAAGTTGTAAACAGCAAGTAGATAAATTTGCAGGGGCGCGATATAAATCATTTTCAACTCAACCTGAAGCGGTCGCCGCTTTTGGAAAACCATCGCAAATTTGTGGTTCATCAGCACCAGTTAAAAAGACATCAGCAAAACGTACCACCGCAAGTAAAGGCTCATTAACCAGTGAACAAGTGCATGCATTAACGGTTGAAACTAAAATTTTTACTGATGGTGGCTGTGATCCTAACCCAGGTAAAGCGGGTTCAGGATTGGCATTATACCGTAATAATCAACTCCATGAGTTGTGGTATGGCTTATATGAGCCAATGGGAACCAATAATACTGCAGAGTTAAATGCACTTAATCAAGCGTTGATATTAGCCGAACAAGCATTGATACAGGGCTCTACGGTAGCTATTTTTTGTGATTCAAAATATTCGATTCAATGTATTACCCAATGGGCGATAACATGGCAAAAAAATGGCTGGAAAAAAGCAGGGGGGGAAATTAAAAACTTAGTATTGATCCAACAAATGTTCACCCGTTATCAAGCATTAAAATTACAGCTTGAGATTCATCATGTTAATGGTCATGTCGGCATTGAAGGTAATGAATTAGCGGATCGAATGTCAATTTTAGCGGTCGACACTAAAAAGGTCGATTTTTGTTTGTACCAACCGCCTTATGATTTAACTGCTTTGCTTGCACTACGCGCAGGTTAAGATCTGTTAGCTTTGTGTTAATACTGCGAGCATGCGTAAAATGTTCGCTTTATTATCATTACAGCCCATCATTTCTGGGTTAGCTAATGCATATAGATAGCCTTCAATACGATTACCATCAATATCTGTTCTAAAGTCAATTAAATTGGCCCATTGCTCTACATCATCAGCATCAATCTCGTCGGTAAGGTATTTTTCTAATACCATAATCAAATGCTGGTGGCTTACCTCAAATGGTACTTCATTAGACTCAATATCGGCATTGACGAATACAGAAAAAGCAGCGTCTCGTTGAGGACCAAAGGTTAATATTTGATGAAGCGCTTGTTGTTTGTTCATAGTTGTATCATTACGGTTTGAATCAGTAATGGTAATTGTGCCGTGATGCACAACAGAAAAAAAGCCCACTGAGCGTGTTTTCTCAGTGGGCTTACTATTTTTAGATGCTTAATATATTAAACCGTCATGCGACTTAATTATTAAGCATACATAGGAACTAATACCATGGTACCGATAATTACGGTAACTAGACCACAAAGAACAGGAACAACGGTACGTTTAACTACATCAAAAGGGTTGATTTTTGCCATACCCGATGTTGCAACAATAACACCAGATACAGGTGAGATTGTACGACCTAAATTTGATGCTTGTAGCATAGGAATAATTAAGAACGCAGGGTGTAATCCTAATTTACCTGCTAGTTGAGGCGCAAGTTCTACAAATGCATAGAAAGGTGCGTTACCTGAACCTGTTGCAATTGCTGCCGCTACGGTTAGTGCGGTTAATAGTAGCATTAGTGCGAAACCGCCAGCACCTGCTTTATCAGCTAAAGCAATGAGGTTGTCGATTGTGCCAACAGTCATAAGGCCTTGTGCAAAAACCCCCGCAGCAACTAATAGCATTACCACGCCTTTAAATGCATCACCCATACCGGCATAACAAGATTCAAGATTACTTAATGTTGTTTTACCGTTTAAACGGTTAGACAAGAAATCAACTACGGCACCTAATGCAATAGAAACGATGACAATGGTGTAAATATCAAGTTTTAAGCCTGGAATCGTCTCACCATTAAACAAGAATACACCGATGATAGGCATAAAAGGTAAGATCGAGTAGTAACTTGGTGCATGCACTTCCATTTCAGAAATATCAACACGTTCCATTGGGGTGTTGTCTTTCTTATCAAGGTATTTATTCCAGAAAAATGCAGCAACTGCCATCACAATAATAGCGCAGATTGAAACAGGTAATACTGTTTCTACAGCAAATACATGTAAAGGTAAGCCTGACTTTTCAGCAGCAACAACAACATCACCTGATGTTGGTGACAGAATGATAGCAGCAGGCGATGCGCAGACGGCTGCAGCAGCAGGGCGAGAAATGCCCATTGCTGTCATCATTGGGAATAGAGTTGCCATTAATAGCACGCCAAGGCCTGTTGCAGAGCTTACAGCAAGCGACATTAAGCAGGCTACAATATATGCGGCAACTAATAAAGCGTAAGGCGATTTGATAAAAGAAAGAGGTTTAGAAAATTGCTTAACAACGACGTTATTTGCGCCAATGTGTGTCATATAAGAAGCAAAACCACACAATAGCATGATTTGTAAGCCGAGACCGCCGCCACGGTTTTGCAGCATGTATTTAACATATTCTAAAGAGTCAGTTAATAAATTACCTGTAGAAGCAACTTTTGCGGGTAAAACAGAATGGCCTAATAAACCAGCTATAATTAATAACGAAACCCCCGCAGTTAATAAAACGCCAGCAGCGTTATATCCTTTTACAATGTAATAGCCAACAGCGATGGTGATCACTAAACCAATTAATAATTCCGTCATGGAAATTCCTTTTCTTAAATCAAAAAATGTATATTTATGACATTTAGCAGTCTGTTTTTCATAAACTACGCGCGTAATGTAGCGAAAAAAAAGTTTATGAACGACTATTAACCGATCAATATATGATCTACTCCCTATTTTTATTGATAATGTTAATGGTTTTACTCGATTGGTGAGGTTGTTTGGTAGGTAACTGTTTTTTATCTGTTAAATTTCGTTAGGAAGAATGCATTTTTTTACGTTTATTATTGGCATTGTTGTTTTACATATTCGATGAATGTTCTATCTGCAAGAGATAAATAACCTTGTTTTCGCCATGCCATCGCAAGATCTAACTGAATTGGCTCTGCAAACGGAATAGGAATAAGGTGGGCTTCATGTTCTGTGACTAATTCAAGTAATGCTGTTATAGCAAAATCATGGCGAATAATTTGTAAGATCATCGGTAATAAATTAGTTTCAAATGAAATGTTTGGGGTTAAATTATGCTGTTCACAGACTAAATCCAGCATTTCACGATGAAAATAACCTGGTTTAAATGCGACTAATTCTTGTCCGAAAAAATCGTCAAAACTGAGCTCTTGTTTGTTTGCAAAGTCATGTTGTTCACTAACGACAGCGACCATTTGTGAACGTAAAAGATGCTCAGTTTGTAAGCTTTCAGGTACGGCTTGATTAATAATAACCCCAAGGTCTAACTCGCCATCAAGTAGCATTTGTCGAATCGATTGTGTACCTGCTTCGACAATCGTTAATTTTAAATTAGGATAATGACTTTTAAACCCCATCAATATTTGGGGAAAGAAATATGATCCTAACATACTGGGTACGCCAAATCGTACTTCACCTTTTTCTAACCCACGTAACTCTTTCATTGCAAGTGTTGCATCATCTATTTTTTGTAAAATTTGTTTCGCATGTATCAGTAATACTTCTCCTTCTTGAGTTAACGTAACTTTACGCTCATTTCGATAAAATAGAGTAAGTTCTAATTCTTGTTCAAGTTTTTTTATCGCAATACTAAGTGCTGGTTGTGCGATGTGAAGCTGTTTTGCTGCGCGAGTGAAGTTTTTTGTTTCTGCTAATTGGGTAAAATAAGTAAGTAGGCGAGTATCCATAGCTATAGTCTTTATATATCACTGTGATATTTATTATATATTTTATTTATTATGCTGCTGTTGTTATTGTCTTGTCACGTTATGTTTAGTTTTGATGAATAATACATTATTACCCTAATTGTGTAGCACACTAAACATGGTTCTCTTTTGGTGATGAAATCATGATAGAAACGAATACAGTAGCCTATAAAAAGACCAGCTTTGCATTGGCATTAGGCTCGTTTATTGTTTTTTGTAATTTGTATTTGTTCCAACCGATGTTGCCGTTGATGGCAACTGAATTTTCTGTATCTGCAACGCAAATTAATTGGATATTAGCAGCAACAACATTAATGCTTGCCGTTTGTTTAATTCCATGGGCGATTGCATCAGAGATGGTTGGGCGACGAATAATTATGGTGATCAGTTTATTATTGATGCCAGTTGTTGGTATTGCGATGGTTTTTACTCATAATTTATTTGCATTAACCTTAGCAAGGGCCGTTATGGGAATATCTGTCGCAGGTTATGTTGCCGTTGCCGTTGCTTATATGGCAGAAGAATTTAGTCCTAAGGCATTAATGTTAGCCGTCGGTGGTTATATTAGTGCGAATTCATTAGGAGGAATAGCAGGACGATTATATGGCGGTATTATAGGTGAGAAATTAGGTTGGCATTGGGCTGTTTTAGGTATGGCGATCATGAGCTTTATTGGCGCAGTCATTGTCATTAAATTATTACCACAACAACAACATTTTATTCGCCATGGTCATAAACTACGAGTTCATGGTCATCAACTCTTTGCCCATCTTAAACAACCTATATTATGGCTAGCAATGCTAATTGGTGGGTTGAATTTTGCTTTATTTATTAATCTTTATTCTGTTACAGGATTTAGATTGGTTGCTGCACCGTTTAACTTACCATTGAGCTGGGCTTCTCTTATTTTTCTTTGTTATCTCAGTGGTACGGTAACATCACGATTAAGTGGTCGTTGGGCAAGTCGATATAGTCCATTATCCGGTATGATTTTGGGGGGTATTTTAAGCTTAGTGGGAATGTGGTTAGGTTTAATAGAATCACGAATTACAATTTTCATTAGCTTATTGTTATTAAGTTCAGGTGCATTTTTCACTCACTCATTAGCTTATGCTTGGGTCAGTCAACACGCTAAGGTCGCTAAGGCAACAGCAACTGCACTGTATTTAGTTCATTATTATGTTGGTGGTAGCTTAGGTGGATTCTTATTAATTTATTGCTGGCAATATGGCGGCTGGGATACTGTTGTTGCAGGCGGAACCGCATTATATTTGATCATGTTTATATTGTGTGGATTGTTAATTAAATCAGCACATCGACAGCTTGTACCGCAACCAAATTAAAGACTGAATTGTTATTTAACAGTGTTGTTGTCTTATTACTAACCCGTAATTAAGTTGCAACACTGTTGAATAAAGAAGGTTTAATCAATCGCAATAGTTAACGTGTAATGGCTACTTTCGCCTCGACGCGCAAAAGCACGATATTGACCAATACGGATACTGTATTTACCGCTATAAGGTAATGTATATTCACCATGTTGATTAAGGTCTGTAGAAAAGGGGCTTAAATCAGCGATACGTTCAAGTTTAGAATTTAAAAGAATAATCCATAATTTAGTGCTTTTAGTGTCTAAGGTTACTTTTAAATGTTGGCTTTTTTTGGCATAAAAAACATAATTATTAACATCATAGTTAGCGACGGTTGTGGTGTATTGACCGCTGCTTGCACCCGTTTTAAAGTGAATAGTCTCATGGCTATCAGCAGCGATTGCCATAAAAGAACAACTGCTTAAAACCAGTGCTACAAAAAGTAATCCTAGCTGTTTTATATATAACATAATACGACTTAACATTTGATAAACCGATCTTGTTAACGATATTAACGTGTTAAAAGTACGCAGTATTTAATCGGGGGAAATACTGCGCATTTGATTAGTATTATCAAAAAGAGGCAAATGGTAAAGTTATGTTTAATCAGTGAGTGCCATTGCAAGTAAACTAATAGGGTGGATTGTAGTTAAATGAGTATTTTCTTCAATTTGCCATTTACATGTTTCACAATCAGTTATTGCATAATCAGCGTTAGCACTGCGTATTTTTTGAAATAAATCTTCACCAATTTTCATCGATGTATCATAATTTTCAGTTTTAAAACCATAAGTACCCGCTAAACCACAGCATTGACTATCCAATACTTCAAGTTCTAATCCTGGGATCATTTTCAGTAACTCAATGGTGTATAAACTTCCACCAGTACGCTCAAGGTGACATGGTGTATGATAAACCACTTTTTTATTAATAGGTTTGAGCTTAGGCGTATTACCATTCATAAAGGCTTTGAGTAAAAAACGGGTAACATACTCAATGCGATCAGCAACTTTGGCATTATCAATTTTTAATACATGCGGATATTCTTCACGCAAAGTAAAGGCACAAGTTGAAGAGGTGGATACAATAGTCGAATTATATTTTTCAATAACTGCTTCAAAACTTTGAGTATTAAGTAATGCATTTTTCTTGGCTTTATCAAAGAATCCGTTTGCAATTAATGGCACACCACAGCATTTTTCTTTATCCAATAACTGCACACCAATATTCATTGCATTCATAACTTTAACAAAATCTTGACCTAATAGTGGATTATTATAATTCACATAACAGCCGTGAAAGTAATGCACTTGTTGTGGATAGCGTGTCTGATTCGAGCAATGCTTTTTATACCATTGGCGGAATGTACCATGAGAATATTTAGGCAAACTTTTATGATCATGAACACCAATGGTTTTATGCATGATTTTTTTTACAGGTTTCATGCCTGTAATTGCATTAACGAAAGGTGCAAAAGGTGTTGCGACTGTCCCCATTAAATCAGTATGGCTTAAGACGAAATCTCGAATCGTTTTAATATTGAGGTCGTGTTTAGCATGTTTACTACGTGCAACGGCAATCATGTCGCCGATTTTTACCCCTGAAGGGCAAGCGGTTTCACAGCGTTTACAGTTAGTGCATAGTTTAAGCATATCATCATAAAATTCCGCACTTTTGATCCGTAATCGTTCACCATCTGGACCGCATTGTTTTGGACCGGGGTAATTAGGATTTGCTTTAGCAACAGGGCAATAAACGGTACATACGGTGCATTTAATGCATTGGTCAAAACTGGTATCTTGCTTGAGCATTAGATATTGCCCTCTGCTAATGATGGAAAAATTGCGGTTGAGCTGTGTTTATCGTGTAAGGCGATCATTGATTGGGCCGCATGAAAGCCAGTGCTGATAGCAACACCGCTGCCACTGCCTTCAAAAATTGGATTGTAATGTGCTAAAATAGCTCCGGCACAATAGAGATTGGTAATTGTGTTACCGTTAAGACTTGGTTGTAACTGTTGATTTGTTTCAACGCCCATTCCTAAAAACTGATGCGGTTGGTCACTGAAAAATTGAGGTTGATACCAGTGCTGGTGGTTAGTGGATGTTAATGGCGCAATATCTAATCCCAAAATTGCTTCTTCAATATGATGACGTTCAGCATGTAAACCACGGCTAAAGAAGCTGCCACTAGCAAGTAAATAATGATTGGCAATTAATGGCATATCGCCGTGATGACGTGTAAAAATACGTTGTAATTGGTTATTTTTAAATTCGCCATGAGTGACCTCATCACCGGCAAGAATTAACCCACCTAGTGATTTGTAGTAGCTTTTCATAGCATCTTCCAAACGAATACCAAGTAATGATGGTGGCATAGTTGGAATTTCACATAATGTATAACCGGTTAATTGTTCAAGTTTTTTAATGATTTTAATCCCAGTGCCGTTACCAAATACGGCAGGAATAACGACAAGATCCGTCTCACCGATAGTATTTTTCATCGCTAAGGAAAAACGTTGTAATTTATGCTCATCAGCTAAAACACGAGAAATATCAATCGAACGATATTCACATGGATTACGTTGCATTAATTCAGTTTCAGGTAATGCAATGGCAGCCGTCGTTATCTCTACGTTAGCAAAGTGGGGAAGTAGACGTAAATTATCAGCCGCTAATTGGGGTTGAAAATCACGGAAACCATCAATAGTTACTAAGGCCAATTTACGCAATGATTTAGCGGGTTCAAACATAGGAAAGGGGTGCACAGTGGATTGTGATAGCCATGTCGCTTTAAACGTTCCCATTGGTGTAATACGCAAATGGTTACAATCATCAGATTGATGACTCAGTTCAATGCCAAGATGTGCCATTGTCTGTTGATACCAATCAATCGCTTGGCGAGTAACATTAATTCCTACTTTACTATAAGGATGTTGTGGAGATTGATTAGCTAAAGTTTCAAACTCATCAAAAGGGTAATGTGTTGTTGTGCCATTAGGTAAACGACTTAATACATCAATTGATCCAGAAGAAAAATGCAGTGCACTTTGTCCTGCAGCAATAACGGCTGTTTTTAGTCCAGCTTGAGCACAACGGATCGCGCAGGTTAAGCCAGCAACACCACCACCAATAATTATATTATCAAATTTCATTATTTTTCCTCACAAAGTGGCTGGTTAGTATTGGCTGATGTGGATGTTGGTGGAATATCACTTACACCAAATAGACCTTCATAAATCCAATAAGAGAATTCAGCTTCACGTAGAGCATCTCCCCAAAAGACAGGTTTAATGCCTTTCCAACGTTCTTCAAGAAAATCACTGAGAATATGACTAGCATGGTTACCATCAGTATTACCATATTCAGCAAATAAACCTGCAGCACGATAAGAACATAATTCACCTTGGCAAGGTCCCATGCCAACACGGGTACGGCGACGTAAATCAACTAGGTTATGAACATCCAGTTGTTTGATTGCATATTCAACTTCGCCACAGGTCACCATTTCACATTCACAAATAATGGCTTGGCTTTTCTTATCATCCGTTAAAAATTGTTCAGCACGCTCACCATGGCGATAGTAAGCAGATTGATAAACAGGCTTAGCTAAGCTGGCGGTATGTTTAATGGTTTTAGGCTGCTCTGAACCTGGTAATGGTTGTTGATGAGTGGTACACGGCGTGGAATTACCGAGTTTTTTCGCCACAAGATCAGTGGTCCATTCTGCCATCATGCGGTAAGTCATTAACTTACCGCCAGTGATAGTAATAAAACCGTCCATGCTATCGCGTTCAGCATGATCTAATAACACGATTCCACGGCTAATATTACGACCACTAGTATCACCATCGACCGCAACTAATGGTCGCACGCCAGCATAAGCACGTAATACACGAGTATTGGCCATGATCGGTGCTAGCTTAGCTCCTTCTTTTAGTAAGATATCAATTTCTTTACTTGTAACATGTAGATTATCAATATCTTTATAATCAATACGTTCAGATGTTGTTCCAATTAATGAGATGGTATCACCAGGCACTAAGATATCGGCATCAGATGGTTTTCGGCAGCGGTTGATGACTAAGTTATTAATGCGATAATCTAAGATCAACAATGATCCTTTGGCAGGGAACATAGTGATATTAAGATCACCGTATTGACATATTTGTTGTCCCCAGATCCCTGCGGCATTAATTACTTGTTGGGCTCTAATTTCAAAATGAGTATTCGTTTTTAAATTTAAACAGTTAACCCCTTTTACGGCACCATTTTCTTGAATAAGCGCGGTGACAAAAGTGTGGTTAAAAAGTTGTGCACCATGTTCTATAGCATCAAGTGCGTTAGAAGAAGCTAAGCGAAAGGGATCAATGGTACCGTCGGGGACTTTTACGGCACCTATAAGTTGTGGGTTACAATTAGGTTCTAGTCTTAATGCTTGTTGTGGTGTTAATTGTTCAACATCAATATCGGCACTTTGGCAGGCGTTAATAAATTGTTGTTGAAATTGTAGATCATCATCAGGTAGAGATATAAATAACCCTTGTGTATCTTCCACACAATGGCGTGCAATATTTTTAAGGATACGATTTTCAATAATACATTCTTTGGCTGATTCTGGATCCGTTACTGCATAACGTGCACCTGAATGAAGTAAGCCATGGTTACGACCGGTTGTACCAGAGGCTAAATCGTCTTTTTCTATTAAGATACATTTAATACCGCGCAGGGCGCAGTCACGCATAATTCCTGTTCCCGTTGCGCCACCGCCGATGATCACAACCTCTGTTTCTAGCCAAGTCGTCATGTTCGTTTCGCTTATCGTTATTGAATACATTATTAGCGTTAATAACGCCCTCTATTTAATAGGGTTAATATGCCACTAATTTACATAATGTTTGGTGAGCAATCGCACATAAATGAGCGAACGAACATTTCACGCGTTCCTTTTTGTTCATTGTTGTGTCGTTTGGATAATATCAGGCAGATAGATACGAATAAATATCAGCTGAAGGCTCTTATTCGCATCTTGCTGTGACTTGAGTATAATTGTGCTCCTTTTCTTCTTAATTGATGCTTATTATGATCGGCTATCTCGCATTTTTAATTCCAGCACTGCTTGGTGCGCAATGTATTCTTACGTTAGTACTCACCAAAGGGGAGATCTGCCCTGGTCAACGAGGTCGAGTACATAAAATGTTACCAGTATTGCTTATTGGATGGCTACTTGCCGCAATTAGTCAAGCTTGGGCAGTACTCCCTTTATTGAGTTTGTTATTTTTCACCGTTAAAGTAAAAACCAGTAAAACGCGAGATTCAGGGCCATTAAAGGTGCTTTATGGTTCGAATTTATTGGGATTTATTAGTTGGATTTTTTTATTTCCGATGATGGATATGCCTGAAGTATTGCTAAGTTTAGTGGCGATGGCTTTGTATGGTAGTTTACTTGCTCATGTTTTATTGACGTTTTCGCGTACACGATTACAGGCTTTCCACCGTATTTTGCCGTTTGTTGGCTTTATTAGTGCCATCGTGTCGGTATTACTCTTAGTTTGGAAAGTGATTTTTATGGGAGAGGCTGCAACCGCACCTTATACTGTCGAAATCATTATTTCATTATTATGTTTAGTGGCTGCAATGCTGGTATGGTCAGGGCATATTTTATTGCACAAAACGATCAATAAATGGCAGTTATTAGTGACAGCAGTGTTACTTACATTCTCTGCAGTAATGCAATTAACATTATTCTAATACTTAAATCAGAAGTGTTATGAGCCTTTATCTTATGTGAGATAAGGGCTTTTTTTTATCTGTTATTGATGAAAAGGAGAAAGGATGATAAGTCGTCTATGCTTAATAAACAGAGGTAACATTGACTGTGATTATTAAGCTGTAAGGGGGGAAGAATGGAAATCAATAATTTACTTGGTATGGATACCCATATTGTCATTGGTATTGTTAATGAGCGTCTACGACTTGAGTGCAATTCAATGGCAGAATTAGCATCTCGTTATGAATTAAGTGAGACTGAGCTGTCTGATAAAATGGCGCAACAAGGCTATCACTATGACCCATTGAATAATCAGTTTAAATAAACAGGGCTGGCATTTATACAAGGTATTAAACCGTTTTAATACCTTGTAGGTGCTGTTGACACTGTTGTTTAGCTGTTGCAAAAAAAGCATTCAGATAATGATGTTTTTGTTCAGAGGCTCGTACTGCGGCAAATAAACGTCGCCATAATCCTTTACCTAATGGCTTACTGATTATCAATCCCTGTTGCACAAAATTATCAACGGCCCAATTAGGTAATGCTGCAACCCCCATTCCTGCTGATACCATCTGAATTAACATTAAACTATTATCTGCTTGTTTCCACGCTAATGGCTCAATACCTGCTGGGTGAAGGAAATGCTTAACTATATCGAGACGATTACGCTGAATGGGATAACTGAGTACGGTTTGATGAGCGAGATCAGCTGGAACAATATTCGATTTAGTGGCTAATAATGACTGTGGGGCAACAATTAAACACATCTCAAAATCAAACAGCGGCTCATAATGAATCTCATGGCGTAGCTGAATATCTGATGTGATCACTAAATCTAATTCGCCTTTTGCCAGAGCAGGAATGGGCTCAAAACTAAATCCTGATGAAAAATCAATATCCACATCTGGCCATAATCCTTGGTACTGTTTTAATGCGGGCATTAGCCACTGAAAACAAGAATGGCACTCAATCGCCATCTGTAATCGACCTGCTGTTTGGTGTCTATTGCTGGCTAATTCTTGTTCTGCTGCTTGTATTGTAGGTAAAACTTTATCCGCTAAAGCTAATAGTATTTTTCCTTCCGCCGTAAAGCGGACAGGGCGTGTTTTGCGTAAAAAGAGAGGGCTGCCTAAACGTTGTTCAAGATCTCTTAATTGATGCGACAGTGCTGATTGCGTTAAGCATAAATTATTGGCTGTTGCTGTGAGTGATCCTGTTGTTCTTAGTACCATTAATGTTTTTAGATGTTTAAGTTCAATCATATTCCGTCCTTGAATCTTTGCGATATAAGTTGATTGTTTTTTAATCTACATTGTTAATGGGTGACTGTAAACATCTAGACGGCTAAACGTCTATTATAGTGATAAGTATTATAAATTACCATTCCTCTAACGTGAAAAAAACTCATGATCATTATGAGATAAATTACCTTGTTGTCAGTGTTGTTGTCCGTCACTGTGTTAATCAACCGACGTCATCTTAGCCATTATTTTTAGATGGATTTATGGTTGATAAGATATTGAATTAGAGGGATATAATAATGGTAATAGCATCAAATAAAATGACTACAGAAGCAAAAACAATGACTCATATACTTGGATATCCACGGGTTGGAAATCAGCGTGAATTAAAGTTTGCTCAAGAGCGTTATTGGCGTGGTGAGAGTGATCAAGCACAACTGAAACAGGTTGGAAGAGACTTACGTCATCGTCATTGGAATGATCAAATTAAAGCAGGACTTGATTATGTCGCTGTTGGGGATTTTGCTTGGTATGATCATGTGTTAGGAACCAGCATGCTGCTTGGCCATATTCCAACACGTCATCAAAAGGGGTTTCCTGACTTAGATACGTTGTTCAGTGTTGCGCGGGGTAAAGCACCAACAGGATGTACTTGTGCCGCAGCTGATATGACGAAATGGTTTAACACAAATTATCATTATATCGTGCCTGAATTTACCGCAGACGATAGTTTTAATGTCAGCTGGCAGCAGTTATTTGAAGAAGTCGCTGAGGCAAAAAAAGCAGGTCATAATGTCAAACCCATATTATTAGGGCCGGTCTCTTATTTATGGCTAGGAAAAGAAAAACAGCAGGGGTTTGATCGCTTAACATTATTGCCACGATTGTTGACAGCTTATCAGCAAATATTAACTAAATTAGCGGTATTAGGTGTCGAGTGGGTCCAGATTGATGAACCGGCACTCGCCCTTGAATTACCACAAGAGTGGGCCGCGAGTTTTAAATTGGCTTATCAAGTGTTACACGGTGGACCTAAATTATTACTGACTACGTATTTTGATGATATTAGTCACCAATTAGCCATAATTTCACAGCTTAATGTCGATGGTTTGCATATTGATTTATCGGCAGCCCCTGCACAATTAACAACTGTTGCTGAGGCTATCCCTGATCATTGGGTATTATCTGCTGGAGTGATCAATGGGCGTAACGTATGGCGCGCAGATCTGGCTGAATGGCTAACGTGTTTACAACCAATTAAACAACAATTAGGGGCTAATCTGTGGCTAGCGAGTTCATGTTCGTTATTGCATAGTCCTATAGATGTAGAGAGTGAAATAGAGCTTGATGCTGATGTTCGTCAATGGTTAGCATTTGCTAAACAAAAGTGTGGCGAAATAACACTGTTAGCACAGGCGCTTGATGGTGATTTGGCAGCGATTGCAGAATGTGTAACTTACAGTGCTAGCATAAAAGATCGTTTGAACAGTAAGCGAGTGAATAATCTACAAGTACAGCAACGGGCAGCAGCAATTAATCCCCAATTAGCTGAACGTGATCGCCCTTATTCTGAGCGGGCAATTCAGCAGCAACACGCATTGCAGTTGCCATTATTACCGACCACAACTATTGGTTCATTTCCACAAACAACAACGATTCGTAGTCAACGGCGTGATTTTAAAGCAGGGCGGATCAGTGAATCTGATTATAACCAAGCATTAGAAGTACATATTCAAGATGCCATCACTCGTCAACATCGTTTGGGGCTTGATGTTCTTGTTCATGGTGAAGCGGAACGCAATGATATGGTGGAGTATTTTGCAGAGCAGCTAGAAGGCTTTGTTGTTACGCAATATGGATGGGTGCAAAGTTATGGCTCCCGTTGTGTAAAACCTGTGATTATTGTATCAGATATTTATCGCGCTCAACCAATAACGGTAGAATGGAGTCGATATGCGCAATCCTTAACATCTCAACTGGTTAAGGGGATGCTAACCGGTCCTGTGACGATATTAGGTTGGACGTTTGCGCGTGAAGATTTATCACGTGAAGCGATAGCAAATCAAATTGCTTTATCCTTACGGGATGAAGTGGCTGATTTACAGGCTGCTGGCATTAAAATCATTCAAATTGATGAGCCGGCAATAAGAGAAGGGTTACCGCTAAAACAAAGCCAATGGCAAGAGTATCTTGATTGGGCAGTAAAAGCGTTTAAGATCTCAGCTGCAGGCGCTGGCTCACAAACACAAATTCATACTCATATGTGTTATAGCGAATTTAACCAGATCATTGCATCTGTTGCTGCGTTAGATGCTGATGTAATTACAATTGAAACATCACGTTCAGATATGGACTTACTTAAGGCGTTTGAAGCGTTTGCTTACCCCAATCAAATTGGTCCTGGTGTGTATGATATTCATTCACCTAATATTCCAGAAGTTGATACGATAACAGCGTTAATTGATAAAGCTGCGGCATTAATTCCGATTGAACGCTTATGGATCAATCCTGATTGTGGCTTAAAAACGCGGAATTGGACGGAAACTGAAGCTGCTCTAACGAATATGGTGACTGCTGCACATATTCTGCGTAAAAAGTATTACAAGGTCAGTGCTGCATAATCTGTGAATAATAAAAAGCTGCTTACACACATTTATTTGTTATCAAAAGTGTGTAAACAGCTCTTATTTTTGGTTGTAGGCGATTATTTTGCTGGTGTTGCTGCCATATCACGAGCAAATGTTAACGTATGCTTAGCATTTGTCATTGTCATTGTATCGCCTGAAACGCTAACTTTATTCCAATCAGACATCGATTGTGTAAATGTTTGCTCAACTTTCATTTCACTATCTGGGCATAACATCATTGTCATTCCCATTTTTTCAATACGGAATTGTCCTTCCTTTACTTCAGCCTGACCAAAGTAACGATTACAGCCTGCATGTCCATTCGCTGCAAGATCAGTGGCTAACTCTAATGTTGGTACTGGTTGAGAAAGCACTTGATTATCAATTTTCACTAACGACCAGCTACCGTTAGCAAGTTCAGAAGCAGTTATTGATTGTGGTGTTTTCGAAGTAAGACCTGTTGTTGAACATGCAGCTAACATCATCGGGAGTACCATTGCTGCTAATAGACGCTTTTTCATTATAGTTATTCCTGAACAGTAATATTAATAAATGAGCAAAAGTGCAAACACAAAATGTTGAAGTTTGCTTGACAACATAAATGTCATTTCTTTTTAATGCATGCGCGTTAACGTTCATGCTGATTATGGGAATATTGAATAAAAACTGAGGTTAATTCAATACTTGCTCTTTACGATTATACCTATTTATTGCGTAATCTCGCGGATTTATTTGTTACTAAAGGTATATTTGTGACATGTTTAATGATAATAACAAAACTGTTGTTAAGTTAATGAGAGGATCATTGCACTTAATTGTCAGCGTAAGAAAAGGGCAAGTAAGTACTTGCCCTTTTAATATTTTGACTATGAGTGATTATACCGTTTTTGATTCGATGGCTTTTTCAATCATGTGTAAATGCACATCTTGCTGTGGGAATGGAATTGAAATACCTTCGCGATCAAAGCGCATTTTCACTTCTCTCGTGATGTCCCAATAAACATCCCAATAATCGTCAGTCTTAACCCAAGGGCGAACAATAAAATCAACTGAAGATGTATTTAATGTGTGTAGCTTGATAGTTGGCTCTGGGCTACGTAAAACAGAAGGGTGAGATTCAACAATTTCTTGTAAAACACGTTCTGTTTTTTCGATATCATCGCTATAACCGATACCAAAAATCATATCGATACGGCGCACTTTTTCATGTGTTACGTTCTTAATAATATCACCCCAAATTTTACTATTGGGTACGATAATAATTTCATTACTGAATGTTTTGATCGTTGTATTTACTAGGCTCATGTGGCTTACTTTGCCAGTAATACTTCCCGCTTCAACTAGATCACCGACATCAAACGGACGGTAGATCAGCAGCATCATGCCTGAAGCAAAATTAGACAATGTATCTTGTAATGCAAAACCAACAATAATACCCGCAACACCAAAACCGGTTAAAATTGGGGCAAGGTTTAAACCTACTTGTGATAGTGCAATTAAGATACCAATCGCAAATACAATTTTACCTGACATTGAAATAAAGAATTCTTGCATAAGCATCGACATTTTTAAGTTCTTTGTCGATACGGCGCGTGTCACCATTTTACGAACAATATTCTTTAATGTTTTGAATGCAAAAATAATAAATATAAAGATAATCACTTTAAAGATCATCTGTGGTAAATTTTCAAAAAGCCATGAACTAAAGTCAGTTGTCCATGATGTTACAATTGACCACATAACTTTACTATTTAGTAAATCATCAGTTACATTACCCGTTTTTTCAAAGAGTAAACGCTTATATTCAGCAGTGTCTAATCCCATGCTATCAGCAAGCTTAACTAAATCTGTTAAGTTTTTTGTATCACTATCGACTTGGCGTTGAGATAAAATTTGGGTGATTTGTAATGCTTTTAACTCATCGCCCGTTGCTGACTTTATTTGTTTATTGTTTAACTCTAGTGCTTGGCTACCAAAAGTCAGAGATGCTGACATAAAGTCAAGACGGTGCTCAACATTCTTTTTAAGTGCTTTAACTGAGTTAGGTTGTGGTTTACCTAAACGTTTCATCCATTGGTAATTTTCCCATTCATCATTAAGAACGAGAATGATAAAATCACGACTTTCAGTAAGGGCTTTTAAAGCAACTAATTTGTCGGTATCTTTTGCTTTATCAAGCTCTTTTTGATCACGTTCAACTTTAGTTTGTAAAAATTTTTCAGCCTCAGCCGCAAACTTTATTTGTTGTTCTACTTGTTTAATTAGTAGTTTTTTGTCTGCTTGCTTATCGTCAATTAAATCAGTTAATGTTTGTCTTAATTCTTTGTTCTTATTGAGCAATTGTAAGCGAACTACATCAAGTGATGAGCCAGTTGTTGATGTTGCTTCTTTTGCTAATGTGTTTAGTTCAAGGTTAAGTTTCTGAAGTTGTTGATATTCAAGATTAATTTCTTGATGAGGTGTCGATTGTGGTTTTGTGTCGGCAAAACTCAGCGTAGAAACGAAGATAAGCATTAATACCAGTAAGCGCATATTGCGGTAAACTCCTGCTGGTGATATGGAAACATGATGTTACCAATTTCTATGCTATTGGTAACAAGCTATTTATTGTCATTAGACAAATGTTTGTAATTATAGCTAAATCGACGCTTACGGCTATATATATTCAATGTTATGTAGAAAAAATGACACTAGACAGATATCTTATTTATTCATTGGTAGATTTAGGGGATTATTTATGGGAGGTCTGATTGGCACAAAAAATGACATTATTTGAAATCCCATGTCCAATTGGGTATCCAAGGTTCTTGTATCAATACGATAACACTATTATTTTGTGAATAAGAGGGTATTAATTGTTGTAAGTGTGTGTAATGAGATCTATCGACAATAAGAATATTACAATCACTATTAATAATTTCGTTGATGAATAATGTTGGATCTATCTCTTTTATTAATTGATACGTATTAATATTAAGATGATTGAAATGGCTTGAAAATGAACTTGTTACAGCAGAATTATTAATCAATAGGCCCACTGATCTTATTGGAATATTGGTTGATGTTAATACATTTATCCATGATGTTACTTGTGTTATTGGTAATTTATAGCACATTCTTACACCTTAATAATATACAGCACCCGTGAGCGATTGCTCTGTATAGATAAGATTAGCTTATAAAAATTAACGCACTGTCATTATAAGGTTAATTTTACATTTAAGTGATAACAGTAAGCCTGTGCTACGTATTATTATGCTTGAGGTGTACGTTCATTTAGATTATCACGTACAATTTGACTATTTTCTTGTGCGTAAAAACGGACTTGAAATTGTGTATCTGCAGTTAAAAATTCTACTTTATGCCAATATTGCGGTGGACTAATTGCTGTATCACCGGCATGGATAATGATTTCTTGCTCAATATCACCACGCTGATCTTTAAAACCGTAAAATTTCAATTGACCTTGTAATACACAAATTTTGCCATAAACATTAGCACGAGTGTTATGAAGGTGAAGAAACATCTTTGGAATATTTTCAGGTGTAAAAATAGGAGTGGATTTATAATTTACATAATCATTTGGAATTGTTGACATGGGAATCCCCTTTGTGAAATGGTCTTGTTAAAACATACAAATAAAATACATCTTTTTAATGGGTGTTGCAAATGGTTATTTTTTATTGAAATAAGATATTGTTATTTAATGATTTTGTTAAAATAAAAAAGCCCCTTCATAGAGAAGAGGCAAGTTGTACCATCGCTATTATTATTTGTTGTATACCGCTTAACCAAAATCACCGTTTACATAACCGCGAGTCCGATCATCTGTTGGGTTGTTAAAGATATTTTGGGTTGCATCATGTTCAACTAATTCGCCCATTAAGAAGAATGCGGTACGATCTGATATACGGCGTGCTTGTTGCATTGAGTGGGTAACAATGACGATAGTAAATTCTTTTTTAAGTGTCTCCATTAAATCTTCAATTTTTTTGGTTGCGATAGGATCAAGTGCAGATGTTGGTTCATCCATTAAGATCACTTCAGGTTTCATTGCAATAGTACGTGCAATACAGAGACGTTGCTGTTGACCACCAGAAAGACCAAAAGCATGAGATTTCAAACGATCTTTTACTTCATCCCATAATGCTGCACCACGGAGTGATTGCTCTACGATAGTGTCTAACGTTTTTTTATCTTTGATCCCTTGAGCACGTAAACCATAAGCAACATTTTCATAGATACTCATTGGAAAGGGATTGGGTTTTTGAAATACCATACCGACTTTAATGCGTAATTGAGCGACGTCGATGTTGCCATAGACATTTTCATTATCAATAGTAAGTAAGCCTTTAATTGTTACACCTTCAATCAAGTCATTCATACGATTTAAGCAGCGAAGTAACGTTGATTTCCCACAACCAGATGGACCAATAAGTGCCGTTACTTGGCGGTTAGGAATTGGTAAATTAATTTTCTTTAATGCTTGGTTTTGACCATAAAAAAGGTCTAAATTTTCAATGTTAAATTTGTTCATATGTATCCCCAAAATTTAGTAAGTCGCAATATTAAAACGGCTAGCGATAAGCTTGGTTATTAGGTTAATTACAAGAACAACAATGATCAGTACCGTAGCCGTACCATATGCTTGGTTCCATTCATGTACGGTGTAGAGTTCTTGCGTTAGTTTATACAGGTGAACAGTAAGCGTTCGTCCTGAGTCAAATACACTCTCAGGAATATGCGCTACCATACCTGCGGTCATAAATACCGGTGCTGATTCACCAATAACACGACCAACGCTGAGGATAATAGCGGTCACAATTCCAGGCATTGCACTAGGAAGAATGAGTCGCCAGATAGTATAAATCTTAGATGCCCCTAAGCCATATGAACCTTCACGGTAGGTTTGTGGTACTGCCATTAACGCTTCTTCAGTGGTACGAATAATTACTGGAAGAATCAAAATACTTAACGTTAGTGCGCCTGATAGGATTGAATAACCAAAGCCGAGAATAACTACAAAAAAGGTCATACCGAAAAGGCCATAGATAATCGAAGGAATGCCAGCTAAAGATTCAGTACAAAAACGGATCACTTTAACTAAACGGCTGCCTATTTTGGCATATTCAGTAAGGTAAATAGCGGTCATTATTCCTAATGGTGCTGCAACTGCAATTGAGGCAAATACCATATAGATCGTTGAGACAATCATTGGCCAAATACCAGATTCTTTACCAATGGTGGTGTAATTTGAACTAATAAAAGACCAATCAACATGGGAAAGACCGTTGCTGAGAATGTACCACATAACCCATAATAAAAAGCCAACGGTAACACCAGCAGATAACCAAATAATTGTAAGAGATAGGCGATCTTTTAATTTTTGTGCTGCTGGATTTGAATTTTCTAATCGGCTTGTTTGAGTTGATAAAGTATGACTATGATTCATTGTGAATTACCTCGCCCGTTCACGGTTTAGATAAAGAAGCGCACCGTTTAGGGTCATAATAAAGACTAACAACACAATACCTGTTGCATACAATGCACTGGCGTGAATACCGGTTGCGTAAGACATTTCAATAGCAATATTTGCTGTTAGTGTTCGAGCAGATTCAAGTAAGCCCTCAGGCATCGCTGGAGAGTTACCCATAACCATGATGATCGCCATCGTTTCCCCAAGTGCGCGTGCGACACCTAAAATAACGCCAGTCATGATGCCTGAGCGTGCCGCGGGAACGATAAGTTTGAAAATAGTAAACATGGGTGATGCCCCTAGCGCCAAAGAACCTTCTTTATAAGTACGCGGGACTGCACGAATAGAGGTTTCAGAAATTGTAATTACTGTAGGTAGAATCATGACGGCAAGCACAATGATTCCAGCTAATATGGTATTACCTGCGGGGACATTAAATATTTCTTGAATCAGCGGAACAATAATAACCAGTCCAAAAAAGCCATAAACAACAGATGGAATTCCTGCTAATAGTTCAATCATCGGGCGAATAAAACTGGCTAGTGGTCTGGGTGCTACTTCTGCAATAAAGATGGCTGTTAATACACCAATAGGAACACCTATCATTACCGCACCTGCTGTTGAAACCAGTGAGGCAACAATCATTGGAGCAATACCATAGAGTGCGGGAGGCAACCAATCAGTGCCTAATACAATGCCTGTAACACCTGAATGGGCAAAAGCGGCATAGCCTTCACGGAAAATAAAGTAGCCAATAGTAACGAGTGATAAGATGCCGATTGCGGCACTGAGCATAAAGAGATATTTAAAGAACATTTCACGCCAGTCAATACGTTTTTTTGACTTTAGCCGTGGAATAGCTTTTGTTGATTTTTCAATATTTGCGATGGTCATATAATCTACACTCCAGAAAGGATACCAATGAGTAGCCTATTTCTGAGAAGTCAAAAACGCTCAACTCTAATAAGTCGAGCGTTAAAATAAAAATTAATTAATTGATTGAGATGAAACCTTTATCGGCAACAATTTTCTGTGCGATGGGTGATTGGACCCATGTTAGAAATTTCAATGCTTCTGCTGAGGGACGTCCGTCTTTATAAACCACAATAAATGGACGTTGAACGCTATAATCACCCGCTTTAATTGCAGCGATTGATGGTTTATGACCGTCAATTGTTAGTGGTTTAACGGTATTATCAACTGAGCCGAGTGAAATATAGCCGATAGCAAAAGGGTTGTTAGCTACGGTTGTTTTTAATTGACCATTACCGCTAGCAACTTGTGCTTTTTGGGAAATAGCAGAGACCTTAATATCATTAATTTTTTTTGTTAGTGACATAATGTCTTCAAATGCCCCTCGAGTACCTGAGGCGGTATCACGAGTAGCGACAACGATGGGTTTATCTTCACCACCGACTTGGTTCCAATTGGTTACATTACCTTTGTAGATTTCAGCAATTTGTTCTTTAGTTAAATCGGTGACAGGGTTGTTGTTGTTAACTACAACGGCAATGCCATCACGAGCAATCACAACTTCTTTTATTTGGGGAGATTCTTCAGTTGTTTTTAAACCACGAGATGACATTCCTAAATCAGCTGAACCATCATGAGCAACACGGATACCAGCTGATGATCCAGGACCTTGAACTTCTACCTTGGTATCGTTAGATTTTGCATATGTTTCGCCCAATACTTCCATGAGTGGAGAAACAGAGCTAGAACCTACAACAGAGATAGTCTCGCCAGCAAACGCTGTAGAACTAACAGCAAATGAACTTGCAACAACAATTGCGCCGATAATCTTTGTTTTCATTTTCCTAATCCTTTCTTGTTGGGCAAAACGCCAATAGGTTTGAATGAACACGACAAAGAGTAGAAAAGTTATATGACAATAATGTTTCAGAAGTTTGAACACTCTATGAATGTTGTAATAAAACACAGAGAATTATGTAGCCAAATATTCGATTGTTGTATGTTATTGCGAATGAATAGAAAGAATCAGGATTCAGTAAATAACGAGATAACATATACTATCAATTAGAAGTAATCTTACGATAACAGCAAGATTAACGTATCTTAGTTATCATGATTTTTTATTAGAAATAAAGGTTGTAGATGTTAAAAAAAGCCCAGCAGATGATTGTTTTTAACGCACTAACAAAACAGCAAAGCTTTACTAAAGCAGCACAATTACTTGATATCTCTCGTACTCAAGTGAGTAAATTGATTCAACAGCTTGAATTACGACTTGGCGTGCAATTGGTGCAACGCACAACCCGATCTTTTGCATTAACAGAAGCGGGACGTTTATTTGCGAAACACTGTGAAAAAGTAGTGGAAGAGATAAATGAAGCTGAAAGTGAGCTGTTAGGGAGTGAAGATAATTCTCAAGGTCTGTTACGTGTGGGGATTGCACAATCTTTTGCTTCTAATCATGTTGCCCCTTATATCAATGAGTTCCATGCTCAGCATCCATTAATTAATTTAGAATTAAGTTTGTTTGATCATCGGGTTGATTTAATCGCAGAACAGCTCGATCTTTGGATCGGATTTATGGACTCACCACCCGAAGGTTTTGTGGCTCGTCATTTGAGTAATTGTGATTTTGTGCTGGTGGCAAGTCCTGAATATTTAGCAACGCATGGTGTGCCTTATCAACCAAGTGACCTAACAGAACATAATTGTATTATTTATTTTAGTCGTGAACGCAAAGATAACGTCTGGAGTTTTAGTCAACAAAATAAAAATCAGGATATTAAAGTTACAGGTAATTATCGAGTTGACTCTGCAGACGCTGTTCGTGATGCGACGATTGCGGGAAATGGTATTGGCTATTTAGCGACATACTTATTAACTGATGAGATCCGTCAAGGTAAGTTAATTAGGCTGATGCCCGATTGGCAACTAACTCAACATATGCCGCTCTATGCGGTTTACCCAAGACATAAATTTTTACCTAACAAAGTAAATCTATTTATCGAGTTTATTCGTCGTCATATAGATATTGGTAATATTACGTGTAAATGGTAATGATGTAAAAAACAGCGATCTTACGCAAACGGTTGGCTTAAAAGCGGGGATAAATGTTTCAAATTGTAATTATTGGGGGTAATAGTATCCCTCAGGGGAACTAATACGACGAAATTCGTTTGCTTAGACTGAAAATAATGCAATTTAGCGGTGATTTGTTAGATTTCTGTTATTTGCAGTAACAATTTGATCCTTGTCACACTTTTTTTTATGAATACACTCTTTCCGCAATCGTTTACTACACCAAACATTGGGGAATAACTTTGCATTATCTCATCGGCATACTCGGTATATTTATAATTTTCATGGTAGGTTTTTTATTTTCTGAAAATCGATCTGCAGTGAACTGGCGGAGTGTACTTGGTGCTTTTTGTATTCAGGTTGTATTTGCCGCTTTTATTCTTTATGTACCTGTTGGCCGTGTGGTACTAAATAGTGTATCTGGTGCAGTATCTGGCGTTATTGAATATGGCCACGAAGGAACATCTTTCTTATTTGGGCAGTTAGCTCAATTTAAACTAGGCTTTATTTTTGCGGTTAATGTCTTACCTTCTATTGTCTTCTTTTCAGCATTAATTTCCGTATTATATTACGTGGGCATCATGAAATGGGTGATCCGCGGCATTGGTGGTTTATTACAGCGTATACTCGGCACGACACGTACTGAATCTATGTCTGCAACAGCAAATATTTTTGTTGGTTCTGTAGAAGCACCATTGGTTGTTCGTCCATTCCTAGCTCGAATGACACGTTCTGAATTATTTGCAGTAATGGTTGGCGGTTTAGCTTCTGTTGCTGGTGGTACTATGGTCGGTTATGCCGGACTTGGAGTACAACTAAAATATCTTATCGCTGCAAGTTTTATGTCTGCTCCTGCTGGATTAATGATGGCAAAATTGATCGTGCCACAAACTGAAGGCGTACACAGCATGGAAGAAGAAGATGACGGTGAAGAAGATGAACCTGTTAACTTAGTCGATGCGGCTTCTCGTGGTGCTTTAAGTGGCTTACAAATTGCGATGGCCGTTGGCGCAAGTCTATTAGCGGTTATTAGTTTAATTGCAATGGTAAATGGTGGGTTAGAACATATTGGCCATTGGATTGGTATCAACGATCTTAGCTTAAATCTGATTTTTGGTTACTTGTTTGCGCCTGTTGCTTGGTTAATTGGTGTGCCTTGGTCGGAAGCAACCACTGCTGCGAGTCTTATTGGTACAAAGATCGCTGTTAATGAGTTCATTGCATTTGCTGAGTTAATGAAACCTGAAACGTTAGCTAAATTAAGTGAGCACTCACAAGCAATTGTCACTTTTGCTTTGTGTGGCTTTGCAAACTTAACTTCTATTGCAATGCTGATGGGCGGATTAGGCGGTATTGTTCCTAAACGTCGTCCGGAAATAGCACGCTTAGGCATGAAAGCTATTTTTGCTGCAACCTTAGCTAATTTAATGAGTGCAACATTAGCGGGTTTATTTCTTCCTCTTTAAGAGTAATATATTCAAGTACACGATTAAAATAAACAGAGAGCCTAGCTCTCTGTTTTTGCATCTAGAAAAAAGCATCAATAAAATAATTGGGAGAATAATCAATGAAATCTGATAGCGATAAGCTCATTGCTAAGCACGAACAACTCATTCATAGTGAGGGCTTAACGGTGTATTCTCATACTCAACGAGATGATGGTGAATGGATACAGCACTCATTGATGATTGATGGTTATAATGTACCTTTTAAATTTAAACGAAAATCAAAATATAAAAGTCTAACTGGTGCAAAAGTAAATATGACTTATTATGTTGATACAATCGTTGTTGCTGGCTTAGAATTTGAGATAATGAAAGTTGTTCGGATTAAGCGTTATTAATATTAACAAGGAAAAAGAATGAATTGGTATTTTTTAGTTCTTAGTAAATATGCTCAATTTCAAGGGCGTTCACGCAGAAAAGAATTTTGGTTTTTTACCTTAATTAACGCATTTATAAGCATGGCATGTAGCCTTGTTGATACGACATTGCAATTACCGACAGTAATGGAAGGGTATGGTGTATTAGCGGCGTTATATGCAGCTTTTGCCTTTATTCCGACAGTGGCTGTTACTGTTCGTCGTTTACATGATCAAGATCGTACTGGTTGGTGGGCATTAATTATGCTAATTCCGATTGTTGGTATTTTAGTTCTGCTTTATTTTATGGTGCAAAACAGTACCGACGGCAGCAACCGCTTTGGTAATAATCCTAAACAGAATGATAATTCAACATTAAGTGTTTAAATCTATTGATATCTTGATTAAATACATTGAACCCAGTCTTCGGATTGGGTTTTTTTATGGAATGGAAACAGAAATAGAATCATTCATTCCATTCCTGAACAATGTGCTTTAGTATGATGCTATTAGCTGACCATACTGTTTTGACCGAAACAGCGATTATATTCTGACCGAATATCGCTAATAAACTGAGTTTCATCGTTTAGGAGTACGATAATGACACAATACCATCAATATGAACCCCCCTTATCATCGATACCGCAGAGGTCTTTTTTTAATGTGGTATACACTGTAATGGCCTTTTTTTCTGCCTCTTATTTTAGTTTCCGATTTAGTAACGGTTCTTTGTAACCGCACTTGTTATTGATTAAAAATCACAGGTTATAACTCATGTATCTGATTATAGATATATGAATTGCTATATCTAACAATAAGAAAAGAGAAAAATATGAATACTAAATTATTAGGAAGTTCGCTGATTATTGCAGGCACAGCGTTAGGTGCAGGCATGCTTGCTATACCGATGGTATTGGCACAGTTTGGTTTGTTATCTGGTTCTTTATTAATGCTACTAATATGGAGTGGTACAACTTACGCTGCTTTATTATTATTAGAAGCGAGCATTAAAGTCGGTGGTGGTTTAGGCATGAACACCATTGCACGAAAAACATTAGGCAAAGGCGGTCAATTAGTTACTAATGGATTGCTATATGCCTTATTAGTTTGTTTATTAATGGCTTACATTATTGGTGCTGGTGATTTACTACAAAAAATGACGACTGGTTTTGGTTTTGAACTATCAATGTTACAAAGTCAGATCCTCTTTACGGTGCTTGCTGGTTTCATTGTCGCAGCAGGAACTGGAGTCGTTGATAAGCTAAATCGTGTTCTATTTCTAATTATGGTTGCCGTATTAGTTATTACTTTATGTGCATTAATACCCGGAATGAGTTTTAATCACCTTTTTGAAGCGAGTAATAATAGCAATATTGATTTAATTAAAACCAGTGCGGTATTGTTCACCAGTTTTGGGTTCTTTCCCGTTATTCCTTCATTAGTGTCATACAATGATAAAGCGAGTCATAAGCAACTAAGAAATATGGTGCTATTAGGCTCATTGATCCCATTAGGTTGTTATTTACTTTGGCTATATGCCGTTGTCGGTAGTTTATCAGCAGAACAATTGGTTAAATTTGATAATGTTTCTGTATTGATTGACGCATTGAGCACTCGATTCTCTGGTATACATATTATTTTGTCAGTATTTACTGGCTTAGCATTATTAACGTCATTTTTAGGCGTAGCTATGTCACTGTTTGATCAGAATGTTGATTTATTTAGACAAAATCGTGCTGTAACCTACATTTTGACGTTTATTTTACCGTTACTCGGGGCAATTTTTGCCGCAAATCAATTTTTATCGGTGCTAAATTACGCTGGATTAATTCTGGTTTTTATTGCTGTTTTTATACCAATGTTAATGATTCACAATATTCGAAAAACGTCGCAGGTAGAGCAAAGTACTGATTATCAAGTTGGAGGTGGTTCATTGGCAATGTTGATGAGTTTACTTTTTGGTTGTTTCTTAATTGGCGCTCAATTGATTTAGTGAGTTAAGACTGACATGAAACGCTCATGATGTTACAAGTGAGCGTTTTTTGATCTTTAAAACAAAGAATTGAATATATTAGGAAGGAGTAGGGTAACAGATTGACCGATCTGATATACCCTTTAAAGCGCTTTATATGACCAGTATAAAGTTAAATCATTAAGATCTATAAACGGCTTGGAGTACGATGTAATATCGTAGGCGATTGATAGATCTAACTGATGTAATAATACAAAGTTTCAGTAATAAGGGCTATCGTCAGGACGTTTTTAGTGATGCGAATTTTTTGCAAAAAGTGTAAAGATTAAATTACACATCTATGATTGGGATCTAATATTACTCTTTTTTTATTAGGTGAGTGATTAGGGTTGTTTTATTTTCTAATAATTAGAATAGTTGCAGGTATTGTAGATGCTATGGGATAAAGCTTTAACAGTTGCTAAAGATGCGAGAGACGCACAAGTATTGTTGCCAATTGCGACTAAGAGCTCAGTTGTTTCTGAGCAAGGCATTGATTTTTTTATAAAGATCATGAATGACAATCTTAATAAAAAAATGCAACAAGGACTAACACAGAGCAATCCATTTTTACCATATGATGAACAAATGTTTGTTGATACTGTAGGGCATGAACATGTGTGTCTATTAAATAAATATCCAATAGAGGAACCCCATTTACTTATTTGTAGTAAAACATTTGTTAATCAGTCCTCCTTACTTGATCTTTATGATTTTTCAGCTTGGATACAAGGCATAACATATTCAAATGTATTAGGTTTTTTTAATTCAGCATCAGAAGCAGGTGCGAGTCAACGTCATCGACATATGCAACTGATGAAAACGCTGATCCCGTTAGAGACTATGATTGTGGCGGGTAAGTTGCCGTTTCGACATAAATTATTCACTTTTGATCGTATTAATAGTGAAAAAGTTTATTTTTGTTATTTGGCAGCAATGCATGACTTGGGGTTAACACCCAAAAAGGTTACGTTAAATAGCAATGAGCCTATAGAGTGCTTACCTTATAATATTTTATTAACTCAGCACTGGATGCTGGTTATCCCTCGGTTAACGAATCATATTGGTGATATTTTTGCTAATGCTTTGAATTACTCGGGTTGTTTTTTGGTAAAAGATCAACAGCAATATGATTGGCTAATAAAGTATGGTTGCTTACGACTATTAACGGAGTGTGTTAGACCTTAAAGTAATAAGGCTTGGAGTATTAATATTCTTTTTTTGATGGATTAGGCATTCGTATCACCGTCAAAAAACGTTTTGGATAACCACTTTGGTAATAACTGGTTTCGGTGACACCAAAGTGCTTTTTAGACGATGAGCTATGAATAAATTTAAGTAAACCAGGTTTGATCTCAGTAATAATACCAGCGTGACCAGGCTTTCTTATCTTTAAATTTGTGCCTGTAAAAACAATAAGATCGCCAACTTTAGCATTTTTTAGTGGTACTGAATTATCAAATAGTTGCGTATAGCTTGCTGTTGTTCTTGGAATTGAAATATTAAAATTTTTATAAATATATTGAATGAATCCTGAACAATCAAATCCTTTTGAAGTCATTCCTCCCCAAGCGTAAGGTGTTCCTTTATATTTCTTCGCGAAAGCAATCATTTTATGTGTATCTATTGTTTTTTTAGTACTCGGTTGACTAATGTTTTTTGTGTTTAATATATTGATTTTTTGAGCTATTGTAGGACTAGCGCTTACATTAGATTCGAAAAAAATGATAAGTAATAATGATGCAGTAAACATGATTCTATAGGATTTATTCATGGCTGTTATTATTTCTATATTTATAAAGTTAATATGTATTTATTTTGATAATAAAGGTTTATCTACAGTTTACAATAGATACTAAACATTATTATTATTGATTAATATCAAATTATATTTCAGTGTTAGGTATAACCTACAGTCATTATTAGTAAATATTAATTTATAATTTTTTAGTGCAGCTCTTAGTTAAATGAGAGTTTTTAACTATGAGTTTTTATATGCCGTATAAAATATATCAAAAAATATGTTTAGATATGATTAAAAAAATATCAAATAATTTATTAAACACTATTCATTTTTCTTTTTTGTTATTAATATTGTTTTTTTCAAAAACAACATTAGCAATACCGACCTTAACTATTTGGTCTTCGCATCAGAATCGTGATTTTTTAACATTAGTGATTGATAAATATAAAAAAAACCATGATGTTAATATATCAGTTATACAACTTGATCCGTCAGAGGTGAAAGCAGAAATTTTATTAAGTGCTCAAGGTGGGCGTTTACCAGATCTTATTGTTATTCCTTCAGATTTTTTGGGATTGCATAAGATGATGAATTTATCCTCTATTCCTCAAGATTGGTATAGAGGTAAGCTTAGTCCAGAAGTAAAAGCTTCTGTAGAATTAGATGGGAAATATTGGGGAATTCCTCTTATTCAAGGGAATTTTTTATTATTGTATTATAATAAAAAATATGTAAGGCAGCCTGCAACAGATTTTAGAAATATTATTTTAGAAAAAAAACAATTTTTAGATAAAAATATTATGCCAATGGGGTGGAATTATAATGATATGTATTATTTTGTTCCTTTTTTATCAGCCTTTAATGGGTGGCCTATCGTCGATGGAAAAATTAAACTGAATACACTAGCAATGGTTGAAGCATTAAAATATTATCATTCGTTGGCTGATCAAGGAGTTGTTAATCGCGATTGTGATTATCGCTGTTCTCAGTTAGATTTTATTAAAGGTCGAAGTGCATATTCTATTAATGGTGATTGGGCATACAATGATTTAAAAATGATGCTTGGAGATAATCTTGGTGTGGCATTATTACCTAAAGTTGATGGTAAAATAATATATCCTATGTCTAGTACATTTGTGTTAGCTTTTCCCCGTGATTCAGAGCGTTCAAAAGAGAAGTTGCAAGTAATTAAACACTTTTCTAAGTTTGTTCAACAATTAAGCAATCAGAAAGTTGTGTATAGCAAAACCCATTTGTTACCAATATCAGCAGCGTATTATAAGCAACTTAAAGCACGAGCTGATGGGGATGATTTAGTTATGTTTAATCAAATGGCATTGACAAAATCGATGCCGTCAACGATGAATATGGCTATTTCATGGCAGGCTATAGCAATCGGTTTTCAACATTATCAAGCTGGAGCAACAGCAACCTACACAGCTGAATATATGCAGAAAATGGCGATAAAACAGCTTCAATATTTGGATAATCATTGATGAAATTACGTCTAAAATCATCATTAGCATTGTTAATGTTAATTATTGCTGTTGTGCCTGCTGCGATTGTCGGCGGGTTACTTTTAAAACAACAATCTGATGTTGAAGAGAATTATCGTATTGATATGCTAAATCGATTATCTCATACTATCGAACAAGAATTTGATTATCGTTTTTCATTATTATCAACAAGCTTAGATGTATTATCTCGAGACCGATTATTTGTACAAGCCATAGATAATTTTTTTCTTGCAGGTCATGTTAATAACTCTTTAGGAACATTAGTTAGAAATACACCATTAATTCAAGCTGCTTATTTAGTTGATGACCAATGGAATGAAATCGAAAATTATAATGGTATCTATGGGCTATCTTCTTTTTTTAAGCTGGAAAATAGTTTTACTCCTCGTATTTCTCAGCATAATAAAAAGGGAAAACAATGGGTATTTTATTATAATGATGAAGATCTAATGCCACTTAAATTTAATCCGACACGTCGAGGAATTATTGTTGGTGTTCCTATTTTTCAATCGATGACAAATGGCTTAAAACGTAAACCATTAGGATATTTAATTGTTGTTGTACCCATTAAAAATATTATTAAAGTATTACAACCTTATTTAAAAGATGGCGAGCTCGTTGTTTTTACAAATAATCCCAAAGGAGGTGATAATAAATTGGATGATAAAAATAATATTATTATTTCTCAAGGGGTTATAAATAAACTAACACCAACTATAAATAAAATTATAAATATAAAGTTAGAAAATAAATATATTTCTGAGCCGATTGAATACACAATGGCAGTATATATAGACAAATATATTGGCAAAAGCCCGTATATTAACTCTCTGAAATACATAACAATATTTGGTGTTATTATTATTTTTCTGTCACTATTTAGTGCTGGTATGATATATCGTTGGATTGCTCGTCCATTAGGTGGACTAATGGAAATTGTGCGAGCTTATTCTCGAGGTGAATATAAATGCTCAGATGAAGAATTGCGATTTACTGAGTTTGTTATGGTTGAACGCTTAATTCGGACTATGTCAAAAACCATTCAGGCTCAAGTTGCTGATTTAGCTGTAACTAATAGTGAGTTAAATGCTGCATATTTAGAAAAAGAGCAAGCTAACTTACAATTAGTTAACTTTAATGATCAATTAGAAAGAAAGGTTAAAGAGAAAACATTAGCATTAAGTCATTCATTATTAAGAGAAAAAAACCAACGTTCGATGTTGCAATCATTATTAGCATTTAGTCATGATTTACAAGCTGGAAATATTATTGAAACTATAATGACACAGGTTGTTGCCTTATATCCAATGGCCGGTTGGGCGATGAGAACTTATGTTGATAATAATAATGTATGGGTGTGTGAAAATATATATAAGGTGGATTTGGATGTAAAGGAAGTGTTACCAGAGAACCATCGTGGTGATTATTATTGTCTACCAGATGGTGAAAAATATTTACATTGTTTTAAAATAAAGAATAGTCAAAATGATGTTATTGGTGTCATTGTAATGCAATATATGGAATTGCAACATGATGATTTTGAAATTATTTCACTGTTTATTCGTCAATTTGCGACTGAATTAGAAGGTCGGTTATTAAATGAAGAGTTGGCACGTATTGCGGTTACTGATTCATTAACAGGATTAGCAAATAGAAAAGCATTTGATATCAATTTAGAAGAACATATACAATTATTTAATCGTTATCCTGAGCGACATTTTGGCCTGTTTATATTGGATGTTAATGGTCTTAAACGAGCAAATGATTGTTATGGCCATAGCATGGGGGATACATTATTAATAGAGACCAGTCGGTTATTAGTGGAAACCTGTCGTTTAACCGATAAAGTTTACCGTCTTGGTGGTGATGAATTTGCAATTATTGTAGAGGCTGGAAATTGTGATAGTTGTGATGTTTTATGGCATCGATTAGAAAAGGTACGCGCTCAAATTAATTATGCATGTCTACCTGATGGAAAGCGGGTTGAAATTAATTTTGCTATTGGATATGCCAGTACCTATCAATATTCAGCAGAGCAAATTAGTTTAGTTGCAGATAAAGCAATGTATAAAGATAAGCGTTATTTCTATGAAAAAATGGGTATTAAAAGATAATAATATAACCACTGCAATATAAAAAATAGTGCAGTGGTTTTAATCAAATGTAGACTGGCTATTTATGATTCGAGTAATTATCACCTTTAGCCATTCGATCATATAAAATCACATTCACAGCAGCGGCAAGGTTCATACAACCTTTAGTTGGAACGTAAATAGTTTCACGACAAAAATCGGTGATATCTTTTTTTAATGTACCATCTTCTGGGCCAAAAATATAAAACGCACGTCTGGGATGTTTATATTCTGGTAGTGGCTTCGCATCATCAATTAAATCAACAGCGACGGGCACACAGCCTACAGGAATAATTGCTTTTAGATCTTCAACACCAATTAATGGAATATCAAGCGCAACATTTTTGGTATCAGTACAAAATTGCGCAGCATGGTCATAACGAGTGCCAGTATAAAAGACAGAGTTGACACCATAACAACCCGCAGCTCGCATAACTGATCCTACGTTTTCAGGTGTTTTGGGATTAAAAAGGCCTACGCAAGAGTAACCCTGACTTTTTTTGCTCATATGCACATCTACTTTAGAAATTGAGGCGTGATTGTATACCTAAAGGCGATATTTTTGCAGTAGGTATGGTGAGTTAGGTGAGAATAAAACAGGAACTTAGGCTCCTGTTTTTATTTGTGGGGTTATTTACCGCAACATTTCTTGTATTTATTACCACTGCCACATGAGCAAGGATCATTACGATTAGGTGTTTTATCAAATGTTGTTGTGATTGGTTTGTTTAACGTTGCTGTAAGTTCTGCGATATCTTCAACAGCATTAGCGTCTACTGTAATAGTTGCAAAAAGCTGTTGTTCTGCAAGTTGCACTTCTAGTTCTTGTTGACGTTCTTCTGAGTTCACAGTTAATGTGAGTGGGTTGGTTTCCGTGCCCAGTTTAGTTTCGCGCTTCGTATTGTAGCCACAGCTGCTGTGTTTTGGCTTCTTTTCGATGCGACCTTTATAGAAAAATTTAGACATGGGATAACCTACTTACTATGAAATATTAGCATTCTTATTATTTAATAAGTGCGCTCAATAACGAAAAAGCCACCAAAAGTAAGGTGGCTGAAATTGCGGGCATAATAACCGCCATTGTGTTGCTTATCAAGTATTGTGCAGATGCTGTAGTAATAAAATATGCTCAAAAATGTAGCAGACGATGTTTGATTCTCTACCTATATTCAAGTAATCGATTGCATTGACCTGAAATTATCTTCACACTTAGGCTGTTAATAGAACTCAGTTATGTGTAGTCAGGCGTTAAATTTAACTATATCAATGAAAAAACCTATCAAATTAATAGGTTTTTTCGTCTATCACTGTTGCTAATAATCGTTAATATACACAATATGGAAACAGTAAACGGTATAAAATTAGCTGATATGTTAATACATTAGCAATAAATGCTACAGACTGGATTTACTAATTGGCTGAAATGATAATTAAGGTATAACAAAAATTTTCACTTTTTATCTCGAAAAAATAGAGAACAAATTGAAAATTACGGCATAATGAGGCCCGTTATACCAAGCAATTGATTGCTATACCAGGTCGAATGATCTGTAAATAAATGGGAACATTACATGGTTAAACCAGAAAATAACGCAATTGTGATTTTTGGTGCGTCAGGCGATTTGACTCATCGAAAATTAATCCCTGCGTTCTATCACTTATACGCTAACGGTTTATTGCCAGAAGATTTCGCAATTTTAGGTGTTAGTCGCACGGCATATAGCGATCAAGAATTTCGAGATAAGCTTCGTTCTGCATTAGAAGAAAATGAAAAAACAGATGCAGCAATATTAACGAAGTTTTGTCAGCATTTATATTATCAAGCATTAAACACCTCTGATGCAGAGCAATACGCAGTATTAAAACAGCGTTTAGATATATTTAAAGATACTCATCATACTCAAGGTAATGCGGTTTTTTATCTTGCAACACCACCTAGCCTTTATGGCGTTATTCCTGAGTGTCTTGCTGCTCATGGTCTTAACGATGAAGCTGACGGTTGGAAAAATCTGATTGTTGAAAAGCCATTTGGGTATGATCTTGAATCAGCTATTTCTTTAGATAAGCAGATTCATGCTTGTTTCCAAGAGCATCAAATTTACCGTATTGACCATTATCTAGGTAAAGAAACGGTACAAAATTTATTAGTTTTCCGTTTTGCTAATGGTATGTTTGAACCATTATGGAATCGTAATTTTATTGATTACGTTGAAATTACTGCATCTGAAGCTTTAGGTGTTGAAGATCGTGGTGGCTATTACGATGGTGCGGGTGCTGTACGTGATATGTTCCAAAACCACTTATTACAAGTATTAGCGATGGTGGGCATGGAGTCTCCTGCGGCTATTAACGCTGATTCTATTCGTGATGAAGTCGTTAAAGTGATGCAAAGCTTTAAACCTTTATCCGAAGATGATCTGACTAACAATTTAGTTTTAGGTCAATACACTGAATCTGATGTTCGCGGCAAGCATTTAGCAGGCTATCGTCAAGAGCATGGTGTTGATGATGAATCTCGAACTGAAACATATGTTGGCATGAAAATGTTTATCGAGAACTGGCGTTGGAATGGTGTACCGTTCTACGTTCGTACAGGTAAGCGATTACCAACACGTGTGACAGAAGTTGTTATTCATTTTAAGAAAACACCGCATCCAGTCTTTGGCGCAAATGCACCTGAGAATAAATTAATCATTCGTATTCAACCGGATGAAGGTATCTTAATGAGCTTCGGCCTTAAAAAACCAGGGGCTGGCTTTGAATCTCAAGAAGTGTCAATGGACTTCCATTATGACAAACTTGAATCAATGAATATGCTGACTGCGTACGAGCGTTTATTATTAGATTGCATGAAACAAGATGCAACGTTATTTGCTCGTACTGATGCAGTAAAAGCGTGTTGGAAATTTGTTCAACCAATTCTTGATCATAAAGAACAACCTGAACATCTATTTGGTTATGCAGCAGGTACATGGGGACCAAAAGAAGCTGATGAGCTTTTAATTAATGATGGTCGTCAATGGCGTTTTCCATGTAAGAACTTAGCTAATACGGATTATTGTGAGTTATAACATGCTTAATTATAAAGTGTTTGATACCCCGCAAGATGTGGTTATTTCACTTGCTAAAACCATGCAAGCGATGAGTCAGCAAGATCATGCCGTACATATTTCATTATCTGGTGGTAGTACACCTAAATTATTGTTTAACGTATTAGCGCAGATGCCTTTTGCGAACAATATTCAATGGAATAATCTTCATTTTTGGTGGGGTGATGAGCGTTGTGTTGCACCAACCGATGCTGAAAGTAATTTCGGTGAAGCGAATGAGCTGCTGTTTAAACATATCGCGATCCCTGCTGAAAATATTCATCGTATTCGTGGTGAAGCAGAACCCGTTGCTGAATGCGCCCGTTTTGCAGCTGAAATGGATGCAGTGATTCCACACCGTAATGGTTTGCCAGCCTTTGATTGGATTTTACTGGGCATGGGGGGTGATGGCCATACTGCGTCTTTATTTCCACATCAAACTGATTTTGATGATCCTGCATTAGCAGTGATTGCCACTCAGCCACAAAGCGGTCAATTACGTATTTCAAAAACAGCACGTTTACTTGAAAATGCAGATCGCATTACTTATTTGGTATTGGGTGAAGGTAAGGCTGAAGTCTTACATGAAATAAATAGTTTACCGGCAGCAGAGTTAGTTTACCCTGCGGCAAAAATTAAAGCGTCTCATGGCGAAACAGAATGGTATTTAGATGCAGCAGCGGCAAAACTGCTTGCACAAGGAGAATAATATGAAAGGCGATATCGGTGTTATTGGTTTAGCTGTTATGGGTCAAAACTTGATCCTTAATATGAACGACCATGGTTTTAAAGTTGTTGCGTTTAACCGTACCGTTTCTAAAGTAGAAGAATTCCTTGAAGGTCCAGCAAAGGACACTAACATTATTGGTGCGACATCATTAGAAGATTTGGTGTCTAAACTAGAATCACCACGTAAGATCATGCTGATGGTTCGTGCGGGTGATGTTGTTGATGCATTTATCGACCAACTTGTACCATTACTAGATAAAGGCGATATTATCATTGATGGTGGTAACTCAAACTACCCAGATACTAACCGTCGTGTTGCAGAGCTTGAAGCCAAAGGTTTATTGTACGTAGGTTCAGGTGTTTCTGGTGGTGAAGAAGGCGCACGTTTTGGTCCTTCAATCATGCCGGGTGGTTCTGAAGCTGCATGGCCGGCGATCAAACCAATCTTCCAAGCTATTTCTGCAAAAACAGCAGCAGGTGAGCCTTGTTGTGATTGGGTTGGTAAAGATGGTGCGGGCCACTTCGTTAAAATGGTTCACAATGGCATTGAATACGGTGACATGCAGCTAATCAGCGAAGCATATCACTTTATGAAATCTGGTCTTGAGCTTTCTCACGATGAGATGCAAGCGATTTTCCAAGAGTGGAATAAAACTGAGCTAGATAGTTATTTAGTTGAAATTACAGCTGAAATTCTCGGCTATAAAGATGAAGATGGTCAACCACTGGTTGAGAAAATCCTTGATACTGCTGGTCAAAAAGGTACTGGTAAGTGGACGGGTATTAATGCGCTAGATTTAGGTATTCCTCTAACGTTAATCACAGAAGCTGTATTTGCGCGTTGTGTTTCTTCAATGAAAGATCAACGTGTTGAAGCTGAAAGCCTATTTGGTAAGACGATTGCTAAAATTGATGGTGATAAGAAAGAGTGGGTTGATGCATTACGTCAAGCACTACTTGCTTCTAAGATCATTTCTTACGCACAAGGTTTTATGTTAATTCGTGAAGCTTCAGAAGAATTTAACTGGGATCTAAACTACGGTAACGTTGCACTTATGTGGCGTGGTGGTTGTATTATTCGTAGCGCATTCCTTGGTAATATTCGTGATGCATACGATGTGAACCCAGACATTAAATTCCTTGGTTCAGATACATATTTCAAAGATATTTTACTAAGCAGCATGCCTGCATGGCGTAAAGTTGCATCAAAAGCGATGGAAATTGGTTTGCCAATGCCAACTATGACATCAGCACTAACATTCCTTGATGGCTATACAACAGCAAGCCTACCTGCGAATATGATCCAAGCACAGCGTGACTACTTTGGTGCTCACACTTATGAGCGTGTTGATCAGCCTCGTGGTCAGTTCTTCCATACAAACTGGACGGGTACTGGCGGTGATACTGCATCGACAACTTACGACGTATAATGCGTAAGTGATAGAAATAATTAAGCCACCGAAACGGTGGCTTTTTTTATACGTGGTTTATTGTGAGTTATTTGCATTTAGCTGGCCATGCGCTGGCAATATAATAATGCGCGTAATTCCATATTTTCTGCTTCAAGTGCCACTATTTGCTTGTGTGCCTCTGTGCGCATATCTTCATTTGTTGTACGTGTTTTTTCAAAAATATCACTCAGTGCACTAAATAACTCTTCACCAGCAAGTAGCATCTCTTTACCACTGATTTCAATATTGTAAGAACGCAATAAATCACGCGCATAAATTGTTAGATCACCTCTGGCGCGACCTATTTCTCTGTCAATTAATGGGCAAGTGTGGGGGTAGGCGAAACCTGACATATTCTGTACCTTTAAAGTCAAATATCCATAAACATACAATTGTTATAAACCTCCATGCCTATAAGATAATTTTCGCTTACATTTCAATATTGATCAATATATGCACAATAAGTTTGACGAAAAATAAACAAACGTCTCTTTTTTGATACATATTAATCAGTAACAACGCTGCTGAGTGAAGTCTTAATTATCTGTTGATGAGTGTTAATTACAGTGATTTTTGGGTAAAAATAAACCCTCGCATCTATTAAGAGTACGAGGGTTTAAATATCACTTTAAAATCAAATGATTAACTTACTTCAATGGGGCCACCAAAGGCGGTTACTGGTGGTAATTCGCCTTTGAATTTTTCAATATTGACCAAACATGTTTGAGCACTGGTCGCTTGTGCTAATTCAGAGGTTGGAATATCCATGGTTAGAGTATTTGGATCACCATAAGTATCAATCGCACCAACTTTTTCATTTAATGGACCGTACCATGCGCCTTCCTCTATACGGACGACACCTTGTGGGTAGCTATCTGTGACAACAGCCCCTGCAAGTAATTGACCGCGGTCATTAAATACCCGTACTACATCACCGTCTTTAATACCTTTAGCCGCAGCATCTTTCGGATTGATATAAACAGGTTCACGTCCTTGCACTGTATAAGTTGCGCGGAATTCATCTGATTCACACATTTGTGAGTGCAAACGCTTATCGGGGTGACAAGATTGCATCCAGAATGGGTGTTTATCAGAACCAGGTCCACCATGAGAACGTTCTGTTTTTTCAAACCACATAGGGTGACCTTGACAGTGTTCATAGCCATAACGAGCAATTTTTCGGCTTGATATTTCAATGAAGCCTGACGGTGTACCCAGTGCATTGATTTCAGGATCTTGACGGAAATCAGCATGGCGAACCCAAGGCTTACCCGTACCAAAATCGAGGAAACCTTGCTGCCAGAATACATTAAACTCAGGCATGTCGAATTTGCCAGCGTTAGCTTTACGGCAATCGTTATACAGCATTTGAACCCATTGCATTTCATCCATGCCACGGGTGTATTCATTATTTTTACCAAAGCGACGTGATAATTCGGTGAAAATATCAAAGTCAGTTTTTGATTGATATAACGGATCCACTAATTTTTGCATCGCAATTAAACCGCGACCACTGTATGAGCCCATAACGTCAATGTCGTTACGTTCAAATTGAGTACATGCTGGCAGTACAATATCAGAGAAACGACAGGTTGCTGTCCATGCAAAATCAATCGTTACTACAGTTTGTAATTTTTGGAACGCTTGCTTCATGCGGTTACGATCTTGGTGGTGATGCCAAGGGTTGTTACCGCTGATCACCATCATTTTGTAATCAGGCAGAATGACTTTAGAGCCGTTGTACTTAATTTCTTTGCCGGGTTCTAAAATACAGTCAACAAAACGAGCAACAGGAATAGTACGACTATAACCATTGAAATCGTTGTTATCCCATTTGGGTTTTTGACCTTCATCGACGTTACGAGGGAAACCACCTGGTGCGGCAAATCCCGTTGATGGCACACCGATACCTGAGTAGTGATGACCATAAGAAATACCACCGCCAGGTAAGCCAATTTGGCCAACCATCGCCGCAATAACCGCCCCCATCCAGTAAGGTTGCTCACCATGTTCTTGACGTTGAATACACCAACCAAACAGAATTTGAGTACGCTCTTTAACTAGCATACGAGCAAACTCACGAATTTGATCAGCGGGTACGCCACAAATTTCAGCCGCCCATTCAGGTGTTTTCTCAACCTTGTCTTTGGTTTCGCCTGTTACGTAACCAATGAACTCGTCAAAGCCCAAGCAATACATCTTGATGAATTCTTTATCGTAAAGGTTCTCAGTGTAAAGTGTGTGCGTCACACCCAACATAAACGGCACATCCGTTTGTGGGTGAAGATAAAGATGCGTGTTTTCTAAGTAACGTTGAGTCTTATTTTTAACCGGATCTACCGAAATAACATTGATCTCACCTGTTGCCACTTTTTCTTTAAGTTGTGCAAGGTAAGGGTAGGACTCATGGGTTTCACAGTTCCAACCTACTTGGAGGTTTTTAACGGGATCGTTAGCCCACAAAATAATATTCTTACTGTTGTCTAAAATTTCAGACCATGATGTACCTTGAGCATACACTTCAGTCGAACCTAGTACGTAAGGCATGATGGTTTGGCCTGCACCTGTTGAGTAGTCGCCAACTTTGGTGATGTAGTTACCATGCATACCAACAGCACGTTGCATATGACTCGTACAACTATGGAATTGACCAGTTTGACGCCAGCCTGTTTGACCAGCGTGGAGCGCCCATGGACCATAGTCTTTTTGAATACGTTCAAGCTCACGGTAGAACAGATCTAATGCTTCATCCCATGTTACGCGGACAAAGCGATTATTACCGCGCGTTTCGCCACTGAACTTATGCTTTTTAAGCCAGTCTAGACGTACCATTGGATAACGAACACGTGATGGATTATAGATAATACCTTTAATGCCATTGAGCATTTCGGTTGGATTTTTATCTATTTCAATCGCTTCAATTTGTTGTACTTTACCCGCGTAGATTTGTGCACGGAATGCACCCCAATGTGAACCTGAATAGCGCCATGTGCCTTGACCTATATCGTCACTTGCAAACACTTTTGCAGAGGCGAGTAGGCTCGGACCAATCACTGTTGCCGCACTTGTTGTGGCAATACCTTTTAGAAAACAGCGTCTTGATACAGACATAGTATTTACTCCATCAATGCTTAGTGTTGGTCATTAGAAAAATCAGAAGAATGCTTCTGTAAGTACTTCAATACAATAGCTTCGCTATCACGGTCAAAGTTTACAAATGCCAACATACCGTTAAACATGCCTGGCCATGTATTGGCATCAAAGTGTGATTCAGCTGGTTGGGTGTGACATACTGAACAGTTGGTGGTGTAAGCTGTTTTTGCTTGCGCCCATACTGGTGTGATGTCATTGACTAATGAATCTTTAGGCATCCATACTGTTGCTGTTACACGCTGCCAAGGAAGACCGGTTAAGTCATCAACTTTCTCTTCGTATTTATCAACGACTTTATCGTTCTGTGCCGATTCTTTAAGTAAAGAAGCAACAGGAATATTCATACCAAAATCTTCCTGAATAACACGACCGTAGCCTTTATCTTTACGCCAACCTGCAATTTCAACTTCAACGGCATCATCGGTTTCATCAATGACTTTGACACCAGAAGCTGGGTTTAGAATACCGGCCTCAACTTTCATGGCTTTGTCTTCATAAACAGGTAAGAAGCGAACGCTATAAATCTCTTCGCCTTTGCTGTAGTCCGTTCCATGAGAAAGTTGAACTAACTCTGATACCATGCCACCACTGGTATCCATATCTTTTGGTAAGTGGTGCGCAATCCCTTTATGGCAGTCGACACAGCTTTGATCTCGCTCGGCGGCGTTTTTCATTTGTACGCGAGCAACGGGTGACATTTTTTCAAAGTCCATACCTTTGTAATCATGGCAATCACGGCATTCTTGTGAACCATTAGCTTTGAAACGTTCCCATTCATGCTGTGCTAGCACAATGCGGCGATCTTCAAATTTTTCAGGAGTATCAATAAAGCCAGCAAAGTGGGCAAAGACTTCTTTACTTGCTTGTATTTTTCGTGAAATTTTGTCAGTCCAATCGTGAGGAACGTGACAATCAGGACAGGTTGCTCGAACACCTGAGCGGTTTTTATCATGAATAGTATTAACATATTCAGGCACGACATTGTCAGCATGACAGCTTACACAGAATTCTTCAGTATTGGTTTTTTCAAGGGCTGTATTAAATCCACCCCAGAAAATAATACCTGCAACAAAGCCACCGAGTGCGAGCACTCCGAGGCTAATATGAACACTTGGACGTGATAGGGTTAGCCAAGCTCTTTTCAAAAATGCTTTCATTATTGTATCTCTTTATATGATGCTTACAGCGTAAAGTAGGGAATCAACCACCGTGACCGGGAGGACCAAAGACAAACAATTGCAACATCCACACTGTGAAACCGTAACCACCAACGAAAATGACACTTAAAATAGGGAACAGGAAAATGATAATGAAAAGGAACATTTTCCATTCGCGGCTACGTGTTTTCTTGGCAGTAGAATCAGTAATACTGCTCATAAAACCTCCTAAAAATGAGTTAAAAGTGAAAGTTATTTTTTATAAATAGTTATATCAATTTGAATTTCAATGTGATCATAAGGTAGACCGCTGTACTTATTCAATTACTAAATGCATTATTTTGTTATTAAAATAGTATTTTTTTGAATTTAAACTGATTTATTAATATTAAAAATAAAGATATATAATTTAATTATTAATTGCGTGTAATTGTTACAATGTACGTATTAAATAAAGCGATAGTGATGTTTGTTTTTTGTTGGTGTTTATGGCGTGTTATTGGTGTTGTTGTTAACTGTTATGATGTTATTGATTGGTTGTGTTGGTTGATAATCGGAGATGTGATGATTGGAAATGTATTTAATGAAAGTCATCATAAGCTTAATTGTTAATAAAATTACTTATTAAGACGTAATACAAGCAGTATTTTTAATAAAAAGAGAGAGCTATTAGATAGCTCTCAACTAACGATTAATCAATTAATTGGTATTCTCGACGTAAGATGTCAATAATTTCATTTTTTGGATCTTGGCTTAGAATAATTGATTGTCCGGTGATCTTTTCTGCGATATTGGTATATATTTTAGATATCTGCATCAATATCTCTTGAGGAAGAGCATTGTTTGCGGCTAATGCAAAACGTTCAGGCATCCGTTCTTTATTTAATAAGATATCTGGATCTGGAAAATAATTGAGTAAGACTTGACGGAAATCTTCTTTGGAATTTTCAATAATTTGTCCGTCACGATAAGCGGCACCGTCCCAAATTCGTGATGAATCTGGTGTACCAACTTCATCCATATAGATAAGTTTTTCATTACCACTGGTATCTGTGACGTAGCCAAATTCAAATTTAGTATCAACAAAAATTTGGTCTAACTGCGCTAATTCATTACTAATAACTGTAAAACCATCAGTTAATAGTTTTTCATAGTATCCAATATCATCAATATTACGGAAATTGAAAGCCTGATAATTATTAATGAGATCGTCACGAGTTATATTAACATCGTCAGCTTCTGGTACATTAGGAATGCCTTTTAGAATGCCTTTTGTTGATGGTGTCATCAGTAGTTGGGGTAGTTTTTGATCTTTCGTCAATCCCTCTGGGAGTTGAATACCACAGAATTGACGTTCACCTTGAGTATATGATCGCCACATTGAACCTGTAATATATTGGCGACAAATAGCTTCCACCATTACTGGTTTTGCTTTCTGTACTATCCAGACAAATGGATGAGGAATATCGAGAATATGACTATCGGCTAAGCCATTATCTTTAAATAGTTTAAACCAATGATTTGAGATTGCGTTGAGTGCAGCCCCTTTACCTGGAACACCTTTCAAACCACCTTCGCCATGCCAAATACAGTCAAAGGCAGAGATACGATCACTGATAATCATAATAGCAAGAGGGGCATCAGGTTGAACGTTGTAGCCTTTTTGTTGAATAAGACGACGACTGTCTGCTTCTGTTAGCCAATAAACAGAGCGTACTTTTCCACTATGAACGGGTTTATCTGTACGAATGGGAAGGTCGTCATTGACGGCAAGAACTTGATCTGCAAGGTTCATGGTGAAATTCCTATTTCAAAATAATGACATCGAAATACAGAGTACTTAAGATGAAAATCACGTTAAGTACTCATCTTATCATCCATAATACTCGGTTCAATCTTGGACTGCCAGTAAAAAAGCAAACGATTGCTTTTTTGGTTTTAAAGCAAACTAAATATAAAATATGGTAGTGGAATACCATACTTTATATTATGAGATAGTGTGCTAGTGGGAATTAAAAACGTTGATAAAAGGCATGCAAATCACGTGGTGTGATATAAAACATATGCAATAACCATTGTTTAGTATCGTTTATATTGAACCATTCAGGTGTGAATTGAAAATGACTCCAATTAGTGACGACCTGTAATGCACCGTCATAACTTGGTGCTAGCTCAAATAAAATAACAATAGCGATAATTTGGGCAAGGCTAATAAAAGGTTTAGTAAAGGCAAAGGGTTTCAGTGCCGTACCAAATGATGATTTAAAGCGTTTATTTGATAAATCAACACTGTATATTTCATCTAAGACTAAATGAACAATCCCGCCAAGCAATACAAAACAGCCTGCAAACCAACTATTTGTTGCCGTATGGCCGAGTAATACACAAATATGCACACAACAAAGAGCTATCAGAGTAACAAAAGAAATAGAATGGCATGCACCACGGTGGACGGTACAACGATCAAATACTGCTTTGCCAAAATAACGAATTGTAATAAACAATGATACGACATACAGGATCAGTTCTAACATTGCCACATGAGTATAAATGTGGCTAATGAGAAGAAAACAACAAAACCCCGCTAACAGCGTAAATAAGGCTTTCATTGATGTTGAATGATCTGAGTCTATGTCAGGTAAAAGTCCACCGATGGTGCCAAAAAAGGTCATCCATAGTGCAATGCTAGGGCTAATATGATCTGCAGACAATAATGTGGTTGCTGTTAAGCCACTGACAATTGCTGCAATCGTGAAGTGGGTTGAGAAATTGGCCAAGAAAAATAAGTTCCAACTGGATACATATACAGGTATTTATCATTGTTAGTTATCATAGTTCAATATTTATCACTCTTTTAGTGCAATTAATGAAATTGACTGAGTGAAAAAGAATCAATTTTGATATTTGCGATAATGATGAGGGATAAATTATTTATGAATAAGTGGCACATAAAATCAGTATAGCAGCCGTATTCGATATAAAAAGAATACGGCAACTAGATAGCAAAATGTGTTTTGATTAGCCGGTGATAAGTGCTGATATAATACCGATAACACCTCCGAATACGCCTCCCCAGATCACTAACCAGCCAAGATGCTCACTGATCATTTTTTGGACCATTTCTTTAACCATTTTAGGAGTAAGCTCGTTTAAACGTTGATCAATAATATCTTCAATTTTACTTTCAATATCATTCAATGTTTCAGGCTTAATTAATTGTTGTTTAAGTGCAACTTTAAAATTGTCTTGTTGGCTGATGTCTATGACTGATTCTTGCATTTTTGCTATGAATGGCTCTCGTAACGGTTCCATCGCTTCTGGGCCTCCCATCATGGTTATCATGCCTCCAAATGATGAGTTCATAATCACATCAAGTAATGAATCAAATGTTGGGGCGAAGTCAATCTTGCTGATAATTGGTTGCATATCAAGTGATGCGGATTGGTCAGTATCTTGGTTTAAAAAACGGCTAATATTTTGTTGAGTGAAAAACTGTTCCATCATTAATGCTTTTATTGCAGCTTTAAATGCTTCAAAACGAGCAGGAATAACCCCTGAACCATAAAGTCCAGGTACTTTTTCAAATAACATATAAATGGCAAGCCAATTGGTTAATGCGCCTGAAAAGGCAAATAAACCACAATAAAGAATAATATGTTGATTGCTAATATAACCAATGAATAAAAGTAGAAGAGAGAGGGCATTAGTCATGAAACTTTTGTTTTTTAGCATGTGTAGTTCTTAGTAGTTATAACACCGATAGTCACGGTCATAGGGTGGTCAGTAAATAGCATTTTGCCATTGATAATGAGTTCAAATTCTAACAATAGAAATTGGTGAGCGCTACATTTGCGTTCGTTCACCTTCAATAACGGCTTTGCGATTTAAACTTTACATGGCAGTTGTTATACTCGCTAGCTATGCATTTATTGTCTTACTGAGTATTTTTAATGACCCGTTTTACCGCCGAACAAACTGCTTTTATTCATCATAATTCAGGTAATGCACTGTGTGTGGCCGGTGCTGGGACGGGAAAAACAACAACATTAGTGGGAGTTGTTGAACATAAATTACAGACTATATCCGCAGATAAGATGTTGGTATTAATGTTTAACCGCGATATTCGCACTGATTTTAAAGCCAAATTAGTTCAAATACCGACAGCAGAACGTGTCCCCGTACATACTTTTCATAGTTTTTGTTTTCAGTTATTGAGGCAATCGGGTTATTTATCGACAACGGGTTATCAAATCGATTTTAACAGTGGTGATAGTGATAAAACGATAGCTAAACTTGTATTACGTCAGATGGCAGCACAAGAAAAATCATATCAAAAACAACAGACGTTTAAAGATCCCCGTACTATTGAATTATTAATGAGCTTTATTGGGTTAGTAAAAGCGCATATGCTGCCACCTAAAGAAGTGTTTGAACTCTCTGAAATTAATAGAGAATATGCTTTTATAATTGAAGCGTTTTGGAATTTTGAAACCATACGTAAAGAGCGTAAACAGTTATTTTTTGATGATTGGCTAGTAGAAACTATTCAATTACTAAAAAATGATCATGCTTTACTGGCTCATTATCATCAATGTATTCAATTTATGATGGTTGATGAATTCCAAGATATAAATACTGCGCAATATCAATTGCTGAAATTACTATTATCACCACAGGCTCAATTAGTTGCTGTGGGAGATGTCGATCAGTGTATTTATAAATGGCGTGGTAGTGCGCCGCAATTTATGCTTAATTTTGAACAAGATTTTGCACCAGCAACAACATATAGTTTATCGCATACATTTCGATTTGGTCATAGCCTAGCATTAACTGCGAGTCATTTGATTGCTAATAATAAGCAACGATTTCATGACTTTCAAACTATTGCTCATGAATCAGTAGCTGATACGTCTGTTGAAGTGATAGGTACAGCGCGTCAAGTGGGTGAAATCGCTCAATCAGTGGCTGATTTTATTTCACAAGGCGGACAACCTGATGACGTTGCTATTTTAGTTAGGCGTTGGTCACAAGCAATGCTATTTGAATTGGCATTTTTAACGAAGAAAATTCCTTACCATATGCCTATTGGCTCGGTATTAACACATAGTCGTGAAGTAAAGTTGTTAATGGATATTATGATATTAGCGACAGGGCGTTTTTTGACATTAGCTGATAATGATAAAGCCAATTTACTGTTTAATTTATTATCATTTCCACATTGTTATGTGCCCAACAAAAGTTTACGACCATTGTGTGAGTCATTATCACAACGACCAAGTAATGAGTGGTTAGTATTAATAAAGCAAACTGAAAAAATTCAACCAACATTAAATTTAGACACGTTTAAAGATCGGATTGAATTGCTGTTAATGTTGCAGCGTAAAGGTAATTTTAAAGCTTTAGATGTCTATAGGCAGTACCGCCGTGACAGTGATCTTGATAGTTGGATTTGGAAAACAGAGGCAACAGCAACAGAAATAGAAGAGGCTGTTGAGCGTTTAGACAGTGTTGAAACTGTATTAGAATCAATGGATCAAAATTGTGAGAAAGCACTACAATATTTTGAATATTATACTCAACAATCTGCGGCTGAAAACCAAGCACAACATAATAACAGCGTGCAACTAACCACGATCTTCAGAGCTAAGGGGTGTGAGTATAGTCAAGTTCATTTACCTTATTGGGATAAAGATGCCTTTCCTTATGTAAACCGGTCATCATTAGGCATTTCGGCTGATACAGAAGAAGAGCGTCGACTTGCTTATGTCGCGATAACACGGGCTAAACATAGTGCCAAAATATATTATACGGTTGAGAATACCAAAAAAGATCATTATGTCCGTAAAGACAAAAATGCCAGTCAATTTATTCTAGAATCAAAGGCAGAGATCGCACAGGAAATTGGACCTCAACTGTATCATGGTGGTGAATTGCCATATCATAAATCAGCTGTAGTACAGGGATATTATCGTCGATTAGCACGTTTTGATGATATGCAATCACCACCAAAACCCGCTTCTATTTCATTACCAGAGTTAAATGTAACGGGAGAGAGTGTATATAGTTATGAGTGGGCATTACAGCAACCTATACCGGATAAAGCTGAGAAATTGATTCGAAGTATGGTACAAACAAAAACGGTCAAATATTTAGAAACAGAAGTGGTACGTATTATACGAGAATTGAGGCAAGCAGGCACAGAGAAACAAAAAGTATTGATTAATCGTCTTATTGTTGTCGCTCGTGCCAAAGCTCGTAAATATAGTTAACTCTGAACAATAAATAATTTATCGATGCTCTCGATTAGCTCGCATTTCACGTTGGCCTAAATTTTGCTGAACGGCAAATTCAAGACGTTCACGTAATTGACGGGATTTAGTTTCAGTATTTTTGAGACCAAATGTTTGTAAGAATTTTTTTATCATAAACGTTCTATTAACTCATTATTAGATAAAGAATAATCCTGTTAATTACTCGATTATTCTTTAATTTTAGTGAATTAACATCGTCCTTGAGCTTTTTCGCTCCATTATATCGTCGGTTAGAAAATCTAAGGATATAAAGGATGTTAAAATAGTAATAAGCATAATGGATTAACTTGTAATAAAACGTTGTGCTTATTTGTTAATTTTATGGCAGCATTTTTTTTCTGTCAAAGTAATATTAAGCCGTTATTGTAAAAGCCGATAAGATGCTAAAAAAGACATAGATCACACTTTTGTTGACTGGTTTTGCCATTTATCCACGACTAAAGCGGCTATTAAATCCCCTTCCACATTAACAGCAGTACGGAAAGTATCCAGTGGGCGCTCAATAATAAGTAATATCGCGATTGCTTCAAGTGGAATACCTACTGCGAGTAATACGAGTTGCATACCTGACATTGAACCTGATGGCATGCCTGGAGCACCAATGGATGACACCATTGCCATAATAAAAATGATAATAAGTCCTGATGTTCCAAGATCAATACCATATAGTTGAGCTAAGAAAATAGCGGCAACCCCTTCAAACAGCGCTGTACCATCCATATTCATGATTGAACCTAATGGTAATACCATACTGCTCGTCGGTTGTGATATACCTAAATCTTCTTGTGCTGTTTGTAATGAAAGCGGCAAAGTTGCAGAGCTTGATGAAGTTGCAAATGCCATTGCCATTGGAGCAGATAGGGCTCTAAAGAGCGTTGAATATTTAATACCTGTAAATACTTTTGCAAGTAGAGGTAAAACTATTCCACCGTGAATTAATGTCAGCACAAAGACCAATAAAGCGAAGAGTGCTAACTCACCAAAAATACTGTTACCACTTTGAGCGGTAAACTGAAATACAATTGCAAATACGGCTAAAGGTGCAAGTTTAATAACTACCGATACGACACGGTTAATGGCAATGTTAAGGCCTGAGATGATGTCGAAAATAGGATGTTTAGGTGGCAAACTTGCGAGTAAAGCAATACCTAGTAATAGCGCAAAAACGACAATAGCTAATAGATTTGTTGTTGCTAATGCTTGAAAAGGGTTAACTAATGCCATGTTAAATAATTTTTCTGCAATAGCCCCACCAGAAGATGTATTACTATCAATTAATTGAATATGACTACCGACGGTTACTTGTGCTGTATCAACTAAATGTGGCCATTTAGGGATCGCAAGTGAGACGCCAAGACCTAAACAAATGGCAAGGGTTGAAGTTAGACTATAAAAAGCAATTGTTTTATAACCTAATGTTTTTAATTGTGACGTTGAGCCAATGCTTGTAATACCTTGCAGTAATGAGAATAACACGACAATACCAACCAACATCTTGAGTAAACCGATATAGGTTGTTTTGGTTAGCATTAATAATTTAAAAGCAGTCGTGTGTTCAAAACCTACTTGCAAGGGCAATAAAGAGGCGAGACTCCATGCAAATAGAGCTGCAACCATTAATTGGAAAGGTAATGATTTGAATAGATGACGGTTCATGGAAAAGGTCTCTGTTCGGTGTCAGTTTCGTAATGAGAATATAAAAAGAAAAACTTGGTATTAAAGGCTTATTAGTTATATCGGGTTTACATATAGATTGCCTAATCCAAGGGATATGTTAAATATAAATTGTAGTGTAAAAATAAAAACGCTCTGACATTAAATGTCAGAGCGTGGCAAATGCCATTCTCAATTAACGATGATTTGGGTTTATATCCAAATAAGGTATTGTAAAACAAAAATAATATCGTTAATAAGTTAACAGCTAATCCATTAGCGTATGGTAGTGAACAAGTAAATATAAAACAGTCTCAACGCATATTGCTATGCGTTGAGAAAGTGACAAAATGAAATGATAAATTACTTATCGAAGTGAATAACCGTACGGATACTCTTACCTTCGTGTAATAGGTCAAAAGACTTGTTGATGTCTTCTAGACCCATGTTAAATGAGATGAAATCGTCAAGCTTGAACTCACCAGCCATGTAACGGTCAACGATACCTGGAAGCTCTGAACGGCCTTTAACACCACCGAATGCAGAACCACGCCATACACGACCAGTCACTAGTTGGAATGGACGGGTAGAGATCTCTTGACCTGCGCCAGCAACACCGATGATCACTGATTCGCCCCAACCTTTGTGACAACACTCAAGAGCTGAACGCATAACATTAACGTTACCGATACACTCAAATGAGTAATCAACGCCGCCGTCAGTCATTTCAACAATTACTTCTTGAATTGGCTTGTCAAATTTCATTGGGTTGATGCATTCAGTTGCACCTAGCTTCATTGCTAAGTCAAACTTACTTTCGTTGATATCAATCGCAATAATACGGCTTGCTTTAGCCATAGTACCACCGATGATAGCAGCAAGACCGATACCGCCTAGGCCAAAGACAGCGATAGTGTCGCCTTCTTCAACTTTTGCAGTGTTAAGTACTGCGCCCATACCAGTTGTTACACCACAACCTAAAAGACAAACTTCTTCAAGTGGCGCTTCTTTGCTGATTTTAGCCAAAGAAATTTCAGGAAGTACAGTGTACTCAGAGAAAGTAGAACAACCCATGTAATGGAAGATTGGCTGACCGTCTTTGTAGAAACGAGTAGTGCCATCTGGCATTAGGCCTTTACCTTGTGTTTCACGTACAGCCTGACAAAGGTTAGTTTTGCCAGATAGGCAGTATTTACACTTGCCACACTCAGCGGTGTAAAGCGGAATAACGTGATCGCCTACTTCAACACTTGTTACGCCTTCACCAATCATTTCAACAATACCGCCACCTTCGTGACCAAGGATTGCAGGGAAGATACCTTCTGGATCGTCGCCAGATAATGTGAATGCATCAGTGTGACATACGCCAGTTGCAACGATGCGAACTAATACTTCGCCAGCACGAGGTAACATCACATCAATTTCTTCAACAGAAAGTGGTTGTTTTGGACCCCATGCAATAGCCGCTTTTGATTTGATAAATTTGTCAGTCATCGTTTTACTCACTTAAAATAGTTGTGACCCATGCTTAAGCACAATGTTCGTTGTTAATTATAGTCACAGGTTTAATACCGCTCGTGTGACTTGATGTGGTTATTATATTTATTTCTTAAAGATTGATAATCCCTAAAAATGGTAAATCATCATTACTGCTGCGTAATAATATAAGTTTTTTTGATATTAACTATAGTCATTAAACGTGCAATTAAAGTTGATGAGGTTAGGGTAGACCATGATGATGGATTAGATATTTAGTGATTATCAAAATATGACATATGTTACGTTTATTGTTTTTTATAGAAGGTATACAAAATACGAATAAAAAAAAGCAACACCCCAAAAGGATGTTGCCTCAATTTTTCACACTATAGTTGTGTAATATTATGCTTGTGGATGATTTTGAGCATAAACGTGAGTTGCGATTGCATCCATTAGTGCTGGAGATAGGCAATCGTAAGTGTTTAGGCCTAGTTCATTTAGACGAGCACGGATAGCTGTCATGTCTTTTGGATCAGTACCAGTTTCGATGATTGAAGAAACAAAAGCAGCGAACTCTGGTGCAGACCAACCTTTGTCAGTAGATAGTTCTGTGTGAACAAAATCTAGACCAAAGAATGGGTGGTTAGTATTGTCGATACGACCATACATGTGAACACCACATTCTTTACAAGCGTGACGTTTAATTGCTGCAGACTCGTCGATAACAACAAGTTTTTCAGCATTTGCAATTACTTCAACATTGTTACGTGAAATAACAGCGATTTGTGAGAATACAGCGCCTTCTGGTTTCCAGCACTTAGAACAACCACAAGCGTGGTTATGTGCAGTTTGACCTGATAGTTTTACACGTACAGTGTTTGACTCACAGTTACAGTTTAATACGCCACCTTGGAAGTTTTCTTTAGTTGCAGCGAAACCGTTATCAATTGAAGGGTGTAGAGATATAGACATAATGTTTCTCTTATTGGATTGTTATTAAGTAATATTTATTTTTTGTTTATTATAATTAATTTAAAAGGTCATTTTTAAAATACTATATTTAACGTAGTATAAGTGCGATCAAAATGAAAAAATTAATTATGATAATAACAAATAAAAATATAGATATTGTGTCGATGAAATATATTCTATACGTTATTTTGATTTTCACAATAACGGATATTGTAATTGATTATTACCAAGTAGGAACAATCAAAAAAATAGGTAGCCCTAATAAGGCACAACTTAAAAGGGCACTATTATAATGAAATAAATTAGCTGTTATTTTATTTATTTTTACTGATATGGGTCGCAATAGCATCCATTAAATCAGGCGATAAGCAATCGTAAGCTTCTAAACCTAATGATTCAAAACGATCACGAATAGCAGGCATTGATTTAGGATCTGTGCCTGTCTCAATCACAGAAGAGACAAATGCAGCAAATGCAGGTGCTGACCAGCCTTGCTCACTAGAAAGCTCTGTATGAACGAAATCTAGACCATAAAAAGGGTGGTTAGCATCTTCAATACGTCCATACATATGAACCCCACAATCTTTACAAGCATGGCGTTTTATTGTCGCAGATTTATCAACAATAACTAATTTTTTAGCATTAGCGGTTACGGAAACTTTATCGCGAGGGATAACAGCTACTTGTGAAAATAAAGCGCCTTTAGGTTTCCAACATTTAGAGCAACCACAAGCGTGATTATGTGCTGTTTGTCCTGATAGTTTTACTGTTACTGGATTCTTTCGACATTGACAGTTAATTGAACCACCCACAAATGTATTATTAGTCGGTTTGATTCCATTATCAATTGCAGGGTGCAGTTTAATAAAAGATGACGTTGAGCCTTCAGTATTATTACCGAATAATTTAGCAAAGAATTTTTTCATTATATTATCTTATATATAGTAAGGTAAGCGTATTAAATACTTGTGATGAAAAATATCATCAGTAATATATTTAGGTATTAGGTATTAGGTATTAGGTATTAGGTATTAGGTATTAGGTATTAGGTATTAGGTATTAGGTATTAGGTATTAGGTATTAGGTATTAGGTATTAGGTATTCGGCTAATATTATTAGCCGAATAGTTATCATGTTTTTTATTACAATCCATTAATACTAGGTTGGAATAAAGCTTTTAAGCGTTTTGTAATAATTAAACGCGATACAGTAAACATACCTTCAACGGTACGTTGGTGAAGACGGAAAATCGTATCGTAAAGACGACGAATTAGACGTCCCTTAAAGACTAAGTTATTTGCCATTTTTGAATGAGGAGCAAATGACCCTACTGCAAAATGGTGACCAACAGCAACAACCATCCCACCATCTTTAAATTCAAAATCAGTCAGTTCTTTACCACGTAATAAAGCCGTTAAGCTTTTAGCTAAATGGACTGCAGCACGGTTAGCCGCTTGTGCTTTTGGTGGAACAAAACTACCATCAGCTTGTGGAATAGATGCACAATCACCTAAAGAGAAAATGCTATCATCTATAGTTGTAGTCAGGTTTGCATTAACAATAATTTGGTTCATGCGATTATATTCTAAGCCACCAAGCCCTTTTAACCATTCAGGCGCTTTCACACCAGCAGCCCAAAATTGAATATCCGCTTCTAGTGGTTGATTATCTGCAGTAACCATACCGTGTTCAGACACTTCACTGATACGAGTATTTAACATGACATTAATGTTTGTACGTTGTAGCTCTTTTAATACTTTAGCCGACATTTTTTGTGGGCTATTTGGTAACACACGATCTGCTGCTTCAATCAAGTTGATTGTCAGTTTTGCCGCATTGTAACGCTGCAGTTTGTGACTCACTCGCGCCAGTTCAGCGGCAAGCTCAACACCTGTTGCACCTGCACCAACAATATTTACAGTACGATCATTACCTTCGCGCAATAATTGACTGATCTTGTTCCATGCATGACGCGCTTGGCTTGCTGAATCAAGGAAAATACAATTATCACGAGCACCAGTGGTGTTAAAGTCGTTACTTACTGCACCAACAGCAACAATAAGGTAATCGTATTTAACCATTGCTTCTGTACCATCATTACGACGAACAGCGAGCATTTTATTTTCACGATCAATATCAGTCATTGCAGCTTGATAATGTTGGTAACCATTGATTGCACCATGAGTGAAATAGCAAACCGAATCTAATTCACGGTCAAAAGTACCAGCAGCAATCTCATGCAGACGTGGTTTCCAATAGTGATCTGTTTCTGGTTCAACCAAAATAATTTCATGTTTTTTACGATTAGCTTTTGCTAATAACGTTGATAGTTCTATACCGGCAGCACCGCCACCTACAATAACGATTCGTGACATAACGAATACCTCAAAAAGTGAACCCTAGACATCATTCTCAGGGGATGGTCTTTCCATCATTAAAGCTATGAGCTGATCCGTTGCTACAAAATGATTTTTTATGAGCCCTAATACGTAGGGCGGCTACCTGATATCTTATATATAATGAATTTCTTTGATATAAGACAATTAAATTGGTCAAAATTCAAGTTTTGTGAACTAAATCAGGGTGTTTTTTTTAAAATATTTAAGTTGAGCCAACGGTGACCATTATATTACCAACCAATATAATGACAATATCTTAAAAAACAAATAACTTTTACTGGGTGGTAAAAATAAAGCATCAAAATGGACTGTTTAAAAGAATACATGCAATAAATTATTAGCGAAATGATGAGATTTATGTTTAGAGATAATTTGCATAACTATACATATTCTAGATATAGAAAAGGATAATGACAGAAAGTCTAATGAGGTGTAATTCTTATAGCGTAAGAATTTAAATGATACGAGGTAAGGGAAGATATAGCATGAGTGAGATGCTCATGCTAAATAAGGATTATTTAAAATGATTCAACATTAGTAATTTGTCCCTGAAGCCAATGAATAGCAGGACTTAATTGAGAACCAATAGGGTAAATAAGGGACGCTGACCATACATTACTGGTAATTTTACTGAATGAAAGATTAAGTTTTTGCACGAGATCGTTTTTAAGATCATGCTGCAATACGAAATCAGGTAAACAACAGATACCAATGTCTTCACGGCATAATGATAAAATAGTATGGATATCTTCAACGTGCCATAATTGCAAAGCTGCTTTTGCTTCATCAAAAGGTAACGAGTCTAATGATGCTGGAATTAAGAGGCGCTGTTGGCAGAAATCTTGATAGCTTAATGTTGCTGCTCCGCCATTAAATTTATCAAGGTAAGATTGAGTTGCAACCCAACTGACATTTATATTGAATGCTTGAGTGTACTCTAGGTTAATCTTATTTTCTTGATCAAATATACCAAGCGCAATATCAAGATTTTTAGCCTTGATCTCTTCTGCTAACCGCTTACTATTTTGCTGCATAATAAATAATTCAATATTAGGCAAATCAGAGGACAGTTTTTTTATTATTGAAAGTATTTTATCGTTACAAACCAGTGGGTCGATACCTACCTTGATTTTAACATCATTCATATGATAAATAGATAATGATCGCTCAAGAAATGTTTGATATTGCGCCATCATTATCTTTGCATTTTTTAGTACATGCTCACCTTTTTCAGTAAGACGAGGGCATTTACTTGAACGGTCAAATACTTGAAATCCTAAATCGAGTTCAAAATTTTGAATCGTGAGACTAACGGCAGCTTGAGTTTTATTTAACTGTCGTGCAGCAGCACTAAATGAACCATATTCAGCAGCAGCAATAAATGAGGTTAGCGTTTCAATCTTTATATTCATTTTTTAACGATTCATCTTATTTTATTATTATGGATATAATCATATCTTATCAAACTGTATAAGAATGATATCAATGGAGCGGCTCTAATATAACTAAATCCTATACATAATAGCAACTATTAGTGATTTTATATTAATATTTACTGTTAAATTATAACTAAGTCGTTACGTGTTATGTTTTGATGCGATAATAAAATTTAATATTAATTGAAAGAGGAGACATATCGAATGACATGTCTCGCATAAATTAGCCCATGAATTTAGTCATAAAACCACTGATGTTAGATAAGCTTGCTAAGCTCATGATAATCACAATAGTAATACCAATAACAGTCAGATAAAGTGGATGTTTATAGTTACCAACAATATTAGGTTTGCGTGTAGCGGCAAGCATTGTTGCAAGCACTATAGGTAAAATAATACTGTTGACTAGTCCTGCTAACATTAGTAATAAAATAGGCATATTCATTAATACAGTACCTATAGTGGTTAGCATTATAAATCCGACGCACCATGTTTTTTCGTTACGAGCAACAATAGGGAACAGCGTTTTTATTAATGATATGGCCATGTAGGAGTTGCCAACTACCGAAGTAATTGAAGCAACAAATAAAACCAAGCCAAAAATAAAGTAGCCAATATCCCCCGCGCCGTGACGAAATGCATCTGCTGCTGGGTTCGATGTATCTAATGTTACTCCGGTTGTGATAACACCTAATACAGCACAAAATAATAAGATACGAATAATGACAGCAATAGATATCCCTGCCCACGCAGTTTTGGTGACATTGTTTGTATTTTCTATACCGGTTAATTTGACATCAATTAGGCGTTGTGCGCCGGTGTAATAACCACCAACAGCACCACCGACGATAGTTAAAGTTGGCAATAAAAGGTTAGAAAAATCAGAGGGGGCAATTGCTGCAATAATAGTTGGTGCAAATGGTGGTAAATTGGTAAGAGCAACATAGGCAATTAATACGATCATTAATAACCCAAGGTAACGTGCCATTTGATCCATACGCTTAGATGCATTATGAACAATGAAAAGTAGACTGCCAATAACACCTGTAAAAATGGCTCCCCAAGTAGTATCTAGTCCAGTTAATACATTCATGCCTAAGGCTGAACCACTTACATTACCAAAATTAAAAGCAACAGCACCAAGTGCTAACAAAATACCAATAAAGTATCCCATTCCTGGTGCAACTTTATTAGCAATGTCTTGAATACGTAAACCTGAAACACCAACAATTCGCCATAAGTTCATTACAATACCAAAAGTAATAAACATTGAAGCAAAAACAGGAAAAGCCATATCAATCTTATAGATATTAGTAAATACAGCTGTTTGGGTTAAAAATCCCGGTCCGACAGATGTTGTCGCCATTAAAAAAGCAACGCTTAAAATTGCTTTATTTTGCCAGTTAGTTTGGCTAGGGGAGGTGCTGGTAGTTAATGTGTCAGTTTGCATAATCAATCCCAAAATCAAAGTCTCTCATATTTATAAAAATAGAAAGACAACTGATGGGGATCAGCTGCATTATGGTGAGATATTTTTGCTAAAAAAGTAATGCAATGTAATCGATTGCTTTAGCTGGCGCGGATAATAGAGAGAGTCTTAACCATTGTCAATAATGTTTTTTTAAAACGTAAAAAAAAGCCCCATTATTATAAATAACAGGGCTTGAAAAATATGTGTTTATGGTTACTTCTCTGTTGTATGAATAGCGGCTTTAAGATCTTCAGGATTTAAATCAGCACGATCAAATTCTTGAGATGCAGGCATACGTAAATGGAAATCTTTAAATATTTCAACTTCAGTAGTACCTTCTGTTAAAATAAAGTCACTTACATGGCCGCCTTGAGTACGATCATCACTAATAAAATGGAAATGGAATCCTGGTACATTAATACCAATCATATAATCTGGAATTTTAAAGCCAATCATTACGCCTGAAACATGGGTCATTTCAGCGATAGGTTGATGTTTTACTACTTCAACCATCGGTGGGTAAGGACGGTGTTGTGCAGGTACAGTACGTGTTTTAACGTATGAAAACTTACCTGTTAAACGAATAGCATTAATTGCATTATTCGCAACAAAATCTTTCTCTAGACAAGCCTCAAATTCTGCTTTTGTTAGCTCGATAAGACTTACTTTGTCTGTTGGTTCAAAGTTAACTACGCCAGCGAAGGGAGTTGTAATATCATGACTAACTAAATGTACTTCACCGGTACTCGTTAGCTGATACACTTCGTCGCCTAAAATAATCATTTCACCATCAAGGTCATTAAAGGTACCAATACCAAAGTTACCGTGATCAAGTAGCTGACCAATTGTAAAATCACCTTGATATAAACCTGCAATCAAGGCACTCATCATTGAGGTTTGGTAAAATGTTTTGTCGTTATTTTTATTTTTCATAACGTGTTCCTTTAATCTTGTTGGCAAGGGTGAAGTTGATCAAGTAGGCGGCTGTTATCACGATAGTCAACGTTAACGTTAACTAATACTGGACCGCTTAATGCCATTGCTTTACGAAGTACTGGTTCAATATCATCTGCTGTGTTAATCGCTAAACCATGCGCACCAAAACTTTCTGCATACTTAACAATATCAGGACCCATGAAGCTAACTGCACTTTCACGACCGTATTTTTTAAGTTGCTGAATTTTAACCATGTCATAGCTGTGATCTGTCCAAACGAAGTGAACAATATTACATTTATGACGAACGGCTGTAGCCAATTCCATTGATGAGAATAAGAAGCCACCATCACCTGACATTGAAATAACTTTTTCATTAGGAGTCAGTAGTGATGCCGCGATAGCCCAAGGTAAAGCAACACCTAATGTTTGTTGACCGTTACTGAACAATAGACGACGTGGTTCAAATGAGTGGAAGTAGCGTGCCATCCAAATGTAGATAGAGCCTACATCGCAACATACAGTTGTATCATCACTTACAAAGCGGCGTAGGTCATGCACAAAACGTAATGGGTGAACACCCATTGATGATGTTTTATTAACGCCCATGCGCATAATTTGTTGTAGATCTTGACGTAAATCTTGAAACTTTTGATTGTTTTCAAGTGATTCACGCTGATCTAATTCAGCAGCAATAGAAGCAACAGAGACCGCAAGATCACCAACAACTTCTGATACAGGATTATAGCTCGCTTCTAAATCTGCTTGTTGATAACCCACATGGATAATTGGTGTTTTTCCATCTTTATTCCATAAGATTGGATCGTATTCAATTGGGCTGTAACCGATAGTAATAATTAAATCAGCATTGTTTAATGCAATATCACCAGGTTGGTTTTTAAATAATCCTACGCGACCAAGAAAACAATCATATAAATTATGAGAGATAACACCTGCCGCTGCAAAGGTATTAACTACGGCAATTTTTGTTTGTTCAAGTAATTGACGAATGGCACTAGCGACAAAAGGCTGACTCGCATCCATACCTAATAATAACACGGGATTTTTAGCCGCATTAATACGATCTGCCGCTTGGCGAATAGCTTGTGGGTGCGCACCACCAAATAAAATTGGCTTAGGTTGTTGTACTGGAATGAAAGGAATTTGGTTAGTTAGTACATCTTGAGGAAGGCTAACAAAACTTGCACCTTGCGTTGGTTGCTCTGAAATACGAAATGCTTTATGCACAACATCAGGTACAGATGCACTATCCATTACTTCAGCGGAAAACTTAGTAATAGGATTAAACAGAGAACGTGTATCCATTGATTGGTGCGTATTATGGGAATACATCGAAAGGGGAACCGCGCCAGCAAGTGCAACAACAGGATCACCTTCACTATTTGCTGTCGCAACACCAGTAACAAGATTGGATGCGCCAGGACCTGATGTGGCAAGACACACACCAGCTTTACCTGTTAAACGACCTGTTGCGGCTGCCATGAAAGCGGCATTTTGTTCGTGGTGACAAATAATGATTTCAGGACCATTGTCGCATACTGCATCAAACACTGAATCGATTTTAGCCCCAGGGATACCAAAAACATGCGGAACATCGTGTGCTTTTAGGGTTGCAACGACAAGCTCTGCACCTGAGATAGTTTTATTTGACATATAAGCCTCATTGTTATGATTATTTATCGGCTCAGAACATTTTTTTCGCTAAATCGAATTTTATGTGATGAGTAACACAAAATCTAAATTATTTATCATACAAATTAAAGAGGCTAAAATTGAAAGTTAATATTACTTATTTGATTAACGGTAGTGGAATTGATTGTATATAGGAGATTAAGTAGAGAAAATAATAATAAGATAAGGATTGAAGATATTGATTCTTATGTAATAAAAAATCACAGGGCTCATTTTAAGAACCCTGTGATTACAAGCTATTGCTATAGCATGATGTTAGCAATTAATGCAGATAAAATACTAACTAATGTTGAACCATAAAGTAAACGTAAGCCAAATCGAGCAACCATATTACCTTTTTCTTCGTTCACCCCTTTAACTGCTCCCGCAATAATACCGATGGAGCTAAAGTTAGCAAATGAAACTAAGAAGATAGAAACTGTACCTATAGTATGCGCTGATAAGCCACCAGCTTGTTTCTGAAGATCCATCATTGCTACAAATTCATTAGTAACAAGCTTAGTTGCCATGATACTACCTGCCTGCAATGCTTCATGAGCAGGAACACCCATCAGCCATGCAACAGGGTAGAATAAGTAACCAATTAAGTTTTGGAAGCTGATCCCAAATGCAGCATTGAAGCCAGCATTAATCATTGAGATTAATGCGATAAAACCAATAAGCATCGCTGCAACAATAACGGCAACTTTAAAGCCCATTAAAATGTATTCGCCTAGCATTTCAAAGAACGTTAATTTTTCACCACTTTCTGCTGCCATCATCTCATCAATATCCATTTCTGCTTCATGATCATAAGGATTGATGATAGAAAGGATGATGAAAGTACTGAACATGTTTAAAAACAATGCCGCAACAACATATTTAGGATCAATCAGCTTCATGTATGAGCCAACAATAGACATAGATACCGTTGACATAGCCGTTGCCGCAAGAGTGTACATGCGACGCTCAGACATTCCACCTAGAATATTTTTATAAGTAATAAAGTTTTCAGACTGGCCAACCATTAATGCACTGATTGCATTGAATGATTCTAGTTTACCCATGCCGTTGACTTTAGATAACAAAAAACCTAATGCTTTAATGATGTAAGGTAAGACTTTGATATGTTGCAGAATACCAATTAATGCGGAGATGAAAACAATTGGCATTAATACACTAAGGAAGAAGTTAAAATCGTTGTTATTTGATAAATTACCGAATACAAAATTAGTACCGTCACCTGCAAATGAGAGTAAACCATTAAATGCATCTGCAAACTCTTTCACAATACCTGTACCAGCAGATGAATTGAGAAGGAAGTAAGCAAGTGCTAACTCTATTATAAGTAGCTGAATAATATAGCGATATTTGATGTTTTTTCGGTTGTTACTGGCAAGCAAGGCTAATACTGCAATAACGACTAACCCGAGTATAAAGTGTAAATAGACCATATTGGATTGTGCTCAGTGTGATTGTTATCTGTTTATGTGTGTATGCTGAATGATTTCATCCTTTAATAAAGTGATACATATCGCAATTTTAATCCAGTGATTTTTTTTGCGATTGACAAGAACTAATTTTTCACGTTTGCGCAATCGCTTGCTATTTATTCTAATATAGTGAAATAAATAATAATAATGATGAGTATATGAAATAAAAGTTACTGTATTGGGTGATTTGATTTAATCTATTTTATTGAAATATATGTGTTTATTTAAGTGATGTAATTTGTCACTCTTTGAATTAAGTATTTACTATTTTGCTAGGTATATATCAATAGTCGTGTAGCATATTAAGTTATAGCATTAATATTACAATGTAATATTGGAATTATGGAGGATAATTGGCGCTAGCATTAATTTACATTATAGATAGATAATAAGAAGATATTTACTCTATTAGTATTATTACAGGCACTGTAATGAAAAAATCTTCTAAAAATAGAAAATTATGGTATTTCCATAAACATGACCGTCGAACTAAGCATTTGTCTCTACCTAATTTAAAATCATAATCAACTGGTTACGTTAGTTGATTATTTGAAAAAGTTTGGAGCGTCAAATTTATACGGTGGAATAAATGGACGAATGCCTGAATCACGAAAACGTTGCAGTTTCATTATTTGTTTATAGACAATGAAGTAACGATTAATATGATTAACATAGACAATCGGTTGTAATCCTATGTGTTTACGGGTAATGATTTCAACATTATTAAACCATACATTAGGATTATAGCCTTGTTCTTTAGCATAACGGCGCATTTTATTGATATTACCAGGCCCTGCATTATAAGCGGCTAAAGAGAGATAAATTTTATTATCATAATTTATCTCGTCGCTACTAAAGTATTGATTTTGCAAGTAACGCATATATTTAATACCCGCATGAATATTATTTTTTGCCGTATAAATATTTGGAATATTAACATTAGGATCACGGGCAGTACTCGGTAATACCTGCATAATTCCGACAGCACCTTTATTAGAGACTTTGTGTTGATTTAGACCTGATTCTTGAAAGCCTTGTGCCATTAACATTAGATAATCAAAATCATATTGTTTTGAATAACGAAAGAAAATATGTGATAAATTTTCCATTTTATCGATATTATTAGGATCTAATAACGTATTAAGCCACCGATGATTTTTAAGATATTTACTATAAATTATATTACCAATTAGGGTTCCTTCTTTTACCGTATCAATATATTGATTAATCAATGCCATTAGTTTGGGACTATCTTTACGCATTGCCCATGCTATTTGACCATTATTCCGCAGTACAAAGTTATTGTTAATACGAATATTTTTCAATATAGGTTGCCAGATTTTGATCTTGTGGCTGTCTATTACTGTTGCATTTAAGAGGTCTAAATTTATAAGTTCTAGTAATTCATAGTCTTGCAATGTTTCATCGATGAATAATATTGATACTGGCGGTAAATTTTGCATTCGTAATTTATTATTAATTTTAAGTAAGCTTTGATAATAACTAGAACTCTTTCTTACCCATATTGTTTTACCACTTAAATCAGTAACTTTGGTAAATGGAGGTTGTTTCTTATTATTAATTAAAACTTCTGAAATATTAGTCAGTACAGGTTCACTAAAAGCGACTTGTTTTTTGCGATCGGTCGTTATTGTAATATTGGCAATCGCTAAATCACCTAAGCCACTGATGACATAAGGCAGTAGCTTATCACGATGCACTGGGATGATTTGTATATGCAACGCTGGGTGTTTTTTACGAATATCTTGCTCAAAATGCTGTAATAGATCTGCAATAATGCCTTTAGTAATACCATCTTCTATATAGTAAAATCCAAGATCTGCCGCAACCAATACGCGTAATACCCTTTTTTTTTCTAATTCAGCGAGATCACCCACATACTTAGAACCACCAAGAGGGGCGAGTTGAATGGCATTAATTTGAAAGCTCATTAATAGTAGGCATACAAAAATTAACGGATATTTATATTTAATAAAATTAGAAATAATCATAATTTTTTATCTGCCATTTTGTAATGAGCGTAAATTAATACGTTTGAAGTTTAATTATGGCTGTAAATAGTGAAAACGTCTTATTTATCTCGATAATTTGTATGACTTATACTCGTTTTTAGAGAGACAAAAACAATAAACTGATCGGTTGATTTGTATTTATGAAGGGTTAAGTCTTTATTCTCAATCGTAAGCTATTTATTGATATACCTTTGAAAGGTTATTAATTATTGTCGAGAGCAATTCATTAAACAAAGCTATAATTCGCATTATTGATATACAAAAGCTGTTAGATACGGGTGAATAGCAATGAATTATCTGTTATTCTGCGCTGATAATTTCGCTGTGATTATTACAACCACAGCATACTGAATTGGATAAATTGTGACTAATAACGATGTTTTGCGCCGTGTTCGCTATACTTTTGATTTAAATGACAGCGAGATGATCGCTATTTTTGCTGCTGCTGATTGTGAAGTAACACGCGAACAAGTATGTAGCTGGTTAAAAGCGGATGACGCTGAAGGTTACAAAAGTTGTTCAGATGAGCAAGTAGCTACTTTCTTGAATGGTTTTATTAATCAAAAACGCGGCAAAAAAGAAGGTGTTCAACCTGCACCAGAGCAAAAAATCACAAATAATATTATTTTTAAAAAATTACAAATTGCATTAAATCTAAAAGCAGAAGAAGTGCTTGATTTATTAAAGTTAGTTGATTTTCGTTTAAGTAAGCATGAATTAAGTGCTTTCTTCCGTAAAGTGGATCATAAACATTACCGTGAATGTAAAGATCAAGTGCTACGTAACTTTTTACAAGCACTACAGATCAACCTTCGTGGTGTTGAGTCACTAGAAGAAACAACTGACGAGAAGTAATTGTCCTTGTTGTAAAGAAACATTAAAAGCAGCTTCTATTGAAGCTGCTTTTTTTTGTGGTAATGAAATAAAGAGGCATTTACTTATCAATTATCTTATTGAAATATTTACTAACATATTAATCAATATATTTGTGAACTTCATTGTATCTACTCAAAGTAAAGAAAGCCGTTAGTCTATAAATTATCAACGTCTATTATAAATATTGAGTCGTTGAACTATGAAAATTAAGGATAATTTAAAACAACCACGTATTGGTATCATTGGCGGAATGGGTAATGAGGCAATGGTCGATTTAATGACTAAAATTTCTTCGTTGTCTGCACATAAAGAATGTCAATTTGTTGCCTTTGGAAATGCGCGGTTAGCGTATAAACCTCAAGAAGTGATGCAGCAGTGGCGACCAACAGATATACCTGAATTACGCAAGTTTGATACCGCGGCATATACATTACGCTTTATGCAATATTTAGCGGTTGATCATCTTGGTCTTGCTTGTAATAGCGCCCATGAATTATTTCGACGGATATTACCTGATATACCTATGACTTTTGTGGATATGATTAAACAAACAGCAATATCGTTACAAGGTTGCCAAGAGACGGTATTAGTTATGGGTGTTAATAGTCTTATAGAGTCAGGTTTATATCAAACGGCCTTAACAGAACAGGGAATTAAAGCCATACAGCCTACTGTTGAGAACCAAACGAAGATAATGGAGGCTATTTACAATCCTGATTTTGGTATTAAAACGGCTAAAATCACTCAGCAAGCAGAAACACTCTTATGTGAAGTAATAGGTGATGAGATAGCTAAACAGGGGTGTACGAAGGTGATATTGGGCTGCACTGAATTACCATTAGCTTTAACCGCTAGCAGTTGTCAGCGATTTAAAGCCCAAGGGATGCTACCAGAAAAAATTGACGTTATTGATGCATCAATGGCATTAGCACAAGCATTAGTTGCTGTTAAAGGGCACAGTGAGCCATTAATTCAACCTTTGGCAACCTACCAAGGACAACATTTAGATTGGGCAACACCCTTAGTGTTTAAAGTGTCGTCCTTAACTGAAAGTATAGAGATTCAACAGCGTATTTTTGATTATACGGTAGATTATTTGACTGAGCGTAATCAGAGTGTTGTTGGAAGTTATTTTCATTTACCGACATTATTCTTTTCGGAATCTGCAATGGATATTGAGCAGAAATTAGCGGCTTTAGATATTGATATTTATAGTGATATTAATGTATTAGATGAAATTATAACGAACAAATTAGCTGATTATTATTCTGACTTTGAATAATTAACAGTTAAATAAAACGAGGCAGAGAAGAGTATCTACCTCGTTTAAAATTGTTAATAACGGTTTACAATGTGATTGTTTGAGTCATACCTGCTGTGGCATGATCAGCCATATTACAAGCAAACTCTATCTTGTTACTGCCATGAAAATGCCATAATACGTGTTTGGCTTTTCCTGGTGCGACTGTAACGGCATTGCTATTTTTTATATGATGATCTTGTCCAATTTGTCGAGCTTGTGCTTGCTCTTGGGGTGAGCCAATTGAAAATTCATGTACCATTTTTCCAGTGTTCATTACCACAAATTGCACAACATCGTTAGGTTGAATCTCAACTGCTTTTTTAAGAGTGATCGTCATATCATCAGCAAGGGTGACATAAACGACTTTGTTGGGTTTTGAACCTATCGCAGGCATACCTACATCAGACATACTTTTCATATTCATCATCTGATGGTCCATTTGTGAGTGATCCATAGCAGCCATAGTCGTGGTGGTTGTTAAGGCTAATATTAAAGTAAGTAGTGTTTTTTTCATGATTCATTCCTTTGTGATTGATGATGAATTTAATGATGCTGTGGTATTGGTATTGGTATTGGTATTAAGTTCGCGACTTTTCCATAATTTGAAGATGGCAGGTAACACTAATAAGGTCAGTAAAAGTGCTGACGCCATTCCGCCAATCATTGGTGCGGCAATACGTTGCATGACTTCAGAGCCAGTACCAGAACCATACATTATCGGAATCAAACCAATGATAACGGTCAGTACGGTCATCATTACGGGACGAACGCGTAATCCTGCACCTTCACTGATTGCTTGCTGTAAATCTATTACAGTTAATGCACGTTGCTGATCTTGTGCATCTTGTTTTTTAAAGGTCCATGACTGGTTTAAGTACACCAACATAATCACCCCAATTTCAACCGCGACACCAGAGAGCGCAATAAAGCCAACACCAACAGCAATTGAAAAATTAAACCCAAGTATGAGCATCAACCATAAACCACCCACCATTGCTAATGGCAGAGTTGCCATAATAATCAATACTTCTTGTACACGGCGGAAACTGAAATAAAGCAGTAGCATAATAATGGCAAGAGTAATTGGCGTCACAATACTCAAGCGGGCTTTTGCTCGCTCCATATATTCATATTGACCTGACCATGCCAATGAGTAACCTGCGGGCAGTTTTAATTGTTTCGCAACCACTTGCTGTGCCTCGGCAACGTAAGAGCCTAAATCCCGTTGATCAATATCGACAAAAACCCATCCATTTGGACGTGCATTTTCGGTTTTGATCATTGGCGGTCCATCTTCATAACGAATATTTGCCACATCAGCCAGTGCGATACGAGCACCATTGGGAGTTATTAATGGCAGATCTTTTAATTTTGCGGCTGAATCTCGGTAGGATTGGGGATAACGCACATTGATAGGGTAACGTTCTAGACCTTCAATGGTTTCACCCTCGTTCATTCCACCAACAGCGGTAGAGACTATTTGTTGAATATCCTTAATGGCTAACCCATAACGTGCAGCTTGGCGACGATTAATATCAACCGTGATATAACGTCCTCCAGCAACACGCTCGGCATATACTGAGGTAGTGCCTTTAATGTTATTTAAAATAGGCTCAAGTTCTGCGCCGATCTTTTCGATAACCTCTAGATCAGGGCCTGCTATTTTGATCCCAATAGGCGTTTTGATCCCAGTTGCTAACATATCAATACGGGTTTTGATCGGCATCACCCATGCGTTCGTTAAGCCAGGAAATTGGATCAATTGGTCTAATTGTTTGCGTAAAGACTCAGGGGTGACACCTGCTCGCCATTGATCTCGTGGCTTTAATTGGATCACTGTTTCAATCATGGTTAATGGTGCCGGATCAGTTGCTGTATCGGCTCGACCAACTTTGCCCCAAACTGTTGCAACTTCTGGTACTGTTTTAATCAGTTTATTGGTTTGTTGTAATAACTGACGCGCTTTACCAATCGAAATACCAGGGTAGGTGGTTGGCATATACATCAAGTCACCTTCATCTAGCGGTGGAATGAATTCACTGCCAAGTTTTGTTAGCGGATAATATGAAGATGCCATTAAGCAAAGCGCAATCACGATCATTGTTTTCGGAAATTTAAGGCTTAAATTCAACAATGGTCGATAGAGTGCAATAACAGCGCGGTTAACTGGATTTTTATGTTCAGGCAGAATTTTACCGCGAACGAAATAGCCCATTAATACAGGCACTAAAGTGATCGCTAACCCTGCTGCCGCTGCCATGGCATAGGTTTTAGTAAATGCCAATGGCGAGAACATTTTGCCTTCTTGTCCTTCAAGCGCGAACACGGGAACAAAACTTAATGTAATAATCAGCAGTGAAAAGAACAACGGTGTACCGACTTCTTCAGCTGCTTTGCCTATTACTTGCCAACGGTTTTCATCAGTGAGTGGTGTTCGTTCAATGTGTTTATGGACGTTTTCTATCATTACGATAGCTCCATCAACCATTGCGCCGATTGCAATAGCAATACCACCTAATGACATGATATTGGCATTAATGCCTTGCCAATGCATGATAATAAAAGCAGATAAAATACCAATTGGTAAGCTAATCGCGATCACTAATGAAGAACGAATATGGAATAGAAATAGCGCACAGACAATGGCTACCACCAGAAATTCTTCAGCAAGTTTTTGCCAAAGATTTTTCACCGCATGATCGATTAACGTTGAGCGATCATAGGTGGCAACGATCTCTACACCGTCTGGTAAGCCTTGCTGTAATTGTGCCAGTTTAGCCTTGAGGTTAGTGATCACTTGACTGGCATTTTCACCAAAGCGCATCACAATAACGCCACCGACTGCTTCACCTTCACCATTAAACTCAGAAATTCCCCGTCGCATTTGCGGACCAAGGTTAATATCTGCAATATCGCCTAATAACAGTGGTGTACCATTCTCAGTTACTTTGAGTGGCAGTGATTTTATATCCTCAATATTGGTCAAGTAGCCTGTAGTACGTACCATATGTTCAGCTTCAGCCATTTCAATAACGGAAGCACCTGTTTCTTGGTTACCGTTTTGAATCGCCATATTGACTTGTTGAAGCGTAAGGTTATAGGCACGAAGTTTGGATGGGTCGATCTGAACTTGGTATTGTTTGACCATGCCGCCAACCGTTGCAACTTCAGAAACACCCGCCACAGTTTGCAGTTCATATTTTAGAAACCAATCTTGTAAACTACGCAATTGTGCTAGATCGTGTTTGCCTGTTTTATCTTGTAGTACATAACTATAAATCCAGCCAACCCCTGTCGCATCTGGCCCCAAGGTTGGTTTGGCATTAGTGGGTAACTTAGGTGCAACTTGGCTTAAATATTCAAGAACTCGAGAGCGCGCCCAATACATATCGGTTTTATCATTAAAGATAATATAGACATAGGAATCACCAAAGAAAGAATAGCCACGGACAGTTTCGGCCCCCGGTACGGCTAACATCGCTGTCGTTAATGGATAAGTGACCTGATCTTCAACCACTTGTGGTGCTTGTCCAGGGTAGCTGGTTTTAATAATGACTTGAACATCAGACAGATCTGGTAAGGCATCGACAGGAGTATTTTTAACACTGTATAAGCCACCAATGGTTAAAAATAAGGCCGCAATTAATACTAATAAACGGTTATGGATTGACCAGCGAATAATAGCAGGGATCATTATTTATTCTCCATTGGCTTCAGATCTTTCAGAGTATAATTACTGCCATTCTTAGTGAGCTTGAACCGAATCGATTGCCCCTGTTTAAGATTCGTTAATGCAATAGTATCGTTGACGGTAAAATTCATTTCGCCTGCGTGCCATTTCCATTCAGGCACTGCTTGGTGGTTTATCGTGATCATATTGAATGCGGGCATTAGCATTGAGATATCACCGTTTACCCACACTTCATTGGCAATACTGCGAGTCTGTTGCTTATAATCAATGATGTTATATTGATTATTAGCGGTTTTTTGCAGTTCAAATTCAATCTGCTGACCAATTGCTAACTCTTTAATTTTAATATTTTTATCAAGATTAAAGTCCATCGTCATCGCGGGCCAATTCCAAGCACTGACTGGCTGGTGGTTGATGGTTAATATTCGTTGATCAGCATTGATCGCAGTGATCTCTCCTTGAACCCAAGTGACAGAGGCGACTTTATCGACACTGTCGATACTATTTATACGTGATAGATCAGCACTTTTACTGGATTCGGAATCAAGCATAAATTGTGCAGAGGTGACAATACGATCGGTAGTGGTTAATCCTGCGATAACTTCCACGAGATTATCAGCTTCACGACCAATACGGATCTTTGCTGATCGGTATTTCCCATTACCTTCGGCGATTACAACTCGAGTCATATTGCCTGATCGAATCACGGCTTGAGTCGGAATAGTGAGAACAGCCGTTTCTGTTTTAGGGGTGAGGGTGATGTTGGCGAACATATTGGGTTTTAATTGCTCATTATGATTAGCAAACTTTAACCGCATTCGTAATGTACGCGTTTTGGGATCTAAAATAGGGTAAACATAATCCACTTTCCCTTGCCATTGTTGGCCGGGAATAGCGTCTAGTGTCATGCTTGCTTTGCTGCCTGTGGTTATCCAATGTGCTTGACGTTCAAATATTTCAGCATTAACCCAGACTTCATTAAGAGGTCCTGCACTAATAGCGGCTTGTGCGGGTGATAAATAGCCCCCTTCACGAATATTTAAGCTTGCAATAACACCATCAGCGATGGCTTTGATTTTGATGGTTTTTGTCGCTTTACCTGTTTTGATAATACGTTCAATTTGTTGTTTATCGACCCCAAGGGCGGCTAAACGCTCACGGGCTCCTTGCATTAATCCTTGTCGACCAGTGCGATAAGCATTAAGTAATTCTTGCTGAGATTTAACTAATTCAGGTGAATAAAGAGTAAATAACACATCATCTTTATGTACCTGTTCACCAACGGCATTGACGTATAGTTTTTGAACCCAACCACTGACACGAATATTGGTTTGCCAGAGGTGGCTTTCATCAAAAGCAACGTAGCCAATGGTATTTATTTGGGGAGCTAATTTTTGTTTAATAACCGCTGCTGTTTTTACACCTAAATTATTTTCAACCGCAGCATCAATAATAACCGTCCCGGCAACATTTTCTTTGGCAGGGTCTTTTTTCGCATAGAAAGGAATGAGATCCATCCCCATTGGTGATTTACCTGGTTTATCACGGCGGTAATTGGGATCCATTGGCGCAACCCAATATAATGGTTCTTTGTCTGCCGTTATGGTTGCAGCAGCCATCGTGGGTGTTGAGTTGCTTGAGATATAATATGTTGCTGTAGCGCCAATAGCTGCACCAATAAGTAACATAACGGTGGCAATTTTAATGGTATTTTTTGACGTCATGGGATTACCTACTTATTGATTATTATTGATAGCTGTTGAGTGCTGTAGCTGTAACGATTGTGGTTGAATATCAAAACCATTTACTAATGCAGCTAAGTTACTGTTAGTAATGTTTAAATCTGTAATAACTCGAGCCTGCTCAATAACGAGTGCTAGCTCATCAGTGGCTGCGATAATCACATTATTAAATTGTGCGGTATTGTTTTGATAACCACGTTCAACCGCCTGCGTACGTGCTTTTGCTTGAGTAAGTAGGCTAGTTGTATAGCGAGATAAGCGTTGGCTTAAATTATTCCGTTCAACCAGCAGGGCATTAACGTTAGCATTCATTTGGTTTAGCAATAGATCTCGCTGGGATTTTGCTGCGCCCACTTGATATTGGGCTGCCGCATAATGATGATCTTGACGATTATCAGTAAATAGCGGTAAATCCATGGTGAGATATGCACTAACGAGATCAGAGGCAGGTTTGCCCGACATGCCATTGGCTTGGCGAGAGGCATACATAACTTCAATGCCAAATTGAGGTTTGTAGGCTTGTTGGCTAATAGCGACTTGGGTTTCATTTGCAGCAATAGCACTATTGGCAATAAGTACCAGTGGATGTTGTTTTAGTAATGAATAATGTTGGGTAGTGGCCGTTAAACGCGGCATTAATTGGTTAAGATGTTGCCAAGATAACTGGTTTGATGCTTGGACTATTGTTTGATTGGTAAGCCAATCTGCACCTAGCCATTCAGACAGTTGTGCCATGATGCGATGTTGTGTTTGTAGATTTGTTTGTAATTTATCTTCTATCTTAATAAGTTGCAGCTTAACTTGGAGTGAATCTTGCGCTTCACCACTACCGATAGCGTAATTAGTGTTGGTGACGTTAGCTAATTCGGTTACCAGACGATGGTTACGTTGTAAGGTACGGTAAACAGATTGTTGATAGCCCAATTCTAACCACAACTGCGTCATCTTATTGGTAATATCAAGCTCACGAACCGCTTGTTGAGTACCAATAGCCTGTGCTTGAATCTCACCTTTTTGTTGCTGTAAATCAAGAGTGTTACCACGGTCAAATTGTTGCATTAAGCCAATTGATAGCGTGGTCATTGGATCAGTATTAAGAGAAAAGCTATCTGTAGGCAAACCACCGACACCCAGTTTTAACTTGGGATCAGGTAAGCTGTTGGTGCCTAAACTGGTTTCATGCATTGCCCGTTGTTGAGCACTAATTTGAGCTATATTGGCATCGTTCTTAATCGCTTTAGTGATCAGTCGTGTCAATTGTTGCGATTGCTGTGTGGTTGCCGCAACTGTTTTTGGTGATGCAAACAGAGTTGCAGGTGTTATTGCGCTAGCAGTGATAGCCAGAACTAGCATAGAAGTTGTAACGTTCATAACGTAATCCAATCTTCCATAAGCAAAGATAAAACAATAGTAGTGATGATCTAATTATTATTACGTAGTTAGTTAAGTAATAATGGTCAAGAACAGCATTGAATTAAATAAAACTTATGGTGATCTTAGATCTGCTGCAAAATAATTAAATACAGATCATAAGATGCAATTAATCTATCACGGACAAAATGATGTCGTGAGTAAAAATAGATTAAACGGATTTATGCTATTGGAGGACGATATAACGTTGGAGTAGTGGTATTTAATTGATGTGTTTTTTCTATCGCGATGAGCGTTAGATTTGATGGCTGAGATAAGTGTTCAAATTGGCTCGGGAGAAAAGCAATATTACTTAAACATGCAACAGAGCAGCAGTTATCAATCCCGCCCATTTTATCGCAATGTACTGTTGATTGTTGTGCTTGGTGGTGTTGATGAGGTGTCATTGATTCATCATCACAGCAATCCATCGGTAATGACATTGTCATCATCGAGTTATTCATACCAAGCATTTTTATCGACATTAAAGGCGCACTAAAAGCAACACTTGATAGCAATAATGCTATAAGTGTAAAGCTTGTAATCCAGATTGTGTGAAGACGTTTGATATACATCTTAAGCCTTTAATTAAAGTTAAGTTACAATTATATGCGATAATCACAGTAAAGGGTCAAGTATTAATTGTTATTTAGACGGTGAATGAGCGCATAAAATGGCAAATATAGTGCGTTAATATGTTTAATATATTACTAGTCTATTTTTTATGATTAATTATCAACCATATTTATCAGAAATAGTTTAATAAATTAAGCTGCGGTTTATTCACCCCACTGGTTTTTCTTGCTAATCTGTAATCATTATCGATAGCATCTATTGTTTTGGCTATTGTTCACTCAGAAGGTAATCTTGTTTGAATCATTTTGTTTGGGATGTTAATCCAATACTGGTGTCATTCTTTGGTTTAAAGATACATTGGTATGGCGTGCTATTTGCGCTCGCTATTACGTTTGGCTTCCAAGTTATGAAGTCAATTTATGAGCGTGAAAATAAACCTGTTGAAAGTTTAGATTCATTACTGATGTATGCCGTAGTTGGTATCATTGTTGGCGCTCGATTATTTCATGTTGTGTTCTACGATCCAGATTATTATTGGGCACACCCTGCGAAAATCTTTGCAGTGTGGGAAGGTGGACTGGCAAGTCATGGTGGTGGCTTAGGTTTAATTATTGCGGTTTACTATTACAGTAAAAAGTATGCTATTGACCGTATGTGGCTTCTTGACCGATTAGCAATAGCAACTGCATTATTTGGTTTCTTTGTCCGTTTTGGTAATTTCTTTAACTCGGAAATCTTAGGTACACCAAGTAGCCTGCCATGGGCGGTCGTATTTGAGCGTGTTGATTTAGTACCACGTCATCCGGTTATGCTTTATGAAGGCTTTTCTTACTTAGCAATATTCTTCTTATTATTTGCTTTATATAGAAAAACTGATATTGGTAAGTATAAAGGATTGCTATTAGGTTGGTTCTTAGTGCTGGTGATGACAGTACGATTCTTATTAGAATTTATCAAGGTACACCAAGCGGATTATTCAACTGATATGGTAATTAATACTGGTCAGTTATTAAGTATTCCATTTATTTTAGTGGGTATCTATTTGGTAATAAAAGGCCAAAGAGAGCGTCATTTAGAACACGCTAAAAATAGTTAATGTAATGCTTTAAAAGCAGATAATAGCAAGCCGATCATCTGATCGGCTTTTTTTTATCTTGCATTCCATCTTTATTTAATAAGCTCAGTAATGAACGTTGAGTAACGATAATACCAACTTGCACCAGTGTGTATTTAAAAATAACAAACTCTCAGAGGCATACGTTAATGCTTAAACACTACACTAAGTTAGTTATAGGTGATGTAAAATGTAAATCTACTTAATAAGACGCTGCATATTTGAGGTCATTAATGCGGTGATGGAAAGTAAAAAGTTACTTTTATTATAATAGGAGTAATTGAATAATATTCTTAACAAGAAAATGAAATGAAAAATAGTAGTAAAAACAAATAAATGGGGTGAATAGTGACAGTGGCTTAAACGAAAAAACCGCCAATAAATGACGGTTTTTATTATGCTTTAGCGGTTGCTTTAGTGGAAAGGATACCAGAACAAGGTTGTTGATTGATAACGATGTAGAATCCCTAATCCAAGTACAATAACAATAATAGCTAAAGCAATAATGTCATTTTTTGTCATTGGTTTTAAGCTATACCAAGTACGTTTTTTATTACGGCCAAAACCACGCAGTGTCATCGCATTAGAAATCACATCGGCACGATCCAAGCTTGAAAAAATCAGAGGTCCCAAAATCTTAGCAACATTACGAATACGTGTAATGACAGGTGCTTTCTTTGAAATATCTACACCACGCGCTTGTTGAGCATGCATGATATTGGTGAAATCTTTCATCACTTCAGGTAAATAGCGCAACGTTAAACTTACTGCATACGCAATACGATAAGGTACACCTAACTTATTTAAGCTAGCTGAAAACTCTGTTGGGTGAGTGGTGAAAACAAACACTAATGCAATCGGGAACATACTGAAATATTTAAGGGTAACAGTCAGTAAGTAAAATACAGTCTCAAGAGTTATATTATAGTGCCCAAGAAGATGTACTAGCACCGTGGTTGAATGCATGTAATCGGTACCTTGTTGAGGGGCAATCAAAAACATAAATAAAGCATTCATTAATAACACCACCGCAGTACCTACTAAGAGAGGTTTATAGACTGCAAATGGAATTTTAGTCGCTTTTAATAGCAATAATCCAACAATGATTAATCCACAAATAACCCGCAGATCAAAGGTGAGTAATACCATAGTTACCCACGCCATAAATAACACAAACTTGGTAATACCGTTTAAAGCGTGAAGCCAAGAGTTGGTGTTGACATAACTAATGCCAAATTTTAAATGTTTGCTTTTCATGGTTATTTATTTTTTAGTTCGTGGGCGATAAAACAGCGAATAAATTGATCGATATGTTCAATACCAATAGCTTGTGCTAATGAATATAAGCTAGTAACGGTTAAGTTAGCTTGATCCAGTAATGCTGGCTGGCTAAAAATATGGTTCACTTTATCATCGGTAAGTAAACGATTATCAGCAATCACAATAGCGCGTTGGGTATATTCAAGTACCAAGTGCATATCATGTGAAATAATCACAATGGTTAGCCCTAATTTTTGATTCAGTTCTTGAATAAAGGCCATCATAGCGGTGTAGTGATGGTAATCTTGGCCAGCAGTGGGTTCATCAAGAATCAATAGCTCAGGTTCCAGCACCAACATCGTTGCAATAGTTACTCGTTTTTTCTGACCAAAGCTTAATGCATCAACAGGCCAGTGGTGGTAGCGTCCTAGACCACAAAGTTTAAGCGTTGCTTCTACTTTTATTTTAATCTGATCTTCATCCATACCACGGTTACGTAACCCTGATGCCACTTCGTCAAAAATCATATGGTGCGAGATCATATGATTAGGGTTTTGCATCACCACACCAATATGTTGACTACGCTCAAAAATAGATTGATTAGCTAAATCTTTACCATTAAGGGAAATAGTGCCGCTATCAGCTTCTAACACGCCCATAATTAAGCGAGTGATGGTTGATTTACCAGAGCCATTTTTTCCCATAATGGCAACAAATTCACCTTTATGAATATCAAAGCTGACATCATCTAAGGTATTACGAACTCCATCATAAGAATAACTGAGGTTGTTAACGCTTAATAGCACCTCATTGATAGGATCTAGCTGCGGTTGCTTAACCTGATGGAACCAATCTTCAAGTTGAGGCTTGAATTTATTTAGATTGATTGTTGAAAAATAAGCGGGCTTATCTTCAGCAGTGATCGTACATCCCGCTGCTTTAATTGCAGAGATATATAGCGGCTCACGAATACCATGTTGTTGTAATAATGGGCTAGCTAATAGTTCGTCAGGGGTCATATCTGCAATGATTTCACCACGCTCCATCATGATAATGCGGTCAATTGGGCGGTGTAATACATCTTCTAAACGGTGTTCAATAATGATCACTGTTTTATTTGAATCTTTATGTAGATTATCAATGATTTCAATTGCCGCTTTACCTGTTTTGGGATCAAGGCTTGCAAGAGGTTCATCAAATAATAAAATATCAACGTCATCAACCATGACACCCGCCATAGAGACACGTTGTTTTTGACCGCCACTTAAGTCAAACGGAGAGTGATCTAAAATACTGTTTAAATCGACCATATTGGCAGTTGCTTGCACAATTTCACGCATTTTTTGTTGTGGAATCATTTGGTTTTCAAGCGCAAAAGCAATATCTTCACCTACACTTAATCCCACAAATTGACCATCTGTATCCTGCAATACAGTACCAACCATACTGGTGCAGTGATCAAGATCTAATGTGTGCGTATTTTTACCATTAATATATAATTCGCCACTGCAATCACCTTTAATTGCATGAGGAATCAGTCCATTAAGGCATTGACCTAATGTTGATTTACCACAACCACTTGGACCAATAAGCGCAATTTTTTCGCCTTTATTAATCGTCAGGTTAATATTCTTAAGGGTTGGGTTTTCAAGTGCCCAATATTTAAACGAAAAGTTATTAAAGACGATACTCATGATTAATAAGCCTCTTTTAGGTTAAAGCTTTGCTGCTTACGCTTAGCTACCGATGTCAGAATTAAATGACCTACAAAGGCGATAATAACGGTATTACTTAATGCAATAATAACTAATTGTACGAGTACTTTAGTAAACGGTTCGGCATAGAGAACGGCATCAAGAAAAGCAGAACAGCCATAGCCAACGACATTGGCAACAAAGGCAAGTAGCACGAATAGGCTAAAATCAAGTTTAGAGAAGCATCCCATTTCTAAACGGCCGCGAGTAAGAATAGGATAAAGGCCGATAATTAAGCCAACAATGCCTGAGCCCAGTTCCCATGTAAACCATACACCCCAACCAGCAAATAGGTCTGTCACCCAATGGCCAATAATACCAACAAGAAAGCCAACCAGAGGACCGAAGAGAACTGCAAATAAGGCTAAAACAGCCATTGCAGGTTTTAGGGTGGTGTTAGCAAAAACAGGGATACCGAACATAGGTAAACCACCGATGCCATATAAGGCTGCACCAATTGCAATAACAACAACTGTTTTAGCAGAAAGACTCATAACTTAACCTTGTTAACTCAGCCATGGAGACATTTAGCCATCAATGACATGCAATAATTGGATTATATTAGTGCTTATGGTTGTAATCATCGTGTTACAGATTAGACAGGCCATGCCAATTAGCAGAGTACCGTGATAGTAATTACTATCCTTTGTGGTAACTCAGCATTAATAATCCATTATTAAGCAGGAGCGGTGTAAGTCTTTTCAATATGAAAACGGAGTATATCGTAAGTGTGAAACCAAAAGCGGCGCTATGATAGCGTAATCTTTCACGGAAAGGAATGCTTTACATCTAGACGGCTAAAGAATAATCAGCCATGAGTTTATCTTATCAAATATAGGTTAATAAACTGTTATAGCTTACTGATTTGGCTGTTTTTTATCATGCTATTGTTAGTATATGTACAGACTGGTTTTTTGGGGCTTTATTTTTATTATAAAATAGACAATAATCGAACAACGGTCATTATTTTACAGCGCGTAAAAAATAGATAACTGTAAACTGTCAAGTCTTAACTTTATGTGAAACTTTGCACTGAGACACAGAATCAGTATAAGGTTCATGGTTTAGTTAAGGTAGAATTATAAGTATTAGTGAGTTAGCTGTCCCGCCATTGTGGCAGGGTGCAGAGCCAAATCATATTGGAGATACAGCTTGATTAATGTATTCCTTGTAGATGATCACGAACTGGTTCGCACAGGGATCCGACGTCTTCTTGAAGATGTCCGTGGTATTAAAGTGGTAGGGGAAGCCATCAGTGGTGAGGAAGCCGTAAAATGGTGTCGAAGCAATCATGCCGACATTATTCTTATGGATATGAATATGCCAGGTATCGGTGGTCTTGAAGCTACCCGTAAAATTTTACGCTTCAATCCCGATGTTAAAATTATTGTATTAACCGTACATACTGAAAATCCGTTTCCAACTAAAGTTATGCAAGCTGGTGCTTCTGGTTATTTAACCAAAGGTGCTGGGCCTGATGATATGGTTAACGCTATTCGTATGGTTAATAGTGGTCAACGGTATATTTCATCTGAAATTGCTCAACAAATGGCTTTAAGTCAGTTCGCGCCAGATTCAGAAAATCCATTTAAAGAACTGTCAGAGCGTGAGTTACAGATCATGATGATGATCACCAAAGGACAAAAAGTTACCGATATATCAGAGCAATTAAGTTTAAGCCCTAAGACTGTAAATAGTTACCGTTATCGTTTATTTAATAAGTTAAATATTAGTGGTGATGTTGAGTTAACACATCTAGCGATTCGTCATGGCATGCTTGATACCGAGACATTATAGTGTCTAATCATGCCGATGATACCGTTTTTGATGCTCAAAGTTTTCTCAAAACGGTAACTCACCAACCTGGCGTCTACCGTATGTATGACGCCAGCGGTGAAGTTATCTATGTTGGTAAAGCAAAAGATCTCAAAAAACGCCTAGCAAGTTATTTTCGAACTAATGTCGTGGGCGAAAAAACGCGCGCGTTAGTTAAAAATATTTGTAAAGTTGATGTGACGGTTACTCATACTGAAACTGAAGCATTGATCCTTGAACACAATTATATCAAACAGTATTTACCTAAATATAATGTCTTATTGCGTGATGATAAGTCTTATCCTTATATTTTGTTAAGTGCTAGTAAACATCCTCGGCTATCTATTCATCGCGGTGTTAAACGTCGTAAAGGTGAGTATTTTGGCCCTTATCCTGATGTTTCTGCTGTTCGCGATAGTTTGCATCTCATGCAAAAAATATTTCCGATTCGCCAATGTGAAGATTCCGTTTATGCTAATCGTAGTCGTCCTTGTTTAATGTATCAAATTGGTCGTTGTTCTGGTTCTTGTGTTAAAGGATTAGTCTCTGATGATGATTATCAACAGCAAGTGCAATGGGTACGATTATTTCTACAAGGTAAAGATCGACAAGTGATCAATACCATGGTGGAAAAAATGGAGCAGGCGAGTATGACTCTTGATTTTGAACGCGCAGCTGTATATCGCGATCAAATTCAAGCGCTCCGTCGAATTCAAGAGCAACAATTTGTTAGTCAAGATAATGAAGATGACTTAGATGTTATTGGTATTGCTCATCAGAATGGGATGGCGTGTATTCATGGGTTGTATATTCGTCAGGGTAAAATTTTAGGTAGCCGCAGTTATTTCCCTAAAATGCCCATTGGTGCATCGTTAACGGAAGTGTTATCAAGTTTCGTTACTCAGTTTTATTTTAATCAAGCTGAGGGTCGTGTTATACCGAGTCTTATTTTATTAAGTGAAGAACTTGGCGATGATAGTGACGCCATCTTAGCGGCTTTATCTGAACTTGCTGGCCGTAAAATTACGATTAAATATCATCCACGTGGTACACGAGCAAAATACTTACAATTAGCAAAAACGAATGCAGAAACTGCGTTAACGAGTAAATTAAACCATCGCATGACAATGCAGGAGCGTTTTTTTGCACTGCAACAAGCATTAAACTTAAAACCTATCTCTCGAATGGAATGTTTTGATATTAGTCATACCATGGGTGAAAAAACCGTGGCATCTTGTGTGGTGTTTAATCAAGAAGGGCCATTAAAGCAAGAATATCGTCGCTATAATATCTCTGGGATCACGGGGGGAGATGATTATGCAGCGATGGCACAAGTATTAGAACGTAGGTATAGTAAAAATATGGAATTAGATAAAATTCCAGATATAATTTTCATCGATGGGGGTAGAGGTCAGCTTTCAAGAGCGTATGATGTTGTTAGACCTTATATTGCAGAGTGGCCCAAACGACCAATGTTAGTGGGCGTTGCAAAGGGTACTACTCGAAAACCAGGGCTTGAGACATTAATTTTCGTTACGGGTGAAGAATTGTCTATGCCAAGTGACTCTCCCGCGTTACATTTAATACAACACATCCGTGATGAAAGTCATGATCATGCGATCAGTGGTCACCGAGCCCAGAGAGCAAAAGTGAGAAAACGTAGTACACTTGAAGATGTCGAGGGAGTTGGACCTAAACGACGTCAGGCTTTATTAAAATACATGGGTGGAATGCAAGAACTGAAAAAAGCAAATAAAGAAGAAATAGCTAAAGTACCTGGTATCAGTTTAGCTTTAGCGGAAAAAATAGTCGATGCATTGCAACATGGTTAGTCTGTCGCTTTGAAGGTCATCATTGCTTCAGTACTTTATTGGTTAAATTTACAGAAAAGGCACACTCTTTTATTTTTTTAGAGTAGTCTAGATCGTACGTTAGACCCAGATCTTGAACATAAGAATAAAATTATGCGTTTATCAATCCCAAATATTTTAAGTTTTATCCGACTCATTCTTATTCCATTTTTTGTTATCACCTTTTATTTACCCTATGAATGGTCAGCATTTGCTACTGCGTTAATCTTTTGGATTGCTGGCGTAACAGATTGGTTTGATGGTTATCTTGCGCGTAAGCTTAATCAAACAACCCGTTTTGGCGCTTTTATTGATCCTGTTGCTGATAAATTAATGGTTGTTACTGCGATGGTGTTAGTTGTTGAGCACTACCATACTTTATGGGTAACTGTTCCGGCTATTACGATGATTGGTCGTGAAATTATTATTTCAGCATTGCGTGAATGGATGGCAGAGTTAGGTAAACGTGCAAGTGTTGCAGTATCGTGGGTAGGTAAAGTAAAAACAGCATCACAAATGTTTGCCTTATTACTATTACTATGGCATCCACATCAATATGTCGTATGGCTAGGTTATGCATCGCTTTACATTGCAATGGTATTAACTTATTGGTCAATGGTGCAATATCTTAAAGCTGCAAAAGGTGATTTGTTAAACGCAGATAATCACTAAGTAATTTATTAATAAATAAAGAAATGGCGAGCTAATTAGCTCGCCATTTTTGTTTATATTATTAGATAAAAGTGTATTGATTAACCATAAAGCTCTATACATTGTTCAATATGAGTCATTGAATCAGTTTGTTGTTGAAACCAATTAAGCTGCTGTGATAATTGAGTCACACTACCAATAATAATTAATGCAGGACTAGCTGCCTGTTGAGCAAGTATATCTATTTGGGCTAGCTCTCCCGTTAGTACTCGCTGGTGGATTGTTGTGCCACGCTCAATAATTGCGATAGGTGTAGTAAGTGACATACCATAGGCGCTTAATTTATGACGAATAACACTGCTTTGATTCAACCCCATATAAAACACTAGCGTATGCTTAGCGCGCGCTAGTGATAGCCAATCTATTTGATCTTGACCTTGTTTTAAATGTCCCGTGATAAATTGTACACTTTGAGCGTGATCGCGATGGGTTAATGGAATTCCTGCATATGCCGCACATCCAGATGCAGCTGTGATTCCTGGAACAACTTCAAATGGAATATTGAATGGCAATAAAGCCTCTAATTCCTCGCCGCCACGACCAAAAATAAACGGGTCACCACCTTTTAAACGGACCACTTGTTTACCTGCTAAAGCATGTTCAACTAATAAATTATTTATTTGTTGTTGAGGTACGCAATGATTTCCTGCCTGTTTACCAACAAAAATAAGCTGGCTATGTGGTCGAAAGAGCGCAATTATTTCATCTGAGACTAAACGATCATAAATAATGGCATCAGCCTGTTGAATTACACGCAGTGCCTTTACTGTTAGTAAATCAGGATCACCAGGGCCAGCACCAACAAGGATCACTTTTCCGATCTTAGTTGGAGTCGATAAAGCATATAAAGTGTCTGATGTGTGCATAAGTTTACTCCAAGGAGGCTGTGTCATTATGGTCTGCATGATTACATTGACTGCTGTGCTTGAGCATCAGTTGTTGTTGATTGAATTATTGGACGTTGTGATTTTGGTGTTGTAAACCAATAGCCTAGGCCCATAAATACCACGCCAGAAATTGTATTACCGATAGTTACCCACAATAAGTTATGTCCGATACCCGCTAGCGTAAATGCATCCTTATGATCGCCAAACCAAGATAAAGCAAAAATAGTCATGTTAGCGATTGAGTGCTCAAAACCTGAAGCAATAAAAGCCAGTAAACACCACCAAATAGCAATAAATTTAGCAGAACCTTCAACCCGTTGGCACATCCAAATAGCTAAACATACCAGCCAGTTACAAAGAATGCCTTTGAACAGTAGTACAGATGCTGGCGCAGCAGTTTTTGCCATAGCAACATTATTTAATAAGCTATTACCGTCATTTAAAAGGTGTCCACCACCGGCATAAAAGAAAAGTAGAGCAACACCTACAGAGCCTAAAAGGTTACCCATCCACGTTTGGGGTAATACCCGTAGCGTATCAGAAACGGTAATTTGGCCTGTTTTTACACCAAAAGTTAAAAACATAGTGTGTCCAGTGTAAAGCTCAGATCCTGCAATAATGACTAACGTTAAAGCAATGCCAAATGTCGCTCCCATAACAAGAGGTCTAATACTTGGATCAACCATATTACCAAGTGTAAAAATTAAAATAATGCCCAAACCGACATAAGCGCCAGCCATTGCAGAACTTAACCAAAAGCCTAGTTTTTCTGTTTGTGCAAATTCAACAATACGAGCTGCATTAGCAGAACATTTTTTTATGGTGTCAGCGTACATACGTTTTCCCTGTAATAATTAAAACTGTTTGTCATAGGTTAAATCGGTTAATTAGCCGCTAGAGGATTAACCTATGGCAAAAGAGTTTGGCAATGACTGCCAAACTCATTACTGCTCTAATTACAAACTGACTTGTACTTGACCTTGCTGTACTTGAATTTGATAACAAGCAACTTTGATCTCAGGCTGCTCTAGGCAATGACCATCAATTAGTGAGAAGCGTTGTTTTTTGAGTGGGCTTGCAACCCAAAGTTGATTTTTATGTTGACAAATAATTCCACGAGAAAGCACATTTGATTGTGCAAATGGGTCTTTATTATTGAGAGCAAATAGTTGTTCACTATGATCAGGACGAAAAATAGCGACTTGCTGATCACCAACGAGTGCACAAATGCCTGTACCTGGAATCAAATCATCAAGATTACATACGGAAATCCACTGACTCATGCTTTTTCCTCCAATGAAATAATAAAGGTTGTATCTTGCTGATGACTTATTGCTTTTTCTTTAACTGTTGCAGGGCGGTGTTGTTCGCGTTCTGGTACAAAAATAACGTTATCATCACGTTCATTGCTATTAATAAAGTGGGCAAAACGTTTTAGTTGCTGTTCATTGCTTAACGTGGCTTGCCATTCACAGTGATAGCTAGCAATTAATCGTTCAGCATCCGCTTCAAGTTGCTTATTAAGGCCTAACTTATCATTGATGATAACCTCTTTAAGGTAATCAACTCCGCCATCTAAGCTTGTTAACCATGTTGAAGTGCGTTGTAATTTGTCAGCTGTACGAATATAAAACATCAGGTAACGATCGATATATTTAATTAAGGTTGCAGTATCAATGTCTGCAGCAAATAGATCTGCATGACGTGGTTTCATGCCACCATTTCCACCAACATACATATTCCAACCAGCATCGGTAGCAATAATGCCTAAATCTTTACCCTGTGCTTCGGCACATTCACGAGTACAGCCTGAAACACCAAATTTCATTTTATGTGGGGTACGAATACCTTTATAACGATTTTCAAGTTGAACCCCTAAACCAACGCTATCTTGCACACCAAAACGACACCAAGTACTACCAACACAGGTTTTTGCCATACGCAGTGCTTTAGCATAAGCCTGGCCTGTTTCAAATCCAGCATCAATAAGGCGTTGCCAAATCTGTGGTAAATCATCTTTTTGCGCACCAAATAAACCAATACGCTGTGCGCCAGTAATCTTAGTGTAAAGCTGATAATCATTAGCAATTTGTGCTAGCGCTAATAATCCGGCAGGAGTAACTTCACCGCCAGCCATACGTGGAATGACAGAGTAGCTGCCATCTTTTTGCATGTTGCCAAGAAAAATATCATTAGTATCTTGCAATGGTGTGTTTTGAGGCGTGAGGGCGTATTCATTCCAGCATGAAGCAAGGATAGATCCTACTGTTGGCTTACAAACTTCACAGCCATAACCTTTACCATATTTAGCAAGTAAGGCTTCAAAAGATTTAATTTCTTCTACGCGAATAAGATGGAATAGCTCTTGGCGAGAATATTCAAAGTGTTCACAAAGGTGGTTTTTAACTTCAACACCCGCTTTTGCAAGTTCACTATTAAGGACTTGGGTTATTAATGGTAAACAACCGCCACAACCTGTTCCTGCTTTGGTAACGGCTTTAATCTCACCAAGAGTGGTATAACCGTCAGTAACGGCAGCAGCAATCTTACCTTTAGTAACGTCAAAACATGAACATATGACAGCACTTTCAGGTAGTGAATCAACACCCATTGCCGGTTTTTCTGCGCCAGCATGAGCAGGAAGAATTAAGCTATCAGGATTCTCTGGTAATTCGATATTATTTAATTTTAATTGTAATAAATTACCGTAGTCTGCGGTGTCTCCAACTAACACAGCACCTAAAAGTTGCTTGCCGTCTTCTGAGACAATAATACGTTTATAAACGTCTTGTTGTTCATTAAGGTAAACATAGCTTTTACTGTTTAGTGTACGGCCATTTGCGTCACCAATACTGCCTACCTTTACGCCTAATAATTTTAATTTAGCGCTCATATCAGCGCCTTCAAAGGCATGAGATTCACCGAGCAAATGACTAACTGCAATTTGTGCCATTTTATAACCTGGCGCAACTAGGCCAAAGAACATGTTATTCCATGAGGCACATTCACCAATAGCATAGATATCATTATCTGAAGTTTGGCAGTAGTTATTAATGGCTATACCGCCGCGACTGCCTAACCCTAAATCACAATGACGAGCGAGTTTATCTTGTGGGCGAATACCTGTAGAAAAAACAATAAAGTCGACTTCAAGTGAGGTACCATCTGCAAATGTTAATGTATTTCGTGCATGTTCACCTTTAGCAATAATTTCTTGAGTATTTTTGCCTGTATGAACCACAACCCCAAGTTGTTCGATTTTTTTTCGAAGTTGTGCTCCACCATGTGGATCAAGTTGTTCAGCCATAAGTACAGGCGCAAACTCGATTACATGTGTATCAACACCTAATGCTTTTAGTGCTCCAGCGGCTTCTAATCCAAGTAATCCACCACCAATGACAACGCCACTTTTACTGTGTTTAGCAGTAGCTTCAATGGCTTTTAAGTCTTCAATAGTACGATAAACAAAACAGTCTTTTGAATCGTTTCCTTTAATTGAAGGAACCCAAGGGTATGACCCTGTCGCCATGATCAGTTTATCGTAATGAACTTCACGACCACTGTTTGAGTAAATGAGTTTTTGATCACGGTTAATGGTAATAGCACGCTCACCTAATAGGACGTTAATACCATATTTTTCGTACAAACCCTGCTTAACAAGTGATAGCTCTTCTGCTGTGTGATGAGAAAAATAAGACGAGAGGTGAACTCGATCATAGGCAACGCGTGGCTCCTCACAAAAGACCGTAACGTCATATTTATCCATATCAGCTTTATCGATTAGTTCTTCGATATAGCGGTGACCAACCATGCCGTTACCAATAATCGCTATTTTGACTTTGCTCATAAATCCTCTTAACAACATCGTGAATTACAATAATCTTATTGAGAGTTCTGCAGAATAAATATGATGCAAATCAAATCGAACTTTAAATAACCCTAAAGAGGTATGCTTTAAAATCAGGTGATTAGCTGTATATATTCACTTCTAACGAAGAGGGACATAGTATTAAAGAAGGGTATTTTAGTTATAATATTTTAGGTTAATGACGATTAACCATTTTGTTTATAATTATTAGTGCCACCAGTATAAATGGTTAACCGTAGGTAATAATAAGGTGGATCTTGGTACTTTGTTATAAAAAACGAATGAGTGTCATGAGAGTTGATAACCGTTTAATGTAGAACGGTTATTTAAATATGAGTGGTTTTTGATCAGAAACGGGCTGATTTTTAGGTTGATGTAACGGAAAGTAACCACTTAAATAAAAAGTCATAATTTTTCGTTGACTCGGCTCGTAAAATCAGTAAATTACACCACATACCGCAGCGGGTAACTCGCTAAGGTTAGTAGAGAATATGATTCTTTACATTATGGCGCGTTGGCAGAGTGGCTATGCAGCGGATTGCAAATCCGTGTACCTCGGTTCGACTCCGGGACGCGCCTCCATTCTCTATGAGAATATGCGACACTAGCTCAGCTGGTAGAGCGCAACCTTGCCAAGGTTGAGGTCATCGGTTCGAACCCGATGTGTCGCTCCAAATTAAAAGATATTGCTGAAATAGCGGTATTTACAGATGGTGTCTTACCCATCGCAAGAAATTGCGTGCCCTGGTGGTGGAATTGGTAGACACAAGGGATTTAAAATCCCTCGGCGTTCGCGCTGTGCCGGTTCAAGTCCGGCCCGGGGCACCATCTATTACGTTGTTAAGTAATTAACAATAGGCTAGGGAAAACCTAGTAACGTTGGCGCGTTGGCAGAGTGGCTATGCAGCGGATTGCAAATCCGTGTACCTCGGTTCGACTCCGGGACGCGCCTCCATTCTCTTTGAGAATATGCGACACTAGCTCAGCTGGTAGAGCGCAACCTTGCCAAGGTTGAGGTCACGCCTGAGTTTATAAGTTCAGGAACCTCGTGTGTCGCTCCAAATTAAAAGATATTGCTGAAATAGCAGTATTTACAGATGGTGTCTTACCCATCGCAAGAAATTGCGTGCCCTGGTGGTGGAATTGGTAGACACAAGGGATTTAAAATCCCTCGGCGTTCGCGCTGTGCCGGTTCAAGTCCGGCCCGGGGCACCATCTATTTTTGTTGTTAAGTAATTAACAACAGGCTAGGGGAAACCTAGTAACGTTGGCGCGTTGGCAGAGTGGCTATGCAGCGGATTGCAAATCCGTGTACCTCGGTTCGACTCCGGGACGCGCCTCCATTCTCTATGAGAATATGCGACACTAGCTCAGCTGGTAGAGCGCAACCTTGCCAAGGTTGAGGTCACGCCTGAGTTTACAAGATCAGGAACCTCGTGTGTCGCTCCAAATTAAAGAATACGGCTTATGCGGTATTTACAGATGGTGTCTTACCCATCGCAAGAAATTGCGTGCCCTGGTGGTGGAATTGGTAGACACAAGGGATTTAAAATCCCTCGGCGTTCGCGCTGTGCCGGTTCAAGTCCGGCCCGGGGCACCATCTATTTTCGTTGTTAAGTAATTAACAACAGGCTAGGGAAACCTAGTAACGTTGGCGCGTTGGCAGAGTGGCTATGCAGCGGATTGCAAATCCGTGTACCTCGGTTCGACTCCGGGACGCGCCTCCATTCTCTTTGAGAATATGCGACACTAGCTCAGCTGGTAGAGCGCAACCTTGCCAAGGTTGAGGTCACGAGTTCGAACCTCGTGTGTCGCTCCAATTTAAGAATGTTGATGTTATCAGTATTCAGCAATACAAGAGTTGACCCAACAATGTTGAGGTCACACCTGAGTTTACAAGATCAGGAACCTCGTATGTTGCTCCAAATTAAAGAATACGGCTTAGGCAGTATTTACAGATGGTGTCTTACCCATCGCAAGAAATTGCGTGCCCTGGTGGTGGAATTGGTAGACACAAGGGATTTAAAATCCCTCGGCGTTCGCGCTGTGCCGGTTCAAGTCCGGCCCGGGGCACCATCTATTTTCGTTGTTAAGTAATTAACAACAGGCTAGGGGAAACCTAGTAACGTTGGCGCGTTGGCAGAGTGGCTATGCAGCGGATTGCAAATCCGTGTACCTCGGTTCGACTCCGGGACGCGCCTCCATTCTCTTTGAGAATATGCGACACTAGCTCAGCTGGTAGAGCGCAACCTTGCCAAGGTTGAGGTCACGAGTTCGAACCTCGTGTGTCGCTCCAATTTAAGAATGTTGATGTTATCAGTATTCAGCAATACAAGAGTTGACCCAACAATGTTGAGGTCACACCTGAGTTTACAAGATCAGGAACCTCGTATGTTGCTCCAAATTAAAGAATACGGCTTAGGCAGTATTTACAGATGGTGTTTTACCCATCGCAAGAAATTGCGTGCCCTGGTGGTGGAATTGGTAGACACAAGGGATTTAAAATCCCTCGGCGTTCGCGCTGTGCCGGTTCAAGTCCGGCCCGGGGCACCATCTATTTTCGTTGTTAAGTAATTAACAACAGGCTAGGGGAAACCTAGTAACGTTGGCGCGTTGGCAGAGTGGCTATGCAGCGGATTGCAAATCCGTGTACCTCGGTTCGACTCCGGGACGCGCCTCCATTCTCTATTTGAGAATAAAAGCCCGAGTGGTGAAATTGGTATACACGACGGATTCAAAATCCGTTTCCTTCGGGAGTAGCGGTTCAAGTCCGCTCTCGGGCACCAATTCAAATAATAAAGCCTCAGCTCACGCTGGGGCTTTGTTGTTTCTAGCCTAATCAAAAACTTAGCCCTGTCTTTTTCTGGTCAAATTCCTGTCCCATTCCGTTAAAACCACTTCGTGAAACTGCCGTTCCTGCTCATATCCGGGCGTGTTGAAAATTCATAGCCGATTACTGTCCTGTAAATTCCAACATAATCTAACACTTTTTAGGACGTTTAAATGTCCATATCTTGTACGGCAAGAGATTATTTGGTGGTGATGTGGTTGATGGCGTAGCTGGCTATTTAGCGTTGTTAGAGTGCCATTAAACTGCATAAATTGATTTAGTGTTATGTCGAAATGAAGATAACAGTTATAGTTTTTCTATTTTTCGTAATGAGGGTTGGTTTTAAATAATTGATATTAAATGATTATGTTGTGTATTGATTAATGTCGTTGGGGTAAGTACATATCAATTCACACATTGATTGATTCATTTTGTTGAAATTACATATTATTAATATTCCTTGTCATTAATTTAAGTTAATCATGTTTTTTGATAAATGATCTGATGCTAATAACCTTTGAAATAGGCTATTCGTGATTTCTGGCTACTTATGTGTAGCTCTGAGTAATTCTAGTGGAGATTAGAATATAACAGTGATAGTACGGAATTTTATGGCTTTGATAGTGTTTATTGAGTTGGTTGACAGTGAATTTTGTCGCCATTCCTGATTCAATATAATGGCGACAAAGAAACTTACTGATATATTTTTAACGGAGTATTTGGGGATTCTAGTTGATTGAAACTAGCTAATACTGAATCATTAAATATACTTTCATTTTTGCCTTGAGGGTGCTTTGTAATAACAAAATCGATAATGTTACCTTCTATTTCTAATTTTCCGTAAGCATCAACGAATGACTCAGAATCAATTTTAGTTAGCCATTTAATGTTTTGGGTGAGAAAACCTTCAAACCAATTAAACCCAGTTAAGAATAGTATTTTTTGAGGTTGATAATACCGAAGTTCTTCTTGGAGTAACTGGTTACAACCGTCAAACTGCTCATCGCATAACATGTCACTAGGGTTCCCTCCCTTACTTGGTGCTATTTTGTATAAGTTTGACCATACGATGTAAGAAGCCCAATGGTCTATATCGTCGCCGTAAATATTAAACTCTTTCGATATGTTTTTGGTTATTCGCCAGAATGCAGATTTAGCAGTATTGTAGTCTTCTGTATTACCCCAACTATCAATAACCCATTGAAGTGAGCATGTTTCATTCGTTGGTTTTTTATATACTTGTTGTGCTAAATTTGATGGTTCTAATGTTTGTAAAGAAAAATCGTTTCCCCAGCCATTTACAGCTCTTCCGATGATCATGAGTTTATGGTTATATCTATTTCCTTCTTGGGCATTGAAGCTGCAAAGTTCTTTTGTTTGATTATAACGGCTGTTATTTTTTAAATAATTGAGGATCTCATTTTCATAAATTTTTTGAAGGTTGTTCATGCTATACCTTATATTTTGAGAGCATAAAATTCATACCGAATAAAAGGGGCTGATTCTTGGATTGGGGCGGTTTACTTTTTAAATAGTGATAATTTTTTGTCTTTCCGTAATAACATTAACTTCAAACTCATATTACTTCTTTGATTTTGCTACCTAAATTGGAGTTAGCATGAAAAAGAAGTTTAAATTTACCACTACCAACCTCAAATCATTACCATGTAACCCAATAGATTCACCTTCAACAGAGCTTGAATTTTCCGATACAGATGTAACGGGCTTAAAATGCTTATCGGGTAAGACAGGCAGTAAGCGATTCTTATTGCGTTATCAAATCAATGGTAAGAAAACCAGCATTGCTATAGGTCGCTTTCCAGACGTTGATTTATCGACTGCTCGTAAGATTGCTAGGCAATATAAAGCTGAAGTGGCTCAAGGAAGTGATCCCAAGAAGGCGAGGGAACTATCTCAGAAGATGCCTACTATTGGTGACTTCTTTAACAATACTTACTTGCCGTTGGCGCAGAAACGTAAGCGTACATGGAAGGATGATGTGCAGCGTTTTAGCTATCATTGTAATTCTATATCGTTCCTACGTTATGACGAACTAACAGCTAACCATGTCATGCAAATTCAGTTATCCATGAATACGGCAACAAAACATCGAAATGCCTATGCTCCTGCAACCTGTAACCGCGTTATTGCGTTGCTGAAAACAATGGGTAAGTTAGCGTCGCAATTGCTTGATATACAGAATGTGGCTGAACGGGTAGCGTTATTGCCAGAAGATAATGCTCGTACTCGTTATTGTGATGTGCGAGAAACTAAGCAAATCATTCATGCAGCACTGTCTTATCATTGTAAAAGCAGTGGCTCGTTTATCGCATTGTTGTTCTTGATGGGATGTCGTGAGTCAGAATTACGGCTGCGTAAGTGGGCTGATATTGATTTAGACAATAAGGTGATGAGAATACCAAGAACTAAAAATGGTTCTTATCACATCGTTTACTTGTCTGAATTGATGATCGATATACTCAACAACATACCGAAAGTAACTAATAATCCGTATGTCTTTCCCGGACAAAAGATAGGGAAGCCTATTTATCGTCCTTACTATGCGTTTGAAGTTATTAAGCAACGGGCCAATGTCGATAACCCTGATGAAGTGGTTTTTCATACCGCTAGGCATTCCGTTGCTAGTAATTTGATTTCAAATGGGATGGATATTAGTTCGGTGCAGAAGTTGTTAAATCATCGAAGTATTGAAAGTACGCTGCGTTATGCCAAGTTAAGTGAAGGTAAGCAACGGGAAACATCACAACGCTTGTCTAACTTAATAACTGATTACAATCCGCTAGATAACAACAAGTAAAAATACAATCAAACGCCCCATGATCATTAGATCATGGGGCATTTTTGTATCTGGAGAAAATGAAATGAAATTAATTAAAAATATTCACGATATTGCTCGCCTAGGGTTAGCGCCTGACATTGAGCAAGCGTTAATACACCATCTTATTGAGCCGTTTGATTTTTATATTGAATCAGCACAAGACATATGGAGAGAAATCAATACCACGCTCTACTATATCGAGCCAAGTGATAGCGATGACTCATTAAGCAAAGTAGATGAAGCTGATCAATCGATGCTGCGATTTGTTAAGAACTATCCTGAGTTCGTTGATGAAATTAGTAATAGTCATTTGCTTGCACTCGCCATTATCACCAGTGATGGCGGTGGCTGTTATGTATTTGCACCATTATCAAGTCAAACCCATATCGTAAATGAATTAAAAACCCACCTAAATAATTAAGGATAAATATCATGTCTAATAAGAATAAAAATGATGCTGTTGTTGAAAATAACGTAAATGAAATTAATGTGCCAGAAATGGAAGCAGCACAAGATGAAGTTGTTATTGCTATTGAAGAACCTGTATCAAAGGAAGTAAAACCTGAAGTACCTGCAATTGATAAGCATCTACTAGGTTACTCATTAATTGTAGAAAATGGCAAAGCTCTAAAGCTTAGCCCTAAGACGCAAAACCATGTGTTCTACCAGATTGCTACTCAAGATGATGACGAGTCACTTCACATTCGTTTAAGTGGTAATGAGGGTGGTGGTTTGCACTCTAAAGAATGGATTTCAGTGAATGCCATTATTGAAGTGCTTGATGCAATGAAAGACCAACCTATTAAAAGTACTATTTTAAAATCGGTATTTATCGGCTCTAGTACAAATAATGCTGCGTTCCTTGCTGCTGTACTTCGTAGTAATGAAATTGGGTTGCTCATTCAATCTGAAAAGAGTGTATTCATCCATAAATTGTCGGCTGATTATGAAAACCGTAAAACTGAGTTACTTAACATTAATTAACCCACTGACATTGCAGTAATTCATACCACTCACGTTCGCTGAGTACCTTCCGCAACAAAATCTAAAGAGAGAATGTATGTACTTAACTTTTAACGTTGAGCGATTGCTGCTGCCTGTGACAGCAGATTTGCAGCAGAAATTACAACACATCGCTACCCAACATAATTTACCTACCACATCAACGTCAGCATTAACCTTCAACTTTCGTGACACTGGATACAGTGCTGAAAGTGGTGGCTGGCATCCTGTTGAAATCCGTATTGAGCAGGAAAATGACCAATGGCATTTCAGCTACATCACTGACTTTAGTTATGTCGGCTACCCATATCCTGAGCTGGCTAAGGAAGTTGATTTTGACTTTGATAATAATCGAGCAAGCGTTTTATATAGTTGGGAAGAAGTAATAACAGATACCCGAGTTGCTGAGTTTTATCAAATGTGGGAACACAACTTTGTAGCTTATGTCGAGATGGAAGCGTTTGACGAAATCAAAGTAACAGTAGAAAACCAATGACGTTCTGAAAGACAGGACGAGGACAGGAGGGCACACGTTGCTCTTTACCATAGTAGGCGCTAGTGCATTACACCATGAGTTACAAGGTGTGATGTGCTGGCGTTTTGCGTTTTAACAACAATCCCAACGGATACACCAGCCGTTGGGTAAACAAGAGGTAAAGCAATGAATAATCGAGGAAGCTTATTAACAGCTTCGGTTGTTGTGAGCAAAGATAAAGATGAAACACGTTACGAAATCAAACCATCACGTAAAGGTGCTATTACAGGAGCCGTGACTGGTATTGCTATTGGTCGTTTCTTTGGCCCTGTAGGGATGGCGACTGGTGCATTGGTCGGTGGAACATTGGGCTATGTTATTGGGAGTGATGATGACTAAACCATAGATAAGATAAAAGTGGTGGTGACTTGATGAGTTGCTACTACTTTTACTCATATCACTCAGGGGTTATGATCTGGCTAATTTTTTTAAGTGGACTTTTCACCTTTTAAGAATTTCTTTTTAAATGCACGATGTCCACTTTCAGGAGTGTGTTATGGCAAAAATTGTAGGGTATAAATTTGAAGATAATGACCCCGATATTAATTTTTTGAAGGCTCGTTTCGGTGGGGATCTTAGTATCTTTAACTCTGAGTATGAGCGTGAGCACAGACCAGGATCAATTTATGGTTTTAGCAGTTTTGAACTGTTACCCGTCTTATGTGAACATCCTGAGTGGTTAGAAGGGTATTGGTGCGACTTATTAGAAAAGAGCCAAGGGTTGCTGAGTAGGTGGAGTACTGAAGAGCAGCATAAAATATACACATTCTTGCACAACAAAGAGCACACCATCGCTACGGTAGATGCAGAAGTACTTGAATCATATTCTCAATTTGAAAGTTTGATGAAGAGTTTTAGCCAACGCGTCTCTGGTGACTGTACATTAACTACCCGAGAGGTTAGTCAAATAATCCGTGAATTAGAATCTGTATTTTTTGCGTTTATTGATGAAGGAGAAAATAAACGTATATATACAACTGGTTGTAATGTCACATCTGGTTATGAAGTGTACGGATACCATATTGCAGCCACGAAAGCAGCTGTCTTAATAAGATGGCTATTTCGTTACTTTAGTACACCGAGGGAGGGATTTAATACAGGTTATTTTATCTTGACTCCTTTTTGCTATGCCTTGGTAGCTGGTGCTATGAATCGTAAAAATAAGCACCAGCTAGAACGGGAAAGTAAATCTAAAGACGTGCAGGATATTAACGTCAGAAAGCACCTGCCCGATTCTGTGGATCAATTTGTACTACAGAAAATTGCAGGCGGCTCTAACACGATAAAATTAGCTAACTTATTCCGTGATACTTATATCAAAGCATGGGTTTACCATAAATTAATGACATGTGAAGATGGGAGATTTTTAACGCAAAAATCATTAGTTATTGATCTGCAATATGAATATCAAAAATTAATCGATTTATTACCGCCTAATGTTTATAAGCAACTGCTTACTAATAAGGATAAGGGGGATAGCGACGCAACTTATAACCGTATTCTTAAAGAGATTCGTTCACCCGCCTGCATAATAAATAAATACAAAACGCTAGGGCTAGAATCACCCATGGATACGATGATAAGGAGACAGTTTGGGGCTCCCTCTGATTTAGAGAAAGCCATTATGCAAGAAAGAATGCGCAATTTTCTGGGGTAATTATCAGTTATCTAGTTACTGTTAACCAATTCTCTACACTGTTGTCATCACCATCTTTAGTCCAGCATGATGGGCAAGAGTAATTAAGGTCTACCCGTGGTTTTAGCTGTGGGTAGTACTCCATGATCACTTGGATCATTACCTGTTCTGTCAGTTCCGCCATTTCCTTAAGGTTCTCTAATGGCGCTTCAAAAACAAAAGCATCGTGAACAGCTAAGATAATTTTTGTATCGTAGGCTTTGTAAAGGTTACGCAATCGGCAACCTGCCACCTTAAATAAAGCTGCTGCAGTTCCCTGTACTGGCATATTCACCATCCATTTACGAGTATTATATGGGGTTGCACTAGCTGATACGTGGCGTTGTAAGCCTGTGGCTGTACTAACGTATCCACGAAGAAAGCCGTATTGTGGCTGGGTATGCATTGCTTGTTTCAATATTGGGAACATCGCTAAGAATTTATCCATTTGTAGCTGTGCTTGTTCTTCAGTGATTTTTAGGCGAATAGCCAGTCCATGAGCAGATAAACCATAGATAATACCTAGAGTGCATTGTTTCATCACATCACGTTTATCTTTATGTTTGTGCTTAAAATCATCTGAATTGGCAACTTGATCTTCTGGTGATAGCGAATCCTTGAAGAAATCCTGCGCCATTGCCGAGTAAATATCACCTTGATTGAATTTAGCTATCAGGTTTTCGTCACCGTACACAGCTGCTGTAATGGCAATTTCAATTTGAGAGTAGTCAGCTTCACAAATACCATAGCCTTCAGGAGCAATGATTAAAGGGCGTAGCACTCCTGGTAAACCAAGTAGATTAGGTTTAGCACAGGATTGGCGGCCAGTGACTACTTCCATCTGCTTATGGTCAGGATGTACACGACCATCACAACCTACGATACTTGATTGTAAAAGTACATCTTTTAGAATGGCTTGTACTTTCTTGAAGTCACTTAGTAATCGAATGCAAGGACTCCTATGAGCAAGGTCTTTTAGTTGTTGTTTATCAAAACTATAACCGTCCTGTTTTTTAAACCAGTCTAAGATACCTTGTTTGTCGAAGAATGCCTGAAGTTGTGTGTGACTGTTAGGATTATCTAGCCCCGATGCCTGTAATTTATGGCGCAGTAGATCAAGCTTCTTAGTACCTTGCTCTAATACTCTATTACATAAAGCCCTGTTGACAGCGACACCTGTCCATTCCATTTCTGCATTAACGGTTACCCAAGGCATTTCGACAGTCATTAAGTGGTGTCCGATGCCTTGTATCATGGTTTTTTGTTTTTGTGCGCAATATAGCTGAGCACCGATAATTGTATCTTCAGCCGCATAATCATGCTGTTCAGCCGTAAACACCGTTAGGTCATCTTGTAAAAATGACTGCTGCATTGCTTGTTTAGTCTGTGCAAATTTATGTTCTAAACCATAACGTGCTGCTACCTTGTCTAGGCTGTATTGCAGTAGGGTTTCATCACCATTTTCACCTGTAGATTTTGAATGATGTTTACCTAGATAAATTGCTCGTTCTGCAATGAGGGTATCCCACCAAATGGCTGGTTCTACTAGTCCTAATTGCCAGATGCATTGTAATTCAGCTTTAGCGTTATGAGCGATATAAGTCGTAGGGAAGCTGAGTAAGGCTTGTAACAACGTCAGTTCTAAAGGCGCTGTTAAATCAATCACTGCTGTAATTAATTTAGTATCTGACAGTACTGTTATTGACATAAGCAAAGGTTTAACACTGCGAATATCAGCTTTATCCCCTTGAGGCAATATGATAGGCGGCTTTGTGAAATTGAACTCAAAATCAATGCAAACCGCACTGATAGGGCACTGACTGATAGCATCGATCCACTCTTGTAGCTTTTTATCGTCATTGATAATTGTTATATCTTTGGTGTAACAATATCTTTCAACAGGAAGAATGGTTCGTGTAGTTGTTGCAGGTTTAGCTCGCTGAAATCTTTGTTGTAGTGCTGGTGATAATGACATGATTTATATTCTCGATACTCAGTTGATTGCGCCTCATTGATAGAGGCACAAATGACTTTTTATTATTTGTAATGACGTCTAACTGTTCTGACACTGATATTTAAAGCTGTGGCAATATCCGATTGCTTTAAACCTTGCTTTTTCAGGCGCTGGACATTGAAGGTAGTGGTTTTAAGGCGGTTTTTCAGGTGCGTGTTTAAACCGAAGTACTCTCGTATACCTGTCAGGTTGTCGAACTCAGCGGTGTAAGGTAAGCCTTCAATACAATCATTCTGGTAGGTAATGATTTCTCGTGTATTAGTGAACGGGCGTACACGACCCACAGTTTGAATGACAGTTCCCATTTCTAAAGTTTGAAGCATAGGGTTAGCTAACATCGCTATGTCAGTAAATCGATACTGATCATCTACGGAGGCTATGCGTCTGCGAGGTTGCCCTGTGACAGATATGGTTAAGTCGATGTGATCTATTTCTGCACGGTTATCCTGAAGACTTTTGCTTAGAATGTCAGGTGTAATGTAGAAGCTGTTCAAGCAGTAAGCACAGTCAAACTGCTCAAATTTATTGATGCCAATAACCCCATAATGAATGATAGGGATCTGATTGCTACCACCTTCATAGTCAGCACCGTTAACAACTTTTAAATGTGGTGCATCAAGGCTGACAAGTAAGGCATTAATCTCATTGATGCATTGCTCTACACGACTTTTTTTTGAGATCAGCATTACCCGCTTTCCTTCCTGTAATCGCTTTAATGTCAGCTGGGTGAAGAAGTATAAAATTTGCTTTCTGTTACCACTGAAGTTGGTATTTGTGCCTGTAGAAGATGCAATATTTAGCCATGTAGTGGCTTCGCCTAAAAAGCTGTAATCTTGATATGGCGATACGAATGTGACTTGTAATCTATGGTTGAGCACTTCAAGGGCAACAGTTCCGCTGTACAGCAGCACAGGCAAATCTCGTAGCACGGGTGAAGATGCAAAACACACGTTACGCCCGTGTTCCACCTGTCTTGACTCAATTGGCGATAAACATAGTTCTTTTAACAGAGGGTAGATGTTACGGAACCCGCTGCCATATAGCGTTATACCTGCTTCTAAAATTTGAAGCAGTGAGCTTTGCTTTAGTTGGGGGGCTGACCATGCAGAACGCTGTTGTATGTCAGAATTTGAAGCCCGAGAGAGAGTCTGTAACCAGTTCTTCAAGTCTAGAGACTCACTCTCTTGGGGTACGGTATCAATAGCATTTATAAAGCATTGAATGTCATGCTGGCTGATCGATTTAGTGTAAGATGTTAGCGATACTGCTGCTTCGTCAAAAATAACTAATGGCTTAACTGCTTCTGTTTTCCCCATAAGAAAACGGATAAAGTCAGAGTTGTTTTTTAAGTGTGCTTGTGTTGCAAATACTACCTGAGTACCTGTCAGCGCCTTAGAGCTGTACTGCTTTAACCAATCACAAGATTGCTTATGAGGACAATTACCGCATAGTTGTTTCTTTGCCACTTGGCTAAGACCGTTCTTCTCAAAAGCCACCCACTTTTCATTATGCTCACCACATATTTTTTGTGGTCTAGGTTCAATATTCATAACCTTGATGCCTGTCTCTGGTTGACGAATTAATGCTCGTTCATCGATAAGCGCTCTTGTTGGAAGTAGCACAATGATTAGATCGTAATCTTGTAAAGCCATCTTGATCACTGAATCCATGTTGTGTGATTTACCAACGCCTACAGACCAATTTATCAGTACGTGCTGATGCTGCTCGATATGATCAAGTATCACTTCCGCTGAGTTCCTTGCTCTGAAGTCAGAGAGTGCCGAAGCACCCTCGATTAAGTTGTAGCAGCCAGTCATTTAGGCTTGCTCTGGGCTAAGGAGAGAAAGCATTGTTCGGATACAAGGGAAGTCTGCAAGCTCCTCATTACTGTATGAGCGGTAAATATCAGACAAGGCAATTTCATTCTCATCTAATTGTTTAGTACAAGTTTGAATCGCTTGTTGATCTAATGGCAGCGTTGCAGGTAAGGGCTGCACGTTCACTGTGAATTGATAGTTTTCACGTGACACCATAAATAGTTGTTCTTGCTCGAAATCTACAAGGTTTAGCAACTGAGGCAGCAGTGCAGTGGGTGATTGGTTGTCGCCCATAGATAGTACCTCTACTGCTCTTGATAGCGGGTTGTAAACTGGCATAAGGTGTCGTTTAGTTGCCTTGTTACCTATACGGCAAAGGGAGCAATTTTCGCCATTGCATTTTGCGTAACCACGAAATTCATCATAGTCGGTGTAGTGAACGACTGCTGTTTCCACCGTGTCAGAGATGAAAACGATAGGGCTAGGGCTTTGGCTGACCTTAAAACCTCTTAGCTGGTGAGCTACTGGTTGCTCTGGTGCATAAGCTAGTTTCGATTTAGCCAGATCGGCGAAATTCATTTTCGTTGGTGCTGTTGTAGTTACTTGCGTTGCTGTGGTTTTGCTCGCTTGCAGGGAAGTAAAAGATGACATGATGTGTCCTTAAAATCGATGAATGTATGGTTGCTGCTGATTGGTTTAGCAGATGCAGCCCATTCTAGGAGAGACTTTAAATACGTCACGTCATGATGATCTCAAGTGGGTGATTGAAGATTTTTAGCTAGAAATTGGTGGGTTTTGGGATGATTTTGTACAAGTGGACATCTTGTATTTAAAAGAAAAACGATTAAAAGGTGAAACGTCCACTTTGGGCTGAGGTGTGCCATTTACTAATTTATTGAACAGGAGGTCAAAAAATCATCATGTTCATAAGCAGTAGGGGGCGACAATGGTTGAACCTACAAACTTTTTCCTGATTCAATTGACCGGGCTTGGTTATGCAACCACTGTTGATGAGTGCAAGAGCGCTAAGCGTACTTGGGGGAAACATGCCGTCCCTGTGACGGAAATAATTAGTAAGTTCGTAAGGTATTACTAGGGTATTATCCTACAATGGTTTTTTTCAAGTTATTCCCGTTTGGGAGTATGTATGAAGTAATGGAACGATTAGCTAAGGTGTAAGATGAGTGTTTTGGATATGGTTTCAATTTTGTTTGAGTATCGTTGTGCCAAAGTTAATTAACAATATAGAGCTTAATTGGCATATGCAGTTAGCTGCTGGCTTATAGAGGGAATAAAAAGCATAGTTCACATCTGACCTTTGAGTTGCTCTCTTTTATTATTTTAAAGTTTTCGCTTAAAGTAATAGAATAGGTACTTATTCTATCATTATTCACCTTTATTAAATTTAAGTTGTTGTTTAAAAATGGAAAAAATTAGTAAAAATAAAAAAATTGGTGATTTCTATTGGGCGCATGCAGATATTCTGCGTGGGATAGGGATTAATGAGTCCGTGTATGATCAGCGAATTTTAGCTTTCATGGCGCTTAAGTTATTGATTGACAATCACAAGTTGAAGTTTAATTTTGATTATAAAAATCAGTTTGGTTTAGAACCAGATATGTATCACAAATACGCAGGTGAAAATTCTAAACAAACACTTATAAATTTGATCGATAATATTGGAGAACAGGGTAAGAATCTAAAATTTTTTGACCAGCAGCCAAAATATAATCCTGACGCAATGACTAGAAATGTCTTGGAGTTCATAAACTATAAGCGCACCTTCTCATTAGTTAATTACATTGAAGAAGTTGAACCACATTACTTAGAAATGATTCTTGATATTTACCAAGAAAAAGCTGATTTCACCGATTATCCCAAAGATAAATACAAAGACCTTTACGAGGTGACGATTGCGCGAATGAAGAAGTTGTCAGGCGATTTAACAGGACAACACTTTACGCAACAATCAATCATTCATTTGATGTGTGCCAGTGTTCTCGAAGATATGAAAAAGTCACGTAGTAAAGTTCTGGCAATTTATGATCCGGCTTGCGGAACTGGTTCAATGTTAATGGAAGCGGCTGACTACTTTGCACATCATACAAATAAACCAATCCAAGTTTATGGGCAGGAATATCACGGTCAAACATGGTTTCTGGCAAAGGTGTTTTTGGAAATTAGCGATATTGAAAATACCATTGCTTATGGAAATACGCTCACCAACCCAGCCTTTGACAAGATTAATGGAAAAGATAGTTTTGATTTTATTATTGCCAATCCACCTTTCGGAGTGGACTGGAAGCATGACTATGATGAAGTTATTTCTAATATGGCACTAGAAGAAAACTCTAATTACCTGGTCGTAAAAAATGCTAAAGATAAAATAGTGACGCCTAAAAAGAGTGATGGTCAATTTCTTTTTATGATGCATATTCTCAAATTATTACAAGTGAGTAAAAAAAGTCATAAGCGCGCTAAAGCAGCAATTGTTACGAATAGCACACTTGCATCAACGGGTAAACAAGGCGGGGCTGAAGCGAATATTCGACAAGCCATATTTAAGCTTAATAATCTAGTTGCTCTACTAGAGCAGCCAAACGCAATGTTTACGAATACCAGTATTAGTTCACATATTTGGTTTTTTGATAATCAGCATAAATCTAGTCAAGCTCAGTTGCTCAAAGCTCAAACTGATGAATATTCAATGTTTGTGCCACATCCTCAACCAAAAGATAAAATGAAAAACGCTTATAGTAAATTAAACATTGAACAATTATTAAGTTATTTCAAAAATGATGCTGACTACATATCTAAATCTGTAGATACAAAAAAAATGCATGAATTAAATGTAAGTCAGCTTATTGGTCATAAAGCAGTTGTGGCGGACCTTTCACTTGCTGAACTCTTTAATAATATCGAACAAGAGCTAAATGCATTGTGTGATTTAAAAGGAAATTTATATGAAATTAGATAATGAGATAAGACATTACTTTAAACGCTGGCAAGCAGAACAAAACGTTTATAAAGAAATTGATATAGATAAAGAAGAATTTGAGTATAAAAGCTTAGCTGATGAAGAATACTTTAAATTTAAAAATGGAATAGCAAGATATACTAAGAAATATGCAATAAATAACTCTGGTTTAATACCTATGCTTGGCAGCTCATTGAAGAATGATTGCATAGCATACTTTGTAAAAGAAGAAAAGAACACAGATATAATAAATCAACCTTGTGTTTCCTTTAACAAGGATAATGCGAAGGGAAGTCGAGCTTTTTTCAGGGATTGTCCTTTTGTAATGGATCGTCATCACGTCTGCATTTTCTCAAAAAAAGTAGACCCAGAGTATTTGTGCTTAGCTTTAGATCGAATTTTAATAGCTCAAAAGTATGGATGGGGAGAAAATGTTGCAAATCCAAGTGAAGTTAAGAAACAGCATTTACTCGTTTCCATTACTAGTAATGCTAACATTGTTGAAAAATCATTAGTTCGATTCATTGAATATTATAAAATACAATTTAATCAATACCGACAATTAATCTCCCAACTCAAATCACAAGTTGAATCTTTTGATAAGGCATTCTTACCAGCGATATATTCTGCCAAAAAAGATCCGTTCATTGTGGAGTATTTTGACCTATGGGCCCAAAAGAATAAAAAAGAACTTTCACTTACATCTATTGACTTCGAGTATGTACCGCTATTTGAAAATACTGATAATATCAACTTGACAGGTTCAAAAAGTCTAGGTAATCACGACGATATTAAACACATTGAGGATGCAGATGGCCTGCCTGTTTTCGATGCCTCATCTTCAATATTATGTCACATATCAGAATCAAAATTATCCAGATAAAGTATTTGAGGTTAAGGATGAAGAAAATCCAGATATTTCTTTTGCATCAGAGGGGAATTCATCTGCGGGCACGAATTTTCATATCCATAGTGGTAAGTATTTTGTAAATAATCATAGGACGGTTGTTAAGTTTCTAACAAATAAGTTTTACAGCAAATATGTTTACTATCGACTCTTGAATATGAAAGAAGAGTATGATTTTAAAAGAGGTTACACTCCTTCACAGTCGAAATTAAAAAGCTTAGATGTATCTCTCTGGCTGCCAAAGGGGGATGATTCTTTAGAAGTTCAAAAGAATATAGTCGAATTTATTGAAGAATGGCGAAACTGGCGAGATGAAATATTTCAACGTGTTGATAAATTAAGCGAGTCGCTTGATCAAGCTGAAGAATTACTGATTGCAAAAACCTTTAAAGGATCTGAAGAATGACATTTACGGAAGAACAAAAAAAAGAAATCTACAATCAAATAAATGAATTCAATAAACAACCTTCAGACCCAACGCGCGCAAATAGTGATCCTTTTGCAAAAGCTTATTTATATGTAGACGAAGCTATAGCGAAAGATAGGGCAAAGTTTGTTGCATATTTAATTGAACAAGGAAATATTGAACCACCCAAAAAAGTTATAGATTTGGCTTTTGGAAGTGGCTCATTGACCGCCCATATCCTTCTAGATAATGCTCTTAATGTTGATGAGGTTGTTTTTAATGATAAAAACACAGACAAAACAAATCAATTAATTGTATTAGAAACTATAAGCAAAGTTACTAATGAAGATTTTTTGGAGGGACTTAGCACAAGTGAACGATATGATTGGGTTGTTTTTAATCCTCAAATAGGTGGAGGGTATACTGATGGTGAATCTGGCTTAGAAAGTGGATCAGAGATCCAACTTTCAGAACTACCAATAGAGGACTTCCTAAAGAATAAGCTCAGTGTTGATTTTAATTTTTCGGTCAACACTGATGAGTCGGAAAGATGTATTACAATAACTTCTGATGATGCTACGAAGCAGGCGATGTCATCAAAATTAAGCAAGCTTAAGATTTGGAATTATTATGATGTTTTATATCGCTCTGGAACAAGTAAACTAGAAGGTAATAAGACAAATATCGTGAGGTTCCGTAAAAATCTAGATTTAATTGTCAATGATCAGCACACTGTTATTTTTTTAGGAGATGAAAAACACTTTAGAATCCTCTTTGCTGATTATCCTAATGTCTATCGTTATATGGCAGATGGTAAAGAGTTGTTTGTTGCTAAAAAGTCAGGTGAAGACAAAACGACCTGCTTTGAGCTGTTAGATGGACAATTTGTAGAAAATCAAAGTGGTAAAAAGTCAGGTTTAGGTAACTCAGAACTGGGTAGTTTAGAGGAACTTATGTTGGGCCTTAATCAGTCTCTTCTTGGATTTCAAGACTACGCTCAACAAAACCCTTTTGGTAAGCTAGGTGAAATGAATTCTAAGCTTTCTTCTCGTCAGGTGACAAGTCTAAACATTGATAAGAATAAGCAAGAAGAGTCGGTAGTAAGTCAGCCAGATAAGGCTCATGAATACGACAAAAATTTCTACAAAAATATCTTATTAAAAGGCGTTCCCGGTACAGGAAAGTCTCGTCTGCTTGAAAAAATTATCGAGAATAAACTAAACATTTCTAAATCAGATAGAGATCATCATGTTTTACGTGTCAATATTCATTCGGCATCTTCTAATGCTGACTTAATGCAAGGGATTGCTGTTTCAACTTGTGATGGAGCAATTACCTACGATGAAAAAAGAGGCTTAATATTCGATTTAATCTGTCGAGCATGCCAATACCCAAACCAACCTTTTGTTCTAGTACTAGAAGAGATTCAAGAAAATAGCCTTAATGAGCTAATTGGTGATTTGATTTATCTAATTGAGCCTGACAAGCGTGCAAATTTATCGACAATTAGTGACTCCTTGACTGGTAATAGTTTCTTGGATCTTATAGAACAGTATGTCGCACTCAATCCAGATATCCAGTATGTCAAGATTCCGAATTTGGTCTCTTTGGGTGAATATAGGAAGATGATTTTACCAGCGAACTTGTTTGTTTTTTGTACTTCAAACTATCGAGATGATAAAAAAATCATAGAAGATAATTTACTCAGGCGCTTCGAAGTTATCGATCTTTACCCACAAGCTGAAGTTGTAAAAAAATATTCAGCATCGGGGGTGTCAACGTTTTTAGAACATCTGAATGATCGAATAATTGATGTTTTAAATCATGAAATACATCCAGATCGCTTTCAAATAGGTCATGCAATTTGGTTGAATATAAAGGACGAACCTTCCTTTGCCAAAGCTCTTTATAAGACTCTGGTTGAACTGAAAGAAATCCGAGAGATTCAACCTAATGACTTGGAGAAAATTTTTTCAGGCTTAAAAGGTTTCAAAAGTTCTGACACTGCCATTGATCCATTAATTGCAAATGTTCTTAACTCATTTGAACCCTCAAACCTTATTCAAATGGTTAAATATTTGCAGTCGGTAGCATATGGTGATCTGATGTCTTTAATTGATAATAAAGATGCTGATAAAGAGGTTGAGGTAGCCGAGGTAAGTGAGTGAGCACTCAAGTTATTTTTATAAGTGAGTCCGACAGCCTTGAAGATGTTTATCAGGCAAATCCTGCTTTTGATGGTGGCTTTCCAAGAGAACTCGCATTTTTATTTAATAAGAAAAACAACAATTATGTTGGTTATGCGCTTTTTGAGCATGGCGATAAGTTTTTTAAAGTTTTTGTGCTTCCGAAGATAATAGATAATGGTTTATCTGAAGAGCAAAAGATACGTTTTTTCGTAAGTTATTTGGCTAAGGTACACGAACTTGACCAATCTGATCTTAAAAAGGCTAAGCAACTACCACTAGAACTCGCTTACCTAAAAACAGACGCGGAGTACTCGGCTCAAAAAGAAGACGTTGATATTGATGATTTCAGAGTTGTTAAATATTCGCAGTTGTTGAATGACATTGAACTTTTTTTTAGAAATTGTAAGGCAACAGCGACTCATACGATAAATTATGCTTCTCAGTCTATTCAGCATAAATTGGATCTACGAAAAAATATAACTGCACTTGATAAATCTCGTATTCATCAAAATAAAAAGAAGACTATTCCCTACTCTGAATTAGCAAAAGTCGCTTATGCAGCTGTACGATTATTCTTACAATATAAAGAAGAGTTGCTTTCAAAACCTAAACATCTAAAATTGAGGCAGCAAGCATCATCTCTGAGTGTCTTTTTAGCTAAAAAGTTTAATGTTCCGAGGGGATATAGTTTGCACCTTCAGGCTTTAGCTGGAACTTCTATTTTTAAGCTTTTTACCAAGAACCCTGCAAATAGAAATGTCTATCTAAGCATTTTGACGCTGTTTGGTTTGGAGCGGTTTTGGGATGAAGATAGAGCCGACATTCGACTTGATATGTATGGCGAATATTTTTTCTTCAGACCTGAGAAAGTTTTTGAGTTGTTGGTTCACGAATATCTGTCGACAGAATATGGTGTAAAACAAGATCAGATAAAGCCTCAAATTCAGCAATCTTACCCAACTTATGTAACTGGGTATGATAGAGGATTTAGTAATAAATCAATACCCGACCATATGTTTTCAACTGACGAATGTTCCGTTTTAGTGGATGCCAAATGGAAGATTCTCGATCTTAGTAAAGATAAGAAAAGTCCATTTGATGCTTTGGATTTATTGAAGTTGGAACGTGATTCTCGTGTACGTAGAAATGATAAAGATAAAGTAGAACATTTATTGGCCTACCCAGTGGTGAAGGGGGTTACTCCCCCTATTTATGTTAAAACTGAATATAACAAAACTGACATATTTAACTTTAAGGTAATTCAGGTTCCATTTGATTTGTGATTAAACTTAGATATAAGAGATTTGGGTTAATTTGAAAAAACGTAGTTTATGTGTTGTATATATGAGTAAATAGCAATTGTTAGATCTTAATAAATCTAGTCTTATGATAAAATAAATCTCACTATGTAGCCTTTTATCTATATAAGTATCAGTAGATTGAGCGATTTCAAAAATCGTTGAGTTCCAGACCATATTGGGCTAGAAAAATTAGATAATGCTACTGTGGTGAAATTGGTATACACGTTTTTCGAGCGGAGCGTTAAGGGATTCAAAATCCGTTTCCTTCGGGAGTGACGGTTCAAGTCCGTCCTCGGGCACCAATTAAAATAATAAAGCCTCAGCTCACGCTGGGGCTTTGTTGTTTCTAGCTTAATCAAAAATTTAGCCCTGTCTTTTTCTGGTCAACTTCCTGTCCATTCCGTTAAAACTACTTCGTAAAACCACCGTTCTTACTCATAATTACGCTAATAATTTATCAGATAGTGATGAGTTGATGGCAGTAATAGCACAGTAAATCGAAGCCTAAATTATCACTGTACTATTACTGTTAATATTATTTTGATTTCTTTAATGTCACCTTAATAACACTATGCTCTGTTGGTACGCCTAATCGAAAAGGAAAGCCATAATGACCAGTACCTCGATGGACATATAGCTTAGTATTATCTATTCCCCACAAACCATGATCTGGCGATTTTGAAAATAAACTTATCACCGTTGTTTTTAATCCTAAACTGACTAACCCCATAAGACCGCCATGTGTATGGCCACTTAAGAATAAATCTGTAGAGTGGCCCGTTAGAGGGAGATCTAAAAGGTGAGTTGGATCATGCAGCATAGCAATACTTGCGATGACATTCTTTTCATTAGATAAGCTTTTGATTGCTTTACTGAGTTTAAGTTTTCTATCTTTAGAATGAGAATCAAAGCCAATAACTTCAACAGGACCAAGTCGAGTTTGTACTACCTGTGCTTTATCTATCAACAAAGTAATATTATTGTTAGCTAAGGCTGCCTTTACTATTTCAGGTGCTTCGTAATCATGGTTGCCCATGCAAGCAAATACCTTGCCGCTATAGTCTTTTAATGGCTGGAGTGATTGCGACAGTATTTGTAGTGAGCCTTTTGATTCCATAGTCAAAAAATCACCCGTTAATAAAATAAGATCTGGTTGTTTATCGATGGCGTTTTTACAAATATATTGAAGACGGGCAACCGACATATATGGGCCTAAATGCGGATCGGTTAACTGGATAATCTGCAGTGTATCGTTATTATTTGAATGTGGTGGTGCTAACTCTAAGCGACTCAACTGTGATGGTTGTGTATTATCATTTAGATCGATAACAACACATTCTTCAGAAATACGGAAATTTTGTAATATACCGATTAAACCCAGTATATAAGGGACATACAAAAAATCAGCACTGTTAAAAAATACTAACCATAGTGCCCAAGGAAAAGCGATTATCGTTGCGCCTAAGAACCATTGTCCCGGCCAATTAATTAAAATTCTAACCCAAAGAGGTTGCATCTTTGGTCGAATAAGAAGCAAAGTATCTATAAATACCAAGCTATATAAAATTAATATAATTAAAGGAGGGACGAAACTAACTAAGGTGCCAAAGATAGTAACAAAAACTAAACTATAAACCGTTAAAATAATGCCTCTAATGATGGCAAACTCTTTAGAGCGAAATAGCCAACTGACAACAAAATTAAATACTAATAAAAATAACGTTATTGTGCCGATATTATCTAAAACAAAATTCAATGAATTAATCCTATACAGTGATTTTAAATAGCATTAAATGCGCTATGATCTTCAATACCGGATTTAAATAAGATATATAAAATAAGCCTTATCTTAATACAGTATTGTTAATATTTTAGCTAAATATATGGATTAAAATATGCTTTATATACGATCGATCAGTAAAACAGTTTTACTATTAAAAAGACATTCTGAGTTTATGTTAGATAATAGCAATTGATAATGAACAAGCATCAAGGTAAACGGCAGATACGCAAAATGCCGGCCATAGCCAGCATTTTGTTATTTATCAGCGAGGATAAATTATAAAGCTACAACGTTTGCAGCTTGTAGGCCTTTTTGACCTTGTTCTACTTCGAAAGACACTTTCTGGCCTTCAGCCAATGTCTTGAAGCCTTCAGAAGCGATAGCACGGAAGTGAACGAATACGTCAGCACCACCGTTGTCTTGAGTAATGAAACCAAAACCTTTCTCTTCGTTAAACCATTTTACTAAACCAGTAGATGTATTAGACATGTGATGCCCCTTATATAGATGATTAATTAACCGCTAAAATGCGATGTATTAAGTGGTTAAATTATTAATGTTACTGCCAAAACAAGGGAAACACTGAGATACAAAACGATAACGTTGATGTAGCTAAAGGTTTAACTGTGACTTGGTGTTGCATTTAATAACGTTCTGAACAACAGAACGAGGCGGATAATAACAGTTGTGCGTTTTTTGTACAGTTATTTTTATTGATAATTGAATTTATATGATTAAAGTTGTTGTTAATTATATGAATTTAATCAATTTAAAGCTGTAAAAATAATATCAATAAAAATTAGGGGAGGGTGGATTATAAGCAATCACATGATTGTATTGAATTAACTAAAAAATTTTTATTGCAGATGAAATGTAATTCCGTATAACACTTATCTGTTATTAAAATATTTTTATATAAAATAAACATTAAGGTCACAAGCATGACAAACCATATTGTAACAACCTATACCCGATCTATATTTGATGATGATATTGAAGAGGATTCTATTGAAGATTTTTCTGATGAACCGTCTTCTGTTACGGTTGTCTCTTTTGATCGCGCAGAAATGTTAGCAAGAGTTATACAAGAAGAGGTAGCTCTTGCTGACGGAAAATATAACACGTTTGATGAGGATGACAATCGAGTGGGTTATCGTGCAACTTTCGATGATAAAGATGTTAATAGAATCCGTTTTAATTTAGTACACCTTATCGATAAGGAATCGCGTAATCTAAAGGCGTATGATATTGAAGTAAAAGCGGTGCCTGAAAGTAATACATTGTATATTTCAATTATGCCTTATATGCCATTCTTTACCACTATCCTTGATATGTATGACGGTAATGAAGCTCAACAGATTGATGCCTTAATGCAGCAAGCAATAGCCACGTTAGCTGAGGGATGGTTATTTAAACGGTTGATGGACAATAATGAAATTAGTGGTTAGTTTTGTTACTACTTTCTGTAAAGTGGCAATGTCAGTATAATGCGTACTTTATTTATATTTGCGGTTAAGCTAGAGAATAAGGTATTTCTGACATGAAAGATGCATCAGTAATCATTGGATTAAGTAATCCTAAAAGTCCTACCAATATCGGTGCAGTGCTTAGGGCTGCTGGCTGTTATAAGGCAGATGCTGTTATTTATACAGGAACCCGTTACGATAAAGCCGCTAAGTTTCAGACTGATACCAAGAAGATGGCACAGACAATTCCATTATCTGGTGTTGAATCTATGCTTGATAATTTGCCGAAAGATATGAAAATTGTTTGTGTTGATTTTGCTGAGGGAGCAACATTATTACCTCATTTTCAGCACCCAGACAAAGCGATTTATATCTTTGGCCCAGAAGATGGTTCTATTTCACAAGATGTAGCAGACAGAGCTGACCATGTTGTTTATGTACCCACGGTTGGTTGTATGAATTTAGCAGCATCCGTTAATGTTGTTTTATATGATCGCCTTGCAAAACAAGAAAATATTATCCAGAGTGATGAACATATTCGTCAAAATCGCGATAATAAAAATAATTTACGCGTGAACGTTTAATAAAAGCTTAATAAGAATATTGATAGATTATCGCCGTTGCAAACATGAACGGCGGTAATTTTATTGGTGTATTATATATTATGCTGTCTGCTTAATATCCCATATAGTATAAAGCCCTAATGTGATTAATATTATGGCTCCACCTAAAATATCATTTAAAGATGGCTGTTCGCCAATCACTAAAAATACGTATAGTGGACCTAATAGAATTTCCATCAGTAAAATTAAACTTGTCTGAGCTGCTGGAATATAAGCTGCTGATTTTGAAATACAGATATAAGATCCGGGTACGACAATACCCCCTAATATCAATAAATATAACATTTGGATATGAGATAGCGAAAAGGGTTGAGCACCTTTAATATAAGCAAATACCGCAATCATAAAGCCCGCAATAATAAGAATATTTGCTGCTTGTTCACCTTTTGTTTTACGCATAGCGACTAAATAGATAGCCGTTGCTAATGCTGTCACTAATGCTAATACATTACCTATCCACTGACCGCCAGCGGGTGCGAAGGCAAAGATAATCCAAATGCCACTAGTGGCAACACCAATAGCTAATAATGTTGGCCATTTTAATTTCTCTTTTAAGATTAAAAACCCCAAAATAGCAGTAAAAAATGGCGCTGTATTAATAATAACCAATGTGCTTGCAACTTGAGTGTAATGTAACGACTCAATAAAGCAAATAGTTGAAGTGGCAAAAATCAAACCGAGCCCTAATAGCGATAATGATGGACGCGATATTTCAGCCGTAAATTGCTTACGGTTATAAATTAGTTGCACAATTAAAAGAACAATACATTGAAAAGCACCTCGCCAAAAAAGTACATTCCATGCAGTGGAATCAGATAATTTCACTAATAAACTATCAAAACTTAGTATCATTATGCCAATAAAAGCCAATAATAATCCGCGATTTTTATCGTTCATAATAATGATTTCCTATAAATATAAATTAGTAAATTGATGTTTTTATCAATAAATTCTGTTGAATACGTGATGAGTATTTAATAAATATTATACTTATGTGGTATTAGTCACTATCTGTTTTGATTAATCAACTACTAAATCTAATATTGTATACGGCATTAGCTATTTGAGTAAAAAATTTTGTAGTTATGATGATTTTTATGATTTGTCGTAAAGTGTGTCTGCCTTTATAACGTTTTTTTCTTTTGCATTGGAACGATTATGAACAACGGCAAACTTATTGATGCTTTATTTACCCAAGGGTGGTTTGTTTGGGATGATTTTTTAACACAAGATCAAGTCAGTGAATTAAAAGCGTGTATTCCGGCTGATTGGAGCCAAGCTGGTATTGGTCGTAATGATGAATACATGACTAAAAAAGCAATTCGAAGCGATAAAATTCAGTGGTTATCTTCAGATATGGGTCCCCCTGTAGCTGATTTTTTACAACAGATGAATGATATTCGAGTTGAAGTTAATCGCCATTTTTTCTTAGGCTTATTTGAATATGAAGCGCATTTCGCTAAATATGAGCAGGGTGATTTTTATCAAAAGCATTTAGATTGTTTTCGAGGCCAAGAGAACCGTAAATTAACGACAGTATTTTACTTAAATGATGATTGGCTACCAGAACACGGTGGACGTCTTAAAATGTATGATCTTGCTGATAATGAATTAGCGACATTAGATCCTAAAGCTGGGCGACTAGTAGTATTTTTATCTGAACTATTCCCTCATGAAGTGCTTCCTGTAACACAGCAACGATTTAGTATAGCGGGTTGGTTTAGAACCAATGGCGTTAGCGGTAATCAATTAGATATAGCGCGTTAATAGAAAGGTAAGCTTTATTTTTAATTGTTTGAACTTGTTATATATGTTTTATCGTATATGCTAATGTTTTCAATAGTAATTAATAAGGTTTTTACTGTGAAACGTATTTTGTTTCTTTGCACAGGTAACTCCGCACGATCGCAACTTGCAGAAGCATTAATGCGTCATATGTGCCGAGACAGTGAAGCCACTATCGGTAAGTTTGAAATTATGAGCGCGGGGATGGCTCCTGAAATTGTTGATCCCCGCGTGTATGAGGTGCTTAATTATCATAATGTTAATTCAGATAATCTAACCAGTTTATTAGCTGCGAGTTTACAAAATCAGCATTTCGATGTTGTTATAACGTTGTGTGATAAAGCCAGTAAAGAATGTGCGCTTTTCCCTGATTCTGATGCATTAATACATTGGGATTTTAAAGATCCTAAGCCGCTGTCTGGCTCTCAAGGATTTTATGATGTTTTTGATGGTTTAAAAGCGAAGATAGCATTATTTTTGATGCTTAATGGTGATCATCAATCCGATACTATTGGTGCGGTTGAATTATTTAAAATTATGAGCGATTCATTACGGTTACGTATTCTAATGTTAATTCATGATGAAATTGCTTTGTCCGTTGGTGATTTAACCAAAGCATTACAAGTTAGCCAGCCTAAAGTGTCGCGTCATTTAGCATTATTAAGAGACAGTGGTGTATTACAGGATCACCGTGAAGGGGTCTGGATTTTTTATCATTTTCCAAGTGATTTACCACAATGGATCTGCCATACGCTTGAGACGGTACGTAATGGTCAACCAGCATTGATCAATCAAGAAAAAATACGTTTAAGTACAATAAAAAATAGGAAGAAACCGCAATTAATTAATATTATAACAAAGTAGGAGTCATTACTTTTATGGACAATCTGCACCCAGTTTGGATATTACCATTAGATGAAACTGCCTCAACTAAGGGAGGGTTATTATTAACACCGTGTCCCGGAACAAAAGAGGTTGATATAGTAACGAGTTTACGTCAATTAAAAGCGGCAGGAGCAACGGTAGTATTAACAGCGTTAGAACATAATGATTTACCTGAACAAGATATTGAATTATTAGCAGAAGCATGTAACTTATTGGGTTTACAGTGGTTTCATGTACCAATTGAAGATGATTGTGCACCAACGGCTGAATTTGAATCTAAATGGCAAGCTGCGAATGATGCAGCACAAATAGCACTTAATAATGGTGGATTTGTAGTGGTTCACTGTAAGGGCGGCTCAGGGCGTACGGGAGTGGTTGCTGCTCGTCTTTTACTTGCCCGTGGTATGCCTTTTGATACCACAATCGCCGCTATTCAAGCTCAACGACCATCCGCTTTTACTCGTCAAGCACATATTGATTATATTAAACGATGGAATAGTGACGCTAAACACTAAATTCTATTAATATTAGGCTATTACTAAACCTCGCTGATGCGGGGTTTTTTGCTTTTGCAGGCAGTTAAACGAATTTATTATAAAAAGGTTTATTTTGTTTGTAGTGACTGATATATTCGATTTTCCATATATACGATTATTCATATATTATTAGCAAGCAGAGGAAGTATCATGACAATTAAAGTAGGGATCAATGGATTTGGACGTATTGGTCGTTTAGCATTACGTGCCGCATTTGATTGGCCTGAGATTGAGTTCGTATTAATTAACGATGTTGCAGGTGATGTTAAAACGTTATCTCATTTACTTGAATTTGATTCGATTCAAGGGCGCTGGGAACATGCCGTGACTACAGATGATGGTCAAATGATCATTAATGGCCAAGCGATTCGTTATTGTCAGCAACAGCAGATTGCTGATGTTGATTGGTCGGGGTGTGATGTTGTATTAGAGGCAACAGGTGTCCATCGTGATACTCAATATCTTAATCAATATTTGCAGCAAGGCGTAAAACGCGTTGTGGTTTCTGCGCCAGTTAAAGAAGAAGGGGTCTTAAATATTGTGGTTGGGGTTAACGACCATTTATTTGATGCAGAAAAACACCATATAGTTACAGCAGCATCTTGTACCACTAACTGCATTGCTCCTATTGTTAAAGTGATCCACGAACAACTTGGTATTAAGCAAGCATCGTTTACCACTATCCATAATTTAACCAATACTCAAACTATTTTAGATGCGCCACATAAAGATCTGCGCCGTGCGCGTGCATGTGGCATGAGTTTAATTCCAACAACAACTGGTTCAGCAACTGCAATTGTAGAAATTTTCCCTGAGTTAGCTGGAAAAATTGATGGTCATGCAGTGCGTGTACCTCTCGCAAATGCATCACTGACTGATATTATTTTTGATGTTGAACGTGATACTTCGATTGATGAAGTTAACCAACTATTGCAAACAGCATCAGAAACAGAACTGAATGGTATTTTAGGTTTTGAAACTCGTCCTTTAGTATCAATTGATTATCGAGGCGATCAACGATCAACGATTATCGATGCGTTATCGACTATGGTTGTTAATCAACGAATGGTTAAAATTTATGCGTGGTATGACAATGAAATGGGCTATGCAACAAGGACTGCAGAATTAATGCGTAAAGTAGGTTGTTAGTTATTAAGTACAAATAGTATTGAAATGATAAGTGAGTATTTATGTTAGCAAAGCTGAGCCAATTACCTAATGATGTACGCCAATATGCATTGGTGACATTTAATTATTGGAATTTTACTTTAACTGACGGCGCATTGCGGATGTTGGTGGTATTACATTTTCATCAGTTAGGTTATAGCCCATTAGAGATCGCTTCATTATTTTTGTTTTATGAATTTTTTGGTGTGGTAACTAATCTCATTGGTGGTTGGCTTGGTGCGCAATTAGGTCTAAATCGTACCATGAATATTGGACTTTTTATGCAAGTTATTGCGTTGCTAATGTTGGCAGTCCCATCAGCAAACTTAACTGTTATATGGGTAATGTTTGCACAAGCATTATCAGGTATTGCGAAAGATCTTAATAAAATGAGTGCCAAAAGTGCGATAAAAACATTAGTTCCTAATAATCAACAAGGTGCGTTGTATAAATGGATTGCATTATTGACGGGTTCAAAAAATGCCCTTAAAGGTGTTGGCTTTTTCTTAGGTGGTGCATTGTTGGCATTGATTGGTTTTCAAGGTGCTGTTATCGCTATGGCGTGTGTATTAGCAACTGTGTTTATATGTAGTTTGTTATGGCTGGATAAAGATTTAGGTAAAGCTAAAAATAAAATTAAATTTAGTCAAATTTTTTCAAAAAGTCGTAGTATCAATATATTGTCAGCTGCCAGAATGTTTTTATTTGGTGCTCGGGATATCTGGTTTGTTATTGCATTACCGTTATATTTAGGACAAGTTTTTGGTTGGGATCATCTACGCGTTGGGAGTTTTCTTGCTATTTGGGTGATAGGGTATGGGATCGTACAAAGTCTGGCACCTCGACTTACGGGTAAAGTTACTGGAATCGTTCCTGATGGGCGTATAGCATTCATGTGGGCAATGATACTTGCTGTTGTTACCGGAATAATTGCAGTTACATTACAATTTAATTGGTATCCACAATTAACTATTGTTGTTGGACTCATGATTTTTGGAGCAGTTTTTGCTGTTAACTCTTCATTACATTCTTATTTAATTGTCAGTTATGCTAAAGATGATGGTGTCAGTTTAGACGTTGGTTTTTATTATATGGCTAATGCGATGGGACGTTTAATCGGTACATTACTTTCTGGTATAGTATACCAATTGTATGGTTTACCTATGTGCTTATGGATTGCATTTATTTTTATTATGCTAACTACACTCCTATCATTATGGCTGCCTCGCAACAACAAAAATCTAATGCTTATTTAAGATGATTTCAACTTTTTAGTGTTAAAGTGATATTCATCTGAAAGACATTAAATAAATAATATTATTAATACTGACATTCTTTAATTAGATTAAAACATGCGGTATATTAGAAATACTATTATCTATAGTATAAAAGATAATTATTTTTAAAATACTGTTTAGGCTACTAATTACTTATGGTTACAACATTAAAGGCTTTAAAACGAAATAGTTATGGTGGCGAGTTTATACAAGAAGTGCTTCATGCAGTTTATGAAACTTTTAAGCCTACACATTGTTATATTGCTTATTTTGATCAAAAAAATCATAAAGCAACATCTTTAGCCTATTGTATTGATGGGAGTTTTTCTAATACAGTATTTACTTATTTTATAGATAATACATTTTGTGAAAATATGATATTATCTCGAAAACCTTATATTTCATCGCATAATATATCGGAAATATACCCATTTAATCAGATAATATCGCCTTATTCCTTTCAACACTATTTAGGGTTACCTATATTTTCTCGACATGGAAAGGTTGTTGGCGTTATTGGGTGTTTATTTGAGGATAGTTATTTTTTTTCTGACGAACAGTATGGCGAATGGTGTCAAGTTCTTGGCGATATTTTAGGTTCTGATGTGCAATATTTAGCATTGTTATCAGAGCAGAAAAAACTACTTTGTGAAATGGAAGAATGTCAGCAAGAGGCGCTACTTGGTAGTTTTCAAGTAGATATGGCAACAGGTAGTGCTTATTGGAGTAAAGAAATTTATCGAATATTCCAATGTGATGCAACGAGCTTTAAACCGAATAAAACCACCACAAATCGATACATTCACCCAGATGATCGTCAACGTGTTATCGAATTAAGACAGGATATGTTAGATAGCAATAGTGTGAGTTACAATGTTATCTATCGTATTGTTTTAGCCGAAGGTAAAAATAAGTATTTACGTGAGCATTGTCATATACTGCGTGATATTAATGGCATTGCGACTTTAATCAAAGGAATAGTACAAGACATTACTGAATTTTATTACCTTTCAAGTAAATTAGAGCAAGCCTCAGATCAATTAACAGTTACATATAATGCAGTTACTGAAGGAATATGGGAATATAATTTAGAAACAAAAATATTGTTAGCCTCTCCTAAGTTTTGGAATATTTTAGGTATCCAGGAAATGAATATTAACAATATTTATGATTTGATTATGATGATCCATAAAAATGACCGACTGGCTGTTATTAAATGTTTTTCAAAACTGCAAAATGGCGATACAACATTAATTGATATCGAATTTAGATTACAATCAGAAAGTAATGATAAAGTATGTCGTTGGTTTAATTGTAAAGGTAATATTATTGAATCTTGTAGCAATAATGATTACAACCGCATTGTTGGTATATTAATAGATATTACAGACACAGTATTAGCTGGGCAGCAACTCTCGCTGGCAAAAACAGTTTTTGATAATACATCTGAATGTATTGTAATAACGGATAAAGATAATAATATTATTTCAGTTAATAAATCCTTTGAAAAAGTAACAGGTTATTGTCACGCTGATATTATAGGTAAAAATCCACGCATATTAGCATCAGGTTATCATAGTACCGAGTTTTATAAACAAATGTGGCATAGCCTTGAAACAACGGGATCATGGCAAGGTCAATTAAGAAATCGCCGAAGTGATGGTCTTGTCTATCCGGAAGAAATGACCATTAATAAAATTCAAGATGATCATAATGTTATTAATTATGTGGGTGTTTTTCATGACATTAGCTCTCGAAAGCAAACAGAACAAAAATTAAAATTATTAGCAAATAATGATACTTTGACTGGACTAATGAATCGTTTTCACTTTATTGGAAAAGTAGAAAAATACATTACTCAAATTAATGATGTATCAGAAGATGAATCATTCGCATCAGTGTGTTCATTGCTATTTATAGATCTTGATGATTTTAAGATTTTTAATGATCTTTATGGGCATGATTTTGGTGATAAAATTTTACAAAAAGTGGCTGACATTCTTAGAGCAACAGTTTGTGAACATAGTATTATTTGCCGTTATGGCGGTGATGAATATGCAGTTTTAATTAAAGATCAAGATGTTAATTATGCTCAAAATATTGCAAATAAATTAATAAAAATTATTTCACAACCGATTAAATGTAATGAAATTGATATAAATTTAACTATCAGTATTGGTATATCATCATATCCCGAAAGTGGTACTACGCATCAAGCTTTACTAAAAAATGCTGACTATGCCATGTATGAACAGAAGTGGTTAGGGCGTAATGGCGTTTGTGTTTATGATAAACAATTACAGCATGAATATATTCGTAAATTAAAATTACGGGATAAATTAAAACAGGCAATCAACGCTCAAAAAATAATAGTGCATTATCAGCCGATTGTTGATAATAAAACGGGGAGTGTCTGTAAATTTGAAGCATTAGCACGCTGGTATGATGATGAAGAGGGGTTCATCTCTCCTGGTATTTTTATTCCCATTGCTGAACGCTATGGTTTAATTGGTGCTTTGGGTCAACAAATATTTGAAAAGGCATGTGCCGATTTAGATCGTATTCATCATTGCGGTTTTACGGATGTTGTATTTTCGATTAATCATTCAGTAAAAGAATTTTCACAGCATAATCAAGAATATATCTTTGATACGATCAATAACTATAATTTGCCTTATAGTGCCATAATGATTGAAATTACGGAGTCAACTGCCCTTGATGATGGTAAAAATATTATTGATATTCTATCGGCATTTAGGTCGCGAGGTATCGCAATTTCATTAGATGATTTTGGTACAGGTTATTCGTCATTAGCTGCCATTATGGATATTAAACCTGATATTATTAAAATTGATCGTAGCTTTATTGTCGATATTGAGCACAGCAAAGAAAGTCAGATGTTGGTTTCATTAGTTATTGATTTGAGCCGAAAATTGGACATAAAAGTTGTCGCTGAAGGAGTGGAAACACAAGCACAATTAGATATTCTTTCAACGATGTATTGTCATTATATTCAAGGTTTTTATTATAGTCCTGCAGTACCTATTGATGAGGCTATTGCAATACTTAAAACGCGTAATCATGATGTTAGTGATTGATATTAAGGTAAAAGTACAATCATACTTAACAGTATACTGTTATTCATAAAATGAGAGTGCTATAAGTACAACTCTTTATTTAGAAAAATTATTATTTGGTAAGTAATGCAAACTCTCTTTTTTGATTTCGATGGTACGCTAGTGGATTCTGAAACGTTTCATGCTAACAATTGGAGTACCTATTTAGCAACATATGGTGTCACGTTAACAGCTGAAGATTTTATTGAATATTACGCTGGAGTCACATGGCCTAAAATAGCGAAACATTTTATTGATAGTTATCAACTTAATGTAGATATAGTAACTATTACAACTGAAATGGAAGCATTGACCGATACTAAAATTCGTCAGCTGGGGATCCCTGCATTGCCCGGTGTTGATGCTGTGCTTCAAGCTTTTTCAGGAAAAGTACCAATGGCTGTTGTGACAGGAGCACCACGTGATTATGTTGAAGGTGTTTTAAAATTACATGGTTGGTTAGATTTATTTGATCAGGTATTTAGTGGCTATGAAGTTGAAAATAATAAACCGTCTCCTGATGTATATTTACAGGCTTGCCAAGTGATGAACGTGAAGCCGGAGCAAGTCGTTGCCATAGAAGACAGTCGTACAGGTTTACAATCTGCAAAAAATGCTGATATCTGTTGCTTATTGATTAATGCCCATCCTTCATTAACAACAACTAATGCTGATCATTCATTTACGTCAATGGTTGAGGCAAAACCATTATTAGATGCACTATTTAAAGATAAATTGTCGTTAGCTGCGGCGTGAAGTAAGCAATTATTTTGTACTAAGAATACGCTATGTTAAATTATGCACAATTGAAATAACTTAGATGGGTTTATGATGGAAAACGAAGAAATCATGACAGGTGATATGCTAGTTGAAACGGTTGAAAATCAGCTAGCTGATGGTAATCCATTAGTGGTAAAAGAAACATTAATGCGCTTAATGATGACAGGTACAGCACGTGATGAAGCTGTGCAGATGATTGCTTGTGCATTATCGATTGAAGTTTTTGATGTAATGAAAAATGATGGTAAGTTTGATTTAAAACGTTACCGTGAAAATCTTGTTGCTTTACCTGATATGCCTTGGGAAGATGATATCTAATTTATATCTGTAATGATTAAAGCCGTGATCTTTATCGCGGTTTTTTTATGTCTATTTTTTGTGAATTATTATTTTATATATCTACTGATAATCAGTGGGTACTATTGATATATAATTAAAAAATAGTAAGAAATATCTATTATTGTTAACTACTGTATATATATGACTAGTGCTAATAGATAAGGATACAATGATGAAAATTGGTATTCCTAAAGAGATCAAAATTCATGAGTATCGTGTTGGCATGGTGCCAGCTTCAGTAAAAGAAGCTGTATTGCATGGCCATATTGTTTATGTTGAAACACTTGCTGGCGCAGGTATAGGTTGTAGTGATGATGATTATATTGCAGTTGGAGCACAAATTGTAAACTCAGCACAAGCAGTGTTTGAATTGGCAGATATGATCGTCAAAGTAAAAGAACCACAACCGTCAGAGCGTATGTTGTTACGCAAAGGACAACTATTATTTACTTATCTTCATTTAGCACCAGATAGAGAACAGACAGAAGATTTAATTAATAGTGAAGCAATATGTATCGCTTATGAAACCGTAACGAATAACGAGGGACAATTACCATTATTGGCTCCAATGTCTGAAGTCGCGGGAAGAATGTCATTACAAGCTGGTGCTTTTGCACTTGAAAAATCACGAGGGGGGAGCGGCGTTTTAGTAGCTGGAGTCCCTGGTGTTGCTCCCGCAAATGTCGTCATTATTGGTGGCGGTGTTGTCGGTCGGAATGCTGCTCAGATGGCAGTCGGTTTACGCGCGAATGTAGTTATTATTGATAGAGATTTAGAGGTATTACGCAGTCTTGATCGTTTATTTTCAGGCGCTGTAACTTGCATTTATTCAACCAATGAAGCGATTGAAAAATATGTTCTTGCTGCTGATCTTGTGATTGGGTGTGTGTTAGTTGCTGGTGCACAAGCGCCAAAACTAGTTACAAAGGATATGATTCGACGCATGAAAGCTGGTGCTGCGATTGTTGATGTTGCAATAGATCAAGGTGGTTGTATTGAAACATCACATCCAACCACCCATGATAATCCAACTTATATTGTTGATGATGTTGTGCATTATTGCGTCGCTAATATGCCAGGAGCCGTTGCGAGAACATCAACATTTGCGCTTAATAATGCAACTTTACCTTATATTCTTCAGCTTGCTGATTTGGGCTATAAAACGGCACTAACGACGAATAAACATTTGTTAAATGGTTTAAATATTTATCAAGGTCAAGTCACTAACTATAGTGTGGCTCAAGCGTTAGGTTATCCTTATGTATCAAGTGTTTTTGCTTGATGTAAGGTTGCGATTCTAGATAACATTGCCAAAGAACGTTGATGTTCTTGTTCTGTTGCTGATGTACATGCATCACTGATGATATGGACGCAGTAATCACGATCATGAGCATCTCTAACAGCAGATTGAATTGCCCAACAAGTACTGACCCCACAAAAGTAAACATCAGTGATCGCATTAGCGCGTAATACACTATCGAGTGCCGTATTATAGAAAGGGTTTACGCGTGGTTTTGTGATTACCATATCGTCTTTATTTACCATTAGATCGGGATGAAATTCAGTACCCCATTGACCTAACTCTAAAGCTCGGTATTGTTGTGCCTTTCCAAACATTGGTGATTGATGAGGCAACTCAAGATAGCTAGATTGAAAGCCAACTTTAACAAAAATACACGGTATATTATTTTCTTTTGCCCATTGAATCGCGATATTGGCATTATGGATTATATGGTGGGTACTGACTTGTTCAGCACAGCTTGGTATTTTCCCTTTTATATCAATAATATCATTGATTAAATCTATAATAACTAACGCTTTTTTCATAACTTGCCTTTTTGTTAGATCTTCTGTTCACTCATATAAATGAGCATACAATTAAATATAGAATATTAATGCGATGAAATCTTAGATATAAAAAAAGCTTTTAGTGAAAAACTAAAAGCTTTTTATTAAAAGAGAGTAGTTACTTAGCGTAAGCAAAAATAACGCTGCCGCCTTTAATGGTATCAATAATTTTTTTAGTTAAATAAGTTGGTATAGCAGGGCAGCCCCAACTGCGACCAAGATAACCATTACGTTTTATAAATGATTCAGAAACATACTTCGCGCCATGAATAACAATAAAGCGTTTTAAAGCGTTATCATTTTCACCGCGTGTTAATCCATTTAATTTTAATGAATAGCCATTACCACCATTGTATGTACCTTCGGTTAAAAACGTACCTAATGATGTCTTATGTGAATTAACACGGTTAGAAAAAGCATCAGCCATTAGGCGACCACTATTTTCACCATGTGATACATAAGTACGGTAAAGTAATTTATTTGATTTTAGATCAATAACATAAAATCTTTTTTCTGTAGATGGTTTGCTGTAATCAATAATCGTTAATAGAGATTTCTTTTTTCCACGAGTTTTATTATAAGCAATAAAGGCTTTTTTAAATACGCTGTAATCAATTTTCCCTTTTAAATCAGCTTTTTGATAGACATAATCTGCGACAATATCTGCATTTTTACGTTCAGTATTGAGAACATGTGCAGACGCATTTAACGGTAAAAGACATACCATTAATAGAAATAGGTAAATAACTTTTTTCATTTAATCCGTTCTATTCTTAAACAGGTTGCAAAGTTGGTTAGCAATTAAGCGAGGGGGTACTTTATCATAAATAAGGAAAAAAAAAGAATATTTAAATAATATAGTTGTAAGGGTTAAATAGTTTTAAAATAAGATAGTTGTTGAATTGAAAATTAATTTAATCATGGATAACAATAGCTTATTAATATGAACATCATTTAATTAACTAAAGCAGGTTTGATTAATGCGAAGCTAAAAAAAGCTTATTTAGTATGGGTGTGGTTTTGGTTAATTCATTGTTTTAAAAGTATTTTAAAGTTTTATTTGTGATTCGCGTTGTGAATTTTAAATATTTAGAAGATATTTAAAATAATAATATTAATGATGTATTTAAAGAAAGTTTTAAGAAGATCAAAAAACAGGAATAAATAAACATGAATATAAGATGAAGAAAAATAAATAATGAGTATTCATATTGTTCAATATAAATGACAGCACCGATATGATTTATCATATCGGTGCTATTTTATTTATTAAATATTACAAATTTTACTCCAACTACCATCACTACCTGGAATTGAAGTGGTATACCAGTTCGCTTTGTAGATTACATTGTTATAAATGAGTTGATCGCCAGATCCTGCATGACTAGGATTGCCTTGCCAATCAGCTTGTGGCCAATTGGGGTAAGTATTAATACCATCAGCTATACAATCACCATTGTTGCCGCCGCCATCACCGCCACCACTATTTAAATCACCTAGTGGTAAGTTTGGTTGTTCAAATTTAAATGCATACTCTTTACCATTCACAGTAATGGCATAGTTTGCTGGGCCTGTAATTGGTAAATAGTACACCATGTCCAGTTCGTATGCGCCACCAGCAGGAAGGGCTTTCCATGCAGGGAGTGAGAAAGCGACACGGTGCATTACACCATCTAAACCACCAATATTATCACTACGGCTATGTCCTGATGAAATGACCTTCAAACCACCACCTGATTGATCTTTCGCATTGTCAGGCGCTGATACTGGTATATCAAACTGGAATTCAGTGCCTCCTGGAATATCGACGCCAGTATTGTTAGTGAATGTGATTTTTGGATTAATTGGGTAATTTTGGTCACCAACCTTAAAGCCAGATATTGCTACACTGATATCCACAGCTTCTGTTGGAATTGCCGTGACAGCAATTGTATTACCGTAAGGTGCTGCTGATTTAAATTTATCGTAAATGGCTTTGGTCATGGTGTTACCCATATGGTATTCACCTTGGCCTGTTTGACAGGATTGTTCTGATACATCAATACCCGCACGATCACCGTTAGCATCAAACTGATAACAGTTGTAATCACCTGCTAACTCCCAGAACATGATACCGCCAATTTCTTTATCTATGATGTAGTCAGCTTTAACATTGATAGATTCTTTATCTTCCGTTGATAAGAATACCTTTTTATCAGCATTCCATAACCAAGGTGAAACCGCGATATTATCAAAGTGACGTTGGTAGCTTCCCACTAATTTGTCTTGTGGATCATTAACTGGATCAAGACCATAGGCTGCAGTATACGAACCATAGATACCATTTGCTAAATTCATTGCATGCCACATTGGGTTTGAGCCTGCGCCCATTTCTTGGCCTGCCGCGTTTTTGTCATGCCACATGTTATCGATACCGACAGCACCATTACCACAGTTATTTTTCTCACCTTCACCTGTACCCGGAGCACATTCTGATTGGTTAGGTAGGGCAGCTTTACCCCATAAACCATTATTACCCCCAGTTACTCCTTGCCAGCCACGCGTATAATAAGGTACACCAATATTGATTCGACCCGCAGGCATAGAACCACGGAAATAGTGGTAAGCCCAGTCAGTATTTAGATATCCAATGCCACCATAGGCTTCTGTACCATAGACATCCCATGCTGCGAGCTCAGAATCTTTACCTGTGTCATACAGTGCAGCGTTATGACCAACGTGATCATTCCATGCACCATGGAGGTCATAAGACATAATATTGACATAATCGAGATATTTGGTTATTTCCATCGTTTCCATACCACGTAATAGATACGCAGATGATGGCGCTGCGATGGTTAGCATATAATGTACGCCGTCAGCGGCGCTTGCTGCATCGATTTTCGCACGCAATACACGCATTAGCTCATGATAAGAACGCATAAGGTATGGACGACGTGATTCAGAAAAGGCTTTATCATCTGGATTACCTGCACCTGCCATTGATGTCGGGTATTCATAGTCAATATCCAATCCGTCAAACTTGTATTTCTTCATCATGTCGACAGCAGATTTTGCGAATTTCTCAATTGCGGCATGATTAATACTGCCATCGGCATTTGTGGTCATGGTATAGAAGCCACCATCCGCGACACGGTTGCCTTCAGTATCGAAGTGGCCGCCGGTTTCAGCCCAACCACCAATTGAAATTAATGTTTTAACATCGTATTTTTCTTTGGCTGTTGCTAAGGCACCAAAATGACCTTTAAAGCCTAAAGCAGGATCAACCTCAACACCTGGCCATTGTTGACCTACCGCTGGGTTATTAGGATCGTTAATATCCCCAATATTGACATTACCGTCAGTACCAATACTAACAAAAGCGTAGTTGATATGAGTTAATTGTTCCCATGGAATATCGTTTACAAGATAGTTACTTTGAGGATCATCTCCTGCTCGCCAACTAGTAAAGTATCCGATAACACGACGAGGATGATCAGCGCCCATTTTTTCACGACCATCTTGATCGTAAATTGTGCAGTAGGGAACATTAATGCCTTCTGTTTGGTAGAGACCATCAGGGCGGCAGTCTTTTGCTATATCACCACCATTGACTGTAATTGCTGTGACAGCAGAGTCGGTTGTTTTTCCTAGATCATCAGTTGCGCGAGCGTAAAGGCGGGTAGTACCCGCTTGAGTTGTGGTATATGCAAAACTGTAAGGGGCTGTGGCTGTAGTACCGACTAATGTACCATTAGCAAAGAAATCGACTTTATCAATCTGACCATCACTGTCTTTGGCATCAGCTATGATAGTAACTACATCACCCAACTCAACTGTTGTTGTAGAGGTAGTAATATTAATGATTGGAGCTTGGTTTACTGAACCGCTATCTGTAACCGTAATCGTAACAGTTGCCTTATTACTAACTGCATTGTCATCGTCATAAGCAATAACGGCTAATGTATGCTCGCCAGCGATTGCTTGCCAAGCTAAGCTGTATGGTGCTTGAGTATCAGTGCCAATAATTTTACCGTCAACACTGAATTCAACGTTAGTTATCGTGCCATCACTATCTACGGCATTAGCACTGATAGTAATGTTATCGCCAGCAGTAATATTGGATATTGATGTTGGGGAGGTGATAGTCGCCGTTGGAATAATATTATCAGAAGGAGGTGGTTCAGGAGGGGTTGTACCAAGACAAATATCAAGCTCTAACCAATTACTGTATTGGCTACTATGTGTTGCCGGGCTATTATTTTGTGTCCAATAATTGGCTTTATAAGCGGTATTATTTTGCTGTACTTTATCACCACCAGTATAAACTTTATTACTTTCCCACTCACTAATATTAGTACAATCAATAGCAGCTTGCGCATTAAATGCTAATAAGCATGAGAGGCTAAGGGTACTAAGCGTAAAAATTCCTTTTTTCGCTATTCCATGTTTCCCGTGATTCATATGTGATCCTTTAGTTTGATTATTGAAATAACACCAGTAATAAATCTGTGCTTATTTACTTTTTGTGTGCCATAAAAAAACTATATGTACAGTTTAGTGATTTGTACGAAGGAATGTTTGGATGTTGATGTGAAGTCGCAGAGAAATGTTGTGGTTATGTAAATATTTATTTATTTATTGAATTAAGCGCACTGTATTGAGTCGTCCGTTAATACTGACAATATCATGATTATCTGTGTGGTAGTGAATAAAAGAAAAAAGAGCATCTGTTTTTTTTGATAATAAGTAATAATGTTCACTTCCCTTATTTTTGATGGTAAATATGAAGAATAAGGGAAGAGAAGAAGAATCAATATTTAGTGATACAAAATTGATTATTAAATAGAATTGTATTATTTATTAATATTAGCTTTGAAATCTTGCTGCGTCGTTGTATTTGCCTTGCTATACCAATAATTCAACATCTTAGCAACGTAAGCTTGATCTATTTTCTTACCTTTTGGGGTTGAGCTTGCAGGTAGCTGTACTGGTTGAATTTCATTGACCATAACAATTGATGGTAATGCTGCTGGTGCTTGACTTAAATTGTACTGCGCCATTTCTTGTTGGAAATTACGGCCAATTTGAATACCTTCTTTAATTAATAAATCCTCTTTAAACGGTACTTCACTGCCATTTGCAGACAATAAAGACATTTCAGGGTGATTATTGAATTTTTGAGCTTGGTAACCACTTGAAATACTTGGTAGTTGTAGTGTATATGTCGCATCATTACCTGAGAATGTCATGATAACAACTTCAGAGCGAAATAAGTGACTATCCCCATTCTCACGATAGTTTTTATTATAACGGAAAGCGATTTGGTTGTTACCGTTCTTTAATATTTGAGGTGCATTACCTTCCGCATTAGCACCATTAACGAGAACCAGTTCAGCAGATTGTGGGAGGTTAAGTGTGACATCAGCAAATGATGAGAAGCTAATGCTACACGCCGCTAAAGAGAGCAGGGCTGTACGTAGTTTCATGTCGATTCCTTTTGAGTGCGTAGGATTAATAATGTGTATTAGGTATAGTGCTGCTATTGTATTCTGATAATTACTGCATTGACAAATAACTATCGAAATTAATAGCAATAACTATTTTTTGGTATAAAAAAACCCAGCGCAGACTGGGCTTTATGTATAGTTTAGTTTAATGCCCCGTTACTTTACGTAACAAGCAAAACCTTTTAGGTAGAAACCTTCAGGGTAAGCACTGTCTAGAGGGTGATCAGCCGCTTGGCTGAAACGCTCAATAAATTGCACGTCACGATGTGCATCAAGTGCTGCATCGGCAATGATTTTTTGGAATAGACCATTGTCCATTAAACCTGAGCAAGAGTATGTTAATAACATGCCACCTGGTTTTAGGATCTGCATTGCGAGCATATTGATATCTTTGTAACCACGACAAGCACCCACTAGCTGAGATTTAGATTCAGCAAATTTAGGTGGGTCCATAATTACAACATCAAATAACTCACCACGCTCACGGTATTCGCGTAGTAATTTAAATACATCAGCATTTACAAACTGTGCATTTTCAACTGGGTAGCCATTTATTTCTGCGTTAAGTTGCGCAGTATCGAGTGCTGGTTGAGAGACATCAACGTTAACAACTTCACTTGCGCCGCCTTTTAGCGCATATAAACCAAAACCACCTGTGTAGCAGAAGCAGTTTAGGACACGTTTACCATTAACATATTTAACTGATGCTTCGCGGCTATCACGTTGGTCAAGGTAAAAACCTGTTTTGTGACCACCAACGATATCAACGTTAATTTTAACGCCATTTTCTTCGATAGTAACAAACTTAGGCGGCTCTTCACCGTGTAGAACACCAGTACGCTGTTTTAAGCCTTCTTTTTTACGAACAGATACGTCTGAACGTTCGTAAATATTGCAGCTAGGGTAGCACTGTCGTAATGCTTCAATAAGTACGTCACGCTGTGCTTCAGCACCTGCACTTAATAGTTGGCAGACTAAGTAATCTTGGTAACGATCGATAGTGATACCTGGAAGGCCATCAGATTCAGCTGCAATTAAGCGGTAGCCTGTAAGGCCATCGCGAGCAGCTAGAATATCACGTAGACTTTGTGCGGTATTTAAACGGTTAACAAAGAAATTAACATCAATGGCTTCATTTTTGTTGAATGTCCATACGCGAACGCGAATTTGTGACTGCGGAGAATACGCACCACGTGCTAGCCATTCGCCTTTGTTATCGTAAACATCAACGGTTTCGCCTAATTCTGGTTTTCCTTCAATGCGATCAATACCGCGAGAAAAAACCCAAGGGTGGCGACGGCGTAGTGATTTTTCACGGCCTTTTACCAAATAAATAGAAGCAGTCATGACATGCCCAGTATGGAATTCGAGTGGGGGCATATTATGTTGTGCTGGCTACGTAAAATCAAATGAAAACGTCTAAGTCGCCATATAAAACCACTATTGCGTATTAAATAAACGACAGTACTTCGTAAAAATATAAATAGATTTTGTGGTGTAACGATCAGTCTATTACCATTATTTGGCTAAAATAATGAAGTGAGTCATATAAAATAAGAGAGGTCACTATGGCGCGATGTTGTGTAAAAACACGAGTAACGGGTCATGTGCAAGGGGTTGGTTTTCGATTTCATACTGCCCATCAAGGTTTAGTGCTTGATTTAACAGGGTATGCAAAAAATCTCGCTGATGGTAGTGTTGAAGTTGTTGCCTGTGGTGAGCCAGAGAACATTGATAAACTTATTGAATGGTTACAACATGGTCCTAAAATGGCAACTGTTGAGGGGCTTACAACTCAGACATTAGCTTGGCAACATCATGATGGGTTTAAAATGAATTAAGTTTATATAACAAAAGAAAACCAAACATAAAAGTAAGTCGTTGTAATTATGTTTGGTTTTCAACGTTATATCCTAAATACACTTCACCGGTTTAGGTAATCCCGCCAGTTTAGTTGCTTGCTTTGCTGGGCCTTTAGGAAATAAACGATACAGATAACGAGAGTTACCTTTTTCTTCACCATATTGCTTTGCCATGGCTTTTACAAGCATACGAACGGCTGGGGAAGTATTAAATTCAAGATAAAAATCACGCACAAAACGAATCACTTCCCAATGTGCTTCAGATAATTCAATTGCTTCTTCAGTGGCAAGTAATGGAACTAAATCTTCCGACCAATCCTCCACATTTTTAAGATAACCTTGGGCATCTGTATCGATTTGTACGCCGTTAAATTCAAGCATAATAGACCTCTTTATTGCTAACGCAGCAAGAATAGTGATTCGCTTGTCTACCTGCAAGTAAAAAACAAAAAGCCTGCATCAAGGCAGGCTTTTTTAGTTTGCTATTCCTCATATAAACATATTACATGAGGTAACAACTTTAATTAATTATCGCTGCTATTTACTACACCCAGAATCTGAAGCAAGCTTAAGAACAGGTTATAGATAGAGACGTATAATGTAACCGTTGCTGAGATATAGTTTGTTTCGCCACCACGCACAATTGACTGTGTAGTCAATAGAATAGCTGCAGATGAGAACAAGACAAACATACCGCTAATTGCTAATGATAGCATTGGCATCTTCAAGAAGATGTTTGCAACAACAGCGACAATAATAGCGATAAAGCCAGCCATTAGCATACCGTTAAGGAATGATAAGTCGCGCTTTGTTGTTAATGCGTAAGCAGAACAAGCAAAGAATGTTAGTGCCGTGCCGCCAAGTGCCGTCATAACAACATGACCCATACCTGCGCCAACATACATATTTAATATTGGGCCAAGGGTATAGCCCATAAAGCCTGTTAATGCGAATACAAAGACTAGACCAAGGCTGCTATCCCGGTTACGTTCTGTTAAGAAAATTAAGCCGTAGAAACCAACAAGGAGAATGATCCAATGAACAGGTGGAACATTCATAACCATTGCTATGCCAGCTACAACAGCAGAGAACAACAATGTCAGCGATAGTAAGAAATAAGTGTTACGTAAAACCTTATTGGTTGACAGCACGCCTTCGTAACCATTGTCACGATTGACCATACGTTCGTTCATAAGTGTTCCCCTTAGGGTAGTTATGTTAATTCTATTAAAGCTATATATGAGGCTAAACAATATGAATTGCAAGCGTAACCTCAAGCTTTATATTGATTTGTCTGCTATCAAGCATATTATAAGTGCTTGAACATTAAAATACTTTGTTCATTAATTTTCATTTATCGTTAAGTTGTAACTAAGTGTTACATCGATAAGGTTACTTTAATGGTGGCAGTTTCAGCCATTAGTGCAATATTTGCTGTAAAAAGAGTTGGGTTCGATCTGATTTAGGATGATCAAAAAAGTCTTGTGGGTTATTTTCTTCAATGATTTCTCCTTGATCCATGAATATTACTCGATCTGCTACTTGGCGGGCAAACCCCATCTCATGCGTTACACATAACATGGTCATTCCTTCATTGGCAAGTTCAACCATTACATCTAATACTTCTCGTACCATTTCAGGATCGAGGGCTGATGTTGGTTCATCAAATAACATTACCTGTGGATTCATGCATAGTGAACGGGCGATGGCAACACGTTGTTGTTGTCCACCTGAGAGCTGACCTGGATATTTATGAGCTTGATCTGGAATTTTAACTCGCTCTAAATATTGCATAGCGAGCGCATTCGCTTCTTTTTTTGGCATTTTCTTAACCCAAATTGGCGCTAAGGTGCAGTTTTCTAGCACTGTGAGGTGAGGGAATAGGTTGAAATGTTGAAAACACATCCCGACTTCTTTACGTACGAGCTCAATGTTTTTTAAATCACCGGTAATATCTTGCCCTGCAACAGAAATTTTTCCTTGCTGATGCTCTTCTAAATAATTAATACAGCGGATCATGGTTGATTTTCCTGATCCCGAAGGCCCACAAATAACAATTTTCTCACCTTTACGTACTTTTAAATTAATATTTTTAAGTACATGAAATTGACCATACCATTTATTCACGTCTGCTAATTCGATGACCCATTGAGTATTAGCTGGATTATCGAGGGTGTTGTTCGTCTTTTTCATGATGCAATCCTTGCTAATGTTGATGACCAGTATGTAATTTTTTTTCTAGGTAGATACTGTATCTAGACATACTAAAACAAAAAATCCAGAAGACGAAAGCGACAAAAACGTAGCTTTCAGTAGCAAAACCTAACCATTCAGGATCACTATTGGCTGCTTGTCCAATGCCTAAAACATCAAACATACCAATAATAAGTACTAAACTAGTGTCTTTAAATAACCCAATAAAGGTATTTACAATCGAAGGAATAGTGATTTTTAGAGCTTGAGGTAACACAATAAGAGATGTCTTTCGCCAGTAACTTAGCCCTAAAGCATCTGCAGCTTCATATTGACCTTTAGGTATTGCTTGTAAGCCACCTCGAATAACTTCTGCCATATAAGCAGCACTAAATAACACGACGCCAATTAAAGCTCTGATCAGTTTATTCGTTTCTAACTCAGAACTTAAAAATAGCGGTAACATTACTGATGCCATAAATAAAACGGTAATTAATGGTACGCCGCGCCAAATTTCAATATAAACAGTACAAATACTACGAATGATTGGCATCTCTGAACGTCGTCCAAGCGCTAATACAATACCGATGGGTAATGAAACGACAATGCCGACAATGGCAATGATCAGAGTAATGAGTAATCCACCCCATAAATGGGTTTCAACAATGGGGAGGCCAGCAACACCGCCGTATAAAAGAAAGCCGGCAAAAAAGGGATAGATATTCACGAAAAATAGCCAAATCCAACCACGATGAGGCGTTTTTTCATAGGCTAATAAGGTAATGAAAATAGCCAATGTGGCATAAAACAATGTTGGTCGCCATAATTCGGCACTGGGATAGAAGCCGAACATAAATTGATCAAAACGTACTTTAATAAAAGTCCAACACGCACCTGTTAGCGTACATGCATCCCGAGTGTCTCCTTGCCAATTAGCATTAATAAATGCCCAGTCAATGATCCGCCAGAGACCGATGAGAGCAAAATAGCCTAAAAGCAGCGTAATAATTGTATTGAAAACCGAAGAGAATAGATGTTGCCGTAGCCATCCAATTACACCAACCGTATTTGCTGGTGGGGGTAAATCGGGTAGAAATTGATGTTTATTCATAATTACCTCTCAACCAGTGCCATTTTTTTGTTATAGATATTCATTAGCAGCGATGTAATTAAACTTAGGCTTAAATAAACCGCCATTGTCATAGCAATAATTTCAATAGCTTGTCCGGTTTGATTTAAAGTGGTGCCAGCAAAGACAGACACTAAATCAGGATAACCAATAGCCATTGCCAACGAGGAGTTCTTGGTTAGGTTTAAATATTGGCTGGTAAGGGGAGGAATAATGATCCGCATCGCTTGTGGAATGACAATTAAACGAAGGGTTTTATTTCGAGTTAATCCTAATGCTTCAGCAGCTTCTGTTTGACCATGACTAACGGCGTTAATTCCTGAACGTACAATTTCAGCAATAAAAGCAGCGGTATAAATACTCAGAGCTAATAGTAATGCAGCCAGTTCAGGCAGTACCGTAATTCCACCACTAAAATTGAATCCTGTTAGTGATGGATAATCAATACTGATGGGTTTACCACTAATAAAGAAGGCTAATAACGGTAAGAAGACGATAACCGCGAGATTAATAATAAAAACAGGGGATTGCTGTCCTGTTTGTTGCTGTTTTTTGTTGGCGTAATATCGGTAACTTATTGCAATAAAGCAAGCGATGATCAAAGCAATAAAGATGAGACCTGAGCCTTGTTCAAAAATTGGACTTGGTATTGATAAACCACGTACGTTAAGAAAAATGCTTTCGCCAAATTGAATACTTTGTCTGGGAGAGGGTAAAACTTGCAATACAGCAAAGTACCAAAAGAAAATTTGCAGCAATAATGGAATATTGCGAAAAATCTCAATATAAAAAGCGGCAAAACGGCTAACCAGCCAATTAGGCGATAAACGTGCGATACCGATGATAAATCCCAACACTGTTGCTAGCATAATGCCCAGCACTGCAATTAATGCCGTGTTGAGTAAACCAACAAAAAATGTGCGGCCATAACTAAAGGTTTCATCATAATCAATAAGCGTTAGTCCGATGCCAAATCCAGCTTCTTGCTCAAGAAAATCAAAACCAGTGGCAATTCCACGTGTTTCAAGATTGGTTAATGCATTATTGATGATACTGTAAAAGAAAAAAACCAGTGCAATTATCGCAATAATTTGAAAGATAATGGCGCGAAAGGTGGGATTATAAAATAGATTTTTAGTACGAGATCGGCTTTGTGGTTTATCTGTATTCGAGGGAAATACCATGCAACATCCTCACATCCATTGATATGGATAGAGGGAGCCATAGTGACTCCCTTTCCTTTTTATTCTTATACGAACTAAACTAATAGGGTTATTAACGAATCGGGGGAGCGTACTGAATACCCCCGTTATTCCATAGTGCGTTTAATCCACGCTCAATTTTAAGTGGTGAGCCTAAACCGACAGTACGATGAAAGCTTTCACCATAATTACCGACTTGTTTGATGATTTGAAAGCCCCAATCATCATTTAATCCTAGCCCTTTGCCTTTTGGTCCATCAAGACCAATTAATCGACGAATATTAGGATCTTTTGATTCTTTTTTAAGTTGATCGATATTGGCTGATGTTATATTAAATTCTTCGGCGTTGATCATGGTAAATAATGTCCAACGTACAATATTGAACCATTGGTCATCACCTTGACGAACAACGGGACCCAATGGTTCTTTTGAAATAATTTCAGGTAGAACAATGGCCGAGGTTGGATCTTTAAGATTTAAACGTAGGGCATATAAACCTGATTGATCGGTGGTGAGAACATCACAACGACCAGAGTCAAAACCTTTTGATGTTTGAGGTGCTGTATCAAAGACGACAGGTTTATATTTCATGCCATTAACTCGAAAATAATCCGCTAAATTAAGTTCGGTTGTTGTACCCGATTGTACACAAACGGCCGCTCCATCAAGCTCTTTAGCACTTTTGATACCCATATTTTCTTTAACCATAAAACCTTGGCCATCGTAGTAGTTCACACCTGTAAAGTTAAGGCCAAGGGCGGTATCACGGTGTAGTGTCCAAGTTGTATTACGTGATAAAACATCAATTTCACCTGATTGTAAGGCAGTAAAGCGTTCTTTTGCAGTGAGAGGGATATATTTAACCTTGGTTTTATCGCCTAAGGTTGCAGCGGCAATCGCTTGACAGAATTCAACATCAAGACCTTCCCATTGACCTTTAGCATTAGGGTTTGAAAATCCAGGTAAGCCAGCACTGACGCCACATTGAACATAACCCTGTTTTTTTACCTTATTAAGAGTACTGTCAGCAGCGTTGACATTCACTGCAAATAAAGTGGCAGATGCAGCAAGTACTGCTAATACGCCTGTTATTTTTTTAGCCATTAATACCTTCCTTGTCTGGTCAAGAGTCAAAGCAATAGAGTGTGAGTAATTTAATGAATTAATCAGAGTTAACAATTTGATAACAATTACAAGTATAGGAAAATATAGGCAAAGGGCTAGTTTTGAAGATAATTGGTTGGAAATAAAAATAACAAAGCCCAACATAGTGCTGGGCTTTATCTGTAATTCATACGACTGATTATGCTGTTGTGAGTTTTTTCTCTAGTGCCTCTGTATCGACTTTTTTAGTAATAACAGACAACACAACCGCAATGGCAATCATCACTGAACATACAGTGTAAGCCAATGTATAAGTTCCCGTGGTATCGACAGCAAATGCAGCAACAACAGGGCCGATAAAGCCACTCACACCCCATGCAGTGTAAAGTACGCCATAGTTAGCGCCGTAGTTTTTAAGACCATAGAAATCAGCAATAATTGATGGGAACACTGCCAGTAAGGTGCCGTAGCCAACACCAGCTACTGCTGCTCCAATAATAAGTGTGAACTCAGAGTCAAATGTAGCGAACATTACCATATTGATGCCTTGCATAACAAAAGCGATCATTAATGTTTTAACGCCACCAATTTTGTCTGACAGAATACCTGCTGCGACACGGCCACCAGAGTTAAAGATAGCAAGGATAACAACAAGATAAGCAGCGTCTGTGATATTTGCTTGTGTCGCTGCTATAGAAGTAATGTTACCAATGATCATCAAACCAGCAGCTGAAGCAAATGCGTACATTACCCACAGTGAGTAAAATTGTGGTGTTTTTAGCATTCCGCGCCAATTAATATCAACGGGTTTAGCGGATGTTGCTTTGTAACCAGCAGGTGTTTCAGGCGTATAATTTGCTGGTGGATTGTTAATCGTAAACGCAAGTGGTACTGCGATTACCAATACCGCAATACCTAAAATAAGGAAGCTAGTATTAATACCATATTCTGCAATAAGTGTTGATGTTAGCGGTGCTAAGTAAACCGCAGCAAGTCCAAAACCCGCAGCAATTAGACCATTCACTAAGCCTTTTTTCGATGGGTGGAACCATTTCATGGCTGATGGGCTTAAACATGCGTAACCAAAACCGATACCGCTGCCAGTCATAACGCCAAATGTAAGTACTAGCATCATTGGTGTGGTTGCAAAGCTTGAGACAATCATGCCTAAACCAACCATTACTGTACCAAGAATCAGTACACGACGTGGTCCCATACGGTCTTGAAGAATACCTGCAACTAATAGCGATAAAGCAAAAGTAATAATAGCAATGGTGTAAGGCAGTGATGCATCAGCATTCGACCAGCCTAAATCAACAACAAGTGCTTTTTTAAACACACTCCAAGCATAAAGGATACCCATACATAAGTTGATACAGAAACCTGCTACTAGGATCTGCATAGCTCGATCAAATTTTTTCATAGAAAACTCAATTAATTGATTCTTAGCGTTATTAAATAAAGAGATACATAACGATAAGTGAATGATTTAGTGTAGTAACCAAAGTCAAACTTTAGAAAGAGAGCGGAGTGTAACAACATAAAAAAAATAAGATATTGGTCAGACATTCCTTGTTACAAAACAGCAATCTAGACCTTAAAAAAATGATTGGGTAAGCAGAGGGGGTAAATCAAAAATAAAAAAAGAGAAGATATATTCTATCTTCTCTTTTGAATAACGGATAATAAAAGGCAATGCTTTTATTTAGTGGCCTAGAAAACTAATGTAGCCTTGAAGAACCAGTAAGTTAGTAATATCAATAAAGAAAGCACCAACAATTGGCACAACCATAAAGGCTTGTGGTGATGGACCATTTCGTGACACTAATGAACCCATATTCATTACCGCTGTTGGTGTTGCACCCATGCCAAAACCACAATGACCACCGGCAATAATAGCGGCGTCATAGTTACTGCCCATTACACGGAAAGTAACAAAATAGGTAAATAACCCTAATACAAGAGTCTGAACGGCAAGAATTATTAACATTGGCATTGCCAGATCCATCAACTCCCATAGATGCAAGCTCATAAGTGCCATTGCCAAGAACAGTGATAATGCTATTGTACCTAGGGCATCAACAGTTTCTTTGTTAATTTTATAGCATTTAGTTCCTTCACAGATATTGGTAATAAACACACCAATAAACAATGCATACACGAATTCAGGAATACGTAACGCACTAATACCAAACCCATCAATGAAGTTTTTAAAGTGTGAAGCTCCAGCAACACAAACTAATAAAATAAATAATACTTCAATCGTGTTTTTAGAGGTTATACGATCTTCTTCATGGTCGCTATAAGTGATCAGATCAGGGTGTTCAATGTGGTGATTACCGCTTTCACCAAAATCTGATTTTAGCTTATGTTTGTTAATTAATCGCTGGGCAATGGGACCACCGATAATACCACCCATAATCAAACCAAACGTTGCTGCTGCCATTGATAGTTCTAATGTGTTTAAACCATAGTCGGTAGCAAAAGTTTGTGACCAAGCAGCACCTGTACCGTGACCACCTGAAAGAGTGATTGAACCAACAATAAGACCAAGTAATGGATCTAAGCCTAACGCTTTACTCATTCCCACGCCGACAGCATCTTGAATAATGATAAAGATCGTTGCGACGCCTAAGAATAGGAATACACGCGAACCGCCTTTCATTAATAATTTATAGCTAGCAGCAAGACCCACGGTCGCAAAGAACATTTGCATTAACGTATCTTGCATACTTAATTTGAAACTAATGTCAAAACCCTGAAAATGGAAAAAGGTAATAATAAAGGCAATGACAAGTCCGCCGACAATCGGCTCTGGAATATTGTATTTTCTTAAAATCTTGACTTTCGTATTAATAAAGTAGCCAAGAAAAAGCACGATTATCGCGATGAGCAATGATTCGAGCTCATTAACATGAATAGTTGTTGTCATTTAAAATCTTCTTTTTTACTTCTTTGGTGCTAATTTTAACGCCAAAAAGACATTCTTACCATATTGCCAGGCTAGGCGTATTATGTTAGGCGTTGGCTGTTTTGAGTACTTCGCTATTTATATATTATTAAGCAGTCGTTTTTTTATATGATTTATTGTTATGTTTTTGTTTTTAAATGTTAGGGATTGGTTTTGAATTTGTATTGTTATTTATTGGTGTTATAAATTCTTTAAAGTGGATGATTTTAGTTTCTTGGTCTGTAGTTAGTTTTTCAGAATCAAAGTGTTAGATTTTATAAGTATTATATTTTCAGTATAGGGTACGGCATTCTTTTTATTTAAAGGCTGTAATATAAAGGTTAAATTGAAAATTTAGTTATTGATAATGTAATTTAAAAAAAAGCCTTAATTCTCATAACTTGAGAAATAAGGGTAGTTAGTTTAAGCGCCATTATTTGGTCTTGAAAAAAAAAGGATAAAAAGTATAAAAAAGTTATGAAACATTGTTCAAAATAGTAAAATAAGGCTTTTTTCGTCATTGTAGACGATCAATTTAAAGTGATTTCTGTCTTGTTGATGATTATTTTTTAATTTTTAAGAGAGAGTTCGATAAATAATTAAATAAAGATAACTTGTTGCTTATGAAACCTTATCTCATAGTGTGAGAATGATATAACTATTCTGTATTTTTATCTTTAAGTAAGAAGGGGAAAATATATCTTGTTGGACAGAAAATGCGCAAAGTTAATGGTAACGATAATAAACTATCGTTACCATTGCGTTGAGATGAAGAAAGATCCTTTTCAAGAAAAAAATACCTAAATTTACTTCTACAAAAAGTTACTCATTTTGGTATTTTTTTAACTTTAAATCTTTTTTCAATTGTTGAATGTACGCAATACGAGCGGGGTCTGCTGGGCGAGCATCATTTTGACGCTCTTGTTGTGCTTGTGCTTCACTTGGAAGTACACATCGTCCACGAATACGTTGATGATATTGTTTCGTTTCTTGTTCTGCTCGTAATGTGGCATGCTCTTGCTCTTTTGCCATTGCTTCACGTGCTTTGCTTTGATCTGTCGCATCAACCACAACATAAGAATTGCGTTTTTGCATTCTATTTGGCTGTTGACCAAATTGTTCCCGTTGCTTAATAAAGTTATCTAAGTGATCACTAAAACTCATTGTGACGTCCTGCTAAGTAATCAAAAAAGAATCCACTTATGATTAACAATAAAATGGCGTATATGTTTAATGATAAGCTACAACGTTGAAGAAGAGAACCTCTTATACAACGTTCTCTGATATTTGTTGTTTTTGAGGTAAATATTGGCGATTAAAGTGTTCAAGGGTAAGGGGCTTATTAAAATAAAATCCCTGAAATTCTTCAACTCCAAGGGCTTCAAGAGCGATAACCTGTTCAATATTCTCAACACCCTCAGCAACAACGATTAAATGAAGGTTGTGAGCAAGATCGATGATAGCTTCAATAATAGTAATACTATCTTTATTGTGAGGGAGTGCTTTAACAAATTCGCGGTCTATTTTTAGAATGTTGATAGGAAAGCGACTGAGATAAGCAAGTGAAGAATAGCCGGTTCCAAAATCATCAATAGCAATCTTAACACCAAGAGTTTTAAGTTCGAGTAATTTTTGATAAGCCAATTCAATATTGGTCATTAATACACTTTCTGTTATTTCAAGTTCTAGATAATTAGGATCACAATTGGTTTTTTTGATAGCGTGTTTCAAAATAGCAGTTAGATCGGATTCAAGTAATTGCTGTGTCGAAATATTGATTGCCATACTTATATTAAGTCCTTGCTGCTGCCATTGTTGTAGCTGAGAGCAAGCTTTTTCAATTAAGAATATGCCGGCTTCAATGATTAATCCTGATGACTCAAGTAATGGAATAATATTCACAGGAGCTTGATAGTGACCCTGTTTATCACGCCAGCGTAATAGTGCTTCAACGCCAGTTAAAGTATGTGAGTTGGCTAATACTTTTGGCTGATAATAAAACTCATAGCGATCTGTGTTGATCGATCGTCGTAATTCTGATTCTAATTCTAATTTATGTTCCGCTTCTGTTTCCATTTCTGGATTAAAATAATAGTATTGATTCTTAGCCTTATTTTTAGAATAGCTTAATGCAATATTAGTATTTTTTATTATTTTCTCTGCTGTTATTTTAGACTTTTTATGAAGTGAAATACCAATACTGGCTGAAATTGAAATTAACTTACCATCATATCTAATAGGTGCATGGATATTATTGAGTAATCTTGTTGCAAGATAATCAATATTTTTAGGTTGCTGTATAGATTGAATAAGAATGCCAAATTGATTACTATTCAGACGAGAAAGTATGTTTTTTTCTCTTAAATTTGACCTTATTCTCTTAGCTATAATGATTAATATTTTTTCAACTTTCTCATTACCTAGAGAATCATGTAATTGTTTGAATAAGTCAACTTCAATGACTAACAGTGCCATTTGAGCATTATTTTTCTTTAATGCTAATAATGTTTTTTCAATTTCAGTTATAAACATATATCTATTAGGAAGTGCTGTTAATTGATCGTAGTGAGCAAGATGATGCAATTTACGCTCATAATTTACACGATCAGTAATATCTTTACTGGTTGATATATAATTACTAATTTTACCATTATCATCAAGGATAGGAGAGATAGTATTATCAAGATAATAAATACTATCATCACTATTTTTTTGTGAAATAATACGCTGTATTGTCTTTCCTTGATTTAGTTTAGACTGAATATCATTTATTTTATCTTTATCATTTGTATACTGTTTAAAGATAGTTTTACTATTTAACCCTATAATATCTTTATAATTACAGGGGGCACTTTTTTTATATGAGCTGTTCACATATTCAATAAATCCATATTTATCTGTAATAATGACAGCTTCTTCACTTTGTTCTACAACTCTTGATAGCCCTTTGAGTTGTTGCTCTCTTTTTATCCATGCTGTTACATCTATAATATGTAGCATTATATCATTATTGTTAATGTTCATTTTTGTCGCTGTTATTTCTAAGTGTTTAACCTGAGACTTTTTTATTTTTATATTTATTTTTTTCTTAGTATTGCAAGGAAGAACATTTAGACTTTTTATTAATGAAATAATATTTGTTTTAGTATCAATTGAAGATAATAATGAGATTAAATTTTTATTAGTAATGTCTTTGTTTAGTTCTAAAATAGTTAAAGCGACTAAATTTATACTTATTATCTTCATATGATTATTAATTATTATTATTCCTGAGTCTGTATTTTCAAGAAGAGAATAATAACGAATATTATATTTATTTTTAGTATAATTAATTTTATCTATTTCTTCTTTTTGTCGTTTAATATATCTAATAGTAAGTATCAAAAAGACACTGCTTATTATTAATGTTAGAATTGGAGTGTATTTATTTAAGTGTTGATTAAATAAATACACAGTATTTTTATTGTTTGTAATATCACTTTTTGAAATTAATATCCAAGGCGATAAATTTCCATATTTAAAGTCTAATGTCATTTTTAATGGCGTAGGAATAAATATAGGGGAAAAAGTATAAAGCGTATTTGATTCTATTATTTGTTGGTTATTATGATGTTGTATTTTTTTCCATAATGAAAAATAATGATTTTTAAAATTAGTATCAGAGGGATTATTTTTATTTATCAATAATTGCCCTTTATTATTAATTAGCCATGATTGTATGGGTGCTGAACCATCAGATTGTGATGCTATGATGATATCAGCTAGACCATATTGTTCTATTTTTATTATCCATTGCTGATTATTTCCCTTAATATGCTGATAATAAGCTATTTTATCAACAGATTCGAAGGGTGTATTAATATAAGTTTTATTTTTTGGAAGTGAAAACGCATAATCAATATTATTCAACTCACCATTTGAAATAATCGGTTTATTTTTTGTAATAGTTACTTTTTTATTTGCAGCTATATCAACTTTTAAGCGATAACTATTTTTATAATCAATTAAGCTAATACTATTTAATGAAGTATTGTTTATTAGCATGGCTGAGGCTACTTTAATGAAAGTATCATTTTGTGATGGTGTTAGCTGCTGTTGCCATGATTGTTGTTGCAAAGAGGCATTAAATTGATCGAAAAGAACAATGGTATGCTTAATGTGCTGTGAAATACGCTGTTGTAACTGATGTTGCTGTTGGCGTTGGTTGTTTTTTATCGTATTGATTAATTGGTCATTATTTTGTTGATGGTGAGAGATGATAGTTATTACTGTTAATATCAGTAAAGCACAAATGAAGACTAAACCTGCGACTATCACTTTTCGCATAATTCCCTTATTTATCCATATAAATTCTATTAGTATTATATGCTATTGAATACATAAAGTAATGATGTTGATGTTTAAATGTGATGGTTATGTGCTTAAAAAGTTAAGGTGCGAGGTTAAAAAAAAGCCTTGAGGGGAAACTCAAGGCTTAAAATCGTCAATTTACTGCTGTTGCTGAGTCGTTTAGAATAACCATTAATTAGTTTCGGTTATTGTCTTTAACTCTGCCTTTTCGGTCACAATTAGTTGATTCTCATAGCGATTGTATTTCCACCATGCATAGCCAAGGAAGATGACAATACCACCGACATTGTAGAAGATAATCGTCATGATATCGGCACCTGTTGGGAAAGTAGAAGCTAAGAAACCGATACTAAAGATACCAATTAGAATTGAGACCATCACGATACCTGTTGTACGCGAGCCCATTTTAAAATCACGTGGAAGGTGATCCAGTTTTAGACGTAAGTTTAAGTAAGCAATCATAATAAACAACGGTGGTAGCATAGAAGCTGCAGCAGTCATGTTAATTACTGTACTCATGAGTTCTTGTACTGAATCTGAACCTAACATTGGTACGATAAGTAGTGGAATAACGATGAAGAATTGCGCCCATGCTGCACGAGCAGGAACCCCATTTTTGTTTAGCTTAACGGTTTTCTCACCAAAGATGCCAGCCGGGATCTCAGAGAAGAAGATTTTTACAGGCGTTGCTGTCCACATAAGTAGTGAGCCAAGCATTGCTGTAAATGATACCACGCCAACAAAACGGTTCATCATAATTTCAGGTAAACCATAATGACGCGCTAGACCTTCAAATACTTGTACTGAACCACCTGTAAATTTCAATGCTTCACGCTCAACAAAGACGTTAATTAGTACAGACGAAACACAGTATAAACCACCGATAAAGATACCCGCAAAGATGATAACTTTAACGAAAGCTTTGTGACCGCCTTTGATATCGTTAACGTAAACCGAGACTGATTCAGCACCACCTGCCGCCATAAATATCCATGCCGTTACACCAAAGAAAGCCCAGTTAACTTGAGGCGTTAATGCTTCAACTGTAATTGGATCGGCTGGCTGGATACCGCCCATCACTGCCGCACCTGCCAATATAATGTATGACAATGTAAGTATTAGCATAAATGATGAAGTTACGGAGGTAATTGGCCCTAACATTTTTGCACCATTGGTTGATACGTAAGTCGCAAGGGCAAATAGTGCAATACTTAATAATGTCGTTGTAGTTGGCGTGAAAATATATTCATAGCCAAGAAACGCATAAGATGCATACGCAATAACTCGTGGTAACAATGAGGTAAAGAAGAACAGGTTAACAAACCAATAGGTATAAGCGGCGAGGAAGGCCCAACGTCCACCAAGAGAACTTTTTACCCATGCATAAACACCCGCTTCAGAATTTTTATTGAGGGATACAAATTCTGCAATGATTAAACAAAATGGAATGAAATAAAGTAGGGTAGCGATGAAGAACATAGGGGTTGACGATAGACCAATCTCAATATTGTTGTTGATAACGTTATTGAAACTGTATACCGCAGCAAAGGTCATAGATAGTAGACCAAATTTCCCTATGGTATTACGTTTTGATTCAGACATGAGAATCTCCGATGGATCACGTTGAGTATTGTAGGATGTCTATGTGTTTAGCCATTAGCCAAATCATAGGTTATTGTTTTTATTCTTCTGTTATTTATTGGGTAACCGCCAGCAATGATCCACTGGCGGTTGGGTATGACTATTTATTAAGGAAGTAACCATCCTCAATGGTGACACGTAAAACGACTTTCTCAAGGTTGTCAGCGGCACTGAAACGGTGAGCTTGGTGGTTTTCAAATATCACCATTTGACCTGCTTCTATACGGTGTGCTTGACCCGTTCCTATAAAAAATTCACGATCGGTTTCATCACTGTATGAATGAACTTGCGTTAATGTGTCTTTATTTGCACATTCGATGGTTTCGCTGCCTGTAAGGTAGTAATGGACATCAAAATAGCGGCGGTGACCAACAAATTGCTCTTCTGCTTTTGATGGACCATGTTGAAGTCGGTAAGCTAGAGAATCTCCCACAGAGTGAAAAACATTGGGTTGAATATTATTGATATTCTCAATCGCTTCTACACAACGATTCCATTTACGACCATCGCGGTATAGGCTTTTGAATTGATCCAGTGATGCTAAAGTAATCATTATTTATCTCCACCGATACGTATTGTGGTAAATGTTTGACTCGCTAAGTAACGGCTATCGCAATCTGCTTTATTAAATGGCACTAAGCTAATTTGGTAATTAAAGTCATTAAAGTAAACGCGGTATGAATCAAGAACTTCGGATCCCCACGAGTTAGAGCCTAATCCCATAACTTGATGATCAAGATTAACTGTAATGTAACCACTCGGCTCCAGTTCATTAATGTGTTGTGCTTGATGAATATGCTGGTTGGTGTAATGCCATGCGCTGAAATTAATTTCTTGCTCAGGTTTAACCAATAAGCCCACACCATGGCGGTTAGTTAAACTTGCCCAACGTACATGTTGACGATTGCCATTATTTTGTGGGAACGGGTAGTTCTCAAACATATCGCTAACGGTTGTATTGTAGATATCAATAATGTTGCTTTGACGGCTATCTTGGTAACTTTCTTCAGGACCACGACCGTAATATTCAACTTGATCAAATTGATTATTGATGCCTAAATCTAGGCCGATAGCTGGAATAACATGAGGATAGTCACCATATTTATTGCCACTTAACGTCATGTTAACTTGACCTTGAGGACAAATTTCAAAACGGTATTGGCAACGCATACCAAAATCTAATACTGGTGGTGCGATAATACTGTTCGTGGTGACAATCACCTTACCTGCCACTTGTTCTACATTAATGCTGCGGAAATGCTCTTGCATAATTTGTAGGTGAGCTGGGTGCCATAAGCCTTCATATTCTTGCTTATGGTTATCAATCATTGGTTTGAAGAAGCTCATCGCAGGAGACGATGCAATTAGCTCATTATTTTGACAAAGCCATGATGTCAGTTTGCCATTGACTTTAGAGAAGCGTAGTGCAAAGTCATAACCACTAATTTCCCAATCGAGACGGTTTTCAATCACTGACAGTGGTGTCGCGTTGTTATTCTCAAATTGTTCTTTATATGCAGTATTTGTTTTAGCTTGATATTGAAAAATACCAAGTTCATGGTTGGCATCACTGTAAGTAGTGCGAGATTTTTTGCGTATAGAAACATTAACGAACGTTTCACGTTGATCCATAACCGGTAGTGCTAATTCAATATCGCGTGATTCACCTGCAGCCAGATCAGTAACGGTGATTTGGTTAAACGCTAATGTGTCACCTTCAGCACGTACTGAAATATCAAATACAACATCATCTAAAGTAGAGAACCAATATTTGTTAGTAACAGTGATTATGCCTTTAGCGTGGTCTTTAACGGCAATTTTAACAGGACAAATTACTTGCTTATATTCACGTAAACCAGGTCCTGGTGTTTGATCAGGGTAGATCAAGCCATCCATGCAGAAGTTATAGTTATTTGGGTAGTCGCTGTAGTCACCACCGTATTTGTAAACATCACGTCCATTTTCATCTTGTTCGTAAATACCGTGATCACACCATTCCCACACAAAGTGACCTTGAATATGATCATGCTTGTAGAACACGTTTTGATATTCTGTGAGTCCACCAGGTCCATTACCCATAGCATGAGCATACTCACAAATGATACGTGGTTTAGCATGTGGGAACTCACCAAACTCATTCATCATTTGAGCGCGAGAGTACATTGTGCTAATAATATCAACTACTTCAGCATCACGATCTTCTTCGTAATGCACGAGGCGGGTATCATCAATCGCTTTGGTTGCTGCGTACATTGAACGAATATTACAGCCGTAGCCAGATTCGTTACCCAGTGACCACATAATAATAGAAGGGTGATTTTTTTGGGCGTGAATATGACGTTCAATACGTTCAACAAACACTTGCTCCCATGCAGGATCATCAGTGATCATACTGAGGTTACCAACGTTAGCAAAACCGTGTGTTTCAACGTCAGTTTCAGCCATCACGAATAAACCGTATTGATCACACAGTTCGTAAAAACGTGGATCGTTAGGGTAGTGTGCCGTACGTACTGCGTTAATGTTGTGCTGCTTCATTAGCACAATGTCTTTTTCAACACGATCCATACCGACAGCACGGCTGTTTAAATGATCGTTATCGTGACGGTTAACTCCGTGGAGCATCACGTATTGACCATTAATCTCAAATAGACCGTTACGTACTTTAATATCACGGAAGCCGACACGTTGTGGAATAACTTCAACGACAATGCCATCTGCATCTCTTAGGGTTAGAAATAAATGGTATAAATGTGGGTTTTCAGCTGTCCAGTGGATAGGATCTGCCATTTTGATGGCAAAATCGGTATGGGTTGTACCTGCAATTGTTATGTTGGAAACGTTTCCATTTTCAAGCTGATGTTGACCATCATAAAGAGCGTAATCAAGGCTGTAACCTGTAACAATATGACCACTAAGATTTTCTAAATTCACTTTGCAGCTTAATGTTGCGCCTTGATAATCTTCGTCAAAATCAGTACGAACAGTAAAATCACGTACGTGAACAAGTTCTTTACCGACTAAGTAAACATCACGGAAAATACCAGCCATCCACCACATATCTTGGTCTTCGATATAGGTTGAATCAGCCCATTGCATAACGCGTACAGAGAGTAAGTTCTTACCTGTATTAACGAAAGCTGAAATATCAAATTCAGCCGTTAAACGGCTGCCTTTACTGAATCCAACATATTGGCCGTTAACATAAACTTCAAAGTAGGTTTCAACACCATCAAATTTAATAATAGTCTGTTTTTCATTCCAACTATCGCTCAAGAAGAAAGTACGTTGGTATGCGCCAGTTGGGTTATTTGAAGGAACAAAAGGAACATCAATAGGGAAGGGAAAGCCTTCATCTGTGTATTGTAAGTTACCGTGACCTTCCATTTGCCACATGTTTGGCACTTGAATATTGGTCCAGTCGTTCATTTCTTGACGATAAAATTCTTCAGGAACAAGCAGTGGATGAGTGAAGAAATTAAAGGTCCACTGACCACTTAGCAACATGAAATGCTGACTTAAATCACGCTGAAAGCGTTGTGCTTTATTTAACGCGTTATAAGAGAAAAAGTACGCACGAGGTGCCAGTCTATTTTCGCTAAGTAAGTTAATATTTTCCCAGTTATTCACGATGCCTCCAAGACATGTCTTAATTATCTGGGATTATTATTAAGTAAAGTTTTACTAAAAAATATAAGTAAAACTTTGATGTATTAACTCGATCACATTCTGTTTTGAGCTTTGTGAAGTCGACAACAAAAAAACAATCATTGTGGTTTATTTGAGTGATCTTACGCTTGTTTTAAACCACTGAGTAATTTAAAGGTAAAAAAAAACGACAAATCAATTGTCGTTTTTTATTTATTATTAGCAACTTATACTATTTTTTAGTGGTATCACGTAAAATTAATTGGCTAGGGACGAATACCCGTAATGGAATTGTTCGACCATCGCGACTACGTTCTAATAATAAATTAACACCTTGAGATCCCATTAGTTCTGAGTGGATTCTAAAGGTAGATAATGGTGGATAAGTAAACTTTGCAGTTGGAATATCATTAACACTGATTAAACTAATGTCATTCGGGATATTCAATCCACTTTCATGTATGGCACGTAATACACCAATAGCTATTGAGTCTGATGCAATAAATAAAGCATTAGGATGATCGGTTGCGAGCATTTTTTTCGCTAATGAATAGCCAGATTGACTACTAAAATCACCACGGTAGATATCTTTATCTGAAACAACACCTTTGAATTTGCCATATTCAGTAAATGTTAATTCACGAATGTCATATTTATCAGGGTTATCTTGACCACCAATAAATCCAATTCGCTGGTAGCCTTGTTGGGTAAAGTGATTAATAACTTCTTTGCTTATTCGTTCTAAATCAATATCAATACAATCAATATCAAGTTGGTGATCGGTGTAATCAATGTAAACCGTATTACTTGATAGGGCGCGAGCTGCGGCAAGATTGTTTTCACTGACTTGTCCTATTAGCAATATACCATCGATGGCTTTAGGGGCTGCGGCAATATTACATTCATAGATATTAGTCAGTTTAATACCTAACTTATCACATTGAGTATCAATCCCATGTCTAATTGCAAGATAGTATGGATCATCCACTTCAATATCTTGCTTGTAGTTATATAAAGCTAAAAAATGTAGGGTGTGTTTTTTAGCTGTTTTTCGAGATTGGTTAGGGGTGTATTCAAGCTGTTCTGCAATTTCAAATATTTTACGCTTAGTTTCATCTTTTACACTAAGGGTTGGATCATCGTTTAAAACACGGGAAACCGTCGCTAACGAGACGCCTGCTTTGGTTGCTATTTGTTTTAATGTTGCCATTTGTCCTCCGGCAATCCCTGCAACCTGAATCATGTTTGTTGTGTGTTTAAGGGACATGTAGTTATATTTTATAGAATTATAGTATCTATTTTTACTAAAAAATTCGAATAATTTAGTGTCTGTCAGTAAATATTTTATGAACAGAAGTTAGGTTGTTACTCGTCATGTAGCTAAAAGTATTGATTTATATTACGTGGATAAGCAATACCAATGGTCTTATCCTGTGACGATTAGCACTAATTATATTTTTTATGAAAACGTTTACACCATGTGCATTTGATCACGGAAGTGAATCTGAAATCACTTTAGACTTTTTAGCATTACAGAATCACAAGAGCTGAATTACTATGTCTGAATGTTTTGATCCGATTGACCATCCTCATCGTCGTTATAATCCGTTAACAGGGCAGTGGGTGTTAGTTTCACCTCACCGCGCTAAGCGTCCGTGGCAAGGTGCTGATGAGCAGCCACAACCGGAATCGAATGTTGCTTATGACGGTTCTTGTTTTTTATGCCCAACCAATACCCGTGTATCTGGTGATAAAAACCCAGATTACACTGGCACTTATGTTTTTAGTAATGATCACGCAGCATTAACTGCTGATACGCCAAGTGCGCCTGAAAATAGTAATCCATTATTTCGTTGCCAAAGTGCACGTGGTTTAAGCCGAGTTATTTGTTTTTCACCTCACCACAGTAAAACGCTGCCGCAATTATCAGTTGGCGCTATTCGTAAAGTGGTTGATACGTGGAATGAGCAGATTGAAGAGTTAGGTAAAGATTACGTTTGGGTGCAAGCATTTGAAAATAAGGGCTCGGTAATGGGGTGTTCACAACCACATCCCCATGGTCAAATTTGGGCTAATAGTTTTTTACCCAATGAAATTAGCCGTAAAGATGCTTTATTACGTGAATATTTTGCGCAGCATGGGACTAACTTATTAGTTGATTATGTTAATAGTGAGCTAGAAGATGGCTCCCGTACTGTAGTTGAAACTGAGCATTGGTTAGCGGTGGTACCTTATTGGGCGGCATGGCCATTTGAAACCATGTTATTACCTAAAACGCATATTCGCCGTATGGATGATCTCACTCAAGCCCAGCGTGATGATTTGGCTTTGGCGATTAAAAAATTAACCAGTCGTTACGATAATCTCTTTAAATGTTCTTTCCCTTATTCAATGGGATGGCATTACGCACCTTTCTTTGAATCTGATGCTAATTTTAGTGATACCTCAACCGATCACTGGCAGCTTCATGCGCTGTTTTATCCGCCATTATTGCGTTCAGCGACAGTGAAAAAGTTTATGGTGGGTTATGAAATGTTGGCTGAAAGTCAACGCGATTTAACCGCAGAACAAGCAGCAGAAAAATTACGCGCAGTCAGTGACGTACACTATTTAGATTAAGTGCTAAATGGTGTTAATAAATAACATTTTTTCTTGATAATCTTTGGTAATAGTAGGTAAAAATAATGACAACAAATCGTACTCAACACCTTATTGATAATGTATCAGCCGTTTTCTCTTCAGTATTAGGTTATGTAGCTAGTCATATTATTCAAGCACCTGGGCGTGTAAATATTATTGGTGAGCATACAGATTATAATGATGGTTTTGTGCTTCCTTGTGCCATTGATTATCAAGCAATAGTGGCAGCTTCACGTCGTGACGATAATATCGTGCGAGTAGTAGCGGTTGATTACAATAATGAAATAAGTGAATTTGATATTACTCAACCACTTGAATTTGATCAGCAATGCATGTGGGTAAATTACGTGCGTGGAGTGATTAAATGTCTACTTGAGCGCGGTTATGTACTTGGTGGTGCAGATATTGTTATTAGTGGTAATGTTCCACAAGGTGCTGGTTTAAGCTCTTCTGCTGCACTTGAAGTGGTCATTGGTCAAACATTTAAAGCGTTATTTGATCTTACTATTAGTCAGCAAGAAATAGCACTGAATGGTCAACAAGCAGAAAACCAGTTTGTTGGTTGTAATTGCGGCATTATGGATCAATTAATTTCAGCAGAAGGAGAGCAAAACCACGCACTATTAATTGATTGCCGATCGTTAGAAACAACGGCTGTTGCTATGCCTGAAGATATGGCGGTAGTGATCATTAATTCTAATAAGAAACGTGGCTTAGTGGATAGTGAATACAATACTCGCCGTGCACAATGTGAACAAGCTGCGGCTTTCTTTGGTGTACCAGCCTTACGTGATGTGACACTAGCGACATTTATCGCACGTGAAGCAGAACTTGAGCCGATGGTTGCTAAACGCGCACGTCATGTGATCACTGAAAATATGCGAACGGAACAAGCTGCTATCGCGTTAAGTAATGGCAATATGGCGTTGTTGGCAGAGCTGATGGCAGAGTCACATGCATCAATGCGTGATGATTTTGAAATTACGGTATCTGAAATTGATACGTTGGTTGATATGGTGAAAAGTGTTATTGGTAATCAAGGTGGCGTACGCATGACTGGCGGCGGCTTTGGTGGGTGTATTGTTGCATTAGTACCGCCAACATTTGTTAATGCTATTACGGCTGAAGTGAATGCTAAATATCAGGCAGCAACAGGCTTACAGGCAACCATTTATGTTTGTAAGGCAATGGCGGGCGCTGGGGTTATCAGTGAACAGAAGTTAGCGATAGCGTAATTTAAGGCGATTGAATATGTTAACTCACTTACCTCAACATGCTATTACCCTACATCAATCAATGACTGTTGATATGGCAGCTGATGGTTTACCTGCGAAACTGATCACCCTTGTTAATCAACACGGTATGTCAGTCACGCTAATGGATATTGGTGCCACATGGCTTAGTTGCTGTGTGCCAGTAACTGTTAATCAACAATCAGAGCTTAGAGAAGTTTTGCTTGGAGTCAGTACGCTGACTGATTTTTATCAGCAACGAGCGTATTTAGGTGCAACTGTTGGGCGTTATGCTAACCGTATTGCGGCAGGGAAATTTAGTATCGATGGTGAAGATTACCAAGTTTCAGTCAATCAAAATGGTAATTGTTTGCATGGCGGTGAAAATGGTTTTAATCATCGTCGTTGGCAAATGCAGCAAGTAAATGCCACTGAAGTACAATTTAGTTTGCTATCTGTTGATGGTGATATGGGATTTCCTGGTAATTTGCAGGTTGTTGTTACTTATACGCTGACTGAAAATAATGAGTTAACCATTCGATACAGCGCGGAAACGGATAAACCGACAGTGGTGAATCTTACTAATCATGGTTATTTTAATTTATTAGGGGCAGATAGTGGCGATGATTGTTTATCACATCAGTTAATGATCAATGCTGATCATTATTTGCCAACCGATCAGACAGGAATTCCATGGGGCGAATTTAAGACGGTTGAAGCAACAAGTTTTGATTTTCGCCAGCTTAAAAGGATTAATCAAGATTGGTTAGTCGATAATGATCAACAGCAAGCACAAGGGTACGATCATGCGTTTATATTACACCCAGATGTACGTCGTGCCACCACTGCTTGTGCAACGGCCATTGCACCTGATAACTCATTAATAATGGATGTATTAACGACTAAACCTGCGATGCAATTATATACAGGGAATTTTTTAGCCGGATGCCCAAATCAAATGGGTGGTGAGTATGTGAATTACAGTGGTTTTGCACTTGAAACGCAGTTTTTGCCAGATTCACCTAATCATCCAGAGTGGCAAGATAATGATGCTACTTTGCGGCCTAATGAACATTATCATTACTTAACCTGTTATCGGTTTCGTTAGTCATTAGTTTTATAATAAAGATAATTTTTACGCCTACAGTTTATAACTATGATGAGTTAATACTGTAGGCGTTTTTGTTGATGGTTATTTATTATAAAATGCATTAAGTTGTTGGATAATTTCATCTTTACCATCAACGTTGTGTAATTTTTTAACACTCTCATCGGGAATCTCAAAAATATGTTTAATCGCTTCAGCGCTGGCATTAGAAATACCATTAGTGCGATATTCTAAGCGTTGGTGAATTAACCGATCTGATGTCGTAACATAAATCATATCGATATTGCTAATATGCTGACGAATGTAATCACGGTGCTTTTTCTTGTATGCTCCTTGCGTGATCACTAGACGCGGATAAATAGCGCGATAGTAGTTAATTTTATCTACAATACGACAAAAAAATTGGTCTCGCATTTCTTCAGTGAAAGGCTGTTTAGCAGCAATAACCTGATGCATCTCGTCAGTAAGATCATCATCAGCATGATAAACAAACCATTCATGATGTGCGCCAATGACGTCACCGACAAATGACTTTCCAGCACCCGATAAACCAAACAAAAACAGTACTGATGGGGCAGAAGTTAGTTGAAGGCGATGGCTCATTAAATGCTCTCTGTAAATGACGATTAGATTATGGCAATTGCATTTAACATACAATTACTCGCTGGGACGTTAATGTGCCAAATTATTGCGGCAGTTAAAAGTTTAAAATTACAAAAAATACCGATAAAGAATAAAAAATAGACATTAGGTGCGGTTTACATTCATAAATAACTCCTAGCGATAAATTTCATGGTAAAACAGTAGTCGAAAAACTAGAAGGGATCGAAAAATAATGCAAACAATACTAATGATAATTAATGATGCGCCTTATGGATCAGAACGTCCATTTAATGCATTGCGCCTCGCGATAAAATTGAACGAGCAAGAAGCTGAACCGGTAGCTGTGAAAGTTTTTTTAATGTCAGATGCTGTAACGTGTGCACTGGAAAAACAATCGCCAACGGAAGGTTATGATATTCAACAAATGGTTGAGATTGTTTTAGCACAAGGTGGTGAAGTTAAGCTGTGCAAAACGTGTTGTGCTGCGCGTGGACTAACAGCATTACCTTTAATTGAAGATGTCGTTCTTGCAACATTGGATGATTTAGCAGAATGGACACTTGCAGCTGATAAAGTGTTTACATTTTAAAGTATCATCGTTAAACAATAACCGCGCAAGTGACAGTGTCACCTGTGCGGTTATATCACCGTGACATAGAAATACAGTTAGAATAGAGGGTCGACTATTGAGGAGTCATTACTGATAAACGTTTCACTAAGGTCGGTACAAATAGATGCGTAATATTTGAATCAGCTTTAGTGGTATCGAGTGTTGATTGTTTAGCCGCCGTCGCTAATTGAAAAGCCAATTGCGTTGCTTGTTCTGCCATGATTTGAATGGGGTAGCGCACTGTTGTTAGTTTCGGATGCAGATATTTAGCAATTAAGCCGTCATCAAAGCCAATTAAAGACATCTGATTTGGTACGGTTAAACCATTTCCCTCAAGCACAGATAAACATCCTGCCGCCATATAATCGTTATAAGCTGCGATAGCTGTAATAGGTAGATTTTTAGTCAAAAGGTTAGTCATTGCTATTTCGCCGCCATCTTCATCTGGCGTACCATATTCAATATAATTTTGTGGTGCAGTGAGTTGATGTGCTTGTAATGCGTCTAAATAGCCTTGCTTACGCTGTTCAGTATCTTCAATATCATGATTAGAGCAAATATAGCCAATATGCTGGTGGCCATGTTTAATTAATAGCTCTGTGGCTAAATAAGATCCTCGATGGTTATCAAGAGCAATGCAGCGATCAGCGATCTCAGGAATAAAGCGATTGATAAGCACCATTCCTGGTACTTCTTGTGCGTAAGCGATTAATTCATCATTAGATAAACTTTTACTGTGAATAATTAATGTATCACAGCGGCTATTGATCAATAATTCAATAACATCACGTTCACTGTCGGCATTATGGTAGCCATTACCGATCAATAAATGCTTATTGTGTTGACGAGCAATATTATCGATCGATTTGATCATCGCGCCAAAGAAAGGATCAGAAACATCACCGACTAAGACCCCAATGGTATTGGTTGATTGGCTGACTAATGCTCGAGCATTGGCATTGGGACGATAACCTAGTGTTTTCATTGCTTGCGTTACTGCGGTAATAGCAGCTTCACTTGCTTTTGGTGATTTATTGATCACCCTAGATACGGTTGCGACAGATACATCGGCGAGTTTCGCCACATCTTTGATTGTTGCCATGATCACCTCTTTGCTGTTAAAGCTATTAAACTACGGTTGTGTAAATAACGCAATTTAACTGTGTGATATAGCTAGCTAATTCGAAATGATATTCTTTGTAAATCAAGATTTAATTGATAATGTAAACGTTAACATACTGTATGTGTATATCATGATTAATAATGAGCTTAATTGATTATTAAGTGCAAAGGAGATTCCATGGACACCATTTCATACGCAGATTTCGCTAAATTAGATATTCGTGTGGGTAAAATTATTGATGTTGTTCGTCATGACAATGCCGATAAGCTTTATATTGTTCAAATTGAAGTGGGTGAGACTAAGCTACAAACGGTAACAAGCTTAGTACCTTATTATACTGAAGAGCAATTGTTAGGTAAGCAAGTGGTAGTGCTGTGTAATTTAGCAAAAGCCAAGATGCGCGGTGAAACATCTGAGTGCATGTTGCTATGTGCTGAAACGGATGATGAATCTGAAAGCGTATTGCTAACCCCTGAACGTTTAATGGCAACAGGTGTTAAGATTGTTTAATTGCTTTTTATAATACTAAAAGCAGGGTAGTGGCGAGAGTGGTTTTTATTATTTGCGTAGCTATAAATTACTTATTCGTCACTATTAGCTGGTTTATGCGCTGTTTAAATGAAGAGATCGCGCGAAAGGCTAATAAAGAAGATCAATGTAAAGGCGCATTTTGGGAAGGACGGTTTAAGTCGCAAGCTCTTTTGGATCAACAAGCATTACTTTCGTGCATGATGTACGTTGATTTAAATCCTATTAGGGCGGGCGTGGCACCATCATTAGAGCAATCAGATTTCACCTCGATTCAGCAGCGCATTCGCGAATATCATCAACCTAAAATCTCTCGCTCAAATAAAGCATCACCCAGCGCTAACCATTTTCAATTATTACCTTTTGTAGGCGCTGAGCACTCAGCTAAAACAGCTGGAATAAACGTTGCTTTTGCCGATTACCTCGAACTTATTGACTGGACAGGCCGATGTCTTCGTAATGATAAAAAAGGCTTTATTGCATCTAACCAGCCCAAGATTTTACAACAATTGGGAATAACGTCAGACGCTTGGCTTGAGCACAGTGAACAGTTTATGGAGCGTTATGCCAATGTAAGCGGAAAATGGTCTCGAATGTGTGCTTTCAAACAACATGCAGGTGGGCATTGGTGTAAAGGGAAGTCGGCGAGTCACCAGTTACATCCCAAATAATAAAGTTTCTTATCATCAGATGAAAATACTGCAATAACGATCAATATTGTGGATTTTGTTGATCCTGAAATATAGAAATAGAATTGATTTAACCAAGAATGTAAAAAATAAGCAGTAATTTTTATAGTAAATAGCATTTTTTTTAGTGAGATGATTTATTTTTGAGGGGCGCGATTGAAGAATAAAACATATGGCTGTCCACAATATAACCACAATATACATGGGGCATTGATCACAGATTGATACATTAGTGATTAAAACCTAAGTTAGTGAACTAATATTCGTCATATTAAGGCGTTATGATATTTATTTGGTACTAATATAACAAAAAATTATCTGCATTAAATAGGGAGTAATAATATGCCGCATTGTATCGTGGAATACGCCAAGGATTTAGAAAATGACATTGATTTAAATGAATTAATGACGACTACGCATTTTTCTATTTTTAGTTCAGGTATTTTTGAAGAAGAAGATATAAAAACTCGACTTATTCCTTATGAGATTTATCGTACGGGAACAATAGCAAAGCCATTTGTACATATTACATTACGTATTTTACCGGGTCGTTCTGAGCAACAGAAAGATACCTTATCAGAGCTGATATTGCATAATGTTGCTTCAATGTTTCATTCTGATATAGCAATTAGTGTTGAGATTGAAGATATTAATCAGCAAGCTTATCGAAAATATGTAGTATAAATTTGCAAGTTAAGTTTTTTTTCAAATTTATTTGCAATGAACACTGTTTTTATGTTGTCATATACCTGTATTTTATAAATAGGAAAAGTCATGAATAAGAAACTTCTGGTTGTTGCTTTGGGGTCATTAGCGTTAGTCGCATGTAGTGCACAAGACATTGAAACAACTACCGAGGCAAATATGCAAACGGGTTGTGACTATACTCACGCAATTCCTGGCGGTTGGCAGCAAGGTGAGATCACACCTGAAGTAACAGCTGCAGCACAAGCAGCGGTAAAAGAAATTGTAGGTGATCACCAGCTGAAAAATGTTATTCGTGTTACTCAACAAGTTGTTGCTGGCATGAATTATAACGTGACATTTTCAATCGAAAATCATGATGTTTATACAGCGAAAGTCTTTCGTAGTTTAAAAAATACGTATACCGTTGAGTCTGTAAGTAAGAACGTTGGTTCAGCTTCAAATTGTGATGTATCTAATCATTTATAGATTATGGTTGTTATTTAGCCATTCATCTTTAATGAAAAACAGCCACTAATATTGATCGTTTATCAATATTAGTGGCTGTTTTTTTATGTCTATTTTTAGTCGGCTAATATTACTTTTATAGCGTGATAGTAAAAACAATAACCGTTCGTACTTTTTCAATTAAATAAAGCGGTTAACCTACCTTGTAGACGCTAGATTTGGCTATTTAAGTTAATACAAAAAACACTTATTTGTTCACTTTTTTTACTGGTAATTAATGGTTTGTTGTTATTAATATAAGCCTGTTTTTAGACTTAAATAGAGTAATTATTGATGCATGTAGCAAAAAAACAATTCGATGGTGAAGTCTTTTCTCATCAAGATTTAAGTGAAGCAACCTTTGAACAATGTCAGTTTTATCGCTGTGATTTTTCACGTGCAAACTTAACTGATGCTTGTTTTGTTGATTGTAGCTTTATTGAAGCAGGAGAGACTGACGGTTGCAGTTTTGTTTATGCGAAATTAAAAGATGCCAGTTTTAAAGGTTGTAATTTAGCGATGGCAAATTTTCGTAATGCACAATGCTTTGGTGTTGAATTACACCAATGTAATCTTAAGGGGGCTGATTTCCATTATGCGTCTTTTGCTAATTATATTACTCAACACTCCTTTTTTTGTTCGGCATTTATATCTGGATGCAATTTAAGTTATGCTAATTTAGAGAGTGTGATGCTTGAAAAATGTGAGCTATTTGAAAACCGTTGGCGTGGCGCTAATTTAACGGGAGTATCATTTAAAGGTTCTGATTTAAGTCGTGGTGAATTTTCAAGTGAACAATGGCAACAAGCGATATTTAATGACGCCAACTTATGCCATGTTGATCTTGATGATGTTGATGTTCGTCGAGTTTCTTTGGAAGGCGTTCAAATTTGTGATTGGCAACAAGAGCAACTTTTGGGAAATTTAGGCATAGTTGTTTTATAGGCTGTTTGACTGATGAATAATTACCACAGGAATACCGGATATACCTGTGGCTGCATTGATTAACGGTTACCATTCACCAATGTTAGGTTGTGAAAGCCATGGTTCAGTAGGGGATAATGGTTCACCTTTTTGTAGTAATTCAATTGAAATACCATCAGGAGAACGAACAAAGGCCATGTGACCATCACGAGGTGGGCGATTAATCGTAACGCCACTGTCTTGTAAGTGCTGACATAATTGGTAAATATCATCAACACGGAAGGCAAGATGACCAAAATTACGGCCCCCCCTATAAGCTTCAGTATCCCAATTATAGGTTAATTCTAATAATGGTGATTGTGTTTGAGCTGCTGCTTGCGCTTGTACGGGTGCGGCTAAAAATACTAAGGTAAAACGCCCACGTTCACTTTCTTTTCTATTTGTTTCAACTAACCCTAATTGATTACAGTAAAAATTCAGTGAGGCATTCAAATCACTGACACGTACCATAGTGTGTAAATATTCCATTACTTATCTCCTGAACAAAAAAATCCCCGTTGTTTAGTGCGTTAGAATAAATCAAATAAGCACGAAAACGAACGGGGATCATCGTTAATAATGGTTGTTTTTAATTAACAGCCGTTACCAACTGTAGTTTCTTATCTTGGCGCACATGATAGACACAGCAACCGATGAACCAGACTGAGCTTACTGCAATACCGATAACCGTTGAGCCTGTAATACCCATGGCAAGGTAACCAAGGAAAGCACCAAAAGCGACAGTTAATGCATAAGGTAGCTGGGTCATAACATGATCCATATGGTGACTCCCTGCGCCAGTTGCCGACAAAATACTGGTACTTGAAATCGGCGAACTGTGATCACCAAAAACTGAGCCTGCTAATACTGCTGATAGCATAGGCATTAATAAGTTAACGTCACTTGCAATCGCCATATCACCAGCTAATGGTAACATGATGCCAAATGTTCCCCAGCTAGTACCAGTAGCAAAAGACATACCACATGATAACAAGAATACTAATGCTGGTAGTAACTCAACAGGTAGTCCATATTTAGTTAATGATGCTAAGTATTGTCCTGTTTGCATGTCGCTTACAACAGTACCAATTGTCCATGCAAATAACAGAATGATAATAGCTGGCATCATCGCTTGAACACCTTGAGGTGCCGCTGTTAACCATGTTTTTAGTGGTAACTTTAAACGCAGTGCCAATACAATGGATACTGCAAGACTACATAATGCTGCATAAACCAGTGATGAACCGACATCAGTATGTTCAATAGAGCCGATTAAGCTAAATACTTGACCTTTAGCTGCTAAGACTTCTGCGCCGCTAATGATCATAAATACAACGCTTGAAACGGTTAGTGTTAGAATTGGTAATACCATATCAATCATGGTGCCATTACCTTCACCTTCAGTGGTGATTTCTAATCCTTTTGGATGACCTTTAGATTCATCCCAAAGTTGTCCCTCACGTGCACGTTGTTCGTGCTTACGCATTGGACCAATATCAAGTTGGAATGTAATAACCACAAGTACCATCAATAAGGTAAATACTGCGTACAGGTTCATTGGAATCATCTGTACGAACAATGAGATAGGGCTTGTTTCTGTAATATCGTTAGTGACTAAAATACCGCCAAGGATCGCAATAATATAAGCACCCCAAGATGAAATAGGGGTAATAACACATACTGGCGCTGCTGTTGAATCTAGCAGGTAAGCCAATTTTGCACGTGAAATTTGAAAACGGTCGGTTACAGGACGACAAATAGGACCAACAGATAAGCTGTGGAAAAAGTCATCAATAAAGAAAGCAAACACCATCATACCCGTTAAGATATTAGCACTACGACGATCTTTACAACGACGAACACCCCATTCAGCAAATGCTTTGGTTGCGCCAGTTGCGGTCATTAAGCTAATTAAACCACCCAGTAATAACATGAATAATAACATGTTAACGTTACTGGTATTGATCGCACCATCAGCCCAAACTAAGCCAAGAATTTGATGTAAAAGATATTGTAGTGCTGCGAGTGGGTTGTAATTATTTAAAAGGAATGATCCTGCAAGAATACCAGCACCTAAAGATAACAATACGCGGCGGGTAGTAATTGCAAGAATAACAGCCAGTAGCGCGGGAACTACTGATAATAGTGAATCAGAATATTGGATTAAATTCATGGATCTCTTAAACACCTATAATAAGGTGGAGATCTACCGAAAGGATAGAGAAACAGATTTCTTGAGAAATAATACTTCTTATCCCTTAGGGTAGCGCTCCATAGACAACATAACTATGGCAGTTCGGCACTTATTAAATGCAGAACCAGCGATTATTGATGACTCAATAATTACTTCGGCGCTGACTCCTTTCTTCGGTTCTCATTGGGGATCTCCCTCCAACCGAATACTCTTAGGCAGCGCGCCTCTACTCAAAGGATTAGTCTTGACTATACCTAGATATTTCTCACAAGCAATAAAAAATAACGCTTAATTGTGTAATAGGCTTAAAATTCAGCATTTCAACTAACTGATTATAGTTTCAATCAGTTAGCGCATATCTTTTCTGTTATTGTTGCATATCGTTTCGTTATTCGGGATTATTATTCATCGGTTGGGTCAGATTATGAATATTACCTGCAAATCCGGCTTTGATAAGATCTTTACGAATTTTGGTTACTTGATTTTCTGTCACAGGAATATCTCTTCCGCCTAATTTTTGACGTACAAAGGTAATTAATTGTGCCAAATCAGCATCATTTAATACCGTATTAAAACTACTCATAGGCATAAAATCTATTTCTTGTTCTAAGTAACTCGGTGCTAAACCTCGAATAGTAACTGCAATGGTATCATAAGGGTCTTTATGCATAATGATGCCATTATTGAGTAGTGTCGGAGCAATACCTTTACGGCCTTTGCCATCAGGACCATGACAAGCACCACAGGTTTGAATATAAAGCCCATAAAGTTGTTGTTCTTTGGTTTGTTGAGCCGCAGGACCTTCAGCTAAGTCTGGATCTTGAATATTTATTTGTACTGGAATTAAATGACCAAACCCTGGTGGTGTTATTTGACCGACTGATTTATCAAGTACGTTATATTTATCCCCAGTAATCAGATATTCGGCAATGGCGCTGACATCTTCACGGGTTAAGTAACGCGTACTATTTTTTACAACTTCTGCCATGCCGCCAAATGCGGTGCCTTTTTCGGAATGACCTGTTTTAAGAAAGTCAGTTAATGAATTAACATTCCAACGATCTTGATAAAGTTCTGTAGCGGTAATATTGGGTGCTTTCCAGCCATCAATTAAATTACCTTGAAATAATTTATCAGCAATTAAAGCTTGGGCGATATTTCTTGGTGTATGACATTCAGAACAGTGGCCTAAACTCATGGTTAGATATTTACCTCTACGCCAAGATTCAGTACTGTCAGCGGGATACTCTAGTGGTTTATTATTAAGAAAGGCAATATTCCAGCCTAATAATCCTAAGCGAATATTACTTGGGAACATCATCTGATTATCTAGGTTACGGGTATTAACATAGTTAAGTGATTGCATGTATGCCCATAATGCTTTGGTGTCAGCATCAGTAATATATTGATAAGAAGAGTAGGGCATTGCAGGGTAAAGATAACCGTGTTTGCCTTTACCTTTGTGTAGAGCATCATAAAAGTCAGCATAGGTGTAGTCACCAATGCCAAATTCTGGGTGCGATGAAATATTAGTGGAATACAATGTACCAAATGGTGTTACAAAACCTAGACCACCACCAAATAATTCTCCACCTTCGCCGGTATGGCAAGCAACACAGTCACCAGCGTAAGCGAGATATTGCCCTTGAGCGATTTGCTCTTTATTTAAGGCAGAAACTACAGATTTACGCAGAGTATTTTGATGGCGAATATAAGCGCCTAATGCTTGAATTTCAACATCAGAGAGTTGTTGGGAAAAGGCAGGTATAACGTTATCTAAGCCATTGTTTAATGTATGAATAATACCATCAATACTGCCGTCGTGGAGCCAGATATTATCCGTTAAGTTTGGTGCGCCAAGTAATTGATTACCTTGTGCGTTGCTGCCATGGCAACCTACACAATATTTATTAAATCCCGCTTTGCCCTGTTGTAATGCAAAGGCGGGAGCTGAAATTATGCGATCTTGTTGTAATGAGGCAATATAGGTGGCGATATGATGAATATCTTCAGTGGACAAGATGGTTTTCCAACCTGGCATAACACCATTGCGACCTTTAGTAATAGAATGATAAATATCTTTATCTGTACCGCCATAAAGCCAAACATCATCAGTTAGATTAGGGAAGTGGGTTTGACCTTCTGCTTCACTTAAATGACAGGCAGCACAATGAGTTTGGAATAATGCGTTACCAGTATTGACTATTGTTGGATTTTGACTAAGTTGTTGGTATGAACCTTTACTTAATTTTGCTTGTGCAATTTGGGCTTTTAAATTAGTTGGATGGGGTTGAGTTGCTTCGCTGGCTGAGTTCCATCCCATTAATCCTTTCCAGTTACCAAGTCCAGGATAAAGCACTAAAAAGACTATTGCTAATAGAAACGCAATCCCATAAGAGAACAGTAATAATTTAGGGACTGCTGCATCGTTTTCTTTAATATTATCAAAACTATCAACCGTCTTATTTTTATCTGCAGTATGATTTTTTTGCCAATAATAAACCACGACAATGAGCATGAAAATCAAAAAAAGTAAAGTCAGTAAGGTAACCCAATTACTCCAGAAAGTGTTCATTGCTGTACTCCCTGATCGTGTCCCAGACTTTGCAAATAAGCAATCAGCGCTTCAGCTTTGGTATGGCCTTTGACGGCAAGGCGAGCTTGTTGTATTTCTTTGTCATTATAAGGTACACCAAGAATGCGTAATGCTTTGAGCTTAGCTGTTGTATCTTCACCATCGAGCACTTGTTCAAATAACCATGGATAGGCTGGCATGATTGAGGTGGGCACAACATCACGAGGATTATTTAGATGTATCGCATGCCATTGATCAGAGTACTTACGTCCCAGATTGGTGAGATCAGGACCTGTACGTTTCGATCCCCATAAATTAGGAAATTCATAAATATCATCACTTTCTTTGCTATAGCGACCATAACGTTTTACTTCTGCATCTAGAGGTCGCACCATCATAGTATGGCAGGTGTGACAACCTTCACTGATATAGGTATCACGACCTTCAACTTCTAGCGCCGTTAGTGGTTTGGCACTGGATTCTGCAATAAGTTTATTCTGATAAAAGAATGCAGGCAGTACCCAAACAAGAAAAGAAATACTGGCAACAATGACGGTGGAAATAATTAAGATAAACACCGATTGTGTGAAATCTTTATTAAGCATGTTCATTGATTTCCTCCGTCGAGGATGGGGTTATTAATGGCTGTTTAAGGGTTCGATAAAGGTTGTATATCATTAGCACTAACCCAAAGACAAAGCTGACACCACCAATAAAACGCGCCAGCATCCATGGTGAAGAAAAGTTCATTGCCTCCACAAAGCTATAGGTTAAGCTACCATTAGGTTGTTGTTGTAACCACATATAACCCTGACCAATGCCCGCGATCCATAGTGCAACCGCATAAATAAGAATACCTGTATGTGCGAACCAAAAATGCCATTTAACCAAGCGGTTAGACCATAATTGCTGGTGGCCCCAAAGACGTGGAATAAAATAATAAAATACCGCAATAGCTGACATACCCACCCAGCCTAATGCGGCTGAATGTACATGGCCAATAATCCAATCCGTATTATGCGCAATCATATTAAACCAACGAATAGCCAGTAGTGGGCCTTCAAATGTCGCTAGCGCATAATAGACAATAGCAGAGAAAAAGAACCACATAATGTAGTCATGCTTAAGTTTAGGTTTATTACTTAATAAGGTCATAATGCTATTAAATGCGCCCCCCCAAGAAGGAAGCCATAGAATGAGTGACATTACGATCCCAAGGTTTTGAAGCCAATCGGGAACAGATGAATAAATAAGATGGTGTGTACCTGCCCACGTATAAAAGCCGACTAAGCCCCAAAAGTGAATAACAGATAAACGGTAAGAGTAAATAGGGCGGTTGGATATTTTAGGAATAAAATAGTAGTTCATTCCAATAATACCTGCTGTAAGAAGGAAGCCGACGGCATTGTGCCCCCACCACCATTGCACAATAGCATCTTCGGCGCCTGAATATATAGAATATGATTTCCACAAGGTCACGGGTAGTTCAAGATTATTGACGATAAAAATCATCGCAATAACTAAAATAAATGCACCATAAAACCAATTAGCTACAAAAATATGGGATACAGTTCTTTTAGCTATCGTGCCAAAAAACAAAATGGCATATAAAACCCAAACTACAGCTATTAAAATATCAATCGGCCATTCAAGTTCGGCATATTCTTTTGAGGTGGTAAAACCAAGTGGTAGTGTAATAACGGCAAGGATTAATACAAGTTGCCAACCATAATAAACAAACCATGATAGGCTGTAGTTAAATAAGGGAACTTTACAGGTTCTCTGTACGATATAAAGTGAAGTCCCCATTAAGATATTGACAACAAAACCAAAAATAATACCGTTAGTATGCAATGGGCGCAAACGACCAAACTGAAAATATTCAGAGTTTAAATTAAGAGCAGGCCAGTAGAGTTGTCCAGCAAGAATAACGCCTATTGTCATGGCAACCAGACCCCAGATAACACTGGTTACCATGAAGAATTTAACAACTTTATAATTGTATTGAATATCCATTCTTAAAACCTTTGACTATATTGTTTGTCAAAAAAGTAGTGTGTTAAATTAACCATAGCGTCTGATATGCGGTTCTTAATTATCATTTTTTATAGGTTCTGATTTCACATGATTAAAATAATAAGCAATATCCAACATGTCTTGATCACTTAAAGAATCTGCTTGTGGATGCATAAGAATAGCTAAGCCGTCATTACGTTGGCGTAATTTATAGGCTTTTAATGCCGCAACAAAATATGCTTGTTTTTGTCCCTGAAGATTAGGGTAAGTATCTATAGTAGAAATACCATCAACGCTATGGCACGTCATACATACCACTGCCTTTTCTTTTCCTTGTGAATATTGCGTGTTAGTACTGGACTCTGCGGCTGTAACGGCTATTGAACAGAAACAGAGATAAGTTGTGAACATAAACGTAACCACTAAATATCGCTTCATAGTTGATACTCTTATTTTATCTTTATGATTATTTTTTAACGGTGGCGAAATTGAGTCTTATCATTTAAAGATAGAATAAAGAGCATTTTTTTGAAGAGAAGGATGAACGATTTTTCGGGCGACATTTCTTAATTTTAAGAATAGCGAACAGTTCTTTTAGATATGGGGATGTAATTTACGGTTGATTATTTTTATTTATTTATTCTTATTAAACAGTTGGTTAGTATGTTTTGAGATAGAGATTTATATAAAATATAAAAAGGTATATTGATGGTGGTCTATAATGTAAAAGATTAATGATTGTCATTGTTTTTATATAATACATTTTAAAATCATATGGTTAATAGTTATATAGTGGCGTTATTATTATAACTAGTTAACAAATGTTAAATTATTTAATGGTATTTATATTCATAATCTAATATCGTATAAAAGTTTATAAAAATAAGGATGTTTACTATGAATTTCTTCTTCCGTTCCAAAAAGAAGGTTGTAAAAGTAGCAACGGCATTGCAAGCAAAAGAAAGGCTTGTTAGTGAAATTACCCGTACCAGAACATCACGTCACTTACAATTAATGAAAGAAGAGTTAACGGCATTGTTAACACAATTCTCTCATATTAAAGAGAACAACGTTGATGTAGTGACAAACACTAAGTCACAGTTAGTTTTAAAAATTAATGCCAAACTAAGTCATTAAATCATGATGCATTGTATCGAAATTTTTTATTAAAAAGCCGACATGCGTCGGCTTTTTAATGCTTTGAATTTTTTATAACAATTAACGTACTGCTTCAAACGCAAGTGCTTTTTTCTCAAACACTCGAAAGATTAATGTAAGTATTCCATTAATTGTAAGGTAGAACGCTCCTGCAACAGCAAATACGGTTAAGGTATCATAGGTTTGTGCATTGATGCGCTGCGCGTAACCCATTATATCCATAATAGTAATAGTGCTGGCAAGCGATGTGCCTTTAAAGACTAAAATTACTTCATTTGAGTAAGCTGGAACTGCACGACGAATAGCAAAAGGAAGTAATACCGCCAATGTTACCTTGGTATTCATTCCTAATGCACGGCAAGCATGCCATTGACCTTTAGGTATTGCATCAAAAGCACCTTTAAATAACTGAGTACTATAAGCCGCAGTATTTAATGCTAATGCAAGCATGGCACAAAACCAAGGTTGACTTAACCAATCCCATACAAAGCTTTGACGAATAACTTCAAATTGCCCAGGGCCATAATAGACTAAAAATATTTGTACTAATAATGGTGTTCCTGTAAAGAGGGTAATAATACCACGGCTGATCCAGTGAATAATGGGAGTTCGTAATATTAAGCTTGCTGTCATTAATAACGCTAAACTACAGCCAACGAATAAAGACGCTGCGGTTAATTCAAGACTAGTAATGAGCCCTTGCACCATTAACCAAAAATTTTGTTCATTCATGCGGTTACTCCTTGGCTTTTATGTTTTTTGGTACTAGAGCCATCTTGCTCGCTGAATTTATTTTCGATTATTTTAATAATACGTTGAGTAATTAAGGTAATAATTAAATACACCGCAGCAGCGGTAGCATACCAAGTAAAACTTTCATGGGTTGCTGCTGATGCTAATTGAGCTTGTTTTAATAAATCAGTTACACCAATTAATGAAACTAATGCTGTGTCTTTTAATAATACTAACCATTGGTTGGTTAAACCGGGTAATGCATGACGTACTGCTTGCGGTAAAATAATAGATAAAAAAGTGCGTTGTTTACTAATACCTAATGCAGTTGCAGCTTCTTGCTGACCTTTGGGTACTGCTTTTAATGCACCCCGTATAGTCTGAGCAGCATAAGAAGCAAAAATAAGTGATAAAGCGATAACACCTGATAAAAAAGGGCTAATTTCAATAAACTCACCCGTGATGTGAAAAATAATTTCGCCTGAACCAAAAAAGATGAAAAGTACCACTAATAGCTCAGGCAGACCACGGAGGATAGTCACGATAAATGTTGTTGGCCACGCGATAGCACGATAACGTGACATTTCGCCGCCTGCAAATAACATCGCTAAAACTAACCCTACCGCTAAACTGACAAAAGCAAGCTGGATTGTCATCCAGCTAGCTTCTAGCAGGGATTGTGAATATCCCGTTAACATCATAATTTATTTACCAAAATACTGTTCAAAGATTGCTTGGTACTGACCATTTTCTTTAATGGTTGCCAGCGCTTTATTTAGTTGTTCTACTAATGCCTGATTATTTTTATTTACGGCGATACCGAAACCATTACCAAAATATTTGGTATTAGTAACAGGTTTTCCGACATAAGACAGTTTGTCACCATTACCTTTCTTAAACCATTCAGCGACAACGGCAGTATCACCAAACACTGAATCAATACGGCCATTTTGCATATCCATAAAGGCATCTTGGTAACTGGTATAAGGGACAGCGACAACATCAGACATTTGATCTGTTATGTAGCTCTGGTGTGTTGAGCCATTTTGGACACCAACTCGCTTACCATTAAGTGCCGCTTTATCGGCAACGTGATTTTTTAATGATACAAACGCAGCGGCATTGTCATAATAGGTATTACTAAAATTGACTTGTTGTTGACGTGCCTTGGTGATGTCCATTGCTGAAATTGCAGCATCATAACGTTTGAATTTAAGTGCTGGAATTAGACTATCAAACGCTTGATTATGGAATGTACAGGTTGCTTTCATTTCTGAACACAAGGCTTTAGCAATATCAATATCAAAACCTTGAATTTGGTTGTTAGCGTCCATGTATTCAAATGGCGCATAAGTTGCTTCTGTTGCAAATTTAAGATCTTGTGCCATGGCATGCCCAGATGCCAAGCCAATTATTGCTGCTAATAACATTTTTTTCATCGCTATACTCCATGCGGGTGTATTACGTAGTTATCTACCTACGTAGTTTTAAAAAGAAATTTATTAATGGTTAAGATATTCTGCAAATTGGGTCGTTTGGGGAGCAGTAAAAGCAAGATTACTACCATGCTCAATGATGTGGCCGTCTTCCATATATAAAATATGACTTGCAACTTTTTTTGCAAAATCGACCTCATGGGTAACGATAACTTGAGTTATTCCTGTGTTACTGAGATCTTTGATGATCTTAACAATTTGGCTAGTGATCTCTGGATCAAGCGCTGCTGTTGGTTCATCAAATAACAACACGTCAGGTTTCATCATCAATGCACGAGCAATCGCTACCCGCTGTTGTTGACCGCCTGAAAGTTGTAATGGCCATGCATTTGCTTTATCCGCGAGGTGTAATTGCGTCAAAATATCAAGTGCTTGTTGTGTAGCAATGGCTTTATCTACCCCTAATACTTTGGTTGGTGCTTCCGTTAAATTATCAATGACTGTTTTGTGTGGCCAAAGATTATATTGTTGAAACACCATGCCAACTTTACGTCTTAACGTTAAGCCTTTTTGTTCTGAAATAGACGTTGAAAAATCAAATGTATTATTAGCTATCGTTAATTTGCCATTAGTTGCATTTTCTAACAGATTTAGTACCCGTAGAAGTGAACTTTTTCCTGCGCCACTTGGACCTAATAAAACAAGGGTGTCACCAGTGTCACAAGTAAAGCTGACATCATGCAGTACTTGGTTTTGACCGTAAAATTTATTGATATTACTTACTTGAATACTCATGCTCTAATACTGCATTAATCGTCACTTAATTTATATACTACTCATCACGATATCTTATGCAAGAGAAATGTATAAAAAAATAAAATGTTACATATTTGTTTAATTTTAAATGATTTAACGGGTTAAATTACTTGATTGCAGTGTATGTATTTAACAATAAATATACTTCACCTCGGTATTAGGGGCTAAGTGCATAATAATGACTAGAATCATATTTTTTATCGATTTTATTAAATGATTATTTAGTCACAGTTACATGTTTCAATATGTAAGATGATTAATGGTTGGACGTAAGGGGTTTATTTCTTTAATTACTGTGATTGTATTTAATCAAAATGGATCTGAGTGAGAGAAAAAAATGGCTAATACAGTGAGAGTAAAATGCGTAATTGAATAAACAACAAGGAAGGAAAATAGAATAATTAGATAGTAAAGCCAGAAGAGTACAGCGGATTATAGGTAAAAAAAAGCAGCCAACGAAGGCTGCTTCTAATAATTAAAGAGAGCGAGTTATTACGCGGTTGCTATTACTGCTTGCTGGTGGCGTGCTTTTGTCACCAGAATGAAACCGATAATAGCGATAAAGCCTGTGATGAACATTGCGACAGTAACCGTTAATAAACCAAATCCAGCAAAGGCAGAGACTAAACCACTTGCCGCAAAGCAGACCATTGTTTGCATAAAGTTCAGTAGGCCAGCAGCGGTTGCACTACAATTTCTAAAATCAGATAAGGCAGCACTAATAACCAGTGGGTAAATTGCACCATTAGCAACAGCAAGGAAGCAGAATGGAATAAGAATCGGCCAGATAGTTGTTACATTGATTGAGATTGAAATCACAAACATAATCAAAACGCTGCTAAAGAACAGAGCTAAAATCCATGGCAGTAGTTTTTTACTATCAAAATGATTTAGTAGTGTACGACAACCATAACCACCGACAATAAAGGCAACTGTTTGTGGTGCGTAGCTTAAACCGATATCAGTACCTGAATAGCCCATTGCAGACATAACAAAAGGAGAGCCAGTTAAATAAGCAAAGAAAGCGGCTGAACATGCAGCAAAAATAAGCATGTTACCCCAGAATTTTTTAGAGCTTAGGATTTGGCCGTAATCATTACGCAGTTTTACCGTTAATTTCTCTTGTTGTTGGCTAAGGTTTGCACTCTCAGGCTCTTTTAGTGTCATGATTGCTAACACTGCACCAAAACCAACTAATGCGATAAAAATACTACGCCAGCCTAATTGATGTTCAAGTACAGCACCTAATAACGGCGCTAAAGCAGGAGACAGTGCCACTAAAGGCATGATGGTTGCAAATACACGCTCAGAGACTTTGCCATCGTAACGGTCAACAACAACGGCTTGCCAAATAACTGTTGCGCTACATGCTCCTAAAGCTTGCACAAAACGTGCAGCAAGGAAAACTTCAATGTTAGGTGCAAATGAACATGCAATAGAAGCAAGGCTAAATAGCACCATACCACCAACAAGTACTTTAATGCGCCCTACACGATCAGATAATGGTCCATATACAACTTGTCCTAACGCCATACCAAGTAAAAATACACTGAGCGAAAGGCCGATAAGAGATTGGGTTGTAGCAAAGTCGGCACGGATCGTTTCAAACGAAGGTAAATACATATCCGTTGCTAGAAAACCTAGCATACTTAAACATGCAAACCAGAAGAGGGTAATTTTAGAAGGTTGATTTTTCATTTTATACTTTTCGTCAATATTACAATTGCTACTAGTGTAATACTGGTTTTAATCATTGTGAAACGCTAAAATTTCAACCATGCTTTCAAAATTTTTGATGTGATATGTTTTCTTATAATGATCTTCAAGTTATTGACGTCGTCGCCCGTCGTGGCAGCTTTTCAGGTGCAGCGGAAGAATTACACAAAGTGCCTAGTGCTATCAGTTATACTGTTAGATTGATAGAAGAGCGTTTAGCTGTCGAATTATTTGTTCGATTACATCGACAGGTTAAACTAACGCCAGCAGGGGAGTATTTTGTTGAAGAATCCCGCAAAATAATCAAACAAATGCAGTTAATGAAATATCAAACGCAGCGGGTTGCAAATGGCTGGTCGCAAAATGTATCTGTGGCTTTAGATACCGTGGTGCGTCAAAGTCGAGTTAATATGTTAGTTAAAGACTTTTATGAACACTTTCCTGATGTTGAATTGCATCTCACCATGGAAGTATTTAATGGAGTTTGGGATGCCTTAGCAGATGGACGTGCAGATATTGCAATCGGTGCAACAGCAGCAGTGCCCGTTGGTGGCAGTTTTGATTATAGAGATATGGGAACATTAACGTGGAAGTTTGTGATTGATCCTCAGCATCCATTAGCAACATGCGATCATCCATTAGAGCCACATGAATTAGCTCAATATCCCGCTGTTTGTTTAGAAGATACTTCACGAACATTACCTAAACGGATCACATGGTTGATGGATAATCAGCGTCGAATATTAGTACCTAATTGGTACAGTGCTATGCAGTGTTTAAAAGCCGGTTTAGGCGTCAGTGTTGTACCTAGCCATATGGCAATTCCCCTAATTGAAACGGGAGAGCTCATTGAAAAAGAGTTAGCAATTAAACCGTCAGTGAGCCCTTGTTGTTTAGCATGGAATACTGAAACTATGAATCCAGCCGTAAGTTGGTTGTTAGATTATCTAGGTGATAGCGAACAGCTACATCATCAGTGGGTCCGTTAAGTAACGGTTACGATTGGAGAATGGAAGCGATAAATAAAACAGGCTGGATGGATGCCATCGTGCGACATCCAGCAGTCTTCATTTAATTTTTTAGGGTGTGGTAACCTGCCCAAATACGGGTTGTGGTAGTGATCCAGCACAGTGAGCCAAAAATCCATGCAATAGTGGCAAAGTGTTGCGGTAGTAAACAAAACAAAATAAAACAGGCAATAGTTTCAGTGCCTTCCGTGAGACCACCAATGTAGTACAGCGATTTTTGTTTATAGACAGGGCTTTCTATATTGCGTTTTCCCGCCATAATTGCAAAGGCGAGAAAACTTGAACCCGTACCGATAAAAGAGAAAATTAAAAAAGCGCCAGCAATAGCATTGTGTTGAGGATCTGCCAATACAAAGCCAAATGGAATCAAGGAATAAAAAAGAAAATCTAACGTAATATCAAGAAATCCACCACAATCGGTAATACCTTGACGACGTGCAACAGCACCATCTAAACCATCAAATAAGCGATTTATAATAATAAATAATAACGCTAATCCATAATGCTCAAAGGCTAAGGCTGGTAATGCAAGCAGTCCAATAATAAAGCCACAAAGGGTTATTTGGTTTGCACTGATACCATAATTATTAGGTAATGCAGCCAGTTTTGCTAATGGCTGGCGTATAAGAGTAATACTGTAACGATCGAGCATGGAACTTCCTATTTTATTATTTTTATAACCAAGGCCAGTGTGAAATATCGCCATTTTGGGGAATATCATCATCGTCATGAGTAACCATTAATGCCGGGATATTGCGGTGTTGAATTTGATCAAAGACAAACTGACGAAATGAAGAACGCAATGTTTTATCTAATTTACTGAATGGCTCATCAAGTAATACCGCTTGAGGTTGTGATAATAGTAATCGCATCATACTGATCCTTGCGCGTTGACCTCCTGAAATTTCATGGGCTTGTTGGTGTTGTAAATGCAGCAAGTCTAGTTCATCTAATGTCGCTAACGCTTGGTGTTTTCGTTGGCGACCTTTAATCTCTTGCGGTAATCCAAACGCGAGATTTTGCCAAATATTAAGATGAGGGAATAGTAAATCATCTTGAAAAACAATACCGATATGCCGCATGTTAGGTGCTAACGAGATTATTGATTGCTTATTGAGCTTTATTTCACCAGTGATTGTGAAGTCAGCAGCGAGATGACCGGCAATTGCACTAAGAATTGTTGATTTCCCACTACCGCTTGGTCCCATCAAGGTCATAATTTTCCCAGCTTCAACCTCAAAAGTTAATGGTCCTATTACTATATTATTATTGCGATGATGCAGGGTTAATTGTGATACTGAAAGCGCCATAAGATTACCTTGTTATTTTAGGTTGAGGTGTTTTGCGTTGTGCAAAAATCATCGCGAGAGTAAAAAAGATCAAAGGTAATAATCCCTGTAATAATCCATAAATTGCACTGATACGCCGATCTTGACCGCTGGCAAGTGTCACAGCTTCTGTGGTTAAGGTTGATACACGCCCTGCACCTAACATTTGTGTTGGTAAGTATTGTGCAAGGCTAACACTACAGCCAATAGCAAAGGCTAACCATAATGCAGGTTTGAGTTGTGGAAATTTAACTCGCCACCATGTTTGCCAGCCATTTAAGCCTAAACTTCTTGCTGTTTGATCTAAGCGTTGGTCGTAACTGCGCCATGGTCCATCTAACGTAAGATAAATATAAGGGAAAACATAAAGCCAATGGCTCCAAACAACCCATTGCCAAAAATAGTGACCAGAGACAAAAGAGATGGCTGTCTGCATACCAAATAATAATGACAATTGTGGCGCAACCATTGGAATAGCGATCAATGCTGTAGAGATCCCGCGGTGATACTTTTGGCGATACTCAAGACATAGAATGACCATTATCAAAGCACAACAACTACTGATTAGCGCGAGAAAAACACTATTACCGATTAGCTGTTGCAGTGGTTCAACTTGTTGTTGCCAAAAACGGACACTATAACGGCTTGGTAGTAAGTCTGGAAAACGCCACCGTAAGGCAAATGACCATATTGCTAAAATAGGTAGCATGAATAATGGTAGCAATAATAAACCATGACTAAAAAAAGCACCGACAGGGGAGGGAATACGATGGGATGATTGCCTAATCACGCCACGATATTGCCATGATGTTGCGTATGATAATTGCCACCATTCCACTAAACGTAGCAGTCCGAACGTAACGATAACAATGCCAAATAAGAGTAATGCTCCTGCAGCAGCACGTGGTAGCTGGGTTAAGTCGCCATCAGTAAACCATTGCCAAATTAACATTGAAAATGTACTCGGTTGAGTAGGTCCAATAATTAAAGCAACATCAACCACTGCTAGTCCATAACCTGCGACCGCAAAAATAGCCAAACGCAATTTCGGTAGCCATAACGGTAAAATAACCATTCGCCATGTTTGCTGGTGGCTGTAGCCAAGGCTGACAGAAACATTATAGAGTCGCTTTATATCAAGCTGTTTAAGAATACTGATGCTCATTAATAGTAAAAAAGGGGTTTCTTTAATTGCCAGAGCAAATAATAATCCTAAACCATAACGATCATGAATTAACGCTGGATATAAGGTATCAGCTAAGCCGAAATGATGCCAAATACGTGCCAACCAGCCAGTTGAAGAAAACATCAGCCCAAAGCCAAGTACAAAGGCAATATGAGGAAAAGCAAGTAACGGAGCTAATAAGCGTTCAATTTTATGCCATTTAGGACCGAGCCAATAGTGGCGCAATATTAAATAACACCACCATAAAGCAAGCAGTGTGCTACCTAATCCAGACAGTAGTGTTAACGCAATAGAATCACTCAGATTGGGCCAAGCAAAGAGTTGATGCCAACCTAATAGTGATGGTTGATGCATGTTTAATGCGGGTAGCCATGCAAAAGCAGGCGCAAGCATACCAAGAAAGCCAATGATCAATGGAGTTGCAAATAGCAATAATGTGACAAAAAATATAATGGCTAACATAGGGCTCAAATAAACACCAAACAAGACAAGCTAACTTACTATCATAATGTAAGTTAGCTTGATCTATAATAAATATAACAATTAGTTACCGTATCTTAGTTGCCATTGTTGTTCAATTGCCGCTAACCATGTTGGGTTGGGTTCAGCAATTGAAGGATAGGGCATAAAACTAGGCTTATTATATGATGGTGGTAATTGTTTAAATGCCTGCGGACTTAAAATAGTGGGATCGCCCCATACATTAGTGTCAGCTTTGTGTGCTTGTGCTTCTGGGCTTAATAAGAAATTAATTGCCACTAATGCGCCTGCTTTGGCATTTGCATTCCACGGAATTGCAAGAAAGTGGATATTCGTTAATGCACCTGCGTTGAATGCATAAGTTTTTGCCTTATCGGTTAAATTACCATTAGCAATCGCTGCAGCTGCCGCATTAGGATTAAAGGTGATCGCTAACAATAATTGCTGATCATCAAGTAACTGTACTGTTTCGGCAGTACCTGCTGGAAATTGTTTACCTTGATGCCATGCAACTTTATGGAGTTGATCAAGATAGTGCCATAATGGTGCAGTTACTCGATCAAACAGAGCCTGATCTTTAGGTAACTGCAATGGTTGATATAAGGCTTTTTTGTCCGTGGTTAGTTCTAATAGTGCTGCTTTTAAAAAGCTTGTTCCATGAAATTCTGGTGGCTTAGGGTAGCTGATTTTTCCTGGATGTTGTTGAGCTAAAGCTAATAATGCCTTAAAGCTTTTAGGTGGAGTTTTTAATGTTTCAGGATCATAAATAAACACCAGTTGACCCACACCCCATGGGGCTTCTAGTCCTTGAGTTGGCTCTGAAAAATCGTTATCGATCGGCAGTGATTTATCGACATATTTCCAGTTGGGGAGTTGATGTGTAAAAGGACCATACAGTAAGCCATTCTGTTTCATTGAACGAAAATTCTCGCCATTGATCCATACCATATCAACACTGCCACCCTTGTTTTTGGCTGCGGTTTTTTCAGCTAATAAACGTTGTGTGGTTTCTGCTATATCGGTTACTTTGACTTGCTTTAGAGTGACATCATAGCGTTGTTGTAATTGGGTATTTGCCCACAGTAAATAATCATTAATTTCTTGGCTACCACCCCAAGCATTAAAATAGACTGTTTCACCTTTGGCTTGAGTCAGTGTTTGTTGCCACGTTGGTGTAATATTACCATTTTGATGTTGTTCACTTGCATGCACCGTAATGCTAGTTATGATAAGCGCAACGGTTAGCGTTAGTTTTTTTAATGCTGGAAAGGGTGTTATCACAATTGATATCCTTATTTATGGGAGTGTTAATTACGCATCCAATGATGATATTTTTTTACCCAAGTAAGCAGTTTCTGAGGTGCATGCGCCTGTTTCCATACGCCAGCGGTATATTTTGCACCCTCACTCATGGTTGGATATGGGTGAATCGTACTTAGAATCTTATTTAAGCCTAAGTTATGACGCATTGCGAGTGTGAATTCAGCCAACAAATCACCGCCATGATGACCGACAATTGTCGCTCCAAGGATCTTATCGCTGCCTTTAGGCGTTAAGATTTTAATAAAGCCTTCATCATAACCATCAGCAATGGCGCGATCTAAATCGTCCAATCCATAGCGAGTGATTTCATAATCAATGCCTTGTGCTTGTGCTTCTTTTTCATTTATGCCGACTCTTGCTAATTCAGGTGCTGTGTAAGTTACAGCGGGAATGACTGAATAATCGACTTTAAATTTTTTAACCGCACCAAATAAACTATTTACTGCGGCATACCATGCTTGATGAGCCGCAACATGCGTCAGTTGATAAGGTCCGGCAACATCACCAACGGCATAAATATTAGGATATTGAGTCTGTAAATATTGGTTTACAGCCACAGTGCCACGTTCAGTTGTGGTAATACCGAGTTGTTCTAAACCAAATCCTTGTACATTTGCAACCCGTCCTAATGCAATTATTACTGCATCAAACTCGATGTTAAGTTTTTGATTTTCATGTTCAACGACAGCACGTTGAATAGGTTGACCATTATCATCAAGTATTGATTCAAATTGGATGGTATTATGTTGCAATAAGATATTTACGCCATCGTGTGTGAGTGCTTGTTCAACTAATTGTGCCGCATCGCTATCTTCACGATTTAATAATTGCGGTGATCTTTCAACAATAGTGACTTCTGCACCCAATCGACAAAAACTTTGGGCTAATTCACAACCAATAGGACCGCCACCAAGGATCAGTAATCGTTTAGGAAGTGCTTTTAATTGCCACACCGTATCAGATGTTAAGTAATTAACCGCATCCAAACCTGGAATTGTAGGCACTAATGGACGAGCACCCGTTGCAATGACAATATTGCGAGTGGTAATTCGAGTACCATTAACTTCAACTTCCCATGGCGATAAGATTGTTGCATCACCAGTGACACAATTAACACCCAGTTTACTATAACGTTCGATAGAATCATGAGGTTCAACTTTGCTAATAACATGTTGAATTCGTGTCATAACTTGCGAAAAATCAATATTATTAATTTGAGCATCAATACCAAACCGTGAGGCTGTGTTTATATCTGCGGCGGTATGTGCTGCTCTAATGAGTGCTTTTGACGGAACGCAACCCGTATTTAAACAGTCACCACCCATTTTGTGGCGCTCGATTAATGTAACTTCCGCTTTTACCGCTGCCGCAATATAGGCACTGACCAAGCCGCCCGCACCCGCACCAATAACAACTAAGTTTTGATCGAATGCGGCTGGTTTTTGCCATTGTTGGTAATGTTTTTTATTGTTCATTGTTTTCATTATTCCTTTTGCAACAAAAGGGAAAAGGCCTAACAAAAATAAAGATAATAAAACGGGAACAGAGATAATTCCATTAAGGGATTCTATTTTCCCTAACTGAGTGCCTGCATTAATATAAACGGCAGTACCCGCAAGCATACCTAGTTGGCTAACCCAGAAAAAAGTACGCGCTTTAATCGTCGTTAACCCCATTAAAAGGTTAATGATGAAAAAAGGGAAAATTGGAATAAGACGTAAACTTAATAGATAAAATACGCCTTCTTTCTCAATACCTTTATTCAATGTTGCCAAACGGTTACTAAATTTTGCTTGTACCCAATCACGTAATATAAAACGACTCGATAGAAACGCCAATGTTGCACCGATAGTACTGGCAAATGACACCATAATTAAGCTTGTCCAGAAGCCAAATAATGCCGCACCTAATAGGGTTAATATTGATGCACCAGGAATAGAAAGTGCAGTGACTAAGATATATAAGCTAAAAAAGCTGACATAAGCAGTCATTGGATTTGCGGTAATATGCTGCTGTAAAGCTAATTGTTCACGCTTAGCTGATTCAAGCGTTAAAAACTGACCAAGGTCGAAATAAAACCAAGTACTAATAATGGCTAAAATAACGATGAGCAACAAAATTTTATTACTTTTCATTATTTCCCCTTAATTGTTCTTTATTTGACGTTGATGTTTTTGAAATAGCATCGGTTTGCGCTGTATCTTGTTGATGGTTATTAATAGGTTGCGGTTGAATCGGCAATGAGCAAAAGCCCTGTGCTGGAACATCAAGTGCAGTGTTAAATTTAGCCGACAAATTTTGGAAACTCACTAATGCCGTTAATTCAATGATGTCATCACTGCTATACCAAGTAGCAAGTGCTGTAAGCATATCGTCACTGACATGTTGACCCGTAATAGTCATCGCTTCAGTATATGTTAATACCGCTTGTTCTTGATCTGAGAAGTGTTCAGATGTTTGCCAATGGGCTAATGCTTTAATTTTTTCTAATGAATGACAGCGTTCTGCGAGTTTCATACCATTAGCATCGACACAAAAAGCACAGTCATTGAGTTGTGATACTCGCACACACACTAGTGAGCGCATAACGGCATCTATTGGTGATTTTTTACGATCAAGGTAACCAAAAAATAAAGCGACTAACCAGAAGAGAACAGGCTTACGCCCCCATAATTTAGCCGGATTGAGCACTTTACCAAAATGGCGTTGTTGTAGCCAAAGTAAAGGTTTTACCCATAATGAGAATGTTTTTTTGGTTAATATACGCAAAGTATGTCCTTATCAAATGAGAATCACATCGACTCTTAAGTAGCAAGACCGAGAGAAGCGATATTGTATTTCATTTATAGACAAAAAATTTTTTTATTCGATAATTTATTAGTAATAGCAAATGATAAAAAGTGACATAACAGTATGTTAAATAAGCATAATGATATATGGGTGTGATGTTTGATAACGAATGGTTTTGTAACGTTAAAAATACGTTTAAGAAAAGTGAGAATGAGAGCGTTACTATAAGTAATAAATAGCATTATAAATGACAGTTTGTATTTTGATTCATTTTGCCATAGGTCTTATACCAATCTAACTAAAATAATGATCTAATTTAAGCCATCATTTTTAAATGAGATTCGCTATGGACAGCCTAAACAATACCGACTTTAAAAAGCTTGCTCGCCAACAAAAAAAAATTCAAATGAAAATGAGATTACTTGCCTTGGAGCACTTCAAGGAAGGTAAATCTCGTACTCAAATTGCTAAATATCTCAAAGTTAGCCGAACAAGTGTTAATAAATGGGTGAGTGTCTTTCTTGAAGAAGGCTTAGAAGGGCTTCAAGAAAAAACGCGTAGTGGTCGCCCTGCATTTCTCTCACCTAAACAACGTGAGCAGCTATCCAATTATATTAAACTTAAAGCTCAAGACTCTTCTGGCGGGCGATTAATAGGCGCGGATATTCATGCTTACATTCTCAAAGAATTTGATAAAAACTACCACCCAGATTCTATCTATTATCTACTTAAGCGCATGGGCTTTTCGTGGATAACATCACGGTCAAAACATCCAAAACAATCACAGCAAGCTCAAGATAATTTTAAAAAAATTTAAAATTGAAACGATCCTTAAGATCCCAGGACATATAGCGCTCGATAAGGTCGATGTATGGTTTCAAGATGAAGCAAGATTTGGACAACAAAATACCACTACCCGTCTTTGGGCTGAACGAGGAACTCGACCAAGAGCGATAAAACAACAGCAGTTTGAATATGCTTATCTATTTGGTTCGGTGTGCCCAGCAAGAGGAGTTGGTGAGGCGTTAGTGGTACCTTGGGTAAATAAAGAAATAATGACTGAGCACCTTGCTCAGATATCACGAACCACAGAAAAAGGTCGTTATGCTATTGTAGTGATGGATGGTGCAGGCTGGCATACTGACGATATTGCTAATCCGTTTAATAATCTCAGCATCATCAAACTTCCACCATATTCCCCAGAACTTAACCCAATAGAACAAGTTTGGAGTTGGTTACGACAACACTATCTCGCTAATCAAAATTTTTCTGATTATAACGACATTCTCGATAAGGTCTGCCTTGCATGGAATCAGTTTAATGAATCGGCTTCACGCATCACTAGAATGTGTTCAAGAGATTGGATCAACCTGACCAGTTAATTTTCCAGATTGGTATTACTATTCAATTGTAGCTAAATACTAAGCTTGATAGGAATAGCTAAATCGGTTTGTAAATGTATATGCGGAATAAATTAAAGAGGCACAGGGCCTCTTTATTCTTAAGCGTCACTTAGCCAGTTGACGAATATATTTATTATAGTTTAGCTAGCAGTTCATTGCGTCTGCTTTCTGGTATTACTGACCAATGTTGGCCATGTATAGCGCCTTCCAATGCCCATAGTAATTCCAAACTTAAAGATGCCTCTTGTATTTTTTGTAATGCTTTATAAGCGTCGAGTGCACCAATATTATGGAGTTGTTCAATCGTTTTAATACCTACTTTTTTAAGCATCCTTTCATTTGAAAGGCGTAGGTTTGGTAAATCTTTTATTCTATCAGGAGTGCAACATTCTTTTGCTTTTTTGTCAGCTTGTGCTGCCTTAAGAGAATAGTTTGCTTGTTCTTTGATTTTTTCAGGTTGTTCCCACCATTCATCAAGAATAGCATAATGTTTTGTTATGACGGGAAAACCGCGCTTTTCATATATATAGGGTTTCAAACCCGCTTGTTTAAATTCCTCTTCATTTTTTGCATTTGCTCTGAGATGGAGTTTATTATTAACGACTAGTGCGAACATTGTCTCACCAGCGAAAATACCAAAACCGCCAAACATGGATCGCGATTTAATATCCCCTAAATGATCTAATAGCTGTAATGAATTTTTTAATATTGGTTTGTCCATACTTCTACTCGGTGAATAAATGAGTGTCACCTAACATTAAAGTAGCTGTAAATTAACTTTGTATTATTAAAGTTATTTACGAGATAAAATTTCTACTTTAAATCATCCATGTATTACTTTATAAATAATATTATCAATAGTGAAGTATTATTTATATCTTGTAAGTCTTTTGCTTACTATTATATGTATTTACGGGGTTCATTATATTCGATATTTTAACAAGATGACTTTGAATATTAATAGTGACTGGTGAATCTGTGATATTGTTCATGTTTTTACGGCGATGACAATTTTGAAAGCGCTGAGAGTTGAATTGAGGTGTTAGAAAAAAAGCCAATATAAATATTGGCTTGATAAGTAGGTTGTCGTATTAGCGTAAATCTTTTACCGACTTGCGCTCTACAATTGCAGGCGCCATTTCAAAAATTTGACGTTCATGATCTTTGTTCTTCATTCGCTCCATTAAGATTTTAATGGCTGTTTTACCTAAACGACGTTTCGGCTGATGAATAGTCGTTAGTGGTGGCGCGAAGTAAGGGGCAAGATCAATATTGTCGTAACCAATAATAGAAATATCACCAGGAACGCGTAATCCTGCTTGTTCAAAGGTACTAATTAGTGCCATTGCCATGATGTCATTGAAGCAGAAAATAGCCGTTGGACGCTCTGCCATAGCAATATATTTTTCAGCTGCTTTCACCGCAGAGTCACACTCAAAGTCACCTTCAAGGATCCAGTCTTCATTAACGGTTAAGTTAGCTTCTGCCATGGCTTTATTAAAGCCCTTTAAGCGTTCACGACAAGTAGATTTATCTGTATGGCCAGACAAACACCCAATACGGCTATGACCATGCTCGATAAAGTATTTAGTCGCAATGTAGCCACCTTGTTCAGCATTATCCTGAATTTTATCGGTATGCGGGCTTTCTGGACCCCAGTCCATTATCACCATTGGCAGGTCTTTTTGACGCTCAAGCAGATCCAATAATTTCTGATCAAGATCGGAACACATTACTAATAAGCCATCAACACGCTTTTCCGCAAGCATGCGTAAGTAATCATATTGCTTAGAAAGGTTACCTTCCGTATTACATAAAATTAGCGTGTAGCCTTCACGGTAACAATACTCTTCAACACCATGCACAACTTCAGCAAAGAAAGGGTTAGTTGATTTAGTTACCAACATACCAATGGTGCGAGTGGTATTACATTTTAGACTGCGAGCAACAGCACTTGGTGCATAATTGAGATCTTCAACGGCTGCCAGTACTTTCTTCTGTGTTGCTTCTGCGACAAAGCGTGTTTTATTGATCACGTGTGAAACTGTTGTCGTTGAAACACCAGCCATACGTGCAACATCTTTAATGGTTGCCATATTTATTCTTCTAATAATGGGTGCTAGAGATGTTTCTAGCTAATCGTGAGGTACCAAATTGAGTAATTACTGAGATGAATATAATTCAATGTTTTTAGGTAAAGTTTCTCGTTAATTATTCAATTTGGCACCGATAATGTGTCTATTGCATACTTAAATAGTATTAACACCAAAAGCCGCATTTATTCGCGGCTTTTATAATTATTACATGTTTTTCAAGTGTAATCGCTTGCGTTCACATTTTACTGAGTGTTACGCGTAGTGCAACGTTTCAATTGTCTGGGAGTAAATTATTTGACAACTATCAACAAAAAATCGTAATTTTCAGCAAATTTAATGGAATTTACAACCGACATTTAAAAATATGCTGCACTTTAATACTATGATAGTAGGTAAGGATAGTTATGAACAGAAACGTCTCAATTATACACTTGATTAACTATTTAAGGCTGTCTTTGGTTAGTATCTTATGGTTGAAATGCCAGAACAGAAGCGGTAATTACACTCAGTGGGTACCATTAAGCGCAATGATTAAATTTATTTTGGTTGTTATTAATGACGGGAAGTGTCGGTTTAGGGTGTTATAGCAGACTCTAGCGACGGTAATATTTGAGAAGTTGATCCCGATCATCGTAATTTAGAGCGAAACTTGAACTCAAGTAAATACCTGTGATAATTAGTTTATTACATTGCTTATTTATTCGGAACAATATGATGACGGAAGAACATAAAAAGGGTATTTGGTTTGCTTATATTGCCAGCTTTCTAACCCCGTTTACTTTATTATTGTCAGGAATTATCGCCATTATTTATGCTGGTTATAAACTTGATAAAGGCGCTGATGAAGTTGCCTATAGCCATTACTACACTATTATTCGTAGCTTCTTTTTGTTTTTAACCTTCTTTGTAGTGTTAGGCGTTTCTGCAGCAACAACCACAGGAATGATTGCTGGTGCTGAATATTGGGTACATAGTGATCTTCTAGCGAAGATATTGAGCATATTACCTTTTGTTGGCGGTGCGATTGCTATTGTTGCAATAGTGGTATGGTTTGCCAAGATCGTAAATGGAATGAAATTGCTTAGTCAAAATAAAGCGATTAAATTATCGTAATAAAAAGAGTTGCGCATTATCATGTGCAACTCTTTTTTTATGCTTTAAATAGGCTATTAACTTATTTGCTGTATTGTTTTTGTAGTAAATATTGACGCCACATGAAGATGATAATGTTGTTGTATCGCTAGAGGTAAGCAATTATCTGTAACAACACAAGGATCTAGACCACAATCTTGAACACCGTCAGGGCATTCTGGGGTAACGACTGCTGGTGGAGTGCAATCAATAGCCCAATCACAAGGGTCGCCACAATCTTGAACACCGTCAGGACATTCTGGGGTAACGACTGCTGGTGGAGTGCAATCAATAGCCCAATCACAAGGGTCGCCACAATCTTGAACACCATCAGGACATTCAGGTAGCTCAATACAAGTGCCATCTTTCTCACAATTGATAGTATCAATCAGTGTTTGACGATCTACCCATTCCACTGATTCACCTGAATTATCATTAATTACTCGGTCAATAGTTTTAGCTAGATACGATGTTTGTATTGCCTTATTTTTGTTAAGAGTAAAACCAATTTGCACATCACCTAGCATGTGTGTTTCGATTATCCAACCGCCACCTTTAGATTGTTTTACAAAGGGTAATTTAGTTAGGTGTGATAATTTTTTATTATTGATACCGTTAATAAAATCTTTTTCACCTTGATGGTAAGATTGAATAATTGTTGCTGTAAACTTGCCATGTTCAGGTAAAAGAGGGTAACGTAAAAGTTTGATTGGTTGAATATTATTAACAGGAGTTGATAAGAATAATAATGCTAATTTTTTCTGTTTAAATTTAAATACACGTTCAACAGGGTGAATAGAAATAAAACCATTATTTGACATAAAATGTGCTGTTGTTTCGGTATTTTTCCCATTAACGCATTTTAAATGGGTCAGGATCCAACTGGGACTGATTAATGAACCTTGGCAGGTTGTTGTTTTTAGCGTATTAATATTTATACTATGAATATCAGCAGCATAGGGGTGTTGTGGCTGCTCTATTGGTGGTGATTCGCCATAAGCAACAGATGAAAAAAAGAGTAAAATAATTGAATAAGTATATTTATTGAAAAATATCATAACATTACCTTTGAAGTTTTAAGTGCGACAATAGGATAAATTGTTATTTTAAGTTAAGTGTCAATAATATCTGTAATAAGAATAATTATCAATTTTAATAGTGGAATATCGTTATTACTTAATTGTGCTAAAAATTTAATGATTGGTATATATTTGTTGTTTTTAAATAAACATATATAGAGTGGTTTTAACTATAATAATAAAAAGAGAATAACAAACTAAAATGTTATTCTCTTTTTATTTAGCTAATTAAAGTTAAAGACTATTTTCTGAATTGCATTACAAGTTGATCAAGTTGTTTAAGTAAATCAGTTGTTTTTGAATCTACTTTTTTCATGGCATTAATAACATCATCTTGCACTTTTTTATCTTGCTTGCTGATTGCAGGATCATTCAAAATAGTACGTTGTTGCTTTTCAAGCGTAGTACGAATTGTTGTAAATTCTTTGATTAAATCAGTACGAGTGTCATTTGAGATATCTTTCTTCGCCGCTTCAACTTGGATTTCTTGAGCGCGCTTAATAAGTTTTTCTGGCTGGTAACCTAATGCTTTAACTTTATTGTTAAATGCTGTTTCGTAAGCTTTCATCTCAGTAATAAGTTGAGGATTTGCTTTTAATGTCTTCACGCGAATAGCAGCAAGCTCTTGTTGAATCTTACCAATTTCGCTAGCAACATGTTGTTGCTCGGCTGTGATTTTTTGAGATGCCATCATAGAAGCATTTGGAGCGTCTTGAGCCATCGCTACTGTTGGTGCTGCTGCAAATACACAAGCTAATGCTATTGGTGCCGCTAATTTAAGAAGTTTGGTTTTTAAGTTAGATGTTTTTGTTTGCATTATGATTTCTCTTTTGTTCGATGAATAACATTATTATTCAAGAAAGCGTGAGAGAGCATAAAAGCAAGTCTCCGCGTGATTAATCTTGAAGTGCTTATGATATAACATACGCATACACATTTAGGTTATGTCATATTATTGTCATTAAGTCTGAAGCTAAACTGAATCGTAGCCTGTTTATTTTATCAGTTAGGCTGTGAGGGGGATATATATATAATATCAATCTAATAACCCGCAAAATAAATTATCACACAAATTGCTTTATCCTTTCAAAGCATAGATAATCAATGCTCATAATTCTCAGAATTTGAGTGTTTAATTACCTGAACTGAGTCCTGTTTAATTTTTTCTAACGTTTATCTGTATTTTTGATTAAAACGATAGCTAAAAGCCCCCCTATGCTGGAGTTCTTATGTGCCAAGATTGCGGTTGTTCATTACCAAGAGGTGATCACCACCATCATCATCAACTACAAGCAAATCCACAATTAAATGATAAAAAAACATTGTCAGTTATCCATAAAATTCTAGATAAGAATGATATAGAAGCTGCACATAATCGTGCTCATTTTGAAGCGCAAAATGTAACCGCATTTAATTTGATGAGTAGCCCAGGTAGCGGTAAAACCACATTACTTGAGCACTTACATCAACATACTGATTTAAAATATGCAGTGATTGAGGGTGATTTAGAAACCTCACGTGATGCTGATCGCTTAAAAGCACACGGTATTGATGCATACCAAATTCAAACGGGTTCTGCTTGTCATCTTGATGCCTTCATGGTTCACGGTGCATTACACCATGTTGATCTTAAAAATCTTGATATTTGCTTTGTTGAAAATGTAGGTAACTTGGTTTGTCCTGCAAGCTATGATGTGGGTACACATAAAAATATTGTCTTGGTTTCTGTTCCAGAAGGCGATGATAAAATTGAAAAATACCCAGTGATGTTCCGTCGTGCGGATGTGGTCTTGATTACTAAATGTGATTTATTACCGTATTTTGATTTCAGTATTGAAGAAGCAAAAGCACAGCTTAAGAAATTAAATCCTAATGTTGAAGTGATTACACTATCAACCAAAGATGAAGCAACGTTTGCTCCTTTAGTTAAGTGGCTAACCGCTAATCAACGTCCACAGGAAGCGTAATTATGTGTTTATCGATTCCCTCTCAGGTCGTAGAAATTCACGAAGATAATACTGTTACCGTAGATACCATGGGCGTAAAACGCCGTGTAAGCTGCCATTTATTAATGGATCCGCTTGTTATTGGTGAGTATGTATTGGTTCATATTGGCTTTATAATGAGCAAAATCAATGATAAAGATGCACAAGAAAGCCTTGAAATGTATCAGTTTATTATGGATGAATCAGGGCCACTTCCAATATGAGTTTTGATCTTAAAAAACTGTATGAAGGCTTTCGTGATGCCGATACAGTATTGAGCTTAGCAGAACAGATTAAGCAACTTGCGGTTGATTTACCTGAACCGATGCAAGTAATGGAAGTGTGTGGCGGTCATACACATACTATTATGAAATATGGCTTAAAGCAGTTATTGCCCGAGAATATTGATTTTATTCATGGTCCCGGTTGTCCTGTGTGTGTGATGCCTAAAGAACGTATTGATCACGCAGCGGCATTAGCGAGTCAACCTAATGTGATTTTAGTCACTTTAGGCGACATGATTCGTGTTCCAGGTTCAAAAGGTAGCTTGGCACAATATCGCGCTAAAGGGTGTGATATTCGCCCAATTTATGATCCGCTTGATTGCTTAACGATTGCCCTTGATAATCCTGATAAAGACGTCGTTTTCTTTGCGATTGGTTTTGAAACCTCAACCCCAATGACGGCGATTTTAATTGAACTCGCCGAGCAACGTCAGGTCAATAACCTTTATTTCCATATTAACCATGTTTTAGTGCCACCTGCAATTGATGTGGTGATGGCTGATCCTGCCGTTAAGGTGAATGCCTTTATTGGTCCTTCACATGTAAGTGTTATTGAAGGCGCTAAAATTTACCGCCCAGTGGTTGAAAAATACCAAACGCCCGTTGTTGTAGCAGGGTTTGAACCTGTTGATGTAATGGAATCTATTCTGCGCTTAACTAAGCAAAAGGTTGCTGGTGTTGCTGAACTTGATGTCCAATATACACGCGCGGTAACAGAAGAAGGTAACACGGTTGCTCAAGCGGCGGTTAAACGCTGTTTTGATATTCGTGATAGTTTCCGTTGGCGTGGTTTAGGCCCGATTGCTAACTCAGCATTACAATTGAATGAAAAATATCGTCATCGTGATGCTGAAATTAAATTTGCTGCTTGCTTGCCAATGACACCCATTGATGATCATAAAGCGTGTCAATGTGGTGATATTTTACGTGGTTTAGCAAAACCAAAAGATTGTAAAGTCTTTGGTCGAGGTTGTACGCCACAAACGCCACTCGGCAGTTGTATGGTGAGTTCAGAAGGTGCGTGTAATGCGTATTTCCGTTACCGAGGTGTAAAATGAGTGAACAAGATTTCTCCGCTTTATCGACTACAAAATCTATTCAACTAAGTCATGGCGGTGGCGGTCAGGAAATGAATAAGCTGATTAAAGGCTTATTCTTTAAAGCGTTTGATAATGCGATTCTGCGTAGTGAAGAAGATGCTGCGGTATTAACCCTTGAAGGTAAAACTGCCTTTACCACTGATTCATTTACAGTGTCACCGTTGTTTTTTGCTGGTGGTAACATTGGTAAATTGGCCATTGCAGGTACTGTGAATGATTTAGCGATGATGGGCGCACAACCACAATATTTAAGTTGTAGTGTGATTATCGAAGAAGGTTTTGAAATCGATAAGCTTAAAACCATCGTTAATAGCATGGCAAATGAGTTAAGCATTTCAGGTGCTAAAATTGTTTGTGGTGATACCAAAGTGGTACCAAAAGGTTGCGCTGACGGTATTTTTATTAATACCACAGGTGTTGGCAAAATCATGCAAACTGGCATTTCAGTGCGTAATCTTGCTGATGGTGATGCGATCATTGTTTCGCGTGATGTGGGTCGTCATGGCGCGGCTATTTTAATGGCGCGTGAAGGCTTAACTCTTGAATCAGAGCTTATTAGTGACTGCAATACGCTATGGCCTGCGGTTGAAGCATTAATTGCTGCTGGGCTTGATATTCATGCAATGCGTGATGCAACCCGTGGCGGTTTATCAGCAGTATTAAACGAATGGGCGCAAGCTTCTGATGTGGGTATTAGTCTTGTAGAAGATGATGTACCTGTAAGTGAAGAAGTGCGTGGTCTATGTGAATTATACGGTTTTGAACCGTTTGATTTAGCTAACGAAGGCACCTTTATTATTGCATTGCCTCAAGCACAAGCGCAAAAGGCATTAGAGGTGCTTGAAGCCTTTGCTGCCTGTGAAAACGCATGTGTGATTGGTTCAGTTAATAATGATCATACTGGTCGTGTAATTTTAACCAGTGGTTGGGGCAGTCGTCGTTATCTTGACCTTCCTCAAGGTGAATTATTACCGAGGATCTGTTAATGCATGAGTATTCCATTGTTGGCGCTTTAATCGAACAATGCGAACAACATGCTCGTGATAACAATGCAGACAAAGTTACCCGCGTAGCAATTAAAGTCGGCATTTTAAGTGGGGTAGAACCTGCCTTACTTGAAACCGCTTTTCAGACGTTTAAGCTCGAAGGCATTTGCCATGACGCTGAGTTTGAAATGAACATTCAGCCGCTGGTGTTATCCTGCCTCGAATGTGGACAAGAAACTATTCACACCGAGCGCAGTATTATTTGTCAGCATTGCGGTAGTAATCGCACCCATGTTTTAGATGGCGAAGATTTAATGCTAATGCAGCTTGAAGTAGAGCAAAGCAAAGACGCATAAGCCGCGATTATCACTAAAAAAAGGCCGTATCAGTTAATGCTGATATGGCCTTTTTTAATTTCCGTTATTCTCTACAGCGAATGCTACCCCCAACCCCGTCATTCCCTACAGTGAATGTCCGCGAGGGCGATAGGGAATCTACTATCCGCGCGTTGTAGAGTTGGTGTTTTTGCTGGTGTCTGTGATGCTCAAACACGCGGTGAATAGATCATGGATAGCCCTCGTCCCTCGACTTCCGAGATGACGGGAAAATAACCATCGTCATTCCCTACAATGAATGCCACCCCCAACCCCGTCATTCCCTACAGTGAATGCCCGCGAGGGCGATAGGGAATCTATTATCCGCGCGTTGTAGAGTTCCTATTTTCATTGGTATCTTTGAGGCTCAATTACACGGTGAATAGGTCATGGATAATAACCAGTACCATTCTCTATATATCACTCAGCTTTTAATCGTAAGTAACAGGCATTTTAACTTAGTTGCACATTCATTATGATGCGTATCACATTTTCAATAGGTTAAGCATGATACCCCACTGGTTGAGTAATAGAATCTACCACAGAAAATTATTTATTGAGTAAATACTCAGCTGATAAAATATTAGTTGGAGAGAATGTGAATAACCTATCGATAAAACAAGAAATAGAACGTCGTAAAAAGTTATTTAATAAAATTACGTATGTTGATAGTGCAATAGATATTACAGCTGGCCAATTAAGAGAATTAGGTATTTACAGTGGAGCTGCTGGAGTATGGGTTAATACAGCATTAACTAAAGGAATTGTTTCTGATAACGCGGGAGTTGCTGTAAGTATTCTACATACAGGCAAAGATTACGATGATGATTTTTCAGAGAAAGGTATTAATTACGATTTTCCCGCAACAAAACGACATGGCTCCCATGATAAAAATGAGATCCAAGCCCTTAAAAACTGTTATGACGCTAAAATACCGTTATTTGTTATTAGCAAATCAGCTAACAAGAAATTAAGAAATGTACATTTAGGTTTAATTGAAAATTTTGATAATCAGCAGAAGAAAACCTATATAAGATTCATTTCTTTAAAAGAACTTGATACAAATGATTCAATATTAATAAAAGAAACTCAGGCCGAATATCATATTAAGTTTAATACGGCTGTGAGTTATTCTTTAACTAATACATCAGCTGAACGTAAGAAAAGAATGTTATCAGCAGATAAGGACCCTCAAAAAGTACTAAGATCTGTTTATGATTATAATAGAAATCCTGATGTAGTTGCCGAAGCTTTATATCGAGCTCAGGGTAATTGTGAGGAATGCTTTCAGCCAGCACCTTTTATAAAAAAATCCAATGATCAACCTTATTTAGAAGTCCATCATATTAAGCCATTGTCTCAAGGTGGTGAAGATTCACTTGAGAATGTGAAAGCTCTATGCCCTAACTGCCATCGAAAAATGCACTTTGGGAAATAACAAACACCTCCCACAAAAAAGCCCCATCACTTAAAAGCAATGGGGCTATTTAATTCAATAGTATAAACCTTAACGGCGACGCATTTTCAAGAACAATGCACCAGCACTTAAGTTACTGCCATCAAGTTCTAATTTGCGGTTTGTTACGATAGGGAAGTTCTTACCTACACGTAAGCAGATGCGATCTGCTAGCACTTCATTAGCAAAGTCACTACCAGCAAGGGTAACAGCTTTAATGCCTGTGGTTTCGTCCATACGTTCGATCCAGTTGGCAATATAATCAGCTAATGAGTCCATTACACCAAAAGCGAGTTTATCGTAATTAACTTCATCTACGACTAAACAAAAGCTCATTAAACTGCCTAGCATTTTAGCCCAATCAATAGTGCGTTTGTTATCGACCATATCTAATGGGAAATCGACGCGATGACCTTGATTGTCAGCATTTTGCAGTGATTTAGCGATCAATGCATCATTTAAAAATTGAACGCTATCATGACCAGATTGCGATAAACCTAGTATTGCAGCGACCAATGCAAATAAACCAGAAAGTTGATTATTACACTCATTTAAAACTAGCTTATTGAGTGCGTTATAACTAACAGGTATTTGATATTTAAATTTCGCTAATACTTCAGCTTGTTCACCTGCGGCTAATATCGCAATTATTTCTGAACCTGATTGCGGTAGGGTAGGCATTGTTAAGAAAGTATCAGTTCGAGTAAATCTATCTTGACTAACAATCTCGCCTGCGGCGTAGCGACCAAAGTAAATAACGGCACTATGTCGACCAACACCAGATTCTAACATTCCACCATGCAGAGCACAGATCGGCAAGGTATGGGCTGGAGCATCATTGGTATGGTTTGGTTGATAATCAAAATGAATACGACGTTTACTCCAATAAGCATTTAAGCCATTGATGCAAGCTTGATCATGCAATGGTTCAACCGCTTTAAATGGGGCTAAAGGATTAATAACTGGATCGCTACAAATCTGACTCCAACCTTTATTAATGCGAGCAATTAAAGGTTGTTGATGATTGGTTTCAATATGTAAATAATCGATGCCGCGTACACGCAGTATTTCCGTTAGTATTGTTAATACACGGTTGTAGCTAAAGCAAAGATCATACATGGGTTGATCAAGCTGGGCATGGTGTCGTTTAGCTCGAACAGCCACGCGGGGTTTTTCTAAGCTTGATAATGCTAATACATGTAACGATGGCACAATAAAGTGCATTGGTACGTTATTAGGATTACAAATAATGACCTGTTGGCGCTGCTGATGTGCGGCGGCAATTGGACCACGACTTAAATGAAAGTCGTGCTGCTGGTTATTAGCCAGTGGTAAGCTAAAACTAACATGGCCCGTATTCATTACCGTTTCAGCCCATTGCTGAATTTTTTCACGGGTAATCGATGGATAAACTAACTTTTCACCATGACAATGTGAACAGGTAATATCAACCTCACCAAATAACTCAGATTGGTTATCACCAAGAGTCGGTTCGCAATAACTACAAAATGGCAGATTATGCGCAGTGGTTATTAAAGGAACAATACGACCTTCACGGTGACGAATTTCTTTAATTGAGGAGTCAATTAGCCAAATAGATAATAAGAAATCTTTGGATATTTGGTCTGCTAAGGCTTCAAGTTGTGGCTGAGTGCCAACAGCTTCAATAAGGTAACGATTTTTATCATAAGCAATAGTGATTTCCACTTGTTGATTCGCTAAATAATCGTTGCATAATTGAGCATAGAAGGGCACTGGGCGTGAACAGGTAAAAGAAAATTGAATTAATTTCATTGTTCAATACCTCGCTTGTAAGCTGTTGGAATCAGGCTGTTAATATCAATATTGTTCACTTTTTCACACTCGATATCAAGTGTGGAAAGGTGGTTAATCAATGCCGATTCCATAACCGGTATTGCGGCATGAATTTTAGATGTTAGCCCCATGTGCATAGGTTCTAATACTGTTGGCGTTACACCTAAAACATAGGTTTTTGGACGATCGCCGACCAGTTCCATCATAATTAATGTTTGTAGCATTTCAACTTCGTGAGCACTGCCTTGCCAATCGATTTCAGCAGGGGCTTTATCAAAGTCAAAGAAATACACTTCACCAGCATCTACATCAGCAGCATTAACGGTATCGACCACGATGAGGTGATCATATTGGGTTAATGTCGGAATAAGACAATGTGCTAACGTACCGCCATCAATAAGATCAATCTGATGGTCGGGGTGCGTAAAGCGGTAATTTTCTGTGAGATAATTGACGAAATGTACGCCGACTCCTTCGTCGGCGTACAAGACATTGCCAATACCAAGCAGCAATATCTTCATTTGCGCTAGTGGCCTTTATTTTTTGAGTGACTATTGTGATGAGCATGATGCTGGACGGGATGATTACCGTTATTTGCTTTTTTTACGTTTACTGGATGGTAATCGTAACCAGACATAATGGCATCAGCAGAACCGTTACGGAAACGGATCCCTGTCCAAATCACCATATATACGTGGATCAAGACAAAAATAATGAATGCCCAAGTAATATAATGGTGCCATTTACGCACTTCATCTAACCCGCCCATCGCGTATGCGACCCATTGAGCGGGTTCCCACATCATGCCACCAATACCTAAGTGGTACACATTAGCATATAGCGTTAAGCCAGTCACACACATGAAGATGGCAGCAATAGAAATTCCTGCATAAACCATGAGTTGCAATGGACCATAAGCACCATGGTGAGGCGCACTACCCATCCAAAAATAGGCTTTAATTTGTTTGATCCAGCTTTTCGGGCTTACAATATCTTTAATTGAGCGCCGTTCAACATTACTGTGGCTGAAAAAGAACAAATAGAGACGAATTAAGGTCACGGCAATTAAAATAAAGCCTAATACCTCGTGCGCTAAACGGATCCAGCCTTGTTCAAGTACATTGGTGCTGTTTGGTGCGACTAAAAACGGCCAAGCAATATAAAAGCCAGTAATAACTAACCCAAAAATTGCAAAGGCACGTAACCAGTGACATAAACGGATAACAAATGAAAATACATAGGATCGTTTATACAACACGGTATCTGTTGACATGATAAATCCTTAGTTACATTGCCTGAGCTGGAATACGGAATTCACTGAGTGATTGGCCTTTGTAATCCATTACGTGTACTGAACACGCCATACAAGGATCAAATGAGTGAATAACACGTAATACTTCTAGCGGTTTTTTCGGATCTTCAAGGTGTAATCCTACTAATGACGCTTCGTATGGACCAACCTTACCATTCCCATCAATAGGGCCTGCGTTCCATGTTGTAGGTACTACCGCTTGGTAGTTTTCAACTTTTGCATCTTTAATACGTAACCAGTGACTTAAGAAACCACGCGGTGCTTCAATAATACCAACACCTTTGTATTCTTTATTAGGATCAATAGTCGGTTCGATATAGGTAGTATGATCTGAATTTAGGTTAGTAACCATAGATTCAAATGTTTCTAGACCGTGACGAGAGATGGTTAGGGTATGCAACATGCGTGCAGCAGTACGACCAAGGGTAGTAAATAAAGCGGCTGCAGGTAGCCCTGTTTGTTTTAGGAATTCATTTACAATAGGTGTTACGCGAGGATTACCTTGTGCGTAGTTAACGACCATTGTTGCAAGTGGACCAACTTCAACAGGATCACCATTGTAACGTGGTGATTTAACCCAAGAATATTTACCGGCTTCATTGATAGTTGGGCGTTTACCTACAATAGTATCGCGCTCAATAAACGGTGTATGTTCTGGAATAGTTGTACCATCGTATGGATGCTGAGGCTTATTAGCGTCGTACCATGCGTGAGTTACATCTTCTTCAATCATGTTTAGATCGATTTTTTCAGCTTTAGATAAGTCTTTATTGCGGATTACACCACTTACAAAAAGATGATCATCAGGATTAAGCAGAATAGATTCACTACACATGAAAGTATCAACGTTACAACCACCAAGAACACTTGGAGCTTTGCCGTAAGCGGCTGCTGCCATTAAAATATCAGCTTGGTATGCACGTTCAATAAAATCTGCAACATGTTGATATTTTTGCTTAAATTCTTGCAAGCGAGCAGGGTCTAACATGTCACGAACACAGGTTACACCACCAACAACAATGGATTGTGGATGAGGGTTCTTACCACCCCAAACTGCCATTGATTCTGCTGCAATACGTTGAATTTCAAGTGCTTTAAGATAGTGACTTAAACCGATTAGGTTTTGCTCAGGTGTGAACTTGTAAGTCTTATTACCCCAGTAAGCATTAGCAAATGGACCTAACTTACCGGTGTTAACTAAGCCTTGCACTTTTTCTTGTGCAGCACGTAAATCACCTTCACCAGCAGCCATTGGTGTTGCTGAGTATTTCATTGCTTCAACTGCTGCTTTAGCAGGATCTGCACTTAATGCTGAAACAACATCTATCCAATCTAAGCCATGTAGAATATAGAAGTGAACAATGTGGTCATGCATTTGCAGGGTAGTTAGAATTAAACTACGAATGTATTTCGCATTAATCGGCACTTGCGCATTAATCGCATCTTCTACCGCTAATGTGCCGCACAGGTAGTGTGACGATGTACATACACCACAGATACGTTGCATTAATAGGCCAACATCGTAGGGTGTACGGCCTTTCATGATAATTTCAAGACCACGGAACAGGGTAGATGAAGCCCATGCTTTGTTGATCACGTTATTAGCATCAAGTTCAACTTCGATGCGTAAGTGGCCTTCGATACGAGTAATGGGATCGATAACGACGCGCTTGCTCATGGATTATTCCTCGACTTTTTTAGCAAAAATACTACTGACTGCGTGTGCACCAATACCAACGGCAGTGACACCTAAAATAACTGCACCAATGGTATCTGCGGTAGCATCTAAACCATGAACAGGCTGACGACTTAATGGCTTTTCGAAATCTGCCATGTCATCCCAAAAATCAGGCTCTGAACAACCGATACAACCATGACCTGCAAGTACTGGCCAGCTAGTGTGGGCATTAAATCGCTCGGTAGGACAGTTGTTGTAGGTATAAGGACCTTTACAACCCATTTTAAATAAGCAGTAACCTTGTTTGGCATTATCATCACCAAACTTAGTCACAAACTCGCCTGCATCAAAATGACCACGGCGTTCACAGTTATCATGAACACGTGCGCCATAAGCCCATTTAGGACGATTAAAAATATCTAATGCAGGTAAACGACCAAACATGATGAAGTACATTAATGTACCGGTAATATTGGCTGGGTTTGGTGGGCAACCTGCAACATTAATCACTGGACGATCGATCACAGCACCAACACTTTTGGCACCCGTAGGGTTAGGGCGAGCTGCTTGTACACCACCGTAAGATGAACAGGTACCGACACAAATTACGGCAGCAGCATCAGCAGCAACACGTTTGATAAGTGACACACCTGTTTCTGCTTTGCTACCTAGAGTAAGGAAAGTACCATTGTTAGCTGTTGGTACAGCACCTTCAGCGGCAAGTAGATACTGACCTTTATAGGCTTTCATTGCATTATCAAGATTTTCTTCTGCTTGATCGCCTGCGGCGGCCATTAACACTTCTTGATATTCAAGTGACACATGTTCAAACAGTAATGTACTGATATCAGGTGTAGTGCTACGTACTAATGATTCAGAACAACCCGTACATTCGGCAAGGCTCAACCATATAAGTGGAACACGGTCAGAAAGCTCTGCAGCTTCTGCAACCATGGTACTAAAAGGTAGCGGGAGTGCCAGCAATGAAGTGATGGTTGCACTCCAAATCATGAAGTCACGACGGGTAAAGCCATTTTGTTCAAGTTTTTTCTGAAAAGATCCCTCACGAAGAGGTTTTGTATTTCGAAGTTCAGCAAGACGTTTCTGGCCGAGTTCAAAAAGGGCTGCATGCGAGTCCATGTATCAACCTTGTTAGCTATGATTAAATATACTTTGGAAGTATTACCCTCTCAATGTTATGACTTAAATTAAGACAATTACTTGATCTGAATCAGATTTTGAAATTTTGTGTGACAAAATAAAAAATCAAAAATGGAGTTATGCATAAAATACTGATCGTTAATGATAATTGCTATTATTTCAAAGTGTTATCGCTTGTTGTTGGCGATTAACCTTATGATTAGAAATGATTTTATTTAAGCAATGAATTGAATGGCTCAACCGGAGATGTGCATGCTTATGCAATATAAAAGAAGATTAAAATATAAATATTTTGAAGAGAAGGTGAGTTAAATTCTAAAATTAGAACTTTTTAGCTGTGTTGCATAAAAAACGCCCTTATTTGGTTATATAAGAGCGTTTTAATGTGTGTGATGGTCGCTAAAAAAGCTTACTCACCAATAAGAAATTTCTTATCAAGCATGCAGAATGCTAACAGTAAATTTGCCGCAGCGGCATAGAAACCAAAGCGATCACGTAGCTGACATTCTTTAACAAATAATGGTAACCAATTTAGTAGCATAGTATTGATGAATGACAATTGTGATTGCATTAGAGCTTCACGTTGTTCTTCAGTTTGCTGTTGATTACCCATGATGATTAAATTGCCCATAAAGTCTAATTCAATCGCTAGGTGATCAGCTGGCTCATTAAATTCTTTGCGTTGTGCAATATCAAAAGAGGCCATAAGCTCATGCATTTCTTGTGCTGGTTTATCGTTTAATAATCCAGTTTTTCCGACATACATTGAAGCGTAAGGCAGTGCGCCTGATTTTGGTGTACTTAAGAATAGCCCACAAAAATCAGCGGCAAGTTCCAGTTGTTCATCACTACGTGCATGTGATTTTTTTATTGCAGCACGAAAGTTGTCTACTGACGCTTTTAATTCTTCAGTCATACCAAGACCAGACAGGAAGGTATACATCTCACCGCCATGGTATTCATGTAGATCAGCATCACTTAATTCACGGGCGAAAAGTGAAGACATCCACCAATAGATTTCAGCACGTTGTTCGTTGAATGCGATAAATTCTTGCATGGTCACTCCAGACATAAAACATATTCAAATAAAGCGGTTAGGCAGAGTATACCTAAGGGTTATTAGAATAGGTTCTAAAAAATGAAATAAAGGCGATGAAATTGATATTCATCGCCTTTACGGATTGATTTTCTATGCTAGTAACGGATTAATTATTTATCCATTGCTGGGAATAGTGGGTCAATACCTGTTTCGTATGTAGGGCCGTTAAAACCAGTAACTTCTGGTACAGGACCGGTGTATTTCTCAATATCAACAACAGCTGTATGTGCTGATGTTGCTTGTGCAAGTTGAGAAGTACCGATATCTAACGTTAGTACGTTTGGATCACCGTAAGTACAAATTGTACCTGCTTTGCCGCCATCAAGTGGGCTATACCAAGCACCTTCGTGAATACGACAAACACCTGGTGAGTAATCTTCAGTAACAACAGCACCTGCTAATACTTGACCACGACCGTTAAATACGCGAACTAAATCACCTGATTTAATATTACGTGCGGCAGCATCTTGAGTGTTGATGTAAATCGGCTCACGATCTGCAACGGTGTAAGTTGCACGGAAGTCAGTTGAAGAACATAACTGTGAGTGCAAACGGTTATTTGGGTGACAGCTCTGTAAGTGAAGCGGGTAGACATCAGAGCGTGGACCGCCGTGACTACGTTCTTCTTTTTCGAACCACATTGGGTGACCTTGACAGTCGTTGTAACCCATATCTGCGATTGTCTTACAGTAGATCTCGATCAGACCTGATGCTGTACCTAGTGGCTCAAGATCCGGTTCGTTACGGAATGATTCGTGACGTACCCACTCTTTGCCCGCAGGGAATTCAATATAACCATCACCTTCCCAGAATTTAGCGAAGGTTGGCATACGAACACCGATACCACGGCCTTGCAGACGCGCACCGTTGTAGATCTCTTCAATGATTTCTATTTTCTTTTTGCCGCCAGTAAATGCTTCTTCACGGTTGAAGCGTGCACATAGCTCACGGAAAATATCGAAGTCATCTTTAGATTCAAACATTGGCTCAACAATCTTACGTAATGCAAGGATACCTTTGTTGGAGTGGTTACCAAACTGTTCGATATCATCACGCTCGTAAGTTGTTGTTGCAGGTAAGACGATATCTGCAAAACGACATGTTGCTGTCCATTGGTGCTCGATAGAAACAACGGTCTCTAACTTCGTCCACGCTTTGATCATACGGTTACGATCTTGGTGGTGAGCAAATGGGTTATTACCACTGAAGATCGCCATCTTCATGTATGGGAAGGTAATTTCACTACCGTTCCATTGAATCTTAGTACCTGGGTTAGAGATACAATCCACAAAACGCGCTACAGGGATCGTCTTTGCGTAACCTTTAAATGAACCGTTGTAAATTGGTTCTACGCCAGTTACACCGCTAAAGCCAGACATTAGTGGGCCAGCAGATGTGATAGTACCTGCATCGTTGTAGTGCCAGCCGAAACCGAAACCACCACCAGGTTGACCAATTTGACCAAGCATTGCCGCTAGAACAACTAGCATCCACGCCCATTGCTCACCGTGTTGCATGCGCTGTAGACACCAACCACCGACAAGCTGAGTACGACCACCTGCCATTGTACGTGCTAGTTCACGGATCTGACTTGCCTTGATGCCAGAGATTTTCTCTGCCCACTCAGGTGTCTTAACGATACCGTCAGTTTCGCCCATCACGTAAGGCATGAACTTGTCAAAGCCAGTGGTGTAGTTTGCGATGAAGTCTTTGTTGTATAGATTTTCAGTGTATAACGTATGCGCAATCGCTAGCATCAACGGAATATCTGATTGTGGGTGTACAGGTAACTGCTCACCACCAACAAATTTCATGGTTTCGTTGCGTACTGGATCAATGTGAATAACTTTAATTTCTTTGTTTTTCACTTTTTCAGCAAGTTGTTGGTATGAACCGTATACGCTGTGATCAGGAACCAACCAACCTACTTGAAGGTTTTTAACTGGATCCGTACCCCACATTACGATGGTATCTGTGTTTTTAAGCACGATATCCCAAGAGGTTTGCTGTTCGTAAACTTCCATTGCACCCGCAACGTAAGGAAGAATAACTTGTGCAGCACCTGTTGAGTAGTCACCCATTTTACCAAGGGTAGTACCGTGAAGGCTGATACCACGCTTCATCATTGTACCGGCGTTGTGTAGTTTACCTACAGACTGCCAGCCAGTATGACCTGCGTATAATGCACTTGGGCCGTAAGTTTCTTGAACACGGTTTAATTCGTGTTGGAAGAAATCTAATGCTTGTGACCAAGGCACACGAACGAAACGGTTGTTACCACGTTGGCTTGTATCTGACTTGTAGCCTTGTTTTAGCCAGTCGATACGAATCATTGGGTATTTAACACGAGCAGGGTTGTAAACCACTTCACGTACTGCATCTAGCATTACTGTTGGATGTGGGTCTTTTTCAAACGGTGTGGTTTCAGTCCATACACCGTTAACAACTTTAGCGCGGAAAGCACCCCAGTGAGAGCCACAAAGTACTTCACCGTTAAAACCTGTTATCGCATCTGTTGCTGCCATTGCTTTACGAGGAGCAAGCAGGCTAGTACCGACAACTGATGCGGCACTTGCAATCGCAAGACCAGATAAGAAGCGGCGGCGTGTAATGCCTTTATGATTGTTTTGAGTCGCCATAGTTGGAGAATCCTTAAACTTTAATTTTTATCGATGGGGCGGGGATAACAATTATCACCCGCCTATCATTTAATCGTTTATTGGTACGCTGGATTAATGCGCGCCAGCACCACCTGTGTCGCTGCCATGGTTCTGAAGATATTTAAGTAGTGTGCGTTCTTCAGTCTTAGTCAGACGGTAGTAAGAGCTCATGGCTTTCAGACTTGCGATCCAGCCATTTGCAGTAAAATGGCCAGGATCTGGCGCCGCGTGACAAGCGTTACATGTAGACGCGTACATATCTTCTGCGTAGTTCCAGATTGGTTTAATACTATCAATCATGTCTGATTTAGTAATCCAACCTTGAACACTGATGTTCTGCCACACAATGTTAGTTGCAGGATCAGTTTCTTCTTTAATGATTTTCTCGTTCGCTTTCACTTCGCCGCGGATAGTTGCCTTAAAGACACGCTTGCCCATGTACTCAGTCATTACGCGACCTTTACCTGCTTTTTCTAACCAGCCGTTAACTTCAACTTTTAGCATGTCGCCTTTACGTTCAAGTACAGTTACTTCAGAAGCGGGTAGTAGTTTACCTTCTGACTTGCCTTTAGCATCGTCAGTCGCAAAGATGTCTTTCTCACCTAGAGAGTAAAGTTTCTCTGCTGTTGCGCCTTGAGACGTTGCTTCAGCTTGTAGGCCTTGGAAATCTTTCTGGAAGCCACCTGCCATGTTAGGCAGTTCGTGTGCAATACCTTTGTGACATTCAATACAGTTCATGTCTTTCGCAGCAGCGTCTGTCATTGCAGCAGCAGCTTCAGGTGATTGCTTAGCATGGTCCATAGCTGAATAATTATGACAACTCTTACAAGTGCTTGAGTTTTGTTTTTCCATTCGCTTCCAAACCATCTGAGCCAATTCTAAACGGTGCTCTTCAAATTTTTCAGGTGTGTCGATTTTCTTAGTAATAAACTGGTTATACACATCCTTTGATGCCATTAACTTTGTTTCTACCATACCAACTAAATCTTTCGGTTGGTGACAGTCAACACAATCAGCACGAACACCAGAAGCATTTTTGAAGTGTACAGATTGAGTATACTCTTCGTAGTTTTGCTTCATGGTATGACAACCAATACAGAACTCATTGGTTGATGCATGTTCAAAACCTTTGTGTACAGCAAAAATGCCACTCACGGCGATACCAATACCAACAAGTACCAGAGCAAGGATTGAGTACTTGCTGCTTGGTTTCGTCAACATCTGCCAAATTTTTTTCATTTTGAAAGATTCCATTTAAAAGAATGCTCACCGTAGGCTACGGTGACGGTTAAAATTTTATGAGGTAATCTTATTGTTACGATATGAATAAGGTTAACGCTACGAATGAATAGCAAAGGCAGAGTTATGACAAATTGTGAATGGTCTTAGTTTGTGCTACCGTTCAGCAAGAAAGCCAAAAACTAAAAAGAGAACGACATGACCCATCACGTACTTGTTGTAGAAGATGAAATTGTTACCCGCACAAAATTGGTTGGGTATTTTGAGAATGAAGGATACAAGGTAAGCCAAGCAGACAGTGGCGCACAGATGCGCGAGATAATGGCAATGGAAAAAATCGACCTTGTAATGCTTGATATTAACCTACCAGGTGAAGATGGTTTAATGCTAACTCGCGAGCTTCGTAGCCGCTCTGAAGTGGGCATTATTTTGGTGACTGGACGCACCGATAGTATCGATAGAATCGTCGGTTTAGAAATGGGCGCAGACGATTATGTAACCAAGCCTTTTGAATTGCGCGAGCTATTGGTTCGAGTGAAAAACTTGTTATGGCGCATGACCTTAGTGGAAAAGGCGCGTGATGAAACAATGGTTGAAATGCAGGAAGATAACATCATTCGTTTTGGTGAATGGCAGTTTGATATTAACAAACGCGCACTGACTCATAATGGTCTTCCAGTGAAGTTAACTAAGGCAGAATATGAGCTGTTAGTTGCGTTCTCATCACACCCAAATGTAGTGCTAAGCCGTGAGCGTATTTTGAACATGTTAAGCCACCGTGTTGAAGCGCCAAATGACCGAACTATTGATGTTTTAATTCGTAGAATGCGTTCTAAAATGGAACTAGATCCGAAGAATCCACAGATTTTTGTGACCGTTCATGGCGAAGGATATATGTTTGCTGGCGACTAATATTCGTCTTTAATTAGCAGATAAAACATTGTTGTAATAAAATAGTTATGACACAAATTGACATAAAAATGCCCTATTTGAAAAGAATAGGGCATTTTTTTTGGATGCTGTTTGGGCTTTTTTTTGATTTACATCATGATTTTTCGGAATATTTTTTTGGGTCAAAAAGGAACAAATCGCACTAATGAGAACTATTACTAATAGCAGGGCTTTTTTGTAACACTAAAGAAACCGCTAGAATTATTCTCTGTTATACATTGAAACATCTCCGCAACAATGACCTTGAAAAATGAAATCTTATGAACATGTATTTTGGGCTATATTTCCTTGTAAAATCAATTTCACCTAAAATCGATACTTTCAATGTGTAAGTGAGTGAATATTAACGAAGGCTAATAATGCTTTTTAGTGATGCTATTCATACTATAAACATTCACTGTTCATAGTTAAGGTGTGAGTTATTCATAAAATAGTCATATTTTGAATACGGTATTCGCTCAAATTAAAGCTGCAAAAATGGCAAAAAATGCGATATGTAGTTAATTTTAAGAAAATACCGTATAGATATATGCGCCTTATCTATCGTTTTTAATTCTTTTTTCTAGTATTTGTTTAGTCAAATTAATGATTTTAGGCAAGCTAATAGTGCTTTGTTGTGCAAGTTGTTGTTGCTCAATAAGGACATTTTCTAGAATTTCAGTGGTTGTCAGAGGGTTTGCGAGTACAACACGAAATACTGTTGTTGCTTTTCGTTGCCATTTTTCTGGTGTAATCCGAGTACGCGATACAAATGATTTTCCAGATTCTCGCTGACGTTTTTGAATAAATTGAGTGAGATCATTTAATAGTTCTAACAATATTTCACGTTGTTCTGAGGACGCATAAATAAGCGCTTGTTGTGTATTTGCGGGAATATAGCGATAGGTAAGTAGGCATAATTCAGGCTTGGTGACTAACTCAAACTCAGGGTGTTGTTCTATGCATTGTGCAAAGTAAGCCGCTTTTTCAATGCTGTTATTGATCAATAATTCATAGCCTGGGCGACTGATAATATTCAGACTAGCAAAGAGTAACATTGCCATGCCACTGCGAGAACCTTCTAAGGTATGGCTGCCTAAATCCTTTGATCCTTCACGAAGAATATATTCTGCATGATGCTCAATGGCTGTCATTAATTCAGGATTTTTAAATATCACCATACCAGCACCCATCGGAATATAGAGCTGTTTATGTGCATCTATAGTAATAGAATCTGCTCGTTCAATCCCTTTGAGTAAATGGCGATACTTATTTGACATTAAGGTTGCCCCTCCCCAAGCTGCATCAACATGGAAGTGGCATTGATGTTCTTTGGCTATATCGGCTAGTTGATCGAGCGGATCGATAGTGCCAGTTTCAGTGGTACCGGCAATTCCAATGATCGCAAAGGGCTTAATGTTTTTCTGTTTTAAATTATTGAGTGTGGTTTGTAATTCATCAAGATCAATTCGATTATCATCATCAGTTTTAATTGCAATAAGACTATCTCGGCCTATACCTAAAACATCAGCCGCTTTTTTTAATGAATAGTGTCCACGTTCTGATACGAGAATGGCAAGATCATCATAACCATAGTGCTTCATTGCTCGTAGTAAACCTTGCTGGCCAACACCGGTGAAATCACCATCAGGCTGTAATACTGTATTTCGAGCAACCCATAATGCAGTGATGTTGGCGATAGTACCACCAGAACAAAAAGCGCCTAAAGAATGGTCAGCACTGTGCATCCATTGTTGGTAGAAACTTTCATTTTGATTAAATATTAATTTGTGTAGCATGCCTAAAACTTGACGTTCTAGTGGAGTAAATGCTTTTGATGTTTCTATCTTGACGAGGTTTTGGTTTAACGCAATCATGATCTTAGATAACGGCATCATGAAGTAAGGTAGGGCAGAGGTCATGTGACCGATAAACGTTGGTGCGGCAGTATGAACCGATTGAGCAACAAGTTTATTTAATAAGAATTGAGTATGTTCAGAGACAAAAGAAGGGGCTTCTGGAATATTTGGATTAGAGAAATCTTTTTCAATTTCAGCTAAGGGCTTTTCGATTGCTGCAATGTGGGTTCGCAGAAATTCATTGAGGTTTTCAGAAAGCTCTTTTTCGATAGATCCTAACGTTGAATCAGGTGCTTCTGGTACAGTAAATATGCGGTGCAACGATTCTAGAGATGCATCTGCAGTACGATTATTAGCCGCCATAATTTATTTAACGTTTCCATAACGTTGGCAAAGTATAGTCAATCTAATCGATATTTTGAACGATGTCTCGAATTATTTCGACATCAGCAAAATATAACGATGCTAAGTGAAGCCAATTAATTAAACAATGCCACCATTATGATACTGTTATTAGAACTTATAATTTAAACCTGCACTAACCAATATATCGTTACTATCATAAAAGTTTATATTGGATTGTGTTAAATTATAGCCAATAAGAGAGACTGCGCCCCAATTTTTCCAGTTAAATGGTTGGTTATATTCATAAGCTAAGAATGCTCCAAATTTATTATCTTGTTGTTTTTTATTAAATACGGGATTAGCTAAGTCAAATAATGCTCTTTTGTAATTTAAAGTAAATGCAAAACTTGATTGTGGTAATAACTGAATAATAGTGGCTGCTACACCATATATATTATTACGCATAGCGTGACCATCAGCATTAATATTTGTGAAATTGATGGCAGTACGTAAAATTAAGCTACGACTAAATGGTTGCGTGTAAGAAGCTTCAGTATAAAGAATGTTCGCATTACGATTGAGCGTTGCTTGTTGGTTAGTTGTCAGTGAAAGTGATGGGTTACTGCCGCTGTGTTCATGATCAATACTAAACTTACCATAAGCAACTTGACCTGAAAAACGAGAACCACGAATGTTATCGAGTTTAATATTTAACGCGTTAATGTTGGTATCAGTTTTTGCGCGTTTTATATCTTGTAGGTAAGGGTCTTGCCATGTTTTTTGGGACAGTAAGCCGGGGATATAGCTCAGTGTTAGCATTGAATTATCAGTAAATTTTTGTCTATATCCCGCTTCAACATGAAATCGACCAAGAGCAATATCAGATCGGTTAGTACCAAAGTACAGTTGATTATAGCTATCTTTAAATGTGTAACTTAGGCTACCAATGGGAGCAACGAACATTTTATTCTGATTGTCACCATTATTGTTTAAATTTGAAGTGGTGTGATTATCACTATTAAACTGTGAATCTGATTTGCTGAAACCCACCATTAAAGACATATCACCGCCAAATCCAGGCGTCCAATCAACAGGTTTTGCGAGTGCCGTGGTGGAGACTATTGTGGCCGCAACTAAGCTGACAGTGAGAAATGGTTTCATTCTTTTTCCTATAATATAAGTTATCTAATTATTAGATTGTCATCATATATAGAATATAAGGGATCTATTTATTTGCATAGTGTAGCATAATAAAAAATATTCTTTATTGATGATAATGTATTGTGTGCGTACTGTTGTAATGATCGCAATTGATATTGCTTTTAGTTACAACTTGAACATAGACTTAATTTAATGTTTTGTTCCATATTTTAGAGGAATTTATGATGAATATTGAATTTAAAATTACAGTAATGACTGTCACTATCGTGCTCTTCACATTAGCATGCTACGGCATAGTTGCTGTATATGCATAATAAGAAATAAAGATATTCTTAAGTCATAACATAAATATTTTTTAGCATTATTTCTTATTGGTATGTACTGGTTGTATATTCGACTCTCCTATATAGTAATGTATGCTAGTTTGCATATTTAATAGGGAGAAGAAATGAATTATCTTCCGTTTAGCTTACGTGATTTTAATGAAAAATCGGTTGCTGATTTTTCTTCGACGCTTCACATCACATCGCATAAGAAAATTGCATTAATTGTGCAAGGGGGAGGTCAACGCGGAATATTTTCTGCGGGTGTGCTTGATAGCTTTCTCGAACATCAATTTGACCCCTTTGAGTTGTATATTGGTACTTCTGCTGGGGCGCTTAATTTATCTTCTTTCATTAGTCGCCAGCCACGATTTGGCTATCATTTTATTCGTGACGTATCGATGGATGATAAATTTTTTAATCTTTATAAATACCTCAGCAAGCAACAGCCGATGAACTTAGAGTGGGCATTACAGCAAGTGTCAGCTTCTGGTTTATATCCGCTTGATATCGCCACCGCCCATAAAACATTAGCGCACAGAACGGCTCTTGCATGTGCGACTCGTAAAGACACTCTGCAAGATTATTATCTACCAATGTACCAACAAGGCTGGCGAGATGTGCTGTTAGCATCGTGCGCGATACCATTACTTTATAATCAACCCGTTAATATGAACGATCTTCAATGGGTTGATGGTGGTGTTAGTGCGGCCATTCCCGTTAAGGAAGCATGGCGGCGCGGGGCTGATTTAGTGGTCGTTATTCGTACTGAACCGCTAGAAGATAGTTACGTAGAAACGAGTCGTAGTGAAGATCGGGGTATTTTTGATGATTGGCGAGAAAATATTGAAACTCAATTACCTTATTATTTTGATAAATTAAGCCTTAATGAGTCAGTAGATAAAATTAAAAATATCCATCAAGAATTGAGTCTGCGATTTGAACAATGGCGACAATCTTATTGGGAAGATGAAACGACTGATTCTCAATCGACTAAATCAGTTTCTAAAAAAGGGTGGTTTTCACAGTTAAATATTGATCGGCTATTAGCGCTAACTGGGCAGGGAGCAAATTCTGAAATATTAGAAATGTTAGCGCGTTATCATCATACTTATCGGGATGTGAATGATTTTTTAGTTAATCCACCTCAGGGGTTACAAGTCATTCAAATTGCGCCAGAGAAGACGTTAAATAGTCGTGCATTACTGAGTAGTTATGAAGATTTGGAGCTTGATTATCAGCAGGGAAAGGAAATTGGTGAGCAGTTCGTAACGTCTTTTTCACAGTTATTGAATCAAAAGACTAGTTTGATGCAGCATTTGCGTTAGAGTTGTTGAATAAAAAAGCCTTGATAACCAGAGCGATATATACGCATAAGATTATCAAGGCCGTTGACTTGGCAAGTTATTTATTTAAAAAATCAGCCATATCTTTTTGCATGTTTATTGTGGTTTCTTTTGATTTTTCGATGGAAAATAAAAGATTGCCATCTTTATCTTTACGAGGTGGAACAATCTCTAGTAACGAGGTATGGTTTCCATCTGCATAACTTTTATTTGATATAGTTAATGTGTTTTGCTCTTCGTGTATCGATTTTAAACGCTCAATAAGTGGCAGCGTTCCTGTAAATGGTGAGTAAGGTAAGATAGTCTTATCTGGTTTATTAGGGATAGTTGTATCACCATCAGCCATTTGGATAAAAATAGAGATAGGTTTATTAAGTTTATATTGTGGTTTTGCGAAGTTAATTGGATCAACAGGATCCATTACTGTTTGGGCTGCATAGGCAAATTTAACGTAAGTTTCAGTCCATTTAGTAATTAAAGCGGGTGATTGCTTTTTGATTTCATTTTTATAACACGTACTAATATCTTGCGATTGCGTAGCAACACATATTTTAATTGTTTTAAGAAAATCGCCAGTCTCTATTACATCTGGTGTGATTTGTATTGGAGCTGTAACTGTACTTTGTAAAACCCCCGCTTTTAAAAGACCACCAAAACTGCCTGAGTTTAATAGTAAGTAAGGGATCTCTGCACCAGGGTTCGCTAATGCAAGTTTATTGATGGTAAAGTATTGCTTATCAAACGTTGGGTTCATCGTTGGACGGTTAGCAATATTGCCGACATTGGTACCGACTATTGCACCTAATGAGTGACCAGTAAAACTCACACCGCTATTAGGGTTTAACATGTCTAACGGTGATGATGCGGAGTTATTATCTAGCTGTTTTTGTTTTATTGTGCTGAATAATTTACCAATAGATGCTCTAAGGTTCACGACATCAATCGTACTTTGACGTAAGTTATCACGTGCGACGGTTAAATTAGTTAGATTTAAATAAGCAGCAGAATTGCCATTCTTACCTGATGCGGAACCAATTATATTACCGGCAGCATCTTTAAGTACATTATGGTTGGTATCTTTGATACTGCGATCGCCATGCAACGGTAGATTTATCGCAAAAATTGCGCGACATTGATTGCCAATTAACGTTTCAGCTAACGATGGTAAACCATCACTGTGTGCGGTTAATACACTTTTATCAGCAGTAATACCGTGTTGGAAAATAGTGACATCATTAGCGCCTAGAGTCTGACATTTTTTACTACTTGGTAAAACTAAAGTGTAATCAATTGTCTGTACTGATTTAAGTTCAGGAACAGCACTATAGCGGGTAATTAGACGCTTAGGATCGAGTTGATTACCATTAGCTAAATAAAGTGTTTTACCCATTAAGCGAGTGAGCACTTTAATTTGTACTTGTGGGTGTGTTGCCACTTGTGCCATATCTGTTAATGTAACTTTTGCGTCTGCTAATTGGGCAACAATGGTCGCTTTATCTGCATCACTGCCATTGCTTAATACATATTTAATCTTAGCAAGGCTTGGCATACCACTTTGCCAAGGGGTATTCATAAATTTGTTAGCGCGAATATCTAGGTAGTACGGTAATGAAAGAGTACCTTGATAGATAGTGACATTACTTTTCTTATCAACTTCTTCTGGATCGTTAACTTTTACAGGTTGAGAGAACGTAAATAATGTTGAAAGCTGCTTGGGAGTCACGGTTTTGGCAATAGCAGAACCTTGCCATACGTTGTGAGCGCCAGCATTTATGGCTTCTTCAGTTGCCATTTTCGCAGCAAATAACATATCACCAGATGATAACGTCGTAAACCATGAAGAGAAGATAATATCACGCTTTTGTATAATACCGTGGAAGGCTTCTTCCGTGGCATGGGTGATTTTTTGTGCAGGCAATAATGCTGGTGCTGGTGGCAGATTATTTGATTTTAATAAAGCGTATGAATTACTCATACCGACAGCCTGACCATTTATATCTTTTAAATCATCAGTAACGGCGTACATGTAGTTACTAGCAGGATCTAATGGTTTAAGCAGTATCACAATTAAACTGTGACCAGATACTTGAAGAGTAAAATCTTTATTTTGTTGAGATAATAGAGTCGGCTTTGTTGTATCGTCAGGGTTAGTTGGATCACCTGATTTGATTAAATAAAAGCTATTTTCCGCAGGTGATTTATCAAGATCCTTACCTGTGAAATTAATGGTGATTGGTTGAGTGGTACTCCAACCATCTGTTTGACCCATGGCAACTAAGGGATCTGATGTATTAGTTTGATCTGACGCCATTGTTTCTGTTGCAAGGGTGCCATCTTGTGCATCCATCGCTAAATATGTGGGTAATATTAATTTCTTATTAGTAGATAATAGATCAAAATTTACTTTTGTTTCTGCATGTAAACTTGCCGCGATATTTGGATCAATCGGTGATTGGTTTTCTAATGTACCATCACTTTTACATCCTATTAAACTTAATGCAGAAGTGACTAATAATGCTATTGAACGTATTTTCATTGTGATTCCTAATGATTTTATAGTTTATTTCGCATTAAAAGCGGTAGTTAATTTGAGCAGCAGCAAGGTAAGCTTTGCCTGATGAAGTGAAACGATCTAGTTCATTCATTGGTGCTGGTGTTTGCTCTACAAAATTAGCTTTTTTGCTGTGAATATATGAAACACCAAGATCAACTGATAGAGCAGGATTGTAATGATAAGTTGCACCTGCTGAATACCAATAACGATCAGTATCAGGAATACTTAATGTTGGCTGTCCTGCATTTTGATCAATGGCAAAACCATAGCGCAGTGTCCACGTTGGGTTTAAGGTGTATGTAGTACCGACAGCCCAACGATAAGTGTCTTTGAAATTTTCTTTTTTAACAAAACAAGTTCCTGTTTTACATTGAGAACTGATTGCTCTAATTTCTTTAAATTTGTTGTATTGAGTCCATTGTACGCTATAGCTAATTGCCCATTGTGGGTTTAACTGGTGGAAGCCTGAAAATTCAGCAATAGCAGGAAGAGGAAGATTAAGATTAGCGGCAACCGTTTCATTTGGCTTTGAAGTTGCTTTTCCCAAGTAGTCAGTAAAATGGCCTTTAAAATTGAGATCTACTTGTGAGCGGTAACTTAATCCAAAACGGTTATTATTATCGAGTTCATATAATGCACCAATATTCCAGCCCCAACTCCAATCGGTACCATCCATATTAATAAGATTATTGCTTGGCGCAGCGTAAGCTGAAGAGCCGAAACGACGATTAAATTCTGCTGTGCCATAAACAAGGCTAACACCAGCACCAATGCTTAATTGGGGCGATAGACGATAAGCAATATTAGGATTAAAGTTAACGGTTTCTAATGCAGTTTTACCAGCAAGGCTACCTGCTTGCATCGCCGTAGGATACTCAGTGGTTACACCATAGTTACTAAAAATAGCTAGGCCAATTGCAGTTTTCTCATTAATTGGCTGAATATAATAAGCAGCAGGAACAATACTTATTGGCGAAATATCTTTTACTGTTTCACCGTGAGTATGATCATTAATATTAATTGATGGATTAATGACACTCATTACACCTGAAACTTCAGCCTGTTTAAAACGTGTCATTGCTGCAGGGTTACGTGCTAATACTGCTGCGGTATCAGCTATTGCAGCATCACCAGCGTATGCACGACCGAGGCCTGCCGCTGAGTGTTCTGATACTTGATAGCCAGCAGCATGGGCTTGGTTTGAAAGTGCCGCTGTAATAATGAAGGCGATATGTTTTTTATTTATGGACATTATACTGTCTCTCTATAATTTCTAGTAGCTTCTTGTTCACCCTTCAAAGAAGGCTGGATTTTAAAGAGAGAGGATTATAGTTATACCTCAAGAGAATAATAAGTAAATGTAGACAAATATCACAATAAAATGGTTTGTTTGCTTATACTTTGCTCATTGTGGCGATTAATAGAGACGTTTTTATTGATTAAATAATTAAAGTATTTGCTCTAATATCAGAAATGTTGTAGGGGTTTTTATTATACGAATGGCCTTGATAGTAATTTGAGGGCGGTGTTTTCGATGATTTAAACCAAAAAAAAGGCTCTAAGAAAGAACCTTTTTTGTTATTAATAACTAGTTAATATAATTATTTTGCAAGTACTGTTTGTAGCCAAGGCCAGCCTTGTTTTTTACGGCTTAGGGTATTTTCCATCATTAATACACCGTCAGTTGCGTGTGTATCGAGGATATGATTCCAATCACCTGTGTAAAGTAGGCGTGTAGTGCTGGTTGTGATGTCTGTTAGCATCAATGCAGCCATACCTAGGCCATCTTCGTCGCAACGACGTTGAAGATCTGCTTGAAGTTCTTCGATCATGCTATCAACTTGCTCAAGAGTCGCAAGTTCGATTTGACCAACAACAACATCACGATCATTGAAAGGGTAACCTTTAAGGTCTTTTTCAACTAATTGTGCAGCTGTTAGGCCTTTGATGTCAGTCTTAGCGATCAATAGTGCTTTGATGAATGATTCTAGATCTTGTACATCGGCGATTTGAGCAAGTGCGTGTACTGCGTCTTTATCTTTTTGCGTACACGTTGGAGATGCAAAACCTACTGTATCAGATAGGATAGCTGACATCATAAGAACGGCTAGTTCACGTGTGATCTCGTGACCTTCAATCTTGAATAAATTGAATAGCACTGTACAAGTACAGCCTACAGGCCAGATCCATGCTTCCATTGGGTTAATTGTCATTACATCACCTAGACGATGGTGGTCAACAATACCAACAACTTCAGCTTCAGCTAGGTCATCAGGTGCTTGAGCAAGATCTGAGTAGTCAACTAACCATACTTTCTCACCAGCAACACTTGTGCGTAGTTCTGGAGCAGTAACACCAGCTAGCTCAAGGATGTGTAGAGTTTCACGGTTCATTTCGCCTTGACGAATTGCTGTTGCCTCAAGACCACGAGCCTTAAGGAATGCTGTACAAACTAGTGCAGAACAAATGCTGTCACTATCTGGGTTTTTGTGACCTACAACTTGGATCATGATATTTCCTTTACTTTATCTGTAACAGCATGGTGCTGTGTAACATATATAAGATTAACTTGATTCTTGCACGATTATACCTTGAAGAGACGTTGTTTTATAGGGATAAGCGAGATCAAGAACTTGGAATGGGGGAAGATTGTAGAGTATTTTGCAGAAATAACAATTAAGGATAAAAAATAAAGGCGCAAGTGTCTAATCTTGCGCCTTTTTCGTTATTTGAAGATAAAATCTTGTCTAACTATAGCTTATGCTTTTTGAGCTTGCTCAATCGCAACAGCAACAGCAACAGTTGCACCAACCATTGGGTTGTTACCCATACCAATAAGACCCATCATTTCAACGTGAGCTGGTACAGATGAAGAACCTGCAAACTGAGCGTCAGAGTGCATACGACCCATAGTATCAGTAAGACCGTAAGATGCTGGACCTGCTGCAACGTTATCAGGGTGAAGTGTACGACCAGTACCGCCGCCTGATGCTACTGAGAAGTAAGCTTTGCCTGCTTCTAGACGTTCTTTTTTGTACGTACCAGCAACAGGGTGTTGGAAACGTGTTGGGTTAGTTGAGTTACCAGTGATTGAGATATCAACGTTTTCACGGTGCATAATTGCAACACCTTCACGTACATCATCAGAACCGTAACAGTTGATGTCACCACGTTGTGTTTTAGAGAAACGACGCTCAGAAACAACGTTTAGTTCGCCAGTAACGTAATCGAATTTAGTTTCAACATAGTTGAAGCCGTTGATACGAGCGATTAGGTAAGCAGCATCTTTACCAAGACCGTTAAGAATAACGCGTAGTGGGTTAGTACGTACTTTGTTAGCGTTTAGAGCAATTTTGATTGCGCCTTCAGCTGCTGCAAATGATTCGTGACCAGCAAGGAATGCGAAACATTGTGTTTCGTTACTTAGTAGACGAGCGCCTAGACGACCGTGACCAAGGCCTACTTGACGTTGGTCAGCAACAGAACCAGGAATACAGAAAGTTTGTAGACCAAGACCTAGGAATTCAGCAGCTTCAGCAGCTGTTTTTGCACCTTCTTTAAGTGCAATAGCAGAACCTAAAACATAAGCCCAAGATGCGTTTTCAAACGCGATAGGTTGTGTTTCTTTTACGATGTTGTATGCATCAACACCATGTTCGTTACAGTAATCACGAGCTTCTTCTAGTGAAGCAAAACCATATTGCTCTAGTACTGGAGTGATTTTTTCAATACGACGATCAAAACTTTCAAATAATGCAGCCATGATGGAGTTTCCTCTAATTCGGTAAAAACAATTTCAGTGACGCTGTAACTCTTGAGAGAGTCAAAATAAAAACGCCATTTACTTGTGTGATATAGGTCTATGATTACTCGTGACGAGGATCAATAGTACGAGCTGCTTCATCAAAGCGACCGTATTGACCAGTAGCTTGTTCCATAGCTTCTGCTGCAGGAACGCCTTTACCAATAGATTCCATCATCTTACCTACGTTTACAAAACGGTAGCCGATGATTTCTTCGTTGTCATCTAATGCAACTTTAGTTACGTAACCTTCAGCCATCTCCATGTAACGAGGGCCTTTTGCACGAGTACCGTAATGTGTACCTACTTGGCTACGTAAACCTTTACCTAGATCTTCAAGACCAGCACCAATTGGTAGACCGTCTAAAGAGAATGCAGTTTGAGTACGACCGTAAACAAATTGAAGGAAGATTTCACGCATTGCAACGTTGATAGCGTCACAAACAAGGTCAGTGTTTAATGCTTCAAGGATAGTTTTACCAGTAAGAATTTCTGAAGCCATAGCAGCAGAGTGAGTCATACCAGAACAACCGATAGTTTCGATTAGTGCTTCTTCGATGATGCCATCTTTAACGTTAAGCGTTAGTTTTGCAGCACCTTGTTGAGGAGCACAAGCACCAACACCGTGGCTTAAACCAGAGATAGCAATAACATCTTTAGGGCTAACCCAGCGGCCTTCTACAGGAATTGGCGCTGACTCGTGTTGTGGACCACGAGAAATAGGACACATGTTTTGAACTTCACTTGAGTATTGCATTGCTCTGCCTCATAGACACCGCAGTATGAGTAATAAAATGATACAAATTGTAGGTATGTATTAAGCTATTACTGTTAGCAGTGTAGAATTGATAATTCGTTATCGTGCAGATAATAAGAAGAGGACATTATACGTAAACAACGTGGCGTGTTTGAAAAACGAATATCATTAAGTATTCAATAGATAAATAACACGGTCCTCGACTATTAAAAGCCGAATGTTGTCAGAAGTCATTATCCTTAAAGAAATTCAATAAGGCGGTTAAAGGAGGAACATCATCTCCCGCTATAAAGATTATTATAATAATTTATCATTTATAGCAACAAAATAGTTTTTATTCCCTATTTTGTTAATGAGATAAATATACGCTCTTTTATATAAATAATATTATTTAAATTATAAAAAAAAGATTTCAAATATGGAAATATTAATTGATAATGGTTTTTATTTATATTTTCAATATGAGGTGATTTAGCATAACTATATGATATTGTTGTTTTTATGTTGCTTTCAGTAAAAGTATAAATAACAAGGAATAATAATGTTAGGACTAGATGTATTATTATTTATACAACGTTAAATGATAATTGTTTTTATTAGAAGTGTAAGAAAGCTATTGCAAGACTTTATTTTTAACGGCGAGTTTTGTTTTTGAAATATAAATATTAATGTGTCTGTAAATTGTGAACAAATAATCGACTTTTTATTAACTATTTCTATGCGGGAGGTTATACATAAATTAAACTTTAATAAGAATTTTCCTTGATTCATTTATTAATAGCATTATTAAAAATACTATAATTTGAATTTTTTAGGGTAATGGATTAGGTCTCGTTGGTGAATGAATCCTTGAGTGATTTATTACATTCGCCGATAACATGTTAGATTAACCCTAAATTAAAAGGTGTATTTATTTTATTATTTTAACGGTAATATTATCTATCATCAGAAAGTGTTATAATATAACATACATGGTTGTGGTACTAAGTGGTAATGTAACGCATTCAAAATGAATATAGATTAATAATTCTGATTCATTTTGGATATAGTTGTTGTTAGTACCCTAATTTCGGTATTATTTAATCATAATCAAACACTCCGCTATGGTAGGGGTGTAAAGAAATGCTTAGGAAGAATATGGTAAATGTTAGGGCAAGAGTGCCTTTTAAAGTAGGTATTAACAGCAATATCCCCGCTGAATTGCTTTCATTCAATGGTCTTGAATCAGGTAAAGAGCATGTTGCCATTATTTTTCAAGGCGCGGATAAAACGTTAGCTCCTTTGGTTCGTATGCATTCTGAATGCTTGACGGGTGATGTGTTTCATTCTTCGCGTTGTGACTGTGGTGAACAACTTGATGAAACTATCGAAAAAATGGGTAAAGTTGGCGGTATCATTCTTTACTTGCGCCAAGAAGGGCGCGGGATTGGTTTATATAATAAAATTGATGCCTATGAATTACAAAGCCAAGGTATGAATACCTATGAGGCTAATAATTATCTGGGTTTTGATGACGATTTACGTGAATTTTCTGAAGCAGCCCAAATGTTAAGAGCCTTAGGGGTTAACGAAGTGCGTCTAGTGACGAATAATCCTAAAAAGATTTGTGACTTAGAAGAGCATAATATCAACATTGTTGAAGTTGTTGGTACGCAAGCACATATCAAAGATGGCAATGAAAATTATTTAAAAGTGAAAGCTTCACATGGTAAGCATCGCTTAAAGTTTGACTAACGTTAATTAAGTTAAACTAAATTGCCTCATAGTATTTTCTTTTTTATTAGAAGTATTATGAGGCTTTTTTACGGCCAAAAAATGAACTTAAATATAGCTGTTTATTAATGATTAGTTTTTCTAATGTAGATCATAATAAACTATCGTGCATTATGAACAAGATTCACTTGTTAGTTATTAGTCAGAAGACTACTATTTGCGCTTATTTTACAGGCATAGATACTATTTAAACGAACATGCTTCGTCTTTGATAGCAGAGCTACTCTATTCTATATTTTTCTTCTTATTTAATATGTTGATTATTAATAATTAACTAACAATATTAATCTTTTTTGAGGGTGATGGTTGTGATCAAGCAATCTTCGGCTGGTAACATGAGTAAGTTATTACTATTACTTATTATTTTAGTTGCTGTTGGACAAATGACACAAACAATGTATGTGCCAGCGATTCCAGATATGGCAACGTTTTTCTCTGTTAAATCGGCATACTTACAAACGGTAATGGCTGTATACCTTATCCCTTATGGGTTATCACAGTTTATTTATGGTCCATTATCTGATCGTATCGGTCGTCGCCCCGTAATTATTGCTGGTATGGTAATTTTTCTTATTGGTAGCATAGGAACATTACTATCATCTAACTTCCATTGGTTTTTAGTCGCAACATTTATTCAAGGTTGTGGTACGGGTTGTAGTGGCGCAATGTGTCGTACTGTGCCTCGTGATAGCTATGATGGTAATGATTTACACCAAGCAAATAGCCTAATTAGCATGGGAGTTATTTTATCTCCTCTAATTGCACCCGTTTTAGGGGGATACCTTGCTAAGCATTTTGGTTGGGAATCAGTGTATGCGTTTTTATTAGTCTTTGGTGTTGCCGTTACGATCGCGATGATGAGATATTTTAGTGAAACATTACCACCAGAAAAACGTCGTGCTGAACGTGTATTAGTGAGTTACCGTTATGTGTTAAGTAACCGCCGTTTTCAAGGATATGTGATTTGTCTGATTGCAACATTTGCGGGTATTGCAGTATTTGAAGCGTCGGCAGGGGTATTGCTTGGTAGTGTTCTAAAATTAGATCCTATTATTGTTAGTTGGTTGTTTATTTTACCATTACCTGGTTATTTAGGCGGAGCTTGGTTGTCAGGACGATTAGTTCGACGTTTAGGTGTTGATCGTGTGTTAGTTATCGGCATGATTGCACTTGTACTTGGTGCCGTAACTATTATTATTCCAGGTTTCGCAGGCTTAGTAACGATTAAGAGTCTTATTGGCGGCGCATTTTTGTATTTTGTTGGTACTGGTATGCTATGTCCTGTTGCGACAACAGCGGCAGTACAACCGTTTCCTAATCATGCAGGTACAGCTGGTGCAGTATTAGGTGGTTTGCAAAATGTGGGGGCAGGTACTGCAACATTGGCTGCGTCATTTATGAGTGCACAAAGCCAATTTAGTTTAGGTGTTGTTATGACTGTAATGGCGATTATCGTAATAATGAGCTTATGGTGGATCCGTTACAGTAAACAAGATACAACGATTCTTGCTCGTTAATAAAATGTGTTGTAATTAAATTGATCCGCTAATAGCTATGGTCAAAAAATAAAGGCGCAGGACCCATTTTCTCACTAGTTAATGTCTAGTTGAAAGTTGGTCCCGCGCCTTTTTTATGGGATAGCGATTGACTTAGTCACGCTTCCATAAAATGTGGCAACCTTTGTTTTCAGGATCACGGCTGATCAGCAAACGTGCGAACACATCATCAAGTTCGTCATTCTCTTCGTTAACTAAGCCTACACATACTTCTGCGTAAAGGTCTTTGTCGATTTCACATGCTAAATGTTCTTCCCAATCATCACGGGTTTCAACAACTTCAGCTGCGCCACGGTCATCAAATTGCATGGTGAAAAGCAATACGTCAGCTGGCTCTAAGTTATCCGCTGCCATTTCTAGGAAAATATCGTATGCAACGTCAATAACATCATCGTATGAAATAAGGTTTTCTGTTTCCATGATACTGATTGATCTCTATCTGTGTTTAGTGATGTTATTATACCGAAACCCTTAGAATATGCGATATTTAGCGATAGTCGTTAGTTATGCTGATGATTGTTATGCTTAAGATCGATATAGTAGAGGCGATTGTGGTGTGTATTCGGTAAGTTAATGGCCTAAAGTGATAATAAAATGCCATTAATGTGTATTGGTTGATGTTATGAGTATGTTTTGTGACTAAGTTTTTACCTTGTTTGGACAGTCAAACCACCTTTCAATTAGATTTTATGCCATTGCTCATGGCTGCTGTTATTGATTTACAATCTCAAGTGACGGTATTACACAGTATTTATCTTAATGGCAGTATTGCTTATCGGCAGGCAACAAAAGGACTTTCTGATCTAAATCTTACGGTAGTGATTACATCACCGTTAACGGTGGAAGAGCAACATCAAATAACGGTGATGTCACAGAGGTTGGTTCGAGATTATCCTGTGATTTCTGCGGTTGATATTACATGGATACTGCTTGATGAGGTGTTATCTATTGCTGCCATCTTTAAGTGGGGCTTTTGGTTAAAGCATTGTAGTGTATGTTTATATGGCACTAACCTTAGTGAACAATTTGGAAATTTTGAATCTTGTTGGGAAATAGCCAAAGCGTTTAACCATGATATTGAAGTGGCTTTAGTGGCAATAGAACAACAGATCAGACGCACTAAAAGTGTTAGTGAATATCAATATTATTGTCGCTGCGCGGGTAAAAAAATGCTCAGAAGTTGCTTTATGCTAGTGGCTATCGATGTTGATGATTGGGCATATACTGATCAACAATGTGCCGATTATTTCCTGACACGTTACTCGAATAAAACGACAGAAATTGAACGATTATTTGTATTAATTAATGGCCCACAAGTCCCCAAAAAAGCATCTCTTTTTATGCTATCGCAATTTGGGTCATGGATTGTTAATGAGTTTAATAATATCGAACGAAAAATTGGTTAATACTTGTTTTGTCGTATCAATGTTAGATTGAGGTTTCTTTGCAGTCACATTCAACTGGGTTTGTATTAACTCGTCAAAGTCGAGATATAAAAGGACAAACGGAAATTGTTCTGTGGGTTAAAACGGCTACGGGACCGTGTCGATTATCTATTGTTGGTGATAAACCCGTATTATTTATCTGTGCGAGTCAGCAATCACAGGCTATGGAAATTATTCGATCGACTGCTATTCAAGTACAGTGGAAACCGTTAACGCTAAAAACATTTCAGCATCAGAATATCGTTGGTTGCTATAGCGATACCATTCGTGACAATTATATTATTAGTAAAAGTTTACAAGCAGAGGGAATTCAGCCATTTGAAGCGGATATTCGTTTAGCAGACCGTTTTTTGATGGAACGTTTTATTCGTGGAGGGTTAGTTTTTACGGGCGAAATAAAACCGCGTAATGGGTATCACGACGTATTGTTTACTAAAGCCAAAGCTGCAGACTATATTCCTGATCTTACCGTAGTATCGTTAGACATTGAATGTTCAGAGAAAGGCGTTTTATATTCCATTGGTTGTCATAGCCAGATGGATAGCCGTGTCATCATGGTTGGAGAACAGCCTACTGATTATCAAGTTCGTGATGAACTGCATATTGAATGGGTAACAGACGAAAAAGCGTTATTGTTAGCATTAGAAGCATGGTTTATTGAGTATGATCCAGACATTATTATTGGCTGGAACGTGATTGATTTTGATTTTCGATTACTGTTACATCGTGCAGAATGGAATAAAATTAGTCTTCGTATTGGTCGTGGCAAGCAAACACCGCATTATCGACGTTCTACGCAAAATGCTAATCAAGGTTTTATTAGTGTGCCCGGACGAGTAGTGATGGATGGTATCGATACATTAAAAACCGCGACTTATAATTTTCGTTCATGGTCATTAGAAGCTGTTGCTCAAGAGCTATTAGGCGAAGGTAAAGCTATTCATAATGTGCATGATCGTATGGCTGAAATTAACCATATGTTCAAGCATGATAAATTATCATTGGCTAAATATAACCTTCAAGACTGTAAACTTGTTACTCGTATTTTTAAACATACCCATCTATTAGAATTTGCCATAGAACGAAGTCGTCTTACGGGAGTTGAGCTTGATCGTATTGGCGGTTCAGTTGCCGCATTTACTAATCTTTATATGCCACAGTTACACCGAGCGGGGTATATTGCACCTAATCTTGAAAGTGAAAATTGGATTGCGAGCCCTGGCGGTTATGTGATGGACTCTAAGCCTGGGTTATATGACTCGGTATTAGTGTTAGATTTTAAATCGTTGTATCCCTCAATTATTCGCTCATTTAGAATCGATCCAATGGGATTAGTTGAAGGCTTATTATTAGAAGAGGGAAAAGCTGAACATCAAGCCATTGCTGGTTTTCGTGGTGGTCAATTTCATCGAACACGTCATTTTTTACCTGAGATGATTGAATCGTTATGGGCTGCCCGTGATCGCGCTAAACGAGATGGAGATAAAGCCTTTTCACAAGCAATTAAGATCATCATGAATTCATTTTATGGAGTATTAGGCTCATCTGGCTGCCGTTTCTTTGATCATCGTTTAGCATCATCGATTACCATGCGTGGTCATGAGATCATGAAGTTAACCCGTGAGTTAATTGAAGCGAAAGGCTATGAAGTGATTTATGGCGATACCGATTCGACCTTTGTATCACTTAAAAAAGCACATTCTCAGACAGATGCTAATATAATTGGCGATACTTTAGTGGGTCATATCAATCAGTGGTGGCAACAGCATCTTCAGCAGCAATATGGTTTAGTATCAGCGCTTGAAATTGAATATGAAACCCATTATCACAAGTTCTTAATGCCGACTATTCGTGGTCAAGAAACAGGTAGTAAAAAGCGTTATGCAGGACTTGTGTGGCGAGGTAATAGTGAGCAAATGGTATTTAAAGGTTTGGAAACAGTGCGTACAGACTGGACACCATTAGCTCAACATTTTCAACAAACACTATATTCAATGGTCTTTCATGATATTGATGTTGATGATTATGTGCGTGATTATACGAATCGAACTTTAGCAGGGGAGTTTGATGATCAATTAGTTTACCGTAAGCGCTTACGTCGTAATTTAGATGATTATCAGAAAAATATTCCGCCCCAAGTTCGTGCCGCGAGATTGGCCGATGAAATGAATGCTAAGCTAGGGCGCCCATTGCAATATCAACAAAAAGGGGCGATAGAATATGTGTTTACAACCTCAGGGGCTGAACCGATTGAATATCGTCAGAGTGCAATCGATTATAATCATTATTTAGAAAAACAATTAAAACCTGTTGCTGATGGTATTCTTATTTTTATTGGTAAATCGTTTGATAATATAACGGCATCACAGTTAGGTTTATTTTAGTCAGTTAATGAAAACGCGCTATTTAAGCGCGCTTCTATTTAAGCTTATAGTTAATCAAAATAAATGACATGTTTTACGGTATCGCTACTTGCTAAAATAGGGTCAAAATTAATAACGCCGCGATTTTGAGTACAAATTTTATAAACATTATCACATTCAAAAATGGCTAAAATCTCATCATTTGCACGAAAAACATCTGGTGGTAATTTTCCTATCTCACCAATACATTCAACGCCCTCATGGGTCCAAACTAATTTTTGAATACGTTTATTCGTCGTAGGTGTTGGGGCTGACACATGCTCTGCAATTGATGAATAAACCGATTGTGCTTGATCAATATTTTTAGCTAATGGTACGAAAAAATCCATGGTTCCCTCCAGTTAATGCATTTATTATTTTATAGATAAATGAACGCATTTAAGTGATAAATAATTATCTACCGTGACAATATTTATAACCTTAGCAGAATTAGCGGCTAAAAATCAATACAACAAAATAACAATTAATACTTACAATAAACATAACACGGTCATTTTAGTAACATTATTATGTGTATTTATATGATTTAAATACAACTATAGATGAATGGTTTATGCTCAAGAAAGGAGCGTTGAATAATAAAGAGTGAAATAGCATGGAACAGCTGGATTTTTTTGATGTGCCAAGTCCTTGTGTTGGCTGCTGTCAGGTTAATAATCGAGGCTATTGCAAGGGGTGTTATCGCAGTCGAGAAGAACGATTCTTTTGGCAAAATATGACAGCAGATCAAAAAATTAAAGTGATAAAATTATGTCGACAGCGCTATTTACGCATTATGCGTCGTCAACGACATAATAATATTCAAGAGATTAATAACCCGTCACCACAGCAACAATTTATTTTTGATGATATTCATAAATTCGAGATATAAAAAAAGCACTCCGAAGAGTGCTTTTCTGAAGAGTTTTATGAACACGCAATTAGATGCGTTTAAAGTCCATGTGCTCAACCTTTGGCTTGTACACGTGACGTTGGATGTCTTGAGGCTTAACCTTAACTTCCTGGCCATCGATTACAAGAACAAAACCTTCGTAGAACTCAGGCTTATCCATTTGGTTGATGATATCACTGTGCTTAAGAGTGATAGCTACTGGTGCAGCTTCGCCACCGTAAACGATTGCAGGGAAGTGCTCAGTAAGACGTAGGCGGCGGCTCGCACCTTTACCAAGGTCTGTACGTACAATTGCATTAAATTTCATAATCAATACTCTTTGATTTAATTAATTCACTAAGTAATGCGACCTTACTTAGCGTCGTAAAACGAGGGCGCATACTAACAATCAAAACAAGAACATGCAAGCATATTAAGTGTAATATTATTTTTTTTATTTGCCTAAGGAATGGTTGGTTAAGATATCAGCGTTTAGACGTTTTTTCATAGATAAAGAACGCCTCTTTATAATAAAGAATGACTGCATAAAAATTATATCAAGACGAATAAAAATATTATTGATTGTTACTTTAATATTGATTTTTTGAGAGTGTTATAATTACTCTTAGTATTAAATAAAGCCGTGTTATGATCTTTTTAATGTAAAAGATCATTAACACGGCTTTTTTGATTTTAACAATTAAAGCGTTATAGATTATTTAGAAATGCACTGTCTTCTAGAACAATTAATGGTTCAATATCACTGTCTTTTTTGATGACTAATGAATTATCAGAACGCAAACAAACACCACCGTAATTACCATCAACAGTAAAAGTACATACTTGAATATATTTATTAGCGACTTTTGGTAAACACCATAATTGCTGATAAATGTTCTTCTGGTCGTTAAATTGACCATCGGTTTTATCTAATACTGATTCATTATGGCTGACTAAATCGATATTACTGCCGCAACGCCCAGCAATTGGCTTAATTGCATAGCCTGTTTTACTGAGTTCATCGGTGATATGAAAATCAGTATCTAATAAGTAATGATGATGAGGGAATAAAGACCACAATACGGGTAGAATAGCTTTATTACTTGGGATCACTGTCCATAATGGTTCAAATACTTTTATTTCAGGGCGTAATAACACGTCAATCAAACGTACTTTTGTATCAGGATAGCCCGTGTGAATCGGCACTGCTGCATATTCGGTACAGCGAACTTCACGCACTTGATCTATAGCTGTTTCCCACGCCCATGTTTTCCAAACGCATTCAATTAGGCGCTCATTATCATCAATTAATTGACCTGCTGGATTCCAATGAATACCGTCTAAGCCTTTAAGTATTTTGCTTTCAATTCCTGCTAAGGTCAGTGCTTTTTGCATGAATAAGGCATGATAATCTTCCTCGTCGTCATCATCTTGCATAATATGGACGAAGGAATATTGTTGACTATATTTCCATACACTCGCAAGTTCATTGAGTAAGTCTTCTGCTGGGCTATTTTCTGCAATATCGCCACCTTGTTCTGCCCATTTTTGAATAATTAAACAGGCCTCAGTATGGCAAGATGCTGAGTCAGCGTTGTATTCGTAAACCTTTAAGCCATTTTCATCCATGCAGAAATCTAAACGCCCAGTTAACATACTATGGCGGTGTTTTTGCCACGATAAACGCAATCGTGGCCATAGAATTTTCGGTATATCAAACAGTGCTAATAAATTATCATCTTGCAGTACTTTATCTGTTGCGTGTAAGTACATCAGATGCAATTCATTAGTCGCTTTAGCCAACTCTTGTTCTGCACTTTCTGAAATAGTGAAATAACGGTAGATATCATCATTGAGTAACTTGTTGGCATTAACGCGTGAATACGTTTGTTCTAGCTCGTCATTGCTATCTAACCAATTGGTTTCAAACTGACTGCTATTTAATCGCCAAGCAGCTTGAATGTTAAGTAATTCAGGCTCAGGTGAAGGTTGGGGTAGGCTATATGTTGTATCAGTATTGTAAGCCACCCAACCTAAAATTTCAGTATCATCAAAGGTATCTTCAATGGTGTAACAACCATCTTCAACATGCAAGGCTAGTTCGCGAGTCCATTGTTGACCTAATGGTAATGGCACAAAAGTTACATTTTGTTCAGCAATCATTACCTTATCATTTTCAATATGAGTAATAACAGCAACGTGGCCTGTGTCTTGAAATTCCCCCCCTTTTTGCCAAATCAATAATGAACCAACAACGGGTTTTTGGCGTGAACCGTTTTCAAACGCATATAAAGGTAAAATTTTATCATTAACTACTTGGCGTAAAAAACGTAACGAGAAAATTTCATATGCCATACTGACGTCGGTAAATACCAATCCATAGTTGATATATAAAAAACGGCGCGCAAACTCAACACATTGCCACTTATACCCCATGTATTCACCATGAATGTAACTCCTCATTGCAGAGGCATCAGCATATTCATCTTCATTTATCGTACTGTAATCAGAAGAATAAATAGCGATCCCCCCAGCAGCATAACCGAGTAAAGTACCGAAAGGAGCATTATTGGAATTATCTGTATTCATGATCTTGGCCTAGTTGATGGTTTAACCTTTTACGACCGATGATGTGGCTCAAATATTGAGCGTCATTAAATGCATACGCATCAGGGGGAGTGTTGAAAATAAAGGTTTTTCTCTAAGCTAAAACTTTTATGAAGTGTTTTCAATACAGAACATAGGGTTGTAAATATATTTCAATGATATGGTCGTTTGATGCAATGTGACGGGTATTGATAATAGTTAAAAATAGAAGCATAGTCGCAGTTTGGACGTTTATTTTTTCTTATGATTAGAGAATGATGTATTGCGTTAAAAGAGCCATAGCGATGCTTGTCGCCGTTTAACGTTATGAGTTGTGATATATGAAGGGATCTGAAAAAATGACAAATAAAAAAGAGAGAGATATTGAAAAGCACTACTCAAATACTGAATTTGTGGCTAAATTACGTCGTTTAGCTGATGCGGTAGAAAGTGGAACCCGTTTTGATATTCAAATTGCAGGTGAGCGTATTTATGTACCTGTTCGTGCTGAATATAGCATAGAGCATGAACGTGAAGGCAACGAAGAAGAAATCGAATTTCAAATTAAGTGGCGCAACGATTAGTAAGAATAAAACAAAAATAAACGTCTACACTTGAACTGTAATTATGCAGGTTAATGGTAGAGGTTTATATGTTAAAAATTGCATTTATAACAGTGTTTATAGTGGGTTCTTTGCAAGTTTTTGCCGCAAAGCCTATGGATGATGCTATTACTGCTATGTGTGATAATTTAAAAAAGTGCACTCTTAAACATTTATCAATGAAGCAAGATGTTGATGATGAAGCTAAGTCATTAATTATTGGTGCATTTGATAGAAAATGTAATACGATGAAAAGTCATTATCATCACTATATAGAGGACAAACCTGCACTTCATGATGATGCCGTTGCATGTATTCATCGCTTATCAACAACAAGTTGTGACGATTTATTGAATAATAAAGCAGATACAAATTGTTTGGTATTTACAAAAGATAAATAATAATGGTCAATTTGAATAAAAGAAGAGACGCTAAAAGTTTGGCATCTTATTCTTATAATTGTTATATCTACTTTTGATACTGATCCAAATCGAACAATTTATCGCGGATCGCCCAGAAGCGGCCGCTTTTACGCGCAATAATAATTTCTGGTGGGCGTAATCGATGTTCATTATTTGCCACTTTTGTCGGGGCGGTATCAGTAAAGGGGCGATGCCTATCCACTAAGTGCGGATTAATGAACTTGGTGAGAAAATCACTTTTTTGGGTCTTGGTTGATAACTGCCAAATCTCGTTAATTTCATTGTCTTCTTCGCCAATATAAACCACTTTCAATTGTGGCTTACCAAACTTATTCTTACCCGGCTCTAAACGCATATCGGTGCATTTCATGATCATTGCATCCTTGAGCTTTAATGCTTCACGTAGCTTTTTATCGGGATCAACCATTACTGCATCGCATTGGTGACAGCGGCGAGCAGCAATGTCATTATCTGCGCCACATTCTTCGCAATATTTAGCACGAAAACGGTAGCCACACTCCTCACGCTCGCCTGTGTCATCATCTTCAAAATAGCCTTGGCAGCGACGACCATAATGTTCAACTAAAAAACCAGCAGGATCGAGTTTACCCCAAAAGCTATTGTTGAAACCACAGGCAGGGCAGGGAACCATAACAACTTCGCTGTCGCCATTTGGTTTAGGATCGCCCACTTCAGGTTGGTATAAATCGTAACAGTTACCCGCATATTCTAAGATCAAACAGTCTTTTTTACCTTCAAATAAACGTAAGCCACGACCGACAATTTGTTGATAAAGGCTAATAGATTCAGTAGGGCGTAATATGGCAATTAAATCAACATGGGGGGCATCAAACCCTGTTGTTAATACAGAGACGTTAACAAGGTATTTGATTTTTTGATCTTTGAAATCATTGATAATACGATCGCGTTCATCAAGGGGCGTATCACCGATAACCAGGGCCGCATTTTCATGAGCAAGATAGCCCATTATCTCCTGAGCATGATTGACGGTTGAAGCAAAGATCATAATACCACGGCGATCTTTGGCATAATCAATCACTTGTTCAATGATCATTGGGGTTGCACGGCCTGATTGTTCGATCACGCTATCTAGATCAGATTCTTTATAATGACCTGTGTTCGAAGGTGTTAGTGATGAGAAATCATAACCTAATACAGCCATATCCATCACTTTAGGCTCTGTTAAAAAGCCTTCATCAAGTAAGTAACGAATTGGTAATTCAAAAATACAATCACGAAAGAAGCGTTCGGTTTCAGTTTTGACTTGACCACGAGTATGGTATTTGTAAATCCACCCAGTGCCTAAGCGATAGGGGGTGGCGGTTAACCCAAGCACTTTAATATTAGGATTTATCGTTTGTACATGTTTGATAACTTTGCGATAGGCGCTGTTTTCATCATCAGGCACACGATGGCATTCATCGATAACTAATAAAGAAAATTGTTCCTTAAATTTATCAAGGCTATTTGCCATTGACTGAACAGAAGCAAAGACCACTTGCTGATCGGTTTCTTTACGTCCTAAGCCAGCAGAAAAAATAGCAGCTTTTAAGCCATAACTTTCGTATTTGGCGTGGTTTTGTTCTACTAGCTCTTTAACGTGGGTTAACACCAATACACGACCACGAGCAATACGGGCAAGCTCTGCGACTACAAGGCTTTTACCTGCGCCTGTTGGTAGAGCTAATACTGCTGGGGTGTTGTGTTTACGAAAATAGTGGATAGTCGCGTTAACACTGTCTTGCTGATAAGGACGAAGGGTATACATAGAAACTATTCTGGGGTAACTGAAAACGTAACTAGTGTACATTTAACCAGTGATTTGGCAAGAGACAACAGCAGCTTAAATTAAAGATCTATGGGTTAAGTAAGAGTAAAAATAAGATAAGTTAAACCAGCATATAATAATATAAACTGTCAAGGGAATTAGCGTTGTTTCGTTAATAAAGAGGATGGTTGTTATTGAATTTATATATTGCATAAATAGAGCAATAGAGGAAGTAATAATAATGTTACATTGTAACTTAGCTATGATTTTTATTTATAATTAAAAAATTACGACCAATGTTTTATATTTTTAGAATTATTATTATTTTATCGGCATTTTTTTCATGGTATGCCGCAGCTTCTACAACGCGAACGACAGCACATACAATTGTGCATCATTCTCGTATTTATCGACATTATATACATAAAAAAAGGCAACAACATACATTATACCATAAGCATTATTTACGTAAGAGCTATCATCGAACAACATTGCAAGAACGGCGACATGTGCGATTGGTGAAACGTAAAATTTTTCATGCATATTATGGATGGAAAGGAACACCTTATCATTTTGGTGGTTCAAGCCACCGAGGGATTGATTGTTCTGCCTTTGTAATGAAGATGTATCGGCAAGTATTTCATCGTGATTTGCCTCGAACAACGTTAGGGCAAGTCAAATTAGGGCGACGGATTCGTAGAGGTCAAGCGAGGTTAGGAGATTTAGTATTCTTTAAAACGGGTCGAAATGAACGTCATGTAGGGATTTATCTTTCTAATGGTGATTTTATGAACTCAGCGAGCTCTCGTGGAGTGTCTATTTCAAATTTACACCATATTTTTTGGAAACGACATTTTTGGCAAATTCGACGGCTAGTTACTATTTAGTTAGTCTGTTATGAAAAACGGAAGCTTTTTAGCTTCCGTTTTTTTATGGTTGAGGATTTATGGCGAGTCTTTATGGTTTTGTCCATATTTGAGTATTAAGATCGAGTTCGTCAACAATGTTAATAACAAACTTTAGATCATAATAAATAGCGGCAATAAAAGTTAAAGAATCAGCTTGCTGGAATAATTTAGGTTCAAAATAATTTTTAGAACTAGATATTGCAATATAGAGATGATCGTCGACGAATGAGAAAGCTATCGTATGATCTGAGCGATTACTAAAATTGATTAGTCGCTGTATCATTGCCGGCGATAATAAGTATTGAGCTTCAGTTTGATCATTACTATAGACATTAAACAGTTGAGAAAATTCAGGATCGTTAAGGATCACTTGTTGTTGGTTATTACTAAATATATCGGATAGTTTCTGATCTGTAGCTGAAAAAATATTATGGTCATTAGGGATAATAGTTGTTTGACCTGAAAAGTGTTTATTGGCATCAGCAACAAAAAAAAGCCCTTTAAAAATAGTATGCCATTGATCTTGGTTTTTACCGCTGTTATCACGGCTTTGGGTTTTGTATTCAGTGTGTAATTCTGAAAAGCGTAAATAAGTTTTGTCTATTTGACCTTCAATAAAATCTTCTCCACGATAGCGATCATAATGACGACCAAAGAGAGCACTATTTTTATAATCTTGCTTATTTATGCATTGTGTCGGTTGGTAATTAAAGCTGTTATCAATTGAACTAATGAGTTTGGTAATTATTTTATGCTTATAATCTTTTTTATATTGATCCCAACGTTTGTTGTATAAGCGGTGCATTACGATGGCGATAATAATCGAAAAAATAATGCCAAATGCTTGTAGATTAAACATAAAACTTAGTGGAATGGTAATAATAGCAAAACCTAACCCAAGCAATAATGATAACCAATATTGTTTTATAACTTTTTTACGATCATGATCAAGCGCTTCAAGTTGAGGCTTTAGGTGAGTTTCATAAAGTACAGTAAGTTTGCTGTCCATGAATATTTATATCCTACTGCTTAAATAAGTGTGTCGTATTAATGTTAGTGTTTTTAGTGTCGATAATTTTAAATAACGGTAACATTATTATTTCCTCTATATAAACTAATAGGTAAGATCACGGCTGTTATTATCTATACGAAATCTATCCTTTAGTTATAACGAAAAAAGCCTTGTAAAAACAAGGCTTAAATGAAAATTAATCGTTATTATTTATTATGTTCAAGAGGCGATAGTGGCTGGTATATGAGATTCAGTTAGATTTTTCGTCATCATACAAAATTGACGGCGAGGCGTAAAACCATGCTTTTCATAGAAATTGCGAGCACCAGCATTGCCGATATTAACTTCAAGAGATAACGCCTTGACACCATCTTGAATAACTAAGGCTTCAAGTTGGGGTAATAATTCGGTTCCAATACCATGTTGACGCCAATCTGCTTTTAAATAGAATTGATCGATTAATCCTATTTTTCCACCATGCTCAAGGCTAAAGCTATAGCTTACAATAACATGCCCAACAATATGTTTAAGACCTTGCTGTTCTACTTCAATAAACCATGCTTGTCCCAGTTTTGGGTTACTTAATAGCTGCTTTACCGCAATCATGGTTTGTTCTGCTTTTTGAGGCAAGGCTTCATAATCAAATAATTCATCTATTAATTGAAGAAACTTATTAAGTGAAGAAAGTGTTGGTGTGCTGAGAGAAATATTCATATAGAGTCCCTAAGTTAACGCCTTATCGTTGAAAGCTTTTTTGGTTACAACGTGTAAGTAAATTGTTGTTTTTTCATAGAGTAAATATCTTTTTAATTTGTAATCTAGCAGATATATGACAATTGAGTCATAGAAATGTTCATATTTTTGGTGAAATAGCACTGTATTTTATGATTTTTACTTTTTGGATAACAATAAAAGTAATATGCCTAAAGTATGAATGTATACGAAAATGAAGTTTTTAATGCATATCTGTGATTTGCTTCCTATAATACCGAATCTTTTGTAAGTAGCGGAGCCAGTCAATGAGGCTTGATAAATTCTTAGGTACCACTTTAGGTATCACCCGTAGAGAAGCAGGTAAACTTCTTCGTGATAAAATGATTGAAGTTGATGGAGAAATTGTTCGCAGTGCTTCTTTCTCTGTTGGTGACGATAACAATGTAGAATTTAACGGTCGTCCACTTCGCCTACAAGGGCCTCGTTACTTCATGTTGAATAAACCACAAGGTTTTGTGTGTTCACATGTTGACGATTTCAATCCGACTGTTTTTGTATTGTTTGATGAAGTTAGCCCTGAAAAAATGCATGTGGCAGGACGTTTAGACAGTGATACAACGGGTTTAACATTATTAACTGATGATGGCCAATGGTCACACCGTATTACTTCTCCACGTCATGTGTGTGAGAAAGTATATTTTGTAGAAACAGCTGATCCTATTGTTGCTGAAAATATTGCGCAATTTGAAGCGGGTGTACAATTAAATGGCGAAGAAGGACTTACTCGTCCAGCGAAGCTAGAAATTGTGGGCGAACGTGAAGGTGTACTAACCATTACTGAAGGTAAGTATCATCAAGTAAAGCGTATGTTTGCAGCTGTCGGTAACCGTGTTGTTGGTTTACATCGTGAGCGTGTAGGCGCACTTGAATTAGATGAAGATCTAGAACCTGGTCAATACCGTCCATTAACAGCTGAAGAGATTGCATCATTCTTAGCTAAATAATATTAGTCTTTGTTTTATATACTGAAAAAGCATAAATCTTGTTATTTGTGCTTTTTTTATAAGTTATATAAGTAAGTAAAAATTCCTTAGAATAAGATCGATTAGAAATTTTTTATTTCCTATTAGGAAAGTATGATTACTGTTTTTTTAGCGTACAATAGGAATATTATCTGTTCAATAGCAATTATATTTGACCTATTATTGTTATCTTTATAAAAAGAATCCTTATGACTCAACAAGCCACATCTAAATTGAGTTTACAGCTCATTCTCATACTCGGTGCTATTGCTGCTTTAACCCCTTTTGCTATTGATATGTATCTGCCTGCAATGCCTAACATTGCGAAAGATTTTTTAGTCTCTCCGAGTGCAGTACAAGTCACATTAACGGCTTATACGGCAGGCTTCGCTTTTGGTCAGTTAATTCATGGGCCATTAGCTGATAGTTATGGCCGACGACCAATGCTGATCGCGGGAACGATTAGCTTCTTGGTATTAACCGTTTTAGGTGCGTTGAGTACTAATATTACTGATTTAACAATTGTTCGAGTTGCACAAGGTTTTGCAGGAGCTGCGGCTGCCGTTATTATTGGTGCACTTGTACGTGATATGTTTGAACGTGAAGAATTTTCACGGACAATGTCATTTGTTACTTTGGTGATGACAATTGCGCCTTTAATTGCTCCAGTGCTTGGTGGTCATCTTTCAGTTTGGTTTGGTTGGCGTGCTGTATTTTGGGCATTAGCTATTTTTGCCGTTATTGTTTTGATTTCGATTTTATTTAAGATTAAAGAAACACTGCCGAAAGAAAAGCGTATTCCATTTCATTTGTCATCGATTATTAAAAATTACAAACGGTTATTATCAAATCCTGTTGCTTTTGGACTTATATGCTGTAGTGGTTTTTCTTTTGCGGGTATGTTTACGTTTTTAACGGCAGGCTCTTTTGTATATATTGATATTTATGGTATTAGCGTTGAGAATTTTGGCTATTACTTTTGTTTAAATATTCTTTGTATGATTCTATTTACTAGCATCAATGGCCGTTTTGTGAAACGAAAGGGTACACATTGGATGTTACGTTTTGGTTTGGTAATACAGCTGGTTGCAGGCATATTGCTACTTATTGGGCAATGGCTAGATTTAGGGTTATGGGGTGTTGTTATCCCTGTCGCTTTATTTATTGGTACATTATCTACTATTGGTAGTAATACGATGGCGTGTCTACTGTCGAGCTATCCTCAGATGGCGGGTACGGCTTCTTCTTTAGGTGGAACGTTCCGTTTTGGTATTGGTTCGATAGTGGGTGGCCTTGTAGCATTAATGCCAGACAGTAATGCATGGCCGATGGCGTTAACAATGGCATCATGTGCTATATTGTCAGGCGGTTTTTATTGGTTCCTTGCACGCACAGCCTAGAGGTTGTGTGGTGATTTGATATTTTTGGATTGTTTGAAATAAATCATGACCATTTTTTTTAATGAAATTTACAATGTAGTTAACAGTGGGTTAGTGGCTTTACAAGAGGCACAAGCAACAGGTAAAGCACAGAAGAACCCTGTCAGTGAAAGTATATTTTTAAGTGCTTGGGTAACAAAAGTACTTAAACAACATAGTTTTGATCGCTGTGTAGTGAAAACATTGCAGGAATGGCAGCAACAATCACGAACCATGGGTAAAAATGCACAGCTAAAATTGCAGTTTGAACGTTTAGCTGAGACTTACGCGAAAGTTACTGATGAGCAAGGGCAATCAACAGTTATTTCACCTGCAGTCATGACAACCTTTTATACTGCGTTAGAACAGCAAGATTGGTTAGTAACTAATGAATACGAAGTTAATCGTAAAGTGAGTCATCACACAGACGGTAAAGCATCGTTAGTGGTTTGTTCAGCGCAATATGCGGCATCAATGAATGATGAGGGTGAGTTAGTTAAACCACTATCATTGTACGTGCGTGGTAATGTGCAGCAGTTTATTGATACTGCTTATCAACATGGCATCTTGTTGTTTAAAATTACTGATTATAAATCTAAAGTTAAATTTCATGGGGAATATATAATTTACCCATTAAATACTGGCTCTCATTTACCAGAGTTACCTACTCGAACGCTATAAATCAAGTTGAATCATACACTAAGCCGCATTATTGCGGCTTAGTTGTATTTGCTATAACCCAAAAAGGACATAGATAGCATTAGCCGGCTATTATGATGACTTTATTGATAGAGCAGAGTTAAGAAAACGATGAAAGAGCGTCAGTGTTATTGCAATAATAGCGCAGATGACAAGTGTAATACCAAGATCGGCTACTATTGCCGCTTTATGTAAGCCCGCCCCAATAATGAGATAATAAAATAATCCCAGTAATGCGCCAGCACTGCCTAAATGATCACGGTAGTTATTTAATGCTGTACTTAATAAGTTAGGTAAAGCTAAACCAAATGACAAAGAGACAAAAATCATCGGTAAGAAAAACCAGATGACGTTTTGTAATAGATAAATGCCACTACTACTTATAAGTAATATAATTGACGCTAAAGTAATAATTGTTTGTGGCATTACATATCGACGTAATAATCGCATATTAAACATTGCGCCAAGAATTGAGCCTAAAGTGAGTACAGCACTGGTGTAGCCAAATAATTTAATGCTGATATTTAACTTTTCAAACATAAAAGGAGCCAGAGTGTAATAGGAGAATAATGCAATATTAAAAATGGCAACCATTAACATTATGTACCAAATATGTAGGTCTTTGAGCATTTTGATACCAACAGAGAGCAAGCTATCTCGTTGGATTTGGGGCGGTTTCGTTTCAGGTAATTGCTGTAGACTCCAACAGAGTAATACACTTGTTAGTGCTATCATGCCAATAAATGCCCATTTATAGCCACCATGAACGGTTAACCAACTGCCAACTATCATGCCAATAATCGGGCTGATTCCAATTGATGTTCCAATAATAGAAAATACACGCCCAAGCTCTGCACCTTGGTAACAATCACGAAGAATGGTTTGGGTACAGACAGAGCCAACTGCTGCGCCAAAGGCACTGCACCCAAAGCAGATAAGAAGCAGAGTAAATGTTGATACAAATAAGGTGATGGTGGCAAAGCTAATAAAAACGATCAGTCCCAGTAGTATTGAATAACGACGACCAATGATGTCACACATTCTTCCCCAAAAAACGACTCCAATAGCAAAGGCGATAAAGAACACTGACATACCTTGTGCTGCCGTTGAACCTGTGATGCCAAAATGGGTTTTAATTGAGGTTAATGCAGGGCTATACATAGTTTCGATGAGTTGTGGAAACATTAATAATGTCACTGCTAAGGGCATCGATATTTTATTAATATTATTATTCATATGATTTTTATTATTTCCATGATGTTGCTCTAAAAATATAAGCAAAAACGATGCTTTTTATTAATATATGAGAAAGTTAGCGTAAATATACGTATCGTTTCATCATGGTAATTATTATAATGTGCTCATTTTTGAGCTTATATTAATATAAAGACTATATATATTAATATAAGGACAAATAACGGAAGCTATGGCATATATTGAAAATGATCAGCGATTTTGTCCCAATGACTTTGACAGTTTAGTGATTGGCCTTGCAGCAGACATTGGTGATCATAATTCTGGTGAACATCGGCATGATAAAGATCAGCTATTATTCTCTCATCATGGTTGTATGGTGATCACCCTAGAAGGAACTAAGTGCGTTTTACCTCCTATGCGTGCAGCTTGGATCCCCGCAGGCATTTTGCATAATGCGCAAATGACCAATGTAATACAATATCGTTCCTTATATTTTTCCCCATCATTACAACCACAACTTAGTCGTAAAATGAAGATTATTGATATTAATCCATTGATGGCAATATTGCTTGAAAGAATGTCAATGTGGGCGTTTGATAAACCCAATGAAGAACAATTAAATTCAGTTAATCTATTGATAGAAGAGCTTAATTTTGCTACTGAAAGTCATTTAAATTTACCGTTACCTCATGATGTTAGATTAGTTAAGTGGCTTGAAGAGATTAACTCGCCAAATTTTATTGCACCGACATTAGCCGATCTTAGCGTGTTAGTGGGAGCAAGCCAGAAAACAATTACGCGTATTTTTAATAAAGAAACAGGAATGCCATATCAAAGTTGGCGTCAGCAATGGCGATTGTTAACGGCCATTGAATTATTATCACAACGGCAACGTATTTCAGAGGTCTCATATCGGTTAGACTTTGCTAATGACAGTGCATTTATTAGCTTTTTTCGTCAAAAAACAGGATTGACCCCACTTAACTTTATGGCTGATTTTTAATCAAGATCATCGCGTTTAAGGATCAAATTAGGGTTGGGGCAGTTATTGCGGTAAAAATCTAACTCTGCGGGATCAACAACTCCAATATAATCATCGGTATTGGTTCCCATATTCTCAATGATCTGTAAATGAAGATGTGGAGCCCAACCGCCATTTTCTTCTGTTGTGCCTATTGCTGTAAATTGTTGCCCAGCTTTTATATGATCGCCTACATGTAAGTGCGTATGGGCAGCCTGATGAAGATGACCATACAAAGTAAAAAAGGCTATTCCCTCAAGCTGATGGCGTAAAATAATAGTAGGACCATAGTCACCATCATTTTGATGATTAGCAATGCTATGAACATCGCCATCAAGTGGTGCAAACACCGGCGTTAAAGAAGGGACACCTAAATCAATCCCCATATGAACGGTACGATTTTTACTGTCACTAAAATTTTTTTTATCTTGATAAATTAGCCGTTGTTCTGCATAACGACCAATCACTATTTGTGCGTTCATTGCTGTTGACTGACGGGCTATTTCATCAGCAAAGCTGTGATCGGCGGTAACACTTTGCCAAAGCACACTGGCAGGGGAAAGATCAACAATGAGTCCACGCCCAAATTGAAGTGGCTCTGGGATCACCGCATGAAACTGATGAGCTTGAAGTGCACTGGTTAATGGTGTCATATATGTTGTCCTTTTCATTATCTTAATTAGCCGCCGTAACGAGCTTTGCTGCCTTTTTAGGGACGATAATCATCGCAATCACATAACCGATGGCGGCAATCGCTGTCGGTAGAATTAAATCAATATTGACAAATACACTGGTCAAATAACCACTTAATGTCCATGCAAGCCCTACCATTGCACTTGACATCGCCATTACCCAACCTTGATCTGCTTCACTGGCTCTGTCTGATAATGCCGTAATATAAAAAGGAAAAGCAATCGCAACCATGACAGCAGTAAATATCATCGCAGCGATGTGTGTATTTGGTGTGGGTGTTACTGCTAATAAAATCATACCAATCGCTGCAAATAGGGTTGTTATCCGCAATGCTGATAATACATTAATACGCGCTAAAATCAGCCGAGGAAGCAATAATAACGAACAGATCATAACAACACCAATAGCCATCATAAAATATTGGTAGAAGCTGCTTTCTACACTAATCCCCCATTTTTGAGGAAAAATAAACGCAATATTTTGAAAGTATAAACTCCAACTAAACTGGCAAATAAAAACGATCGCTAAACAAGCCAATAAACCAGATTGACTGCGTTTCAATGGGGCAACAAAAGAGAGTGGGTTTTCATTGTGTAAAGTAACTTGCGGCGGTAAACGAACAAGGTTTAACAGCACTAAACAGAAGATAGCAATAATAAGACAGGCATAAAATGGCGCTTGAGTACCATAGGTTGCTGATAATTTGCTGCCTAATGCTGGTCCAAATGACATTGCCGCTGTCATTACGATTGCCACCATACTCATTAACGTCGCTTTGGTTTTACCACGGCTATTATCAGCAAGAATCGCTTGTGCAATTGGTTGACTGGCAGAGCCAAGGCTATTGATCATGTTTCCTGCAAATAATAATGCAATTGATCCGATCACAATGGCATAGATCGGTATTGCAAAACCAATAGCGGCAATGATTAAACATAAGACCATGGTCATTTTACGGCTAAAACGGTCAGCGAAACGAGCAATGAATGGGGTAAAAAACATTGAGATAAAGGGAGCTGCTGACATCACCGTACCAAATAAAGTACGACGTTGTTCGATTGACATATTTTGTGCGATAGCAAGTGAGTGATCCGTTAAAAATAAACTCACATAAGCTGGGATCGTAATAAAAAAGCCCGCAGAGCCAAGGAAGATAATGCAATAGAGCGTAAATAATGAGGTGGGTTTTAACGCCAAATGTTGGGTTGAAGTTGGCATGTGTCGTGAGATCCTGACGGTGATAATAATCGACTATTTTAATCAGGTATTACGATGAATCAAGTTATTACGTATAGTATTGATATGGATATTAATAAATGAATAACGCCTTGTGGGTGAAATACTAATCACAAGGCGTATTTTTAAGCGAATAATTACGAGGATTACTGGTTGATAGTAATCTCAGTATCCAAGTCTTTTAACGCCATTTTTTGAATGTTAATGCCAAACATCATGATGATTAGGCACCAGTTTAGGTAAGGTAATTTACCTGCGCGTAAACTGTCAGTGACGTTTTCAGGTTTCCAGTTAAACAATGCTGCAATATTTTCAGTGGTCATTTCTGCAAATAAACCGCTGTCGATTAATTTTGCAAACTGCTCGCTTGTCGGGCAAATAAACGTATTTTGACTGCCAAAAGCAGAAGGCTTAAATAAGCGTAATACACGTTTGATTTCTTCAACTTCAATTACTTTACCATTGGTTGCGATGTTAGGTCGGCCAATCAGTGCGGCAATAAAACACCAGCAAGGGTAAGGAATTGAAGAAACATCTAATGGCTCTTTTTTATATTTAGCAGTCCAATTACAGATATTTTTTTCTTGTAGGCCTGTTGCTAAAGTAAGTTGCTTGGCATCATAACCATTATCTTTTAATAGGTTAATTGCTTCTGCAACTTCAGAAACTAAAGGCTTGCTCCAAGTTGCAAAAGGGGTAAAGACATTTTCTCTAATCAAAACGATATTCCAATTGACAGTGTAATACAGGTGTTTTGCTAATTGCTGACGATCATACGTGTTCAGCGCTGTATGTCTATTAATATCCGTCGTTATAAATGAGATAGAAACAATATATTTATTACAAGCTATAACGGTGGCATTAAAATAATTGTGCCACAGTACTAGACGACTGGTCTAGTCGAGTTTATAGTTATCGTATGAAAACAAAAACAAATGATACACGCCAGCATATTTTAGATATTGGTTATCAACTTGTAGTAACCAAAGGATTCTCAAATGTTGGTTTGTCAGAAATTTTAAATACAGCAGTGGTACCAAAAGGTTCTTTTTATCATTATTTTAAGTCAAAAGAACAATTTGGTGAGGCGTTAATTCAACACTATTTTGAACAGTATCTAGAGCAGGTTTCTACTCTTTTAGTACAAGGCAATGGAACTGGTTTTGATCGTTTGACTGACTATTTTTCACGGTGGTTAATCATTGATAACGGCACCTGTAACGCCAATAAATGTGTAGTGGTTAAACTCAGTGCTGAGGTCTCTGATTTGTCTGAACCGATGCGTGAGGCTTTGAAGAAAGGGGCTAACAGTATTGTAAACTTAATTGCGTCATGCATTGATGATGGTATTAAAGACGGTTCGATTACAGTAAAAGACAGTCAATTAACTGCTCAAACCTTATATCAATTATGGCTTGGTGCTAGTTTGTTTTATAAACTTAGCCAAGACGTTACTGTATTACAGCAAGCATTAATTACAACTCAAACGCAGTTACAACCTGTAGTTTAGTGGTAGTTAATGATTAATTATCCCATTATTTTTCGATGGGATTTTTTAAAACCCAACACTAGACGACTGGTCTAATATTCAGTAAAAAAGAAAAGGATAGCACAATGACAAACGTAAATCGTAGAATTGTATTAGCATCTCGCCCAGTAGGTGCACCAACAACGGATAATTTTCGTTTAGAACAAACAGCAATGCCAACGATAGCCGCTGGGGAGATATTACTACGTAGTGTATATCTATCATTAGATCCTTATATGCGAGGCCGTATGAGTGATGCTAAATCTTATGCTGATCCTGTTGCGATAGGTGAGGTCATGGTTGGCGGTACGGTATGTCAAGTTGAGCAGTCTAACCATGCTGATTTTGTACAAGGTGAGTGGGTGTTATCTTATTCAGGTTGGCAAGATTATGCTGTTTCAAATGGTAGCGGATTAATTAAATTAGGCATGCAACCAACACATCCATCTTATGCTTTAGGTGTGATGGGAATGCCGGGTTTCACCGCTTATATGGGCTTGCTTGATATTGGTCAACCTAAGCCGAGTGATACGATTGTTGTGGCGGCTGCAACAGGTGCTGTGGGTTCAATGGTGGGGCAGATTGGTAAAATTAAAGGTTGTCGAGTTATTGGTGTTGCTGGTGGCGAAGAAAAATGCCGCTATGCTAAAGACGTGCTAGGTTTTGATGATTGTATTGATCATAAAGCCGATGATTTCGAGGCTCAACTAGCGTCAGTTTGTGATAAAGGCATTGATATTTATTATGAAAATGTCGGTGGTAAAGTTTTTGATGCAGTATTACCGCTACTTAATACCGGCGCACGTATTCCATTATGTGGTTTGATTTCTCAATATAATGCCACTGAATTACCGCAAGGGCCTGATCGCTTGTCGATGTTAATGGGTACGCTATTAGTTAAGCGTATTAAGATGCAAGGGTTTATTATCTTTGATGATTATGCTGATCGTTATGATGAATTTGCCACAGATATGAGCCAATGGTTAGCGGAAGGCAAAATCCATTATCGTGAAGATTTAGTTCAAGGGTTAGAAAATGCCCCTCAAGCGTTTATTGGTTTATTAGACGGTAAGAATTTTGGCAAATTGGTTATTCAAACCAATCAAGCTCAATAATAAGGTGAATAGAATATGATCACACTTCATCACTTAAATAAATCACGTTCAAAGCGCATTATTTGGTTATTAGAAGAGCTTAACGTAATTTATGAGATTAAGCCTTATTTGCGTGACGCTGTCACTTTTTTGGCTCCACCAGAATTGAAAAATATTCACCCGTTAGGAAAATCGCCAGTGATTGAAGACAATGGGGCGGTGATTGCTGAATCTGGCGCTATTACTGAATATTTAATTCAAACATATAACCTTAATTTAGCACCTAAAGTGGGAACGCCAGCTTATATTGAATATTTACAATGGCTTCATTTCGCTGAAAGTTCGGCTATTTTACCATTATTATTAAAGATGTTTGTTGCTAAAGATGGCGCTAAAACTAATTTCTTAGAAAGTTATGCAGACGTTGAAGCGGAAAAAGTCATTAGTTATTTTGAACAGAGTCTTGAAGGCAAAACATATTTAGTCGAAGATCGACTCACTGGCGCTGATATCATGATGTCGTTTATTGTTGAAATACTGCAAAATAACGGCATGATTGTTAATTATCCTAATATTCAACGTTATCAAGCCCAATTGGCAACGCATGATAAGTTTGTTAAAGCTGAGCAAATTGAGCATCGACTGGGCTAATTACAACAAATCATTGTTATATAAAGGTTACTTTTTTGAGTGATCTTTTTTTACCTAAAATTTTGATCTTGTTAATAGTACGATTTATGTCTTATTCGTATTTAAAAGCTGGCATATTATGCATCTTAAAGCCAATATTATGAGGATTGATACTGATCTATGCTCTTAAAAGGTATTAGCATTATGGATTGTAGCTATTGAAAAAGAAGAATAAATGCCTTTTTCCATTATGGTATATATAAATAATACGTAGTAAATAAGTCGCCTGTATTAAACAATATAAGCATAGTGATCATGTGTAGTGCGTGATAAATTAGACAACTTATTTAGTATGTGTTGTCTTAAGTAAGGAATACGTTATGTCCCGATGGTTAGCCTATCATGGTGACAGTATCTATTTAGATGAATTAATTTATCAGCCAGAACATTCATTAATTCAGCAAAGTGTCGAATCAAATAAAAAGCGTGTTGTTCGTGCAAATGGCGATGGCTTTGGTTTAGGTTGGTATTCTCATCGCGCATTACCTGGCTATTATCATGATATTTTACCCGCATGGGGTGATGAGAATTTACGTTCGTTAGCGCATCACATTAGTTCACACCGTTTTATGGCACATATTCGTCATTCAACAGGCTCACAAGTTTCTCGAGTAAATTGTCATCCGTTTGTACTTGATAATTGGATGTTTCTACATAATGGCCAGATCAGTGGTTTTGATCAGGTGAAATTTACGTTAGTCCGTCAATTAACTGAAGAGTTATTTTTAAAACGAGTCGGTACAACTGATAGTGAATTGATTTTCTTGATGATGATTAAAAATGGGCTTCGAATTGATCCCGTTGCAGCGATAAATCAGACCTTATATGAAATTGAACAAGCAATGGAAGATAAATCGATAACTGGGCCGTTAAAAACGTCATTGTGTATCTCTGATGGTGAGCAATTTTGGGTAGTTCGTTATAGTTCCGATCACCAACCACCACCAGTATTTATTCAGTGCTTAAAGAATAAAACGATTCTTGCTTCTGAGCCATTAGATCATTCTGATTCATGGAAAAAAATTCCGCGTCAAACTATCACTCATATTACTAATCATCATTGTACGCAGCACGATTTAATTATTGATTAATCTGTGATGTACAATATTGAAAAGGCAGTCTTAATCGGCTGCCTTTTTAATATCTGTGGTAATCGTCATTGGCGATGTTCACTGTTTTATTCTATTTATATGTTCAAGTATAAATAGTCAGTAGTGCTAATTAAGCCCCCTTGAATGGATAAATGGTATTAGTATCTATTGTCATCTTAGTAATAATCCTATTTTGAAGATTATTGGCTGTTGCCATCGCTTGATTAGTGACGGTTAATTCAAAATTATTTAAGAGTGCTTGTGCTTTTTGAGGCTCAGTTTTATAGATGGCTAAATAGTCTTTTTGTGTTTGCGCCATGAGTGCGGTTTGTTTCTTTTCAAATTCGGCATAGGCTTTTTTAACCATTGGTGCAAACTGATTATAGTCAGTCATCGCAAGGGTTTGTACTTTACGTAACTGCCAATAGGCTGACATATTATCAGCCATAGTACCGATGCCTGTTTTATAGATAGCTGGAATTTTTGCACCTTGATAAAACGCAATATAAGGTGTTAGATCAGTCATCCCCCAGCCAATATAAGCCACTTCGCCAATAGCCTGAGGTAATGCTGGGTTAATTTGAAGAATATGAGATTGATAAGTTCTAAAGACAGAAATAGGACGATAAGTTTCTTTAGGATTAACGTTAGCATAAGGATCATGTGAAGATCCTTGATAATGATTTCTCAATCCTTGCTTAACATCATCGACCGATAATTTATGCGCAGGCTCTGCAAAGACAGGAAAGGCTAATGGATCCGCTAAGGTTGTTTTAATGCCGTTACTGTACATGTGTTGTAAGACATGTACGCGTGGATAATTATAAAGACGATCGTTGCTGTTATCGATGGAGTAGGCGCGATGAAAATTAAACTCACCATCTTGTTTCGGTTTGTATACACCTTGAGCAATAGCAAAATTGATCAGCGTTGGGCTGGAAAGATATTTATCGGTGTTAGTAGGGTCAAAATGTTGTAATCGTCCTTGATTAGCAGAAACAAAATAATCGTTATTATCAAGTTTGGTGGCCATCCATTGGTGGCCACTGCCTGTTTCTAAATACCAAATTCCAGTTTTATCAACAAAAGCGACGCCAAAGCCTTCTGCTGCTCCTTGTTTCTCAATAATCTCACCTAAGAGTTGTACGCCTTCTTTGGCTGATTTCACTCGCGGTAAAATAACATTAACAATCGAATCTTCATTAATACCGGCTTTTTCATTGTAAGGATCAACGGCAAGGACGGTGGGATTATTATAAATAGTTTCCGTGGCAGACATTCCAATACCAAGCTCATTAAAGCCAGCAGAACCAAAAGAAGTATCCTGCGTTTTTGCTTTTGAGAAACTGCTATAAGCAAGGCTGGTTGCTGGTAAAGGGTAAGTAAAAGCATTGCTGTTAGATTTGAACTCGCCTTGGGTATTTGTCTGATGAGGATGATTAAACCAGTGTGGATTGACCAATGGGCTATGGTCTGCATTTCTCGCAATAATATAACTGCCGTCAGTTGTTGCTTGATTACCAACAAGAATAGTGGTGCAAGCAAAAACGGATGGGGAAAGGGTCGCTGCAATTGCAGCAGAAATTAACGTGGATTTCATGAATACCTCTACAATGCCGTTAAAAATTGGCTATTACTATAGGGCATAGAAATAGGTGTATTTGCGTGAAATATCACACTCACCATATCGTTTAAAACGATTAATTGATAACTAAGTTTGCAGCTATCAATTGTGAAATTATTTGTTCAGTAACTATTTATTATGCTTTAGCCCCTTATGTTAATAAGTATTTTTAATGGTTTCGATGATTTTTATTTCTCAATTTTAGTTTTTGTATGACAAATTATAAGTTTCTGTTTTCAAATTACAAACCAATAAAATTGGAGGTTTATTTTCTTTTCTATTGAAAATTATAGGAAAATTTAACTGGTATTAAGGTTTGCATGCTGATAGTGTGTCTTCCCTCACACACAGCGTGAGACATTTATGCAACGAAATACAAGTGAAATTAGTAATAATACAGTACCGAATTTTGTTATAGGACTGAAAGGTTTAGACAATAAACTCGTTCCATCTCTAACGATTGGCTTTATTAGCTTATTCGTTCTTTCTGCTTTAATTGATATGCCCGCGTTTACTGCAATGATCCAAACATCATTTAGCTCTGCAGCCCAAACTTTTGGTTCAAGTTGGCAGTGGCTGATGCTTATTAATTTCTTCCTAGCGTTAATTGTAGCGATTAGTCCGTTAGGTAAAAAAGTGATGGGTAGCGTTGTTAAACCGACTATTGGCACATTTCGTTGGTTAGCAATGATTATGTGTACACTGCTTGCTGGTGGTGGCGTTTTTTGGTCTGCAGCTGAACCTATTTATCACTTTATGACACCCTCTCCATCATTTCCTGGTGTCGAAGGCGGCACGCTTGCTGCTGTTACTCCTGCCTTAGATCAAGCATTTTTACATTGGGGCTTTCTTGCATGGGCGGTACTAGGTACGCTCTCAACGATAGTGTTAATGTATGCCCATCATGAACATGGGATAAAATTACGCCCTCGCGCTTTATTATTTCCACTTTTTGGGCATCGTTTAGAAAATCATTGGCTAGGTAGTGTGATTGATGCATGTTCAATTATTGCTGTAGCGGCTGGTACGATTGGTCCGATTGGTTTTTTAGCATCACAATTAGGCTATAGCTTAGAATTATTAACAGGCTTAGAAAATAATACCCAATCTCAGTTAATTATTTTAGCCGTTGTTGTTGCTATTTATTCAGCCTCAGCAGCATCAGGCATGGATAAAGGATTACAGTGGTTATCTCGTCTTAATGTTATTGGTGCTTTTGTACTTTTAGCTGCAATGTTAATTTTAGGTCCAACGAGTTTTTTATTAAAAGAGTTTGGATCGGCATTTGGCAGTTATCTTCAGAATATGGGTACAATGAGTTTGACTACCGCTAAGCCTGAATGGAACTTGTGGTGGACATGGTTCTTCTGGGGATGGTTTATCGGTTTTGCTCCAATGATGGCTATCTTTATTGCTCGTATTTCTGAAGGTCGTAGTATAAGAAGTTTGATCTTGTGTGTTGCTGTTGGCGCACCGATTGCGACAAACTTTTGGTTTGCTGTATTAGGCGGTACAGGTATTTCATTAGAGCTAAATAACCCAGGTATGATTTCCGGTCCATTGAATGATGGTGGTTTACCTTCAGTATTGTTAGCGACGCTGTCTAATTTACCGTTAAGTTATATTTTATTGCCCGCATTTTTAGTGTTGACGACAACATTTGTAGTGACCACTGGTGACTCAATGGCATATTCTATTGCGATGGTAGTTTCTGGTGATAATGAACCAAGCAGTAAACATCGCTTATTTTGGGCTATTACTATGGGTGTAGTGGCGGCAGTATTATTATTAGCCGGTGATGGCGGTTTAAATGCACTGCAATCCTTTATTGTTATTACCGCTGTGCCAGTATCATTACTGATAGGACTAACACTATTAAGTGGACCGGTGGCAGCATTGAAAATGACCTGTGCTTCAAAGGCAGAAAAAGCGGTATGATGAGCGGAGTGTGATGTGATTTTTGCATTTCGTTAGCGACAAAAAAGCCGAAAGTTTTATGCTTTCGGCTTTTTTATAGCTATATTTTTAAAATTAGAGAAATCGTATTATTTTGTTTCGATATTGCCTTGTTGTATTTTAGCCTTACAACGTTTAACTAAAGCATGAGTCATGCCTCGGAAAATAAATAAATGGGCAGGCATCATTGCAAACCAATACAATAGCCCCATAAAGCCTTTTGGGTGCCACCATGCGCGAATATCTACCGTACGATAATCGCCACAATCTTCAATGGTGAATTCTAATCGACCCAGTCCCGGCGCTTTCATACCAAATAATAGCGATAGGAAATGGTTTTTCTCAAGACTGATCACTTTCCATGAATCAATTTTATCCCCCAATTGTAATTGCAGAGGATCTCGACGATAACGTTGTAGTGCGTCACCACCAATCATGGCATCCATCCATTCTCGTACTCGCCATAAACCGTTAGCGTAAAAATAGCCTTCTTCGCCACCGATTAGTTGTACCTGACGCCATAAGTCTTCACAACTGGCGTCTGTTTTAAGTGTGTAACCCGCTTGTTTTGGGTAGTAGCCATAACCGGTTTGCCAACGTAATAGGGCATCAGGATCAAATCCCCAAATTTCACTCCTAACAACTTCTGTATTCATTGTGAGCGCTTCTTGAATTGCCTCTTCATAACTGATCAAATGCTGAGGTATTCGACGTTGAAGTTCACTACCATCAGCAGGAAGATCGCAACTTAAACCACCAATGAGTGCTCGAGCAATATTGGTTGGGACCGATGTTATAAAGCGAAGCCAATACGTAGCCATTTGAGGGCTTAGCCATTTTAAGGGAATAACACGGATCGCTTTGCCATGCACTTTACTTAACCGAACCATTTGATCTTTATAAGTCATTTGTTCGGGACCGGCGACATCTAAAATAAGATTTTTTTCTTGAGGGTAGTCAATAAGTTCGGTGAGGTAGTAGAGTAAATTGCGTAATGCAATAGGTGAATTACGCGAGGTGACCCAGCGCGGAGTTAACATAATAGGTAAGTGGTAAACGAAATCTTGCATGACTTCAAATGCAGCGGAACCGGGACCAATAATGATACCAGCCCGTAGTTCTGTAATGCATTTACCGCTATCACGAAGAATATTGCCAGTCTCTTTTCGTGCAATTAAATGTTTAGATTGGCTGGTTGATGATTGTAAAGCGCCAAGATAAATAAGATGTTTCACATTACTCAGTGCTAGATAATGGCTAAACCGTTTTGCACAATCGAGTTCAAATTCAATAAAATCATGGCCGTGATTCATGCCATGAACCAGAAAATAAACAGTATCAATATCTTTAAATAAAGTTGTTAAATCTTGATCGATCTCTAAATCTAATTCAATTAATTCTAAATTATCAATATTTCCCCAACCACGTTTTTCTAATAGCTTAAGGTTCCGTCCTGTTGCTTTTACGTGGTGACCTAAGTTTAATAAATTCGGCACTAGATGACTGCCAATATAACCAGAGGCTCCGACGACAAGAATATTTTTGCTCATTAAATAACCACTCTAAATTCCATGTTGCGATATAAAGATGCAAAAAACTGATGTTTTAATTTTTAATTATCACCTTTAGAGATAATGGCTTTTTATTGATTAAAAGCAATAATAAACTGCAAAAGTTGATAGTTTTTGTAGATTAATATGATTATTATCACCTCGTTTTAGAGGGGGGTTATGCATATGATTGTATTTATCCATTCAAAAGTAAAAATGTGGATATGAATGGTACGAATAATTTGAATAAGCAGTATTGTTTTTAGTGGAATGATATATGTAATTTTTTCTAATAATTATTAAATTAAAAGTAAAAATATAAACGTTATCTGTTAGTGATTAATTATTGCGCTTAATTGGTAGCTATTTGTTGTTAAAGAGGAATATCTTAATACAATAAGTGTTTTAAATGGCTATATATAGTGCTCAAGCTATTATGTGAACAATAAAATAGGTAGTATTGAATAACTATTTGTTTTAATTGTTCGATATTGAAATAAATATGATTAATTTGTAATGTAAATAAACGTTGGTGATTGGACATGTTACGACTATCTGCACTCTGTAAAGGGTATCTCGACGGTACAGAGTTCCATTCTGTACTTCAGGGCGCTAATTTATTTTTAAATGCTGGGGAACAATTGGCGCTAATGGGCGAAAGTGGTTCAGGGAAAAGCACATTATTGAATTTAATAGCGGGGCTTGATAAACCTGAATCGGGTGAGATATGGTTGGGGGATAGAGCAATACATGCCATTTCTGAACGTGAGCGTACGGCTTTCCGTCGTGAAAATATTGGTCTTGTTTTTCAGCAATATAATTTATTACCAACCTTAACCGTAGCCGATAACATTCGTTTTTGTCGTCAGTTAAAAGGCTTACCTGACGATGATAAATTATGGCTAAAGTTAATTTCTGCATTAGATTTAATGTCGTTATTATCTCGTTATCCAGAAGAAATTTCAGGTGGTCAACAACAACGAGCAGCAATTGCACGTGCGATTTATATGGAACCAATTTTATTACTTGCAGATGAACCTACAGGTAGTTTAGATGAGCGTAATGCAAGTGCTGTTATTCAATTACTTCTTTCATTAACGAAACAGCTTCATTGTACGTTATTAGTCGTGACTCATAGTGAAATAGTCGCTGCAAAGATGCAAGGGCGTATTCGTTTACAAGGAGGTCAGCTTCATGTTACGCCCCGTAGCTAGTGCTCTTTGGGGGCATTATCGCCGTCATCCATTACAAATTGTTTTAGTCTGGTTAGGGCTAACCTTAGGTATTGCATTATTAGTTGGTGTAATGGGTGTTAACCAGCAAGCAAAAGAAAGCTACCGAAAAGGCGAGCAACTTTTTTCTAATCCTTTTCCATATCGCATTCGGCATGTACAAATTGGAATGAATGTCCCTCAAGGGTTTTATATTCAAATGCGACGCGCAGGACTAAAAACATGCGCACCATTAGTTGAACATCGAATTGTTACTGAAAAACAACGGGATTTTCAATTATTAGGTATTGATCCTGTTGCTATGCTTGGTGCAATAAAAAATAGTGTTGCAGATGAACATAAAATTAAATTATTGCAATTAATGCGACCGCCATATCCTATTATGCTGGGTGAATATTTAGCTAATTATATTGGCATTAAAAATGGTGATATGTTGACACTAGATTCTGGACGAAAAATTGGTCCGATAAAGGTGAGCAGTGATAGTCGTATGAATGATTCTCGTATGATTGCAGATATCGGCCTATTGCGTGAATTACAACCAAGTTCAGGGTTTAGTGCTATCGTCTGTGGTGAAATGAGCCGCAAGCAATTGATGAAACTAACACATATTCTACCACCAGGATTAACACTTGAGCGCCAACAAAATGCAAAATTAGAGCCGCTGACCAATGCATTCCATCTTAATTTATTTGCAATGGGCATGCTCGCATTTGTCGTTGGATTATTTATTTTTTACCAAGCAATGTCGTTATCTTTAGCGCAACGACAACCATTAGTTGGTCTATTACGTCAGCTTGGAGTGAGTGGAACTCAGCTTGCAGGAGCATTAATTGGTGAGCTGTGTTTATGGGTATTGCTTGGGCTTGTTGGCGGTAATCTTATTGGATTGTTATTAGCACAGCAATTGTTGCCATCCGTAGCTGTATCATTGAATGATTTATATAACGCTAATGTTGGTTTGCAAGTCCATTGGAACTGGCAATGGGGAGCTGCAAGTTTAGCGATTGCAGTTTTTGGTTGTGCTTTTTCATGTACGTGGCCGATTGTACGATTAATAAAATCGCCACCAGCACGTTTAGCTACACATTTATCATTAGTTCGCTTTAGTGGGCGAGAGTTTGCATGGCAAGCACTGTTTTCTTGTATCTTTATTATTGGAGCGATCGTTGTTTATAAGGTAGCTCATGGGCAGTTAACCGGCTTTGTTTTAATTGCTATTATTTTGATTGCATCTGGTTTGATGATGCCTTACTTACTATGGCTACTGTTTAACTTTTTAGGCAATATTAGTCGTAAAGCTCGAATGCGTTGGTTTTTCTTTGATGCCGCAGCGAGTTTAAGTTATCGCGGCATTGCAGCAATGGCATTTATGTTAGCGTTAGCTTCTAATATTGGTATGGAAACAATGGTGGGTAGTTTTAGAAATACGACTGAAAATTGGCTTGAACAGCGATTAGCTGCTGATATTTATATTCGCCCTTCAATGAATATGGCACCACGTATTTCAAAATGGTTACAGCAACAGCCTGAAGTTGAACAAGTGTGGTGGAGTTGGCAAAAAGCGACACGCTCAAATGATGGTACGATTCAAGTTATGAGTATTGGCCAATCATTGGGTGAGAAACAAGCACTTTCAGTCAAGACGGGGATTAAGAATTATTGGCAACAATTACACAATGAACGTGCAGTGATGGTCAGTGAGTCTATGGCTTTGAAGCACCATTGGCAACCAGGCGACATTATTAATCTTCCCGCTCCAATGAATAAGCATTGGCACGTTGTTGGTATTTATTATGATTACGGTAATCCTTATGGACAGGTATTAATTTCACAACAAAAGTGGCAACGTTTTTGGCCTCATTCAGGACAAGTAGGATTAGCGATTCATTTAAAAAATGGCGTGAAATTAGATCCATTATTAGCGAAGTTAGGCGAGAGATTTCGATTACAACCCGAGAGAATACGTAACAATGCAGCGTTACTGAAACAAGCAATGACTGTATTTGATCGTACTTTTGTTGTGACATCAACACTCGGTAATCTAACGTTATTTATTGCTATTTGTGGTTTATTTTTCGCAACTATTGCTGGAGAGGTTTCTCGGCAGCGGCAGTTTTCTTTATTGCGTTGTATGGGAATGACTGGGGTTGAATTATCATTACTCGGTGGTGGACAGTTGCTGGTTATTGGACTAATGACCGCATTGATGGCATTGCCATTAGGATTACTTCTAGCACAATTATTGATTGATGTCGTATTGAAACACTCCTTTGGTTGGACAATGCAAATGCAATACTTCCCGTATGATTATTTGTTGACATTAGGTACTGCTTTATTGGTGCTATTAGTCGCAGGAGCATGGCCAGTATGGCGATTGGTTCGGCGTTCTGCCATTTTATCTTTACGAGAGTCATTTTAATGAAAATTTCAGCTATGCAATCTCGTTGGCATTGGGTTTATTTAGCGATAATGCTGATGGTTTTATTATTATTAAGTGGATGTGATCACCCGCCTGTGCGCAGTAATTCTGTTAAAATGTTAACGCAATCTAAAGATTTTGTGTTTGAACCCGTTGTTAAAGGAGAGTCGATAACTTTTCCTCGTGATTATGGTGAGCATCCTGAATATCTTGCTGAATGGTGGTATTTAACAACGAATCTTAAAACAGATACAGGCAAAGAAATTGCATTGCAATGGACGTTGTTTCGTATGGCAACCAGTGATGAAGATTTGAGTGGATGGAAAACACCACAAATGTATATGGCACATGCGGTGATAACAACGTCTGATAAAATTTGGGCAACAGAACGGTTTGCGCGGGGTGGGATTGGACAAGCAGGAGTTACTCTTAATCCTTTTCGTGCTTGGTTAGATAATTGGTCATGGCAGGCACCAACGAGTAGCCCATTTCCAGGTAGGCTTGAGTTTTCTGATGATAATATGTTAGCGCGGTTAGATATTAAACAGCGTGGTTCTATAGTTTTACAAGGCGATAAGGGATACAGCAAAAAGCATCCATTGCTTGATATTGCATCTTATTATTATAGCGCACCATTTTTAGATATTGATGGTGTTATTGAGCTTGATGGAAAGCAATATAAAGTAAGTGGACGAGGTTGGTTTGATCGTGAATGGAGCAGTAGTATGCTCAGCGCGAAGCAACAAGGATGGGATTGGTTCTCTATTCATTTAGATGATGGCAGTGCCCTTATGGTATCGCAATTACGAGAAAGAGGCCAAAGACCCTATTTTATTGGATCTCGCTCATGGTCCGATGGTCGAGTGGTTAAGTTAGACAATAACCAAATACGTATGAAGCCAATGCATTTTAATAAAGTAAGTGGAATATCTTTTCCATTAAATTGGCTAATTGAAGTGCCGTCACAAGGATTAAAGCTCCAAACGAGTGTTGTTAGGCATGATCAGTGGTTACATTTTATGTTTCCGTATTGGGAAGGTCCAATTAGAGTCACGGGATCACATAGCGGTAAAGGGTTTATGGAATTAACTGGATATGAAGAGAAATAAGGAATATTGATAAATGTTCAGTAAAAAAGTACGACGTATAAATAATCAAAATAATTTTTTCTACTTAACGCTAGCATTGGTTTTTTTATTGATTAGTGCGTCATTAAATAAGGTTATTACATCGGGTATTTTGCAATATATATTAGAAGCTTTTACGTTGATTACTTTTGGTATTTGTTTATTGAGCTTACGCTTTGATAAGAATTGGTTCCGTTTTTTATCGTCATTAGTGGTTGCATGGTTAATAGCCGTGATCACTCGAACAATATTCGGCATTGAAGAAATTGAAATTATCATGCTGTCATTGATGTTTATTTTCTTCTATGGCACTTTTCGCTCAATTATGCGCCAAATACTCTTTACGGGTTCAATTAACAGCAACAAAATCATTGGTTCAATGGCATTGTTTCTATTGATCGGTTTAATGTGGGCAATTGGTTATTTAATTCTTATTCATTTTTTACCAGGGGCATTTCAAGGCATCAATAAAGGAGCATGGCAAGAGAATTTTGCTGATGCCGCTTATTTTAGCTTTGTCACTTTAACGACACTGGGATACGGCGACATTTTACCAATAATGCCAATAGCTAAAGTTCTTGCCTATCTTGAGGCGATTGTCGGTGTATTTTATATGGCGATTGTGGTGTCAAGTTTAGTCAGTTCTAGTCGTGAACAATATACGATTGAACATATTGAACATATTGAGCATATTGATGATTAATCTATAACCAAAGATAACGAATATTGAATTATAAAAAAGAGAATGATCATTAAGGTTATTCTCTTTTTTTCATTTAGTGCTATTTTGCTAATATTGATTAAATAGTTATGTATGAATATTCAATATATGACTGGTTTACTATTTTGTGGTGTAAAGGTGATATGAATCGCTTCTTTAAGAAAGTTTACCAATATATAAATCCCTCGGTTAACCCTGATTTAGCACCTGCGTTTGATGAATGGCAAAAAAACATTCCAACGTTATGGCTGTTAGGTAAAACAGGAGCAGGTAAATCAACAATAATTCAAACGCTTACAGGGAATAGCCTCGTTGAAATAGGTAATGGTTTTCAGCCATGTACTCGTACTGCTCATCATTATCTTTATCCGGCTGAAAATCCATTAGTGTGTTTTTTAGATACTCGAGGATTAGGTGAAACTGATTATGATCCAGCAGAAGACATTGCAATGTGTAGTGGTAAAAGCCATGCACTCATGGTGGTGATGAAAGCGGAAGAACCCGAACAGTCAGGTTTATTAGCGGCATTAAAACAAATTAAACGTAGTGGTATGATCAAACACTTACTGGTTATCCATACTGCGGTGAATAGTATTGTTGATATTCAAGAGCGCCAACGTGCGATTGAATATAACCATCAGCGAGTGATGGATGTTTGGGGTATAAAACCGACACAATGGCAATCAGAATCTGTAACAAGCTATCAGCCTATTGTGGTTGATTTTATTCCAGATGAAGACCAATTTATAGGCATTGATGCACTGCACCATGCATTGACAGATGCGCTTCCGATGTTGAGTTTATTATCCAATCAACAAGCCCATACTAGCCGTGAAGAACAAAACTTTTATCAGTTACGACAAGAAGTATTGTGGTATGCCGGTGCTGCGGGTGCCAGTGATGCAATTCCTGCTGTTGGGTTATTTAGCGTGCCTGCTATTCAAGGAAAAATGTTACATAGTCTTGCCAATCAATATGGTGTCAGTTGGAATAAAAAAGACTATGCAGAGTTCGTTGGCATGTTGGGATCGGGTTTTTTGCTGCAATACCTATCTAAATTAGGGCTTAACCAGTTAGTTAAATTTATTCCAGCATACGGTCAAACAGTGGGAAGTGCGACGGCTGCTGCGATGAGTTTTTCATCTACCTATGCTATTGGTCGTGCTGCTTGTATGTATTTGTACCATCGTAGTAAAGGTGAGTCGATTTCAAAAGATCAAATTAAATTGGCTTACCAACAAGCATTTACCATGGTTAAAACGGTTGCGGATAGGCAGCAATTAAGTAAAACCACACTGAAAAAGGATAGCGAATGAAACGGGTAAGTAAAAGTTATCAGTTAATCAATCAACTTTCTGAAGATTTTTTACCATTATTGATGTTGGCAGTTTGTTTACCTATCATTGTATTAGCTGGCTTTGGTGTCGTTGATCTCATTCAACAAGGACAATGGCTACTATTTTTTGCCATTATTGCTGGTGGTTGTTTATTGGCTTTTCTGCCTTATTGGTGGTTGCGCCGTAAACGGGTGGTTGCGAATGCTGTAATGGATGATATCGCACCATTGCATGTGGCTGCCAATCCACAATGGAGTGAGCACGATCAACAAGTGTGGCAACAAATAACTCAGGTGATTGATAAACAGTTAGCTGAAGATTCAACATGGGAAAGCCTACAAGCCCATGCTTATGTTTTAGTGGCTGATGTTGCTGCGCAGTATCATCAACAATCGAGTTCGCAAAAGTTGGCTTTTACTGCTCCTGAATTTTTAATGATGGTTGAAGAGGTCAGTCGCCGTTATCGCCACTTTTTACAACAACATGTTCCTTTTTCTGAGAAAATCACGCTAACAAGCCTCAAACAAGGTTACGCGATTAAAGATAAAATGGGCTATGCAAAAAGTGCGTATGATATATATCGCTTATTCCGAATCGCAACGCCCACAGGTTGGTTAGCAGAAGTTAGAGGATTAGTGCTAGGTAAGTTATTTGATGATGTTAGCACAGAAGTGCAAAGCAAATTAAAAGCAACTTTATTACAAGAGGTTGCATCAGTAGCGATTGATTTATACAGTGGTCGTTTCAAACTTGATGATGCAGCAGTGCCACATAGTCAGCTACAAGACCAAGATCAGCAAGCAGCTGCGATTGCTGTAGAGCCATTGCGGGTGGCGATTGTTGGTCAAGTAAGTGCGGGTAAATCATCAGTAATTAATGGTTTATTAGGTGAAATTGCAGCTGAAGTGAGTACGTTACCTTCAACGGATAAAGCCACAACTTATAAATGTGAAGTGGAAGGATTGGACTTAATCAATCTGATCGATTTGCCTGGTATTGATGGTAATGCTGATACTGAAAAAAAACTATTGAAACAAATGACTGAAAGCGATGTAGTTATTTGGGTCTTGAAGGCCAATCAATCGTCACGTCAACTCGATGTCACATTAAGAACAGCCTTTGATTCGTTTTATAAGCAGCCTAAAAATCAGCAACGAAAAGCACCAAAAGTGATTATATTAGTTAATCAAGTTGATAAACTTAAGCCTGTCGATGAATGGTTGCCTCCGTATGATCTTGACTCTCCTCAAACAGACAAAGGACAAATTATTAGCGATGCCGTGAACTATAACCGTGAGATGATGCAAGCGGAGTATATTCTGCCGTTTTCTGTTAGTAGTGATCGTATTCCCTATAACCTTGATAGTTTACAATCACAGTTACAGATGGTGTATCAAGATGGAATTAATACCCAGTTAAATCGTCGTCGTGCTCAAGGTGAATCCATTGATTATACCGAGCAAGCAAAACGGTTGTACCGCTTAGGTAAATTGGTGTTTGATGCTGCAACTAAGTAGTCGTCGTTGTTTTTGTTAACGATAAAAAGTGGCCTTGATAGGGTTTAATTTTCCCGTCAAAGCCATTTTTATTGGGTGTTAATATATTAGTAGGTTAATTAAATAATATTGTTGAGGTTAGCTTTAAGGTAACAAAGCCCACGGATCGCCTGCAGTAGGGGTATTACCTTGGCTCCACCATTTAGCTTTATATATTTTACCTTGGTAGCTGACTTTATCATTGCCACCGTAAACGGCATGACTTTCCCATGCTGTAACATCAGCAGGTAAATCAGGAGATGGTTTTTTGTCTGTTGGCGGTGTTACTGGTGGCGTAATAGTATCATCTGTTGCCGCTTTAATGAGCTTCCACGGATCACCTAAATCAGGCTGGTTATTTTGACTCCACCATTTAGCTTCATAAACAGCTCCTTTGTAAGCGATTTGTTCTCCGCAAGTATAAACTTTATTTTTATCCCAACTTGCCACACCATCAATCGGTGGATCGCTAGGATCTGTTGTACCACCCCCCGTATCGGGATCTAATTTTTCCACCACACGTACTTCTGGCCAGTTCGCGTGTGAGCCATAGAAATTGGTGACGCATTTTTCATAATCGCCAGCAACTAAAGCAGAATAAGCGGTTTGGAAACCAACTAACTCACACTCAAATGAGGCACCACCAGGACGGTCAGGGTAGTATTTCCAATTTGCATCCCAATTAGTATAAAGCACGTCGGTTGCGCCATTTAAATTTAAACTGCCATAAGGCGTTTGTTGCCAGCAGGTATTAGTTTCATCACTCTTTAGTGTAATTTGATAGTTTTCAACTAAACCTTCCCAATAACGAATACGGTTAACGGGTTGACCTTTATCTTTGTTTTGCTCACCACATTCAATACCACCATTGATGACATTAATCGTAGTACCAAAGCCATAGCCAATGCCAGCATCTGTTTCACGTTGAGAAGGAACCCATGTGCGATCTATAACATGTAACATGGCAGGTTTAGGTGCTTGTGGCGTTAGGAAAAACCAGATTGCTGATGCAAGGTTTAGCCAAGAATCAGCGACTAACCCTGGATTATTCAGTAGTACTGTTGCATCACCGTCAAACATTACCTCAGAAAATGCGCCATAGTTGAAGTGGTAGGAGAGTTGTTTTGCGCCACGCCCAAAGTAGCCTTGTCCTTCAGCACAAGGCCAGCGTTTATTTTGCCAATCATTTTGACCACAACCTGTGGTGTAACCGGGTTGACCTTCAGACCACCCCATTTCACGCACATGAACTAATGCTTGTTGCCATTCTTCAAGCCCTAATGGATTATCTGATACGTTTTCAATACTAATATGACCGCCAGTTTCTTGGGCGAAGTGAGCGAAAGCAGTAACAATGGATTTCTTACAGATAGCATCTGCATCGCGATCATCGGTGTAATCACCACAGAATGCAGGGAATTTTCCTATGGCGCGTAAAAAACGAGTATAGGTATATTCAGGTGCCGCCATTTGAGTGAGATAATTCCACTCAGTTTCAGGAAAAACGTGCTCAACCCGTTTTACATTATCAGGATTAGTACTTAGCCCTGGAAGAATCGATTCAACGATAGAATTTGATGCGGTCACTAATGCTTGTGCCCAGACATCGTACATTGGATCCATTGTTTTTATATTTTCAGCTGTAATAATTTCGGAACGCTCAATGACGTAACCACCAATATTGTCGGGATCGGGTTGAGGTGTCATCGCATAACTATTGGCTGCGAAGATGCTGCCAATCACGAAAGATAGCGGATGTAGTTTGGCCATTGATTCATTCCCTTATTAATATAATGCACGATAGTAGCTAATAAGGTTATCGGTATGTAGCAATAATGTGCAATCATTGCGTTTTAAAAGCGTGTCAGTGTGTTTAGTTTTCGTGTAGCTCTGAACATTTTTTGCATTGAAAATGATGTTTATAGCAATTTATATGAATATCATTGTTTGAGGATAGAGAATAAGGAACTTGTAGAGAGGTAGAGTAAAAAGTCCTTATAATCAGAGAATAATAAGGACTTTACGATAATGTTAAACTAACGCACTAAAAATAGCGCTATAGACGTTTTTCGCAGTCCACGAACAATCATCGTTGATATAAAAAGTACGACTGGTACAGCAAATAGACTGGCAAAAATAGGATCAATATCTAAAACAGCAATGATATTTAAATAATAAATGACAACCAGAAGGTGGCATAGGTAAATACCCAGAACGTCTTTGCTTAATGAGTGAATGATTTTATAGTCACCTAAATTAGGTCTTGCTAATAAAACAAAGAAAATACCTAACGCCCATAATGGTGTGCCAAAAAGGGAGTCATGGAAAAATGAACCATTTTCTTGTAATGAAAGATAGTTTGCCTCACCAATAAATAAACAAAATCCAATAGTCATCATAATAATACTGTATTTAAGACTAATGCTGATATTACGACGGCGAATTTCAAATCCAAGCATGATCATGAAAGTGCTAAAAAAGGGACCATTACGTGTGAAGATTGGTGAGCTTAATTCTGTTATTTGAGCATAGCTACCTGCCATTAAACCAAAAATAAATAAAAGGGTAGCAATGGGAATAATTAAGCGAGATAACTTCAAACGCAGTAAAACGGTAATGATAGTTAAACCACTTAATAGCCCTGGAATATACCAAAGATGTACTAATCCACCTTCAAATAACGTATTTAATGGTGTTGTGAGCAGCTTTTGCCAATAGAAGGTACGCTCAGCAATATAACCCTCAGTAGTGACAAGATGAAAGTTAAACGGAAAAATAAGGTAAATAATACTCCATGACACCCACATAATGATTAATGGAGGAGCATAACGCCAAAGATAAGGAACACATTCAGTGGTTAAACGTGGCTGGATAAAATACCCCGCCATAATAAAAAATAAGGGTACAGCAAATCGACTAACTTGATTGAGCCCCATGCCTAACAAAGGTTGACCATCAAATAACGGAGCTTGCATGAAGATTTGGCTATGCAAAGCGATAATCGCAATCGTGGCAATAATTCGACCAAATTCAAAGCTGGCGATACGGTGTTGAGACATGACGATAAACCCATAAACGAAAGTGGGTCGAAATTATATTGAATTGGTGATTTTGTAAATTGTATTATGAAAGTGAATTACGTTATTGATCACAAAATTAAAGTTATGATCAATAATAAATTAAATTTATTTGGCACAAAAAGTAAGTAGGCAACAATATGATGACTAAAGTTACCTAATTATTTAAATTAAAATATTTTTTATAATCCAAGTTGATCTAGCAAATCTTGATTTTCATTAGGATTTTCATTGGTGCTATCGTTGCTACCAGATATTGGTTTGTCTTGTTGCTGACGGGCGACAGTAGCCGTTTCAAAAATAGTATCAGGATCTTGTTCATCTATTTCAAATTTTCCAAGTTGAATAAATTCTGTTCTATCCATCGCTAGTTCAAGGTAAAAAATATTATTATTTGCAGTTGTAAAACTAACACGTCGAACCTCTGGACGATCTAGATTAGTATCAACAGAGAGAATGATTTGTTTATGTAGGGCAAGCATTTTTGGTTGGTTTTGAGTGATGGATATGTTTAATTCTCTACCAATTTTCCCTGTAAAGTCACCTACAACTTGGTTCATTAATTCGCCTAAAATATTGGCCACATCATCAGCGGTATGATGAATGGAAAGATCAGCGTCAGTAAATCCCATTCGTAGCATATAATTCTGATACAGTTCCATAGCAGCTGATGCTGAGAAATTAGTCACAACTAAGCCAGTAAAGCCGCCATCAAAGAGGACAAAACAACCGATATCAGGCTTTAAGCTTGTTTTATTGATTTTTTGTACCATTGGTGAGTATTTAATATTACTTTCCGTTGCTCGTGACAACACATCAGACAGCGAGTGACATAGTTTAATTAAAATATCGTCGGTAGTGATTGTATGATTTTTTCGCATATACAGCAGCCTTGTAAACCGTATTTATAACTAATAAATGAAACATCAATAGCTAAAGCCGATAGTTCTGTCGCCTTTATACTACAAATTAAAGTGCAGTTAATACTATCGGCTTATATGGTCAGGACTTAAATGATTAATTACTTTTATTACAAGAATGATTGTAGTGTTAAGAAAATTGTTTATCTAAGTATGCAATGATATCGTTTGACTCATACATCCAAGTCACTTTCCCATTTTCTTCAATACGTAAACAAGGAACCTTACGTCTTCCTCCTTGCTCTAGTAGTTCTTGAGCCCATGGTGAAACTTTGGCATCACGCGTAGTCAGTGGTAAATTTAAACGTTTAGCATGACGACGTACTTTTACACAAAAAGGGCATGTTTCAAATTGGTAGAGCTGCATATTAGCCACAGCAATATCAATTTTTTGTTGAGCTGTTGCTGAACGTTGTATGCTTCGTGGAGTGAACAACGCATTGAGAATAAGAATGATTTTACCTATTATCCAACGAAGAACTTTCATATTTTATCCTACTGGCGATATAAAATTATGTTGTGATTCTATTATAAAAATATCATTAGGTAACCATATAGTCAGGTATAAAGTTGTGTTGATTGTTGATTGTTGATTGTTAATTGTATTGTGTTTTTTATAAGTGTATTTAGTTGAAAATTGTTAAGTGTCTGGTTTTTTCTTTATTGTGATGATAATTAATTGGAACTAAGATCAATATTTAGATGTATGTCACTGAATGCATAATTTTAAAGTGCAGCACAATGTTACTTTGCTTTATACTTATACTAAAGTTTGGCGGGTAAGTGATTAATCTGATGTTCAACAATATAAATATTCTCATTTGTGACGATTCAGTATTAGTTCATAAATCAATTACGCGGCTATTACAATCATGCAGTAATGCAACTTTTTTCTATGCTGAGAATGGAAAAAAAGGGTTAGATTGCCTAAAAAATAATGATATTGATATTATGTTTTTAGACTTAACGATGCCTATTATGGATGGTTTTAGTGTCATGGCGTCTTTACCTGTGCGTGAATATAATACGACGATTATTATATTATCTGCGGATGTTCAATTAGCGGCAGTGGAAAGAAGTTTAGCATTAGGCGCTGATCATTTTTTATCTAAACCCTTTGATCATGATGAATTAATAGAACTCTCTCAACGTCTAGGGTTAATTTTTGATCGTACCCAATTGCCACAATTAAATAGTCATTTAGACAATGATTCTATTGAATGCATTCGTGAATTAGCCAATATTGCATTAGGACGAGGCGCTGCAATTATTTCTGATCATCTTGGTGATTTTATTAAAATGCCATTACCTAATGTGGCTTTTATGAATAGCAGTGACCTATCAATGGCGATTGCGGATATTCGTAACGATCATGAACTTATTGCCATTACCCAACGTTTTGTAGGTGGTGGTATCCATGGTGAAGCCTTGGTTGAGTTACATGGTAAAGATATTAATTTATTTGGTGAAAAACTGGGTTTTAGCCAGACGGATGAATATAAGAATGAAGTGGTTATCGATATTGCCAATTTAATGGTTTCTTCTTTTTTAGTTGCATTATCTGAACAAATTTCTATTCTATTTTCTGTGCGACAGCCCATTGTATTAGAAGAATATATGAACTTACATCATACTCATTGTCATAAGCAGACTTTTTTTTCAATTGAATATACCTATAAAGCAGAAAATTTAGATGTTGAGTGTGAGGTTTTATTTATTATGGATAGCCATTCTTTAGCAATTATTAATAATAAAATGATGGGATCATTACATTGAACGAAATATCTTTAGCTGATTTCCATTTAACAATGCAAGTATTAGATAATCTTGATGTTGGTGTTGTTATATTAGATGAAAATTATAATGTTTGTGCGTGGAATACTTTTATGCAGGCATATAGTGGTATTTCTAGTGTTAAAATTATAGGTGAGTCACTATTTGATATTGTCCCTGATTTACCCCATTCATGGTTACAAAGTAAAATACAATCGACGTTTAAATTGAGAATGCGATCATTTTCAGCATGGGAAGATCGACCATGGGTCTTCCGTTTTTTGAATTTTTGTCCTGTTTCGGGCAGTTCAGATATTATGTTTCAAAATATGACGTTAACACCACTACGTTCTCTTTCTGGTGAATATACGCATATTTGTTTAACAATTACCGATGTTACTGATATTGCTAAAAATAAAAATCATCTTCGTGATTCTAATAAACAACTGACATATTTAAGTATTACTGATCGCTTAACTCAGCTTTACAATCGTGGCCATTGGGAAAGTTGTTTAGCAGATGCATTTGAACACTGCCATCAAACTCAAATACCAGCGACATTGATCATGTTTGACATTGACCATTTTAAACGTGTGAATGATACCTATGGTCATGTTGCTGGTGATGGAGTCATTAAAGTGATTGCTGATATATTACGACGTACTAAACGTCAGACTGATATTGCAGGGCGATATGGCGGTGAAGAATTTGGTATTATTCTGCCTGGTACTTCTGCTGAGTTAGCTGGATATTTTACCGAAAGATTGCGTAATCGTATCGAACAAGAAACGATATTTGATGATCAGCGAGGTACGATTAACGTAACAATCAGTTTAGGAATAAGTGAATGGAATTCGACCTTAACAGATTATAAATCGTGGTTAGAAAAATCAGATCTAGCGTTATATGAATCAAAGAAAAGAGGTCGAAATACGACAACTATTATTACTCATGATGATTGTTACAGCGATAGCAAAGGAGAGTTTATTTTATTGGATAATGATCAACATCTGCCTGCAAAATAGCCAATAGTGAAGAGCGAATCCTCGAATAATGATAATGACTGTATGTTTAGTAGGGGTTTCGGTAAGATGCTCGCGTTTTTCCTGTTTTAGGTCAGTCGCTATGCGCATTCATGCTATACATACTCTTTATGAAGAACGCCTTGCACGTTCAACCCGCCCATTTCTTGCTCGTGGATCTAAGGTCCAACGTTGTCGTCAGTGTATGTTGCGTACGCATTTGTGTATTTGTAAACATCGCCCATTAGCGACATCAAACGCAGCTTTTTTACTGGTTATGTTTGATGATGAGATTCTAAAGCCAAGTAATACTGGGCGTTTAATTGCCGACATATTTGAAGATACCTTTGCTTATATTTGGTCTCGTACAGAGCCTAATTTAGAAATGTTGGCATTATTAGATGATCCTCAATGGCAACCCTATATTGTTTTTCCTGCTGAATATGCACCAGAACGAGAAGTAACCACCGTTACACTTGAAGATGGAAAGCGCCCATTATTTGTTATGTTAGATGGTAGTTGGGCTGAAGCGAAAAAGATGTTCAGAAAGAGTCCATATCTTGATCGATTCCCATTATTATCAATTAATCCTGATAAGCCTTCTCGATATAAAATGCGTGAAGCGTCAAAGGAAAACCAATTAGGCACCGCTGAAGTTGCGGCGCGTATTATTGATTTGTTTGGCGAGCATTATAATGCTGAATTATTAGATTTATGGTTTGATGTTTTCCGCGAAAATTACATTGCGGGTAAAATGAATCGTACATTACCTGAACAATCATCGTTATCAATATTAGAAGCATTTATGTCAGTAGATGATAATAGGCAGCCAAAGATGTGATGTTAGTTGAATAATATTAGACATCATTTAAATAATAACTGATGAATTGAGTTATAGATCACAGTCGGTTTTGGCGTAAATGTGGATAATTTTCATTATATTTAAAGAGTTATGAACTCACGGTGTTGTTTAACATTATTTGTAGGAGAATAGGATGTACTACGGCTTTGATGTAGGCGGAACCAAAATTGAATTTGGTGCATTTAATGAAAAACTAGAACGTGTAGCAACAGAGCGTGTACCGACACCGAGTAGCGATTACGATGCGCTTATTGATACTATTGTTTCTATTATTACAGCCGCTGATGTTAAATTTGGTTGTGAAGGGGCTGTAGGTATAGGTATTCCAGGTATTGAAGATGCACGTGATGGCACGGTACTAACATCAAATATACCTGCTGCTAAGGGTCACACGCTACGTAAAGATTTAGAAGCTAAACTGGGGCGTAGCGTCAGTTTAGATAATGATGCAAACTGTTTTGCTCTTTCTGAAGCATGGGATGATGAGCATAAAGATGCTCCATCCGTATTGGGGCTTATTTTAGGCACTGGCTTTGGTGGGGGAATGATATTTAATGGTAAGGTTTTTGCTGGCTTAAACCATGTTGGCGGTGAGTTAGGGCATATGCGCTTACCGTTGGATGCATGGTTATATATGGGTGAAAAAGCACCATTATTTGATTGTGGTTGTGGTCAAAAAGGCTGTATGGATAATTATTTATCAGGCCGTGGCTTTGAACAAATCTATGCGCATTATTATGGTGAAAAACTAAAAGCAATTGAAATAATTGAACGTAATGCTGCGGGCGATAAAAAAGCACAGCAGCATGTTGATCGTTTTATGGAAGTGTTAGCAATGTGTTTTGCTAATTTATTCACAGGTATTGATCCTCACGTTGTTGTATTAGGTGGTGGTTTATCTAATTTTGAATTAATTTATGATGAATTGCCTAAGCGTCTGCCTAAGTACTTATTGTCTGTATCACAAGCCCCTAAAATTGTGAAAGCAAAACATGGTGATGCTGGTGGTGTTCGTGGCGCTGCGTTCTTAAATATTAAGCAGTAACCATGATATAAATAACGAATATTTATTTCGTAACAAAAAGCACTTCATGACGAAGTGCTTTTTTTTTGTGTTAGAATTTGCCCTTGTTTTCTTATGCCGATCTATTGGTATAAGCGTATTTATTGCTAGGAATACATTATGTCGTTTGAAACGCTCGGCCTTCACCCTAAATTATTGCAAGTTGTGACAGAGTTAGGTTACGAACAACCAACAGATGTTCAACAACAAGCAATCCCATTAGCATTAGCTGGGGATGATGTTATGGCAGGGGCTCAAACGGGAACTGGGAAAACGGCAGCATTTGCGTTCCCTATCTTGCAACGATTAATGACACTACCATCACGGGATGAAATAGGAACTGAAGAAGTAAAGCCTCAACAAAGTGCTAAAATTCGAGCATTAGTGATCACACCGACTCGCGAATTAGCGCAGCAAGTTTATGATAGCTTTATTGCATATGGTAAATACAGCGGTTTGAAAGTGGCTGTCGCTTATGGCGGTACTAGTATGAATGTTCAAATTAAAGCATTAAGAGCTGGGGTTGATATTCTTATAGCAACACCAGGACGTTTACTTGATCATGTTTTTGTTGGCAATGTATCACTTGCTAATGTAGAAACCTTTGTGCTTGATGAAGCGGATCGTATGCTTGATATGGGTTTCATTGTTGATATTAACCGCATCATGAAACGTATGCCAGCAGAGCGTCAGACTTTATTCTTTTCAGCGACATTTTCAAAGCAAGTTAAGAAATTAGCATTTAGTATTTTAACTAATCCTAAAATGGTAGAAGTAACGCCTGAGAATATTGCTGCTGATACGGTTCAGCAAATGGTGTATCCCGTTGATAAAAAGCGTAAGTCTGAATTATTGGCTTATTTAATTGGTTCGCGTAATTGGCAGCAGGTGTTAGTTTTTACTAAAACAAAACAGGGTTCAGATCAATTAGCGAAGAATTTAGGCTTAGATGGTATTAAAGCCGTTTCTATTAATGGTGATAAAAGCCAAGGTGCACGTCAACGTGCACTTGATGATTTTAAAGCAGGCAAAGTACGAGTGCTGGTTGCTACAGATGTTGCTGCGCGAGGCTTGGATATTCAGCAACTAGAGTATGTGGTTAATTTTGATTTACCGTTTAATGCTGAAGATTATGTACACCGAATTGGACGTACAGGTCGAGCTGGTAATATTGGTAATGCAATTACTCTAATGAGTCTTGATGAAGAGTGGGCGTTAAAAGCGATTGAAGAATTATTAAATACACGGTTACCACAACAATGGCTTGAAGGTTACGAGCCTGATCCTAGTTTAATTGAAACAGTATCTGTTCATCGTGGAGCTTCAGCAGAAAAACGTCGTGCGAAAGCTAAAAATAAAATTCATCAAAATAGAGGCAAGAACACTCAACGCCGTCGATAAATAAATGTTACTTTTAACTCAAATTTTTATTAAACGTCACTGACAAAGTGGCGTTTTTTTTGATTATGCAACAAGGTTTTATTTGTTTTGATTGTAGGTGTAAATTATTAACAATATTAGTTGTTTAAGCTAAATTTGTCTGTTAATTTGTCGGTAATAAAAGTTATTTTTTACTGTTTACTTATGAGCGATAATGTTTTTCGAGGTATTCATGACGGGGTTGAATAAATGGCTTCGAGCAATTATTTTATTTTTAGTCTGTTTTACTATTGTTACATACGGATGGTTTGTTCTTGGTGGTGCTAATAAAGAATATATAGTGACGCCTAAGAATAGTAATTATGAAATTATTGATGATTCAGGACAAGATGGGGCGACCACGGCAAAGTTAGATATTCGTCATCGCAGTGTATTGTTAGAATGTGAAATTGTGAATAAATCAAAGTGGCCATTTTGTGAAATAGCAATCGCATTAACTGATGCTATTGATTCAGGAATTGATTTAAGTTCTTATCATTCTGTTGGATTGGATATTGATTATACGAGCCCACTTGAAGGAGAAAGGGTGCGTGTTTATTTACGTAACTTTGATCCTAGCTATGCTAATAGTAATGATCCATTATCATTAAAATTTAATGCAATTGAATATTCGCCCGGTATTAATAAGGGATTGCAAATATTCCCATTACGCTCATTCCAAGTTTTATCTTGGTGGATTGCAGAGAATAATATTCCTGTAAATAAAGCGAATCGACAATTTGATAATATTTCAATTATTGAAATTGCAACAGGAAGTTATGTTAAAGAAGCACATTATGCGATTAAGTTAAATAGTCTAGTATTCTATGGCAAGTGGATAACAGAATCAGCCTTAGTTAAATTGTTATTATTATTGTGGGTGGCTACTGCTGTTATTATTATTTTAATTGAACGGTTTGTTCTGAATAAAAAAATCAAGATCTCAGAAGAACATCAACAGCATTTACGAAATGCGAATAAATTACTTTATAATAAAAGTGTGAAGTTTGAATATTTAGCATGTACTGATCCACTAACTCGTATTCGAAATCGACATACAGTAACTGATTGGCTAGAAGAAATAATTATTCAGACGAGATTGAATGATATTCCTTTTTCAGTAATCTTTATTGATCTTGATTATTTTAAGTCAGTCAACGATACCCATGGTCATGGTTTTGGTGATGATGTTTTAATTAAGTTTGCAGCTACTATTGAGACATTAATACGTAGAACTGATGTATTTGTTCGTTGGGGAGGAGAAGAGTTTGTTATTTTCTGTCCTGATACAACAATGAAAAATGCAGTTGAAATAGCTGAGCGTATTAGAGAAACAATCATGTTTAAAGATTGGGAATTTGATAAAGATTTTCACCTAACATGTAGTCTAGGAGTGGCAGAGTTAGTCGATGAAAAGAGTGACGAGCTGATTAAGCGCGCAGATTGGGCATTGCTAAAAGCTAAAAAAATGGGTCGTAATAGAACTGAGATAAGTTGGGAACATAATCTAAAATAATATCATAATAAAAAGCCGTGGTTTATATGCTCAATTTTTAATTGAAAACATGTAAATACACGGCTTTTTACGATTAGAATAAAGAGCTTAGCTCTCTAGTACAATATGTCCAGTTGTTACCATATAAACAGCAAAAATAGCCAAAATAATCAACAAAATAACAAAAATGCGTTCTTTACCTACAAAATAAGGCTGATTTAGTTCTCTTCTTGCTTTCATAAAGAAAAATAGACCAGGTAGGTACAGCAACGAGGCTAATAATAAGTGACTTAAACCTGACGCATAAAGTAACCAAATACCATAAATCGTAGCGCCTAAGCCAATAAATAATAACATCCCTCGATTTTTATTCTTAATTGCTAGTTTAAGGGTATACGCAGCAACAAGGAAATAAGGGACTAAGATCATTTCAGAGGCGATAATTAATAAAGAATTATAGGTACCACCAGCATATATCACTGCAAACAATGAAATTTGAATACATATGATAGTAAGATTAAGTGCTTTAATTGATGTACCTGCACTGTTTTCTTTAGCATAGGCTTTTGGAAACATCTTATTTTGTGCTGCAAGTAATGGTGCTTCTGTTGCTAATACTGTCCAACTTAAGAATGCACCGCTGACTGAAACTAATAAACCACAACCAATAATAATTGAGCCCCATGGACCAATTACATGCTCTAATACCATCGCCATTGATGGATTTTGGAATTTTGCGAGTTCAGGAGTAGAAATAACACCCATAGAAAGTAGGGTAACAAATACATAAATAACAAGAGCGGTCAGTAAGCCGAGAATTGTTGCTCGACCAATATCACGGCGATTGCGTGCACGTGAAGATACGATCACAGCCCCTTCAACGCCAATAAATACCCACACAGTAATAAGCATCGTGCTTTTAACTTGGCTAAGTAGATCATGCTGAGCACCAAAATGCAGCCCAGTGAAGTCAAAAGTAAATGTATGCCATTTAAATGCAATCAAAGTGACGAAAATAAAGAGTACTAACGGAATAAGTTTAGCAATAGTTGTTATTGTGTTAATTGTTGCTGCGGTTTGAACGCCACGTCTTACTGAGGCATATACAAGCCATAATAAGATAGATGCACCAACAATTGATTGCCAAGTGTTACCCATACCAAAAATAATATGGTCAGGTTTGTCAAAGAACATACCTAGCGTACTAAATACAATAACTAAGTAAGAAACGTTAGCGAGCATAGCACTAAGCCAATAACCCCATGCTGAACAAAATCCAACAAAGTCACCAAAACCAGCTTGTGCATAACCAAAGACACCGCTATTAATATTTGGTTTTAATAATGATAAAATTTGAAAAGACATTGCAAGGAATATCATGCCAACACCTGTAATGGCCCAGCCAATTATGACGGCAGCAGGACTTGCAACAGCAGCCATGTTTTGTGGCAAACTGAATACTCCCGCACCTATCATTGAGCCGATTACAAATGCAGTTAATGCACCAAATCCGAGCTTATTATCCATTCTGAAACCTAGTATTTAAATTTGAATTTCCTTGATTATATGGATTTTCATTATGCGTAAAAGCTATTTCTACTATTTTTAATAATTAATTAAATACAACTTTAAATAAAAATACTTTTTTTGTTTGTATCTCATTATTAAATTTATGTAATAACAATATTATTGCAACTTATAAATAACATTGTAGATTATAAATTGACTTAATGGAATGTTAATTGTGCTTTAACATTTTGATTTAGCACAAAAGCGAGTGTTTTGCTCTGTTCTGCTGCCATTGTAATTATTGAGGTATTGAACATCTCAATTTCACCAGAAACAATCACGGCAGAACAATTCCCCATTTCTAATGCTTTTGCCATTAGCAAATGTTTACTTTGGTTTTTCATGTTTTTCAGTAAAAGTACTTTATTAATATCAATACCAGCATTGATTAATAAGCGTTTATCTAATAATGCATCTTGGCCGATAAACATTATCCAGCGATTTTCTTGATTAGCTTGTTTAAGTAAATGTAAGAAATAGGCCAATTGTGCTTGTTGTTGTTCGCTGTAGCTTACTTCTATCGGAATAACCCTTGGCGGAGATTGATAATGATCTGTATGAGAACGCAATGTTGCTTTGTAAGCGTCAGAAGCTGTAATAGATTCTTGATTATGCATTAGTGGTTTCATGGTGCCATCTCCGACAGTGGTTATATATACATGCTGTATGTACATACAGTAGTTTTATTATGGTTTGGATGCAAGCGTTATTTATGGGGTGTGTCTATTTTTAATGGATCTTTTTTTTGAGGTGCTATCAGGAGTAATGATTATAACTTATTGTTTTTATTGTGTTGTTTTTTATTCGTTACCGTTTTTAAGTTATATTTTTAGATGCTAATAGAAATAATATAAATCTTCATATACATCTACATTACAAATGTATGAGTGTTATCACGTAAATATATACAGTAGTTTGGCTAAGTGTCGGAGTCTTGTTGAGTCAAAAAAGAAAGAATATTGATAGTATTATTAATGAAAGATCGTGTGGGGGGGATATGATTGATAAGCAGTATAAACAATGGAAGGAGATAGAATAAGAATCGTAAATATGAAATCTCTCTTGATGATACTTACTGTATTATCAAAAGTATTACATTAAGCAATGATATTAGTTTTATCTATTAGTGATTTTTTGAAAAATAATAATTATGTTTTAGCGATCATAGTATTATCTTTAAGTCGATATAATAAAAAAAATAATTAAATAAAGGCAATATAATGTTAAATAATCCAATGATTTCATTAATGGTAAATTTTATTGATTTACAATCAGAACAAAATATTCTACCTATAAGAAAGTATATTACAGGTGATAGTTTATCTTATTTACCAAAAGTTGGTGATATTTTAGCCGTGGAAATTGATATTGATAGCCAACTAGCCGTCTCTTTATCTATTAATGATTTACGATTCTTCAAAAATACTCATGAACAAGCGCAAGTGCCAGCTAAGTGCTATGTTGTAAAACAAATAGCAACAAAATTGATGGTCAATGATGCATGTGATAATGTTGATTATTTATTAGAAGAAATATCTTTTGTTGCTGCAAGAGAAATGCTAGTTAAATAAAGAATAAGGTTATGATCAAGAAGGGCTGATACTTTTTAAAGAGTGATCAATTTGAGATATTTATTAACCAATGAGTAAATTTTTATAACTTACTCATTGGTATTGTTATAACACAATAACGTGATATGACTATAGCCTAAACAGCTCAACGCGAAGGTGACTCTCATCTTCATATGCAATAACAGATTGAAAATAACCACTTTGGTCAATAGCTGCTGAAAATAAATCTTTATATTCACTACTGCCAATGAATAAAAGTTGCGTTGATTTGATCATCAGTCCATCACTATCAAAACTAGACGTTAAATCTTCATCAACGACACAGACTAATACTTTACCAAAGCGCGCATTAAGATTGATATTATGTGCGAGTGAATATTGTACTTGTGTATGTAATTGAGCTTCAACGCTTTCAATAAGGTCAACAAAACGATAAAGGTCTGTTGAACTGGTTTGTAGAATTCGCTCACGATCATTATTAAGTATTGATGCTAAACATACACCAGATTTTCTACCGCGCAATAACCAATTTTTAATCGATTTTTTAACTGTACGATATCCATCATTCTTGATGATTTTCTTTAGATACTGAACAAGTAGGTTATTTTGCTCAGTTTGTGTCAGCCGTTTATCAAGCTTTTTAAATTCTAGATGTAGTAAGGCATTAGTACTAATATCGAGTAATTGTTGAGACTTGTTCATTGGTGTACCGAGTTGGAGCGGGTTTGATAATAATATCATATTATTACTGATGTAAGATAATAGATAAATACGTTAATTATAAATTATAGAAATTTGCGCAATCATTTGTATATTTATAGTGATATTACGCCGATTAGTTCGAATAAGCATGCTTTGTTTTTGTAAAAACGCATGACGATATTTAATTTGTTTTAGGTTATCCCTTTAATACTCGATAAAAAATGCTTTTAGTTGGAGGTTAAGTAACAATTGAGCCCATCAAATAAAGTATCAATTTCATTGTAGGTATTGTAATGCATACAGCCGATACGAATTACGCCACCATATTTCATTAGATTTAATTGTTCACATAAACCTTGTGCGTGAAAATGACCATGCCAAATACAGATATTTTGTTTTCCTAACGCGGTAGCAATATCTGCTGAGGGCGCGTTAACAAATTTTTGGGCAGCATGGCGCGCGGTTGTCATCAACGCCACTGTTTCTGTACTAGAAAAAAAGCACCGCCTAAATTTGAATTAAAATGTCCTAAATAGTGGCTCATCGCATCTAAAACTGATTGAGGTACTTGTGAACCGCCCGGCCGATTGCATGTATAGGTATAACTAAAGGCATACTATTAGTCGATATAAAATAAATAATATAATGAAATAGTTAAGATTAGTAAGTTACCAGGTTTTGTGTGGGGATATGATATATATTTGGTCAGAGACAACGCTGGTTGTACTTTGCCGTTGTGGTTTATTTATTCGTAAAGTGATTGGTTGGGCAACGTCATTGATATTGTTCTGTTTGAAAAATAGCAATGTTGAAATATTCCAACCTTGCTGCAGGCTATCCAGTTGACCACTTCAAGTATGTTTTTTTTCGAACAGTGTCATAGTTTCTCTTTTTAGCCAGAAAAACTATGACAAAAATGGGTTGTAACTAAAATGTATTGTTAACTAGATACTTATGCTTTAATAGTACCAAAAGTATATTTAAATTCCTATGTTATATCTCTTTGATTAAACTTTATTTCGGTACTAAATATTTGTACCATTTCAAGTTATATGACTAGAGATCTTGAGAATGACTTCAATGTGAAGTATTTTTACAATCTATTTGAGTCTGGATTGATTGTTTTAGGTGTTTTGAGTGACCTATAACCCAACTAAATCCCCATTGTTTTAGTAAATTATAAATCATAGAACTTTGATAAGTAATTTGATATTCATCATAAATAAAAGTTTGGATATCTTTTGCTCGTAATCGTTGTCCTTGGGATTTAATCGCATTTTCAGTAATAAATACTTGTATTTTATGGCATTGTTCATTATTTAAACGAGATGGTCGCCCTGAACGGTTCTTTTCCTTTAAGCCTTCAAATCCATAATTTAAATATTGTGTAATCCATTTATTGACACTTGTTCGGCTGACTTTTAAATAGCGAGCTATTTGATAACGACTTTTACCATCTATAAAATAGTAAACAGCAAGAAGACGTAGTCGCATTCTTGCATTGGTCGTTTTTTGTAGTTTCGTTGAAAGGTCATCCATTTTCATCCCTCTTCAATCTAATATTTATAAAGTTATTGAATCACATTTATTTTGTGCATTAGTTTCTGACTTTTGCTATCGAGAATTTGGTCGATAAATACAAGTAGTTAAAGGTAGAACGCGTAAAATCTAAAATGAATTTCCATACCATAAATATGCATAAAAACAAGAAGTAATAAATTTAATAAATGTATTTCAGGCTTATTATTTGTGGTGGGATAACATCAAGAGATAAAAAGCCACTACAAAAAACATCTAGTACACTTACAGTGTGCATAATCATTATCTAATCTCCTAATCTTTCAATATTAGGAGAGGTGTCTACTACATCTTCAATAGCACTAATGTCGATATTTTTAACTTAACCTTTAATAATATTATGAGATATTAATTTCATTTTCTATGAGCCTTGTATTCCTGTGAGGAATACAAGCTTACATAAGAATGCTAGTTCATAGCAATAAAATATATATTTTTTTTCTATTAAATAGGGGGAAATAACGATTGTGAGTGTTTTTTGTTCTTTATTTAGAATTTAATCCTGTATTTTAGCCCATTAAATTAATTTTAAAACGATTAATGGTTACTGTTTGACAATTCAAGCTGTTTGTGGTTTGTTGTCTTGATAGGTTAAGATATTTCTAGCATTCATTTTATATTATATTATGGTGATTATGTGAAGCAGTCGAATTCTGTCTGGTTGGGCGAGTGGAAACATAGCTTATCCATCATTTTCTATCCAAGAACATAGCTGATACTTAAATTACCATTTTTGCTATTCCCATAATAAATATCCTCGAGAAGGATAGGCTATTAACCATTAGTGGGCTACAAAATGACCATTTCACTAGCGTCTTTTAGGCTAAAACACGCGATTAATAGTTCGTCCTCGCTTTCGAGATGTGAATAATAACCAGTGTAATAAACTTTTTCTCGTAATATTGACACCCGATCTTCTGCATCTATCTCTTTTTAATATAAATTACGCCAACTCATCATTCTTGAAATCTTTGTCACTTTTAATGGTGAATGATTTTAATGCCAAAAAAGCATATTATTACTTTTTTAGTTAAGGTCCGTTGAATGAAATTTAATCGAAAAAAGATAACCTCATTGATTCGTTCGGTAATAACCGTTTCGACATTATTAACCTGTGGATCAGCTTTAGCTGCTGATAGCGTGACGAGCAATACGCTGGATTGGCATGTTTTAGATGGTGTTACGGTTAATAGTGCTACATCTTTGTGTTCGTTTTCAACGGTGAAAGTGTGCAACGGTAGCATTTTAAATACGTTGTATGCTAAAAATAACTTCATGCCATATTGGTTAAACCCAGTGCTTGTCAATGCGATTATGCCGCAATTACAAGCGTTGGCAGATTCCAAAACACTCCCTGGTATGACGCAACGTCTAAAAGAGTTGAAGCAACTACAAGCATTGCCAGATGAGCGTGGGTTTGATCTATTGTTGACAGATTCTTACTTGGTTTATGTCGATTATGTACATCAATTAATGCTAGATCCTCGACCACTATATAATTCTCATCCTGTAGAATTGACGCCCTTGACATTGAAGATGGCGCAGAGTTATTTCCCATTGACGGCTCAAAAGATCAATTCTCTTATTCCTTCTTCGCAGTTTGTTTCGACAATGGGGGTGATCAACCATTTATTAAGTTTACCCGCCAATCCACTTGATTCAAGTAATGTTCATTTTGATAAGGTTGTTTACCGAGGGGACACTATCCCTTATGGGCTTAAAATGGCAACAGTACTTTGGAATTTGGGTTATTTGACTCAGCCTCAGTATCAACAAATTACTGCTCAAGCGACGATTACCAATACCGGTGTAATGAATCAAGCGATTAAAACCTTTGAAGGTAATTATGGTTTGAAGATGGACGGTATTATAGGTCCTAACGTTGTGAGCCAATTGATACGTCCTTATTCAAGTTTAGCGCGTATTACTGCATTGAATTTACAGCGTGAACGTTTTGCACAATTAAAGGGAAATGGACCACAAATTATTGTGAACATTCCTGATTTCAAAATGACGCTATACGATAATCAACAGCCAGTATTTGAATCGAATATTATCGATGGAATGCCAAAACGCCCAACCAATTTGTTCCAGTCATACATTAATACGGTTGTGATTAATCCTTATTGGTATGTACCTGAAACGATAAAAGTTAAGAATATTATTCCAGCGGCTAAGGCTAATCCTAATTTTCTAAAAAATAGCCGAATTGATGTGATTAATAGCTGGAGTGATCGATCTGTTGTACCACCTAGTTCAATTGATTGGGCAACGGTGAACCCTCTGACATTTACACACGAATTCCGTCAAGATACTGGTCCTGAAAACGCCTTAGGTCGCGTAGCATTCTTGATGCCTGACTCATTTTCGGTGTATATGCATGATGAATCTCAATCTGAGTATCCATTGTTTAAACATCATCATCGAGATTTTAGTTCTGGTTGTATGCGTGTTCAAAAACCACGTCAGATGGCAACAATGATTTTGTCTTATCAAAATATGCCAACTTTACCTTCTGTTGACGATATGATTAATACCAATAAGCACCGTGAGATAGGGTTGAATACGCCAGTGAACCTTGATGTGGCTTATTTAACAGCTTGGGTAACACCGACTGGGCAGTTAGAGATGCGTCATGATATTTACGGTTATGATAGCCCTCGCTCTAAACCCATCCAGAATCAATTTATTTCAATTCCAAACTACCGTACGCATCAACGTATTAAATTGGCATTAAATGGTCAAACTAGCTAATTTAACTGTTTGAATGTATTTGAGTTAGGTTATGAAAATACCAAATCAAGCGTATGAAAACGGCTAAGTATAATTTACTTAGCCTCATTAAATAAGCTACGTATTTTAAAGCAATACATCGCCATAATAATGATATGGAAATTAAATAGAACAGAGAGGGCTATCTTACGTTTATCGATGTTCTTCCTTTATATTTTGCATGGTTTTGTGATGTCTATCGAGAACAAACTATAAACAGTATCTGATTTAGATTGTTTTTTATATTGTTAAAAATGAATTTAGGGCAGGTATATTTAATACAATAAAAGGAGAGGATATATGGATATTATTACCGCTTTAAAAAATATTGAAGCATTAGCAAATGGCGTGAATCCTATTACTGGCGAAATATTGGCTGAATGTTCCCCTTATAATGATCCTGAAGTCATTCGTTCATTATTCACAATTATGACCTGCGTTAAAGTGCCTCAAAAGAGGAAAATATCAATTGATAATAAGCGAAAATTAAATATTACGAAGGGGCTACCTAAAAATGCAGGGTTATCTTGGAGCAATGATGAAAGAGATGAACTCATTGCTGCTTTTAATAATGGAGCTTTAATTAATGAATTAGCTGAGATGCATGGTCGATCAAAAGGTGCAATTTCATCTGAATTAAAGAAACAAGGATTGATCGAGGATATTTGAAACAGTATTTAAAAAGATGATACTTATTATCTATCTTAAGTTATTTAATATAATAAAAAGCCCTTAATGAATAAACTGACTATGCGTTTATACATTAAGGACGTTATGTCATTTATGGCTCAAAGGCAGCTTTTAAAACCTTCAAAGTTCGGAGCTCCTAAATAGATCTCTTTATTACCACGAGCGTTAGTGTGGGCTTTACGGAATGCTTCTGATTGTGTCCAATCTTCAAATGCTTGACGAGAATTCCAGACCGAATGAGAAGCAAATAAGGTATATTCATCATTAGATGCTCCCTGCAGTAAATTAAATGACTGAAAACCAGGGACTGTATCGAGATAAGTTTCACGGTTTTTCCAGATATCGATAAATTCTTGTTCAGAGCCTAAACGGATTTTGAAACGGTTCATTGCAATGTACATACGATGTCCTTTGTGATTTTTACGGCAGTTATAATTATTATTATCATATCAATGGTCAAATTGACCACTGATAAAAATACAATATGTTTTTACTAAAAAAGTAATGACTTATTCTTACTATCACTACTTGGTTTTTAGTTTGTAACTGTCATAAAATTAGCAGCCTTTTGAAACGATAGAAATTTCAGGTCCGTCTGTGCCGAAATTCTTATCAATTTGTGTTCCTGATTCTTTTCCATTGTTATCGTTAGGTTTGCGACAAAAACCAATATACTGATCAGCACCTACCCATGAGAGTAAATAACAGAGTGTTTTTTTGATTAATCCTAAGTCATGGCTATTACTATTATGGTTTGATGAAGAGTCGGGTTGAGCTTCTGCCGCAGTGCTTAAATCAGTATATAGAACAAAACATTGGGTATTAAAAGCTTCAGTCGCTGACATTTTATTAATAGGGTATTGAGAGAACATCATCAAACCAGTTACAGATTTATGTAAGCCACCTAAAATCTTTATTGATGGCACAATTGGATGCCATTCATTTGCATCAGTTATAACTTGAACGATGCCATCTGTTGTTGCTGTAGGATAGCCTTGAGCCATTCTTACATCATTGCCTGCAATTTTAATTATTGCAGAAGTATTATCTTTACCAGCAAGAATTGCTTTTGTGTGCGCTAATTTTGCCGAAGTTTGAAGAGTCGATGCTAGTTGCGCTAAGTTTGCTTTACGGGCGTCAGAGCTAATTCCCATAAATTTTGGTGCTGCTACGACAGCTAAAATACCGAGAATCACGATAACAATAACTAACTCTATTAGTGTAAATCCTTTATTCATTTTTTGCTCATAAAGATAATAGCAATTACTTTTAAGAATACTATCAGAAATGAAAAATACCCAATTATAGAGGAGGTTATTATGTTTGGTGTTTTAACGTTCTGTTATGTGATCTATGCCTAAGTAGTGAATTCTTATGAGGTATAGTATCTTGTTAACGCAAGAAGAATTGCAATAATTATCATTATATTCATATGGTTATGTTTTCTTTTTCTTGTTTTTATTTTAATGGTGATGTTAATAAACGTGTGATTTGGAGAGAAAAATGAAAGCTGTTTTTTCTGGAAAAGATTGTAATAAAGAGTGCTCTACATACTGGTTTGATGTATCAATCAATGTTACAGGTGAAACTGATGGTTTAGTTCTCGGTGTTGTCGAAAGTCCGAATGATAATATCTGCATTGTAGACAGCGAATCACATTGTATCAAAGGAATGTGGTTTGCACCTTACGTAACAAATTTACCTGATTATGTATCTAATACAGAAAGATCAATGTAGTCGTTCTCACACATTTTTAATGGCATTTTATTGGGTGGTCTAATGGGCTGCCCTTTTTGTTTTTTTATAAAAGTTTAATAATGAAAAGCCACAGATAATAAGAGTTTTATTTTTGATATTTAATAAGTAATAAAGATATGCATCGACTTATTATCGATACATATCTCACTCTAAATTTTTAAGCTAGCAACGTATTAATTAGATTGTTTGATGAGCTTATTTTTAGTTAATAAATGCGGTAATAATTGCATAGTTGCAACAGAGCCAACTATGACGATAATACCAATTATTGACAGTGAAGTCAGATGGGCTGCTTTTATAATGTTTGGCCACCATCCCATAAGGACAACAAATGCTGTTGATATAAAGCTGATCACTGGCGCAACGGCAACAACAGCACTGACTTGAGCCGCAGGCCAAAAAACTAATGCTTTTGCTAATGCACTATAAGCAATTAAGGTATTGAATGCGCAAAATAAAGCAATACTCCAATCAAAAGTCGTTAAGGTGGCGAATCGAGTAAAATCAGTTAGTGGCGTTAAGAGCACCATGCCAATACCAAAGACACATAGTAGAACATTTGACGTGGATATCTTAGCCATTAATGATTTTTGTAAAAGGGTATAACATGCCCAAGATAATGCTGAAAACTCAATAATTCCAACGCCAATTAATACTTTACTGCCTGTATTTATATGTCCACTAATATGAGGATGGAAGAAAAGAATGATACCAACAGCTAATGTAAATAAACAAGATAGTTGAATTGCTGTTAAGCGTTCTTTAAAAAATAATAAGCTACCAAAAGCAAGAAAAAAGGGAGCAACTTGGAAATTTAGCTGAGCTTCTCCTGGTGATAAATATTTTAGCGCTAACACAAAAGTAACATAGTTCAGCGTTAAAAAAATGCCAGCGAATAAAAGTTTAAACATCTCCTTTATAGTTATGTTTCTAAATTGTTGTAAATTATTGGATGTTAGTTGAATTATAAAAATAACAATAAAAGCGATAAAAAAACGAAACCAACTCAATGATGTTGCATCAATGAATTTTTCTGAAAGTTTGAGCGCAATAGGCAATATTCCCCAAAATAGAAGTGTAATGCTGCTGTAAAGTAAGCCAAGCTTATTATTTGTCATAGTGATTGTTCTTTATGTAAGGATATAAATCGCAAGCAATATAAGTGAAGCATTTACAATATTGTATGATAAATATCAACAGATAAGTCATTGAGCTTATATCTATACTTATTTTATTCATTTGTATATTTATAAATAAAAAAAGAACAATTAAGAATTTTTTTTATAAGATTAAGTTATAAAAAGAGGATCATGTTGATGAAATATTATTGCACTATTTTATGTCTGTTATTATCAATGGTCTTGGTATTGCGTATAATCGCGGCATAATTAAGGCATATACACGTGTTAGTACAACATGATGTATATAAGCAGCATTTAAAGGGTCGTTATGTCTAATAAATATGAATCAATGGTAAGTGATTACTGTGTCGTTGTTAATGCGATAGAGTGTTATGTGGCATCTAAAGTTGCAGACTTTGAGTTTTGGGATGCTGAAATGACGAAGTTTTTTATTGATACTGAATCTGCCTCATATATGTATGATTGTGTTGAAGCGGCTGCCGTTCTAGGTGTTTCTGAGTTGCAAATGCAAAATTTCTTAGTCGTACATTGTTGCCTAGGTGATTACTTAGATGGTCTTATTGGTGAAAAAGATCACGATTCATGGGATATGAAAGATCAGCAATTAGTGGTTACTTATACTGATAACTCAGAGGATGTATTTCAACTTTCTGATATCTGTGAATTAATGACAAAAACAGAAGCTACTGGTTGGACTTATGCCGATTTAGTCGTAGCTGAGAAAGCCTTGCAAGAACAGGCAAATAGCTAATATTGACTACTCAGTTGAGTACGTTCTGTAACCTTGACTCTTATCTACATTGTCATTGTTTATAAAAAGAAGATGGAACATCTATATGATCGCTATATGGCGATTAAGGCATAAGCTATGGCTGTCCCATCTTTTTATTCTTTCTTTTTTACCGTCGTTTTTGTATCTGATTCTCTGTAATCTTAACGATAAGCCGTAATAGCATCTTCAATACTCGTATATTCTGTTTTTTGATCTAATATCGTTAATAAATGGGTTGTTTCAACTAAGCGTCTAAATCTTGGATGCTCGATATTAACAAACAATAATGTGATATTTCGATGGGTTAGTTTTTGGCTTAATACTTCAATTTTATCAACAGCGGTTAAATCCATATCACTGATACTACTGGCATCAATAATGACTAAACGAAGTAGCGGGCGAGTATTGGCTAAATTTAAAATACGCTCTTCAAAGTATGAAAAGGTCGTAAAATATAATGGTGCTGAAAAATGAAGTACGGCAACATCTTCTTCTGTTGATAAATTTTGTTCTGGATTTAAACGTGAGCGGTGTCCCCAATGGTCACAGTTAGGCTCTCTGAATAATTCTTCACAGTTTGGTCGAGTAATAATAAATACACTATGGAGTAATGATAATAAAACCCCAAACATGACGCCAATATCAATTCTGAAAGTAACGATCATTAGCATTGTCGCTAAACATAGATAGAATTCTTGACGATTTTGATGACAAATTCGCTTAATTTCAGTCCATTTAAAAATGCTTAAACCGACATACATTAAGATGCCCGCTAAGGTTGCTTTAGGTATTAAATGAAAAACATTTTGAGCATAAAGTAATACGAGGCAAATAACGGCTGCTGAAAATAATGCCGCCCATTTTGAATGTGCACCACCTTGTTGGATTAACATGCTGCGTGGTGGACTAGCATTACCAGGAAAGCCACCAATTAAACCTGATAATACTGAGCCTAAACCGATACCAGCAAAGTCACGATTAAAATTAGGGGTAGTATTACGGTCTTTAATGGTACTTGATACCGCTGAAGTTTGGACAATACAAATCATGGCTATCAATAATGCTAACGGAAAAATTGTTAATGCTTGATGCCAAGGTAAGCCAATAAAAGCCCAATGAAGTTCAAATCCTGCTGGATTAGATAATGTTGGTATATGGATATTGTTTGAATTTAAGGCGATTTCAATCGTAATACTGATTGCTAAGGCAATTAAAGCGGCAGGAAAGCGTTTGTATTGACGGCTAAACCAGAAGATAAAGCCAAATACGCCACCACCAATGAATGTCGTGATGAAATTCAACTGTGTAATATGTTGCACTAAATGATAAAGCGTTTGAAAGGGTGATGCTGAACTGTGTGGTAAGCCTAAAATTGACGGTAACTGGCTAACAATAATATGTATTGAAACCCCGGCTAAAAAGCCTAATGTCACAGGATAAGAAAGTAAGTTGGCAACCCAGCCCAATTTAAAGGCATAGACACACAGTAAAATACCTCCGACAAGCAACGCTAATAATGAAGCTAGTGCCATGTATTGTACACTGAATAACGTGGCGTAACTGGCAAGACTCACTGCAAAAATAGGGGCGATGGTTGAATCGGCACCACATGATAAATAACGGTTACTGCCGAAAATAAAAAAGCCAATACTGGATATTACAAAAACGTATAAACCATAAATAACGGGGAACCCCGCTAAATGTGCTGTTGCCATTTGGGCTGGTAATGCAATAGCTGCGACGGATAATCCTGCAAAAAGATCCTGACGCCATGCCATCATATTATGTACTTTGTTCTGCATTGATAGTTCGCTTTCATATAACAATATATAATCAACGTGCATAATCTCATTCTTTATAAGAATATCAAAATAGATAATGCAGTGAATACAGTTAAAGACGAAAGAACCTTTTATTCTGAAATGTATATTATTTAGTGGTTGAATAGTATTTTTCTTAAATTTCTTTTTAAGAATAGAGATTGCGCAATTTATGTGAATATTATTACTAACCAAAATGTATTGTCGCAGAACCTGATGGTCAATTTATCTATATTGCTGAAAATTGATGAATAGTGCTATTGCCTGCTTATTGTGTGTGTTCATCTTCATACTATCTATTCAAGAAACGTAGATTATTTATGTAAATCATGATGATAGTGTTTATGGGAATAATCGATAGCTATCTAAGTTGGGATTGTGTAAAAACGTATAAAATATAAACGATAGTAAATGTAATTCTACAATTGATTGATTATCTAAATATATTGCATGTTTATGAGTGTTATATTCCAGTAAAGAATACATTTAATCTGTATAATTATTCGCTCACTTTCATGTACCATGGGAATTAAACCATGCTGTCAGATACACCCCGTTTACCAACTGTTACAGAATCATCTTTCTTATTAAGCCTGATTACTTTTATATTAATGGCTGGAATATTATATGCGCACCTTGATGTGCATATTTTATTAATATGTACCGTTATTCTTACGATGTTATTTAGTGCGCGTTGTGGTTATTCTTTAACTAAACAAATAGATCTTATTGGTGATAGTTTAAAAGAAGCAACAGGTGCGATGTTTGCTTTTATTCTTATTGGTATGATCATTGGTGTTTGGATTTTATCAGGAACGATCCCTGCTTTAATTTATTATGGACTCAACTTTGTTTCTGCAGCTTATTTCTTACCCGCAGGGTTTTTAGTTTGTTGTGCTATTACGTATGCGACAGGAACAAATTGGGGAGCAGCTTCAACTATTGGTGTTGCATTAATTGGTATGGGACTAAGCCTAGGATTTCCACTGCCTGTTATTGCTGGCATGATTATTTCTGGCGGTGTTTTTGGTGTGAATTTATCACCCGTTTCAGACGTCACTATTCTTGCATCAGCCACTGTTGGTAGCCAAGTTCAAGATCATCTTAAATCTCTTTCTATTGTTGGTTTGCCGACGGTTATTCTTGCAACTGTTATCTATTACTTTATGGGTAATTACTATATTGGAATGGGAACGACCAGTGCAAATCATATTGCTGAATTACAACGTACAATTAGTGATATTTTTTATATTACTCCGATTGTTTTATTACCCATAATTATTACATTAGGAATGACATTATTTAAAGTACCATCACAAATCGCCTTATTTTGTGGTATTTTTTGTGGAGCAATAATTGCCATAATAGTTCAGAGCCAAACATTACATCAAATATTCTTATCTTTAAATATTGGTTATCAGATTCCATCTGGCGATCCACTTCTCGATAAATTACTTATTCGTGGCGGGATCCAAAGTATGATGTGGACTTTTTCTCTAGCATTTATTGCTTTAGGCATGGGTGGGTTATTACAACATGTTGGTTTTCTTCGTGTATTATTAAAACGTATTTTACCTCATATTCGTTCTACTTTTAGTTTGGTTGCAACAACTCTTTTTACCTGCGTTCTCGGTAATATGGCGACCAGTGAAGTTTATATTTCGATGATTTTAAATGGCTCTCTTTATAAAGAAGTGTATGAGGAACGTGGTTTATCGCCACATATGTTAAGTCGATTACTTAATGAAGGGGCGATGACCTCTGGCATGTTGATTCCATGGACAACGGCAGGTGCATTTATGACAGCAACATTAGGGGTTAGTCCATTTGTATATGCGCCTTATGCGGTATATGTGTGGCTTGTTCCTTTAATTACGTTGATGTCTGTTGCTATTGGTAAAACAGTATTAATCCCAACGTTATCAGAGGACTTATAATGAATAACATTATAACTACTACATGTGGATTATGCAGTACAGGCTGCCGAATTAATGTTCATCGTAATGCGGATAATCAATACTTGATAAAAGGTGATAAATACGATTCAGTTACGCATGGTGCATTATGTAAAAAAGGACTCCATGCTATTGATATTATGCTCCATCCCAACCGTTTAACTCAACCATTAAAACGTACGGGTAAGCGTGGTGAAGGTCAATGGATAACGATAAGTTGGCAGCAGGCGATTGATGAGATCGCTTTAAAATTTAATAAAATTCAAAAGACGTTTGGTGATAATAGTTTATTTTTTAGTTACGGCTATTCAAAAGATTTTATTAACACGCAGTTATTGAAACTAGCTAATGCCGCTAATAGTGTGAATATTCATGGTCCTGAAACGGTATGTTGGGCACCATCAAAATATGGTAAAGAATATACTCTAGGCTATAACCCGAGTGCCGATATTAATCAACATACTGATTGCATTATATTTTGGGGAGTGAATAAGCATAATACACGGTTTACTGAAATGCGAGCAATTAACCATGCGATAGAGAATGGTGCTACAACCATTTGTATCGATCCTCAGCAAACGCATCATGCTAAAAACGCAAAGTATTGGCTGCCATTAACCCCTGGCTCTGATCTTGCCTTAGCGATGGCAATGATTAAAATTATTATTGATCAACAGTGGTATGACAAAGCATTTGTGGCTGATTTTTGTTATGGATTTTCAGCATTAAAAAGCCATGTTCAGCAGCTAGATTTATCTTATTTAGCGCATGAATGTCAGTTATCGATGGCTATGATCACGAATATCACGCAACAATATATTCAAGCTAAGTCTGCAGTGATCGTAACGGGTAATGCACTTGATCATAATCCTGATAGTTTTCAAGTTAATCGCGCGATTGCAATATTAATGGCGTTATCAGGTAATCTTGAAATTCAAGGTGGGCAATCAAAACCACAAGGAAAAGCATTAGTTAATGGACGTTGGCCTTATGATCAGCAAGACGTTGATCAATTATCACCACAGATAAGACAACAAAGTGTTGGTACGCCACCGATTCCTGAGTATTTCAGAGCCACAAGTCAGGGATTAATGGAGGCGATGTTAACGGGTGAACCTTATGCAGTCAAAGCAGGGTTGATTGTTGGCACTAATCCAATGACTAGCTGGCCTGATAGCAAAAAAGTAAAACGGGCTTTTGAGCAGCTTGATTTTTTAGTGGTATCTGAATTATTTATGACGCCAACAGCAATGATGGCGGATATAGTATTACCCGCGGCAAGTTTTTTTGAGTATGCAGGTGTTACTCAAGGGCAGGATGGATCTATTCATTATCAGGCACCCTTGCAAAAGGTCGGTGATGCAAAACCCGATCATCAAATTATTGCAGAAATTGGTCATGCGATGGGGATCATGCCGGTTTATAATGATGATGATTTTTGGAAATCGGCATTGTCACCCGTTAATATTGATTTGACGCAATTAAAAGCACAAACAAGTATTATTGCGGATGTTGAGCCACAGCATTCGTTATCTTATTTGTCAGTTGGTTTTGATACGCCATCAGGAAAAGTTGAATTATATAGTCAAAAATTGCATGCGTTAAAGTTAGATCCTATTCCGGTATATAGGTCTAATTTACCTGTGACAGATCGTTATTCATTAAGAGTTACGACGGCTAAATCTCGATATTATATGTTTTCTCATGGACGCCAAATATCAGCATTAAGAGAGAGGCATCCTTTTCCTATTGTAAAAATCCATTCATTGTTAGGGAAAAAGGAAAATTTAAAAGAGGGTGATATTGCTGCAATAGAAACTGCAGCAGATAAAATTATTTATCAAGTAGTTAGTTTTGATGATAATTTAAATGTTAATACTGTTATTGCAGATCTTAGCTGGTGGTTTCCTGAAATGAAAAATGAATTATTATCAGGAGCTTTTAGATCAAATTATAATGTATTAACGAGTACGGATACGGGGGCATATTCAGATATAGGCAGTTTTTATATTAATGGTTTACCTTGCTGTATATATAAAGTTAATAATATAGAGCTATTGAATATGTAAACAAAGAAAGCCACATCTTGATTATGATTAATAAGATGTGGCTTATCTTCTTTAGTTTTTAATAGATACTGTAACGGTAAAATAACCCATTGTTGTCTGTGTAATAGCTAATGTATATTGATTAATCTTACAAATATTATTAACAATAGATAGCCCTAAACCGTAGCGACTATCATCAGATCTTGAAGTATCATATTGATATAATGGTTGAATTAACTTTTTAATATCAGTTTCTGAGTAGTTAGTTTTGGCAATGTTTATTACTTCGATAATGATATTTTGTTCTTTATTGTACATATTAATTTGAATAATAGATGCTGGAAGACTGTAAAATAATGCATTATCAATTAGATTAGTTAAAATAGTTGTTAGACTAAATTCATCGGCGATAATGACTGTATTTAGCTGTGTTTTAAATATTATTCTATTATTAATATTGTGATATTTAAATGTAAGAGAATGCTGAATACTCTTTAATAATAAGCGGATATCAATTGGTTCTTTGTAGAGTTCAATCGTTGATGATGTGCGTTGAAGTAATAGTAAATTTTCCACAATAACACGCATTCTATTTGAAATCTGTAGAATATCATCAGTAAATGTTTCAGCTAATCGAGCATCATTAGGAAAACGCTGGTGGACCTCTGTTAATGTAATAAGCTCTGCAATCGGGGTTTTGATTTCATGTGCAATATCAGAGGTGATTCGCTTTTCATTCTCTATACTATTTTGATGGATAGTAAGAAAGTTATTTAATTCTTTGATGATTAAGTCTATTTCGGAGTAATATTTTTGTTCATAAAACGTAAAGCCATTATTTGAATAAGCGTTATTATTGTTAAATGTTTTAATTTGCTTATTTAATGATTCTAAAGGATGTAGACCTTGCTGAACAATTTTTTTCGCAACGATTCTCATGATGATCATTGATAATAAAAAACTGCCAATAAGTAATATATCTAATATACCAGTAATACGATTAAGGTTTTTAGCTGATGCTGATACTGTAATATACATATAGTCACTTGAACCATCTTTATTCCTTTGAATATATGACGATAGTAGTGCTTGTCCAGACTCGTGGTTTGGCATCGTTACATCAACCAATCGATATGAGTTTACTGGAATTTTAGGATGAAGTAAGTCTAATTCCGGATAGGGTCGAAGAGATTCTGAACGTTTGATTGTTTGGTTATTTTTCCAGATTTGATACACATAATGACTCTTTGAGTTATCATTGGTTAATACCGTATTTTCATGAGTCGATGCTTTAATTTGGTTTGTTTTTTCTTGCAGTTCAGATTTAAATTGTTGTTGAACCCAATCATCAACACTGATATCAACAAAGGTAAAGACAATAATAATAAATAACCCAAAAATGGCTGAAATAGAATTAATTAAATTTCTATTTATCGATCGTGTTTTGATCATTAACTAATCCTCTATATAGTAGCCAAAACCACGTTTGTTTTTAATTGGAAATATTGCATTTATTGCTTTTGACTTTATTTTTTTACGAATTGTTGAGATATGTGCTTCGATAGTATTCTTGGAAATATAATCAAAGTTATTAGCAATATTATCACTTATCATAGATGCGCTAGTAATTTGATCTTGATGATTGAAAAGGTATTCAATAATTTTAAATTCATTTGGTGTTAATTCTATATTGATATTTTCATAACGTAGTGTCATTTTATTTGAATCTAAGATGAAACCATTGATAGTAATTGTATTTGTGAAGTTATTAATTAAACCACGGCGAGATATAGCAAGTATTCTGGCGTGTAATTCATCAAAAGAAAATGGTTTGGTGAGGTAATCATCAGCACCTTGGAGTAGACCATCAATACGATCTTGACGTTGATTCTTAGCAGAAAGAATAATTAACCGTGTTTGTATTGCTGATTTTCTGAGTTGTTTTAATATATCCATGCCATCAATACCGGGCAGCATGAGATCTAAAATAATAACATCATAAGGATTATTGAGCGCCAAGCTAAGCCCATCAGAACCATTATCAGCTTCGTCTGTTGTTATACCTAAGTTATTGAATCCTACAACTAAACTACGACGTAATGCGGATGAATCTTCGATGATCAATAGTTTCATTATATACTCAAATTTAAAATGTATACCTATACAAGATGTATAAGTATACATTAAAATCATGGTGTTATCTTAGTCGTTTAAGATGGCGTTCTACAGCTCGCGCTAATATCAAGTGCAGGATTGATGACTTTAGATTGCACGCCATAAAGCCCTAATAAACTATGGAACAAATTATCATGCGATAAATGACCAATATTTTCTTTGTTTCTTAGGCAACTAAGATTGATACCTTTTTGTTGAGCATATTGAGTTGGGAGCCATAATAACCACGGTACATGTTTTTGTTCTTTTGGTGCAATAGGATAAGGTGCACCATGTAGATAAAAACCATTTTCACCAAGAGATTCACCATGGTCTGACATATATAGCATTGCTACATTGTATTTCCCTTCATTTTTCTTTAACAGTTTAATCACTTGTTCATCGACATAGTCAGTATAGAGAATTGTATTGTCGTAAACGTTTTTAATTTCTTGGTCTGTGCAGTTTTCAATATCGCTACGATTACAAGATGGTTTGAATCGATCAAACTGTTTTGGATAGCGTTGGAAATATGTAGGACCATGGCTACCAATTAAGTGTAATACCAATAGCTTATTCTTATCATCTTTATTAATAAAACTAGCAGCCTTACTTAGCATTACACCATCGTAACAACTTGTTCCATCACAGTATTGATTATGTTTTGATGTATCAGTTGCTACATACGGCACTCTATCCGCTACTCCTTTTGAGCCGCCATCATTATCGATCCATAATACTTCTGCACCTGCACGATGAATAATATCAACGGCATTATCTTGACTGTACGCACGATCTTGGTTGTAGTGAGCACGTGTTAAATTAGAAAACATACAAGGTACTGATAGCGCAGTATAAGTGCCACAAGATTGGACATTTTTAAATGAAATTATGCCTTCATTTTTAGTATACGGATTAGTATCTCGCTTATAGCCGTTGTAGGCGTAATCATAAGTACGGGCTGTTTCGCCTAAAACCATAACAAACAATGTGGGCTTATGATTTTTAGTGGGTAGTAGTTTTGCATCTAAGCCTTGTTTTTTATAGGGTAGGGGCTTATAGATAAATTCTTTATATAGATATTTTCCGCCCGCGTAAACATGACCAGGAATAATCATTCGGTTTAAATAGTGGTTATTACGACCAACTGCGGCATAACTTTTATAGTTAGTAAGGGCAATAATAAGCAATGCAGTCATTGCTATACCAATAAGAACAACTCGAGCAATAATTTCTTTGAAAAAGGTTTCACGTTTGGTTATTTTTACACAAGCAATCCAAATACTAGGTATTAAACCAAATATTATGATGTAAGTTATTGAGTGTAAATTAACATACGATAATGCTTCATCTGAGCGTGTTTGAAATATACTTTCAATAATAGCATTATCAAATAAAGTATGATAATTCACTTCAGCAAATAAGGCCATTGATGATGTTATAGTCAAAAATATCATGATGGCTTTGAAGATATAAGGCCAACATAAGCAACTAAAAATAATAATAAATGCAGCGAGTAAAACAATAGGCGCAGTATAAGGGAAAATGGGATTAGCGACGTTATGACTTAATGAAAATATTTTTGCTAATGTAGGGAAATTAAAGCAAAGGGAAAAATAAAGAGATAGCCATAGAATGAAGCTGGTCATCTTTAAATGAAAAATCTTGCGCATTGTTTACTCGTTAGCGGCTAATGAATACCGCTATTATCTATGGTGTAACTTAAGACTTACTTAAGAGTCTTTATTGATAGTATAGAATAGTCGTTGTTGGCTATTTTTTGATAAACTTATAGAGACAATGCTAATACTAATTCTCATTTTTTATTATACAAGGTAACGGTTTTATTTATACATTATGCATTGTTAATAGTTATTTAATAATGAAAATAATTCTTAATATCGATCAAGTTGAGCTGGTTAAATACCTATAAGGGTTATTTCTGTTTTTGGTCATTCTTTTTAAGGTTTGCGGTACTTCAACATCCGTTGGTCTATCGATCTTGATTAAAGTACCGCAATTGATAAAATTTCACCTATTCTCGAAATTTTCAGTTATGAGTGAAATAGATTGGTCTAGTTGATTTCTTAAAGGTACAGGTTTAGAAAACAGATATCCCTGATACATTTCTATGTTTAATGTTGTTAATAGATTAAAAACCTGCAGATTCTCTACGCCTTCTGCAACAATTGAAAAGTTAAAAGAATGTATTAGGCTTGTCATTGACTTGAGTAATAGTAGCTTGTCAAAATTTATATCTATATCACTAATAAATAATTTATCAATTTTCACATAATCAAAAGGATAATCAAATAATCGGTCATTGAGGTTGTTACCACAGCCAAAATCATCGATGGCTATTTTTATACCATTAATTTTTAGATGACGTAATATTATTTTAAATTCATTACTATTATCTATATCATCATTTTCCAACACCTCTATAACAACTTGGATGTATTTATTTAGCTTTATTAGCAGATTAACAACTGAATTTGTTAGGCTATTACTATATATATTTATAGATATAAAAATCTTGTTGTTTTTATGTAATGAAAAATACCTAAGTAATTGTTGCAATAAGCTAATAGTTAAACTTTCAGATAGCTGTAAGTCATTTTTTATTATTGGTATAAATTGTAAGGGTAATCGAGTTTCGTGTTCAGATACAATCCATCGAGCAAGAACCTCAAATCCAACCAACTTTCTGTTTTTATTAACTATTGGTTGTATGAAAGGTTGGATTTCATCCATTGAAATCGCATTGGTTATTTGTATTTTTTTAATTACAATGCTGTTCATATTTGGCCATTAAGATAAATGATTATTTTTGTTTTCTTCTATTAGTAATTCTAATAATTCAATATAATGATCTTTTTCTATTTCCGTTTTTCCTTGAAAAAATAAAGTAAGTTGATCTAATTTGATTGAATCTAATTTATTATAGAAAAAATCAATGTTCTTATTAGATATCAATGATATATTAAATAATAAATCAGAACGAGGTATACGAGAACCATTTTCAATATCAATATAAGATTGTCTTGATATGCTTAATAATTCAGACATTTCTAATTGTGATATGTTTGATTCCATTCGAGCTTTTTTTATTTTTTGATGCATAAAAATTAAAAGTCACGTCCATTTTTTAAAGCAATAATTATTGATAGTTCTTTAATTTTCAAATTGTATAATTCTATAAAGTTTTCCAGATCTGATAAATCATCGTTTAATATTTTTTGTTGTATAAAATTTCTCATTATTTTTATAGCCATTAAATTTTTCTCATAATGTTTTTCTATCATAACTTTTGATTGTTTTCTATCTGATTGATTAGTAAAGATAAAGTTTCGTTATTAACGTTGTTTTTTATAATAATATCTTTTATTTTTTTATATGCTTATCTTCCGAATGGTAAAAATAACTAATTTCTTTTCCGGATAAAATAGATAGCTTTGTAATTATATCTGCTTTAGGTGATATATCTCCTCGCTCAATTCTAACTAAAGTACTTCTTGATATGCCTAGAACTAAGGCCATATCTTTTTGTGATAGTTTTAATGAATATCTAAGCCTGAGTATTATTATATTCATTTTAAGATTATTGGTTAAAAAACTATTCTTGTATTCTACAATATGGCTATGTTTTTTTTTAATAAAATAATAGATAAATTTTATTTTTGTATTAAAAATAGTACATGAAAGTTATAGCTTATCAAAAGGTAAATAATTCTTTATAGGTATACTTGGGGGGTGGTTAGGTTGTATCATTTTACGTTTTTTTGATTAAATAAACACTATAATTGAATTTTTACTGGCTTATATAGTATGTGATTTTAGCGTTATTCTTAATATGTGATAAAGCTATATTAAAAGAGTAGATCAAGAAGAATTTATAAATTAACCATCTTGTTTTTAAATAGTCTTATCATGGGTATGTTTTTTTGCTCATTGATATATTCTTGGAGATTTTAAAAGCGCCTACTATATAAAGATAAAGGCGCTTTGGGGAAATAGCATAGCTATCATACGTCGATTAATGAGTTTGACGTGGACCTTTGCTGACTAACTCTTTACCATTTTCAAAGACAGCATCGCTTACCCAGCGTCCGTAAATAAGTTGGTGTTGGTTATTAAAAACAGCTACAAAGTGACGACCATCAGCATTGTTAGTTGCCATACCGATACCTTCAACACCTTGTAGGCCAAGGCCGCCATTTTCAACTGAAAGTAAAAAGGTTTCTAGCTCTTCAAGGCTATCGATAACACTTAATTCATTATTAATCATTTTGTACTCTTTACGTGATTATATGTTGCGATAACGCATTTTAAGGAAAAATGACCAATTACACTAGCCTACATCATCATAATTGCTGAGATAACAGCAGTGCTGCAATAATAAAACCATCTTGACGTTGATTATTGCCTTCAATATAAGCATTCGCAATTGTACTGTTATTGGAGGATAACCATAACGTTCCATCTCGCTTAATAACAGCATTAGCAACAGTGCCATGATTATCTTGTAACCAAATTTGATTACCGCTGCGTAAGATTGCAAATGGTGGTTGAGCACTCGTTTCATTAATCCAGAGCTGGTTGCTTTTAATAACGATAACACCCTGATTATTAGTTAATGCTTGAATGACCTTATTCTTATCCATTTGATGATAAATAATAAAATTAGGTGTTTGAGTTTGATTTGTTGGTAACCAAATTTGATTGTTTTTTATTATTGCATTTGGCGTAATACTTTTGTTGTTGCTATTTAACCAGACATTACCGTCAGCGAAAGCATTGTTAGAACATAGTATAGCAAGCAGTATTAGATGATATATTTTTTTCATTAGATTATGACCATCAATATAAGATATGAGTAATATACCTTATTAAGGTTCTGGTGTGATGATCGAAGAGTAGTAATTAATAACTTTTAGTTTCTAGTTTGATAGGGTTATTCATGTTATACAATGAGGATTCAATAACATACTGGTGACACATTGAAGGAGTAATATGTCTAGTCATAAAATAAATACTCAACTGATCACGGCTGGACGATCAAAACAATTTGGTTTTGGGGCCGTGAATAGTGTAATTCAACGAGCATCTTCATTAGTGTTTGATTCTGTCGCAGATAAAAAGCAAGCGACGATCAATCGTGCTAATGGTGAATTGTTTTATGGTCGTCGAGGCACATTAACCCATTTCTCGTTGCAACAAGCGATGGTTGAAATAGAAGGGGGAGCAGGATGTTATCTTTATCCTTGTGGTGCGGCGGCAGTAGCTAATTCAATTTTAGCGTTTGTAAAAGCGGGCGATCATCTGTTAATGACGGGGGCTGCTTATGAGCCGACTCAAGATTTCTGTAATGTCGTATTGAAAGGGCTTAATGTTGATACAACGTATTATGATCCCCTCATTGGTGCAGGTATTGCGGAGAAAGTACAACCCAATACTAAAGTGGTCTTTTTAGAATCACCAAGTTCTATCACAATGGAAGTACAAGATATTCCCGCTATTGTTAAAGCTGTTAGAGCGATTAATCCTGAAACGGTGATCATTGTTGATAATACATGGGCTGCAGGGGTGTTATTTAAAGCATTAGATCATGATGTGGATATTTCTGTTCAAGCAGGCACTAAATATATTGTGGGTCATTCAGATGCAATGTTAGGTACTGCTGTTTCAAATGAGCGTTGTTGGAACCAATTGCAAGAACGATCATATTTGATGGGACAAATGGTAGATGCTGATACGGCTTATGTTGCAGCTCGCGGCTTACGAACAATGGGAGTGCGTTTAAAGCAACATCATGAAAGTAGCATTAAAATTGCTAAGTGGTTAGCACAACATCCTCAAGTTGAACGGGTTAACCATCCGGCATTACCTAGCTGTAAAGGTCACGAATTTTTCTTACGAGATTTCAATGGTAGCTGTGGATTGTTCTCTTTTGTATTAAATAAACGTCTTGATAATAATCAGACCGCTGATTTTCTTGATAATTTCAAACATTTCAGTATGGCATATTCATGGGGCGGCTATGAGTCTCTTATATTAGCCAATCAGCCTGAAGAGCTTAATCGTATTCGTCCTGCAGGTAAGGTTGATTTTGATGGCACATTAGTACGCGTTCATATTGGATTAGAAGATTGTGATGATCTGCTTGATGATCTTGCGCAAGGTTTAATGCGGATAGCTTAATTTTTTCAGTGAAACGTCTTGCATCAGCATGTTAAGACGTTTCGTTGGTTTTAGTTATTGCAATAATAGCTATAAATATTTTATGGCATGATCTGTTTTTTATTTACTTCTGAAATATTATTATTTACTCAAAAATAGCTGGTTATGATTATTTCTTATACTCAATATAAAGCTTGCTATGAAAAATACGGCATTGTTCTAATGTATTATTCTTAAAGTCATTGGAACTTAGTTTAAGTACTGTAATGGAAGCTAGTTCAAGTTTTTTTGCTATGAGTAGATTAAAATATATAAGAGAGAGACTATCTACAGAAGAGTGTTAAGTAAGTTTATTTAGTTATGATAAATAGACAAAGGATAAAAAGTAGGGCGTATTAGCTTCATCGTGTTTTTTATAAAATTAACAGCCAATGTAATAAAATAAGTCATAAATATACTTATTATTCATTCGATGTTCATTAAAAATATCTTATAAATAAGGTTATCTCTTATGTGAAAAATAATGAGGTAGAATTTCTTGATTTGTATTTTCTATAATTATATACATTAATAATGTATATAATAATTTTTCAAATCTTATTTTTCAACAATTAATCTTGTCGCTAGCCTTATTTAAAGGCAATTTGTCATACAAATTGTTATAAGGAATATTCGCGATGACAAATGAAAAATTTTTCCAAAATCTATTATCTCATGCTGATGTAATGATTAATGGTTCACGACCTTGGGATCTTCAAGTTCATGATGATCGATTATATGATCGAGTATTAACAGATGGTTCGTTAGGCTTTGGTGAAAGCTATATGGATGGCTGGTGGAGTTGTGATGCGATTGATGAAATGATTAATCGTGTTTTACATGCTCGTATTGATGAAAAGCTAGATTTATCGACTAAACTTGCTGTTGGTTTAAAAATTGGCGCATCAAAAGTAAAACACCTTTTTAATCATCAAAGTATTGATCGCGTTACTAAGGATGTACCTTTCCATTATGATTTAGGTAATGATTTATTTGAGTCAATGCTTGATAAGCGAATGACATATACCTGTGGGTATTGGAAAGATGCAATCGATCTAGATAGTGCTCAAGAAGCAAAACTTGATTTAGTATGCCGTAAAATGGGATTAAAACCTGGAATGCGCTTACTGGATATTGGTTGTGGTTGGGGCAGTTTTATGAATTATGCTGCTGAGAATTATGGTGTGATTTGTGACGGCTTAACATTATCAAAAGAACAATCTGCGCTAGGTCAGCAGCGAGCAGATGACTTAAATCTTCCTGTGAAATTCATCCTAAAAGACTATCGTTTGCATAAGCCAGAGCAGCCTTATGATCGTGTCGTATCAATTGGTATGATGGAACATGTAGGTCCTGACAATTATCCTGATTATTTTAAAGCGGCTTACCGTTACCTTGCTGATGACGGAATCTTTTTACTCCATACTATCGGAAGTCCAAATTCTAAAACAGAAACAGACGCTTGGATTAATAAATATATTTTCCCTAATGGTGTTGTGCCATCAATGACGCAGATTGGCTCTGCTGCAGAAGATTACTTTAATATTGAGGATGTACAAAATATCGGCCCTGATTACGATAAAACATTAGTGGCATGGAACGATAAATTTGAACAGAATTGGCCTAAAATTTCAGAACAATATGGTGAGAAATTCTATCGTATGTGGCGTTACTATTTATTGTCATGTGCAGGAGCATTCCGCTGTCGTGATCTTAATGTATGGCAATTTGGTTTAACGAAAAAAGGCGCTGAAATGCCATTGTGCGTGCGTTCTAATTAAGACTTAAACGAAGATTTGTGATCAATAAAATGCCCTCGTGATGAGGGCATTTTTATATATTATGCATTAGTTATATTGATTGTTTGCTTAGGTTTGGATTTTTTAGGTTCGGGAGTAATAATCGCCTCAATATCGACAATTTTTGAACGACTCATGATGATCTTCCACCGTTGAATACGTACTGTTTTATCTTCGTCGGTTTCTTTGGTGATTAAGTTAATTAGATGTCTTTTCTCTACCGATTCTTTGGTGACTTGGCCATCTTTGAGTTGATAAAGACGCTGTGAACCTTTTTCCATTAATGTCGCAATCGCTCGCATATCAAGAATAATAGATTCACGTGTTTGCTCGTAACCACTTAAAAACTTTGTGGGTGACATTCTGGTGGTGCTTTTGTAATGTAAAATTGTTTCTTCACGGTGAGAGACATTATGTTTGCGGGTTTTACGAATAATATCCGGCAAACTGTCATAACTAATGAACTCTAACCATTCCAGTTGTTGCCCAATAACATTACCAGTATTGGCGTCAAAAAATTGCTTTCTCCAACGCGCTTTACCTTTTCTCATCCAGCGCCAGAGCATGGTTTTTAGGTCATCTTTAAAGACTTCACGTGCCGCATAAATAAATGAAAGCACGACAATAAAAGAAGCGGTAATATCACCCAACATACCACGGGCTTTTATCAAGATTAAAGTAACGAAGATCATCACAATACCCGCGGCAGCACCCGTTACAATTTTACGGGTATTTTTACCCAATTCGATTGTTTTTTCACTCATGGTGACAGGGTATTCAATTAATCGACGCAGTAATCGCATCTTATTTGACATCCGCGTTGGATCTTGCATTGCTCTGATTGAGTTATAGTTGTTATCAGTACGGTGTTGAGATTCTTTTTGACAGATTTCTAATAGTTGTGGCTTAATTTCATTATACTCAGCTCCACGGGGTAAATGAGCGATAAGCTGTAGAAGCCGTTGTTCTGTAAACCAAGATAAATAGTTATCAATATTCTCGTAATATTTGAGTAATTTTTTATCTGTTGGAATGTTACGACGTAATCGTTTTAAAATGCGAACAGCCAATTGCGCCGCTTCTTCTATCTCTTCTTGTTTAGACTCACTGCTATCACCTAATAACTGTTGCGTTGTTTTTTCCAAGGCTAACGCATATTGGTAGGCATAGAGACTCAAACTTAAACGGTATTGCTCGATAGACAACTTACCTCGACTTGCAAGGCGACTGTGAACTAAAGGTAGATGGTTTATATCACTGAAATAAGTTCGCTTGCCATGAATGGCATTATGATAAAACTCTTCTTCAGAGATGATATTGGCATTTAACCCAAGCTCTCCTGGGATAAATATATACATATCAAGCTGTCGATTAGTTGTTTCTTGAATCACATGAGATATTTTGAGTTTATGCCCATCTTTTTTATCGACAGTAATCACTTTTAATTAGCCCTCCCAAGGCAAATGCTAAATGGCATAAATTGGTTGTCATTGAGATTATATGAGAATATTTTTTTGTCCATTATTTATAAATCACAATTATTGATGCTAATAGAATGAAAAAACATCAAATAATTGCAGATAGGTTGGGCGAAGGGTCGCAACATCACGTATAATGCCGATATCATAAGCGCAACCCGTTCATTATAACGTATTGCCTAGTCAGCGATAGTGAATTAATTATTGCGGCTAAAAATTTGATTGATAAAGATATTGAACCAACTGCACTGTAAGCGTGTTGTTGCCTATAAAGAGAGTACCTGATACATGATTAAAATTGGACAATACAACACTCTAGAAGTTATCAAATTGGTAGATTTTGGCGTGTTCCTTAATGGTGGTGATGATTTCGGTAATATCTTGTTACCAAAGAACACTGTGCCAGCAGGTACTAAGCTCGGCGACAAGCTTAAAGTTTTCATTTACTTTGACTCTGAAGATGAAGTCATTGCAACGACTGATGAACCATTAGTTGAAGTGGGTGGTTTTGCTAAACTGCGTATTGTAGGTGCAACAACGATTGGTGCATTTGCAGATTGGGGTCTACGTAAAGATTTACTTATTCCATTTAGTGAGCAACGTCGTCGTTTAGAAGAAGGCGAAGAAGTGATGGTTCGTGTTTATACGGATCGCGCATCAGGTCGTATTGTTGGCTCAACTAAGTTCAACCGTTTTCTTGATAAAACACCGGCGAATTACAAAGTAGGCCAAGAAGTACAAGTTGTTATTGCTGAAACAACAGAGCTTGGCTACAAAGCGGTTATTAATGGTGAGCATTGGGGCTTATTCTTTAAGACAGAAGCATTCGGTAAGCTGTTTATTGGTAAGCAACTAAAAGCTTATATCCAAGAAATTCGTCCAGACGGTAAAATTAACCTATCACTACAAAAAGTAGGCTTAGGTAAAGTTGATGATTTAGCGGATAAGATCCTAACGTCTTTAGAGATCAAAGGTGGCTTTATTCCGGTAAGTGATAAATCAAGCCCTGAAGATATTTTCCGTGTATTCCGTACTAGTAAAGCAACGTTTAAGAAAACGATTGGCGGTTTATACAAAAAAGGCTTAATTGTGATCGAAAAAGACGGTATCCGTCTGAATGATAACGATTAATTATCACTAATTTCGCGATTAGTGAAGATAAAAAAAACCGACATTTAACTAGAAATAGTGCGTAATGTCGGTTTTTTTATGGCTGTTGATTGTGGCGACTTTAATCGTTTTCGTGCAACAGCTTTTCGAATTTGGTTATATTCCAACCCATAAGCACACTATCCCCAATTTTAATAACAGGGACAGAGCGAGCACCTGTTCGACTTAATTCTTTTCTGCCTTGTGGATTTGCAATATCGACTAAACGAAAAGGATAACCTTTTATTTTCATATACTGCTGAGCATCTTTACAATGCGCACAGTTTTTCTGAGTAAACAGGGTAATACGTTTCATAGTTATTACTCCGCTATTCGATTAGCCACACACAGAGCAGCTTGGTTGCTTCATTAATTTCATCTCGCGCCAGCTCATATTCATTGCATCTAACATCAAGATCTTACCCGTTAACGGTGTACCGACATTGGTGGCAACTTTAATCGCTTCCATGGCTTGTACTGCGCCAACAATACCGACAACGGGTGACATAATACCAGCTTCAACACAGGTTAATGTTTGCTGACCAAAAAGGGCGCTTAAACACTGATAACAAGGTTCATCATCATGGTAGTTATAAACACTAATTTGACCTTCCATACGGATAGCCGCCCCTGAAACTAAGGGAGTTTTAGTCTCAAAGCATAAGCGATTTAACTGATTACGCGTGTCAACGTTATCACAGCAATCTAACACTAAATCATGGTGTTTTATAAGTGGTAATAATTCAGCATCTGTTAAACGTTTAGCAATGGTTTCAACGGTTAAATAAGGATTAATAGCGGTTAATGCTTGTTTAGCCGACTCAACTTTGAGCATGCCGACAGTAGCATCTGTATGCAACACTTGGCGTTGTAAGTTAGAAACTTCAACTTTATCGTCATCAATAAGGGTGATTTTTCCCACGCCAGCGGCTGCAAGGTATTGCGAAGAAGCACAGCCTAAACCGCCTGCACCTAAAATTAACATTGAAGAAGCTTTTAATGCTTCTTGACCTTCAAAATCAAATTGGCGCAGAATAATTTGACGGTTATAGCGCAGCATTTCTTGATCTGATAATTCGGCAGGGGCGTGTTGTTGTGTTGTCATAAATGAAAATACCGTTATTGGCTGGTTATTCGAATACAAGTTATTTGAGCGTAAACTTAAGCATTAATGCATTAGCCATTTATTTATATATTAATGATAGGCTAATGCATTACTAAAAAATTAGTACATGGTGTGGTTAAACATTTCAATCGTGACTAATTCACCTGCTTCAACACGACCACGATCTTGCTCTAGTACGACAAAACAGTTGGCATGGTGCATTGAACTAAATGCGCCAGAGCCTTGGTTGCCTGTCGTTGTTACTTCAAATTGCCCATTATTAATGCTGTAAATCCCGCGTTGGAAGTCAGTACGTCCTGGGCGCTTTTTAAACATTGATGTTGCTTTAGCTTGCAAACGAACAGGTGGTTGGTATTGGCTATGACCCGCTAGTTTTGCCAGCATTGGTTGTACTAATTGATATAAGGTCAGCATTGCAGATACTGGGTTGCCAGGAAGACCACAGAACCATGCATTGTTAATTGTACCAAACGCAAATGGTTTACCCGGTTTCATGGCAATTTTCCAAAAACCGATTTGACCTTCTTGATCTAAAATGTCTTTGGTGTAATCGGCTTCACCGACACTCACACCGCCAGATGTAATTACCACATCAGCATCTGTTGATGCGGTTACAAAGGCTTGGCGTAGTTTTTCTGGACAATCGGGAATAATACCAAGATCTAACACATCACAGCCAAATTTTTCTAATAACGCTTTGATGCCATAACGGTTGCTATCGTAAATCTGACCTGCTGCTAATGCTTCACCGACAGGGCGCAATTCATCACCTGTAGAGAAAAAGGCGACTTTAGGACGACGATATACCGTAAAAGAAGCAATACCTAATGACGCGAGCAGTGGCATTTCACGTGCAGTTAAGCGCGTACCTTTCACTAAAACTGTTTCACCCAAATGAACATCATCACCAATCGGACGAATGTTGTCGTTTGCTTTTGGCTTGATTGTAAATTGAATGCTATCGCCATTTACATGGGTCTCTTCTTGCATGATAACAACATCAGTGCCTGCTGGAATTTCAGCACCTGTCATAATGCGGACACATTGACCTGCTTCACAAGTGCCAGTAAATGGGATCCCTGCAAATGACTTACCAATCATGGTTAAAGTATCAGTATGCTCAAGATCCGCGGCACGAAGGGCATAGCCATCCATTGCTGAGTTAGCAAAAGGCGGTACATTGATTGGCGATAGAATATCTTCAGCAAGCACCATACCCATAGCATCAGTTAATGCTACAGTGGTGATTGTCGTTAGTGGTGAAACTTGAGTTAGAATATTATTTAACGCAGTTTCAACAGTCATTAAACCTGGTACGTCGCAGCATCCCATAATCGTGTCCATTTTATTTATTCGTGATAATGAAAGTGAGCAGGTCTGAAAAATTCTCAGTTTGAGGTTGTATGTTTTACTCTGTTTCTTACTAAGTATTGTTCAGATTGCTAGTTTATGAGTAGTTTACCCTTTATTGACTACCGCTGTAAGGGATTGAATATACTAAAATACGCTTGAAGTAGGTATTCGTAGGTAATTTGGTGGTGAAATTATTCTCATTTGGAGGTATTCTGCTAAGGATTTTAGCGCTGGCAAGGTCAGAAGGGTATGTCTTTTTTATTCTACCTAGGTCAGCTGGAGGAAAAGAATGACAGCATTAAGTGTATCTGCAATACAAGTACGTGACGCCTTAGCCGCCCGTGATCTAGAAACCCCGATGACGGCTGATGTTGTAAGTCGAGATGAAAAAAAAGAAAAAATTGAATACCATATGCGCGAGATCCTATCACTCTTAGCGTTAGATCTTACGGATGATAGCTTGGTTGAAACTCCGCACCGTATTGCAAAAATGTATGTCGATGAGATTTTTTCAGGTTTGGATTACACCAATTTCCCTAAAATCACAGTGATTGAAAATAAAATGAACTGTGATGAAATGGTGCGAGTAAAAGACATTACATTAACCAGTACTTGTGAACATCATTTAATTACTATTGATGGAAAAGCAACCGTTGCTTATATTCCGCGAGGAAAAATTATCGGTTTATCAAAAATTAACCGTATTGTGCGTTTCTTTTCTCAGCGTCCACAAGTGCAAGAACGTTTAACACAACAAATTTTAGTGGCATTACAAACGTTGCTTGAAAGTGAAGATGTTGCCGTCACCATTGATGCAACACACTACTGTGTAAAATCTCGTGGTGTAATGGATGCAACCAGTGTAACGACAACAACAGCTCTAGGGGGGATTTTTAAACGTAATCCTGCCACACGCGCTGAATTTTTAAGTGGTATTCGTTAAACATTATATGTCTGTAACTGATTGTTATCTAAATGCTAGTCAATAAATGTTGACTGGCATTTTTTGTTTATATTCAAGAGGTAATAAATGGATTTAATTAAGCTATCACGCATTAGCATGAAACACCTTATTACCTTACATGTGATGTTAGATACCCTCAGTGTAACTGCATGTGCGCATCGATTATGTGTTAGTCCATCTTCTGTCAGTAAAACCCTCACTCAGCTTCGGGATACCTTAAATGATGAGCTGTTTTATCGTAATGGTAACCGTTTAGTATCAACACCATTGGCGCGTCGTTTAGGACCGACTGTGCATCAGATGATTAGCGATATGAATCAGATCATGACGCAAGAAGAGTTTGATGTCGCTCATTATGCCGGTAGTTTTTCATTGTCGATGCGGGAAAGTACTTTTGAATTAATTGCAACGCCATTATGTGAACAAGTGCTAAAGCTTGCGCCTAATATTCGATTGGATATTTGGTCTAAAGATAATATCGGTGTTAGTGGGCTAGCAAAGGGAGTGTTAGATTTCATTATTCTACCTCACGATCTTAGTCAACCACCGAATATTGATAGCAACTTAGTATGGGAAACACTCTTTACCGATGAGATGGTGTGTTTAATGTCACATGAGCATCCATTAGCGACACAATCACTGACGATTGATGATTATTTGCATTATGATCACATTGGGATTGTTGATAATGATCTTAGTGTGCCATTTTTTGAAATGCAGCTGATACAGCAATATAGAAAGCGAAAGGTAAAGGTTAGTGTGGCTGATTTTGGCGTTGCGGCGACATTGTGTAAAAATACTGACTTATTATTTACTTGTTCAAAAAAATGGGCTGAAGTAGCTACTCAAGCACAATCATTAGTGATGAAAGAGTTACCCTTTAATTATGGTCAAGTGGGTTATAGCTTAGTGTGGTATCAGCCAAGTATGAACGATCCTGCGTTACGGTGGTTATATCAACAGATTACGGCAATAGGGCAAACAATCGGTCAGCCTACATCGGTATAATAAAAGCAGGGATATTGCAATAAAAGGCAGTGATGATCTTCAATCACCACTGGCGATAGTTTTAGGAACAATTACACATATACACTGGGTAATACTAAGTTAGTAACACCACGTGCGGTCAGTAATGCTGCTAATGTTTCAATGTCATCTTGCCCACATGTATGCCAGTTTAATGACTCGCCTGTAACGCCATGATGTTGAAAAGCATTGATCTTAATGCGAGCACTATCATCTAACGTTATTAAATAAGCGGCGACAGCATCGATATATTGCTCATAATCGGTGATTTCTGGAATCTGCAATAATCGTACTTCATATAATTTTTGATGCTGACTTAACCAATCAATACTGGCTAATACACGATCATTATCACGGCCAGTTAACCAGCGATGCGTGCTGTTATTCCACGCCTTTAAATCAATCATTGCGCCATCAAGATAGGGTAAGATCATTTGCCAACCAGTAATGCTTAAACTGCCATTACTGTCGATCATACAGCTCAGATGTTGCAAAGTAGCATCGGATTTTATGGCTTTAAATAGCGCGATAATGTACGGTAATTGTAGCGTTGCCTCTCCTCCCGTTACTGTTATTCCATTAATAAATAATAAATTATCTCTGATTAAGGCTAAGGTATCAGCCACTGTTAACTGCTGTGTTTTCGGGGTTGATTGTTTATTACATGCGCCTAAACAGGTATCACACTCAGTGCAGCTCGACATATTCCATGCCACAAACGATTTATTGTTTTGTGTCGTAAGTTGTAGTGATTGTGTGGGGCAGCTTGGTACGCAATCACCACATTGATTACACATATCAATTGTTTGCGGGTTATGGCAATTTTTGCAGCGGTAGTTACACCCCTGCAAAAACAGCACCATACGATTGCCTGGACCATCAACACATGAGTAATTCAATATTTTGCTGACTGTGGCAGAAATCATATTATGGTTATCTTTTATTTAGCTAAATAAACAGGTGACATTTCACGACTAATAACTCGAGGTTGACGCTCTAGAATACGTGTATTTTCAGACGCTTCTGTACCTAACCATGTTGTATTCGTACGTGAACCTTGCTCTTTAAATTTTGAAATATCAGACAACTTAACCATATAACCTGTTATACGAATAAGATCATTGCTGGCAACGTTTGCAGTGAACTCACGAAAACCGAGTGCCAGTGCACCTTTACATAATTGCATTAATGCGAGTGGGTTATTCTTAATCGTTTCTTCGATGGTTAAAATCTCACTGATACCTGAGGTGTAGTATTTATGGTGTGCCGCTAATGCTTTAATGTGGACCACTGGATCAGGTTCTGTGCCGTAAGGAATACGAATGCCCGGTGTAACTTCATGGTCACAACTAATACCGCCTTGAGAATGCAATAATGCACGATCGGCTAAGCCATATGTCACTGGTGTTGTTGTTACAATGTCACTTAATGTTTCACTTATTTTCAGTGCGATAGCGTTAGCATCTTCATCGTGACCATATTTTGCCGCTGAGCCTGATTTTTTCATCAGAATATTAACCGCTTCAGCCATTCCGAAAATACCAAACATCGGCGCAAAGCGATTTTCATCGATTAACCCCTCAGTGGTTAAGAAACCGCTAAAGAAATTTGATTCTTTATGTAAGAAAGCTGAACGGGCTTCGATCAGTTCAAACATCAGTGAACTATAATATGGCAGAGTTGTTGTTAGAAATTCTTCAATGTTATTACTGCGTAATGCGACTTCTTTTAAGTTCATTCGAACTAACGTATTTGCGCCACCCGCAAGAGGAAGAGAGTTATAGCAACTTACGATACCAAAACCAGGTGCACCAAATGTATCTGCGAACATTGGATAGTTAGCAATGTGTGGTTTGCTACACTCACAAATATTATCACACGCTTGCTGTAATAAGCTTTCTGGTGTGATTTGAGGGTCGTACATAAAAGTTAAATTGGGTGCGACTTGTTTAAGCTCTGCATCAATAGTTAAAATCATACGACAGACGATGTTATCTGTTGGACCAATATTGACGTGCATGAAAGCATCTGGCAGGGTGCGGTCAAGCATGATCCAGAAATTTTTAAGCTTACGGTATAGAATATCTTCGCTTACATCTGCCACAAAGGGGAGTAGGATTTCGTCAAGCTGACCAAGATAAACAGGAATATTAGTGACTGACGGTACGTGATGATAGATGATTGTCAGTAAGTTGATAGCTTCGTCTAAATTAGTTGCCGGATCCAGTTCTAAGTATTCTGAACCTTGCTGTAAAAACTTAGCGTAATCAGGAAGAACATAGCGAGGCTTGAAAGGGGCGTTACCTTCAAACATATCACAAATAATCCCCGCTTCTTTTGCTGATGAAACGTCAGTAGAAATTGGCATATAGTCTACAAGTGCTTCTGCTTCTAATGACAGGAACAACGTTTTTTGTTTTGCACTTAGTGTTGCATCAGTAATGATATTTTTAATTTTAGTTGGTGATGTCATTGCGCTGTTCTTCTTATATCCATAGATTTTATATGGCTAATTTAACGTACGTCTTATGTTTCCAGAAGTGAAAAAGAAAGAATAGTGCTTTTCTTAAATGGAAATCCATATAGTGAAATTATTAAGACTAAGCAAAAGGAAGAATTAAATTATTTTTATAAATATATTATGTCAAGCGGGTTAGGATGGCTGTTATATAACAATAGAAGAAAGTGGTGGTTGTTATTAAGTTAGTCATAATTTGTTCATAGATAAATAAATGCTGTATCGAAATAGCAACGATGAAGCTTAATTATTGAACTGACAAGCTATTAAAACATGAGATTTTTATTTTTTTCACATTGGAATTGAAATTTAATAAAATAATGTTTTTTTATGGAAGAATAAAGTGTAAAATTTTTAGTTTAATTAAATCAGTTGGTTGTTTTGTTTTTTTAGTCGAATGTTAAGATAAAAAATCATGATCTGGTATAATTAAATTTTAAATTTTCATTTTTTGAATTGTATCATCTGTCAAAATTTGTCTAAATACACCCAGTTAGTTTTTTTATGAACTATGGATTGCCGTCATTGCATATCAATAAGATAAGCTGTAATGCTAGGTATGGTATTTTTTGTTCTATTTTATAGGTAAGGATCGCTTTGACGATGTTTAATCCTCAACGTGTAAGCAAGCTTTTAATGTTATCACTCATGGTACCCGGTAGTGTTTTTGCTGCTGAGGTAACTCCTGCTATTCCACACAATGTTGCTGCTGTATCACAAAATAACAGTGTGCCCATTGTTGGTCCTAGTACGGTATTGCCTAAAATGCCTTCGACTACACGAAAAGCCCCGTTAACTACTGGCAGTGTTGATTGGTCTTCATTGAATAATATCAATTTGCAAAGCACAAAAATGTTATGCAGTGATACACCAAGTAACGTGTGTTTCACTAAACAAATTGAGCAAGCTTATGCGCAAAATAAATTTTATCCACTCTGGAATACAGTCGCATTACGCAATGAGCTAACATTACAACTGCAAGTTATCGCTGATAGCAAAATGCTACCTGGTATTGCACAGCGTTTAGCTGAAATGAAGCAACTAGAACAAGAAGGCAATCTACGTGGCTATGATTTATTAGCAACAGATACTTACTATGTTTACCGTGCGTTTCAGAATTACATTGCTCAACATCGTAATGTATTATTCTTATCTGAACCCGTTAAAATGACTCATAATATTATGTTGGACTATGCGAAAGGTGATGACGCATACCCAATGACACTGGCTAAATTAGCAATGTATCGTCCTACATATGTTGATTTTGAGCCGACAATGAAGGTTATTCAGAAGTTTGAACATTTAGCGCCGCATCATTTAGTAGCATCAAATTTTAAAGGCGTATATCGTCAAGGTGCTGTATTGCCAAAAGGACATGAAATTGTTCAGGTTCTCTATAATCTAGGTGATATGTCAGCGACAGATCGTGATACCTTATTAGCGCAGCCAACAATCACAAATACGGGCATTATGTTTAATAGCCTTAAGACCTTTCAAAAGCGTCACGGCCTAGGTGTTGATGGTATTGTTGGTCCTGGTACTGTTAAACAGTTGGTAATGCCTTATAGTGATATTGCTCGTGTTCTTGCATTGAATACGTTACGTTTATCAGCTTTAAATCGTCATAATGATACTCGTGCGCATATCTGGGTAAATATTCCGAACTATAAGTTAGAAGTGTTCGATAACGGTAAAAAAGTCTTTGAGTCTAAAGTTATCGTTGGTCGTGATACTCGACCAACAAACTTATTCTCATCGGCTATCACAACGATGGTTGTTAATCCATATTGGAATGTACCGATTACAATTAAACAGCATGATGTGATTCCGAAAGTGAAGATATCACGTGATTATTTGAAAGCGCATAATATGCAAATTCTAAACAGCTGGCGTGATCGTACTGTTATTCCACCAAGCAGCATTGATTGGGCAACAGTAAATCCTAAAACATTCCCTCATGAATTCCAGCAAGGTCCTGGTCCTCATAACTCATTGGGTAATGTGAAATTTCTAATGCCAAATGACTATGCTATTTTCTTACATGATACGCCTGCTCATGGTTTATTTAGCCGTAATAAGCGTGATTTAAGTTCTGGTTGTGTACGTGTTGAACGTGCTGATGATTTAGCAAATTATGTTATTGATTATCAAGATCGTAGTAGTATTGCACCATTCAAAACAATGCTAGATACCAAGCAACACAAAGTTGTGAGCTTATCTAAGCGTATTGATGTTGATTTCGTGTATCTAACCGCGTGGGTTGATCAAGACGGTCATCTACAAATGCGTAGTGATATTTATGGCTATGACTCACCACAAGCTAAGCCGATTAAAGCAAAATTCATTACCATGAAAGATTTTGTTAAACGTTAAACTATTACGGACTGCATAATATTTATGAAAGCCAGCATTTAGATGCTGGCTTTTTTATGTGCGTAATTTGATAACTCAGGGTAGAATTTAGTTATTATTTTAAAAACAATATAGTTAGGATGTCGTACTGTGCGACATAATGGGAACGTAATGTTAAAAGCTATTTTTTTAGATATGGATGAAACATTATGTGCAACATCAGTTGCAGATAAACAAGCATTGGCGACGTTAAAACACTATGTTCAATCGCAGTTCCCAACTGTGGATGCAGATATTTTTTGTCAACGCTATATTGCTGGAATTTATAAACAGCTAAATGATGAATTTCCACAATTAGTGATGCTATTAGATAATGAGCTATTGTTTCGTCAAACGTTAGTACAAACACTATTTTCTCAGCAGCAATTGACTATTTCCTTTGAGCAAGCTGCTGCTATTCAAGCGTCATTTGATGATGGTCGTATGGCTGGGTTTGATTTTTTCCCTGAAGTTAAAACGATGCTGGCCACATTGCGTCAATATTATAAGCTGGTGGTGATAACCAATGGACCTGTTTTCTCACAGCACCCTAAACTTATCGCAACGGCGATGGCTGAACATGTTGATTATATCATTGTGGGTGGGGAGGAACCGGCAGAAAAACCGGCATTAAGTATTTTCAAAAAAGCATTAGAATTAGTGGAGTGCCAACCAAATGAAGTGCTGCATATGGGGGATTCATTGGCAGCCGATATTGCCGGTGCGAATGGTGCTGGTATTGTGAGTGTGTGGGTGGATACTGGAAAGGAGAGTGACCATGAGAAACTTTCGCAGTTCCCACCTACGTATATTGTGACAGAGCCTCGGCAACTATTGGACGTGATTACACAACATTTTGCTTAGAGAATAACCAACGATTATAGCGTGAAGAATAAAAATGCCACTAGATATCTATTTTAGTTAGCAGTGGCATTTTTTATTTTATTAACGATTAGCCATTATTATTGTTTTACAGATTCCATATTACGTGTTTTCCATAATGACGCACTGATAGCGATCGTGATAGAAAGTATAATGACACCAAGCGAAATAACTGTTGGAATCGCATAAGGTGAACCAACAAGTAACATTTTGATACCAATGAAGCTGAGAATAAAGGCTAAAGCGACACGAAGATAGCAGAAACGAGTGAGCATACCTTCTAAAACGAAATACAATGAACGTAAACCAAGTAGGGCAAATACGTTAGCGGTAAAGACTAAGAATGCTTCTTGAGTAACAGCAAAAATAGCTGGGATGGAATCAAGTGCAAACATTACATCAGTTAGGGCAATAACAGCGACTACAACTAATAATGGTGTAGCTAGCCAGCCTTTATCATCTTTAACAAACATTTTATGATCATGATAGTCGTCAGAAACTCTAAATAATCGTTTTACAAGACGTACCGGTGCTGAATTTGAAAAGTCTTCTTGCTCTTCTTCGCCTTCACGCCAAAGTTTAAAACCAGTGTAAAGTAGGAAAACAGCAAAAATATATAGAATCCAGTGATAATCAGCTAATAGTTTTGCGCCAACACCAATTAGACCTGCACGTAAGAAAAGAGCGCCAACAATACCAAGCATTAGGATACGAGGACGTAAACGCTCTGGTACTGCAAATTGACCAAAAATTAAGGCGAAGACAAATAGGTTATCGACACTTAGAGATTTTTCTAATAAGTAGCCAGTAATAAATGATGTTGCTGCTTGTTTATTTGTATATGTACTTTCTGGTGCCATTTGGGGCCAATATAGATAAATAAAGCCCATAAAAATAAAGGCTAAAAATACCCAAAAAACACTCCAAAGTGCTGCTGTTTTAATTGATATCTTACCGCCACGTGTTTGGTACAAATCCAATGCAAGCATTAATACTGTTAATACAGCAAACCCTTCATAACTAAAAATACTCATAGAGTTCTCTCTTTATATATAAATATCTAATGCACTAATTTATTGCTATTAGTCTTGCTGTTTATTTAACGATATTTATAAAAATCAAATTAAATGAAACAGCACGCATAACAATATATTGTTGCATAGAATAAAATACGAAAGGTATGCCATAGGCGAGCCTAAACAAAACCTTCCGCACATTAAAAAAACCTATGCAATTGTATTACATAGGTTCGATTACATTTTTATGTAAACGATAATGGCATTGGTCTCGTCAAAATGGTGTTCGCAGTGGCGTCTATGGCAGACAAAAGTTACTGCGAGCAAATCCATTTACGGCTGCCGGAAGCGTATGGCTTCGAGATGACGACAGGCGAACAATTGTGACTACTCCCCAAACGAGGCAATTTTAGACTTGTAGACTGTAAGTTTCCAGTCGTTTTTATGGTTAATTTGGTTAAATATCTTAAATAGCTTTAATTTAGTGCAATAAGATGTGAATGTGGTGATTAAAATATCGTTTAATTGTTTTGTTGTACTTATCAATAGGGTATAGAGTCGCTTGAAAAATAATTTATTAAGTGACATGCAAGGTTAAGACTACGGCCGGATAGCGTTGTAATGTAAATTATAAGTAGTTGTTATTTTTATAAAATTAAATTTATTTTATAGATAATGTGTTTTTTAGAGGGTATTACTGCTGCTCTTATGTTAATTGTTTGTTTTTGTTGTGTTTTTTATATGTAATTACGTAAGGGTTGCGTGATATGCATCACATATTTCAATGGTGATATATACAACTAAAATAAATATAGTCGTATAGTAATTATTAGCGTTAGGTTATCTAACTGTGTACCGATTGGATCGAATATATACGATGTTTCTGACTAAGGATAGCTATGGAAACAGTAGTTGATAAGGTTATAGAAAAAGATGTGATCTTTGATTACACAGAATTTCTATCTAAATCATGCCGGCAACGTTTATCATTTATGGATGCTTTAAAATATTTCCTGATTACCACTATTTAACAGCCACTGTTAAATTATCTCCTATACTTTAAGATATTGAAGTATAGGAGTGACGTTATGCCTAAGAATTCAATCCAATTTCAGAAAGGCTTTTCTATACCCGAATTTATGCAAATGTATGGGACAGAAATTCAATGTAGAGAGCGTTTATTTAATATTCGATGGAAAAATGGTTACGTTTGCCCTACCTGTGCTTCTAAAAGTTATTGTGAACTTAAATCGCGGTCATTATATCAATGTAATAAGTGTCACCATCAGACATCATTGACGGCAGGTACTTTATTTTCCCATTCAAAATTACCGTTAACTACTTGGTTTTTAGCTATTTATCTCATCACACAAGATAAAAACAGTATTTCAGCATTAGAGCTAAAGCGTAAATTAGGGGTTTCTTATAACGCAGCATGGCGAATAAAACATAAGCTCATGCAAGTGATGAAAGAGCATGATGATAATCGAAAGTTAGGCAATATCGTGCAATTGGATGATGCATATATTGGAGGTAAACAAAAAGGAAAGCGAGGACGTGGTGCCAAAGGTAAAACACCTTTTGTATCAGCGATCTCTTTGAATGAAGAAGGTCATCCTATTTATATGCGGCTAAGTGTTGTTTCTTGTTTTAAAAAACAAGAAATTATAGATTGGGCTAAAAAGCATTTACAAGAAAAAACGTTAGTCATATCAGATGGTTTACCCTGTTTTAATGGTCTGTTAGCAGCAGATATTATTCATGGTTCATTACCAAAAAATGGTAAAGAACTTCACCAATATGAAGCTGCATTTTATTGGGTCGATACCATGATTGGTAACGTTAAAAATTCGATAAAAGGGACATATCACGCAATTAGAGAAAAGCATATTCCTCGTTATCTTGGTGAATTCTGTTTTCGATTTAATTATCGGTTTCGAGTTGAAGATATATTCAATACGCTAATTAAATGTGGTGCAAAATCACCACCGATGCCAGAGAAATTATTAACGCTGGCTGAGTCTCGGTGGTAATCAGGAAATATTTAATCCCATCATTTGAAGTGATAATAAACACAACAGAGAATAATAATTTATCTTATGCTGAGCAATTAGAAACGAAGGCATTAAAAGTGTTATCAAGTAATGCTAGTGATACTAATAACTTAATATTATTAGTAGATTTGGCTAAACAAGAAGGTATAACACAGCTTATTGTCTATATGCCATATTCTCTTGATGAACAGCAATTAGCTGAATTAAACCATAGAATAGAAGGGACTATTGAGTTTGTTAAAGGTAATAGTGAATATCTATTGTTTATTTTAGATTAAAGTCATTTATTAAAAAGGTGACGATAATCGTCACCTTTATCTATTTATTGTTCTGAAAAGTATTTTTACCAAAATAGCCATGTAAACAAAGTTAAAAAAATGACACAGACAATATTTAAATAAAATCCGACTCGCATCATTTCACTTTGTTTTATATAACCAGTACTAAACACAATCGCATTGGGTGGTGTGGCAACGGGTAGCATAAATGCACAAGAAGCACTAATGGCAATTAATGCCGCTAATATAACTGGTGATACACCTAAGGCTTCAGCAACAGTAGCAAAAACAGGAACTAATAAAGCGGCACTTGCAGTATTACTCGCAAATTCAGTAAGAAAAACGACAAAAATAGCGACTGCAAGAATCGTAAGTAATAGTCCTGCTTGGTGTAACATATTGCTGAGTGCTGTAGCAAGGAAGACACTTGTTCCTGTCGCTTTAAGAATATTACTTAGACAAATACCGCCACCAAATAACAGCAAAACACCCCAATCAGTTGAATTTTTAATGTCCTTCCATTCAACAACTCTAGATACTGCTAACATGATAATGGCACTTAATGCGACTAATGTATCAAATTTAGCATAGCCACCTAAAAAAGCATTTATAGGCTTACTGAAAATCCATAATGCAACGGTGACGATAAAAATCATCATAGTAATTAATTTACCGTTACTCCATTGAATCGGATTGTGATTAAGTTCAAATTGGTGGTTTAGATCTGGTTTTAATATGACATATAGCAAGGCAACAGAAACTGGCAATAGAATAATGGTGACAGGGACACCAAAAGCCATCCATTCAGTAAAACTTAAACCGACTTCAGCTGCCGCAATAGCATTCGGTGGGCTACCAACAATAGTGGCAATACCGCCAATACTGGCACAATAAGCAGTACCTAATAGTACAAAGACATAAGTTTTATGACCACTTTTTGTGTTTACTTTACTTAACACACCAAGTACAAGCGGAAGCATCATTGCCGTTGTGGCTGTATTACTGATCCACATTGATAATCCAGCAGTGACACCAAATAACATAAATACAGCAACAGACATTCTTCCTTTTGCTGCAATAAGGACTTTATCTGCGATAACTTGATCCAGCTGCTGTTTATGTAAAGCGGCAGCAAGTGCAAACCCTCCTAGAAATAAGAAGATAATCGGGTTTGAAAAGCTAGTTAATGCTTTTGATGTATCAAAAATTCCGAATCCAACCGCTAAAAGTGGAACGAGTAGAGCAGTAATACTGACGTGAATAGCTTCGGTTAGCCACATTACAGCAACGAAGAATAAGATGCTTAAACCAATCACAACATTACGTTCAAAAGGTAATGTATTGAGGAGAATGATCATCATTAAACTATTGCCAAGTAGGATTAAGCTACTTCTATTAAATAGCCAATGTTTGAGCGTAAGTTTGAGGGTTGTCATAGGTGAATTTTCCATATATTGAGGCTAGATTATTTTTATAGTTAGCTTTAATAAGCGGAAATGATAATACGTTGTGTTGCGGTAGTGTTAATGTGATGAAAGTATATTAACGCAGTACTCTTATTGGATATTTGTTGGTATTGTGATCTTTATGTGATTTTATGTTTTACTATATAATGCATTTTTAGTGATATTTATTGCGGATATATGAGTTTTTATCATTATATAATTTCGAAAAAGATAATTGGTGCTGTAAATTTTAATTTATGATAGCATTACAGATGCAACGGAGTGCTTATGGTAATGGCTAATTAAAAATGAAAGAAAAAAAGATCTGTTTAACTAAAAAAATTCATACAGAGGCTCAAGAACATATAAGAGTTGTTCGAAAGCGGGTACTCGATAAAATGGAAATTAAAAAGAAACAATCAGTTAGGTAATATTTTCAGATAATAGATAACTAAAAGCCAGACTCACTATGTGGCTGGCTTTTTTAGTATGTATCATTATGGTTATAAAATAGTATTCACTGCTGAAGACGGTTTGGCCATTTTAGGTTTGGAATGTTTAGTCGTTGAGATTTCATCAATTACTGGTGTTATAGAGTGTTCAGCCGTAGATTTTATTAATGGGTCAATAATTGGCTCTTTCGGGCCTAGAAATTTAGGCTGTTCGTGTAAGATAAATAAATCAATGATGGCTTTAACGCGAGCAAGGACTTCACGCACTCGAATTTTAAAACTTGCTATGCCTCTTCGCGGTTCTTGAACGGCTAAACAAGTTGCATTGATATTATAGTGATCAGCAATAAATAATGCTCGTTCACAATGGAATTGTTGAGTAATAATGACAAAATGATTAGTATCAAAGACTTTTTTGGCTCGAACGACAGAGTCAAGGGTACGAAAGCCTGCATAATCTAAGACAATTTCATTTTTAGCGACACCTGCCTTTAATAAGTCACGTTTCATTGTTCGAGGTTCATTATATGAACGATGTGCGTTATCCCCACTGACCAAAAAAACATCAACCTTATGCTTGTTATATAAATCGATTGCAGCAGACATACGATAGGTATAATAGGGGTTAAGTGTTTTAGCGATGTATTTACTGGTGCCTAAAACTAAGCCTATATTATAAGCTGGCAGTTTTGCAGGGTCGTGATAAATCTGGCTTTCTGTTTGTGCAGAAACCCAGCGATCAAGTAATAATAATGTTGCTACAAAGATGATAAGGAGAACTGCAGTAATGCGAATAATGTTGAGCAGTTTCATAATTATCCAAACTAAATATAATGCTTTATTAATATCTTACCTTAATAAATGAGATTTTTGTTTAAAAAAGCGAGAACAAAAGAACGAATAGAGAGAGTTTGTGGGTTTTGTGTGCAAGTTCAAGCATTAAATAGCTTTAAATAAAAAATCCGAAGTATCGTTTAATACTTCGGATATTAGATATAAATATTTAATTAAAATGAAGTTCGCTTATAACGACGGTATTCTGATTGCCAGAAATTAGCATCAATTTTTTCGCGAATACGTTCATCTGATTTTTTAGGTGCTTTGTGTTGTTCAACGGCTTTTTTAGCTACAGCAAAAGCAATTTTACGTGATACTTTTTGAATATCTTCAAGACCGGGTAATAACGGACCTTCACCATGAATCGCTAATGGCGAGCATTCAGCTAAAGCACGGCTACTTTCCATCAACATCTCATTGGTTACACGACGGGCATTTACGGCAAGTACACCCAAACCAATACCAGGGAAAATATAGCTATTGTTACATTGAACGATTGGGTAAGTTTTACCTTCGTAAACGACAGGATCAAAGGGTGAACCTGTTGCAACTAATGCATTACCTTCTGTCCAATGAATAAGATCAAATGGGGTTGCTTCAACACGGCTCGTTGGGTTTGATAATGGGAAAATGATAGGGCGAGGGCAGTGAGCATACATCTCACGGATCACTTCTTCGCTAAATAATCCAGGAACACCTGATACGCCAATTAACACCGTAGGTTTAGCATTACGCATAACATCTAATAATGAAATATTGTTATCTGATAGTTCCCAATCACCAATATTTGTATTTTTTTGAACTAATGCTTGTTGGAAGTTGAGTAAGTTAGGCATGTTTTCCACTAACAAGCCCCAACGATCCACCATAAATACTTGGCTACGTGCTTGGGCATCAGTAATACCGTCAGCAACCATTTGTGCAATAATTGCTTCAGCAATACCACAGCCAGCAGAGCCAGCACCTAAGAACGTTACACGTTGGTCGGATAATTTTGTTCCTGCTGCTTTGCAGGCTGCTAATAATGAACCAACAGTAACAGCGGCAGTACCTTGAATATCATCATTAAAACAACATACCTTATCTTTATAACGCTCAAGTAACGGCATCGCATTTTTTTGAGCAAAATCTTCAAATTGAATTAATGCTTCAGGCCAACGGTGTTTAACTGCTTGAATAAAGTCATCCACAAAGTTGTCGTATTCAATGCCTGTAATACGAGTATGTCGCCAACCCATGTACATAGGATCAGATAAGCGTTGTGGGTTATTAGTACCCACATCAAGTACAACAGGTAAAGTGTAAGCTGGGCTAATGCCGCCACAAGCAGTATAAAGAGACAGTTTACCGATAGGGATGCCCATGCCTCCGATGCCTTGGTCGCCTAAACCAAGAATACGTTCACCATCGGTAACAACAATGACTTTAACGTTTTGACGTGATGCATTATTTAGCATGTCATCAATACGATCACGATTAGGGTAAGAAATGAAAAGACCACGACCACGACGGTAGATATTTGAGAAATCTTCACAGGCAGAACCAACAGTTGGTGTATAAATGATCGGCATCATTTCTGTGATATGATTTTCTACAAGACGATAGAAAAGTGTTTCATTGGTGTCTTGAATATTACGTAAGTAAATATGCTTATCCATATCATTATCAAATTTTTGATATTGCTGATAAGCACGTTCAGTTTGTTCTTCGATTGATTCGATAGCTTCAGGAAGAAGACCTTCTAAGTTGAAGAACATACGCTCTTCAATAGAGAATGCGCTGCCTTTATTTAATAACGGCGTCTCAAGAAGTATTGGGCCAGCATAAGGAATATATAGAGGTCTTTTATTGTTGTTCATGCGATAAACTCTGTTGCGATTAAGCCAGAAAATGGACTAAGAATTTCTATGTTGCTAATGCTAGAACTTCATTGCTCATAATTCAAAGGGTAGAGTGATTTATTTCGAGAAAGCGATCATGTTTCTGATGTTTATTTTGTTAATAAGTGAAAATACAGCAGTGTTTTACAATAACGAATCGTTTTTAAAAGATAAAAGCCCTTGAGTAAGAGCTTTTATTTATAAGATGAGACAAGTGTCTGTATCGCTAATGTAGCGAGTTTATCTTGTTACTTTTTTTTGTTATTGGAATCAATAATGCCAAGGGAATTTACTGAAATCCTGATCGCGTTTTTCTAGGAAAGCATCACGACCTTCTTGCGCTTCTGCTGTGCCATAAGCTAAACGAGTTGCTTCACCTGCAAATAATTGCTGACCAACAAGACCATCATCAGGTAAGTTAAAGCCGTATTTCAGCATACGCATTGCTGTTGGAGATTTACTATTAATCTCTTTTGCCCAACGTAGTGCTTCTTCTTCAAGTTCAAAGTGATCAACCACTTTGTTCACCATACCCATGTCATAAGCTTCTTGCGCACTGTAGTTAAAACCACAGAAGAAGATTTCACGAGCACGTTTTTGACCGATCATCTTCGCTAAATATGCAGAGCCATAACCAGAATCAAATGATGCAACATCAGGATCAGTTTGTTTAAATACAGCATGCTCTTTAGAGGCAAGAGTTAAATCACAAACAACATGTAGACTATGACCACCACCAACAGCCCAACCAGGTACAACCGCGATTACTACTTTTGGCATAAAGCGAATAAGACGTTGTACTTCAAGGATATGTAATCTACCCATACGCGCAACATCAGCCGTGCCTTCTTCAGCACCTTCGTATTTGTAGCCATCTTTGCCACGAATACGTTGATCGCCACCCGATGAGAAAGACCACTGTCCTTTATGAGATGGACCGTTTCCTGTAATTAATACGCAACCTACATCTGACCATTGACGAGCGTGATCAAGTGCAGTGTAAAGTTCATCGACCGTTTTAGGACGAAAGGCGTTTAAGCAATCAGGACGATCAATGGCAATACGTACTGTTCCATGCGCTTTTGCGCGATGGTAAGTGATATCTTCAAAGTTAAAGCCCGGAACGGCTTCCCATAATTCAGGATTAAAAATGGTTTTGCTAGTCATGCGGCACAGCCTCCATAAGTTGATGCTGTAAGGCTAGGGAGTTACAGCAAAAAGTCAATTATTGTGGGAATAAACTGACATAATTACTGAAATTAAGTGATGATTGTTTATGTAATCAGCAACTATGAAAGCTGTGCAATGACAACATCGCTGAATATTGTCACAATGATATAGTCAGAATCAGTAATAGATTGAATTATGTACGCTTCACTACCCATTGATAGAATTAAATCCGATTTTTTAGCTGCACTATCTCAACAGCATATTGTTGTTGAGGCAGAAACAGGTTCCGGAAAATCAACCCGCTTACCATTGTGGGCCGCTGAGTTAGGCCGAGTGTTAGTCGTTGAACCGCGACGGGTAGCTTGTACATCATTAGCTGAATATTTAACAACAGTTGAAGCTAATCCACAGCGCATTACAGTGGGCTATGCGATTCGGTTTGAACAGCATTTTGATGCTGATACACAAGTAGTATTTGCAACGCCTGGGGTTGCATTACGCTGGTTAAGTGATGATCAGTTAGCTTTGTTTGATACGGTGATCATTGATGAATTTCATGAACGGCGTTGGGATACGGATTTACTGCTCGCTCTTTTAAAACAGCGCCAAAGCCATCGGCTAGTTGCCACCTCTGCGACGATGGATAGCCAACGTTTAGTGACGTATTTAGGTGCCACACATCTGCACGCGACAGGGCGTAATTTCATGGTGGATGTTTATCATCATGCGACGGATACTCAAACCATGCCTAGTGGTGATCATTTAGATCAACAGATAGTTAAATTGATCAAGCAGCATTACCGTGATCATCAAGACATTTTAGTCTTTTTACCAGGTAGAAAAGAAATAACAATGGCTGCGCAAGTATTAAGTCGTTATTTTGCTGATGCAGTTGCTACGGGTGAGATGGATGTGATTCCACTGCATGCTTCGGTAACCGATGATGAACGCCAACGGGCATTAACGGCAAGTGAGAAGCAACGCATTATTTTAGCGACTAATGTTGCTGAAACATCACTGACTATTCCTGGTGTTACACTCATTATTGATTCAGGGTTAGAACGCCGAACCCACCAGCGTAATGGGCGTACTGTATTAGCATTACATTCGATATCAAAAGCCAGTGCTGAGCAACGTAAAGGCCGTGCAGGACGAGTCAAAGATGGCGTTTGCCTGCGTTTATATGGCAAAGCTGCGCCGTTAGAGCGATTAACACCAGCAGAATTACAACGTGAAGAGTTAGTTGAACCGTATTTAGCGGCTTTATGCTGTGATGCTAAATTTTCACAATTGACATTTATTGATCCTTTACCAGAAAAAACGTTGGCAAGTGCATTTCAAGCATTACTTGCGATGAAGGCGGTAACGGACGATGAAGTTGTGACTGATTATGGTCGCAGTCTATATCAGTTACCTATTGATAGTTTATTTGCCCATTTAATAACTGCGATGCCAGAACGACGCCATCAAGAAGCGATGGTAGATTTAGCGGCAGCGTTATCCATTCCGCAAAAATTGTGGCAGCCACCTAAATCAGAGCATGATCAGCAAGCCTTGTTTGTATGGTTAGGACAGCAATATTGTGATGCAACCGCATTAATTAAAATTGTGCGGGCAGACGTTATTCCTGAATGGTTAACCGTTGATGATAATATGCGAGCAGAGGCGCGATTATTAGCTGCAAAAATGCGAGAAGTGTTGCAACTTCCTCAACTTGAAGCTGCTAGTGCATTTCGTCGTCAGCCATGGATTGAAGCCGTTATGGCAGCAGTGCCTGAGCTGGTTTATGTGCGTCGTGAGCGGCGTCGACAAGCATTGGGTAATGGTTTTAATGAAGTCATGCTCAGTCGAGATACCTTATTTGGCATTGAACACGATCAAGCAACAGAAGCTGCGATCGTCTTTGATCAATTTGCTTTACCTGGTAAAGGTGTTAAGCAAAATTTAGTATTAGCAACTTGTGTTGCACCTGTGACGCTGTCACAAATAATGGCACTGGATCTTGGTGAAAATCAGCAAGGACAAACTGTAGAAACAAGTGAAGGTCATTTTCAAACAACGATAGAACGAGTCTATGCAGGGCGAGTGATTGATACTCAATGGCAAGACGTTAGCGGTGCAGCAGCCAGTACTGCTATCGTTGATTTGATTTTAGCTAATGACGTTTTAGCTGGATTAGCGGCACGCTTAACCACAGATATACACCAATGGAATTTGTACCTTGGTTTAGGTCGTTACCAAGCCGATGTTTGTCAGCGAAAGCCTGAAATAGTGGATATGACACTATGGTTATCACAGCAGATCGCAGATCTTGGAATTGAAACGATTGACGATATTGCTTTATTTAGTGCTGATGATTTTGTATTTGATGGTATTCCTGAATGGGAACGTGAAGAGTTTGATAATCAGTATCCACACAGTGTAAATTTAAATGATTTCGAGCTTCGTATTGAGTATCAGATCAATCGGAAAACAGTGATTGCGCATTATCTTCATGGAAATCGTAAACAAGATCCTAAACGGTGGGAGTTACCGCGTTGGCAAGGTTGGCGGATTAAATATAAGAAAGCTAGCAGAATAATTGATATTCACTAATCATTATTTGTATTTGTATTTGTAAGTTCTGCTTATCTAACAAGACCACGATAGAAGATATCTACAGTGGTCTTGTTTTGTTAATGAGTGAGTAGTTAAACTTAATCCATCATTATACTATGAAGCTAATTTTCCAGCATTGAGCTTGGCACGAATATATTCAGAGTGATCTAAATAGATCAAATCAGATACTTGTCTGATCACAGCTTCCTCTAAAGGATCAATTACGCCGTCGGCATAGGCAACTTGCCACATCGCTTCTATTAATTGATAACGTTGTGGTTGTGATAATTCACGTAATTTATTGGTGAATTCGTATAAAGACACGGAATTTTGGCTTTGTTCTTGCGCTTGGCCAAGTAATATTGTTGCCTGTTCTTCTGTAATATCAAGCAGCTTAATTAACAATTGAGTTTTAGCCTGTTCTTCACGTGGATCACGATCATGATCGGCATTCGCCACTTCACATAATAATGAAGCCATCGCTAAGTTTAGTGCTGGCGTGTCTACTGCGCCCGCGCTTGCACTTTCATTCATAACTTGTCTAAACAAAGTTCGTAATGTTGAAAACATTGTGGCCCTTATTTTGATGATAATTGCGTATAACCAGTGTTAAGTTTATATCTATACGAGATAAAAATAAAAGTCACTAAAAATACGTTTGCAGTTTTATCTGTTATATCCATTTGCGGCGATAAAATAACGCTAGTTGTAATATTAATACTCCAACTAATAATCCACAAAAGATTGAAAATGATAAATGATCTTCAGCGCCAGGAATTCCATCAAGGTTGACGCCAAATAAACCGGTGAGAAAGCCAAGAGGTAAGAAAACAGTCGTGATTAAAGAGAGGAAATAAAGCCGCTGATTTAAGGTTTCTGATTGTAAGCTCATGAGTTCTTCTTGAGTTACATTGGCTCGTTCACGAATAGCATTAAGATCTTCAACCGCATGACTGATTTTCTCGTTAACCTCATGAATTTTTTGACGTTCAGCTACAGAAAGTAGTGAAGTATCAATAGTAATTAATTTCGCCAAAGCATCCCGTTGAGGTGTCATTGAATGGCGTAACTTTACCGTTTCACGACGTAATACTGCGATATTATTACGTAAATTCATATCGCTATCGGTCATGACTTGCTCTTCAAGCTCTGTTAATTGTTCATCAAGGTTGTCAATAGCCTGCATTTTACGACTAACCAAATGATCACATAAGCTTAAAATAAAGTTACCAATCGTTGTTGGGCCAAAGCCGCCTTCAATATGATCAGCGATACGAGAAATTGCAATAACAGGTTGGTCTGAAGTGGTAATAATAATATTTTTAGTAAAATAACCACGAATAGATAACATTTTATCTGACGGTTTATTTTGTGTCTTTTTATTAATGTCGATACCACGTAAGGCTAAGAAAAAGCCATCTTTGGTTTGATTTAGACGTGGGCGATCACGATCATTAATCAGTGAGTCTTTTTCGATGTCAGGAAGGTTACTTTGTTGTATCCACTGTTGTGCTTGTGGTTGATTAAAGTTTAGATGTAACCAAAGTAACCCGTCACTGGGCTGCCAGTTATTAATTTTATCAAGGGTCAGTGCTGGTTTGGAATGATCGCTATTGAGTAGATAACAGTAAGCAAAACAATTTGGCATGATGGATCCCTTTAATCGCACGAAGTATTTAAATCTTATTTATCTTATAGCTATAAGCTTAACCGATATAAGTCTTCGATAGAAAATAAAATAAATGATGCTTACTAATTAACTGCATCATTGTTCAAGATTTATTCTGAAATCGAGTTCTAAATTGCCGTGGACTAAATGAACTCCAGATTTTAAAACGAGTACTGAAATTGGTTGGATTTGGATAACCGCAAAAATCACTGATATGTTGAATCGGCCATGAAGTCATCGTTAATAAGCCAGCAGCATGTTCCATGCGTAAATGAGCTAAATGTCCCATGGGAGCTTGGCTATAATATTGCTGACATAAGCGGTATAAATGAGGTTCAGAGCAGGGATACAATGCTGCAAGATCTTTTACTTGCCATGGGTGGTGTAATTGTCGTTTGGCATGTTGAAATACATGTTCTAAACGTTGCAACGCTAATGGCGAATGAGGCGATGTACGGTTAGTAATCAATAAGCACAGTTGTTCAGTAATATTAGTTGAAAGCTGATCTGCAAGGGGATAGTTCAAGCAGATAGCTTGTTGAAGACAATTGATAGTTTGAAATAATAATGATCCTGATTGGGTTGGTGAATACGTTATCTCATGGGGTAAACGCTGATCCCAATAGCTATGTTGTTCTAACATTATCCATGCCATATCCCAGATAAGATCGGGGTTGTCGTTTGGATTAATATCAAATCCATTCTCATATCCTGGTGGTACATAAATCACATGATCAGGCTGTAAATCCCATTTTTTAGCTGGAGTGTTAAGTATTCCACGGCCTTTAATGGTAAATAGCAGCATGTGCATATCAGGATTACGCCGATAAATAGTAAAAGCCTCTTTACCATAATTAATGCCACATTGAATGATATGTTTTTGTTCCAAGGCTAATGATTGGACTTGGTCAATAATGATTGATTGGCACCGTGGTGAAATATTTAAATGTTCAAACCATGCCATTTAAATGTCCTTATTTTCTTAAAGTTGATAGTTTGGCAAACGTTTTTGATTGCTTAGAATAACCGTAAATTAATAACACTAGGTATGATCATTGTCACAAGGTAACCGTTAATTGAGTAGTTAACTATGACGACATGGCGCACATCAGCAGATAAAAATTTTTGGGAAAAAACGTGGCGGTTAGCATTACCCGTTTCGATGCAGTCAATGTTGTTTGCATTACTGGGTCTAGTTGATGTACTGATGGTGTCAAAATTGGGTGAGTCTGCCGTGGCTGCGGTAGGGATTGGCAATCGCATTTTCTTTTTTAACTTATTGCTGGTGGTTGGTGTTAGTGGTGCCGTTGGCGTTTTAGCTGCGCAATATTTTGGTGCTGGGAGAATGGATGGCGTGCGTCGTACCTTATTGCAATCTTGGGTGTGTGCTATTGTTTTTACATTACCTTTTGCGATTATCTATCGATTGTTTCCACAGCAAATTGTGAGTGTGATTAGCGATCAAGCTGATTTTATTATTCATGCTAAAGATTATTTGTATGTCTGTGGCTGGAGCATTATTTTTACCGCGATTGTGGTGCCATTAGAGGCGGCTTTACGTGCTGTTGGCGAAGCAAAAATGCCAACGTATGTCGGCTTAGTGGCGGTATTATTAAACGCAACCTTAAATGCATTATTGATTTTTGGTTTATACGGTTTTCCTGAAATGGGTGTTGCTGGAGCAGCGTTAGGTACAACGATTTCACGTGGTATTCAATCCGTGATTTTATTAGCTGTTACTTATTACCGTCATCGTGAAATTCTGCCGTTAGCAACGGATATTGATGCGGCCAAAACACCACAGGCCCGTAAACGTTATTTTGCGATTGCTTTGCCAATGATTATTCATGATGCTGGCTGGGCGATGGGGGTTTTAGTTTACAGTTTTATTTTTGCTCAGTTAGGTGTTACAGAGCTTGCGATTATCAGTTTATTATCTCCGATTGAAGGCGTACTTATTTCAGCCTTTATTGGTTTTGCTGTTGCTGCCTCAACTATTTTAGGTCATGAGCTGGGCGCTGAGAATTACCAACGTGCTTGGCATCAATCATGGTTTTTTATTGGACTGAGTGTATCAATGGCCTTTGTGCTTGGTATTTCAATTTGGCTAGCCAGTGACACTGTAAGTATATGGCTTCAACGAGCAGATACGCCAAACTTAGCCATGTCATTAAATGTCACTATGGTGCTTGCACTTGGGCTATTTTTGAAAGTGTTTAACATGGTGGGTATTGGCGGCGTGTTACGCAGTGGTGGTGATATAAAATTCAGTATTTTTATTGACTTGTTCGGTCAGTGGGGCGTAGGTATTCCTTTGGCTATTTTTACTGGAATCTTTTTAGGCTGGCCTTTACATTGGGTGCTAGTCGCCATTTTAGCAGAAGAAGTGGTGAAAGTTGCTCTGACGACTTACCGTATTCGTGGTCGTAAGTGGTTAGCGAATTTAATTAATGATACCGACCAAGTATTAGTATCGGCGTAATTGTTTGTAAACACGTTATTTATCCATAATATTTGCCCATTTGAATACCAACAAATGGGCTTTTTTTATGGCTGATTAGGGCGTTGTGAGTAATTGTCTTTTAAGCGGATCTCACACCGTTTCATTTGTGATAGAATTAACAAAATTTCGAATCGCCAAGTTATACCGAGTATATTGTTGTATTTGAATGATCGGTATTAATTAGTCATTGAAAAGACAGGAATTACATTGAGTCAGTCGAATCAAACTCAAGCAGACGTGTTAAATAATGAAAAAACATTAAAGTCTGCGATTAAAGATTGCATGATGCGCGATCGTTTTCGTCTACACAAACGTGTACAAGGCGCATCAAGAATTAAAAATGAAAAATCAAAGCATGCCGTATTTGATGAAATTGCGTTAGATATTGCTAAATCAATGCAGACGGTGGAATTACGCCGAAATCATCGCCCTAAAATCATTTATCCTGCTCAGTTGCCCGTTAGTCAGAAAAAAGACGATATTGCAGAAGCGATTAAACATAACCAAGTGGTTATTGTGGCTGGTGAAACAGGTTCAGGTAAAACCACTCAGTTACCTAAAATCTGTCTAGAACTTGGTCGTGGTACTCACGGTATGATTGGTCATACTCAGCCACGTCGTCTAGCTGCACGCTCTGTTGCTACGCGTATTGCTGAGGAAATGGAGTGTGAGCTAGGTTCACATGTTGGTTATAAAGTACGATTTAACGATCAAGTCTCTGAGCGTAGTCACGTTAAGTTAATGACTGACGGTATTTTGCTGGCTGAAATTCAGCACGACCGTTTTTTAAGTCAATATGACACCATCATTATCGATGAAGCCCACGAACGTAGTCTGAACATCGACTTTATCATGGGTTACTTACGTGAATTATTGCCTAAGCGTCCAGATCTAAAAGTTATTATTACCTCGGCAACCATCGATCCTGAGCGTTTTTCAAAGCACTTTAATAATGCGCCTATTATTGAAGTATCAGGGCGTACTTTCCCTGTGGAAGTGCGTTACCGTCCAGTGGTTGAAGATGGTGATGATACCGATCGCGATCAGCTTGATGCTATTTTTGATGCAGTTGATGAACTGTGCGATGAAGGCATGGGCGACATTCTAATCTTCATGAATGGTGAGCGTGAAATTCGTGATACCGCTGATGCATTAGAAAAGCGTAATTTACGTCATACTGAAATTTTGCCATTGTATGCACGATTATCAGCCAATGAACAGAATAGAGTATTCCAATCGCATAATGGTCGTCGAATTGTTCTTTCGACCAACGTAGCGGAAACCTCGTTAACTGTACCTGGCATTAAATACGTTATCGATCCCGGTACTGCGCGTATTAGTCGTTATAGTTACCGCACTAAAGTACAACGTTTACCGATTGAAGCGATTTCACAAGCGAGTGCCAATCAGCGGATGGGTCGTTGTGGTCGTGTGCAAGAAGGTATCTGTATTCGTTTATATTCTGAGGATGATTTCTTATCACGCCCAGAATTTACTGATCCAGAAATTCTACGTACTAACTTAGCGTCAGTTATTCTACAAATGACAGCGATTGGTTTGGGTGATATTCAAGCCTTTCCATTTGTTGAAGCGCCAGATAATCGCAACATTCAAGATGGTATTCGTCTGCTAGAAGAATTAGGGGCAATTAACCCTAAAGCGACCGATCCACGTAAGCGTTTATCAAATCTTGGTCGTCAGTTAGCCCGTTTGCCTATCGATCCGCGTTTGGCGCGTATGGTATTAGAAGCGCCTAAAACAGGTTCGTTACGTGAAGTGATGATCATTGCTTGTGCGTTGTCTATTCAAGATCCGCGTGAGCGCCCATCAGATAAAAAACAACAGTCAGATGAAAAGCACCGTCGTTTTTACGATAAAGATTCTGATTTTGTCACGTTTGTGAATCTATGGGATTACATTCAAGAACAACAGAAAGAATTATCTAATAATCATTTCCGTCGTTTGTGTAAGAAAGAATATTTAAACTATTTACGCATTCGTGAGTGGCAAGATATTTATTACCAAGTTAACCAAGTCGTCAAAGAGCTTGAGTTAAAAATGAACGGTAATGAAGCCAGCTATGACGGCATTCATATCGCATTGTTGAGTGGTTTGCTATCTCATATCGGTATGAAAGATCAAGAGAAGAATGAATATCAAGGTGCGCGTAATGCTCGCTTTAATATCTTCCCGGGCTCTGGCATTTTCAAGAAACAGCCTAAATGGGTAATGGTGGCTGAACTGGTTGAAACCTCACGTTTATGGGGGCGAATTGGTGCCAAAATTCAGCCAGAATGGGTAGAGCCATTAGCTGAACATTTGATCAAGCGTAGTTACAGTGAACCGCATTGGGAGAAAAAATCAGCCGCAGTGCATGCGTTTGAGAAAGTCACTCTTTACGGTATTCCTGTTGTAGGTAAGCGTAAAGTTAACTACGGTAATATTGATCCCGCGTTATCACGTGAAATATTTATTCGTTCAGCATTAGTTGAAGGTGATTGGGAAACTAAACATAAGTTCTATCAACAAAACCGTAAGCTATTACGTGAAGTGGAAGAGCTTGAGCATAAATCTCGTCGTCGCGATATTTTGATTGATGATGATGAACTGTTTAATTTCTACGATCAACGTATTGATTTACAAGTTACCTCTGGACGTCATTTTGATAGCTGGTGGAAAAAAGCCTCAAAAGAAAACCCAGAGCTGCTTAACTTTGAACGTGAAATGCTTTTCCGTGGTGATGCAAGCCATGTAACGGATCTTGATTATCCTAATTTCTGGCATCAAGGAAACTTGAAGCTTAAATTAAGTTATCAGTTTGAGCCGGGTGAAGATAACGATGGTGTGACGGTTCATGTGCCGTTAGCAATTTTAAATCAAGTGAAACCAGATGGCTTTGATTGGCAAATTCCGGGTTTACGTCAGGAATTAGTGATTGCATTAATTAAATCATTACCTAAACCGTTACGCCGTAACTTTGTTCCTGCACCTAACTATGCAGATGCATTTCTTGCGCGTGTTAAGCCAATGGAAATGCCATTACTTGATGCTCTTGAGAAAGAGTTGAAGCGAATGAGTGGCGTAACTTTAGTGCGCGAAGATTGGAATTTAGATCAGATCCCTGATCACCTTAAAATCACCTATCGTGCAGTTGATCATCGCAACCGTAAGTTACGTGAAAGCAAAGATATCTATGGCTTAAAAGAAAACTTGAAAGAGAAGGTACAAGAGACCTTATCGCAAGTGGCTGATGATGATATTGAGCAAGAAGGTTTAAAAACATGGAGCTTTGGTGCATTGCCTGAGCGTTACCAACAAAAGCGTGGTGGTTTTGAAGTTAAAGCGTTCCCTGCGTTAACAGATAACAAAGACTCTGTTGGTATCAAGCTGTTTGAAACAGAAGAAGAACAGCATAATGCTATGCAAGCGGGCCAACGTCGTTTGATTTTATTAAACGTACCGTCACCGATTAAATACTTGCATGCAAACTTACCGAATAAATCGAAGTTAGGTTTGTACTTTAACCCGTATGGGCGTGTGCTTGATTTGATCGATGACTGCATTGCATGTGGTATTGATAAACTTATCGAACAAAAGGGCGGCTTAGCTTGGCAGCCGGAAACGTTTGAAGCACTAAAAGAATATGTTCGCGCAGAACTTGGCGATACTGTGGTTGAGATTGCTAAGCAAGTCGAAGCTATTCTAACAACGGCATTTAATATTTCTAAGCGTTTAAAAGGCCGAATTGATTTACGTATGGCGTTTGCAATGTCAGACATTAAAGCACAAATTGAAAGTTTAATATTTAAAGGCTTTGCGACTGAGTGTGGTTGGAAACGGTTACCTGATATTTTACGTTACATGCGTGCTATTGAACGTCGTATGGAAAAACTGCCGATTGATCCTAATAAAGATCGGGTTCATATTCTAAAGATTGAATCAGTAGTTAATGACTATAACGAGTTGTTAAACAAGATCCCTAAAGGTCAACCTGTACCTGATAAAGTGAAAGAAATTCGCTGGATGATAGAAGAGCTACGTGTAAGTTTCTTTGCTCAACAGTTAGGAACACCTTATCCGATTTCTGATAAGCGGGTTCGTAATGCGATTAATGAGTGCTAGTCACTTAATTGAGTAGTAATACAACCTCTATAAATGAAAAGGCCGATGCGATAACCGCAGCGGCCTTTTGTTTTAGGGGGAGTATGTCTAATTAGTGCGTTTGTGTTGCAATTTTAGTCTTTACTGATGGTGATGCTTTGGCTGCTTTTTTCTCAAAGCGAGAGATCCACAAGTAAGCTAATCCTGCAAATACAGCGGTCATAAACACGTTGATAAAGAATGCCTTAATAAGATCAACACCCGGAGGGAAAGCAGAAGCTGTCATACTTACCATAAAGATAACAATCAGTACTGACACCATACCCATACCAAACAGTCGCGAACCCATGCGGAAATCACGTGGAGTATCATCATGCTTAAGACGGAATACAAAATACGCCACCATGATAAAGATTGGCGGTAACATTGCTGTGCCCGCAGTTAAGTTAATTGCAGTACTCATCATTTCTTGAACAGACTCAGAACCAAAACCGTTCGCGATTAGCATCACTAATACAAATCCAAATTGCCACCATGCTGCGCGTACAGGTACACCATGTTCATTTAGTTGGGTTGTTTTTTCACCGTAAACACCTTTCGGAATTTCAGAGAAGTGAATTTTAACCGGTGCTGCTGTCCACATCATCATTGCACCGAACATGGCAATAAAGAGTACGACACCCACAAAACGACCCACTAATGGTGCCGAGATATCAAAGTAATGTGCCATACCAGTGAAGATCTCAACCATACCACCTGAATAGGTTAAGTCACCACGAGCCACAAATACGTTAACTAATAATGAGCCGATGGCATACATGCTACCAATAAGCACACCGGCTACGATAATAACTTTGATGAACGACTTTTGACCGCCTTTAACATCGTTCAAGTAAGCGGCTGCGGTTTCTGCACCGCCAGCTGCTTGGAAAATCCAGCACATAATGCCCAATGTTGCCCAGTTAATAGTTGGCGTCATGGCTTCAAGTGTAATCGGTTCAGCTGGCGGCGCATTACCATTTAATGCCATTAAGGCACCGATAACATAAACAGCAAACAGGGCGAAGACACCGTAAGCAACGATTTCCGAAATTTTACCTAACCATGATGCGCCCTTGGTTGAAATATGTGTAGCAGCCGCAAATAAAACAATTGAAATCATTGAAGTTACCATTGGCGAGAACGCATATTCATAACCAAGCATGGCATAAGAAGCGTAAGCAATAACGTTAGGTAACAATGAGATAAACCAGAATAGATTTACGAACCAGTATAAAAATGAACCCATGTAAGCCGCTTTGGTACCTAGCGGTTTTTTGATCCAATCATACATACCTGATTCAGAGTTTTTATTGGCAGAGACAAATTCAGCAATAATGAAAACAAAAGGAATGAAATAAACGAGTGTAGCAAAAAGAAAAATAGGTGCTGAGCTTAACCCTAATTCAATGTTGTTGTTAACGATATTACGGACATTGAATACAGCTGCAAATGTCATTGACAATAGAGCAAACTTTCCAATCGTACCGCGCATAGATTCAGACATAATATCCTCCATGAATCAGATCGATGATAACGTAGACTAGAAGTAAGTAGGTTATCAATAGATGCGAGAAATAAATGACTAACTCAGCGTACTAAAGCAATAGAGTTAGTTAACATGGAATGGATTTTAGTAAAAGTTTTACTAAAATGTAGCAGTGAAAACATTTTTCTTTAACTTGATCACAGTTTGTTGTTCATTGAATATCGATGATGTGATGTAGTTAAAATTTGTTATTTGATAGAAAATATGACAGAAAAGTCACCAAAAATGACTATTATTAGGTGTGTTTTTTATCTTTATTTATGCATATCAATACATTACAGAAAGGAGGATGAATAATTAGCTGAGGAATATTTATAGCAAAATAGAGATATAAAAAAAGAGCGATAATTCGCTCTTTTTTAGAAAAAGGTAATCAGTATTGATTAACGTTCCCAGTAAGCTTCTTCTAAACAGTCTTCACGTTCAGGTAAACCATGTGAAAGACGAGGAGCATGTTGAATTAGCACTTCATAGCTCACGCGGTTTGAGTATTGGCAAATTTGTGAGAACGAAGAGTAAGACAAGAACTGTGCAGTATGTTTAGCTGAATTTGGAACATTGATTTTATGGAAACGGTTAGCTGACATATCATGTAGTAGGGCTGATAACGCCGCATCACCAGCACCATTAGTGTTTTTTATCTCCATCGGTCCACCAAGGTAAGGGGAGATGTGCGAGTAAACACGTACAGGGTTGATGCAATCAGCTTTAGCCATTGGACGACTGAATTCATATTTATTAAATTCAGGAATACGACCGGGCAATAGTGGCAGTGTTGATTCGCGTTTTAGCTCATCATCAGTATAACCTGCCATGTAAAGACCAGCAGGACCCGCGGTACATAAAACCATATCAACCCATTCTAACGCTTTATCAGCAGCCATTAATGGATCTTTTTCGCCTGTCAGTGCTTCAGCTTCTTCTTCATTCATCGCGATACAAGTAACGTGTTCTTTGATGAATTCAATCCACCACTCACGTTTATCTTCAATCACGTATTTAGTACCAAGGGTCAGTACTACAGGAACATTATTCTTTTTCGCAAATTCAATGGCTTTCAGTGCTGCGTCTTTCATTGGGTCGGTTGGTTTACCGCGAACCAAGTAAGAAGATAACACTAATGCAGAAGCTTGCTTAAATGCACATTCAGGAATGCTTTCAGGACGTAATTGGTTCATTTGTCCTTCATTGATCGCAAAAGTACGTTCACCATCTTTTGTGATTAACGTGTAGCAACGACCAATAGGACCACATACAGGTTGTAGATAATCAAGATCAATACGGCTAGATGTATTACAAAGGTAACGATACGCGTAAGAGCCAATTTGAAGATCTTTGCTCATTACACCAAGCAGAATTGACTTATCATCAGCAAGAACAGAGTAGTTATGTAACGTATTACCAATGGTATCGCCAGGGTATTCATGGCTGATTAGTTTACGTTCTTTTAGTTCTTGATACAGTAATTCAGCTTTATCTTCATCAAGAACTAAAGAATGGCCTTTACTTAGAGCATGTCTGGCTAAGAAGTCATCATCGACGCGCGCTTCAATATCCACAATCGTTTGACCTACGCCAACAAGATGTGATTTAGCTAGTGGGTTTTCTTGTTGAATTTGAACAACCAATGGATCGCGAGCATTGACGGGGAAGTAATGCTTTGACTTACGTTGACCAGGAAATTTCATGTCTAAAGGCTATAGAAATAAGGGATTTTGATTCATTCTATCACAAAAATGAGAGATAAATCCCACTTCTTTGATGTTCTTACATTGAAACTGGTTCTTTTGCTGTTTTTTTAAACGACTTGTTCAAAAAGCTACGATTAGATACTAATAAGGTAAGTTTAATGGTGCTTTTATTGTTCAATTAGCATCTTTTAACTAGAAATAAATAATGCAGTCTTTATTGCTATTACTGGTTACGATAAGCAATATTTATAAAAAAAGCCGCAGAAGCGACTTTTTTGTTCAGAAACGATAAATTTAGTTTAAGCGTTTGAGTTCTTGTTGAGCGCTGGTGCCACCAACAGGACGGCTAACTGAGATAGAACGGCCCTTTTTCATGCCTTTTTCATAGTCGTCAGTCAGTGCTTTCATTGCTTCTTGAAGTTGCTTTTTAAAGGTTTCACGATCTAGATTTTCAAACTGCTTATCAATGTAGTTTGCCATACGCTGGTCGTGATCATCATCTGTGTTTAATACTGGTAGCTTTTCTAATGCGCCTTCAAGCCATCCTGCAAGAAATGATGATACGCGACGAGTAACTTCTGATGTACTCGTACCTGTTCCAGCAAAGCTATTACGGAATTGGCCTGTTTGTTGGTTCATTTCGCGATAAACAATATCAAAGGCAAAAGCTGCAAAAATAGCGCGTTCAGCAGTACCGATAAACTCTGCTTGTTTTAAGCCTTTGTAATTAGTAAGAACACACTCGACCCCAAAGCGACGATTAATACCACGAATAATTTTTAGAATCTGAGAACTAATATCCGTTGGTAATAATGTTTTTGATTTGGTTTTGCCCATTTTAATGAATTCAATATCGTCTTTTTCTAGACCATATTTAAGCATGAGGCGGTGAGCCATACGAATGGCTTGGGCTGCTTCGTTCACATTTGCTGAATTACCCAACTCAAGGCATTTTGCTATTTTCTTGAGGGCCTTTCGCTTCTGTTCTGACATTAAACATTCTCATGACTAAAATAGGGCACATATTTTACCGCTTTATGCCCCCATACTACAAGTATGTAATTGTGATAACGGTGCGAATTAGTATTAAATTTAATAGGCGGTTAATATTTAATCAGAAAAAGCCAAGCTAAAGTGTAAAAGTAAACAAAAGAATAAAGAATAGAATAAGAAAAAATAAAGGACAGCCATAATAGTGAAGTATGGGAACAACTACCTGAACGTCATGATGCTCAAGACATTACAGCGGTGTTATTACAGAAGCCTTAGCTAACATTAGGCCAGTCATTAACAACAATGGCTGGCCTAAATGTAAAATCTGGCACCAGAGTACGAAATCAATAACTGTTATATCGTTATTTAGTGTTAGGCATCACTTCCAGCTTGATAGCTGAAGTCGCTTTTGGTTGCTGGCATAGATAAGCATTAGCAAACATAGTAACAGAGCTAGAGAACCCTAGCGGTTGATAGAGATATATTGTATTTGCACCTAATGCGGCAGCTTTTATACGCATTTGATTTATTGTTCCCCATAGCATGTCTTTATCAGCATGGAACCAATAGTCATAAAAATGGCCTTCTGAGCCATATACAATCCCTAAGCGCTCACAATTCTCTATGGCTTTTACATCATCCCAAATGACATCAACGTTGGTTGATTCTGTGGTAGGGAAAGTGACACAGCCACTTAATAGTAGTGTTGAGGCTAACATTGAGCTAACTATCAGTTTTTTCATGTAAAGATCACGGACAAAATAAATGTCGCGCGAGTGTATTTAAAAAAGGATCATTAGCAAGAGAATAAAATCAATATTCAGATCACTGCGACATTAATTAATGAGCATTTTAATATTATGTGCAACTTAGTCTCGGTATTGCTGTTGTAGTAGCAATGATTGTTTGACTGTATTTTTTAGTGATTGCATAAAGGTTTTAAAGTGGGGCATAAAATCAGCAAAAAGCGGATGTTTGTGGTTCATCATCATAACAGGCCCCAATAATCGTAGAGCGACACCGACTCTTATTGCTTGTGTTGCATCTAATTCACTGCCTTTCTTTAAGTTTTCAACAATCTTAAACAGATCTTCCCTGTCTTGAAACTCAAATAGTAGAGTTTGAGGAGTAGGTGATTGACCTTCTATTTCTTCAATGGTAATTCGGTAGTTTTTTTTATTAGACATAATTGTATCCTTATTTGAAATAACGCCAAATATGATTGATAATATCAACTATATTTGATTTTAGTTGATCTTGTCAACTATGTGATATTGGATTTAAAGGAAATGTAATGGCAAATAACAAAACGTTAGATAATTTATTTCAATTGGTACATGCATTAAAGCGTCAATTACATGAGCAGATTGAACACCTTGATCTGGGGATAACACCGATGCATGTTCGAGTGATTAAGATTATTCATAAAATGACGCCATGTACTGCCGTTGATATAGCAACAGTGTTAGAACGGGATAAAGCACAAATCACACGTTTAGTTAACACATTAATAGATAAAGAATTAATTACTAAGATAGCTAACCCAATAGATAAGCGGAGTTCATACTTATGCATTACTGATAGTGGGATGGAGATTGTCAAACAGTTGACTGTGATTGATAATACAATGCAGGAAAAAATTACAACAAATATTAGTCTCGATGAGATAGCGGTCTTTCAACAGTTAGCCGATAAAATGACGAATAACCTTCGTCACAAATAACCTTGTTGTTGAGTGGCAGTCTTTGCATAATACTCAGCGTATTTTAACTTATTAATAGCAGATAAATGACTTCTTCATACCATAATATTGATGTGCCTTTTGATTACCGTCATACCTGCTGGTTTTGCGGTGAACCGTATTTTGATAGTCATGCTTTTATGGCTGTCCCAAATTATGATAATCAATCCTTACCGATTATGTTGCCGTGTTGCCAAGAGTGTTTTGCTTTTGCTAATGCAGTAAAGGTCAGTAGTTTGGATTTACTACGCGACAAAGTGAAACAACAACTGCATAAGAAATACCATAAGCATCTTCAAATTGGTGTCAATTGGACTAAAGAAGAACTTGAATCATCTGAAATGGATGGTAAAGCACTAGAAGGTTTTCGTCTTAGTGGTTGGAAAATGTTTGAAATTGCTAAGGAGCGAGTCAATTACGCGGGATGGCCGATCAATATTGATGGTTTGCCTTGCTATGATGTGACAACGACATTTCAATTTGAATATGATGGCATTATCTTCACCAGTTTAAACCATGCAGTAACGCAGTTAGCCGCTTTATATGCGATTCCCCAGCCTTATTTAGAGCAAGTTATTGAGCTGGTGGGGCGTGAAAAAATGACTTATGCCTTACGTTTTTGTAAAACCACTTATGGTTATTCAGCAGCAGAACGTGAATCAAGTTTAGCGAGTTTACGGGCGTTATTGGCAGAAGAACAGGCGAATGCACAAGTTTCACACCGTTCAATCAAAGAACGACGCAAAGTTGCATTGGCTGATATTAAACAATTAATGCTGTATCGCACGATTATTGCACCACATGCTATTCAATGGGCATTAGAGCGTGGTATTCAAACGCTTGTTGAGTTAGCTGAGCATGAAGATATGTTTTTTGAACATTTTGGCAAAGAGTCAGAGTTAACGGCATTTACTTACTTTAATGGTTTGCAAATTTATTTTGAAAAACGCGAATTAGATCCAGAATGGGCTGAGCAATCTGATCCCAATCGAGATCTATTTACAGAATAACGTATGCGACTAATGCACTATAACTTTTTGTGTTTTAAAGAAATACTACGTACCATAAATATAACGATGTATACGCTTAATTGCAGAATTAAAATTATCTACATCATCATTTTCCGTAAAAAAACTTAAGTATTTATTTACGGAATGTTGATCTTCAAAGATATAAATATTGATTTGTGGACGAGTATGGTGGCAATGTTCACCGTGGTCAGACAGGCGAACTTTAATAAAGTAATTACCTTTATTGATTGTAAAGTAGCTAGACTCAGTGGTTAATGAATCGTTTTGTTTGTACGTGATCAGTCCTGTATGTTCAGCTTGATCCAATAATTCGATTAATTCATGTTTTTCATTGTTAAGTAATTGAGTCATGAGATAACCTCGTTGTTGAGTGTTATTCTCATTTAAGTATAGAAGAGTTTAATACGAATAAGGTTGGCACTAAAAACTTTTAGGCCAACCTTTGTTTTATCTAGTGATTAGTTATGACTAGCCCATACCATCGTACGACCTTTATCATCAAAGGCTACTACATTGTAGCGGTCCTTTTGATCACCGTATTCCATACCAGGGGAGCCCATTGGCATTCCACCAACAGCCAATCCTTTCATACGTGTAGGCTTACTTGCTAAAAAGCGTTTAATATCAGCTGCAGGAATATGACCTTCAAAGGTATAGCCTTCAATTTGGGCTGTATGGCAAGACGCATACTCAGGCAATACACCTAGTTTAATTTTTGTTGGCGTTAGGTTTTCTTGGTAAACATTTTCTAACTCAAAGCCATTATCTTTCATATGCGTTACCCACTCTTTACAGCAGCCACAGTAGGGAGATAAGTAATTCGTACCTGTAATAATCGGTGTTGTTGTTACTTTTGTTGTTGGGGTCGCAGCAGCTGTTGCTGAAATAAGAAGAGCACAAGCTAAAAGAGTATATTTGATGACCATAATAATATTCCTAAATAACGCGATGCATGCCATTACGATATGGCTGCAAATAATGATGTAAGTAAAGTGACCTAAGAGGAAAATTACTTATGCCATTGGCGGTTTTAGTAATGGTTCATGATAGTAACGAGGGGAGTGACCTAATGCACTTATGGGTGTCTCGCGATGATCAATAGACTGAAAACTAAAGCTAGATAGTAATGCTGGTTGGGATTGATGTTGTGATGAACAATCATTACCGTTACAGTCATCGTCGCAATAAGAGGTAAGCGTATTATTCGTTATTGACTGAGGATTATCACAGCACGAATCATTGTTATCGCTACTGCAATGCGTTATTGGTGCTGGTGCTATTATTGTGGTGTGCGCATACACTGTATTAGTTAATACAGTAATAATAAGCATACTATGTACAATAAAAGACAACCAAGAACGTAACATTTTTAATTAAATTATCCTCAATGAATTGTGACCATTATAGATTTTATCTGATATACAACAACGAATAACTTGTAATAAAGTATTAAATATACATATATTATATTGCTCGTATGAATGGTTGACACATATTCTTACAGCTAATTGATGGATGAAAAAAATCAATTCGTTTAAATTCACCACTGCGCATAGTGATGAATAACGTTGGGTTTATTTAATGTATTGAAAGCGCTTTTAGGAAAGAAAATGCAATATACTGAAAAAGATCGTCGAGTTTTGCACGATACATGGATGAGCTACAAAGCAAAAATGCGTATAACTCAAATAGAAATGGCTAAAAAATTAGAGTTAACACAACTTGAATTTTCAGACATTCTTCGAGGAGATTCGGTTATTCATCAGCAGTTTGTTAATGATTTTTGCGGTATTTTAAATATTGATCCAGTATTAATTCTTCCTTCGTTACGTGAAGCGGTACAAAAAGGATCGTTAGCAAACTCGATTGTTAAAAATACTTTTATCTTTGATGGTGAAATTAAGAAGGTAACGTATGTTGGTAATCAACTTATTGTTGAGTATGAACATAAGCCAAGCGTGAGTGATGTTGTAGCATAATATAGCGTTATTTGTGTGATAAAAAATCCATAAAAAAGGCTCATAGCATAATGCGATGAGCCTTTTTTTACGGTTCTTTTATCTTTTATTTTTCTTACTGTTTTCGTCCCATTCAGGAATAAAGAAATAAAGTACTGCTGCGGCAAGTATTGAGCCCATTACATCAGAAGGGAAGTGCATGCCAAGCCATAAACGACTGATGCCAACGCCCGTTGCCCAAATAATTAATCCCCCCGCTAAAAGATATTTACCGCTACGAATAAAAAACCCACCCCAAAATAAAACACAGATAGCAGCAAAAATAGTGTGACCAGAGGGAAATGAGTAGTTTGTCTCACCTTCCCAGCTACGTAAACGCCAAGGACTCACATAGACATTAGCTTCTTTTACAACATTATCTTTAGCGGCTGAATCTAATGCATAGAAAGCTGCTGGGGACTCCACTAAATGTAAGTGTTGTAATTCATAAGTATAAGGACGCGGAATGGCCGTTTCGTGTTTTAGGACTGTTTTAGTGACAAAACTTAGTACTAATAAAATCCCAAATTGAATCCATACTTTTGTGATGGTTTTCTTTGGTAACCGCATGAAAACAGGCGATAAGCACAGTAATGCTGCCATGATAAGAAAAAATGGGCTACCAGCACTATCTGTTAATAATGCAAATGAAAGACCTGCAGCGTCATTTACTGGTGTCGTTAATTCCGGTACGGGAAAGATATGAATCGCAATAAAGAGCAATATTGCGAACAAGCCTAATGCAATAAAATTAAGCAATTTTTTAGATATAAAAGTCATCATGGAGAAGGTTCAATCTTGTCATTATAGAATAATTAGGTAAGCCATAAAAATATGACTATTAGAATGTAATATTTTTTATGGTTTAAACGGCTATTTCTTTTCGCATAAATTATAGCAAATGTCATTAATAAAATCGTTGAATAACAACTTCTATACCTATTTGTCAGGTGATGTTTATATTTTTAATTCCTTAAACAATAGGATAATAATTTAGTTTCATAAAGTTCACAAAATTAATGGTTGTTAAAATGTTAATTTTGTAATTAATTATCGCTAATTCTGATGATATTTCTTAATTTGTGAAGGTTGTCACGTGAAATAGAGTAAACATTAAGAAAACTTAATGTTTATCTTAAACTAAGTTTAGTGAACTGCTGTATGGTTAGCACATACTTAAACGACATATGTTGTTTATTAATTTTGATGTGATGACATGGAGAAGGGAATGAGTATTCTTGGACATTTCCAAAAGCTAGGAAACGCGATAATGTTTCCAATCGCAGTATTGCCTATTGCTGGTATTTTATTGCGCATCGGACAACCCGATCTATTAAATATACCTTTTATTGCAGCTGGTGGTCAGGCAGTTTTCACTAACTTAGCACTTCTGTTTGCAATGGGTGTTGCTGGTGGTTTCTCAAAAGATAATTCAGCAGCCGCAGCTATTGCCGCAGCGGTTGGTTATTTCATTATGATGGCTGCCATGAAAACACTGAATGCCGATGTCGACCCAGGTGTTGCTGGCGGTATCATTATTGGTGTCTGTGCGGGTCTATTATATAACCGTTTCCATGCAATTAAATTGCCAGAGTTCCTAGGCTTCTTTGGTGGTAAACGTTTTGTACCTATCATTACAGGTTTAGTTGCATTAATTCTGGCTTTTGCCTTTAGTCTTATATGGCCTCCAGTACAAGACGGTATTAACCATTTAGGTAAGTGGATTCTTACCAGTGGCATGCCTGGTGAATTCGTATACGGTGTTGCTAACCGTCTATTAATTCCACTTGGTCTACACCATATTCTAAACAGCATGGTTTGGTTTGTGTTTGGTAACTATACTGATCCAGCTACAGGTCAAATTGTTACGGGTGAAATTTCACGTTTCTTCGCGGGTGACCCATCTGCGGGACGTATTTTAAGTGGCTTCTTCCCTGTAGTAATGTTTGGTCTTCCAAGTGCGGCATTGGCTTTCTATGTAACAGCTAAGAAAGAGAACAAGAAAGTTATCGGTGGTATGTTGTTAAGTGTTGCATTAACTGCATTCTTAACGGGTATTACAGAACCAATTGAATTCATGTTCATGTTCCTAGCACCTGGTTTGTACTTAGTACACGCTATTCTGATGGGTATTAGTATTGTTGTTGCATCAATGCTTAATATACATATGGCATTTAGCTTCTCGTCTGGTTTGATTGATTACATTCTGAATTATAACGCTCCAGCAGCGCATAATTCATGGGAAATCATTCCAATGGGCTTAGTGGTTGGTGCAATTTACTTCGTGATCTTTGTTGGTGCGATTAAGATGTTTAACCTTAAAACACCGGGCCGTGAAGATACACCAGAAGAAAATTCAAACCCAGATTCTGATAGCAAAGCTGATTTAGCTGTACAATACCTAGAAGCTCTAGGTGGTAAAGATAATCTAACTGATATCTCTGCTTGTATTACGCGTCTTCGTCTAGGTATTGTTGACCGTTCAATCATCAATGATGCTAAATTAAAACAGTTAGGCGCTAAAGGTGTTGTGAATGTAGGCTCAAATAATCTTCAAGTAATTATTGGTCCACAAGCTGAAATTATTGCTAACCAAATGAAAGCGCTTTAGCTCTTATTGATTAAGCAAAATACACCATTCGCGATTTCATAACTTCCCCCTATGGTCGCGTTAAACGGTCTACCTTTGGTAGGCCGTTTTTTTATATCTAAACAATAGAAATGGACAGTGTATAATAATGATGCATTACTAATGCCGCATGAATATGTAATTAGATCTAGGTTTAGGTATGAAATGAAAATATTAATAATTGAAGATGATCTTACTACTCGTGAATTTATTGCCAGAGGATTACGAGAGAGTGGGTTTGTCGTGGATGAAGCTGAGGATGGTCACCAAGGTTTAATGATGGCTACAGGTTGTGAATATCAATTGATTATTTTAGATCGCATGTTGCCGCAATTAGATGGAATGAAGGTATTAGAATCATTAAGAGCTACAGATAATCACACTCCGGTACTTATATTAAGTGCGATGAGTAGTGTTGAAGATCGCGTTATGGGGTTAACCGCTGGCAGTGATGACTACTTGACTAAGCCATTTGCTTTAGCTGAATTAGTCGCTCGTGCTAACATTTTAGTTAAACGTAATTATTCGGTAGCAGCTGTCTCTTCTGAATACAGTTATGGTGATTTACGGCTAGATATTAAATCTCATCGCGTTTGGCGAGGAGATCGTTTGATTACGTTACAGCAAAAAGAATTCTTATTATTACAATACTTAATGGAACATGCTGAAAGTGTTGTGTCTCGAATGAGTCTGTTTGAGTCGGTGTGGAGTTACCATTTTGATCCTAAAACTAATGTGATTGATGTTCATATTGCTAATTTACGTAAGAAATTAGAATTAGAGGGTGAGCCGAGTTTAATTCATACTGTTCGAGGGGCTGGCTATGTCTTACGCCGGGTCTGAAAGCCTGTCGCGATCAACTGTTTTTAAAGTGTTGATGTATTTTATTACCTGCGTTGCTTTTATTTTTATTTTATTCATTAATCAGGTTGTTGTTAGTTCTGAAACCTTTTATCACCAACAATTAAAACGTGACTTAGTTAATGAAGCTAATCTTTTTTCGATGATTGTTAATAAAGGTGACAGTTCTGTATTGTACAAAACAATAGCGCAACGAAAAAAAAGCGATATGACATTTAGCTATGTTGTACAGCCGATAAAGCATAGTGGTAATGAACTTACGTTATATCCAACCACATCATTAATATTTGGTCCTAGCAAAACAGCTCAGCTATCTCAGGTAGTAACGTTACCTTTAGGAATGGAATTAGTCATAAAGATTAATCCTAAATTTATGCAATCGTACCGACAGACTGTTATTCCAATGCTACTTTCTGGCATTGCTATTCCTGTTATTATTATGTTGGCAGGGGCTTCATTATTTGCCGTTGTGATATTAAAAAAATTAGCACGCGTTAATCAAGGTATGAATCGCGTTATTTTAGGTGAAAAAGGGGTCAAATTACCGGTTAGTGCTAATGACGATGAGTTTGATGTGTTAGCGATGCATCTTAATTTTCTTATTGAGCAGGTAGAGAAAAAAGAGACATCATTAAAGGCTTTATCCGTTGGTATGGCGCATGATTTGCGCACGCCAATTGCTCGAATGAAACTGCGTTTAGAACGATTATTAACTCAAGAAACATCCCCCCATACACAGGAATTAGAAGCCTGCCATGATGATTTAGAGGTGTTACTGGGTATGTTTAATGGCATGTTAGAAATTGCTAATTTAAATAGCGGTAAGCAATATATAGATAAGCAAGGGGTCGATTTATCGCAAGTGTGTCGAGATGTCGTTGAATTTTTATTGCCGATTTCAAATGAGAAACAACAACAGCTTACATTTCGAGAAGATCAACCATACCGATTACAGGGTGAGCCAAGTTTATTATTTAGGGCTATTTATAATTTGGTTGAAAATGCGATTAAATATACGCCCGAGAAGGGTGTGATTGATGTGATTGTCGATCATTTTGGGATTGTCGTCATTGATAACGGTATGGGGGTATCTGATGAAGATAAACAGCGTATTCGAGAACCCATGTTTCGTGCTGATCGTAGTCGTACACATCAAGGATTTGGTTTAGGATTATCATTAGTTGAGGCGATAGTTATTCGTCATAATGGTCAATTGGTTTTTAGTGATAATAATCCAGGGTTACGATCACGATTATATTTACCGCTCGCGTCTGAATTGGCAACAAAGAACGATAAAGTATAACGAAAGATCATCTTCATCAAAAAAGCCCAATCGATAGTCGGTTGGGCTTTTTCTTAGTAATACATTTTTGAGTCTTGAGTAATAATGAATGAGATCGGTTAGTTATTAACTATTAATAGCGTTAAATTTGTCTTTGCGTTCATTAAAACGTGATACCAAATCATCAATACCATCTTGGCAATAAGGCTTTAAGCCACTCATTACCATACGCTTACTGCCTGTACCTACAATTTCACCATTTTCTTTAAAACAGAAATGGAGGGTAACATTACCTCGCTTGCCTTCCACTTCAATAATAGAATCGGTTAGCTCAACAGTGGGTGCAGTAAGGTCTAAACGAGTGAAATCAAGTTCCATACATTCATAGATCACCAATGGGCGTGTTGGGTTGATCATGATGTCTTTGGATTTCATTAATGGAACCATGATGTGAGGAAAGTTCATTCCTGAAAATTGCACATAGTTTTTAGTTACTTGTGAAATTAGTACTTCATCATTTGTTGTTTCGCCACTGCGAGTGACATCCATGTATACTTTACCCTTACAGTCGACCACTGAGAGCTCTGTAGGGGATTTTATATCTATAAGTAGGCAGCTTGATTCATTGATCATGCCTGCAAATTCGAAGCGCATCTTTTGGCTTAGACCAACATTAGCTAACAAAACCGAAAATAGCAGATCGCCAGGTACACAAAAACGCTTGTTATCTTCATCGTGAATAGGGTTAAAGTCACCGGCTACACGTTTTGCAAAATGACTTGCTTGTGCACGAGTAAAAGATAATTCACCGCTGTTATCTGAATAATATGAATCTAAAAACATGTTTACTTATAATACCTAAAAATAAGACTGCCGCTATTCTACAACATAACTATCACTTTAATGGTCTAGCCAGATGATATTAATATAAATACGGATATTGATGAAATATGAGCTAATATTGGAGGGAATAAAAAAGCCCAGCAAATATTGCTAGGCTAATTTATATCAAGAGATATTTTATTGGCTATAAGCGTATATCGAGAGGGATAACAGTCACTTTATCGCCAATATAAGCGTGCTCTTGCTGTGGGGGAATTTCTATCAGACAATTAGCTTCACTCATTGAGCGTAAAATTCCTGAGCCTTGTGAACCGACCGTTTTTACCGTAAGGCGGCCATTGGCATCCCAATTAAAATAACCGCGTAAATATTCAGTACGACCAATACGAGAACGTAGAGATTCTGTCGCAATAGCAGTATATGTTTGGGGTTGCCAATTTTGATAACCTTGTTGTTTACGAATAGCGGGTTCTACAAACTGTAAGAATGTCACCATAACGGCAACTGGATTTCCCGGTAAACCAAAAAATGGTACATCACTAATATGACCAAAGGCTAAAGGACGACCGGGGCGCATATTGATACGCCAGAAATTAATATGTCCAAGTTTATCCAGTACGGTTTTGATGTAATCGGCATCACCAACAGAAACACCGCCAGAAGATAGAATCATATCGGCTTGTTGGCTGGCTTGGTGTAATGTCGCTTCAAGTACTGATTCACTGTCTTCAATAATACCTAAATCAACGACTTCACAACCTAAACGAGTCAGTAATGCGAATAAGCTATAGCGATTGGAGTCATAAATACAGTTTTGTCGCTGTGCTTCGCCGGGGGCTTGTACTTCATCACCGGTAGAGAAAATTGCCACACGAAGAGGAGTATTGATAGTTATTTCATTAAGCCCAAGTGATGCAACCATGCCTAGCTCTGGTGCTGTGATTACTTGTCCTTTTGCGACGGCAACGTGATTAAGAGCTAGATCTTCGCCTGCTAAACGGACATTTTGACCCGCTTTAATAGCACCCATAGCAAGGTTGAACGTGACAGTGTCACCATCTTGATGTGCTTGTTCTCGCATAATCACGGTATCAGCACCTTGAGGAACAGGCGCACCTGTCATAATTCGAACCGCTTCACCCGTTTGTAATGGGTGAGGGTAATGATGCCCCGCGAGTACTTGTCCGACAACGGTATAGCTATTTAGATTAATATCTTGGCTGCGAATAGCATAACCATCCATCGCTGAATTAGTGTGTTGTGGTACGTTAACTGGTGACAGGATATCAGTATGTACGATTTGACCAAGAGCCTGTTTTAGTTCAACAGTTTGTGGATTATCAATAGTTTTTATGTGAGTAAGAATACGTTGACGGCCTTGCTCAACAGATAACATACCTTGTAGCGGTATATCATCACCACGCGCTACTTTTAGCTGAGGCTGTTGTGACTGACGACTGAATTGAACCACAAAATCGGTTAATTGGTCGATATCATTAATACTTATCTGCGGTAAGGTTGTTTCTGCCTTAGTATCACTTGCAACGGCAATAATATTGATATCGTCCTGATATAGCCATGGTTTGTTAATAATTTGACGATGCAACTCGATTTTGGGGAAATTAAGCGTCTTAAAACCTTCAACTAAAATCAGATCAAGCTGAGTTTGATCTAATTGAGTGATTAAATAGGGTAAGGTTGCTTCTGCTGTAGGAGTCTCACTGATTAAGGCACGGCGGTAGCGAGAGGAAATAAGCATTTGGCTCGCGCCAGCTTTGCGTAATCGGTAGCTATCTTTACCTGGTTCATCCAGATCAAAATCATGGTGAGCGTGTTTTATAACAGCGACGCGAAGACCACGTTCAACTAATTTTGGTAGCATCGCTTCAAGCAACGTTGTTTTACCTGTACCACTAAATGCTGCAAAGCCTAATAATGGTACAGAGGCGTTAATTTGATTCATGGAGTACTCCAAATTGCGATAATTCCTCAGGGGTGTTGAGGTTAATAAATGCATCGGTTTGGTCACTGAAATCAACCGTGATCATATTACATTGACGATAAAGCAATATGATCTTGCGATCGCCATTAGCTAAGAAAGTTTCTAATTTAGGTAAAATACGACGATGAAGTAGTGTTACAACTGGCTGAATGTAATCACCATTATGAGCGACAGCTATATCTGTATCGGGTTGGCATGCCGCAGCCATACGAGAAACCAAATCATGGGGAAGTTGCGGGCAATCACAAGGTACAAAGCCAATCCACTCACTATCTATGTGATGCAACGCGGCATGCATACCACCGAGTGGACCTGGGTAGTTTTCAATGCTATCACCAAAAACATCACCATATTGGCGATAAATATTCTGGTTACGGTTGGCATTAATACTGATATGAGAGGTTTGAGGGGTCAGGGTGTCAATAACATGTTGAATAAAAGGTTGACCTGCAAGTTCTATCAGGCCTTTATCATTGCCTCCCATTCGGCTGGCTTGACCACCCGCTAAAATGACCCAATGGGTTTGTTCAGGCGTAGGCATAATTATCCTTATTGTTTTTTATATCTGTAACGAGTTGGAGATCGGCTCGTTCAATTAATTGGGTGTCATTGATTGTCCATTGACGACGACAAAGTGCAGTAAGTGCATTTTGCTGGTGGCTAGTGATCACTAAACTGGTGCCACGTGACAATAAATCTTCCGCTAAAATAACTTGGCGATTAATGGATTCTTGATCCATGCTGGCACTGGATTCATCCATTAATAATACGCTAGGTTTAAGTACCCATGCACGTGCCATTGCGACGCGTTGGCGTTCACCACCAGATAACACTGAGACGTGTTCATTTGCTAAGGTTTCAAGTCCAACCATACGTAATGCATTAATCGCTTCATTTCGACGTTTTTGACGATCTTTAATCGCAAATCTTAACCCGTAGCATACATTATTAAATACAGTAGCATCAAACATATACGGTGTTTGATGTAAATAGATAATACTCCCTTCATAGTGTCCACTAAAGAGACGTTTAAAAAAAGAATACTGATGAATGTTAATACTACCTGTCGTCGGTTTTTGTAGTCCTGCTAATACTTTTAGTAAGGTTGTTTTACCCACGCCGTTGTCGCCTGTTAAATAGACCGCATCTCGAGGTGCTAAATTAAGCTGTGGAATATGGAATAATAATCGGTTTTTAAAACGAACAGAGAGGTCGAGTGCCTGAATGGAAGCATGAGTCATAAAAAGGCCTCGGTTAGTTAGTTCGCAAGTGGGCTTTGCCACGAGAGATAGATAAAATAAAGTTTAGACCTAAGGCTAAAATAAGTAACACCATCCCTAAAGCGACCCCTTGAGCAAAGGCACCTTTAGAGCTTTCAAGGGCAATCGCTGTTGGAATATTTCGTGTTGAATTTAAAATATTACCACCGACCATCATTGAACAACCGACTTCAGTGATCACTCGGCTAAAAGAAGCGACCACCGCTGCAAGTAATGGAAATCGGCTCTCCCACATTAAACTAAGTAGAGCTCTTGGGTAGCTAGAACCTAATGTTAGGGCGGTTTCCCAAGCACGACGATCGCTATTTTGAAATGCTGCATGCATCATTGATATTAGTAGCGGAAAACAGATCAGCACTTGACCTAATATCATCGCTTTTTGAGTAAAGAGCATTTGCCAATCCCCCAGAGGACCCGCTCGAGAAAGTAACATATAAAGCAGTAGGCCTATTACTACTGTTGGTACAGATTGTAATGTGTTAATTAAAGAGAGAGTTAACCAGCGTCCAGGAAATTTACCGTAAGCTAAAGCAAAAGCGATCAGTAGTGAGGGGATGATAACTAATGCAATGGCTAAGATTGATACGGAAAATGACACGCCAACAATGCTCCAGAGTGCGCTATCGCCGCTAAAAAGAAGTTGGGTCGCTTGTTGAGTTGTGTGCCAAATATTCATGGTGGTGTATGTTCTAACCTAAAAAATATGCTGGTGGTGTTATCTTTTATGCTAATAAACATCCACCAGCAAAGTGTTATATTAAATTAAGCGTTTATTTTTATTGTATTTTTGCGTCAGCAACGAATAATTGTTTGCCATGACGTTGGTAATTATTAATAAGTTTTTGTGCTTTAGGGTTAACCAACCAATCACTGAATGTTTTAGCACCTTGGTAGTTAAGATCAGGGTAGCGGCTAGGGTTAATCAAAATCACTTGGTAAGGGTTAAATAGACGTTTATCACCTTCGACCATGATTTCAAGATCAAGCTTGGTTTCGTAGGCTAACCATGTACCACGATCTGTTAATGTGTAAGCTTGTAGCTCTGACGCCATGTTTAGCGTTGGACCCATACCTTGACCGACAGCTTTATAACCACCGAAATTAGGCTCCATTTTTGTTTGAGCCCAAATGTTCAATTCTTTTTTGTTCGTGCCTGAATCATCACCACGAGAGATGAATGTAGCATTATCTGCGGCAATTTCTTTTAATGCGTGTGCAACATCGTTATCACCTTTAATTTTAGCTGGATCATTTTTAGGGCCAACTAAAACGAAATCGTTGTACATCAAATTACGCGGTAAAACGCCATAACCTTTTTCAACAAATAGGGCTTCTGATTGAGGTGCGTGAGTCATGACTAAATCAACATCACCGTGTTCACCCATACGTAATGCTTTACCTGTTCCTGCGGCTAACACCTCGACGGTATAGCCAGTGTCTTTAGTAAATGCAGGCAATAAATAATCTAGCAATCCTGAATGATAGGTACTGGTCGTGGTGGCTAAACGTACGGTTTTGTTCATAGTTGTTTCTGATGTTGCATAAGCCATTGTTGCTGATGCGCAGCCGAGAATAACTAAAGTTGTTTTTAATAAGTTCATCAACATTCCTGATCGATTGGTTTACATTAAAAAGTGTTGAGATGATAAGTCATCCGTTTTTGGCGCTGAATATATGCGGCAAAATGACCCATCTCATGGTAATAAATAGCGCTGCTCAGCTATAAGCAAATAAAGTGCCATCTTTTTTATGTTGATGAAAAGGGTTAATTATGTGATTTTGGTATCATATATTACTTAAAAGAGGTTAAAGGTAACCGAAATTATACTAAATGATAAAACTATTTTGACTTAATGATTCATAGTGAGACAAAATGTCGCAAATTTTACTTTGGTTAAAATGTCTCTTTATTTATGTCTGATTTTAGTTTGTCTTCATCTTGGACGGCGGTTTCTGTATTAGTGGTTGATGATGAACCAGGAATGCGCACGATTTTAAAGAAAGCGTTAAGTAAAAAATTTGCTCAAGTAGATACTGCTGGAAGTATTGAAGAAGCTGAAGAAATTCGTAAACGTTGCCATTTTGATTTGTTAATTGTTGATATTAACTTACCCGGTCGTTCAGGGATTGAATGGCATGAAGCTTTTGATCCAACAACACGTCGTAGTGATGTGATATTTATGACGGGCTATGCTGATTTAGAAATGGCAATTCAAGCCTTACGTGCAGGCGCCTCGGACTTTATTCTAAAACCATTTAATCTTGATCAAATGATGCAATCGGTCAATCGGTGTATTGAACGCAGGCTAGTGGAACGCCAAAATTTCGCACTGCAACGTGATGTTGAGCGTAGCTACCCTGTAAACATTATTGGTGATGCTCCCGCGACACAGCAAATGAAAAAGCTGATTGCACAAGTTGCACCGTCTATTGCTGCAGTGTTAGTGGAAGGTGAATCAGGAACAGGTAAAGAGCTAGTCGCACGCGCATTGCATCAGTTAAGTAAGCGTACAGGACCTTTTGTTCCAATTAACTGTGGTGCTATTGCGCCTGAACTTTTAGAAAGTGAGCTGTTTGGTCATGTATCAGGGGCATTTACAGGCGCAAAGAAAAGTCGCGAAGGTCTGTTTCGAGTGGCTAATAATGGCACATTGTTTTTAGATGAAATTGGTGAAATGCCATTAGCAATGCAGTCATCATTGTTACGCGCACTAGAACAAAAAGCCATTCGTCCTGTTGGCTCAGAGCGAGAAATTCAAATTGATGTTCGTATTGTTGCCGCGACCAACCGTAACCTAAAACTTGAAGTTGAAGAAGGTCGTTTTCGTCGAGATCTGTACTATCGATTAAATGTACTGACCATTGATTTGCCATCATTACGTGAGCGTGTAGAAGATATTCCGTCATTAACCCATCATTTTACACAACAACTCTCAAAAGATTTAGGTATGAAAACTATTAGTTGGACTCATGAAGATATTTTGGCAATGCAGGCCTATTCATGGCCCGGTAATATTCGTGAACTACGTAATATGATGGAGCGGTGTATTTTATTGGGTAAGCCACCTGCTGATTATTGGCGTGAATTACAAGGTGATGCACTACCTATTGTGATGGCAAGTGAGCAAGGGATAACAGGGGAAGCGCTTGAACTTAATAGCGGTCATCTTCAGCGACCATGTCAATGTAATGATGATGGAGAAGATCAATATTGTTATCCCGTCACATGGACATTAAAAGAGGTTGAAAAAGCACATATTATGCAAGTTGTTGATGCTAGCGAAGGGAATAAATCAGCAGCAGCTCGTCAGCTTGGTGTTGCAAGAAAAACCTTAGAGCGTAAATATAAAGAATGGACTGAAGAGTTATTATGAGAGTAAAAACGTTTGTATTAATGTGGTTACGACGTTGTAAAACCATGGTGCGCTATCGGCTCTTAGTGCTTACTTCAGTGCCTATTTTTCTTACGTTGTTAGCTTTAATCGCAATTACCTTGTATTGGACTGTTACTTATACTTGGCAAAATGCCTTAATGAACGTAAAAGCAGATTTAGCTGTTGCTCATCATAGTATGGTGCTCCTAAAAAAAGAGCAACGGATGGAGTTACAAGCGTTATCTAATTCTTATGGTTTTCAACGACGATTACGGTTTGATGAAATAACATTAAAAAATTGGGTTAGTCAGCAAGATCATCGGTATAAATTAGATTTTGTAGTGTTGCATCCCGTGAGTGATCTCGATTTATTTTCAAGCCAAGAACAAGCGTTATTATTGTCAGGGAAAGAACAGACATTTTTTCAGGTATTAGATAGTACGGCACTTTATAATTTAAACCCTAATTTGCCCGCAAAAGCGCAACTGCCTTTACTTAAAGAAGGCGCAATTGAAAAAAAAGGACTCGTTAGTCGTAGTTTAGTGCCGATTTTTAATCAACAAGGCACGCTTAAATGGATTTTAGATGGCGGTATTTTATTAAATAATAGTACTTCGCTGGTGGATCGTATTCGTGACTTAGTTTATGCCAAAGGTACTTTGCCAATCGGTAGTCTGGGTACAGTGACATTGTTTATGGGTGATGTGCGTATTAGCACCAATGTACCATTAGACAGTACAAGTCTTATTGGTCGGGCTGTAGGTACTCGCGTTTCTGAAGCCGTTAAACAACACGTATTGCAACAAGGGAAAACGTTTGTTGATCGCGCTTTTGTGTATGATAGTTGGTATGTTTCTGCTTATGAACCGTTACATGCGAATGACGGTAAAGTTGTGGGTATGCTTTATACTGGGTATCTACAATGGCCACTAATTCATCGCCATTTAACGAATATTATTGAGATGAGTGTTAGTATATTTTTAGTATTATTATTTACTAGCATTATTGTTTATCGTGGCTCGCGCGATTTATTTTTACCGATTGAAAAAATTTATCATGTTGCTAAAGCTGTACAGATGGGGTTAAAGCGACGTGTTGGTAAATTGAATTTATGCGAAGGACATGAATTACAAATATTGGGTGAGCAATTTGATTCTATGTTGGATCAGTTAGAGCAACGTAATGGTTTAATTAAACTAACAGCAATAGAGTTAGAGGAAAAAGTAGAACAACGTACTCAAAGTCTACATCAGAAAACTGAAGAATTAGAACAACACATTAAATTATTAAATCAAGCACGTTCAAAGTTAGTAACAACAGAAAAATTAGCTGCTCTTGGTGAGTTAACGGCAGGTATTGCTCATGAAATTAACAATCCAGTCGCTGTTATTTTAGGAAATATTGAGTTAATTCAGTTAGAGCTTGGTGATAGTACTGCTGATGTTCAAGAAGAGCTGGTTGCCATTCATCTACAAATTGATCGTATTCGTAATATTACTCGTAGTTTATTGCAATATAGTCGTCAAGGTGGCGTACAAGATGAAGTGACATGGCATCATTTAAATTTGATTGTAGAAGAAAGCTTAACGCTTGTTCGTTCTGGTACTAAAAAGATGGATGTTCAATTTGAGGTTAACCTTGCAGCTAAATGCAGTGTTGAAGTAAATCGTCATCAACTATTGCAAGTGTTGGTTAATTTGCAAATGAATGGTATCCATGCGATGGATGATAAAGGTTTATTGAAGATAGCTACCAATGATTGGTTAGATGAACAGGGAGAGGTCCGTGGAGCAATGGTTGCTATTTCCGATCATGGCTGTGGCATTTCAGCACAAAATATGAAACGTATTTTTGATCCTTTTTTTACTACCCGTCGTTCTGGTACAGGGCTAGGTTTGTCTGTCAGCCAGAGTATTGTGGCTAATGTCGGTGGAGAAATAACGGTTGATTCTGTAGAAGGTCAAGGTTCCACATTTACCGTATATCTTAAACATAAGAAAGAATCGCCCAGTGAACTGGATCTTCATGTGACAGCGTAACAAAAACCAGATTTATGAATAACAAAAAGCCCCTTGGTAACTGCTTGTTCATTGCAGTTACCAAGGGGCTTTTTTGTCGCGTTGTGTTTTTAGCTGATTGTAATATAAACCATAATTACATAATGGATAAACCAACGACAAGAAACAGTGATGCGGTAAGAGATATTCGGCTAATCAGCCCGAATGAGGAAGGGATAATCATTTCGGTATGCGGCATAGATGCTCCTTTTGCTTGAAGACCATTTAAAGCATAGCTTATATGTTTGTATCATATTGTTTTAATGTTTAATTTTTTCGATAAAATGAGAGTTAAAACAATAATCGCGGTCATATTGAATCAAAAAGGTGACCAATGACCGCGATATGAGGTTCTATTAATTAGATAAATTTCATCTCTGTCCATGGTTCAGATGGGCGACTTAATAAATAACCTGATTGCCATCCCCATTGCTGGTGGGCTTTAATAAAGGCTTTTGCATCAAATGGTGCGCCATTCGCACGACCAAAACGCGCACTGATGGTTAAGTTTTTAATATCATTGCTGTTGGCAACTTTACCATCAACAGAGCCTGCTGGTGTAAAGGGTACATTCCATACTGCTGCTGGATCAGAGACATACGGTTGTGAATCTTTATCATATTCAGCACAAATATTACGTGATGATGCATCCATTTTGTTTAGGTAGACATCATAAGTATCACCGAGCATTTTCTGACCTGTTGCCACATTAATTGTACCGTTGTATTTATGCATCAGTTGGATCCAACGTAAACGACGAGCACCTTCTTGTTGACGAATATCGTTGTAGTCAACATCAGAACCTTCAATATAGCGTAAACGTGGATCAACAGAGACGTTTTCGCCAGTGAAGTAGCCTGATTTTAATTCATTGAAGTATTGATAAACACGACCTTGACCAAACTTAGCAATATGGTTGTTATTAATATCACCGATGAGCCATGTATTAGCATAACCACCATTGTTACCTTTTTCTTCAAGCTTGATCCAACTATCAATGCTATTAGCATACTGACTTGCTTCACGAACTCGAATAAATTCAGGAATACCACCTGCTTTCCAATCCGTCACGTTGGCTAATGTGGTTTCTACAACGGCAAGACCTGCGCCTGTTTCCCAGAAGTCGGTACCAGATTCAATCATACCAGGTGTTGTTTGGAAGGCCATTTTGTAACCTTTATCTGGCGTGATATCTAAAATGACGTTAGAAAATTGACCAGACCAGAAATCATTAAAGGTTTCGTGACCAATGACAATACCTTTATTATTTGTCGCGTTGCCTGTTGCGATAAAGGCACTGCAATTACCTTTTGCACCTTCAATGTTGGCACTATTTTTACTTAGTTCAACATTATTGGTGTTCATTTCAGCTTTAGTATACGGGGCAGGGAATGCGGATGTATTAATTAAACCAGGATCAACCCACTTGGTATAATTATGCATCCCCACTGAAGGCCACCAGTAACCTGTAAGCTCAATCATGTCGTTCCATGTAATAATGTCAGCAAGAGTGACATGCAAACCTGCAGCATTTAAGCCTTTAGCAATACCTTCCATTTCTTGACGAAGTTCTACGGGAATCTTCCCTTTAGTTTGTTCTAATGCGGCTTTTTGCCATGCACTATAAGGGACACCTGTTGTTAGGTAGGTCATGCTCCAGCTATCTTTCCACGCTAATTTAAAATCAGGTGCGATAAGATAACCATATTGAAAGCCACGATCAAAAGCATTGCCTTTAATACCTACATGCCACCAACCATTCTTTTTCTCTAATTTAGCTTGATCAACAATTTTTTGTTGTTGCTCAGTTAATTTAGTTTGGTATAACGCCCCAGTCACTGGTGCTGTAATTTGCTCAAGTAATAGTTTGGGTGGGTATTGGGTTAAATGTTGTGTTTCAGAAGCTGATGCGTTGGCATAGCTAACAGATGCAAGTGAGATAATACATGCAAGAATTGTCTTTTTACCGAGAGAGTGTTTCGAATGCATTTTCATAATTAACGGCTTTGATGAATATTGAATGAATAGGGTTATCATCCGCCTTTTTTATTGTTCAACAAGAGAGTAAATGAGAGTAAATGCTTTAATAAAATGTAAACGTAAGCTGCCATTTTTCAGGTGATTCTTATTAGTTAAAAATACAAAAAAAGGACGTTAATTTTTAATGATAACTAAATGATTTGGTTACTAATAGTGGCTAAAGTGAGATATTAAGTTGCTAAATGTTAAGTATATTGGGTGAGATGGTTTGGTAATACGTTTTTATATTTAACTTCCGAAAAAAAGCCAGCATCTTAAATGCTGGCTTTTTACGTTATCAACTAACAACAATTATTTGGTTAATTCTTTCAGTTTTTGTTGTTGGTAATATTTAGCATCAGCGGAAATTGCTTTGCTTTTACCTGTTTGTAGCCATTGCTTAATACGACCAGCATCACCAATTGGTGTCATTTTTCCTTGTGAATCAAGCATTACCATTAGGATCTTCTTACCATCAATTGTTGTTACCATCGCTAAACAACGACCAGCTTCATCAAGAAAGCCTGTTTTACTTAGGTTAACAGTCCATTTTTTACCACGAACTAACGCATTGGTATTGGTGTAACCTAATTTATAACGAGGATGGGTAAAGTAAGCAGTATGAACGGCACCATTAGTGCTGTACTTACGAATTTCAGGGTACCTGTAAGCGGCACGTACCATTTTAGCAACGTCTGATGCTGTTGAGCGGTTTTTAGGATTAAGGCCTGAGCTATCAACGAAATGAGTATGTGTCATTCCCAATGCTTTAGCTTTTGCATTCATCGCGCGAATAAATGCTTTGTAACCACCTGGATAGTTCGCAGCAAGAGCCGCGGCAGCTAAGTTTTCAGATGACATTAAAGCAATATGAATCGTTTCACCACGGCTTAATTCAGAACCAAGACGAACACGAGAGTACGTATTGTACATGTGTTCTTTATCCGTTTTAGTAAAAGTGATTTTTTGGTTTAGCGGTAATTTTGCATCTAATGTCACCATAGCGGTCATTAGCTTTGTTAGTGAAGCAATCGGCATCACTACGTTGGAATTTTTGCGGTAAAGCGTTTTCCCTGAACTTAGATCGATAACATAGCTACTTACAGAAGCGGTCTGTAAATTACTTGGTTTTAGTTTGCTGGTATTAATACTTGCGAAAGAAGAAAAGCTGACACTTGCAAGTGTAAAAAATAAAATTAAAGCGTTGCGCACAATGGCTCCTTGGATCCCATTTCTAGGTGGGGAATAATTATTCTGATATTGTCATCTTTTCGATTGCGGTTAAGCAAGTCATGTTTGTGTAAATCCTATTTATAATAGAACATAAAACCAGCACTTAAATAGAAGTCGCTAATGAAACATGATTCAATAAAATAATTGTTCGATATATTCACTGTAAAAGTGATTTCAACGTATTTAATTACTTCTAGTGACGACGTGAATTAAAGAGATATTTTTTTAAATGAACATATACTAATGGATATGTCTTTTTTGATTGTATTTGCGTGGGTTTTATTTATTTTTTTTAGTCGTTAGATGTCTTTTTGTGGACGGTGGATTCAAACGCATTATTATTTATGCCATCATTTTAAAAATCACAAGGCCATCAAACAATGACCTTGCTATCAGCACTAAAATTAATTAGCACTCCACACTTGTTGACCTGTACGAATAAAATTATAACCGCCTAGTTGATCGCCATGAGCCTGAATTTCATTATTGGTTAATGACTGCAATAACTGTTGTTGTAGAGTACGAAAGTAAATATTTTTAGGGATCACCAGCTCAAATGCTTCAGTACAAAGTGGAATAAAGCCTAGTCCAAATTCTCCCGCAGTACTTTGACTCGCACAACCAATATCTGCTTGTTCTCTAGCAATAGCAGACGCTAATTCTCGCTCACTGTTACAACAATCAACTTGATTAAGCATCGTCATGTTATACCCATGGCCATGGATCCATTCTTCTAATGCTCGCATACTTCCTGCACCTTGTTGACGTAATGCCCAACGCCAACGAGGTGATAATAACTCATACAGTTGAATTGAGCGGCTATTGACGGCATCTGCTAATGTTGGGCTGACGACTAAACCTTGTTTTCGTTCAAATGCATGGACTAATACCCAATTCTTATGCCCTGGATATTGTTGTAATAATGCAGGATGACGTAAGCTAGCTTCTTCAACATTGCCCCAATGGATAGCGCAAATATCAACATGACCTTTACTTAACATCGCCAGTCCTTGACGTGTGCCTGTTGAGGTATAACCGACAAGAGCAGTACTGCCTAACTGGTTTGCCATTTTACCTACAACACACTGTAATAACGGATCATCAGAGCCAGCAATTAATAATCGATCGGTTAATACGCCATTATGGCAAGATTCTAATAACCACTTATCGAGCATCGCCTTAGGAAAAAGCCATTTACCGGTTACTTTTGTTGCAGGAAGTAGTCCTTCATTGGCTAAGGCATAAACTTTCTTTTCATTAAGGTCGAGATATTCAGCCACTAATTTGGCATTCATGAATTCAGGAAAATCAGCCATTATTCTTGGTTTCCTTTACTCTCGTTACCTTTAACATCAAGTTCGATATTGTCGCTACCGTTATAAATTTGGAAACGTAACCCTTTAGCGCGAGCAATCATAGTAATGCCTAGCTTCTTAGCAAGATCGTAACCCATTTGTGTTGCTCCAGAACGGGATAACAATACAGGAATACCCATTTGTGCAACTTTGATGACCATTTCAGAAGTTAAACGACCTGTAGTATAGAAAATCTTATCTTCACCTGTTTGTTGTTGTAGCCACATTTCGCCAGCAAGGGTATCCACTGCGTTATGACGACCTACATCTTCTACAAACGATAAAATATCAGTGCCTTTACAGACCGCGCACCCATGGACGGCACCTGCGGCTTTGTAGGTATCATTATGATGGGTCAATGATTCGAGTAAGCCATATAACAGCGATTGTTTAATTTGTGGTTGTGGAAGGGTAATACCTTCAAGCTTTTTCATGACATTGCCATACATCGTGCCTTGCCCACAGCCAGAGGTAACGGTTTTCTTTTCTAATTGCTGCGCTAAGTTTTCAGTATTTTCATGGGTTATAACAACGGCGGCATTGGTTTCCCAATCAATCATCACTGATTCGATAGCGCTAAGGTCGTTAATAAAGCCTTGGTTTTTTAAATACCCTAAGACTAATGCTGATGGACGCTCACCTAATGTCATGAGTGTGACAACTTCAACCCAATTGAGGTAAACCGTTAACGGATGTTCACAGGCAATCTCTTTTGTTTGTAGATCACCGTATTCATCAACAATTTCTACCGACATCGTCTGCTGCACTGTTGCTTTGGTTTTTATAATTTTAGGCAATGTCGCCATTTGAGATCCCTGCGTAATAAGTGTGGTGTACTTAATTATGAATATTGAAACCTAAGTTAAGCAAAGATTGTTCCAATATTACTTACATGTACCAATCTATCGTTAATCCACTATCCACTGAACATTATCCACTAAACATTGAGATGAATAAAAATACGCACTTTTAATGTGGTTTTTTGTTATTGGTCTAATATTTGCTTATGCCTGCTTATTAAGTGAAATATTGCTTAACGTAAAAAGTGATCAAATAACAAGATAAAGGCGAATAGAACTCGCCAGTAGGAGTGAATGTGCCAAAACAAGCAGAACTTGAATTAAAGAAAAATGAACATGTTTGGCCTATTAACTTTCGCTTACAAGCAGAAGAGCGCCAAGTGGGTCGTTGGACAACTTACGCATGGACGATTGAAGATATTTGTCTGTATGAAGAAGATCTTGCTGTTGATATAACACTTGCTGATATAGGGGCAGGTAACTACATGATGCCACTAGAACTTTTTCGTGATGAGCGGATGGAATATCGATTTAACTTAAATTCACAAACCCCCCATTTATTCTTTATTTGTGCTGAAGAGGACGAGCAATTAAAACCTGTTTTAGTTACCGCAGCGCAAGGTGTCGCTGCACGTTATATGGATGGAGATTATGTGGTTCTTGATATAGATATTCCATTAGTTATTCAGGCATGGATGGAAGCCTTTTTAGGTCGACATGGCGAATTATTTGAATTTAAACGTAAGCGTGGTGGCAATAAGAAAAAAGGACGATCAAGTGGCAACTAATTTCTTTCAGCGTTGGTCTAGCCGTAAGTTAACACCAAGCGAAAATACAGCGTCTACGATTGAAACCGTTAATGATTCGTCTGGTGTAGATTGTGAAGATATTAAATCTAATCCTATAGAGGTAAATGAGATAACACCAGTTGATGATAATGAACAAACATCAGCTATTCCTTCTACACCTATCGCCGAAGAGTCTGTTATTGAATTAACGATTGATGATGCTGATAAAGTGACTTATGACTCAGGGGTTGCGTCATTTATGCAACAACAAGTGACTAAGTCAGTAAAAAAAGCGGCATTACGTAAGTTGTTTCATTCTGAAGAGTTTAATTATATCAGTGATATGGATGATAGCACTGAAGACTTCAGCAATATGCAAGGTTTAGCACCAGAAATAGCATCACAAATGCGTGGTTGGATAAATACCGTAGCAGAGACAGCAACAGAAGCTCTAAAAGATGATGGATTATCTGCATTAACACCAACATCATCAGTAAGTGATGCTATTGATATTGATTCTTGTGCTGGTGGTTCTACTGATACAACGATAAAGAATAATGATATTAAAAAGTGTGATTGTTCTGAGGATGATTTGTTTGTTGAAAATATTGACATGATAGGCAGCGATGATGATGCACTCCCTATAGCTGATTCATTAAAAGATAGATCATGAAGTAATTATTAATAAAAACAGAAATAAACCCACACTGAGACAAAAAGGGAATACGACTAAAATCATCAACAGAGACAATTTGGCGCGTTAGTTCGCTACAAGTAAGACAAAATGTCTCACTACTCAATAACGTAATATCCTCGTTATGATTTTAGTTCCTTTTAGGTCATTTTATTCCGTGAAAAGTTGGATCGGTTATTGCTCTATAGAGAGTAGAAGAAAAATTATTATTTTCTAACGACACTGATTAGCGGTAGTGAGCAAACAGGAATAACAATGTTAAAAAGTACATTAAATGAATTTACTGATATCAATGGTGTCGCTCGTGCTGCTGCCATTACCGGCACTGTAGAACTTGCCAATCTTATTCCGCCAACAGTGACGTATGAAAGTCGTGGTAATTTATTAATTATTGGTGAAGCTGAACAACTTCTTCACGTTGTTGATCAATTTTTAGCATTAAATAGTGTGACGCTATTGGCTACAGATACAAAAACATACGATAGCAAAACATCACATACCTTGTATTACAGTCAAGCTGTTAGCGTAAAAGGTTATCTTGGCGCCTTTGATGTTCATTGTCGTATAGAACATGACGCGACAACTTTTGAGACAAATGGTCTTGAAACGAACTTAGCTAAAATAGCCATTGGACGTCAGTGTTTTGATCTTGTGCTTGATATGACAGCAACAGGGGTTATGAATGTTGAAATTCCTGCAGCTGGTTATTATGCACTAGGTCAACGATCTGAGGCGCAAGTCTCTGCAAAACTTGCCGCGCTGGTGGAAGATCTACCTGCCATGATAGGCACATTTGATAAGCCAAAATATTTTCGTTTAAATCCTGACCTTTGTGCACATTCATCACGCAGTATAAAAGGCTGTGATCGTTGTATTGATGCTTGTCCTGCGGGAGCATTAAGTTCTGATGGTGTTGCTATTGCGATTGATCCTTATCTTTGTCAGGGGGTAGGAACATGTGCGACAGCTTGTCCAACGGAAGCTATTAGTTATGCACTACCTGACCCTCAAATTACTCAAAATTTTGTTCATAGTGTTTTAGCTCGTTATAAGCAAGAAGGGGGTCAATCTCCAACACTATTACTTTATGGTGAACGTGATACTGCAGCAGTTATAAAAGCACTCGCTGTACTTCCGACATCTGTTATTACGATTGCATTAGAAGAACTGGCAACTGTAGGTATTGATACTTGGTTTAGTGCCTTAGCTTATGGTGCGCATCAAGTTCTATTAGCAACGAATACGCAATATATCCCTGCGACTATTGATACTGTTTTAACGAATGAATTAACAATAGCTCAAAACTTCTTAACTGAATTGGGTTATGACGCGGATCGTATTTGTTTATTTGATTTTGCTGATAGTGCGAATTTTGAAGCTTATGAAGCTGCACTTATTACTCCTATTGAAACGGCACTAACAGGCACTAAGCGTGAAAAGCTATTTACTGTTTTAGAAGCACTTAATCAGACAAGTCCTGCTCAACCAACGTATTCAGCTGTAGCGGCTAATGCACCTTATGGTTCGGTAACATGTAAGACCGAAGATTGTACGTTATGTATGAGTTGTGTTGCTGTTTGTCCGACGCGTGCCTTACATGCCATTGGTGATCGCCCTGGATTATTATTTGTAGAACAAGATTGTATTCAATGTGGTATGTGTGAAACCGCTTGTCCTGAAAAAGTAATTACCCTTGAAGCGGGATTTAATTGGGATTGGCAAGCACGTAAAGCCGATAAACTTGTTCATGAAGAACCTGCTGCATGTTGTATCAGTTGTGGAAAACCTTTTGCTCCTGCATCTATGGTGAAAATGTTGACAGAAAAGCTTCAACGCCATTCACATTTTCAAGGAGAAGCTATTCGTCGTTTATCTATGTGTGAAGATTGTCGTGTTCGCGATATTTTTGAAAAGATGGAACAAGATCCACAAAGTCAGACAAGGGTATAAGGTCATTATATGGAAAACGCAGCTATGAATACTCACACAAATCTTACTGATCAAGATAATTTGCTACGTATTGAAATTTATAACATGTTGGCACATTTATGTCGTCAAGCCCCTGAACTATCTGTACTTGAGTTTCTTGCTAATCTTGATGTTGATACGGCACAAACTTTTCAACGTCAAACCATGGCATCAGCTTGGCCTTTACTAAAATTAGCGGCTCAGAAAACGACATTATTAAGTGTTGAAGAAGAATATCAAGATGTCTTCATTGGTATTGGTCGAGGGGAAGTTATTCCATTTGGTTCATGGTATTTAACGGGTTCTTTAATGGAAATGCCTTTGGCTTATTTACGTCAAGACTTAAAACGAATGGGTTTTGAACGTGCACAATCAGTTATTGAACCAGAAGATCATATATCTGCATTGCTAGAGGTTATGGCTATGCTGGTGGAAGGTGGCGATGAGCATCTTCAACAAACATTTTTTAATCGTCATCTTGCGCAATGGTGTGAAAAATTTTGTAGCGATTTAAAAGCAGCTAAGAGTGCTGTGTTTTATACCGCTGTGGGTGAATTAGCTTGGCAATTTTTGACAATAGAAAAAACCCATTTTTTAGAGTCTCAGTAACAAGATACTCGCGATAATAAAAAATCGACGTCTGTTAATAAGAATGTCGATAGAGGAGCAAACGCAATGAGTGAGCAAAAAACAAATGATAGTCGTCGTCAATTATTAAAAAATATTGGTTTGACTGTAGTGGCTGGTGCTGTAGCTGCGGGAACGACAACTGCCGTTCAAGCATCAACAACTGACACTGAAAAGAAAGATCCTAAAACAACAAAAGGGTATCACGAAACTCAACATATTCGTGATTACTACAATACCCTATAAGCGGAGCCTGAAATGAAATTAACTAAACGTTCCGATAAAGTGAGCAAGGACGAAAACCAACTGGGTATTTCTCGTCGTTCTTTTATTCGTAATTCTTCTCTTGCTGCCGCTGGTGGTGTTGCTGGAGCAAGCCTTTTTGCACCTGGATTTATGCGCAAGGCAGAAGCTTATTCTGAAGCTGATTACAGTGCGCCTAAAGTTGTTAAGCGTACTATTTGTTCTCACTGTTCTGTTGGTTGTGGCATTTATGCTGAAACGCAAGATGGTGTATGGACCCATCAGGAACCCGCTTTCGATCACCCTTTTAATGCTGGTGGGCACTGTGCAAAAGGTGCTGCATTACGTGAGCATGGACATGGTGCTAAACGCGTAAAATACCCAATGAAATTGGTTAACGGTAAGTGGAAAAAACTAAGCTGGGAGCAAGCATTAGATGAAGTTAGCCAGCAGGTACTTAAAATTCGTCAAGAGTCTGGTCCTGATTCTGTTTACTTTTTAGGTTCAGCTAAACATAACAACGAACAAGCGTATTTGTTCCGTAAAATGGTATCGCTATGGGGATCAAATAACGTCGATCACCAAGCGCGTATTTGTCACTCAACCACGGTTGCTGGTGTTGCAAATACATGGGGCTACGGCGCGATGACCAACTCACTGAACGATATGCATAATTGTAAGTCGATTCTGTTTATTGGTTCAAACCCAGCAGAAGCTCACCCAGTAGCTATGCAGCATATTCTGATCGCTAAAGAAACTAACAGTTGTAAAATTGTGGTGGTTGATCCGCGTCGTACGCGTACTGCGGCAAAAGCTGATCACTATGTTTCACTACGTCCAGGTACTGACGTTGCCTTTGTTTGGGGTGTGCTATATCACATTTTCAATAATGGTTGGGAAGATAAAGAGTTTATTCGTCAACGTGTTTACGGTATGGATGAAGTGCGTGAACAAGTGGCGAAATGGAACCCGAAAGAAGTTGAACGCGTAACGGGTGTACCTGAAGATCAAGTTTACCAGACCGCGAAAATGCTTTCTGAAAACCGTCCTGGTTGTGTTGTTTGGTGTATGGGTGGTACTCAGCATACTACAGGTAACAACAACACCCGTGCTTACTGTATTTTAGAACTTGCACTTGGCAACATGGGTAAGTCAGGCGGCGGTGCAAATATCTTCCGTGGTCATGATAACGTTCAGGGTGCTACTGACTTTGGTGTACTTTCTGACAACTTACCGGGGTACTACGGTTTGTCTGAAGGTGCTTGGAAGCACTGGGCACAAGTTTGGGATATTGATTATTCTTGGCTACAGGGTCGTTTTGATCAAAATACCTATAATGGTAAAAAACCAATGAACAGCGCAGGTATTCCTGTATCCCGTTGGATTGATGGCGTTTTAGAGAACAAAGATAAGATTGAACAACGCGATAATATTCGTGCAATGTTCTATTGGGGCCATGCGGTTAACTCACAGACACGTGGTCCTGAAATGAAAACGGCAATGGAAAAACTGGATATGATGGTTATCGTTGACCCATACCCAGGTGTTGCTGCAGTAATGAATGGCCGTACCGATAATGTATATCTTTTCCCAGCAACTACGCAGTTTGAAACTTATGGTTCAGTTACAGCGACTAACCGTTCGATTCAGTGGCGAGATCAGGTCATTGAGCCGTTGTTTGACGCAAAACCTGACCATGAAATCATGTACTTATTGACTAAACGTCTTGGTTTCTCTGACCAATTATTCAAGCATATTAGCGTTGAGAATAATAGGCCAAACATTGAAGACATTACTCGTGAATACAACAAGGGCATGTGGACAATTGGTTACACAGGTCAAAGTCCTGAGCGTTTAAAAGAGCACCAGAAGAACTGGGGTACGTTTGATTTTACAACGCTTGAAGCGGTTGGCGGCCCCGTTAATGGTGAAACTTATGGTCTACCATGGCCATGTTGGGGTACGCCAGAAATGAAGCATCCAGGTACACATATTCTTTATGATACCTCTAAAACTGTTGCACAAGGTGGCGGTAATTTCCGTGCACGTTTTGGTGTTGAGCGTAATGGTGTGAGCTTGCTAGCTGACGATAGCTATTCATTAGGTTGTGAACTTGAAGATGGTTACCCAGAATTTACCGCTAAGATGTTAAAGCAACTAGGGTGGTGGGATGACCTAACAGCAACTGAAAAAGTGGCTGCTGAAGGTAAAAACTGGAAGACAGATCTTTCTGGTGGTATTCAGCGTGTTGCGATTAAACATGGTTGTATTCCATTTGGTAACGCAAAAGCACGTACTGTTGTATGGACATTCCCTGATGCAGTGCCTATTCACCGTGAGCCGTTATATACACCACGTCGTGATTTATTGCCAGAGTACCAAACATGGGATGACAGCAAAGCGATGTTCCGCTTACCAACACTTTATAAGTCGATTCAAGAAAAAGATGTTTCAAAAGAATACCCTATTATTCTAACGTCTGGTCGTCTTGTTGAATATGAAGGTGGTGGTGAAGAGACTCGATCAAATCCATGGCTAGCTGAGCTTCAAAAAGAAATGTTTGTTGAAATCAATCTTAAAGATGCCAACGATATTGGTATTCGTGATGGTGAGATGGTGTGGGTTGAAGGTGCAGAAAAAGGTCGCATAAAAGTAAAAGCCATGGTTACTCCTCGAGTTCGCGAAGGCTTAGCATTCTTACCATTCCACTTTGGTGGTGAATTTGAGGGGGTGAGTTTACGTGATCGTTACCCTGAAGGTTGTGCGCCTTTTGTTTCAGGTGAAGCGGCAAATACAGCAACTACGTATGGTTACGATCCTGTAACTCAAATGCAAGAAACCAAAGTTACTTTGTGTAAAATCACTAAAGCGTAAGGAGTCACCTGATGGCACGTATGAAATTTCTTTGTGACTCTAAACGTTGTATTGAGTGCAATGGTTGTGTGACAGCTTGTAAAAATGCCAACTCAGAAGCAGTTGGTTGGGGGATTCAACGTCGTCGCGTTGTAACCTTAAATGATGGTCTTCCAGGGGAAACATCAATCTCTGTTGCTTGTATGCACTGTAGTGATGCACCATGTATGGCGGTATGTCCTGCTGATTGTTTTAGCCAAACAGAGGATGGCATTGTACAGCACGATAAAGATTTATGTATCGGCTGTGGTTATTGCTTATTTGCTTGTCCATTTGGTGCACCACAATTTCCAAAGCAAGATGCATTTGCTGAGCGAGGAAAAATGGATAAGTGTACTTATTGTTCTGGCGGTCCAAATACTGAAGCTGGTTCTGAAAAAGAACGTCTACTTTATGGTGCAAACCGTATCGCAGAAGGTAAGTTACCAATGTGTGCTTCGATGTGTTCGACTAAATCATTACTGGCGGGGGATGCTGAAAAAATTTCTGAAATTTTCAGTAAGCGTGTTGTTGCTCGTGGTGCAAAAGATGCGGGTTGGGCAAGTACTGATAATTTAGCTTACGATGCAAGTAAAGTACGTAAAGCTTAATTATCTGAAATAGGCTTGAAAGGTAATTTTTACGCCTATTTGTAGACTTGTTGTAATAGTTAGGCACGCCAGTGATCTTGGTGTGCCAATTAATCCGCTTTTTGAGTGGACAGGAGCTGTAATGACTAAGCGAATTCAACGCTGGTTAACTATCATCGTTGCCGTTTTAATGATGGTGTTTTCAGTATCCACGATGGCAAGTGGTAGTGATACAACGTCCGCTGGTGAAGCCGTAGTTAAAAAAGAAGTGGTAGGCTTCGCTGGGGCAGATTATTGGCGAATGGTAAAAGATGGTGAGAAAGGTTACACCACATCAGGTTGGCCTGAGCATGATGTATTAATCAGTGTGCCTGGGCAAACGTGGTATATCCTCAAAGAAAAGTGGATGTCACCACTCGGTGCCTTAGCGATTTTTGGTAGCCTTGTGATGGTAACACTGGCTTATGTGGTGATTGGGCCACTAAAGCTAAGTAAACCAAAAACGGGGCGTAAAATTAAACGCTGGAGCCGTATTGATCGTGCATTGCACTGGAGCATGGCATTTACCTTCCTTACTTTAGGATTCAGTGGCTTAACGTTAGTTTATGGTAAACATTTTATTAAGCCGATTATGCCTACTGAAATTTGGGGCTGGATCATTTTTGCTGCCAAGCAATACCATAACTATATGGGACCTATTTTTGCGATTCTATTACTTGCTGTCTTGGTTAAGTGGTGGCGTAAAAGTACTTTCAATAAAGTCGATCTTGAGTGGTTTAAGAAGATGGGCGGAATGGTAGGTAAACATAAAGGATCACATCCATCAGCGGGTTTTTCTAATGGTGGCGAAAAAGTTATCTTTTGGCTATTGATCGTGTTTGGTTTCTCGATTGCTGTCAGTGGTTTTGTGTTAGATTTCCCTATTTTTGATCAAACTCGTCGCGATATGGAGTTATCAAATTTACTGCATATGTTATCAGCACTGATTCTGATCTGTGGTTTTATATTCCATATTTATATTGGTTTATTTGGTATGGAAGCGGGTCTTGATGGCATGGTGACTGGCGATGTCGATGAAACATGGGCACGAGAGCACCATAACTTGTGGTTTGATGAAGTAAAAGATTTACCTGAAAATCAACCTGGTTATGAATCTGAAAAACAGGATGCAGATAAATCAAAACCATCGCTGAATAGTTAACGATTAAACATCAAAATGAAAGCCGATACAGTTCATTGTGTCGGCTTTTTTTATGCGCATAATTTATGATTCATGGCAAGACACGAACTCTCAGACTAATGTCTAATAAAAAACACCGTTAAACCATATAAAATCAGTGGTATAAATAGAATATAGGTTAACTATTATTATCACTAGAGGGATGTTGTTATGCTATTTCCTTATAAAAATATTGTTGTACTAACGGGAGCGGGCATTTCTGCAGAATCTGGCATACGTACTTTTCGTGCAGCAGACGGATTGTGGGAAGAACATCGCGTGGAAGATGTGGCTACTCCTGAAGGCTATCAACGTGATCCTGAATTAGTACAAGCTTTTTACAATGCGCGTCGAGCACAGATAGAAAATGGCTCAGTTGCTCCTAATGCTGCTCATTACGCATTAGCAAAGCTAGAAGCTGAATTAGACGGCACAGTAACGATTGTGACCCAAAACATTGATAATCTGCATGAACGGGCGGGTAGCCATAATGTAATTCATATGCATGGCGAACTTTTAAAAGTGCGCTGTTGTGAATCAGGGCAAACAATAGAATGGCATGGAGATCTCCATACAAGCGATCATTGTCATTGTTGTCAAATAGCTGCACCACTACGACCTGATATCGTATGGTTTGGAGAAATGCCTATCGATATGGATAAAATTCATGATGCAATAGTAAAGGCTGATTTATTTATTGCTATTGGTACCTCTGGGAATGTGTATCCAGCAGCAGGGTTTGTTCATGAAGCGGCCTTGCAAGGGGCACATACGATAGAGCTTAATTTAGAGCCAAGTAATGTTGAAAATGAGTTTGAAGAAAAACGTTATGGTAAAGCGTCTGTACTTGTTCCTGAATATGTTGAAGAATTATTAAAAGCTCAACAGTAAAAATGACAGTATTAATATAATAAAAAACCGAGCTAAGGAGCTCGGTTTTCTGGCTATGATTAACTAGCTGTCGTAATTATTCGCCAGCTTTTAGTTTTTGGAAGTACTCTTCGTAAACTTCAGTCATAGGACCAACGCTGTTCTGCCATTCACCTGCATCCATCACTGATTGTGGTGGGTAGATGCTTGGATCGTTTACAAAACTTGCTGGCAATAGCTTCTTCGCTGCTTCAACTGGTGTAGGGTAACCAATTTGTAGTGCAATTTTTGCTGCAATGTCAGGACGAAGTAAGAAGTTGATCATTTTGTATGCGTTATCAACGTGCTTAGCATTAATTGGAATCGCTAAGTTGTCCATCCAGAAGATTGCACCTTCTTTTGGCCATACGATATCAATTGGAGCACCTTCTTTTCGTGCCATGTATGCAGAACCATTCCATAGCATACCCAGTGATGTTTCACCAGCCATGTAAGGGTTAGCAGGGAAGTCAGAGTTAAATACTAATACATTAGGCATTAATTTTTTAAGCTCTTCGTAAGCCGCTTTAATCTGCTTAGGATCTTGCGTATTACCAGAATAGCCTAATTTACGTAATGCGATTTGGAACACTTCACGTGCATCATCCATCATCATTAGTTGACCCTGCCATTTAGGATCCCATAAATCAGCCCAGCTAGTGATTTTTGATTTATCAATTACGTCAGTATTAACGCCGATACCTGTTGCACCCCAAATATAAGGGATAGAGTAATTATTGTTAGGATCAAAAGGCTTATTTAAATAGTTTTTACCAATACCGGCAAAATTAGGGATTTTTGATTTGTCGATTTTTTTAAGCATTCCTTCCTTACTCATTTTAGAAACATAGTAAGTAGAAGGAACGATCAAATCGTAGCCTTTATCATAAGTTTTTAACTTAGCGTACATGGTCTCATTCGACTCATAGGTCGAATAAATTACTTTAATACCGGTTTCTTTTGTGAACTGTTCTAATACATCACTTGGAATGTATTCAGACCAGTTGTAAAAGTATAATTTATTACTATCTGAATCTGCAGCTGTGGCAATGTTTGAATACATTGACACTGCGCAAACCGCACCGGCCATCATTAAAGACCATTTTTTCATTGTTGTTAGCTCCTAACTAAACAGGATATCGAGAATGTTCTCTAGCGGCTTTAACCGCTTCTCCTAATTTTGTATTATTTAAAAGACGCCTTAAAAGAGCATACTTTTTAAACAAATATGAATTGGTATACGTGGCTAGTATAGCAGATAAAATCATACCGCCATCACAAATATGAACAGTTCTATAAGATATTTATATTCATGGTATTGATTTATAACAGAGGGTTAACTTTTATATAATATTGTTATACAAAATCATATCTCAATGAATTAAAAGTTAAAGTAAAGGATAAAATACAAGCTAAAAAAATGGCTAACTTAAAAAGTTAGCCATTTAATTTTGCTAAAAGCAATGATGCTATTTCTTTTCTCTTGCAAGTAATTGTGAACAAATCACAAGGAATAATGAAATGATTAACATAATAGTTGCTAATGCATTAACCTCTGGAGAAACACCTACTTTAACCATAGAGTAAATCTTTAAAGGTAAAATTTCATAACTTGGACCAGTAACAAATGAGCTCACAATTACGTCATCAAGTGATAATGTAAAGCTTAGTAACCAACCAGCAGCAACAGCAGGTTTAGCCAGTGGCAGAATGATTTGTTTTAAAATTACCCATTCACTTGCACCTAAATCTCGTGCAGCCTCAAGCATTTTAACATCAAAGCCTTTTAAGCGACTATAAACAGTGACTACAACAAACGGTAAACAAAAAGTAATATGTGACAACAATAACGTTAAGAAACCAAGGTTAGCACCAATTAATAGGAATAAAGCCAGTAATGAAATTGCCATTACAATATCAGGGGACATCATTACTAAAAATAGCATTCCTGATACAAACTTCTTACCCTTAAAGTTATAACGGAATAGGGCAACTGCCGTTAAACTGCCAATCAATGATGCTGCGGTTGCTGAAATTACGGCAATCGTAATTGAGTGACCAGCAGCTTGCATCAAACTGTCATTATTAATTAGATCTTCATACCATTTGGTGGTGAATCCCCCCCATTTTAAACCAAACTTACTGGCATTAAATGAGTTAACGATCAGAATAATAATAGGAGCATATAGGAATGCATATATTACTGACATGAAGCTGAATTTAAAGAAACGACCCATTATTCAAGCTCCACTTTTTTGTTCAGTAATTTTCCTGCTCGGTAGTAGGCATATAGCATAATCGCCATTGCTAACGTTAGTGCAATACTGGTTGCTGATCCAAATGGCCAGTCACGAGCGTTGAGAACTTGGCTCTTAATTACATTACCAATTAATAAGTTTTTCGCGCCGCCAAGCAAATCGGATACATAGAACATACCTAATGCTGGTAGCAATACCAATAAGCAACCAGCAATAATGCCAGGCATTGTTAGTGGGAAAATAACCTTTATAAAAGTTTGAGTTTTATTCGCACCCAAATCGCGAGCTGCTTCAATATAGTTATTATCAAGCTTTTCAATCGCAGAATACAAAGGTAATACCATAAACGGCAATAGAATATAGACTAACCCAATCATTACTGCATATTCGGTATACATAATACGAATGGGCTTATCAATTATGTCTAAGTACATTAATGCATTATTTAGAATTCCACGCGTTCCGAGCATTAGCTTTAAGCCATATGTACGGATTAGCGAGTTAGTCCAAAAAGGCACAATCACCATAAATAACATAAATGGACGCCATTTTTCAGGCATCTTGGCAATAGCATACGCAAAAGGGTAGCCAATCAGCAAACATAAAAGGGTTGCTGTAATCGCCATATTAAATGAATGCAAAAGCACTTTTGCATACATTGGATCAAAAAGACGTTCATAGTTATCTAGTGTGAACACCATTTTGATCAAGTTTGCATCATCACGGGTTAAAAAACTCGTGCCAATAATCATAAGGTTGGGTACAAATACAAACAGTAGCAACCAACTTACAACAATCGTTATGATGATGTTTTGGAGATTAAACTTCTTGCTCATCTGCTAGCACCACTTCCCAACTTTCAACCCAAGTAATGGCAACTTTTTGATCAAGAGAGTGGTCTACGTCAGGATCATCTTCATTGAAGAATTCACTAACCATTACCGATTTCCCTGAATCTAGCTGTACCACAGAATCAAGTGTCATACCTTTATAAGTACGCTCTTTAACTTTACCTAAAATACCCGTGGCGTTATCACCGTTATGAATTTCTTCAATACGAATATCTTCAGGGCGTAATAGCACTTTCACTTTGTCGCCGATAGCAACATCAAGTTCACAGTGAATTAAAGAGTGACGACCTTCTACATCAGCCATAATACGCTTGCTGTCTAAGCGTTCTTTAACGATAGCATCAAATACATTGATTTCGCCGATAAAGTGGGCAACAAAGAGATTCGTCGGTTCTTCGTAAATTTCACGAGGGCTACCATCTTGTTCAACATAACCATCGCGCATAACGATGATACGGTCAGACATAGATAAAGCTTCTTCTTGATCGTGAGTTACGAAAATAAAAGTAATACCAAGTTTCCGCTGAAGTTGTTTTAGTTCAAGCTGCATTTGTTTACGTAATTTGTAATCAAGCGCAGAAAGTGATTCATCAAGCAAAAGAACTTTGGGTTTGTTAACAACTGCACGGGCAATAGCAACACGTTGTTGCTGGCCACCGGACAATTGATGTGGTTTACGAGGGGCAAATTTATCAAGTTGCACCATACGCAATGCTTCCATAACTCGAGGTTCAATATCACTCGATGGCACTTTTTGCATGCGTAAACCAAACGCGACGTTCTCAAACACTGTCATATGAGGGAACAGTGCATAACTCTGAAACACCGTATTAACGAGACGTTGTTCAGCTGGAATGTCAGTAACATCTTTGCCATCAATTGTGACTTGCCCATTATCAGCAGTCTCAAAACCAGCAATTAGACGAAGTACTGTGGTTTTTCCACAGCCTGATGGACCTAAAATGGTTAAAAACTCACCATCGTTTACGTCTAGGTCCAAACCTGTAATGATTTGCTTACCGTCAAAGCTTTTGCTAAGACCCTTCAGCTGAATTACAGGTTTCTTAGATGTTTTTGCAACGTTCAATTCTACGTTATCTCCACCTTGGGACTGATTGGTTAAGCCCCAATATTTTGGCTAAAATTAGGGGCGCATAATAGACCTGTAGTCTTTCAATTTAAAGCGTTTTCTCACTAAATTTATAGATTAACTACTACTTTCTTTAATGATAGCACGTTGATTCATAGCAATATGGTCTCGATTACAAATAATACTGAAAAAATAAATTACGATTAAAGTCATAATTGAAATATTTTATTTTTGAGCTCAAAAACTTATTACTTATGTTCAATAATAGAGGATAGCAATGATTGTAAATGGGAAAAAGCGGTAGTTATCGTCTTAGTTGTTATTTATTGTTTGTTTTTCATGCTGTAAATTTGTTTTGAAATAAATTTTTACGTGAATAGTGTTTTTGTACAATGATGAGTAACGTACAATACAGAAACCTGAATAATGATGATATGAGTATGAAAGAGACAACTAAAAAAAGTTTTCACGTTGGCGGTTCAATTGAAAAAGCAATGGTTGGTGATGTTGAGTTACAACCCATAGCTGTTCTTCAAGAAGCGTTTAAGATAACAGCAAAGAATTTTACTCAATTTCTTCCTGCTGTTATTTGTTTGTTTATTGCACAGATCGCATTGTTGTTATTAAGCTTAAAAGTACAGTTAGGTAGCCCTAGTGTGTTTTTTGAGGCCTTTATTACAGGAAAGGGGTTTACTGCAGATATTTTAAAAGCTGGCTTTATGGCTAACTTTTGGTCTGATGTTTTAATTGCTCCTTTGTATGTTGGCGTAAGTTTAATGGCGCTTAATCACGCTGTTGGGCTACCAACAAAACCAAGTCAAATTGTGAAGGGTTTTTCATTTACAGTAGTATCGATTATTACAATGTTATTAATTTCATCAATTCAGGGGATTGGTAGCAGTATTTTCCCGTTAGTTGGGTTGTTCTTAACAATGGCTTTAAGTCTGGCTATTCTACTTGTGTGTGAGAAGCGAGTAACGCCAATTAAAGCGATTCAATATTCATTTATGGCGACGATTCGAAAAGTTATGCCGATGACGGCTATTTATTTAGTCATAATGATTTTCTTTTTTATCTCGATTGTAACTGCTGGAATTGGATTGCTTTGGACATTACCGTTTTTCTTTAATGTTAAAGCGATTATTTATCGGAATATGTTTGGAGTTACATTGCAGGTTACATCTGTACCTAATCATAAACCCGAATCAAAATCTGATGTTAATAGCAGTGAATCGATTGATAACGATACGTTCAATGCTTAATTTTATGATCATATATAAAAAAGGCTCTTTTAAATAAGAGTCTTTTTTTTAACCATAAAACCTAACGCACTATAACTTTATATGTTTACAACAAACTCTTATACCGTCAACTTTAATTTCTCCATTTAATACCCTTGCTTATTACTTCATAAGTAAAAAATAAGTCTTAATGATGATGTATCTCAATGTCATTTATTATTGATAAGATCATAATATTATTAATAATAAATAGTGGCAGTTTAAATTGTCAGAACAAGAGAAAGAAAGGTAACTTTATGAATAAGTTAATAGAACGTTTTTTACGATATGTGAGCTTTGATACTCAATCTAACGGTGCAATTTCTTCTTGTCCGAGTACGGTGGGGCAACGCGTGTTCGCAGAGGCTCTTCAATCAGAGATGATTGATTTAGGACTAACTGATATTACGCTTGATAGTAATGGATACCTTACAGCACGATTACCTGCGAACGTAGATGGTGATATTCCTGCAATTGGCTTTATTGCTCATATGGATACTGCACCTGATGCATCAGGAAAAAATGTTCGACCACAACTTGTTGAAAGCTACCGTGGCGGTGATATTGCATTAGGAATAGGGGATGAAGTGTTATCACCATTCCAATATCCCGACCTTAATAAGTTACATGGTCACAATATTATTACAACAGACGGAACAACTTTGCTTGGTGCTGATAATAAGGCGGGTGTTGCTGAAATAATGACAGCAGTAGCATATCTTATCGCTAATCCAACAATCAAGCATGGCGATATTTGTATTGGTTTTACGCCTGATGAAGAGATCGGTCGTGGTGCAAATTTATTTGATGTTGAAAAGTTTGGTGCGAAGTGGGCTTATACGATTGATGGTGGTCCAATTGGTGAGTTGGAGTATGAAAACTTCAATGCAACCTCGGCAGATGTTATTTGCCATGGTGTAAATGTTCATCCAGGTACTGCTAAAAATAAAATGGTTAATTCCATGAATATTGCTGCACAATTTCAATTGATGATGCCTGCAGATGAAACACCTGAATGTACTGACGGTTACCAAGGTTTTTATCACCTTAAATCAATGGAAGCATCAGTTGCTCGTACTGAATTGGGCTACATTATTCGTGATTTTGATCGTGATGGTCAAGAGAAACGAAAGGCATTCATGCAGCAAAAAGTGAATGAGCTTAATAGTCAGTTAACACAGGGTCGAGTCGAACTAATTTTAACTGATTCCTATTATAATATGCGTGAAATGGTTGAGCCGTTCCCACATATTATTGATATCGCTCAGCAAGCGATGCTTGATTGTGATGTAAAACCAAATATTAAGCCTATTCGTGGTGGTACTGATGGGGCTCGATTATCATTTATGGGTTTACCTTGCCCTAATATTTTCACCGGTGGTTATAATTTTCATGGTATTCATGAGTTTATCACTGTTGAAGGAATGGAGTTAGCAGTCAAAGTGATCGTAAAAGTTGCTGAGAACACGGCAAACCGATATGCCTAATTTTCATCATTAATTATTAAAAAAAAGCCACTATCATCGATTGAATCTCGTTAATAGTGGCTTTTTTAATAAAAAACAAGATTGATAATTTCAGGTTTATTATTTAATCATGATCATTGCTAAGCATTTCATTTAAACGCTTTAAGATCGCATGAACAGCGTGACCTTTAGTAATTTCGCCACCTTTTTCAACTTCGATTTCTTGCTTTTTGTAGAGACCTGTTTCGTCTTCAGCAATATGTAACCAATCAGGATGCCAGTAGAATGATTGGCCGCCATCTGTGATCCAGTTATGTACGCCACAATTTTCACCGCGGTAATTGAGATCTGCTGCTTTATACGTCATTCTTAAATCCTTTAATGTTAATCGTTATCTTTATAAATAAAGAGTATAAAAAACAATGATGATGAAACTGTGATCTAATCGATATTATTTTATTAAAGATTGCAAATAAGTAAAATAAATAGCATGTTTTTGTTCGCAGATCGAAAAGTTTAAGGGTTATTTATTTAAATAACGTTTCATCAAATGCTTTTTAAAGTGTTCAGGATTCAGCATTTCACCCGTTGCTTGCTCCACCAGCTTGTCCGTTGATAGCGTTGAGCCTTTACTCCAAATATTATTATGTAGCCATTCAAATATTGGTGTTAAATCACCTTGAGCAACTAACTGTTCAACGTTTAGTTGTTTATTAATCGTAGCCATAAATTGTGCAGCATACATAGCACCTAAGGTATAACTTGGGAAATAACCAAAACTACCATCGGTCCAATGTATATCTTGCATACAACCATCAGTAAAGTTTCCCTGAGTTGATATACCTAAATATTGAGTCATTTTTTGATCCCAAATCGTTGGGATATCATCAACTTCAATATTACCTTCAATTAAATCACGCTCAATTTCATAACGTAAAATCACATGTGCAGGGTAAGTCACTTCATCGGCGTCAACGCGAATAAACCCAGGCTTAACTCGAGTATTAATCAACCGAAGGTTTTCAGCTGATAATGACGCATCATCTGAATTAAATGATTTTTGGATCATTGGCGCTAATAATCGACTAAATGCAGGACTACGAGCTAATTGCATTTCACAAAATAAGCTTTGTGATTCATGAATTCCCATTGATCGAGCTTCACCGACAGGAAGATCACGCCATTGTTGTGGTAGGCCTTGTTCATAACGTGCATGGCCTGTTTCATGAATAACACCCATCAATGCTGAGGTAAAATCATCTTCATCATAGCGAGTAGTAATACGAACATCTGTTGGTACACCACCACAAAATGGATGAGTACTAATATCTAATCTTCCGTGATCAAAATCAAATCCCAGTAATGCCATCGCTTCAAGGCTCAATGCTTGTTGTTTCTCAATAGCAAACGGAGCAGATAGTGGTAATATTTCTTCAGTTATTTGCTTAGCTTCGACTTGTTGAATAAGTTGAGGTAACCATGATTTAACTTCAGTAAAGATATCGTCTAATACCGCAGATGTCATTCCTGGCTCATAAATATCGAGTAGGGCATCATAACGACTTAAGCCTGTTACTTGTGAGCGAATAACGGCTTCTTGACGAGCTAACTCAACCACAGGCTTTAAGTTAGCTTTAAAACCTTCCCAATCATTTTCTTTACGTTGTGAACGCCAAGCATGTTCGCATTGAGAACCTGTAAGTGATTGCTGTTCAACAAGATCGGCAGGTAAAACATTATGCATCATCCAATGACGCTTAAGAGCTGCAAGGCTAACACGTTGTTCAGTAGTAAGATCTTCTTGTTCCGCTTCTGCAAACCAATTTTCTAAGTAGGGTGCCGTGGATAACTCATGAGAGATAACCGCTAGCTCAGCCATTGCCTCTGAACGTGCTTGTGCACCACCATCAGGCATCATTGCAGCCTGATCCCAGCCACAAATGGCATTAAGGTGGCTAAGTCGAGATAGTTTTTTAGCATGACGTTCTAATTTATTGTAATTATTCATACTTGTTCCTAATTGATAAACAGCAATGGGATAAATTTAACCTAACCTTTCATTATTTAATAGAGATACCCAACGAATAGATCAATAAAAATGCGAACGCCGCAGAAGTTATTCATTTTAAATTGAAATAAGCAGTAATTAATTGCTAGTAATGATTTATATTTAAGGCTATTAACGTTATAAATGTAATCAGTGATAGGAATTGGTAAGACAATGTTACCAATTCCTGTTTTATTATCTATTTTCGATATACTGGCAGCCAATCTAAATACCTATTAGGTCATTATCTGCAAGTCTTCAATAGCTATGTAGATTGATATTATCGTTTTTTAAAGGAATTTTGCCTCAAATGGAAAAAACTACTCGGTTTTTGTCTCTTGTTGGTGCTACTGCGCTTTACTCTTTATCGTCTTCAGCGTTTGCATCCATGCCGACAGTTGTACCTGATGCGCCTACACTAAGTGCAAAAGGCTATGTATTGATGGATTACAATACAGGTAAGGTCTTAGTAGAGAAAGATGCAAACGAAAAGTTGAACCCAGCGAGCTTGACGAAATTAATGACAAGCTATGTTGCAGGCCAAGAAATGAAGCAAGGCAATATAAATGAGAAAGATCTTGTTGTTATTAGCCGTAATGCTTGGGCAAGAAACTTCCCTGATTCATCAAAAATGTTTATTGAAGTAGGTAGCGAAGTACCTTTGATGGATCTATTTCGAGGCTTGATTATTCAATCAGGTAATGATGCTAGTGTTGCAATCGCAGAGCATGTCGCAGGTTCTGAACAATCATTTGTGAGCCTAATGAACTCATGGGCGAAAAAGTTAGGAATGAATAACTCTAACTTTGCTAACCCTCATGGCTTAGATAATAATGACTTATATACCACGCCTTATGATATTGCCTTATTAGGGCAGGCTCTTATACGTGATTTACCAAGCATTTATCCGCTCTACAGTGAAAAGTCATTTACTTATAATAATATTACACAGCGTAACCGTAATGGTTTATTAAATGACCCTAGTATGAACGTTGATGGTATGAAAACGGGGTATACTAGCGGCGCAGGTTATAGTTTAACCAGTTCAGCGACTGAAGGTGACATGCGTTTAATTGCTGTTGTTATGGGTACAAAGAGTACCAAAACCCGTGAGATCGAAAGTAAGCAATTATTAAACTATGGCTTCCGCTTTTTTGAAACAGTAACCCCCCACAAAGCTGGTGATGAAATTATTACTGAGCGTGTATGGTTTGGTGATAAAGATCAGGTTAAGTTAGGTGTTGATAAAACAAGTTATGTGACGTTGTCACGCAATGACACTAAAAAACTAACTGCAAGTGTTGAGCTAAATAGTGAGCTTGAAGCACCAATTACCAAAGGCCAACAAGTTGGTGAGATTATTTACTCAGTTAATGATAAACAAGTAGGTACACAACCACTTGTAGCACTAGAACCCGTCGATGAGGGGAGTTTCTTTAGTCGCTTAATTGATCAAGTGAAGAAATTTGTAATGGGATTCTTTAAATAATTTCCTATTCTGTTTGATGAAACAAGCCCGGTCATTGTGTACTGGGCTTTTTTATTGTGCATAGCTATTTCCAGTCAACAATAAAATACGTATAATTCATGCCCTATAAATTCTTATCCCGCAATTCTACTATCGATGTTGTCGGTAGTTCGAGAAGTAGTAATGAATCAGACAGATAACCGTAAAGAAACACTTGAATATAATAAACTGCAAAAACGTCTTCGCCGCAATATGGGTAACGCCATTATTGATTACAATATGATCGAAGAAGGTGATGTTGTAATGGCATGTATTAGTGGTGGCAAAGATTCATTTGCGATGCTGGATATTCTGCTTAATTTACAGAAAGCAGCGCCAATTAAGTTTGATGTTGTTGCGGTTAACCTTGATCAAAAGCAACCTGGCTTCCCTGAGCATATTTTGCCAGAGTATTTTCAAAGCTTAAATATTCCTTACTACATTGTCGATAAAGATACTTATTCTGTTGTTAAGGAAAAAGTGGAAGAAGGCAAAACGACTTGTGGTTTATGCTCACGTTTACGCCGTGGTACATTGTATTCTTTTGCTGAAACCATTGGCGCAACTAAGATTGCACTAGGCCATCATTTAGATGATATCGTTGAAACATTATTCTTAAATATGTTCCACGGTTCACGCTTAAAAGCAATGCCACCTAAGTTACGTTCTGATGATGGTCGTAACGTCGTGATCCGCCCATTAACGTATTGCCGTGAAAAAGACTTAATCAAATACGCTGAATATAAACAGTTCCCAATCATTCCTTGTAATCTTTGTGGCTCACAAGAGAACCTACAACGTCAAAGTATTAAAGCGATGTTGATTGATTGGGATAAGAAGACCCCTGGTCGTGTTGATGCGATTTTCAAATCAATTCAAAATATTAGCCCAAGCCAATTAGCAGATAAGAATCTATTTGATTTTGTTAATCTGCCGTTAGATCGTGAAGGTGAAAGAGCTGAGTACGCTTTCACTGAAGCAACTGTATCATCGACTAATATTGATGAAAGTATGTTCATTGATGTAACTAACGTTTAAATTTCATAATAGCTAGTTGCAAAAAAGGGCACTTCACTCATCTTTGGGTTGGTGCCCTTTTGCTTTATAGGCTTATGCTTGATGATAGCCAGATGTAGCTCACATCAGGCTCAACAAATGGGCATACAGGGAAGCAGTGTTAATAGCTATGCTCGCAAATGTCTAATAACCAACTTTGTGAAACTTACCTAGGTAAGCGAGCGACAAATCAAACTCGAGTGTCATTAGCTGCTGAATGGAAGGCGTAGAAAACTGAGTCGTGCTTATTGTTCAAAGCAAGAAAACGAGTGGTATTTAACGAAGTTTGCTAAATGGCTTGCTAATGAAAAAGAAGCAGAACCTAACTGAATAGTACAAACGCCTCAGCTGAGGCGTTTTGATTGATTATAGAATGAGGTCGTTATTCATCGATAGAATTTGGGGCTAACGGGCTAATATAACCATCCGGTTTTAAAGCGAGTAAGTCACAGTTTAAACTATCAATTGTATTTTCTGCTGTATTACCAATAAAGACGGCAGACAAGCCTGTACGTCCAGTTGTACCTAGAATGACAAGCTCAGCATTAATTTCATCTGCAATTTTAGGAATAACATCTTCCGCTAAACCTTCAACTACATAGGTTTGTTCTTCATCAATAGCATACTTTTGGCGTAAAGCTTTCATTGTCATTAAATGATGCCCACGAACAGCATCAGTATATGACGCAGGATCAAATTCAGGCAGTTCAATGGTAATATTGACTGGTGTTGCAGGGTAGGCATTAACTAAGTTCACACTTGCATGGGTAATTGATGAAAAGGCAATCGCTTCTTTTATAATCTTATCGTTAAGGTCTTCATGAGTTTCATCTTCAGCAGATAAATTCACACAGGCAAGAACGTTACCATTTGTAGGCCAGTTTTCACCTTTTACTAATAACACTGGAACAGGACATTTTCGTAATAAGTGCCAGTCTGTTGGTGTGAAAATAACCGAACCTAATTTCGCATGTTCATGTGTTGCTTTTATAAGTAAATCAATATCTTGACTGAACACATCAGCAATAATTGATTCATATGGACGGTTATGCCATACGACTTTAATTTCAATATTAATGCCTAGGGCTATATGCGGCTGGATAATTTCTTTTAACCATTCTTCTCGTTGCATAACGACACCACGACGCATTGCGTCACGTTCATCAGAAGAAAGCATTGATGTCATTTCATACGAAAAATCATAAATAGCAAGGAAGACAATAATCTTCACATCATCACAAACTTTTGCTAAATGAACAGCTCGAGATATTGCAGGTTGTTGGTCTTGTTCAGGATCAGCGACAACAAGTATGTTTTTATATTTTTGCATAATAATGTCTCCCTACGGCATAATCTCTTTTCTGAAGGAATAAGAACAAAGAAAACACATTCACCGTTGTATTTATCAGATACACTTTCAAATCAAGTGATTAAAAAATTAACATATTATTTACTGTACTCTAAAGCAGGTCATATGGGGAGTAGTTTAAGTAATAAAATGTAAAAATGAGATAAAAAACGGTTAGATACGTTATATGCAGAGACAAAAACAGGCACTAAAAAGTACCTGTTTATAAGTGGGTTAGATAGGATCTTATATATTTATAAATTATTATTCTTACTTACACCAGCAAGCTTTGCTAATTCATCATGATCTAAGATAGTAATATATTTACCTTTAACGCTTAGCATTTCAGATTTTTGGAAACGCCCCAATAAACGACTGATGGTTTCGACAGTTAAGCCAAGGTAGTTACCAATATCACCACGTGTCATTGTTAATCGGAATTCACGAGGAGAAAAACCTCGTTGAGAAAAACGCAGTGATAAGTTGTAAAGAAATGCAGCCAAACGCTCTTCAGCATTTTTCTTAGACAACAATAAAATCATTTCTTGATCGCCTTTGATTTCACTACTCATCAGGCGCATGATTTGTTGGCGAAGTTTAGGCATTTTACCCGCTAAATCATCAAGAATTTCAAACGGTATTTCACATACCATTGATGTTTCAAGTGATTGCGCAAAACTAGGATGTTGCATTTCATTGATAGCATCAAATCCAACCAAATCACCAGCTAAATGAAATGCTGTGATCTGCTCATCACCTTGTTCTGTAATTGTATAACTTTTAATAGTACCAGAGCGGATAGCATACAATGATTTCAGTTCATCTCCTGCTTTGAATAGCTCTTGACCTTTCTGGATTGGCTTTTTACGTTCGATGATTTGATCCAGTTGGTCTAACTCAGATTCATTCAATGTAAATGGAATACATAGCTGGCTAATACTGCAATCTTGACAGTGAATAGCACATCCACCGGATTGAATACGTTTTGTGGTAAATTTGTCTGAGATCATATGCCTATCTAACCAATTTGATGTAGGTCAATATTTTAACATATTATGAAGCAATATTACGAGTATTAAAAACCTTACCATATTTGATTGATTGCAATATAACCAGTATGCATACCATAAATGATGATCAAAAAGCCATTTATTCGCTTGAAGTAAGTATTATTTAATAATATTTTTAGTTTATCAGCCATAGTTCCAATAGCTAACATAGCGGGTAATGTCCCTAAACCAAAAGCAAACATGATCATCATTCCATCAATAGCACTTCCAGAAACGGCGGCCCATGTAAGGGTTGAATAGACCAGACCACAAGGCAACCACCCCCACAGAAAACCAAAAGGGATAGCTTTAAAAGGCGAAGTTAACGGTAAAAAATATTTAGTGAGGGGTAAAATAAAACGCCATAACACATGACCAATATGTTCAATATAAGTAAGGCCAGACCACCATCTTCCAATATATAGCCCCAGTATAATCATCATTAAAGAAGCAAAAATCCGCATTAAAATCAATGGATTATTTGATTGACTCAGTGAGGTAATCTGAACAAAAAACTGACTAACAAGCAATCCCGCTATCATGTAAGACGTTATTCTTCCCAAATTATAATAAACTAAATATATCCAAGAATGCTGTGGTTTATTTGGCATACCCATTGTAACAGCGGCAGCAATACCACCACACATGCTAATACAATGGCCAGCTCCCGTTAAACCAATAAGTAATGCCGTCAGAAAATTAAGTTCGATCATGATCGGAATTCGGTGATATAACATTATCTTTTATTGTATTTTGAGATGAGTTTTCAGGCTTTTCCACATCATCATCAAACAATATATTATGGCCTTGATGCTCTAAATCCTCAAATTGATTACTACGCACAGCCCATAAAAAAATAGCAATGGAAAGGCAAACAAAGATGAGCGCTATAGGTATTAATATGTAAAGACTTGCCATTTATTTTAATAACCTTAAAGAATTTGATACAACAATCATTGAACTTACTGACATGCCTATAACTGCAATATAGGGAGTAACCAGTCCCGTAACCGCTAATGGGAGAATAATTAAATTATAGCCTAATGCCCACGCTAAATTTTCACGGATAATATTACGTGTACGTAATGCCAATTGGCGAGCTGTTATAATAGATAATAAATTATCACCTAATAGCACAACATCAGCAGATAATTTAGCTATATCAGTACCACTATTGAGAGCAATGGATAGATGAGCTCCAGCTAAAACGGGGGCATCGTTAATACCATCACCAATCATTAATGAAATATCAGTCGCAGGTATCTTTTGTAAAAAGTCTAATTTATTGATGGGGGTCATATTTGCACAGAAATGATCAATATCTAATTGCTGAGCGACACGTTGAGCATGAATAGAATTATCACCTGTTAACATAGTGACTTTTATGCCTTGCTGTTTCCAAGTATTGATTAATTGTTTACTCTTTTTTCGAAGTGGATCCTCAATTTTAAAAGCTGCAACTATATGGTTATCACATGATAACCATATAGAATAGTCACTTGGATATTTAATATTTATTAAATGATCGGTGGGTGTTTGATTATTATTAACAAAGTCATATTTGCCAATACGCCATTGTTGATGATTTATCATTCCACTTAGGCCATCACCGATAATATTGTCAACGTGATCAAAAAGAGGGGTTTTAAGCTGGTAAGGCATAAAACATTTTGCTATTGGATGATTAGCATAACGTTCAAGTTCTGCAGCATAAGTAAGAACTTCAGAGATAGAATATTGACCAAATATTTTAGTGGTAACTAGCTGAATATTGCCTTCGGTTAATGTACCTGTTTTATCAACAATGACGTGATTAACTTTGCACAATGTTTCTAATACATGACCACGCCGAACTAATAATCCCAATCGACTTAGCATTGCCGTTGAGCAGGTAAGTGCGGTTGGCGTTGCAAGAGATAATGCGCAAGGACAAGTCGCGACTAAAACAGCAACGGTGATCCACAATGCATCTTGTGGTTGATAAGCATGCCAATGTAACCATGTAGCTAAAGCAATAAGTAAAATAACACCAATAAAATAACGAGCAATATTATCAGCTATTAAGGCTATTTGAGGTTTTGAATATAAAGCATGATCTTGTAAGCGTACAATATTTGATATGCATGTATCTTTGCTATTGCAGCTTACTTGAATAGTAATATTTCCATTTCCATTTAAAGTACCTGCAAATACAGTATCATTTTTCGTTCGTTTAACTGCAAGAGATTCACCAGTTAACATCGATTCGTCTATAGTGGTTGAACCTTGAATAATAACACCATCAGCAGGTAAATATTCACCAGGAAGAACAGTGACAATGTCACTTTTTTTTAGTGTTTTAGCTGCAACTTGTTCACCAGAAACGAGAGTTGCCATAGCCGGAACAAGTTTTAATAAATTGGCACTCATTACAGCAGCATGTCGCCGAGTACGCATTTCTAAATATCGCCCAAGAAGAAGGAAAAAAACAAACATTGATATTGATTCAAAATATACTTCTCCCTGAGCAGTAATAGTTGCATATAAGCTAGTACTATAAGCAGACAGTAAAGCAATAGAGACAGGAACATCCATACCTAACGTTAATATTTTAATATTTCGCCAAGCATTATGGTAAAAAGGTAGTGCAGAATATAACAATACCGGTGTTGCAACAAATAAACTTATCCAACGTAAATAATGCTGAAAATTATTATCAGACTGTTCAAAAACATCAAAATAAAGAGCAATAGCCAGCATCATAACTTGCATTGTAGCAATACCAGCAACACCTAATTTATAAAGATAATGCTGCATTGTCTGTTGATACTGTTGTTCTTGGGTATTAATTTCAAAAGGGGCAGCTTTATAGCCTAATTGATGCAGAATCGTGAGTAAGTGACTTAATTTTACAACTGAGGCATCCCATACTAATAAAGCACGATGCGTTGTAATATTTACTTCAATTGTGATAACACCAGGCTGTTTGTATAACTGTTTTTCAATTAACCACACACATGCAGCACAGGAAACGCCATCAATAGAAAGTAATATTTCTTTATGATGTTGTGCATTTTCACTTACAAAATCAGCTTGTATATCTTGATGATCATAAAGCAATAATTTTTGTATATTTTGCGGAATTAATTCGATTTTTTTTGCAGGGTGTTTACGATATTCATAATAAGTCGTTAATTTGTGATCAACAATCATTTTTGCGATAGCTTCACATCCAGCACAGCATAACTTGCGTGGTTCGCCTAGAATTTCAACGCTAAAGTGACATTTTTCAGGTATAGGTTCGCCACAATGATAACAACCTTTAATAGTGGGTGGTGTTATACTAGTCAACATCATTTATTGCTATACCCATGTAATTTAATAAGAAAGAGATCTTCTTATAAGGTTAGCAGTTAATATTAGATATGGAATATTTTTAAGTTTAACTATTCCTTTAAAAGAATGAAAAGGGAACAAAACAATATGGCAGCACAAAAATTAACTCGAGGACGATTAATTCAAATTATTATTTTAATGATTATTCTGATTAGTGCTTTTACTTGGAGAACCATGACATATGAATCAAAAATGACAACTAAAGCACAGACTAATATTTGTAATCTAAATACAAATGCGTGTTCATTTAATAATAATAAATTAATAGTAACGTTGTTATCTAAAAAACCACAAGCAAATACTCCAATGGAATTATATATTCAAAATAGTGATATAAATAACGTTGATATTAACCCGAGTGCACTTGTGAGTGGTATTACTATGAATATGGGTATTTTACCTATTACCTTTACGCGGAAAAATAACGGTTGGCTTGGTAAATTTATGGTGCCTCAATGCACTCATAATGAAATGTCATGGAATATTGATATTAAAATTAAAGATAATATTTATTCGTCTAAATTTACAGTTACCAAATAGATAGGCAATTCTATTGTAAGAGCGTTAATAATAAGTTAATGCTCAATATTCATTTTGATAACTATTATGATAGTATTTTTATAGTGAATACCTCATAAATACATTTTTCATTATTTGTACTTAGATAACGTTTTGAGTAATTGAAAGTAACATAATACTTCATGAGTCTATTAACTGTACTATGATAGAAAATAACAGGTTAATTATTAATAAATAACCGTTAAAAATGATTTGCTTACTGATTGTATTCAGAAAAATGATTATGATAAGGAAAAATATAAAAAGATATGGCTATGGATATTGCAACAAGTTTTTCAGTATTAAGTGATTCTCATGATGCGATCGTCGACGCGATCAATATATTAGATGAGAAGATAGCACCACCTTCATTATTATTATTATATTTTTCGGAAGATTACGATTACGGTATTTTACAATCAGTATTAACAAAACGTTACCCTGATACACGTTTTCTTGCCTGTTCTTCTTGTCAGGGCTTTATGACAGAAAATGGATATATCAAGGGACAAGGAATTGCTCTTTGGGCCATCAATGATATTTCTGGCGCTTATGGGACATCGATTGTTTCATCTAATGGTTCTATTTTTAATATTGCCCGCCAAGCTATTCTAAAAGCAATCAATAATAGTGGACGCCTTGGCGAGTCACCAACATTAATATTATTGCATGCAACACCAGGATGTGAAGAAGAAGTCATTCGTGGAATTGAGGATGTTGTTGGTAAAAATATTGCTATCATTGGCGGTAGTGCTGCTGATGATAATGTTCAAGGTAAATGGCAAATATTTAATCAAGAACAACAGACCCAAAAGGGTATAGGTATTGCTGTTTTTTATCCTAACTGCGAAGTGAGTTTTTCTTTTCACTCGGGTTACGCAGCAACAGAACATTCTGCGATTGCAACAAAAGTCTGTGGACGCGAACTTATAGAATTAGATCATCAACCTGCAGCTGACGTTTATCAGAAATGGATAAACCAAAAGTTTGAAAAAAATAGTAGTATTATAAATGAAAGTAGTTTAAATCCTCTTGGTCGTTTAGTTGGAACAATACATGATTTACCCTATTTTAAATTAGCACATCCATTAATGGTAACTCAAAATAATGGCTTGAAAATGTTTTCCTCAATTATTGAAGGTGAACGTTTATATTTTATGTCAGGTACAGATGAGCGTTTAATAACAAGAGCGGGACGAGTTATAACTGCTACAAATGGCACAAAATTAAATCCAATTGGCGGGCTAACTATATATTGTGCTGGCTGTATGCTTAAAGTACAAGAACGAATGGAAGAGGTTGCATCATTTGTAAATATAGCAATGCAAAATAGACCATTTGTCTGTCCATTTACTTTTGGTGAGCAAGGGCAATTTGTTACGGGTGAAAATGCTCATGGCAATTTAATGATCTCAGCCGTTGTTTTTCATAGGGACTAATTAAATGATCGGTTTTGATTCAGAGAAACTGCAAGAAACATTATTAGATCTTCAGCGTACCCAAGAAAGAGAAAATCAGTTACGCATAGAAAATGCTGCGATTCTGGAAGGTGTTTCAGCAATGGCTGGCGCTAATAATAAGCGTCAAGTTTTTAATAGCTTATTGGAAGTACTAAGAAAATTCATCGCTTTTGATAATGCCATAGTTTTGACTCGTGATGATGAAGCATCTGATTTACAGGTATTAATGAGTACGGTTTCTGCATTTGATTTTAATCATTGGCAAGTCGGTAGTACATTTAATCGTTGTATAAATGGGGAATGCATTGCGTTATATTCACCCAAAGATATTGAAGAATTTAAAAATAAAAGCCCAGACTTATTAAATATTTGTCATTCGAGTTTAATGACCGGCGTAAAGATTAGCTCTGGTGACGCGATGATTATTTTAATGAGTTGTGAAAAAGGGCATTTCACATCCAGTTGCCGACGTGTTTTGAATCGATTTAGACCGTTACTTGAACGAGCAATTATAGATATTGATTACCGAGAACGATTACAATCATTAGTCACCGCTCGTACTCAAGAATTAACCTATAGCCAACAACGATTTAAAGACTTTGCTCGTACTGTAGGTGACTGGTTCTGGGAAATTGATACAGATTATAAATTCAGCTACATTTCAGCATCTCAAATTGCTAATCATTTAATTGATAAGAATAATATTCTAGATTTTTTTGATGGCCATGATGACTTTAAGCAAAAATTTTGCTCACAATTGCAGAAAAACGAATCATTTGAAGACTTAGAATGGCATCTTTTTGCTGATGAAAAAGAGCAATGGCTCAGTTTCAGTGGAACGCCTTATTATAATAAACATGGCTTATTGCTTGGTTATCGAGGTACCGTAAAAAATATTAGCGTAAGGAAAAAACGGTTATTTGATTTACAGCAAGCTCGTCAACAAGCAGAAGCCGCAAATAAAGCCAAGTCACAATTTATAGCAATGATGAGCCATGAGATTCGAACACCACTAAACGCAGTATTAGGTTTAATGGATATGTTGTCATCTTCAGGACTTGAGAATGAACAACAACAATGGTTAGGTCAGATGGAGCAATCAGCGCATTTACTTCTGACCATCATCAATGACATTCTTGATTTATCGCGAATTGAATCGGGTAGCTTTGAATTATTCAATAGCAATATAAACCTCACAGAAAGCATTACCTTAGTGAAAAAACAGCTTCAACCAGAAGCAAATAAAAAAGGTATCTTATTAGAATGCCATATTGATGAATCCATTCCTGAATACATTTTTTCAGATAAGAACCGAATTATTCAAATAATGTTTAATCTTATTGGTAATGCGATTAAGTTCACCGATATTGGTTCAGTTAAAATTATCGTTAATAAAGTAGATAATAATATTGAGGTTTCTGTTTCTGATACGGGAATTGGAATTTCTAAAGATGCGCAAGATAGTCTTTTTAATCCTTTTCATCAAGCTGACGGGAGCATTACTCGTAAGTATGGTGGCACTGGATTAGGATTAACTATCAGTAAATTATTAATAAAAAAAATGAATGGACGTATTAACCTTAAGAGCAATATTGGTATTGGTAGTTGCTTTAAAGTTATATTTCCAATTATTCCCGCAATTCATAAGATGCCACATCAAGCAAAGAAAAAATTAGCGCGATCAGATTTCCCTCTTAATATATTACTTGCTGAAGATAGCCCAACGAATCAACTTGTTGCTAAATTAATGCTAGAACGTCGTGGGCATAAAGTCACGATAACTAATCACGGTAAAGAAGCAATATCAAAACTGTTACGGTGTCACAATGCATTCGATTTAGTGCTAATGGATATCTCAATGCCTATTTTAGATGGATTAGAGGCTACCAAACAGATAAGAAAGCTAAAAATTGAGACACCAATAGTGGCATTAACAGCAAATGTAATGCAAGACGATCAATTTCTTTATCAGCAAGTTGGTATGGATGGTTTTTTAGCTAAACCAATACAACCTGAAGAATTGGATTTAGTCTTAAGTAAATATCAAAACCTAAAGGAAGAGATAACGAACAAATGATAATATTTGATTCGCATTAGATTAATAATGAAAATGGACCGCTTTAATAGTGGTCCATTTTTTTAGTCATGATAAATGACCAATACCATTAAATACATATCTTAATCAATAAAGCAGAGAATAAGAGAGGAGTACTTAAATTGAGAACAATACAAGATAGCAGAGATATATCATTATTTGATATCGTATTTAACATAATATACATAATGCGCACTAAGGTTGTAAGTCCCATTTAGAAATGTCCGGTTTTAACCCGTTAGAAATGTCATGTTGAACTATCTTCAGATCATAGGTTTTGCTATGAACTGGAATCAATAAATGTTGCTCACTATGACTGAAAATGAATTAAGCCGAATCAAAGTTATTCAAGATGTTTGTGATAAACAAATTACTGGTGTTGAAGCTGCCCATCGGCTTAACTTGAGCTGTCGTCAAGTATCACGATTAGTAAAACGCTTTACTCAGTTCGGTGCTGGCGGATTACTTTCACAACAACGCGGCGTGCCAAGTAATCATCGTTATGATGATAATCTTAGGCTGCGTATTTTAAATCTCATCCACGAATATTACTCAGACTTCGGACCCACGTTAGCGCGTGAAAAACTGATTGAACGCCACGACCTTAAGATCGGATTAGAAACTTTACGCCAATGGATGATCGCTGATGGTCTTTGGGTACCACATTTCAAACGTAAGCCTCGAGTTTATCAACCACGACATCGACGCGATTGTTATGGTGAGTTAATTCAGATAGATGGCTCACATCACGATTGGTTTGAAGGTCGCAGCGACAAATGTTGTTTGTTGGTTTTCATTGATGATGCTACCGGCAAACTGATGAACTTGCGATTTAGCGAAACAGAATCTGCGTTTGATTACATGGTAACAACGCGCGAATATATTGAACAACATGGCAAGCCTACTGCTTTTTACAGCGATCGACATGCGGTGTTTCATGTCAGTAAACGGGATGCAAAAACAAACCGCATCACTCAGTTTGGTCGTGTATTGCATGACTTAAACATTGAATTAATTTGCGCGAATAGCTCTCAAGCCAAAGGTCGTGTTGAACGTGCCAACAAAACATTACAAGATCGCTTAGTCAAAGAAATGCGTTTACAACACATTGATAATATTGAACAAGCTAATGTATGGCTCCCCGACTTTATTGCTGCTTTTAACCACTGTTTTGCTAAAGCTGCTCAATATCCTAAAGACATGCATCGACCATTACATGAATCGACAGAGTCAGGTGGTCGATAACAAACGTTTGGGTGCTGTATTAAAATTTTACCAAGAAAAAGTCGTGACTTCCCTACTCTATGACTCATTTTTATCGCAACGTTTTAACTTAAGTAATACACCTAAGGAATATTACATAATCAACAATATGTCTAAATTTAAATTCATAATGTATATATTTCTTTAAAATAGAATAAACATTACCATGACATTATAGCTTTTATGCTGGTTATACTTGTTTCACAATTGCATATTTAACTGTTTTGTATAAAATACTAAGACACTTTATCTCTTTGGGTATGGTGTATTTGATGATAATTTAGCTATTGCTTGATAGTTAAAACTGATAGATAAGAATAAAAATGACAGATGAAATAAACGGCGGTTGTAAACGCCTAGGCCGTTTCGATGTTGATTTTACAAATAGAACCATAACTCGAATTAGTGATGGCGCTTTTATTAAAACTTCTCGATCAGAAATATTAATTTTTACGCTTCTCGCTGAATCGGCTAATAATACAATATATAGAGAAGTATTATTAGTTGAATGTTGGCAAGGGAAAATTGTAACAAACAATTCGTTAACAGTTGCTATCAAAAATTTACGTACTGCTTTTGCTCAAATTGGAGAGCATAAAATAATAACGACAGAACCTAAATTAGGTTATTGCATTCGACAGTTAGTACTGATTGATGACGGTTCTCATCCACCTAAAAATGATATTTTAACGAAAGAAAATAAAAAGGCACAAATACAAATATTACAGGAAGAACAACCTGCGATATCTATTGAGAAAAAAGAGGATTTAATTAATAAAGAATTAAAAAATGTGACAATTAAAAGAATATCATTATCAAATATTAAATTTTTTGATGTTATTATTATAATTACATTTTTCTTCTTAACATTAATTGCTTGTTATCGCTTTTTATTTTTTATTGATACGACCTCTGTTGAAGGACTTCCTGTTATTTATAACGGTATAGATTTACCTAAACCAGTACAAAATGCAATATTACAAAATGATGATAGTAATATTAGTCAATGGTATGCATTTCCTATAAGTAAGGGATGTAATTACTATCAATTATTTAGTGTGAATAATGGGCATTTTGTTGATTACTCCTCTTCTGTTAAACAGGAAATATGTAGTGATAAATAAGGCGCTTATTGGCATATTTAGTGCTATCGTTTTTTTAATTATGCAGGCCATAATTAGTTCTGTTAATACCAAAGCTACATATGAGTTCTCAACAAAAAATAATAATGTTATACAAAATAGATTACAGTTAACATTAAATGATGGCTATATATCAATGTTAGTTTCAAGAAAATGTAGTAATAATCGTAATTACCCTAGCCATCTAAATGGTGTATTTTTGCGTTTTCAAAATCATTATTACGTATTTGGAATTGAGCACATCGATGAGAATAACTCTCAGTTGACATTTAATGATTTTTTTATTGATTCATTACGATCAGGAGAGGCTATTTATATATCACATTCCCCCTCCTTTTCTTGTCTAAAGAATGATTTCTCTGAAATATTATTAGGCAAAAGAACAGTTAATTAAAAGTGGAAGTTACCAGTGAAATTCTATTATAGTAATAATAAAGTTATAGTGCATTAGGCTGGTATTTACAACACTCTTTATCTTATATAAAAAGGAATCTACATGGCTATTACGATAAGAGATATTGAACAACATTATTACATGATCGAAGAATTAAAATCACTAACAAAAACGAATGTTACAACTAAAGCGTTAATTAATGGTGGTTATTTGGCTGTTGAAATAGGCAAAAAATTAGAACAAGAAACTATTTTAAGAATAAAAGCTGAAGAAGAATTATCTGAATTAAAAGAAAAAGTACTTTCCTTTATTCAAAGTAAAGAAGCATTATTAAAATCAGTAAATTAATCAGTCTTTAGCCCAAGAATAAATACCTTGGGCTAACTATTCATTATTAAATATAACTAATTCATCAAATCCAGTTTGATGATCATATTCACACTCAAATCTTAAATTATTATATTCAAGCATACATAGTTCTACTGTATAAGATACTATACACCCAGGAACTAAATGACCACCATATACACGCCCTTCACTATCAGCTACCGAAATATGTATATGAACATGCTTCGGTGTTAACGTTCCCGATAGCGATATAATTTCTAATGGTCCAGCCAGATATAATATTTTTTGCTCATTCGCCAACCTAATTTTAGCTTCAGATAAACAACCAACTCCTGTTAATAATGAACCAGACTGAATATTATTTAATTTAATGAATGCCAATAGTGAAAGACGTAAATCCTCCCCTTTTAATAACCGTTTAGCATAGGGTGTTATCATTTTTAACCTTATTGTTATAAAAAGCGCGATCACTATTGATTGCGCTTTTTATTTAAAATTAACGTGTTATGCTCTTTTCCCACGTTTAGATGTAGGTAGTGTATGAGGAAAAACATTTTTTATACGTTGTTTTACTTTTGGTGGGATTGTATTTGAAAAATCTAATTTAGTTGCAAATCGGGTTTTATATACTTTTATACGCCCAGAGAATGGTGTTTTATGGGCAATATCTCGACAAGCAGTGTGAAATCCTGAGGGGATTTTCCCTTTAGTCTTACTAATCTCACCATCTTTAAACTCTAATACCATTATAGGGCGATCTTTAAACACAAGAAAAACAACTACAATAGCTAATAAAAGAACATATTCCATTACACACCTCCTAATAATTAAGTTTGCAAGATGAACATCAACAACTTAATCAAAAAGTATATTATTCAAAAGAATCTAAATTAAATTGTTAATTAAGATCATTCTTTACATTTAAAGCTTTTCACTCATTTATTCTGTATGCGAACTCTCGCTAATCAAATATTCAATAGTATCTGATAACGTCGACCCTAATTCTTGAGATTTTTCAGCTAATTTTTCCCAAACACGATAATCTAAATCAATCGATTTCTTTTTTGTGTATGTTTGTTCTGAATTAAAATGTCGCTTACGTTTAGCGCGAATGGCCTGCTTTAACTTATTCTCTAATCCATTCGCCATATTGTTATTAATCCACTCAATGACTTTGGTTGGTTCATGTTCAATATCAAGTAGTATTTTTATTGCAACATCAGCTTCACTTTGATCAACAAATCGTGTTATCGCCTCTCCTTCTTTCCATTTCTTCACCAAATAAGTCCATTTCCAACCCGCTTCAAGGTTCTCAAGTTGCTGATATTTCATAGGATTAAAAATTCTCAAACTATTTATACTGACCGTTACAGTGTAACTCTTGAGTGGTAAAATGACAATTAATTCTCTGAATATTAAATAACCTTAATAGTGAAATTTAAATATAGACGATAAGTGTCTATTATGAGTCCTTTGATTGCTTTATACTGCACATCTTTTCACAGTAACAATAGAAATCATAAATTTATGCATGAAGAATCTTGGCGTAACATGTTTCCAGATTACAGCCCGTATCAGCACGTATTAGATCAATATGATGATCTAGAACCTACTCTGGTCGGCATCCTTCAATCTCGCTTATCCGATGCTATACGCCGCTTCACCGCGATGAATTTACAGCCACGCATTCTACGCATTACGGCTTCCGATAACACGTTATATCGTGATTACATTATTGAATTGCTAAAAAAAAGTATTAATAAATCAAATGACAATAATGAAAAATCCGTAGAACAACCAATTATCATTGCAGGTGACAACGTCACTCATGAGAAGTTATTTGGCGCAGTTTATCCGGCTAAAAACGGTGAAACACAACCCCAACTAAAATACGGCTTACTCCATCAAGCCCATAATGGCTACCTTGTCTTATCTATTACTGCAATTTTAAGTGACCCAAGCCTCTGGCCACAATTAAAAAATGTTTTAATGAATGGTCAGCTAGAATGGCAACCAATTACAAACAAAAGTCTTTATGAAATACCCTCAGCAGAGACAGTTAATGTTAAGCTTATTATTATAGGTGAACGTTATCTCATGGCTGAACTTGATACTGCTGAGCCTGATTTAGGTGATGGTATGGCTATGTATGGTGAATTTGAGCAAGATCTACTGCTTAATGAAGCCGCAATGACAGATTACATTCGTTATGTAAAAGGTATTAGTCATTATTATGGCCTACCTATGCTGGCTAATTCAGAAGCTATTCACACCCTTTTACTTACAGGAGCTCGTCACGCAGAAGATCAAACTCGGTTGCCATTATGCCCATTGTGGCATTTAAATTTACTCTCAGAAGCATCGGTCGAATCTGAAGGTAATCCAATCACTGCTGAACATCTTAAAGCGTCATTAAGAGCAAAAGAATACCGTGAATCATATTTACCTGAGCGTGCTATTGCAGATATCCATCACGGCCAAGTATTAATTGCCACTGAAGGCGAAGAAGTCGGCCAAGTTAATGGTTTGACTGTTGTAGAAATGCCTGGACATCCTATGGCTTATGGCGAGCCGGCACGTATTTCATGTGTGGTTCACTTTGGTGATGGTGATATTACAGACGTTGAACGAAAAGTTGAACTTGGCGGTAACATTCACGCCAAAGGCATGATGATTATGCAGGCATTCGTTGCTACAGCACTCGATTTAGATCAAGCACTTCCCTACTCAGCATCTATTGTCTTTGAGCAATCCTATTCAGAAGTAGATGGTGATAGCGCTTCTTTAGCTGAGCTTTGTGCTTTAATGTCGGCTTTATCATCACAGCCTATTAATCAAGAAATTGCCGTGACAGGTGCAGTCGATCAATTTGGTCGTGTACAAGCTGTTGGCGGCATTAATCAAAAGATTGAAGGTTTCTATAAGGTTTGTGTTCATCGCGGTCTTACTGGTAATCAGGGCGTTATTTTACCGCATACTAATCTTTCTAGTCTTTGTTTAAATGATGAAGTCATTGAAGCGATCAAAGCAAAACAGTTCCACATTTGGGCTGTAAATGATGTTGATGAAGCTATTCCACTACTTACAGGCAAAGTCTTCCGTAGTGAAAATGAAGATGATGAAACAATCCTCTCTTTAATTGAAGAACGCATTGATTACTTCCATCATGGCGACCTTTCAAATGAAATTGGTATTGTAAATCGACTTAGATTGATGATTTCCAACTGGTTGGGCCAGAACTGATCCGAGTTGTTTAGCGTACACGTGTAAGCTAAATTGCTTGCATACTTTTGAAGGAGTAAATGATTCTAATGACACGCCAGAATTCTTATACACACGAAGAACTAGTTGCATGTGGTAAAAGCGAGCTATACGGTCCTGAATTTCCATCACTACCAGTAGATAATATGCTGATGATTGACCGTGTTGTGAATATCTCTGCTGAAGGTGGAGACCACGGCAAAGGGTTTATCCATGCGGAATTAGATATCAATCCTGAACTATGGTTCTTTAACTGTCACTTCATTGGTGATCCAGTAATGCCAGGTTGTCTTGGCCTTGATGCGATGTGGCAACTTGTCGGCTTCTTCCTTGGTTGGTCTGGCGGTGAAGGCAAAGGTCGTGCACTGGGTGTGGGTGAAGTTAAATTCACAGGTCAGGTATTACCAACCGCAAAAAAAGTAACCTATGATATTCAGCTTAAGCGTGTTATTAACCGTAAGCTAATTATGGGTGTTGCTGATGGTCGCGTACTTGTCGATGGTAAAGAAATCTATGTTGCTAAAGATCTTAAAGTAGGTCTATTCAAAGATACCGACAACTTCTAACTCCATTAAAGCTAATACATTAAAGCTCTGAAGTTTTTCTTCAGAGCTTTTTTTATCGCAAATTTTTATCAATAATACTCTTAACACTATATTTTTTAGTCCACCAGCAACTGTCTGAAATAACATCACTAAATATAGTATAAATTTAACCTCTTGTTGTTTTGCTATCTTATTTAATTATCAATAACAATATCTCAAAAATAGATTGCTTACTCTTCAGTAGTAATAAACCGTAAACTACAAAAATGATAGCAATTGATATTGTTGGCAATAAAAAGCCCCTTCTCCTAAGGGGCATCAGAAAGGTTAACCATGAGGGAGGTTATCTTATTTATAGAGACCCTGTTGCATTTCCTCTCTTGCGTCTCGCCAACCGCCTAACCAATTCGTACGGGCATCTGTACCATTATATGGACAATCTTCTGTAGAACGGCCATTCAAACCGGCTTGATAACCTCGAGCTTGTGCGCGTTCTAAACGATCCCGCTTTTGTCTCTTCATAGTTCGATCCTCATTCCTTATCTGTTGGTACTTTTCATCACAATAAAGCAATGACGGAGTGTGATAACTCCTCTATTAAAAATGGGTCAAATTTAGAGATTGATCAAGCCTAAAAACAAAACGGGCTCACAATTTGTGAGCCCGCTACAATTAAATAATTTAATTAATAAATTACTTTCTTCTTCTGAAACCAATAAAGCCTAATGCTGTCAAAGCCAAAATGCCTAATGAGCCACCAGAACGTTTCAATGGCGATTCTTCATCTTTAGCTCGTGGGTGAATATCATTAGCGGTTGCATCTGCATTAGGGACTAATTTAACAACAACCTGTTGCTCAGTACCATTACAATGTGCAAGTTTGCTTAGATTTTCATAACCACCAGCACAATAAAAGGCTGTTGCTGAAATCACGCCAGCATTATTAATGCCAGTTGCATTCATAATACGGTATGAGTTTGCTACAGAACCAACACCAGCATTTGGATCATTGGTTAAATCATCAAGCATCCAAGCACCACCAGTCTTGAGCGGACCTTGTGCTGTACCATTGATGTAAGTAAAGGCACGATGACGCGTTTCTGTACCATTACTTGCCTGAATATCAACCCAGCCTACAACTTGACCATTATCATTGATCGCAGCTGCATTACTGTTTGAGTCTTTAAAGAAAAGAGACGTATCTAGCGTATCAAAGAACTTAGCGTTACCTTGTCCTACTTGATAGATAAATGCACGTTGTGGTTTTGTGCCGTTACCTTTTGCATCACCAACAATCACAGAACCACTATTAACACCATTAGCTATAGTGTAAGTAAAATCGCGATCATCATCTGGTTTAATATTCAAACCAGGAATAGGTGTCGCAGTCCATGACGCTAAGCTACTATCCTTAGGTGTAAAGTAAGTCGCTTGCATTGCATAGAAGTCATCTCTGACATCTGCAGTCGAATAACCAACAACAATAGGAGTACCATCAGACTTTAGTGCAACTGCTTGTGCCGATGCTTGGAATGATAACGAATCATTATCTTTATCAATAACAGCTAGCCCATCACGATTATTACCACTACCGCTCGTAATTGCGCTAGCTGCTACCGACGTCTTGGTACCATTAGCATCAACGATCCAAAATGCAGCTTCGTTAGCAAAGGTACTAAATTGACATTCCCAGTTAGCATATAGATTGTTAGATGGATTGATCGCACACTGCTTCATTGTGTCAAAATTAAGCGAGTGTGAGTCATTATTCAAAATATTTTTAGAGTTTGGTAACTTATCAGTATCTTCACGATATTTACCATCTCTATCTTTAGCATAAAAACTTGCCGCATAAGATGATGAGCCAACAACAAGTAGCTTACCGTCTAGCTTACCGTTTCTCATAACAACAGCATCGTTAGCTTGTGTCTGACCCATGTTAGATACAAGTTCATTAGACGTTGCTACAGGTGCTAATTGAATTGATTGTCCATTTGCATTAACAAAACCACGCTTGCTAAATGCTCTTGGCTTACCTTTCGCATTTTCAAATAATGCCGATGATGTAATACCATAAACAAAATCAGTACCTACAGTACCTTTTACAATACTGTCTGTAGTATCTGCAATAATGCTACCAAGATTTGCTTTCTGAGTGCCATCATAGTTTGCTGCATCAGTAGCAAAAGCATTTATTGGCGCACCATCAACTAAACCTTGAGTATTTGAATGATAGCCATTAACCCAAGCTGCTTGCTTTTTCTGTAAGCCACCTAAACCTTGACCATTCCACTCATCATTATCAGCATAATCACGACCAAAGAATTGATTTTCAGCCCAAATATTACAAATACCATAACCTAGATTATTATCACAATAACGTTCTAGCTGATATTGGTCGGTTATATCTTGACTATTTTGATTATACGGCGTGGTATCGGCAATTGGCGTACCTTCTGTACCACGACGAGCTTCACTTGTAACTTTATACGCTTCAGTAGTACAAGCAATAGCAAAGCAACTAGGAGCCGTTCCTGAATCTTGAATACCAGTACTTGCATATAAAAGTGCAACACCTGATTGCGCCGTATTAAAATAAGGCTGATCTTTTAATGTACTATTTTGATCAACAGGCACAACAGTATATACAGCAGCACTCGCTTGTGAGGCTCCTGCAATTAAAATAGCAAGTGTAGAAAGCTTTAACATCTTATGTGGCATTAGGATTCCTTTTACATCGCGTCCAGCTCTTCCCATCGTTCAAATGCGACTTCAAACTCTTCTTCTAGCTTAGCTAAAGCTGTTAGCGTTGCTTGAGTATCATTCTTCGGATCCGAGAAGAACGCAGGATCATTAACTTGTTCCTGCAATTTTGCGATTTCATTTTCTAAGTCTTCAATTTTTTGCGGTAAGGCAGCTAACTCATGTTGAAGTGTAAAAGATAACTTCTTACCAGCACGTTTAGGTGTCGCTTGTTGCTGTTTCTGTTCTTGATCAGCTTTTTTCTTTTTTGCTAATTCAATTTGAGCTGCTTGCTCTTTCGCTTGATTAGCATAAGAATTAGCACGCTGAGATTGGGCATCATGGTAACCGCCAACGTATTCGTTAACAACGCCATCGCCTTCAAAAATCCAGCTTGTCGTCACAGTATTATCAACAAATTGACGATCGTGACTCACTAAAAGTAATGTCCCTTGATAATTGGCAAGAATATCTTCCAAAAGTTCCAATGTTTCGATATCTAAATCGTTTGTTGGTTCATCGAGAACCAATAAATTATTAGGTTTAAGGAACAGTTTCGCAAGTAACAAACGGTTCTTCTCACCACCAGATAGTGCTTTAACCGGTGTACGAGCACGACGTGGGTGGAATAGAAAATCTTGTAGGTAACCTAACGCATGACGTGTTTTACCATTAATGGTCACTTCTTGCTTACCATCAGCAAGGTTATCCATTACCGTTTTCTCTGGATCTAGAATTTCACGGTATTGGTCAAAGTAAGCCACTTCAAGCTTAGTACCACAATGGAAATGCCCTTCTGTTGCTTGTAATTTATCAAGCATCACTTTAATCAGCGTACTCTTACCACAACCGTTAGGACCAATCAGTGCAATACGATCGCCACGCATAACATTAAAGCTAAAGTCTTTAATGATTTGCTTATCACCGTAACTATAACCGATATTTTTAGCTTCAAAGACAATCTTACCTGAACGGTTCGCATCTTGTAGCTGCATATCAGCCTTACCTACAACGTCACGACGTTCACTACGCTCATTACGTAATGCTTTAAGCGCACGTACACGACCTTCATTACGCGTACGACGAGCTTTGATACCTTGACGGATCCATACTTCTTCTTGCGCTAGTTTCTTATCAAATAATGCGTTTTGTTCTTCTTCTACACGTAACAACTCAGCTTTAGCGTCTAAGTAAGCTTCATAGTCACCAGGGAAAGACACTAATTGACCACGATCTAAATCAATAATACGTGTTGCCATTGAACGAATGAATGCACGGTCGTGAGAAATAAAGATAATTGAACCACGGAAATCTTTTAGGAAACCTTCTAGCCATTCAATCGTTGTCACGTCAAGGTGGTTCGTTGGCTCATCCAATAAAAGGATATCAGGATCACATACAAGTGCACGAGCAAGTGCCGCTTTACGTTGCCAACCACCAGAAAGATCGGTTAACAAAGTATGTGGTTCTAATTTTAAACTCTCTAGTACTGCAGCAATACGTGTATCTAGCTGCCAACCATTATGATGGTCAACTTGTTCTTGAATACGCGCTAGCTTATTAATGTTCGCTTCACTTGGATCTTCTGTCACTAAATCTAACTGGTGATGATATTCACGTAATACACGACCAGCGTCAGCAAGACCTTCAGCAACATAATCAAATACTGAGCCTTCAGCATTACGCGGTGGATCTTGCTCTAAGCGTGAAACCACCAGCTCGTTTTGACGTTGAATGCTACCGTCATCAAGTAATACTTCACCAGCGATCACTTTCATTAACGTTGATTTACCTGCGCCATTACGGCCAACAAGACAAACACGCTCATGTGAATGAAGAAGAAACTCTGCTTTATCAAGTAGAGCATGATCGCCGTAGGCTAGTTGGGCGTTACTGATTTTAATTAGTGCCATCTTATTTTAACCAAGCTTATTAATAGTTAACCATGCTGCTAATCTATTCCGATCAAACGGCCAATGAAGTTCTGGCTCAAGAATAGAGTGATCATCATGATTTGAAATTGAGAGTACGGGTATGATTACACCGTAACGAGAGAATAAAGCATCGTCAAAGGCAATATCAACGATGCTTACTTGCTGTTGCACCCCCATCTCCACCAGCAAACCATAAGCTTGCTCGCAGAGATGACATCCTTGTGTGCTATAAAGTGTGATTAACACTTAGTCTTCCTTGTGGGTAATAATCCAACAGTTATGAATTTGCTTATTCTTAGCGAAATCAAGTGGTAAAGTCTTGTCTGAAATGTTCTTAGCTTGTAGGCCAAGTTCAGTCAGTTTTTCAAGATCCATCTTGAAATGACGCTTGTTGTTAGAGAATACAATCTGTCCTTCTGGACGTAGCATACGCTTTAAGTTTTCCATTAACATGATGTGATCACGTTCAATGTCAAACGTCTGCTTCATACGCTTAGAGTTTGAGAACGTTGGTGGATCGATAAAAATCAGATCAAACGTATCATCAACTTCTTGTAGCCACTGTAGACAATCAGCTTGAACAAACTCATGTTGATCACCCACTTGGTTATTAAGCTCCATGTTCTCTTGAGCCCAACGCAAGTAAGTATTCGACATATCAACCGTTGTTGTTGATTTAGCGCCACCTACTGCTGCATGAACGGTTGCAGAGCCAGTGTAAGCAAACAAGTTAAGGAAATCTTTACCTGCCGCCATTTTACCTAGCATACGACGCGTAATGCGGTGATCTAAGAATAGGCCTGTATCAAGGTAATCATAAAGATTCACTTTAAACTTAATACCGTATTCATCCACTGTCATGTGACGTTCTGCACTTGATAGCTTTTGGTATTGATTACGGCCTTTTTGACGCTCACGTACTTTTAAAATAACTTTATTTGGCTCAACACCTGTTACTTCAATCGTGGCACGTAATACATCCATAATACGACGACGGGCTGTTTCTTCAGAAACCGTCTTTGGTGCTGCGTATTCTTGAATGATAAGGTAATCATTGTATTTATCGATAGCCGCATTGTAGTTAGGAAGATCCGCATCATAAATACGGTAACACTCAACGCCTTCACGCTTAGCCCACTTACCTAACTTGGCAATATTCTTCTTCAAACGATTAGCAAAATCTGGTGCTACGTCTTCTTGAACAATAACGCCTTCTTTTTCGCCGTCTTCTTTCTTAACACTACCTGCTGTAATTAAGTATGTTTTCAGTACACAATCTAATGCACCGTTACTTAATTTAAATTGTTTGTCTGCACGCATACGCATACAACTTAACAATTCATTAGAGCCAGAGTAGATAGCCGCAACTGAACCTTCAAAGGCAAGTTTTAAACGATTACCAAACTCTTTGTACAATGAGATAAGTTCAGATGTTGTACCTAAACGCTCACCGTAAGGAGGGTTACAAAGAATGATGCCTGTATCAAAGCCTTCTGGGCGAATCAGTTGTGTTGCATCACCGTATGCAAAGTCAATCAGACTCTTCACACCAGCACGACCAGCGTTATCACGAGCGATGGCTAATACACGTTGATCCATTTCACGACCAAAGAACTTGGTCGTTACTTTTGATGGACCACGACGCGCTTTCACTGTCGCTTCTGCATGAATTTCTAACCATGCTTCTTTATCAAAGTCTTTAATTGACTCAAAGCCCCAACGCTTACGTTTAAGGCCTGGTGCAATTTCAGCAGCCATCATAGCGGCTTCAATCACTAACGTACCAGAACCACACATTGGATCTAACAATGCTGTTTCTGGTGTCCAGCCACTTTTCATCACCAATGCAGCAGCATGGGTTTCACGCAAAGGCGCACGACCAGCTTCACTACGGTAACCACGTTGGTGTAAACCACTACCCGCCATATCTAGACCAAGAATACCTTTCTCACCAGAAAGACGCATATGAATACGTAGATCTGGATTTTCACGATCGATATTTGGACGACGAAGATCGGCTTTAGTAAAGCGGTCAACAATCGCATCTTTGATTTTCATCGCGCCGTATTGGCTATTACGGATTTCGCGGTTAGTACCATTGAAATCAACCACAATACGAGTATTGCTATCAAAGTGGCTCATCCAATTAATTGCCGTTGCACCTAAGTATAAGTCCATATCATCACGGACATTAAACTCACTCAACACTTGGATGATTCGAGAGGAAATACGTGTCCATAGACAGCAACGATAAGCCATTGCTTGATCGGCTTTAAAACGGACACCGGCATGCACAACTTGAATGTTTTGTGCACCTAATTGTTCTAGTTCATCCGCAAGCAAGTTTTCTAGGCCGCGGGAAGTAATCGCTAAATATTGATTCATGGCGTTCTTTTCACACTAATATTGCGTCGAATTATAACTGAAATCACATTAAATACCTCGTTTTTACCACAATCAATTAATTAATTAGGTAAAAAAAGCAGCCTTTAATCTTCGAACAAGAGGCTATCCCTGTTATTTGAACATAAATACAGCGTAAATATTAGCAAGCAGTGTTTCTCTATCGTCATCATCATTACTATCCCCGAAAGGAAACAAGATGTTGAAAAATCGCATTTACCACATAAAAAAATGTCATAAAAACACTTACCAACAAAAAAATAATAATTAATGTATTGATTTAAAAAGCGTTAATAACAATTTCATTAATAATGGTGCATTAAATAATATATAGATAAAAACACATACAACTTAAAAATTGAAGTAAGAAGAATAATCTAGGGATTAGCCCACCAGCAACAAACGGAATTAAATTTAGGAGGGTTAAACAAAAGACATTCGATAACGAGACACCTTGATAAGGATATCGCCGAACAAGAAATAATGGTGGATAAATAAGATGGGAATAGGTAATTAAAGGGCTAAAAGGGTCATTTACGGCATAAAAAAACCAAACTGAACATCATGCCCAATTTGGTTTAATAATAAGGTTACATCACATAATCACATTAAAGACCGTTAACAATGTCTTTCACTAAACGTGGACCTTGGTAGATAAAGCCCGTATAGACTTGAACTAATTGTGCACCAGCTTGGATTTTTTCACGTGCAGCCATAGCAGAGTCAATACCACCAACACCAATAATCGGTAATGCGCCATTCAAAGCAATTGCCATTTTACGAATAACATCAGTACTCTTATTTTGTAATGGACGACCACTTAAGCCGCCCATTTCATCACAATGATCCATACCTTCAACCAAAGAGCGATCTAGTGTGGTATTAGTACCAATAACGCCATCAATCTTATTACGTATTAATGACTCACAAACCTGAACAATTTCTTGGTCATCAAGATCAGGCGCAATTTTAAGTGCCAATGGAACATACTTGCCATGTAATTCAGCAAGCTCAGTTTGTTTTTGTTTTAATTGTAATAATAAATCATCTAACGCTTCACCATATTGTAGTGAACGTAATCCAGGTGTATTTGGTGATGAGATGTTGACAGCAATATAACCTGCGTACTGATAAACTTTTTCCATACAGATTAAATAGTCTTCAGCACCCTTTTCAATTGGCGTATCTTTATTCTTACCAATGTTAATACCGATAACGCCGTCATAATTTGATTTCTTTACATTCTCAACCAGATTATCAACACCAAGGTTATTAAAACCAAAACGGTTAATAATACCTTCAGCAGGAATCAACCGGAATAAACGCGGTTTATCATTACCTGACTGAGGGCGTGGTGTTACAGTACCAACTTCAACAAAACCAAATCCCATTGCGCCAAATGCATCAATACATTCACCATTTTTATCAAGGCCTGCAGCTAGACCGACAGGATTTTTAAACATAATACCCATAACTTCAACAGGACGCTCAGGAACATGTTGACGATAGAAGAGATCAAGTGGAGTACCAGTAAAGCGAGAAAAATTCTGAATAGCGAGGTCGTGTGCTTTTTCTGCATCCAACTGGAAAATAGCGGATCGTGCGATGCGATATAACATTATAACTCCATTAAAAATCCCGTATAAACGGGGTGGTATTATTCACAGTTATAAGGCTAAATACAATCCCTATTCACTTGATTATTATCAATAAAACATAGACTTAGATTTTATATCAATATTTACAATGGCTTATAAGTCGCTTAATTTTTAAATTATGGTAATTACAAGCAAACGTTTTCGTACGCCAAGAGTAAATATACATTTTCAAAGCATTTCTATTACATAATCAACATCAATTAATACATTTTATTTACGATAGAAGAAAAACCATCACTTTAGCTTTTAGCTTTAAGCTTTAAAAATAAGTACACAAAACGTAGCCATACACATAAATAATAATGGCGATGTATCCCCCCCTTACTTTTGCTTCTATTTAATTCCACCAGCTTTAATTAAACGAGGCTAATGATGGCATTTATCGAATGACGAATAATGCCAGCTTAATGAAATAGCACGCATTAATTGAATATTGTCCATTCTTAGCTACGATTAGAAACAAAACAAAAAATACAATTAAAGACGTTCGATAACCTCAAGTTTGTTATCACTATTGACAATGACGCGAAATTTCCCACAGATGCCAGCATGAGTTAAAAACCCTCGTAATTTTATCGCTGGAAGTTGAAGCTTTAAGCCAGTATCAGTTAACACCACCACACTACTGGCGGCCCCTGAATAATGTTGCAGGAAAAGGTTGTAACTCATATTAATGGTAAACGTAAAACTGCGGATAACAAATTCCCTCATTTATTGTTATGTAAGATATTTAAAACGATAGAATAAAATAAAAGCCAGTGCCGATTATCGGTCACTGGCCTTCATTTATAATCACGTTACATCATCAATTGCTTATTTTTGATCAAGTGCTTTTTGTACTTTTTCAAACAAGTCTTTAGCTAGATTATCCATCGCTGCTAATTTTTCCAGTTGCTCTCTCATCAATTGTTGACGATTAGCATCATATTGACGAAGTTTAAGTAAAGGCTCGATCAAACGAGCTGCTACTTGCGGATTGCTGGTGTTTAAAATCGTTAGAATCTCAGTTAAAAATGCATAACCTGAACCATCTTTAGCATGAAAATGTACTGGGTTATTAACACTAAAACCAGCCACTAAGCTACGAGTACGGTTAGGATTTTTCAAACTAAATGTCGGATGATTCATAGTATGACGCACATTTTCTAATGCGTCTGCCGCAGGGTTGGTACCTTGCAACATAAACCATTTATCCATGACTAAGCCATCATGACTCCACTTATTGCTGAAATCAGCCATTTGTTCTGCACGGCAATCTAGTTGAGCATTGTTGGCTGCTGACATTGCTGCCATAGTATCAGTCATGTTGTCAGCCGCTTTATATTGCGCAGCAACAAGTGCTTCACCTTGCGCAGTATATGCTAAGTACGACAAACATTTATTCCGCAATGCACGTTGAGCCATTGCTGCATGCTCAAGACTATAGTGCGCTTGAGTTAAGCTGTGATAAATGGCACTAAACTCATCTTCCATTTCAGATGCAAGCAATTGTGTAAATGCCCCCACAACCTGATTAATGGCATCGACATCAACCGTTGTATACCAACCTGCAATTTCATTTTCACTTGGCAGTGTTAGCATTTCAGCAATAAACGCAGGATCAAGATTTTCATCCAGTAAGGCACCACGGAACGCATCAATAACAGCATCAGGTAAAGTGACAGCGTGTCCTTGTTGTACTTGGGTTACATTTTGACGAATATATTTCGCCAATAGCATTTGTCCTGCATCCCAACGAGCAAATTCATTTGACGCATGAACCATTAAGAAAATTAACTCATCATCAGTGTAATCATATTCTAAGATCACTGGTGCTGAAAATTCACGCAACATTGAAATCACAGGCTGCTCTGCAATATTATCAAACACAAAGGTTTGCTCGGCTTCTTTTATATCCAGTACATTATGAACAGGTTGACCATTCATTTGTAAAGCAATCACTTCACCTTTGCTATTGTATAACTCAATATCAAAAGGAATATGCAGCGGCTGTTTTTCAACTTGCTCTGCTGTTGCAGGAGTTTGCTGTTTAATAGTGACAGCGTAACTCTTAGCGTCTGCGTCATAAGCCGTAGAAACACTAACAACAGGTGTACCTGCTTGACCGTACCAACGACGGAAACGGCTTAAATCAATACCAGAAGCATCTTCCATCGCTTGTACAAAATCATCACATGTTGCGGCAGTGCCGTCATGACGATCAAAATACAATTTCATGCCTGCTTGGAAATTTGCTTCACCCAATAGAGTATGTAGCATACGGATCACTTCACTGCCCTTTTCATACACTGTTAAGGTGTAGAAATTATTCATCTGAATCACTTTTTCAGGACGAATTGGGTGTGACATTGGACCACGATCTTCAGCAAATTGCGGACCACGGACAATACGCACATTCGCAATACGATTAACAGGTCGAGAGCCTAAATCTGAAGAAAATTCTTGATCACGGAAAACCGTTAAGCCTTCTTTTAAGCTTAATTGGAACCAATCACGACAAGTAACACGATTACCAGTCCAATTGTGGAAATATTCATGACCAATCACCGCTTCAATACCTTGATAATCAGTATCGGTAGCAGTGTTTGGGTTGGCTAATACAAATTTAGAGTTAAAGACATTTAGGCCTTTATTCTCCATAGCCCCCATATTGAAGAAATCAACCGCGACAATCATGTAGATATCAAGATCGTATTCAAGGCCAAAACGTTCTTCGTCCCACTTCATTGAGTTTTTAAGTGATGTCATCGCATAATCAGCGCGATCCAAATTACCCTTATCGACAAAGATTTCTAACGCAACATCACGACCACTCATGGTAGTGAATGTGTCACGCAAAACATCAAAATCACCGGCAACTAAAGCAAATAAGTATGACGGTTTTGGAAATGGGTCTTGCCATTGAACCCAATGACGACCGTTATCAAGATCGCCTTCCGCAATACGGTTACCATTACTTAGCATATAAGGGAATGCAACCTTATATGCAATAATTTTAGTTGTGAAACGTGCTAATACATCTGGGCGATCTAAATAAAACGTAATACGACGGAAGCCTTCTGCTTCACACTGCGTACAGAAACCACCACCAGACTTATATAAACCTTCAAGTAGTGTATTTGCTTCTGGATTAATTTCTGTCGTGATCGCTAATTCAAAATCAGCAGGAAGATTTGTTAAGGTCAAATGCCCTGACTGCTGGTGGTAGTCTTGCCAAGCTTGACCATTCACCGTCACGCTTATCAATGTTAAATCATCACCATCTAACACTAACTCAGCATTTGCTTGATCGCTAAGTCGTACAACATGACTAATAGCAACAACTGTTGTTTTGGTATCATGAAGGTCAAATGTCAGATCGATATCCGTAATAGTATAATCAGGCGAGCGATAGTCTGAACGATATTTAGCTGCAGGTTGAGTCACAGTAGAATGTTCTGTCATTATTTTTATATCCTTTATGATTTGCTCAAATGCTGCATGCACGAGCTACCAATTAATGTTGATTCTTATACAATAATATTGTGTCATCAATAACACTTTTCAAGCTTAAATGAATAGACATGGCTATTATCCGTAACGTAATCGTTTCCGTACTTTCATTGCGATACACGTTAAGATGATTAATGCAACAGTCACAATGGGTAAACTTGATATTCCTTGACGAAGTTCACCTCTTAGGTCACAATCTCACACCAGTTAAATAGTTTAGTTATTTATTTACTAAACCTTATAAACCATGTCCAAGACATTGAATTTAAAGATCCTATAATTATAAAAATAAATTCTTTAAGTTTATTAATTTGAGTATCTATTACCAGGTATGAATAATAACAGACACAATAATAGGGTTATCGACTCCCTGCTAGATACTGATGCTTATAAATTGCATATGCAACAAGCAGTTTTTCATCAATACCCAGGCGTTGAAGCTGTAGCAGAATTTCATTGTCGTAGCGAAGAAGATCTACGCCCATACGCTGCTGAAATTAAAGCACAAATTGATCACATTGCAACCTTATCCTTCACTCAAGGTGAACTCGATTACCTATCGACTCTAACTTTTTTCCATGCTGATTACCTTGCGTTTTTAAAAAATTTCAAACTTAAGGCTAATGATGTTGAAATTGATACTTCAGGTAATCAACTCGCTATTACTATTCGTGGCACATGGCTTGATGTCATTTTATGGGAAGTACCTTTACTTGCCATTATTTGTGAAATCCGCTGCAAACATCTTTACCCACAAGCAACAGCTGCCATTGCTATTGAACAATTAAAAACTAAGATTGACCGTTTTTATCATGATGCGAAAGACTGTGATTTAAGCCAATTTGCATTAGTTGATTTTGGTACTCGTCGTCGCTTTTCTAAAGATGTTCATCACCATGTAGTTGATTATTTAAAAGATAACATGCCTGAATTTAAAGGCACATCGAATTACTACTTAGCTTACACTCGCGGATTGACCCCTGTTGGTACTCAAGCTCATGAGTGGTTCCAAGCTCATCAACAACTTTCAGGTGAATTGGCTGATTCTCAGCAATTAGCACTTAATCGTTGGTTACAAGAATACCCGCATGATTTAGGTATTGCATTAACAGACTGTATCAATATGGATGCTTTCTTACGCGATTTCGATCAGCGTCTTTCAGAGCGTTTTATTGGTTTACGCCATGATAGTGGTGATCCTATTTCTTGGGGTGAAAAAGCGATTGCTCATTACCAAGACTTAAATATTGATCCAAAAACAAAATCGTTAGTTTTTTCAGACAGCTTAACACTTGATAAAGCGTTAGTGATTTACAAACATTTTAATGACCATATCAATGTTAGCTTCGGTATTGGTACACAACTTACTTGTGATCTACCTGATGTAAAAACATTAAATGTTGTTTTAAAACTAACAGAATGTGAAGGTCGACCTGTCGCTAAAATCTCTGATGAACCAGGGAAAAGTATTTGCCGTGATGAAAACTATCTTGATCAATTACGTACTGCATTCAAGTTAGTGAACGAATAATGACAGTAACAGCACTATAAATTAAATAAAAAAGCGAACAGTTCTTGTTCGCTTTTTTGTTTTTTAATTTTTCCCGTCATTATCTTTTTCTTCTTCATTATCATAATAATCGTGATCGTTCACTGTTTCTGTTTCTGTTTCGCTCTATTTTATATATTTATTCTCTGTTTAATATAGCTTCCATACCAAAATGTTTATTCGTTAACGTTAACGTATCATGCCCATTTAATACAAAATGATTATCTTGTTGCCCTTCTTCATACAACAATACAATTTGATCATCTTCCAAATAATATACGCCACGGTGCTCTTTTGTTTTACCCGCTTGATTGGATATCTCTGCCGAAAATAAAAAATCAGGCCGTAATGATAATGCAAATTCTGAAATATTATCCGCAACGTCCTGCCCTGAAATATTTGTTGTTCGCCAGTTACCCGCTAAATGCTCAGGTGCTAACTTTGTAAATTGAGCACCATCAAGAACGAAACGATTATAGTTAAGTAAATAGGTATGCATTTGGTCATCGTTACCGGATGAAATAAAAGTAATATGCGTTTCATCAATATCATAATTACCTGTCCACTGTTCAACCTTTCCATCAATCCGCAATAAGCGCATTGAGAATTGATAATCAGATTTAAACATCACATGCATTGCACGATAACTCTCACCTTCGCTCTCAACCCCTTTTTGTTGATTACTAAACCAGTACCAATTGCCTAATAAAAAGGGATAATCAAATTCAGTAATATCATCAGCAACAGTATTACAGCTAAAAAAACTTAAGATAACTATCCAAAAAAAATAAAATGTCTTCATCATACGCAATTCCCCTCGCTTAACATTTCGTTCTTATTGGCCTCTTCTAATCAAAGGCCTCATACTTAAAGCTAGTTGGGAAACCTATTTTTCGATGAAAAATATGCGTGATATCACACTTTGTAATTTAATCTATCTCAATAATAAGACATTAACAGTGTAGATAAAAATTAGAGATAAAAAAAGCGCTCCGAAGAGCGCTTTAAATAATAGAGACATCAACAAAATAATGTCTTTCCGTTAATCATTATTACGATTGTTTTTGATTACTAAAATCAGCCGTCATCGCAACAGCTTCATCAAGATAAACATCTGGAGCCTCATAATCTTTTGGCACCGCATCCAAATCAGCAAAAGGTTTTTTACCTAATACTTTTTGACGTTTATTTAAGCGGGCTAAACGATCTGAATCTTCTTTATCTTGTTCAGCGATACGTGTCTTTTCATTCAATGAAATCGTATTGATATCTTTTTCCTTTTTATAGATCAAAATATCTTCATTGATAAAACCAAACTCCATATTATTTTTAATACGAGCCTGGTGCTCTGCTGTTAGTATCGGTATCAGCGTACTGTAATTATGTAACTTTTTATAACCTGCAGGCTTTATACTATCCCAAGGTAATGCGTTATCTTCAACACTCTCTCCCGTTTCAGCAGGATCAATAGCTGAAGGGAAAGAAATATCAGGTACAACACCTAGATTCTGAGTACTTCCACCATTAATACGGTAGAATTTTTGAATAGTATATTGAACATGACCTAACGGTTTATCAAATAAATCATAAAGATGATTCAATGACCGGTGTTGCTGCACCGTACCTTTACCAAAAGATTGTTCACCTAAAACAATAGCACGTCCGTAATCTTGCATCGCAGCAGCAAAAATTTCTGATGCTGAGGCACTATAGCGATTAATTAAGACCGTTAATGGACCATCAAATGAGACTTGATCATCTGAATCACTATTAACTTTAATTCGACCATAGCTGTCTCGAACTTGCACGACAGGTCCACTTGAGATAAAGAGTCCTGTTAATGCAGTCGCTTCAGTTAGAGCACCACCACCGTTATTACGTAAGTCGATCACAACACCATCAACTTTCTGATCATTTAATTTAATCAGTTCTTTTTTGGTGTCTTCTGATAGTCCCACATAAAAGCTTGGAATTTCAAGCACACCTATTTTTTTACCATCGATAGTTTTCACTTCCGACTTCGCTGCACGATCTTCAAGACGAATCTTGTCACGCACAATAGTTACGGTGTAACTCTTTGCATTATTGCCTTCAGGTAGTATATCCAGAATAACCTTACTGCCTTTCGGCCCTTTGATTAACTGCACAACATCGTCAAGACGCCAACCAATTACATCAACAATTTTCTTGCCTTCTTGGCCTACGCCAATAATGCGATCACCTGCTGTAATTTTTTTCGAGCTTGCCGCGGGTCCACCAGCAACTAAAGAACGAATTTTGGTATAGTCATCTTCAACCTGTAATACTGCGCCAATTCCTTCTAATGACAGATTCATTTCTGCCTGAAATTGTTCAGCATTACGTGGCGATAAGTAACTTGTATGTGGATCGACCTCACGTGAAAAAGCATTCATATATAACTGAAATACATCTTCACTGTGTGTTTGTGTTAGACGTTTAATGGCATTGTTATAGCGTTTAGTTAACGTCTTTTGAATTTCAGGCCACTTTTTTCCTGCAAGCTTAAGATTTAGCGCATCGTATTTAACACGTTGTCGCCAAATCTCATTCAGTTCAGTATCGTTTTTAGGCCATTCAAGCTCTGAACGATCAATAACAAAATCATCTTTATCGTCAAATTTTATTTCAGTATCAAGTTGCGTAAGTGCAAATTGATACCGTTCAAAACGACGCTGAAGCACTTTATTAAAAATATCAAACGCAGCGGATGTATTCCCTGATTTAAGCTGATCATCTAACTGGTTTTTCCATTTACCAAACTGTTCGACATCTGTAGCATTAAGAAAGCTTTTATTATAATCAAGCATTTCAATATAACGATTGAATACTTGTCCAGAGAACTGATCATCAAGTGTAAAATGCTTATAGTGGGAACGCATATAACGCGAAGCCACCCTTGTGCTCGCCGTTGCATGCTGTTTTTCAGGAGCAAGATGCGGCACATCACTTGATGCATATTTAGCCTCAGCGGCTTGAACCGAAGCTGCTAGCATCATGCCAGCAGCTATCAGTGAGAAACGGAATCGACAATTCATGTGTCGCGCATTCTCCCTTTATGAACGCAAGTGCTCCGCTTTAACAGCCATTACTAGACCATTATTTAAACGAACTCGCACGTCGTCCTTGTTAATTTCAACAATAGTCGCAGGCATGTTACCTGAACCCATGTTCACTTGAACATTCTTGCCTACGATTACTTCATCAGCATTAAGCGCACGTGTTGTCTCTACAGGCTTCTTCTTAATAGTAGCTGTTTTTGGCTTAGTGTTACTAGATTTAGCTGTTTTTGCACGTGTTTTTTTAGCTTCGCCTTCTTTAGCCGCTTTTGCAATTGCTTGCTCTTTACGACGAGTGCGTACTTTAGCCTTGCTTTCTTCTAAAGCTTTAAGCGCATGATCAACGTGCTCTTGCTCTAGAACATCACAATCATTACCATCTAGATCAACACGGTTCACACCCGCTTTAACACCGTGAAGGTAACGCCAAGAAGATGTGTATTGACGTAAAGCTGTACGTAGTTGAGTCTTGCTTACTTTTGGATCTTCGTTTAGACGCTCTGCAAGATCTTGGAAGATACCAATTTTAAGTGGCTTAGCTTCACCTTCAACAGTGAAACATTTTGGGAAACGCTCAGCGATGTATGCAATAACTTCTTTACTGTTCGTTAACTTTTCAGAGTTTTCCATGGAGTTTCCTGACATAAACGAGGATTGCTCGTTATTTGTGCTTTGTTCAAAAAGAAATAGTGCTGCTATTATAATTACCTAACGCGGAAAAACCACCGAAAGCATGAAATTAGAGTACTTTTTGTAGTGCTTCGACAAAAGAAACTAGACCTTGTTCATCATTTTGGTCAAATCTTGACAAATTTGGGCTATCAATATCCAGTACACCAATTAATTTTCCCTTCACTGTAAGCGGAATAACGATTTCTGAATTACTTGTAGCGTCACAAGCGATATGCCCAGGGAAAGTATGTACATCAGCAATACGTTGCACTTTATTTTCAGAAATTGCTGTGCCACATACGCCGCGTCCAACCGGAATGCGCACACAAGCAGGGTTTCCTTGAAATGGACCTAAGACTAATTGCCCTTGTTTCAATAAATAAAACCCAACCCAATTAATTTGTTCTAACTCCATATTTAATAACGCACTAATATTAGACATATTAGCGATAAGATCCGTTTCACCCTCAATAAGAGCCAATGCTTGTTGTGTTAGACGATGATAAAAAGCGGGTGTATTTTCCATAGCTTACTCCGTATATAGCCGTTAGAATAGCAAGAATACTACTGATAATAGGAATTATTCTCACAGTGAAAGATAAGAACCATCTTATGATTAATTGGTCTTGGTTACTACAACAAGCAAAATTACATAAACCAAGATTAATTGTTGCAAACATTATTGCTGTTATCGCAACCTTGATCAGTGTACCCATTCCACTTTTGATGCCACTAATGGTTGATGAAGTTTTGCTGCATAAATCAGGTGAAGGCATTACTTATCTTAACGCCCTTCTACCTTCGGTTTGGCACAATGCAACAGGCTACATTATTTTAGTGCTTGTTCTCGTTGTATTAATGCGCACCTTTAGCCAAGCGCTGAATATACTTCAAAGTCGACAATTTACATTAGTATCAAAAGATATAACCTATAACTTACGTCAACACTTACTCGACAAACTTGGTCGTATAAGTATGCGACAGTATGAGGAACGAGGCAGTGGCGGAATCAGTTCTCACCTTATTACTGATGTTGAGACCATCGATAAATTCGTCGGAGATACATTAAGTCGCTTTATTATTGGATTATTAACCATTATAGGTACGGCTGCCGTTCTATTGTGGCTAGATTGGAAACTTGGGCTTTTTATTCTGATCATCAATCCTATTGTTGTCTATGCCTCTAAACTAATGGGCAGCCGTGTTAAGAATCTAAAAAGCAAAGAGAATAAATCTTATGAAGTATTTCAACATCGCTTAATTGAAGTATTAGATGGTTTATATCAATTGCGAGCTTCTAACCGCGAACGTGATTTTTTAGACCAATTAAAAGGTAATGCCAGTGATATTCGCCATAGTGCAGATAAATACGCATGGCAATCAGAAGCTGCTGGCCGTATTTCCTTTTTATTGTTTTTAATTGGATTTGAAATATTTCGTGCCGCGGCCATGTTAATGGTGCTATTTAGTAATTTAACTATCGGTGAAATGCTAGCTGTCTTTAGTTACTTATGGTTTATGTTAGGTCCTATTCAAGAATTGCTCGGCATTCAATTTGCTTGGTATGGCGCATCAGCAGCAATGCAGCGTCTAAATAGCCTATTATCACTTGAAGAAGAAACTCGTCCACCAGCAACGGCTTATCCTTTTAATGATGATCAAACGATTGCGATTAAAATTCGTAATTTACATTTTTCTTATGACAATGATAAAGAGGTACTTTGCGGCTTAAACCTCGATATTCCTGCCGGTAAACGGGTGGCTCTCGTTGGTGCTTCTGGTGGTGGTAAATCGACTTTAATTCAATTGCTCTTAGGTATTTATCAAAAAAGTAGCGGTGATATTTTAATCAACGATCACCCTATTGAAACCGTTAGTTATGAAGCATTACGTGAGAAAATGGCGGTCGTATTACAGCAACCTGTGTTATTTAATGAAACGTTACGTCATAACTTAACGCTTGGTGCATCCTTTAGTGATGATGAGTTATGGCAAGCACTAGATATCGCTCAACTTGCTGATGTGACTGAACGCCTCACTCACGGTTTGAATACTGAAATTGGCCGTCAAGGTATTCGCTTATCAGGTGGACAGCGCCAACGATTAGCGATTGCGCGCATGGTGCTCACTAATCCTGAATTTGTTATTTTAGATGAAGCAACATCAGCATTAGATACCTCAACAGAAGCAGCATTACATACCGCACTTAATGTTTTTTTAAAAAACAAAACTACCTTGATTGTTGCTCACCGCTTATCTGCCGTAAAACAAGCTGATATTATTTATGTACTTGAAGATGGTTTAGTTAGCCAGTCAGGAACACATTTAGAGTTAGTCAATACACAAGGGCTTTACCAAACACTTTATGGGCCAATTCAGTCAGCTGAAATTTCGCCGCACCATGTTGATCCTCACGAAGCAGTAGCCAGCGTCAACGCAAAATAATATAGTGTGCATCAATCGGCGCTCATTGATGATATTTATTGTTTTTATTAACAATAAGTCACTCACCATTCAATGGGCGCTTTTGTACACATTATAATTAAAGGAAAAAACGCACCATGTCGAAGGCTCGACGCTGCCCAGGCTGCGATTTACTTGTTTTACCAGCACCAGCGACTCAAGGACACAGCGCCTATTGCCCTCGTTGTCATACTCGACTCTATCGGGGGGGAATTGCACGTTTTAATGCTGACTTAGCGATTGCATTAGCTTGTCTTATTCTTTATATCCCTACGCTAAATTTACCATTAGTGACTATTCGTCTAGTGGGACAAATGATCCCAGCGTCACTGACATCAGGAACAGTAGCACTTGCTCCCACCTTCCCTTCTGTCGCTATATTAATTCTTTTTTGTAGCGCCATTGCCCCCTTGTTACTGATCGGCGCAGTGTTAGGAGCACAATACGCATTACGTTTTCGTCACTTTCGAATATTTAAAGTTTCGTTATGGATCCTTTCCCATTTAAAACAATGGACAATGCTAGAGGTTTTCTTAGTTAGTTTGGCTATTTCATGTTTTAAAGTACAAGAAGTGGCTGAAATTTATATTGGCATAGGCTTATATTGTTTAATCAGTATGCAAATTTTATTGTCAGTATTATTAACCAAAGTTAGTGTTCGTCGATATTGGGATGCATGGCAACCCGAAGATGAACACATCAGTGATAAACTCGATACGGTATGTCACTGCTGCCAATTAACCCAAGAAGATTTACCGCATTGCCGTCGATGTTATAGCCAGTTACATCATCGAGTTCCTAAATCATTACAAAAAACATGGGCATATCTTATTACTGCCAGCATTTTTATATTACCCGCAAACCTTTACCCTATATCTATTTTTATGAATAACGGTAAGCGTATTGAAGACACTATTTTTTCAGGCGTTGCCGGATTAGTTAAAACAGGAATGATCAGTATTGCCATCATTATCTTTGTGGCAAGTATTGTTGTTCCTGTCGCTAAAATCATTGGATTAGCATATATATTGTTATGTATTCAATTTAAACAACGTAGCCAACGTCTACAACGTATGCGCATTTTTCGAATTGTGCATTGGATTGGCAAATGGTCTGTAATGGATTTATTTGTTATTGCCATTATGGTCGCTTTAATCGATCGTGGACAAATTCTTGACTTCACCCCGGGACCGGGAGCAATTGCTTTTGCCGTGGTCGTTATATTAACAATGTTAGCAGCAGAGAGTTTAGATTCACGTCTAATCTGGGACAAATATGAACAACGAACCAAATAACACACAACCGCAACCGGTTAATATTCGACGTGATCGCAGCTTATCACCTCTGTGGTTATTACCTTTACTCGCGATCATTGTCGCTGGGTGGTTATTATATAAAGCCGTTAATGAGGGCGGCGAACGTATTCAAATCCATTTTAATGATGCTGTTGGTTTAGTCGCAGGCCGTACGACTATTCGTTATCAAGGTTTAGAAGTGGGTATCGTCCGTGATGTGACATTATCTAAAGACCTTAAAAGTATCTATGTTTCTGCCGATATTTATCCAGAAGCAGTAAAAACGTTACATACACATACCCAATTTTGGTTGGTGAAACCAAAAGCATCGATAACTGGAATTTCAGGCTTGGATGCACTTGTTTCAGGTAATTATATTGCCCTTCAGCCTGGTACTGGTGAATTTGCAACCAAGTTTACAGCGCTCGAAAATCAACCTGCAAATATGCCAGAACACAATGGCTTAACCCTACAATTAAAAGCGCCTAATTTAGGGTCGCTTAGTATTGGCTCCCAAATTTTTTATAAAAAGATCCCTGTCGGTGAAATTTATAATTACACCCTCAGTGCCAATAAAAAAGAAGTGTTGATTGATGCGTTGATCAAACCGCATTATGCCAATCTCGTGACCAATAAAAGCCGTTTCTGGAATGTGAGTGGTGTAAATGCCAATATAGGCTTTAATGGCGTTGATGTTCAATTTGAAAGTTTATCAGCATTAATTGCAGGAGCGATTGCCTTTGATTCGCCAGATGAAGGTAAACCAATAGATGAAGGACATTTATTTAATCTCTATCCTGACATCAATACCGCTGGGCGTGGTATTGCAATCACAATCACCCTTCCTGATAATAATAATGTGAGCAATTCAGGCGCACCGATTATGTATCGTGGCCTACAAATTGGTAAAATTTCCGACTTAAAACTGGACGATAAAACCAATAAAATTATTGCCCATGCTGCTATTGAGCCAAGCATGAGTGATTTGCTAAACAGCGGTTCTCGATTATTACTAGAAGAAGCACAAGTCTCTCTTTCTGGTATTAAAAATATTGGTAATCTTGTCCGTGGCAATTACTTACGCTTAATTCCAGGTGAAGGTAAAAAAACACGTCATTTTACAGCTATTACTCAAAACACACTGGAAGAACAACAATCGGGTGTTGCTATTTTCTCTCTTTTTGCAGATAAAAGTTATGGCTTAAAGCCCGGTACAGCATTGCGCTATCGTGGAATAGATGTTGGTCATATTACAGCAGTAAAACTTGAGGGGGATCAAGTTCGATTTGATGCATTAATTCAGCCGCAATATACCCACTTAGTTCGATCTCACAGTCGATTCTTTATTGATGGCGGTATCGAGGCCAATATAAGTAACACTGGTATTGATGTTTCTATTCCCGCAGCAGATCAATTAATCAGCAGTGCAATAAGCTTTACTGCTAGTGGCAAACCGGGCATCCAAAAAAGCTATTCTCTGTTTAAAAATAGACAACTAGCTAAACTTGCAGATGAAAAATTAAAAGGTTTCACCTCTATCACACTTGTCGCAAAAAACTTACCTCCTATATCTGTAGGCAGTCCAGTACTTTATCGAAACTTACAGGTCGGTGAAATCACCAGCTTTTCATTAAAAACATCAGGCGTTGAAATAAAAGCTAATATACAAAAAAAATACCGTCATTTAATTGATAATAACACCGTTTTTTGGAACCGTTCAGGCGTTGAAGTTGAGGCTGGGCTCAATGGCGTTAAAATCAAAGCAGATCCCCTCTCAACGTTATTAAAAGGTGGTATCGCATTTGATTCTATTAACGGCGTTGTTAATCGCTCAGGTAATAACTATAAACTTTACCCAAGCTTAAGTGATGCTCAACATTTTGGCGTGATGATCACATTAACCGCTGATGATGCACGTTCTATATCAAAATCAACCGCGATTAAGTATCAAGGTGTTGTTATTGGCAAAGTTGATAATATTGAACCAAATTTTGATTGTAACAATGTTACTGTAAAAGCACGTTTATTTCCGCAATACGCTAAAGTAATCGCACGTAAAGATAGCTATTTCTGGATAGTTAAACCTAAAATCAGTTTAAGTGGCAGTGAAAACTTAGACTCATTATTAAGTTCGTATATTGCAGTTCAACCGGGTAACGGTCTAAGTGCTCATAGCTTTAAATTAGGCTCTGCTGAATTATTTGATGCCGGAAAAACCTTTATTCTTGAAAGCGAAGAACGCGGATCTGTTAGTGAAGGAACACCATTACTTTACCGTGATATTCAAGTTGGACAAGTGATTAAGGTTGCTTTAGGTGCATTAGCCGATCGCGTTTTAATTACCGTTCAAATTGAACAAAAGTATCGTCACCTTGTACGTACTGATAGCGTTTTCTGGAATGCTTCTGGATTAAATGTCGATATCGGTATTACTGGCGCAAAAGTAAAAACGGGAACATTTGATAGCTTACTGCGCGGTGGCATTTCATTTGCAACACCGGCAACACAACCATTGGCACCACAAGCAAAACAAAATAAGCACTTTTTACTTAACAAAGAAGTGAATCCACAATGGGTAAGTTGGCGCACCGCTATCCCTATTAAATAATAGGTAAACAACAAATATAAAGGAGCATCTGATGCTCCTTTTTTGATCGCTCAGCTCAAATAAATGCGGCTTTTATACACAATATAATAATGATAATCCCTCCTTATCTATAACAAACTTAGAAGCATAGATAGCTGATATAACTTTGTTCCTATTTAGTATAGAATCCCGACATTGCTAGTTTGACAGAGAGTGCTACCTTGCATCCTAATATCTATATTCCTGACGCTTTTATTGATCTTATCAAGCATACAATGCCAGAAAATCTGAGTATTGATGAGTTTATTAGCTATTGTAAAACACCACTACGCCGCAGCATTCGCGTTAATACACTAAAAATAAGTGTGGCGGATTTTCTTACGCGTGTTGCAGATAAAGGTTGGACGTTAACCCCTGTTCCTTGGTGTGATACCGGCTTTTGGATTAAACGAGAGGATGAAGAAAGCGTTTCATTAGGCAATACTGCTGAACATATGGCGGGATTATTTTATATTCAAGAAGCCAGTTCAATGATGCCTGTTACCGCTTTACTTGATAACAATGACGCCCTTGATTGTGTTCTTGATATGGCATCCGCACCAGGCTCTAAAACAACCCAAATAGCTTGTGCTATGCAAAACAAAGGCGCATTAGTTGCCAATGAGCTTGCTGCTAGTCGAATTAAAGTATTACACGCTAACCTACAACGTTGTGGCGTTCATAATGCAGCACTAACCCATTTTGATGGCTGTGTATTTGGCACATGGACACCTGAAGCATTTAACTCTATTTTACTTGACGCCCCTTGTTCTGGTGAAGGCGCTATTCGTAAAGATGATGATGCAATGGCTAACTGGAGTCTTGCATCAATCGATGAAATAGCAGCAGTACAGCGCAAATTAATTGTTAGTGCATTCCAAGCATTAAAACCTGGTGGTGTTATGGTGTATTCAACCTGCACCCTAAACCTGCATGAAAACCAAGAAGTCTGTCATTACCTAAAAGAAACCTTTGGTGATGCGGTTGAATTTGAATCTTTAGGGGATTTATTTGAAGGTGCACAAAAAGCGCTAACACCTGAAGGGTTCTTACACGTTTATCCTCAAGTTTTTGATAGTGAGGGCTTCTTTGTTGCACGAATTCGTAAGCATGCTTCCGTTGACACCGATCCAGTTAAAAAGCGCATGGGTAAATTCCCATTTACTCAAGTTAAAGCCGATGAACAACAACTGATAGCAGAACAACTTAACACTGATCTTAATATTAGCTTATCAACAAATAGTGATATTTGGTTACGAGATAAAGAAGTATGGTTATTCCCATCACAAATTAAACCTTTGATTGGCGAAATCCGTTTCCAACGCATAGGCATTAAACTCGCAGAGCAGCACAAGAAAGGCTATCGCTGGCAGCATGAAGCGATCATGACGCTTGCAACCGGTAAAGAGTCAGTTGCTATAGCATTAACAGCACCACAAGCGAAAGAGTGGTTTATGGGGCGAGATATTCGTCCAGAAGATCTAACGGGTAAAGGTGAAGTGATTGTTACTTACCGTGATTACCCTATTGGTATCGGTAAATGGGTTGGCAATCGAATCAAAAATGGCTTACCTCGCGAATTAGTACGTGATACAAATCTATTTGATATCTAATTCAATACCCTGCTGATTATTGGCTATTTAATGATAAATCCAGCAATTATTTTTGATGACAACTGGAAAAAAATCAAAGCTAAACTAATATTGATAGTGTAATCAAATTCTAGACATAGACATAAATCAGTTAGCGCAAGGCTCAATCAATGAGCCTATTCCCCTAAGCCCGACACAGGAATCGTTTCGGGCTCTTTTTATACTGATATTCTCTTTTTTACTCAAATCTCAAATTTACTCAATGAAAAATAACCAAAAAAAAACCTGAGCATATATTGCTCAGGTCTTAATCAGTTAACACGCATAAAATTAATTATGTTTGTGCGCTGTAATTTCTGCTTTTCGAAGGTCTTTAACTGTTTTACTAACGTCACGACGTTCTTTAGAAAGTTCAGCACTGATAATAATATGATCATCAACACGATCTTCATAATCGCTTTTCATATTTTCGATGATTTCTAAAATTTGATCATGGCTCATATCTGCTTTGATATAATCCAGCATGTTTTCTAGTAATTCTACACGCTTACGGTTATCACGAACTTTACGGTCATTATCTAAAATTTCGCGTTTAAGTTTGTTTTTACGACGAGCCTGACGAACAAGTTCAAGGATGTTGTTCATGTTTTGTCCTTAGTCTGAAAATAAAGCCTTGTGAAACTGATTTAATGCTAATAATTAGGAAAAATGCACTTCCTAGTACATAACCGTCGAGTCTCAGTTCTTTTCTAAAATCGTTATATCAGAAAATCTGCTGTAAACTCAAGTAATACCCGCAGATTATCGTCTAGATGATGCGTTAACATACGCTTGAAGATCCTTTGTTGTCTGAATTATGCTCTTTCTATTCTAAATTGCTTTGATTTCGTTCAAGAAATATTTAAAATTATTACCGCAATAAAAGGCATTTAAGTGAAAAATTTAAGAAATAATAATGACAATCCAATGATTATTTCTTTTGCTCATAAAAAATAATCAATTTGATTTGCAAATTGCTGATCAGCGCCTAGTCTTCATAGTAGACCAGTACTTATTTACAGTTAAAGCAATCTGAACAAGGATATCTTCGCTGTCATCCTCATGATCAGCAACAGAGTTCAACACTCAAATCGCTCCGTAATCTGATATTGGCTATACCGTGTGATGAATAGATTTATCAGGAGACAACATGTCAAAAGCAACAGGTACCGTAAAGTGGTTTAACGAAGAGAAAGGGTTTGGTTTTATCACTCAAGATGACGGCGGTGCTGATGTATTTGTACACTTCCGTGCGATTAGTGGTGATGGCTTTAAAACCTTAGCTGAAGGCCAAAAAGTCTCTTACGAAACAGAGCAAGGTCCTAAAGGTCTTCAAGCAGCAAACGTTGAAAGAGTTTAATAAATTAACCTTGAATATCGACAAAAATAAAGGGCTCATTCAGCCCTTTTTTCAATTCAGTCAAAAACCTATATAACAATCCAATTCAACTTTCTCTAATGCCCCTTCCCTACCATATGCATACAAGCATTTTCACAGTATGTTATTTTGTTAGTATGGTCACATTATTGATTGGTTCTTAAACGAGAAACTTGCCCTTTCAATATGAAAATGGCCTAATACTCATGGTTTTATTAAAGGCCTATTTATGCAACAAATTGAAAGAGAAAACTTCGATACACTGTTCAAATATTCACAGTTGTCCTGAAGCGCTTCATTATTCTTTTGTACATAAGTAAAACAGCGTAATGTGCGCTACTAATTTATTATTTCAGGAGACATAACATGTCTAAAACAACTGGTATCGTTAAGTGGTTCAACGATGAGAAAGGTTTCGGTTTTATCACTCAAGACAATGGCGGCGCTGACGTATTCGTTCACTTCCGTGCTATCACAGGTGAAGGCTTTAAATCTCTAGCTGAAGGTCAAAAAGTTTCTTTTGACGTTGAGCAAGGCCAAAAAGGTCCTCAAGCTGCTAACGTTGAGCGTGCTTAATTTTTCAACGAACAGTTGAAAGAAGTAAAGGGTATCTAGGTACCCTTTTTTTATATCTATTATTTACGTAATAATTGCTCACTTTGCCACATACACCATTTTTATCCGTGGTTGACCAACACCAAAATACTCACTTTCTTGTTCAACGTCGGTAAAACCTAGCTGTTGATATAACTTTTTCGCATAATTATCTGGATGTACCGTTAACCACAGTTTTTCACAGCCCGTTAGTACCTCCATAGCTTCTTGTATTAGTTTTCTACCCACTCCACGTCCCTGTACGCTAGTATCAACAGCTAATGCCAATATCCACCCTTCAGTTACTTTTAACGACATAGCATTAAACTGAGGCGCACACAACGCATAACCAATCACATTGTCTTGTTCACGAGCCACTAATAATCCAGCGGGCCAACAATCATAAGCTTGGCGAATGAAAAAATCAGGATAACAATGATCACCAAATAATCGCTGCTCTAACTGAAACACCGCGTCTAAATCTTCTTTTTTAGCAACACCAATTGTTATTATCTGAGCCACATGATTCCCTGTGCATTATGTTTATAATGAGTATTAAAAAAGCCAGCATCGAATAAACGATACTGGCCTTATAAAATAATAATAACTAATTATTATTTGTCAGCACGGCTCATGAACTTGTGTTCAGCTGTGTTGATTTTGATTTTTTCGCCATTTGCGATGTACTCAGGAACTTGAACAACAAGACCTGTAGACAATGTTGCAGGCTTAGTACGAGCACTTGCAGACGCGCCTTTAATTGACGGATCAGTCTCAACAATTGTTAGCTCTACTGTTGCTGGTAGTTCTAATGCAACAGGTGCACCGTCTACAGTCAGTACTTCAATACCTTTAGTATCTTCAGTAATGAAAAGTAGCTCTTCAGAAATTGCTTCTTTAGTGAATGTGTATGGCGTGTAATCTTCATCATCCATAAACACGTATTCTTCACCATCGATGTATGAGAAAGATGCTTTCTGACGACTGAAATCTGCTAACGTAATCATTTCATCAGCTTTGAAACTAACATCCGATTTAGAGCCCGTTGCAACATCATAAATACGCATACGGTAAAGACTTGCGCCTGCACGACCACTCGGTGTTAGCTTAGTAATTTCTTTAACTAAAGCTACTTTACCGTTAAGTTCAATAGCTGCAAATTTTTTAATCTCACTAGCCTTTGGCATGATCATTATTCCAAAAATAAATAGTGGTGAGAAATTACACCAAGATACAGATTTATAGCAAGTAATATGATAGTCCAATCTCTATTTTTTTGCATTGATCTACTAACATGGTCAATAGATAGACAAGACAATAATCAGATCTTCTTACTCGCTTCTTATGACTTTATATAGCGTCAGACTGATAACTATGAATATAATACCAATCTAACTAAAATTATGATCTAATTGAAGCCATCATTTTTAAATGAGATTCGCTATGGACAGCCTAAACAATACCGACTTTAAAAAGCTTGCTCGCCAACAAAAAACAATTCAAATGAAAATGAGATTACTTGCCTTGGAGCACTTCAAGGAAGGTAAATCTCGTACTCAAATTGCTAAATATCTCAAAGTTAGCCGAACAAGTGTTAATAAATGGGTGAGTATCTTTCTTGAAGAAGGCTTAGAAGGGCTTCAAGAAAAAACGCGTAGTGGTCGCCCTGCATTTCTCTCACCTAAACAACGTGAGCAGCTATCCAATTATATTAAACTTAAAGCTCAAGACTCTTCTGGCGGGCGATTAATAGGCGCGGATATTCATGCTTACATTCTCAAAGAATTTGATAAAAACTACCACCCAGATTCTATCTATTATCTACTTAAGCGCATGGGCTTTTCGTGGATAACATCACGGTCAAAACATCCAAAACAATCACAGCAAGCTCAGGATAATTTTAAAAAATTTAAAATTGAAACGATCCTTAAGATCCCAGGACATATAGCGCTCGATAAGGTCGATGTATGGTTTCAAGATGAAGCAAGATTTGGACAACAAAATACCACTACCCGTCTTTGGGCTGAACGAGGAACTCGACCAAGAGCGATAAAACAACAGCAGTTTGAATATGCTTATCTATTTGGTTCGGTGTGCCCAGCAAGAGGAGTTGGTGAGGCGTTAGTGGTACCTTGGGTAAATAAAAAAATAATGACTGAGCACCTTGCTCAGATATCACGAACCACAGAAAAAGGTCGTTATGCTATTGTAGTGATGGATGGTGCAGGCTGGCATACTGACGATATTGCTAATCCGTTTAATAATCTCAGCATCATCAAACTTCCACCATATTCTCCAGAACTTAACCCAATAGAACAAGTTTGGAGTTGGTTACGACAACACTATCTCGCTAATCAAAATTTTTCTGATTATAACGACATTCTCGATAAGGTCTGCCTTGCATGGAATCAGTTTAATGAATCGGCTTCACGCATCACTAGAATGTGTTCAAGAGATTGGATCAACCTGACCAGTTAATTTTCCAGATTGGTATAACCGTTATATTAAGGTAAGACTAACTCGCTAATATCCGTTAATACCCACGAACTATTCTGTTCCTTAAACCCAATTTTAGAATAATACTCTGCAGCCTTGGGCGCAGATAATGAAATAATTTTACAGTTCTCTGCCACAGATTCTGCTGTTACTAAAATAAGATATTTACCAATTCCCATTGATTGAACACTTTCATCGACCACAAGATCAGATAGATAACAACAATCATAGAAATCAGTCATTGAACGAGCCAAACCTACAAGCTGTTCATTAACCCATGCTGTTACGATTAGATTGCTATTGTTTAGTATACCTTGCACAACTGTTTCATCATTAACTTGTCGAGATTCAGTAAATGCGGTTTTATTCATTAATTCAATGTATTGATTTGCTGTAATCGAATGATTAACTTTATAGTCGATTTCCATTTGAACCCTTTAACGCCAACGCTATTTATAACGTGAATACTACACTAGATTATGATTATAACGTGTGAATATCAGCAATTAATTTAACGCTCTCATGCTGAAATATTCATTCGATGTGGGCAATAAACGGCAGACAAAAAAATAGCGACATCATCGATATGATCATGTCGCTAGTAATATTTTACTTACTTTCAGATGTATAGCTGGAATATGAGCAGTAATAGCAACCATTTGATTGAGGATATATCTTTTTAGCCGCCTCTAATGCAGTACTACAGGCGGTATGATAACCAAGCGCATCACAATTTTTCAAACCAGGGCTATGGCTACATGTTGCTGTATGAATTTCATGATCGCCGTTATCTTGCGCATTTTTATCTACATAAAACAAACTCATAATCACCTCTGAATATTAGTATCCTAAGTAAAGACATTACTCCGTTCAAATTGTAGGAGATACTCAATAATCCCAATAATTAGATTTGTATCACTTTCAATCAGAAACATTCGTCTCTAAATAATAATACTGTGATTGACTCGTTTTATTTCGCTATTACCTTTAATCTTTCAGTCATATTATTTCACGCTATTGTTACTCAGAGTCCAACTCAACTTCATCAGATAATGGACGTTTCTTCAATGCCAATACAGCCAAAATAAAAGCCACTACCGCAACAGTTGCCATCATAAGATAGGTTGAATTAAACCCTGATGCTAACAATTGACTATCTACACCAGCTAACCCATTGCTACTGCTTGCCAACACATTGTCAGGCAATTGAAAATGGAAAATCGCAGAACAAACAGCGACCCCAATAGCACCACCCAACTCACGCCCAAAATTAAACAATGACATACCAATACCCCGATCTCGCGGTGGTAACACGTTTTGCACAACCACACTTAAAGCTGGCAAGGTAAAGCCAAGTCCAAGGCCAGCCAAAATAAGCGCTAATTTCACTTCAAAATCAAAATGTAATTGCCATAAGGCCAATGACGCCATTAAAAATCCAAGCATCACAAAAATCTTATAATTCCCCCAGCGCGCAATGAGTTTTCCACCGATGAATGCACCAGTTGTAATGCTAAACATAAATATCATCATAAATAGTCCACTCTCTGATGCTGTTAGCCCTTTTTGCCATTGCAGTTGTAAAGGGAAATACACCAATATGGCAAACATCAGTAACTGTGAACATAAAATCAAAATTACGCTAACTAAATAACCGGGCAACCGTACCAAACGAGCAGGAAGAATTGGATATTTTGCTAATTTTTCAACAATATAAAGTAAAATAAGTGATAACAATAACGCACCGGATACCCAGCCGATAGGCAATTGTGACTCTGGCGATAAGAGCAATAATACTAATGTCGTTACACTAATAAGCAATGCTGCCCCTTTCCAATCAAATGGAGATTTTCGTCCTTTACTTAAATGGGCAAGATTATTATTCACCATCCATAACGCTAATATTCCTAAAGGTAAATTAACCCAAAAAATCCAACGCCAATTAAGATGCTCTGCAAAAAAGCCCCCTAATAACGGCCCTGCAATACTAGATACAGCATAGACAATGGAAATATAACCTTGGTATTTACCTACAATACGAGCAGGAATGCTGTCAGCTATCACGGTAAAGGCTAATGCAATTAAGCCACCACCACCAAGCCCTTGCAGAACTCGACTGATAATTAATTGACCTAACGTATCTGATAATCCGCATGCTATTGAACCTAACATAAATAAGACAATACTTACATTGAGCATTTTTACACGCCCGAAAATATCACTCAACTTACCATAGACAGGAAGAACAGCAGTGGCAGCTAATAAATAGGCGGTTACAACCCAAGTTAATGCCTGTCCTGCGTTTAAGTCTTGGCCAATAATAGATAGCGGTGTAGTAACAATACTTTTTTCTAACGAGCCTAAGGCTATAACAAGAGCAACACTGGCAAATATTCTTTGGGGCGACATGCCTCATCCTTTACTTAAGTATGCAAATACAACGTACTGTATGACTTCATCATATATACAAACATCATCATCAAAACAGTTTGAATAATTTGTTAATAGCTAAATAAAATCAATACCCTATTTCTAAAAACTATTTCAATACTTGTTCTTTAATAATCGTCATAACACCTTGCTCGTTATTACTTGGCGCATGAAAACGGGCCAGTTGCTTAATTTCAGGATGTGCATTATCCATAGCATAGCTAAAATAAGTTTCTTTTAGCATTTCAACATCATTTAAGAAATCACCAAAACTCATACTTTCTTCAAATGTAAAATCGAAAATACGTTGTAATTCTTTAATTGCGGCACCTTTAGAGGCTGTTTTATGCATTACATCAAGCCACACTTGTGCACTAATCACAACTTGATGGGTCTGAGAGTACAGCGGCGCTATAATTGGATATACCTGTTGCTCTGTGCCATTAAAATTAAGTACCGCAATCTTAATAAATTCATCATCCACCATCAGTAAATCATCAACAAATTCAAGGTTATGGTAATATTTTTTAATTTCTTCTAATGCCTGAGCATCTGTTGTTTCAGTATAAGCAGAATTTTTACCGCAGAGAACAATGAAGGTATTGTCGATAGTTTTAATACTATTAATAATGGTATGAATTTCTGATGTTGGAATAGTTGAACTATAAAGCTCTTTGCCGTGGTGCATCACTAACGTACCGTTTTCGGCAATAAATAACATCTTGTCTTTAATTGGCTCAAACGTATTGACTAAGCTCTGATACTGACGACCCGATGCTGCGGCAAAAAGAATATTTTTAGCATCTAGTTGATTAAATATATCGTAAAAATCTGCAGGAAGACGTTTCTCATCACTCAGTAACGTGCCATCCATGTCTGTTGCTATAAATTTGATTGAAGATGCCATAAACAGTATTACTCCGACATTTTTATAATTAATGTCTTATATTCTACCTGTTAATGATGCTTTTTTTTACTAAAATACCAGTCAGTTATAAAAAGCACCACTACCTTGCATAATGATGCTTTCGTTATAGAAACCAACAGTCATTGATCTATGAAAGATGATTATCTATCTTTTTTTTCTTTGGTGTCGACTTCACTTCAGTGCTACAGCAACCGCCAACATTTCCTTTTTTTGCTTTTAGGTATAACTGTATAAATAAAAAGAACATGAAGAATAAAAAAACAACAACAGAAATAATGACATATAACGGAAATAGTTCATCTGTATTCATTGAATGCTCCTTGGTCATACAACATATTAACAACTCAAATAAGAATGTAATTCATTACCATTGTTTGTCAATAGTCTTTTAACTCCCATTAATACTGTCTCTACACAGAAAAACCGACTAAGCCCCCAGATTAGTTACACTGTAACACCTGTTGTTTAATGACGGTTATTACACCCTGTTCATTATTAGTTGGTGCAATAAAACGGGCTAATTTTTTAATCTCAGGGTGTGCATTACCCATTGCATAGCTAAAATAAGTTTCGTTAAGCATTTCTATGTCATTAAAAAAATCACCAAAACTCATACTATTTTCAAATGTAAATCCGAATTTAGCACGCATAGCCTTAATCGCCTGCCCTTTTGATGCCTGCTTATCCATAAAATCTAGCCATGTTTTACCACTCACGACCACTTGGTGTGATGCTGAGAACAAAGGGGCAACCAAAGGATAAACGTATTCTTCAGTACCATTAAAGTTTAATACTGATATTTTAATAACCTCATCATCGATATCTAATAAATCATCAACAAACATAATATGATGGCAATATTTCATTATTTCTTGTTGAACCTGCTTATCTTTAGTCTCTGTATAAGCTGATTTTTTTCCACATAAAACAATGTGCGTATTTTCAATATTACGGACGGTATTAATAATGGCATCAGTTTCAATTTTTGGAATTGTCGCACTATAAAGCTCTTTACCTTGATACATCACTAAAGTGCCATTCTCAGCAATAAAAAGGATCTTATCTTTAATAGACTCAAACATTTTTAATAATGTAAAATATTGTCGCCCAGATGCTGCTGCAAACATGATCTTTTGATCATCAAGCGCATTAAATACATTCAAGAAATCATCTGGCAGCTCATTTACATCATTAAGTAATGTTCCGTCCATGTCTGTCGCAATAAATTGTATCGATGATGTCATACGGTTATTACTCATAATTTAAATCATTAATTAATTACATTTTACCTATTTATCATATTGGTTTTAATTAAAAATACAGATTACTTTTATCCATATCTATAATATTTTCCTTATCTTAATTTATCAGATTAAAAACATAAAAAAGCATCTAAATTAAAACAAAATTATGATTTTATAGAATTTAATTTTCAGCTCTAATTATATCATAATTATACCATTAGCAATAAAACACTTGCATCAGTATGCTATATCGGCATAATGATATCACTCCTTTTATTTCCCGGACTTCTGATGAAAAAGACAGTTATTGCTTTAAGTGTCCTTGTTGCTATATCCATTTCAGGGTGTCAATCAACTCAACAAGCACAACGAGATAGTTTAGATTCTAATGTCGTAGATATGAATGATCATATGCTTAGTATGATCCGCGGGGTGGTACTCACATATGACCCAGTAAAAGTCAAACCTGAACAATTAAAAAATCAGACAGCACAATTAGCTGGTTCAGGTCTTATTGCTGGTGGATTAGGTGGAGCTGTTTTAAGTGGAAGTCGTGATGGTATGGCGATTGGTCTTGGGACTGCACTTATTGGTGGGCTTACTTTACTTGCAGATAACATTTCAACACCAACATTAGTTGATGCTTATCGTTATACAGTACAATCACAAAAAACTGGTGAGCTAATTGAAGTTTATCAAATAGATAAAGCCCCTATTTCAGAAGGAGCACCAGTTTTTGTTCGAAATTATCAATCAGGTCGATTAACCGTTCGACTAGATACAACTCAAGGTCATTCATTTAAACGCGCTAAAGATACAAAATATGCAGGTAAAGGCCGTTTAACATCACGTGAACGTAATGAAATTCGTGAAGATGCTGCTTTTGAGCGTCAATTACGTAATGATTCTCGAGATGAAAAAACAAATAATATATTACAAGAGCAATATAGAAGATCTATCAAAATTCAAACTGATAAATTAGGTGCTTCAATTGATGCACGTAATCATTCTATACGAAATAGCAAAACAACAAATATAAATATTAATTAAAAAAAGGAGTCGATGTTATTATAATAATATTAATAATTTCATCGACTCCTTTATTTGATAATTTATTTCTGAGCACTAACACCCATCAAATGATCCACTTTCTGTATATTTTTAAAGCCAGCTGCTTTTAATCGACGAATAACGCCATCAACAAAACCACTGCCTTTTTTCATAATATGTGGATTACCCGTATAGTGGAAAAGACGTCCATCTTGACGTAATACACGGTAGATCTCACTATAGAACTCTTCACTGTACAGTTCACCAGCAAGAGAAAAACGTGGTGGATCGTGAATTACAGCATCAAAAGAGATCGAAGGCATTGTCTCAATCAACTCAAAGCTACTTCCCTGACGTTGTTCAATCCCATCGTTATTCAAATCACGCGACCACGGATTCTGAGCACGCAGACTCATTACTGATTCACTTAGCTCAATGGTCAATACTTTTTTAGCACCTAACCGATGTGCCGCAATCGCAGCGTAGCCTAAACCACTACAGCAATCTAATACATTATCACCACTGCGTACTGCCTGTTTTGCCATCTCTGATGCACTCTTGAAAGGATCTGTTCCTTTCGATATGTGCATTTTAACACCACTAATTTCAAGTAGCGGCGCTCCCTCCGTTGGGGCTAATTTATAATAACCAACACTCCGATCTTCTAATGGCTCCATATCGCCATCGCTACAAACATAAATTCGTTGTGTCTTTTTAACTATCTTCTTAAGATCAGCAATAGAAAGTTTATTTTCTTCGTCAAGAATTAAACCTTGCTCAGTGACTGCAAAATCCTGTTCGCTAAGGTTTAAATCTGCAGAGATTCGAACACTAGAAAGTCCTTTCTTAATGGCATCTAATGCCTGCTGCGCATTTTGTGTATGAAGGTAATAGCCGAGCATAGTTCATTTATCTAATTAGAAACACTAGCGATATTATAACATAAAACAGAACCGTCAGATCTGCCTCGTTATTCGCCCTCTTAACCTAATTTCTATTAATAATATTATTACTTTCTAATAACATATTTATTGTATCTTTAAGGATGATCGTCGCCATGATAAAGCATCATTCACCATCATTCACCATCATTCTTTGTTATTATTTCATTCATAAAAAGCATACAAATAAGAAATATAATATCAAATACAGATAATATATGACTGAATATTGGAATGAAAAAATACAAATTAATCCATTTTCTAGAAGAATATCCCATTATAGAATATAAAACATGCATCCTATAACAAGCTCTATTAATGTAACCAGACAATGCAATTATTTGCATTTCCTGTGCGTATTATTTGCAACTGTAATTAATACCAATTATTAATAGAAAGGACTGTCATGAACAAAGCATATTTGCTATTAACGTTATTATTCCCTTTTGCTGCAACAGCTTCTGATAACGTGCAACAGATTGAAAATCATCCATTACAACAAAATGCCATTCCCAATACTAACAATACTTATACCTATGTGAAATGTTGGTATCGTACCAGTATAAGTAATGATGAACCTGCTACTGATTGGGTATGGGCTAAAAATAGCGATAATAGTTATTACGAATTGCCAGGCTATTGGTGGTCATCCATTTCATTTAAAAATATGTTTTACACTGATGTATCAAATAAAGACATCGCACAACGCTGCACAACGTCTATTGATACAAATAATAAAAATGCAGATATTACTTTTTATGCTTCAGATATAAAAGCATCTTATAGCCATACTATTTGGACGAATGATAAAGCTCACCAAACACATACTATTAATAAAATTGTTGCTTTTGGTGATAGCCTTTCTGATACGGGTAATACTTTCAATGGTTCACAATGGCTATTTCCAAATAGGAATAGTTGGTTCCTTGGTCATTTCAGTAATGGCTTTGTCTGGACAGAATATCTTGCTAACGCCAAACAACTCCCTTTATATAACTGGGCTGTTGGTGGCGCTGCTGGTGTAAACGAATATGGTATTCTCACTGGAATTTATGACCAAATTTCTTCTTTTATTACTTATATGAAATCAGCCAAAAATTACCAGATTGAAAATACACTATTTACGCTAGAGTTTGGCCTTAATGATTTCATGAATTACGATCGTAATGTTACTGAAGTCAAAAGTGATTACAGCACAGCCCTTATTCGTTTAACCGATGCAGGCGCTAAACATATTTTATTAATGACACTACCCGATGCAAGCAAAGCACCACAATTTAAATATTCAACAGCTGATAAAGTCGCACTAGTCAGCCAACAAATTAAACAATTCAATCTCTTTATAAAAGAACAAGCTACGTATTATAAAGCAAAAGGCATTAACATTACGTTTGTAGATGCATACCAAATATTTGAAAACGTTACCTTTGAACCTCAAAAATATGGTTTTGTGAATGCTAAAGATGCTTGCATGGATATTAATCGAAGTTCATCAAAAGATTATCTTCTTAGTCATAGTCTAACTAATGATTGTGCGCAACATGGCTCTGATAAATATGTATTCTGGGGGGTTACTCACCCGACGACTGCGATGCATAAATATATTGCACAACAAATTATTAAAAGTATTTCAATAAACTAAATCACTTTAATAAGGTTGGCACTACCCATCGGTAGTGCCAATTATTTTAGCAATACCCTGATGCTCAGTGGTTAAAAGGTACTTAATATCTTAATAGAACTCACCTGATTATCGAATCCAGTTGCATTTTCATCGCCACTATTACGGGTATAAAAGCCACCACTATAATTTACACCCTCGTAAAATCTAACCGTCCACCCACTAGGAATAGCGAAAGATGACATTCGATTATCAAAATTATAATCACTTAAATTAGAAACATTATGCGTGATCATTACAGACTCACCCTTTTGATTATTTTGACTATAAATTGAAACACCATGACGTCGGTCTGTATCTATTCCCAAAACGAGAGAAGATTCAACACACTTCGCCGCTGTTGCTTTACAGAAAAGACTGCCCTCACCTTGAGACTTTTCACAACGATGTTGCACTTTATAACGAGCCATATCCCGCGTTACACCAACGTCGGCAAAAATATCTCGAAATGGTTGTAACGTACAAACATAAACGCGGCTATCATTAGTGCTACTTCTATCGTTGTGATTAAGATTATTTACATTTTTAAACTCAAAATGTAAATCCGCATATGAAGCAGTACTGAAACCTAAAAGTGTGGTTAAAAAGAGTATTTTTTTCATGACTACTTATTCTGAAATAGTAAAATAAATGATTACTATAAGATTAATAAACGGACAGCATAATAACACTAAAAAGAATACGTTAATATAATACAGTGTACAAATATTCTTTTTAAGTATTACTTAATAAGTTTTAGACCCGCTATTTTTTATAAATTCATTCTTTTATCAAACGTTGATCATTAACTTATTCTTAAATACAGTAAATTTATAATATAACTATATTAATCGTAACGATGAAAAATATAACTCAACTACTTGGCATTCCTTTCTGGTATTTACTTTTAAACTATGTAATTAATATAGGAGAACATTAAATAAAAATATGAAAGGAATATCATGAATATTGCTCAATATATAATAAAATTACTCAGCGTTGCGGGAATAAAACGTATTTGGGGAGTAACGGGAGATTCGTTAAATGGAATAAGTGATAGCTTACGTGCCGATGGTACAATAGAATGGATCGGAACAAGACATGAAGAAGTCGCTGCATTTGCCGCAGGAGCAGAAGCAGAGCTGACGGGAGAACTCGCGGTTTGTGCTGGATCTTGTGGTCCAGGTAACATGCATTTAATTAACGGGTTGTATAATTGCCACCGAAACAAAGTTCCCGTACTCGCTATTGCGTCAGATATCCCATCATCAGAAGCCGGCAGTCGCTATTTTCAAGAAACAGATCCTCTTCACTTATTTAAAGAATGCAGTGTTTTTTGTGAAAAATTAACGCACCCATCACAAATGCCTTTTCTTTTAGAAGCAGCAATGAGACAAGCGGTTTTAAAAAAAGGCGTAAGCGTCATTGTTATTCCAGGTGATATTGCATTGCTTGATATGCCCAAAAACACACCAATTAAATGGCAACGTCCTGCATTGCAACAAATTACCCCTGTATTATCTGAATTAACATTGTGCCAAGAAATCATTAACCAATCATCAAAAATAGTTTTATTTTGTGGTGCTGGTTGTAAAGGCTCACACGATCAAGTAATAACATTGGCTAAAAAACTGAAGGCCCCTATTGTTCATGCCCTTAGAGGTAAAGAACATATTGAATATGATAATCCTTATGATGTCGGAATGACGGGATTAATCGGTTTCGCTTCTGGCTATCATGCGATGGAAAATGCTGACACGGTAATTTTACTTGGTACCAGTTTTCCATTTAAGCCGTTCTACCCTCACGCAGTAAAAATTATTCAGATAGATAATAATCCAGATGCTATCGGCCGCCATACTCAAGTTGATCTCGCATTAATTAGCGATATAAATTCAACATTATTAGCACTGCTACCATTAGTGGATGAAAAAACAGATCACCATTTTCTCGATAAATGTGTTCAACACTACCAAACAACACGTAAAGATTTGGATAATTTAGCCGAGATAAAACCGAAAAGTACACTGATTCATCCTCAAACTCTGGCAAAAATGCTCAGTGCGAAAGCACAATCAAATGCAGTATTCACTTGTGATGTTGGAACACCAACATTATGGGCTGCTCGTTATTTCAAAATGACCAATCAACGCCGTTTAATTGGTTCATTTAATCATGGATCAATGGCAAATGCATTAGCACAATCTATTGGTATCCAAGCCGTAGATACAACTCGCCAAGTTATTGCACTGTGTGGTGATGGCGGATTTTCAATGCTAATGGGCGATCTTCTTACCCTAGTACCTTACAATCTTCCTATTAAAATAGTCATTATTAATAACAGCTCATTAGGTTTTGTTGATATGGAAATGAAAGCGGCGGGCTTTGTTTCTAATGCAACTAATCTGCATAATCCAAGTTTTGCCGCGATTGCCAATGCGTGTAATATTAAAGGGATCAACGTATCAGATCCGCATAAGCTCAGCGATGCTATCGATGAATTATTAAACCATGATGGCCCTGCACTGCTTGAAGTTATCACAGATAAAAACGAATTAAGCTTACCGCCAAAAATAAAATTAGCCCAAGAGAAAGGTTTTACCCTCTACACATTAAAAGCACTATTTAATGGCTATGGTGATGAATTAGTTGATCTAGTAAAAACAAACATCCTTCGTTAACAAATAAAAAGATGTACTCAGTACACCTTTATCATGCCTATTTATAATATAACCAACTAATTACCAAAGGTTTTTTATTTTAGCTAAATGGTTAGATAAGTCTTGTGGCTTTTCACAGCACACTTGCTCCATCACCTGTTGCAGTTGTTTTTTCAACATATTCATTGCGTGATAACCCCCATTTTGTCCAAGAGCCCCCACACTGTACATAAAACTACGGCCCATAAAAGTAAAATCCATCCCCGCAGCTAATGTACAAGCAATATCAGAACCTTCTCTAATACCACTATCCATCATAATGGTTGTTTGGCCTTTACAAGCATCAAGAATTTCCATGCCTTTATTGATAGTTGATGGACCCGCATCCAGTTGACGTCCGCCATGGTTTGAAACAATGATCCCATCAAGACCTATTTCAATCGCTTTTTTTGCATCTTCAACTGTTGATAATCCTTTTAGCACTAAGTTACCGTCCCACTTATCACGTAACTTACGTACTTTTTCTTCACTTAAACGCCCATTAAATGTTTTATCCATAAACAACGCTAAGTGGTGCATATTCATCGAACCAGACATATATTTAGTTAATGATTTAAATTCTGGTTTACCTTTAATTAATGTCTCAAGCGCCCACTCAGGAGAAAGCATTATTTGCAGCATATTTTCTGCTGTCATTTTTGGCGGCATAGCCAATCCATTTTTTATTTCTTTAGGACGGTAAGCAAAAGTTGGAACATCAGATAATAAGACTAAGGTTTTCACCCCTGCCGCCTTACAACGGGCAAGTAAATCATCAGTGATCGCATCATCAACGGGATGATAAAGTTGAAACCACATTTTTCCTTCAGTAATTTCAGCTATCGTTTCAATGGATGCGGTAGAAACAGTACTTAACACAAACGGTACATTATGATCAAAAGCCGCTTTAGCTAAAATCTCTGGTGCTTGCGGCCAAATTAATCCTTGAAGACCAATTGGACTGACACCAAATGGCGCATCATAAGTTTCACCAAACAAAGTTGTTTTTAATGAGACATCTTTATAATCTCTTAAATAATAAGGAATAAGTTCAAGCTTACGAATATCATTTGTGTTTCGTCTTAAACCTATCTCATTGTTACAACCACCATCTACGTATTCAAACGCAAACTTTGGCAACCGCGATTTAGCTTTTTTTCTGAGGAGATCAATCGATGGATATGCAGTATTAAAATAGTCTTTCATGATACTTCCTTTATTATTTTGATAAAATTTTATTGGAATTCATAACTGAACTTTATTCTTTCTTTACATATATATCACAAAAAAAATAAACGACTATCGCTTTTACGTACTATAAGTAAGAATTTACATTTCGAGATTTAATGATAAATATAATTGCATTTCATCATTAAACCGATAGCTAAATACTGATTAAAATCACCGCTGACTCTTCGGTTTTTATATAGGGATACATTATTAAAAAATTTGCTCCCTATCAAAATAAAAACAAAATGATGCCGTTAATAATAAAAGATAATCGTATTCAATAGTCATACAGATATTACATGTATGCTTATGCGGCATTTAATATAAAAAGACTCAATAACATGTTAAACACTACTTTATATTGGCTTAAAAAATTTATTAAAGATCCATTCTCTCATTTCCTAATAGCAGGCGGGATCCTATTTATTTGTTATTCGTATTATTACTCAAATACTGCTTCTACCAATGAAGTCGTGATCACCCCTTCTCAAATCAGCCAACAAAAACGAGACGACATAACCTACTTTGGCAGCCCTCCTTCCCACAAAATGTTAAATAGTGATATAAACCAAGCGATTCTACAGCAGATCTTATCTCAACAAGCGCTTAAACTTGGTTTAGAAAAAGGCGATCCAAATCTTAACGCAATGTTAATGCAACGCTTTATTTCTTATACAACTCAAATCGCTAAAATCAATGCCGCTAATACCACATTATTACATCGCTATTATTTAGCACACCGTCAAAACTACCGCTATCCTGATATGTATTCACTTTGCTATCACTTTCTCTCACCACAAGAGCAAGCACATTCAAAACAAACACCAACATCTCAACAATGTTTGAGTCATATAACGAAACAAGATCTATTATCCAAACTAGGTTCATCAATAATCACAACCTTAAATACTATTACACCTAGAACATGGTCAACTCCAATCAATACACCCTTTGGCCCGATTACCGTTAAATTAATTCAATATAAAAAAGCAGGGATTCTAAACTTTAACGATGCGAAATCATTATTAACGGCTGACTACACTAATGCTGTTATTCATACAAAAATAGCCGATGTAATAAAAAAATACCGCATTCAACTTCCCGCTAATGCCGGCATCGTTGTCACAACAAAGACCTTACTTAAAAATGTATAAGCATAATGTTTACACTGCCCTCTGCGCAGTTTTATATATGACACTAAGTTTGGTATGGAGCCCGCAAGTAGTGGCGCATCCTTATCAACCTGCTGTTGGATTAATAAACCAAATAAATAATCATCACTATGAATTAACCCTTAAACTACCAGTGGTTGCAGGAGAACATACAATAATCACTCCTATACTTTCTGGTGGTGGGAAAATTAAACTATTAAGCTCTCAAGATAGTCTTGATGGTTTTGGTATGGATCTGCACCGTTATTTATTGATATTTCCAACCACAATCACTGCCCCAATGATTAGATTCCAAGGGTTAAACAATATTCAGCTGTTAACTCAAATCACTAACCAACATGGAAAAATAAATACTTTAGTTCTTTATAAAGGACATAGTCATTTATTATTAGCGGGAAAAGTCAGCACTTGGTCTACCATAAAATTATTTGTGACATTAGGCATAACACATATTTTAACGGGTATCGACCACCTTATGTTTGTTGCTGGTCTGCTGCTCTTTACCCGTGATTTTCGAACCTTCTTAAAAGCTATCACCTGTTTTACATTAGCACATAGTATTACGTTAAGTTTATCTGCACTTAATCTAATTCATATACCCGAGCCGCCAGTCGAAGCTGGTATTGCGCTGAGTATTTTATTTTTATGTTATGAGTTAACGCGACCTAACAATAAAGATCAACCAACATTAAGTCGACGATTCCCTTGGCTCATTTCATTTTCATTTGGGCTGTTACACGGTCTGGGTTTTGCAAGCGCACTTAAAGCTGCGGGACTACAACAAACCAGCATTCCTTTAGCACTGGCATGTTTTAATGTTGGCGTTGAAATCGGACAGCTTATCTTCCTCAGCCTATTGCTAACGATACTGAAAATTTGTTCGAAAATCGCATTTTTTCAAAAAAGTATCTTTCGACAACTCCCGCTATATATCATGGGAATTATGGCTTCATTTTGGTTTATTCAGCGGGTTTATATCGTATTTCACTAAGTGGCTAATGTTACGATGCCACCTTTATATTAAAAGGTGGCATCATATATAAACATGCTGAATTTTAGAGATTTATCACCCCAAAAATATGAAAACTCAAAGGGAAAAAGCTTATTTGAAAGTAATTACCGCGACTAGCACAGCATAAATCAGGTTTACTTTGCTAATTTTGTTATTGAAATGGGGAAATAATGCGATTATAGGTTAAATTATAGCAATTATTCTATTGTAACCATCTAATATCTCATAGAAAACAGCCGTTAAGTGACAACGTCACACTAAAAAAGTAAACCATAAAACCAGCTATCTGATTCGCCACGTCCATAAGAACTTGTGCTGAACTTAATGACTAATCACTCTGATTCTCTGCTGTTGGTTTGTTTTGCTATTGAAGAATAAAAAATAATACACGTAGTTTAAAATGCGGCTTTAGAATCAAAGCAATCTTAGTAAGACATCGGTTTGTTTTTTTAATCACTCAGGAATAAATTATGACGAGTATTAATTATTAGCATTCATTATATTGAAATTTTTTACCGTAAAAAATCAATAACGACAAAGCATCTCATTATTACCTAAAATTAATCTTCAAATAGTACTAATAGTTTATTTAAGTTCTTAATGACTACTTTTGTCACACCATCAAGAATGCTTGTACTGATTGGACAGCGACTAACTATTTACCCGTATAATGATGAGTCATCACTTAAAAGATGTAAAAATTAAAGGCAAAAAGCTTATTTAAAGGTAATTCCCGTTGCTTACACAGCATGAATTGAGGCGTATTTCTAATTTTATCAGCAAAACATATTAATAAAGAATAAAACATGTTCAATTACAACAGCTACCCTACTGTAACCAACTCATATACCACAGAAAACAGCTTAAAAGTGACACCGTCACACTATAAAAGTAAAAAACAAAAGCAACTACCGATATTCACCGCCACCAGAAAAAACTTATGCTGAACTTAATGAGCAATCAACGCATCTTTTAATTAGTCACGTTGAAGTGTTAGAGATGTTTCAAATCACAAGTCGAGCAACCATTTATAAGTGGCGACAAACACGCGGGTTCCCTGAGCCAATTACACTGATGCCATTACGTTGGTTACGTTCTGCCGTTGAAGAATGGAAGGATAATACCAGTCGGTTTGGAAAGCGGTTTTAAATGCAAGGCGATCTTGGTGAGAGATCGCTTTGTTTTTTAAACACTATTTTTAGAAACTACAAAATATTTTCATATCAAAACATTATGCATATAGTTTAATGTTTTGATGTTCATACCAAACAATGTCGTTTTTTTCTATTATTAAGTTCAGTACAATTTGTTCTAAAATAGGTAACATAATATTCTCGATAAAATCTACAATCTCAGAATCTAAATTTTCATGTGATAAATGATATTCAGTTTCTTTATTATGAACTATCGCATTACGAATATAATATATCAATTGCGATAATAATACTGGAAAATTTTGTTTAACATTCATTGATTTTATTTTTTTGTAATCAAGAATATTATTATCTTTATTCTTAATATCTAAGCACAATAATGAATGATTTACTCTATTTTTATTATCCTCGCTACTATCAATATAATCAGACAATAAAGAATATGATTCCAATATGATACTTTCCGTAGCACTATCATTACTAATAGCTTTCAAGAATAATTCTAACGATTTTTTTTCTCCATTATCAATCCTTTCATACATAGCTTTAAAATTTCTAATCGAAAACATGTTACCCTGAGTATCTTTATTCAGCTTAACTAGAGGATACTTACACATAAAATTTTCAATTACATGATATATACTAATATATTTATTTAAAAGTTCATCTCTACTATTATATTCACTAAATATAACCATAGAATCATTAAATTGTTGATAATCTAAATTATTAGATATTTTGGCTTTAAATATATTGAAATTTTTATGGCCAACTCTTTTTACATCATGGTAACATTTCCCAGAACAAACAATATGTAATTTAAGCATAGAGAGTAGTTTGTTTTACTAATAGAATTTGGTTCTTTTTTTATTATAAAAAAATCCGATTTATTCAAATCAATAGAATTAGAAAACTTTAAAATTAAAACAGCTAATGATGGAGTTATATTGCCATTTTTTAAATCATTTATCGTACAAGATTGCTTAAAATATAAGATTGATTTGATAAAATCCACAGATTCATAAAAATAAGATTTCACCTCTAAATCATTTCCTAAATCAAATATAATTTCAAAATCATCATCAGAAATATCAGATTCAATATCAATAATATTATCTAACGTATATTTGACTAGTTTTAATAAAAAAACTAATCGATTTATATCTACTATTGGATCAACAAAAGATACTATTGGTAATATTAGTTCAACATTATCAATTAATTATCCTATTTCAGAAAATTTAGACATATTTTCTTCATGAAGCATTAACTCCATAATACAACTATCTAGAATAGGAACAATCTCTTCAATAGTAGTCAACTCATTTTCAAGGTTATTTTCTTCTAAATATTCAGTCAAATTAGTAATATATACATCATCAATAAGTCGACATAACTCTTCCGTAATAAATGAATAGATATATTTTGATTTAGTCATTATCACCTCTAGTAAATAGAGATTGCCAGTTTATTTAATTTGTTTTATTAAAAAATAAATCATTAAATCCACTATAAACAGCTTTTTTTGTTACTTGTCCTATATTAACTTTAGAAAGTAATAAATTTTTTCTAGCATTATCAAATTCATTAATATTCAAAGATGTAGATGATTTTGAAATTATCTCATAGACATATTCAAACACCTGACTAGAAGATAATTTATTTTTATTTCTATAATTGCCAATAGCTCCACATAATCCCGTTAATATAATCTCTCGTCCTAACCACATAACAGATATTTCTTTATATGTTTTATATAATAATGAATCTAATTTAGATAAAAACTTACATAATAAAACTATATCTTCATACTCTACTAAATAATCCTCTACTTTATCATTTACTTTGCTAAGTACCTGAGAGTTAATTGTTACTGGCTTCGCTCTTCCAAATGACATAGTTGCTGCAATAACTTGAGAAAAATGAAACTGTTTAACTTCTCGTTTTTTACTACCTGATTACCACTATTTAACAGCCACTGTTAAATTATCTCCTATACTTTAAGATATTGAAGTATAGGAGTGACGTTATGCCTAAGAATTCAATCCAATTTCAGAAAGGCTTTTCTATACCCGAATTTATGCAAATGTATGGGACAGAAATTCAATGTAGAGAGCGTTTATTTAATATTCGATGGAAAAATGGTTACGTTTGCCCTACCTGTGCTTCTAAAAGTTATTGTGAACTTAAATCGCGGTCATTATATCAATGTAATAAGTGTCACCATCAGACATCATTGACGGCAGGTACTTTATTTTCCCATTCAAAATTACTGTTAACTACTTGGTTTTTAGCTATTTATCTCATCACACAAGATAAAAACAGTATTTCAGCATTAGAGCTAAAGCGTAAATTAGGGGTTTCTTATAACGCAGCATGGCGAATAAAACATAAGCTCATGCAAGTGATGAAAGAGCATGATGATAATCGAAAGTTAGGCAATATCGTGCAATTGGATGATGCATATATTGGAGGTAAACAAAAAGGAAAGCGAGGACGTGGTGCCAAAGGTAAAACACCTTTTGTATCAGCGATCTCTTTGAATGAAGAAGGTCATCCTATTTATATGCGGCTAAGTGTTGTTTCTTGTTTTAAAAAACAAGAAATTACAGATTGGGCTAAAAAGCATTTACAAGAAAAAACGTTAGTCATATCAGATGGTTTACCCTGTTTTAATGGTCTGTTAGCAGCAGATATTATTCATGGTTCATTACCAAAAAATGGTAAAGAACTTCACCAATATGAAGCTGCATTTTATTGGGTCGATACCATGATTGGTAACGTTAAAAATTCGATAAAAGGGACATATCACGCAATTAGAGAAAAGCATATTCCTCGTTATCTTGGTGAATTCTGTTTTCGATTTAATTATCGGTTTCGAGTTGAAGATATATTCAATACGCTAATTAAATGTGGTGCAAAATCACCACCGATGCCAGAGAAATTATTAACGCTGGCTGAGTCTCGGTGGTAATCAGGTTTATTTTAACTAAATAGCAGGTTGCATTACCTTCTACTTTACTATCTAAAATTTTAACTCTCACCACATTCCCCCAGTTATATTTTTGCTACCTAAATAAGCATTAAGTATCATACACTTATTACAACAACGTTCCAACTCATGTAACTAATTTATGCATATTATTTATCTGTTTTTTTGTATCTAAATTTTATCAATACACTTGTGATACATATTTACTAATCATCGCCAACTATCCTTTAATTAATACAATAATATTGTCCTAACCTACTTCAAATAACTATCCAGCTTCTCCGCATACAACTCATACCCTTCTAACTGGTCTTTTAGCCAATCATGTTTGTTATAAACAGCTAATACCCCCACCAAGCTCATGGCCCAGCATCTTTTCAACCACATGTGGCATTACACCAAGCTCTGATGCACCGGTGGATAATGAACGTCTAAAATCATGGGTACGCCAATCTTCAATGGGTAAACCATCCCTTATACGGCGGATATAACGGTTAGCTGCTGAAATGGTAATTGGTTTATCAAGATCACCACCAGGGAAAAGCACATCATCATAAGTAGCCATTACTCGCTCTAATATCGCCCTTGTTTTAGTTGGAATTGGGGTTGCTGAGTTCTGAAAACGTTGGTACTCGAGTACCAACTTCTGGTGCTTTACCTACGTGTTGTCTTTTAATGCGGTCTAAGTCCGTTTTTTCAATAATGAACTTACTCTTTACAGCAATGACGATACCACTATTAATAACCCCTACAACACGCGAATAGTAGATTCTCTATCGCCCTCGCGGGCATTCACTGTAGGGAATGACGAGGGGGACGCTTTATTTTCCCTAAAAACTTGCCTCTGTTAGGTCAGTTACGGGATACTTAGCCTTATAACGTATTGCTTTAAGATAATATTAAGTTGATATGCAGCGTGTCATGGATTGCAGTAACTTAATATTGAGCCAACGGCTTTTGGGAAAACTATGAAAAAAACCAACGAACCAAGCTTATACTGGATTGACTCTAATACGTTACTTATAACCATTTGATATAAAACATTTAAATCACTTCCCTTGTTACTTAGGACACTTTGGGGACAAAACCTCGTATTAATTCCATAAAATTAGCATAGCCTAAATCGTTCTTTAGTGACTGAATTCCACAACTCTACCTTGTATCTATAAAATGGAAATAAAACACAAATACTGGACAGAATGTTGACTTACTTCCTCGCAACTGTCTAATTTAGAGATAAAAACAAGAAAAGCCATTATTTTTCAATGCATTAAATAAACTAATTTTGTTGTTTATAACTGTTTTAAAATGCCCCTTTTTTGCCCCCATAAATATCACCCTTCGTTTACTACACAAGTCAAAGCCTTATATGGTAAGATAAGCAACTGATATCATTGCGTTATCCAGTATCTCAAAATACGCAATATAAAGTAAAAAAGGGAACAATATGAAACTCATACTAAACCATTACATCATAGTAAAAAGCGAAAACCACGCATACAAATCGGTAACAAAAGAAATGCAAACAGATCTAGTTCCAATGCCTGGAATGGAAATCGAGGATGGCGCTTGGAAAAATCCAAGAGTGATTCAGCGTGTTACTATGAATCCAGATGAAAACTACTATTTTGTTTGGACTAATGATGATGAAGTTGAAACTTATGAACACGCTGACAGATTAATTAAAATGTACAAGTCTCACGACTGGAATTAATATTTAGTCAACATAATGATATAAAATCTAACTCATCTGAGTTAGATTTTCTTAAATTAAATCCCAAATAATTTAGTTAAATAGCTTCTTATCTTCCTCTTAATCCATTGACTACTAACTACATCTGGCTTGTCACATTCATCATTCTTTTTTGTACTTACTTTTTTTTGTGGCTGTGGCTGTGGCTGTGGCTGTGGCTGTGGCTGTGGCTGTGGCTGTGGCTGTGGCTGTGGCTGTGGCTGTGGCTGTGGCTGTGGCTGTGGCTGTGGCTGTGGCTGTGGCTGTGGCTGTGGCTGTTTAATACATATTTTTTTATCCTTGTTGTCAACCTCCTTTTCCAAAAAATCATACGTCCCAAACTTATTGTAAGACAAGTTAAATTTACTCCCTATATACACATACAAAAACTCAGCGTATTCACAGAAAAATATGTTGCTATTTAATTTGTCTTGCTTTCCTAAAAAGAATAAATTAACGCACTCAAAACTATTGCTCTTATAATTATCTTTACTAGTCTTCAATGCCCTTTTTAACTCATCATATACAGCTTTTTTATGTTGCTCAGGCCATTCTTGACATAGTAAATGTAATTCGTATCGTTTATTAGTCAAAGAATCTTTAGGCAAAAGCGTTACAATAATTTCATTTTTATTCAGCTTAATCTCATCAAAAGAATATATAGGGGAGTAGAAAATATAATTATTCTTATACTTAGTAAAAGATTTTGATATTTTTTGATATTGTGATTGGTAAGTCCCCTTCCTTCCTAAGACAGTAAATGCTAAGGATGCATTATTAATTGAATCTTGCATATAGAAGTTTGTAGGAGCTGATAAACAGCTGGATACTTGAACCTTTCTTTTTGAAGTTCCATTTTTTACATTTTTTCTATTTGCTGAAGAACTACTGCTCTCCATACTATCCTTTAAGGTAGTATTATTTGAGCTGGATTTTTTTTGAGTTAGCTTAGGCTCAATCAATTCTGTAATATATGCTTGCCTATAACTATAATTACCATTCTTATCTTTTTCTTCAATAAATACTCCTGATGCTTTATTAAATGTACAATTAGTAACATGTCCATTTAGATATCGAAAATGAGCAGGCTGTACATATTTATCACCAAAAGCACATGGTGTTGCATCATATCGACATAAAAAATTAGGACACTTATAATTTGCTTTTTCCAAATGTTTCTTTCGCAACGATTCTTCTTTTTCATTTATTTTAGCTGCGTATTCAATAGTATCCGTTGTCTCGTTATAAGCTCTATCCATCTCTAAACTCTTTATATGTTTAAATATACATATGCTATACATGGCGGTTGTATGTGATAATTTCAAGTTTAGGATAAAAAAAAACAATGAATTAAACGTTACGCATCACGCTCAGCCCTTCACCACCGAAAATGGTCTAAATCACCAACCTCGGTGGTGGTGGCTAAGAGAGCCGAAAAATTTTTATTTCCCGAGAGTCTGCCTCGTTTGAGGTTTTTGCGCGGCCAGAAGAACCTAACCACTTTTAAAAGAGTTATTTACGACTTAGATAAATCTCGTCTGAATATAAAATATTACCTTTGTTAAAGTCTTCCACATCAAGCTAGGTATGCTTCATCAACAAATAAACTTGAATGACATTAATTCCCACTATAAAACAATTTGTATAGAAAAAAAGAGAATGCTTTCTAGCGAAAAATGAACTAAGTAACTCAGCTCAAGCTGCAGTTTTTTGGATAATTAAAAATAAACGCCCCAACAAACAAAAACCTCGCACATGGCGAGGTTTTTTAATCCCTTTAAGCAGGGCTTGTCATTTCTGACCTAGATAGTTTCACAGAAGCACTACTGTTCTATGCGTCTTAATCCCTTTAAGCAGGGCTTGTCATTTCTGACCTCAGTGGGGGCAAATAATCGCCAATACATAGCGTCTTAATCCCTTTAAGCAGGGCTTGTCATTTCTGACCTATACTGATAAGCCAATGTTCCTACCTAATGGTGTCTTAATCCCTTTAAGCAGGGCTTGTCATTTCTGACGATGTTTGTTTCGCAGCGAACACCACAGTTATTCCGTCTTAATCCCTTTAAGCAGGGCTTGTCATTTCTGACTTCTTAGATCACTTCGAAATACTAGACTCATTATGTCTTAATCCCTTTAAGCAGGGCTTGTCATTTCTGACTTCTTAGATCACTTCGAAATACTAGACTCATTATGTCTTAATCCCTTTAAGCAGGGCTTGTCATTTCTGACTGTGGTGGAAGAACTGAACAACGAAGTCCACGAGTCTTAATCCCTTTAAGCAGGGCTTGTCATTTCTGACGGCACTGGTAATCCTAATAACTCTGCGTAGGAGTCTTAATCCCTTTAAGCAGGGCTTGTCATTTCTGACAAGCAAATATTCTAAGGTATTGAATTATAAAAAGCAATAATTCATTTAAACTACTGTTTTAGACACGGAAAATTTATAAATAAAGCAATATAAATGCCATAAAATAAACAGACATTACAAATCAATACGTTAACGCTTACTTATTTTTTATGGTATGAATTTTTCCCCAAAAAAGAGATTTGATGCGTTAACAAAATGTTAAACATTAAGGAATGTGAAAATTCTTTTCTAACAGCATAATAAATATGCTATTTATTGAGCGGTATACAATATAACTAGATCGTGAAAACAAAAATTATACTTTTTTGTGGGTCTAAAATACTATCTCTCATGTATAAGCAATTCATTCAAACTCACCCCAACGAATAAACAAATTCAAGTCCGCCATTCATTCGAACATGGCCACCTCTTACCAAATACCCTTTTTCCCAAACTGTCTTCAACAACGTACTCGCCCATGAACAAGACAACTCACAACGCTCGGCAATCTGCTCTGCTGTTACCTTTTCACCAGGCATAATCGACTGCAGAACTTTCAACTGGGTTTTACTCAATTTGATTAAGCCAACTTGATGAGGAACAACGCGTGCTGCTCCCATCAAATTAGTGTTGATTTGTTCATTTTTCGTACAAATCTGCATTCTTATTATCATCCGCTGAGGTTTATAATGAAAAGTGGCTTCAAGCCAGTCTGGATAAGGGTTTATCGATGATTGGATTTTGAATCGAGACAGGTGCTAGACAGGTACACCATCCTTTTTTAAGCCATTTATGGTACGTTTCTAACGCTTCTTTCTTCTGTAACTCCATATGTGTATGGATATAGGCTTGATCTAACTTATCTCGAGCATGGTTAAGCAGTGATTCACACACAATGTAATCAACCCCCAATTCCGCCCATATCGAACGTGCTCGCTTTCTAAGATCATGTGCACTCCATGCTTTCTTTGATACTCCCCGCACCCATTCACTGGCTTTAGCACTGTGGATTGGCTGATTATTCCAACGAGATAACGGGAACAAGTGATCACTGTTATAGCCTAGATCACGTTGCCATGCTTGATATGAACGTAATAATTCAATCATCTCAGTGGTAAGTGGATAGCTCATTGCTACCCCATTCTTGGCGTCTTCTTTAGGAATTAGCCACCGCTTTTCAATAAAACTGATGTTCTTCCATAAAGCTTTTCTGGTTTCACCAATACGAGAACCATGCGCTAACATCATCATCAGTAATAATCGTTGTGGTGGTTGCTGTTGACCAATCGCTGGCAAGATATCAATCAGGTCTTCAGTATTCACGCGGCAGCCTTTGATTTGGGCTTCTGTAACGGAGAATGTCTCAGGGAAAAACGTCTTAAATTGCACTTCTGATAACGGATTGGCGGTTATGTGTTTCAATCGTCTAGCGATAGAGAAAGCCGTTTTCAATAAGAAGAAATTCGCCCTCACATAACTCACCGAATAACCTTGCTCAAACATAGGCTGAATCAAGGCACTGTCTATCTTTTGATGGTCCATATCCGTGATAGCAACACCATGAAATAGGCTCATTACATGAGTTTCAGCCATACTTTTTAGGTTATTCAATCGCTCTTTCGTGGAACGCTTTAAGGTGCATTGCCGCTGAACATGCCAATCAACCAGCTGATCTACCGTTTCAAAGCGATTACATTCAATGGCTTTACCTTTGGCTATTTGGACTGATACCGCACTCACCACATCCATAATGTCTTTGGCCTGAGTACCAGGATATTTCGCAATCCGATATGGGTATTGTTTGCCTGCTTCATAACGATAAAACCACCACGTTCCACCGGTTCGAGATGCGTTAAACCGCAAGTAAAGTGGGCATCGAACATCTTTTAATTGGCGTACACGTTGATCATTAATATGACGTTTGATTTGAGCATCAGAGATTTTTACGGGGAGTGTTGCAGAAAAGAAGGCATGTTGATTAAAGCGAATTTTACTGTTTGTGATCATTACTCACCTAATAACGTGGCTTGAATACTCATTCGATTGGGTTGTAATCCTTGGCCAGAGAACGACACTTGATCAACAGAACATTGACCTTTAAAGGCGCGAGGGAAAGTATCATCAAGTAGCACTAACCCTTCCGCAAAAATGGTGGGATTAGGCGGTGCTTCAATGCTGATTTTCCGCCCTTGCCGTTGCATTTTTCGAAGCTCTGCAGCACATGCTTGTTCTGCTTCCTTCTTGGTGTTCTTATCTTTGCCTAATGACTTAAACGGTTTACTCCCCACTTTGACTTGTTGCCGGCTTCCATCTGCCGTTGAACTATAAAAAGCCTTAACACCATTAAAATCTTGTCGACCATCTAACTCTGCAGACACATTAACAAAGTCACTATTGCCCGGATGATTCACCATAGGGAGTGACAGCGTAACGCTTTTAATATTCTTACCTGAAGCACTACGTTGTTCACCAATTGGCACAAAGATAAACCGCCCTTCAACAGGTTTCGCTATTGCATCATAAGACTTGGCCAAGCGGTTCATAAATGCCGGCGTACTTTCATCAGAACGATCGATATGCTCGATTTCAATTTTTTGTAATCGCGGATGGACAAAAACATCAAAGCCATGAGGGGTAAGACAGTCATACACGATTTGTCCTACTGTTGTTTTATCCCAACTGCACGACTTACGTTCACGATAACCACTTTCATCCTTGATAGAGAAAGGTGCAACCGTGAGGACTAACGTGATCTCTCGTGGGTATAAACTCACTGACCGTTTTGATATCTGAAAACTATCACGGACAACATCTCCCAATCGCACCGAATAACGTTCACCTTTGGGTGGCAGTCCATCAACATCATCAGAGCTCACCACCAAAGTGACGTTATCGCCTTCGGTACCGTTGCCATCATTCAACCGCCATGACTTTAAACGATCCAAAATCAAATCAGCATTATTGCCTATTAAATGAAACATTCCTTAATCCCATGATTTAGTAACACGTTGAGTTTTAGGTACCTGCTTGACTTGAGGTAACACCACTTCGGTATCGACAAAAAAAACCTCACGCCGAACGTGAGGATTTAATTGATAAAAGGCTTGTTCTAATTGGTCATTATCTTGGTCAGTGTGCTTATAGAGTAAATCAGTGATCAACTCACCGGCTTTGGCGCTTACCTTCACTCGCGGTACTCCTTCAATTGCAGCATGACATCTGTCACCATGGCTTGGCCGTTATGGATCAATGCCGACTTACCTTCTTTCAGTTGTTGAATCGTCCATTTACCTAAGTTAAGACCTTGGCCATCACTGACTTGTTGTGGAGATTCAATTAACATTCGAAGCTTTTCAACTGACTCTTGCGCCCCGTATTGCAGCCATTTGGCGGTTATATCAAGGGTTTCAAGCGGTCTGCCCGTCATTTCAGAGCGAGCGTCATAAATCAAACTGACTTCTGAATACGCGCCTGGTGAAGTTCGCTCAAACTTCATTATCGGTGTTTTGTCACCCACAGAAAAAACGAACTCACCTATCACTAAGTGATGCATAACGATCCTTAGCTATCTCTATCAATAGCGGCATAACTAAATTGGGTGGATAACGTGTTTTCGCCCATTAATGACGATAATTGTTGGTTCATTTGACGGGTAATTTCTTGCGCTATCAGCTTTTCATCTTGACCCGCTGCAGCCGTTATTTGAAAGGTAGGTGAAAATGATATGAGTGGGCTTTGCTTGGCCATCGCTTCTTTGTTTTGAACTTCATCGACCTTTTTAGCGGTTTCTTCAGGTGAATCAAGTTTCTTGCCAAACCAACCGCCGAGCATTTCACCGCCCATACCACCGGCAATAGATCCCAACAAACCACCAATCGCAGTACCGATACCAGGTAAAATGAAAGTACCAATGGCTGCACCTAACGCACCTCCGCCCATAGAGCCACCGATATCACCTAATGCACCGCCAGTTTGTTCCATATCACCATTAATGACACCTTCAGCAACAGAAGAAGCATTCATCATCATTCCTAGCGGTTTCAATACCTTGGTAAGCCCTGTCTTGCCCACGGTTTCAGCAATATCACCACCAATACCAATCACATCCATGGTATCTGATGCCATTGCGCTCATGGGTGTTAACGCTAATCCTGAACCCGCCAATGCCATGGCCATACCTTTAGGCGTGATATGACTCATCAATGATTGAGCACCTGAACCCACTTTTTGAGCGATACGGCTTTCAGTCACCGTATTAACCATCGAACCTAAACCCGTAGATTTATCTTTTATAGTCGTTAATGGTTTACTTTGAGGATCAATAACATCTGATGATCTTGCCGTCATTGGCAGTAAAGCAGATCCGGCTAATGCTAAGCCAGCCCCTTTGGGTGAAAAGACATGATCCATTAATGACTGAGCACCTGAACCAACCTTTTGAGCGATACGGCTTTCAGTCACCGTATTAACAATCGAACCTAACCCCGTTGATTTATCTTTTATGGTCGTTGGTGGTTTACTTTGAGGATCAATAACATCTGATGCTCTTGCCGTCATTGGCAGTAAAGCCGATCCTGCTAAAGCTAAGCCAGCCCCTTTGGGTGAAAAGACATGATCCATTAAAGACTGAGCGCCAGAGCCCACCTTTTGAGCCATTCGACTTTCCATCACAGAACTCAATAACCCACCGAGTCCTTTACGACGACCACGAACACGGCGACGACCTTTACGCTTTTTACGAGAACGGGCTTCTTTGCCTAAACTGCTATTGCCTTTACTTTCTGGCCCTTGGCTAGATGAAACAGCCGCATTTAAACTTCGCCAACGTTTGGCTGCCAATGCCGCAATCCGTCCACCATCTTGAGTTTCACGATTTAAACCTTTCGTAAATAAACGGGTTTTATCCATCGAGTTACCAAAGACGAGCGATAATGCTTTGCCTGCTAATAACACCCCTTTCAAACCAATAAACGCTGCAACACCAATACCCACAGCTTGAGTAACACCGGTATTCGCTTCAGCAAAGTTAGCCAGTAAATCAACACCTTTACCTAGCGGTTCAAGTACCCAATTAAGGGCTGGCAATAAAGCAGTACCAAACACCACACTGAGTCGATTTAACTTATTCACAAACATATCAATGCCACTGCCAGTAGTACTAATTCTGGCATTGTATTCTTGGTCAAGAGAATCAAGGTGAACGGTAGAATCTTCTTTTGATAGTGTTAACAACTTCGAGAAATTCGCCATATTGCCCGATAGTGATGCCACCGCACCTTTGGCTTCTTCACCAAATATCTGACTCAATATGGCGCTTTTATCTTCTTTTGGTGCCTGATTAACGGCATTAAGCACTTCAATCAGAGTACCTGACGCATCCTCTTGCATTCTTGAGGCAATATCATCAGCATCCAAGCCAATCGAGGCCATTGCTTTCTGTTGAGTACCACTTGCCGCATCACCTAACGTCAATCGACCTGATATATTCTTCAAAGCCGTTGCTGCACGCTCTTCACCCATGCCTAATGACAATAATGAAGCCGATAATGCCGTGGACTCATTAACCTTAAAACCACCTGTTTTGGCTGATGCCCCTTCACGCGCCATCACACCCGAAATATCTTTCGCTTTGGCATTTGAGTTATTTGAAAGATAGTTAGCTAAACCGGCTACATTCATTGCACCTTGTTGATCAACACCTAAGGCCGCCTTAAAAACTGATAAGGTTTCACCGGCTTGACCCGCATCCATATCAAAGGCAACCCCCATCTTAGAAGAATCAAGTACAAAGCTTTTCAGCTCATTGATATCTTTAATCCCACTTTGACCACCTGCAGCTAACATCGCATTGATATTATCGGCACTCATAGGTGTGGTGGTTGAGGTTTTCAGCGCCCACGATTTCAATTCGGTGGACTGCTCATCACTCATGTTGACGACTTTTTTTACATCAGCAAATGAGGTTTCATTTTTAATCGCAGTCCAAATAGATCCAACAATCGGTGCTGCAGCTGCTGCTAACCCTGTTGCTTCACTGCCTATTTCGCCTAGCTTCGCTTTACGACTATCAATCCGACCTTGAATTGATTGCATCTCTTTTAATCGAGCATTCTGCTTTTCAAGGGCTAGAGTGGCTTTATCAGCTTGTTGCTTTAAACGGTTTTGTTCATCACCAAGTTTATCGGTACTGACACCCGCCGCCTGCAGTGAGCTTTTTAACTTGTTTAAGGTGTTATGTTGCTTCTCTTGCCTGTCGGTTAATTTACCCAATTTACCGCTGGCACGTTTATAAGCGACAGAGAGATCATTGGTTTGGGCTTTGTTCTGATAAATCTCAGTATTTAACACTTCAAGTCGAAGTTGGGCTTCTTTTAGCTTAACTTGTAAGGTTTGCGCTCCTTCCTTTGAAGCTTGCTGCATTTCCTGATTTAACCCACGAATTTCGTTCTGAGTTAAATTGTATTCACCCCGCAATTGAGTGGTTTTCTGCTTACTCTCAGCTATGGCTGCACTAAGAGAAGTCATGGTGCTTTTCGTTTCAGTTAATTGAGCAGACAGTTTTTCAGCTCTAAGCTCTGCCGCTTCAAAGCCTTTAATGCCCTTTAGCTGACCATTTAACGACTGAACCTCACCCCGTTGTTCTGCCAGTGCTGCCGTTAACCGTTCTGTTGCGGTAGTGGTTGAAACAATGTCTTTAACGCCTTTTACCGATGCATCTAAGACAAAACTAATCTTTTCGGTCATTGTTTGACTCCGAGCTTAGATAAGATCAATTCATAACGCCGTAATGCCTGGTCTTGTGACCATTCTCTGAGTTCACTTTCAGTGGTATTACGGTGCATTGGGATCAAATCAATCAGAGCTTCGACGTCACGGGGCGAAAGTAATCCCCCGCAAGTTGAAAAAAAGCGCCCACCTGCGGTTTAATGGCTAAGTAATCATTCAATGCCATCGCGTCCATATCTTGTTTATCTAAATGACATACCACACGAAACATGAACTCTTCACGTTCGTAATGATCATCAATATCTGCCAATGCTTCAGAGTGTTTCACCTTAGGAACCGCAAATTTAATGTGACTAATGGTTTCTTCTAACTCATTGGTAAATGGAAATGCCAAATCAAATTCAAAGTCTTTACCCGTTAATGCATGATCATTCATTTCATCGGATGGCGTTAAGATAAAAGCACGAATATCTTGATGTAATTGAGTGAAATCAGGCACCGATAGCTCTTCAAACTCGGTCGGCGTTAAGTCCGTACAGGCTAAAATCATCGCCTTAAACTGCTTAAATTGTTCCGCTGCAGACAGATCATCTTTCATCACAAAAGGCAGCTTACGAAACGCGCCTAAGGTAATGGTATTAATCGTTAATTTATGACTACCTGAACGGGTAAAAAACGGAAGTGTGATTTGTTTATTCATTGTTTTCCCTAAAAATTCATCAAAAAAAAGCGCCCGTAGGCGCTATCAGTCATACATAATTCAAAGACGGTTTAAATGATGCCGGCTAATCCCATCAAATCGACACCACCAATGATCGTTTTACCCGTATTCACATTGATATCATGAACCAATAACCCCGTATCATATTGGGTATAGGCTTTACAGGTACCTTCAATGGTAATGGTAGGCTTCTCGCCCATCTTCACCGCTTCTTTTTTGATACCCGTGATCGGTCCATACATTGAATAGGTTTCCACATAAGGAATACCATCGGTACTTTTGCCTTTTTCAACCACGTTAATCTGTGCGTTACCCATGGTGTACTTACCCAGAGAACGCGATAACACCCCATGCTCACCTTTCACTTTTAACGACCAACTGAGCTTTTCTAAGCCAACAGTATCTTCGGAAGCGACAAATGCGCCTTCGTTATTAGCTAACTTGGCTTTCACTTCCGGTGGCGTAAAGTCCACGATTTCATTCATCAATGGCACAGATTCAACCTGTGCCGTAATGCGCATACGAATACGATCAGCCATTTACCACCTCATCAAGCCATGCTGCAATTAACCCGTTATCAACACTCATTTCATACACCATGTGTTCATTTGGTGAATAGCGGCCATAGTTCACGCATAGGAACCATCGACCCGCCGTGTAATTTTCAATATTATTCTTGGTAGGATGAAGAAAGGCTTTAAACACAGGGATCACGGTCTGCGCCACTAAGTCCTGCCCCCAATTGGTTAAACGATCAACCACTTGCTGCATGAACTCTTCAGTCAGTTGTTTACCTAATAGCGGTTGGCTGGTTTCTTCTAACTTACGTGCCATCAAATCTTCTAAACCGACATGAGAGATAAAACGTCCGGTATTAGTGCGATTACCAATGATCGAATAACCACCCATTCGTGTATGCGCTATCGTCACCAATCCATGTTTATTCAAGAAGTTCGCTTGCGTGGTTTTATCATTGATTTTATAGGCAATATTACGAGCAGTTTCATCACACACCACGGAGCGATTTTGTGGGCTTTCCCAACCCGATACCGAAGCCATTGCCGCCACTAAAGCGATGGATGCTGGCATTAATACTTGTACGCCATCGTAAGTTTTCATAAACCAAGGATCGATAATGCACAGCTTATCTTCGCCGGTTCCTTCAGCGCCAAACTCTGCCGCAAACTCAGCCGCAGCCATATCATTGGTGTTTGGTCCATCAAGCACAGGACGACAACGCACATCACGCCCAATTAACGCCAACTTTTGTCCTACCGCTTTTGAATGAAAACCAGGGGCAGCAATAATGGTCGGTGTTTCAGGGCAAGCCTTAACGGTTTCCAAACCACGAATGGCACCGGTTGCTGAATCCACACCACCAATCACATTGGCTTCGGTAGCTGCAGTAGTCGCACCGACTTCAACCACCGTGACATAGAGCGTACATTTCACGTACTCAAACAAGTAACGCACCACAGTAGGTAACGAGCCTTGACGGTTACCCGTTGAATCTAATGCCATCATTGCATCAGCATAATTCCATAACCGTGTTGGCTCGTTATAAGCAATAGTGCCGCGTTTATCAGGAGCCGTACCAATCAAGTGCACCACCTGTTGTGCTAATGGCCCCATGCTTGGTTGCGGTTCAATGGTACGAACCTCAACTCCGTTTAATTCAAAATCTTGAATGGGTGCTAATGAACTCATTGTTGCTGTCCTTTGGCTTTTTGTTGGGCAGGAAGTTGTGCCGGTTTACCAATCTTGCCATTCATCAGCAAAAAGGCGGTTTGGGTTGGATGTAACGCAATGGTGTTATCTGCAGGTGAATACCAACGTCCATTTAAACGAAAAGGCTGCAAGATCGGATGATCTTGCAGCCCTGTTTGATTCAAGGTTGCCATGTGGTTCCTTTTAACTCAGATTTTAGATACAAAAAAACCGCTGACTAAGCGCGGTTTCTAAATAGTTGGCTTCGTTGGCCATACGATATCATCAGGGTTATCGTAGGTTTGGGGAAGATCGCGTAATGCTTGGCGATAAGCAGTAAATTCAGCTTTCTTTTCAGGAGATAATGGAGAATCAGAAACTTGAGTATAATCAGTTTCAGCAACCAATTTATCTCGACAAGAGCGAATTTCATTCCATTTACATTCTGGATGTAAACCATCCTTAAATATAAGCATAAATATCCTTTTATAAAATAATATTATCGAACCAATCAGCAGGCTTTTCTATATATCCAGTAATGGCCGCAGGTAAGGCAACTAATAACTCACCATTAGATGTGTTTCGCATTGGATGTAAATGAGTATAAGAACCAAACCAAGATCCACCTGTTGTTCTATGACCCGTAAACTTCCATTTACCCTCAATCGCACCTTCACCCCATGCCCCACGAATGCTTCCAGAAATCACTTTAACAAAGGCACCTATAGTTAAAAAACTACTCAATGGGATAGCATCATTTAAACCAACACCATCGGAAGATTGGGGAAAAGCTAACCATGTAGTGCCTTGAGTCCACTTTAGCTTATAAATATTAAAAGGTTGACGATAATAATCAGTCTTACGGATATCAAAACCAATATCATTCTCTATCTCTGCTAATAAACTAATAGCATCACTTTGTCGGCTTTGTGGATCAGCTGAAATCGATTTATATAACTCCAATGTAATATCTGAATGAACACTAAATCCAGATGGGAATCGTTCACCTGAATTTACTTTCAATACTTGATTTTTAGTTATAATAATTCGAGGTAACATCGAGCGAAGATTATTAATCTCACCTTGGATTTGTTCTGTCGATTGTTGTAAATGTTTATCAATCTCCCCAATCTTGCCATTCACGGCACCGGTTAGGTTTTCTGAGGCTTTAACTAATGCCCCTATTTGCTGTTCTAAACTCATTGATTAACTTCCATTAATTGTATTCGCTGCATCATTGAACGATGCGGCAAGTCGTGTAAAACCATCCGCAATCTCTTGCTCTAATGTCGATATTTGGCCTGAGGTTGCATAGTGCGCTGGCGCATTACCACCAAACAGCGTGGTATCTGCCGCTTTACCTCGTTTAGTTAAAAATTGTGCATCCGCCGCAGTGATGCTGTAGACCTGATTCGAGTTAGCTTTCTTGGCTAATTCCGCTGTCATGGTGGCAGCAAAATGTGGATCATTACCCAGTGCCTTGGCCAACTCTTCAAAGGTATCTAATACTTCAGGTGCCACACCTATCAATTGCTTAATACGGGCATCAATTTGTGCCGGTGTTAAGGTATCAATCGTATCGGCTTTATCATCAAGTGCCGGAATGGTGACCTGCAATGTGACATTACCCGAACCATCAAAGGACACTGAGCCATTGGCATCACGGCCAAGGGTGATGGTGCGGGCGACTTTGAGTTTATTGGCCGTTGCGGTGTTAGAACCTAAAGTAGAAAGCGGATCATCAAGATAAGAACGTGAATAGATTTCTGTTTTGTCAGCTTTTAATCGCAACTTGCCATTAATCACACCCATCACGTTATTGAGTGCCGCTATCATTTGGTCAATTTTATTGTTTAACACTTCCACTCCTAAGCTGACAGTTCCCCCGCCTGAAAGTTAAACCCGTTAGTGATGCTGATAATGACGCTATCTAACAATGTTGCGGTTGATTGGGTAACTTCAGAAGCGGCCACCGCTAAGGCTTTAGCTTCTGCAGCCGTAGCTAAGACTTCTTCACTGACCGTACCCACAGGCCCTTGCTGACCAATCGTTACCACTTGAATATTGGGTTTTACTTGCTCTCGAACAGTAGCAATCCCTTGGGGTAACCGCACTGTTATCACGCGATCAGTATTGAGCGTGACCAACACTTTTGCATTCGCGCTAATCATCAACAGCCCCTTTTATCAGTACAGCAGGACCGCGTAAGATGCTGTAAGGATCACCACTTGGAAACGTTACCCGTACTTCATAACTCGCGTTCTCCCATGTTATTGGTTGGTGGCCTTGGGTTTGGTCATGGGTGACTTTGATATCGAGTGCATCGCTTTGCTGTGGGTGTTCAATAATGGTGATATGTCCAGATTCTGTGGTACCCCGTACCAGCACTTCACCCTCAATAGAGCGCACAACGAAAACAGCGGTACAGCCAAACAATTTCACAAAAGGGTTACTGTCATCACCGGTTGTCCAACTGATATCAAAGCCATAGGTTGTGCCGGCAATAATGCTCAGTAACGGCGGTCCCTCCATTGTGCATGCCATAATCCCTCACACCCTTTTCTCTAGTGCATTAAACCGAAATAGCAATTCAAGATGGCGCGACATATTGCCAATTTGAGCCGTGGCCATAGTGGTTAACTCTTCACCTAGTAACAGGTTTATGTTGTCATTGCCGACCTCAATCGTGATGCTATTTGACGGTAATGGGGAGACATCTAGCGTGAATTTCTGCAACCAGCTGGCATTGGCTGATTTATACGCCAATAACGTATTAGGCACTGAATAGACCGCTAACAAGGTGCCTGTTTCTAAAAAGAACCCGACTTCTCGCACTTCATATTCCAGATTACCTTTAAATACCGCCGCCATACGTAGTTGTGTGGGGCTCAGTTCTTCCCAATCTGAAATCAGTTCACGTTGCTTTTCGTTGTACAACGCTTTTTGTTCAGGTGTTGGCTGATAACTGCGGTCACCTGCCGCTATCCATTTAATTGCCCCTTTGATACCTTGGTTTTTGGCGCTAATTAGCTCGGCCAATCCCACTTTAGTAAATTGAACAACGGGTGAACTCATGTTCTTGCTCCTAACGTTATATCGGTACTCATCACCATACGCATACCGCCTGCAAAATAGCTTCCACCTGCACACCACGCGTCATTAGGCATGGCTCCCTGATATGACTCATCACCAACAGTGGTATGAAAGTGACCACCTGACACACCAAGGGGAGCCAATACCACTGGTGATGGTGGCATGATGCCAGTCGCTGATTCATCGTAATCAACAACGGATGGCTGTTTTACCCCTGAGAACGTAAGCCCTGTGTCTAAACCAAAGGCTAAAATCAGTTCAACGGTGTCACGTTCAGATTTGGTATTTTCAATCCGTGTCAGCATCCGTTTAGCGGTTTTTTGATTCACTGGCTCATTACGTTTCCAAGCCACCACCTCAATATGATAAGGACCTGGCGGCGCATCCATTTGATACCAAGGGGTAACTTCAATATCACAATCCAACGCATCCATAGCCACCGCTAACCCGTGACGCGTTCCCGCTTTTCGATGAATTTCAAAAGCGTTATCGGCTGTTTTACGTTGCTGCTCTAAGGAATCTTCAGGCCGCCAATCGGTTACCCCACGCTCACCAGCTAATAAAGAAACAAATTGCTCTGAGGTTAATCGTGGTTGTTTCAGTTCAGGAAAGGGATCGCGTTGGTTCGCCAGTAAGGTATGCCAAGCATATTCTAAGGATTCTTCAATCAGGGTGCGGTTTTCAGGTTGAACAGAAATAAAAGGCTCAGTCACCTCGAACATCAATGATCACCTCCGTACAATACGGCGCTTGATCCCACTGACAAATAACATCTTCTACAGGTTCGTGGACTTTGGCGCGTTTTGCCCCTAACTCATAAAAAATGTGTGCCACCTCTTCTCTATCAACAATGCCATTAAGCTTATGGCGTTTTTCAGCTAATGCCCATGCAGCGTGTTCGGCTTGGGCTTTATCAACATGCGAGCTTGGATCTGAACCGGTATACACCGTGGCCACAATTCGATACAGCTTTGGAGTCGCACTTTTGGTGGTGATTTCATCAGACTCTTGCGCAATATCATCACGTTGAAGGTAATCAGCCACCCGCTTTAATAACGCAGTACTGGCAATGCCTTGTGGATGTTCTCGACTTAGCACTGCCACACACACTTTGCCTGAATTAGGCGCTAGCATTTTAGGCATCGCATCTTTCACTGGCATCGGCCTGTTTAAGTGTTGAAATTCATACCGCATCACCACCGCATCAGGCTCTGATTCAATCTTTATCAGCGGCCGTTCATCTAAGGTCAGTGCATGGAATTTATACCCCATTCGCGTCCCTGTGGTATGAAACTGATAAGGCGCTAAATCAAACCGTTGCAGTAGGCTTGCATCTGATTCCATGATGGCGGGTTTAGGTGGAAAAATACTGTTATCACTTGGCGTTAATATTTGCCGCTTTAAGCCATATTGCAATGCCAGCAAGTCCACCATGTCGGATTCAGTGACAAACTTACGAAACATCTGCAAGGCTTGGTGATTCTGCTCTCGAATCTCAGCCACTCGCTTTAACACAAACGCCTGAGTCACTTGTGCCAGCAGCTCACTATCATTGGTCATGGCTTGGTGTAATAATTGCGCCTTATCGGTATCGGACTTAGCACAATACGCCACCGCAGCTTCAATATACTCACTCAATAAGGTTTCAAATTCAGGCACCACAAACGCTTTAGGTAAACTCATAACCGCACCTGTAATTTAATCTCATTGCCTTGCCATACGCCTTTCACCACCACTGAAAACCCCGTATCACTTGCGATGGCTTGGCACTGTTTGGCTTTAAATTGGATTAAACCATTAGCAGGATTAGCCAACGCTTCAAGGGATAGGTTTTGCACTATCATGGCTTCCGTTGGGCTTTGCATGCGACCTAAACGGGCAATGGCTTTATTCCCTATTTGGCGGCGCTTAATGCGTGAGGTCATTTGTGTTGTCAGGATCCGTTCAAAGCGACACGTTAACGCCGCAATACCTGTGACGGTTTTCCCTGTTTTAGGATCAATCCCTATCATTGTTGTTGCTCCGTTGTACTGGTGTTAGGGTTTCCATGCCTATGGATATGACCGTTATAAATCTTACGATCCGCCGCCATCGAACGAGTACCATCAGCCACATCACCCGAAGCACGATAATTACCCTCTTGTTCAATATCACCCACTACTTTGACACCACCAGGATAATGCGCCGTTAATGCGCCAGTATCTAAGTCATAACACTCAGTCATACCGTTGCCGTAATCGGTCACCACTTGGTTTTCTTCGGTCGTCGGACAAGGAAAGTTTGTTGAAGGTAATCCCATCAGAGCAACGGAATTATTGAGGTTATCACCACAGCCTAAGTTAATCAGGATGCACTGTTCACCAACACTAGGACGACGATAATGACTGACTCGCCCCGCGCTATGAACAAAGAACGGCACCCGCGTTGCCTTATTCTGACCAGCGGTAACATCAACACTTTGTTCTGATGCTGCAGCCACCACACCTAAACGAATAATGTTGTTTGAAGAACGGCGGTTTTCTTCCATTTCTTCACGCAAAGCTATCACTTCTTTTTCTAACGAACGGATCCGTTCAACTAATGCCCTCAACATTGGCTTTCGTTCCTATAATCTCATGCCAATCGTGTTCAATCGGCCCCATAAAAATACGCTGCTTGATAGTAACAACCCGTAAGAACACCCCATTATCAGGATTAAAACGGCGCGGCAGATTTGAAATCAACCGCGCCTCTTCAACATCATCCACACAACCAAAGCGTTGATTGAATAACTCACGTTCAATACGGCTTGATAAGTCCAGCGCCACCACATCAAAGTTAGCTTGAGCAATCGGTACTTCAACCAAAAATCTCAGCTCAATTTCATGGATTTTACGGCCATCATTGTTGGTGTGATTAATGGATTGGCATTCACCACATTGGTAACGCACGATAGGTGCACTTGGCTCGGTTTCTTCACGTTGATAAGCGGTTTCTATCTTGCCGAGCTGTAAACGGTGCTCTAACTGTTCAATAACGGCCATCACCCATTCACTGGGTGCCCGAAAGAATGAATTGGAACTCACGATGAAAAAACTCCTCAAATTTACGGTTTAAATCGGGTAAGTAAGAATCAATGATCTCTTCGGTTTCTTCACTAATCTCTAACGATACGAGCTTAATAGATCCTCGCCCTTTACTTTCACGACGAAAGACCAGCAGTTGATCACTGTCCATTGGTGAGATAAACGCATCATCATAAAAACGACTACCGACTTGCACCCCTTTACCATTTTGTACCGGCTTACCTAATCGATGCACACCAAGGCTTCTTACCCCCACCCACAGTTTTGACATACCACCGTTTTTATAGGTTCTAAAACGGGTGGTTATGGCTTTTGAATCAATACTGAGTTCATAACCTAAATCAGCCATCGAAGCCGCCCTTAACCAGCGATTGGTTTTGATCATCGCTTGTTTAGCGGCTTTGGCTAATTCATCAGGTAGGTAGGAAAGACGGGCAAGAAAACGGGTGTCCAATTCCATATTAGTATTCAGAGAAGTCATGTTTAATCCCTGCTTGAGACAGATTTAAAACATATTCACGCTGCAGCTGACTCTCTTGCTTTCCTTTGCCTTGTTCATGGCCAGAGAGCACCAAGCTATAACGCTTACCTTTTATCATCATGGTTGATAACGGTGGTAAACAACTCCCTGTTAATAACCGTTTAATGGCATGATTCTCTGATGATTGGTGTTTGATGTAACCTTGAATTTTTCGCTGTTGGCCATCAGGTAACATCACCACTAATTCACTGCCAAAGCACTGCTGAATAGCGGCTTGAATCAACTGCCGAGCATCATCAAAGGCATTCTTCATTGATGACCACCCCCTTTGTGAATTAACCGTTTAAAGCTACACCCATCAACAACACGCCGCTATCAATGAATGAGCCGATAGGAACGGTCACCGCGCCATCACCTGTTGGTGCGGTTTTAGTAAAGACGCCACTATCAAAATAAGCCGCTTCACCTACAAAGGATGGAGAATCACCGGCTTTAATGGGACCATCAAACAAACCACGATAAGTACAGCTCACCACTTGGCCTTCTTTAGCCGAATAGTTAGGTACCACAATCAACGCACCATATTTAACCGGCACATCTTTCACAAAACCACCCACTGGCGCTTTTAAATCAATCTTTGAACCATCAGCAATACGCATAGTGTTCTCTGTTCCTGTTGTTTATTTCACTTATAAAAAAGGATGCCGAAGCACCCTATAACAATCGCTATTATTTATTGGCAAACGTTGCCTGAGCAATGCCACGACGATCGAGCACTTTCGAGGTCACATCATAAGTAATACGGAACTTCGCACCGTCACTGCTCCAACCATCTCCCGTTTCTAACCAAGGATCTTGTGCACCATCGAGGAAGCCCATCACCACCGAATCAAAGTCTTTACCGGTTAATGCAATCGCACCATTAATCGAAGCTAATCGTGCGGTTTCAACCACTTTAGGAAACTTCTTATAGGCAGGATTAAACGTATCAGGTTTACTGGCCGTATTAAGTACCGCTTCTAAGAATGATGCATGGTCAGGGTTAGCCAGTAGGATTTCACCACGTAAATCTAACGCATCACCTTCAGAGGTGGTCGCGGTTGCAAAGGCTTTATGAAGCGCCATCACTAAGGCTTGGTAATCAGCGGCAGGAATATCATTAACTAAGTTGCCCCACTTATTCGCGCCACCTGCTTGGAACACACTCTTACCATCGCCCATTTTTCCGCTAAGAATGGCGTTAAACATCAACTTATCCGACAAGCGATAAGCCGATTGCATGAACTTACGCGGAATTTTTGAGATCAAGGCGATCTCATCATTGATGATAGCTTGACGAGTAAAGGCAATTTCACGACCAAAACTGGCTAACTGAATTTTCTCACCACTGCCTTTAATAGTGGCTGACTTGTATTCACCGTCTTCTGATACCGCCATTAAATCAGGCGCATCATTAATTAAAATTAAATCAGTCTCTTTAAAGTTAGGCAGGTTTTCAGTATTTGCTAAGTCTCGCCATAATGGTGCACGTACTTGTGCTTCATCTCGCATCACCGTTCGCACACTTTCGGTGATGATGTCGGCAAAATCGCCGCTGTTAAACGCACGAGCGACTAATTCATTCTTGTTACCGCAATATTTAGCGTCCTTACCCACCGCAATTTCAGCCATATCAAGTAAGGTTTTTAAGCGGTACGGGTTATCTTTTTCAATTTCGCCCGTACCACAACGAGCATTTAACGCATTTTGCAGCGTATCTTTAGTGGTATTACCGTTGCCCACATGAATATGGGTATTGGTTAACCCTGTTGGTGGTTGTTCTGCAGTGGGCTCTTGACCATTAATGGAAATCGAACCCAAGTATTGCAGTATTTTAAGTGAGCTATCTTCAGCACTACACTGTAAATCATTGAGCATTTCATCACGCAGGGTGTCACTCACCTTATGGGTTGCACACAAAGTGCGAATAGTCGATTGACGTTGGTTCTCGCTTTTTAACGCATTTTGTAATGCATCGTTATCGATAGGTTTAGGCATAGGATCACTTTGTTGGTTTATTAGAGGTTCAGGTGTTGGCGTTGCTGGCGGTTGCACAAGCTGATTCAATAAATCATCAGGGGTATGTTTAAAGGCTTTGGCTTGCAGCTCAGTGGCAGAGACTTTTTTAAGGCAATTGGATAAGTCCACAGCATCAATCACCGCATCAATCAAACCAAACTCCAATGCTTGGCTGGCGGTGAACCAGGTTTCTTTTGCCATCGCTTGCAGCACATCATCTAACGACTTACCACAACGCTCGGCATAGGCTTCAGCAATGGTCTGCTTGGCGTTCTTCAGTTGAGTTAACGCACTTTCTATTTCATTTTCACCGCCCCACGCACCAATAGCAGGATCATGAATCATCAGCTTGGCGTTTTCTGGCATTTGAATTTCATCGCAAGCCATTAAGAAATAGCTAGAAATCGATGCCACTAACCCATCAACGATGCCAATGGTTTTACCTTTGTGGGCTTTAATGGCGTTATACATCGCCAGCCCTTCATAGACCGAGCCACCATAACTTTGAATACGGAACTCAGCATCTTGCGTACCGACAGACTGCAGGGCTTTGATTAAATCAATGGCTTCAATGTCATAACTACCAATGTCACCATGGATCCACACCTTCACCGGTTGGCCTTCGCCTTGGTTATTGAGCGTGAACCACGATTTAGTTGTCTTTGGCATGTTGTGCCTCTTTGGTTGAATGTTGGATCTTCGTTTGAACGTTATGCGCAGGATCAGCCGTACTCACAATGGCATCATCATTCATGGCTTGGCGTTCGGCTTTTATCTCGCGGCGTACAGCGACAGGGTTATAGTTGCGTTCACGTTGGAAGTGACTCAGTGATTGCAGCCCTAGACGGGTACCTTTTTCAATACCTGTCATCTCTTTAGCGGGATCAATCCACGGCATCACAGGCGCTTGATAAATGGCATTAAGCACTGAAACCACATCCACTTCTTTAGGCACTACCAATTCCCGCGATAAAATCGCCATCTGCAGTGCCATTCGATATTGAGGACGGGTCCAACTGGTAACGAACTTGCGTTGTAAAATGCGATAACGGGCAAAGGAATCAATCAGCTCTTGCCGTTGAGCTGAATAAGAACCGGTGTAATGACGGGTGACACTTGAGCAGTTAACACCAGCACCTGATGCCGCTAATCGCATTTGAGCATCACGAAACGGACTGCTCATGGCTTCTTGGCGTTTGCTTTCAACAATGCCAGCATCTTCACCAGGGGCGAGTTCAAAACTGTTCCCCATCCCTAGAAAGATATCGCCACCACGTTCAAAGTTATCAGCCTCACCTGAGCCCGTATCTCGTTTAATGAAATAGGCAAAACGGCTGGCAATCTGCGCACTGACTCGCTCTGATTGATCGTAATCTTCAATATCGGCAATCAAATCTAAGACCGAATGCAGCAGTGTTACCCCTCGGTTTTGATGAAATCGACGAGTAAATTTTAAATGCGCCACAAACCGCGCATCCACTTCCGCAAAAGAAAAGCCATGAGCATCACGCTGAATCAGTAATGACACCATCTGACCTAGACCATTACGGCGAATACCTTCATACATACCCTTTTCAGGCTCGTTGATATTCAGGGGAATGTAATCGGGCTCAAATGGCTGCACCCCAAACGGCGTTGTTGATGGGTATTCAATCCCTGCATCTCGCCCTAGGTAATAACGGGCAAACACTTCACCATCACGCAGCCACGTTCGACAGGCTAACCATTCGGTTTCAGCCCGAGATAACTCACCATCAATATTCTGTTGCAATGAAAACCGTTCAAACCATTCGCTGATCTTACGGGCAAACTCAGTGTGAACATCACCGTTCATGTCTAACGGCTGTGGTTCAATCATAATGCCGTTAGGTCCAACGACATTGGCACACAGTTCATCAAGAATGGCAGTGACATAAGGCGTGTTTTCATCCATATGTCGTGCACGTTCGCGTAAAGACTTCGCATCTTTATTGATTTGGTTAGCTTTGCCAGTAGAGCGAGCATTACGTTTTTTGGTATGGGGATTAGCAGGCAGTGCGGCTTGGTATTTATTAATCAGGTTACGGTTATAAAGCCGTTCAGCCCCCGATTTAGGATTAAAATAACAAATGATACGATCGGCTATATTCAATTTACTCAAGGTAGTTTCTCCGGATCATACTGCGGCGTCCTCCCTGATTTTCACGGCTAATCAACTGCTGCAGACGTTCTATTTCACGGCGAACCGTTGCCAAACTCGCAAAGGTCAGCTTTTCCCCTTCAGCTGTTTCAACCGCTTGTTGCATCAAGATCTTTTTCTCAGCATCGAGATACCACTGCAGCCGTTCACGTTGGGTTGTCATCCAAAAATTCCTTTTGAGTGGTTATATCGTCGACGCGCCACCCGCTCAAACTTCGGCGTTTGGTCTGCATCAACCACATTACTATTAAATTGCCAATCAGCGGCCCATGCTGGCGGGTTCTCCCAATGGATATCATCACCGCCTTTGTAATGCATACCGGCTTCGGCATAGGCACATAAATCAAAGGATTCATTACGTGCACCATCGGGCTTTTGCCAATGGCCAAGCTCATCAATGTATTCAACGGTCAGTTCATCAAACCAAACTCGATCCGCCCATCCTGGTAAATGAAAGAACCGTGCACCAAACTCTAACCGTGAAAAACTGGCAGCGACGCGGTTTTTTAAGCGGTTGGTATGCAGCATTAACAACGGGATTTCACCGTTGGCCAACTTACTACGTTTATCGGGATAGGTTTCTTTAACCAGATCATCGATGTCACGGCTTGCTCCTTTTACTAACCGGAATAGATGCGATAAGCCATGCCCTTTGAGGCGGTTATAAAACTGATAAGCATGATCGGTAACGGATGAGCTTTTCTGTTTACCCTTTTTCTTCTCACCTGAGCCACCGGAATCACACAGGGTTAATACAGGCTTCATCACCCGCCCAGAACCATCCGCTAAGGGATAGGTTTTCTTAATCACTTGTTCAATCAACAAATCCCAATCTTCGGCATACACCATCGGGTTAATACGGTCATTGTTACGGTAGGGATTGGTGAGAATTTCAAAGCGGTCAATCACCCATCGTTGCAGCCCTTCACCATAGACATGGGCTTGCACTACAAAACGCGGGTTCTGTTTGCCACCTTGCACATCGATGGACATCATTAAGAAGCGTCCACCTAATGGCACAATGCCACGTTCATGATCAGCAGCTCGCGCCATTAACTGATGCGCACCCACTTCTTGACCACGCGACTGCATCACATAAGGTCGCCCCATACGCACGTTGATAAAGGTTTTTAAAGACTCTTCATCGCCACAGTCTTTGTACAAGGCATCCGCATTAAGAAAGCGATACACCAAGTTTTCCCAACTGGCATAGGCTGCCACAATGCCTTCAAACCAAAATGTTGCCCATTTACTGGTTCGAATGACTGATTCATCAGTGACAACCTCCCCATATTGGTCAATTGCACCATCACGAAACCAACGCCCTTCAAGGTTCATGATCTGTTTTTGTGATTCAGTATGACGATGGCAACAACGAGGACATTCCACCCAAGCAGTTTTAGCCGCTTCTAAAGGCTCAGGATGTTGTTCCCATTTCAAGGTTTCAAAATCAGGACGAAAATAGCTATGACAGTCTTGGCATAACCAATAGAAACGACGGCGATCACCTTGGTTATATAAATCAGCTATACCACCACAGGGTTGGGATTCATGCGGTGATAAATCTTCAACCCGTTTAGGGTTACGTACAATACGACCAGGAGAAGATTCTGCCATCACCATGCCGGATGATTTCGCGTTTTGGACACGCATTAGCATCAGTTCAAACTTAGAACCTTCTTGGCCTACCGCATCATCAGCACGATCGTAATCGGTCGCGCCGGCATAGCGATATGTAGACGCTGATAAACTGGTTTCAGTGGCAGAATCCAACTTTAAGATCATGCCATTTTTAAATTTCTTCGAAGTGATATTGTCATCAGCCTTACGCCCTGTTCGCAGCTTGGCAATGCCAGCGGTAGCTGAAAAGCTTCGTTCTAAATCGACCTTCGACATATCAGTAGCTTTAGTCTTGGTACTGTAGATAAGCAGCATGTCACCAGGGGCTTGGGTGACGGTGTAATTTATCCAACCTTCCACCATCGCTTTGGTTTTACCTGAACGCGCAGGACCAACCACAATCACCGCTTCATAAATACGCCGAGCCAAACAATTTAACGGCTCTCGCATGTACGGTACTTGCGACGATAGAAACTTAGTCACATCGGTACCATCAGAGATCCACAATTCATCATCAGCCGCTTCCACCGGTGTTTTATCGGTTGGTGCACACAAGTAAGCAAAACTGCGTCGAATATCTTTGGCATTAGCAAACTCAATCCCTAAACGGGCATCAAACTGTCTCAAGCTCATCAGCGACCGCCTTTAAATCGAAATTAAGCAGAGTTTCTAAATCTTCAAGTTGTTGCGGTGTCGCGGTAGGAATAGCCGATTCAATACGGGTGATCACCTTGTCTTTAAAGCCTTTAACACTGGCAATACAGACAGCAATTTCATTTTCATAATCTTCTTTGGTGACACTCTCACCAGATTCCCGCATCAAAATCAGTTTTTCACGTTCACTTTGTACATACGCCCGTAACTCAGCTGCGGTTTTAAACCCCATTAAATCGGGTGCATCTGATTCTTTACGCGGTTGTTGGCATAGGTACGGCGCGACTTGCACCACATCATAAAGTGGCGTGTTGCCCTTATAAGCGACAGGAGAAACCCCTGCCGCTTTTAGGTTTTTACGAATGGTTGAACGGTGTTTACCAAACTGTTCAAGTTCGGTGGTATTCCAAAAACGTTTTTCATTATTCATGGCACTCTCAATCGTAGTTATGGCTCTCCCTCTGTAATGGGTAACGCCGCACAGTGTGTTGGGTCGTTATAACAACGGCGTAGGTTTTCAATTTGTGCCGCACACAGCGAGAAATGGTGTAACCATACTGGATCACGCTTAGCGGCTTCACCCCAAGTCATGGGCGGTTTATGGAAAGGTTGTTTGCAACTAATCAAATACGCTGCAGGTGGTTTGATGTATTCAATGTTGTATTGAGTCACCACTTGCGGACTTGGTGTAGTACAACCACTGACTAGCGTTAGGGATAGGCAAATCAGCACACTTTTCATGAGCAATATCCTTATCGATTTGACGTTGTGCTTTTAACGCCCGTTGTTGCCATTGCTGACGTTGACGTTCGTTATGTTCAGCGGCTAATCGTTCTTGGTGGGATGCTTGCTCTAAACGGGTAATGGTAGATTGCATCGACTGATTAACGTCCACTAACTGCTTTGATTGGGTTTGTTGTTCCACAACCAGTGCTTGAGCCGCTTCCAGCTTTTGCACTGTCTGTGAATACGTCCACGCCAATATCGATAATGCCGTTAATACACCAACACCCCCGATGAGCTTGAGCTTACTGATAGCCATACAAGCAAACCTTTTGCTCTGCTAAACGGCGTTTAACGATACCAGCACAGTGACTGCTATCAAGTCGGCAATCTTTACCATTCACAAATACCCACCGTGGAAACTCATTACAAGCTGCGGTTAACTGCCCTGCTTTAAGCTTCTTGAGATAGGTAGAACTGCGAAAGTTGCCAGCTCCGAGGTTAAACACGAATGACACTGCCATATCGTATTGAGGGCCAGCAGCTAATGTCACTTGCCTATCAACCACCTTTTCCGCCGCACTGATATCTTCAATGTACCAATCAGCAATGGTTTCGGTGGTTGCTTTGTCGCCTTGTTTTACTCCTGTGGTATGGCCTAACCCTGCAGTCCAACGGTCGGCACTGCATTGATAAGCGGATGAGGAACACCCCTCTAAATTACTGATAAACGCTAATCCATCAGGGGTGGTTTTTAAATCGTGATCGGTACCAGCTACAACCGCCAACACACTGGCGACCAAGCAGCCAATAACGCCACTAGTCTTCTTCAATTTGCTCATAGATTTTCTTCACCTCTGGATGGTTTTGCAGGGCTTTGAGGGTTCGATGTCGATAAAACCAGTTAATAAACGCGGTAAATACGGTGGCAAAAATAGAGATGAGCACCCCTATTTCGTTCATGGAAAGACCAGAGGCTACACCAGTTAAACCTGCCCAAAGGTAGGCAAACCAGCTAATAACTTTCTCTCTCATAGGCGAATTTCAGACATAAAAAAACCGCCTCAAAGGACGGTTATGGATTTAATGGAATCCTAAAACGACAAAACCCCACCGAGTAGGTGAGGTTCTGCAATATGAGAATTAGACGGCAAATTATTGTAAAAGTCAATTAATATCTAAGCATTCACTAAATCTTTACTTCTTGCTAGATAATGTCTATTTGTCAATTCCGATTTAAGAAAATCATCATCTAATAATTCTAAGAATTTCTTGCATTTACCAATACTATCTAATTTGAAACTTAAGCGATCATCTGCAGCTTTTAAATGAGATGAATAGTATTCTCTCTTTTCTACAAACTCTACAATGTCTTGATTCGGTATTTTTTCTCTAATAACAACTGAATTTTTGTATGCTTTTACTACTTTCCGCGCAAAAGCCGTTTCCGCATCAATCCGTTCATTAAATTTAGTTGGATCTTCAATTAAGCCTAATGCTACGATTTTTGCAGCGTAATTTTTAGCTCGACTATGAATAACTTTTTTAAAATGTAAACTATTTTCAAAAACCTTTACATTCTCAACGAAAAAATCATCTTTAATTTGCATAAAAACAAAGTTAGCATTAATTTTCAAAACATCACATTCTAATTTAACTACTCTTGTTTTATGTGTAGTTAAATTCAATAAGCCTTTATCTGGACCTAAAAGAGACACAGGAAATACATGCTGAAAGAAAGCTATTGAAAAATCAGTTTTAGAGTTTGTCAGTACTACAATACTTGATTTAATATTATTTAATTTGTCATTTTTAACCTTATACAATTCGACAGGTTTAGTAATGTCAAATTTTAGCGCTTGTTCTGTTAAACCGAATTCAAATGGCTTGTCTGCTTCATCAAAATCATATTGAAATAATGAATTATCCCTTTCATCATAATTTGATAGTTTAATTAAACTAAAATTATCACTTTCTGTGTACTTATTTCTTAGACTCTTACAAAAACTTTCTCTAAAATTCTCTAAAGCATTATTGTCGATATCTGAGTCTTTAATTTCATTAGCATCATTAACAAAATAAACTTTAACTCCATCACAATTATCAACAAAATCAGCAAAAGAATCTTTAAATACTACCATCTCTAACCATCTCATATTTTCTTAGCAAAAAAAACATTATCAGATATTAATTTATATCTAATAGACGTATTCGGTTCAATAATATCTTTCGATATAATTATTACTGATTCATAAATTCTATTTTGATCAGATAAATTTGCCTTATATAACTTAAATCCAAATAAAGCTAATGTTGGATTAGCATAATACTTGTCTGTTCTAACAAAAATAAATCCAATAACAATCAATAACACAAAATAAGCTAATAATTTTTGAGGTTCGTTAAATGTAAAACCAAAAAAAGGAATTATATAAGTAGCCAAAAATGTTAAATGCTCATAATCTTCACTTTTGACTTCGCAAACACGAATAGATGCTCCAGCACCACCACTCAACATATAATTAAAATCTTTTTTAATCTTTACACATACAATTAATAAGATAACCATTAGACTTGGAAGTAGATTACATTTAATTAAAGCCTTGAGATATTCAAAATAATTTTCAAAGCAAACTAATGTTTTACTATTAGAAAAATCACATATAGGAAATGATTCTTTAGGTATTTTAAATGTCATAATAATAACAATAAAAAAAAGAATAGCTAAAGATAATATATATAGTTTTACTTTTTCTATATTTTTCATCTTATTTCTACCTAGTTAATCTAACATTAAATCCCTATAATATGCAGTATAATGCATTATATGAGGGAGTTTTGTCTACAAAAAAATAAATGCGCTTACATTTATCGAATGAATTATAGACAATAATAGTTCTAATATTGGAAAGATAGATTATCATTGTGATAACTATCACGTTTCAACGTCATGCTTTACAAAAGATTGTTACAAATAATAAACACTAGGATACACAATAAAACAACTAGTTAAATCATCTTGTAACACCGCCATCATCTTTAAAGGTTCTATATTCATCTACTTAATTAATAACTATTACTAAAAAATTTCTTATCCTAAAAAAAATATAACGTTAATAAACACAAAAACAATGTAATAAATATAATCTAAACAAAAACCACACACTAGCAAAACTTAAACTATTTATTACATAAATAAAAAAGTATTACTTCACTTGTAATACTTTTTTTAAATAATTATTTTACATGTCAAAATATAAACTAATCATTATAATTAATGAAAGTTTTAATTTAAAAAACAAATAATATAAGTTACATATCTATTTATAAAGAACTCTTTATTATATAAACTCAACAACCTCCATTTCTATCTGTTCTTCCATCGCCCTTACAGCCGTGTCCCTATTCTTAACTAACCATAGAACTAATAAATTCAAAATAGTGTTATAACTTTTAAACCGACTATACGTAACAGGCAGAACTTGAGCAAAATAAGAAAAACGAGTTTCCTGTGTCCATTCAATACGTCCGTTTTTACAGCATTGACATTTACGTTGATGGCTACACTTTGAAAGCACTTTTCCTGCGCCATTACACTCTGGACATACTTGCCCATTCAGTTGAGTCGCTTCAGCAATTGCCGTCGCACATAACGCTGTTAACGCCTTTTCAGGGTAAACCCCGCGCCAATCTTCCATTAATCGTAATGTTTCACCCCTAGTCGCTATTTGTAGCTGTTTAAGTGCATGAACATCTCTTAGCCCTTCAACAAACAGTACCAACCACCCTACTGGCGATTCATGCCAACATAGCCCCACTACCGCCAATTGTTCTTCTGCAGACAATAACGCTTTACCACCACCAGACTGAGGATCGTAATTAATCCCTTTAATCGCAAATTTACTCAATAGGGTTTCGATTCTCATGCTGATTGTGTTCCTTTGTTAATTCTAAAACTTGACCAATTAAACGTTACCCACTTACCGTCTTCCATAATGCGGTCGACAGCTGCGCGGCCTAAGGTTGTTATAAGTTCATCACTCTGAAGGTTGGTAATCACCCCTGTTGGTTTTTCTAGGGTATAACGTTCATCAATGATGCGGTTTATCATTACTCGCTCGTTATTGCTGTTGTGCTGAACGCCCAATTCATCTATCACCAGCAAATCGACATTACTCAGAAAACGAATCAGTGCTGTTTCACTGGTCGCTGAGTCTTGACGGTAAGTATCACGAAATTTAAGCATCAATTCGGCAACGGTGATCACCACGACAGATCGGCGTTGCTGAAGTGCTTGATTGGCAATCGCACACGCTAAGTGGTTTTTACCTGTACCTGATGTACCCGCAAAGATAAAACCACCACACGCACGATCATTCAGTAAATTATCGACAAACGTTTTTGATTCATTAAACGCATGTTGCTGGCCTGCATTCTGAATCACGAAGTTATCAAAGCTGCAGTGTTGGTGACGCTTCTTGATACCTGAGCGCCCTAATGCTTTTGACACTCGCGTTTGTTGGTTTTGCTCATAAAGATTCTTAGCGACCACATCGGCTTCACGCTGACGGATGGCTTGCATTTGCTCGTACGTGTATGGCTTCACATGGGCTGGCATGGTTTGCGCTAAACGTTGCATGATGTTCATCGATAATCCTCCGGTGGACCATATTTGCCATCGCTGGCACCCATTCGTTGTGTGGCTGAGATTTGTTTGTTAGTACGCTCTGCTGCCCACTTGTTGGCATTGCGCATGCCATTACGCCAAGCAGCTACCCAATCTAAATATTTACAATCACGGGCTTTCATCGCATCTGCCCACTGACACGTTGCCGCTTGTGCATCGACTGTAAAACCTTGTGCTGAGTACCACTGCTGCATCGACTCGGTGATGGTGAAATCATCTGCCAGTTCAGTTTTCAATTTGCGCTGAACACGAACTGGCTTGGTGTTACGTTCCTGTGGTGCTGGTTGTGATTGCTCAGTGATTTGAGAATCTTGATAAGCATCCTTGCAAGGGACTACAGGGTTATTGATCTGTTTTATCGGATCTGTATTGGATCTGTTAATGGATTCGGTAATTTTCCCGTTTCCTAGGTTTCGGTGAGATCCCCGAATGGATTCGGTAATATTCCCGTTTCCATTCGGTAAATTTACCGAATCGGAATATTGACTAAAAAAAATGATTTCCATTAGCTTTGATTCATTGAATTTGTAGTGCACTGTCGGTACACCATTTGCCTTCTTACGGGCTGTTTCTAGGCAATCATTTAAACGTGTTTTTAGCTTCTTCAATGCATAGCGAACTTGGTCGACAGAGAAGCCTAATTCATCCGCCAATTGCTCATGACGCTTATAGAACCAACCATCTGTTCTGGTTGTACGACCTGACCAAAACACTAACTGAGATAGCACTGCAGCTTGGTTTAAATCACCGTTACAAAAACGAATGTAAACACGCGGAATACTGATATTAGCTTCGTTACCTGATAGCTCGCGTATTGCGTTAAATAACCCTGACATACCGCCCCCGTACCTGTATTGATGTAATATTGATAGCTTGATAACAATTATTCATGGCTGCCAACCTTGTGGTTTTTAGCTGTCATTAAGGTTTCTAAATACCCCAGTAAAGGTTTATGAGAGCCTTCACTTTCTTGTACTTCACGGTAAGCAGCACGAAGCTGTTCTACGGTGGCGTTATCAGGTAGCAACAATAACGATGACAATGCTTCGGATGACTCTTTGTTAAACATCGCCAGTAGCTGATCACGTTTAGGTGTTTCACTCCCCGTTCCTATTACTGCTACGGAAAACCCAAGTGGATTTAAAAACGCATTGAGCGCATCAGAAGCTCGCTGTTTAGGTAAGGCAACCAAAATAGCCGGTAACAAATCCATCATGGTGGCTTTGGCTTCAATACTGGTTCGTTCTAAATAACGGAAAAAGTTTTGTTGGTTGTTCTTATCATCAGCCCCTACCGGTTTAAGCAATTGCTTGCGTTGTGCATCAACTTCAAACGGTAAATCCATGTTGTGATATTGACGGGCAACTTTTTGAGCAATGAACTCTTTACTGACTTCAGTACGCCATCCCTCAACAGCGTTACGCATAACGCTTTTTAGGCTCTGAATTGACATGCGGGTTTTCCTTAACTGTATAAATAACCAGAATGACTAAACTCATCCAATATTTTCATTCGTATATATAATTACTAATGAATAAAAAAATCAGGTCGTAACTTATGCTTATCAATAATGCCTTCAGTGGCATCATGTAGCTTTTTCGCTAATACGATTCCTGCAACATGCCGTCCATTGGCAACATGCCGCAGGTAAGAAACTTTAGAGTTAACGACTTGAGCTAATTCTTTTTTTTCAGTAGATGAAAGTGATTTCCAATAATCTATAAACATAAAATGTACCTCCTAGGTACATAATACGCTCACAAAAATGTACAGTCAACGTCATGTACAATGAATGTACATATGTTTATTGTAGAACTTATGAAAAAAGTAGAAGAAATACGCCTAGAGAACGCCCGTTACCTATCAAAGTTGATTGGGGGTAATGCTGTGTTTGCTGATAAATTAGATCGTTCCGCAACTCAAATCAGCAGAATCATAGGTAAAAGACCAACAACAAACATTGGTTCAAAAATGGCTCGTCATATTGAAGAGTGTTTTGGAAAACAAAGTGGTTGGTTAGATACAGATCATCAATGGGATAGTGATGAAATTGGATTAGATACTCAGCCTACAGTTGATAATTCACATAATTTAAATATCTTACCTATAACTCATACTCGTGAAGTTCCTATTCTCTCTTGGGTTCAAGCTGGTGCATTTTGCTATTCAGAAACGCAAATCTTACCTTATGATTGTGAAACTATTCTTTGCCCTAACAAGCATGCATCCAGTAAAACATTCGCTTTAAGGGTTGTTGGAGACTCAATGACGGCACCTTTTGGACGAAGCTATCCAGAAGGCACTATTATTTTTGTTGATCCAGAAAAACAAGCAGAACCAGGTAATCGTGTTATCGCTTGTACAGCAAAAGGTCATACCTTCAAACAACTAGCAATAAATGAATTTAATGAACTTTATCTCAAACCATTAAATCCATCGCACCAACCAATAATGGAAGAAGGCATCCAAATTTGTGGTGTTGTTATTGGTAGCTATACCCCAGAATAATGGTAAACATTCAATAACTCATTTATTGAATATCATGTCTAGCATTCGTCCTATCTTATAAAATACTCAATAATTCCCCACTCCCTATAATAAATATCTTAGACATACATGCTATAGGGAGTTTTTATCCCAAACACCAAAATGAACTTGCAAAGTACATAAATCAGATGTACTTTATATGTACACCAACAGTACATTTAATCCACCTTTGCAATCTCTATATGTGTGTAAGGATAATTATGGCATCTCAATTTCATACCTCTCAAGGTTCAGTAAAACTCATGAAATCACGTAATAGTGATTGGCAAGAATGTTGGGAATTGTTGATCATTCCAAATCCAACAACTGGTTGGGGTGTCTCAAAATCTTATCCACTTGAAACCAACATCACCCAAGAACTTGTCGAGCAATTTGCTCATGAAGCTATTCACTTTCTATAACGTATCTCGATTTATGACTACCAATGATAAAAAACGTGAACAAGCACGTAAACGCGCTCAACGTTTAAGAGATAAACGCAAAACCAATGGCGTGACCAGTTTCCCTCTTCCATTAAATAATATGGAGATCGAACGGCTAAATGAGATCTGTAAATTCTTCTCTTATCCCAATACACCTTGTGATAACGCTGAAGCATTACAACTAATGATCCATCGTATTCATGGTGAGATGGAACAAATCAAACAATCACTAGGTACTTGCCAACATTGTGGTGAGTCATTACCGGAAGGATGTGCAAAATTAAAGGCAGGAGGCTTATTTAAAGGTGATGCCCGTTGCTGGCACACCATGAATCGGGTTCGTCTTTCTAATTTTGTTAGTACAACATGCGAATAAGGAATCAAACATGTTCGATTACAACAGCTACCCTACTGTAAACATCTCATATACCACAGAAAACAGCTTAAAAGTGACACCGTCACATTATAAAAGTAAACAACAAAAGCAACTACCAGATTCACCGCCACCAGCAAAAACTTATGCTGAACTTAATGAGCAATCAACGCATCTTTTAATTAGTCACGTTGAAGTTTTAGAGATGTTTCAAATCACAAGTCGAGCAACCATTTATAAGTGGCGACAAACACGCGGCTTCCCTGAACCAATTACATTGATGCCATTACGTTGGTTACGTTCTGCTGTTGAAGAATGGAAAGATAATACCAGTCGGTTTGGAAAGCGGTTTTAGAAGCAAAGCGATCTTGGTGAGAGATCGCTTTGTTTGTTTTGGTAATAACAATCAGGGATAAATTATGGCAAGTATTAACTATGAGCATTCATTAGATGAAAAAATCTTAGTTATTTATGAACACGATTCCTTCGATGATATTCAAGAAGCATTATTAACGTGGTGTTGCCATCAATATATAAATTGCACATTCAAAGTTTATTTTAATAACTACAGCCATGAGTTAATTCATATTGGATTTGTAAAACTCAGCTATACGACACTAATGCTAAATATGTCATTCAGCACTTCACTGTTGATCATGAAGAACTATCTAATCAATGGGACGCGGTTAAGTTTTATCAATACCTATGTAGATTAAAATCTGAATCAGATTTTTCAAGGACTATAAATATTCAGGTTTAATAAGCCAATTACATTATCGTTAATAGTGTCTTCCGTTGAGGAATATAATATAAATTAGTTCGGAAATTGTTTTTAAAAGCAAAGCGATCTTGATAAGAGAGCGCTTTGTTTTAACAATAGATAATATAATTAAAAATAATAATTATACCGACATCCAGTTAGATTCATTATTATGAAAATAATCAGTATTGTAATCTTCATAGTCATAATAATCATTATCATATAGATAACTTAAATCTTTTTTAAGATGATCTAAAAGTGATGTCATATTTTTTTTCTTGATGGGGCTTAAAACATTAGACATTGCATATAATGTTGTAAATGCGTCAACTGGAATTAATTTAGAACCTCTAGTAAGATCTTCAATTATTGATTCTATATCATCTAAATTCTGAGCATATAAACTAAATGCTCCTCGCCACCAATCTTTAGTAATAATTGAACCAAAATCAATAGATCTATTTTCTTTCAACTCTAATGATGCTAGATGCTCTTGGAATCTAAAGTGTCCAAAAGATAATTCACCAGATACCTTATCTCTAACCAAAACAGCACATGGATCTTCTAATTCTCTTACACAATTTTTTATCAGAGTGGTTGTATATTTTGATCCAACTTTATTTATAATTTTTTTTATGGCATCATCTTCTTTTATATTACGAATACCATCAAAATGCATCGCCCATGCTAAATTTTTAGCACAAACTAATAATTCATCACTACCCTGAATTTGTCGCCTAATATTCTTATTTGCATCATATTTTCCAAGTAAAAGACTCAAACGCTCACTATAAATTTCAGATTCATTTGTAGGAGCCTTAATTCCTCTTTCGACTAATGAGCAAAGAATTGTAGCAACTAAAGGAGTTAATAGATTATCATGAAGTACTGTTCCTGAAATATCATTCCATAATTTAATTCCTTCAGAAGCACCATTAAACCAACCAAGAATAAAGTTTTTTAACTGCTGATGAGTAAATGGTAATAATGTAATGCCTAAGAAATTTATTTCTTTTAAATAACTGACACAATCTCTACTCGAAATAATCCATTGAGTGTCTTGATGCCTGTTTTTAAATTTATTCATAGCATCTAAAACAATAGGATATTCAGTAACTATTTCATCAAGGCCATCAAAAATAAGAACAACACCTTTTTCTAAATATTGTTTTATTCTATTTATTGTATCTATATTTACATCGAACCCATAAGATATAAGTATAATTGAATATATGACTTTATCTAGTTCTTCTTGTGTTGTATTTTTATTTTTCCTTTTTTCTATTCCTAAAGATGATAATTTTTGAATTACTCGATTTAAACTACAAAATATTACCTTTTTCTTATTAATGTTCTCTTCATAATATTTAAAAAACATTTCAAGTGTTGTTGTTTTTCCAACACCGGCACCTCCATAAATAGCAATATCTTTACCAGTATAGAATACATCATGTGCTGATATTGAAACTCTATCAGAGCAATTATCCAATTTTTTCAATTCAACAATCGAACTGAGTAAAGATTCTTTCGTATAAATACATTCAAAGAACTTAAGACTAATTTCTACAGAATCAAGTAATCGTCGTATTTCTGCCATATTGGGACGATCATCACTATTAAGTGATTTTACACAATGTCCATATTGGTCTACTCGTTCTGAAATTTCATTCTCTAGATCAAAAGACCTTATAGATATATCATAATAAGGTTCTGTAATAATATTCTTCTCTAGCGAATCCACATAAAAACACTGTTCTTTTATTATTTTAATATGTTTCCTAAAAAAAGAAAAAGTTTTTATAAACAAGTCTGTTGTTGTCTTATCTAAATAAAGATAATCAATGTCATAATGTTTCAACTTTACTTCTAATTTTTTATTTTTTAAATTTAAACGAATATCTTTTAATTCATCTGTTATTTTATCAAGATGATCATGATTAAATCTTGATTGTTTACGTTTTTCAATATCTAATCGTTCAAGTAACATTGAAGCATTAGTATCAAATTCTTCAATGATAAAAGATAAATTGTCAAATGCTGAAATATAGGCAGTCTGATTTAACCTGTTACTATCTGATATATAACTAATATAATGATTATTATATTTATCTTCTATATCTTTTAAATCATCTTTAAAAATATCAAATCCAATTAAATCTATAATTTTTTTTCTTTCGTCTTTAATTAAACTCCATTGCTCACTACCTGAAATATTAAGACTTTCTGTTGTAACATTAACTTTATATGTAACAAGAATTCTACTATCAATTGATCCAACAAAAAAAGATAAATCACTATAAAATTTACTAATATCTATAGAATCACGTACAGAACAAAGTGCTCCTAATAATTCATGATTTCTATCAATTGTATTTTCACCTTTCGGATTGGCTATTTTATCTTCAAATGGTTCTAATTTTTCTAATATTGAAGGACAATATTCTTCAATATGTCTCAATATTTCAACACAATCGTAAAATTCTAACCAACCTTTATAATCATCACCACACAACTCATCTTCTAATTCTTCTAAAAAACGCTGTGTCAGCTTATTTGGTATAGCTATGTAAACATAATCAGGTTTTATTTTCTTACCACAACCTTTAGTAAAGCCTTTTGATCGAGCCTGTTTTATCTGCCGACAAAGCCTCGATAACTCATTTAGACATAGTGATTTCTTCTTATCTAATTTTTTTGTTTGAATATATAATATATATTCACTTTTCTTAGGTGGTGGCAAAATAGACGTAGCAATTAAATCCCTTCCACGCTCACTAGGACCACCATGGAATTCTACTCGATCATAATTCATAGACTTAAATAGAGGTAGAAGAATCTCTTTTGTAAAAATATCCTCTTTTAATTCTTGCATCGCTAAATAATATTTTTCTTTTTGTGTATTATCCATAGCCAACACCATATTAAATATAATATATCTATAATTTTAACCAACTATATAAATAGAGTCTATTTATATAAAAATCGTGAGATAAAAAAATTAGTATAATGGCTTCAAATAACTATCCAGTTTCTCCGCATACAACTCATACCCTTCTAACTGGTCTTTTAGCCAATCATGTTTGTTATAAACAGCTAATACCCCGCCAAGCTCATGGCCTAGCATTTTCTCAACCACATGCGGCATTACACCCAATTCTGATGCTCCAGTGGATAGTGAACGTCTAAAATCATGGGTACGCCAATCTTCAATGGGTAGACCATCTCTAATACGGCGGATATAACGGTTAGCTGCTGAAATAGTTATCGGCTTATCTAGATCACCACCTGGGAAAAGCACATCATCATAAGTTGCCATTACCCTTTCGAGTATCGCCCTTGCTTTAGTTGGAATTGGGCGTCTTATTGGTGTATTGGTTTTACTAAGCTCTTTCGGTACCGTCCATATACCCGCTTCCATATCAAAGTGGCTCCGACGCGCAAGGCGTAACTCTGAAAGACGACTACCCCACAACATAGTTAATTGATGCAACGCCTTATTGGATGAGCTGGCGCGGCTGCGTTCGATGGCCAACCAAATCATGCTGAGTTCTGAAAACGTTGGTACTCGGGTTCCTACTTCTGGTGCTTTACCTACGTGTTGTCGTTTAATACGGTCTAAGTCTGTTTTTTCAATAATGAACTTACTCTTACAGAAATTTAAACAGGCTCTTAGCTTGGTAAATAGTGAATTAGCGGTTTTGGGTTTATCAAGGCTAATAGTATCTAACCATTGCATCCACTCTCTAGCTGGAATGGTTTCGACATTACGTTCAGGGAACGCACCAATAAGGTAATTCTTAGCAAAAGAGCGATAAAGTGCCTGAGTACCCACTTTTAATTGAGGAACATAATGCTTTAGCCAGTACGCGACACAATCATCTAAAGTGATAAATTCAAGCTCGCCCGTTAAAGCAATGTTGGGATTTCGACCAGATTCTCTCAATTCCATCATTAATTTATGCTTTCGCCTTGCCTCTTTAAGGCTAGTTACGGGATACTTACCTATACGAATTCTTAGGCTTTTTTTATTAAAGCGGCAACGGTAATCAAAATAGATTTTAGCTTGCGGTGTAATGCGGACAACGAGCCCTTCACCATCACTAATTTCAGCTTTACCGTCATAAGTGTCTTGCTTTGATATAAGATTAAGTTGTCGGTCTGTCAGGCTCATTACGCTATTCCTTTAAATTAGGACACAGGCTCAGATTTAGGGACACACATTAGGACACAAATGCAAATCCCACACTGAATTCAATTGGAATTAACTACTGTATATACACACAGTATATCACGAAAAGCCATAGTTATAACAATTACTTAATACAACACACATGGCTTCTGGAAAATACTATGAACAAGAAAAACGAGCCAACACTATACTGGATTGATTACGAAACCTTTGGTGCCAGTCCAGCAAATGATCGCCCTTGCCAGTTTGCAGGGGTGCGTACCGATATGGAGATGAACATTATCGGTGAGCCTTTGGTGATCTATTGTAAGCCACCAGCCGATTACCTTCCCTCTCCTGAGGCCTGTTTGATTACAGGTATTACGCCACAAGAAGCAATGGAGAAAGGTTTATCTGAGCCTGAGTTTATTGCTCAAATTCATGCTGAACTATCAAAGCCTAATACCTGTGTCATTGGTTATAACAACGTCCGCTTTGATGATGAAGTGACGCGGTATACGTTATACCGTAACTTTTATGACCCTTATGGCTGGGCGTGGCAAAATGGTAACTCTCGTTGGGATTTACTCGATATCATGCGTACTTGTTATGCATTGCGTCCTGATGGGCTTAACTGGCCGACAGATGATGAAGGTCGTCCGAGCTTTAAGCTTGAGAAGCTCTCTATCGCTAATGGGATTGAACACGCGAATGCCCATGATGCCATGGCAGATGTGTACGCTACTATTGAGCTGGCGAAGATTTTAAAGCAAAACCAACCTAAACTATTTGATTACTTATTTGAGTTACGCCATAAACGCAAGTTACAAGAGTTAATCGATATTGTTGATCTGACTCCTATTGTGCATGTATCAGGTATGTTCGGTACTGAGTGCGGCAATACCAGCTGGATTGTGCCGATGGCTTGGCACCCTGACAATAAAAATGCGGTGATCTGCATTAACCTTGCTCAAGATCCAACGCCTTTGATTGAGCTAAATGCTGATCAACTGCGTGAACGTTTATACACTAAGCGTATCGATCTTGGTCCTGATGAGTTACCCGTCCCGATTAAAGAAGTGCATTTAAATAAGTGTCCGGTGCTTGCGCCTGCAAAAACCCTTAAAGCTGAAGATGCGGCACGATTAGGGATTGATCGCGAATTATGTCTTAAACATTTAGCACTATTAAAGCAGCACCCAGAAGTTCGTGCGAAGTTACTTGAAATGTTTAGTGTTAAACGTGAATACGCTAATAGCGGCAACGTTGATACCATGCTTTATGATGGTTTCTTCTCTACCGCTGATCGTTCTACGATGGATATTATTCGTGAAACGGCAGTTGATTCATTGGCAACCTTGGAAATCAATGTCGATGACGAGCGTATTAAGCCGCTATTGTTCCGCTATCGTGCGCGTAACTACCCTCTAACGCTTACCTATCAAGAACAACAACGTTGGAAACATCATTGCCAAGATTTCTTTGAAGAGAACATGCAAAAATACATGGAAAACTTTGAAGCGGCAGCACTTGATTGTCAATCTAATGAAAACAAAATGAAGATCATGAAGTCGCTATATGACTACATTAGCAAATTAGTGTAATTCATAACGCTACAAACATAATGTTATAAGCTCATCATATTCATTTATGGTGAGCTTTTTTATTATAAATAAGACCCGTTATTTGATGATTGTCGTAATTCCGTCAACACTTAATGCTATCGAGTGAGGTTGTATTCGAATAGTTTACAAATAGGTGGCATGATGACGACCAAAACAGCAATAAAATGTTATCGATTTGAAGGTATTGATTTTATTCCTGAAAACAGATTACTTCGATGGCATGACAATCAACAAACCCTATTAACTGATGACGAATCTCGTTTTTTAGCCTCGCTTTGTTATCTTGCTGGTGAAGTTGTCAGTATAGAATCGGTATATCGTTATACCTTTACCTACCCCAATGCATACGAAGATAGCAGCGATCATCATTATGATCTTAATATTTTATTACTCTCGCTATCTAAAAAATTACTTCGTAATGGAAAAATGGCAATACCTATCTATATTATTCCTAGCTATGGCTTTCGCGTGTCATTACCAAACACGGCAGCAGTACGTAATGAAATGCCTAAACTAAAAAAAGTGCTTCCGTGGAAAAATATTACCCAAAATCATTCAAAAAAACCTTTTCTTATGATGATAAATTTAAATTATGCAATCATTTTTGCTATCGTAATAATTACATTAACGCTACTGGTTAATTGATATTAGTTAACAACTAAGCATCATTAGTGCTTGTTTTATCAACGAAAACAAATATAGTTCATTACTCGTGAAAAATTAGTGTGACAATTGTCATGGTAATTTGTATGATGAATGAAACATTTAAGAGTTATTGTCCACATGAATTACATCCGCTCATTTGCCATCGTTATGGTTTGTTTCTTTTTAGGACAAGCTATTCAGCATTTTTCTAGGTTACCTGTTCCTGGCAGTATTATTGGTTTATTTATCCTTTTTATTGGCCTTGTTACTGGTGTTTGCCGTGCTGAATGGGTTGAAAGTACCTGCAATTTATTAATTAAACACATGGCGCTACTATTTGTGCCTGTTGGTGTCGGTTTAATGAATTACTTAGGTATCATTGAAAATAACGCTGCCATTATTTTTGCAAGTACACTTGGTAGTACCACTATTGTATTAATTGTGATCGGTTTAGCTGTACACCATAAGGAGAAAAATTCATGATTTGGTTAGTGGCAACTTTAGTCTGTTTTTATTCTGCGCGTTATTTAGCAATGAAAATCAAAAATCCTTTTTTCAACCCTCTTTTAATAACGCTTATTGTCATGATTGTGGCATTAAGATGGTTGGCAGTACCTTACCAAACCTATTTTGCTCAAAATGAAGTGATTAACTATTTATTAGGTCCTGCTGTTGTCGCGTTAGCTTTTCCTTTATATCAACAAATTGGGCTAATTCGCAGTAAGTGGAAAACGATTTTAACCTCTTGTTTTGTTGGTAGCGTATTATCAATGACCTTTGGTACTGCAATTGCTTTTTCTATGGGTGCTGATGCGCAACTTGCAGCCAGTATTTTACCTAAATCGATCACTACGCCACTCGCAATGGCTGCTTCTCAACAAATTGGTGGTATTCCTGCGATCACTTCTGCCATGGTTATTATTGTTGGTTTATTTGGTGCGGTATTAGGCTATCCGATCATGAAACTATTTCGTGTAAAGCACCCATTAGCAAAAGGCTTATCCATTGGTACGGTCTCACATGCATTAGGTACCGCTAAAGCTGTAGAAGAAGATTACCAAGAAGGTGCGTTTAGTTCGTTAGCATTGGTTATTTGTGGAATCATGACAACCCTATTGGCTCCACTGATGTTCCCTCTCTTATTACGTATTTTTGGGCATGCTTAACAGCAGTAAATACAGGTGAACAAAAAACAATCTAAATGGTCAAATATCAATAAGTTATTGAAATAATATCTTGTTAGTTTCAGAAACAAGTGTGACGCCACTCTCAATAATGTAATAGGTGCAATGGCAAAACAAATAATGTGATCAAGATCACTCTTAGAGTATGGAGATTCACATAGAATGTTTTGCCATAAACAATGAAGGAGTAACACCCAATGTACGCACGTGTTATAAAAGCATTAAGCTTATTACCTGCAGAATTGGCGTCAGCTTTAGAGCCTATTATTGAAGCTTCAGATTTCGATTCAACTATCAGTCCTGAGCAATTTGAATTTTTATTATCAACAACTCAGATGACAGACACTGAACTTCGCTTGGCTCTCCTTCCTATTGCTGCTTCTTATGCTGTAGTCCCTATTTCTAATTTCTATGTCGGTGCGATTGTTCGTGGCACATCAGGTCGCCTTTATTTTGGTGCCAACATGGAATTTGAAAACGCAAGTATGGCTTGTACTATTCATGCTGAACAATCTGCTATTAGCCACGCATGGATCAAAGGTGAAGTTGGCATTAAAGATGTCACTATTAATTACAGCCCTTGCGGTCACTGTCGTCAGTTCATGAATGAATTAACATCGGCTAATGACATGATTATCCAACTCCCTCAACGCGAACCAATGACCTTGCAACAATACTTACCTGATTCATTTGGTCCTTTAGATTTAGGGATTAAAGACGGTCTATTAAGTGATTTTGATAATGGCATTTGTATTGAAGAAAGCTCTGAATTGGCAATTAGTGCTTGTAAAGCGGCTAACCGTTCACATGCACCTTACTCGAAAAATTTCAGCGGTGTAGCATTAAAAGCACAAGATGGTCGTATCTTTGAGGGAATGTATGCAGAAAATGCAGCTTTCAACCCAAGTTTACCGCCATTACAAGTCGCATTAATTAATATGAATATGTCTAACTATTCATTAGCTGAAATTGCAGAAGCGGCATTAGTAGAAAGTGCTGAGAGTAAGATCAGCCAATTAGCGCGTACACAAGCATTATTAGAAGCACTGAACCCTGACATTCAGCTTACATATGTTGCTTATTAAGTCAGCAATTAATTATAAAAGACAAAAGAGACCGCCTTACTGGCGGTTTTTTATTATCTAAACTTGAACAATGTTGGCTATCAAACATCAAAAGCGTATCATCTTGCCACCTCATTATTAGAAGCAATGACAATGTCTCAAACTCATAATCCTTTGCGGGGCGCAGCATGGATGCTTACGGCAGGGCTAGCGTTTGCCGTAGTAAACAGCTTAGCTCAATACCTTAGTATCAAAATGCATGTTCCTTCGACCTCTGTGGCGTTGATCCAATACTTTATTGCATTAATCGCAATGCTGCCTTGGTTACGCACGTTAGGTATTCGTCAATCGCTTAAAACTAATCACTTTTGGTTACACTGCTTACGGGTGTTTTTTGCGGTTATTGGTATTCAATTATGGTTATGGGCATTAGCCTACCCTGTTCCTATTTGGCAAGGTATTGCATTGCTAATGATTTCCCCTTTGTTTGCCACTATTGGCTCTGGGTTAATTCTAAAAGAAACAGTCGGTAAGGCGCGTTGGCTGGCAACCTTAGGTGGTTTTGTTGGCGCGATGATCATCTTAGAACCATGGTCTGAAGATTTTAACATTGCAACATTGTTACCGGTGGGAGCGGCCTTTTTCTGGGCGGCGTATTCATTGATGGTGAAGAAGCAATCTCGCCATGAATCACCAACAACAATTGTAATGTACCTACTTATTTTAATGACGCCATTTAACCTTATTCTAGCTGCCCCTGATTTTACGATGCCAACAGTGAGCTTTAGCTGGTGGTTATTACTTCTTGCAGGTTTATTAACTGGACTGGCACAATGGGCAATTGCAAAGGCTTATGCTGTGGCTGATGCTTCTTTTGTACAACCGTTTGACCATGCAAAATTACCACTTAACGTATTAGGTGGTTGGTTAGTCTTTGGCTGGACACCACCGGGTAGATTATGGCTGGGGGCTGGAATTATTATTCTCTCGGTTGCCTTTATTACCCATTGGGAAAACCGAAAAAAATAACTGTTTAAACCGCTTATGATAAGCGGTTTTTTTTTACTTTATGTTTTTATAGTCTCTTATTTCCCATTAAATTCCCGCACAAAGCAAACGATTGCGTAAACATAAAAATAAGGTATTATTAGCGACAGATTTCACCTTTAAATGATAAATCGTAAGGAATTTCAATGTTTGGTACAGCTACTTGTTCTGATGCAACCCGTGTATTACTGCTTGGCTCTGGTGAGCTTGGTAAAGAAGTTGCTATTGAGTGTCAGCGTCTTGGGCTTGAAGTAATTGCTGTTGATCGTTATGAGAATGCCCCAGCAATGCAGGTTGCCCATCGTAGCCATGTGATTGATATGTTAGATGGTGATGCACTTAAACGTATTATTGCCCTTGAAAAACCTCATTTTGTTGTGCCTGAAATTGAAGCAATTGCAACTGATACCCTTGTTGAACTGGAAGGCCAAGGTGTCAATATTGTACCAACTGCTAACGCGACTAAACTAACTATGAACCGTGAAGGTATTCGTCGCCTAGCCGCTGAAGCCTTAGCCATTCCAACCTCCCCTTACGAATTTTCCGATCAATATGCAGATTTTGAAGCATCGGTACATCGCATTGGCATGCCATGTGTTGTTAAGCCAATCATGAGTTCATCCGGCAAAGGTCAAAGTGTGATTAAAACTGCCGCTGACATTGAATCTGCGTGGCAATATGCACAAGAAGGCGGACGTGCGGGTGCGGGTCGGGTCATTGTGGAAGGCTTTGTTGATTTTGACTATGAAATTACCCTACTGACTGTACGTGCAGTTGATGGTGTGCATTTTTGTGCGCCAATTGGTCACCGCCAACAAGATGGCGACTACCGTGAATCATGGCAGCCACAATACATGTCTGCTGCCGCTCTAAAAGCCGCTGAGGACGTTGCTAAGAAGGTTGTAAATGAATTAGGCGGTTATGGCCTCTTTGGCGTGGAATTGTTTGTTAAAGGCGATACAGTGCTGTTTAGCGAGGTATCTCCTCGCCCGCACGATACTGGAATGGTAACTCTAATCTCTCAAGAATTATCTGAATTTGCTCTACATGTTCGTGCTTTCTTAGGACTACCTATTGAACAAATTACCCACTATGGAGCATCAGCTTCTGCGGTTATTCTTGCTGACGGTATTTCTACCAATATTCGATTTGATAATTTAGCTGAGGCGCTCTCTCGTCCACAAACACAAATCAGACTATTTGGTAAGCCAGAAAGCAATGGTCGCCGCCGACTTGGGATTGCGCTTACGCGCCGTGATGACATTGATACAGCGGTAAGTGATGCCATTACTACAGCAGCCGAGGTGAAGGTCATTCTATAGCCTTAGCGGTGCAATAAAGACAACCAAGGCGTCACATGGACGCCTTGAGTTTTTCATCTATACGATGATCAGTCTATTAAACTTCAATTAACCATACTTCTTCAGCAAAACGCTCAACACCACGTTGACGGCGAGGATGAGTTGCATCAGCTTCATCGCGTTCTAATAGCGTGATTTTACACTTACTGAATAACGCTGCTATTTCAGCCTTTGGCACTGAAAACGGAGGACCATCCATTTGTGATTGCGGATAATCTAAAGTCACTAATAAAATACGCCCACCGGGTTTAATTAACTGCAATAAACGTTCAACATAACGTTCACGCATTGATTGTGGCATCGCGACTAATGCTGCACGATCATATATCACGTCAGCAGGTGCGACAGGAACAGTAAAATAATCACCCTGATAAATGGTTATTTCATCAAATGAATATACATGCTCACAGCCGATCCCTGTTACTAATGGTGTATACAAATTCTCTGCAAAAAAAGCTTTCACTGCGATATCACTTAGCTCAATACCAACCACATCGTTATGACGTGTAGCGAGCCATACTAAGTCTTCCGATTTACCACACATTGGCACTAATACGCGATCATCACGTTGAGCATTAACTTGTGGCCAATATTTTATTAGTAATGGATTAACATCGGTTAAGTGAAAACCAATACGATCTTCAGCCCAACGGCTATGCCAAAATTCAGCGTCCATGTATTACCTTCTTTCTTTATATATTTTTTATTTGGTGCTAGTTGACCATAAGTCACTATTGAGACTCAAGGGTTAAGTGCAGAAGACGTTGGAAAAAGGAAGTGCTGGAAGTGCTGGAGGTGAGGATAAACAAGGCAAACAAGGCAAACAAGGCAAACAAGGCAAACAAGGCACCTTATAATAATCAACAAAAAAGGGATGCCATAGCATCCCCTTTTTATTGACCACGCTGATAGCTAGATCAAAAATCTGTTTTTCAATTTTTCTATCGGAGAGTCATTGAATAACGATTGGAAGCCACTCAGGTTTATGAAATTCTGAATAGTTTAATCGAATCACGACGAACCGTTACACCACGGAAAGTTACTGGCTCTAACAACGTCATTAGTTGCTTAGAAACGAAAAACTTACCGCCATAGCTACGATCACCGCCACGATTAACCCAATCAGCAAATTCATCAGCCAGACTGAACATTGAGTTACCGACTAATAAAACTAGAACTTTAGCCACTTCGCTATCGTTCTGACGGTTAAACTCTGCGTCACGAACTTTCTTACGATATTCGTCGACAATTCTTTCAAGGCACTCAAATCTGCTCATATACACCACCATAAAAATCGAGGCGTGGATACTACTGCTCAACTCCCGTTAAATCAAGCCATCTCAGCATGTTTCTTGTGTTTAATCATTAAATTTTTCACTTCAATAACATTATTAACACTTATCACTCAAAAAAAGTGTCTTTCTGTTTATTTTTACTCTTTTGAAAAAGTTTATTTAAAATGCATCTTTGTAAGCGTTAGAATAATTCCTTTCCCTTACTGCGGGTAACAACCTATGAATAAAAAAGACGACTTTCACCTATTTGGTCAGCTTAATAGTGAATTTAGGACGATAACTGCAATGATTGATCTTTATTGCTTGAAAAATCACCAAATCAACCATAAAAATTTTCAACGTTGTGATAGCTGTGAGCAATTTAGCGTTTATGTAAAGCAACGTCTCGACCGATGCCCTTATGGTGAACAGAAACCAAGTTGCAAGCAGTGCCCGATTCATTGTTATAAACCACAACAAAAGATAAAATCACAAACAATCATGCGTTATTCAGGCCCTAAAATGCTAATTAAACATCCTATTATGGCTATCAAACACCTTATTCATGATAAACGTTCAATACCTGTGCTAAACAAAGAAATGACATCTAATTATAAAAAAAGGAAAGCGTTATTAAACAATGAATGATAAATGATGAATATAAATTGCAGACAGACGGCAGATGCAGTCCTTATAGAAATAAAGACTGCTTCAATAACAACATCACTGTTGTCTAGTTAGTTACTGAGTTATGTTTTAATTAGTTACGATAAAAATCAATAACTTCAATTTTTACTGGCGTATTCTTTTTTGTTAACTCAACGGTAAATTGATCTTCATCAACCACTTTAGCATCTTTAGCGCCTTCACCAACAACACTTACCCCTTCAATCTTGGTGTAAAGTTTAGTGTAATCATAGTGCATAGTAACCGTTACTTTCGTTGGTGCTGTGGTTGCTAATTCAAATGTACAGATACCTGTTGGACAAAACACATCAATATCATCGGGTGATGTAACTGATACAGTATCAACATTTTTAACAGGAGTCGCTGTAACAGTGGCCTCACTACACCCTGCTAATAGCATTGTTGCAGCTACCACAAGAAAACCTAATTGACTTTTTTTCACTGTTTTATCCTTATTTTATTTATATGCTGCAATATCTACTTTAAATAAATATATCACAGCATAAGTTGTCTTTATTATTGACCTAATGCCTTGATTTCATCAACCGTTAAATAACGCCATTGACCTTCACTAACATCTAAATTTATGCTGCCAATGCTCTCACGATGTAAACCCACAACTTTATTACCAATACTGGCAAACATACGTTTCACTTGATGAAATTTACCTTCAGTGATTGTTAATAGTACCTGTTTCTCATCGACAATAGTTAATATTGCAGGAGCAGTCAGCTGCGGTTCACCTTGTAAGTTAATGCCTTGCAAAAATAACTGTTTAGCGCTTGCATCAATAGGCTGACGAAGTTGAACTCGATACACTTTCGGACATAATTTATTAGGAGAAGTAATATTAAATGACCATCGACCATCATCTGTGATCAGCACTAACCCTGTTGTATCTGCATCGAGTCGCCCAACGATATGCAACTCTTGTGGACGTTCTATATCAATATAATTGAACAGTGACGGATAAACCTCGTCAATATTAGAACAAATAGTCTGGGCAGGTTTATGCATTAATAGATAACGAAATGGACGAGGATAAAGGCGTTCACCACTCAGTGCCACATTATTATTTTCGTGAACTTGAGCTGCAATATCAGTGATCACATTATTATTGACCTTAACATCACCGTCTTCAATATGGATAATAGCTTGTGCTTTCGTTAATGCTGTACTTTTACAAATAAACTTATCAAGACGCATAAAAACATCGCTATTTATAAAGCGATTATTATCCTTGTCCGTCAGTAATAAGCAACCACTAGGCTTATATTTATAAGCCATCAACTTATAACACTTACCCTAGCATCATCAATAAACGCTTTTATCTACCAATTAACCTCACAAATAGTAGTTATCTCAACGACCAATATTTGACACTAACTCATATCCTAAAAAGGAATTAAACGAGATCTGTCTCAATAATTTTATTAATTTGCTAAATATTGTTTGTCGCCGTTATAAAGCTAGGCTAATATCGCGCAACTTTGGTAATAGTACGATTACCATAACCAAGATAATCTCTTTATAATCATTAGGTTAACAATGTCTTATAACGCTTTATACACTGATTTGTCTGGCTACTATGATTTAATGTGTGCTGATATCGATTACCAAGAACAAAGTAATTGTATCCGTAGGCTCCACCAGCTATTTGGCAATCAAGGAACACGTTATCTTGATCTTGCTTGTGGTACTGGTCCTCATGTTGAACATTTTATTGGTTATGGTTATCAAGCAAGTGGCTTAGATATTAATCAGCCAATGCTAAATATTGCTCAGCAACGCTGCCCACAAGCAACATTTGTTCAGCACGATATGTGTAATTTTACTGTTGATGCACCATTAGATTTAATTACTTGTTTCTTATATTCACTGCATTACAACGCTAATATTGAAAAACTGATGCAATGTATTGAAAGTGCATATAATGCTTTAAGTGAAGATGGTGTTTTTTGTTTCAATGCCGTTGATAAAGATAAAATCGATAACAGCTCTTTTGTGCGCCACACAACTGAATTTGAAGACAGTCACTTTATGTTTCAATCAGGCTGGAATTACTGTGGCGAGGGTGAACATCAACAATTACAACTTCATATTGAAAAAACATCTGACAATGTAACGCAATCTTGGCGTGATAATCATCCAATGGTGGCAATCAACTTTGTTCAATTACAGCAGTTATTAGCACCGTTTTTTGATGTCACGATGTTTGAACATAGCTACGATAAGATAGTACCTTGGAATGGCTGTTCTGGTAATGCTATTTTTGTGTGTGTTAAAAAAGAAAATACGATTATCAATCAAAAAGCTGCATAAAAAAAAGCCTTGATCAACATCTTGATCAAGGCTCCATTTGCTTAACTTATAATAGTACTATAATACAGTGCTTTTATAACACGGTACGTTCAAGCCATTATTATTTTTCGTTTTCAGCAATTACTGCGTCAGCAGCAGCTTCTGCTGATGCTTCTTCTTCTTTCAGAAAACTTTCTTTATCACGTTCATTTAATTCAGAACGATGAGCCAATGGTTTTTCTTTTTTCTTAATAATTTGACGCTCTAAACGTGCAAATGCTGCATTTAGTGCATCGCTTAATTCTTTTTCATCAGCAGATGCTTCAATATCACCAACGCTAGTCTTAACCGCAATTTCGACAATAAATTGACGACCTGGTTCTAGCTTCATAAATACATTACGGCTATGAAAAGTTACTTGGAATTTATCAAATTTAGCAAACTCAGATTCAATATGAGCTTCCATGTAGTCAGGTAATTCAAAACCTTTAGCAGTTACTTTTAAAGTCATTTTTTCCACCAATAATTTATTAAGTTATTTATTGTTTGTGCTATTAAGATGAACCGAAATTAAAAAACAAAACGTGACAAAGATCACATTTTAAAATCATCGTAATTAACACTGCCTCTAATAATATTCATAAAATCAATTATAAAGGTCACAAATTAGATCAAAAAATACACAATAATAATATTTAAAGTTCATAAAAAACACTGTTTAAGTCATTCTTAATAAAATTTCCCATTTATAAAAAATAAATTAGACCAAAATGATTAATTTAGTCTATGTTTTATCTCACTACTGTTTAAGCGTTACTGAATTACCTATTTATTATAATTGATTGTTTAAATATGAGTTTTAAACTTTAGGTTTTAGATAATGACTTAAATAACTAGTGTCGTTAATGTAAATGCATCATATATATTAATGTGATGTTCATGCTTTAGCGTTTTTAAATTTAAATTATCATTTGGTATAAAATTATGAATCAAACATATCCTCTAATAAAAGGCAATTGGCTTCCTAAAAACAAAGCTCATGTTGCAGCTTGGATTAAAGATTTAAAAACACGTACGCATTTAACGTCTAATTCAATCGCCCAACCGATTGTAGATTTTAAAGAGTTAGTAGAAAGTGATCCGACACTATTACGTCTTTCACAAGATATGTTTAGTGAGGCAAAAAGCCATAAAGAGTTAACACCTTTAGAAACACCTGAGGTAAATGACTTTGATGAGTTTTTGATTTTACTGAATCATATTATGACTCAAGCACCAGAATGTACTGAGTTTTTAGATCCTAAAACAGGTGCACTTGAACCTTGTGGTTTAATTGGCTTCCCTATTAATGCTCTACTTGATTGGCCAATGGCAACAGATTCAGGTTATACATTTTTTGCTAACGAACTTGTTAACCAACAATTTAAGAAAATTCTGACTTACTGGAGCCTATACCTTTCATCTCCAGCATCACGTTCAGTTTTAATTGAAAACCATCCAGACCGCACACCAAAAGTATTTGGTTGGTTAAGTGATAATGCGCAAAAAGAAATGGTGACTGTTGCTTGTCAAGCAGAAGCAAGTGATTCTGAAAATCACAATAAGCCTTTTGAGCATTTCTTTAACTGTGATCCAAGTGATCAGTACTATGGTTTTAAATCATGGGATGATTTCTTCACTCGTACATTTAAAGAAGGTGTAAGACCTATCGCAGAAGGCGATGATGTTATTGCTAACGCATGTGAATCAGCACCTTTGCAAGTCGTTACTAATGTCGCTAAATCTTCAAATTTCTGGCTTAAAGGTCAACCTTACTCACTAGAAAATATGATGGACTTTGATCCTCTAGCAGAGCAATTTGTTGGTGGTACTGTTTATCAAGCTTTCCTTAGTGCATTAAGCTACCACCGCTGGAACAGCCCAGTTAGTGGTACCATTAAAAAGACTTACATGGTTAACGGTTCATACTACTTAGGTAATCGTTATCAAGGCTTTAGCAATCCTGATGGTGCTGATGACAGTGCACCAAATAACTCACAGCCATTCTTAACTGCTGTTGCAACACGTGCGGTTATCTTTATTGAATCAGATAACCCTAAAATTGGCTTAATGTGCTTTATTGCTATTGGTATGGCTGAAGTGTCTTCTTGTGCGGTTACGGTTGAAGAAGGTCAACATATTAATAAAGGTGATGAGCTAGGTATGTTCCACTTTGGTGGTTCTACACATTGCTTAATCTTCAAACCAGACGTAGAACTTGAGTTTGATTTCCATAATACAACACCAGGTCTTGATGCAACGAACATTCCTGTATGCTCTCGCATTGCAACAATCAAGAATAAATAATTGTTCAGTGTCTGTATTAATGAAAAAATAAGTTAAATTTAACAATAAAAGCAGCCTAATTTAGGCTGCTTTTTTATGCCTGAATAAGTTCCAAACTGCATCTATTTTTATAAAAATCACTCCTTATTAAAACGACCTTCCCCTGCTTGGGCTACTCATATTGAGTGGATAATACGAGCAAGACCAATCATAATAAGCTTCTGTCCTAATCTATTTAATATTGAATGATCTTTTCATTATCTCCTACAGAAATGCAGGCAAAGGCAATACAGCAACTGTCGTTATTTACACCAGCCATAATGTTGATTCTTTTTATATTCACTTTAGAAATTTGTACTGCGGAAACTGCGGAAATAGAGCGTTTTTCGAAATAGCTTTTTATTGGGTATAATATATATTAAATGAGAAAACAACATCGCTATATCCTTTGTCATTAACAATAAAAAACTTAACATATATCAAGCAATATAATTAATAATGACAAAGGGAAAACATCTTTATTCTTTTTAGGGTTATAACAAAAGCTATTTATACCGCAACCATATTACGGGTTTCCTTTACCCACTGATTAATTCGTTCACCAATAGCTTCTGTATCCGTATATTGGTGTCTATCTCCTTCCACTTCTATACAGCAAATATTATCCTTACCGGCAACTTCAGCAGCAATTTCAGCATAAGAGCCAAAAGGATCATGCTTTTCTTGAATAATTAAGACTGGTTGTTCTTTTTCTTCAAGCGCAGATAATAGTTCTCGATCTGATTCTGAAAATAAACTCCACGCAACACCAATCAATACTAAGCGATCCCAAGTAATCGTACTTTGTGCTTTTAGGGTAATTAAACACCCAATAGATTTGGTGATCACAACATCGAAATGTCCAGATGGAAGATGACTTATTTCATTCTCAACACTAAAGGCTTGTTCGTGATCCCATGCGACAAACCGATGCATATCAATCTTTTCTTGTCGCCATCGAGTTGCTGATATTATTTTCAATAACCATGATTCAGTAATTGGCATTTTTCCAGGTATTGCTAAAATCTTCATAAATTATCCTTAGTTAGATTCATCATACAAAAATAATAATACCATAATAGCTCTATTTACCTATTAAAAGAGACACCTAAAAATACAATATTATTATTATTTAAAGTAAAGAATTTATCTGTACCTCTTTTTCAAGCCCAGTTCGAAGATAACAGCATAATCACAATTAAAATAATCATTCATATTAGAAATAACGTTAGCAATTGGAATTAGCTAAGAAAGCATCAAGTTTATTAGCAAAATTTTGGCGGTCAGGTTGTGTTAATGCAGACGATCCACCGGTCTGAATTCCACTACTCCGCATGGTTTCCATAATATAAAATAAACACCTGTACATACATACAGTTATTATTGTTTTTGCTAACTTCTTGTAATCGATAAGACATTGAATTTATTGATAACAAAGTTAGAGTATTAGCAGCAATTTAATTATGAATAGTATCCTTAATAATAGATAACTATTCAAAAACTCATCAACCACAATCGCTCATGATAAAGTCATGATAGAGAAAAAACTCGATCAATTTTATAATTTATTTGAATAAACTATTTCGTCCTTTAATCACTAACCTTTAAACCCTAAATACCCATTTTTATTAAATAATTATTTATATTAGCAAAACGTTAGCAATTGGAATTTAGCAAGAAAATAAGAATAAATGTGAATACAAATGAAGGGAGAAAAGAAGGTGAAATCAAGTTCACCTCTAAAGCTATAACCTATTGTATTTTATCGTTTTTAACCAAGAAAGCATCAAATTTATTGGCGAAATTTTGACGATCAGCTTGTGTTAATGCAGACGGTCCACCAGTCTGAACACCACTACTCTGCATGGTTTCCATATTAACAAAGGCCGCCTAAGCGACCTCTTAAATGGTAAGAATTTAACGTAATAAAGCTTTAAACAACCTGAAAAATAATTCTTTATCTTATCAGTGCTTACTTCCCATACGCTCAATAAAGATTAGATATTTATTGCTTATTTTTACGTATAAATACGCCCATAAATAAACCACATAAACTTATCCATCCCATAGTACCACCGCCTAAATTATCTTGATTTACCGTCAGTTTTTTATCTGATAAGAATTCAACTTTAAAATCATAACTCCTTCCTTTAAGATCTTGAACATCAACTATTAATTCATTCTTATTACTCAGTTGTAAACGTTGTTCAGGATCAAAAATTATCTTTGTCGGCTGATTAAACTCTAATTCTAATGTCGTTTGTGTTTGCAAAGGATCACTAATAGAAATATGTTCAATATTATCTTCTGTTTTTATCATTAACGCCATTTTGCTTAACACTGATATATTATCAGAAATAAAAACTTTTTTTTGCTCCCAAACATTAGCAGCAATTATTTTTTCATCTAGATTATTAATAATATGTGCAATGTTATCTTGTCTTAAGATATTAATTGGATTTTTAATTGCATATGTTGAAATATGCTCAATGCCAGTATCAGGAAATATAACATACGCATAACTATTATTTTCTCTGGTTTGCTCAATTGAAGCAGTAATAAATCTAGATGATACCTCACTATTTGTAATACCAATATCTCTCCAGTTTCCACTTCTAGTTTGTTGAAGTAAATTCAATTTTGTTGGAGTAAAAAAAACATAACCAAGAGCTGAATCCACTTGTTTGGGATCATGTAATAATAAACTTTTTACAGTTACATTATTGTACCCTTTCCATACGTCACCATTAACAAAAACATCAGTTGTATCTGTATCTGTTATTTTCCTATTAACAACTGTTGTTGTCACTTTCGCACCAATCGTTGAATTAATATTAGATCCAAGCATTACAATCCCTGAATCAAACATAAACCACGATTTTTTTGCGGTTAAGGTATCATCCCAATTTGAAAAATCCATCCCTGCGGCTCCTATATCTGCAAGTTTTACAGAGCCAACCCAGTCCATTTGAATATTACGTCCACCCTTAATTTTATTCCGCTGCCCCTGACACTCACCCATGATTTGATCATCAACCGTAGTACCTTCTAAACGATAACTATCAACAACAGGCCAATAATTATGATAATGATCTAGTTGCTTAGTATAAATATATCCCATTCCATCACCAGTAAACCACCCCCTCCTATTTTCTTTATTCATACATTCAAAATTACCTAATCGATTAGAATGCATAGCTAAACTAAATACCCAATCATCAGTACGATAAATAACTCTGTCCATCGCAGGAAATGGGAAAAAACCAGTTTGATTATCAGCGATAGAAATCGTAGAGTCTTGCATTAATTGCTGCGCTTTTTGATAATTATCTATTTGATTTGTTGAATCAAAAAAATCCAAATAAGTATCTTGACTAATTTGAGTCTTAATTAATTGCTTTAACGGATAGAGATATTGAGAAGGTGCGTAATCTATATAGAAAATTAAAGAAGTTAATATATTATGGCCAACATTATGCCCTTGTTCTTTAGGTCGAGATATAGCACGACCATTTACAAATTCCATCATAGTTCCACGATAGAGGAAAGGGGCATAATTTTTAAATATAAGCGGATAAATATTTTGTAATTTATTGGTATTTATTTGCCAAGGTGTATTTAAGACTAAATTAATTTGAGCACCAAGCCCGTTTAACAGAACGTTACCATAGGTTCCATTATACGCAATATCATAATGTTGTAAAAAACTACCGTCTTGATAAAATCCATCACGTTGATCAACATAATTTATCACAGAAGATAAAGCTGTTATCGCAGAAGATATTTCAGTGCTATTTTTAGCTAATATACCGCGTAATAAAACAACTTGCGTATTATCGGTGCGATTTCCTCCAGTTGATACGCGATAATTAGAATTACTAGATACATAAGAACCAGAACTAGCACCTAGATGTGTAGGTTCCGGTGTGAAATATCGAGTAGTATCGATATAAGAGGTAATTAATTTTAGAGGAAGTTGATCGTAAAGTATAATCAATAAATTATTAATATCTTTGGGTATACCAAGCTCCCAATTCCACCAATTACCCCATTCTTTAGCACCAACTTTATAATAATTTTTATTTAGAAATTGTAATCCATCAATTATTGTTTCTAGTATCATGGGATTATTCTGAAGTTTACCATCTCGAAGTTGATATGCTTTCGCCATAATAAACAAACGTTGAAAAGATATTCTTAATTTTTCGCCTAATACCTTTTTACCATCCTCAGTTTGATCATCTAACTTAATATCATTCCATAATGTATGCCGAGAAGGATCTATATTCATACTAGACCAATATTCTTGAGCTTTATTATTTGTAATAATCACCATATTCTTAAGTTTTTTATCAAATAAAACATTTTGTTTACCTAAAAAACCTTCAGACCATTTAACCCTAAGAACATGATATTCATCATTAAAATCAACAGGTTCAGCATAAACAAATGATGTAAAAAAAGAAATTAAAACAGATATTAAATATAATTTTCTCAAGCAGGATATCCTTTTTATTATGTTACATATAAAATTCAATTTTCTGACGGGTCATGACGCTTTTAAGTAACGCTAAAGTACACATCGGTTAAAGAATTAATTACAATCCGAACAATAAGCATCAAAACTTCAACACAATACTTGTATGTTTAATAAAATCACGAGTGATTAGTTTCGCTTTTAAAAACATACTTATATGGAATATAATTTTACATAAAAGGTCGCACTTATAGCAACAAAATTCATATGTTCGTATGTTCGTATGTTCATATACTCCTAAATTATTAGTAGAAATAGCAAAAAATTGCCTAATTTTAAACCAACTTTAATAGTATCATCTTCTGTGAACTGCGCTTGTGTTTAAACCAATCAGTAGGAACGACGGATAAAAGATAGGTTATGTGGGTCAAAGTTCAGGATATTCAGGGGAACATCTGGTGGGGCTTTTTAAGAAAATTATAATTGGCGTATGTCTGCTAGTTAATCTGTGTGTATTTCTAGCAATGGGATTCAGTAATTCGCTCGATGCCAAAGATGCAGCATCATTTGGTGGAGTATGCGCTGATACAATAGCGCAAAGAAATGATATCGGCATAAACGCTTTATTGATAACAAATGTGGTCTACATTTTTGTTTTGTTTATCTACAAATTTAGAACTAAAAAATGATGATTTACATTAAAGATATATAAACCAGAAAATTGATATGGTTCTGAAGAGTGCTATTTTTTTAGTGGGCGTTGAATAAATAATTGAGTTTTATTTTCTCGTTACTTAGTACACATAAATAGAGCTAAGATTAAATACCGCCCATTAAAGCTGTATTTTTTACCTAGATTATTTCATCCAAAAAAATGTCATGAATTAACGTTACGCATCACGCTCAGCCCTTCACCACCGAAAATGGTCTAAATCACCAACCTCGGTGGTGGTGGCTAAGATGGCCCGAAAATTTTTATTTCCCGAGAGTCTGACTCGTTTGAAGTTTCTGAGCGCCCAGAAGAACCTAACTACCTCAAACCTTTGGCTTTGATTGTGGTAGTATTAACTTCTCATTACTAACATCAGAACTAATTAGAGGCGTACTTCCATCAGTAATATGAAAACGCTCTAGGTGATTCTCAATAAACTTCTGACCTTGGTTGGTTAGTCTATCAATACTTTGATTAAGACTAACAATGTCTCTGTTTAGCTCTTCCAAGAAGCGAGTTGATGTATCAATGATATTACCCATTTTAGTATCGACAGCTCTGAATAGAATATCTTTTGCTCTTTCATTATCACCAAATTTTTCTTCGATTCTAATGAAGTCATTCATAGCTTCTTCAATAGCTGTATCTTGTAGCTCTTTATACTGAATGGTTTTTTCATATACAAGTTGTTGAGCACGACTTTTTAATTCAAGTTGCATATGACCAATGGCATTAATCGTCTCAACGTTTAACTTGGTCAATTGTTCAAGGTAAAGAGCAATCGCAGCAGTAGTACGCTCCATACGCTCAAACTCTTTCTCCTTTTTCCATTCTTGAATTTCAGCTACAGCCATTTCAATTTCACGAACTCTACGAACTTCAAGATCTACACCTAGTACTTTCTCTTTAGCCTTAAGTTCATGTTCAATTTCCATCTCTCTAGTTCTGATTTCGTGTTCAGATTTTGATTGAGCGGTTAAAGTTTCCATATTTCGTTGATGAGCAGAATCCCTTGACGATTCACTTCTATTATGAGCACTAGTCTTTAACGGCTCAGAAGCCCAATCACACAAAAGGTCAACTGGTTTACTGATGCAGTCTAGAAGAGCGCCACCTATTTTACTTAACCAACCCATTTTGTTCTCCTAATAATCGATTAAATTCTCTTTCAAAAAGAACTTGATCTTTTCTTCTTATATAATTAATTTCTGCAAGTCGATCCTTGTCTTTATCAAAAACTGAGAAGATTTTTTCAATCTGTGTAACTTTATCACCAAGGAAAAACGTGTCGATACAAGAAGTACTTTTAGATTGCTTAAAGCTCACCAATTCTTTGGTAATTTGTTTCAACTTTTTCTTAGTATCAACATCTTCAATATCAGTGATATTGTTTGAAAATTTTTCCAAATTACTATTAATAAAGATGGAATATTCTCTTTCAAAAGATAAAGATAAAAGATTTTCATTATTCTCATATTGAAAAAGAGCTGAAAAAAGTTGAGGATCTTCACTAATACTACGAGAAACAAGGTCTACCCTTGCCTCTCGTAAAGCTTTCAATAGCTCTTGCATTACTTTCGGTGCGATCACTTTCGTTTTCAGTTGCATTATTGAATTTAATACTCTCAATAAGATATCTACAGCATTTCGATGTAATTTTTTATCTAAAGCTTTACGTTGTTTGATTAGATGAAGTGCTCTGATCAAAAGTCTTATCTGAGTACTATTTCTCACTAATTAACTACCACTAACTGTAATCGTTGGCTTATTTGACTTGGCTTCTGAACGAATCTTACCAATAGTATCAAGTGTATGCTCTTCAATCAGGCTACTACTCAAATCTAAACTTTTAGTATAACTATCAACAAGTTCTTCTAACCACTTAGAAGCAACAGCACCATCAACTTGAGATTCACTAAGTGTATGAGAAACTTCTTTAAGTGTTTCAGAAAAGAACTTTGAGCGTTCTTTACGTAAATCTTCTTGTAATGTACTGGCGAACTTGATCTCTTCTTTATATTCTTTAACCAATGCTAGATAATTCTTCTCAAAGTTATATAGAATTTCTAACTTGGTCTTTAGAAGCTCTAGGTTTACATAACTGTTAAGTTCTTTTTTTAAAGCTTCTGTCAATTGAGCTTTGATTGAATCATCCGCTCCTGATGCTTTAACTGCCGAAGATATTAATTGATTTAAATCCATCATTACGTATTTCCATTGAATGTAATATTTAATGTATTAGTTGCATATTCAGGCTTATGTGTATATAAATCAAAGCAAATACATAATTATCTTGATCTTGCTCATATATGTTAGAATCATTAGCCTACATTTCAACCAAAATTATAATATTTAGTAATAGCTCAACTCTTGCTTTGCTCCTATTTAGTTAAAAACTAAATAACAAATGAGAATTAACAGAATATCTATAAATATCGAATATAAACGTTAATAGAGCAAAAAACATTTAGGAAATTGAACACAAAAATATCAGTTTAGAAACAACTTTTACACTGCCGCACTGTTAAATTATGTCTAAGTCACTACATAAATTTCAACTCACCCCAACGAATAAACAAACTCAAGTCCGCCATTCATTCGAACATGGCCACCTCTCACCAAATACCCTCTTTCCCAAACCGTCTTCAACAAAGTACTGGCCCACGAACAAGACAACTCACAACGTTCGGCAATCTGCTCTGCTGTTACCTTTTCACCAAGCATAATCGACTGCAGAACTTTCAACTGGGTTTTACTCAATTTAATTAAGCCAACTTGATGAGGAACTGCTCGTGCTGCTCCCATCAAATTAGCGTTGATTTGTTCGTTTTTCGTACAAATCTGCATTCTTATTATCATCCGCTGAGGTTTATAATGAAAAGTGGCTTCAAGCCAGTCTGGATAAGGGTTTATCGATGATTGGATTTTGAATCGAGACAGGTGCTAGACAGGTACACCATCCTTTTTTAAGCCATTTATGGTACGTTTCTAACGCTTCTTTCTTCTGTAATTCCATATGTGTATGGATATAGGCTTGATCTAGCTTATCCCTCGCATGATTGAGCAAAGATTCACAGACAATGTAATCAACACCCAATTCCGCCCATATTGATCGTGCTCGCTTTCTAAGATCATGAGCACTCCATGCTTTCTTTGACACTCCCCGTACCCATTCACTGGCTTTAGCACTGTGGATTGGCTGATTATTCCAACGAGATAACGGGAACAAGTGATCACTGTTATAGCCTAGCTCACGTTGCCATGCTTGATATGAACGTAATAGTTCAATCATCTCGGCAGTCAGTGGATAGCTCATTGCTACCCCGTTCTTGGTATCTTCTTTAGGAATTAGCCACCGTTTTTCAATAAAGCTGATGTTCTTCCATAAAGCCTTTCTGGTTTCACCAATACGAGAACCATGGGCTAACATCATCATCAGTAATAATCGTTGTGGTGGTTGCTGTTGGCCAATCGCCGGCAATATATCAATCAGATCTTCAGTATTCACTCGACAGCCTTTTATTTGAGCTTCTGTAACAGAGAAAGTCTCAGGGAAAAACGTCTTAAATTGGACCTCTGATAGTGGATTGGCGGTAATGTGTTTCAATCGTCTAGCGATAGAGAAAGCCGTTTTCAATAAGAAGAAATTTGCCCTCACGTAACTCACTGAATAGCCTTGCTCAAACATAGGCTGAATCAAGGCACTGTCTATCTTTTGATGGTCTATATCTGTGATAGCAACCCCATGAAATAGGCTCATCACATGAGTTTCAGCCATACTTTTTAGGTTATTCAATCGCTCTTTCGTGGAACGCTTTAAGGTACATTGCCTCTGAACATGCCAATCAACCAGCTGATCTACCGTTTCAAATCGATTACATTCAATGGCTTTTCCTTTGGCTATTTGGACTGATACCGCACTCACCACATCCATAATGTCTTTGGCCTGAGTGCCAGGATATTTCGCAATCCGATATGGGTATTGTTTACCCGCTTCATAACGATAAAACCACCACGTTCCACCGGTTCGAGATGCGTTAAACCGTAAGTAAAGTGGGCATCGGACATCTTTTAACTGGCGTACACGTTGATCATTAATATGACGTTTGATTTGAGCATCAGAGATTTTTACAGGGAGTGTTGCAGAAAAGAAGGCATGTTGATTAAAGCGAATTTTACTGTTTGTGATCATTACTCACCTATTAACGTGGCTTGAATACTCATTCGATTGGGTTGTAATCCTTGACCAGAGAACGACACTTGATCAACAGAACATTGACCTTTGAAGGCACGAGGGAAAGTATCATCAAGTAGCACTAGCCCTTCGGCAAAAATAGTGGGATTGGGCGGTGCTTCAATGCTGATTTTCCGTCCTTGCCGTTGCATTTTTCGAAGCTCTGCAGCACATGCTTGTTCTGCTTCCTTCTTGGTGTTCTTATCTTTGCCTAATGACTTGAACGGTTTACTCCCCACTTTGACTTGTTGCCGGCTTCCATCTGCCGTTGAACTATAAAAAGCCTTAACACCATTAAAATCTTGTCGACCATCTAATTCTGCAGACACATTAACAAAGTCACTATTACCTGGATGATTTACTATGGGGAGTGACAGCGTAACGCTTTTAATATTCTTACCTGAAGCACTACGTTGTTCACCAATTGGCACAAAGATGAACCGCCCTTCAACAGGTTTCGCTATTGCATCATAAGACTTGGCCAAGCGGTTCATAAATGCCGGCGTACTTTCATCAGAACGATCTATGTGCTCGATTTCAATTTTTTGTAATCGCGGATGAACAAAAACATCAAAGCCATGAGGAGTAAGACAGTCATACACTATTTGTCCTACTGTTGTTTTATCCCAACTGCACGACTTACGTTCACGATAACCACTTTCATCTTTGATAGAGAAAGGCGCAACCGTGAGGACTAACGTGATCTCTCGTGGGTATAAACTCACAGACCGTTTTGATATCTGAAAACTATCACGTACAACATCCCCCAATCGCACCGAATAGCGTTCACCTTTGGCTGGCAGTCCATCAACATCATCAGAGCTCACCACCAAAGTGACGTTATCGCCTTCAGTACCATTGCCATCATTCAACCGCCATGACTTTAAACGGTCCAAGATCAAATCAGCATTATTGCCTATTAGATAAAACATTCTTTAATCCCATGATTTAATAACACGTTGCGTTTTAGGTACCTGCTTAACTTGAGGTAACACCACTTCGGTATCGACAAAAAAAACCTCACGCCGAACGTGAGGATTTAATTGATAGAAGGCTTGTTCTAATTGGTCATTATCTTGACCAGTGTGCTTATAGAGTAAATCGGTGATCAACTCACCGGCTTTGGCGCTTACCTTCACTCGCGGTACTCCTTCAATTGCAGCATGACATCTGTCACCATGGCTTGGCCGTTATGGATCAATGCCGACTTACCTTCTTTCAGTTGTTGAATCGTCCATTTACCTAAGTTAATACCTTGGCCATCACTGACTTGTTGTGGTAATTCAATCAACATTCGCAGCTTTTCAACCGACTCTTGCGCCCCGTATTGCAACCATTTGGCGGTTATATCAAGGGTTTCAAGCGGTCTGCCCGTCATTTCAGAGCGGGCGTCATAAATCAAACTGACTTCTGAATACGCGCCTGGTGATGTTCTTTCAAACTTCATAATCGGTGTTTTGTCACCCACAGAAAAAACGAACTCACCTATCACTAAGTGGTGCATAACGATCCTTAGCTATCTCTATCAATAGCGGCATAACTAAATTGGGTTGATAAAGTGTTCTCACCCATTAATGACGATAATTGTTGGTTCATTTGACGGGTAATTTCTTGCGCTATCAGCTTTTCATCTTGACCCGCTGCAGCCGTTATTTGAAAGGTAGGTGAAAATGATATAGGTGGGCTTTGCTTGGCCATCGCCTCTTTACTTTGAACTTCATCGACTTTTTTAGCGGTTTCTTCGGGTGAATCAAGTTTCTTACCAAACCAGCCACCGAGCATTTCACCGCCCATGCCACCGGCAATAGATCCCAACAAACCACCAATCGCAGTACCGATACCAGGTAAAATGAAAGTACCAATGGCTGCACCTAACGCACCACCGCCCATAGAGCCACCAATATCACCCAATGCACCGCCAGTTTGTTCCATATCACCATTAATGACACCTTCAGCAACAGAAGAGGCATTCATCATCATTCCTAACGGTTTCAATACCTTGGTCAGCCCTGTTTTGCCTACGGTTTCAGCAATATCACCACCAATACCAATGACATCCATGGTATCTGATGCCATCGCGCTCATGGGGGTTAATGCTAATCCTGAACCAGCCAATGCCATGGCCATACCTTTAGGCGTGATATGACTCATCAATGATTGAGCACCTGAACCCACTTTTTGAGCGATACGGCTTTCAGTTACCGAATTAACAATCGAACCTAAGCCCATTGATTTACTGCTTGTTGTTGGCAATAAATCCGATCCTGCTAATGCTACGCCAGCCCCTTTGGATGAAATAACAGGATCTATTAAAGATTGAGCATCAGAGCCCACCTTTTGAGCGATACGGCTTTCAGTCACCGTATTAACCATCGAACCTAAACCCGTTGATTTATCTTTTATGGCCGTTGATGGTTTTCTTTGAGGATCAATAACATCTGATGCTCTTGCCGTCATTGGCAGTAAAGCCGATCCTGCTAAAGCCAAGCCAGCCCCTTTGGGTGAAAAGACATGATCCATTAAAGACTGAGCGCCAGAGCCCACCTTTTGAGCCATGCGACTTTCCATAACAGAACTAAGTAAACCACCGAGTCCTTTACGACGACCACGAACACGGCGACGACCTTTACGCTTTTTACGGGAACGAGCGTCTTTACCTACACTGCTATTGCCTTTACTTTCTGGCCCTTGGCTAGATGAAACAGCCGCATTTAAGCTTCTCCAACGTTTGGCAGCCAATGCTGCAATCCGTCCACCGTCTTGGGTTTCACGATTTAAACCTTTCGTAAATAAACGGGTTTTATCCATCGAGTTACCAAAGACGAGTGATAAGGCCTTACCCGCTAATAGCACCCCTTTCAAACCAATAAATGCTGCAACACCAAGACCTACCGCTTGAGTAACACCGGTATTCGCTTCAGCAAAGTTAGCCAGTAAATCAACACCTTTACCTAACGGCTCAAGTACCCAATTAAGGGCTGGCAATAACGCACTACCAAATACCACACTGAGTCGATTTAACTTATTCACAAACATATCAATGCCACTGCCAGTGGTACTAAGTTTGGCATCATATTCTTGATTCAGTGACTCTCGATGAACCGATGTATCTTCTTTTGATAGCGTTAACAGCTTGGAGAAATTCGCCATATTGCCCGAGAGTGATGCCACAGCACCTTTGGCTTCTTCACCAAATATCTGACTCAATATGGCGCTTTTATCTTCTTTTGGTGCCTGATTAACGGCATTAAGCACTTCAATTAAGGTCCCTGATGCATCGTCTTGCATTCTTGCGGCAATATCATCAGCATCTAAACCAATTGAAGCCATCGCCTTTTGTTGAGTACCACTGGCCGCATCACCTAACGTCAATCGACCAGATATATTCTTCAAGGCCGTTGCTGCACGCTCTTCACCCATGCCTAATGACAATAATGAAGCCGATAATGCCGTGGACTCATTAACTTTAAAGCCACCGGTTTTGGCTGATGCCCCTTCACGCGCCATCACACCCGCAATATCTTTTGCTTTGGCATTTGAGTTATTTGAAAGGTAGTTAGCAAGACCCGCTACATTCATTGCCCCTTGTTGATCAACACCTAATGCCGCTTTAAAGATTGATAAGGTTTCACCGGCTTGACCCGCATCCATATCAAAGGCAACCCCCATCTTGGCCGAATCAAGCACAAAACTTTTTAGCTCATTGATGTCTTTAATGCCGCTTTGACCACCTGCAGCTAACATCGCATTGACATTATCGGCACTCATAGGTGTGGTGGTTGAGGTTTTCAGCACCCACGATTTCAATTCGGTGGACTGCTCATCACTCATGTTGACGACTTTTTTCACATCAGCAAATGAGGTTTCATTTTTAATCGCAGTCCAAATCGATCCAACAATCGGTGCTGCAGCTGCTGCTAACCCTGTTGCTTCACTGCCTATTTCGCCTAGCTTCGCTTTACGACTATCAATCCGACCTTGAATTGATTGCATCTCTTTTAATCGAGCATTCTGCTTTTCAAGGGCTAAAGTGGCTTTATCAGCTTGTTGCTTTAAACGGTTTTGTTCATCACCAAGTTTATCAGTACTGACACCCGCCGCCTGCAGTGAGCTTTTTAACTTGTTTAAGGTGTTATGTTGCTTCTCTTGCCTGTCGGTTAACTTACCCAACTTACCACTGGCACGTTTATAAGCGACAGAGAGATCATTAGTTTGGGCTTTGTTCTGATAAATCTCAGTATTTAACACTTCAAGTCGAAGTTGGGCTTCTTTTAGCTTAACTTGTAAGGCTTGTGCCCCTTCCTTTGAGGCTTCTTTCATTTCCTGATTTAACCCACGAATTTCGTTCTGAGTTAAATTGTATTCACCTCGTAATTGAGTGGTTTTCTGCTTACTCTCAGCTATCGCAGCACTAAGAGACGTCATGGTGCTTTTGGTTTCAGTTAATTGAGCAGACAGTTTTTCAGCCCTAAGCTCTGCTGCTTCAAAGCCTTTAATGCCCTTTAACTGACCATTTAATGACTGAACCTCACCCCGTTGTGCTGCCAGTGCTGCCGTTAACCGCTCTGTTGCGGTAGTGGTTGAAACAATGTCTTTAACGCCTTTGACTGACGCATCTAAAACAAAACTAATCTTTTCCGTCATTGTTTGACTCCGAGCTTAGATAAGATCAATTCATAACGCCGTAATGCCTGGTCTTGTGACCATTCTCTGAGTTCACTTTCAGTGGTATTACGGTGCATTGGGATCAAATCAATCAGAGCTTCGACGTCACGGGGCGAAAGTAATCCCCCGCAAGTTGAAAAAAAGCGCCCACCTGCGGTTTAATGGCCAAGTAATCATTCAAAGCCATGGCGTCCATATCTTGTTTATCTAAATGACACACAACGCGAAACATGAACTCTTCACGTTCGTAATGATCATCAATATCTGCCAATGCTTCAGAGTGTTTCACCTTAGGAACCGCAAATTTAATGTGACTAATGGTTTCTTCTAGTTCATTGGTAAACGGAAACGCCAAATCAAATTCAAAGTCTTTACCCGTTAATGCGTGATCATTCATTTCATCGGATGGCGTTAAGATAAAAGCACGAATATCTTGATGTAATTGCGTGAAATCAGGCACCGACAGCTCTTCAAACTCAGTCGGCGTTAAGTCCGTACAGGCTAAAATCATCGCCTTAAACTGCTTAAATTGTTCCGCTGCAGACAGATCATCTTTCATCACAAAAGGCAGCTTACGAAACGCACCTAATGTAATGGTATTAATCGTTAATTTATGGCTACCTGAACGGGTAAAAAACGGAAGTGTGATTTGTTTATTCATTGTTTTCCCTAAAAATTCATCAAAAAAAGCGCCCGTAGGCGCTATTCGTTACTCAAGATAAAATCAGATTTAAATGATGCCTGCTAATCCCATCAAATCGACACCACCAATAATGGTTTTACCGGTATTCACATTGATATCATGAACCAATAACCCCGTATCATATTGGGTGTAGGCTTTACAGGTACCTTCAATGGTAATGGTGGGCTTCTCGCCCATCTTCACTGCTTCTTTCTTAATAGCGGTGATCGGTCCATACATCGAATAGGTTTCCACATAGGGAACACCATCGGTACTTTTGCCTTTTTCGACCACGTTAATCTGGGCATTACCCATGGTGTACTTACCTAAAGAGCGCGATAACACCCCATGTTCGCCTTTCACTTTCAATGACCAACTGAGCTTTTCTAAGCCAACGGTATCTTCAGAAGCAACAAATGCCCCTTCATTATTGGCTAACTTGGCTTTCACTTCCGGTGGCGTAAAGTCCACGATTTCATTCATCAATGGCACAGATTCAACCTGTGCCGTAATGCGCATACGAATACGATCAGCCATTTACCACCTCATCAAGCCATGCTGCAATTAACCCGTTATCAACACTCATTTCATACACCATGTGTTCATTTGGTGAATAGCGGCCATAGTTCACGCATAGGAACCATCGACCCGCCGTGTAATTTTCAATATTATTCTTAGTGGGATGAAGAAAGGCTTTAAACACAGGGATCACGGTCTGCGCCACTAAGTCCTGCCCCCAATTGGTTAAACGATCAACCACTTGCTGCATGAACTCTTCAGTCAGTTGTTTACCCAATAATGGTTGGCTGGTTTCTTCTAACTTACGTGCCATCAAGTCTTCTAAGCCAACATGAGAGATAAAACGTCCGGTATTAGTACGGTTACCAATGATCGAATAACCGCCCATTCGTGTATGCGCTATCGTCACCACACCATGTTTATTCAGAAAGTTCGCTTGCGTCGTTTTGTCATTGATTTTATAGGCAATGTTACGGGCGGTTTCATCACACACCACAGAGCGATTTTGTGGACTTTCCCAACCGGATACCGAAGCCATTGCCGCCACTAAAGCGATGGATGCTGGCATTAATACTTGTACGCCGTCATAGGTTTTCATAAACCAAGGATCGATAATGCACAGCTTATCTTCGCCGGTTCCTTCAGCGCCAAACTCTGCCGCAAACTCTGCGGCAGCCATATCATTGGTGTTTGGACCATCAAGCACAGGACGACAACGCACATCACGCCCAATTAACGCCAACTTTTGTCCTACTGCTTTTGAATGAAAACCAGGGGCGGCAATAATGGTGGGTGTTTCAGGGCAAGCCTTAACGGTTTCCAAACCACGAATGGCACCGGTTGCTGAATCCACACCACCAATCACATTGGCTTCGGTGGCTGCAGTAGTCGCACCGACTTCAACCACCGTGACATAGAGTGCGCATTTCACGTACTCAAACAAGTAACGCACCACAGTAGGTAATGAGCCTTGACGATTACCGGTTGAATCTAATGCCATCATCGCATCAGCATAATTCCATAACCGTGTTGGCTCGTTATAAGCAATGGTGCCGCGTTTATCGGGCGCCGTACCAATCAAGTGCACCACTTGTTGCGCTAATGGCCCCATACTTGGTTGCGGTTCAATGGTACGAACCTCAACCCCGTTTAATTCAAAATCTTGAATGGGTGCTAATGAACTCATTGTTGCTGTCCTTTGGCTTTTTGTTGGGTTGGAAGTTGTGCTGGTTTACCAATCTTGCCATTCATCAGCAAAAAGGCGGTTTGGGTTGGATGTAACGCAATGGTGTTATCTGCAGGTGAATACCAACGCCCATTTAAACGAAAAGGCTGCAAGATCGGATGATCTTGCAGCCCTGTTTGATTCAAGGTTGCCATGTGGTGTCCTTTAAACGTGAAATTTAGATGTAAAAAAACCGCTGACTAGAGCGGTTTCTAAATGGTAGGTGTAATAAGATATAAATCTTTTGGCTTTGGTTCTTTTGAATTAGCCCAAGCACGACAAGCATCAATAAATGTGTGCATTTGAATTTTAACATCCTCTGGGCCAACTCGTTCAATCGTTAATTGCTTACCTAACGCATAATATTTTGTGATATAGGCTTCACAACGTTCATTCACTTCAATCGAACTTAAAATATCGTTTGAATAATCAAATATTTTATCTTGCATTATTAAGATCCTGGTTGCGCGTCATAAGGAGATTCACCGTACATTGATGGCCAGTAACCCCATTTAGGTGCATTTTTATCTAAGGGAACATGACCTGATACAACCCCAGGCCAAATGAATAAAACTTCACCACTTGCTGATCCTACATATGGATGCGCATGCAAATAAGCCCCTGGTCTTCCATTATAATGTTTACCGCATAGACTCCAATTATCAGTAATGCCGTCTAACCACATATTTGAAATACTACCAGAAATCAATTTGGCATAACTCGCTACCGTAATATATCCAGATATATTTGCAATAGGATTGGGGTATATAGAATAGTTCGAATGTGCGCTTGAATTATAATTGCTCCACACCATTTTCATAACTCTTATAGCAGGCTGAAAATGTTGATTCCCAGCCATTCCCATTGCCGTCATGATTTCTTTTTCTTCTGCATCTCTTTCGCTCCACACAACCCCTGTAGCAATAGTTCGATATAAAGATACCTCTATTGTATATTGCGCATTTTTAGCAAAATAATCTAAATTTGTACCCGTTAAATTACAATATTGATTTTTAGTTTGACGGAAAATAGCGTTTTCTAAACGAGATTGAATTATAAATTTATCAAACTTAGCCTTTGCTATTTCAACTTCCTTATCAATATCCCCAATCTTGCCATTCACGGCACCAGTAAGGTTTTCTGAGGCTTTAACTAATGCCCCTATTTGTTGTTCTAAACTCATTTATTAACTTCCATTAATTTTATTCGCTGCATCATTAAACGATGCGGCAAGTCGTGTAAAACCATCCGCAATCTCTTGCTCTAATGTCGATATTTGGCCTGAGGTTGCATAGTGAGCTGGCGCATTACCACCAAACAGTGTGGTGTCTGCCGCTTTACCTCGTTTAGTTAGAAATTGTGCATCCGCCGCCGTAATGCTGTAGACCTGATTGGCATTCGCTTTCTTGGCTAATTCCGCTGTCATGGTGGCAGCAAAATGGGGATCATTACCTAGTGCCTTGGCCAACTCTTCAAAGGTATCTAATACTTCAGGTGCCACGCCTATCAATTGCTTAATACGGGCATCTATTTGTGTCGGTGTTAAGGTATCAATCGTATCGGCTTTATCATCAAGTGCAGGAATGGTGACCTGCAGCGTGACATTGCCTGAACCATCAAAGGACACTGAGCCATTGGCATCACGGCCAAGGGTGATGGTGCGGGCAACTTTGAGTTTATTGGCCGTTGCCGTGTTAGCGCCTAAAGTAGAAAGCGGATCATCAAGATAAGAACGTGAATAGATTTCTGTTTTGTCAGCTTTTAATCGCAACTTGCCATTAATCACACCCATCACGTTATTGAGTGCCGCTATCATTTGGTCAATTTTATTGTTTAACACTTTCACTCCTAAGCTGACAGTTCCCCCGCCTGAAAGTTAAACCCGTTGGTGATGCTGATAATGACGCTATCTAACAATGTTGCGGTTGATTGGGTAACTTCAGAAGCGGCCACCGCTAAGGCTTTAGCTTCTGCAGCCGTTGCTAAAACCTCTTCACTGACAGTTCCTACTGGTCCTTGTTGACCAATCGTTACCACCTGAATATTGGGTTTTACTTGCTCTCGAACAGTAGCAATCCCTTGCGGTAACCGCACTGTTATCACGCGGTCAGTATTGAGCGTGACCAACACTTTTGCATTTGCGCTAATCATCAACCGCCCCTTTTATCAGTACAGCAGGACCGCGTAAGATGCTGTAAGGATCACCACTTGGAAAGGTTACCCGCACTTCATAACTCGCGTTCTCCCATGTTATTGGTTGGTGGCCTTGGGTTTGGTCATGGGTGACTTTGATATCGAGCGCATCACTCTGCTGTTGGTGTTCAATAATGGTGATATGTCCAGATTCTGTGGTACCCCGTACCAGCACTTCCCCCTCAATAGAGCGCACAACGAAAACAGCGGTACAGCCAAACAATTTCACATAAGGATTGCTATCATCACCGGTTGTCCAACTGACATCAAAGCCATAGGTTGTGCCGGCAATAATGCTCAGTAATGGCGGTCCCTCCATCGTGCATGCCATAATCCCTCACACTCTTTTCTCTAGTTCATTAAAACGAAATAGCAGTTCAAGATGGCGCGACATATTGCCAATTTGAGCTGTTGCTATGGTGGTTAACTCTTCACCCAATAACAGGTTTATATTGTCATTACCGACCTCAATCGTGATGCTATTTGACGGTAATGGGGAGACATCTAGCGTGAACTTCTGCAACCAACTGGCATTGGCTGATTTATACGCCAATAAAGTATTAGGCACTGAATAGACCGCTAACAAGGTGCCCGTTTCTAAAAAGAACCCGACTTCTCGCACTTCATATTCCAGATTGCCTTTAAATACCGCCGCCATACGTAGTTGTGTGGGGCTTAATTCTTCCCAATCTGAAATCAGTTCACGTTGCTTTTCGTTGTACAACGCTTTTTGTTCCGGTGTTGGCTGATAACTGCGGTCACCTGCCGCTATCCATTTAATCGCCCCTTTGATGCCTTGGTTTTTGGCGCTAATTAGCTCTGCCAATCCCACTTTAGTAAATTGAACAACGGGTGAACTCATGTTCTTGCTCCTAACGTTATATCGGTACTCATCACCATACGCATACCGCCTGCAAAATAGCTCCCACCTGCACACCACGCATCATTAGGCATGGCTCCCTGATATGACTCATCACCAACAGTGGTATGAAAGTGAGTACCTGAAACACCAAAGGGAGCTAATACCAGCGGTGATGGTGGCATGATGCCAGTGGCTGAATCATCGTAATCAACAACAGATGGCTGTTTTACCCCTGAGAACGTGAGCCCAGTATCTAAACCAAAAGCTAAAATCAGTTCAACGGTGTCGCGCTCAGACTTGGTATTTTCAATCCGTGTCAGCATCCGTTTAGCTGTTTTTTGATTTACTGGCTCATTACGTTTCCAAGCCACCACCTCAATATGATAAGGACCTGGAGGCGCATCCATTTGATACCAAGGGGTAACTTCAATATCACAATCCAACGCATCCATAGCCACCGCTAAACCGTGTCGCGTTCCGGCTTTTCGATGGATTTCAAAAGCGTTATCGGCAGTTTTACGTTGCTGCTCTAAGGAATCTTCAGGTCGCCAATCGGTTACCCCACGCTCACCAGCAAGTAAGGAAACAAAGTGTTCTGAGGTTAATCGTGGTTGTTTTAGCTCAGGAAAGGGATCGCGTTGGTTCGCTAGTAAGGTATGCCAAGCATATTCTAAGGATTCTTCAATCAAGGTGCGGTTTTCAGGTTGAACAGAAATAAAAGGCTCAGTCACCTCGAACATCAATGATCACCTCCGTACAATACGGCGCTTCATCCCACTGGCAAATAACATCAGCTGCAGGTTCGTGGACTTTGGCGCGTTTTGCCCCTAACTCATAAAGAATGTGTGCCACCTCTTCTCTATCAACAATGCCATTGAGCTTATGGCGTTTTTCAGCTAACGTCCATGCAGCGTGTTCGGCTTGGGCTTTATCAACATGCGAGCTTGGATCAGAGCCGGTATACACCGAAGCCACAATTCGATATAGCTTTGGAGCCGCACTCTTAGTGGTGATTTCATCAGACTCTTGAGCAATATCATCACGTTGAAGGTAATCAGCCACCCGCTTTAATAACGCAGCACTGGCAATGCCTTGTGGATGTTCTCGACTTAGCACTGCCACACACACTTTGCCAGAGTTGGGCTCTAGCATTTTAGGCATCGCATCTTTAACAGGCATCGGCCTGTTTAAGTGCTGAAATTCATACCGCATCACCACCGCATCAGGCTCTGATTCAATCTTTATCAGCGGCCGTTCATCTAAGGTCAGCGCATGAAATTTATACCCCATTCGCGTACCTGTGGTATGGAACTGATAAGGCGCTAAATCAAACCGCTGCAGTAGGCTTGCATCTGATTCCATGATGGCGGGTTTAGGTGGAAAAATACTGTTATCGCTTGGCGTTAATATTTGCCGCTTTAAGCCATATTGCAATGCCAGCAAATCCACCATGTCGGATTCAGTGACGAACTTACGAAACATCTGCAAAGCTTGGTGATTCTGCTCTCGAATCTCAGCCACTCGCTTTAATACAAACGCCTGAGTCACTTGTGCCAGCAGTTCACCATCATTGGTCATGGCTTGGTGTAATAATTGCGCCTTATCGGTATCTGACTTAGCACAATACGCCACCGCAGCTTCAATATACTCACTCAATAAGGTTTCAAATTCAGGCACCACAAACGCTTTAGGTAAACTCATAACCGCACCTGTAATTTAATATCATTCCCTTGCCATACGCCTTTCACCACCACTGAAAACCCCGTATCACTTGCTATGGCTTGGCACTGTTTAGCTTTAAATTGGATTAAACCATTAGCAGGATTAGCCAACGCTTCAAGGGATAGGTTTTGCACTATCATGGCTTCCGTTGGGCTTTGCATGCGACCTAACCGGGCAATGGCTTTATTCCCTATTTGGCGGCGCTTAATGCGTGAGGTCATTTGTGTTGTCAGGATCCGTTCAAACCGACACGTTAACGCTGTAATACCTGTGACGGTTTTCCCTGTTTTAGGATCAATCCCTATCATTGTTGTTGCTCCGTTTTACTGGTGTTAGGGTTTCCATGCCTATGGATATGACCGTTATAAATCTTACGATCCGCAGCCATCGAACGAGTACCATCAGCCACATCACCCGAAGCACGATAATTACCCTCTTGTTCTATATCACCCACCACTTTGACACCACCAGGATAATGCGCCGTTAATGCACCAGTATCTAAGTCATAACACTCAGTCATACCGTTGCCGTAATCGGTCATCACTTGGTTTTCTTCGGTAGTAGGACAAGGAAAGTTTGTTGAAGGTAATCCCATAAGAGCAACGGAATTATTGAGGTTATCACCACAACCTAAGTTAATCAGAATGCACTGCTCACCGACACTAGGACGCCGATAGTGACTAACACGCCCCGCACTATGAACAAAGAACGGCACCCGCGTTGCCTTATTCTGACCAGCGGTAACATCAACACTTTGTTCTGATGCCGCAGCCACCACACCAAGGCGAATAATATTGTTTGAGGAACGGCGGTTTTCTTCCATTTCTTCACGCAAAGCCATCACTTCTTTTTCTAACGAACGGATCCGTTCAACTAATGCCCTCAACATTGGCTTTCGTTCCTATAATCTCATGCCAATCGTGTTCAATCGGCCCCATAAAAATACGCTGCTTGATAGTAACAACCCGTAAGAACACCCCATTATCAGGATTAAAACGGCGCGGCAGATTTGAAATCAACCGCGCCTCTTCAACATCATCCACACAACCAAAACGTTGATTGAATAACTCACGTTCAATACGACTGGATAAGTCCAGCGCCACCACATCAAAGTTAGCTTGAGCAATCGGCACTTCAACCAAAAATCTCAGCTCAATTTCATGGATTTTACGGCCATCATTGTTGGTGTGATTAATGGATTGGCATTCACCGCATTGGTAACGCACGATAGGTGCACTTGGCTCTGTTTCTTCACGTTGATAAGCGGTTTCTATCTTGCCGAGCTGTAAACGCTGCTCTAATCGTTCAATGACGGTCATCACCCATTCACTGGGTGCCCGAAAGAATGAATTGGAACTCACGATGAAAAAACTCCTCAAATTTACGGTTCAAATCAGGTAAGTAAGAATCAATGATCTCTTCTGCTTCTTCACTAATATCAATTGTGACTAACTTAATGGATTTTCGACCTTTATTTCCACGACGAAAGACCAACAGTTGATCACTGTCCATCGGTGAGATAAACGCACCATCATAGAAATGGCCACCCACTTGCACCCCTTTACCATTTTGAACAGGTATCCCTAATCGATGCACACCAAGGCTTCTTACCCCCACCCACAGCTTTGACATACCGCCATTTTTATAGGTTCGAAAACGGGTCGTCATGGCTTTTGAATCAATACTGAGTTCATAACCTAAATCAGCCATCGAAACCGCCCTTAACCAGCGATTGGTTTTGATCATCGCTTGTTTAGCGGCTTTGGCTAATTCATCAGGTAGGTAGGAAAGACGGGCAAGAAAACGGGTGTCTAATACCATATTAGAATTCAGAGAAGTCATGCTTAATCCCTGCTTGCGACAGATTTAAAACATATTCACGCTGCAGCTGACTGTCTTTGTTGCCCTTGCCTTGTTCATGGCCATAGAGCACCAAGCTATAACGCTTACCCTTTATCATCATGGTTGATAACGGTGGTAAACAACTCCCCGTTAATAACCGTTTAATAGCATGATTCTCTGATGATTGGTGTTTGATGTAACCTTGAATTTTTCGTTGTTGGCCATCAGGTAACATCACCACTAATTCACTGCCAAAGCACTGCTGAATAGAGGCTTGAATCAACTGCCGAGCATCATCAAACGCACTCTTCATTGATGATCACCACCCTTTGTGAATTAACCGTTTAAGGCAACGCCCATCAACAACACGCCGTTATCAATGAATGAGCCGATAGGAATGGTCACCGCACCATCACCTGTTGGTGCGGTTTTAGTAAATACACCACCATCAAAATAAGCCGCTTCACCCACAAAGGATGGAGAATCACCGGCTTTAATGGGTCCATCAAACAAACCACGGTAAGTACAGCTCACCATTTGGCCTTCTTGAGCCGAATAGTTAGGTACCACAATCAACGCACCATATTTAACTGGCACATCTTTCTCAAAGCCACCCACAGGCGCTTTTAAATCAATCTTTAAACCATCAGCAATACGCATAGTGTTTTCTGTCCATGTGTTTATTACGCTTATAAAAAAGGATGCCGAAGCACCCTATAACAATCGCTATTATTTATTGGCAAACGTTGCCTGAGCAATGCCACGACGATCGAGCACTTTCGAAGTCACATCATAAGTAATACGGAACTTCGCACCGTCACTGCTCCAACCATCCCCCGTTTCTAACCAAGGATCTTGTGCACCATCAAGGAAGCCCATCACTACCGAATCAAAATCTTTACCGGTTAACGCAATCGCACCATTAATCGAAGCTAATCGTGCGGTTTCAACCACTTTAGGAAACTTCTTATAGGCAGGGTTAAACGTATCAGGTTTACTGGCCGTATTAAGTACCGCTTCTAAGAATGATGCATGGTCAGGGTTAGCCAGCAGGATTTCACCGCGTAAATCTAACGCATCCCCTTCAGAGGTGGTCGCGGTTGCAAAGGCTTTATGCAGCGCCATCACTAAGGCTTGGTAATCAGCGGCAGGAATATCATTAACTAAGTTGCCCCACTTATTCGCGCCACCTGCTTGGAACACACTCTTACCATCGCCCATTTTTCCGCTAAGAATGGCGTTAAACATCAACTTATCCGACAAGCGATAAGCCGATTGCATGAACTTACGCGGAATTTTTGAGATCAAGGCAATCTCATCATTGATGATAGCTTGACGAGTAAAGGCAATTTCACGACCAAAACTGGCTAACTGAATTTTCTCACCACTGCCTTTGATGGTAGCTGATTTGTATTCACCGTCTTCTGATACCGCCATTAAATCAGGCGCATCATTAATCAGAATTAAATCAGTTTCTTTAAAGTTAGGCAGGTTTTCAGTATTCGCCAAGTCTCGCCATAATGGTGCACGTACTTGTGCTTCATCTCGCATCACCGTTCGTACACTTTCGGTGATAATGTCTGCAAAATCGCCGCTGTTAAACGCACGAGCGACTAATTCATTCTTGTTACCGCAATATTTAGCGTCCTTACCCACCGCTATTTCAGCCATATCAAGTAAGGTTTTTAAGCGGTACGGGTTATCTTTTTCAATTTCACCCGTACCACAACGAGCATTTAGCGCATTTTGCAGCGTATCTTTAGTGGTATTACCGTTGCCCACATGAATATGAGTATTGGTTAACCCTGTTGGTGGTTGTTCTGCAGTGGGCTCTTGACCATTAATGGAAATCGAACCCAAGTATTGCAGTATCTTGAGTGAGCTATCTTCAGCACTGCAATTTAAATCATTAAGCATTTCATCACGCAGGGTGTCACTCACCTTATGGGTTGCACACAAAGCACGAATAGTCGATTGACGTTGGTTCTCGTTTTTTAACGCATTTTGTAATGCATCGTTATCAATAGGTTTAGGCATAGGATCACTTTGTTGGTTTATTAGAGGTTCAGGTATTGGCGTTGCTGGCGGTTGCACAAGCTGATTCAATAAATCATCAGGGGTATGTTTAAAGGCTTTGGCTTGCAGTTCAGTGGCAGAAACTTTTTTAAGGCAATTGGATAAGTCCACAGCATCAATCACCGCATCAATCAAACCAAACTCCAACGCTTGGTTGGCGGTGAACCAGGTTTCTTTTGCCATCGCTTGCAGCACATCATCTAACGACTTACCACAGCGTTCGGCATAGGCTTCGGCAATGGTCTGCTTGGCGTTCTTCAGTTGAGTTAACGCACTTTCTATTTCATTTTCACCACCCCACGCACCAATAGCGGGATCATGAATCATTAGCTTGGCGTTTTCAGGCATTTGAATTTCATCGCAAGCCATTAAGAAATAGCTAGAAATAGATGCCACTAACCCATCCACGATGCCAATGGTTTTACCTTTGTGAGCTTTAATGGCGTTATACATCGCCAGCCCTTCATAGACCGAGCCACCATAACTTTGAATACGGAACTCAGCATCTTGCGTACCGACAGACTGCAGGGCTTTGATTAAATCAATGGCTTCAATGTCATAACTACCAATATCACCATGGATCCACACCTTCACCGGTTGGCCTTCGCCTTGGTTATTGAGCGTGAACCACGATTTAGTTGTCTTTGGCATGTTGTGCCTCTTTGGTTGAATGTTGGATCTTCGTTTGAACGTTATGCGCAGGATCAGCCGTACTCACAATGGCATCATCATTCATGGCTTGACGTTCGGCTTTTATCTCGCGGCGTACAGCGACAGGGTTATAGTTGCGTTCACGTTGGAAGTGACTGAGTGATTGCAGCCCTAGACGGGTACCTTTTTCAATGCCGGTCATTTCCTTAGCGGGATCAATCCACGGCATCACAGGGGCTTGATAAATAGCATTAAGTACTGAAACCACATCCACCTCTTTAGGCACCACCAGTTCCCGCGATAAAATCGCCATCTGCAGTGCCATTCGATATTGAGGACGGGTCCAACTGGTAACGAACTTGCGTTGTAAAATGCGATAACGGGCAAAGGAATCAATCAGCTCTTGCCGTTGGGCGGAATAAGAACCAGTGTAATGACGGGTGACACTTGAACAGTTAACACCCGCACCTGATGCCGCTAATCGCATTTGAGCATCACGAAATGGACTGCTCATGGCTTCTTGGCGCTTGCTTTCAACAATGCCGGCATCTTCACCAGGGGCGAGTTCAAAACTGTTCCCCATCCCTAGAAAGATATCGCCACCACGTTCAAAGTTATCAGCCTCACCTGAGCCCGTATCTCGTTTAATGAAGTAGGCAAAGCGGCTGGCAATCTGCGCACTAACACGCTCTGATTGATCGTAATCTTCAATATCAGCAATCAAATCTAGAACCGAATGCAGCAGTGTTACCCCTCGGTTTTGATGAAATCGACGGGTGAATTTTAAATGCGCTACGAACCGCGCATCCACTTCAGCAAAAGAAAAGCCATGGGCATCACGCTGAATCAACAAAGACACCATCTGACCTAAACTATTACGGCGAATACCTTCATACATGCCCTTTTCAGGCTCGTTGATATTCAGGGGAATGTAATCAGGCTCAAATGGCTGCACCCCAAACGGTGTTGATGATGGGTATTCAATCCCTGCATCTCGTCCTAGGTAATAACGAGCAAACACTTCACCATCACGCAGCCACGTTCGACAGGCTAACCATTCGGTTTCAGCCCGTGATAACTCACCATCAATGTTCTGTTGCAATGAAAACCGTTCAAACCATTCGCTGATCTTACGGGCAAAGTCAGTGTGAACATCACCGTTCATGTCTAACGGCTGTGGTTCAATCATAATGCCGTTAGGTCCTACGACATTGGCACATAGTTCATCAAGAATGGCAGTAACATAAGGTGTATTTTCATCCATATGTCGTGCACGTTCGCGTAAAGACTTCGCATCTTTATTGATTTGGTTGGCTTTGCCAGTAGAGCGAGCATTACGTTTTTTGGTATGAGGATTAGCAGGCAGTGCGGCTTGGTATTTATTAATCAGGTTACGGTTATAAAGCCGTTCAGCCCCCGACTTAGGATTAAAATAACAAATGATACGATCGGCTATATTCAATTTACTCAAGGTAGTTTCTCCGGATCATACTGCGACGTCCTCCCTGATTTTCACGGCTAATCAACTGCTGCAGACGTTCTATTTCACGACGTACCGTTGCCAAACTCGCAAAGGTCAGCTTTTCCCCTTCAGCTGTTTCAACCGCTTGTTGCATCAAGATCTTTTTCTCGGCATCGAGATACCACTGCAGCCGTTCACGTTGGGTTGTCATCCAAAAATTCCTTTTGAGTGGTTATATCGTCGACGCGCCACCCGCTCAAACTTCGGCGTTTGGTCAGCATCAACCACATTGCTATTAAATTGCCAATCAGCGGCCCATGCTGGCGGGTTATCCCAATGGATATCATCACCGCCTTTGTAATGCATACCGGCTTCGGCATAGGCACATAAATCAAACGACTCATTACGTGCACCATCAGGCTTTTGCCAATGACCAAGCTCGTCAATATATTCAACGGTCAGTTCATCAAACCAAACCCGATCCGCCCAACCCGGTAAATGAAAGAACCGCGCACCAAACTCTAACCGTGAAAAACTGGCAGCAACGCGATTTTTTAAACGGTTGGTATGCAGCATTAACAACGGGATTTCACCGTTGGCCAACTTACTGCGTTTATCGGGATAGGTTTCTTTAACCAGATCATCAATGTCACGGCTTGCCCCTTTCACTAAGCGGAATAGATGCGATAAGCCATGCCCTTTGAGGCGGTTATAAAACTGATAAGCATGATCGGTAACGGATGAGCTTTTCTGTTTACCTTTTTTCTTCTCACCTGAGCCACCAGAATCACACAAAGTTAATACCGGCTTCATCACCCGCCCTGAGCCATCTGCTAAGGGATAGGTTTTCTTGATCACTTGTTCAATCAACAAATCCCAATCTTCGGCATACACCATTGGGTTAATGCGGTCATTGTTACGATAGGGATTGGTAAGGATTTCAAAGCGGTCAATCACCCATCGCTGCAGCCCTTCACCATAGACATGGGCTTGCACCACAAAACGTGGGTTCTGTTTGCCACCTTGCACATCGATGGACATCATTAAGAAGCGTCCACCTAATGGCACAATGCCACGTTCATGATCAGCAGCTCGCGCCATTAACTGATGCGCACCGACTTCTTGACCACGCGACTGCATCACATAAGGTCGCCCCATACGCACGTTGATAAAGGTTTTTAATGACTCTTCATCACCACAGTCTTTGTACAAGGCATCCGCATTAAGAAAGCGATACACCAAGTTTTCCCAACTGGCATAGGCTGCCACAATGCCTTCAAACCAAAACGTTGCCCATTTACTGGTTCGAATCGCTGATTCATCGGTGACAACCTCACCATATTGGTCAATTGCACCATCACGAAACCAACGCCCTTCAAGATTCATGGTCTGTTTTTGTGATTCAGTATGACGATGGCAACAACGAGGACATTCAACCCATGCGGTTTTAGCCGCTTCTAAAGGCTCAGCATGTTGTTCCCATTTAAGCGTTTCAAAATCAGGACGAAAATAGCTATGACAGTCTTGGCATAACCAATAGAAACGACGGCGATCACCTTGGTTATATAAATCAGCAATACCACCACAAGGTTGGGATTCATGCGGTGATAAATCTTCAACCCGTTTAGGGTTACGTACAATACGACCAGGAGAAGATTCTGCCATCACCATGCCGGATGATTTCGCGTTTTGAACACGCATTAGCATCAGTTCAAACTTAGAACCTTCTTGGCCGACCGCATCATCAGCACGATCGTAATCGGTCGCGCCGGCATAACGATAGGTGGACGCAGATAAACTGGTTTCGGTGGCAGAATCCAACTTTAGGATCATGCCATTTTTAAATTTCTTCGAGGTGATATTGTCATCAGCTTTACGCCCTGTTCTCAGCTTGGCAATGCCTGCCGTGGCTGAAAAGCTTCGTTCTAAATCGACCTTCGACATATCGGTAGCTTTGGTTTTGGTACTATAGATAAGCAGCATGTCACCAGGGGCTTGGGTGACGGTGTAATTTATCCAGCCTTCCACCATCGCTTTGGTTTTACCTGAACGCGCAGGACCAACCACAATCACTGCTTCATAAATACGCCGAGCCAAACAATTTAACGGCTCTCGCATGTACGGTACTTGCGACGATAGAAACTTAGTCACATCGGTACCATCTGAGATCCACAGTTCATCATCAGCCGCTTCCACCGGTGTTTTATCCGTGGGCGCACACAGATAAGCAAAGCCACGGCGAATGGCTTTAGCATTGGCAAACTCAATCCCTAAACGGGCATCAAACTGTCTCAAGCTCATCAGCGACCGCCTTTAAATCGAAATTAAGCAGAGTTTCTAAATCTTCAAGTTGTTGCGGTGTCGCGGTAGGAATAGCAGATTCAATACGGGTGATCACCTTGTCTTTAAAGCCTTTAACACTGGCAATACAAACGGCAATTTCATTCTCATAATCTTCTTTGGTGACACTCTCACCAGATTCCCGCATCAAAATCAGCTTTTCACGTTCGCTTTGCACATACGCCCGTAATTCAGCTGCAGTTTTAAACCCCATTAAATCGGGTGCATCTGATTCTTTACGCGGTTGTTGGCATAGGTACGGTGCGACTTGCACCACATCATAAAGTGGCGTGTTGCCCTTATAAGCGACAGGAGAAACCCCTGCCGCTTTTAAGTTTTTACGTATGGTTGAACGGTGTTTACCAAACTGTTCAAGTTCGGTGGTATTCCAAAAACGTTTTTCATTATTCATGGCACTCTCTATTGTGGTTATGGCTCTCCCTCTGTAGTGGGTAACGCCGCACAGTGTGTTGGGTCGTTATAACAACGGCGTAGGTTTTCAATTTGTGCCGCACACAGCGAGAAATGATGTAACCACACCGGATCACGTTTCGCGGCTTCACCCCAAGTCATCGGCGGTTTATAGAAAGGTTGTTTGCAGCTAATCAAATACGCGGCAGGTGGTTTGATGTATTCAATTTTGTATTGAGTCACCACTTGCGGGCTTGGTGTAGTACAACCACTGACTAGCGTTAGGGATAGGCAAATCAGCACACTTTTCATGAGCAATATCCTTATCGATTTGACGTTGTGCTTTTAACGCCCGTTGTTGCCATTGCTGACGTTGACGTTCGTTATGTTCAGCCGCTAATCGTTCTTGGTGAGATGCTTGCTCTAAACGGGTAATGGTAGATTGCATCGACTGATTAACCTCCACCAACTGCTTTGATTGGGTTTGTTGCTCCACAACCAATGCTTGAGCCGCTTCCAGCTTTTGCACTATCTGTGAATACGTCCACGCCAATATCGATAATGCCGTTATTGCACCAACAGTCCCGATGAGCTTGAACTTACTGATAGCCATACAAGCAAACCTTTTGCTCTGCTAAACGGCGTTTAACGATGCCAGCACAGTGACTGCTATCAAGCCGGCAATCTTTCCCATTCACATATACCCAGCGTGGAAACTCATTACAGGCAGCGGTTAACTGCCCTGCTTTAAGTTTCTTGAGATAGGTAGAACTGCGAAAGTTGCCAGCCCCGAGGTTAAACACAAATGACACTGCCATATCGTATTGAGGGCCAGCAGCTAATGTCACTTGCCGATCAACCACCTTTTCCGCTGCGCTGATATCTTCAATGTACCAATCAGCAATGGTTTCGGTGGTTGCTTTGTCGCCTTGTTTTACTCCTGTGGTATGGCCTAACCCTGCAGTCCAACGGTCGGCACTGCATTGATAAGCGGATGATGAACACCCTTCTAAATTACTGATAAACGCTAATCCATCAGGGGTGGTTTTTAATTCGTGATCGGTACCCGCTACAACCGCCAACACACTGGCGACCAAGCAGCCAATAACGCCGCTAGTCTTCTTCAATTTGCTCATAGATTTTCTTCACCTCTGGATGGTTTTGCAGGGCTTTGAGGGTTCGATGTCGATAAAACCAGTTAATAAACGCGGTAAATACGGTGGCAAAAATAGAGATGAGCACCCCTATTTCGTTCATGGAAAGACCAGAGGCTACACCGGTTAAACCTGCCCAAAGGTAGGCAAACCAGCTAATAACTTTCTCTCTCATAGGCGAATTTCAGACATAAAAAAACCGCCTCAAAAGACGGTTATGGATTAAATGGAATCCTAAAACGACAAAACCCCACCGAGTAGGTGAGGTTCTGCAATGTGGTAATTAAACGGCACCATACAAAAAATGTCAATACATCGTGATGCATAATGACATAATTTAGTTTAACATGCTGCTTTTGAAGTTAACTTTTTAGAGACATACAATTTGTTCACAAACCTAGATTCCAAACATAAACTATTCTTTTTAATTTTTATCATAGGATTAATTACTGTTATTAGTAGTTATTATATTTCAGGATTATTACTCGCAATTTTTAGTAGTTCCTTTATTCTATTTTTCTTATATATAACTAAAAATATTTGGGGCCAAGCAAATAGTAATAACAAAGTAAGGATTATATCATTATCCATAATATCGATTACAGCTTCTGCTTTATTATTTAATAATAAAATACTCTCAATAATAACCTCATCGTTACTTAATCCTATTTTTAATGGATTTTTAAATGATATCCCAATCCTAAAAGAAATAAAAATAACTGATGGATTATCTTCATCTATAATCCTTGTTTTTATTTTATGTGGAATTACTATTGTCAATTATTTTATGAGAGATAAGTCAGTAATGGGTGAACACCCAAAAGCTATCTATAAAGAATTCCCTAAAAAAGGATATAAAGAAACTCTACATTCATTTTGTAATGTATTGCAAAATAACATAAATAAAATAGATATAGAAACAAATTGGAGTTCTGAATTTTTCACACCTTTAAATGCAGAGGTCGAAATTATAACAGGAAATAAAAAAGAAAGAAAAGTTACAGATCTATTAAAGGCCATTCGTTCTGACAAAAAAAGCCAAGTTTTTCTAATTCTAGGAGATCCTGGTTCAGGTAAGAGTGTAGCTTTAAGAAAATTATGCTCAGAAATGATTAATGAAGTTCAAAAAACAGGCCGTATACCTATTTATATTAATCTAAAAGATTGGACTACAGAATCACAGTGGAGTGAAGAAAACCCTCCTCAACAAAAAGATCTTTTATTTTTCATTAAAAATTCATTAAAAAGTGAACTAGATGTTTTTGGATGTGAATTTATAGATGAATATTTTGATGACATGTTTAAAAATGGTCGATTATTCATTATTCTTGATTCATTTGATGAAATACCTGCATTACTTGATGAAAATGAAAAATCTTGGTTAGTTGATCATTTATCTGATCTAATTTACAAAACATTAGCTGGAACTCATGCATCTCGCGGTATATTATCATCAAGAATATTTCGAAAACCAACTCAAAAATTTCAAACTGACACAAAATTAGAAATAAGACCTTTTAGTGAGATACAAATAAAATCAGCTCTTGAAAAATCAGTATCAATAGATAAAAAACAAATTTCAACAATTTTCAAAGAAAGGCCAGAATTAATATCTATTGCTCGAAATCCTTTTACAACATCTTTAATATCTATGTATATAAAAGATAATAAAAATAGTTTACCAACTAAACAATCAGACTTATACCAAAGCTACATTAGAAAAAGACTAGAATCAGCTCAAGATCGCGTGGAAAAATACAAATTATCGTCTCATGATATAATAAGTTGTGCATCTGAAATAGCATTACTCATGTTTAATACACCGAACTATGGTTTAGGTGCTCCAATTAATGAACTAATTAACAAAATCCCAAATCATGATGTCAGAAATGTCACTAAGATCCTCCAATATATTCGCTTGGGTCGAATTGGTGGTATAGATAATGATTCATTTAGCTTTTCTCATAGAAGATTTAATGAATACCTAGTTGCAACTAAATTATTAAAAGACCAATCATTAGTAAATTTAGAATCAATACCTAATGATTCTAGGTGGCGAGATGCTTTAGTTATGTATTGCGAAGTTGCTGATAATAATTCAGCTAGAAATATAGCCAATTACTGTTGGGAGGAAATAAAAAAGATCGCAGATATAAAACCTGGAAAAATAAACTCTCAATATATTAAATCAATACATTGCTTAAGGTTTATCAGAGATGCATTTAGAACAAGAAAGGATTGCTTGTCTGATTTCATCCAACCATTAACAAAGGTTATATATAACCAAATAAATAATAATGACTATATTGTCTCTCAAAAAATAATAATAGAATCAATAGGTATATTAGATGAATCAGATATAGATAAACTGGTAAATAAATCTCTAAAAATAAATCACACATGGATTCAAGATGAAGCATTTAAAGCTTGCAGAAATTTACAAAAAATAAGTGATAAACTTGCTCATGAAACAATAAACTACATTTATCACATAAATGACTTTGAATTTTTAAAAAGAAATAAAGAAATAATATTCTCACTTTCATTATCAGATGCTTTTATTAAGGTAAGAAAAGTAATATCTTGGAGAAAAAAAATAATCCAATTAAATATTTTTGCATTATTTATTGCTATTTTATTACAACCAACATTGTTACTGTTCTTAATATCTAGCACACTAATTGTGATGTTTATACGTAGAATATCAAACAATGTAATACCAAAAAGTTCCATTATAAATATGATTAAATTTGAAATTATTCTTTTAATCATACTTTTGTTGTTTTCAAAAGATCTTTCTACATATAATTACTTTTACCCTGAAACTAGTTTGTCTATATATTATAATTTAATAACCACTTTAATATCATTTATGTTAATTCCTTACTTTGACATTTATATGTCATTTAAAAATATACATATGAGATTTAAATCAAAAGATAAAAAAACAATTCTCAAAGAAATAATAGGCATGATAAAAATACCATCAATAATTATATTTTGTGTTTTATTCGCAGTTTTGATAGTTTTTAAAACCATTAGTAAAGAGTTTTTAGAATACTTCATGACAGTTATTCATCCTATTTTATTAGGAATAATATCCACATTATTCATCACACGCATTATATATTTAAGATATAAAGACACAAAGATATTAAAAAATATCAACTTTGACACTTATATCGAAAGAATATTCATATCTGAATTGTTATCAGATATGAATACATACTGGGGTAAAAACAAATTAATAAATATTTTACTAATAAATAAATCAATTTTAACGGGTGATTGGCCTAACAATAAATTTCCTGAAGGCCCAGGAAGAGAATATATTTCAACCTTAGCGAGTATAGAGGAACATAGCTTAAATCTAAATTAAAGAATAGAATAGAATAGAATAGAGAGGTTAACATCCTCTCTATTTTTAATTTAGAAATCCATTTACTATAATTTCTTTTTTTATTTGCTTATCAATATTTGATACTGCTACTTCTCTATTGAAATAAAGCCAATCAATTAATTTATTTAACACGTTATTATATTGTTTAAATCGACTATAAGTCACAGGCAGAACTTGAGCAAAGTAAGCAAACCTAGTTTCCTGAGTCCATTCAATTCGTCCATTTTTACAGCACTGACAATTACGTTGATGATTACACTTTGAAAGCACTTTGCCTGAACCATTGCACTCTGGACACACTTGGCCATTCTGTTGAGTCGCTTCAGCAATCGCAGTCGCACATAACGCTGTTAATGCCTTTTCAGGGTAAACACCACGCCAATCTTCCATTAATCGTAATGTTTCACCTCTGGTCGCTATTTGCAGTTGTTTAAGTGCATGAACATCTCTTAGCCCTTCAACAAACAGTACCAACCACCCTACTGGCGATTCATGCCAACATAACCCCACTACCGCCAATTGTTCTTCTGCCGACAATAACGCTTTACCACCACCAGACTGAGGATCATAGTTGATTCCTTTAATCGCAAATTTACTCAACAGGGTTTCGATTCTCATGCTGGTTGTGTTCCTTTGTTAATTCTAAAACTTGACCAATTAAACGTTACCCACTTACCGTCTTCCATAATGCGGTCGACAGCTGCGCGGCCTAAAGTTGTTATAAGTTCATCACTCTGAAGGTTGGTAATCACCCCTGTTGGCTTTTCTAGGGTATAACGTTCATCAATGATGCGGTTTATCATTACTCGCTCGTTATTGCTGTTGTGCTGAACGCCCAATTCATCTATCACCAGCAAATCGACATTACTCAGAAAACGAATCAGTGCTGTTTCACTGGTTACTGAGTCTTGACGGTAAGTATCACGAAATTTAAGCATCAATTCGGCAACGGTGATCACTACCACTGATCGGCGTTGCTGAAGTGCTTGATTGGCAATCGCACACGCTAAGTGGTTTTTACCTGTGCCTGATGTACCTGCAAAGATGAAACCACCACACGCACGATCATTCAGTAAATTATCGACAAACGTTTTTGACTCATTGAACGCATGTTGCTGCCCTGCATTCTGAATCACGAAGTTATCAAAGCTACAGTGTTGGTGACGCTTCTTGATACCTGAGCGCCCTAATGCTTTTGACACTCGCGTTTGTTGATTTTGCTCATAAAGATTCTTAGCGACCACATCGGCTTCACGCTGACGGATGGCTTGCATTTGCTCGTAAGTGTATGGCTTCACATGGGCTGGCATGGTTTGCGCTAAACGTTGCATGATGTTCATCGATAATCCTCCGGTGGACCATATTTGCCATCGCTGGCACCCATTCGCTGTGTGGCTGAGATTTGTTTGTTAGTACGCTCTGCTGCCCACTTGTTGGCATTGCGCATGCCGTTACGCCAAGCCGCTACCCAATCTAAATATTTACAATCACGGGCTTTCATCGCATCCTCCCACTGACACGTTGCCGCTTGTGCATCCAGTGTGAAACCTTGTGCTGAGTACCATTGCTGCATTGACTCGGTGATAGTGAAATCATCTGCCAGTTCAGTTTTCAATTTACGCTGAACACGAACAGGCTTGGTGTTACGTTCCTGTGGTGCTGGTTGTGATCGCTCTGTGATTTGAGAATCTTGATAAGCATCCTCGCAAGGGACTACAGGGTTATTGATCTGTTTTATCGGATCTGTATTGGATCTGTTAATGGATTCGGTAATTTTCCCGTTTCCTAGGTTTCGGTGAGATCCCCGAATGGATTCGGTAATATTCCCGTTTCCATTCGGTAAATTTACCGAATCGGAATGTTGGCTAAAAAAGATGATTTCCATTAGCTTTGATTCATTGAATTTGTAGTGCACAGTCGGTACACCGTTTGCCTTCTTACGGGCTGTTTCTAGGCAATCATTTAAGCGTGTTTTTAGTTTCTTCAATGCATAGCGAACTTGATCCACAGAGAAGCCTAATTCATCCGCTAATTGTTCATGACGCTTATAGAACCAACCATCTGTTCTAGTGGTACGGCCTGACCAAAACACGAGCTGAGACAGCACTGCGGCTTGGTTTAAATCACCGTTACAAAAACGAATGTAAACACGCGGAATACTGATATTAGCTTCATTACCTGATAGCTCACGTATTGCGTTAAATAACCCAGCCATACTGCCCCCGTACCTGTATTGATGTAATGTTGATAACTTGATAACACTTATTCATGGCTGCCAACCTTGTGGTTTTTAGCTGTCATTAAGGTTTCTAAATAACCCAGTAAAGGTTTATGAGATCCTTCACTTTCTTGTACTTCACGGTAAGCAGCACGAAGTTGTTCTACGGTGGCGTTATCAGGTAGCAACAATAACGATGACAATGCTTCGGATGACTCTTTGTTAAACATCGCCAGTAGCTGATCACGTTTAGGTGTTTCACTCCCCGTTCCTATTACTGCTACGGAAAACCCGAGTGGATTTAAAAACGCATTGAGCGCATCAGAAGCTCGTTGTTTAGGTAAGGCAACCAAAATAGCCGGTAACAAATCCATCATGGTGGCCTTAGCTTCAATACTGGTTCGTTCTAAGTAACGGAAAAAGTTTTGTTGGTTGTTCTTATCATCAGCCCCTACCGGTTTAAGCAATTGCTTTCGTTGGGCATCAACTTCAAACGGTAAATCCATATTGTGATATTGACGGGCAACTTTTTGAGCAATGAACTCTTTACTGACTTCAGTACGCCATCCCTCAACAGCGTTACGCATAACGCTTTTTAGGCTCTGAATTGACATGCGGGTTTTCCTTAACTGTATAAATAACCAGAAGATGGACAATCATCTATAATCAGATTGTTTCGTTACTATTTTGTTTAGGGTTAGGAAATACTTGCTCAAAGGTGCAATTGGCACCTAACTCATTGAGTGCATTCACGATCATCCAACATGTTTTTAGGTTGGGTTTTCTAATTGATGCTTCAAAATTAGAGATTCGAGATGGACCGCTATCTAATTTTCCAGCGAGTTCCGCTTGAGAAATATTAAGCAGTTTCCGTTGCTGTGCGATTTGATTCATTAAAGCTCCTTGGTTACCGTCAAGATACACATTTCGTGAATTATTATCAACTCAAGAATCACAAATTGTGTGTTATTTAATTTCACGCTTCGTGATATTTTATGAATATGGATAAAAAGACTGAAGTAGGACTGCGTTTAAAGCAGCTCCGTATAAAACAAGGCATTAGCCAAAAAGACCTAGCCGAACTTTGTGGTTGGGGACCTTCGCGTATCAGTAACTATGAGTCTGGATTAAGAAGTATTAATTTAGATGATGCTGACATGCTGGCTAAACATTTAAGCATTAAGCCCTATCAGATTTTATTTGATGATGATGAGCTAACCAGTTTTGCCAATGTCACCACTATTGATATCCAACCAAACTATAAACAAACTTTCCCTGTTTTAAGTTCAATTCAAGCTGGTGCATGGACAGAAGCGTGTGAGCCTTACTTGAAAGATGAAATAAGCGAATGGTACGGTACTACTGAGCGCACAAGCCCTAATTGTTTCTGGCTTCGTGTTCATGGTGATTCAATGACATCATCAAGTGGTATTAGTTTTCCAGAAGAAACATTGGTTCTTGTTGATGCTGAACGAGAGGCTCAAAACGGATCATTGGTTGTGGCTAAATTAACTGATGTGAATGAAGCCACGTTCAAAAAATTGGTTATCGATGCAGGCCAACGATTCTTAAAACCGCTAAACCCGCAATACCCTACTTTACCCATTAACGGTAATTGCAAAATTATCGGGGTTGTTATTGATGCCAAACTAAAACTGTTTTGATCAGTAACACATAAACATGAACCGCCTTCCTGGCGGTTTTTTTATGCCTAAATTTTAAATACACGATTTGTGTTGACATGGTAAACACGTTTTGTGTATCTTTGTGGAACACAAAACGTGAATTAAATACTTATCATAGCTTCATAATACAAGGATGAATGATCAATGTGTTCTCATTTCGATACTGCTCAAGGGGCAGTAAAACTCATTAAATCACGTAATAGTGATTGGCAAGAATGCTGGGAACTGTTGATCATTCCAAATCCAACAACTGGTTGGGGTGTCTCAAAATCTTATCCACTTGAAACTGACATCACCCAAGAACTTGTCGAGCAATTTGCTCATGAAGCTATTCACTTTCTATAATGTATCTCGGTTTATGACTACTAATGATAAAAAACGTGAACAAGCACGTAAACGCGCTCAACGTTTAAGAGATAAACGCAAAACCAATGGCGTGACCAGTTTTCCTCTTCCATTAAATAATATGGAAATCGAACGGCTAAATGAGATCTGTAAATTCTTCTCTTATCCCAATACACCTTGTGATAACACAGAAGCATTACAACTAATGATCCATCGTATTCATGGTGAGATGGAACAAATCAAACAATCACTAGGTACTTGCCAACATTGTGGTGAGTCATTACCAGAAGGATGTGCAAAATTAAAGGCGGGAGGCTTATTTAAAGGTGATGCCCGTTGCTGGCACACCATGAATCGGGTTCGTCTTTCTCAACCATCAAATAAAAGGATTTAATCATGCAGAATCTAATCATTACCTCTCCTGAACTAGTAGAGCTAACGGGTTATAGTCGTGCCGCTGATCAAGCTTCTTGTTTAAGAAACCACGGTATCTTTTATGTTGAAGGGAAAGATGGTCGTATAAGAACAACCTGGTATCACATTAACCATCCAGCTTCACACAGTAATAATAATGATGGCTTTAACTTAGAGGCATTAGCATGAGAGAACGTAATAACAAAGGCGATCGTAAACTGCCACCTCGTGTCTATGCTCATGGTAAAAAATACCGTTGGCACCCTAAATCAGGTGGTTCGATTGCTATATGCCCTATTGAATCCCCTTTATCACTAGTATGGCTTGAGTACGAAAAGCTAATTAATAAACATAGGAGAAATGTCGCTGAATTATTTCATGAATATTTTGATTCACCGCAATTTAAAGCACTTGCACCATCAACACAGCGTTCTAATTTGGCACGAGTACCAATATTAATAAAAGTGTTTGGTAACATGAATCCTAACGCTTTATTACCTAAACATATTCGTGCATTTATGGATAAACGTGGTGAACATTCAATATCAACGGCAAATAATGACTTTTCATTGCTTTCTAAAGTTATGCAGTGGTCATATGAACGTGGCAAGATAAATAAAAATCCATGTCGTGGCGTGAAAAAGTTTTCAGCTAATCAACGAGATCGCTATATTACAGATGAAGAATATCTTGCTGTTTACCAATGCGCTAATACCATCACCAAAGTTGCAATGGAGTTGGCCTATTTATGTGCGGCTCGTAAAGGTGACATATTAAAACTTGAATACTCGCATTTATTAGAAGATGGTATTTTCATTACTCAGTCTAAAACTGGCAAGAAACAAATCAAGATGTGGTCACCACGTTTACGTGAAGCAATCGCCCTATCGGAAACGTTAGCTGAAAAACAAACTAACTTTGTGCTTCGTCGGCCTAATGGCCAAAAGGTTCACGATCGTTCGCTACAAGATTATTGGCAGGCAGCAAAAAAGAAAGCGGCTTTAGAATATGGCATCAATACTGATTTCACATTCCATGATTTAAAAGCCAAAGGTATTTCAGATTACGAAGGAACAATGGCAGATAAACAACGGTTCTCTGGCCATAAAGAATTTGCTCAAGTTAATACCTATGATCGTAAAGTAGATATGGTGCCACCACTCAATCTAAAAAGTATTAATCAACCAAAGAGTGATCAATAGCAAAAAGCCCTCCAACTTGAAGTGAGGGCTTTTTGTATGGTAGGTATTAGAAATACCTACAAATAACACTCGACTTTTGTCAATACCAACCTTCATGATATTCGCAATATTTACCTATATAAGTTGGCTTGTTTATGTTCAATACTTTTTTAAGTTCTAGGATAATTTAATTAACGTGTTAGCAGCTGCTCATCAAAACCATCAATACTGAAGCCTAGACTTGCGATAGCAATGTTCACATTTACAGCCATATTTAAAATATCAAACAGTTTATCATTGTGTGTTTTCGGCAAGACAAAATTCACTCCAGCTTTAAAATAAAGACTTGCCAACGTTCGAAGTAGTATAGATTGTTCTTTTTCAGTCAAGCTATTCTCATCACGTATTAAATATGGGACTGCCTTATTTATGAATCCAGCATAGAGATCTGCCACTTGCAGCCCAATTGCTTCTTTATCATCTTTAAACTCCAAATTCGATTGGTTTGTGAAATTAAAGTTTGTATATTTAAATGCAGAAGGATTATCAACTTTGGTATTTATAGCATTTTCATGATAATACTTTAAAATATCATCAAAATGAGATTGGTTATCATGAATTATAACTACATTTGATAAATCTTGGTCAACAAGATAATTTAACCTTGCATGAATATTAGAGAACGAGCCTATATATGGTAAAATTGCTAATACTTCTCCTCTTTTATTTAAGTCAGGTAAAGGAAAGAAATAGGTGTACGCCTCTCTATCTAGATTACTTTTTTGTTTAAATTGATAAAAATCATCTAAAGACTCCTCAATTCCCATAAAAATAGTATTTGCTAATGGATCTTTAGCCATTTTAGCTATATTAAGTAAATCATCAAATAAACCTTTTAAAGACTCTTCTGATGCTACTCTAGATGCATTTGTGAATTTTATAAAAAACTCTTCTGGTACATAGTCATAAACCCATTGACTAAGTTCCAAATGCATCAATTTAGCTTGCTCTGGTTCCATTTTAGGTTGAAAATACGGAGGATTTATAAGACAATTTACTATATTGGTCGAAACTATATATTTTTTATCCACAATTTCGATAATAAAATCACTTTCTTCTATGTATTTTGTTAGTTCAAGCATGAAGCCTATTTTTTTGCCAAACAACCCCTTAATTTTAGAAAATTTTAATTCTTTTGACTGAATTTTATATTTTTGCTTTAATTTTTCTATATATTCAAACAAGGCACTTAACTTTGAAGTCTCTAAACCTATGCAAGCTAATGTAAAATACTCTTGGGAGCTAAAATTCGTATTTCCCTCTGTTATTAACAAATCACCTGTATTACCACTTTCATCAATATAATATTTTTTATGCATAATTCTTTTTATTAAGATTCAGCGTACTGAAACCCACTCCTCCATAATACAAAAAACTCATATTACCTTTATAGACAATATGTTATTCCTAAAATCCCACTAAGTAAATATAAATGGTTATAGTCAACTCAGCATTTGAATAAATCACCCGATGAGTTAACATCTAATGTTCTAAAACATTTTTTCTCAAATCATTCAAAATCATAAAAATTGATCGTAATAGATTACAAGTTATACTTCAGAAACTTAAATATAAATTGCGTAGAAAACTAATGTTTAACTATATCACTTCAACTTCATACAAGAGGAATAAATAAAATTAATCAAACTCACGTTAATAAAATATGAATGAGTATTAGGTCTAACCCATAACGGGTCAAAAACTCGTTAGATTCATATTTCACATCATTGTGATCACCAAGCGATTCTGTCGCCCCCTAACTACCAAGTCTATATAGTCACATTTCTAAAAACCATAATGCTTCATATTAAATTCATTTATTTTAAATAATTATGCATGTTCATTTTCTGAAAAAACTCAAAATAATCATTTATATTAGCAATTCATATTAGCAAAACGTTAGCAATTGGGATTTAGCAGGAAAATAAGAAGAAATGTGAATAACGCAGAAGGGAGAAAAGGAGGTAAAACAGCGTTCACCTCCATAGTTATAACTTATTGTATCTTATGGTTTTTAGCTAAGAAAGCATCAAGTTTATTAGCGAAGTTTTGGCGATCAGCTTGCGTCAATGCAGATGGCCCACCAGTCTGAATTCCACTACTCCGCATGGTTTCCATAAAATCACGCATTTGTAGGCGTTGTTTGATGGTATCTTTAGTATAAAGCTCGCCGCGTGGGTTTAATGCGTGTGCACCTTTGGTAATAAGCTCATCAGCTAATGGAATATCAGCCGTGATCACTAAATCGCCTACTTCTGCTTGCTGCACGATATAATTATCTGCAACATCAAAGCCTTGCTCTACTTGAATCGAGCGTAAAAATGGTGATGGTGGTGTACGGATATATTGATTCGCCACCAGCGTTACACTTATTTTAGCGCGATCTGCTGCGCGAAAAAGAATCTCTTTTACAACGTTTGGACATGCATCTGCATCAACCCAAATTTTCATAGATTTCCCTTAAATATTGAGATTACGTGAATAAACACGTTAAATTTATCTATAAAAAAACCGCCCTTAATAAAGGCGGCTTTTATTTAATTCTTTGGCTTAGGCCGCTTGATTAATAGTGAAACTTAACCAATTAGCGCTTTCTTAGCAATGTACTCATCGTAAGTGCCGTGGAAGTCTTCTACGCCATCTTTAGTGATCTCAATGATGCGTGTTGCAACAGAAGTTACAAATTGACGGTCATGAGATACGAACATTAATGTACCTTTGAAGTTCTCTAACGCAAGGTTAAGTGCTTCAATAGATTCCATGTCCATGTGGTTTGTTGGTTCATCCATTAGTAGGATGTTAGGACGTTGCATGATTAGCTTACCAAACAGCATACGGCCTTGCTCACCACCAGAAATCACTTTAACTGATTTCTTAATGTCGTTTTGTGAGAACAGCATACGACCAAGAATACCACGAACAACTTGCTCGTCATCGCCTTCTTTCTTCCACTGACCCATCCACTCTAGTAGTGTAATGTCTTCAGCGAAATCAGCACTGTGATCCTGTGCGTAGAAACCGATATTGTTATTTTCAGACCACTTAATCATACCTTCCATTGGGTCCATTTGGCCCGCTAGTGTATTTAGGAAAGTTGATTTACCGATACCGTTTTCACCGATGATCGCAATGCGCTCACCCACTTCTACCAATAGGTTAACACCATTGATAAGAATGTTATCGCCGTAGCCTTGTTTTAGACCTTCAACTTCAAGTGCGTTACGGAACAGTTCTTTTTCCTGATCGAAACGAATGAATGGCGATTGACGGCTAGATGCCTTAACTTCAGAAAGCTGGATCTTGTCTAATTGCTTTTGACGAGATGTTGCTTGCTTAGCTTTAGATGCGTTAGCAGAGAAACGGCTTACGAACGTTTGTAGTTCAGCCATCTGTGCTTTCTTCTTCGCATTATCAGCTTGAAGTTGATCACGAGATTGCTCTGCTGCGATCATGTATTCGTCGTAGTTACCAGGGAACAGACGCATTTCACCGTAATCTAGGTCAGCCATGTGAGTACATACGCTGTTTAAGAAGTGACGGTCGTGCGAGATGATGATCATTGTGCAGTTACGTGCAAGAAGGATCTGCTCAAGCCATGCAATTGTGTGAATGTCCAAGTTGTTCGTTGGTTCGTCAAGCAGCATAATGTCTGGATTAGCAAACAATACTTGAGCCAAAAGAACACGTACTTTAAGACCTGGAGCAACGGCGCTCATTAGACCAAAGTGTTGATCTTCAGAAATACCAAGACCTAAAAGAAGTTCGCCTGCACGTGCTTCTGCTGAGTAGCCGTCCATTTCTGCAAATTCAACTTCAAGATCAGCAACACGCATACCGTCGTCTTCAGACATATCAGGCATCGCGTAAATACGATCACGCTCTTCTTTCACAGTCCATAGTTCTTTATGGCCCATGATTACAGTGTCAATAACGCTGTAGTTTTCAAATGCAAATTGGTCCTGACCTAACTTAGCCATACGCTCGTTAGGATCAAGTGAAACAGTGCCACCAGATTGCTCTAGTTCGCCACCCAAGATTTTCATGAATGTCGATTTACCACAACCATTTGCGCCGATCAGGCCGTAACGGTTGCCACCACCAAATTTAACTGAGATGTTTTCAAATAATGGCTTATCGCCAAATTGCATTGTGATATTAGCTGTTGAAATCAATGTACTGTTTCCAAATTTTGTGAATATATCAAGCATTAAAAAAGCCGCTCAATATAGGCGACTTTTTCTCTAAATTGTTGTCTAGTATAGCAGCTTTCGTGACATACATCACCCTAAATTAGTGCTGCTATTTAGTAACTAATGATTAACGGCGAGAACGACCGCCGTTATTGCGGCCACCATTACGACCACTGTTAGAACGTTCTTTATGTGCTGATGCTGCTTTTGCTTGTGATAACAAAATAGACTCAACAGTAAGTTCCATTGGTGTTTTTGGTGTAATGCCGTGGGCGAAAGTACGCATACGTGGTGGCAATTCAAATTCAGCTGCAGATGCACGAGGCATACGCTTAAAACGAGACAGATAAAATGCCTCTACTTTTTCACGTGCCCACTCTGTCTTTTTCAGATACTTAACACTACTTGCAATTGAAGGTTTGGTATTGAAACAATTCATACGCATTGCAGTATCAAGAATTTCCCAACCATAATGCTCAACTAATTCCGTTATCATTTTCTCTAAACTAAGACCATGTAATGGATTGTTTTGCAGTAATTGCTGCTCTAACGTCAGTTCTTTTACTTTTTTTTCTGATTGTGGTTGTTGATCTAATTCTTGCATGTTAATTCCTAACAGAGACTCACTGAGTGGCGCGCATTATACTGATAATAGCAAAATAATCATTAATAAAAAAAGAGAATAAAAAAAGCGAGTACTACACTCGCTTAATAATAGATCTCGATTTATCGTTTAGAAAGCCAACGATTTATTCCCAATCAAGAATAACTTTACCTGACATGCCTGAACGCATAACGTCAAAGCCTTGCTGGAAATCGTCAATTTTATAATGGTGGGTAATAATTGGCGTTAGATCTAGACCCGATTGAATCAAACTTGCCATTTTGTACCACGTTTCAAACATTTCACGACCGTAGATACCTTTAATGATCAAACCCTTAAAGATTACCTGAGTCCAATCAATGCCCATATCTGATGGTGGAATGCCTAATAAAGCAATCTTACCGCCATGGTTCATGCTTGATAACATACTGTTAAATGCCATTGGATTACCTGACATTTCTAGACCGACATCAAAGCCCTCTTTCATGCCAAGTTCAGCCATCACATCAGTTAAGTTTTCATTAGCAACGTTAACCGCACGTGTTACGCCCATTTCGCGCGCAAGATTCAAACGGTATTCGTTAACATCAGTGATCACAACATGACGAGCACCAACATGTTTAGCCACAGCAGCTGCCATGATACCAATTGGACCAGCACCTGTGATCAATACATCTTCACCGACAAGATCAAAAGATAAAGCAGTATGAACGGCATTACCAAATGGGTCGAAAATCGATGCTAAATCATCTGAGATATCATCTGGAATTTTAAAAGCATTAAAAGCTGGAATAACTAAATATTCTGCAAATGCCCCTTCACGATTAACACCAACACCGACAGTATTACGGCATAAATGAGTACGGCCGCCACGACAGTTACGACAATGTCCACATGTGATATGACCTTCACCAGAAACACGATCACCAATGTTAAAACCACGTACTTCTTGACCAATGCCGACAACTTCGCCCACATATTCATGCCCTACAACCATAGGTACAGGAATCGTTTTTTGTGACCATTCATCCCAGTTGTAGATATGTACGTCAGTACCACAGATAGCTGTTTTCTTAATACGAATAAGTAGATCGTTATGCCCCATTTCAGGCTTATCTACTTCAGTCATCCAGATGCCTTCTTCAGGCTTTAACTTAGACAGAGCTTTGATTTTCATAACACTTAATTCCATAAAGCTAGAACCACCGTAACGGGCGTTCTATACAATGGCCTTAACTACAAAGAAAAGGCCGTGCCGATGTTAATAACGAAAAACGAATTAAATAATTGCCATCTCTTTACCCACTTCAATAAAGACATCAATCGCTTTATCAAGTTGTTCACGGGTATGTGCTGCTGACATTTGAGTACGAATACGTGCTTTACCGTTTGGTACAACTGGGAATGAGAATCCCACCACGTAAATACCTTTTGCTAGTGCGCGCTCTGCAAATTCTGCGGCTACTTTCGCATCACCCAACATAATTGGAATAATAGCGTGATCAGCGCCTGCCATAGTAAAGCCAGCGTCGGTCATACGAGTACGGAAATGCGCCGCATTGATCCATAGATTGTCGCGTAAATCACCACTTTCAGCCAATAGATCAATAACACGGTTTGATGCAGCAACAATTGCAGGTGCTACTGAGTTTGAGAACAAGTATGGGCGTGAACGCTGACGTAACCAATCGATCACTTCTTTCTTACCAGACGTGTAACCGCCTGATGCGCCACCCATTGCCTTGCCTAGTGTACCTGTAATGATGTCAATACGATCCATTACATTATGGTGCTCATGAGTACCACGACCATTTGCACCCATAAAGCCAACAGCGTGAGAGTCATCCACCATCACAAGTGCGCCATATTTCTCTGCTAAATCACAAATAGCAGGTAGATTAGCAACCACGCCATCCATTGAGAATACACCGTCAGTTACAATCAATGTATTACGTGCGCCAGCCTCTTTAGCTGCAATCAATTGTTGCTCAAGCTCTTCCATATTGTTATTTGAGTAACGGAATCGCATTGCTTTACATAAACGTACACCATCAATGATAGATGCGTGGTTTAGTGCATCAGAAATAATGGCATCTTCAGCACCAAGGATTGTTTCAAACAAACCGGTGTTAGCATCAAAACATGAGGTATAAAGAATGGTGTCTTCCATTCCTAGGAAATTTGATAATTTTTGCTCTAATTCTTTATGTGCATCTTGTGTACCACAAATAAAACGTACCGATGCCATACCAAAACCATGTTGATCCATGCCCGCTTTTGCAGCAGCAATCAATTCTGGATGATTAGCTAAACCCAAGTAATTATTTGCACAGAAGTTTAATACTTCTTCACCAGATTGAATCTTAACAGCAGCTTGTTGTGCCGAGGTAATAATACGCTCAGATTTGTACAACCCTTCAGCTTTAACATCTTCAATTTGTTGATTAATTTGCTTATAGAATGCAGAAGACATGTGTTCCTCACAGATTTATTGGATAGTAACTAGGCGCAATCGCTGATAAAACCTAAAAATTCTTTCTTCCTGACCGATGACACATTGCAATAGCAGCATTAAATATCGCAGTCTAGAAAGTGACTTTCCTTTTACACCTTTTTTATTTGGAAATCGCCAACTATTTGGTGCTTTTTATCAACACTTTGAACTAGAACCTAATTGGTCACTTTTCAGCATTCTAATTCAAACTCAACCACAGTATTATCCCATACCATGGAAAATGATTATTGACTCTCAGGCACAAATGAATGGAAACTAATAAGCTCATCGCACTAATGCCAGATCTGGCGGTATTTATTGTCGTCGTTGATGAAGGCAGCTATACCTCGGCCGCCAAAAAGCTCAATGTCACCCCTTCAGCATTAAGCAAACAGGTATCACGTTTAGAAGCAGCACTTTCTGTAAAATTATTAGAGCGTACCACTCGTACTCTGGTGATCAGTGAGTCTGGTAAACGCATTTATAGTCAATGTACTGCGATGTTTGATGCGGCTAAACAAGCAATTGAAATCTCCCATTCAGAACCAATTATTCCAGCAGGAATGATAACGGTAGCCGCACCAAAAGCATTTTTATCGATTGTTTTGCAGCCTTTGGTAACACCGTTTTTAACCCAATACCCTGATATTCAATTAAAGCTTAAAGCTCGTGATGGCGACATTGATATTATAAAAGAAGGGATCGATGTGGTGTTTAGGCTAACTGAAAAGCCCAGCGAAGATTTGGTATTAAAGCAAATAGGCAAAGTTGATCTAATGCTATGTGCTAGTCCTAAATACCTTGCACAACGAGGTACCCCAAAAACACCATTAGATCTTGTTGACCATGATTGTTTATATTTAGGGGAAACTAATACTGACAATATTTGGGATTTTGAACAGCAACATACACGACACCGCGTTACCGTAAGTGGTCGTTATGCAGTTAATCACTCTCAAATGCGACTTAATGGCGTAAAAGATAACTTAGGTATTGGTATTTTTCCTGATTTTGTCATCAAGGATGCTTTGCTTGACGGTACTGTTATTCAAGTGCTACCGACATGGACAATACGCGGTAATTATCACGGTGATATTGCACTTCAATATGCCCAAACTAAATTTATGCCTGCTCGGTTAAGAGCATTTATTGACTATGTAATAGCAAATTTTAACTTGTAAAGCATTGATTAATTGAGGAAATTTCATAAAATGTGCGTTTTTGTCACTTTTTGTTTTTTTTAATTCGTATTTTTGCCGTAACGCTAAAGTTATCATTTTCACTGCACTGATACACTTCATGCATAAAGGTCATCACAAAATAAAGGACAATCGGTCCTCTCAATGTATGCCTCCAATGCAAAAGGATCAGTGTTTATGCACTCAAAAATCATAGAAAATCATGATGAATTAATCCACTGGATGCGTTTAGTCGAGAATACATATGGTCGCTCAATTCTAACCGATACCGCTATTCACTTTGTTTCTGGCACTTATGATGATGGTACGACGGGGCATATGATTGAAATTTTCGATCTTGATGATGCAATGATTGCTAGTTCAGCAGTAAGCCATGAATTGGCAGCATTTGCGAATAAAATGAACAGTGTTGTTCAACAACAAGGTGCGAATAGTCTTACCGCTTCTCGCAGTGTAATGCATTAAAACAATTAGCTTAAATATTCCATCGCTACTTTATTTCTCGGTCACTTCTGATTAGAGTGACGGTATAGCTTATACTTCGAACGGTATAATTAATTGCTTAACGGTCATGATAAATAACAGCCGTTAAATTGAAATACAGTGGGAACAGCGATGGAAAAATATATTGGTTTAATGTCCGGCACCAGCATGGATGGCGTTGATGCTGTTCTCGTAGAAATTGATAACAATACTATTCGATTACTTGGTTCACATCCCTTTGCTATGGGTAATAATCTTAAACAATCATTGTTAGATATCTGTTTAGGTCAACCAACAAATTTACAAACATTAGGTGAACTAGACCACCGTTTAGGTCATCTATTTGCTGATGCCGTATTAGCATTACTCGCAAAAACCAATACTAAAGCTGCTGACATCACTGCGATTGGCAGCCATGGTCAAACGGTATTTCACTCTCCACACACTGAATATGCATTTACGATGCAGATTGGTGACGCTAATATAATTGCCGCAAAAACAGGCATTACCACTGTTGCTGATTTTCGCCGTAAAGATATGGCATTTGGTGGTCAAGGTGCACCATTAGTTCCCGCGTTCCATCAACAACTTTTTAGTTCAACCCAATGCACGCGGGTTATTTTAAACATTGGCGGCATTGCTAACATTACCGTTTTAGAGCCAAATAAAGCAGTAACAGGGTTTGATACTGGTCCTGGTAATATGTTGATGGATGCGTGGATCAACCTCCACCAGCAAAAAAGTTATGATGAGAATGGTAATTGGGCCCGTTTAGGCACTGTTAATACCGCTTTATTAACACGCCTGTTATCCGAACCCTATTTGCAGCAATTAGCACCGAAAAGTACGGGCAGAGAGTTATTTAACCTTCCGTGGCTGGAGCAATATTTGACTGAACCTACCATCGTAGAACTGCAACTTTCTGCCTGTGATATTCAAGCAACATTGACTGAATATACCGCCCAAACCATCGCTAATGACGTTAAAAAAACAGGCTTAACCCCAACAGTTACATCTAATGAACTATTAGTCTGTGGTGGCGGTGCGCACAACCCTATTTTAATGCAACGACTAGCAGAATTGCTGCCAAGCTGGCAAGTTATGACAACCGCAGATCGTGGCGTCGATATTGATAACATGGAAGCGATGGCGTTTGCATGGCTGGCATATCGCACCATGCACCACCAATCAGGTAATTTACCCGAAGTAACTGGCGCTAGTCGTTTAGCCCAATTAGGCGCGATTTATTCGGCTGATTAATAACATATTATGCTTTGATGATTATTTAGCTTTAACGAGAGTTATCGATGAACATACCCACAACAAATACACCCTATAAAAACGTTGCCTTAATTGCTTGCTCGACTCAATTTGACCCATCACAAGTACCGCAGGTGGTTAACGTTTTTGAGCGTCATGGCTATCACATAAATTGCCATTATTTACAGCAAAACATTTCAGATTTTGGTTATGTTGATACTGATCAGGCGCGAGCTTATAACTTAATTAAAGCGTTACTTGATCCAACTATTGAGGTGTTATGGTTCTATCGTGGCGGCGGCGGTGCATTAAATTTATTGCCCTATTTACATCGTTATAAGCAACAGCTTTTAGCAATTCCTGAAAAAATAATTGTTGGATTCAGTGATGTTACCGCCATTCATAGCTTTTTAAATAATGAATTAGGCTGGCGTTCGATTCATGGTGTTAATGCTAATAACCACCTTGATATGAGTACGGTAAACCTACAACCGCTGCCTGATATCTCAGAGATAATGAATAACGGTGTCATTTATAATAACGTGCTACCACTTAATACATTAGCACAACAAGCGCCTTCTATTTCTGGAACTTTAGTCGGTGGCAATCACACCCTTGTCGGTGCAACGTTTGGTACTAAGTATCAGCCTGATTTCACAGATAAGGTATTATTACTGGAAGATATTGGGGTGACTTTTCGTCAATTAGATCGTTACTTACAACAATTATTATTTCTAAATGAATGTAATGTTAATGCCATTATTTTTGGTCAATATTATTCGATAGATCCTAATGATGAAGAGCGAATAATGTATAAAGCGGTTTTACAGCAATTCGCGGCGCAATATGATAAGCCAGTTTATTACTTCCCTTTCTTTGGTCATGGTAAATACAATCAACCATTTATATTAGGTGACACCGTAACATTAGGTTGTAACAAAGAGCAAAATATATTCTCTGATACTGGCTACTGCTATTTACAACAATAAATTGACCTTCTTTGTCTATATTAGTATTCATCAATCAGCGTTGGGTGATGAATACTATCCCTTATGACTTAATTCACAGTTTATCATATTGCCAAAATTAGACGCGTTATATTGCCACTGCATGTTTATATGTTAATCTTTCCTTTCTTCATTTAAAAATAGTCATTTATATTAAATTAAGCTTAATTTATTCATCTTCATCATGCCTTTATCCTCATACTACAAAATATAAAATTTAACCGTTACATTTTGTAATAATTGGCAACTCAAATAGTTCTTATATCAATGTTATGGTTATCTTAGTTCATATACATAAGGATAATCATGAAAAATATACGAACCTATATTTCTAAATTACAACAAAAAATCATTACTAATATTGAATTTAAGCAACGAATTTGGATTATAAACATTCTTAAAAATAGCAAAAATGATGGTTCTATTGTTATCAATGAAGATAGTTTTAATTATCCTTTAGAGTGGATGGTACTAAATCACTATGATTCAAATATGCTCCAAGTAATTGATACAATGAAGACCTCAGAAACACAGACCTTATTACTTAATAATGAAATTCATCATGTAATGCGTGTTAAATAATTCGACTTTTTTATCAGGCATTGAATATTATGACCGATTCAACAATCAGCTTACACCCTCTTATTAAAATTTGTGATCGTAAATTTTTTAACCGACTATTTTTTATAGCATTACCTATTATTTTACAGAGTATACTTTTTTCAAGTAAAAGTTTAATTGATGTTTTAATGCTAAGTCAATTATCTGAAATCGATATTGCAGCGATGGGCATTGCAGCTAAAGCTTTATTTGTAACCACTATTTTATTATCAGGTATTGCAACAGGTGGTGGAATATTATCAGCGCAATATTGGGGGGTAAAAAATGAAAATGGTGTTAAACAAAGTACAGTTTTAAGTCTTTTTGCTACTATCAGTTTTGCATCTTTGTTTAGTTTTGTTTTCTTCTTTTATCCTCATCTGGTTATGGGGCTTGCAACAACCTCTAATGCAATTATTGAACGAGGGAGTGAATACCTTACTATCGTTGGAATTAGCTTATTTTCTAGTGCGATTATCATTAGTTTTACAGCAAGCTTCCGTTCTATTGCTCAACCTAAAATAACCACTTTTTTCAGTGCTTGCGGTATTCTTTGCAATATATTCTTAAATTGGGTACTTATCTTTGGCCATTTAGGTGCTCCCGCTTTAGGAATTAAAGGGGCCGCTATTGCTACACTAATTAGCGGCATATTAGAAATTATATTACTTGGGTGCTATTTGTTTATTACCCAGCATTTATTAAAATTAAATATAAAAGATTTTAATGTCATTTTTTCATTAGAAAAGTTAAAGATTTTTTATTCATTATCATTACCAACAACCTGTAATTTCCTTTTATGGTCTGTTGGCATTTTTACTTATCATGCTCTAATGGGGATCACTGGTGTTGAGGGACTAGCTGCATTATCCGTTCTCACCCCAATTGAATCTTTATCATTAAGTTTCTTAGTTGGTATAGCTAATGCTTCTGCCGTTATGGTTGGAAATGAATTAGGCGCTAAAAAATATCAGACCGCTTACTATCAGGCGATGCTATTAACTATTATTGCTATTTTTATAACATGTTTCGTTGCAATCGTTTTATTTTTATCTCGATCTCATATTTTAATGCTATTTCCAACATTAACCCCAGAAACTAAAGCTCTTGCTACAACATTTATTGAAATATTATCCATTGGTATAGTATTACGATCTTTACCAACAACACTTGTCGTCGGTGTACTTCGAGCCGGTGGTGATGTGAGATTTTGTTTATATCAAGATCTATTAACACAATGGGTTTTTGGAATACCGTTAGTATTAATTGGCGTGTTTGTTTTCCATCTGCCGCCACAATGGATTTATATGCTATTTTTTGCAGAAACTTTATTTAAATGGGGAGCTTGTATTTATCGCTTTAAAAGTAAGAAATGGCTTAATACATTAATTGATTAATCTTTTTTATTCATCACTATAAATAGAAAACCGATAAGAACTTATTATTAGTCTTATCGGTTTTGCTTTAAATAACTATTATTTAGCCATCATTTTAATGTGTTTTTTTACTTTCTTCATTGCCATCTGACGCTTTAGCGGTGATAGATAATCAATGAATAATGTACCTTTAAGGTGATCAATTTCATGTTGCATAACAATGGCAAGGAAGTCATCACGCTCAAAACGTAATTCATTTCCTTCACGATCCAATGCTGTTACCACAACAGCTTCAAAACGCTCAACATCAGCATAATAGTCAGGTACAGAAAGGCAACCTTCTTGTCCTATTACTTTGTTTTCACCACGTTCAACTACAGGGTTGATTAACACTAACGGCTGATCACGCTCATCTGAGATATCAATAACAACAATGGCTTCTTTACGACCCGTTTGAGTCGCAGCAAGACCAACACCATTACTAGTACCATATAGTGTTTCAAGTAAATCATCTATAAGTTGTTGAACAGATTCAGATTTAACATCAGTTACTGTTTCTGCTTGAATTGCTAGTCGTGGATCTGGAGCGGTTAATACTTGTAAAATTGCCATTTTATCTCTTACTTAATCTAGTATTTAGGTTACTTTACGGTAACTTATCAGATTAACGCCAAGGATCAAAATCCCTGCGATATTCTGTTGATAACGCTACTTTACCTAAAAAAAGGCTTTAGCAACAATTGATAATAACAATTAATTTAATAAGTGATCCTAATCCAAGGTTTAATTATTATAAAATCAGCGAATTCAGTAATATTTGTTCACAATGCAATCATAATTGTAAAAAATAACAAAAGACTTACCTTCCAACATTTTTTCATATTTGCGCTTATTCTCTTTGGCTATTTTTACTTAAAATTTTCCAATCATGAATTTGACCAATAATTATAATCAATAGTGACAAATTTCAATCATATTAACTCATGACCCGACAATTAATTGACGATATAAACAATTGTTTTCAGTATTTTTTGTTACACAATCACGCTTCTAATAAATGGTCATTGTGGTAGCATTTATTCGCTTTAATATTACACCTCCTACCTCATTTCAGGGTTAAATAGATGAATAAAAAAACAACGTGCCTTACATTAAATGTACTTACTTTAGCATTAGCTTCTATGAGTTTTACCGCAAATGCGGGTGAAAAAATGGTTAACCCTGAAGGTGGTGTGGTTGTGGGGTATTGGCATAACTGGGCAGATGGCCGTGGTTATAAAGCGGGTAATGCTCCTGCGATGAGCCTTAAAGCAACTAACCCTATGTATAATGTCGTCGCAGTGTCGTTTATGAAAGTTTACGACGTTGCTGAAGGTCGTATCCCTACTTTTCATTTAGATCCTGCAACTGGTCTAACTGAATCACAATTTATCGATCAAATTAAGCGCCTCAATGATCAAGGTCGTGCTGTCATACTGGCACTGGGAGGAGCAGACGCACACGTTGAACTACACAAAGGTGATGAAGACGCTTTTGCTGCTGAAATTATTCGTCTAACGGATCTATATGGTTTTGATGGGCTAGATATTGACCTTGAACAAGCAGCCATTGATGCTAAAGACAACCAAACTGTTATTCCTGCTGCATTACGTATGGTAAAAGATCACTATCGTGAACAAGGTAAAAACTTCCTTATTACCATGGCTCCCGAGTTCCCATACTTAACGGCTGCAGGTAAATATATTCCTTACATCACCGCTCTTGATGGTTATTATGATTGGATCAACCCACAGTTTTATAACCAAGGTGGTGATGGTGTTTACGTTGAAGGCCCGGGCTGGATCGCACAAAATAATGATGCACTAAAAGAAGAGTTCATCTATTACATTGCAGACTCATTAGTTAACGGTACGCGTGGTTTTACTACTATTCCACATGATAAGTTAGTGTTTGGTATTCCAACTAACATTGATGCTGCAGCAACAGGCTTTATTAAAGATCCTCAAGATTTATTCAATGCCTTTGCGCGCCTAGAAAAACAATCCCAACCGCTTCGTGGTGTGATGACATGGTCAATTAACTGGGATATCGGTACTGATGCGTCAGGTAAAGCATACAATAGCAGCTTTATTGAAACTTATGGTCCGTTTATCCACAGTCAAACACCACCAGTAGTACAGCCGGGGAAACCTACAATTGCCGGAATTACTGACGCTCGCGTTCAGCATAAAACCATTTTTAACCCGCTGGCAGGTGTAACTGCAACGGATAAAGAAGATGGTAATCTAACTGATTCTATCTCTGTGACAGGCAATGTTGATACTCAACGTGTTGGCGACTATGTGTTGACTTACTCAGTAACTGATACTGATAACAACGAAACTGTATCACCACGTAAAATTACTGTCTTTAGCGCCCTTCCTACTTTTACGGGCGTAGAAAATAGCGTAATCAAAATGGGTGACACTTTTGATGCTATGGCAGGAGTTTCTGCAATTGATGCTGAAGACGGTAATCTATCTGCAAATATTTCCGTATCAGGTACAGTAAACACTGCAATTGCTGGTTCATACGAGCTGATTTATAGCATTACTGATAGCGCAAACCAAACTGTAACGGTAAAACGTATTATCGTGGTTAATGATGGTTCTATCGTATGTACTCCTGCATGGAAAGCAGATGCCACTTATGTTGAAGGAGACGTTGTAAGCCATAACGGTAAAGAGTGGCAAGCAGGTTGGTGGACACAAGGTCATGAGCCCGGCACAACGGGTGAATGGGGAGTATGGCGTGAAGTTGGTGATACAGATTGCGGCGGCGGTACAGAACAACCTGACGCTGATTTTACAGCGACACTAACAGGTATTAATGCTAACTACACTATTACTAATGGCAGTGCAAAATTAACACTTAATTACACTGCAAACAAAGCAAGCTCAGTACAGATCGATGTAATGGATACGATGGGCTACCCTGTTTCAGGTGGTCAATTTACCGCAAACATAGATAACAACAAAACCATTAATATGGTACTTGAGAATGTGACTGCAGGTACATATTCACTACGTATGATTGCAGAATCAAACAATGAAAATATAGAGCAACGCGCACATTTCACTCTTGAAGAAAAAGGCACTGTTGAACCACCAGTAACGGATGCTCCTGCATATGAAGCAGGTAAGGCTTATCTTGCAGGCGATAAAGTATTAGCAAGTGATGGTAACATTTACCAATGTAAACCATGGCCTTACACTGGTTGGTGTGCAAGTGCATCATACGCACCTGCAACATCGCAATACTGGGCTGATGCTTGGGATAAACTATAATTATCCAAATAGTTACGGATAATTGACAATAAGCCAGCAGTAAGTAAATAACTTATTGCTGGTTTTTTTATTATTTCAACATCGCCTTTTCCGCTTTAATACCAACCCATTCATCTGCTCGATAATACTCTTTTAATCATATAAGTATGGTTATTTAAACGATGCTTAATTAAAATACTCATTTAGCCCAAATGCACTTGATACCATGAATAAAAAACCTGACCGTCAAACGGCAATGCGCCTACTTCTGACTGAGGTTAAGCAGGCATTTCCACTTTATGAACCTGAAACCTTTGTTTGTGGCCCTGACAATAAATGTATTGGCTGCCCTAAAAAATTATTAGAACTTGTCGATACTGAAGTCAGTTACTGGGAACATGCCATTGAACGAGGTGTTATTCCACAATTTGATGAAATTCGGCAGTTTGGCAAGTTATGTAAAAATGTCCGTCGAGGCTTAATACGAAATAATATAATGACCTAAGGTCGCTCGTGCTATAATCCTCGTCATTGTTCGTCGGCTATTACTTTGACTTTAGAGATAGCCGTTATTTGATTTATTTATCTGAGATTCTACATGCCTTTCTCTAAGCTTGGATTAAGCGACGCTATCGTTAAAGCAGTAACCGATATGGGTTACACCACTCCTACGCCGATTCAAGAAAAAGCCATTCCGGTGGCATTAACCGGCAAAAACCTGCTTGCGGCAGCACAAACAGGTACAGGTAAAACAGCCAGTTTTGTACTTCCAATTCTGCAAATGCTTGATGATGGTCAGCAAGTACGAGCTAAACGTGTACGTGCATTAATTCTTGCGCCAACGCGTGAACTAGCGGTTCAAGTTGAAGCAAATATTGTTCAATACAGCAAACACACCAATTTAACGTCAATGGCAATGTACGGTGGTGTCGACTACGAACCACAAAAACGTCGTCTTATTGAAGGCGTTGATATTCTAGTGGCAACCCCTGGTCGTTTGCTGGATATGTACACTAAACGTGCTATCCACTTTGATGCTATTGAAATTTTAGTGCTTGATGAAGCTGACCGTATGTTAGATATGGGCTTTATTGAAGATATTAATAAGATCATTGAGCGTCTACCACTTGATCGCCAAAACATGTTGTTCTCAGCGACGCTATCAGCTCAAGTACGTCTTCTTGCAAAAACAGCAGTACGTAATCCTGTTGAGATAAGTGTCGCTAAAGATGAAGCATCACAACCTAAAATTGACCAATGCCTGATCACGGTTGATAAAGACATGAAGTCTTCCCTACTGAGCCATTTAATTAATGAGCAACAATGGGATCAAGCGTTAATATTCATTGAAACTAAACACGGCGCAGCTAAATTAGTTAGCCAACTTGAAAAACGTGGTATTGCAGCAGAAGCAATTCATAGTGGTCGTAGCCAAGGTGCTCGTGCACAAGTATTAGAAGATTTTAAGGCGGGTAAAGTTAAATACTTAATCGCAACGGGTGTTGCTGCGCGGGGGCTAGATATTGATGAATTAACTCGTGTGGTTAACTACGACCTCCCCTTCCCACCTGAAGAGTATGTTCACCGTATCGGTCGTACTGGTCGTGCGGGTTCTAAAGGTGAAGCAATTTCATTTGTATCACGTGATAACTTTAAAAACTTATGCATGATTGAGCGTCTGTTAGGTCACTTAATCGTTCGTAGAGAAATTGAAGGTTTTGTACCAACCAAAGAAGTGCCCATTTCTATTTTAAACTTCAAACCTAAATATCAAAAATCTGAAGATAATAATAGTAAGGGCGATAAACCACGCCGCAATGATAAGCCGCGTAGCAATTCACCAACTACTGATAAACCAAAGGCAAAGAAACCGAGAAGCCGTAAGCCAATCACTGATCGTGACACTGGTATTCCACGTGGTACTCGTAAGCCTAAATCAATCTAATTGATATGACATCGCCATTTTAATGCTAGACATTAAGATGGCGATCGTCATTATTAAAGAGAATTAGCAATCAATAATGAGCTCCAGCGCGTCCAGCCTAATAATAATAATCCTGCACACCCAAGCCATACCACAGTAGCTAACGATAGTGTCGTGGTTAAATTATAGTAATAACTTAATATGTACACTGCGACTAAATACCCCGCATACGGCACTAATGAACACAGCCCAAATAAGGCCGTCATACGTAAGTCTTCCATACTGCGCTCAGCACCAACAATATAATGTGCAATTAACGCAAAAGTAGGAAATAACGGGACTAATCCTGCGATATAAAAGCTTTTACTTTTTGATAACAACGCAATCAGTAATACTGCTGCGGCACCTAATAAACATTTAAAAAATAACGTAACCATTCCCTAGTCTCTATTATTACAATCATCATTATCATAATTAAAACCACAGAGTTAGGACAGCATATTTTTTGACGGTCGAACGACTACAAATACAGGTAATCATAAGATAATAGTATTATCTAAAACATTAAATATAAAAATATCTACTGTACAACAATGAAAAGGTGCGATTTTCTGTTTAACAAGATCACCAAAGCACACAATAAATAATTATTGCGGTATTAGATCCCTCCAATCATCATTAGTTATACGACAACTATTTGTAATAATTGCTGATAAAAAAATTAATCCCATGACTATATTAACTATTTTTATTTTCATAGTTATATTTGATCTTTGAATTGTATTTTCTCAATATTGGTAAATGTCTACCCCAAGTAGATGGATGTGCCGTTTTATAAATTGGTATATTTTGACTAGCAAATACAGTATTTATAACATCTAAAACTAATCCCGATAAATCCTTAGCCCCCATAAAACTGTATACTGTCTTATTAATTGATGGTGTTAAGTTAAATTCATTATAAAGAAGTGTTTCAAAACGATCCTCAAAAAGATGTCTATCGCCCTCATAATAAGCATTACTTCCATTAGATAGATTAAAATCACCCACAGTACATGAGCATATAACGACACTAGGGTGAATTTTTCTTAGACGTTGTTCTAAAAAGCTTTTTTTTGTCCGCCATAGCCGAATAAAATTTCTCGTTCTATATTTCCCAGTATCGTTATCACCTAGCGAACATTGTTCTTGAAGCGCATTAATTACAATAACAGGATAATAACCATCCAGTTGTAAAATCCCGAGTCCATCAATCAACCTCACTAAATAAACCATTATATTATCACCAGTAACACCATTAACAGGTCTAGCCGTTATAATATGGTTACTGGTAAAATCACTGACTTTACCCACCTCAAATTCTTTAATATGTGGACTTTCTGTCACCAATAATATCGGAGGCTGAAAATGGGATTGAGCTTTTAAGTACGAATCGACACCTACAAATTTAGACGGAAACATTTTCGGTCTTCGTATTGTTAACGTCGCATTCTTAACCTCAATAATCGCAATAACTTCATCATCACACCGTTTCAAATTAACCGCCTAAAATATAGCTCAGATAAATATATCAACAACTGTAAGGATTTATTTTAAATTTACTACTTAGAAAAAACAATTTAAAATATCAATAGTAATAACGAAAATTAATGCGTTACCAACCATAGATAGATAACCAATTGAAACCTTAGCAATAAATAGCTTTTACGCCGTAAATAACAATGGGCAATACGAACAAAAAACGGTTATTTATCCGTATATATTGCTCATTAGGTTTTAATTTACGCATAAGTTACGTAGAAAAAATAAGCTGTAATTATAGAACTTATAAATCCTACGAATAATCTGATCTTTTCTGGATTTAATCTCATTGAAATATGAGCGGAATAATATCCTCCCAGTAACGTGCCAACTAAAACAACGCTACCCTCTACCCATGCAATAGAATCATTTAAAATAAATAAACATATTGCAGCAAGCGATACAGAAGAAGAAACAACTAATTTTAGCCCGTTCATTACATTAATGTTTTTATGGCCTGACAAAGTCAAATAGCTCAATACGATAATGCCTAAACCTGCATTAAAAAAACCACCATATATAGAGATACCAAGTAATGATATAGACAGCAGAATTGATTTAAAGTGTAATGTATATTTATTTTTTTCTGAATAAGCCTGTAATATAGTATTAGCCCTTGCCCCAAATATAAATAGCAGTGTGGCAAATAAGAGTAACCACGGAATAGCATTTTCAAATGAGGACTCAGATGTTTGTAATAATAGAAAAGCACCAACTGTACCGCCTATTAAGCTAGATAGAACGGTTAAAAACACTTCCTTTTGATGTTTTTTCAATTTATGTCTGAATGCATAAACCCCACTAAAATATCCGCCACAAGAAGAAAAAGTATTTGTTGCATTAGCAATAAGAGGAGGTACACCAACAAAAACGAGAGCGGGAAATGTAATAAAACTGCCACCACCAGCAATAGAGTTTAAAACGCCACCAAACAGCCCTGCCATAAAAAGAAAAATAACATCAAAAAACAACATAACACTCCATATTCATTAAAATCCCAATGCAGCAATAATTCGTGCAAACAACTTACCATACCAATTACACTTCAAACTGCAAAGAATAATAGTGGTTGTTATCCGTAATCTGTTAATAGCGTGATCGAGCTTAAAAGACATCATAAAATAATCATTCTACGATACGCTAATGGTAGATCCCTTATCGCCCTCGCGGACATTCACAGGAGAAATTGACGGAGGGTGGGTTATTTAAAGAGAAATTATGGCTGTCCTTGTTTTTGTCCTATGTTTTTTACTGTATTTTCTTTCATTATTTTATGCCGTTAAGCCTCTATCACATCTTAAAATACTTTGACGGCTCAGGTAAAACAGGTGGAGTGCTATCCATATAGGTCAAAAAGTGCATCCATACATCATGGGTTCTTTCTTTGGTTAGTTGTGTTTTACAGTCCAATGCCATTACATTACGAATAGTTCCATCACGCCATTGCGTATAAACCGCATTACACTGCGCTTGCATATACACCTCCCAATCTTTTTGTGCCTGTTCTATTGCTTTCACCAATGTAGGATCATCTTTATTATGCTCAATGCTGGCAGTCAAATATTTGGATAATTCATCTTGTGCTGAGGTTAATGTCAATGACGCACAATCATTAATATCCAACGTATTACGAGGATTATCACAATCTAATGTCTTCTTTGCAGCAAGCACTGGCAATGACACACAAACGAATATAATTAGCAGATACTTTTTCATTAATAGACCTCATTTAAATATAAGCGACATGTAATAACAAAGTGATTAGCTCTATTATAGCGTTGCAAACTCACTCTATCCAAAAGTACGTTTAGCGTCCGTCACCTTCTGGCACAATTATGGGTAAAGTTGGAAACCGAAATCAACACCAAACTGATTTGATATACGCGTAAAACACAGTAGAAGTATCGTTGAACGAAGCCGCTGCGCGGCAGAGTAAAGCAGACAGCGATTAAGCTACCTTTAGACTCCTTTTAATGGGGTGTTTATGATGAATAACGAACAACATGTTACCCACCTAACCTTGCAAGGTAAACGTCCAACTACTATTGATGGTTATAGTCGTGCACTTTGTCGCATTACTCACCATTGAATAAATCGCCTGATACGTTAACCACTGATGATCTCAAGCAATACTTTACTCAACTGATTAAAACCCATTCATGGAGCACCGTCAGAATTGATCGTAATGGATTGCAAAAGTTATGGGTGTCCTATGTTTTACTCACAACAAAAAGTTGTCCGTTTAACGGCACAACCCTTTTGTCCATGCTGTCAGCATATCATGCAATTAGCGGAGATTTTTCGACCCAGATAAAAACGCACAATAATAAGGATAATGGCATTAACACATAATAATTAAAGAGGATCTAATTACAAATCAATGAATTAAATTAATTGGTTCACACCAAGAATAACTCTCGACTTCTTTTCAGTATCACCTTTCATGACATTCCCAATATTTACTTATATAAAGCTGCTCGGGCTTGTCCAACACTTCGGATAGGTGTCGGCTGCGCGACACATATCCTTATCTGTTATGTGCATTTTCCCATAAATATAAGGTTTATAGAAATCGGGATACTAAATACATCAATCGCTATCAGTGAAAACCCATATTACGAGAGTCTTTAGAGCTATCATGAAGACTAAAATAAATACAAATTTAATCAAAGCAGCAATTGGCCCTTCTTTAAATAAGCCTACAATAGCTCCTAGTATTGCTGTCGCAATTGTAATTCTTTCCCATAATCCAAGTTTGTTCGATTCATCTTCCATAAAGAATACTTCTGAGTTTAATTAAATAATAACAAAGTTTAGTTTTTAACATCTACAATATTGCTTACTGAAATGCTTCTGCTTTTTTCCATTCCCAAATCATTGAAAATTTTACCAATTGCTCTGGGGAAATTAATGCTGCATCCTGAAAGACTTACCGTAGAGCAGACTTCAAATTTATCACTGTACTTACCTAGAGCCTGACCTGAAAAAGCAACCCCTGTTCTACACCATAATGCAAAATGCTCACAATTTGACTCCAAAACGTCATAGCCTTTCATCCCAATACAAGAAACTGCCCTATTATAAGAATCTTCCAGAGTTATTGATTCGGTATTTTTATCTGGGAATTTCATAACATCTACATGATTGCCATTGAATATGCCTGCACCTTCAATAAACTTTGAAATATGCTCTCTGCGAATTTTTTCTTCAGAAAAATGGATCACCATCCTTTTTCCAGCATAAATTCCATAATGATCAAAACCTATTATTCCGAGTCTTTTAAGCTCTATTCTTAAAACTGAGCCCCTTTTTAATTTTGGATAGTTAACCTCCTCACAAGCTTCATTCCATGAGTCTACAACAACATCATTCCAAACGTCTTTAATTGAACCGAAAATCCCCATGACCACAAACTCCACATAAAAAACTCAAACCATACTTTTTTGTATGCACACCAGCACATAACGCCTGTATAACACGTTTACTACTATGCAATTATGCTTAACATTGACGCCTTAAAACGAGAAACACTCGGCAAACTGAGATTGCCGAGTGTAGTAAATCGTGTTGATGCGATTGTTGAACGAAGCCGCTGCGCGGCAGAGTAAAGCAGACAGCGATTAAGCTACCTTTAGACTCCTTTTAATGGGGTGTTTATGATGAATAACGAACAACATGTTACCCACCTAACCTTGCAAGGTAAACGTCCAACTACTATTGATGGTTATAGTCGTGCACTTTGTCGCATTACTCACCATTGAATAAATCGCCTGATACGTTAACCACTGATGATCTCAAGCAATACTTTACTCAACTGATTAAAACCCATTCATGGAGCACCGTCAGAATTGATCGTAATGGATTGCGAAAGTTATGAGTGTTCTAAGTTTTTTAATTAAGCGCATGGGCTTTTCGTGGATAACATCACGGTCAAAACAATCTCAGGACATATAGGGCTCGATAAAGTCGATGTATGGCTTCAAGATGAAGCAAGGTTTGGACAACAAAATACCACTACCAATCTTTGGGCTAAACGAGGAACTCGACCAAGAACCATAAAACAACAGCAGTTTAAATATGTTTATCTATTTGGCTCTGTGTGCCCACCAAGAGGAATTGGTAAGGCGTTAGTGATACCTTGGGTAAATATAAAGAAATAATGACTGAGCACCTTGCTCAGATATCTCGAACCACCGAAAAAGATCGTTATGGTATTGTAGTGATGGATGGTTTGGAGTTGGTTACGACAACACTATCTCGCTAATCAAAATTTTGCTGGTTATAGCAATATTTTAGATAAAGTCTATATTGCATGAAATCGGCTTTACGTATCACTGAAATGTATTCACGAGATTGGATCAACCTGACCAGTTAATTTTCCAGATTGGTATCATCTATCTTTAAGAAAATATATTGAAAGCTAAAAATTTATATGGATGCATCTTTTCTGTAAAATAAGTGCCGATAATTCGACACATATATTATAGATTAAGTCTTAATAATTATTTTTTAACAGAAACAGTCTCATCAACTTCATAATCATTTAATGAAGGATTAGAGCTGATATTCAACTCAACTAACGGATTCCCAGTTGCCCATAATGCTCTTAATCTAGGATTATGGCTAATATCTAACTTAGTAAGTTTATTATCTGTAATATGTAATTTTGTTAATTTAATATTTTTACTTATATCTAATTCAGATAATTGATTATACATCAAGCTTAAGTTCTTAAGCTGACCATTATGACTAACATTGATTTTAGACAACTGGTTATCAGTTAACCCTGCTTGAATTAATTCAAGATTTTGGCTAAAGTCCATCTTTTTTAAATTATTCTCTTTTGCCCACAAATACATTAATTTAGTATTTTCTGATAAATCAATATCTTCAATTTTATTAGAAACGATACTCAGATCTGTTAATTGTGGGTTTTTTGTAAGATCTAACTTAGATATATGGTTAAAAGAAACATTCAACTCAGTAAGTTTAGGATTATTATTCAAATTCAAGTTATCTAGATTTGATTTAGTTATAGATACCGATGTTAGCTCAGTATTTTTACTCAAATCTATGTTCGTCAATTGTGATCCAGATAACCATAACTCCTTAAGAGCAGGAAAATAACTAACTTCATTTGCATGATCTATATTTACCTGACGACACACTAGTTTAGTTATATTTTTCGGATTTGTGATTTTTTGTGCTAAAACACAACTTTTAAAATTATTATCTTCAAATTTAATATTGTTAACATCCAGCATTTCACCTGAAAATGCATTTAAAGATACTACTAAACCGCACGTAGCCACTGTAAATAGTTGTTTATAACTGCTCATTTTATACTCTTTATGAAAGAAACCTATATTTATAACAAATGTGAATATTTTATAGCGTAGAAAATACAATATTAATAATAAAAACATTCACAACTAAGCGATACCATAATATTTATTATCACGATCAATCACAAGCTAAATACTACTTTCTTTTTTTTAAAAACACAATAAAAACATAATGTTATATTTACAACTTCACTTGGTAATTTTAACTATTCACTTCACCATCTCATGAAATCATCAATCCTATATTACTAATGCATCTTAATGATTATTAGGATAATAATAGAAAAACCATATTTATACTCACGGTAAATAGACATCTTATTGCCCCCACAGACATTCACCGTAAAGAATGGGATTATCAGGTCAAATAATCGCGCTAATATTATCTATTTTTTGAAATAAAAAGTTGTGGGTGTCCTATGTTTATTAAGACAGATGTCACCTGTAGGATACATATCCTTATCTGTTATATTTTTTATGCCATATATTTTTTTATACCCGGCCAATTTTGTCTGTCTTGGAAATCATTAACCTTATGCCCGCTATTGCCCCCAAACTCTTCCTTTACTTCATTTAAAAGCATTCCACACCATAAAAAGGTTTGTTCTGGCTCTCCTAAACAATTATGACGAAAAACAGATATATGAATATTCATTTTTAATTCGTTCATACCTTTATGAAGCTTAGCTAATATATTCAACATTGTCTCATACGTACAATCCAGCGAAATAAAGTATAATTTTTCAGTAAGTTGAATACTTGTCTTATCATAAGGTTTTTCAGAATCAACCTCAGTTTCGATCATATCAATAAATGGAGTAATATCCTTTTCTAAACTTATCAACATAAAACATGGATCATCATAACTATCCATACTTTTTAGATAGTTACTTACCTCAGAAGGTGTGTTTTTTAATAACTGACTCATAATTCACTGCCTATACTAATTTTTATTTTAAATATAATACCTGTGTAACACATTTATCACGATACGGAATCCATTAAATTTTACACCCTTAGTCACTGAAAATAAAGGAAAAATAATAACACCGAGTGAAGAAAATCGTGTTGATGCAATTGTTGAACGAAGCCGCTGCGCGGCAGAGTAAAGCAGACAGCGATTAAGCTACCTTTAATACTCCTTATAATGGAGTATTTATGATAAATAACGAACAACATGTTACCCACCTAACCTTGCAAGGTAAACGTCCAGCCACTATTGATGGTTATAGTCGTGCATTTCGTCGCATTACTCACCATTGAATAAATCGCCTGATACGTTAACCACTGATGATCTCAAGCAATGCTTTGCTCAACTGATTAAAACCCATTCATGGAGCACCGTCAGAATTGATCGTAATGGATTGCGAAAGTTATGGGTGTTCTATGTTTTACTCACAACAAAAAGTTGTCCGTTTAACGGCACAACCCTTTTGTCCATGCTGTCAGCATATCATGCAATTAGCGGAGATTTTTCGACCCAGATAAAAACGCACAATAATAAGGATAATGGCATTAACACATAATAATTAAAGAGGATCTAATTACAAATCAATGAATTAAATTAATTGGTTCACACCAAGAATAACTCTCGACTTCTTTTCAGTATCACCTTTCATGACATTCCCAATATTTACTTATATAAAGCCGCTCGGGCTTGTCCAACACTTCGGATAGGTGTCGGCTGCGCGACACATATCCTTCTTTGTTAGGTGTGGTCTAAATTAGTACTTTTTGAAGTTATCTAAGCTTCTACCACCTTCACCCGATATATTTAAAATACGGCAAACAACTTCAAAATATTTAGGTTCTATACCTTCGATTTCTTTGTACTCACCATGATCGTTAAGTGAGCGAATTGTCGGGAAGTGTCCCCACAAACTATTGCTAGTTATGTAATCATTTACTTGTGTGTGTTTTGAGAACCCATTCCCCTTAAAGAGATCTATGTACTCTTGGATTTCTGTACTTTCGATTTGGCTTAAACTCATCCCTTTCAAAACGCTATTTGTTTGATGCTTTGTACTGTACTCCTTGTAAAGTAAATACCGTTTCTCGAACTTAGTACTGCCTCCAGAGACTAACAATTGGAGTTGGTGCCAACTCAATTTTACTATATTAGTAATATGTATTGTTGACCTATGCCCCTTTCGATTCGTCACCTGAACGATTTCATTTACCTTTAAATTCGCAATTTGGCGATATAATACCGAATCGTACTCGAATTTTTTATCAGCAGTTACCGCTGTAGTGAAAAGAGATTTATGTTGCTTAGTCAATGAAACTTGAGGTTTTACAAATCGGGCGATAACTCGTTCAGGTTTTGGGGTAGGCTCAGATTTAAGCGCCTCCTCAAGAGTTTTTCCAATCTGCAGTTTTGCCAGTACCTTTTCTGCAGCTGCGCGACTAAATTCATGATGGATTAACTCATCATTTTGAAAAATGCCGTAATGCGTCCCAAGACTATTATTGCTAATTCTATTAATTTTGAAACTCATTATTTAAACTGACCTCTTGAACACCTAACGCCTGCATAACACGTTTATTACTGTGCAAACATACTTAAAATTGACACCTTAAAACGAGAAACACCCGGCAAACTGAGATTGCCGAGTGTAATAAATCGTGTTGATGCGATTGTTGAACGAAGCCGCTGCGCGGCAGAGTAAAGCAGGCAGTGATTAAGCTACCTTTAATACTCCTTATAATGGAGTATTTATGATGAATAACGAACAACAACAACGTTCAGATTATCTTTATGAACAACATGTTACCCACCTAACCTTGCAAGGTAAACGTCCAGCCACGATTGATGGTTATAGTCGTGCACTTCGTCGCATTACTCACCATTTAGATAAATCGCCTGATACGTTAACCACTAATGATCTCAAGCGATACTTTGCTCAACTGATTAAAACCCATTCATGGAGCACCGTCAGAATTGATCGTAATGGATTACAGTTTTTCTTTAAGCATGTACTTCAACGTGATTGGGAATGGCTTAATATTGTTAAGCCACCACAAGTTAAAACATTGCCTGATATTTTAACGCCAGCAGAAGTTAGCCACTTAATAAATTCAACCAAGCAACTACGTTACCAAGTCTTTTTTCTGACCTTGTATAGCCTTGGGTTGCGATTAGGGGAAGGATTAGATCTCGCTGTTGGCGATATTGATCGTCATCGAATGTTAGTCCATATTCGGAATGGTAAAGGTGGTAAAGATAGATTTATCCCTATTCCAAGACGAACATTGTATGCTCTGCGTTATTACTGGCAAACCCACAAAAACAGCCGCTATCTTTTCCCATCACAGTTTAATGTTAACCATACCGTGATGGATCGTGGTGGTATTCAAAAAGCTATGAAAGCAGTAATTAAAAGCTGTGGGATCAATAAATCAATCAGCCCACATAATTTACGCCATAGCTATGCGACTCACTTATTAGAACAAGGCCTCGATTTACGCTCAGTTCAACATTTATTAGGTCATAACAGTTTAAATACTACCGCTAAATATACTCATCTTACCGATATCTCCCGTAAAAATACGTCAACGACCATTAACCAACTTGCTAATGATTTAACACTATCATGGGATCTCAAACTATGACTTTTCAATCATTATTGAGTGACTATTTCGATGAGTTTTATGCGACTTATTCAAATCAAATTAATCACGATATCCGCAATGCCATGAAAGTCATGTTGGCTTGTCATACGGAACAACAAGGACATAGTCGCTGGCAATGTTCTCACTGTGAACATCACATCAATCATCCAATGTCATGCGGACACCGTCATTGTACGCAATGCCAACACCGAACGACATCAGACTGGTTAAACAAGCAACAGCAAAAACTGTTACCGATTGATTATTTTATGGTGACGTTTACGCTGCCAGCAGAACTTCGATACCTTGCAAAACGACACCCTAAATTGTTGTACCAAGCCATGTTTACCGTCACTGCCAGTATTGTAAAAAGCTTTGCTCATAATGATAAACATCTTGGCAATAAAATAGGTTTTACTTCTGTGTTGCATACTCATAATCGTCGTCGAGACTTACATCCTCACATTCATATGGTGATCACTGGCGGTGGCTTTGATGACAAGAAACGACAATGGATACAGTGTAAAAATAAGTACCTATTTAATGCTTTTGTGTTAGCGAAAGTATCGCGAGCTAGATTACTGGAATATATCACCAGCGAACTCAAACTCCCCTTACCTGACAAATTAGCAAATAAATGGATAGTAGATTGCCGCCATGTAGGTCATGGAAAACCCGCTTTATTGTATTTATCAACGTATCTTTATCGTGGGATCATCGCAGATAAAGATATTCTTTATCTCGATAATCATCAGGTGACATTTCGATATAAAGATAACCAAACAAAGACAATGAAAACGCGCACTTTGCCTGTATTACAGTTTCTATGGCTGATATTGCAACATGTATTACCAAAAGGGTTAAGGCGAGTTCGTGATTATGGTTTATTACGAGGACATGAAAAGAAACAACTTCAACTGATCCAATATGCCTTTATGTTAGCAGGGCAACTAACGTTGCCCCCACAACAAAAAGTTGTCCGTTTAACGGCACAACCCTTTTGCCCCTGCTGCCAACATGTCATGCAATTAGCGGGGATTTTTCGACCCAGATAAAAACGTAAAATAATAAGGATAATGGCATTAACGCGTAATAATTAAAGAGGATTTTATTATAAATCAAAGTATTAAAATTATTGGTTCACGCCAAGGATAACGCTCGACTTCTTTTCAGTATCACCTTTCATGACATTCCCAATATTTACTTATATAAAGCCGCTCGGGCTTGTCCAACACTTCGGATAGGTGTCGGCTGCGCGACACATATCCTTATCTGTTATGTGTAAATACATATACTGATTTAAAACTGGTCTCCTTCATTAAAGTCAGAAACTCTAATAAAGTTAACACCTGAAAAGTTTTCTTTTGAAATGAATTCGACAATACTTTTATGAAAAAACAAATAACTCTTAGAGCAATTTGCAACTTTAAATATCAATCGACTTTCTTCATTAATATGATTTAGCACGGCTTCATTCAAGTAATATTGCTTAACTTCAAGGAAGTCATCATCATCGTTGTCATCGAAATCAAATATTTCTATTTTTGACCGAGTAAGATCAAGGCAATTTAACTCAGTATATAAACCCAAATACCAATAATTTCCATGGTCATTATTGGCATTATCAATATAGATAGAAGGATAGATTTGAACACCATCGATAGTATATTGACTCAATTCGTCTTTAAGTTTTTTATTTATCAATAAACCAGATGTATCTACAACTAAATCAGTTAATAAATCAGAAGTTTTCTCCCCCTCACTAAAACCATTAGTAAAAAATAAAGGGTCTCCTCCATTTTCTAATTTTTTGTAATGGTACTTTCTAAGTGCTGTTCGTTTATCTGGTTTTATATGAACTTGAGTGTCATCATTTGGACGAAAAGCAATATAGTACTCATCATTGTATTTTGTCATTGCTTACTCCCAACTATGATCTTAAAAATTACTACCATATAAAACAAACACATAACAACTTATTATATTAACAACTTGCCCGAATTTATTCTTTGAATCTGCGCCCGTATTTAATTCGTCATTATACAAAAAACATTATCACATTGGTTGCCCGATAGAAGTCACAAAATCGGGCACCTGCCTTTTAGTTGCTACTTTTTTTACTCATATTAATTGCTGTATGTATTAACAGTATAAAAGGTGCGCAATGGCTTCTCTCTTTCTAACTTACATAAAAGAATGCATGTATCAAAAAACTACGCAAAACGTCTGTTGAAAGTTACTTATATTGGATAAAAAACATTCTGATAAATTAGACAATGATGATGTTGAACAATTTCTGTCTTATTTAAATAACCAATCACCACATTAAAAAAATAATAATTAATAACATTACAACACGCTATAAGTAGATTCCCTATCGCGTTCGTAACCTCACTGTAGGGAATGACGACGTGAGTTTTATATTCACTCTCAGAATTTTTAGTGACCGTTTAAATATATCAAAAATAATAACGATACAACACGCTGTAAATAGATTCCCTATCGCGTTCGTAACCTCACTGTAGTGAATGACGGGTTGTTGTTGTAGCTTTAATAACAAAATGCGCTCTTGCTGATCCCTCGTCCCTTACAACCTATACCCTCGCCCACAAAAAAGCCGACAATTAAGTCGGCTTTAAATGATGGTGTATTTACTATTAATTACGCGTTAGCTTGTGCCGCTTCAGCTGCAACTGAACCTTCTTCTGGACGCTTTAAGAATGCGTACGTTACACCTGTTACTACCGTACCTGCGGCAATCGCGACAAGGTAAAGTAACGCTGGTGAAATTGCGTTTGGAATAAGCAGAACAAACAAGCCACCGTGGGGAGCCATTAGTTTTGCACCAAACAACATTGATAATGCACCAGTTAATGCGCCACCAATCATACAGCTTGGAATAACACGCATTGGATCACGAGCTGCAAATGGAATCGCACCTTCAGAAATAAAGCACATACCTAATACAAATGCTGCTTTACCTGCTTCATTTTCACTGTTCGAGAACTTACGTTTCGCAAGGAATGTCGCTAAACCCATGCCCATAGCTGGCACCATACCAGCGGCCATTACTGCTGCCATTGGAGCGTAGGTTTGTGAGGCAAGTAAACCAACACCAAAGGTATAAGCTGCTTTGTTTACAGGACCACCTAAGTCGAAACACATCATACAGCCAAGGATAATACCCAGTAATACTGCGTTCGCTGAACCCATATTATTTAAGAATGTGGTTAAACCTGCCATTGCTGCTGATACAGGACCACCAACGATGTAAATCATTACCAAGCCTGTAATTAAGCTTGCCAATAATGGCACAATCAAAATCGGCTTTAAGGCTTCCATCGATTGTGGCAATTTGATTTTTTCAACCAAGAATTTCGCACTGTAACCTGCTAGAAAACCAGCAACGATACCACCTAAGAAACCAGCTCCCGTTGTGCTTGCTAACATACCACCAATTAAACCTGGTGCTAAACCAGGGCGATCGGCAATTGAGAATGCTATGAAACCAGCTAATACTGGCACCATTAACGCAAATGCTGAGCCACCACCGATGGTCATTAATGCCGCAGCTAATGTGCCTTCTTGTTTAAAGGCATCGATACCAAACACAAACGATAAGGCAATCGACAAACCACCAGCGACCACTAACGGCAACATGTAAGACACACCCGTCATTAAGTGCTTATACGGCCCTGCTTTTTCAGTTTTTTTATCAGTCGCTTGAGCATTAGTATTGCCAGCTTGATGATATACTGTGGCGGTCGCAAAGGCTTTTTCTAACTCTGCTTTTGTTTTCTTAAGCGCTAAACCTGTGCTAGTTTTGTACAGCTTTTTGCCATTAAATCGCGCTAAATCTACTTCAATATCTGCTGCGATAATCACTAAATCTGCAGCTGCAATTTCAGCATCTGTCAGTTGATTCTTAGCCCCGACTGAGCCACGAGTTTCAACTTTAATCTCATAACCTTGGCGCTGACCTTCTTCTGTTAACGCTTCTGCTGCCATAAAGGTATGTGCAACACCTGTTGGACAAGCGGTGATCGCTACAATTTTCTTAACCGCATTATCGCTTTCATCAGCAAGTGGTTGAGTTGCTGCCGTTAATACTTGTGCCTGTGTTACTGCATCTGTTAACCATGCTTTGGTATTTTCAAAACATGCAGTGATATCTGCTTGATAAACTTTTTTGCCTACAAAGCGTGAATTATCAATTGCTGTACCCGCCGCAATGATGATCACTTCAGCATCATCAATCTGCTGTTGAGTCAGTATCTTTGTTGGATTAAACGCTGTTTGGCATTCTATGCTTGCTTGCCATTGTAACTCTGCTGCGGCTTTTTCTAATAAACCCGCTGCGATGATGGTGGTTGCAATGCCACTAGGGCAAGCTGTTACTAATGCTATTTTCATATTTACACCTTGGTCAATATTGCTTCACATTGTTATTCTTTTATTGTTAAGCAATGAAGTGATTAAGCTCTTATGTAATTAAACTACTGAGTTACAATGACATGCTTAGCAATATCATTAACTTTATTAATATTCTCGACACCGACACCAACTTGTGTCACCGCTACCGCTGATAATGCCGTCGCAAACTGTAATGACTGCACTTTTGAATGTTGATTAAGTTCACCCCAACATAAACCAGCCACTAAAGTATCACCTGCGCCGACGGTGCTAACCACTTCCATTTTTGGTGGTTGAGCATGAAGCCAACCTTCATGGTTAAACCACATCACCCCTTTTGCGCCAAGAGATACCACCACATTTGCAATACCTTTCGTTGCGATTTGTTCCGCAACATCCATACATTGTTGTTGGCTCGTCAATACTTGTCCGGCCCATTCAGCCAGTTCTTCATCATTAGGCTTAACAAGCCATGGATGTGCATCTAAACCTGCATCTAATGCTGACTTACTACTATCAAAAAATACCTTTTTACCTAATTGGTGTAATTTTTCTAACCAATTAGCACACATGTCGGGTGTAATGCCTTGCGGTAAACTACCTGCAATCACAAACACATCATGGGTGGTTGCTAATTCAAATAATGTTTTCTCAAACGCTAAAATATTGGCAGCAGTTACTGCAACACCTGGAAAATTAATATCACTGACTTGACCATTTTTCTCGACCAATTTAACATTAATACGGCTTGCACCTGCCACTCGAATAAACTTATCAGTTGCCCCTATTTGCTCAAACAATTGACAAAAAGGTTCCTGATTATCAGCGCCTAACAAACCAGTTACTGTCACATCAGCACCTAGCTCCGCTAATACTTTAGCAACGTTAACCCCTTTGCCTGCAGGATGCAGATTACCTTGTTCAACCACATTAACAGTACCTAACGAAATAGTGCGTAAACTACCAGTTAGATCTAATGCCGGATTAAGCGTAACGGTTACAACTTTAGGTTTAACATTTTGTGACATGCTTTGTGTCTCGGTGTTTTGTGTTGAAATAGTCATGACTGCAATCCTTATAGTTTTTCGCCTAAGCCATCAGCAATAGCTTGGCCAATTGCCGTTAATGCCGCTTCTGCATCACTACCTTGCGCGGTAAATTGCAACTCACTGCCACATTTCACACCAAGCCCTATCACTTTCATCAAGCTTTTCGCATTAACAGGTTTACTATCACTGGTCAAATTAACAACTTGAATATCAGCATCAAACTTTTTCGTTGTATTAACCAGCATTGCACCAGGACGTGCATGTAAGCCATGAGGATTAAGAATGGTAAAAATAGCCTGATTACCGTCTAAACTCACTTGAGTTAATGCTGTTACCATCTCTTGTGCTGATGACGCTAACCATTGCCCCACTTTATTTTGAAATATCAAATTGGTTAGGTATTCAAGGTTAACTTTATGCGCCATATTATTCGCTGCCACCATAATCATACCTGCAACAGGATGACCTAACTCTTCAAAAGGTACTTGAGGCGTTACAACAGCAATCGCAGTACGTTTAACCTCTTTGCTACTTTTAACCAGCCATAAACCTTGCCCTAAATAAGTCGGCCCTTGATTAATAGCATCTGTTACGGTGCTGGTTTCTGCAAAGCCTTGGTATTTAATGAGTCCAGCGGTTACTGCTGTTAACTGTAATAAATCTTGAGCTGGAAATTGCTTTAAAATAAGCTCCGCATTACATTCAGCCTCTTGTTGTTCATCACCATTAAGCAAAGTAATCATCGCTTGTTCAGATTCACAATGACGTAATTTATCTTCAACACCATCCGCTGATAACACTTTAGTTAGCTGTTTTAAAATACCTAAGTGTTCATCTGATTTAGCCGCAATACCAATGGCAACATATACTGTTTGATCATTTCCCCATGGCACACCTTGCGGGAAATGGTGAATTTTCACTCCAGTATGGTTAACTAAATCACGGGTTTCAGTCGTTCCATGAGGAATTGCAATACCGTTACCAAGATAAGTTGAATTTTGTTGTTCACGAGCAAGCATGCCATTGACATACCCTGTCTGTACTAGCCCTGTAGCTTCAAGATCAGCCGCCAATGCCTTGATCGCATCTTCTTTATTAGCCGCTACTTGTTGCATCGCAATATCATTTTTAGACAGTGATAACATTTAATTCTCCACTGCAATGCTCTATGAGAACATCGCTATTTATTGTGCTATTCATTAGAGTCATACTTAGCAACCCAATTAGCTTATTGATAATACTCTCACTTGTATGACAAATAAGCTAAATGGTTTCAGCTAAAAAGGGAAATTAAATTTTCACCTCACATAACACTTTATACATCCAATAAAATACATTTTAACTTTCTGCTGAATCCTTTCAGCTTGCATACTGAATCGTTTCAGCTAAAATTGCAAACGTTGATAGATATGTATGAATAAAATATATGATCAAGCGCACAAACTTATCTTTAACAAATAGTAATCAGTTCTATTAGATATCTTATGCTTTCCTTAGCATGAATTCACAAAGGGTAACGACAATGACATTAGATGAAATTGCAAAACTAGCAGGCGTGTCTCGAACCACAGCAAGTTATGTTATTAATGGGAAGGCAAAACAGTACCGAATCAGTGAGAAAACCCAACACAAAGTCATGGCAATTGTTGAAGAGCATAACTATCGTCCTGATCATGCTGCGACCTCACTTCGCATTGGAAATAGCCATTCACTTGGATTAATTATTCCTGATTTAGAAAATACCAGTTACGCTAAAATTGCAAAATTACTTGAGCGTAATGCACGTAAAGCTGGCTATCAGATGATCATCTCTTGTTCTGATGACGATCCTGAAACGGAAATGAAAGTCGTTGATATGCTATTAAGTCGGCGTACAGATGCTTTAATTGTGGCGAGTTCATTAGCAGCAGATAATCATTTTTATCGAAATATTCAAGCTAATGGTGTACCTGTCATTGCTATTGACCGCGCCTTAGACGACGAATTTTTTGCATCTGTTATTAGTGAAGATTTAGAAGGGGCTTATCAACTTACACAATCATTATTAAGTAACCCAATTAACAGCATTGGTCTAATTGGAGCAGTACCTGATTTAGATGTATCAAAAGAGCGCCAACAAGGGTTTACCGCTGCTATTCAGCGTCATCAGCATTCAATAACAACAATGATCAGTTACGGAGAACATTTTAGCCAACAAAATGGCCAACATATTATTCAACAATGGATTGATGATGATTGTTTTCCTGACGCTATTTTAGCAACGTCCTATACTTTATTTGAAGGAGTACTTGATTGTCTGCTTAAAAACCCCCAATTAATGAGCCATACGTATTTAGCTACTTTTGGTGATAATCGTTTATTAGATTTTTTACCAAATAAAATACAATCATTACCACAACAATTTGAGCTTATTGCTGATCATGCGCTAGCACTAGCTCTTCAAGCGATAAAAGGAAATTACCAGCCTAATATTGAGGTTATTCCTCGCCAAGTGATTCATCGATAACACATAAAAATTATTCTGTTGCGGAATAATAGCAATAATGAAAAAATACTAAGCAATTCATAATTATATTATCCATTAGATCGTTATAGGCTCCACCATGTATTTACGTTTTAAAGCATTATTAATATCGCATGCACAGTTCTCTCATGCTTTGCGGGTTACATTGGCCATTGCTTTCACCCTCGCCTTTTATTCAGTAATACATGTACCGCATTCTATGTGGGGACCAGTAACGGTAGTGGTTGTTATGATGCAACCTTATGCTGGCGCTATTGTTTATAAAGGTTTTCAGCGTATTGGCGGTACGTTATTAGGTGCAATCTTGGGACTATTAACCGTTTTATTTCCCGATAAATTTGATTATCTGATTCCAGCATGGATGCTAGCATGGGTATTCTTACTCTCACTAAAATCTTATGGTAAGAATATTTATTTCTTCTTTTTAGCGGTAATGACGTTGATTATCGTTTCTTATCAGGGAGATACTGCATTAGAAGTCAGCGTTGCATTATGGCGAGTAGCCAATATTTTAATTGGTAGTTTAATTGCCATTGCTTTTTCTTTATTGCTACCTATTCGTGCAATAACAAGCTGGAACACGCTATTTAATCAAAATTTACGTGCTTTACGCCAACTTTATCAAGCTCATGCTTCTGCCCATATGCTGAGTATTAAACAGCTTAATTCAATGAAACGCGAAGTCTTAGAACGACATATGAAAATGATCATTTTATTACCTAACGTACAAAAAGAAAGGCACAAACTCGCAGGTCATTATCGAACAATTATTACCGTACAACGTTCATTAATTAGTGTTACTGAACAATTAATTGAGACTCACTGGAGTTCAGATATTAGCCGACGTCAGTTATTGGCTCAAACAGATCTAAAACAATACCAACAGCATATTATTACTATTTTAAATCAATTAGAGCAGGCATCTACAAATCACAGTAGTTTAATGGATATAGACACATTACCTGATATAGACATTCTTCCAACAATGGCAGAAGAAATATTACCAAATGATGCTGCTAATGCGCTTGGTATTTATGCCTATTTTTGGCTAACTCGTCAGTTTATTAGTCGACTTGATGCACTGATTATTCAATTGCGCATTATTAATCAAAAATAAAAACGAACCAGAATAAAAAACCAGCACTATTGTCATTAATCAGTGCTGGTTTCTCTTATTTAGCAAATGACATTTGTTATTTCATTATCCTGTAACCACCGTTGTAAACGTGGTGACTGTGTGATTTTAGCATAATAGATATCGCAATCTTTTGATGTATTTCCCACAGCGGTTAACAACATTTTTAATAACTGTATCACCGCATCATTTTGAGTATCAATATGGTAATTGAGATTTGGATTAGCAAAGTCTTGCCCCAATGCCAATTGAGCTAATTGTTCAACATCTGCTACAAAACCATCAAAATAATGAATAAAGGTGTCAGCTAATAATGCGTTAGCGGGTACAGAACATAACATATGGACTTTTAAGCCATTCGCACCTCGGCACAATCCCTGCTCGGCTAATAAATCAATCATGGTCGCAGCCTCACTGAATGTACGCACAAACGGCACAACCAGTTCAATATTATCACCTCCCATAGCTGCACGAGCACGCTTAATTGCCTCACATTGCAAAGCAAAACTGGTTCGATAATTAATATCAGCATAAAAGCTCACACCACGTAATCCTAGTTGCGGATTAACTTCTGTACTTTCTAACTCAGCACCAAGAAGTTGATATCGACAATTAGCATCCGCTCCTGCTAATTGTACTTTTAGCGGTGCTGCACCTTGTTGCCTCGCGGCTGACACTAATAATTCGCTTAGCATAGCAACATAATATTCAGCCAACACCACCGTTTGCTGACCATATTGATCAGCTATTTTTTGTTGTAATGCTTGTTGAGTACTATCGGATAACATATTTTGTTGCGAAAAGACTAAGGGGTGAATACCAATCTCATTAGCAATAAGATCATCGAGCGAAACTAACCCAATACTCTCATGATTGAGCGTAGCTAATTGTTGTGCGTTATGTAAAAGCGCTGTTGTTGTCAGTAATAATTCGGTTTGTGTTGTCATACTTCACCTATACATCCATGTTAAAAAACCGAGTGTCTATCATCTTAATATATTAAATAGACAATAATTGACCTTACTGTGTGTTGAATTTTCAAGCAAGAATAAAACGTTATTTAATAACAATTATTCAACTTTCAACCTATATGCCACCAGGTTTATGTTAATTAATAATTGCATGCAAAATCACCATTTCAGTAAACAATATCTACAATTACTCACTAAAAACCTATTTGTTATCACAAGTTTGGTTTATTCCAATGATGATTTGGGCTATCTTAACGGGGTTATTACAGAGATACCAAGGTAGGCACACTATTATGCCAATGAAAACAGATGAACTTCGCACAATAAGTCTCGGTCGTATGCCGACCCCAGCAGAAGTAGAAACAGCCTCACCAATGACAGATGCTATTGCTATGCATGTTGATAACGCACGTAAGCAAGTAGAAGCCATTCTATCAGGTAAAGATTCACGTCTTTTGGTGATTGTAGGACCATGTTCAATTCATGACACCAACGCTGCTATTGACTATGCGAAACGCCTTGTTGCTGTACAAGAAATATATAAAGACCAGCTTTTGATCGTTATGCGCACCTATTTTGAAAAGCCGCGTACCGTAATTGGCTGGAAAGGTTTAGTCTCAGATCCACACCTAGATGGTAGTCTTGATCTCGCTACAGGTTTACATAAAGCGCGTAAATTATTAATTGATATTAATGCGTTAGGATTGCCCACTGCGACTGAATTTTTAGATATGATCACAGGTCAATATATTGCAGACCTCATCACATGGGGAGCCATTGGTGCCCGCACCACTGAATCTCAAATCCATCGTGAAATGGCATCTGCATTATCTTGCCCTGTTGGCTTTAAAAATGGCACTGATGGCAATATTAAAATTGCAATTGATGCTATTCGAGCTACACGCGCATCACACTTGTTTTGCTCACCAGATAAAAACGGTCAAATGACAATTTATCGTACCGCTGGCAACCCATATGGTCATATCATTCTTCGTGGTGGCAAAATGCCAAATTACCATCAAGAAGATATTAAAATAGCTTGCGAAACATTAACTGAGTTTGCATTAGCACCAAAGTTAATTGTCGATTTTAGCCATGGTAATTGCCAAAAACAGCATAAACGTCAACTCGATGTAACTGCTGATATCTGTGAACAAATTCGTAATGGCAGCCAGTCTATTGCCGGAATTATGGCTGAAAGCTTTATTGAAGAAGGCAATCAAACAGTAATCAGCGGTAAAGAAAGTGAACTTGTATATGGAAAATCAATAACAGATCCATGTATTGATTGGAATGATACGCTAGTGATGCTTGATATGTTGGCTAGCGCAATTAAAGATGCCAACGCATAATTTCGGCTTAACATCTTAATACAATAAAGGAGCAACAGCACATTGTTGCTCCTTTCCTCATTTTTAATTAACGGTATAATGTACGCGTTAATTTATAACGGGATAAATTTCCCATATTCAGGTTAGAGGCCAATAACATGCCATGTTTTGATATTATTTCCGAAGTAGATACCGTAGAAATCAAAAATGCGGTAGATAATTCAATCCGAGAAATTAGTACTCGTTTTGATTTTCGTGGTGTTGAAGCCAACGTAGAATTAAACAAAGAAATCGTAAAAATCACGTCAGAATCAGAATTTCAACTTGATCAGATTGTCGCTATTTTACGTGGTAACCTTGCTAAACGCGGTGTTGATGCCAATGCGCTTGAACGTAAAGCAATAAATTTCTCAGGTAAAACAGCGTCACAAAACATTGAATTTAAGCAAGGTGTTGAAACCACGAATGCTAAAAAATTAGTTAAAGCGATCAAAGACGCTAAATTAAAAGTTCAAGTTGCTATTCAAGGTGAAAAGTTACGTGTAACGGCTAAAAAACGTGACGATTTACAAGCAACAATGGCATTAGTTCGCGCACAAGATCTTGGTCAGCCGTTCCAATTTGATAATTTCCGTGACTAATTACGGTTAATATCATCAAGGAAGCGTAGCTACGCTTCCTTTTTTTACACTTAATCTCTCAACTATTTTTGAATATATTTAAAAATAGTCATAACATTTAAACTGTAATTGTCAATATTATACTTTACTGTTATGCGCAAATACGTCATACAAATATAAAATAAAACACTAATAAAACATTAACCCCTCAAAAATACCGCATTTAAAAACGCAGCCACAACATACTCAACATAACATTTACACGAAAGTATACTTTTCAAGCAAACGAACTTTTTTTATTTGCAAAAATTGTTGCAACACATACTTATACTCTATAATCCACGCACTTCAATAATGGTTAATTATTTTTCATTCTCTGTTGCTATCAAATAGGATAAAGAGCAACAACAACGATAACTAGCATGGATATGCTTATACGATCACGGAACGTTCACTTTTTACGACAAAAAACGGTTGTAAATTACCTTTATTCGCTGTTGTGCAGTTCAACTTATTCAGTACACATTGACTGAAAATGAAATACAGGAGATGTCCATAATGGGCACCGCACAACAAAAAACAACTGCAACAACAACCGAAAACACTCAAAAGCTCGGCTGGAGTAAAAGTGATACTGTATGGATGCTAGGTTTATACGGCACAGCAGTTGGTGCTGGCACTTTATTTTTACCTATTAATGCTGGAGTTGGCGGTTTAATTCCTCTCATCGTAATGATGATTCTAGCGTTACCAATGACCTTTTTTGCTCACCGAGCGATGATGCGTTTTGTACTATCAAGTGCTAACCCTGGTGCTGATATTACAGATGTTGTGGAAGAGCACTTTGGTAAAAATATGGGTAAGATTATTACCGTCTTATATTTCTTTGCTATCTACCCTATTTTACTCGTTTATAGTGTTGCTTTAACTAATACCGTTGAAAGCTTTATGAAGTTTCAGTTAGGTATTGAGCCACCAGCACGTGCAATTTTAGCGTTAGTTTTAATTCTTGTTCTAATGGCAATTGTTCGTTTAGGTGAACAACTGATCGTAAAAGCAATGAGTATTTTAGTCTTTCCGTTCGTTGCCGTTTTACTTATGCTTGCGCTATACCTTGTCCCTCATTGGAATAATGCTATTTTCACGGATATTATTCCTCAAGGTGGCAGTATTAATACAATACTAATGGCGGTATGGTTAATCTTACCTGTAATGGTTTTCTCTTTTAACCACTCACCCGTTATCTCTTCATTTGCCGTTGCTAAAGAAAAAGAATATGGCGTAAATGCTGAGCGCCAAGGTTCACGTATTTTATTACGCGCTCATATTATGATGGTTATTACTGTGATGTTTTTTGTGTGTAGCTGTGTATTAAGTTTAACGCCAGCCAATCTTATTGAGGCTAAAGCACAAAACGCTTCTATTCTAACTTACCTTGCTAACCATTTTGATACTCCGATTATCGCTTATGCTGCGCCGATTGTTGCTATTATCGCTATCACAAAATCATTCTTGGGCCACTACTTAGGCGCAAGTGAAGGCTTAAATGGCATCATTCATAAAGTCGCTCGTGATAACAACAAAACAATTTCAGACAAAGTACTTAACCGTGTTACCGCTCTGTTTATGCTGCTTACCACATGGGCTGTCGCAACACTAAACCCAAGTATTTTAGGCATGATTGAAAACTTAGGCGGCCCTATTATTGCTATGCTGCTATTTATTATGCCAATGTATGCAATCAAGAAAGTACCTGCGATGAAAAAGTATTCTGGGGCTATCAGTAATATTTTCGTAACGATTATTGGTTTAATGTCTATTTCTGCTATTTTTTATTCATTAGCACAGTAATACGATAGGCAATAATTCAAAAAAAACCGAGCCCTAAAAGCTCGGTTTTTTATTCCACAAAATAATAATATTTTCAGCCGTCTATTCACGAATGATATAAGCTTGGCTCACCTTCTGGACGGGTTTTAAAACGTCGGTGTAACCACATATATTGGCTTGGTTCCGCCATAATTGAACGCTCTACCGCTTTATTAATATACACTGCCGCAGCATGAGGATCCTTATGTGGAAACTCAGTTAATGGTGGGAATATTTTTAGGGTATATTTACCACTATCACTATTACGAATCATAGCAAAAGCCAAAGGGACGGCACCTGAAGCATCAATTAATAGGCTTGTGCCTGTTGTTGTACAAGCATCTTTTACTGCAAATAAAGGAGCAAATGTTGAATTACGACCATGGCCATAATCTTGATCCGGTGCATACCATAAAATCTCACCGCTTTTTAAGCCTTTAAGCATGCCTTTTACATTTTTACGATCAAGCATATATTTATTAGAACGCACACGACCTTTAAACTGGAAGTAATCAAAACAGGGATTATTATTCGGTCTATATACGCCAACACCAGGAGTCTTCAGACCAAAAGCCCGCGCACCTAATTCTAAATTCATAGAATGTACAGCGATTAGTAAAATGCCCTTTCCTTGCTGCTGTAATTGTTCAACATACTCTAATCCTTCAATTTCAACATGCCTTTCAACACGAATATCAGGCCAAAACCACGCCATTGCTGTCTCAAATAAGGCTAATCCAGCATTCTCAATATTGTGCTTCATTATATGTTGCTGTTCTTGTTCAGACATAAAAGGAAAACACAAGGCAATATTTTGCTGAATCGTTTCGCGGCGGCCTGACATCATTTTCATGATTAATCGACCAATACACTGCCCTAAACGAAACTGAATAAAATAGGGTAACCAACTTAGCAAGTACATCAACCCTATTAATATCAGAACAGGCCAATAACGAGGGTGTAAGAAAGCTTTGCGAAATGTAGGCTCAGTAAATCTACTCATAATAAAACACAAGATTCCTCTGCTTCTATTTAAAAACACTTATAAACAATCGGTTAAAAATAGTCATATCTCTAATCATATTATTATATTATGTGAAATATTTTATCGAATGCAAGTCAATGCAATCTTGCAATAGTCGCTATACAGCAAAGATTAAGTTTAGTTATTATTACGTTAATAAATCAACTTTAATTATTGGCTATACCTAAAATAAAAAAAAGCCCACTGTAGAAGTGAGCTTTCGTAATATTATTGATGGTGGCAAGTTAATTAATAAAGACTTGGCTGCCCTTCAGGACGATTTTTAAATCGGCGGTGTAACCACATATATTGACTAGGGGCTGCCATGATAGATTGCTCGATAATCTTATTAATAAAACCAGCAGCGGCATCAGGATCTTTATGCGGAAACCCTGCAACAGGCTGACATATCGTTAGAGTATAATGCCCAGAATCATTATCGCGTACCATCGTAAATGGCACTACCGCACAATCGGTTGCATCAACTAATAAGCTTGTTCCCGTTGTGGTACAGGCTTGCTCAACTGCAAATAAGGGAGCAAATGTTGAGCGACGTAGACCATAGTCATGATCAGGCGCATACCAAACACGTTCACCCGATTTCAATGCTCGCAGCATACCTTTAACGTCTTTACGATCAATTAAAGTTCGGTTTGATCGTGAACGCCCCTGGTATTGGAAATAATCAAAACACGGATTATTATTGGGACGGTAAACCCCCATCCCTGTTTTTTTAATACCAAAAGCACGCGCACCAAGTTCAAGATTCATTGAATGTACCGCAACCATCAATGCCCCTTTACCTTCACGTTCTAATTGCTCCATATGCTCCATGCCGTTAATCGTTACATGACGACAAACTCGAGCATCAGACCAAAACCATGCCATACCTGTTTCAAAAAGTGCCAATCCAGTATTATCAATGTTTTCTTTAACTAAATTTTCTCGTTCACTCTCACTCATTTGAGGGAAGCATAATTCTAGATTACGATGGATAATATAACGACGTTTTTTCATTAACTTAATCGCTAAACGGCCAATATGCTTCCCTAAAAAAAATTGCACCGAATATGGCAATAAACTCAGCGAATACATTAACCCCACTAATGCTAATGTACCCCAGTAACGAGGATGAAGTAATGATCGTGTAAATACAGGCTTATTTTTAAAACTCATGTGCTATTGTGACCTATTTTTTCGTTATTTTTTATCCTAAAAAATACAAAAAATATAATAATTAGATTGGTGACTATAATAAGGCTTAACCATGATAGTAAAAAGTAAAACTCATCTATTTATTACGAAAATTGACACAATACAAACTTTCCCCCCAAAATATAAAAAAATCTGTTTAATACTCGAAGGTAATGTATATAAAACAATCACACAAAAATGATATCTATAATCAAATCTTTATTTATCAATTTGTTATTTATACTTAATATCAAATTATTACACCTTTAACGTATAATATGTAACAACCCGTAACATAATCGCGTTCAATACACTTTTTTCCGTATAATCACACCATCTTTCCTTACTCTGTGGATAATGCATTGGAACTATTGGCTATCGATTTTTTAGGTAAGCCGCTGCGACTTGAAGGCTCAATGGCTGGATGGCAGCAATTATTTTGGGACAATACACTTGTATCTCAAATTGCAGCAGCACCAACCGATACAGATCAATTTACACATCAGTTTGAACTATCAAATAATGAACAGACCATTCAATGTCAACTTAATGGCAGCTTGAGTTGGCAGCCGTTTTTAATTCATTATCAAGCCAGTGCAGATCAACAAATAATTGCGCAAGGTGAACGTAATGATAAAGATATTGAACGTCAGCAACCACAACAAGTGATCGTCCCAGAAAAAAAATTTAGTTTCATTGGCTTAGCCTCATTAGGCATGAAGGCGCTTAAAAGTGCTAAATTAATTAAAGTTGTTCTTGCCTCTGCAAGTCTCGCCGCTTACTCATGGTTATTTTCAATTCAATTTGCATTAGCCTTGTTAGCTTGTTTAGTCTTTCATGAATACGGGCATATTCGTGCCATGAAATATTTTGGTATGAAAACCAAAGGCATCTACCTAATTCCTTTTTTGGGGGGATTAGCATTAAGTGATGAAAAAATTAACACCCGTTGGCAAGATGTGGTGATTTCAATCATGGGTCCTGCCTTTGGTTTAATCATGTCGTTAGCCAGTATGATCGCCTATTGGATCACGGGGGAAATGTTCTTTGCCGGATTGGCCGTCTTTAATGCGCTATTAAACTTATTTAACCTATTGCCAATTTTACCGCTGGATGGTGGTCATGTTCTAAAAAGCATTAGTTTTTCGATGAACAGTAGGATAGGTATTATTGCTTGTGCATTAGCCGCGGTTGCAGGAGTGATTTTAAGCTATCGCTTAGGGCTAACCTTATTTGGCTTCCTACTGATTATGGGCAGTTTAGAGATCATCTTTGAATGGCGACAACGTCATCAAAGTCATTTATTACCACTAGATCGTTACGGTCAAATATTCTCAACCGTATGGTATGTCAGCCTCGTCGCGGCTTTCATTGGGATTATTGCTTATTTTGCTAGCTTAGGTGACAGTTTACTAAGTTTACCCCTACAGATTTTAGGCACTTAAATCTGTAGATATAACATCTAAAATAGCAATAAAAAAGCCAGCATTCAGAGATTAATTTACTATTATTCATCGAAAATTGCTGGCTTTCTTTACTATTATAATCAATAACAGTATCTAATATTATTTACGTATTAGATTATTTCTTCTTCGCCATCATCGCTTTAAGATCAGCGAATGGATTAAAAGTTGCTGCTTGGTGATCATCTTCACCGGCACGAATCACACTTCCTTGACCATTATCAGCATCGGTATATTTCTCATGCTCATGATCATGACAAAATAAACATAATAACTCCCAGTTGCTACCATCTTGAGGATTATTAGTATGATCATGATCGACGTGGTGAACCGTTAACTCACGTAGATTTGAATAAACAAACTCACGAGAACAACGACCACACACCCAAGGGTATATTTTTAATGCTTTTTCACGGTAGCCCGCTTCTTGGCGAGCATAAGCAGCACTAGTACCTGTATAATCAGACGACATATCTTGACCTATTTTATAAAGAAATAAACAGCTAGTCTCTCTAGCCATTTAGGCAACTTACTGCCAATTGCCGTATTGAACCATCACCGAACAACAAATTTCAAGTAAAGTTTCAGCTCTTCGGTTATCTATCACAATTTAATCTAGGTTGATCTTTTAATACAACCAGTTAGCTTGAAATCGTTTTTGACCGCCTCCATATATAAAGCAGACAATCTTTTCCGTTAAAAATCACACAGAAATTCATTGTATTTAACTTAATATTTTGACTGTAATTTAAGCGAAGAGACCTTTTATTCGAGATTTTAGAAGATAAAACCTTGTATAGATAACACGTTTTTAAAAGGTCTATGCTAAGATTCATTCAATTATTTGAAGCTGATTCTAACAGAACGTTTCACGAATCGACCTTTAACCGCTAAGAGTAAACAAATATGGCTTTTGATTTTTCCAATATGCTCACTGAATTATCAGCGATGCACGTAGATTTGTCGGCGATGCCAACGAGTATCGACATGGGACACGCAATCTTAGGCGCATTAGCAGTGATCTTTTTGTTAATGTATCTAATGAAAAAAGGTAAACCTGTTGAGATCGAAAAAATTGTTGAAAAAGAGATTGAAGTAGAAAAGATCGTTGAGATTGAAAAACCCGTCGAGATAATCGTTGAGAAGATCGTCGAGAAACCTGTTGAAAAAATTGTTGAAGTAGAAAAAATTGTTGAGAAGATTGTTGAAGTCGAAGTTGAACCAAAACTAAAAACATCAACACCAGATTCAGCACTCCAACTACTGTCACTTTTACAACAAGACGCGCGCTTTATTGATTTTATGAAAGAAGATCTTAAAGGCTTTGCTGATGCTGATATTGGTGCTGCTGCTCGTGTTATTCATGAAGGTGGTCAAAAAGTACTTAATGAATACTTCAGCTTCGCACCAGTACGTGCTGAAGAAGAAGAATCACGCATTACCCTACCCCAAGGATTTAATGCTTCTGAAGTACGCCTAACGGGTAACGTCGTTGGTGAAGCACCATTTAATGGCACTCTGATCCATCGCGGTTGGAAAGTGACAAATGTTAAATTGCCTAAATTGGCAGAAGGCCATGATGTACATATCATCGCAGCCGCTGAGGTAGAATTATAATGCAAGAAACACAACAACATCGCTACAGCGTAGGTATTGACTTAGGCACAACACACTGTGTGTTATCTTATGTTGATCTTGAAAATGAAAACGCTGATGTCACGGTAATGGCTATTCCACAATTAACCACCCCAGGTAATGTGGAAGATAAAAACCAATTGCCGTCATTTATGTACCAAGCTCATGAGTCAGAGCTAGCTGAAGGTGATACTGCACTTCCTTGGAATGCAAAACCCAATGCTATTGTTGGTGCGATGGCGCGAAATTTAGGAAGTAAGACCCCTATTCGTCTTATTTCAAGTGCTAAAAGTTGGCTTTGCCACGGTGGTGTAAACCGTCGTGACGCATTTCTACCACTTAATAGCTCTGAAGAAGTTATTAAAGTATCACCATTAGAGGCAACACAAAAGTACCTTGAGCACATGGCCGATGCGTGGAACTTCCAACATCCTGAAACGCCCATTTGTGATCAAGACGTAACGATTACAGTACCCGCATCTTTTGATCCGGCTGCGCGTGAACTTACTGCAGAAGCAGCACGCAATGTTGGCTTTAAGCACCTAACTTTGCTTGAAGAACCACAAGCTGCTGTTTATAGCTGGATCAAAAACAGTGATGATAACTGGCGTGACCAAGTTGCGGTTGGCGATATCATTTTAGTGGTCGATATCGGTGGTGGTACAACGGATTTATCGTTAGTTGCTGTTACAGAAGAAGACGGTAACTTGACCCTTAACCGTGTTGCTGTGGGCGATCACATCCTTCTTGGCGGTGACAACATGGATCTTGCTCTAGCTTATCGCTTAAAGATGAAGCTAGCACAAGAAGGCAAGCAGTTACAGCCATGGCAAGTATTAGCGATTACTCATGCTTGTCGTGATGCAAAAGAAGCACTGCTTAACGATGCTGAATTACAATCTATGCCAATTGTAGTGCCGAGTCGTGGTTCTAAGCTTCTTGGCGGTACGCTACAAACAGAATTAACCCAAGAAGAAGTACAACAAACATTGGTTGAAGGTTTCTTCCCACAAACAACCATTGAAGAGTTACCCGTACAAACAGCGCGTGGTGCATTAACTCAAATGGGTCTACCATATGCACAAGATGCGGCAGTATCTCGTCATGTTGCAAGCTTTTTAAGTCGTCAAAGCCAAGCAGTAGAAGAACTGTTTGCCCAATATGAACAACAGCATGAAGGCTTTATTCGCCCAACGGCTATTTTGTTTAACGGTGGTGTACTTAAATCATCATTACTGTCAGAGCGTCTATTAACAACAATTAATAGCTGGCTAACAACCGCCGGCTCTACAGAAGCAAAACTACTTTCAGGGCTTGATCTTGATCTTGCTGTTGCAAGTGGCGCTTCATACTACGGTTTTGTTCGTCGTGGTAAAGGCGTTCGTATTCGTGGTGGTATCGCAAGTAGCTATTACGTCGGTATTGAAAGTGCCATGCCTGCTATTCCAGGTATGGAACCACCATTAGAAGCATTATGTGTTGCTCCTTTTGGTATGGAAGAAGGCAGTCAAGCTGACGTACCAAGCCAAGAATTTGGTTTGATTATTGGCCAGCCAGTACAGTTTAAATTCTTTGGTTCAACCGTACGTCGTGATGATGTTGCAGGTACACACCTTGATTGGTGGCAACCAGAAGAGATGGAAGAACTACCGGCGATTCAAATGACACTACCTGTATCTAAAGGTCGTACTGCTGGTGACGTTGTTCCTGTTAAATTAGCGTCACATGTAACTGAACTTGGCATGTTATGCCTTGAAGCCATTGCGACCGATAATGGTCAGAAGTGGCAAGTCGAATTTGACGTTCGCGAAGCATAATTGCTCGCACAACGGCGCACTTTATAGTGCGCCGTTTATTTATCTAACCACCAGCCAATGAAACCTGTCAGGGGTACACACTCACCTATTTTCTACCCGCAAAAACTGACACATCAAATGTTTCCCATCTGGCTATGTTCTCATCTCAATTATTTTATGGAGTCAGCATGTCTTCATCTTCTCCGCGCTACCTTGTTGGTATTGATCTGGGTACAACACATACTGTTGTCGCTTATAGTGAAATTACAGATACCTTAGAAACAAGTCCGATGCATATTTTTGAAATTGATCAATTAATTGCACCCGGTGAAGTAGTACGTAAACCATTATTGCCTTCATTTCGTTATCATCCAGCAGAAGGTGAAATGGACGCAACCCAGTTAGTATTGCCTTGGAACGTTGAGCCTGTAAATGGTGAGATTCCGAGCGTTATTATTGGTGAATTTGCGCGTGAACTAGGCGCAAAGGTTGAAGGTCGCCAAGTTGTCAGTGCTAAAAGTTGGTTATCCCATCAACATGTTGATCGTAACGAAGCTATTTTGCCTTGGTCATCAACAGCTTCAACATCTGACGTTAAGAAAGTCTCACCTGTTATCGCCAGTGCAAGTTACCTAAACCATGTGCGTCAAGCATGGGACTATCACCATAAAAATGACAAACTTGCTCATCAAGAAGTTGTGATCACTGTTCCTGCTTCTTTTGATGAATCAGCACGTGCACTCACATTAGAAGCAGCTGAGCTTGCAGGATTAAAAAAAGTATTACTACTTGAAGAGCCGCAAGCAGTTTGTTATGACTGGTACGCCCAAAACCGCCAACACGCCGATGAGTTATTAAAAGACATTCCATTATTAATGGTGTGCGATGTCGGTGGTGGTACTACCGATTTAAGCTTAATTAAAGTCGGCAGTGATGAGGGTAAATTAACCCTTGATCGTATTGGCGTTGGTGATCACTTAATGTTAGGTGGCGATAATCTCGATTTAGCACTAGCACACGTTGCCGAGCAACGCCTGCATGGCGAATCTAAAAAACTAAGCCCAGCTGCGTTATCAAAATTGATTCAGCAAACGCGAAAAGTGAAAGAAAAGTTATTATCAGGCAACGCACCAGATAATGCTAAAGTAACCATGCTAGGCAGTGGTTCGCGTTTGATTGGCGGTGCAAAAAGTATTGAGTTAAACCGTGAAGAAGTGCATAGCATTGCCCTTGATGGCTTTTTCCCTATCACGGCATTTACTGATCAACCAAATCAACGTCAAGCAGCCATGGTTGAATTTGGCTTACCGTATGCGGCTGATCCTGCTATCAGTAAGCATGTTGCTCAGTTTATTGATCTGCATGACAATGTTTGTCGTGAAGCATTTAATGCGTTTAATCTACATCACCCAGATTCAATCATTATTAGTGATGACCAACCTGCAATTCCTGTTGCTGTACTGCTTAATGGCGGTGTGTTTAATAGCCCCCTACTGTCAGCGCGTACGCTAGATATTATTTCTCGTTGGCGTGGAGCGCCGGTTACTGAGCTTAAAAACCTCCACCCAGACTTAGCAGTTGCCTTTGGTGCTGTTGCTTATGCTAAAGCACGCCATGGCGCACAACTAAAAATCGGTGGTGGCTCAGCGCGATCATTCTTCTTAACGATTGGTGAAAACAAAGGCACCAAGCAAGGGATCTGTTTATTACCCAAAGGGATTGAAGAAGGCACTGAAGTTACCTTAGCACACCGTAAGTTTGCATTAACGTTAGGCGAACCGGTACGATTTAACTTAATTTCATCTACAAATGATAAACATCACGATGTGGGTGAGCTAATTGAAATCCTCGGTGATGGCTATGTTAACCTACCGCCTTTTATTGCAACCTTAGACAGTGAACGCGATCGTAGCGAATTAGCCGCAAACCAAAAAGATCGCGAGGAAGTTACATTAGCTTGTCAGCTAACAGAAGTAGGAACGCTGCAAGTTGAAGCAGTAAGCCTCACGGATAAGACTAAACGTTGGAAAGTAGAATTTTCTATTCGTAAAGATTTAGCTCGATTAAATCGTAATAATGATACTGATAGCACACTGGCAGAAAGTGAACTTCCAGCACGCATGCCAGATGCTATTGATGCCGTTAAAAAAGTCTTTGGGGGTAGTAAGACTGCTGATAATCAAGCGGCTAAAACACTTCGTAATGATCTCGATAAAATATTAGGTAAACGGGATAATTGGGAAACGCCATGTTTACGTGAACTTGCTAATGCATTACTTGATAGCAAGAAGCGCCGTCGTCGTTCAGATCTTCATGAACGTAATTGGTTAAAGCTTACTGGTTTTGCTATGCGTCCTGGGTTTGGCTACCCTGCTGATGAATACCGTATGGAGCAAATTTGGCAGCTATATCAACATGGCATTCAATTTGACACTAATACGCAAACATGGTGTGATTGGTGGACATTCTGGCGTCGTGTCGCAGGTGGCTTAACGCAAGAGCAGCAACTTGTTATCTATAAAGACATTGCTAAATATATTACGCCAGGTGCGAGTCGTAACGCCAAGCTTAATAAAGAACTCCAAGAGCGTAGCTATGAAGATATGGTTCGCTTAGCTGCGTCTTTAGAGCACTTACCGTTTGATAAGAAGCTACAACTGATTGAATGGTTATTTGGTCGTCTTCAGAAAACACAGTATGCACAAGCGCATTGGTGGGCTATCGGTCGAATTGCAACTCGATCACCTTTTTATGGTAGTACACATAACTTATTATCCGCTGAGCATGTTTCTTACTGCTTACCAGAACTAATGAATTATGATTGGCGCAAAGAGTCATACATTGGTTTTGCAGCCGTAATGATGACGCGTATGACAGGTGATCGCACATTAGATATTAATGATGATCTTCGTCAACAAGTGATCGCTAAATTAAAACAAAGCAAAGCACCTGATAGCTGGATTGAAATGGTTTCTGAGGTCAAAATATTGACAGAGGAAGAAACAAAACGGGTCTTTGGTGATGCATTGCCTAATGGATTACGTCTTATTGGCTAATTGATTTTAAAATGACCTAATAAAGGGAGATCTATCTCCCTTTATTTAATCACATATATTCAATCTAATATTCCTTATTTAAAACCAAGCCGTAATTATTGCCTTTATGTCTAAAAAAATAGGCGTTTAATTTTAATTTTTCACTTTAGCGGCTAAATTAATCCATAAAAATAATTCTATTAATCTTCTGTTAAGGTTCATATTGCTATTGTCTTGCTAACAGCATTTGTTTACTTGTTATAATAGATAACAGGTCGACCGTTTTTCAAGCATTGAGTGGACGTATTGGAACGACCATAATCCCACTCCAAAAATTCAAATAGGCAAGACTATGACTAATACACAATATGATTTAATCGCACAACGTATCTTCAAGTCAGAGAACCAGCGTGTTGCTGTTGCTGCCGTGGTTTTTGATGGACTATCAAGCTACGAAGCTGAGAAGCGTTATGAGCTACCAAAAGGCACTCTGTCTCGTAATGTTCGTAAATATAAAAACGAAGTACAATACATTGAGTCAGTTTCTGCAGCTTAATGATTAAGTAATTTTTTATAATTAAACCGATATGCATAATGTATATATGAAATAAAATAACCATGGTTTAATTAGAAGCAAAAATAAAAGAGAATGTATCGCTACATTCTCTTTTTTAATAACATTAATATTCTACAATGACACTCAATCACCGCTACGTAAATAAACACTAACTTTAAATAACCCTACCGCAACAATTAATAATCCAAATAGCGTCACTGAACCAACACTTGCTAATGTCTGCCAAGGATGATTACTGGTTAGAATATTAAACGCCAAATTACTGACACGGTTTAGCCAAGTCCCTATTGCCATTGAATCAAACAACATATAACTAATGAACTTAATCAAGGTTATTGCAACAAACAAAACTAATAATGGGTGCTCAGTTAACTGAGAAGCACAAAAAATAATACAAATAATAGGCAATAAAGCTAAGCTCATTGCTATCATCATTGAAATAAACTGCCCCCAATGCAAACCAATTGCAGCAAGAGAAAGTCCATTTTCTACCAACATGTCAGTCGGCATAACCCACTTCGCAACTACCCATACGGTCACATCTATAAATAATAAAAGTAATGATGACAATAATGGAATAATAACTAATGCTACAAAGATCTTAATAGCAATTGCTTTACTGTCACTCACTGGCATCGAATGCCAAAAAGCTAACGTACCTTCTTTACGTTCCTTTGCAAGAGCTTTGGCAGAATAAGTAAAAAAGCTAAGTAAAGATACAATACCCGCAATAAAAAAAGCGCCAGAGCCAACAATGCCGGCAAATGATGATGTTGTTATCGGTGGTTGCCAACCATCAATATCATTCATCTGAATATTAAAAGAGAAACTATTAATATTACTCAATACTATTACAACCAATACAGCAGCAAATAATGCTAAAAATAATGGCAATCGTATAATTATTTTATGTTCTAATAATTCATTTTTTACTAGAGTATAAGTTTGCTTCATTATATTGACTCCTGCTGTTTCGCTAAGAAGATGTCAGCAAGACTGGGTTGGCTAATATCCCCTAATAATGCCAATTGAGAGATATCAGCGCCTTCAAATAATAATCGATATTGCCCTAATTGATAATTTACAGTTAACGGATTTAATTGTTTCGCAGCATCAATGTTAGCCTCATTAGTAGACAAAATCATAAACTCAGCCGCTAATGACGATAAAGACGATTGCAATACGACCTGACCATTTTTAAGCACTAAAACATCAGTTAGTAAATGCGCTATTTCATTCACCTCATGACTCGCTATAATTAATGCACGATCACCTTCAGTAAACCACGCCATCAAAGTGCGATAAAATGTTGACCGATACATTAAATCAAGCCCAAGCGTCGGCTCATCTAAAATAAGTACATTGACGTTTGTTGCCATTACTAGCGCCAAATGTAACTGTACTTTCATACCTTTCGATAATGTTTTTACTTTACTATTAATACTGATATTCGTTTGAGCCAAATATTGCTGCATTTTTTGTTGTTCAAAACGAAAATGCACTCCTGCAGCATACGCAATTAACTGCTTAACAGTCATCCACTCAGGTAACATGGCTGCATCAGAAATATACGCAAGATTTTTAACTATTTTCTCACGGTGCTTCTCAGGTGAGAGGCTAAATATACTTAATTCACCTGCGCAACTATGCATCCCTAATAACGTTTTAATGAGCGTTGATTTACCAGCACCATTATGACCGAGTAAACCGAGAACTTGTCCACTAGATAAACTAAAGCTAATGTTTTCTAATGCTTTTTTGTTATGATAAAACTTAGTAATGTGTTGAGCTTTAATAAAAGGCTCCGCACAGTTTATATTACTCACATAAAGTCCTTAATAGTCAATTAATCGAAATAATATTGATTAGTAACATAAACAAGTCGCTTTATAAATTAAAGGCATACTGAATAGCACATTCATAATAAAACATCGTTTAATTATAATAAATGATAGGAAATTTAGGAATTGAAGAGAAAGTACAGTATTCATCACATGCTTTTTAATAACATGCGTTCAAGCGAGTGTATACAGAGCTAATATTATTAACTCTGTATACTACATAAGTGATCAATATAAGAGTGCAACTTACTATATTAAAATAAGAAGGCTGTAATTGATAAATATAGTATTAAGACACTACAGTATAAATTTAATCACATTAAAATAATTAAAAATCAGGTTTAATTATTGATTTATATTGCTATTCAGCTTCATTGGATAGTTCTTTAACAACAAGATCATGTGGTAATACATCATCTTTTTCCATCATGGCTAAAATTTCAATCATACGAGAATGGCGTGATTCTTGCTTGAATTCATGTAATACGGCAATTAGATTATTTATTTTTTGTAGGGGGATACGCTTAATTACTGCTTTTTGGCGACCGGGAACTTCATCGGCAAAATCAATTAAAATTTGACGGTAGTCAACACGGGCTTCTTTTACTTCACCAGTTGCTTCTACACTTTTTAACATCGCACTGAGCGCTTTTTCTGCAGCTGCGAAACTGTCCATTAATTACCTCGGATAATAATACAAATCTGCTTTAACATAAAAATTGCTAAGCATGCATTGATAAAATAAACAATCTTAATGATAAAAATCAACATTGTTCTATATTTAGCTAAATGAAATTAATAACCTCAGATGAATAAATGAGATTGGTGTTTACCTACCAATATTCCTTAAAGTGAATATGTTCACCTCAAAGTCTCTTCTATTATAATTGATCTTTTCATTTTCGTGTAACTGGGGACGCTACTTCTGTGAATATTACTCTGAGTTAGCTTTTTTGTGAACACTAATTTAAAAAAATTGGCAATTTATTCATTTAAAATTGATCGTATGGTCTTTTTTGACTCGATTCTTCACTAAAACACATACACAATCCTGATTACCACCGAGACTCAGCCAGCGTTAATAATTTCTCTGGCATCGGTGGTGATTTTGCACCACATTTAATTAGCGTATTGAATATATCTTCAACTCGAAACCGATAATTAAATCGAAAACAGAATTCACCAAGATAACGAGGAATATGCTTTTCTCTAATTGCGTGATATGTCCCTTTTATCGAATTTTTAACGTTACCAATCATGGTATCGACCCAATAAAATGCAGCTTCATATTGGTGAAGTTCTTTACCATTTTTTGGTAATGAACCATGAATAATATCTGCTGCTAACAGACCATTAAAACAGGGTAAACCATCTGATATGACTAACGTTTTTTCTTGTAAATGCTTTTTAGCCCAATCTGTAATTTCTTGTTTTTTAAAACAAGAAACAACACTTAGCCGCATATAAATAGGATGACCTTCTTCATTCAAAGAGATCGCTGATACAAAAGGTGTTTTACCTTTGGCACCACGTCCTCGCTTTCCTTTTTGTTTACCTCCAATATATGCATCATCCAATTGCACGATATTGCCTAACTTTCGATTATCATCATGCTCTTTCATCACTTGCATGAGCTTATGTTTTATTCGCCATGCTGCGTTATAAGAAACCCCTAATTTACGCTTTAGCTCTAATGCTGAAATACTGTTTTTATCTTGTGTGATGAGATAAATAGCTAAAAACCAAGTAGTTAACGGTAATTTTGAATGGGAAAATAAAGTACCTGCCGTCAATGATGTCTGATGGTGACACTTATTACATTGATATAATGACCGCGATTTAAGTTCACAATAACTTTTAGAAGCACAGGTAGGGCAAACGTAACCATTTTTCCATCGAATATTAAATAAACGCTCTCTACATTGAATTTCTGTCCCATACATTTGCATAAATTCGGGTATAGAAAAGCCTTTCTGAAATTGGATTGAATTCTTAGGCATAACGTCACTCCTATACTTCAATATCTTAAAGTATAGGAGATAATTTAACAGTGGCTGTTAAATAGTGGTAATCAGGTACACAATTACCCTGTACACACTTTTATCCCCTTAATAAAAGTCTAATAATCAACTATAGTTAGCACTAAATCATCCATTTCATAATAGGCAAATTGTGCGTCCTAACTCTCTTTTAGTTACTATTCTTGTCGGTAATATTCTCTCTCTTTCTAGCATTACCGCAAATGCATCTATTCAATCATCGGGTAGTTTCACATCAAACGGTAGCTGTGAAGCTTATCAATCTTTTCGTAAACAAACTAATCCGAATAACACCCAACTAATTAGCAATAAACAATACGCAATTAAAGCTATAAATAAAAAAGATTTTGATTGGGTGCAGATACTTATTCCTAACGCATCTCCAGCAGTACGTTGGGTTAGTAAATCATGTGGTACCACACACCTTAATAGTAATACCGCAATAAAGCCCACAACATCATTTGATACTTCACCCAAAAGCTGTAATACCCGTAATGAATTTGATTCATATGTATTAGCCTTGACATGGCAACCAGGATTTTGTGAGCACTTTAATTACAGAGGTAATAAACCAGAGTGTACAGCCATTAATGACGGTAAATTAAAAATAACGAATTTAACGCTACATGGTTTATGGCCAAACAAAGCCAGCTGTGGCACCAAATATGGTTATTGTGATCGTTATGCTCGTCTGGATCTTTCAGCATCTACTATCAAAGAAATCGCACCATGGATGCCAAATTTTTATTACCAAACAAAATTTGGGGAATATGAGTGGAAAAAACACGGCGTTTGTCAAAATTTAGACGCTAATGACTATTTCTTAACAGCAACAAAGCTGGTTGAAAAAGTAGACACATCTGCAATTGGTCAATTTATCAAAGCAAATATTGGTAAAAATGTCTCAACAGCCAGTTTTAAGAAAGACCTCATTTCTCATTTTGGCGCTAATGCCGTTGATCGTATTAGCTTAGCTTGTAGTCAGGGTAAATATTTAAATGAAGTTCGATTGAATATTGGGAAGTCCTTTAATGTTAACAGTAGTGTTCAGGCATTGCTTGAATCAGGTCCTAAAGGACGCCCTTTTTATGGTAATTGCCATAAGAAAATATACATTGAAGCCGCTGGAAAGTAACTATTCTCATATTTAGTTTTTATTTCTTCATTAAGAGAGCAATGTATCATATTGCTCTCTTATACTTGTTTCCTATTCTAGCAGCCTATATTAAAGCATTTCTTATAATCAACCTCGCTACAAAATCAGCAATAACCCAGCCATTAAAAATTTATACACTCTTTTTTTTAATGGCAAAATCTCAACATACGGTAATGCACAGCGTACAATAGCTTTTATCTAACTCCATTCACAATTATTTATAACCAATTGATTAGAAAGAATAAAAATACACACCACTATTAACAATGTAACGTGTTACATAGTAATATTTCTTTTTTTGTGATATAAGTCTCCTTGGATTTTAGATTTTTTGTGCTACCTTGCATCGCCTTAGATGGTAATGAAATCGGTTACATGTTAAGTAATTGTAATGCACAATAATCATGTATATTACAAATTATAAGCAATAAAAAACCTATTATAGAAACCGATAGCAAGAGCACTCACAAGTAATGAATGTTCCTCTTCACTAAGTAATCCTTCAAGATTACATAGTTTTATTAACAGGAAAAAATATGACTTCTACGAATGGAAATATACTGGGATCAATCAATGACACCTTAATGGCGATTATTGGTTCAGTAAACGGCGTTTTATGGGGCCAACTTCTCGTTTATTTATTGGTTGGTGTGGGAATTTACTTTAGTGTTCGTCTTGGATTTATTCAAATACGTCAATTCCGTCACTCAATCGATGTATTAAAAAGCGGCCGTGAAATAGAAAATGGCATTAGCTCTTATCAAGTTTTTTGTACATCAATGGCTGCTCGTGTTGGCACTGGTAATATGGCAGGTGTTGCTGTTGCACTAACTATTGGTGGTCCAGGTGCTATTTTTTGGATGTGGCTAATTGCTATCTTTGGAATGGCTACGGCATTTATTGAATCAACCCTTGCTCAAGTATACAAAGTAAAAGACGTTGATGGTCAATACCGTGGTGGCCCTGCTTATTATATGGAGCAAGGTCTTGGTAAGCGTTGGATGGGTACTCTTTTTTCAATCTGTCTTATTATTGCTTTTGGTTTTGTCTTCAATGCCGTTCAAGCAAACACCATCACAGACGCACTACACCACTCTTTTGGTTGGGATGAAACGACTCAAGGTATTGTGATTGTTATCTTTACTGCCTTTTTTATCATGGGTGGTTTACGCCGAGTTGCAACAGCATCAACAAAAATTGTACCTATCATGGCTGTTGGTTACTTAGCTATCGCACTTGTTATTGTGATAATGAACATTACTGAATTACCAGCCGTACTTACACTGATTGTTAAAAGTGCATTTGGTTGGCATGAAGCTGTTGCCGGTGGTGTTGCTTTTACTGCTTCACAAGCAATGCAAAGCGGTATTGCCCGTGGCTTATTTTCAAATGAAGCAGGCATGGGTTCAGCAGCTAACGTTGCAGCAAGTGCGACCCCTAACCCTAACCACCCCGCTTCACAAGGCTTTGTGCAAATGTTAGGTGTGTTTGTTGATACTATTGTTATTTGTACAGCATCAGCAGCAATGATCATGCTTTCTGGCGTAATGAACACACCAGATGCAGGAACAGGTATTGCGTTACTACAACAAGCATTAAGTAATCAACTCGGCGACTGGACAACGTATTTTATTGCTTCCGCTATCTTACTATTTTGTTTCTCATCGATTATTGCAAACTACACTTATGCAGAAACAAATATTATGTTCTTAAATGGTAATACTAAAAAAGGCCTATTATTATTCCGCCTTTGTGTATTAGGGATGGTAATGTTTGGTGCTGTTGCTTCTCTTCCTGTTGTTTGGAGCATGGCTGACGTTTCTATGGGCTTAATGGCTCTAGTTAATATTATCGCTCTTATCTTCCTTTCGGGATTAGCCATTAAGGTTATCAAAGATTATGAAGAACAACTTAAAGCAGGTAAAACACCAGAATTTGATCGCTCTAAGTTTAAAGAACTGAAAGATATTGAAGGGGCATGGCACCCTGATACTATTGCAGAAGCACGTGAAGCAAATGGAAACACGTTTGATAAATAAAATAATCAAATAGTATCTTTATATTTAAACCAGTCAGTAATGGCTGGTTTTTTTGTCTCTATTTTAAATATAACAGTATTATACCAATATCATTAATTAAGTAATCATCTTTCAAAAGCATTCGATTCGCTATCACTTTCGCGTGTATTCGCTGTAAGGCATGCTGAAAAAGGTTATTAAATTAGGCAAGAACTTATTATGATTGATATTATTTAGACAAAAATAAAAGGCTAGAGAAATTATTTCTTTAGCCTTAGAAGTATTTAAACATTATAAGTAACCATGTTGGCTTTTCCAGCTTTCACTCATTTGTGCTAAAACACACGCAGGAAGTGGACGATGAGCTTTTGCAGGCTGTGAGGCTATTTTACGATAACCGCTTGCTTGCAGTCTTAAATCAAAAGCTTGATCAATTGGCTTGCCAGCTCGTGCTAAATCCCAACGGAAAACACGCAGTGCTGTATATTCATGTTGTTCAATTTCGCCACCATAAGGATACATGAGCACTTTAGCATATGCTTGATTTGCCAATTCGAAGTTCACATTAATCATGAGTTTCTCCTTAGCACCTATTGGCTATCACTACTACCAAGGGCTATATTTAACGTAAAACGTTACAGTGTCGCATGCAAGTCATTTCGCAAAGATCTTGATGTAAAACGGTATATATAACTAAATTATGTGATACCACACTCAATATTGTATGGTTACCACCCACTTATCGATTAAAAAAAAATCAACAATAATGAAATTTGCCCAATGGTATCAGTTTCTAAAAATTGCTCTTTAAACCCGTTATAAGCTGCATTACTATGCTAGTTATAACCACTTCAAGGACTACATAATGCAACCAATACAAGTGCAACCTAACCCACAAATTGCCGTTATTTTTAAAACATGGTCTACGGAGTGGGCTAAAGAAGCAGCAGCAGGAAAAAAAGATGCTGCCAATCAATTTCATACGGTATATAACATTGCTGCTGATTTATTCGCTAAAGGTGGTGAAATTGATATCTCTGTTATTTCTGCGTTATTTAATGACTGTAAGCAAAAAACAGAAATGGCAGAACAACTGGTTAATAAAATACAAATCAGTTTAAAAGATGATGATGAACGTGCACAACAATTAATCAAAAAAGTAAATACAGCTGCACAAGATGCTGCTTTTGCAATGAATTATCTTGGTCAATTATTGCTACAATCAGCTTAATTAAATGAAAAAAGCAGTGTCTCACACGATGCACTGCCTTTATTTTTATAGCATCACTAATAACGTATTACTTGTATTGCACTATTTATCATTTTTCACGGCTCATTTAGTTTTCTTTTCAACTATATTTTGTCGTATCTGCATGTTTCACTATTAACAAGCCGCCATCATGAAAATAACAACGTTAACGACTATGTTTAGCCGCTGGTTTTCCAATGCAGCAGACATCCCCGATTCTATTCGTATAACTATTCCAATGTTAGTTAGCCTAGGTGTATTTTATGGCTTAGGTTTTACTAGTGCCGGAATCTCAGGTTTAATTACAGCGTGGTTACTCGGGGTTCAAGCGCGAAATCTACCCTATTTAAAAAGATTACAAATACTGTCTATTTCAGTACTAATCACCGTTGTTGCAACCTATTTAGCTTTTTTAGTCTTTAGTTATATGTGGCTAAGTGCTATTACATTATGCTCTATTGCTATCCTTTATGGCCTAATGTCTAACCAACGTCCTCACATTCGCTTGTTTGGTTATAACTTTGGCTTTATCTACATTATGGCAATTCATTTTGCTTCTGTCGGTGATAGTTTAGTTATTGTTCTTATGGCTAATGTCTTCGCTGGCTTTAGTGTTATGCTATCTTCATTAGTTTTATGGCCTTTTTTTAAAGGACGCATATTGCATCAACATACAGTGACTGTACACAATGCACTGGCCGATTGGCTTAATGAATTACGCTTTTCTAATAATGAAACTCAATTGGCAGCAAGACGCCAGTTCTTTTATCAAAGTGCGCATAATTTGGCGTATTACAGTAATTCTGTTTCCTCCTCAAAACGCGCACTACAAATAAAAATAGAGCTACAACGTTTATTAGAAATGTCTGAGTATATTATTTGTTTAGAACGGGTGCTTAGCTTTGATATTCATACAACAACCCGAGTTAAACTTTTTGAGTGGATAGAAAAAGCAGTAGAACAATTAAGAAACAAGCAACAGATCACAGCAACCTTTACTACTAACGAATACAAAAATACAATATATATAATTGATATAATAGAAAAATTCAAACGCTGCTATAACTTTGATACCTTTTCTTCGCCCGATAACAGTAAAAATATCTATTTATTTACAAGTGATAGTGAAGCATTTATTAGTGATTTCCGTCTTGCACTTAAGTTTAATTCTAAAGAATGGCGTCATGCTGGAAAAATTGCGGTTACATTAGCGGTAACTCAATTTTTAACTGAGTTCTATCACTTACCACAAGGTTATTGGATCTCATTAACTGCATTTATTGTATTGCTGACTTCATCAATGGCGGTAACTAATCATAGAATTTGGAATCGTTTCTCTGGTACTGCATTAGGGGGAATTTATTGCTTCATCTGTTTGTATTTCGTGCCTCCACAGCACCTCTTATTATTAACAAGTATTTCAGTATTTTTTTCTTTCACGTCATACCACAAAGAACGTTACGACATTCATGTTTTCTGGCTAACATCAATGATTGTATTCGCTATTAGCTTGTTATCCCCTGATAATACATATGTATCTTTTTATCGTATTATCGATACATTATTTGGGGTAACTATTGCATTTTCGGTGAATTACTTCATTGCACCAAGCTGGACAATGACATGGCTAGATCGTCACACTGCTAGCATGATAAAGTCTCAAATTTTATATGTTGCTGTATTAGATAAGCCTCAATGGGAACAAAAAATCAACTTATACCAAAGCCAACAACGCTATTATGCATTAAATGGTGAGGTGATGAATTTACTAAAAGAACCAAACTTAAGCCCTCGCACATCAAAAGACTGGCTTAGCTTATTAGTATTAATTCAACGTTTAAATGATGCATTATTATTAGCAACCAAATTAGGTATTCAATCAGATAAACCACAGTCTACCGCCCGTTGGATCAGTCAATTACAGTGGGTAAAACAAACGTTTCCAGATCGTTGTAAACATGGTGAAATGCCACCATTTGATCCTGAAACAACACCACTACCTGACGATATGTTGTGTGCATTAATAGAAAAAGATATTCAGCAGCTTACTGCGTGGATGCTCTATCAACGGGCATTTGTCGTGTAAGTAATGTGGACGCTTTAAAATAGCAAAAAGCCGCGAACCTTTATTGATTCGCGGCGTTATTGCTAAAAAATATATGCTATTTAGTTCATTTTACGAACTGTTATTGCGTTAATCTTTAACGGATCACGCTGTGGTGCATCAAGTTTTAGCGCTTTTACTGCCGCACGTCCGGCATTCGTAACACCACCTTCATAAGAAGGCTCTGTCACACCAGGGATCATATAAGCTTTTGAACCTGGTGACCAAGCATTAAAGAAACCACTTAGATCAGTTTGTGCAGCATAAGATGCACACACCATTAGTTGATCTCCTTTACTCAAACCTGATGTCGATTGACAAACATTAGGTGACGGTAATTGCATATTGTCTTCTAAATTACCACGCGTTAAGCGATGCATTAGTTTAAATAAATTCCACCCCTTCATACCATCAACATCAGTAACATAATAGCTTGGTAACTTTCCTTTCACTATATTAGTAATATCGAATTCAGTTTCAGCCCACTCTTTCAATTGAGCAAACATCACAAGTCGCTCACCATTACCACCAGCAGCCCAAGCATAAGGTGTTTCTAAGTTAACGAAAGCTGGAGCCATACGAATATCTTGCTCAACACGTGCCATTTTACCTAGATGCTTATCCTGCATATAAAGAGCCAGAATATTATTTACAACCTCTGTAGAGCCTTCAACGTTAAAGGGTGCTTCAGCTGCGTTATGACCAACTTCATGCCATAACAACCAACTGTTTAATGGTGACATTTTAATATCACTACTATTAGTATCAAAGCTGATGTTCATAACAGGATAACCTGAATGTGCGGCACCAATAGAGATAGCAACATCATTAACGACATGATGTTTATTATTAGGCAGTGTCGTATCTGTTACTTTTTTATGACGTCCTGTACCTTCACTATTAATTTCATCTCGCGCATAAAAATCATTTAGATCTTCAGCAAAAATATCTAACTCTTGCGTAAATTTCTGTGGACTACCGCCATAATTGCTGGCTTGAAGATTCTTTGTGGCCGCCGTATAAATAAAGCTATCAGATTCAATTTCACCAATTGGAGCAACTGACTCTTGCGGATTTACCCAAGCATTATTTTTGTACCATGGCGCGGCAACTGTTCCATCTAGATTAACAGTTACATTTCCTGTTTCACTACCTGATACATAAATCAAGCCACCGTAAGGTGCCGTAAATGTTTCACTACCACCAGCTAATAATGTGAATGATTTAGAAACACGTGGTGGGCGCAGTAAACCCAACTCATGCTTTTCACGACCAGTTAAATCGTCAGCTAAAGCCACCGTGATTGTTACTGGATTACTATTTCCTTGAACTGAAATAGTAAATGGCTGTTGTGCCACAGCCCATTGACCTGTTGATTGTCGATTACCTGCATACCATGCAACAGTATTATTCGATAAATCAACCTCGACACTGGCTGATGATGAACCTTTCGCCTCACCCGGATATTGACGAATATCCGCCTTAATATCTAAATCAAAATATGAACGCCCCAGCATTAAGCGTGTTAATGGTTTTTCCATATAGTTAAGTGGATAGCTTGGGTTCATCCAGCCTTGGTATTCAGTATTTACATCGCTATTCGCGCCATAAACCATATTATTATCGGCAAGGCTTTGAGCCAGTTCAGGGCTACAAACTGTTTGACTATCGGCTTCATCTCCATAACAATTTAGGAACTCAGTAAAGCGTTTAAAGCCTAGTTCATCTTTATTAACGCCTGATTCATAACTGTAATCAAGATCATTCCACAACCATACTGTCATATTTTGATAAATACGATTTAGATCAACACTATTTAAACGCTCACCTTGATGACCTTTCGTGCGGAAGTACAATTCATGCTGATATAAGCGTTCAATATTAGTACCAAGATCAGCTGCTTTTACCATCGCTTTCGCTGTAGCTTCATTAAGATCTAATTCAGAATAAATTGGACGGTACATAGTGCCCGTTAACTTAATACCATTACCAGGTCTGCGCTCTAAACAATTGACTTCATAATGATAATTATCATCAGAACACTCTTTATAGCCATCAAAAGCTGTTAATAATGCTGCTTTTTCTATTGATATTTGATCTGCTGATTTACCTGCTGTATCAATAAAAGCTAACTGTGATTCGTACTTTTCTGTCACCATATTAAAATATGACTTACGAGCAACTTCTAACTTAGGTTTATCATCAGGTTTTCCTTGTAGAATATAATCCCAAGAAACCTCACCTGTTGTTTCATCAATATTATAAGGAAGCTTAATACCCTCTTGGCCTTTTACTGTCGCGTATCTTTCAATAACCCAAAAATCATGCTCGCGCTGTGATCTAATACGATCAGGGTATCCCCAACTCGGGCCACCATTTTGAACTACAGATTCTCCATTAACAGCGATACCGACACTATCAAATAAACGTCTAATATCATCATTTGGTTTACCATTTATACTTTCAACAATGATTACTTTACCGCCCACTTCTATATATTGAATAAGATCCGTAACATCTTGCTCTGTTAATAATGGTCTTGATAGATCAGCAAGCATAGGATCATGATCATTTGGCTTATCTTGATATTCATGAGTGCGAATAATCAATAGCGGTATATCTTTTGGAGTAAGGCCAGCAAAACTATTAACTATTTTAGTTTCCACATTAAATTGTGGATCAATGTTAAATATCGCCTCATTACCATGCCATGTAGTGTGCTTCCTGAAATATGTCTTAGTAATATTTGTTCCTACCGTTATAGGAGCACCACTAAGATCATATTTATCCGCTAACAAATAACGAAAAGTATTCTTAAAGAAATTTGCCATATCTGCTGTATCAGTAGCTCTTCCTGCTGGAACAATACATTTACCTTCAGATGTTACTCCACCTTCCCAACTATAATTACGTGGGCAAACTAAAATACTGGTATAGCGAGCATTACCGAGCAACATTGCTTGTCCTGCACCTAACTCGCCGAGACTAATAAAAGGCAAACCAAAAGTGGCAGTATCGGCACCAACAACTGCAGGCTCTACTATTGATGGTGCTTCAGTAATATAAGTAAGACCTCTTTCATCCCACGCTTTCTTTTCCTTAAAACCTAACCAAAAATTATTATCATTACGTGTCATCATAATCGGAAATGCACGATTGGAAATATTTATAGCGCCCTGTCCTCGAACAAAACCAGCACTACCATAATAGTTACCACCAGGATCAGAGAACACATGAAATTTCTCTACTGGCATCCAACCATCTTTAACTGCATCTGCACCTGCGCCCCAAAGCTTATTAATATCAGCTTGAATATTTGGCTCTGTTACTGTTGCAGTACGTGGAAATGACAATGGTGAAAATAACAGGTTTGATTTACACGTTTCACCACAAATTGCACTATCAATCTGTTGTGCTAAGCCTGATTCAAATTGCTTATCAAATTCACCAACAACAGGTTTTAATTCACCAGTACCATTATCTAATTGTACTGATTCAGAAAGTTCGATATTTAGCGCTTCATTAATCACATTTGGATATTGAGCAAATACATTATGAACACGTTCGGAAATATAAATATGATCAGTAGCGTCAGAATAACGTTGTAATAAGCGAGCAATATTACGACCAGCATGCCCTTCAGCTAAATCTGCTACCGTAAATTGGGTTTTATTAGCTTTAAGCTCACCTAATTCAAACGTATCAATACCAAAAGCAACACTTTCGCCCCAGCTAAAGCTAAATTTACCTTGATCATCAGTTTGCCCACGCCCTGATGGGCTGTAATACTCGACACCCACAATAGGTTGACCATCAAGATCACGTAAAAACCCTTCCGTTAAGATCATTTTAGTTGGCTGGTAACTTAAATTTTGCTCTGCATTTGCACTCACAAAATGACTGTTTAAATCATTACTCGTTCCTGGTGTAACAACGGGTTGTGATTCAGGTTCATGGGTTGATGGTTTACTGTCAGTGTCTGTACTTTCATCAAGTTTATCGCTAATCAACGCATTAAATTCAGCGGTTGGAAGCAATAAATCATTAGAATTATAGAAATTATTAAACCGTAATTGGTCAAGAGCCGATAATTTAAAATCAATAACCTTACCGCTTTCAACAGCCATTTTATTTAATAATGCTTGTGTATTAGCAATTGCCTTAATACGTTCATCATCAGTAAAAGCAACAAATCGATCAGACTCAGCAAGTGTTAATTGCTTGATTCTTTCTTTTGATCCTGACTTAGTCGCTTGTAATTTTACTGCAGTAAACGTTGCTAATTTGATGCTTTCATATGAGCAGTCGAAAGTATCACCATCTTCGATAATAAAATCAGTCGCGGGTGAACCATTACAATGCACACTAGCACCAAAATTCATGTCACCATTAAGAGAAAATACACCAGTTGCAGGAGGAATAACGGGATCGACTGGTGGTAAAATATCGGGTATTTCAGGATCAACTGGCGGTGTTATCTCAGGATCAACAACTGGTGGTGGTGGAATAGGATCACTTGAATCACTACCACCATTACAGCCCATCATTAATGCAGATGATATTGCTAATACGATTAACTTTTTATTGGCCACAAAAACTTCCATAATATTTTATTATTGTATATATATGGAGGTTTATATACTGGAACATACCAAGAAAGCAATCACTGTTATCACAAAAAACACCAATCTAGCTATGATAGCTAGAAACAATAAACACTTTAAAAACAAATAATTAAATTATTACACTGTGAAACATTATGATACAAACTCACGGATAAGTCGTTACTGTTTTATCTTTGGTATTTACGGATAAATAAAAATTATTATCTGATTCTTCATAACGGTTAAAACTAAATAGGAAACACTGCTGACAATCAAAAATAGGCTGAGAATAATTGAGGGCTAAATTACTACCACCATTACGGTAATATTGACTATCAAGAGCTAATCCTACTGCTACTAATGCTTGTTGGCGGTTATTGAACTCAGGTGCTTTACTTATATCTGTAAGATAATGGCCTGTATTATATTCAATACGGTACATTTTATTATCATCAGCAATTAAAATATCCCGCCATCCATTATGTAATTCATCCGCCATAAGAATCGGGCGGTAAATATTTATCCATGCTGCTAATTTTTTCTGGTTATGGCTAAATAAAAAGCCCTGACAACCTTTTTTTGTGCAAAAATCATCAATTTGCATAAGAATAAAAACTTCATCACTGCCATTATTATTTAAATCTGCATATCCATAAATATAGGGTGCTAACCCATTTTCCTCTAAAGGCAGCCCTTGATCGGGTTTTAATATATATTTATGTACAATTTCTGCAGCAAATTCTGCTCGTTCTTTATCATTTTCTAAATACAATGAGCTTTTAGTTCCCGTCAAAGAATGATCATTATGAATTCGATTTGCTATCATTACGGCACCAACACATACCACCGCCAACAATAAATATAATGCCCCATATTTAATCATTCTTAACACCTTTATTAAGCTACCCCTTTTAGTGTACTAACGATGATGTATTTTCGCTGGTTCTATTGTAATAAAAACCGTTAGTGACAAAGCCAACTAACGATTATCGTATTATCCATTTAAATTTTTTCGACTTCCCTTTCTCGGTTCCTCAATAACCCGTCGATGCCAAATTGAGTAATGCCGTAATCCTGCCGGTCCATGAGCAATAAAGACTGAAAGTAATAGTACCGTAATATAAATATTGGATTGGTGCTGTGGAAGAACAACAATAGAAGAAAGTAATCCTAATTTAATAAACGTTAATACACCTTTGAGTTGAATTAACCATAACGTTGAACGATAAATTTCTTGTGCCATCATCAAAACACCGGAGCACATAGCTAATAACCACCAGTTGAGCCATAACGCTTGATCAAGATGGAAAATAAAGCCACCACTTGATATAGCAACGCCTAGAATATGCAAGGCACGAATGGATGTTTTGCTTAACCGTTGAATCCAGAAGCGAGTTTCAGATAATTGATATTGAGACGATGAATGTTTAGTCATTATGACATCACTAATAAGTAAAAAAACGCCACCAGCATAACGTATTTATCTCAATGGCTAAACCCTACCGTTGAAAAGCTCGAAATTCACTGATTACCCCATTACAAACTCGGTAACAATCCATACTAGCCGCATGTGCTGCTTGACAGCCTAATTCTGTATCTTCAAATACTACACATTGTGCTGGCGGTATACCTAATAAACGAGCAGCCTCTAAGAAGGTATCAGGCAATGGCTTATGATGCTGGACATCATTTGCAGTAACCACAGCATCGAGTAAAGGAAGAATCTCTAATGTAGTCAGGATTTCTAAAGCATGGTGTCGATAACACCCCGTACCAATAGCAATACGCTTATTCATTGTTTTTTGTTGCTTCAATACCGCAAATGTAGCCGGAATAATATCGCCCTTATACTTGATCTCATCAAAATAGCGTAATTTACTCACCACAAGTAACTGAGGATCTGCATCAATCCCATGCCTATTTAATAGCGCTATCGCAGTATTAATAGTAGGTGAACCTCCCCATTGAATAAAACCAGTCACGATCAAATACCAATCCAAAATCATGACATGTTTGTTGCCACGCTTTAATATGGGCCGGCATTGAATCAACCAATGTGCCATCCATATCAAAAATAATCCCTTGGTATGACGATAAATCCATTTAACTCTCCTTATATTTGATCTGTCCCTTATTAGGATTCTTTATCATTATTTGAACGAAATTTTCCTGGAGAACAACCTATATATTTTTTAAATACACGAGAAAAATAAGAAACATCTTTAAATCCAGCGGAAGTCGCCACTGATGCGATTTTTTCATGATCAGAACTCAATAAGCCGCATGCTAAATCTAACCGTTTTTGAATAATATATTGTTTTAATGTAACCCCCATCGTGGTATGAAATAATCGAGAAAAATATGTCGCTGAAAAATCACATGCTTTTGCTAAATCTTCTTCTCGTAATGGTGCACTAATATCATTATCGATAATTGATAATGCGGGTAATATTGAACGTTCACGTTGTGACATATCATCATCCACAATGATATCTTCTTTATGAGTATGTAATCGGCTTAAACAGCTATCAATTTTTTGTCTATTCGCACTAGCAACTAAAATATCTTCTGCGCTTGCTCGTAATGCAACAATTGCTAACTCAGAATCTAACTCATGGTAAACAATCACAATTTTAACTAAAGGATAATGTTGTTTAATAATCCTCAGTAGTTTAAAACCATTTGATTTTGAGTTTTCAATTTCAATGAATATTAATTCAGACCCTGTCATTATTAATAATAATTCATAGGGTGAAACCTCTAAAACATTATGATATTTAACAAGATTATTTTTAACACTGGTATATTTTTCTTTATGGCAGCAATTAACCCAAATCACATTACCCCCTAACATAACAACTAATACATTTAGTTATCAACTTTGCGATTTAAATAAGAAGACAATTACATACTATTAATAAAATAATTTAATCTCACAGGATTTGTTGTTCTAAATATTAGATTTAATCATTTTTATACCGATATATAGCAATAAAAACGCAATAATATTCTTAGTTTAGCTGATGTCGTACTACTGATATTTCACATATTGATACTAATTACCAACCCGAATATTGTGATGAATGTCAAATAATAATATTAATGTGTTACCTTTTTTTTATCAATATAGTCAATAATATAGAGCCTTTTTATAAATTTGATTAAACAGTAAATGACTTCTTTTTTTAACACAACTCGAGCGCTCTCTCTCTATTCTCTTCTAGCCTGTAGCTTGTTATCTCAAATTAATCTTACTCATGCTGCAGAAAAGCTGCCATCTTCTGTTGTTGCAGCTTATTATCCTGATTGGAAAGTTTATACTCCTAATAACCCGTATTCAGCAAGTATGATTCCAGCTGAAAAATTAACTCATATTATCTACGCTTTTCTTGCCGTCTGTGGACCTGTAGATTCATCGCCAGATAACATCAAAAAACTCATGAAAACCCAATGTCTGGATAAACCTATTGGCAGCGCCATTATTTTAGATGAGTATGCAGCATTACAAATCAAGCTTACAGGTGAAACATCGACAAAAGTCGGCTACAAAGGAAATTTTGGTCAATTAAAGGCATTATCAGATAAATATCCTCATTTAAGTATTTTACCCAGTTTTGGTGGATGGACCCTTTCTGAGCCTTTCCATACTGTTGCAACTAACCCTCTTTATCGACAAACCTTTATCAATACTGCTGTAGATTTAATCACTAAATATGACTTTTTTGATGGTATCCAAATTGATTGGGAATATCCTGGTGGGTATGGGTTATCAGGTAAAGGACAAAATCAGGTCGCACAAGAAAGAGAAGCTTATAGTCTTTTAATTGAAGAATTACGGTGTAAATTAAACGAATTAGGTAACCAACATAATCGTAAATATCAACTTTCAGCGGCCGTCAATGCTGATAAAAAAACCTTACCTGGCATTAATTGGTCTCAGGTGACTCAACATTTAGATCAGCTTTATTTAATGAGCTTTGATTTCTTAGGTAACTGGGATGATATTGTCGGTCATCATAGTAATTTATACAGCACTCCAAATACTCCAAATAACAATTCAGTCGATAATGTAGTAAAAACACTTATAAATAAACAAGTTGATCGAAATAAGATTATTATTGGCAGCCCTTTTTATGGTCGAGGCTGGCAAGGTGTCAATTTTATATCCCCCGATAAACTTGAAAATTTAAAGAGCCAAGGTGGGTTGCGTAAAGGATCTGATATTAAAGATCCAGGTTATTTTAACTATAGTGATATCAGTAAATATTTCATGAACAACCCTAAACTGGGCTATCGTTATTACTATGATGAACATGCAGAAGCCGCTGTTCTGTATAATAAAAAGAATAAAGAATACATTAGCTTCGAAGATAAACGATCACTTAAAGCTAAAGCTGACTATGTAAAAAAACATAAACTTGGCGGTGTTTTTGGGTGGGAAATAACTTCGGATACTAATAATGAACTTATCTCTACACTTGATAATAGCTTAAATCCTTAATTATCGAATATAAAAATTTCTTAATCTCAAAAGCGCTAGAAGAACAGCCTCTCTTTAGTAGTTGGTTTATTTTTATACGGAATATTCCTTTCGTTGTCACTTAGCGCTTATTTTATTCCGTCAACGCTTTTTTTTTTTATTTTTTTGCTGACAATCACATTTTTATCCCCTAACATTGCGGTCGAAATGAGTTCCGATGAAGATAGCAGGAGAGCGGCCATTGACGAATGCCATTATGGCATAACACGTCGGCCCGCCGAAGAAGTAAGCGATGAATAATATGATCCCATCATGTTTTTATTCGTAAATCTTTCAGGCACTAGGTTGCAGTAATGCAATAGGTATGGACTGTTATTGGAGGAGCCTCTGGAGAGACTCGTTAAATCGAGCGCCGAAGGAGCAAACCGTAAAGTATTACGGTGAAACTCTCAGGCAAAAGGACAGAGGAGATAAGAGCAGCAACCAGAAGCCATTCTGTAATAACAGTTACCTGTTGTTCTATATCTCTTCCTTTGTACGTTGAAGGAGGAATAATGAATCCACTACATGACACAATTTTTAATTTTCTACGCACATTAGATAGCTTTGTTTGGGGACCTCCCCTATTAATTTTATTAGTAGGTACCGGTTTATACCTCACAATTCGACTTGGTTTTATCCAGATCCGTTACTTACCACTGGCATTACAATATGTTTTTGGTGGTAAAAAAGATCCAGATAGTACTGGCGAAGGTGATGTTTCTAGCTTTGCTGCTTTGTGTACTGCTTTATCTGCAACAATTGGTACAGGTAATATTGTTGGTGTTGCAACCGCAATTAAATTAGGCGGCCCAGGCGCTCTTTTTTGGATGTGGCTTGCTGCTTTATTTGGTATGGCAACAAAATATGCTGAATGTTTGTTAGCCGTTAAATACCGCGAAATTGATGCTAATGGTCAAATTCTTGGTGGTCCAATGTACTACCTTGAGAAAGGTGTTGGCAGTAAATGGCTCGCTAAACTGTTTGCGATATTTGCAGTAGGTGTTGCTTGTTTTGGTATTGGTACATTTCCACAAGCGAATGCGATTGTAGAAGCGGCACACATCTCACTTAATGCGCCCAAAGAAATCACCGTTGTTATATTAACCTTATTGGTGGCGACAGTAACATTAGGTGGTATTCAATCAATATCTAAAGTAGCAAGTACTGTTGTACCGCTTATGGCTGGCTTTTATATTATGGCTTGCTTGATCGTCTTAGGTACTAACTTTCATGCGCTACCAGCGGCTATTGAAACGGTTATTCAGTCAGCCTTTACTGGTCATGCTGCTACAGGTGGTTTTGTCGGTGCCGGAATGATGTTAGCTATTCAGTCAGGTATTGCACGCGGTGTATTCTCTAATGAATCTGGATTAGGTAGTGCTCCAATTGCCGCCGCTGCTGCACAAACAAATTCATGTGTACGCCAAGGCTTAGTCTCAATGACGGGAACGTTTTTTGATACTATTATCATTTGTACAATGACAGGTTTAACCCTTGTGGTAACTGGCGCTTGGACGGGTGATTTTGCTGGCGCAACAATGACAACACATGCCTTTGCTGCAGGTTTGCATTCTGATTATTACGGTCCTTTAATGGTCTCTATTGGCTTAATGTTTTTTGCCTTTACCACTATTTTAGGTTGGAACTACTACGGTGAACGTTGTATTACTTATTTATTTGGCGTAAAAGCAATTATGCCTTACAAATTAGTTTTCTTAGTGCTTATCGCCAGTGGCGCATTCATGCAACTAGATATGATTTGGGTTATTGCTGATATTGTTAATGGTTTAATGGCTATTCCAAACCTTATTGGTTTAGTGGTATTACGCCATGTTGTTATTGCAGAAACTCAACAATACTTTGCTAACCTAAAATTACAACGTGAAAATAGCCAGCCTCTTTCTGCTCAATAATTAGTTGCAACCAATAAAAAAACCTCCGTTAATTACTTCAATGTAATACTGAGGTTTTTTTATATCTTATTGCTCTGTTTTAAATTTACTGTAGACGACTTCACACACCGACTTTCTAGCCCTATAACAGCCTGCTCTTCCTGCTCTTCCTGCTCTTCCTGCTCTTCCTGCTCTTCCTGCTCTTCCTGCTCTTCCTGCTCTTCCTGCTCTTCCTGCTCTTCCTGCTCGCGCATTATTACACACAAAAAAAAACGGATGCCAATGACTTTATTCGTCGACATCCGTTTAATTTACACATCAAACTTATGAGATTAACTCATGATTATGCAGCTGTTACTGTTGCTGGTGTATCTTCACCACGCATAACTCGTGTTAGCTTAGGCGCAATAATCATAGTGAACAGAGCAATACCTGCTGTAGAGTAACCGATAATACCAAACACATGGCTGTATAACATCAGTGTTTGATGCGGTTCAATAACGTTTGCAGGTGCAGCGGTTAACGTCGCCACCCAACCAGCAACAACGGCAGCGGTTGCTGATGTTAAGAACCACATTCCCATGGCAAAGCCCATCATACGTTGTGGTACAAGTTGAGCAACCATCGCTAAGCCAAGGCCTGACACAAACAACTCGCCGATAGATTGGAATCCATAAGAGACAATTAACCAGTTTGAATCAACAATACCGTCGCTATTAGCAAAATGTGCACCAAGCACTAACACTAAGAATGACAAGCTACATAGCACCATCCCCAATGCAAATTTAAATGGCATAGAGAAACGATCGCCGTATTTATTATAAATCATCGCAAGTACTGGACTGGCAATCATAATCCATAATGGGTTAAGTGCTTGGAACTGTTCAGGCGCAACACTGATACCAAATAAGTCATGAGAAATATTATGGATAGCAAAGAAGTTCAGTGATGTCGGCATTTGGAAATAAAGAACAAAGAACACTACACCTTGTAGCATCAATATAAAGGCCACAAACATTTTTGCTCGTTCAATACCTGATGTTGAGAATAACTCTTTAAAGTACAAACCAACAATCGTACAACCAACAACAATTAAAATAGCGTGTGCATAAAATAGATGTTGTAATAATACTGAGCTAATAAAACTTAATGCAATAGTACCAATAACAACACCAAGGTAATATGTCTTATTAACTGGTTTCATATCTGGCTTAGAACCGATACTTTTAACAATATGACCACTAATAAAGAAGTTAATAAGAGTAATAACCAAACCAGCAGCACTCACACCAAAGGCAAAGTCATAACCAAATTTCTCTGCAATCCATGGTGATAATAACATTGAGAAAAATGAACCTAAGTTAATGGCCATATAGTACATAGTAAATGCACCATCAAGACGAGGATCATCTTTACCATAAACTTTTGCTAATAAACTTGAAGGGTTTGCCTTAAATAAGCCATTACCCATGGTAATAAAGCCCATGGCTATATAGATAAGATCTGAACCACCGTAACCGCTAGTTGCAGATAAACCTAATAAAGCATAACCAACAACAAGCACCATCGCACCTAATTTGATGGTTCTTTTAGTCCCAAGAACTTTATCCCCAACCCAACCACCAATAGCAACAGAGCCATAAACTAAGGCTGAAAAGGCACCAAATAAAGTAAAAGAAGCAGTTTCTGACATGCCAAGGATCTTAACCATATAAACAGTTAAAATTGCTTGCATACCGTAGAAACCAAAACGTTCCCAGAATTCAATTGAAAATATCAAATAGAACGGTTTTGGTTGTTTAAATACGTTCTCGTCAGACATATGCTGTATCCTTGAAAGATTTCAGGTAAAACTAATCCAAACACGTATATTTCTTAATGTTATTTCGCCCCAATGTAAAATAACAAGAATAATGATGCTATACCGTTTTATTAGTAATGAATATAAAGTAAAAAGCAGCTACAAATTATAGTTATGCGTTTTCTACATTAAGACTGAAATAAAGTAATAAATAAAGACACCGAAAATGAAACATTAAATACCATTGATGAATTTTAATGATTAATCTCTTTATAAACATGCAATTATAATATAAATACGCTGTACAAATATTAGAGAAGATAATTATCATTTATTTAAAGCTAATAAATACACAACTGATAATAATTACTATTAAGATTTACAGCAACTAATACTATCGTTAATAGCCTGTTTTATATTCTATATACTATTATTTAAGAATAAGAAAATGAACATATACCAAAAGCTATTAGTGTATTTATTTCTGCTTATTATGAGCGAAATAATATAGTTATTCAGTAATAACGAATAAGGTAGATATTATGGTGAAAAAATCATCACGTCGTCGTTTTTTACAATTAACCGCTGGTGGGCTAATCGGTTTGACTCTTGGTAATAAACAGCTAATACGCTCAGTTTCTGCCGCAGAACTTCCTCACCTTGAAGAAAATGATCCACAAGCAATGGCACTAAAATATGTCGATAAATCAACTATTGAAGGCCAACAATGTAAAAACTGCCTTCTAATTCGTGATGATGCGAAGAATAGTAATTGGCAGCCTTGTGCTATATTTCCTGGTAAGACTGTTAATATTAATGGTTGGTGCTCAGCATACGCATCAAAACCAGCTTAACGATTATTTTTTATTTTAAAATGCCTGCATTATGACGCAGGCATTTATATTATTAGTACTAACGCTTAACTGAAGCAACGCTCTCCCCAACGTGCTAAACCCGCTGTTACAGAACCAAAATAATTACCACTTACTATTGGAATATTAGGTAGTTGTTGCTCAATACATTGGCGTAAAATAGGCGAACGTGCAGTTCCCCCAGTCATAAAAATAGCATCAGGCATTATGTGGCTTTGTGCCATAGCTTCAACGACAAGCTCACGCATTTTCTCTTTGGGTGTTTCTATTGCTTCCGCTAATTGCTGTGCTGAAATATCAACTTCAAACAGATCTTGCATTAACGCCATATTAACCGTGTGATGTGCTTGACTCGATAATGCAATTTTTGCTTCTTCAGCATGACGAATAATCTGATACCCTAAGGTCTCATGATAGACATGAATTAAGCGCAACAGTAGTTGTGGATCAGCGGCATCATGACGAAGTCTTTCTAATGCACGTAAATTAGCATCACCATAAAATTCAGTTTGTGCTGCGACGTTATTAATCGCAATCGGGTTCCAGAACTGATTAAACGGCATATCAATCCCACGTACCGTTTTACTGCCTAGACCAAATTGTGGCATCAATTGCTTAAACGCTAAATGGATATCAAGATCATTACCACCAACCCGCTGACCACTATGTGCTAATAAACTTGAGCTACGATCAGATAAATGACAAAAACTTGGCCCCATTTTAATTAACGAGCAGTCTGTTGTACCACCACCGATATCAACCACTAATACGGTTTTATCTGTTGTTAATGTTGATTCATATTCAAGCCCAGCCGCAACAGGTTCAAACTGAAAACACACGTTTTTAAACCCTGCGCGTTTAGCCGCTTGTGATAAAATTCCTTCAGCTTGTTGGTTTGCGCTCTCACCACCAATGCCTTGAAAGTTTACCGGACGCCCTATAACTGTACTGCTAATATCTTGTTGTAAACTTTGTTCTGCCGTTCGTTTAATATTGACCATCATTGCGCAAACAAGATCTTCAAAAAAGCTAATTTGACCATCACGTAAACCATTTGCCCCTAAAAAAGACTTTGGGGATTTAACGTAATAAACTTCTTCTGGATCATCGAGATAGAGGTCAAGAGCTGCCTGACCAAACTGCAAATCACCTGCAACAACATCTATATCTTCTTCACGATTAAACGCCATAGCACGACGTAAAACCTGCTCACCAACACTGTTTGATGGCGAAATTCCCATAAAACGGTATAAGTATTCAGACACAGCTTCCCGTGTTGGCGCACATAAGGTCGACGGAATATATTGATTATTTTTCTCTAACGGTAAAAGTTTAGGTTTACTGTCTTCCATCACTGCAACCGAACAATTTGCGGTTCCATAATCAAATCCAATGTACATCGATTAATACTCACATGCGGCAAAAAAGCCGCTAATAATAGCTGATTATAGGGTGTAACACACGGAGATATTTGTTCTCAGTTTGAGATAATGAAACAAGGCCAATAAATGTTTACTATTTATACTTGAATGAATTAAGTAGCACATTTTTTATGGCTTTTTAGCCATTTATCGACATAATAGAAAGATTATTTTTTATAAAAGTACTGACATATGAAACGTATTTATCAAGCTTTTTTTGTTCTACTCTTTACTGTATTTGCATTGTCAGGGTGTTCTGACTCAAAAACACCACAAGAAGGTGATCAATACTCAGTGATCCCTACCCCAATGCCAGAAATGAAAGGAGTCACTGAAATTTTCTCTCTTTCTTGTGGTCATTGCCGTAAGATGGAAAGTATTCTGCCTGAAATCAAAAAACTAACGAAGAGCGATATTAAGCAAGTTCACGTTATTTTTAATGAAAGTGCGCAAAAAGCAGCCTTTATCTTCTATGCCGCAATGGTACAAACGGATAATAAGCCAAGCTATGCATTAGTTGAGCAATTATTCTCATATGTACAAGACTCACCAAAAGATATGAGTGTTGAACAACGAAAAACAGCCGTTGATAAAATTTTCCATGATAACAACTTGAAAAGTCCTTATGAGCTAACAGAAGCTCAACAAAAAGAAGTTTTCAAAATGTTCCAACGATCTGAAGAGATTGTTCGTAATACAGCTCTAGAATCAGTCCCTGCATTCCTTGTTAATGGTAAATACCTTGTAAATACCAGCGCCCATAAGAGCTTACAAGATTTAGCAAATACAATTGATTATTTAAAAAACAAGCAATAATCATTTGAGTAATACTGATAGATACCTGTCATTTGGCAGGTATTTTTTTACTTATGAATATTTAATCAACGAAAATTAAGCATGGCACACCATGATGTTCTATTTTATCAATGCCTGTTTTAAACACCGCTTGTAAGTTATCAATCGTCATTATTTGATCAACATGCCCACATCCAACACATTGCCCTTGATCTAACAGCACCACATTATCCGCTTCACGTAAGGTTCTATTTAAATCATGGTTGACCATAACTACCGTAATTCCTTGTTGGGATATCTTTCGAACTAATTGGTACATCGCTGCTTCTTGACCAATATCTAGTGCAGCAGCTGGCTCATCAAGTAATAATAATTTTGCTTGAGGGTTTATGGCAGGCCAAACTTGTAAACATGCTGCAGCTAGCCGTACCCGTTGCCATTCTCCACCCGATAGTTGTTGAATATTTCGTGATAACTTATCTTTAATATCTAAACTCTGACAAATTTCATTCAATGCTATTTGTAATTTATCGGCCTCAATATCGTGTAACGCTGATATTGCCAACGACAAATATTGAAATACAGGAATAGAAAAATTAGGTTTATCTTGTTGCGATAAATAACTACGAACCTGAGCTAATGACAGTAAATCATAATCAACCAAATCGATATCAAGTAATTTAATACTACCTTTATGCGCAAACAATCCAGATAAAATAGATAATACGGTACTTTTTCCACTACCATTAGGTCCAATAACGTGAGTGATTTGTCCAGCATAAAGAGTCAATGACATGGGTAATAATCGTGATACAAAAGCAATATTTTGAGCATGTAGTACTAACGCTGCTGAGTCTACTTCAGCAGTATTATCAAAGATTATTGCCATAAATTAATCCAATTGCGAACGCATTAACATCCAAATAAATACAGGCGCACCAAGTGAGGTTGTTACTACGCCAATAGGTAAATCAGCATCAACTAATAGCACCCGTGATAATGTATCAGCCAACACCAATAATATTCCGCCACAAATAGCAGAAAGAGGCAATAAATACTGATTCTCAGTGCCTAGCTGTAACCGTAATAAATGTGGAACAACCAAACCAACAAATCCAATAACACCAGCAAGCGCCACTGAGCACCCAACTAATAGTGAGATCATCAAAATCAATAGCCACCGAATACGTCTAACATCAACACCTAATTGACGAGCAGTAATATCACCAAGCATCATTACGTCCAATGATTTACCTTGTAGGCAAAGTATAATTAATACTGGCACAATAAAAAATAACAGCGACAATTGCTCCCAACTTACACCACCAACACTACCCATAAGCCAATACATTAACTGGCGCATACTTAAATCATCACTGAAATAAAATGCCCATGTCACCACAGCACCCGATAAAATACCTAAAGCAACGCCAATTAATAATAATCGTGCCATTGACACTTTTTGACGCCGAGAAAATCCAACTAATATAAGGGTAAACAATAGCGCCCCTCCCATCGCTGCCATCATGGTAATAAATGGTGTCGGTGTAATAGGAACAAAAAAGAGTAGCAGCACTACAGCAAGGCTAGCACCACCAGAAATACCCAACACGCCTGGCTCTGCTAAAGGATTACCCAATAACACCTGTAATACTGCCCCTGAACTGGCTAATGCCGCGCCAACAATTAAGGCGGCCAATACTCTAGGTATCCGTAATTGCAATAATAATTGCTGTTGCAATGCACCATCTGGTGCCCAAGGTGAAATCCACACCTCTCCGACAGCAATAGCAAACACACAAATAATCACTAACAGCAATGATGAAACAATCAACCAAGTTCGCCACCGCTGTTGCTGCTGTGATAATAATTCATTTAACAACATCAATACTTATTACACTCAAAAATAAGGTGAGATACCATACATTGCTGACATTATAATGCAAAAAACAGATAAGATTTTTATCATTAAATATAATTATCAATATGATGTGTTATCTATCGCACAAACTCGCACTTGTTCATCAAAAATCAAATTCGCTTTCTTAACCATTAGTGCAACTCGTTGCCCAATAGCTACCTTTCTATTAGGAAATACGACAGCTTCACCGCCAATAGTCGCGGTATATATTTGACTACCATCCACTGCAAATTCATCCCCTTCTGCAAAAAAAGTAAAATTAGCAACGTTATCATTAAACGTAAAATAAAATTCAGAATGTCGTTTAACAATAGTATGGCTGACTTGATATACCTCAACATCATTAGTCCAAACAATAGGTAAAGCAGCATCCGTAATTAATTGCACCATTGCATCTCTAAATGGCCTTAATAAAGTAAAATCATTATGTCCGATTTTACCTATACGTCCGAGTTCAACGGTCAGTGACTGTGCGCCATGATACTCAGCACTATACCAAGCAAATGTAGGTGCCGGTTTATTAGAAAGTAATACTGCATCTAATTTAGCATGATGAATAAAGCTAAATAGTTTATTGCTACGTGTTGGTTTATCCGAATAAGGACTAATTGCAAAGGTATCATGCAGAGAAGGACGAATAGCGCAATGCAAGTCAAGGTGCCACCGTTCAGGCTTAATAGCAATAGAGGTGCCATAGAAGCTGTTAATAGCTACTTGTAACGCATTAGCAATAGTGCATTCATTATTTTTCTCAGAATTCCTAACCTGAAATAAGCGATTCAGATTTTCAGTCATAAATCGTTGCTGACAATTAATCGCTTCAGGATGAGCAATAATTAATAATAAACGATGTATTGGTTGAATATGCCCAAGCACGATATCTGAGGCTATTTGCTGAATCAATTCTATTGGCGAAGTTTCATCACCATGGATCCCTGAAGACAATACGATGTCTTTTGCATCACTAGATAATTCTCTTGGTGTAATCTGTAATACACCTCGATATAGAAGCTGGCAGTGCAAACCAGAATCTAATACCCATTCTTCCGCTATAAATGGTTGTGAAAAATCACAGGTAGCTTCCAGAAAACGTCCTTGTTTTATCTGCTCAATTAACGTCATAGCATAACCTCCTTGTTAATTATTTTAATCAACCCTCAATATTTACTCTTATTGTCATCCTGATTATAAGAAATAATATCGCTTCTATTTTAAAATATAGCGGCAAAGTCAGCACAATCGTAAAAATAAGATAATAAAAAACCCAAGTAAAAATACATTTACTTGGGTTTCAGTTTGGATCAGCAAACTCGTGAAAGATTTATTTATTAACTTCTAAACTTTCGACACGTGCCTTAAGCTTCTGACCAGGACGGAATGTAACGACACGGCGGGCAGAGATAGGAATGTCTTCCCCAGTTTTAGGATTTCTTCCAGGTCTCTCATTTTTATCACGCAAATCAAAATTACCAAAACCAGATAATTTAACTTGCTCACCATTTTCTAGAGCCTTCCTAACTTCTTCAAAGAAGACTTCCACCGTATCCTTGGCGTCCCGTTTGCTTAATCCAACATTTTCAAACAGGTTCTCAGCCAAATCGGCTTTTGTGAGCGCCATAGATAACTCCCTCAAGACTATGTTGAATAAATAGTGTTCATACCTACTAATAAAAAGTATGCCACTGTGAATAAGGTATATGTTAATTAGAGATGTAATTTTAAAATTTAAAACTACGGGACTATATTATCCCTCTCACTGTTAACTAGACTCAGTCTAAGCCAACTCGCTGATTTTCGCCAACTTTTTTACGTTAACTTCATGTCAATTTACGCCATTTTGGTGGCTAAATTTTGCTATAACAATGCATCTAGTTGATCTTACTATTGCATTAATCAGTACTAAATCACTAAAAAAACAATAATATACAGTCAAATATTCTAATAAGAACCAATAAAATAGAAAATATAACTATTTATCAAGCTGTTATTATTTTTTAGATCTAGATCAAAAAAAAGCAGCCTCTAAAGGCTGCTTTTCGAAAACAAAGACTTAATTTTAATTATGCTGCTTTTTTAATCACGAAGTGATGCATCAAATTTTTCGGTCAATGCATTAACAATACTTTCTACTGCTGCTGCAATATCTGCTTCTTCCAATGTACGCTCAGTTGATTGCAATGTTAGCGCAATCGCAAGACTCTTCTGACCGTCATCAACACCTTTACCAGTGTAAACATCAAATAGATTAACGGCTTTTAATAGCTCACCGCCATTATCACGGCATGCCGCAATAATGTCATTTGCTGCAACATCATCGTTAACAACAACGGCAATATCACGACGATTAGCAGGGAACTTAGAAAGAGTAACAGCTTCAGGTAAATCACGCTTATTAATAGCATCCCACTCTACTTCAAACGCAATAGTACGGCCATTAAGACCAAACTTACGCTCAAGCTCAGGGTGAATAGTACCAATAAAGCCAACTTCGCGCTCAGTTTCAAGACCAGCATCAACAACAATTGCTGCTGTTTGACCAGGATGAAGTGCTGGATGTTTCGCGGCTTTAAAGCTGTAGCTATCTTTTGCTGTTAGCTCAAGAACGGCTTCTAAATCACCTTTAAGATCAAAGAAATCAACTGTGTTAGTTTCAATGTCCCAGTGCTCATCACTACGAGTACCAGCAATAATACCTGCAAGCATCATTTCTTGGCGCATGCCGTTTTCTGCTGATTCTTCAGGAACAAAACGAAGACCAGCTTCAAATAGACGTACACGTGGTTGTTGACGCTTTTGGTTGAATACTACTGTATTTAGTAGGCCAGTCCATAGGCTTAAACGCATTGCTGACATGTCCGCAGAAATTGGGAACGGCAGAATCAATGGTTCAATTTCAGGCACGATAAGTTTTTGTTGTTCCGGCTCTACAAAGCTGTATGTAATTGCTTCTTGGAAACCACGATCAACAAGCAAATCACGTACACGTTTAAGCGGTAAATTCGCTTCTTTATGTAAGTTCATGCTAAGTGCAGCAACAGGCGATTGATTAGGGATATTGTTGTAGCCGAAAATACGACCCACTTCTTCCACTAAATCTTCTTCAATTGCCATATCGAAACGCCATGCAGGTGCCGTTGCTTTCCAGCCAGCATCTGTTGTTTCAACATCACAACCTAGACGTGTTAGGATTTCAACTACTTCTTCAGAAGCAATTGAATGACCTAATAGACGATCTAGTTTTGAACGACGTAGTTCAATTGTTGCAGCTTTAGGTAAATCAGCTTCTGATTCAACTTCAACGATTGGCGCAACTTCACCACCACAGATTTCAATGATAAGTGCTGTTGCACGCTCCATTGCCTTCATTTGCAGTGTTGCATCAACACCACGCTCAAAGCGGTGTGAAGAATCTGTGTGTAGACCGTAGCTACGTGCACGACCACGGATTGCATCAGGTGCAAAGAATGCACACTCAAGTAGTACGTCTTTAGTCTCAGCGTTAACACCAGAGAATTGACCACCGAAAATACCTGCAATTGCAAGTGCTTGAGTGTTATCTGCAATCACTAATGTATTGTCGTTTAATTCTGCTTCATTGCCGTCAAGAAGAGTTAGCTTTTCGCCCTGCTCTGCCATACGAACCACAATACCACCATCGATCTTAGCAAGATCGAATGCGTGCATTGGCTGACCCATTTCAAGCAATACGTAGTTAGTAATATCTACGATTGCATCGATTGAGCGAGTACCACAACGGCGTAGTTTTTCTTGCATCCATAATGGTGTTTCAGCTTGCGCATTAACATTACGAACAATACGACCTAGGTAACGTGGACATGCAGCAGGTGCTGTCACTTCAATTGACATTGTATCAGCCGCTGTTGGCGCAACGATATCAAACTGAGGCTCAGTCACTTCAGCGCGGTTTAATACGCCAACTTCACGAGCAAGACCTGCGATGCTTAGGCAGTCTGCGCGGTTTGCGGTTAGATCAACATCGATAGTGACATCATCAAGACCTAAGAAATCACGGAAATCAGTACCTAGTACTGCATCAGCCGCTAATTCCATAATACCGTCAGACTCAATGTCAATACCTAGCTCTGTGAAAGAACAAAGCATACCATGAGAAGGCTGACCGCGTAATTTTGCCTTCTTGATTTTAAAATCACCAGGAAGAACAGCACCAACAGTTGCCACTGCAACTTTAATACCTTGACGACAGTTAGATGCGCCACAAACGATATCTAGCAGCTCTTCAGCGCCAACATCAACTTTTGTTACGCGTAGTTTGTCAGCGTCTGGGTGTGGAGCACACTCAACAACCTGACCTACTTTAACACCGGTGAATTCACCAGCAACTGCTTCAATACCGTCAACTTCCAAACCAGCCATTGTGATTTGGTGAGCTAGCTCTTCGCTGTTTACTGCAGGATTAACCCACTCGCGTAGCCAAGATTCAGAGAATTTCATAGATTTCTAGCCCCTAGTGCTTACTTGAACTGTTTTAGGAAACGTAAGTCGTTCTCAAAGAACGCACGTAAATCGTTAACGCCGTAACGAAGCATAGTTAGACGCTCAACGCCCATACCAAATGCAAAGCCTGAATATTTTTCAGGATCGATGTTAACTGAACGAAGTACATTAGGGTGAACCATACCGCAGCCCAAAACCTCTAACCACTTACCATTCTTACCTTTAACGTCAACTTCAGCAGAAGGTTCAGTGAATGGGAAGAATGAAGGACGGAAACGTACTTCAACTTCTTCTTCAAAGAAGTTACAAAGGAAATCGTGAAGAATACCTTTCAACTGTGCAAAGTTTACATTTTCATCAACTAACATACCTTCCACTTGGTGGAACATTGGTGTGTGAGTTTGATCGTAATCATTACGGTAAACACGACCAGGCGCAATAAAGCGGAATGGCGGTTGACCATTTTCCATAGTACGGATCTGAACACCAGAAGTATGCGTACGTAGCATTAGATCTGGGTTAAAGAAGAACGTATCGTGGTCTGTACGTGCAGGGTGATCTTCTGCAATGTTTAATGCATCGAAGTTGTGGAAAGCATCTTCAATTTCAGGACCCGCTTCAGTTGTAAAACCAAGCTCACCAAAGAAACTTTCAATACGTTCAATGGTGCGTGTCACTGGGTGCAGACCACCATTTTCAATACGGCGACCTGGTAAAGAAACATCAACAGTCTCAGCCGCTAGCTTAGCTTCAAGCTCAGCACGTTGTAGACCATCTTTACGCTCAACAAGTAATGTTTGCACTACTTGTTTTGCTTTATTAATTTCTTGACCAGCAGTGCGACGCTCTTCTGGTGGTAATTTACCTAGGGCTTGTAGTTGAAGAGTTAAATAACCCTTCTTGCCTAGAAATTGAACTCGAACTTCGTCCAGAGCGACTGATGAATCAGCCTGCTCAATAGCTGCCGTTGCGTTGGCAATAATCTCGTCTAGATGTTGCATCGTATCCTCATCCACCCACAGGTGGCGTCCTTAAGGGAGATATAAAATCGCATAACGATACATACTAAAGAAAGCAGCGTCTAAAACCAAATTGAATCGTAATAAAACAGTAAGTTTGGACGAAAAAAAAACGTCTTTGACCATTAAAATCTAAAATTGTGCTTTTTAAGTACACTAAAGGTAACTCTCAGTAGACTATAAAACAGATTTCGCACTCCTATATTTCATTTTTCTCTCTTTATTAAATAATGCAAAAAAAGTAAATTTCAGCAATCTTTATTTTGGAATAATCATTATGGACACTCCAGATTTTTCAGCTTTAATCAAAATGAGTCTTTTTGCGTCTCTACTCTGTTTAGGATTAGTCATACTCGGTAATTATGGCATGTTCTCAAGTATGCCAATTGAAATGAAAGATACCTTAAGTAATCAAACTCATGTCGATTACATTCATGTAATTTACTATGTTGGGTTTAATTTCATTTTTGTTGGTTTTCTTGCTTATTTATTAGTAGGACTAAAACACTCTCAAAAACAAATGAAAACGTATTTAGCTCAACATTAAACATCGTCCTCAGCTCATATTTAAGATCATTTTCCTATTTTTGACGCATAACAGAGCAGGTTATTATTTAATAAATAATAACCTGCTCTGTTATGCGATGAAAATCACCTACATTTTAAATATTTCTTATCAATTTTGTTTTAAAATTACTCTTTTCAGTGTAAATTATGATCAAAATCAATGTTAGGACCCTATAATGAATACTCAAGATCTTGCAGCTCTATCTAAAATTTCAACTATCGCGGCAATTCTTTGTACTGCTCTATTGCTGCTTGGTAATTATGGCCTAGCATCAGCAATGCCGATTGCACCTGAAGATGGTTTTAATTTCATTCATCTAGTCTTCTTTACTGGTTTCAATGCGTTATTCGTTGGCTTCTTAGCGTTTTTACTTAAAACATTAGCTACTGCAAACAAAAAGCGTAATCAACGTTATGCACGCGCATAAATATTAATCAACTTGTTTTTTTAAAGCCAGTCAGTTTCGTTTATCGATAACTTACTGGCTTTTTTATACTCTTTATTTCTACACGACCGGAATACCGCACCTACTCGACTTGTAAGATCGATACGAAGAGAACTTCAATATAACCCTCGTTCTTAATTAAAGTGGCGTTTATTGAATAAATTAAAAACACATATAAGTAATTTAATTACAGAGACAATAAACCATGAACATTAATGTAATGGCGATAACTTCAGATTTTGATAAAGAACTATGCAATATAATTAAACAAGTTGGCGCAGAATTTGGTGCTGTAGGTGAAGGTTTCGGGCCATCGGATACTGAAGTATTAAATATGAGTCACTTTTATCATGATGGTACTAACAGCTTATACTTGGTTGCTTTAGTCGATGGTCAGCTTATAGGCGGATGTGGCATCGCTCCCTTCAATAACAGCAAAACAATCTGCGAACTAAAAAAACTATTTTTATTACCTAGTGGTCGTCAGTTAGGTTTAGGGAAAAAGCTCTCACTTCAATGTTTAGAATATGCAAAAACAAAAGATTTTAAGGAATGTTATCTCGATACACTCTCAAGCATGCAATCAGCAATAAATTTATATGAGGGATTGGGTTTTACTCACCTAGAAATGCCATTAATGGGCACTCTGCATAGTGGTTGTGATATTTGGATGCTAAAGCAGCTATAGAAAAAGAAAAAGAAAAAGAAAAAGAAAAAGAAAAAATAATACCCCAAACGAAAAAAGGAGAGCCGAGGCTCTCCTTTTCAACTTAAAACTAGACTGAAATTACAGTGCAGCTTTCGCCTTTTCCACAAGAACAGTGAAAGTAGCTTTGTCAAATACAGCGATATCAGAAAGGATCTTACGATCGATTTCGATAGACGCTTTCTTAAGACCGTTGATTAGACGGCTGTAAGACATACCATTTTGACGTGCAGCAGCGTTGATACGAGCAATCCAAAGTTGACGGAAAGTACGTTTCTTCTGACGACGGTCACGGTAAGCATATTGACCAGCTTTAGTAACAGCTTGGAAAGCTACGCGGTAAACACGTGAACGTGCACCGTAGTAACCTTTAGCTTGTTTAAGAACTTTCTTGTGACGTGCACGCGCTTGTACACCACGTTTTACGCGAGGCATAGGAGACTCCTAACTAAAATTAAAAAAAATATAAAACTAAAAACGATTAAGCGAACGGAAGCATACGAGCAACTGCAGCCACTTCACACTTAGGAAGGATTGCATTTGGACGAAGCTGACGTTTGTTCTTAGTAGTACGTTTAGTCAGGATGTGACGTTTAGTAGCGTGCTTAAACTTAAAGCCACCAGCTGTTTTTTTGAAGCGCTTAGCAGCGCCACGATTTGTTTTCATCTTTGGCATGAGATGATAACTCCGCATTGTTGATAGTTAATAATCATAGTAATAGGGCGAACAAAAAGTGCTACTTATAGCAGCACTTTTTAGCTACTTGAATGCCGTTATTACTTCTTCTTTGGGGCAAGCATCATGGTCATTTGACGACCTTCTACTCGATTAGGGAAACTTTCACAGATAGCAATCTCTTCAAGTTCAGCCTTAATACGATTAAGAAGTTCAATACCAATACCTTGGTGGGCCATTTCACGACCACGGAAACGTAGTGTGACTTTACCCTTATTGCCCTCTTCTAAAAAGCGAGTCAGGTTGCGTAGTTTTACCTGATAATCGCCTTCGTCTGTACCAGGTCGGAATTTAACTTCCTTGATCTGGATTTGTTTTTGATTCTTCTTTTGCTCTTTAGCAGCCTTGCTCTTTTCGAACAAGTACTTACCATAGTCCATCACACGACAGACTGGTGGCTCGGCATTAGGGCTAATTTCAACTAGATCCACACCAGCATCAAGAGCAACATTAATTGCTTCTTCAATAGAAACAACACCGACTGATTCGCCGTCAAGGCCAGTTAGACGAACTTCACGTACGCCACGAATTTCATCATTCAGACGATGCGCGTTTTGCTTAACTGGTGCCTGGGTTCTTTTTCCGCCTTTAATACCTTATTCCTCCACAACATTGAGCTTACGATTGCTGATCTCTTCTTGCATAAATGCAATCAGTTCATCAATCTTAAATTTACCCAAATCTTTACCCTTGCGAGTACGAACTGCTACTACGCCTGCTTCGACTTCTTTGTCACCGCAAACGAGCATGAAAGGCACTCGCTTCAAAGTATGTTCGCGGATTTTAAAGCCAATCTTCTCATTTCTCAAGTCCGCATTGACTCTAATTCCACTTTTTTTCAATTTTTCTACAATTTCTTGCACATATTCTGCTTGAGAGTCAGTAATATTCATCACTACAGCTTGTTGAGGCGCCAACCATGTTGGGAAGAAGCCTGCATAATCTTCGATAAGAATACCGATGAAACGCTCTAATGAACCAAGAATTGCACGGTGAATCATAACCGGTGTGTGGCGTTCGTTATCTTCACCTACATATGTAGCGCCTAAACGCTCAGGTAATGCGAAGTCAAGCTGAACAGTACCACACTGCCATGCGCGATCAAGGCAATCGTGAAGTGTAAACTCGATCTTAGGACCGTAGAATGCACCTTCACCTTCTTGAATGTCAAATGGAATTTCCATTGATTCAAGCGCGGTAACTAAATCGGCTTCAGCCTTGTCCCACATTGCATCAGAACCTACACGTTTTTCAGGACGAGTAGATAATTTAACAACAATGTTATCAAAACCAAATGTCTTGTACGTATCATACACCATTTCGATGCAAGATGTAACTTCTTGTTGTACTTGTGCTTCTGTACAAAAAATATGCGCATCATCTTGGGTGAAACCACGAACACGCATAATACCATGAAGTGAACCTGAAGGCTCATTACGGTGACAAGAACCAAACTCTGCCATACGTAATGGTAAATCACGGTATGACTTAAGACCTTGGTTAAAGATCTGTACGTGACCAGGACAGTTCATTGGCTTAATAGCATATTCACGGTTCTCAGAACTTGTTGTGAACATTGCCTCAGCATACTTATCCCAGTGACCAGAACGCTCCCAAAGTACACGGTCCATCATTAATGGACCTTTTACTTCTTGGTAATCATATTCATTCAGTTTTTCACGAACAAATACTTCTAGCTCACGGAAGATAGTCCAACCATTGTGATGCCAGAATACCATACCAGGTGCTTCTTGCTGCATGTGGAACAGATCAAGTTGCTTACCAATCTTACGGTGGTCACGCTTTGCAGCTTCTTCTAAACGTGTTAGATGTGCTTTTAAAGCTTTCTTATCGTGGAATGCAGTACCGTAGATACGTTGTAGCATCTTGTTATCGCTATTACCACGCCAGTATGCACCAGCAACGCTTAATAGCTTGAAGTTTTGGCAGAAACCCATGTGTGGTACGTGAGGACCACGACACATATCAATGTATTCTTCATGATGGTATAGACCTGGACGATCATCACGAGCAACGTTTTCATCTAGGATTTCAATTTTGTACGTTTCGCCACGCGCATCAAACGCATCACGCGCTTCTTGCCAGCTTACGTTTTTCTTCACAACTTGATACTTAGTTTTTGCTAGTTCAAGCATGCGCTTTTCAATAACATCAAGATCTTCTTGCGTTAAAGATTGCTCTAGATCGATATCGTAGTAAAAACCGTTGTCAATTGTAGGACCAATCGCCATTTTTGCTTCAGGGTACAATTGTTTAATTGCATGACCTAGCAAGTGTGCACATGAGTGACGAACGATTTCAAGACCATCAACATCATCTTTTACTGTGATGATTTCTAGGCTTGCATCATTTTCAATAAGGTCACAAGCATCAACACGAACACCATCAACACGCCCTGCAATGGTTGCTTTCGCAAGACCAGGACCGATTGAAAGTGCAACATCCATAGTTGATACAGCGTCGTCGAATTGACGTTGACTACCGTCAGGAAGAGTAATAACAGGCATTTAAATATCCTTAAACAGTGGTGCCACACACCAAGTAGCACATGTTGAGTTAATAAAGCTTTTAGAGAAGCTTTCTATGAATAAAAGTGTTTTTACTTTGATGCCGCAATACAGAGCTACATGCTAAGGTAAAAACAGGAGGGACACTATACAAACGGTAACAAGATATTGCAAAGGATCCCCCTACTTTTTTCTGGTTTCTATTTAACTAAGGCGTAATTAACTACATATAACTCTTCGATACCCGGATAAATATCGTGAATAACTGCTTTTAATTCAGCTAACGTCATATTTTCTTGCTGTGCGTGAAAATTATTAAGATCATTAAATGCAATCGGCTCAACAGTTAATATATTTAAACGGCAAAACCAACGTCCCTCTTCATACGTTGATACATCAACAGTCGTGCCTGGTACATAATGACTCTCAGCCTCATCACGAATAGTTATTGTTTTTTTTCCTGACAGAATATCGTTTTCAAAACGTGAAAAAAATGTCATTTCCGTTGGGATTATGGTCGATGTCATTATGATGTCCTTGAATACCGAATAAATTTTCGCCATAGAGTAACCATAAATATTTAAAAGTAAACGGACAATAACAAAACAAACGAAATATTTAAGTAAGATAAATAAGCTTTATCCTTTAATGTTAAAAATAAAATATCATTTATTTTCAATTTGTTAGCCTTTATTTCTTTAGTTATTCATTAAAATAGCCGCGACTTCACAGATATATCTATATGAAATGGTCTAAGATGTTGATAGACAAGTTTTATCTAGTCCAATTTAATGCGTGGAGGATGCTATGTGGCAGGCTATTTCTCACCAATTATCAGAAGTACTTGGTCGACCGTTCAAAATAAATGAGCGTGAGGCTATTCAAGGCGGTGATGTTAACCAATGTTATTGTGTTGGCGATGGCGACGAACGTTTTTTTATTAAGCTAAATGATAAAGAGCAACTCACTGTTTTTGAAACAGAAGCTGAAAGTTTACGTATCCTCAATGAAGCAGATTGTGTTCAAGTTCCTCAACACTTTCATCTTGGTACTTGCCGTGATAAATCCTTCCTAATTTTAAATTATCTTCCAACTAAAGCTATTGATGACGATGCTGGCTATAAACTTGGTCAACAATTGGCACAACTTCATTTATGGGGGGAACAAGTTGAATACGGGTTTGATTTCGATAACTATATAGGTTTAACACCTCAACCTAATAAATGGCGTCGTCGTTGGGATAAGTTTTTTGCAGAACAGCGTATCGAATGGCAATTACAACTTTGTGAAGAAAAAGGGCTCCACTTTGGTGATATTGACACGATAACAGCCAATGTTGCACGACGTTTAAGTAATCATCAACCTAAACCCGCACTACTCCATGGTGACTTATGGCATGGTAATACTGCATTAACGGTATCAGGACCCATTATTTTTGATCCCGCCACATATTGGGGCGATCGTGAATGTGATATTGCGATGACAGAATTATTTGGTGGCTTTCCCGCTAGTTTCTATAAAGGCTATCAATCGGTCTATCCATTAGATGAAGGCTATCAAGACCGTAAAGATCTTTATAATCTTTATCACATACTCAACCATTGCAATCTGTTTGGCGGTGAATATATGGGTCAAGCACAACATATTATTACTAAGTTAATGCTGGAATAGAAACAACAAATGTATATTTTATTCGTGTAACACCAACACTATTGCCACGCAGTGTTGGTGTTTTTCTCTCTCGTATTCGCAAAATAGATAACGAACAACTAGGCTCAATAATGATATATCGCACAATGAATCAAACAATACCGTTAATGTCTGTATTAAGGATCTGTTATGCACAAATATTCAAATCAAAACGTTAACTGCCCACATTGTGGCCATATCATAAAAATCCCTCTCGATGCGAGTGCTGGTAGTCAGGAGTTCTATGATGACTGTTCTATTTGCTGTAATCCAATTCATTTAACGATGGAGGTTGATGAGCTACACAAGACAATTAATCTATTTGTTGATGCCGATGACGAACAGATATTTTAATCCTATTGTTTAGCAGCGACTACTCGCTCAACAGTATCAACAATCGCTTGTGTTTGTGGATCAATTTCAATATTAATTACATCATTTATGATACGGTTTTGAAGGTTTGTTCGTTGTAACGTTTCAGGAATTAAATTCACATTAAAACAATTATCTTTAACCTTACCTATCGTTAAACTAATGCCATCAATACCAATATATCCTTTAGCAAAAATATATTTCATCAAATGGGACGGCATAGAAAACCATACTTGATGATTATTTTCAGAGATATTCACTGCTGATACAGTCGCTGTTGCCATAATATGTCCAGACATTGCATGACCACCAATTTCATCACCAAATTTAGCTGCTCGTTCAACATTGACATAATCACCTTCTTTAAGCAGCCCTAAATTAGTCACATTCAACGTTTCCTGCATTAAATCAAAAGAAACTAATTGCTGTTCAATATGAGTTACTGTTAGGCAACAACCATTATGGGCTACAGATGCACCTAATGTTAACCCTTGCATTAGTTCACTCGGCAACTTAATGGTATGTGTTTGAAAATTATGTTTTTTATCAATACTAATAACTCGTGCTACACCTTGTATAATGCCAGTAAACATATCATTCCTTATACTTATTGAATTTCATTGTTCTATTATTAATCTTTCGACCTATCCAATATCATTCAATTTAACAATACTTACATTAAATAAAATAACAAATTATTCAGTATTTTTGTCAAAATTTACTTTTTGACATTGAGGTGACACTTTACAATATGATCAGCGTATTACTTGTATAACAATAAAAGTTAGCCTATTTTATCTAACTTTTTCTATTCTCTACACTTAACTAATAAATATAATACGCATTAAAGGTAATCTAATGACTGCTAACGTCTCATCGACCGTTACACGGCCTCTACAGCAACAACATAAGCAATCTACTTTGCGAATAGCACTTATTAGCTTATTAGTCGTATTATCTGGGTACTATATTTGGGTACTTTACAAAGCAGTAACACCGAATGTTAGTCTGGCATATAAAGCTTATTATATTAAAAATAAGACGTTATATTGGCAACCCACACAGCCTAACCTTGAATTAACAATACCCAGCACTCTAAATGTTACGGACAATATACCTAATTTGTCCCGCATGGGCTGGCACTTTGATACGAATAATAAGACACGAGAATTGGCGCAACAAGGTGGCTTCTATTTTACCCTCGCGGCGATGCCGACAACCGATATCGAAATTAAATTTACCGTAGCGAAAACATCACTGCCAATAAAACCGCTTACATTTACCTTTAATCACCATCAAGGCATATTGCAAGCGCAGGGAAATTCATTAGTTGCTCAATTACCCCCACAACAATTTTTGCCGACAGCGCTACAATTGCAAACATTTATATTAACAACGCCAACACCGCTACAAGTGACTTCGATTAGCTTAGCATCAATGCATACCGATACTTTACCTTTGCCATATAATACTAACCCTTTAAATCAAAAAATCGGGAATATAAAATGAATCATCAACCAAACCCGCTTGATTATCGTTTATCGCTTCTTGTGCCTGTTTACAATGAAGAAGTTGCTATTGAGCCCTTCTTAGATGCTATTAATGATAAATTGAGTAGTATTCGTTCACATATCGATATCGTATTTATCAATGACGGCAGTAAAGATAATACCAAGCATGTTATTGAAAATATGATAGAGCAAGATTCAAGCATCTCATTAATAAACTTTGCCCGTAACTTTGGCAAAGAGGCAGCAATGACAGCGGGTTTAGATTATGTTCAAGGTGACGCCGCAGTTATTATGGATGTTGATTTACAAGATCCACCAGAAGTGATCCTTGAGTTTGTGAAATTATGGCTTACTGGCGACTATGACACCATTTATGGCGTACGTGTAGACCGTTCTCAAGATACTTACACCAAACGATTAACCGCAGGCGGATTTTATCGTTTCTTTAATTTCTTATCAGCTGAAACAACATTACCTGAAAATGCAGGCGATTTTAGATTAATTAATCGCTGTGTAATTGAAACGGTTAAACAATTACCTGAACGTAATCGCTTTATGAAAGGTTTACTAGCATGGTCATCATTACGTGCTACTGGCGTTAATTTTCAACGTCCTGAACGTCTTGTCGGTGATACAAAGTTCAATTATTGGAAGCTGTGGAACTTCGCAATGGACGGCATTACTAGTTTTACAGCATGGCCATTACGAGTATGGGGCTTTGTTGGTTTTGGTATCTCTTTTTTATCTTTCATCTTTTTAATGTATATCGTTATAAGTGCATTATGTTTTGGTGTCCATACTCCTGGCTATGCTTCTACTATTTCAGTGGTACTTTTTTTAGGTGGTATTCAGCTTATATCTCTTGGCGTAATTGGTGGTTATGTCAGCCGTATTTATACCGAACTAAAACATCGACCAATTTATTTAGTTGAAGATGTGTATGGTAACTATAAAAACAACCAGCAACAATCAGACAACCAGCACCACACTAAAATAACCTTAGACAAGTATAGCAACCGTTATGAATGAGTCTTTGCTAAAACATTTTTGGCAGCTTAACCGTTTCGCTATTGTTGGGTTACTCGCCACAGCGGTTCACTTGTCGATCGTACGATTATACTTTTTTCAAATGGCACACCCATCAGAATATATAGCCAATATTCTAGGATTTGGTGTTGCTTTTTTAGTATCGTATTTTGGTCATCGTCATTTTACTTTTGCCCAAAAAGGTTCGTTTTTTAAGTTCTTTGCAGTATCACTATTTGGTTTTTTAATTAATAACCTTATTTTGGTGACATTATTACAAACAGCGCATGTTAAAGGGTGGATAGCAGTAACCATTTCAACCTTATGTGTACCAATCATTACTTTTATTTTATCGAAATTTTGGGTCTTTAAATGAATCCCCTATCGCTTACAGACATTCGTCTTACTCGTAAAGATTGGTTAAATCTGATCTGTGCAGTCATTGTTAGTCGTATTGTGATCTATGCACTTGGTCTCTGGGGCGTAAGTATGTTCATGACGGGCCATTATGCAGAGCAACCTTTACTACAAACCGTTTGTCGTTTTGACTGCGTATGGTTTTATCGCATTATTGATAATGGTTATGATCTTGTTCCACAGTGGCTTGGTCAAAAAAATGCTGCCAATTGGGCGTTTATGCCCTTACAACCATTTTTAGGTTGGATATTTTCGCATTTAACTGCCTTTGAAAACCCAATAAATAACTATCGCTTTGGATTAGCATTTGCATCTAACCTTGCGTTCTTATTTAGTATTCCAATGCTATTAATGGTACTAAAGCAACTAAAAATTAGTGCCGCAACACGCTCAGTGATGGTATGGATAGTCTGTTTTTCACCCTATACTGTATATTCATCGGCGGGTTATACTGAACCCTTATTTATCGCATTAGTCGCTGGTGTATTCTTATTTAGTTATCGCCAGCAATGGGTTTGGGTCGCTATTTTAGGATTACTTGCAGCAATCACTCGTAACTTAGGTGTTTTTTTAGTTTTTCCTGTACTGGTTATTGCTATTCAACACTATGGCATTCAACATTTTTTACGATTTAAAACACCCGCATTAAAAGTCTTAGCCGCGATTTGGGTAATTCCATTTGGCTTTTTTTGCTTTATGACTTATATGTATTTTCATGTCGGTGATGCGCTGGCGTTTGGTCATATTCAAATAGCATGGGGACGTCAACTTACCAATCCATTCCATTGGTTACTCTTTGGGTTTGAAACAGGCGGCCCTAAATTATATCTCACCATTATGGCGCTACTTTCATTTGCACTTAATATTTATTTAGTTATTCGTAAACATTATGCCGAAGCACTATTTATGTTTATTTGCTTGATACTGCCACTTTCGTCCAGCCTTAATGCAATGCCACGTTATGCATTTGGTCTTTATCCAACCTTCCTTGGATTAGCTTTATTACTTGAACGTTACCCAAGTATAAAAACACCAATGTTATGTATTTTTAGTGCGGCAAGTACCTTTATTGCAATGGGATTCTTTGGTCATCATTTCTTTACCGTCTAACTTAGATCCCTTACTGTAAACTTAAGCTAACGGCCTTGATTATCCACTATTGAGGCTGTTTGTTTTTATATACATAAAATGTTAAATATTACTTGGCTTTATTAGTTTTATTTATATAATCCAGCCTCCTTTAGGGTGCATTATATAGTGACTAATAGCTATTAATTCCCTCCCCTCCTTCTTTCCTCATTTTTGGAGCTATGCTGAGTGCAAAACTACAGAAAAGAAACAGCACAATTACTCAAACTTGCTATACCCGTTTTAATTGCTTCAGTTGCTCAAACATCAATGGGCTTTGTTGATACCGTAATGGCGGGTGGTGTAAGCGCAACAGATATGGCGGCGGTTGCTGTAGCAGCAAGTATTTGGCTACCCTCGATTTTATTCGGGGTAGGTTTACTTATGGCGATTGTTCCTATCGTTGCTCAACTTAGCGGCTCAGGTAAAAAGGATAAAATACCGTTTGAGATTCAAACAGCTTTTATTCTCGCAGTATTGATTTCCATTCCTACTATGTTGATTCTGTACAATGCGGGAATTTTAATCCATTACATGGATGTCGAGCCAGTACTTGCTGAAAAGACCGTTGGCTATTTACATGCAGTATTATTCGCTGTACCTGCATTTTTATTTTTCCAAACCCTAAAAAGTTTCTCTGAAGGTTTATCGTTTACCATTCCTGGTATGGTGATTGGCTTTTTAGGACTTTTACTTAACATTCCGCTCAACTGGATTTTTGTTTACGGTAAATTTGGCATGCCTGCACTGGGTGGTGTTGGCTGTGGTATTGCAACCGCTATCGTGTATTGGTTCATGTTTTTTGCCATGCTTGCGTTTGTATTAATCAATAAGCGTCTTAACAGTCTGCATGTCTTTAGCGTTCTTTATCGACCAAAATTTGCTGCAATTAGCCGCTTATTTAAGTTAGGCTTTCCTGTTGCTGCATCATTATTTTTTGAGGTCTCTCTGTTTGCAGTTATTGCCTTACTGATCTCACCTCTTGGGCCAATGAAAGTCGCATCACACCAAATTGCGATGAATTTCTCATCGTTAGTGTATATGTTACCAATGAGTATCGCAGCGGCAGTAAGTATTCGTGTTGGCCATAAGATGGGGCAAGAAGATATTATTGGCGCTAAAATTGCGAGTCATTGTGGACTATTTGTAGGTACATCATTAGCCTTTTGTACTGCGATTTTAACCGTAATTTTCCGTGAGCAAATTGCCTTACTTTATACAGATAACCCAGAAGTTATTGTGTTTGCAGGCCAATTACTGTTATTAGCGGCTATTTACCAATGTAGTGATGCGGTACAAGTTGTAGCCGCTGGTGCGCTACGTGGCTATAAAGATATGCGTGCAATATTCTTTTGTACCTTTATCGCTTATTGGTTACTAGGATTACCGATTGGCTATATTTTAGGTATGACTGATTGGATTGTTAAACCTATGGGACCTGAGGGTTTCTGGATTGGCTTTATTATTGGCTTAACATCTGCCGCAATCATGCTTGGAGCGCGTATGCATTGGGTACATAAACTCGATGATCAGCGCCAAATTGAAATGTCATTACGCTAACAATCATTAATGCCTATTGAAAAAAGCGATCTTTGGATCGCTTTTTTTTTGTCTAAACTCGTAAGGTTGCATATCCTTAAATAATCACCCTCAACGTTAGAGTACGATGAAATCATTATTATTTGTGTTGCTTTGTCTGCTACTGCTGCCGAGTTGCAAAGACAACACCACCGAGACATTATTTAATACTTATCAACAGCGACTTACTAACGTATTAGATATCACCCCCATAGCGGTACCAGCACTGACTTTACCTTCCTACCCTGACACTCGATCACTTAAACAACCGCTTGCAGATCTTCGAATGGGGTTATTAGACGCTTATGAGTTACGCCGATGTGGTTTATTTCAATTAATTGCTGAGCGTAATTCAGTATTAGGCAAAGTACAAGATCAAACTCGACGGCTACGTTATGAACTTTTATTTTTAAAACAACTCAATCACTGTTTAGCGGTAATTAATAGCACCAGTGAATTACAATCTCAGCTCAATGACATTTATCAGCAAAAACAACAACAATTACCGCTAATGATATGGAATATGGTGTTTACAGGTAAAGAATGGCGTCAGCAATTTATACTAGGTCATCAATTATTAGAGTTACAACAATTTAGCGGCTATATCGAGACTGTTGCTGCAGTTAATTATTTAGATACATTAACAACCACAATGACCGCACAGACTATATCGCAAGCATTAACAACACTCACTCCTAACTATATTGAACAACTGCTTTATCACCAACAGCAAATTCATACCACACAATATCTCGGACAACTTTTTTATTCGATGGCGCAGATCACAGCGATGTTGAATACGATCACCATTCAACTTACTCAACATGAGAACAATATTATTTGCGGTAAAAATATCAATCAACAACAGGCGCAATATTTACGTAATATTTTTTATAAATATTACGTACGTGATATTCAACCCTACCTGAGTAAGCTACAGTCTCAATATCAACAATTACAACCGTATTTAGATAGTCTCTATACAACATTGATTCAACACCACGCTCAACCACCAGCAATAATGACATTATATGCTCGCTATTATTTTCAAGGTGAACTTCAACGTCAATTTCAACAAGCCACTATTGAGCATGTCCGTTATTGGCAACGATTATTTAAACGTTGTCAATTTCAAGTTGGACATCAATAAGTTGCTACCAACCTCAATTATCATTTTTGCTACTATGCGTTCATTTTGAGAATAGGTAAACTACACTACATTGTAGAGGTCAGGGAGATAAAAATGAAAAAGCATAAAAATGAAGCAAAACTATTAAAAAAAGCCTTAGAACTAGGTTTCGCCTTTGCAAAAAAACAAGGATTTAATGATTTAGATCGCGGTGTCGGTTCAACCGATCGCGTGGAATGTATTTATCGCTTATTAGTACAATGTAAACAGATAACACCATTGGCTGTCGATAAAGAAGATGGCGTTAATATGAAGCATAAACTGGTATTGTGGATTATTCGTCTATTACCAGAAAATCACGAACTGCTTCAATAACTATTTTATATCGCCACCAGTATTTTGCTGGTGGCATCTATCGAAAATAACATGCGCAATATCACATTCGTCTATTTAACCATCACCAAAATCAACCAAACTGGCTATTGTGCAAGCAAACGCACTGAATTCACTAAAAAAGTCTATTTAAACACTTGCCTAGATGAAAGTGACTCGCTACTATGCTTGTCATTCACTGATTACGACTCAATAGTAATTACGCTGAATTTGCTCGCTTAGCTCAGTTGGTTAGAGTACTTGCATGACATGCAAGGTGTCACTGGTTCGAGTCCAGTAGCGAGCACCAATTTTAAAATAAATGGCTTAATAGCGATTTATAGCAGTACAATTTGCTCGCTTAGCTCAGTTGGTTAGAGTACTTGCATGACATGCAAGGTGTCACTGGTTCGAGTCCAGTAGCGAGCACCATTTTAAAATAAATGGCTTAATAGCGATTTATAACAGTACAATTTGCTCGCTTAGCTCAGTTGGTTAGAGTACTTGCATGACATGCAAGGTGTCACTGGTTCGAGTCCAGTAGCGAGCACCATTTTAGAATAAATGGCTTAATAGCGATTTATAATAGTACAATTTGCTCGCTTAGCTCAGTTGGTTAGAGTACTTGCATGACATGCAAGGTGTCACTGGTTCGAGTCCAGTAGCGAGCACCATTTTAAAATAAATGGCTTAATAGCGATTTATAATAGTACAATTTGCTCGCTTAGCTCAGTTGGTTAGAGTACTTGCATGACATGCAAGGTGTCACTGGTTCGAGTCCAGTAGCGAGCACCATCTTTTAGATACAACCAAGCCTACTTTTTAGTAGGCTTTTTTGTATCTGGATCATAACAATGTTAATCAATACCGTAGGATAGCGACAACCTATTCATAATTAGGTAATATTTATATCAATTATAATAATTGACGATATAACAATGAAAATTACTGTTGATGGTGGTTCGTTTAAAGTATCAATTGATACCGAATTTGAAGGCTTACTGACTGAAGCAACTGCGGTTTTTGATGAAACATTAATCCAAGCTAAATCAAACGACAAAGCTATTTTACGCTTTCTACAAATCATTCTTGAACACCGTGAAAGCGATGATGCGATTGGTTATGCTGTTCTCGGTTTACTTGGCTGGTATAACGCCGCAATTAATCCAGTTACAGATAAAGACATTGAATTAAATTTACCTAAAATCGTTCCTCACCTGCTCAATCCTGCTGGCGATATCAATGCCACCAGCGGCAATGATAAAACGACATTTAAGCATTAATAAAAATATCTGTAGCCATATAAAACAAATAAAAAAGCCACTCATCAGAGTGGCTCATCAATTTCAGATATGTATTTAAAATAAGTTTAGCTTAACGTAATACGCTTATAATTTTTCAGTGAATCACTCTCAGAGCTCTTAAACGTTTTACCTTCACTTTGAATAAAGTACACAGGTAAATCCTGTTCATTCGCAACCACTTTACCTTCAACAGGACCTAAACATAACATCGAAGTTGCCCATGCATCACCAACAACAGGATCATGACCAAATACTGATGCTGATACTAAATTATGTGTAACAGGTGCACCGATTCTAGTATCTAAAATATGAGAGTAATCTTTTTCACCATCTTTAAAATTATGATGATAGGTGCCTGACGTATTTAATGAAACACCATCTTCTGCATTAATATTAACGATAGTATAAGGACGAATACCATCTTTTAATGCTATTGGCTGCTCAATCGCAACTCGCCACTTTTGCCCTTCCAGTTTACGGCCTTTAATTTTCATATCGCCGCCAAACTCAACTAAATAATTATTAACGCCATCAGCTTCTAAAATTTTACTTAACTGACTAATCGCATACCCTTCGCCCATTGAGGATAAATCCACTTGAACCTGAGGAATAGTTTTTCTGATCCGTAAGTTTACAGGGTCGATTTCAATCTTATCAATGCCAATATCTTTTTTAATTGCAGCAATTTGCTGAGCTGTAGGCACATTAAGCGTCTCTCCTTGAAAACCCCACAATTTATACAATGGTTGAATTGTCGGATCATAACAACCATGGCTATCTTTATTTAGTTTCTTCGCTAACGACAACATATAAATGAAATCTTTAGAAGCAGGCTGCCATTGCGTTGATGTACTGTGGTTAAACTCAGAAATATATGAGTCATTCCGATAGGTAGAATACTCTTTATCAATCGCTGCTAGCTTTTTATTAAATTGCTCTGTCACTTTAGCAACAGGTACATCCTGTTTTGACCAATATGTCACATGGTAAGTAGTACCTTCAGCAAAACCAGAGATTTTTTGTAACTTTGGCGCTTGGTTACAGCCAGACAATACAACAATAGCTGTTAACGATAACGCAGTAACATAGCTTCGCTTTAATAATAACTGTGGCGAACGAGTGAACATAGAATGGCCTTACCTATCTAAACAATGAACGCAGTCTAACAATAGCGTAGCAATAACTCTAGATGGTAGTGGAATATAAATATACCTCATCAGCACAAAAAAAATAAACAAGCTCAATATATCTCAACTAAATATAAGCACCAATAACTTGTTAATATTATGTTTTATTAATGTTCTCTTACTTGAAAATAGAAGCGTAAAAATGTGACTACAGAACTATTTAATATTTAGTCAATTACATTTCATACACATAATATATTGCTTACTTAATATAAATAAGGATGTTTGTATGACTACCAGTATTCACAAAGTACCACCACAAAAACGTAACTGGCTTGATAGTATAGAAAATGTAGGAAATAAAATTCCAGATATAACGATGCTCTTTTTTTGTGCAACACTCTTTTGTATTGCACTCTCTATGGTTTTATCATGGTTCACTTTTGATTACATTCACCCTTTAACGAAAGAACCGATCCAGGTTATTAATTTACTCACACCAAATGAATTAATGGCTTTATTTACGTCAATGACCAAAAATTTCATTAGTTTTCCTCCATTAGGGATTGTGATTGTTGCAACACTTGGGATTGGTATCGCGGAAGGATCAGGCTATATATCTACTGCATTAAAAAAACTGTTATCTGTTGTTCCTCTTTCAATTGTTACTCCTTCAGTTATTTTTATTGGAATTTTAGCGCACGTTGCTTCTGATTCTGCCTATGTAATCTTAATGCCTGTTTCCGCTTATATTTTTTATAAAATGGGTAAGCACCCTTTGGCTGGTATCGCTGCAGGATTTGCAGGTCTTGCAGGAGGATTTACAGCATCCTATACACCATCAATTATTGATCCAATTCTTGCCGGATTTACAGAGACTGGAGCAAGAGTCTTAGATCCAGAATACACAGTTAATGTACTGTGTAATTATTTCTATTCATTTAGTTCAACATTTGCAGTAATTGGTTGTTGTTGGTATATCACTGACAAAATAGTTGAGCCTCGTTTAAGTAAATCTATTCCTATTGATGTCGAACAAATTAATGATACCAATGAACAACCAACAATAAATGAACTAAAAGCATTCCGAATTGCAAATTACGCACTACTAGGTCTAATTATTTTATTAGTTACATTAATGCTACCTGAAAACTCTTTATTTAGAGCATCTGATGGATCTCTAACAAGTCCACAAGCTCCCGCAATGCAAACAATAGTACCGATGTTACTTATCTTTTTCGCATTACCTGGATTGGTTTACGGTTTTATCAGCAAAAAATTCACATCAACCAAAGACGTGACGAAATCAATGGAGACCATTACAGCATCACTGATTTCATTTATTGTTTTTGCCTTTTTCTGTGCTCAATTCTTATATTGTTTTAGTACATCGAATATTGGCAGTCTTATTGCTTTATCTGGTGCAGAGGCATTAAAAGCGATTAACATGCCAGGAAAAATCACAATTTTAGGTATAATTATTCTCACCGCCTGTTTAAATTTAATTATTACATCAGCATCATCTAAATGGGCAATACTCGCTCCCGTATTAGTACCAATGTTAATGGCTGTCGGCTTATCGCCTGAATTAACTCAAGCAGCATTTCGTATTTCAGATAGTGCGATCAACGTAAGCACACCAATGTATGCTTTTTATCCTCTTATTATTTCTTACATGCAGCGTTACTGTTCACAATCAGGCATAGGTACTCTTGTATCAATGATGGTGCCCTATTCCATTGGTTTATTAATTACATTAACGGCAATGTTATATCTTTTCTGGGGATTAGATATTCCACTAGGTTTCAATAGTGGTTACACCTATGGAAACTAATAACAAAGGATTTATAATGAATATTGAACAAATTTTATGTGACCGCTTTCAGCGTTATGTTGCAATAAGTAGCCAATCTGATGCTAATAACCAAGAATTACCTTCATCTTCAGGGCAGTATCAACTGGCACAGTTACTTCATGATGAACTCAAAAACTTGGGCTATAACAATATAACGTTACACCCTAACAGTATTTTAATTGCCCATTTGCCAGGAAATAAACCCAATACAAAGACATTGGGCTTTATCGCTCATTTAGACACTGTTGATGTCGGTTTAAGTCCAAATATTACCCCTCAATTACTCACTTATAATGGAGAACCTCTTTGTTTAAATGCTGACCAGCAAATTTATATCAGCGAACAAACCCACCCAGAATTAGCTAAATATCATCATCAAGATATTTTCTTCTCTGATGGTACAAGTGTATTAGGCGCTGATGATAAAGCAGCTATCGCGGTATTAATGACTTTAGCTGAGCAATTAATAACAACAAAGACACCACATGGTGATATTTATTTAGCCTTTGTTCCTGATGAAGAAATTGGTTTACGTGGTGCAAAAGCATTGGATTTAAAAAACTTCCCAGTTGAGCATTGTTACACAATTGATTGTTGTGAACGTGGTGAAGTTATTTATGAAACCTTTAATGCAGGCAGCGCACAACTATCAATTACAGGTATAACTGCACATCCAATGAGTGCTAAAAATGTATTGGTTAACCCTAACTTAATTGCTGCTGATTTTATATCAATGCTTAATGATATGGGTAAACCAGAACAAACAGCAGAACGTGAAGGGTATTTTTGGGTAACTGATATTAATGGTAACCAAAATACTGCATCTGTATCTGTAGCGATACGTGATTTCGACCAAGAAAATTATAATGCTCGAAAATCCTATCTAACAACACTTACTGCCTTTTTACGACATAAACACCCCAAAGCGGATATTAATATTACATTAACCGATGTTTATAATAATATTTCACAAGCGATGGGCAGTGACACTGAAGCGTTAACTCGATTATATCAAGCTCTCGAAAATACGAATATACCAGCAAAAACCATTGCTATGCGAGGTGGAACAGATGGCTCTGCACTTTCTGTAAAAGGATTATTTACTCCTAACTTTTTTACTGGCGCACATAACTTCCACAGCGCGTTTGAGTTCTTACCTATTCCCTCTTTTATTGATAGTTATCGAGTAGCAAAAGCATTAGTAGATATGGCTTAATCACTCAAAAGCGGTATAAGTTTCTTATATCGCTTTTCCACTTACGCTAACCTGTTGTATTAAATTTGTCTTTAAACCATCTTATTTCTACAGTAAAACTGCCATATATTTGTCATCCCCCCCTGTTGTAATTACGGAAAATTACCTGCATAACAAGGGCTAAACGTGATTACATTAATTAAATCTTTTACTACCATCGTTATTTCAGCAGCACTCGTATCACCAGTACAAGCAACCGGAATTAAGAATATTATTCTAATGATTGGTGATGGTATGGGGCCTCAACAGGTGGGTTTATTAGAAAACTATGCCGACCTTGCTCCGCATTCCATTTATAACGGTCAGAAGACTGCTTTGTATAAATTAGCTCAGCAAGGTGTTATCGGCGCGTCACTCACCCACCCTAATGATGCCATTGTTGTCGATTCTGCATGTTCAGCCACAATGTTAGCAACGGGGGTTATGACAGGATCCGAGGTTATCGGTATCGATGCTGATGGTAATAGTGTTGAGACAGTATTAGAAAAAGCAAAGCGCATGGGTAAAGCAACGGGATTAGTTTCAGACACTCGTATCACTCATGCAACGCCTGCCGCATTTGCCGCCCACCGGCCTCATCGCTCACTTGAAAACGAAATCGCCTCTGACTTATTATCCGCAAATGTTGATGTGATGCTATCAGGTGGATTACGTAATTGGTTACCACAATCAGCAGACGCTGCAGGTGCAATATCAAAACAGTTACCTTCGCTATCAGCTACTGATCTTTCTTTACAATCAAAACGTAAAGATAACCGTAATTTACTCTTAGAAGCTCAGCAACAAGGCTACGCTTTAGCTTTTAACAAAGAGATGTTACTGCAATCAAAAACAGAGAAATTATTAGGTTTGTTTGCAACTTCAGGAATGAATGACGGTATTCAAAACAGTGCCACCGTCAATGATCCTCAACGTACACAACCGACATTAAAGGAAATGACGGATAAGGCGCTAGATATTCTATCAAAAGACAAAGATGGCTTTTTCTTAATGGTTGAAGGTGGTCAAATTGATTGGGCTGGACACAGTAATGATGCAGGTACTATGCTGCATGAAATGATTAAGTTTGATCAAGCGGTTGAATCTGTTTACCAATGGGCTCAAGGTCGTGATGATACGCTAATTATCGTGACTGCTGATCATGAAACAGGTTCATTCGGCTTCAGCTATTCTGGTTATCAATTACCAAAGCCACAAAAACGCAGTGGTGAAGCATTTAAGCATCAAGATTATGCCCCTAACTTTAATTTTGGTGCCTTTACCGTACTCGATGATCTTTATAAACAAAAAATGAGTTATACCAATATGCTAGCAACATTAAACAAGCTCAACAAAGATCAACAAACACCGCAAAACCTAGCCTCTATTATTAATAGTAATAGCGAGTTTCCAATCACAGAAGCACAAGCTAAGGCAATATTGACTGAAAAGGTAAATCCTTATCACAAAGATGATCACAGCTATTTATCCGCAACAGATATTGCTGCAATTCATGATTTTGATGCTTTCTACCCTTATAACGATCGCGCTAATTTGATTGCTCGTGCCCAAGCAACCCAACAAAATATCGTCTGGGGAACAGGTACTCACACCCATACTCCCGTTAATGTCTTTGCATGGGGACCTCCCGCAACCATTTTACCTGTGTCTAAAATTATGCATCATTCACAATTAGGTAAGTTTATTAAAAACCAAGTTAAGTAACTTATCTTATTTAGTCCCCCTCAATGACTTTGATTATACTCATTGTCATTGAGGGTTTATTGGCAATATAACTGGTATTCGTTCAATAAATAAAATCACTAATCTAACGTTTTCTTAAACCTAATAGATGCAATGATTAATCCAATGATGGTAAATATAACTAACCATAACGTATCTCGCCACAGATCAACTAAATCAGCTCCTCGCAACACAATGCCACGAATAATTCGAATAAAGTGTGTTGTCGGTAATACCTCTGCAATCCATTGTGCAATAACTGGCATTCCTTCATAGGGGAACATAAATCCTGACAGTAAAATAGACGGCAATAATATAAATATCGTCATTTGCATTGCTTGCAGTTGCGTTGTTGCTTTAGTTGATATCACTAAGCCTAAGGTTAAACTTGCTAGAATGAATAACAATGTTCCTAGAAAAATTTGTACTAATGAACCATTAATGGGTACATCAAAAATAACGTAACCTAGCCCTAGAATAATAATTGATTGAATAATGCCAATAAATATATACGGTATTATTTTAGCTAACATTAATTCTAACGGTTGAATAGGCGTAGTGATAAGTAACTCTAAATTACCTTGCTCACGCTCTTTCACTATCGTCACTGAAGTAAATAGAATCATCGTCATCGTTAAAATGATCCCTAGTAACCCAGGAATAATATTAATTGCAGAACGACGTTCAGGATTAAAATATAACGTTACTTCAAAGTTATTCGGTTGTACTTTTCGTTGAGGGATCACTTCTGTTAATGGCATTTTTTGTAATTGCATAATCGTAGAGCTGATCAATGCATCAGATCCATCAACTAACCATTGCCCTAGCACTTGCTGTTTTTCTATTCGACGTTGAAAATCAGGCGGTAATACTAATACCGCTTTAACTTTCCCATTCATAATAGCTTGTTGCCCTTGCTGAGGCGTAGCATAACTTACTATTACATCAACAACTTGAGTTGCTTTAATTGATTCAATCAGCATACGCCCTGTTGCTGAATGACTTTGATCAACTATCGCAGTAGGAACATTTCTAACATTAGTATTGATAGCATAACCAAACAATAACAATTGAATTAGCGGGATCATCACGATCATACCAAAGGTAATACGATCCCGACTTAACTGGCGTAACTCTTTACTAACAATTGCATTGATCCGTAACAAACTTCGCCATAGACGCGAGATCATTGCCGACTTCCTCCAGTACATGTTACAAACACATCTTCTAGACTTGGGCGACTTATAGTCATAACGGCTTGCGTTAATATCGGTATTTTTGCTTGTAACCAACCAATCGGATCGTTAATTTCTTTTGCTACTAATACTCGCAAACGTATTCCTAATTGTGCCGCTGATCGTACTTGAGAAAGTTGTATAATTTGCACTTTAAGCTGTCGTAATTGCTGCGCTTCTATTTCAACAACTGTCACAGCCATTGCATCCATCAATGCATGAGGTGATCCATTAGCACGTACGATACCAGCTTCCATAATAGCTAATGCATGGCAACGTTCAGCTTCATCCATATAATGCGTCGTGACTAAAATAGTCGTACCTTGATCTGAAAGATCAAACAATTGCTCCCAAAATTCACGTCGATTTTCAGGATCAACTGCCGATGTTGGTTCATCAAGTAGCAATAAATCAGGTTGGTGTATTGTCGCTGCTGCTAAAGAGAGCCGTTGTCGTTGACCCCCGCTTAATTCTGAGGCTCGTCGTTTAGCTCGCTGATCGAGTCCATATGTTATTAATTGTTGCTGAACACGTTGTTTTCGTTGTGTTTTAGATAGCCCAAAAATCTGCCCCATAAATTCAAGATTTTCTTGAACAGTCAGATCTTGGTATAAAGAAAATTTTTGGGTCATATAACCAATGCGCAAACGTAATTGTTCTGCTTGACGTGGAATATCAAGACCAAGCACATTAACACTACCAGCCGTTGGGGTTAATAATCCAGTGAGCATTCTTAAAGTGGTGGATTTACCGCACCCATTAGGGCCTAAAAAGCCATAAATAGTCCCTTTAGGTACAACTAAATTGAGGTTATCAACAGCGACAAAATCACCAAATTTACGAGTCACATTAGTTGCAATAATCGCATTATCATTCATGTGACATCTCCACTTGAACTGGAACGCCAGCTGGTAACGTTTTACCGCTATCAGGAAAATCAACTTTCGCTAAATAGACTAAACGGGCTTTATCGCTACCATTAAGGGTGTAATAAGGAGTAAAAGATGGTTTTATTGCAATCCACCTCACTGTGCCTTGATAAGGTTTTTGAATACCATCAACATGAATTGTTAACTTTTTACCCGCTTTTATATTTACACGATAAGGTTCAGGTACATAAATACGGGCATAAGGTACTGTGTGAGTCGTAATAGTAGCAACGGTTGCATTTACTATCACACGATCACCAATATGATAAGGAAGGCTTTCAATAATACCGTTTCGCGTTGCTACTATCGTATAGTCTTGTAATATTTGCTTTTGAAGCATCACATCAGCATTAGCAACTTTTAACGCAGCTTGCGCTTGTTTAATATCTTCAATACGTTCACCGTTTAATAGCTTTTTTAACTCATTCATTGCTGTTTGTAATTCGGCTTGAGCAATATTTCGCTGAGTTAACGCGCTATCACGATCTGCAACGGATACCATTTTTTTATCAAAAAGCTGTTTGATCCGTCTATTATCTGTATTTTTTTCTCTAAAATTAGCTTGATATTGTTCAACTTTAGCTTGTGCGGTTGCAATATCTTCTGGACGGGATCCGTTCGTTAACCGTAACAAATAAGCCAGTGCTTGTTGTTGTTCAGCTTGTGCTTTAATAAGCCTCGTTTGCTGCTGTTGTGATTGCAGTGTTACCACTACCTCACCTTTTTTGACAGTATGACCTTCCTTTATTGGTTGCGTCATAATAATTTCATTTGCCGTCGCCACAAGGGAAATTTGATCACGTTCAATTGTACCTAGCGCTAATTCGTCACGATGATCATTACAGCCTGATATACCGAGCAATAATGGAATAAATAGATAACATTTCGATAATAAACCTTTCATGGCTCACTCCATTATAGAAATTACGTCCGTCTTAAATCTTCTCAAGAATGTTGCAACTTAGAATATAAATCCTCTCATTTAACCTCAAATATATAATAAAAGTAGGTATCATTCACTATACTGAATTCTTATTACCATTTTTGATAATAAATATACCATTTTTGCCTATATACCCACATAGGTTATAAACTTTAGAATACCGCTCTTTTTATTTTTGAATCCCGCATAATTGTTGTTTTATAACATATTTGCGGACCTAACCTGAGGGCCTTTAATGGGCAATATCGCAAAATCTGCTGCCAAGTTGAGCGTTTTCTCAATAATAATGATCACCATAACCTCAGTAGATAGTATTCGTAATTTACCAGGAGCCGCGCTCTTTGGTAGCCATGCTATTTCTTTTTTCATGCTTGCGGGATTATGCTTCTTTGTTCCAACAGCATTAATCTGTGCTGAAATGAGCACAACATACCCTAAACAGGGTGGTGTTTATCTTTGGGGTAAAGAAACGTTAGGTCATAATTTTGGTTTTGTGACTGTATGGTATCAATATGCAGAAAATATTGTTTATTATCCGCCATTAATCTCATTTATCGTAGCCACCGGAACTTATCCCTTTTTTCCTCATTTAGCTGAAAATAATATTTTCATGCTAGCAATGATTAATATCATCTTTTGGGCGCTTACTTTAGTTAATATCTTTGGCTTACGTCTATCGTCATTAATTACTAATGTATTTGGTATGATTGGGCTTATTTTCCCTATTCTACTGATCATTGCATTAGGTGGCTATTGGACCTACACCAATCCAGAAGCATCGCATATTTCATTACGTCATGTTTCAGATTGGCTCCCTGACTTCTCACAAAGTGGTATTGGTGCAAGTTTTACTGCTGTTGTTTTATCATTAACCGGTATTGAAATTACAACTGCTTATGCAAATGAGGTTAGAAATCCTCAAAAAGCGTACCCTAAAGCTTTATTAGTTTCGACTATCATAATTTTATTGTCACTTACAGCTTGTTCATTATCAATTGCAGCTGTTGTTTCACATAACAATTCAAGTTTGAGTGAAGGTATTATATTGGCATTTAAAACCTTCTTTGAAGATATGAATCTGCCATTTTTATTACCTGTAATTGCGCTGGCTATTGTTTTTGGTAGTCTTGCAAGTTTGAATAATTGGATCATCGCACCAACGAAAAGTTTACATGTAGCAGCACTAGATAAGTTTATGCCAATTCGCTTATCAAAAGAAAACCGCAATAAAGCCCCTGTTCCATTATTGTTATTACAAGGAACTATCGTAAGCTTATTGTCATTAGTGTTTGTGTTAGTGCCAAATGTTAACCAAGGTATGTGGCTATTAAATATCTTGATGACGCAACTCTATATGGTGATGTACATTTGTATATTTATCAGTTTCTTAGCTTCACGTCGTAAACACCGCCATATTGATCGTCCATTCCGTGTTCCAGGTGGAAAAATCGGTATGGTCATCGCATCAACACTCGGACTAATAAGCTGCCTTGTCACTATTTTTGTATCTTTTGATGTACCATCAAGTATCAATAAACAGACTGCGGCTATTGCCTTAATTTCTGGTTTTATTATTTTTAGTTTACCTGCCATAGTCGCTATTCTTTATCGAAATAAACAATTGAAGCAGGCTTAATTATTATTACAGCACACGGTAAATAACAAAAAAAGGCCACAGTATCTTTAAATACTGTGGCCTTTTTATAAATAAATGTCTCTTAATTCGATAGTAATGATTATTTTTGTGCTGATCGTATCTAATCGCTTCACTTTAAATATGATTTAACACTTTATCGATATCGCCTTGAATAGTGATTGTTGTTATTGGCGTAGTTTGCAAGCCAAACCTTTTATCAGGCTCAATCTCAACGATCATCACACCACAACCATCGGTAAACGTATTAGAAAAAATACGTTGTATTGACCGTTACATTGCCACCATTTGCGGTGCTGTCCGTATAATATTCCATTGCAGCACCAATATTGATATTACGATAAATGTTATAATCAATACCAATACTTGCAATGACACCAAATTCATTCTTCTTGTTACTTTCACCACCTAGACGTGGCGTATTATATTCAAGATCATCATTTAATACATGTTCATATTCATCTTGAGCTGATGATGAATAATCATATTGTGTATAAGTAACACCAGCACCTGCTTTTAATTGCAGTTTTTTCGTCAGAGCATAAAAATAAACGGGCTTAATAATAAATTGGTTCGCATTAAGCTTAGCTTCCCATTCTCTTTCATGGTTAAAACTATTGACTAACGGAAAATACTGACTTTTTGAGCCTTCCAATTCAAATTGCTTATAACCCAACTCAATGCCAATATTATTACTACGATAACCAACAAAGCCACCAAATATCGTTGATGAATTACTTGGCGTAACAGTCTTAGCATCAGCCACAAAGTGAGTACTAAAGTCATGGTTAATTGACGCAGCACCAACTTCAAGTCCAATATACGGCCCAGCAAATACTGGCGAACAGAGTAAGGCTAACGGTAATAATAATTTTTTGTTCATAGTGTTATAAGCATCCAAAACTTTTTCGTTGGAGTAACTTTATCGTCAATAGCGTGAAATAATCGTGAAGAAACTGATCGATGATTATAAATATGAGTGACCCATAACCCACTTATTCAGCGAGACATTTTTTATCTCTCTATCTGTTTTGTTGTTTATATTCGTCTATGTTTTAAACTACATATTGGTAGCAATAAGACTAAGAACACTCAATTATGGCACTTTTACATATTTAATAAATTATTTAACTGAAATGTAGATTTTATATTTTCATATGCGAGTTATAATGATGCCGGAAGTGGCCTAATAGGCGATTCACCCTATTTGGCGGACTTATTTATCGATTCTCATCATGAATTCGCCTATTTTATAATTAGGAGTTTTAATGAGTATCGTAATTCTTATTTTTTTAGTTATTCTGAATGGTTGGTTTGCTATGTCAGAAATAGCTTTAGTAACATCACGTAAAAATCGCCTTCAGGTACTTGCAGACGAGGGAGATATAGGCGCTATTACTGCAATAAAACTTGCTAATAAACCTACAACTTTTTTATCTACTATTCAAATTGGCATTACCATTATTGGTATTTTAAATGGCGTAATAGGTGAAGCAGCATTAGCGGGACCTATCTCTTCATGGCTAACCTCTTTTGGCGTACAAGCACATACTGCATCTGTTTCTGCAACCATTATTGCTGTTGTTGTTATCACCTATTTCTCTATTGTTATTGGTGAGTTAATCCCCAAACGTTACGCACAAGTTAATGCCGAACCATTAGCTTTACGTGTTGCACGCCCTATTGCTTTTTTATCTTTATTATCTCGCCCTTTCATTATCTTATTAGCGAGCACTACAGAATTATTTTTACGCCTCTTCAATAAGAGTACCAATAATAGTACCCATTTAACCGAAGATGATATCAAAGCGATTATTACAGAAGGTTCTCAAGCAGGCATTATTCACCAACAAGAACATACAATGGTGCGTAATGTTTTTCATTTTGATGATCGTAAGGTTTCATCAATGATGACACCTCGTAATGCTATTAGTTATCTTGATCTTGACCATAGTCCAGAAAGCTACCAACAAAAATTATTAGCAAGTCCATTTTCATGTCTACCTGTTTGTAATCACACCATTGATGAGATTAAAGGTACTATTACAGCCAAACAGTTATTACAATTTGAGCTTGATAATACAAATAGTACGCCCAAAAACATTCTTGACTATATTACTCAACCATTATTTATACCTGAAACATGGACTGGAACCGATTTGCTTGAAATGTTCCAAGGCTCTGGTACTGAAATTGCTTTTGTGGTTGATGAGTATGGTGATATTCAAGGTATTGTCACACCAAGGGATGTACTTGAAGCATTAACCGGAAAATTTAATACTCAAGATCCTACTGATGTATGGTCACAAAAAATAGCAGATAATAATTGGCATCTTGATGGATTAATTCCAATCACAGTTGTAAAAGATTTATTAGATTTGAAAAAATTACCGGATGAAGATCAAAATGGCTATCAAACATTAAATGGAATGTTAATGTGGATCAAAGGCGGATTACCCAAAAATGGTGAGATTATTGATTGGCAACATTGGCGTTTTGAAATTCTTGCCATTGAGCATAATCGCATTGAAAAAGTAAATGTATTTTTACGAACCGCACCTAAACTGAAAAAATAATATCTCAATGAGTATCTGCTCCAATCAGCAGATACGCCATATCACAAGTATTATTTTACGCGAGACCATGCATCACGCCAATGTTGTGTTTTACCCGGCGCATAGCCTTCTAACTCACACCATGGCGTTGCAGGCCAATCACGGCAACGGTAAACCTTACCATTTGGCATTCTCACTCTATCGCCAGCACTGTATTTCACACCTGCACGATAACGGGTTATCTTAACGTTATTAGGCTTAGTGTGATTATTATCGCTATCAATTAAGCGAACTAATTTCCACGGACCTGATTCATTATCACGCTGAGGGCGGTCTCCTTGTGTCCACCATTTAGCCACCCATAATCGTCCTAAATAATGCGTACTATCACCTTTGGTGTAGATGGTTTCTTTATTCCATGTCCGTAACCCTGACTGCTCGCTTGGCAATATTGTTGGACGATCATTAGCCTGTGCAACTAATGATACCGAACTCAGTGACAATGCACTGAGTACACACATAACAAGCAATGCGTTTTTTTTCATAATGCAGCTATCCCCATTTACATATTCAGTATGATATTCACTGTCTGTATTTTATAAATTGAATCGTAAAGTAACAGCGAATTAGCACACACTATTATAAATAAGGGTATCAAAGTGTTTAATAACCTCCTGTTTTACGGTATTCCTCTGCTGCAAACGTCTTACCCTCTGCAGCCTCCGCTTGACATGCTTGCGGATCAACATCACCACGCTGAATAATATAATGCGTTAATTGTTGCGCTTTTTGTGTACGATTAAAAAACTCATGATAACCAATATTTCTACATAACTCCCACGATGACACGCCCGCTGCATTATCAATGGTATAACTGTTTGATGGTGTTCCAGCACAGCCAGTTACTACTGCGGCAAGAGCCGCTACGATTATTATCTTTTTCATATTTATCCCTATTTAGCTTAGCATCAATGGTAAGATTATCGCTATGATACTCAAAGACATTACTTAATCTGTTGTTATCTTAGTCTACTCATCACCGCTATAACAACTGAATATATTTCCATTTTTTTCATACTGAGGTGACCAAGTAAAATCTAACCATAAAGGTATTCTATAAAACTTATTTTTAGATTGAATAATATTACTCATATCGAAATAAATATTTCACGTTTACGCTAGTAATTAAACGTAAATTAGCATAACTTGCGAAGCAATATTAATACCGTGATCAGGATACTTTCCATGAACAATTTTCAGAGCTATTCTCAGCTCCTTCCTTGCTTTGATTGTCGTAAAAATACTGCAGAAGCAGATTTAGGTTGGTTAACACCAGCGATGCACGACAGTGTTCAACAGCAAATCACAACAATTATCACGGGTAATACTGCTTTTGGTGATGATCTTACTGTGATCATCACTTGTAGCCCAGAAGAGGCGCGTGACTATCTATTATTAAATGCATTTGGTTACACTGAAGATGAATTAACATCAAACGGTATTGATGCAGATGATCTTAAAGAGATTGAGCAAGAAATTGCAGCAAGTACGACGGCATTAGGTCAAGTAACTTTTGAACACGAAATCGCGCTGCAAGCTTGCAGCTTGTGTGAATAAGAATAATCATCAACTATAACATCACAAATAATAAAGCTGTTGGCCTTTACTTGCTAGCAGCTTGTTTAAATACAATGGAGTGCTTGGAATATTTGAGGATTTGAACCCTACGGTTATCTCTAGACGAAAAAAAACCGCTAATCAATTAGCGGTTTTCTTAAATGTGGCGGAGAGATAGGGATTTGAACCCTAGATACGCTATAAACGTATGCTGGTTTTCAAGACCAGTGCTTTCAACCGCTCAGCCATCTCTCCATGGCCGCTATAGTAATGACAACTTTATCAGTTGTAAAGCCTTTATGTTGCAACTGATTAAATAACAAACAAATATATGCTATTTTTCTACAAAACCACAATCAGTTAAAAAATGCATAAAACCATACTCTTTTAACCATGCTAATTGTTGCTCTGAGCTAACTAAAAAACGTCCACTAAAATTCACCCCATGGCCAGACAGGGTTTCTACATGATTTTTAACTCGCGGAATAATCAACATCCAACGTTCAGTCAGTAATATATTATAAGGTAAACATTCAGCGAATCCATTCACTCGCTTAGTCGTATTTAACTGTAATGATTCCATTGCGATTAAATAATCAGCATATAACTGTTTGGGATTTAGTTCGTTATATATAAAAACCCTATGCTTAAATGGCAATTTTCCATTTACGATCTGGGATTCTAAAGGAATTGCAGTTCTAACCAGTTGCATGTGGCGATGCATTTGGCTTGAACCTGCATCATGACCCGCATTAAAGAAACCTAAAACATCACGACGTGTAATTCCCTTCGCCCATGCAGCAAAATCAGCTAATGTTAATACTGATGTTTGTGGAATGTAATCTTTAGCGCAAATAAGTAAATGAGGAATAACAATTGGAAAACGATTTAGTAAGCATACATAATCTATATCCATATCCGTTATATAATCACAATGAATATACGGTGCCACAAAAGGATCTTGTGCAGAGACAGCCGGAGAATGTTTTATTTTCATATTATCAGTAAGTAGATTAACAATATAGTTAACCCCTTGTTGCTGATAAATAATATCATCACTCGTTAAGGGTAATAAATCACCGTTATCCAGTGCAACTTTCGTTCTTTCCTCACAAGCATTCCACAGCATTATTCTATTCCTACTTTTTAATTACTCGTCATTCTCTTGAAAGCAATCATCACAATTTTGTAATTCTATTTCATGACTAAAGATAACAACACCTTCTGCTGTCATATGTTCTGTAATTTGATCTTCAATATCAGCAACAACAGCTAACTTTATATTGCCATGATTAATGTCAGACTCAGAATGGTCATAATAATTTAATAGTAAATAATCTTTTGCTTCATCAACCGTACAAATAATTTTCACGGTAAAATATGGCTTATAATCATTACCTTGCTGTTTTAACATTACTTTAATTTGATCGATTACATCTGCTTTCATGCTCGGTGTTAACCAACCAAGATCGGTTTTAACTTTGCGGGTGTAGCAGTTAAAACAAGGTAATTCATAAGAATAAAATTGGAAGTTAGTCATATTAGTTTTCCTTACTATAATAATATAGTTACAAAATTAGGCTTATTTGCTTGTTTTTACTACCTTTAAAAATGCAATGTTGAGTTGTAATTACAAACACCTGCACACTATGACTCTTCGGTGTTAATCAATAATAATTCAAAACGCTCATTACCCCGTAAATTTTCAAAATCATCTTCATCTGCTGCAAGTTCACGTAATGAGGTGCTATCTTTAATTGCGCATTCTAAATCTGAAATTGCTTGTTCTTCGACCCCTAAGCATGCATAAGCACAAGCACGTTGATATAAAGCATGTCCATTTGTATCATCCATTTCTAATACACGATTACACAAACTTAATGCCCAGTGAAACTCGCGCATTTCCATCGTTGCATCAGCTTTATAGGTCAAAGCTTCTAGATCACCAGGACGAACTTTTAAAATTTCATCATAAACTTCTACTTTTTGTTCAGGTGTCTGTGAACTTTGAGCACGAAGCCATAAATTATGTACTTCATTAATTTTTTCTATCTCACGATTATTTTCACTAATAATGCGCGTCTTTCGCTTTAAATCACGTTCTAATGCTTTAAATTTTTGTTCATAGCTATCTGATATTTCTTTTAATTGTAATTCTGCCATACGTTTAGTATTTTCTTTTATCTCACGCATTGATTGCCAACCAATAAGTGCAATTAATGATGCTACGCCAGCAATAATATAAAAGAAATATGTCACAGTAACATTTGCGTAATTCATTGATTTATCAGCAACAGCTAACTCTCTATCAGTGATATCACGAGTAATACGACGTTCAAGATCTTGCTGATCCATTCGTAATGATTTTAATTCATCAAGAACATAACGTTCTATCATGGGTTTTTCATAGATACTCTGTTCGGAGTAAGGCTTTGTATTATCTTTATCAGCGGCATGGACAACACTCGCTGATAATGAAAAACAAAACATCACAATACCTAACAGCACTTTAAACATAAGCTATAACCTTTTGCTAATAAACGGATATGAAAACAACACTACTATCAATATAACAGCTTTGATTTTTGATTGTCAGTTTAGATTTAAAATCAATTAAGTAAGAAAAATAGTCTATTTCGAAAGTTTATAGCAAAAAAAAGCTCTCAAAACGTTTACCTTTTAGTAATAAACGATCTCAGAGAGCTTATTGTTAACATATAACACGTTGGTCAATAATTATTTGATATACTCACCGCGACGTAATGCATCAATACGTTTATCTAATGCTGGGTGAGTCATAAATAGCTCCGATAATGATTTTTTACCGTTAATACCAAATGCCATCATTGAACCTTCTAAATGTGGTTCTTGACTTACCTTTAAGCGTTCCAAAGCCGCTATCATTTTTTCACGGCCAACCAATTTTGCCGATCCTGCATCAGCATAAAACTCACGATGACGGCTATACCACATTGTTAGAATACTGGCTAAGAAACCAAACAGCACTTCCATAATTGAAGATACGATAAAGTAGGTCATGTAACTACCGCCACCTTCCCCTTCTTCACTGTTATTATTCACACCACTAATTGCACCAGCCACAAGGCGAGAAACAAAAATCACAAAGGTATTGACCACACCTTGCATTAACGTCATCGTCACCATATCGCCATTAGCTACGTGACTGATCTCGTGTGCTAATACAGCTTCAGCCTCATCTCGTGTCATGCTATGCAGTAAACCTGTTGATACTGCCACTAATGAATCATCACGTTTTGCTCCCGTCGCAAAAGCGTTAATATCAGGCGCATCATAAATAGCCACTGTTGGCATTCCAATACCCGCTTGTTCTGCTTGACGAGCCACTGTATTGATTAGCCAATGTTCAGTTTCATTACGTGGATGCTCAATGACGACCCCACCCACTGAACGTAATGCCATTGATTTTGACATCATTAAAGACACTAATGAACCACCAAAACCAAATAGCGCAGCCATGACTAACAATCCAGAAAGGCTACCCGGTTTCATTCCTGTGACGGCATAAACAATGTTAAGTACAATACTAAACACTAACATTACGGCAAGGTTCGTTGCTAAAAACAACGCGATACGTTTCATATTTATTCTTTTCTCCAATTTAAAGAATATTACCAACCTATTTTATACCTTATAGATCACTACTTAGTGTCTTATTAATACATTTAGATGGTTATTACTCATTATATTCGAATAATATGACTATAAATTAAAGATCTAAATTGTTACCAATTCTTATCAACTCTGATTTATCATTTACAATCACTAAATAGAGCTAAAAAATCGTGGTAAGAGTACAGTCAATAACAGATATATTGCTTTTATCTTTAATAAAAGTACTTAATTATTAAAATACATGATTATTAGACTTTGGTCGTATTGCTTTCATCGTATAAGTCGATTATTGTTTGTATATCATTATGAAACAACACACACAAGTAATGAAACAAGGAGAGTTCATGGCTAATAATGAAAATTATCAAGTTGCTATAGATATTTTACGTTGTCATCTTGGAATGTCCATGGATGAAGCACGTAAAGAGCTAGGCCTTGATCAAGCTGGACATCCAGCACAAGCAACAGAAACACAAGAAATGCTAATTGGACTTAACCCCTCTAATTAGTTTATCTCTCTTAATTAAAACAAAAGGCACACAATGTGCCTTTTGTTGTTTTTATTAAGCTCTCTTTTTTAACTGAATATTGCTAAATCAATATAGGTACCTAAATCTGATACTTGATAATGGGGAATATAAGGTATTTCAGCAATTTTTTTGCCCGGTAACTGTTGTTCTAGCCACGTTACCATCGCCGTATAATTGTCCGTTTTAGGCTCAATACAATTAGCAATCCATCCAACAACAGTTAATCCATCAGCTTGAATAGCTTCAGCTGTCAATAAAGCATGGTTTAAGCAACCAAGTTTAACACCAACGACTAAAATAACAGGTAACTGCTCTTGCTTTACCCATGAAGAAAGATAATCAGTAGCATTAATAGGAACACGCCAACCACCAGCACCTTCAATAAGCACGCAATCTGATTTTGTTTTAAGATTTGCGAGTCCCTGAGACAATACGCTAAATTCAATGACTTTATTTTCTTCTAAAGCAGCAATATGAGGCGATACCGGACGATAAAAATGATAAGGGTTAACCTCATCATAAGTGACATTCATTGATGATGCTTGTTGCAGTAATAAAGCATCACTATTACGAAGCCCTTGCGGTGTTTTTTCGCAACCCGATGCAATAGGCTTATACCCTACAATAGCTGTATTTTCTTGCTGTGCGGCATTCAAAATGGCACAACAGCAGGCTGTTTTACCTACATCGGTATCTGTCCCTGTCACAAAATACGCTTTATGCATTTTTTAATACTCCAAAACACACCTGATAAGTCGCAGGCAATAATCCATTCTTTAATCGGTATTTATCGTACGCATGTTCTAATTCAATAAATGTCTGCCGTCCAATTAACCCTGATGATCGCTGTTGCTGTAAATGTGTAGCGCCAATACCTTTTAAATCTCTCATCAATTTCATCGCCGTTGAGTAATACACGGTTATTGATTTACATTCTAACGTTTCAATCATTAAGCCTGATTGTGTAATCTCTGCTTCAATATGTTGTTGTGACTTAAACGCATTAACATGCTGTTTGTTATCTATGTGTGACCATGCATGTTTAAGTTCATTTAATGATCCATCCATTAATGTAGTAAAGAAAATAACACCATTAAATCTAACAACCCGTTGTAACTCTCGTAACGGTACACTTAAATCATTACACCACTGCAATACTAAGTTACTGAATGCAAAATCATAACTGTCATCCGCCATCGCAATATTTTCAGCATCTGTTTGCAAATACTGACAATGATTTCCACACCTTTGATGCGCTTGTAATAACATTTCAGCAGAAAGATCTGCCGCTGTTACTTCAAATCCTTGGTGGTGTAACTCATGGCTGAAATACCCGGTGCCACAACCAATATCAATTACTGACGATTTAGACGATTGCACTTGTGTCGGCATTAATGCAACTAATTGCTGGCCGACTTGGCGCTGAAATGCAGCTGATTTATCGTAATGTTGGGCGGCACGTCCAAAAGCATTCGCTATCGCCAACTTTTGTGATTGCTCAATTGAAAATGCCGCTTTCATTGATTTATCCGACATCAATTACCTCATTTATCGCTTTGGCCAACTGACGAATATCATCTTCATTATGGTTAGCTGTCAGTGTTATTCGTAATCGCGCACTATGTGGTACAACGGTTGGTGGACGAATAGCCCCCACTTTAATACCCCGTTGTTGTAATTGAGCCGCGATTGCCATTGTTTGACAACTATCACCAATAATCATTGGTTTAATGGGCGTGATCGTCGGTATAAGACCAAGACTATTATCAAGATAATGATTTAAAGACTCAGATAATGCGTGTAACTTTTCTCGTCGCCAAGATTGAGTTTGAATCAAAGAGCAAGCATGACGTAATGCCACAGCTTGAGCTGGGGGCATCGCTGTTGAATAAATATAATGACGCGCAAATTGCACTAAATATTCCGCAGTATCTTGGCTACACAATACTGCAGCACCTTGTATACCAAAGGCTTTACCAAAGGTAATAATCAATATATCGGCTTTTATTCCTGCTTGATGACAACTTCCCTGCCCGGTATCCCCTAGCACACCACAACCATGAGCATCATCAACCATCAACCACGTTTGATGTTGAGTTGTTATTTCTCGCAATAATGCTAGCGGCGCACAATCGCCATCCATACTAAAAACACCTTCAGTTACCACTAATGATGCTGTATCTATACCTACTTTTATTTTTGAGAGTTGCTGTTGTAATGCAGCCATATCGTTATGAGCAAAACGCTTCATCTTCGCAGGTGATAACATTCCCGCTTCAATTAAAGAGGCATGATTAAGCTTATCTTGGAACAACTGATCTTGTGCTTGTAATAAAGTAAATAGCACCGCTTGATTAGCACTAAAACCACTATTAAATAATAATGCGCGTTGATAACCTAACCATTCGGTTAATTGCTGTTCTAAATCCGCATGTGGCGTTTGAAACCCCGTAACTAAAGGTGAAGCCGTACTACCGGCACCATATTTCGCCAACCCTTGTTGCCAAGCTGTGATAATTTTAGGCTCTTGTGCTAATCCAAGATAATCATTACTAGCAAAATTTAATTCATGTGAATTTACATTATGGCACTGTAATTGCCGGTAAAGACCTTGTTGCTGGCGAGCTATAAGGGCTTGTTGATGACGTTGATTAAAAAGAGGCATCATAAAAAATGTCATCTGTTGTTGGTCGAGCTACAACCTGTTCTACGACTTGATCTAATAATGCTTGCGCTTGAATATCATCAGGTTTTGCTGCTTGATGTTGACTATTAATACCCAACTTAGCAAAGAGTTGCATGTCTTTATCTTCATCTGGATTTGGCGTCGTTAATAGCTTGCAGCCATAGAACACAGAATTTGCACCCGCCATAAAACATAAGGCTTGCATTTGCTCGTTCATATCCTCACGTCCCGCAGAAAGTCTTACTGCTGAATGCGGCATGATGATTCGAGCAACCGCAATAATGCGAATAAAATCAAATGGATCGACATCCTCTGTATTTTCCAGTGGCGTCCCTTTTACTTTTACCAACATATTAATAGGCACACTTTCAGGATGAACAGGCAGGTTAGCTAATTCCACCAGCAGACCAACGCGATCTCGCGCGCTTTCTCCCATACCAATGATACCACCAGAGCAAATTTTCATTCCCGCATCACGAACATGTGCCAAAGTATCTAACCGATCTTGATAAGTCCGTGTGGTAATAATATTGCCGTAATACTCAGGAGAAGTATCAAGATTATGGTTGTAATAATCTAATCCTGCCGCTGCTAATGTCTGAGCCTGATCGGCCGTGATCATGCCTAATGTCATGCATGTTTCTAGACCCAATTTTTTAACCCCTTGCACCATATCAAGCAAATATGGCATATCGCGATCTTTAGGGTTTTTCCATGCAGCTCCCATACAAAAACGAGTTGCGCCTGATTGCTTGGCTTTTAGTGCGGCATCGAGTACACGATCAACTTCTAATAAACGTTCTTTTTCTATATCAGTACGATAATGTGCACTTTGAGGGCAATATTTACAGTCTTCAGGGCAAGCACCCGTTTTAATAGACAATAATGTGCTGACTTGTACTTGATTAGGTTGATGAAATTGACGATGAACCTGTTGCGCTTCAAACACTAAATCCATAAATGGTTTCTGAAATAAAGCTTGTACTTCCTCAACCGTCCAATTGCTACGAACGTCCACAATGTATCCCTCTTATTCTATTTTTATTACTCACAAATACTCTAATGTTAATAAGCGTAAAAATGATATAGAGCCATTTTCACACTGATATCAATAGTATAAAAATTAACCGAATAGACATTTGCTCATCTTTTAGTTGTTGGCTAGTCTACTAATAGTACGTAGACTGTCAACCTTGAATAATGATTTAGGTTTACTAATGTGCAAAAAGAACTCTCAATCGATATTGAATTCGATCAATGTCATATTTGGCATCCTTATACATCAACGATAACACCACTTCCTTGTTACCCTGTCACAGAAGCTCGTGGTGTATACATTACCCTTGAAGATGGCACTCAATTAATCGATGGCATGTCTTCATGGTGGTCTGCTATTCACGGCTATAACCACCCACACCTGACCGCTGCAGCGAAAAACCAATTAGATAAAATGGCACATGTTATGTTTGGAGGAATAACACACCAACCAGCTGTTGAACTTTGTAAAAAGTTAGTATCAATAACACCACCAGGCTTAGATACTGTTTTTCTTGCTGATTCAGGATCCGTTGCTGTTGAAGTTGCCCTAAAAATGGCATTGCAATATTGGCATGCTAAAGGTGAATCTCGTGCTAAGTTTTTAACCCTTAGACATGGTTATCATGGCGATACTTTTGCTGCTATGTCAGTAACCGATCCTGATAACTCGATGCACAGTCTTTATAAAGGCTTTGTTCCTGAACATATTTTTGCGAATGCTCCCCAATGCGGATTCTGGGAAGAATGGAACGAAGATGATATTAATGATTTAGCTGATAAATTAGCTCAATATCACCAGCAAATTGCCGCTATTATTTTAGAGCCAATAGTGCAAGGTGCGGGAGGAATGCGTTTATATCATCCAACCTATTTACGCCGAGTACGTGAGTTGTGTGATTATTATGGTGTGTTATTAATTGCAGACGAGATAGCAACCGGATTTGGTCGTACAGGTAAACTATTTGCCTGCGAACACGCTAATATTAGCCCTGATATTATGTGTGTGGGCAAAGCACTTACTGGTGGGTATATGACATTATCAGCAACCATCACGCATAAACAAGTTGCAGATACAGTATGCAGTGGTGATGCCGGATGTTTTATGCATGGTCCAACATTTATGGGCAATCCTCTTGCTTGTGCTGTCGCTACTGCAAACCTTGAAATATTAGAACAAAACCAATGGCAACAACAAGTTACATCAATAGAAAAACAATTAGCGACTGAACTCCCCCTCATAGCAACCCTTGAAAAAGTAAAACAAGTACGTTGGTTAGGTGCTATTGGCGTCATTGAGTTACACCAGCCCGTTGATATGGCTTCAATACAGCAGGCTTTTGTTAATGCTGGAGTATGGATCCGTCCTTTCGGTCGACTGATCTACATTATGCCCCCTTATATTATTACCCCAACACAACTCTCATGCTTAACCCAAGCAATATATAAGATATTAAACACATAATACTGCAACACTAAACAGTCTTTTATTTTACCGTAGTATCAAAAAGCAGACATTGTTCTATTGTAGTCTGCTTATACTCATAAAAGGTCCCGATCAGCATAATAATAATTATATATCGAGCAACTATTTACTTATTATCAATACGTTTTGTTTAGGGTTATTATTATGCAATTACCTCTTTTCCCTGTTGATATTTACTTACTACCTAACGGTATTTGCAAACTATGCATTTATGAGCAACGTTATGTTCGATTAGTTAAACTCGCAGCGACCAATTATCATGGTTTTGGACTATGTATGAAAATTGATGATAATCTTTGTCATTTTGGTACTCGTGTCGTTATTACTGATTTTGATCCGCTACCTAATGGGTTTATGAGTATTACAATTCAAGGGATTGAAATGTTTTTGATCAATAACCATTGGCAAGACAGTGACGACCTATACATTGGTGATACCTCCCCAGTTCCCAATTGGCACAGCAAAAATATTAATTTCATCGATCAAGGTATTTCAGATAATTTGAAGCAACTATTTCAACAACACCCAGAGCATTCTCGCTATTATCCTGAACCAAAATTTGATGATATTACATGGGTATGCCAACGTTGGCTCGAGATTTTACCGTTAGAGGTAAATCAAAAACAATGGTTTATGAGCCGTAATGATTGTACTGCGGCACTCTCTTTCTTACATACAGTAATCGATAGCAATTCATCCTCAGAGTAACATTTCCCCTTTAAAGTTACTGATGAATACCACTTTATTTATGAGCGAATATTTATCATTTTTAATAGAAAATTACATTTACACTTAAAATAGGTTTAATATATGATGAGTTAATTCAATTAATATATTTAAAATATCGTAAATAATATTTTTTATATTTCAAATAACCACGTTAAATGCATTATTAGTCGTCTAAGTTCTAGTATTAGCGTCTAAATAATCATTGTAATGATAATTATTTCTTTTTATTCGTAATTTGATTTTTATTCTTAGAAATAAACACTTAATATATTAGCTTATGTATGCAAATACATTGTTTCCAATAATGATGTAATCAAGCCACCTATTTACACACCTTAAAAACGTAACAACTTGATTTATTGAAAGTATTTAAAAATCTATTTTTTACCGTATATATATTCACGTCACATTTAATTAATAAGTATGATAAATACATAAAAAAAATAGATAGAAAGTTTCTTTTTCCTGCCTACAATAATCTCCCCACTGAGGTAATCAGTATAAAAAATACTATTCACATAGTAATAATAAATAAAAATAAAATTCGTCTATTTGAAAATGGAATGAGACGACTCAGCCAGGGAAATAAACATGCTTAATCTAGCTATATCAGTTATTCCAATTTTATTATTAATTTGGATGATGACTAAAAAAAATGCGCTACCTTCACATGTGGCATTGCCTTTAACTGCATTACTGGTCGGTATATTGCAATTAATTTATTTTGGCACTAGTGGACGTTTATTAACAGCCAACATTATTTCTGGCGCTTTATCAGCACTAACACCAATTTCAATTATTGCTGGTGCGATTTTATTAAATCGTACCCTCTCAATTTCAGGCTGTGAAGATGTCATTAAACAATGGTTAGAAGGTATTAGTAAAAACCAAATTGGTCAGTTAATGATCATTGGCTGGGCGTTTGCTTTCATGATTGAGGGAGCATCAGGATTTGGAACACCAGCGGCAATTGCAGCTCCCATTCTTGTAGGGCTAGGTTTTAACCCATTACGAGTTGCCATGTTAGCATTAGTTATGAATTCTGTGCCGGTCTCTTTTGGTGCAGTAGGAACGCCAACATGGTTTGGGTTTGGTAACTTAGGGCTTTCTGATATTGAATTACTGCATGTGGGTAGCCTATCCGCCATCATGCATACTGCTGCAGCGATTGTTATTCCAGTTATCGCTTTAAAGTTCATTGTTAGCTGGCAACAAATTCGCCGTAATATTATGTTTATTCAGCTTAGTATTTGGTCATGTACGCTACCTTATGTGTGGCTTGCACAGTGGAACTATGAGTTCCCAGCCCTTATTGGCGGTGCCATTGGCTTAACATTATCAATATTTTTTGCACGCTATAACATTGGATTAGAAAAGAAAGAAATAAAGGATACAGAAAAAACAACGGTCGTTTTACCTTTTGGGCGCGTATTTAAAGCGATGGCTCCCACCTTATTACTGATTGTTATTTTAATAGTAACCCGTATTAAACAATTAGGGCTAAAAGGCATGTTAAACGACGCAACACCTATGTGGAATTTCCACTTAGGCTTTGCCGACTTACATATTAGCCAGGCTTTTATTATTCATATTAGTAATATTTTAGGCACCGATACGGCATGGGCATATAAAACATTGTATGTACCTGCATTAATACCTTTTTTCTTGGTTGTTTTTGTCTCAATTCCTTTTTTAAAAATGAACAGACATCAAGTAACAACCGTGTTTAGTGACACAGCATCACGCATTAAAACACCCTTTATCGCCCTTATTGGCGCATTAATTATGGTGAAGTTCATGATGATTGGTGGTGATAACTCACCCATCATGACAACAGGTAACGCATTTGCGCATTTACTGGGAAAAAATTGGCAATATTGTGCCGCTTATTTAGGTGCATTAGGCGCATTTTTCTCAGGATCTGCAACTGTCTCCAATTTAACTTTTGGTGCCATTCAACAAAGCATTGCTCACACCGTCGGCTTGCCAGAAACGACCATTCTAGCGTTGCAATCTGTCGGTGGCGCAATGGGTAATATGGTATGTATTAATAATATTATTGCAGTATCAGCCATACTTGGTATTGCGAATAAAGAAGGTTACATCATTAAACAAACAGTTATCCCTATGATTTTATATGGCGTAATTGTCGCCATAGTGAGTACATTTCTTTAATCATTAAAGAAAATAGATTGGCGTCCTGTATAGCAGACGCCGACCTATAGTTTAACGTCAATATTTCAGGCGCCTTTACGCCATTGGAGCAATAAAATGAAGGTAAACTTTTTTGTCACTTGTCTTGGCGATACCGTAAAAGCAGAAGTTGCTAAAAAGACGGTACAACTGCTTGAGCAATTAGAGTGTGAAGTGATTTTTCCTGAACGCCAAGGGTGTTGTGGTCAACCCGCATTAAACAGCGGTTATATCGAAAAAAGCAAGCCCGCAATGAAAAGCATGATCGAAGCTTTTGAAATAAATGATTATCCAATTGTGACGCCTGCAGGCTCATGTGCGGCTTCTGTAAAGAAATACCCACATTATTTAGAAGATGAACCAGAATGGGCTGCTCGTGCACAAAAAGTAGCCGATCGCTTATTTGAGCTAACTCAATTTGTCGTTCGTCAATTAGGCGTAGAAAATGTTGGCGCTCGCCTTAAAGGTAAAGGCGTTTACCATCCATCTTGTAGCCTTATTCGTAAATTAGGTGTACGTGAAGAGCCTCTTATCTTACTAAATAACGTTGAAGGTCTTGAATTGTTACCCATTGACAACCAAGAAACATGTTGTGGTTTCGGTGGTACATTCTCTGTCAAAATGTCTGAAATTTCAGGTGAAATGGTAACTGAAAAAGTAAAACACATTAGTGCAGTAAAACCTGATTTCTTAATTGGTGCTGATATTAGCTGTTTATTAAATATTGGTGGCCGTATTAGCCGTGAAGGTCAACCTATTAAAGTAATGCACATTGTTGATGTGCTGATGAGTCGTTAAGAGGTCATTATTATGTCAATGAAAACTAGCAACATTAAATTTAAAGATCGTATTCATCTAAAAATGAAAGACGAATCGATGCGTGCAGCTGTTGCCAACGCACAAGAACGAATGTTTAAAAGCCGTGCTGTTGCCGCTGAAAAGCTGGGTAACTGGGAAGAATGGCGTGAAATGGGCATGGATATTCGTAACCATGTACTTGAAAATCTTGATTACTACTTACAACAGCTTAGTGAAAATGTAGAAAAAAATGGTGGGCATGTCTTCTTTGCTGCAACGGCTGAAGACGCCACTAACTACATCGAAACAATTGTAAAGAAAAAGAACGCTAAGAAGATTGTAAAATCTAAATCAATGGTGACTGAAGAAATCGGTATGAACCAGATGATTCAACGCAATAATTGCGAAATCATCGAAACCGATTTAGGCGAATATATTCTACAAGTCGATGATTGTGATGCTCCTTCACACATTGTTGTACCAGCACTGCATAAAAACCGTACTCAAATTCGCGAAGTGTTCAAAGAAAAGCTCGGTTATGATGGTTCATCTGATCCTGAAGCCATGACGCGCTTTGTCCGTGAGCATATTCGTCATGATTTCCTTGAAGCTGAAATCGGTATTACAGGCTGTAACTTTGCGATTGCAGAATCAGGTACCGTAACGCTCGTGACTAACGAAGGTAACGCACGTCTAGCCACCAGCCTGCCAAAAACACATATCGCCGTCATGGGTATGGAGCGTATTGTTCCTACGTTTGAAGAGTTTGATATAATGGCAAGCCTATTGTGTCGTAGTGCTGTTGGTTTACCACTAACGGGTTATGTCACTGCACTAACGGGTCCTCGTGAGGGTGATAACTGTGATGGGCCTGAAGAATTCCATCTCGTTATTGTTGATAACGGCCGTTCTAAAATTTTAGGATCAGCGTTCCGTCCTATTCTACGTTGTATTCGCTGTGCTGCTTGTGTAAATACTTGTCCTGCATACCGTCATCTTGGTGGTCAATCTTACGGTTCAATCTACTCAGGTCCAATTGGTGCTGTACTATCACCATTGCTGGGTGGTTATGAAGATTTTAAAGACTTGCCGAACGCCTGTAGCTTATGTCGCGCTTGTCATGATGTGTGTCCAGTAAAAATCCCATTGTCTGATTTATTACTAAAACACCGCCAAATTATGGGTGAAGAAAAAATCACAGCTCCTGCGGAACGCGCAGCAATTACAGGTTTTAACTTTGTTAACTCTCACCCATTCATCTGGGATAAGACTGTTAAAATCGGCGCAATTATGGCTGGTAAACTAATTAAAGATGGCAAACTACCTTTTAAAGTGGGTTTGCTTAACGCATGGACACAAACTCGTGATTTACCAGCACCAACAGGTCAATCATTCCGTAGCTGGTTCAAAAACAGAGATGACAAATAAGGGGCTTCCGCATGTCAGAGCAACGCATTTTTAACCGCGATAGTTTCCTTGATAATATCGCCAAACAACTTGGTCGTGATCGTATTACTGCACCTGTAGCACGCCCAAATTTAAAATATAACTGCCACAAAGAAGTTTTTGCGGATAAAAGCCAAGATGAATTAAAAACCATTTTAGTTGACTACACAGAAACGACATTAGCCTCTCAAGCCGTTGTTACAACAAAAGAGAAGCTAACAGAAACCCTACGTAATGTATGTTTCCATTATTGTACTGATAATGGTGATGGTTTAAATCCTATCGGAGAAACTATCTTTACCGCAGATAATCGTCTGTTAGATATAGTAAATCCGAAAGATTTAGCAGAAAAGCAACATGGCGTCTACATTTGGGATCAAAGTGCAGGCTATGATGCAAATATTGCAGTTGCAGAACGAGCTAAAGTCGGCGTAGTATTTGCAGAACAAGCTTTAGCTGAATCTGGCACAATGGTACTTTACAGCCAAGCAGCACAAGGTCGAGCAGTAAGTTTGCTCCCTGAAGCTTCTGTATTTATTGTTCCTAAAAGCAATATTGTTCCTCGCTTAACCCAAGCGACAGAACTATTACATCAAAAAGCACAGAATGGTGAGCGTATTCCATCATGTGTGAATTTTATTTCAGGTCCGAGTTCGACTGCAGATATCGAGCTGATCAAAGTTGTTGGTGTGCATGGGCCCGTCTTTGCCACCTACATCATTATTGATGATATGTAATTTTACCTATCACCAATAGTGATAATCAAACTAGCAGGATGCTAGTGGTTAAGCACTTAAACGGGAATATGAAAAAACGCAGTTATCGGACTGCGTTTTTTTTCGCGTATAATTCGCTATAAACCCACTATTGGAATATTGACATGCCAGCTATTGATGATCTCGTCCTTTTTACTCAAGTTATTGAATATGGTTCATTCAGTAAAGTTGCTGAACTAAATAACATAACCAAATCTGTCGTCAGTAAACGTATCAGTAAACTTGAGACCTGTTTAGGCCTACAGCTTATTTACCGAACAACCCGTAAACTAACACTCACAGAACCGGGTGAAGTACTTTATCATCGAGCAAAGAGTATCAGTAACATAGCGCAAACCGCTTTTGATTCAGTCACTGGGTATAGTGAAGCACTCTCTGGTAAAATTCGAATGTCAGTACCAACAATATCAGGTGAACTGGTATTGGCTAATGCTGTCTCTACCTTTTGTGAAAAACACCCTGGCTTAACCGTTGATATGTCACTGAACAATCATTTTGTTGATTTAGTGGCAGATAACTATGATCTCGTGATTCGCACCGGCTCTCTGGAAGATTCAAGCCTTATTGCTCGTCATATTTTTAATTCTCGTTGGGTTATCTGTGCTTCACCCGCTTACTTTGAACAACATGGCATACCTGAAACACCAAAAGCCCTTAATAGTCATAATTGCTTAGGCTATAACCCACAAAGCACCGGCCCTTTTGACTGGCAATTTATTCGTCAAAATAAAATTTACACCCATAAGGTCAGTGGTAACTTTTCATCAGATAACGCAGCTGCATTAAAAAAAGTAGCACTGGCAGGTAATGGTATTGCTTACTTACCCACCTGTCTGGTTTATAGTGAATTACAGCAGGGTCAATTAATTGAGGTATTAGCGGCTCATGCAGGGAAAGTGGTTGGTATTTATGCAGTTTATCCTTACACCCGCAAACCGGCTAAACGGATTCAAGCACTTATTGAACATATTCGAGAAAGCTATATGGAAATTAAAGAACAATTTTAACCATCAATTAGTTTCATCAATAAATGTCCGTCATAAAGAGCTTGTTTTACCAACGCCGCACCAGGCATGGTTGCTTGAGTGTAAAAACGACTTTCTTGAAGTTCGAGATCACGATTATAAATAGGCAATGTTTGAGCGATAACACATTCCATAATAGCAGGATATAATACTGATTTAGCTCGATTTAATTCACCACCGATTAAGATCCGCTGCGGATTAAATAGATTGACCATAATTGCTATCGCTTGACCAAGGTGATGCCCCAAATCAGTAATAATTTGGTTCGCAAGGGGATCACCAGCAACCGCAGCATCACAAATAGACTCAATTGTTAGGGTTGATGTTGTTAATACTGATGGGTGTCCATCTTGTAAACAAATCAATGTTTGATCTAAAACGGCAGATAAACTTGCCACGGTTTCTAAACACCCATGATTACCGCAAAAACAGCGTTTACCATAAGGTTTAATCTGAATATGACCTAGTTCACCAACATTACCAGTTCGCCCTTGAAGTACCGCATCATCTAAAATAATTCCAGCGCCAACGCCATGATGTACTGAAACTAAAATAGAATTTGATATACCACGTGAATTACCAAATAGTTTTTCAGCTAATGCCCATGAACGAGTATCATTGCCAACAAAAACAGGTAATCCTGTCGCCTGATGAAGAATATCACTCAATGGTAAATTTTCTATCGTATAGTGTGGCATTTGTAAAACAATACCGTCATCAGCATTTACAAGCCCAGGTAATGAAACCGCAATAGCCGAAATACGATCAATCGCACTAACATGATTAGCAAAAAACACATTAATTTCAGTCAATAATTTAGCAACAACATCATCTTGCTGCAGTTGATGAATATTTTGTCTTTCTTCAACTAAAATCTCACCACTTAACGAATGTAAAGCAATCGTCAAATAGCCTCGGCCTAATCGAATTGATAAAAATTGCCAACCTTCATTTGCAGGGACAAGTCCAATAGCGGGTCGTCCTCGACTCGTTGACTCCTGATCTTGCGTTTCTTTTATCAAATGAGCATCAATCAATTCACGAGTAATCTTGGTAATACTTGCTGGTGCTAATTGACTACGTTTAGATAATTCAATCCGTGAAATAGGTCCGTACAGATCAATAAGTTTATATACGCTCCCGGCATTATTTCTTTTTATATGATCAATATGACCTGGCTGAGCGACATACATGTCGATACTCCTAGAGAAAAAACAGCAATAAATAGTATTCGTTTTGCAATTTTTTTACTTTGCGAACTAATTGTGAAGCATCTTGTACTCAGGACGTGACAGACATCACGAGGAATCCCTAAAGACTTCCGCTTTCGCTTCTGACATAATGATAAATCGGCATTTCGCCGAGTATAATTTCAATTAGTAAATTTAATCTCTTCGGCACTTTAGCCCAGCATCACTCACAAGTGACACCTAGGTTATAATGGCAAAAAGTAACGATATGAGAATATGAGGTTTTACGTGTACAAAATTAATGAAGTCTTCGAAACCATTCAAGGTGAAGGTGTATTCACTGGTGTTCCTGCTATTTTTGTTCGTTTACAAGTCTGCCCTGTTGGCTGTTCATGGTGTGATACTAAACAAACATGGACAGCTGAAACTGAAGATTTAGTCAGCGTTGAACGTATTATGGTTAAAACAGAAGACTCCCCACTTTGGACACAACTTGATGCAAATGGCATTATTAAGCTATTAATTGTTCAAGGCTATACGGCTAAACATGTGGTGATCACTGGTGGTGAGCCGTGTATTTATGACCTTCGTCCACTGACAATTGCTTTAGAAAAAGCCGGGTTTAACTGCCAAATTGAAACCAGTGGTACCTCAGAGATTTTAGCCAGTGATCAAACATGGGTTACGGTATCACCTAAAATCAATATGAAAGCAAAGCTGCCAGTACTACCTTCGGCGTTAGCACGTGCAAATGAGATCAAGCATCCAGTTGGAACACATAAAGACATTGAACAATTAGACACTTTATTAGCGCCAGTAACACTACGTAATGATGTCACAATAGCACTGCAACCTATCAGTCAAAAATCGCGAGCAACAGAACTATGCATTGCAACATGTATCGCGCGTAATTGGCGTTTATCGATCCAAACTCATAAATATCTAGCGATTGCTTAACCCTAAATATTTTTATCTTTCGCTATAGCATCTACAAATAACAAGGCAATGATAAGACCTATATTTACTTATCATTGCCAAAGTGATCATTTCTTAACCACCATTCAGTATAAATTTCCACTTTCCCACATCAATTTGTCAATCTAATGAGATCAGTACTTGATGCTTGACGTAAGAAAGGTAATATTACTTACACAACGATATCTTTAAGCACGTAATACTTTAATTCCAAAGTGAAGTGCCTAAACGGAGAATAACTTAAACATGACTTACGCGCCTGTAACAGACGTATTAAGCGGTAAACTCGCTATCGACAGTGAAGTCACTGTTCGCGGTTGGGTTCGCTCACGTCGTGATTCCAAAGCTGGAATTTCTTTCCTTGCCATTTATGACGGCTCTTGTTTCGACCCGATTCAGGCCGTGGTCTCTAATGAGTTAAATAATTATCAAGAAGAAGTACTAAAATTAACAACGGGTTGCTCTGTTGAAGTCACTGGTACAATTGTTGCTTCTCCTGCTAAAGGTCAAGATTTCGAATTAGCAGCAACAGCCGTTAAAGTTGTTGGCTGGGTAGAAGATGCTGAAACATACCCAATGGCTAAAACACGCCACTCTATTGAGTATTTACGTGAAGTTGCGCATCTACGCCCACGCACTAACGTAATTGGTGCTGTAGCCCGTGTTCGTAACTGCCTATCTCAAGCTATTCACCGTTTCTATCACGAGCAAGGCTTCATTTGGATGTCTGCGCCACTTATCACAGCGTCTGACTGTGAAGGTGCTGGTGAAATGTTCCGTGTGTCTACGCTAGATATGGCAAATTTGCCAATGACAGACAAAGGTGAAGTGGATTTTGACAAAGACTTCTTTGGCAAAGAAACATTCCTTACTGTATCTGGTCAATTAAATGCTGAAACGTATGCATGTGCACTAAGCAAAGTATACACATTTGGTCCAACTTTCCGTGCAGAAAACTCAAACACCAGTCGTCACCTTGCTGAATTCTGGATGGTTGAGCCTGAAGTTGCTTTTGCTGATCTCAACGATGTAGCAAAACTGGCTGAAGATATGCTGAAATATGTATTTAAAGCCGTACTTGAAGAGCGTCGTGACGATCTTGAATTCTTTGCTTCTCGCATTGATAAAGATGTTATCACTCGCCTAGAGCAATTTGTAACGTCTGATTTTGCACAAGTAGACTACACTGATGCAATCAAGATTCTTCAAGATTCTGGCCGTCAGTTTGAGAACGATGTTGAGTGGGGCATTGATATGTCTTCTGAGCACGAGCGTTTCCTTGCTGAGCAACACTTCAAAGCACCAGTAATTGTGAAGAACTATCCAAAAGACATCAAAGCGTTCTACATGCGTATGAACGAAGATGGTAAGACTGTTGCGGCAATGGATGTACTTGCACCAGGTATCGGTGAAATCATCGGTGGTTCACAGCGTGAAGAACGTCTTGAACAACTTGATGCGCGTATGATCGAAATGGGTTTAAACCCTGAACACATGGGCTGGTACCGCGATTTACGTCGTTATGGTTCAGTACCACACTCAGGTTTTGGTCTAGGCTTTGAGCGTCTAGTCTCTTACGTAACGGGTATGAGCAACATCCGTGACGTAATTCCATTCCCACGTACTCCTCGCTCTGCAAACTTCTAAGTACTCAATGTAATTAGTTATAAAAAACCATCTTCGGATGGTTTTTTCTTTAGGTTTAGTAGAAAATATAGAATAATCTAATAGAATCAGTCTTAAATCCTGAAAATGATTTATAAATATTGTATTAATTCTATAAATGGATTAAATTCATAAAAAATAATACAAATAATGAAGTCTTTCATATGAAAAAAAAACAAAAAGATATCAATAAGCACTCCATTCTCGTATTAAAAACTTTTTCTTTGCTTTTTTTTATATTCTCTAGTTTCTATCTTATTTACAATATTTATCATCTTGAAAAATTTCAGCGGCGTTATATTGCTCGAATTCAAAATGTATATTCATATACCCGTCGGTTTGGCTCGTATTATAATAACGCTCCAGAAGAATATAAGATAAAAAATCATTATAAAACAAATAATGTTTCATTAATTGTTAATACAACAAGTAACGTCAAAACGCTTTCGAGTGGTATAGAAAAATTACGTTTACAATTAAATCGTCTTACAGATAATAATATATGGACCATTGCTGTCTTTGAAAACCCAGCAGATTATGCGCATTTTGATCCGATTCGACCACAATATTTAACCCAGTTTGATGAATATGGCGAAAATTCGGTTATGCATCGTATCGTTCAACGAGAAAACCTCGAGAATACTTATCAATCATTTTATGGATGTAATCTCAAACTGACAGAAAGCTATACTGAAACAGGTTCAAAGGTTGAAATTAGAACCCTTTACTACCCTATTTATAACAATAAACATCTTGATGCATTAATTGCGATTGATATAAAAAATGATATTCTTTCTAATGAGCTACAACGTTATAATGACACTCATTTAACTATCCTCAACTCTAATAAAACGGGTAATATTTATAAAATAGAAGAATTATTACCTTGCTCACAATTAAATCCAATTAATATTGGTATTAGTTTATTTTCTATTTTTAAATTAGCCTTTATCCCAGCTTTAATATTAAGCTTTTTATCTAACTCTTTTAAACGTTATTTTATTAAAAAAAGATATGCGATTCAGCGTGATCATATGACAAGATTTTATCGTCGCGATTTTTATGAAAAAAAATTATTAAAGCAACGTAATTTTAATCTATTAATTATTGATATCGATAATTTTAAAAAAATTAATGATACCTATGGTCATGATATGGGTGATGAAGTAATTCGTCATCTTGCAATACGCATTAATAATTGTATTCGTAAAAAAGATGTTCCAATTCGTTGGGGTGGAGAAGAATTTATTATTTATTTTCCTAAAATTGATCGTCAACAATTGCATTTTAAAGCACAAAAAATCTGTCGCTCTATCGCATCTTTACCTATATTAAATCTTAATGTTACAGTGTCAATTGGTGGTATATCAGCTACAAATATATATTTTAACGATGCTTATAAAGGTGCAGATAAAGCTCTATATCATTCAAAGAATAATGGTAGAAATCAATATACTATTGCCTAAAATATATTTCATTTCTATGGATTAAAAATATTTATGGTTAAGATGTATATATTTCACTTTAATTTTCAAAAAAGACCATATAGAATATAATGTTGTATTTTAATATCTATGGATAACAATGACTGTAAATGGTTTTTTAAAAAAAATATTCGTCTACTTAAAGCTATTTACTTTATTTTTTATGCTATGTTCTTTTTCATATTATATTTATAATATATATCATATTGAAAAATTACAAAATATGTATATCCGTACATTAAATAATGTTTATTCTGTTGCTCGTCGTTTCGGGTCTTTTTATAATAATACAGACACAGTCGCCTTAGATAAAGGAACATATATTTTTAATGGTGTCTCAGTCGTTGTCAACACGCCAACCAAAGCAAAAATATTATCCAAAGGTATCAATAAATTACGCGAAAAAATCAATGACCTTACTGATGATAATACATGGACAGTAGCTGTTTTTGAAACATCATCAGATTATTCACATTTTGACCCTCTCAGACCTGCTTATTTAAATGGATATGATAAAATAGCTATTAATACTATTGTTAAGAGTGAAGACTTGATAGATACTTATCGTTCATTCTATGGCTGTAATATAAAATTAACTGATATATATAAAGAGACTGGAACTGATAAAATAATTCGTACGATTTATTATCCAATTTATAATAATAAAAAATTAGACTCTTTATTAGCAATAGATATTAAAAATTCTGCATTTAGTAATATATTAACTACATTTAATAATAAAAATATGACAATTATTAGTATGGATAATAATAATATTTACCATACAAGTGAATTATTACCCTGCTCAACAGTTAATCCTATTAACTTAGGGCTTAATTTATTTACTCTTTTAAAAGCGACCTTTGTGCCGTCTCTTTTATTAATGCTTTTATATCATTCATTAATACAACTTATTGCTAATAAACAATTTATTTTACGATATGACCAAATGACACGTTTTTATCGCCGTGATTATTATGAAAGTAAATTACTTAATCAACATAACTTCAATTTACTAATTATCGATATTGATCATTTTAAAAATGTAAATGATACTTATGGTCATGAAGTTGGTGATGATGTTATTCGTACTGTCACTAAACGTATTAATAATTGTATTCGAAAAAAGGATATTGCAATTCGTTGGGGAGGTGAAGAGTTTATATTATCATTTACTAATATGAGTAAAGAACAACTAAAAATAAAAGCGCAGAAAATATGCGATGCGATCTCTCTCTGTCCTATTTTAGATATGAATATTACTGTTTCTATTGGTGGAATTAGTACAACTAATATGCATTTTAATGAAGCCTATAAAGCAGCAGATCAAGCCCTTTATTATTCTAAAAATAATGGGCGTAATCAAGCAACTATTATTTAAGTACTCATAAGGTGAGTTCAATACAAACAATATAATGAATTTTCACTTACAATCATAAAAATGCAATAAAAAAACATAACTATAAAGTCATAAATTTGTGACATCCTCTTGTCAACCTTCCATCACTAAGGGTATAAATAGATATAACTCTTTAACTACCCATGGATGATCGATATGTTTGAAAAGATTGTAGCAGCCCCCGCAGACCCTATTCTCGGTTTAACAGATGATTTTAAAGCTGATCCTAGAACACATAAAATTAACCTTGGTGTGGGTATTTATAAAAATGAAGCAGGTAATACTCCGGTATTAGACACAGTAAAAAAAGCAGAAGCCATTCTATTAGCACAAGAAACAACAAAATCTTATCTAAGCATTCCTGGAACGCCTGAATACGGCCTCGCAGTGCAGCAACTACTTTTCGGTGCTGATTCTACTCTTATTGCTGAGAAACGTGTTCAGACTGCACAAGCGCCTGGTGGTACAGGAGCATTACGTGTTGCTGCTGAATTTATTAAACGTCAGCTTGGCGATGTTACGGTTTGGATCAGTAACCCTACATGGGCAAACCATCATGGTGTCTTTGGAGCAGCAGGTTTAGCGACAAAGACTTACGGTTACTACAATGCCCAAACAAAAGATATCGATTTTGAAGCAATGATTGCTGATTTAAACCAAGCTCAAATTGGGGATGTAGTTTTATTCCACGGTTGCTGCCATAATCCAACAGGTATTGATCCAACTAATCAGCAATGGCAAACACTTGCAAAGCTCTGCCTAGAAAAAGAATTACTACCAATGTTTGACTTTGCTTATCAAGGCTTTGCTCGAGGTGTTGAAGAAGATGCACAAGGGCTACGTATCTTTGCTGATCAAATGCCAGAGCTACTCGTTGCTAGCTCATTCTCTAAAAACTTTGGACTTTACAATGAGCGTGTCGGTGCCTTTACCTTAGTTGCAAAAAATACTGAACAAGCCGTTATTTCTTTCAGTCAAGTAAAATCTATTGCACGTGTTATTTATTCAAATCCTCCAGCTCACGGCGCAGCCATTGTGACACAAATTCTAAACGATGCTGTGCTGCGGGCTGAATGGGAACAGGAAGTCGCAGAAATGCGTGATCGTATTCAAGAAATGCGCGTATTATTTGTAGCGACACTAAAACAATGTGGTGTTGATACAGACTTTAGTTTTATTGAACACCAAAATGGTATGTTCTCTTTTTCAGGGCTCAATTTAGATCAAGTAAAACGACTAAAAGATGAATTTGCTATCTATATTGTTGGCTCTGGCCGTATCAGTGTTGCTGGTATGACCAAATCAAATATGCTTCCATTATGTCAAGGTATTGCTGCTGTTTTATAATCGGTAATCGTTATAAAATATAATCACAAAAAAGAGGATATATATCCTCTTTTTTAACTATCATGATACAAATAATATTAACCAGATTTATTCAATGGCAATATATTACAATAAAGATCATGTTCATAATGCTTCTCTAATTGCTTACGCCAAGGCCGCTCTGATATTGGTACAAGATAAAACATTTCTCTTGTCGTATCTGTTACAAATGCCATTCCATGCCGCATCACTTCATAATGGATATCATGAATATAACCGAGAGAAAAACTTTGCCTCCCTGTCAACATATTAATATCTTCACGACTAAGGGATACTCCCTGTTTTTCTTCTGCAAACCGTTCAAGTAGCCAACCAGAAAATTCCTTTGCACTTATCATCGTCATAAGATCATTTTCTCCGAATTCTGCGTACTCCTTGAGAATTACTCTCCATGTTAATAGTTATAGCAGAGTAAAAAAAAGTCGCCTCTTTTATGTCTTAAATATAAGAATAGGATAAATGATAACAATGGTATACGGTGAAAAAAAATAATAACTAGACAAAGATACACCCGCTTCTTAGAGAGAAGCGGATTAACCTAACTTAAAGAGCTTTATAGAATACTTTATTCCCTGCCAATTGAATACGCTCAACCAATCCTTCTTCTGTTAGTTTTTTTAATGCACCTGTAGCCCAAGCTGCGGCTTTAGCCTCTTCTTGACCTGCTTGTAGACCAATACCCTTTGGATTTAACCCATCTGCATGGCTTACAACAATATCCAATACTTGTTGTTGCTTAGGTGTTAACGTTACAACTGACTTAGAAACAATATTTTTGGCAATTACTGGCGTATCAATAACTAATTCAACGTCTGATATCTTTTGAACTGCAAAGACTGTATTGCTTAAAAGAGGTTTCTGTTTATGCAGTTTACGTTGAACATTACGCTTGTGAGAAATTCTCATTAATTTTTTACTCCATTACAGTACTTTCTGATCTCCACATTTTCAGCAAGAAAAAGTGAGCGCGTTTTATAACAAAGTTATTTATCAATTACCAGTAAACGATTATTTATTCATCAATAAATAATCGTTTACCTACAAGAAAACATTAATTTATAATGATTTTTGTCATTATCAATAAAAATAGACTCAATATTTACATCAACATTCTTCTTTAGAATATACATCTATAATATATATTTAATCATAATGCTAATACTTCAAATAATGTTTCAGGAGTCCGTAATGGAAACACTTCATATTCATACGGAAAAACTAACTACAAAACATTTTGTTTGGATAATAATAATATTCTCTATTCTCACTTTTGTGTTATTAAGCTATTTTAATGCACAATTATCAACAATAAGTCTCTTAATAATCACTCTTTCATTAGGAAGTATCTTGTTATTAATCAAGATGTTCCTCAATCCGTCGACCCTAAGCTTTACATTGACTTTTATGCATTGCCAATTTCATAGTCGTTATGGTGGTTGGACAACAACATGGCATAATATTGTACAAATAGATAATGTCACCTTAGCATCTCACGGGTGGCATTCCCCGTTACCTTGGATTGGTATCCAATTAAAAAATTATGATGATTTTATTCGCAATATCTGTCCTCGTGTCGCTTCAAGAATATTACTGGAACAACGTATTTTACTCGTAATGGAGCTAAAGCAAAATGAACACCCAACCCACCAACTTGAAGATATATTATTTGACGATTCACCTTTTATTACTCAAGACGGTGAACGATTTATAGGGCTAAAAGCAATGCTTGCTAATCGAATGCGTTATAATCGTGAATTACTTGGCTTTGATTTTTTTATTGCTGATGACGTTCTTGATCGTCCCTTAAATGACTTTATAGGCTTATTACGTCGTTATAAAGCTGCTGCCTAATCTAAAAATAATCATCATGAAGAAGATGTTTGAGCTTTAAGAAAAGGCAATAATAACAATCCAATTAACGCCGCAGCGACTGAAATTACTACAAAGAAACCAGTCCAATGATAATACTTCATAATAATCGCCAATGGATATCCAGCTAAAGCCGCCCCCATATAGGCAAATAAGCCAACAAAACCAGTAGCAGCGCCAACTGAATCTTTATGAGAGCACTCAGCAGCAGCCATGCCGATTAGCATTTGTGGACCAAATACAAAAAATCCTATCGCAAAAAAACACCCCGCCTGTAAAATATAACTAGTGACAGGCATTAGCCACAGAGCTGCAACAGCTAAAAAAATACCCATTGAGAATAATAAAATCATTGGCCCTCGATTACCGCCAAATAATTTATCAGAGCCCCACCCACCCACTAATGATCCTAAAAAGCCACCAATTTCAAATAATGACAAGGCGCCATTAGCTGATAACAAACTATAATGATGCTGTTCCGTTAAATAAATATTTCCCCAATCATTAATAGCGGTCCGAACGATATAAACCAAGACATAACTCATCGCTAGTAACCATAAATATTTATTAGTCAGCACATATTTAAATAAAACTTGTCGTTGTGTAAGGCCTATTCCTTCATTCTCTTGTGCTATTTCAAGATAATCATGACGCCATAACCCGACACTTGGTAACCCCATCGCTATTGGTTTATTTCGCAATCGCCAACATAAACCAAGGCCAATCACAATTGCTATGACACCTGGAATAAAGAACCCATAACGCCAACCGTAATGTACGGTTAAAAAACCGACTAACAATGGAATAAATGCCCCACCAACATTATGCGCAGTATTCCAACATGACCACCATAGCCCACGTTCAGAGCGAGAATACCACGTTGTTAATAGCTTAGAGCAAGCTGGCCACCCCCATCCTTGAAACCATGCATTTGCTATCCACAATAACGTAAACGCAGAGATAGAGCTGGAGAAACCAAAACAAATATTTATAATACCTGTTGCGATTAACCCTATTCCCATAAAATAGCGAGGATTAGAACGATCGGATATCATACCTGAAATGAATTTTGAGCACCCATAAGTCAGATAAAATAATGTACCCATCAACCCTATATCGGCTTTATCCCAACCTAAATCAGTGATCATTGTTGGCATTGCATATGTGAAGTTTTTACGCGTTAAATAAAATCCAGCATAACCAATATACATACTAATCATGATATGCAAACGCCAATATTTATAGCGTTGATCAACTGCTGAATCTAATAAAACGGCCATGTGATACCTGATTATATAAAGAAATTAAAGATTATTATTATGCTAACGGTAAAATAATTACCAATGTCGTACCTGTATTTGTAACTTGTTTTTGTGACATATTTTCTTGAGAACTATCACTATAACGACTCACGATAGAGCACTGCCCACCTAATATTTCAACTCGCTCACGAATACCTCGAAGACCAAAACCTTTAAATGCATCTTCTGCTTTAAAGCCAACACCATTATCTTCAATTTGTAATCTGATTTGTTGATCAATTTGCAATTCAATAATAACTTCAGTTGCATGTGAATACTTAGCAATATTATTTAATGCTTCTTGGCATATCCGATATAGCGTTACACTTGTAGTATCACACAATAGTGGCTGATGATGTCCCCATGCCATTGCAACATCAATCCCCTTTTCTTCTAACTCTAAATCACACACAACTTGCTCTACAGCTTTCGCTAAACCAAGATCATCTAATGTTTTGGGACGTAAGCGTGATAATAAACCTTTGGTTGTATCATAAATATTAAGTGATAGTTGTTCGATAGTAGATGCACATTGCTGGGTTACTGGTGCTATTTCAACCCGTTTTAAAATACTGGCTTGCATTCTAATTGCAGTAATATTTTGACCTATTTCATCGTGTAATTCTCTTGCTACATCTCGCCTTACTGATTCTTCTGTCTTAATTAATTGGCGAGATAAAACCTGATTTCGACCTAACTCAGATGATAATTTAATATTAAGATCACGCTGATGTTGAATACCTAAGCCTAACAAAATTCCAGTTAAACTTTGTGCTGATAGCGATAATAATAAATCTGTAACTTCCATATTACTGACATTACTTCGAGCAGCAATTAATGCAATACTGTTTAATAATGTACCCAGTAATGCACCTTGCCACCCATGTCGAAATGCAAACACAATAATAGGTATTGCTAAACAGAATGGCGCAAAACGACTTAATTCATCAGGTAAGTTCACTTGCAATAAAATATTAGTAAGGAAAAGTAATACATATAAAAATAAGTCGCGATGACGTAATTCTAATGGTCGAGAAATAAGAGCAACTGTTAATGGGATCCATGACCGATTAAATAAAAAGCTCCATACTAAATAACATGTTGGTACTAACATTAAGCCACCAGTAATACTAATAAGGAAAATCATTCCTATTGGTAATAATGGTATTTTAACAATAGTTCCAAAACCTATAACCAGTACACCATTAACTATCGCTGTTGCTATAATAGCTATCGCCATAACGAATAGCTGTCGCCATTGTTCGCCATAATAATAACGTCGAGCAACTAATAATATCGGCCATGATAGACTACTTGCAATTAAAATCGGCCACCAAGGTAAGTCATTAAGGGCTTTTGCCAATAAAAATATTAAGCCCCATTCTGCACTATAAATAACAAACCAATAACGAGTTGCTGTATGTAATGTTATTCCTAATCGTAATGCGAACGGGAAAAATAAAATAGCGAGTGCAGGATCACCTAAAAAATAAAAAGCAATAACCCAGAGACAAAACCAGCTACAAATAAAAAAAGAACATCCACCTACTGATGTCAATATATAATAGCGCATTATAATATTTCTAATGGGAAATACTTAACTAACTCAACATTATTACTAACATTTAATTTTTCCATTGCATTAGCACGATGTACATGAACGGTTTTATGACTCAAACCTAATTCAACAGCGACCGCTTTAACATCTAAACCTGACGCAAGCATTTCACTAATTTGACGTTCACGTTTTGTTAAACATGCAACAGATTGTTGATAAGGATCCGTTGTCTCTAATTGCATTTTGATATCAGATGCTAAATAACATTCGCCTTTTGCAACTGTCCGTACGGCTTGAATTAGTTCATCAGGACTACAACGCTTACTTAAATATCCTTTTGCTCCCGTTGCTAATGCTTTATTTACTACCGTTGCTGAATCGTGCACGCTCAGCATAATACAACAGGTCTTGTCTGCTAAATCCTCAAGCAAAACTAGCCCACTTTCATTTGGCATTGAAATATCAATTATGCAAACATTAACGGCTTGCTTAGCTAATCCACTACGTGCTTCTTGTGCTGAACTAAATTGACCCGCCACTTTCATATCAGGCTCTAACGACAATAATTGAGCAAAACCAGAACGAACAATGACATGATCATCCACTAAAGCGACTGTAATCATAACAAAACATACCCATAAACATTAAAACAACAAAAGCCACTGTTAATAAAATCAACAGTGGTTATTCATTTAATCTATTTCTATGGTGCTATATTACCGTAAACTAACGCTGTGGTGCATTAATATAATGGCATTTCATCAGCAACAAATGGATTAGTCGCTCGCTCATGACCAAAAGTCGATAATGGTCCATGTCCTGGCACAAAAGTGACTTCATTGCCTAAAGGCCACAATTTAGTCTTAATCGAGTTAATCAATGTTGGATGACTGCCTTGTGGAAAATCAGTACGACCGATACCACCTTTAAATAATACATCCCCGACAAATGCAACCTTAGCATCCGCACTATAAAAAATCACATGCCCAGGCGTATGGCCCGGAGTATGGAATACTTGTAAGGTTTGATTACCAACCGTTATTACATCGCCATCATTAAGCCATTGAGTTGGCGTAAATGCTTCTGTCATTGGAAGGCCAAACATTTCACTTTGACGAGGTAAGCCTTGTAACCAAAAGTCATCATCTTTTTGTGGACCAATCATTGGTACCTTAAGAATCTGAGAAAGAGGCTCAGCCCCACCCACATGATCTAAATGTCCATGAGTAAGTAATAATTGAGTAACGTTAACGCCGAGCGCCGCCACTTCTTTTTGAAGTTGTTGAATATCACCACCTGGATCAATAATCGCAGCTTGATGTGTTTCATCACACCATATAATAGAGCAATTTTGCTGAAACGGTGTTACTGGCACAATTTTATATTGAAGACTCATTCATACATCCTAAATGGAGACATTATTTAGGGAAGCATGCCACGAATACCCTTAAAAATACAGACGATAACAGGAATAAACTACCCTCTCCAAGTACGTACAGGACCTGTATCAATATGAATAAATTGACTATTTGGATAATAACCAACCCCGCCAATATTTAAATCTAATGCTGCCTTACGTATTTTAGCTAATGAAACCCCTTCAAGATTAAAATCAATAGCTTGAGCTTTCATATGATAACTTTTCTTCGCAACACCACCACGTTTGGCTAACATCTTATTAGTCTTAGATGATCGATAGCCTGAAAATAACTGCGCATAACCATCATGACCAAGATAATATTGGATTTGTGCAATAGCATCATACAAACGTCGATCTATACGCGCGATTTCATTTTGACGGAAATCACGACAAAGATAATCTAAACGTCGAACTTCTTTACCTACATATGTTTTACCATTGAAATATTTAGTTTCTAATTCTTCACCTGTATGCAAATTGCGTAATAACATCGTTCGAGGTTTCGTAGCTTTAAAAGAACTCGCTTGAACAATATTCGGAAGCATACATGCCCCAACCGCTAATCCACTTAATGTTAAAAATTTACGACGACTAATATCTAAATTTGACATATTTCACACAACCAAAAAAAATGCTCTTTATTTACTAAAGCAATACATATACCAATATTGCAGAACACTATCTTCAGTCAATTAATCAGTCAAATACATAAGTCACATAAAATAACATTGATAAATCTATTTTTAAAGATCATTAACTTACACTCAATTATTATTGTAAGAAGAAATTAATGACACTCTGTTTCGTTAGTATTAATCATATTCATAAATATCAAAACGGTAATTAGCCGCACCATCATCATTCACCCATGCTGTTTGATAAATAATTTCCACTGGAACTTTTTTACCTTTATTTAGTCTAATTGTGCGCGTTTTTTTACTTCTAGAATATGTGTTAAATTGGGATTCTTTTTTTCCAGAATATTGTAATAATGCTAACGCAAGTGATTTTGACTCAAGCACACGCACACAACCTGAGCTCAATGCGCGCTCATGCTTATTAAATAAAACAGGGTATGATGTATCGTGTAGATAAATAGCCTGATTATTAGGGATATTAAATTTATATAAACCTAATGCATTTTTTTTACCTGGTTTTTGACGCAAACGATAAGGAAATTTATTGGGTGTTAATAAGTTATATGGGATTGAGTTTATATTTATTTTTTCTGTACTCCCCCAACTGCGAATAACTTCATAATTATGACGCCTTAAATAACTTCGGCTACGCTTTACTTTTGGTAATATATCTCTCTTCATGATTGAGTTGGGTACATTCCAATATGGATTAAAAACAACTGAGTTCACTCTCGAATTAAAAATTGGGGTTTGACGAGATGGTTTGCCCACTATCACCTTACTACTCATTACCCAGCGCCCATCTAACCATAGTTTCATATAATAATTCGGTACATTTACCACAATACCAGTATAGAGGCTTGTAGACCAAAGCCGTAATCGCTGAGCATTCAATGCTAATAATCGAACCCGTTGCGTTGGGTTTAATGCTAACCATTGCTGTGTTTTCGGGCCAATAATCCCATCAGGTATTAAACCATGCCGTGCTTGAAATCGTTTTATCGCTAATACAATACTACCCGTATATGCTGACTTATGTTGTGACTGGTAACGCTTCGCTTCTTGAGATGAAATATCACCTAAACGCTCAAGGACTATTAGTAAATTCGAACTGTTTTTTATTTTTTGTCCCGGAGTCACTTTTTCATTAAACACTAACGAAGGCCAACGTAACGTATGCTGTGAATCTAATTTATTAATTATTGTGACTAATTGATTATATTCTGAAGTTTGAGGCTTTAAACGAAAGATAAATTGATTAAATTGATTATTTTCATAGTCCTTCAGCATATCTTCAATTACAACCCGACTCGGGCGCGGTAAATTTGATGGTGCTGTTTTACCAAATAACCATAATTTTCCTTTTCCATGTAACTGCTCAATAAAACTGATATATATTAATAAGGTATCAGTAGCGATAACATCATATTGTTGCCAATTGTGTAGTGGTTGTAATTGAATAAGTAAGTGATACCTAGCAGTAAGCTCTTTATTTGTTTTAGATAAACTAACAATACGCAGTTGATCTATGAAATCATGAATTGCACGTGGATCTTTCCAAAACTGACTAAACCCTGTAGATATATATAATTCCACTAATGTTGATGTATATTTTAAATTAACTCTATTTTCATTCGCCTCTTCAATCCATTGTCTTGTGCTATTAAGCATATTTCCTGATTTATTACTTGATGGTAATGACGGCTGAGTGTTTTTTATATTTAATAATGTGTGTTTATCTCCAAGCGATTGGGAATAGGCAAATGATACTTGTAAATAAAAACTAACAAATAATATGGCAATAAAAAAAACATGCTTAATTAATGTCATTAGTTACCCCTACTCACACTTTAAGTATGAAAATAAAACGATATTTAATGACTAAATATAGATGAGAATAATATTCTCAAATCTTAGAAATACAATCATAAAGATAACAACATTTAAAATTAGATCTAACTATATAAAAAATCGGTAATAATTAAGTTTACATTTTCACATGTAACACAATTTGAAACAGACATATTTCAGCAGCTATGCTATGAAACAGAAAAGGTAAATATCTATCATTTACGCTAAAGATGATAATAACTATCATTAACAAACTGTTGCATGTAAGTCTACCCGTACATGATTACACTTATCGATAAATAAATTAATTAGATACCGATAAAGACCGATGAAATCATTATAATTCTTGTATACTCTCATCATAAAAAGATCCTATATATTAGAATAAATTTATAGCGTTATTGTATACAAATTTAATTGGGAGCGTTAGATGGATAAGCACGAGGAAGTACTGGTTGCTCTGAGACAAATTATTCGAGCAATTGATCTACATTCTAGAAAACTAAATAAGAATGCCGGACTGACAGGTCCACAGTTAGTATTAATGCGTGCTATTCGTGGATCGGGCGAAATTACTATTCGTCAATTATCTAATAACACCAATATGAGTCAGGCAACAGCAACAACGATTCTTGATCGTTTAGAAAAAAGAGGCTTAGTTGTTCGCCAGCGAAGTATACTTGATAAACGAAAAGTCCATGCTCATCTTACTGAAGCAGGACTTATCTTATTGAATAAAGCACCAATGCCACTACAAGATAGCTTTATATCTCAATATCAAGACTTAGAAGATTGGGAGCAGTCACTACTCCTTTCTTCTGTACAACGTATTTCAACAATGATGAATGCTGAGCATTTAGATGCAGCACCATTACTTGAAGTTGGTAGTATCACAAAGCAAGAAAAACCCAATCAAGATAGTTCGGGTAACGAATAACGTTGATAGAAAACCGACATTGTAGTCGGTTTTCTATCTACTTAATTAAGGTTATCTAACGAATATATAATCAATCAAATATTTTAAAGATATCAATATTATTTGTTAACACGATCCAAGATAGGAACATTACATGCTATTGGAAGGCATTGAGACATTATTAGTATTAGCAGAAGAAGGCACCATGAGCCGCACTGGTAGTCGATTGTATATCAGCCAATCTGCTGTGAGTAAACGGATTGCTAAGTTAGAAACAACATTAGGCACAAAGCTAATAATACCGGCAGGGCGATTAATAAAACTCACTCCTGATGCACATGCCCTAATCAATAATGTCGGGCCAAGTTTTAATGAAATTCGGGGGCTTATTTTTGAACATCAAAATTTAGATGATCAAACGATTATTACAATTGATTGTTCTGAAACTCTAATTGCAGGGTATTTATCTAATGTTCTTGGACACTATTTCCAACATGATAAGTATATTTCTATCTCCACTCACCATACACCTATCATTGTTGAAAATGTCCAATCAGGTAAGGCAACAATAGGATTCTGTGCTGGACATTTACCGACTCAATATCGATTTTTAGCCCAACATTTGATGGATGAGCCGTTCAAAGTAGTATTTAATCAGCCGCTCACTACACTCCCTAAAGCCATTATTACCAATGACTTAAAAAACCCATCAAATATTTCACAAGCAGCAATTCTACAAAAGCAGGGAATAATGCCTTTAATGGAAATGGATTCTTACACTGCATCAGCACAACTAGCACTGGCAGGTATGGCACCTGCCCTTGTACCAAACTCGATCGTCAATACATTAAAAATCAACGCAAAATATTGTTTTGAATTTGAAGAACTAGCAGAACTAACTCGTCCTATTTATCTGATTTATAGACAAAATAGTTATAAGTCACCACGCGTTAAAACCATAATTGAAACCATTGCGGATGCTGTTGCCACAGCAATTTAATCGCCATCCCCATTGACATTATAACAACCATTGGTCGAATAAAACGCTGGCCTTTACTAATAACAATATGTGCCCCTAATCGTGCTCCTATAAAACCACCAGCTGCCATAATTAAGCCGACCTTCCAAATTGGCAGTCCCGCCAAAATAAACAATATTAAGGCTGCAATATTAGAGGTGAAATTTAAGACTTTTGTCCGCGCAGTAGCTTCCACTAGCCCTAATTGTGCAATAACAACAAAACAAACAGTAAAAAATGAACCAGTACCAGGCCCAAAGAAACCATCATAAAAACCGATGCCTGTACCAACAGAAAATGCAAATGCAGCTTCTGATAACTTTGGAACCCCGCCTCCAGCACCAATATTAGGTGACAATAAGAAATATAATGAAATACAAATCAGTAATAATGGAATAAGACTTGTTAATACACTAGCATCAATACGCTGAACTAATACCGCTCCGATAGCTGAGCCTATAAATGTGCAAACAATCGCCAACCGCATTTGTTTTAAATTGACTAATCCATTACGGACAAAATACCAAGATGCAGAAAAACTACCAAAGGAGCTTTGTAACTTGTTGGTTGCTAATGCTTGTGCGGGCGGAATACCAACAGAAAGCAAGGCAGGGACTGTAAGCATACCGCCACCACCAGCAATAGCATCAATAAATCCAGCAGCTAACGCCACAAAAAATAAGATCGCAAGTACATCTATACCTAATTCCATTTACTATCACTTTATTAATTAACGTATTGATAGCTGAATAATAACGATGAATTTAATCATCGAATAGTGAAAGCTTGGATAGCAATCCATTCCAGTTTGGAATGAATTAAAACACACTTACAAATATCTTTTCAATACTAACGAATGACCTCTTTGGGGTTAATTATGATTACGGCACATCTCAGCAGGAAAAGATAAGCGCACCATAATAAAGCGTTTTAATAATTCATCATAAGGCTGGGCATCTAATGCTTTTTGCATACACATTAACCATGCTTGCTTCTCATCCTGACCTATTGCCATATGTCGATGAGCACCAGCAAGATTCATACGCCCATAACGCTCAGCATACCGATCTTCGCCTCCCATCCATCCAATCAAGAATGTCGTTAATTTTTGTTTTGATTCGGTAAGATCTTCACGGTGCATTGCTCGTATTGTTGCAGCCTCAGGCTCACTATCAATATAGTAATAAAAATCAGCCACCAACTGCTGTACACCAACCTCACCACCCGCGGCGATTAGCGTACTATTTCCTTGCCCAAAAACAGGTACATTGCGTTTTTTAACGCCAGAAAAATCATCAGATTCAGGAAATTCGTTGTTATCAACCATCTCATACTCTCTTAATTACAATCCTGTAGTCATTGTATAAGAAAGAATAAAGAGCCACCGCCATCGCTCTTTATTATTGATTGTTGATCACACTCTAAGTGTTTATTTTTAATCAACTCACATAAATAGGTCCACTAAATGATGTCACTGGCGGCACTTCTTCGGTGTACTTTTCAAAGTCAACCACTACAGTATTAGCACTGGTTGCTTGTGCGAGTTCAGAAGTGGGAATATCAATGGTTAATGTATTAGGATCACCATAAGTATCAATAGCGCCAATATTATTATTTAGCGGCCCAAACCACGCCCCTTCTTCAATACGAATCACCCCTGTTGGATAATGTTCTGAAAGTACCGCTCCCGCTAATAATTGACCACGATCATTAAATACTCGCACAATATCACCATCCTTGATGCCCTTTTTCTTAGCATCTTGTGGATTCATATAGACAGGTTCATGATCTTTAACCGCATAGGTATTACGAAATGCTTCTGAATCACACATTTGTGAGTGTAACCGCTTATTGGGATGGCATGATTGTAGCCAAAAAGGAAATTTATTCGATTTAGGGCCTCCGTGCGAACGTTCTTCTTTTTCAAACCACATTGGATGGCCTTGGCAATGGGCATAGTTATAACGGGCTATTTTACGACTGTAAATTTCAATGAAACCCGACGGTGTCCCTAGACCATTAATTTCAGGATCTTCTCTAAAAGCAGCATGGCTGACATAGGTTTGATCTGTTGTAAACTCCACTAATCCTTGCTGCCAAAACTGTTCAAATTCTGGCATTTCATGCTTACCGTCATTCGCTTTACGGCAATCATTATACAGCTGTTTGATCCACTGCATTTCTGTCATACCACGAGTATATTGCTTACTTTTACCAAACCGTTCGGTTAATTCAGTAAATATTTGAAAATCTGTTTTTGATTGATAAAGCGGATCAATCAACTTATGCATTGCTAACACCCCACTGGTTGAGTAGGTCCCATATTGATCTAAATCGTTACGTTCAAATTGGGTACAAGCAGGTAAGACAATATCGGAAAAACGGCATGTTGGTGTCCATGTATAATCAATATTGATCACCGTTTGTAGTTTTCTAAACGCTTCTTTCATTCGATTACGTTGTTGGTGATGATTCCATGGATTACAACCACTAAAAATCATCATCTTAATATCAGGTAGAACGACATTACCGCCGTTGTATTGTATTTTCTTACCTGGCTCCATGATCGCATCAATCCATCGAGCAACAGGGATCGTTGAGCTGTAACCTTTAAAATCGGTGTTATTCCAGATCGGCTGCTGCCCTTCATCCACATTACGAGGAAAACCACCAGGCCCCGCAGCAGTACTAAAAGGTAACCCAACGCCACTATAAAAATGCGAATAAGATATTCCACCACCGGGTAAACCAATTTGTCCAAGCATTGATGCTAAAACGGCCCCCATCCAATAAGGTTGTTCACCATGTTGTTGTCGCTGTACCGCCCAGCCAAACATTAACATAGTGCGATCTTTCACTAAGCTTCGAGCAAATTTTCGAATAGCGTCCGCTTTAACACCACAAATAGGCTCAGCCCATTCAGGTGTTTTGGCGATTTTATCTTTACCTGTACCCAATAAATAAGGCAAGAATTCATTAAAGCCTAACGTGTAGGTTTCAAGGAATTGTTTATCGTACAGATTCTCTTTATACAATGTATGCGCAATCGCTAGCATAAAAGGAACGTCAGTTTGAGGATTGACATATTGATGTTCACAATTAAAATATTTTTGCGATTTTGATACCACAGGATCGACAGAGATCATTCGAATCCCACCATCTGCAACCTTCTGCTTTAATTGAGCATAATAATCATAAGAACCATGCGTTTCACACTGCCAGCCTATTTGACTGTTTTTAATCGGATCATTTGACCACCATATCAATGTCTTACAATCTTTAAGAATTGTTGACCACGTAGTTGCTTGCGCATAAACCTCTGTTGATCCTAAAACATAAGGTAAAATAGTTTGTCCGGCCCCCGTCGAATAATCCCCTACCTTCTTGATAAAGTTACCATGCATACCGACAGCACGTTGCATGTGCGAAGTACAACTTTGAAATTGTCCCGTTTCTCGCCACCCCGTTTGACCGGCATGTAATGCCCACGGACCATAATCTTTCTGCACCCGCTGTAACTCTTGGTAAAACAAATCTAACGCTTCATCCCATGTGACACGTACAAAACGATTATTACCACGGGTTTCACCACTGTATTTGTTTTTCTTGAGCCAATCTAAGCGCACCATCGGATAACGTATCCGCGAAGGGCTATAAATTAGACCTTTGATTCCATTTAGCATGTCAGTTGGATTTTTATCAAATTCTAGCGGTTTAATTTCAGCGACTTGACCATTATAAATTCGAGCTCGAAATGCGCCCCAATGAGAACCAGATACCTTCCAAATCCCCGGTAACTCTGAAGATTTAGTTACATCTTCAGATGACCTTGCAACTTGCATAAGTAATCCTGGACCAATAACAGAAGCTGCACTCGTAGTTGCTAAACCTTGCAAAAATTTACGTCTACTCAGTGACATAAACAATTCCTCACGATTAAAGCGAAAAAAGGTTACTGAACATAAAATATATTCAGTAACCTTTAGTTTGATTAATGTTCAGCTTTAGAAAAGTCTGACGAATGATTTTGCAAATATTTCAATACAATAGCTTCACTATCAGTATCGAAATTCACAAATGCGAGCATACCATTAAACATTCCCGGCCACGTATTTGCATCAAAATGGTTCTCTGCTGGTTGGGTATGACAAACACTACAGTTGGTGTTATATGCTGATTTTGCAGCAGTCCAAACCGTGTTGATATCACTGACAAAATTCTTTTTCTCAACCCACAGCGTTGCCGTTACTTGTTGCCATTTTAGCCCTGTAACATCATCTTCTTTTTGCTCAAAACCTTTAACAATATCAGAATTTTGGGCAGCATTTTTACTCAGAGCTGCCGTTGGTATGTTCATTCCGAAATCTTGATTAATAACTCGACCAAAGCCTTTTTCTTTACGCCAGCCATTTAGCTCAATTTGTAACATATCACCTTTAATATCGACAACTTTCACTGCCGATGCCGGCTCTAAAGAACCACCATCTTTGGTTTTAGCTTCATCTTCATATAGCGGTAAGAACTGTATACTGTAGTACGTATCATCTTTTGAGTAATCGGTACTTTGCGATGCAGCTGTAAGCTCAGATACAATACCGCCGGATGATGCCATATCAGAAGGAAGATGGTGTGCGATACCTTTATGGCAATCAATACAACTTTGATCTTTAACCGCTGCTTGTTTCATTTGCGCTTGCGCACGAGGTGACATTTCATCCCATTTCATGCTGTTGTAACTATGACAACTTTTACATTCAAGAGATTTATTCGCTGCAAACCGCTTCCACTCATGTTGAGCAAGCTCTAAACGTTTTGCTTCAAATTTTTCTGGAGTATCGATAGAGCCAACAATAGCCCCAAATACTTCTTTACTGGCTTGCATCTTACGGGCAATTTTGTCACTCCAATTATGAGGAACATGACAATCTGGGCATGTAGCTCTGACACCTGCACTATTTTCCCAGTGAATAGTACCTTTTAATTCAGGATAAACCGTATCTCTCATGGAATGACAGCTAATACAAAATTTTTCAGTATTAGTCATTTCGAGGGCAGTATTAAATCCCCCCCAAAATATAACCCCGGCAACAAAACCACCTAGTGCAAGCACGCCAAGGCTTATTTTGGTTGCGGGACGCCATAATGTTATCCAAATTTTTTTCAAGGATGCCTTCATCATTTACCTACCCATTTTATTGAATGTTGGCGAGTGCTTAGCCGTGGCCAGGAGGACCAAGGAAAAACACTTGCAGCGCCCAAATAAAAAAGCCATATCCGCTTACAAACATGACAGATAAAATAGGGAACAGTAAAACAATGATGAATAGAAATGTACGCCATTCATAGCGACTTCTTTCCTGCTCAGTAATTTCAGTATTAGTCATGGATGACCTCTCTGTAATCATTACGATAGCGATGTACCATTAATCAAATGATAAAAATCAAATGACAATTGGATTGATGAAATTATAGTCAATGATAAGTGACATTCACGTCTAAGTGAAAATTAGTTATATTAATAACCGCATTTAAGACAAATCACAGCCATAAAAAAAGCCAGCATCTCTGCTGGCTTTATGAGTGTAATTAATATAACTATTTGATATATTTAATGCTTACACAGGCTCAATATCTAATATTCCTTGCACGGGCATTTCTACTTTTGGTTTAGCACCAAAACCACGTAAACCCACTACGTGTACATGCTCACGGTCTTTAAATATTTTACGAACTAATTTATAGGTCGTTCCTTTTTCAGGACTGATATTTTCAGGGGCCGCAATTAATAGCTGCATATCTAAACGTTCACATAGCTCAAATAAAGTCGCAATAGACTTACCATCTAAACGCGCGGCTTCATCAAGGAATAATAAACGACAAGGAATAATATCTTTACCACGTAAACGGCGAGATTCTTCTTCCCAGCTTTGTATTACCATCAATAGAATTGCTTGACCTGTACCGATCGCTTCACCCGTTGATAATGCACCTGACTCAGCTTGCAGCCAACCATCCGTACCACGGTTAACTTCAATATTTAACTCAAGGTAGTTACGGTAATCAAGTAACTCTTCACCTAAAATTTGTGGTGAGCGCTGACCCATATCAATGTGTGGATTTAAACGTTGGAATAACTTCGCAATCGCTTCTGAGAAGGTTAAACGGTTATTGCCAAATAAATCATTATGCTGATCTTTTTGATCAAGTAATCCAAGTAGTAATGATTCATGCGTTTCACGTACTTTAACGTTAAGACGTACGCCACATACCTGTCCAAAACCAACATGCTGTAAGCCTTGGTTAAGCATTCGAATACGATTTTGCTCACGCTGAATTGTTTTACGAATAATATTCGCTACTGAATCAGAACTGATTGCTAAACGTTGTTCACGTGCAGTAAGTTCTTCTGTTAAACGACCAAGTTCAGCTTCCATTTCTTCGATAGCTTCAACGGGATCATCAGTACGAATAATATCGTGACGAATACGCTCACGTAGATGTTGATATACGGCGATATAGAACAATACCTTACGCTCAGGACGTGCCACATCTTCTGAGGCACGTAATGCATCACGTAAGTTTTCGTTATCAGCCACAGCCAGACGCAATGCACCTAATGCTTTATCTGATAATGAACGTAATTCATCAGCTGACATGTACGCCATTTCACGACGATGTAAACGACGCTCAACATCACTTTCACGCGCAAGACGTAATACCGCACACCAACCAGCTTTAGCATTAACAACCAGTTTACGGAAGTCTTGGTAATCTTTACCCACTTTACGTAAACGCTTCATTAAGCCTTTCATTTCAAGCTCAATAGAAGTTGTTGATTTTTCTAATGTGCTACGACGATTACGCGAACTATGTAGACGTTCATTAAGCTCATTACGACGTACTAATGCACGCTCTTCTGCTTCAACATCTGCACGAACACCTAACTCTTGCAGCTCACGTTCAAACTCTAGTACCGTTTCATTCTTCGCTTGATGAGAACTCTTCAGCGATGCCATTAACTGATTATATTGGTTTGCTTGTGCTCGCGATTGCTTCAAGCTAGCACGTGCTGTATTACGCTGTTGCTCTGCTGTCGCTAGTTTCAATTTTAGCTGATCGTTAAGTTCTGAACTCTTGTTCAATAACTCAACAGAATCTGCATAGCTAAAGTGATGACGACGCTCGGCTAAATCAGCAACCGCAAACATTAACGTTTTCAGTTGTTGCAGTTGTTGATCGGCAGCTTCGTAATTTACTTGTAGCGTATCAAATTGCTCAGGGTCAGCATCAAGTGCTGAGACCAAACCTTCAAGCTCAACTAATGATTTACCATAACGATCAAGATAGTTACGCGCTTCATCCATTTGTGCAAGTTGTTGTTCAACTTCAGCAAAACGTGCTGTTAAGGTTTCATCTTCAAGTAATGCTACAACTGGATTTAATTTACCCAGCAAGCTTAGACCTTCACGTGCAGCAGCTAATTGACTACGTTGTTGCTGCTCTTGTGCTTGTGATTCTGCTAACTGACGCATGATCTGATTACGCTGATCACGAGCTTGTTTCAACTCAACTTCAGGATCAGCATTGAATGCAATTGCCATATGGGTTGCAACAAAACTATTAAAGCTTTGGTACAAGCGTTGTAGCTTTTGTGAATCAAATGCCGCTTTTGCATGATCTTCTATTATTTGATCGCGCTCATCACGTAAAAACTCTAATCGTTGTTCACGGGCTGCTCGACCAAACAATGGCACTTTAGGAAAGCGGGAATAACGTAATTGACGATCATTTAAATGAACACATACGGCATTCTCAAGCTCATCAACGTCAAAGCCGCTATCATCAAATGAATCTGCATCGCCTTCAATGATATACAAATCATCAGGGCAATCATCAAGTGCAATCAGCTTTTCTTTTATACCACTTAAATCAGGAACGATAATAGCATGACGAGATGGACCATACATCGCACTGAAATAAGGCGCATCAGCAAGCGTGATATCATCATAAATTTCAGATAACATCGTACCGCCAAGGGTTTCAGCCAACGCACGTAGACCTGAATTATCACTGCCACCAGGTTGTGCCAAATGCTCAATATCATGCTCTAAAGTTTGTTTACGTTGAGCAAGTTGATCACGCTTAGCTGACACTTGACGTTCATCATCAAGAGTTGCTTGCATTGCATCCATTACAGCTTGGCTGTTAATTAATTCAGCATTCGCTTGATCGGCAAGCGTTTCAAGTGCATCTGAGGCTGCAATCCACGCAGGGGCTGATGCTTCAAGTGCAGTAATACGTCTTGCAAGTCCCTGTTCGTTATGGCGCATATCATTACGCTGTTCAACTAAACTAGCTTGATCTTGCTCTAAGCTTTCTAACGTTGCTTCATGGCGCGCTTGTTCTTCAGCTAACGCCAACTCACCATCAATGGTGGTTGCAAACTTTTTAGCATACGTCTCAGCAAGTTCAATTGCTTGACGTTGACTACGCACACTACGTTCTAAATCACGATATTGCGCTTTAAGTTGATCTCCGCGCTCAGACACTGAACGAAGTTGACGACCATGCTCAATTAACTCACGGGCTTTATCACTCGCTTGAGTACGATCAACTACACCCGCAATTGTCGTTACAATGGCTAAGCCTTTTTCAAACTGCTGAGCAGCAGCTGATGACATATCCAGTTTGTGTTTTAACGCTAATAGTGCCGTCGTTTGAGTATCTTGCTGTTGCTTCAGTTGAACAAGAAACGGTGGCGCTTGATCTGGTAACATTTGATGATCATCAGCCAAATCACGTGCTTTTTCTAATGCTTGTACCGCTTGTTGGTACTGCAATGCACGAGTTTGCTGCATATCTAATGCTTGCTGATAATCAGCTAGCTGCGTTTTTAAACTATCAACTTCTTCTTCGGTTAGTTGTGATTGCTCTTCGGCTATCGCTAATTGTTCAGCGGCCTCTTCAACAACCATCACTTGCTCTTCAAGACGTTCTGTTAGCTCTTCAAGATCTTCTTTATAGCGGGCGATTTTCTCGGCTTGACGAACAGCCGCTTGAACCAATTGCAAGTGATCAGATGCCGATTGATAATCTTGCTCTAACGCACTTTCTTGATCGGCTAGCTCAGCTAATTCGGCATTCATGTTATTTAACGATGATTGCTGATCAATAAGGGTCTGACGCGATCCCATTAACTCACCACGTAAACGTAGTGTTTGCTCTAGCTTCTGCTGGCGTTCGTTAGCATGACGCATATAGTCAGCTGCAACATAATTGGTTGCTTCTGAAATTAAATGCTTAAATAAATCACGATCACTTTGGGTTAATTTGATCGCTTCTAATGTCATACGGTTTTCACGTAACGCGGCTTCCATATCTTGGAAGGCTTTTTTTACCCCAGAATTATGCGGTAATAAATAATCGCGTAATGAACGGGTGATCGCACTTGAAATACCACCATATAACGAGGCTTCAATTAAACGATAGAACTTTGAACGATCTTGGCTATTACGTAATTTCTTTGGTAATACGCCCATTTCAAACATTTGTACATGGTAATCAGTTACCGAGTTAAATGTTTTGAACTGCACCCCTTCGTGCTGACTAACAAGATCTTTAACATCGTTAAGCTGTCGAACTCGAGCTTGATTTTCAGAAATCGTTTCAACTAAAATTTCGGCAGGTTTAATGTGTGATGGTAAGCCTTGAATCAAAAATGGCTTAATATCGACTTTCTTATCGCGGCCAGCAACTTGCTGTAATTTAACCGCAAAAATAATGCGCTGCTGCTTTGAGTTAACCACATCAAGAGCCGCATAACAGGCGCCTGGTTTTAATTTACCGTGAAGACCTTTGTCACGAGAAGCATTTGAACTGCCCGCTTCAGTGGTATTACGAAAGTGTAGTAGGCTTTGGTCTGGAATCAGTGTCGTGATAAACGCTGCCATTGTGGTAGATTTACCTGCACCGTTACCGCCTGAAAGCGTTGTCACCAAATTATCAATATCAAAGGTACGTGCAAAAAAGCCGTTCCAGTTGATCATGGTGAGCGATTGATACTTACCGCGTTCCATTAAATACTACTCTCCTGTACCGCTTGCTCTACATCTTGTTGCATTTCAAGCATTTCTTGATTGTTAGTGTCAATATCATCAAGCAAACTTGATTGACTTGACGCTTGCTGGTGAACCACCGCTTCACCGTCACGAATCAATCGTAACTGCGCTTCACGGACATCATCACCAGTACGTACATCAGCACCAAAGCGGAACACAGATTCACTGATACGGAACTTACCATTCTCACCAATTGGAATAAGCATTCCTAAGCGACGTAAACGACGTAATGACGTTTTTACTTTATCAAACAACTTTTCACGATCAAGATCCGAACCTAATGCGCGGTTGGTGACAAGTTTCATTAACTTTTGTTCATCAGCTAAAACTAATAGCTCATCAAATAGCTCTTGGTTGGTGAAGATACCTTCGTGTGCTAATCGCTCAGGACTAAGGTAAAGAAAACACAATACTTTACCTACCAGCATATCGATTTCAGATAATACTGAACGACCAATCAATGAGGTTGAACGTGGACGTAAGTATAGAAAACCTTCAGGTGCACGCACTAATTCAGCATTATAACGACGGTAAAACATCGCTAATTCTTTCTCAAACTCAATTAAGTAAGCGTGGCTATCTAAATCTTCACTTGAAACATGGCGGCCAGAACGCAATGCGTTATCTAGCGTCGGGAAAAGTGGATTAGCAATCGCTTTTGCCAACTTTTCCGGCATAAATTCTTCAATATTTGTCAATGACATGGGCTTGTACCTTGGCTCCGTATTCGTTAATTGCTTTCCAATCAGGTTGAATGGCATTGAAGTCAGCTTCGGAATACCCCATCCTTACCGCCTGATCAATCACAATCCGCGCTAAATCAAAATGTTGTGCATACGGATGTTGTGCCAAATAATCTTTAAGTAAAACACTTAAGTTGATTGGAGCACCTGTTGCTTTATGTGCTTGTAACATCAAACCGACTTTCTCAGCCAGTAGATCGTTAACCAAATCAAGTTCTTCAAATTCCATTTCACCAGGGACGATACCTGTTACTTCATCATCACGTAACATTAAGGTTTCATCACGCATATCAAGTAAGCGTTCAGCATCTGCAAATGTCAGTAGCCATGGTGCATCAAAATAATCGGTAACTGATTGGCGTAATCGTTGACTAAAGGCGCGATTTTTATCCATATCAATTGCTGTACGAATAAATTTATGCACATGACGGTCATAGCCAATCCACAAATCAATCGTCTGTTGTCCCCAACTGATAATGCGATCTAACTTCATTTGCAGGATATAAACCATACCATCAACAAAATCGAGATCAGTGCGTCCTTGAATCACTTCTTGAATAGCAAGTAGCTGACTTTGAAGTTGATCACCTGCAGCTTGCAACGTATCTTGCAATTCACGCAGCGTTGATGAAGTTTCATCAAGTAGCGCTTCACAGCTACTGATAGCCGCCTGCCAATCTTGATTTAATAACTCTGCGATATCGAGCTTAACTTGCTGCTGTTGCTCATCCATTGCACGTTGGTTTAAATCAATACGGTCAAATATTTCAGCCACTGAGTATTTTAATACTGCATGTACATTTTGACGCCAATGTTTTTCATCGCCGTCTTCTTGTGCTGCGGTTGCTGCTTTATTGATTTCATCAGCCACCATTGCTAACTGAATAGATAGTTTTAGTGTTGAAAACTCACGTTGCCGTACATAATAATCGGTAATACCAAGTGCTAATGGACTTAAACGATAAATACTAGCGCCATCAGTCACCTCACTGGTAAAGCGTGATATTAACCGCTGTCTTACCAATTCATTTATGGCGTTATTGGCACGAAATGCTAGGGTTTCCTTGGTTTGACTGAACATATCGCTCACAATGCGAAATGCATCAATCAATTCACCTTCCCCTAATTCTTCATCAAAGCGATCACCACTTAAGACAGCAATCGCTAACAAGAACGCCAGCCGTTCTGTCGGTAAATTAAGGGCAAACTCATTATTCTTGACCCAATTTACTAACTCAGGAACAGTCTGGGTAACTTCACTCATCCCTTGTCCTTATTGCTATTATTTGAATTTGTCATCACTGTTGATGTCACATCAGTGAGAGGCTTACGCGCATACACATGGATATAACGACCTAATGACAAAAAAGGTTCCTGACGACAAAGCTTTTGCTCCATATCAAGAACTTGTTCGAAACTGTAATCGCCCATTCGGTCATGATGCATATAGTCATGGAATGTGCGTACGCCGGTTTTACCCATTATGTCAAAACCCGCTTCAGTTAGACACTGATATACCTCATCAGGTTTGATACCTTGCTGAGGTTGTAGTTTAAACCGTTTCCGATGTGGCATACCCTGTTCAATATGGGTTAAATTGCCACAAATCAGATTTTTAAACAGTAATCCATTATAGTTATAAAACATTACCGAGATAACGCCCCCCGGTTTCACGTTTTCTAATAGACCCGTTAATGTTGCAATTGGATCAACCAACCATTCCATCACTGCATGAAAGAGAATTAAATCAACGGGGGCTGCTATATGCTCACTAATTTCTTGAATTGGTGAATGCACTAGCCGATATTGATCAACTAAGCCATTTTTAGCAATTTCTTGTGCTGCTAATGTCAGCATTTCGCTAGATAGATCACATAACGTCACTTGATGCCCAAGCGCCGCTATTTTTTGAGATATTTGCCCAATACCGCCACCAGCATCTAATACTTGTAATGGCGATACACCATCTAATTCCTGCAATATATATTCAATATCTTGCCAAACAACAACTTGTCGTATTTGACCTTTCGCTGTGCCATAAATATTATCAGCGAATTTTTTCGCTAAATCGTCAAAATTTCGGTCTTTTTCCATGGCTCATTTACGTTATGATAGCGATGCTAGAATATGGCTTATTTTCTCACAAGCGGTAAAGGAATAAAGGCTTGTGATCGATTTTAGGGCTCAACTGCTGAAATTTCGGACGACATATTATGTTTATACTTAAAAAAATCATATCTGCGCTACTGATGCCGCTGCCCTTTCTATTATTAGTTGGTGGTTTCGGTTTATGTTTACTGTGGTTTACCCGCCGAAAAAAATTAGCCTCTATCTTAGTGAGTATCTCGCTAATTGGTATTTTCTTATGTTCATTCCAGCCGTTTACAACAGCATTATTACGGCCACTAGAACAAGAAAACGCCGCTTTTGTCAGTACCACTCAACCTGTCAGCTACGTAATGGTATTAGGTAGCGGTCAAGTTATCGATAAAACATTTCCTATTACCTCAGAATTATCACCAACAGCAGTTACACGCTTAGTTGAAGGGATCCGTATTTTCCGTTTGTATCCTGGAGCAAAACTCATTTTATCCGGCTATGGTGGTCTTAATTCTCATGGTATTAGTCATGCTCGTTTAATGGCACATTTAGCTATCGCGTTAGGGGTTGATAAACGAGATATCCTATTATTTGAATCAACGAAAGACACCAAAGAAGAAGCCTACCAAGCGGCCAATGTTGTAAAAAATAAAAAGATGATCTTAGTTACATCTGCAAGTCAAATGTCACGCGCACTTTATTATTTTCATCAAGCAGGATTACAGCCTATTGCTGCACCAACAAACTTTAGGGCCAGTAATCAAATGCGTGATTTTGTCCCTGATTCAAGATTTCTTACTCAGATGGAAATTGTTGAACATGAGCGTTTAGGTCAATTATGGCAGCGTATTACCAGCAAACTATTAAACCCAAAAATTGAACATCAACAAGCAGAAAAAGTAAAACCTGAGACTTTATAGTTTATTTAATATCATGTTTTAGCTAATTTATTTCAAGCCAGAGACTATACCTGTATAGATCTGGCTTTTTTAATTGATCATACTTTCTGCATAATTATTAATCTCATGCTGCTCTAGTATGATTTTATCTTACTATTTCATTCTAATCTCAATATGCTTTATTGTATTTCATGATAAAATAATCACTTATTACTTAATAAAGAATCTTATTCATGAAACTTTTAATCCGTAACCTTTCTCGCAGCACAACTGAAGTTCAAATTCATAAAATGTTTGAAGAGTTTGGCAAAATTAGTGCTTGTAACCTTGTATTAGACGAAAAAACAGGTAAATCAAAAGGATTTGCATTTGTTGAAATGGCTGATGATGAACAAGCAACTCGCGCAATGAAAGCACTTCATGAAATGATGGTTGATAAAAGCCGTATCCGTGTGAAAATTGCTGAGTAATTACAGTCATTAATTCCCTATAAAAAAACCGAGTACATAATACTCGGTTTTTTTATTATTAAGATGATGTTCATTAGCTAACGGTTTTGCTAGCTAACTAACTGTCGTACTTTTTCTAAATCTTCTAACGTATCAACCCCTGCTGGTGGCGCATCAATCGCAACATCAACATGAATTTTCTCACCATACCAAAGCACGCGAAGTTGCTCTAATGATTCAATATGTTCAAGTGGGCTTGGCTGCCAATTAATGTAAGTATTAATAAACCCTGCACGGTAGGCATAAATTCCAATATGTCGCAGTAGATTATGATGAACAATGCGTGGTTGCTGTGCAAAATTATCACGATCCCAAGGAATAGCAGCGCGGCTAAAATACAATGCGTAACCGTCTTTATCCGTTACAACTTTTACAGCATTAGGATTAAAGATTTCATCATGATGATCAATCTCTACCGCTAATGTTGCCATCGGGGCATTAAAATTTGCAATATTATCGGCTACTTGACGAATTATCGTATCAGGAATAAGTGGCTCATCACCTTGAACATTAACGACGATATGATCATCAGCTAACTGGTATTTTTCAACAACTTCAGCCAACCGCTCGGTGCCTGATTGATGATCGGTGCGTGTTAAACAGACTTCACCACCAAAACCTTGGACAACATCAACAATACGCTGATCATCAGTCGCAACAATAACCTGATCTGCCCCTGATTTACATGCTTGTTCGTAAACCCATTGCACCATTGGTTTACCTGCAATATCAGCTAACGGTTTACCGGGTAAACGGGTTGATTGATAACGTGCAGGAATAATAACAGTAAATGCCATTACTTAACCTCGTCAGAGCTTAATGTACGTGCTTCTGAATCAAGTAGAACAGGAATACCGTCATCGATAGGATAAGCAAGACGATCAAACTTACACACTAATTCATTATTTTCTTTATCGAAATTCAACTTACCTTTACATACAGGGCAAGCAACGATTTCAAGCAGACGGTGATCCATACTTTTCCTTAACCTCTATAATCTGTTTAATTATGGCTGATGCTTGTGGCTCAGAGATAACTGCATCGACTGGCAGATACCACCAATTATCCTCAGCAAATAGGTAACATTTTACCGCATCTTTTTCAGTCATCACTAAATGTTGCCCTTGTTGGGCTAAATCTAACAATATTTGATGAGTAAAAGGTTGATGATCAGCAAAAGGCTGGCATACAACAGGCTTTACTCCTAACGCATTTAATGTTGCAAAAAATCGTGGTGGATGACCAATACCTGCCATTGCGACCACTGATGATAAAGACGTTACAGCACAACGTTCGCCAGTCTTAATATTAATTAATTCTGATGGTGCTAAATGCATTGCTGCTTCGTTAGTATGTGCCTGTCCACCATTACAAATCAAAAAATCAACCTCATTAAGCCGCTGACATGATTCACGTAGTGGTCCTAATGGCAATAAATGCTGATTACCAAATCGGCGCTGACCATCAATCACGACTAACTCAATGTCTCGTGCAAGGGCATAATGCTGAAGACCATCATCAGTGATAATGACATCAACATGGTGTTTTAACAGCAACTTTACCGCATCGCTTCGAACAGGCGCTACCGCAACAGGAACCCCTGTACGACGACGAATTAACACCGGTTCATCACCAGCAATATCCGTATTAGTATCACTTTCAACGAAATAAGGATAATAAGGCGCTTTACCGCCATAACCACGTGAAACTACACCTGGTTTTAATCCTTGTGCTAATAACTGTTCGACTAACCACACTACAACGGGTGTTTTGCCATTACCACCAGCGGTAATATTACCAACAATCACAACAGGAACAGGCGCTCGATAGGCTGTTTTTTTACCATTCTGATATTGCTGTCGTTTGCGCTGACTTAACATACCAAACAGCAAACTAAGCGGCCACAATAATGGCCATAACAGTAAATAAACAACCCGCGCTTTTCCTCTTAGCACGGGCTGATACCAAATAGCTTCAATCAATGAGGCCACGATTAATCACCAAATTGAATACGATGAAGTTGCGCATAAGCACCATTATGGCTAATTAATTCACCATGAGTGCCACGTTCAATAATCTCGCCATCATCAACCACTAGAATCTGATCGGCTTTTTCAATTGTTGATAAACGGTGAGCAATCACTAATACAGTACGATTTTTTTGCAACTCATCTAATGCACGTTGAATGGCACGTTCAGATTCGGTATCTAATGCCGATGTTGCTTCATCAAGTACCAGCACTGGTGCATTACGTAATAATGCACGAGCAATAGCAAGTCGCTGACGTTGACCACCAGATAAGCTCACACCATTTTCACCAATAACAGTATCTAATCCGTGCTCCATGTCTTTAATAAAGTCCATCGCATAAGCAAGCTCTGCCACTCGTTCAATATCAGCGCGAGTATATGTTTCACCGCTAGCATAAGCGATATTATTAGCAATAGTGTCATTAAATAAATGCACACTTTGCGATACTACCGCAACCTGAGAACGTAGGTTTGATAAAGTATAATCTTGAAGATCAACATTATCTAAGCGTAAGTCACCGGAGTCGATATCATAGAAACGGGTCAATAAGTTAGCAATGGTACTCTTACCAGAGCCTGAGCGCCCCACAAGCGCCACTGTTTTACCGGCAGGAAGTTCAAAGCTAACATTACGTAATGCTGGCGTATCTTTTGTTGGGTAAGTAAAAGTGACATCCTTGACAGATACATCACCGTTAACACGCTCAACTTCATGCTTGCCGTTATCTTTTTCAGTTTCTAGATCCATCAAATCAAACAATGTATGACATGCAGCCATACCACGCTGAAACTGAGAAGTCACATTGGTTAACGATTTTAATGGACGCATCAAGCCAAACATCGCACCAAATACTACCGCAAAGGTACCCGGTGTTAATGTTTCTCGTAATGATGGCGTGTTAGCTAAAATCAGTACTACAACTAATGCAATTGAAGCAATAATTTGAATAATCGGGTTAGCTATCGCCTGCGCTGATACTAACTTCATCGATTGGCGGCGCATTAAATTACTTACATAATCAAAACGTTCCTTCTCAACATCTTGACCACCATAACTTAATACAACTTTATGCCCTTTTAGCATTTGCTCTGCTGATGAGGTTACTGAACCCATCGCATCTTGCATACTACGTGAGATTTTACGGAATCGTTTTGAAACAATACTAATGCTAATAGCAACAACGGGGGCGATAACAATCAAAATCGCGGATAGCTGCCAACTATTCCAAAACATTAATACCATTAAGCCAATAATCGATGCCCCTTCACGCACAATACTCACCAAAGCACTACTGGTCGCAGAAGCTACTTGTTCTGAGTCATAAGTAATGCGTGACAATAGTGCACCGGATGCTTCTTTATCAAAAAACGCAACGGGCATTTTCATAAAGTGCTGGAATAGTTGGCGACGAAGATTCATTACGACGTTACCAGATACCCAAGATAAACAGTAGGTTGATACAAAGCCACTCGCGCCACGCATGATCATTAAGCCAACAAGATAAATTGGCATCATGGCAAGAAAACCCGAATCCATGCTATCAAAACCACCAAAACTTTTATCAAGTAATGGTTTGATCATTGATAGCATTAAGGTATCACCTGCCGCATTTATGATCAGCGCAATAACAGCGACAATAATGCCCGCTTTATAGATCTTGATATAAGGCCACAGTCTTTTATAAGTATCTTTGGTCGATTTTTCTGTTAATTGCGTCATGAATGCCAATTTTGATAAAATACAATGCCGCTATTCTACCCTTAAGATTGCTATCAACCAAATTTGTCCACAATCCTTTTTTCTTAAACTGCTTTTTATGCTCATAAAAACAACATTGAACAATCAGTTATTGCCATTTTACTCTTTGGCTAACCAATTAGGTCGATACCATGCTTGAGAATAATGATAACGTTGTTGTTTAACGCTATAGTTATTCTCAAGCATTGTTACGGATACTTGGCCACTATCTTGAGTACTAATCCAATCTATATTATTGGCTTGGTAACGCTGTTTAATCGCCGCTGATGGTAATCCCCAAGGATTAAAGTAGCCAATTGATACCACAGCTAATGATGGTTGAACCGCATCAAGTAAAGTTTGTGTTGAAGAAGTACTGCTACCATGGTGTGGCACAACCATAATATCAGCCTGCCAATCCTGAGTTTGCATTAACATCACAAGCTCAGATTTTGCATCAATATCTCCAGTTAATAATACACTTGGACCACTGCCACCTACCGCTTGAATATGAATAACACAAGAATCTGAATTCATTGCGCGTGGCATCATTCTTGGTGGCCATTTAACTGAAAACTCAAGTCCCTGCCATTGCCATCGTTGCCCCATAATACAAGCAGAAAAACCATGGCGTTGATCGCTACTGTATTTATTCGGTGGTTGATAACGTTGTATAAGATAATCACTACCGCCAGCATGATCATTATCAGCATGACTCAAAATGAGCCCATCAACCTGCGTTATTCCTTTATGAGCTAATACGGGTTCAATGACAGACTGTGCAACACTCTTTTCTTCCCAAGCATTACCAGTATCATAAATAAAAACCTGTTGTTGCTTTTCTATTAATATTGCTAATCCATGCCCAACATCTAATACAGTCATCGTCCATTGTGGTTGGTTATTATTTCGACTCTCCCACCACAAACTAAACACAATAAAAATAATACTGATATAAAACCAACAAAAATACTTCAATGGTAATAATGGCCATACAACAGTAATCATTGCAATGACTACCAATAATAATGTCATTGATGCAGGTAACATCATCCATGCACCATTACTCCATGCCGCAATATTTAAAATAGGTATTAATGAGAAATCGGCCAATAACCAAAATAGTGACGATAACCATGGCCACCATACGGTTATTACACCCATCAAAACAAAAGGAACAGTTACAAAACTAACCCAAGGGACCGCAATTAAATTAGTAAATGGTGCAGCAAGAGAAAAGCCACCAAACCACCACCACTGAATGGGTAGCATTAACAATAATAAATATCCCTGCACCTTGAATAAAGACTTTATGCGTTGATACCATCGTTGTTGCCAAGATAACGTGATCATGGTCGGTGAGTTTTCAATGATAAACATAACTAAAAAAATAATAACCGCACTGAATGACAACCAAAATCCAGCGCTATAACTGACAAAAGGGTCCCAAAACAAACATAAACCTAACGTAACTAATAATATTTGCCAAGGTCGCCAATAAATCGCCGTGATACGTAATACTCCAACGATTAAACACATTAATAATGCTCGAATTGTCGGTAAACTAAAACCCGCTAACCATGCATACCCAAAAGCAAATAACAGCCCTAAAAGTAAAGGTAACCATAACCAGTAAACCGTTTGTGGTAAGCATAATCGTAAAAGATAACCAAGCCACCACCCGATTAACATTGCAAGTCCAATATGTAGCCCTGAAATTGCTAATAAGTGCGCTAATCCACTATCACGTAAATCAATCCAATCTTGAGTTTCAAGCCCATCTCTTAAACCAAATGTTAAAGCTGTTAAATAGCTTTGATAGCGCAGGCTCTTTAATAAAGGAGTTACGTTATCTAACCATTTTTGGCGAAAAGATACTGAAGAAGATAATCGCATTGGTAACTTATCGCCGCTAATAACCACAGCACGCCCATGAAGACTACGACTTAATGCATGTTGCTCTCGATCAAAACCGGCTTGATTCACACGCCCAACAATACGACTCAACCTAACAGGTAAACGCCATATTTGTCCTTGTTTTAATATTGGCGCGTCTTTCCAAAAAACCATTAAGTGCAATGGCGATACAAAATCAACATTTGGCGAATGTAAATTTAGCACTTTCGCCTCAAAATTCTCAGAGGGTATATTTTCATTAAAAAGCGTACTAATGCTTACATCTATGGTAGTATTAAAACTGTTTATTGGGATACTATCAATATTGTTAATATATTGATTAGCATCAAAAACAGCCCAGAATATAGCAAGTGAAAAGCAAATAAAAATAACGCTTCGGTACACCATAAACATAATGGCACCAAAAACTATTATTAATAGTAAACACCAATATGGTGGTAATGTGTTGAATAAATGTAACGACAGATAGCCGCTAATACTTGCTATAAATATTTGAACCATATGGCCTTAGCCAGTCAAAAAAAAGATTATGCCAAGACATTTTATTAAAAAATTTTTGCCTAGCCATGAAGTAATTAAACGCCAAAAAGCGTTAAAGATATTTGGCAATCTACTTTATAACCCTAACTTATGGTGTTTAAACCGTCGTTCAGCGTCTGGTGCATTTGCGGTTGGGTTGTTTATGGCTTTTGTTCCACTTCCAAGTCAAATGTTAATGGCTGCAGGTCTTGCTATTATGTTTGGCGTAAATTTACCGTTATCCGTCGCACTAGTGTGGGTAAGTAACCCCGTCACAATGCCGGTGCTGTTTTATGGTGCTTATAAACTAGGTGCTTGGGTACTGCATAGTCCTGATGTTGGTTTCCACTTTGAGTTAACATGGGATTTCCTTTTAAATCAGATGAGCCAAATCGGTCCACCGTTCTTATTGGGTTGTTTTATCTGCAGTGTTTTGAGTGCATCTATCGGCTATTTTGGGATTCGATGGCTATGGCGCTATTCCGTAGTACGTAGTTGGAATCGACGTAAATTCCGTATTCCTAAAACGCGTTAAACGTTGTTTTGTTATAACAATAAAACTCTGTAAGCATGGAGTTTTATTGTTAACTTACATTTTTTTGAGAAACCACCTCCATCATTTAAGCTTCCATATATTCAACTCTCACAATTATTAGACCTAACGCACATTTATTTTTCTTATAACGACAGCAAAAACTTATATTGCTAATTAGTTGCACTTAATTCCTAGTAATTGTTATTGTTCAGTCTACTATTTAAAAATAGAATACAGCCTTAAATAGCAGTAACTTACAAAAATTTAATATGCACTACTAATTTTATTAAAGGGAAATAAAATGGAAAACCCAGTAAAAAATCTACTTACAAAAGGTTGGAAATGGTTTGTTATCGTTGGTGTAATTGTTACTTTAGCCGGTATTTTTGCAATTAGTTTACCTGTCGCGGCAGGTATGACAATCACAACAATTATTGGTGTGATCTTCTTAGTCATTGGTTTAGTACAGGTCTACCACACCTTTAGTATTCCACAATGGAAAACTAAAATTTGGTATGTCATTAGTGCGCTATTTTATCTCATTGGTGGATTATTCATTTTAGGACAGCCATTTATTGGCTTAGTTACCATTACCGTACTGATGATTGCTACAATGGTATTTAATGGTATAACACGAATGATGTTTGGCTTTAGCAGTCGAGAGCACCTTGCAGGCTGGCGTTGGATTGTCTTTAGTGGTTTATTATCAACAGCAATTGGTATCTATTTCTTTAATTTAATGCATAACCCAGAATTCTCAATGTCACTATTAGGTATTTTTGTTGGGGTTTCATTAATATTTGAAGGTATTAGTTTTATTTTCATTGGCTCACAAATGAAAAAAGCCCTTCTTAAATAAAGATTATCCACTAATAATAATGACAAAGGCTTCAGTTAACTACTGAAGCTTTTTCTTTATAAATCAAAAAGTAATCAACAAAAAAACATAATCGACAAATCATTTTCATCATAATTTCTTATAAAAACATTGCCTTTAGTTATAAATTTCAGTAAAAGTGTGTTTTTTATACTTGGGCGATACTATTGATGGGTTACCTGACTCTATTTAGTTTACTGCTAAACGTTTGGCTAATAAGCTCAACGAGCATGGTTGTTCCTGTAACACTCACCCAGTATACTTTACATAAAGCATCACCTTTCAGCATTACGAACATTCAAGATGACTGGAACGATAATGTCATTATTTTATCGAATAATAATCAGACAATACGACAATTATCAAAAATAGATAATAAGAATTTTGTTCCAGCGCTATATTGTGATAATAATGTTGCTAGACAAGCGCACCAAATAACAAGTCATTATTCTAAACATCAACGGTATTCACATCTTTTTCTTGCTAACTTTCAATACCGTTTTACCCATAGTCGTCGGCAATTACTGTATCTCAATTTCCGCGACATTTACTTTAATTATGACTCTGACTACAAGGACTACATAGATGCTTGATTCATTTGTATCTATTTTTTCAGCACTATGGCAACAAGATTTTGCAGCATTACAAAACCCTGAAAGTATTGTAATGATCTATTTTTGTGTCACCTTTGTTATTTGGCTGGAAAGTGCATTTCTACCTGCTGCTCCACTACCTTGTGACAGCATTGTTATTTTAGCGGGCACTCTAGGTGCCATGGGTATTATTGACTTTAAACTAATTGTATTTTTATTGATTGTCGCTTCTGCAATTGGTAGTTGGTTAGCTTATTTACAAGGTCGATGGCTTGACCATTTACCTAAAGTAAAACGATGGGTTGATATGGTTCCACCACATCGAATGCAAACTGTAGATAAGCTACTAATTAGACATGGTATTGTGGCATTATTTGCAGCAAGATTTATTCCCGTTGTACGCCCATTATTACCTTTAATGATGGGATTTAGAATTAAGAACCAGGCACATTTCTTTCGATTTGCTTGGCTAAGTGCAACAGCTTGGGTACTGCTATTAACCGGTCTCGGTTATTTATTAACGCTGCTACCTGAAAATGTTGCTCGTGTAACCACAATGGTATTAATGGTTGCACCTTTTGTTACTTTAGGTATTGCTATTATTAGTCTCTTTAGTAGTTGGTTTGTAAAGCGTATCAAAAAAAACAAAATAGCTTAATCAACAACTAAAGATTTAATAGCTATAAAAAAACCCGCTAATAGTTAGCGGGTTTTTTATTATCTGTATACGGGCTTAAACTTAGAAGTAGAAGCGAGTACCGAATACGATGTTTGTTAGGCTGTCTTTAGCTTTGTTGCCAGAGAACTCAATATCGTCAGTTGCGATGTTGTAGTTAACTTCTGCACTTAGAGCAACGTTAGGGTTGATGAAGTACTTAACACCAGCTGCTAGTTTAATGTTTAGTGCCCAAGAATCACCATCTTTACCAACATTGCCATCAGTACCAGTCTTTTCGTTGTAGCTTAGAGCTGCAAGCTCAGTTGCTGCACCAACGTAAGGAACCCAGTTAGTAGTATTAACAAAGTTGTACTCAGTGAATACACCTAGTTTACCGCTGATTGCATCATTTTCATCTTTAGCAGCAATAGTAGCAGTACCACCTAGCTCCCAGTTGTCTTTAATAAATTTACCGTAAGAACCGTTTAAGTTTAGATCCCAACCGCTACCTAGTTTAGCATTACCTTGAACACCAATCTCTTGTGTACCAGCTGGAAGTTGAACCGCTGCTTGTGCAGCAACAGGCGCCATTACAGCAAAAGCGACTAATAAACCTAGTGCATTCTTTTTCATGTTAAATCCTAATTGTTTTGTTTTATTTATTAACAAATAAGTATAGCTGTCTATTATAAAATAATGGTTACATCTATAAAAAGAATGAATCCTTTCTAATAACGACAACAACATCTTTGTATTAAGTGATAATAAATTATCACGTAAAAATGCCTCTGTTAAATTAAACAATATAAATTCACAAAAAAGAACAGTGTTCGTAATTTATATGCCAGATAAATTACTCTTAAAGATTTCAAATAAACATCAAACAGCATCAATACTGGGATGTGTCTCTTTTTAGCTGCGTATTTATCAAAAAAAAACAAAACAAAAACTGTAAGCATAAAAAAAAACAATTTAAAAAAAGCCATAAATATCACTTTTACGGTCATATAGTAACCAAATAAATCATATTTCATTCGAAATGAGCATGGATTTATTCTATTTTTATTTTTATTTATCCTCTAAAAATGAACTTATTCTTAAAAATGAGTCAATAACTAACATCTTTCGCCATTAGCGCTTTTATTATTCTATTAAAAAGCGGAGTATCATAATACTCCGCTTCCCAAATAGCAGAACAACAATTAATTATTTCTATTACTTAGCACTCAATACTCGAGCGGGTTGCAATCGACTTGCTCGAGTTGCCGGATACCATGTTGCAATTAAACTCAATACTACCGCAGTCGTAGTAACAATCACAACATCGTGCCATGCTAATTGTGTTGGAAGAAAATCCACAAAATAAATATCTCCTGACAAGAATCTATGCCCTATGATTTTCTCTATTACTCGAACAATATGCGTCAAGTTAACCGCAATTAATGAACCAAATAACGAACCAATAATGCTGCCAAGTACACCAGACAATACGCCATGCCAAACAAAGATAGATTTAATCAGTCGATCAGTCGCTCCCATAGTGCGTAAAATAGCAATATCAGCAGCACGATCTTTTACAGCCATCATTAGTGTTGAGACAATATTAAAACATGCAACACCAATTACCAGTACCATCACTAAATACATAATGGTACGTACCATTTGAATATCGCGGTATAAATAACCGTATTTTTGTGTCCAACTTTTAAGATAAACATAAACAGGTAATGTATCACCCACTTCTTTAACGATTTGTTGGGCATTAAGTACATTATCAACATTCATTTCGATACCAGAGACGCCCTCTCCCATATCTAAATATTGCTGTGCATCTTTTAATGGAACAATTGCTAAACTATGATCAATTTGCCCCCCTAATGCGAGCAAACCAACAACTTGTAACCGAATACGCTTGGGAGCTCTTAATTTCATTTGAGGATCAGTGTTGGGAATCATTGCTGTGATCCAATCACCAACTTTTAACTGAAGTTTAGTCGCAACACCTTGCCCTAAAATAACCTCACGTTTACCCGCAGTAAAAGTAGCCCATGCATTATTTTTAACATAGCGTGGCAATTCACTGACTTTAAGTTGTTCTTTTGGGTCTACCCCACGAACAGCAACAGCTTTAAGTTTATCGCCTCTTTCAAGCAACGCCGTAAATTCAACATAAGGTGCAGCAGCAGTAATATCAGGATGCTGTTCTACTTGCTTTAATAAAGGTTTCCAATTTTTCAACGGTGGTTCTACAGCTTGTAATTCACCTTGAGGAATAACAGAAAGTACTCGAGTTTGTAACTCACGCTCAAAACCATTCATGGCTGACAAACCAATAATGATCACTGCGACACCGACAGCAATACCGAGCATTGAAGACAAAGAGATAAACGACACCATTCGATTTCGTTTTTTAGAACGATTAAAACGACTGCCTATATAAAGAGATAACGGACGAAACATTACTTATCCTTAACCTCTGCTAAAATGCCATCTTGCATAAACATACAACGATCAAGTTTTGATGCTAATTGCATGTCATGGGTCACAACTAGAAATGCTGTACCTGATTCAATATTAAGCTTACGCATTAGATCATAAATATCTAATGCTGTTTGATGATCTAAATTACCCGTTGGTTCATCTGCCAATACAATTGCAGGGTTATTCACTAAAGCACGAGCAATGGCAACTCGTTGACGCTCTCCCCCACTCAGTTCAGATGGACGATGATCAAACCGATGGTTTAACCCCACCATCTCTAACATATCTTGAGCACGAGTTCGAGCTTCACTAATCGCAACCCCACCAATTAATAACGGCATTGCTACATTTTCAGTCGCTGTAAAATCAGCCAATAAATGGTGAAATTGATATACAAAGCCAATATCTTGATTACGAATTTTTGCTTGTTTATTGGAGTTTAATGTATCTAACCGCTGTCCTTTGAAAAACACTTCGCCATTAGTGGGTTCATCTAATGAACCAAGAATATGCAACAACGTACTCTTACCTGAGCCAGAAGAACCAACAATTGCCACCAGCTCATGATCAGCAATATCAATATTAACCTGCTTCAATACTTCAGTTTGTAACTGACCCTCTTGATAAGTTTTACATAATTGATTACAAGATAATAATGGATTATTCATAACGAAGAGCCTCAGCAGGACGGACAGCTGCCGCACGATAAGATGGGAAAATAGTCGCTAATAAGCTCAATATAATAGCGCCAACAATAACAGCCAAAATTTGCATTGGTTCAAAATCTACAGGAAGAGAACCACCAATAACCGCAAGATTAACCCCGACAAATGCCATAATTGGGTTTAGGTAGTAAGAGATTATTACACCAAAAACACCTCCAAGTAGAGCGCCAATGACACCACTACTTGAACCTTGTACCATAAATAACATCAATACCTGACGGTGAGTCATCCCTTGTGTTTTTAAGATTGCGACTTCAGCTTGCTTTTCCATTACCACCATTATTAGCGCAGAAATAATATTAAACGCCGCAACACCAATGATAAGCCCTAGCATCAGCCCCATCATATTTTTTTCCATTTTCACTGCTTGAAACAACTCACCACGCTGTTCACGCCAATCTGACCATTTCCAATCATTAGGTAATGGTATTTTTGCTAATTCCGTTACCGCAAAAGGATCGTTAAGGTATAAACGCCAGCCTGACATTTGATCCAATTTATAATGCAATAACCGACCCGCATCAGAGATGTTAGTAAATACCAACTGCTTATCAACATCGGAACCAGTATCATAAATACCAGATACGGTGAAATTACGCTGACTAGGTAAGCGTCCTAATGGTGTAAATTGACTTGCGCTTGTTACCATTAAGCGAATTTTATCGCCTGGCTGAACATCTAATTCAACAGCAAGTGCTTGACCAATAATGACATTAAAACTACCTGGTTGAAGAGTTTTCAATGACCCAACCATCAGATGATCAGCAATAGGATCATATTGGTTAGGTTCAATACCTATCATCATGCCAGCAGCTAATGAATTCGCACTCTGAATAATCGTTTCACCACGGGTGATAGCTGTCACTTTAGTTACATGTGGTAATTGTTTTAAAACACTCGGCACATGCTCTGAAAGTGGCACTCGACCATCAGTATTAGTAATAATTGCTTGGGGTAACACACCTAAAATTCGATCTTTGAGTTGTTGTTCAAAACCATTCATGACGGACATTACTGTAATTAATGCCATCACCCCTACAGTGATGCCCGCGGTTGACATGTAAGAAACAAAACGACTAAAACGATCACCAGAACGTCCACGTAAGTAGCGTAAACCAATAAAAAAAGATACAGGATGAAACATAGGCTTAAAAAACCACTCCTTTATTTAATAACTCAAGAATACGCGTTAACGGCACTGTTTACCATCAAGCAAGGTAAATGTAATGTAAAAACAGAGGGTAAAGATAATCACTTTACTGAGATCACTTGCTCGTAAGTTCGCTCTAAGTAATAATCAGTATCAATGTCACCAATATTAGCGTTGGTTACATAATAAATATAATGACACACTCGATGACAATTAACTGGCAGTGAGTAAGCAATGAGACAAGATGAATATTTTTCAGTTCAATTAGGACTAACAATTAATGTTGAGCCACTAGCCAACGGTAAATCACTTCCTAACATCAAAACCTTTAGTGCTGAAATTCCACCACTGTTCCGTATAGCCAGAGAATGTAACACGCTCGAAGAAAATGCAGAACGTCTATTAACGGGCTTTGGAAAAGAAGACAGTAAAGCATTAATCGATTATCTTAGTGCTCAAAATAGTAAAATAAACCTACTGTTATCTTACGTGCTATCTCAACAAAATAATGCTAATTATCGTTATATCACTGAAACCTTTGGTGCCAGTAATCTAAGCTTTTATAGCCCACACTCTTTTACACTCGGGCAAAATGTCACCGTTAAACTATTTTTAGATCATCCAGCTGCTGCTATATATTGTTATGCAGAGGTAATTACTTGCTCCGTTTCAGATGACCGTTTTTTAATTCAGTTGCACTACACGCGACTATTAGAAGAAGATCGTGATTTATTAATCCGTGCTGCACTGCATTGCCAACAAAAGCTTTTACGTCAGCGGGCCCAACAACGAAATATGAATAATAACAATGACGAATAAAACATTACTCTCAATCCCCTTACCAAAAAAATCTGGGGATAATCGTTACATCGGTAATTTATCTGGTTCTGCATTGGCATTGTCATTAGCAGAAATAGCCACTAAACATAATGGTCCAATACTTGCCGTCGTTGCGGATACGCAAACTGCGTTAAAACTACAGCCAGAGATCACCCAATTTTGTGATCTTGACGTCCATGTTTTTCCTGATTGGGAAACATTACCCTATGATAATTTCTCGCCTCATCAAGATATTATCTCCGAACGTTTAGCTCGCTTATATAAAATGCCAACACAAAAGAATGGCATTATTTTAGTCCCTATTAGCACGCTATTACAACGCCTAACACCCCAAGCATTTATTCATCAACATGCGTTAATCGTCAAAAAAGATGATCGTATTTCGCTTGAAAAATTACGATTACAACTAGAAGCATCAGGCTATCGTCATGTTGATCAAGTGATGGAACATGGTGAATATGCTAGCCGAGGCTCCTTAGTCGATCTATTCCCTATGGGCAGTAATGCGCCTTACCGTATTGATTTCTTTGATGATGAAGTGGATTCGATTCGTCAATTTGATCCTGAAAATCAGCGTTCAACAGTAGAAATATCCGCAATAGATTTATTACCAGCGCATGAATTCCCTACCGATGAACTCGCAATAGAAAATTTCCGTATGCGATGGCGTGAACGATTTGAAGCGCGTCGCGAACCTGAATCTATCTATCAACAAGTCAGTAAAAAAATCTGGCCAACAGGTATTGAATATTGGCAACCGCTGTTTTTTGATCACACTGAAACCTTATTTGATTATTTACCCACAAATTCATTATTAGTGACATTAGGTGATTTAGAACCTGCAGTAGATACGTTCTTGCATGATGCTGAATATCGATATGATCAACGCCGTATCGATCCATTAAGGCCGTTACTTGCGCCCAAAGAATTATGGCTTACTAAAGAAGAGATGTTCGCAGGTTTTAAGCAACTGCCTCGCGTAAGAATACAACACGAAGCTATTGATACTGAAAAAGCAGGCCGTTATAACCCAGCGTTAACACCAATACCTACGATAACGATTAATCATCAACTTAAAGAACCATTCGCAAAATTACGTCACTTTACAGAGCAATTTAAAGGGAAAATTATTTTCTCAGTAGCTTCAGAAGGTCGTCGTGAAGCATTATTTGATTTGTTAGCTCGAATAAAGCTCCGTCCAACTGTTTTTGATAGTCTTGAAGCAGCAATGGCGGATAAAAAAGCCAAGCATTGTCTTGTTATTGGCGCAGCTGAAAATGGTTTTATACTTGAAAAACCTGCTGTCGCTTTTATTTGTGAAAGTGATTTGCTTGGTGAGCGAATTCAGCAGCGTCGCCGCAATGATAAAAAAACCACCGTTAATGCCGACACTATCATTCGTAACCTTGCCGAGTTACAAGTTGGTCAACCCGTGGTTCATATCGATCATGGTATTGGGCGTTATCAAGGCTTACAAACACTAGAAGCTGGCGGAATAAAAACTGAATATGTCACTCTTGAATACCAAGGTGGTGCCAAACTGTATGTACCCGTTGCCTCATTACACTTAATTAGCCGTTATTCTGGTGGCGCAGAAGAAACAGCCCCGATTCATAAATTAGGTGGTGAAGCATGGGTAAAAGCACGCCGTAAAGCCGCTGAAAAAGTACGTGACGTTGCGGCAGAATTACTCGAAGTTTACGCCATGCGTGAACTTAAACCTGGCTTTAAATTCAAGCTTGACCGTGAAAGCTATGCAGACTTTTGCACCAGTTTCCCTTATGAAGAAACTTATGATCAAGCATTAGCCATTAATGCCGTTCTTTCTGATATGTGTCAACCAAAAGCCATGGATCGCTTGGTTTGTGGTGATGTAGGTTTTGGTAAAACAGAAGTCGCAATGCGAGCAGCTTTTGTGGCGGTCGACAATAATAAACAAGTCACAATACTGGTACCAACAACATTATTGGCACAGCAACATTTCGAAAACTTTCGAGACCGTTTTGCCAATACACCTGTCCGTGTAGAAGTCTTATCACGCTTTAAAACAGCCAAAGAACAAAAACAGATTCTGGCAGATGTTGAAGAAGGTAAGATTGATATTCTTATTGGTACTCACAAACTGCTCAATAGCAGCGTTAACTACCATGATCTAGGATTACTCGTCGTTGATGAGGAACACCGATTTGGTGTTCGCCAAAAAGAAAAAATCAAAGCGATTCGCGCCGACGTTGATATTCTAACGCTAACTGCAACACCCATTCCTCGAACCCTTAATATGGCGATGAGTGGTATGCGTGATTTATCGATTATTGCTACTCCACCCGCACGTCGTTTAGCAATAAAAACCTTTGTTCGTCAGAGTGATGAAAATATTATTCGTGAAGCCATCTTGCGTGAAATTAGCCGTGGTGGACAGGTTTATTTCTTACATAACGAAGTTGATAGCATTGAACAGACAACTGAAGATTTAGCCAAATTAATTCCAGAAGCACGAGTCACTTTTGCTCATGGTCAGATGCGTGAACGTGAACTTGAACAAATCATGGGTGATTTTTATCATCAACGTTTTAACGTGCTAGTTTGTACCACCATCATTGAAACCGGAATTGATGTTCCAACTGCAAATACGATTATTATGGATCGCGCTGACAACCTTGGTTTAGCACAATTACACCAATTACGTGGTCGTGTTGGTCGCTCCCATCACCAAGCTTATGCATATCTATTAACACCGCATCCTAAACGTATGACCAAAGATGCCGTTAAGCGTTTAGAAGCAATTGCTTCATTAGAAGATCTGGGAGCAGGCTTTACCCTAGCAACCCATGATTTAGAAATTCGTGGTGCTGGTGAGTTATTGGGTGATGAGCAAAGTGGTCAAATTCAATCCGTTGGTTTTAGCCTATTCATGGAAATGCTAGAACAAGCGGTTGAATCATTACGTGAAGGTAAAGAGCCAACACTTGATGATCTACTCAAGCAACAAGCTGAAGTAGAAATGCGAATTCCAGCATTACTACCTGATGATTATATTCCTGATATTAATACTCGTTTATCACTTTATAAGCGTATCGCTAGTGCAAAAGATGACACTGAGCTAAATGAAATTAAAGTGGAATTAATCGACCGTTTTGGCTTATTACCAGAAGCAGCAACTAACCTACTCACAGTTAATAATCTTAAACTCAAAGCTGCAATCATCGGGGTTAAGAAAGTCGAGAGTAATGAAAAAGGCGGTTACCTTGAATTTAAACAAGACGCGGCTATTAATCCTCATTTCTTGGTTGGCTTACTGCAAACACAGCCTCATAATTTCAGAATGGAAGGACCGACGAAGTTAAAAATTGTAGCCAGTGAAACAGATCGCAAGAAGAGAATTAAATTCATTGAAGATCTACTGAATCAGTTCAGAGAAAATATGATTTAACATCGCTAGCCCTAGACACTGCGTCTGGGGCTCTTTCTTTAATATATAAATTACATTACTACTATCACTTCATGGACCCAAATAATCATGAAACTTGATTTTGAACTGACAACTCCACGCCTTGTTTTACGCCCTTTTAAGCCTGCTGATTTAACCGCTTTTGTTAAAGCCGTCAATCAATCATGTGAATGCCTTCAACCTTGGTTAGAATGGTGTGATACTGATTTTGATCAACAGCAAGCTTATGAGTGGATCGAGGCCAGTCGTTTAAGTTGGCAACACGATTACAGCTATGAATTGGCTATTTTTGATCGATTTAATGATGAATTTGTAGGGGCCGTTTCTCTCAGTGCCATTGTACCATTATTCAACTCAGCCAATCTTGGCTATTGGATCACCCACAATTATCACCGTCAAGGGCTGGCTACTGAAGCAAATATTGCAATTATTCAATTTGCCTTTCAAATGCTCGGTCTTACTCGCCTAGAAATTATTACCCATATTGATAATTATGCCAGTCAGAAAACGGCTCTCGCTTGTAATGCGGTATTTGAATGTGAAGCAAGAAATCGTATCTTCTATCAAAACATGCCTATAAATGGTTATGTATATTCACTCGTACCACAAGATTTATATTAAGCACTAACCGTATTGATATTGGTATACATCAATCTTTAATACACCAATTTCAGGTAACATTACTAATCCTTTATTTTATAAAAATAGTTATTCATTATGCACACAACAGATAGTCGCCATGGCCACGATGTACTAAACCTTATTGCAGAAGCATCAACTCCCTTCACAATCAAAACATTACACGCGTATGTCGAACAACATTGGGGAACTGACGTTCACTTTCATACCTGTAAATTAAATGATCTCTCATTAGATGCACTAATTACCTTTCTTTTATCTCGTAATAAAATCACACTTGATAGTGATAATTTACATACAGATCGAGATAAAATCTGTCATCACTAAAGTAATCATCCATAGCATTAGTGTTTGTATATTTACTGGCATTAGTGCTTATTAAAATTATTTATAATTCAATACATTTTATAAAGCTACAAATAAGCAATCCGTACTTTAATATATAGAGTACGGATCGTAAGTTTATATTTTTTATTATATTGAAAATATCTAACAACAAATATTATTTATTTTTAGTTATTATTTCTGAAATACGACCATCAAATAATACCTCAGTTTCCTCTAGCCACTGATAGCGTTTGGTATATAACTTTCTTTTATTTCTATTTAAACTTTCTAAGTCTTTTTTTATAATATCTAATGGTATTTTATAAAAATCACCATCAAAAACTTCGGCATTATATTCTTGCCAATGGCTGTCATAATCAAAAGTCACCACATTACGCTTACGGCCAATATATCTCCAAGACTGATACATATGTGATTTATTACTAATACCAAATAACATTTTTAAATCCAAACTACGAGCAAGCATTATGGCAAATTCGAGGATTAATGCTTTTGGTCGTAGTCCATGACACCCTTTTGTTAATGCTTTTATTACATCATTTCTATTTGCGACATCATGATTAGGTCCCTGTATCGAACCGATATACATTGAACCTTGATATTCATGACTTAAATTCATTGTTATCATATAGATACGTTGATTTTTATCATTCACTAAGCGTAGACCCAACGCCCCTTCTCTATTTTGACCGCGATCTAATATCAATTTATATTTAGCTTCATTACGATCTTCTATTTCTAATATGCAATAACCTTCATCTCGATAAATTAAGGGTAAATTAAACGAAAACAGCTCTGCCATGCATTTAAAATGTTGAGTTACTGAAGTAATTCTCTGGTTTTTATTCCAATTCACGCATAAATAAGGTTTAAATGGCTTTTTTATAATATGTGGATGTAACGCTAATATCACACTAAGATTGGGAGTTAAAAAGGTATTCATTAAGTGCTTTAAGCGCGAATAATGCAAATAGCTCCATATCATAAATCGTATATCTTTACGCTTTTTCTTCCAACCAGAAGATTTATAATTAAGACGATTAGCAATATTTTTTATATTATGAAAAAAATAATTATCAAGATTTAATTCATATTTTACATCAGCTAACTCTCCTTGCTGAAGTAAATTTATATTATTAAAATTATTGTTCATTTTCTATCTATCAACCTTATACTTATAACTTCCACAAGAATAATCCACCATTGAAATATGTCAATTAAGTATACTACAGTAACGAGAATTCAAATCAACTAGCAATATAAAATGTAAAACATGGATAAGATTTTTTACGAATAATTATGCTGCCAATATGCTATAAAAAATAAAATGATTATATCTTCCACATTCAAATTTAATCCTTATATCGTATTTTCATACTGTTACTTCGGAAAGAGAATGATATTATTAATAAAATTCATTTAGTAAGGACACACTAGTGCCAAAAATTATTATCGCAGTAGTTATCGCTGCATTAGTTGCATTTTTTCTTTATCGCTCTTACAGCAACAAACAAGCGGCTCAAGAAAATATTAAAATTGGACAGGAATTTCTTGCGGCAAACAAACTAAAGGAAGGTGTACACACTACAGCTTCTGGCTTGCAATATTTAGTATTACAACAAGGTACAGGAACTGAACATCCAAAACCAACGGATACAGTAACGGTGCATTATCACGGAACATTAATCAATGGTACCGTATTTGATAGCTCAGTTGATCGTGGTGAAAAAATTTCATTTCCATTAAATCGAGTGATTAAAGGATGGACGGAAGGCTTACAACATATGGTTGTTGGTGAAAAAGTACGTTTCTTTATTCCTGCAAATCTTGCTTACGGTAACAATGGTGCTGGCAGTATTCCACCAGGTTCTGTACTGATTTTTGATGTTGAGTTATTTAAAATTAATTAATTATCAACGCCAATAAAAACGCCAGTATGACATTCAACTAACAAGAATTGTCATTGTACTGGCGTTTTTTATTATACTAATAAGATCTTAGTGCAGTTTTAAGCTAGGACGAAGAACACGGTTAATACGCCCAACTAGCATAATCAAACCTGTTTTAAACATACCATGTAACGCCATTTGATGCATACGATACAATGAAATATAAACCATACGGGCAATACGGCCTTCAACCATCATCGAACCTTTAGATAAATTCCCCATTAAACTGCCTACAGTAGAGAAACGGCTTAATGATACTAATGAACCGTGGTCGCTATAGATGTAAGGTTTTTGCTCACGATCTGATAGTTTAGCAACGATATTAGAGAAACAACGACTTGCCATTTGATGTGCAGCTTGAGCTCGTGGTGGTACAAATGAACTATCTTCTTGTACGCATGATGCTAAATCACCAATCACATAAATATTGTCATCACGAGTTGTTTGTAGCGTCGGTTTCACCACTAACTGATTGATACGGTTAGTTTCAAGACCTGCGATATCTTTCATAAAATCAGGGGCTTTAATGCCTGCAGCCCACACCATAATTTGTGCTGGAATGTGCTCACCATCTTTGGTCGTTAGGCCTGTTTCATCGGCTTTAGTTACCATTGTTGCTGTACGAACATTCACACCTAATTTAGTTAATTCATTGTGTGCCGCTTGTGAAATACGCGGTGGCAGTGCAGGCAAAATACGTTCACCTGCTTCAACTAAGTTAATGTTCAAACGTGAGCTATCAAGATCACCAAAACCATAGTTATGAAGCTCTTGAACTGCATTATGTAATTCAGCTGAAAGTTCAACCCCAGTTGCACCCGCACCTACAATCGCAATATCAACCGTTTTTTGCTCTTTATTAGCATGTAACTTCATGAATTGGTTGTTCATTTCACTTCGGAAACGGTGCGCCTGTTCTGGGCTATCAAGGAAAATACAATTATCACGTACACCTTGAGTATTAAAATCATTTGAAGTTGATCCTAACGCTAGCACTAAAATATCATATTCTAACGAACGCTCAGGCACCAATAGCTCATTTTGCTTATCATATAATGCTGCTAGTGTGATCGTTTTTGTTTCACGATCAATTCCCTGCAATGATCCCATCTGGAAATCAAATGAATGGTTTTTAGCATGTGCGCGGTAACTAATCGCATCAACACCAGCATCTAATGACCCTGTTGCAACTTCATGTAACAATGGTTTCCATAAATGGCTAGCGCGACGATCAACTAATGTAATTTCTGCACGACGTTTACGGCCCAATGTACGACCTAATTTAGTAGCTAACTCCAAGCCACCAGCACCACCACCCACAACGATTATACGTGTCAAGATAGCTTCCTCTCTATTTTATGATTTTTAAAAACTGAATTGCACAGCAGTCTGCTGATGATAAATAATCAAGCATAAAGACTGCTAGGCGAAAAAGTATCTATATCTTTTAGTTCACACGTGTAGGCAGACGGATCTACGACCCGTCTGTGATATGTAGGAGGTAATGGTTCCGTTATTACTGCGCTTTAAACGCTTTTATTTTTTGTAGATGCTGCGAGATTTTTGTAAATTTATGGGACTCATGATTATCCCAAATAATATCATAAAATTGATCTAGCGCATCTTTTGTTTGATTATTATCTAACACTTCATCATTAGTTGAAAGGATACAAAGGCATTTTCCCGTATTTTTTTTACGAAAATTTGTTACACACTTTGTCAAAATGTCTTCATATTCCTCTGGACGGTCTATTTTACCCTCCATGTTAGACTCCGGATGTAAATTTGGATTTAATATGACCTGTTTTATACCAGAAAGAAATCCAATGCGTTCAGCCCAGTATCCTCCCAGTCCAACACCACAAATTAGTGGTTGTTGATCATCAGTACTTTCCAGCAATTTATGCACTTCTTTTAATAGGTGTTGCATATCATGCTTAGGATGAAGCGTACTATAATTTAGAAAACGAACATCAGAATCAATAAACTGCAATTGCAATACTTTTTCGTGATTACCCGGACTTGTTGAGTCAAAGCCATGTAAATAAATAATCATTGTTATCTCTCATTATCGAATAATAATTTCACATACTATCTATACCTACATCGTTAAATTAAATCCATGACCCAAGCATTGTTTTAACAAATTTAAAACAAAAATATATAACGATTCTCAAAATCCGATCGTGGCTAAAAATCAACCCATATATTACTTAATCAGCATTTATACATTGAATAAGTTGTTGTTGTAGTTGCGAGGCTTGTTGTAAATATTCAGGCTGCTGCCAGATATCATAACCAACCAAATACCATAGCAAGGCTAAATATTGACACCATGGTTGCCAAGCTATTACCGCTTGAAGCCACTCATGCTGATTAAAGTCAATACAACGATTAATAGACTGACGGTAATTACAATAGTCATTTACTGCTTGTTCAATATCTAACTTATTGGCAATAATAGTCATCGCTAAATCTAGACTGGGATCTCCTGCTGCCGCATATTCCCAATCAATAATTTTGGTACCAGCAAGGGAATCATTTTCCATGGACGATACGATAACGTTATAGCGTCCCAGATCAAAATGACAACAACAATCATCAAATGCAACAGGTAATAATTGGCGCTGAAAGAAACGATAGATTGAATATAAAGATGAGGTTTTATGTTCTACATGAAGTTGTTGCCAATAATGCTCGGCACGTTGGTGAACGTCTAACCGCCACCACGGTAATGGAAGTTGATGTACTTTTGCTTGTAGTTGGCACAGTCTCTGATCAGAAAATGTTGCTGTAGCTTCTACGCCTGCTAACCATTCAACCACCAGCCCTGTTACTTGTGCTGTTGGCAGCTTGTCATTCATCACTAACTGTAATGGTTTTGGGGCTAACTCGGTATCGGCAATCAGCGACAATAATTGATATTCATGCTGGCGTTCAATACCAAATGCTTGAGTGGATACCGAAAATGGTCGCCAAACGTAATACTTGGTCTGATTCATTGAGGGATGAAATAAAGTAAGTTTCCAACAGCGATTGGTTAACCCTCCCGTCAGTTCACATGCTGATATCACTTCAGTATCAGGTAAGGCAATTAAAAGATCACAATCAAAATGTTCATAATCAGCCATATTGTTATACCTCACCTGATACTAAGGCTACATCATTACCAAGCTGCACTATTGGTTGATGCCGTTTGAATAACTTGATCTTGATCTGACCACTCAATTACACCAGATTTTAAATCCATCAAGCGCATTGTCACTTTATAATATGCTTGTTTACCGTTTGATGTTGATTTCATTACCGTTGATACGTGACCATAAAGCATATATTGAGCACCAACCATATTACCAAACTGAATCGCCGTACTTTGGTTCACAAAGCGATCATCTTCACGGAAATTCAACTGCTGGCGTACCGCTTTAACACGGGCAGGATCAACAAATTTAAATTTACCTGAATCTTGTAAACGCTCAGTGATTATCGCAGTTAAATCTTGCGTATCAACATGATGACGAGTTTGATTTTTAATACTATCAACAACAACAATGGGTTCACCACGCGCTGTCATAGAACGAACAGCTGATGACGCTAACATCTTATCAACCATTGATGATGATAACTTTTCTAAATCACTAGAACCAAAATTAGTTACTACATTTTCAAGCCCATGTAATCCACCACCATAATTAATTGGTTGAGCACAACCCCCTAATAACGTTGCTGCTGCTAACAAGGCCATTACACTCTTTTTCATCTTAACTACCTTAATGTCACTGTTCTTATTCATCAATTATCTGTATCACCCACCACAATACGATATTGCGTTGCTGTTGAACTAGGAGCAACCCCTTGCAATAACAAAACTTGATTATGATTAATGATCAATGTTTGTGATGGTGACGGTGGATGGTTTATTTCTAATCCATTCGCATCATACCAATAAAAGTGATAGTTCAATGATATGGTTGCGTCAGTTTTATTCATAACATCAACAGATGCATATAAATAACCGTCACGTCGTTGTGCTTTCGAATGACTAAATTGAAGCTTATTTGCTAAAATGGTATTACCGATAACAACATGATGGTTATTATTTTCAATACTAATTTTTGATATTGCTGATCCACTGCACCCTGTAATGAGTGTTACAAACAAAATCAACAATATAGATAGATATCTCATGCTACATTATATACAGCTAGGCTGTAGCCTCCTACATTTCGATAAATTATGGATTAGCATTATACCAATCTCATTAATTAATGTGGTCATCGTTCAAAAACATTAGATTTCCTACCGATCTCGCGAGCATTTACTATAGAGAATGACAAAAAAGGTCAGAAACTTATTGTGATTGCTATTATAAGTTTAATCAATAAAATGAAAAAAGCTTGAGTGACCAATAGCTGATCATTATAAAAAGATTAGCCACCTCATACTCAAGCTTTATTATCAACTTATTCTATTGCAATTTAATGCTAAGAATCGATGACTTATTAGCTAACAATCATTGGACCTAGTGGGCGACCACCTAATAAATGCATATGAATATGATACACTTCTTGACCACCAAAAGGATTACAGTTAACAATCAAACGGTAACCATCTTCAGCAACGCCTTCACTTTCTGCAAGTTTACGTGCAACTGTAAACATACGTCCCATCATTAATTCATCTTCTACTTCAACATCATTAACTGTTGGCAGTAATTTATTCGGAATAATAAGAATATGGCTTGGCGCACGAGGATTAATATCACGAAATGCAGTTACTAACTCATCTTGATATAGCACGTCTGCTGGAATTTCTTTGCGAATGATCTTACTAAAAATAGTTTCTTCAGCCATATCTGACTCCATTAAATAATCAGCTTACATTAATTCTGAGCTAAGTATGCGCTACCCTCGTCTAGAGGGCAATATTGAACACTGTTTTAAATGGTAATTTTACACTACATTTCATGTTTTACCGTTTTTTTTGCAACCACCATCAAAATATTCATCAATGTTAGCACCAAAACGTTAAGATTTTGAAGTTCAAGACGATAGATAAATCAAACTAACGTAATATTACAAATATCAATTATAACAATTAAATCAATCACTTTTATCGTTGCTTTTACACTAATAACTATCGTTATAAAGGATATTGTGGTTATTAACGGCGCAATTCTCGAACTTTATGAAATTAGGGATATTATGAAAAAAAAATCTCAAACCTCAGTCATACGTCGTATGTACTTAGGCTTCGCTATCTTAGTCGCATTATTTGTTATCACTATTATGTTTATGCTTGATGGCGTTGATCGTATTCACAATCAATTAAAATCCATTACAACAGATGCCCTCCCCCTAGTTTCAGCATCACATAACGCGAGCTTACAACTGCTTGTCGCTGACAAAATATTTAAAGATTACCTCACCAGCCAAGATCCAAAAGCAATGGCAGCTTATAGTGCAGAATTTGAACAACAAACAACCGTCTTTCAGCAAGCTCGAAATCAATTACAGCAAGTAACAAAAAATAATCCTCAACTAAAAGGATCAATTCAAGCACTAACTGAATTAGAACAACGCTATTTTGCTGAAGCCACTATTGCAATGACTAATTATCGGTTATTACTGCTTGCCACCAACGAACGTCAACAATCTGCGCGTCAATTTCAGCAATTACAAGCAGAACTGAACATTGGTATGAAAGAGTTCATTAATGAACAAGATAACCTTGCTGTTAAAATGTTATCTAAAAACTACTTTATAAAATTAAAAGAAACGGAAACGATCACGTTAGATGCGCTGGCTTCTGATGATACCGCCGAGATCGAAAAAGCCATTAGAAGTAACAAAATTAGTGTTAATCACCTTAAAAACACCTTCCGTTCTTTATCTATATTACAACCAGAATTAACTCAAGCTTTTGGCAAATCAGTAGAACAATACGGACTCGATATCGGTCGTCCTGGTGGGGTTCTTGATCAGCATTTTGAATACATTCAAGCACAACACCGTCTCTACAGTAATATTGCAACGCTAGCCAAAGAAATTAATCAATCCATGAATATTGTTGGGGATTTCAATAAACAAGCCAATGATCAGATGAGCACAACCATTGCAACAGCAGATACGACCTATTCTGAAGTAGTAACAAAAGCGATTATCATTGGTATTGCAGTGATCTTGCTAGCCATTATCGTTGGATGGTATTTAGCCCGTAGTGTACGCCGTCCTTTAATGGCGATATTAAAAACATTAGAAGCACTTACAGCAGGAAATATGACTCAACGTACAGAAGCCAGTACGTTTATTGAATTTAGCCAACTTAACCACCATATCAATATGCTGGCTCAAAACTTACAGCAAATTTTAACCCAAATTAGCCATGCGTCATCAGAATTAAGCACTGTTGCTACAGAAAACCACGCCACAACAGCCGAAGCTAAACGACGCTTAAACAATCAGCGTCAACAAACAGCCTCAGCAGCAACGGCTATGATTGAAATGGAGCACTCAGTCACTGACGTATCAAAAAGCGCCCAAATCACCATGGAACGGGTTAATGAAGTGGAGCTGGCATCAGCAACGGGTCGTGAAGTGATGACCAGTAATATTAATACAGCCCATCAACTTTCTACCCGTTTAGATGAATCTGTCCACGCCGTTCAACAACTACAAAAAATGAGTAGTAATATTGGCTCAATTTTAGATGTTATTCGTAATATAGCTGATCAAACGAACTTATTAGCTCTTAATGCCGCGATTGAGGCAGCAAGAGCGGGAGAGCAAGGACGCGGGTTTGCCGTAGTTGCTGATGAAGTACGCGTATTAGCAAAACGTACCACCGATTCGACCGCAGAAATTGAAGCAATGATCAAAAATTTACAATCCAGTTCAGGTCAAGCCATGAACATGATGCAAAGCTGTGTCACTGAAATGGATAACAGTATTAGCCTTGCTTCTAATGCCAATAGCTCGATGGAAGATATTCAAGCGATTATCATTGAAATAAGTGATATGAGTACACAAATTGCACAAGCCGCCGAAGAGCAACGTTGTACGACAGCTGAAATAGCCCGTAGCTTAGAAGACATTAGTCAAATTGCCGATAATAGTTATAACACCATGGAAGAAATGGCCGATACGGGTGTCAAACTTGAGCATTTAGCCACTGAGCAAAATACCCTCGTAAGTCGTTTTAAATTATAACGCGTCTACTCATCGACTATACGATCGATGAGTTTTTATCGTTTTCCCTCACCTTTTGCAAACGATTGCTTTTTAAAGCAGCAATTAACAGCATTGTTTGATTTATCAACTTTACTTCGGCGTGTGATACTTTTAGAATCGGACAAATTTTTTGGGAGGGAAGAAAAATGACGATATTAACTATTACACGTCCGGACGACTGGCATGCACATTTACGCGATGGCGATGTACTCGCTGATACGGTTCGCGATATTAGCCGTTATATGGGACGCGCGATCATCATGCCAAATCTTATCCCCCCTGTTACAGATACCCCCTCAGCTTTAGCCTACCGTGACCGCATTCTTCAAGTAAATCCACAAGGTAACTTCTCTCCATTAATGGTTATTTATCTCACCGATAAAACATCAGCAGAAGAAATTCAACGTGCGCATGCTTCTGGTCATGTTTACGCAGCTAAGCTTTACCCTGCTGGTGCAACCACTAATTCAGATTCAGGTGTTACTTCAATCGACCATATTCGTTCGGCATTAGAAGCGATGCAGCAAGTCGGCATGCCGTTACTTATTCATGGTGAAGTCACTCATCATGATGTTGATATATTTGATCGTGAAAAAGCTTTTTTAGAGACCGTATTAGCACCTATCGTTAATGAATTTACAGATCTAAAAATTGTACTTGAACATATCACCACCGCTGATGCGGTTGAGTTTGTGACCAATGCAGGTCCAAATGTAGGTGCTACTATTACTGCGCACCATTTAATGTTTAACCGTAATCATATGTTAGTCGGCGGTATTCGTCCGCACTTCTATTGCTTACCGATTTTAAAACGTAATACACATCAACAAGCGTTAGTTACAGCTGCCACCAGCGGTAATGCAAAGTTCTTCTTGGGTACAGACAGCGCACCCCATGTAAAAGAGCGCAAAGAAGCAGCTTGTGGTTGTGCCGGATCTTACACCGCCCATGCTGCGATTGAATTATATGCTGAAGTGTTTGAGCAAGCAGGAGCACTAGATAAACTAGAAGCCTTTGCAAGCTTTAATGGTGCTGATTTTTATGGACTGCCACGTAACACTGACACTATCACGTTAACCAAAGAAGCATGGAAGGTCGCTGAAGAAATGCAATTTGGTCATGATACCGTAGTGCCAATTAAAGCAGGTGAAATGATGACTTGGAAAGTTATCGCTTAATTTAATCGCCTTAATAATGACAAAAAAAGGCTTCCTTTTTATAGGAAGCCTTTTTAATTTAAATCACCTTTATTTTACAGCATCTTGATTTTAACTTATTGGCTATTATGCCGTTTGATCTGCTGGTATTGTCAATTTATGAAATAAACGATACAACACTGGTACTACAATTAACGTCAACACAGTAGCAAAACTCAATCCGAACATAATCGTCACCGCCATCGGCTTAAAGAAAACATCGGGCAGCAAAGGTAACATACCTAAAACAGTCGTTATGGCTGCCATACAAACAGGACGGACACGACTGACTGCCGCATCGACCACCGCTTGATATTTCTCTTTACCACTTGCTATCTCAATTTCAATTTGATCTAACAATACGATCCCGTTTTTCACCAACATTCCAGAAAGACTCAAAAAGCCAAGTAATGCCATAAAACCAAACGGAGTGTTTAGTAACAGTAATCCGACTGTGACACCAATAATAGCCAAAGGTACCGTTGCCCACACAATAAGTGCTTCTTTGACTTTATTAAATAAGAAAACTGTAATTAAGAACATGGCTAAATAGCCCATTGGCATCGTCTGGAATAATGATGCCTTTGCATCTGCGGATGATTCATATTCCCCACCCCACTCCAAACTATAACCGGCAGGTAAGTCAATGGCCTCAATAACAGGTAAAATACGCGCTTGAACTGATGCCGCCGTTTCATCACCTAGTGGATTAGGATCCGCCATAATGGTTAGCATACGCTTTCGGTTTTTACGTACTACTAATGGATCTTCCCAACGCACATTAACATCTAAGACTACTTGTTGTAATGGAATATAGCCTTGAATCGCAGGACTCCAAATCTTCATGCCTTCGATTGTACTAATATCAACCCGTTCTTCTTCTGGTAACCGTGCCACGATTGGCATCAAGTTTGTTCCTTCACGATATAAACCAATGTTAATCCCTGAAAATGCCATTTGTAATAGCTCATCAACATCTTTTTTGGTAATACCGTAACGTCTTGCTTGGCTTTCATTAAATACAGGCTCAATGACTTTAGTACGCTCTCGCCAGTCATGACGAATATTAAATGCTCCAGGATCGGCATTCATTACGTCGACAACTTGCGAAGCAATACCACGAAGGATCGTTGGATCTGAACCGACAATTCGAGCTTCTATTTTAGAGCCTGATGATGGACCTAACATCACCTGTTTCAGTTTGTATTCAACCTCTGGATGATCTTTATCCATCGCTTGGCTAAATTTACGCATAACAGGGATCACATTTTCAAAACTATCCACTCGAACGATTAACTCACCATAAGAGGCATAGCTTTTTTCAGGCGCATAAGTCAACATGAAACGCTGTGAGCCTTTGCCTGCACTAGAGCTAACGTGTTGCACGCCTTGCTCTGTATTAACCACTTTTTCTAACGATTTTAAAGTGTCATTGGTGGCACGAATATCTGTCCCTTCAGGTAACCACACATCAACCATAAACATCGGCGTTGTTGAAGCAGGAAAAAACGATTGTTTTAATAATGTAAATCCGTATAAGCTCCCCCCTAGCATTAGAAGTAATGTCAGTATCGTTAACCACGCACGACGCATACAAAACTCTAGCGACTTACGATATACCACGAAGAAAATACTACCATAAGGATCTTTTTGATCGGCTCCTTGTTCCACTTTGACATTTTTAAAGAAAAGATCAGCAAAGAATGGTGTTAATGAAATAGCGGTAAACCAACTCAGCATCAGTGAAATTAGCAATACTGTAAATAAGGTTCGGCAATATTCACCGGTTGAATCTTGTGATAGACCAATCGGTGCAAAAGCCATTACCGCAATCACAGTCGCGCCAAGTAACGGCCACTTTGTTTGAGTAACAATATCGGAGGCGGCTTGCATGCGCGTTCGCCCCTTTTGCATCCCGATCAAAATACCTTCTACGACCACGATAGCATTATCCACCAACATACCCAGTGCAATAACCAATGCACCCAATGATATACGTTGCAGATCAATTGCCATCCACTTCATAAACACAAAAGTGCCCAGCACAGTTAATAGTAAAATAAGGCCAATCAATAGCCCCGAACGTAATCCCATAAAAAACAGTAGCACAATGATAACAATCGCAACCGCTTGACCTAGGCTTACCACAAAGCCACTGACTGATTTATCAACTTCGGTCGGCTGGCTATACACTTCGTCAATATTAATACCAACAGGTTGCTGTTCTTTAAGCTCAGCCAATCGCTGCATGACACGTTGGCCTACTTCGACAACGTTAACTCCTTCAACAAATGACACACCCATATTAAGGGCTTGATGACCATTAAAGCTGACTAAGTTATCTGGAATTTCTTTAAAGCCTTTCTTAATATCTGCGACATCACGCAAATAAATCAGCCCATTCGCACCTTTTTCGGTAATGATTAAATCACCTAATTCATCAACATTTTTAAATTCACCCGTTGGATGAACACGAACATACTCATCACCAATACGAACAGCACCCGCACTTGTGACCAGATTTTGAGTTGCTAAAATGTTATAAATTGTATCCAGTGAAATACCCAAACTGCTTAAACGTTGCATTGATATTTCAATAAATACTTGCTCTTGCTGATTACCCGTAACAGAAACTTTACCAACACCATCGACTAACTCAATTTCTCGACGCAGATAATCAACATAATCACTGAGCTCTTTGTAGTTATAACCTTCACCAGTGATCGCTAATAAAATCCCAAATACATCACCAAAATCATCGATGACTTTTGGTTTTGCGACACCTGGCGGTAAGCTTGATGAAATATCATTCACTTTACGTCGTAATTCATCCCAAATTTGCGGCAAATCATCAGGCCCATAATTGTTTTTCATGGTAACGGTGATTTGCGACAGCCCTCGACTAGACAAAGAGTTAACTTCATCAACATAAGTCAGTTGTTGAATTGCTTTTTCTATTGGATAAGTAACTTCTTCTTCTACTTGTTGAGGTGTTGCTCCTGGGTAAGCGGTAACCACCATTGCATCTTTAATCGTAAAAGCAGGATCTTCTAACTGCCCAAGACCAAAGAATGATACGGTTCCGCCAACTAAAAATATTAGCGTTAGCATCCAGCTAATCACTTTATTTTTAATAAAATAAGTCGCGATATCTTGTTTCATTACTGCGTACCCTCCTTGGTAAACACCACCACTTTCTGCCCTTCTCTTAAGCGGTTAACGCCTGTAACAACGACGACTTCTCCTTCCGTAACACCCGATTTTAATCGCACACCTTCAGGCACAACCTTATCTGTCACAACTTGACGTTTTAAAACCGTATTATCTGGTGAAAGTACCCATACATATTTATTTGATAAGGCGATATCATCACCATCTAAATTAAATAGTGCTTCTAGCGGTACTATCTGCTGCCCAATGGTATAGACTTGTAACTGCTGCGCATCGGCTTCAACCTCAACCGACATGCCTTCTAAAATAAACTGATCTTTAGGCATTGGCATGGTTAAAGTTACTAAAAATGAACCTGAGTCTGGATCGGGCTCGGTCGTAAATTCTTTCAATGTCACTGCATATTTTTTATCATTAGGTAGAATCGCCTTTGCAGTAGAACGTTGCCCTTTCTCTATATCTAATACGCTTTGCTTAGAATAAATCATATCGGGTGCTTGAAGCTCTATATCAACAGAATCTGTACTATGAATATTCATTATTTGCTGACCAATTTTAATATTTTCAAACTGCTCAACAGGTACCGTCGAAATAACGCCACTAAAAGGGGCTTTAAGCTCCGTAAAACTTAATTTTAATAGGGCTAAGTCAAGATTAGCATTAGCAATACTTCGCTTGGCCTTTAACTCATCAAATTGAGATTGAGGTAAATAGCCATTTTTTAATAATGTTGCTGAACGACGGTATTGGCTATTAATGACATTGTATTTTGCCTGAGCATCATCGACTTCTAATTTAAAATCACTAGGATCTAATCGTGCTAACACTTGGCCTGTTTTAACTTTATCGCCTGAGCGTACTAATATTTGAGTTACTTCACCTGCAATACGAAACGATAAAATAGATTTATCAGCAGCCGATGCTACTGCCGGAAAAGTTAATTTCGGTACCTGCTTGCTTAATGTGACCTGTTGTACTTTTACTAATGGCTGATCTTCACGTGGCTCAACAGTCGATTTATCACAACCTTGAAGTAATAATGCGGTGCTAATTGTCAATGCTAATAAACTGTAATGTTTGATCATAGTCCACGCTCCTTGATCCATGAGCGGACCTTTTGACCTGATTGCAATTCAGAGACGCCCGATGTAGCTATAACGTCACCATCATTCAACCCTGAAATAACACGATTATTACGATCTAATGTGACTTCAGTTCTAACAACTTGCTGTTTATCATCAACACGCCATACATAATTTTTATTACCTTCGATCATAATAGCGCGAACCGGTATTGCCCCTGCTTTACCCTGCGGTAATACAATTGTTACGCTACCTGACATTCCTGGCATAATATTACTGCCTTCAGGACGAGTCATTGAGAGGGTGACTTTATAGCTAGATGTTTTACTGTCAGGCTCAGTATCAATTTCTTCAAATTGGGCAGGAAAGGTTTGATTAGCTAAAGTATCAAATGCAACAGTCGGATTAATATTTTCGGCATTGCCTTGAAAACGAGCTAGGAGATAATCAGGAAGTTGAAATACCATATTGATTAATTTAGCACTTTGAATATGCATGATCGGCTGTTTAGCACCAACATATTCATAGTTTTCAACCATCGATAAAGAAATATGCCCATCATAAGGCGCTATTAACTTGGCATAACTTAAATTCGATTTTTGTTTATCTAATGCTGCTTTAGCCTGTTTAAGATTTGCTTTAGACGTATCATAATCAAGTTCTGACACCACATTTTTTTGACGTAATTTGGTATCACGCTTAAATTGCACATTCGCTAAGTCATACTGTGCTTGTGATTGTTTTACCAACAGTGATAATTCATCGATATTTAATGTGGCGAGCGTCTGCCCTTTGGTTATGAATTGGCCCGGATGAACATCAACACTTGCAAGTTGACCTGAAACTCGAAAGGCTAAAACAGCTTTGTCTCCAGCTTCAACAGTAGCTGGAAATACACGTTGTGACTCATTATCTCCAACGGAAACTGATTGTAATTTTATTGGGCGAGATTCAGGCTCAGTAATAACAGCTTGATCATCCTTGCACCCACTTAATGCTAAACATGTAAACAATGCCGCAAAAAAGCGATATTTCATACTACTCTCCATGATATTTCACACTGAATCTTTGTACTGTTAAATATATTAAATCTTTTTGTATGTTATTATGGATACTATATGTTAATTATTTAAAAATCTCATTTCTTTTAGTAAAATAGCACTAATCTCACAATCAATACTGGTATAAAAAAGCAATAAAAAGACAATAAAAAAGGAGCACAAGGCTCCTTTCGTTTAAATATGTATAAACAGCTTATTTTGTCATTTCAGCGATATTTAAGCGCCATGTGTCTGGGCCTGTTTGGTGAGCATTAATACCTTCAGCATCAACAGCCACAGTTACAGGCATATCTTCTACATCAAATTCATAAATTGCTTCCATGCCTAGATCAGCAAAAGCGACTACGCGTGCTTTTTTAATGGCTTTTGCAACAAGGTATGCAGCACCACCTACCGCCATTAAATACACGGTTTTATGCTGCTTAATCGATTCAATCGTTGCGGGCCCACGCTCAGCTTTACCAATCATACCTATCAGACCAGTTTCACCTAGCATCATTTCAGTAAACTTATCCATTCTCGTTGATGTTGTTGGTCCTGCTGGACCGACGACTTCATCACGTACAGCATCAACAGGACCAACGTAATAAATAAAACGATTGGTAAAATCAACACCTTCAGGTAAACCTTCACCATTAGCGAGCATTTCTTGAATACGTTTATGTGCCGCATCACGACCTGTTAGGATCTTACCTGATAGCAATACAGTTTCACCTGAACGCCATTCTTGCACTTCGGTCTTGGTAACATTATCAAGGTTAACACGGCGAACATTATCACCCACATCCCATGTTACTTGCGGCCAATCACTGAGTTTTGGTGGCGTTAATTCTGCAGGTCCATTGCCATCTAATGTAAAATGTATGTGCCGGGTTGCCGCACAATTAGGGATCATGCACACAGGCTTAGAGGCTGCATGGGTTGGGGCGCTTTTTATTTTAACGTCAAGCACTGTCGTTAAACCACCTAAACCTTGAGCACCAATACCCAACCGATTAACACGATCATAAATATCTAACCGCAATGCTTCTTCTGTTGTTTTTGCACCACGTTGCTGCAATTCATGAATATCCACCGCTTCCATCAATGATTCTTTCGCAAGAACCGCGGCTTTTTCTGCAGTGCCACCAATACCAATACCTAACATCCCCGGAGGACACCAACCAGCCCCCATCAGTGGTACTGTTTTTTCTACCCACTCGGCAACATCATCAGAAGGATTAAGCATCACCATTTTGGTTTTATTTTCTGAACCTCCCCCTTTAGCAGCAATTTGAATCTCAACCTTATTACCTGCCACCATCTCAACATGTACCACGGCTGGAGCATTATCTTGAGTGTTTTTACGTGCACCTGCAGGATCGGCAACCACAGAGGCTCGCAATGGGTTATCAGCATTGGTATAGGCTTGACGCACCCCTTCATCGATCATCTGTTGTACTGTTAAGTCACTGTCCCATTGCACATTCATGCCAATTTTCACAAAACAGGTAACAATGCCCGTATCTTGACAGATAGGTCGACGACCTTCTGCTGACATACGGGAGTTAATTAAAATCTGGGCAATAGCGTCTTTTGCTGCTTGGCTTTGTTCTTTGTTATACGCTTTTTCTAATGCTTTAATAAAATCTAAAGGATGGTAGTAAGAAATATATTGTAAAGCATCGGCCACGCTACTGATTACATCTTCTTTACGGATGATAGTCATAATTACCCTCGTTAAGTATTATCATTCCATGGCGCCCTATAAAATCTTCCAAATTGTAGGGTATTGAACAACAAAATAGCGTTGTACAATCTTGGGCGTCTTTCGCCGAATATGATACTCTTGCCCATAACATTGCGCTATGCGCCAATCAAACCCTTGTCACAAAAAAGAAAATGATTTGTAAATCACATCCAGAATTAAGCATTACCTCATTGCCCTACTCAAAAGATGCCGCACTTTCATGGTTTACACCATTATCGGGATTACCTTGGGCAATGATATTACGTTCAGCAGCAGAAGCGCACCCAGATAATCGTTATGATATTTTAGTTGCTGATCCTTTAGCCACAATTGAATCACAATCTGATACAACTTATATTAAGTTTTCAAATGGTGACCAACGTAGTACAACCGATGATCCATTTGCGGTTATTCATGCGCTACAACATGAGTTATTACCGCCACTTAGCACAGAATTAGACTTACCATTTCTTGGCGGTACACTGGGATATTTCAGTTATGATTTAGGCCGTCGCGTAGAAAAAATTGCTACAACGGCACATCATGATATTCACTTACCAGAAATGGCTGTTGGTATTTATGATTGGGCTCTCATTATTGATCATAAATTACAGCAAATATGGCTTATCGAACCTAAAAATAGCCACCGCTTAGTATGGCTAAACCAACAACGTTCACAAGCAATAACACTACAAACTAATAACCAAAATAAGACATTCAAATTAACATCTTCATGGTCATCTAATATGACTAAAGAGGATTACTGCAACAAATTTAACACTATCCAATCTTATTTATTATCGGGCGATTGCTATCAAATTAATCTGGCTCAACGATTTAAGGCCAGCTATCAAGGTGATGAATGGCAAGCTTATTGCCGCTTAGATACAGCGAATGGTGCACCATTTTCTAGTTTTATTAGAACAAGTAATAGCGCAATTCTTTCTGTTTCACCTGAACGATTTTTACAGTTAAAACAAGATAATATAGAAACAAAACCGATTAAAGGCACTCGTCCACGGGCGAAAGAAATCAATGAAGATAATGCCAACGCGCAAGCACTTCAACAAGCCCCTAAAGATCGTGCAGAAAATGTAATGATCGTTGATTTATTGCGCAATGATATTGGTCGTGTTGCAACACCTGGTAGTGTTCGTGTGCCCGCTTTATTTGCTATTGAAAGTTTTCCCGCAGTACACCACTTAGTGAGCACAGTAACAGGTAAATTAGCCAGTCATTACTCAGCAACAGACTTATTACGGGCTTGTTTCCCTGGCGGATCAATAACTGGAGCGCCAAAAGTAAGAGCAATGGAGATTATTGAAGAGTTAGAGCCTCATCGACGTAGTATCTATTGTGGCAGCATTGGCTATATCAGTCGTTGCGGCACCATGGATACCAATATTGCAATTAGAACACTTGTCGCCTACCAACATAATTTATATGCATGGGCTGGTGGTGGTATCGTTGCAGACAGTAATGCTGAGAGTGAATATCAAGAAACTCTCGACAAATTAAGTAAAATTCTGCCAACCTTATAATAACGCTAAATAATAGTGCAAGAAGTGTAATGGAGGCTTTAATGGGTGAACATCAGCAGATTTTAACGCGTTTCCTTATGGCACCAAGTCAGCAGTATGACGCCAGCCATAAGCGTAGAATTAATCGTCATTTTAACGATGATACCTCTTTCAAACCTGCTGCCGTTCTGATCCCATTAGTTCCAAGAGAACATGGCTTTAATGTGGTATTAACTCGTCGTGCCGAACATTTAAAACACCATCCGGGGCAAATAGCGTTTCCGGGTGGACGTTTTGAAACCCAAGATCATGATCTTATCACCACCGCATTACGTGAAACATTTGAAGAAACAGGTATTATTTGCCAACGTAATAACGTCATCGGTCAATTAACACCACTCGCCACGACCAGTGGCTATATAGTGACGCCTTTTATTTCAACAATTAGCAATGATTATTGTCCCAAACCCGATCCGGGGGAGGTCGATGCTATCTTTGAAGTTCCTCTTAATTACCTGCTTAATCCCAATAATATCCGCTCACATCAGTTCCACCTTCGAGGTGAATCCCACCGAGTTTATGCCATTCCTTATCACAATTATTCTATTTGGGGCGCAACTGCACAGATGATTAAACTATTATCCAACCAAATATGGGAAGATAAAAAATAACCAAATAGATGTTTTTTTCTAATCTTACAAGCCTATTTTTGTGACTCAGATCTGATTTATTTGTATCACAAAAACTTCGTATTACAGAACGAGATCTTTATCCTTGTTTTCCCCCTGTAAATAGCGACAATGCGCCCGTTCCTATATTCCGTTCCGTTCCCTTTTATTGGATATCATAGTATGCAAAATACATCGACAGCGTCAGCAACAGGTGCGACAAAAACCAGATGGACCTATAAAGATTTCACATGGGCTCTTTCTTTGTTTGGTACTGCGGTAGGTGCCGGTGTTCTATTCTTACCCATTAAAGCAGGCGCGGGCGGTTTCTGGCCATTAGTTATTTTGGCTCTTATTGCAGCACCAATGACATGGTTTGCGCATAAAGGCTTAGCACGTTTTGTACTATCATCAAAAAATCCTAATGCAGATATTACTGATACGGTAGAAGAACATTATGGTAAAACAGGTGCTAACTTAATCACCTTTGCCTACTTCTTTGCTATCTACCCTATCGTTTTAATTTATGGTGTTGGTATTACGAACACTGTCGATTCATTCATGGTTAATCAACTAGGTATGGAATCAATGCCTCGCTGGCTACTATCAGGCGTATTAATTTCACTGATGACAGCTGGTGTAGTATTTGGTAAAGAGCTGATGCTAAAAGCAACATCAGCGATGGTTTACCCATTAGTTATTATTCTACTTATTCTTTCTGTGTACCTAATTCCTGATTGGAACATGTCAATGGTACAAACAGAAGCAGATTGGTCTGCAATGCCAACAATTATCTGGCTAGCTATTCCAATCATCGTATTCTCATTTAACCACAGCCCGATTATCAGCCAGTTTGCTAAAGAACAACGTCGTACTTACGGTGATGAAGCAGTTAAGAAAACTGACATGATCACTGGTGGTGCAGCGATGATGCTAATGGGCTTTGTTATGTTCTTCGTATTCTCAGTTGTTCTTTCAATGACACCTGAGCAACTAAATATGGCAAAAGAGCAAAATATTTCAGTATTGTCATACTTAGCTAACGTAAAAGATTCACCAGCGATTTCTTACTTAGGTCCACTAGTTGCATTTGCAGCTATTACTTCAAGCTACTTTGGTCACTTCCTTGGTGCACACGAAGGTCTTGTTGGCTTAACTAAATCTCGTTCAAAGATGCCAGTTGCTAAAATTGAAAAAATCTCTTTAGCTTTCATTGTGATCACAACGTGGATTGTCGCAATTATTAACCCAAGTATTCTAGGTATGATTGAAACAATGGGTGCACCAATGATTGCAGGTATTTTGTTCTTACTACCAGTTGTCGCAATGCAAACAGTACCGGCAATGGCTAAATACAAAACATCAGTATTTGCTCGTGTCTTCACTGTTTTATGTGGTATCGCAGCAATTACATCTGTCATTTATGGCGCATTTTAATATAACTATTAAAAATGTGATGATTGCGAATAATTAATCGTATAAAAGCAAAAATATGTGCTAGTACTCATGGTGTTTGCTAGCACAAATAACGTAAAATAGACAATACTTAAGAGTAAAGATGTTTACCATCCTTACTCTTTTAGTTTAAGTGCGCTCGCCAAGGAAGGAGCGAGGATATCAACGAATAACAGTCTTTACCGAAGGCAAGAACCGCCTTCTCTCGACTGAGGTAATAACATGATCAGTATTTTCGATATATTCAAAATTGGTGTAGGCCCTTCAAGTTCACACACTGTTGGTCCAATGAAAGCAGGTAAAGAGTTCATCGATGACTTGCGTGCATTAGGTAAATTACGTGACGTGACTAAAATTACCGTTGATGTTTACGGTTCTTTATCGCTTACAGGTAAAGGCCACCACACTGATATTGCTATCATTATGGGCCTTGCTGGAAATTCACCTGAACATGTTGATATTGATAGCATTCCTGGGTTTATCTCGCGCGTAGAAGAAACAGAACGCCTTCCTGTTGGCATGCATTGCCATACTGTTGATTTCCCACGCGATGGCGGTATGAACTTCCATACAACGAACCTATCTCTTCATGAGAATGGCATGTCAATTCATGCTTGGCAGGATGATAACGTCATTTTTTCTAAAACTTACTACTCTATCGGTGGTGGGTTTATTGTTGATGAAGAAAACTTTGGTAAAGAACAAACAAATACCGTTGATGTTCCTTATCCGTTCTCTTATGCATCAGAATTGCTAGAACAATGTAGCGAACATGGCCTTTCAATTAGCGCACTTGTTATGGCTAATGAGCGAACAATGAATGCAGAAGATGAAATTAGCACATACTTCGCTAACATTTGGAAAACCATGCGTGAGTGTATGGAACACGGTATGAATGAGGAAGGTATTCTTCCTGGACCACTACGTGTTCCTCGTCGTGCAGCGGCATTACGCCAACAACTGATTACAACAGAAAAGCTAAACAATGATCCAATGACCGTTGTTGATTGGGTTAATATGTATGCGTTTGCAGTTAATGAAGAAAACGCAGCGGGTGGCCGAGTAGTAACCGCTCCTACCAATGGTGCATGTGGCATTATTCCTGCCGTGTTAGCTTACTACGACAAATTTGTACAAACAGTTGGACCAAAAGAATACACTCGTTACTTTGCCGCATCTGGTGCTATTGGTGGTCTATACAAGCGTAATGCTTCTATTTCTGGTGCAGAAGTAGGTTGTCAAGGTGAAGTGGGTGTTGCCTGTTCAATGGCTGCAGCTGGCTTAGCTGAACTGATGGGTGGAAGCCCTGAGCAAGTTTGTATGGCTGCAGAAATTGCCATGGAGCACAACCTAGGTCTAACCTGTGATCCAGTTGCAGGCCAAGTACAAGTTCCTTGTATTGAACGTAACGGTATTGCAGCAGTAAAAGCAATTAACGCAACTCGTATGGCCCTTCGTCGTTCATCTGCACCACGAGTATCACTCGATAAAGTTATTGAAACGATGCTTGAAACAGGCAAAGACATGAACGCTAAATACCGAGAAACCTCACAAGGTGGCTTGGCTATTAAAGTTATTTGCTAATCGAAAATACAGATTTAGCTCAATTAAACAAAAAACTATCTTCGGATAGTTTTTTTTGTTTTACGCTCAAAATTCTTATCTAAAACAACAAATATATACAACGTGATGCATTATTAATCACCTTGCAACACCCTTGCGTTTAGATATATGTTCATAATGCATCAATATAACTATTAGTCTTATTCATTAGTTCCTATATGACTAATTGTATCTATTTTTTCCTTTCTTTTAGTCCTATACTAAAATATGTGTACTCATTATTATTAATGCAGTGTAAGCATGGATGCGTATATCGCCCTTTACATCATTGATGTACGATATGTAATGAAGGATTTATTCCCTTTATAGAGAAGCAATATAGCTATGAAATATAAGCGTATCCTCTCGCAGAGCCATGTTGTTCTGAAAGAGTTTTATGTCGATCATCATTTAATTGTGAAGTTATCAAATGCAGAAGGTAATATTCACATTAACGGTCATGTTATAGATATAAAAAATAATAGCATCTTAGTTATACCCAAATTTAGTCATATTTCTTGCTCAATTAATCAATTAAACAATCAAGAAAATATTGAACTACAAATATTAATGATCAATGAAGAGTCAATAACTGAAGCCTTTAAATATATTAGTGCCCTTAAACAACCAACTGTAGTAACTTCAAATTGCTCACCTATTTATCTTATTGATTCATCTGAAATTGTTGAGCAAAATTTTGCATTATTTAATCAGCTATTGCCAAGCATTAGTGGATCAACAATGGAGCAAACTTTGCTGAGCCAATGCTTAGTTTTTATTTTAATCGCACTGAATAATACTGGCCTTGATGTTTTCAATGTTTATCGATTTAATTACGATGAACCGAAAGAGCGTACGATTGCACGGTTAATCACCCAAGATCCTCAACGTAAATGGAGTGTTGATGATATGGCAAAAGCCCTCTTTACAACCCAATCAACATTACGTCGCCATTTAGCAAAAGAAGGTGTTTCATTTAGCCAACTATTATTAGATGTTCGAATGGGATTAGCACTTAACTTTTTAACCTTCTCCAATTATTCAATATCACAAATAGGTAATCGGTCAGGGTTCGGCAGTGCTGCTTATTTTTGTGATGCATTTAAACGCAAATATAATGTAACCCCATCTCAATTTAGAACCACCTCAAGGAAAGAAAATGATATGAATACTGATGGTTGCTTTACCTGTAAAGAGCATGCTGAGTATTTACCAGAAATATGCCATTAACCATGGTGGTGCAATTGAGACCTCGTCAATACGGGGTTTTTTACATACGACAAAAAGCAGGCAAAAAAAAGCCCCGCTCAATAAGCAGGGCTAATCTTAAAAATTTATATATTATGCTGTAACTTGTTGCAACTCACGATCTTTAGGAGCAACACCTACTGGCAAAATCACACGACCGTACTCTGCATTTAACACTTGTGCCATCGCAAAATAAATCGCACTTAAACCACAGAAAATACCTTCAATACCAGCAATAAAACCAATTGTTTCGCTACCAGTAAAATCACGTGCTGCAAGTAAGAAGAATAAAATAGTTAGAGAACCAAAAACAACTTGCTTAGCTGGCGGGTAACGTAAAGAACCAACAAACATAAAGGCTGTAAATACACCCCACAGTAATAAGTACCATGCCATAAATGGTGCTGGGCTCGCTGCAAAGCCAAGTTTTGGTAAGATCAATAAACCCACTAAAGATAACCAAAATAAGCCATAAGATGTAAATGCAGTCGTACCGAAAGTATCCCCTCGCTTAAAGCACATCATACCCACTAAAACTTGTCCTAAACCACCATAGAAGATACCCATAGCAAGAATCATAGAGTCTAAAGGAAAATATCCAGCATTATGAATATTTAATAAAACAGTCGTCATACCAAAGCCCATTAGACCTAATGGTGCTGGATTAGCAAGTTTTGTAGACATCTTTTTCCCCTACAGGATTTTCAACAAAAGTAATAAAGCTTCAAAAATGTGTGCGCATATTTATGCGCGGGGAATTCTAATGTAAGCAGCGATATAGATCAACGCTTATATTATGAAAAACAGTATCTAAATTAAAAGATGCTGTTAAAGCATAATATTAACAAAATTAGCTTACTCATAATAACCTCATCAAGATATCGGCTGTTATTAAATTAAGAAAAATCTCTTGTTTTTTTGTTTTTACAAAGAAACAATCAAGCAAATAATTGATTTTAAACGAATTAATAATTAAACATACATTTCATTATGTCTATTCTCTCTTGTCAGTTATTTAGTATGGAAAGTTTGAAAATTAAGAAATATAACTGAAATATCGATTTTTCACACAGGAATAACCAAAAAAAAAGCAACCTAAGTCACTTTTTCATACAGAACAACTAAAAATTAATATAACTACAAATAATCATTTATTGCATATTGTTTAAGAGTTGCAATAACAAGAACAAACTTGCTCTAAAATCGTTACTAACCGCTGCTGGTTTAAAGGTAATGGATTTCCCTTAATGGCATTTGTTCGTAATGCATCTTCAGCAACGTCTTCAAACATGGTATTGCACAAACCGTAGTCGGATAATAGCGGTAATTGTAATTTTGTCAGCATACTATCAACCCATTGCACGCTATCCTCAATATTAGCGTCATTATTCATCGTTAATATAACGGCCAATTTGCGATACCGGGCCAGCACATCACTACGGCCTAATTCTGTTGCGACTGTAATATTTTCACTCATTACATAAGGCGATAGCCGAGCCGTAATCAGTCCATGTGGAGCATTTAAACGCCCACTTAATGCTGATGCTAACCCATGCGCTGCGCCCAATTTAGCATTAGATCGTGCCATGCCCCCTAGCATTGCCGCAAAAGCCATATCACTTCGAGAGGAATAATGATCCTCTTTACAAGCTGGCAATATTGATACTGCTATGCGCCTTAATCCTTCTTCACAAATCATATCGGTTAATGGATTAGGCTCACCACAAACATAAGCTTCCATTAAGTGAGTAAATGCATCCATGCCACAATATCCAGATAAAACCATGTCCATGCCATAGGTTAATGTTGGATCGATAATGGCTAAATCAGGAAATAATTCGACATTACTTAGGTTCACTTTTACTTGTTCTTGTGCCGATTGTAATACAGCACTTTTACTGACTTCTGCACCAGTACCTGCAGTCGTTGGAATAGCAATAAATGGTAATGATTTGACTTGTAGTGGAACATTACGTCCAACAACATCGACATAATCATAAACGCTACCTTGATTAGGAATTAATGCCGCCAATGATTTAGCAACGTCAAGCACACTTCCCCCTCCAATACCAATCACCATATCAGGACCAAAAGTACGCCCCATTGCCGCTAATTCCTCCATCATTGCAATTAAGGGTTCACCTTTAATCACTAATCGCTGATAACGCATATTTTGTTGTTTAAAATAATGCTCTAATGGCAATGAACGGTGCTGATCTTGACCGGTAACCAATAACACACTGTAACCAAATTGATTAAATAGCGATAAAGAATCATGCAAAGCACCTTCACCAAAAACAATCCGTGTTGAAGTCATAAACTGAAACATAGTTATTTATCTCACCCTAAATGATGTTTATTCCATGAAAACCTTGTTCATGCTTTTATTCGCCCATTTTTACCAAGGTTCATTAATAAGCGACATAAAATTAGATTCAGCTAGATTGATAAATTAAATATTGATTACAAACAAATTTTTATACGTTTCAATAACTACAGCATCAAGATCAATACTGACTCACACTTAACATTCATCACTACAATAAAACCTATGTAGTAAAAGTAACTTATTATCGTAATAGAAGCGTAATAGTCCCTCGATAGTCTGCATAACGTTCAAAGGCAATGAAGCCATATAATAATTTATGAGGAATGAACCATGAAAAATGCAGCAGTGGTCGCAACTATCTTCACCTGTCTATTTACTGGAACAACAACCGCCGCCACTATTTACGATAATAACAATACCAATATTGAACTTGGCGGTAGAGCTGAGCCCCGTTTTAACTTATCAAAAGAAAATAAAGGTGATAATAATGAGAGTAATGAATTTAAAGATAAAAGCCGTGCTCGTTTAGTATTAAAAGGAAGATCTCTTATTAATGATAATGAGCAACTTTTTGCCTTTGGTAAATATGAAGTTGAAATTTCAGACAATAAAAACAGCACTATCAATACCCGTTATCTTTATGCTGGACTCGATACTGCAGTGGGTGCAATTTCTTACGGTAAACAGGATTCAGCACAAGTTCTACTGACCGATTACACTGATATCTTATCGACTTTTGGTGGGAATGCGGTTGACCTTGTTGATGGTAATAAAGATAAACGAGAAAACAATCTATTATACGTTGGTGAATTTAATAATATTGCCGTTGCCACTAATTATATCGCCGAAAATAATAACAACCTAAAAGACAGCGATAGCTATGGTATCGCTGCACAATATCAGTTTCCATTTGGATTAAATATCGGTGCTGGTTACGTTAATGGTAATGATGGGGCTAATATAGATGCTCGCCAATTTAACCTCGCCATGAGCTATCAATTCAACGACATTTATACTGCAGCCACCTATGCTAATGGTAAACATGGTGATACTACGTTAAGTAGCTATGAATTAGCTGCCGCTTATATCTTTGATCAGTTTACTGCGCGAGGTGTTTATAACTTTCAACAATCGGAACAGAATAATACCACCACCGATAATGTAAATTATTTTGCTCTAGAGGGTATGTATAAATTCAATAAATCTTTGCGCACTTATATTGGCTATAAATTCCAACAACTCGATAAGAAGGATGACGAATTACAAGTAGGTATTCGCTACGACTTTTAACTTAATTTATACTATTTCAGCCAGATTCAATATCTGGCTTTTTCTTTTATTCGAATATTTTAAGCTACACTCGTTATATCGCTTTTATCTATTGGTTTAACAGAAAAAACCCACTTCCGCTATTGCCAAAGCCGCGTTATAGTAACAACAAATTATGCAGGAGAAATTTATGTTCGTTGTTATTTTTGGTCGTCCAGGTTGCCCATTTTGTGTTCGCGCAAAAGAATTAGCAGAAAAAATTAAAGAAGAACGCGACGATTTTAACTTCCGTTACGTTGATATCCAAGCTGAAGGTATCAGTAAAGCTGATTTAGAAAAAACAGTGGGTAAACCCGTTGAAACTGTACCTCAAATTTTTGTTGATCAAGATCACATTGGTGGTTGTACGGAATTTGAAGCTTATGCAAAAGAACATAATCTTCTTTATAAATAATTATGACTTTTGATTAACAATAAAGGGCTGATATATTCAGCCTTTTTTATAATTTAACTATTATTTTTCATTATTAAAACACTATTTTTTAACGTACGCCTCTCCTTTAAATTAATCACCCCGGACAAAAATACGCCTTATCTCGAAAAGTTAGTTTATAAAATGAATTTTCACTATTTATTTATAATATAAACTATAACCTCTTCCCAAAATCAGCTAGAATTTACCCTACTTTTATCTTTCCATTATTTCGGAAATCCGTCGTGAACATTGATGTAGCCGCTCTTCTACACCAAAATGATATTTTATTGCTATTTGTAGTCCTTGCTGTTGGTTTAAGTCTCGGTAAAATTCGTTTTGCCAAGATGACACTGGGTAACTCTATTGGCGTTCTACTTACTGCTTTATTATTTGGTAATGCGGGTTTTACGTTTGACACTGATGCTCTAAATATAGGCTTTATGCTATTTATTTTCTGCGTTGGTATAGAAGCTGGACCAAACTTTTTTGGTATTTTCTTCCGCGATGGTAAACACTATTTATTACTTGCATTAGTCGTCTTGCTCTCATCGATTGCAATAACCATGACCATGGCACGTTATTTGCACATGGATATCGGTTTAGCAACCGGTTTAATGGCGGGGTCTCTAACCGCAACACCTGTGCTTGTCGGTGCAAAAGATGCATTAAATAATGGACTGGCCGGTATAACGGATCCTGCAATCATTAAACAATTAAGCGAAAGTTTAAGTGTTGGTTACGCAATGTCTTATCTGGTTGGCTTAGTGAGCTTAATTTTCTTAGCTAAGTTAATGCCTAAATTGCAAAAACAAAACCTTGCCGAATCATCGCAACAAATTGCACGTGAACGCGGTATCGGTGAAGTTGCACAGCGTAAAGTTTATCTACCTATTATTCGAGCCTACCGTGCAGGCCCTGAACTAATAAACTGGATTGATGGGCGTAACCTACGTGAACTAGGTATTTACCGCCAAACAGGCTGCTATATCGAACGCGTACGTCGTAATGGTATTTTAGCCAATCCTGATGGTGATGCGATTTTACAAGAAGGCGATGAAATAGCTTTAGTGGGCTACCCAGATAGCCATGCTCGTCTTGATCCAAGTTTCCGTAACGGTAAAGAAGTTTTTGACCGCGATTTACTTGATCTACGTATTGTTGAAGAAGAAATTGTCGTTAAAAATGATGGTATTGCAGGAAAACGCTTATCCGAATTAAATTTATCTGAATACGGATGTTTTCTTAACCGTGTGGTACGAGCACAAATTGAAATGCCAATGGATCATAATATTCTGTTGAATAAAGGTGATATTCTACAAGTCAGCGGTGAAAAAAGCCGTGTTTTAGGGCTTGCTGAACGTATTGGTTTCATCTCTATTCATAGTCAAATTGCAGATTTACTGGCATTCTGTTGCTTCTTTATTATTGGTCTATTAATGGGCTTAGTAACAATGAAGTTTGGCCATATTGCCTTTGGTTTAGGTAGTGCCGCAGGATTATTAATTGCGGGTATTACCTTAGGTTTCTTGCGAGCCAATCACCCAACATTTGGTTATGTGCCTCAGGGTGCGCTTAATATGGCTAAAGATTTGGGCTTAATGGTATTTATGGTTGGTATCGGTTTAAGTGCTGGCTCTAATTTATTTGCATCTATCGGCAATATAGGTCTAACCGTCTTCATTACTAGCTTAATGGTCAGTGTTATTCCTGTGGTTTTAGCTTACCTCTTTGGGGCTTATGTCCTAAAAATGAACCGCGCATTATTATTTGGTGCCATCATTGGCGCACGAACATGTGCACCCGCAATGGATATGATCAATGAGCATGCTCGTAGTACTATTCCGGCGCTAGGTTATGCTGGTACTTATGCTATTGCTAACGTGTTATTAACCATCGCAGGTACGTTGATCTTTATTTTTCAATAATGACGATCGGCATTACCTTTATAGCTGGCTGACTTATTAGTTCACTGATGAGTCAGCCTCTATTCAGTCTTACTCTCTACACTAACTATCAGCGTTAAAATGTAACTAGCAAAACAATAACTCTATCTTTTATCATACTATTTACGCTTAGTTACATACTCAATCATAAAGTTACGGTAACAATAACTAATGCACTTTATGCGTTGATACTTTACCATAACTTATCAATATCATCCGTTATCTCTGGTACCCAATCTATGCGTATTCTTATTGTCGAAGACGATGCTATTCTCAGCCATCACCTAAAATCGCAGCTTAGCGAGTTAGGAAATCAAGTTCAATGTGCCAACACCGCTGAAGAAGGACTTTTTTTTGCAGAAAACTATCCGAATGATATCGCAATTGTCGATATTGGCTTGCCCGATAGAGATGGAATAAGCTTAATTAAAGATATACGTAAAAAAGGTTTACGTTTACCAATCATGATCTTAACAGCACGTTCAAACTGGCAAGATAAAGTTACCGGACTTGAAGCTGGCGCTGATGATTATTTAGTTAAACCATTTCAAAAAGAAGAAATGGTGGCTCGTCTAAGTGCACTTGTTCGTCGTAGTGCTGGCTTTGTAAAACCTGAAATGACCGCTGGTAATATTCGTGTCGATTTATTAGCAAAACAAGTCTATGTCTATGAAGAACTGCTTGAATTAACCGCATTTGAATATGACTTATTAGAATATTTAATGCGTCATAGCCGCCAAGTTGTGTCAAAGCAACGTTTACTTGATGTGTTGTATGAAGATCAAGAAGGTGATCCAAATACTATTGAAGTAATGATTAGTCGCCTACGCAAAAAATTTACTAAAACTGGACAAAATAACCCTATATCGACTATTCGTGGTCAAGGGTATATTTTTGAAATTAGCGCTCAATGAAACGTTTTTTCCAACCTCGATTAAGACAACGCGTACTGATCACCTCGGTTGCGATCATTGCATTGGTAACATCAGCATTAGCCGCGGTTATCAACAAACTTTACTCTCAAAGCTATATGGCATCATATTCATCAGAACTTGTAGCTCAAATGCCAATGGTTGTTGCACAACTTAATCGAGCTGGATTAATTAAAGATGTCGATAAATGGATTGATTCTCTCGATCCTTCTGATACTGATTATATTGCTGTTGTTTGTGATCAAAGCGACAACACAACGTGGGTATCAAGCCAAGCATCAAAAGCTAACTTACGTAATGTTTGCCGCTATTTACCAGAAGATATATCAACGCCCACATTGATTAAAATGAAAAATCATCAGGGCTATATTGCTTATAACCTCAGTCGCAATAAAGAAGACGGTACGATATACCAATTGGTCGTTCTTCGTTCCGCAAAGGCCTATGAATACTCTTTAGCACAATTACATAAACGCACAGCCTTCTATTTAGGTCTATTTGTTTTAATTGCCGTCGCCTTTCTAATTGCCGCTTTTCATTGGGGATTTCAGCCGTTACGAAAATTAGCTTCTCAGTTAGATCAAATGACAGAAGCTAAACGAGAAAAGCTGGATGATGATTATCCGATGGAGTTACAAGAAGTCACCATGGCCGTTAATCGATTAAGCCGAATTAGTAATGATCAACAAGGCCGTTATCGACATGCTATGGATGATCTTGCCCACAGTCTCAAAACTCGTTTAGCAGCGACAAATGCTCTACTTGATGATTCAACGTTAGATAGACGTGAACTTAATCAACGCATCATGGAGCAAATCAGTCAAATGGATGACTTGGTACAATATCAACTAAAACGTGCCATGGTTGGTCAACAAGGATTGCAAAAAAGTAATGTCGAACTAAAGCCTATCATCACCAGCCTTAATCGAATGTTAAATAAGATTTATGCCGATAAACACGCGATATTACATTATCATTTTGATGACAAATTAAAATTACCGCTTAATAAAGATGATCTAATGGAACTCTTTGGCAACATGCTTGAAAATAGTTTCCGATTTTGTATTAGCCAAGTCAAATTATCAGTCATTGAAGACAATGATTCTTTTACTATCATGATTGAAGATGACGGTCCTGGGGTTAAACCTGAATTACGTGAGGCTATTTTTCAACGCGGTGTTCGCGCAGATCAGCTAAACCCTGGTCAAGGTATTGGCTTATCCGTTTGTAATGAAATCATTGATAGCTACCAAGGTAATATTCATGTTGAAGATTCTGAACTTGAAGGTGCTGCTTTTATTATCAAGCTTCCCAAAAGCTAATATTGACCATCTTCTCTGATTTATTAGCCAGCACTTTTATGCTGGCTTTTTAATTTATATTAAATAAAAAATCATTATGCATCAACAGGATAAATTCGGTCATAAATCAAATTATATCCATACGCGTAGAATAAATAGAAGATCACCATACCGATATCTAAAACGAACGCATGCCATAAACTCACACTAAGTACCCATGCTAAAGCTGGAATGGTAAAAATTAATAATCCCACCTCAAAACCTATGCTATGCACGATCCGTTTAACAGATAGAAAAAAGAGCAGATATAAAAAAACCGCCATCACTGGCGGTTTATTCAATCTCTATTTTATAATGCGATTATTAGATGTCTTTTACGTCAAAATCAACAACAGGATTCACATCTGCATCGTAATCAATACCATCAACACCAAAGCCAAATAGCTTTAAGAATTCATCTTTGTATTGTTGGTAATCAGCAACATCATATAAATTTTCATTGGTCACTTTTGACCATAGATCACGACAATGCTGTTGAATATCTTCACGTAATTCCCAGTCATCTAAACGTAAACGATTTTCACCGTCAACCTCAGGTGCGGTACCATCTTCTTTATAAAGACGTTGGCTAAACATACGCAAAATCTGCTCCATGCAGCCTTCATGTACACCTTCTTCACGCATTTTCTTAAATACCATTGCAATGTACAACGGCATAACTGGAATTGCAGAGCTTGCTTGTGTAACAACACTCTTCAATACAGCAACATTTGCAGAACCACCCGTCGCGCTTAGCTTGGTATTTAGTTCTTTCGCTGCGCGATCTAGGTCCATTTTTGCTTTACCTAACGCGCCATGCCAGTAAATTGGCCATGTTAGCTCAGTACCAATATAACTAAAGGCTACCGTCTTACAACCATCAGCCAATACACCAGCATTCGCTAGCGCATCAATCCATAGCTCCCAATCTTGACCACCCATAACAGTAACAGTGTCTTCAACTTCTTGTTCTGTTGCAGGTTCAATACTGGTTTCAATCAATACATTTTTATTGGTATCAACCGCTGTCGTTGTGTACGTTTCACCCATAGGTTTTAGGCATGAACGGATCACTTCGCCAGTCTCTGGCAATTTACGTACTGGTGATGCCAGTGAGTAAATAACCATATCAATTTGACCAAGATCTTGCTTAATCAAATCAATTGTTTTTTGTTTTGCTTCGTTAGAGAAAGCATCACCATTTAAACTTTTTGAGTAAAGACCTTCAGCTTTAGCAAATTTATCAAATGCCGCAGAGTTATACCAACCGGCAGTACCTGGCTTCTTCTCTGTACCTGGCTTTTCAAAGAAAACACCAATTGTTGCAGCGCCACCGCCAAATGCCGCAGCAATACGAGATGACAAGCCGTAGCCACTAGAAGAACCCACAACTAATACCCGCTTCGGTGCATTAGCTATTGGACCTTGTGCTTTAGTATCAGCAATTTGCTGCTTTACATTCTCTTCACAACCAACAGGGTGCGTTGTTGTACAAATAAATCCACGAGTCTTAGGTTTGATGATCATTTTCAACTTCCCTTACATAATTGTGAATAGGATAAAAGGTTAATGACAGATTCGCATTAAATTTATGCCATATATGAGCAAAAATCGTAGTGGTTGGAGGTGTTACCCTAAATTTTGGTCAAAAAAAGTGCCACGTATTTACGTGGCACACGGGAGAATCCAGGTTTATAGTTCAAAGACTAAGTACCCTAAGTTGCCTTTCCTGGTAGCAGACTTAGTTATTAAAATGGTTAGCACAGAAATGATCAACTTGGATCGCTTTCTGCCTTAGTTGCTCTGCATTTTCTATTCTTTTAACCTCTTCTTCTGTGACCACTCCCGCATCCAAAGCTAACTGTAACTTATTATTTAATAAAGCTTTGCGTGGGATCTCACCATTGCGTGTTGCTTGCATTAATTTACGTTCCAAAGGTTTGATCTCATGCAATGCAATAAATGCACGCTCCATTATTGCAACGGGATCATCATTCTTATCTCCGACATAACATAAATGTGTTAGTCGATCACGATGCACACTCGGTGTCATTAATAATGCTGCAATACGAATACTAACCTCATCTTTAGGTGCAGAATAACGAATACCAACAGGGAATGTTAATAACCGTAATATGCGCCCTACTCCTTTGCGAGGGAAATTTGTAAATACTTCATCAAAAGCTATTCCACATTGATGCAAGCAATGCTGTAACGCATAATCAACTAATGGTAGATCTTGTTGTTGACGACCTTGATCTTCAAATCGTTTCAACGTTGCAGATGCTAAATATAAATAGCTCAACACATCACCTAAGCGAGCAGATAATAACTCTCGACGTTTTAATTCACCGCCTAAGCTCAGCATTGATATATCTGCACAAACAGCGAGTGCTTTTGACATACGATTTAAATGACGATAATAATGGCGTGTTTCACCGCTAACAGGAGAACGATTAAAACAACTGCCGCTGACTGCATTTAATAATGACTTGGTTATATTACGAGTTGCAAAACCAATGTGCTTCATCAACAAGCTATCAAAATCTTTCATCCCTTGTTCTGCATCAGGATTCGCGGCAGCCGCCATTTCATCAAGCACATAAGGATGACAACGGGTAGCACCTTGACCAAAGATCATTAGATTACGGGTAATTATATTGGCTCCCTCAACCGTTATCGCCACTGGAATACCAAAATAATGATGCCCTAAATAATTCATTGGCCCTAATTGAATCGCCCTTCCCGCATGTACATCCATCGCATCATTTAAAACAGTTCGAGACATCTCTGTCATATGATATTTAGCGATGGCGGTCACGATTCCTGGTGTTTGCCCCATATCTAACGCTGTGGTTGTCAAGGTTCGAGCCGCTTCTAGCATATAAGTAAAACCACCAATACGACCCAGTGCTTGTGCGACACCTTCAAAATTACCAATCGGCATTCCAAACTGCTTACGAACAACAGCATAAGCTCCCGTTGTTCTTGCTGCTAAATGCCCAACAGCCGTACCTAAAGCAGGTAAAGATATACCACGCCCAGCAGATAAGCACTCCACCAGCATTCGCCAGCCTTTTCCAGCATAATCTTGACCACCAATAATCCAATCTAATGGAATAAACACATTATGACCACGTGTAGGGCCGTTCATAAATGCCATATTAAGTGGATCATGGCGCTCACCAATTTCAACACCAGTATGATCAGCCGGAATCAACGCACAGGTAATACCTAAATCAATGTTATCGCCAAGTAAACCTTGAGGATCTTTCATTTTAAAAGCCAGCCCAAGTACTGTCGCAACGGGGGCAAGCGTAATATAGCGTTTATTCCATGTAAGGTTTAAGCCGAGTACTTGCTCACCGTTATATTCGCCATAACAGACAACGCCCTCATCTGGAATACCTCCAGCATCAGAACCTGCTTCTGGACCCGTTAACGCAAAACAAGGAATATCTTCCCCATTAGCAAGTCGTGGCAACCAATACTCTTTTTGTTGTTGAGTACCATAATGAGTCAGTAATTCCCCAGGTCCTAGGGAATTAGGCACCATCACACACACTGCAGCACTTAAACTTCGCGTCGCTATCTGTGCCACAATAGTTGAATTAGCATGCGCTGAAAAATCAAGTCCGCCATATTGTTTACTAATAATTAATGCAAAAAACTTTTCATGGCGTAAAAATTGCCAAACTTCTTCTGGTAAATCTTTTTGTTGCTGCACAATTTGATAATCATTTAGCATTGCTAATAAGGTTTGCAGTGTTGTATCAATAAAGTGTTGTTCTTCTTGCGTTAATGTTGGCTTAGGATAATCAAGTAATGTTTGCCATTGTGGATTACCACCAAATAACTCACCATCCCACCACACACTGCCCGCTTCCATTGCTTCTTTTTCAGTATTTGATAGTGGCGGTAATAATGTTTTAAAGCGTTTAAAAACAGGATCACTTAAATAACCTTTACGCATGGTTGATAACGAGCTCATAATGCATATCCTTTTGTGATTCAAAGTAGTGTGATACTGATTTCTGTTATTTATCACGATATTTTTTGATAGTGAGTTAACCACGATATGAACCAATAAATCGCGCCCTTCACTGTTATAAGATACTTATCTAAATAATATATAACACGATATAATTTAACAATACGTTTACATCACACTCTAAAAAAACTATCTACTCTTGTTTCACTCAATCAATTCTAAAAAGTAAATTGGAACAATGTTACTAGTAACGGAACCTAGATAGTCAATATGATTTAATCTGTACATAGGAACAAATACCAACAAAAGTTGTCTTATAAAAATAACTGCTTTTTTATTGAAGAATATTCTTCGTAACCTACTTCATTTTGAGGTAGGTTTTTCTTTATGGCCCTCTCTTCATTATTTAATCACCGCCATTCACATTACGACTTATAACACTCAAAAATAAAAAAGAAAATACACAAATAGAAACCTAATGTTACAAATAGAAATACCTTTAAATGATGCTTTTTATTAATAGCCGCCCATTCATTTTTTAATTTTTAATCGTACTTATTAATATATATTTAAATAACATGGTTATTTAAATATCATTATTTTTAGTTCTATTAATTAGCCTTAAAATCCACTGTAAATATATTTTAAACATTAAAAAATACCTATAACTTATTTGTAATACATAATACAAATGGTAATTTTATTTTATTTATTTGAATTAAACGAATAATACAAAAATACATAAAAATCATGTAGTTAAATTATTTTTAATTTATTATAATCTTAACTTGCTAATACTATTTTTATCATTAAAATCCCCTAGAAGAATAATAACGTAATATTTATTTTCAATTTGATATTATGCAGATCTATTTATATACCATATGACATATAAATATTATTAGAGAGAAATTTCATGTTTGACAGAGCAAAACAAATTCTTATTGCTGGTTTTTGTATTAATTTATGTATTGGTATTCTATTTACTTGGAGTGTTTTTAAAAAAGCGCTTGTTATCAATCTTGGTTGGACAAATGCTGAAGCTTCACTTCCATATACCGTTGCTATCATCACATTTTCTATAACTCTTCTTTTAGCTGGTATTCTGCAAGACAAATTTGGTCCTAAGTTAGTATTAATTACTGGCATTATTTTCGCAGGTTTAGGCCTTATCACATCAGGGTATGTAACAAACCCTACACAATTAATCTTTACTTTTGGTATTTTAGCCGGTGGTGGTATTGGCTTTAGTTATGCCTGTTTAAGTCCAGCAGCAATGAAATGGTTCCATCCGTCTAAACGTGGATTAGTCAATGGTCTAATTGCCGCAGGTTTTGGTTTAGCGGGCGTTTATTTAGCACCACTGATCACATCATTAATTGCCAACTATGGTATCAATTATAGCTTCAATATTCTTGGCGTCGCTTTATTATGTATCGCAACACCACTCGCATTTACGATAACTAATCCATCCGAAAATTATGTGCCTGTTGCTTCAGTATCAACAAAACAAACCGAGAAAAAAGTCATTGTTCCACAAATAGAAGTAAAGTGGACATCAATGCTTAAAACATCACAATTTTACAGTATCTGGATTATGTACTTATGTGCGTCTTCAACAGGCTTAATGATCATCGGTAATATTACATCAATTGCAGCAATACAAGCGAACATGACAGACGCTGCCCACCTTGTGGTTATTTTAGCGTTATTTAACACATTTGGTCGTGTTTTAGCCGGTATGCTTTGCGATAAGATTGGCGGCTTAAAAACATTATCATTGTCATTTATACTATCGATTGCCAATATGATCCTATTCCCCCATTACAGCACGCATATTAGCTTAATTATAGGTATGGCAATTGCGGGACTATGTTATGGCACATTACCAGCAGTGTTCCCGTCACTAACCGCTGGTTTTTACGGTCTGAAAAACTATGGCACAAACTATGGTGTAGTTTACACAGCTTGGGGAGTGAGTGGTTTTATTGGTCCAGTTATTGCCGCAACGGCTGTTGATACTACCGGTAACTATCAATTAGCTTATTTCTACTCAACGATTATTATGGCGATCGCATTTGTGTTCTCTCTTTTCATTAAAAATCCAAAGAAGCAGCCACAACCAGTATCGAACGTAACACAAACAAGCACAGTAAAAGTAACAGCGTAACACTACAAACAGTTAGTGTAATAAACACTTTGAATCATAGAGTTACAATAAAAATCACTTTTAAAGTAAAAAAAAATAATTATTTTAGGAACCTTTATATATATTGCGAGTCTTATATATATTGATACTGATAAAGATATATTAAGAGATAGTCTCTAAATAATTTTTATCATTGTAAATGCTACTACTGCTTTAAATCCTAATTGTATTTTTTTTGGATAATCTCCTTCCCGTTGATATTTGTCAGCGGGATTTTTTTGTCCTCAACATAACGATTCATCAAGCGATCACTAATGAAAAATATACAGACTAAAAAATAATTAAATCTTTTTAAAATAAAATGGAACTCTTTCATTAATACGCAGTCTGACTATATAAGAATTAAAATTATAGATGGTTATTTTGTTTTTCAGGCCGTCAGACATACATCTGTAATTTAAATTGCTACTACTGCTTTAACTCCTAATTGTAATTTTTTGTTTTTTACGCTGAAATATTTATTTCAGCGTTTTTTTTTGCTTATTTTATTCTCATAATAATGCTATTTGCGGTGTACCTAGTAACAGATCATCATGTTGCATCGTCATATCTAACTCTGTAAGCGTTTGATTTGAATTTACTATTTTCCCATCCATATTATTATCATTAGCTATAAACTCAGGAAGTGGTAACTGTGATTTAATCGCCATCTCAGTATAATATTGTTCACGGCAAGGATGTGTACTAGCGGCTAAATGCATAACCGACATTGAAGGAGACTGACAAATAATGGCAGAGATAGCATGAATACAATCATCTAAATGCACTAAATTAACAGGCTGTTTACCACCACTCAGCTGTTGACGACCAGATAAAAATGTTACTGGATGTCGCCGTGGCCCAATTAATCCCGACAAACGTAACACTGTTAATTGCTGTTGCCATTGCTGACGTAACTGCTGCTCTAATGCGTAATGTAATTTTCCAGAAGCTGAATTAGGGCTAACAGGCGTTGTTTCTAATACCTCTCCTTGCAATGAATCATATACAGAGGTGGTACTAATAAAAATAACCCGTTGACACCCTACCTGCTTCGCTGCAGTTGCTAACGACATGACCTTTTCAATATGAGCGTGCGGATCAAGATTTTTACGGCCAGGCGGGATAGCGATGATCAATACATCCGTTGCTAAAAATTGTTCTATTTCTGAATTAACACGCTCAATAAAAGGTAATGTTAATAAACAGCCCTTAATTCCCTGCTGTTGTAAAATATTAACACCTTCAATCGTAGTCTTAGACCCCCAGACATCAATAGCTTGAGATTTTAGCGATAATGCTAATGGCAACCCCAACCAACCACAGCCACAAATACTGACTTTCATTAGCTTTCCTTTTGATATTTGAATTTAATTACATTGCGTATTTTATTCAAAAATACTCAAACATAATCACTATTATTTATTTCACTGCTTAAAATAAGTCTTTATTTATAAAACAAATATCCATAACTGGTAAAATAAAACAACAAAAATTAACATTGTTTGTTTTGTAAATTTCAATTATGAAAATAAAAAGTCGATCTTGATCAAAATATAATAAGAAGACCCTGAAAAATGCTGCGAATAGCGATGATATGTTAATAGTTAAGTAGTATAGTTTCATTATATGAGTAGCTTGATGACAAGAATGCTACAAATGAAATTCAATAACGAAGTGCATAAATACCTATGAATACCATAGAAAAAATACAAAATAACTTAGAACACTTCAGCAAATCTGAACGTAAAGTAGCGGAAGTGATTATCGCCTCGCCACAGACAGCTATTCACTCTAGCATCGCAACATTGGCTAAAATGGCAGATGTAAGTGAGCCTACCGTTAACCGTTTTTGTCGTCGACTTGATACCAAAGGCTTCCCTGACTTTAAACTACATTTAGCTCAAAGTTTGGCAAACGGTACCCCTTATGTAAACCGTAATGTTGAAGAAAATGATGGCCCAGATGCTTACACAGCTAAAATATTTGAATCAACAATGGCCTGCTTAGATGTTGCCAAAAATAGTATTGATCCAATGCAAATCAACCGAGCTGTTGATTTATTGACTCAAGCAAAAAAAATATCTTTTTTTGGGTTAGGTGCTTCAGCATCTGTAGCACATGATGCACAAAATAAATTCTTTCGGTTCAATATTCCAATCGTTTGTTTTGATGACATAGTCATGCAGCGTATGAGTGTTATTAATTGTAGCGATGGCGATGTTGTCGTTGTTATTTCACATACAGGCCGCACCAAAAGTCTCGTTGAAATAGCACAAATGGCGCGCGAAAATGGCGCGACAGTTATTGGTATTACCGCAAAACATTCACCGCTAGAACGCGAATGTTCATTAGCAATTTGCCTTGATGTTCCAGAGGACACCGACATTTATATGCCAATGGCAAGTCGAGTTGTACAAATGACAGTCATTGATGTGCTTGCTACTGGCTTTACATTGCGTCGAGGATCAAGTTTTCGCGATAACTTAAAGCGTGTAAAAGACTCACTTAAAGACTCTCGATTTTCTAAAGAGCGCCATCTACGGTAATACATTTATATCGCGAAGTTTCGGCTTCGCGGATATGTATTACAGCACTCTCTTCGTTATATCTCTGTTTGATAATACCTATCATTAGCTTAGCTTAATCTTAAATTGCTAAGTCGCATTTATACATACCTCATTTATCCCATAACTTATGTACTGCAATCATATTGGATAGATAAATCAGTTTATTTACATGGAGCTTATTAATGTCAGAACAACTAAGACGTACCAAAATTGTGACCACCCTCGGACCTGCAACTGATCGCGATAATAACCTAGAAAAAATCATTGCAGCAGGTGCTAACGTGGTTCGCATGAATTTTTCCCATGGTAGTCCTGAAGATCATATTCTTCGCACTCAACAAGTTCGTGAAATAGCGGCACGTTTGGGTAAACATGTGGCTATTTTAGGGGATCTTCAAGGCCCTAAAATTCGTGTATCCACGTTCAAAGATGGAAAAATCCAACTGAGTATTGGCGATAAGTTTACTCTTGATAGTGATTTACCTAAAGGTGAAGGTCATCAAGATGCCGTTGGCTTGGACTATAAAGAACTGCCTAATGATGTTATTAAAGGTGATGTGTTATTACTTGATGATGGCCGTGTTCAACTACAAGTAACAGAAGTCAGTGGTAATAAAGTACATACCATTGTTACCGTTGCTGGTCCGTTATCTAATAATAAAGGTATTAATAAAAAAGGGGGTGGTTTATCCGCAGCAGCATTAACTGAAAAAGACAAGGCCGACATTATTACAGCGGCAGCCATGAATGTTGATTACCTTGCGGTTTCTTTTCCTCGTAATGGTGCAGATATGCATTATGCTCGTCAATTAGCAACGGAAGCGGGACTAACGGCTAAATTAGTAGCAAAAGTAGAACGAGCAGAAACGGTTGCAACCACTGAAGCGATGGATGACATTATTTTAGCCTCTGATGTAGTGATGGTTGCTCGTGGTGATTTAGGGGTTGAAATTGGCGATCCTGAACTTGTTGGCGTACAGAAAAAACTGATCCGTCGCGCTCGTAGTCTTGACCGTACCGTTATTACCGCGACTCAAATGATGGAATCTATGATCACAAGCCCAATGCCCACTCGAGCAGAGGTAATGGACGTTGCTAATGCGGTTTTAGATGGCACTGATGCTGTTATGTTATCAGCAGAAACAGCAGCAGGTGAATTCCCGGTTGAAACGGTCACAATCATGGCCAGTGTTTGTCTTGGTGCCGAGAAAGAGCCTAGCATTAATATCTCTAATCACCGTTTAGATCGTAAATTCTCAAACCCTGAAGAAACCATTGCTATGGCAACTATGTATGCTGCCAATCATATGGTTGGTATTAAAGCAATTGTAGTAATGACAGAATCGGGTCGTACACCACGCTTAATGTCTCGTATTTCATCAGGATTACCTATTTTTGCATTATCCCGAAATAAAACAACCCTCAATCAGACAGCATTATACCGTGGTGTTACACCTGTCTTTTTTGATCGTGATAGTGATGCAGGCTTGGATGCGGCAAAACATGCCCTGAATGTTTTAAAAGAAGCAGGATATGTACAGCCTGGTGATTTAACCATTATTACGCAAGGTGATAAAATGGATACCGTTGGATCGACCAATAATATGCGTATATTAACGGTAGATTAATCGTTAATTAATGGCACTGTTATAAATACATCATTAATAGTTATTAATGGCAAAGGCTGAGTTCGTATTCTCAGCCTTTTAGTTTTAAAATAAACTCAGTTGATTGGCAGTGACCAGTTGGGATTCACTAATGATGTTAAGATGTGATCCTGCCATTGACCATTGATCAATAAATAATCTTTCGCTAACCCTTCTTTCTCAAAACCCACAGCGGTTAATACACTGCCACTTTTATTATTATGAGGCATATACGCAGCCATAATGCGATGAAAATGTTTATCAACAAAAATCCACTCACACACTGCCGCTAGTGCACGACGCATCACTGCTTTACCCTGATAATCTTGATCTAATGAATAGCCCACATGACAAGCATAAAAAGGTGACTTTACTAAATTGCTAAGATTAATCACCCCGATAATAGTGTTTGTTTCACGATGCTCAATAACAAAATAAAAAGCCATTTCGTGACGATGTAAAGTCGCAATTTGTTCCAGACGTTGTTGCCAACCCGCTAAACTAAAAAAAGCCTCGTGCCGTAACGGCTCCCACGGAGCAAGAAAATGGCGATTACGCTGGTAGTATGCTGTAATTTGTTCGGCATCTCGCATTTCAACCAAGCGAATTTTTATATCATCAAGTACAATAGTTGATGAGCGATGTATAATTGAATGAAACAAGTACGACCTCGACATGACAATGTTAATTGATATAACGCACATTTTATGAGTTTACATGATATTGAATACAAGCCACATTCAATATTCGATATATTAGCACAGCGTTGTCTGTTACTCTTTATCAGTCAATGTTATTAATTATTACGCCTTTAGTGAGTTATTGATGTATTACGATTGTATTGAAACAGAACTGGGAAGCATTATGTTACTGGCAGATCATCAAGGTCTGCGACAACTGTCGATCATGAGCCCCAGCTATAGCCCTAATGAAATATGGCAATATAACCCCGAGTTTATGGCGCCCTTCATTAGACAACTCAAAGAATACCTCATCGGCTCTAGACAAAAATTCACCTTCCCTCTCGCTCCACAAGGCACCTTGTTTCAACAACAAATATGGCATGCTATTGCTGACGTTCCCTATGGTGAAACCGTCACCTACGAGCAAATAGCTGCAAATATTGGCAATACCAAAGCAACCCAAGCGATCGGTATGGCTAAAAATGTCAACCCTATCCCTATTGTGATCCCCTGCCACCGCGTATTAAATAGTCATAATTCATTATGTGGTTATCGTTATGGCGAAGATATTGTCGCACTACTATTAGCCTTAGAAGCAGGCGATACTATCTTGCTAGAAGCGCATCAGAACGACTGATCTTAATTCCATAGTTTTCATTATTTGTTATAAAAAAAAGAGATAGCAATAATAGCTATCTCTTTTTTTCATACTTAATCATCAGTTACGTTTGCTAAGACCGTATTCACGGAGTTTATTCGCGACGGCAGTATGAGAAACGCCTAATCGTTTAGCCAATTTACGGGTTGATGGATAACTCTGATATAAATTAGACAAAATACCAGATTCATAACGCTTCATTATCGCATCTAATGATCCCGTTAACGTTTCTTCACTAAAAACGGCCGTTGATTCATTTTCAGGTAATTGCACATCAGCAGCCGTCATTTCGTCCCCTTCGACTTGTGTCATCGCACGAAATAACACATTACGCAATTGACGAATATTCCCCGGCCAAGCATATTGCTTAAGCGTTAGAGCTAATTCTTCAGATAACGAAGGTTTGGGTTGATATAACTCTTGAGCAAATTGTGCTAAGAATAATTCAGCTAATGGAACAATATCAGCAATACGCTCTCGCAATGGTGGCACCACTAAAGCAAGAACATTAAGTCGATAGTACAGATCTTCACGGAACACTCCATCTGCAACAAGATCTAATAATCTTTTTTGAGTAGAGCAAATTACCCGTACTGATACTTTTATTTCGGCTTCTTCACCTACTCGACGGAAAGTACCATCCTGTAAAAAACGTAATAATTTAATCTGCAAGTGTTTTGACATCTCACCGATTTCATATAGAAATACAGTACCACCAGCGGCTTGCTCAAAAATACCTTTTTTAGCAGGTTCATTAACACTTCCAATACAACCAAACAATTCAGTTTCTGCTGCATTATCAGGCATCGATATACAGTTAACCACTAAAAACGGGTTATCTCGATGCACTGAACGTTGATGACAAGCACGGGCTAACATCTCTTTACCCGTTCCTGTTTCACCTTGAATAAGTAAAGGCGCATCTAGTAATGCCAACTTCTTTGCTTGCCCTAATAAATGTTTAAATCGCGATGAATGACCAATCAAATGCTCAAAGCCACTGTCGCCATGAATACCACGCATAACAACAGGCATTTTAGCTTCAGAAAGTGACTTCAATAAAATCAAAGCACTAACCAGTACAGGCTCAGATGCATCATCACTTACCAATACAGGCATGATATCCATTTGGTAATCTAACCCTGCAATAACTACGATCTCACTGTGCTTTTGCGCCTGATTTTTATCTAACCAGCGGGAAAAATTAAACCCAAGTAAAGAATGTATATTTTCATTGAATAAGTCATCACTATGATGACCCATTAATTTCTCAGCGGCCTGATTTGCAAAATCCACTTTGCCATTTAAATTAATAGTGAAAAATGGATCAGGTAAAGTCTGTAATAAAGCCGATAACTCAGTGTGTTCACGTTCACTGGGCATAAACTGTATTTTACGTACATCTGTCACACCATCTAACTGACGAATTTGTGACATTAATTGACTAAATTGTTCAAACTCAACTTCAGGACAATTTAAATAAATAATACCAATGCGATCAATTTCAATCCCACGAAGATCAATTTTTTGGCTGGTTAGAATATCCAGTAATTCACGGGTCATGCCCACTCTATCTTCGCAAAATACCTGTAATCTCATCGTTTACACCTTCTTGTTATTCATCTTCTGTGTATAATTAATTACAGTTATCTACTTAAGATAATCGTTTTAATAATACAAATAATAATCATAGTGTTAGGCTTTATTTCTGAGAGGCCCAATCCACACAATTAAAAGTATTTACAAGTGTATACTGTCAACTATTCCTGACAGTTATGCCAGTGTGCGACGAACCTATTAATGAGTCAAGCCACGAGATCGCATATGCATAGATTTAATATAAAATAGATATTTGCGGTAATAAAAAAGAGAACCGAAGCTCTCTTTTTTATTTGGTATTCACTTATTCGTTAGCTCTTATCTTGCTTACCTAATTGACTTAATAAATCACGACGAATTTCACTTAGTTTTGGCTGCTCACCTTCCATCCACGGTAATGGACGCATAAGGTTAATCGCTTTAAGTCCTAATCGACCTGTTAGTAAACCAACACCGACACCTTGTGCTACTCGTGTTGACATTCGCCCAGCAAGATCCATTGAAAGCATATCCATGCCTAAATCAGCCACCACTTCAGATGCTCCAGCAAAAGCCATATTAGCAAGTACTAACTTGACTAATTTTATCCGTGACCAATAACTCAGTTCAATACCATATACCGCAGAAACCTGTTCAATTAAACGAAAGTTACGCCAAGCAACAAGCAACATATCAGCGACCGCTAATGGGCTCAAAGCGACCATTAATGCAGCTTCACTCGAGTATTTAGCAACTAACTGTCGTGCTAACTTATCTTGCTGACTCACCACCATTTGATCATAAAGAGCCAACACTTCCCGATCATTATGGGTCGCACCTAGTGCGTGTAGCCAACGATCATACCCATGATTATCTGTTGAAATTTGGCTTAATTTAGCTAATTTCACACAAAACGCTTTTCCTGAACCAATGCCATCAGCTGTTAATAACTGATGTGCTTGATCTCGTTCTGTTTGGCGCTGTTTTAAACGACGTAAATTAATTAATTCACGCCCTAACGCACCAATACCCGCCACAGCGATACCAGCAACAATCGCACTCCATCCTAATGATAACCAATTACCTGTTTGATAAGCTGTCATTACATGATCGACTGTCTGCCAGCCAACCATTGCAGCACCTGCGACTATTAGTCCTTTGAGCCAACGGTGACGGCGCTTAGGCTTAGCCGCTAAAATTTGTCCAAGTGTCTGCTCACTTTCAACTTCTGTACTTTCAACAGTATCCGGTAAAAATTCACTTTGCTGTTCAAAGTGCATTTTTACGGTTAAATCGGGTTGTTGATCACTTAATGGCTGCTGCGCTTCATCAAACACTATTTTTGCTTTTAATGGCTCTGTCATTGCAATTTATCTCCCAATAGATATTCCAATGCTTTATCCATTCGAATATGTGGTAAAGGTTCATCTATTTGCTGTGGTAAAGGACGTAAGTTAATAAAATCAAATCCATTATTATTCCAAAAATCTTGATTGGGTAATCGTCGCGGCACATCACCAGGAAAGAATGTTTGTGCATTGCCTTCAATATCAGTTCCACGTAATGCGGGTACTTGTTTACCTTGATAACTCACAAATCCAGGTTCACTAGCTTGAACCGATGCCAAACTAACACAATCCATGGAAATCCCTTCAAACGAGGCTGTTTGCCATGCTTCATTAACTAATTGCTGTAATAATCCGACTAAGTTTGGATGTTGCTCTGGCGTAATATGATCCGCTTTTGTTGCTGCAAATAACACCTTATCAATGCGTGGAGCAAACAGTCGACGTAGCATTGAACTACGACCATATTTAAAACTTTGCATCAGTTGATCTAACGCTTGGCGCATATCATTAAACGATTCATATCCTGCATTTAATGGCTGTAGACAATCTACTAATACAATTTGCCGATCAAACTTAGAAAAATGATCATTGTAAAAAGCCTTCACAACATGTTGTTGGTAATACTTATAGCGTTTTTTTAGCATACCAAAATTGCTGTCTTCTGTGGCAGTGGCTAGTTGCTGCTCAGTGTATTTATTGGTCCATACCATTGGAAAAAACTGCAACACTGGTGCGCCAGCTAACTCTCCCGGTAACACAAATCGCCCCGGTTGAACCCAATGTAAACCACCTTCAGCTTTACATTGATGCAAATAATCCGTAAACGATGCGGCTATCGTTTCAATTAATGCCTCATCAGCCGGCGCAAATGGATCAAACTGTTCTCCCATTGCCAACCATGACTGTGCTAATGCTAAACGTTGTCCTTTTAATGCCTGAGCTTGCTGCTTAGACCAACTTATAAAATCAAGATCAAGCAGCGGTAAATCTAATAACCATTCACCAGGATAATCAATAATATCAAGATACAAGGTGGCAGTGTCTTGAAACAGTTTTAACGCCCCTTTTTGCGGCTTAAAACGTAAGGCTAATCGCGTTTGACTGACATCACAGGTTGGCTGAGGCCATGCTGGCGGTGAAGATAATAAGGCATTAATTCCCTCATCATAACCAAATTTAGGTATATGCATATCTAATTGTGGTACACGTTTTGAACCCAATAAATAGCCTTCTCTTACTGCTGAAAACATAGGTAATCGAGGATTGGTACTTACGTGTAATAACTGATTAATCAGTGAGGTAATAAAGGCCGTTTTTCCTGCTCGTGATAAGCCTGTTACCGCAAGACGCACATGGCGATCAAGGCTGCGGTTAATCCATTTATCGACTTCATTGCTAATTCGATTCATTACGGTTCCTAATTAACATATATGGTTTGATAAACAACCATAAAAAAAGCAGGCCTGAACCATCAGTACCTGCTTAATATTGATATTATTTATAGACATAATCTACATAAATAACATCAAGCACTTTAGATTTTCACACTAAAGTTTATTAAATTCACGATCAACTTTAAAGGCTGATGACGTTACATAAGCTTCCATTTTTTGAATGCTCACTTCACTACGTGTAAGTTCAGCCTCCACATTATGCAAAATCTGTTGTGCTGACTGTCCTGTTTGCCACGGCTTTTGCTTAACATTATGTTCCGTATGTTGATGTTGTTGTTCTTTTCGCTGTAAAGGCATCTTATCTAAAATTAACCAAGCTGCAATATAGGCTACCGTTGCAAAAAAACCGACGCCCAATAAAAAAGCAGTTACGGCTAAAATACGCATCAACCAAATTTCAACACCAAAATATTCAGCTAAACCTGCACAAACACCACCTAATTTACCGTTTTTAGGATCTCGGTATAATGTTTTACGCATTACTTTTGCCTCCATTGTGGCGCTTCGGCATCAAGAATTCGCTCAAGCGTAACAATGCGCTCTTGCATTACCTCTGCGCGCGCCACTAAGGTTTCTAACTTTTGGTGGTCCTCTCCAGATAATCCCTCACCTGATTTACGCTTACTGCGGTAATGAAGAATTAACCACAATGGCGCCACAACAATCATAAACACCACTAATGGAACACTAATAAAACCCATCGACATTTGTTGTTCTCCTTTCACGCAAAGGTAATAGCACTATTATTGTTTTTCTATTATTGAAAAGGCAATACCTTACAATTACTGTTGCTTATCATTCATGCTTGCTTTTAAACGCTCAAGCTCTTTTTCAATATCATCTTGTGCTTGAAGATCAGCAAATTCTGACTCTAAGCTTTTTCCACGACCAAAACTATAGCTATCTGCTTCTGCTTCCATCTCATCAATACGACGTTCATATTGTTCAAACTTCGACATTGCTTCATCTACTTTACTTGTATCAAGTTGACGACGTACATCTCGACGCGTATCTGCCGCTTTATGACGGGTCACTAATGCTTGCTGGCGAGCACGAGTTTCTAATAATTTACGTTCAAGTTCAGCCACTTCTAACGATAACTTATCAATTGTTTCGTCAACTAATTTATATTCTTCATTTAATGTTAACGCAACATCAACCAATTTTTGTTTTTCAATTAATGCGGCACGAGCAAGATCTTCACGCCCTTTTTGAATCGCTAAACTGGCTTTTTGCTGCCAATCCGTTGACTGTGCTTCAATAGCAGTAATACGGCGACGCAGTTCTTTTTTGTCTGCTAATGCTCGAGCTGATGAAGTACGCACTTCAACCAATGTATCTTCCATTTCTTGAATAATAAGGCGAATTAACTTTTGTGGATCTTCGGCCTTATCTAACAATGAATTTACATTTGCATTTACAATATCAGCAAAACGAGAAAAAATACCCATAATCAAACTCCTTAGTCAACCGCCCTGAATTATGCTCAAAAAACGGTTTATATCATCAGACTCACGTTATGTTGTCATGTGAGGTGCAATTCTTTTATATACATATCAACTTACGTGCCAACTTTTAACTTGTTGTTTTTAATAAACTAAATAAATATAGTGGCATTTCAGCCAACAATGATATAGTGAATAAAACTAAATTTTAGTGAGATTGACCAATGAGAAAAACCGAAAATTTGATCGGTGAATCAGACGCTTTTTTAGCAGTACTTGATCACGCATCACGCCTTGCAACACTTAACCGCCCAGTGCTTATTTTAGGTGAGCGCGGTACAGGTAAAGAGCTGATTGCACAGAGAATTCATTATCTATCAACACGATGGGATCAGCCACTAATTAGCTTAAACTGTGCCGCACTCGCTGATGGCGTAATTGATTCTGAACTTTTTGGTCATGAAGCGGGCGCATTTACAGGTGCAAAAGGTCGCCACCAAGGACGGTTTGAACGCGCTGAAAATGGTACTCTTTTTTTAGATGAACTTGCTACAGCACCAATGGGGGTTCAAGAAAAACTATTACGCGTAATCGAATATGGTGAATATGAGCGAGTTGGAGGCAATAAGAGTTGCCAAGCCAATGTCCGATTGATCTGCGCAACGAATCAAAACCTACCACAATTAGCCGCTGACGGTAAATTTCGTGCTGATTTATTAGATCGATTAGCCTTTGAAGTGATCCATTTACCGCCACTCCGAGCACGAGTTGATGATATTTTACCATTAGCCGAACACTATGCTGTACGTATGTGCCGTGAAATGAATTTTAGTTACTTTGCTGGTTTTAGTTACCAAGCTCAACAACAATTATTAAACTATTCATGGCCGGGTAATATTCGTGAACTAAAAAACGTTGTTGAGCGTTCAGTGTTTAGACATGCAATTGAAAATGAGGTTATCAATACGATTATAATCGATCCCTTCACTACGCCATGGGATCAACCTAGCACCGAACATCCTCAGCAATCTCAACCTGAAACCAGCGTAGCATTAACCAAATCGAATACCTCCACATTGACATTCCCTATTGATTTACGTCAACAACTACAGCAACAAGAAATTATTTGGATTGAACAATCTTTAGTATTAGCTAAATTTAATCAAACAAAAGCCGCTGAGTTATTAAGCCTTAGTTACCATCAACTAAGAGGATTAATTCGTAAATATGACATCAATGTTAATGGTGATTAATCAACCAAATTAAGACTGCTATTCAACATAATTGACGCTTTTTCGCTAATTTAATTTAAAACAAGCGGGATAACTTGGTGAGTGAGATGGAAAATGTTAAATTTAAAAACTTAATTTCAAATAACGCCTATTAAATATGAGCGCTTACTATCGTCTTTTTATTGCTAGTTTGGTTTTATTAACCTTTAGTGGCTGTAAACAACCAACAACAGATTCTATTACCCAACGAAGCGGGTTTGTCTATTGTGGTCAAGATACGCCAACAACACTTAATCCTCAGTTAACAGACGGTGGACTAACAGCAGAAACCCTTTCGGCACAAATTTTTGACCGTCTGCTCTTACTCGATCCCGTTAGCCATAAACCACTACCTGATCTTGCTAAAAGCTGGACAGTCAGTGATGATGGTTTAGTGTATACATTCACACTTCGTCAAGGTGTGCAGTTTCAAACAACCACATGGTTTACTCCAACGCGCACCATGAATGCAGCAGATGTTGTATTCAGCTTTGATCGCGTAATTAACCCTGATAATCCTTTCCATCATATTTCAGGGGGACGCTATCCATGGTTTGAAAGCCTTGGTTTTGCTAATGATATCGAAGAGATTAAAGCACTTAATCCTCATACGGTTCAATTTACCCTAAGACGTCCTGATAACTCATTTTTATCTAATTTAGCCACCAGTTATGCCGTCGTTTATTCTGCAGAATATGGCAAACAATTATTAAAATCAGGTCAAATTGGAAAATTGGATAGTCGTCCTATTGGTACTGGACCTTTTTATGTCGATCAGTTTATACCTAACGATCTTATTCGGTTAAAACACCATATTGGTTATTGGCAAGGTGTCGCACCAATGGAGCAAGTGGTATTTGATATCTCTTCTCGTGGTATGGGTAACTTAACTAAATTATTAAGTACGGAATGTGACGTCTTAGCCTCACCCGTTGCTAGTCAATTACCAGTAATAACAGATAATGATAATTATGAATTATTAGCACAAACGGGGATGAACGTCTCTTTTCTAGCGCTGAACACTGATCTTAAGCCATTGAATAACATCAAGGTTCGAGAGGCAATAAATTATGCCATTAATAGAAATACTCTTCTAAATTCAGTTTATTACGGCACGGCAACTAAAGCAAAAAGCTTATTACCACCAACATCATGGGCTTATAATAATGATAATAAAACCATTACTTATAATCCTAAAAAAGCCAAAGCATTACTTAAACAAGCTGGCTATAACACCGATCAAGTATTAACCATGTGGGTTCCTTTAGAATCTCGACCTTATAACCCAAGCCCACAAAAAACAGCGGAACTCATACAAGCAAACCTCAAAGCAATTGGCATTAATGTAATTATTTATCATCAAGATAACATTGGTCGGCTTGGTGTTAATGATATGAATAAATACGATATGATGCTCGCAGGTTGGATTGCTGATAATGGTGATCCCGACAATTTCTTGCGCCCATTACTGTCTTGTAATGCTAAACAGGCTGGTTTAAATGTTGCTAATTGGTGTGATATTCAATTCGATAATTTAATTGAGCTCGCATTACGTACCAATAAAACTCAACAACGACTCAACTACTATCAACATGCGCAAGATATTCTTGATCAACAACTCCCGATCATTCCTCTTGCTCATGGTGTGCATTTTCAAGCACACAATAAAACACTCGGCGGACTGCAAATGAGTCCTTTCGGCTCGCGTTCATTTTCCAGCGTCTATCGGACTGAGTAAAGTATGTTTATTTACACTATACGTCGCTTAAATCTATTCATTATTACATTACTTATTCTAACGATTGTTAGTTTCAGTATTTTAAGACTTGATACCCAACTGCAATGGGCATATGAACCATTTTTGCAAGGTTGGTTTATTTACCTAAAAAATTTACTTTCAGGTAACTTAGGTATTAGTCCAACGGGGATTCCAATGAGCACTGAGATACTCAAAGTATTTCCAGCCACATTAGAGTTATGTTTTTTTGCTTTTTTGTTATCTTTAATCATTGGTATTCCTTTAGGTACCATTGCCGGAGTCCGTCGTGGCTACCCTATTGATACCATCATAAGCTCAATTACATTATTAGGTTATTCCATTCCTTTGTTTTGGCTTGCAATGTTACTTATCTTGCTCTTTTCATTAAACTTAGGTTGGTTGCCTGTTTCAGGCCGTTATAGCTTATTGTATCAATTTAATCATGTTACAGGTTTTGCTTTAATTGATATCTTACTCTCTGATAAGCCATACCGTATGGAAGCTTTCTTTGATGCAATAAAACACCTCGTTTTACCCACAATTGTATTAGCAATGGCACCAACAACTGAAGTTATTCGTTTAACACGTGCATCTATTGCCGAAGTCATGACCAAAAATTATATCAAAGTTGCACAAACTAAAGGTCTTTCAACCTTTGAAATTGTACGTCGTCATGGTATGAAAAATGCTATTCCGCCGATCATTCCTAAACTTGGAATGCAGTTTGCAGCCATGATGACATTTGCGATGTTAACTGAATCTATATTCAATTGGCCGGGTGTTGGACGTTGGCTACTTAATGCGATTGCAGCTCAAAACTATGTTGCTATTCAAGCGGGTGTTATTACTGTGGGTGGCTTTATTCTATTAGCCAATATCTTATCTGATATTATTGGTGCAATTATTAATCCATTGGTAAGGAAAGAATGGTATGCCATCAAATAGTGTTTACCAAGAAGCAACTATCCCTACACAGTGGGAACGATCATGGCAAAATTTTCGTGCTAACTCGTTAGCTATGTTTGGTTTATGGAGCCTATTAGCTCTGTTATTAATTACGGTAAATGCTCGCTGGTTAGCACCTTATTCTGCGATAGAACAAGTCGGTGAACTACTGATGCCACCTTCATGGGATAATTCAGGGCATGTATCCTTCTTTTTTGGTACTGACGATCTTGGACGTGATATTTTATCGCGACTATTAATCGGTAGCCAATTAACCTTTGGCTATGCTTTATTAATTGCATTTGCATCCAGTATCATTGGTCTACTAATTGGTATTTTAGCAGGCATGAGCAGCGGTCTTAAATCAAGTTTTCTTAACCATATATTAGATACTGTATTATCTATTCCATCATTGTTACTCGCAATAATTGTTGTTGCTTATATGGGACCCGGAGAGACTCACATTTTATTTGCCATTTGGCTGGCATTAATTCCACGGTTTATTCGTGCAGTCTATACCGCTGTTCATATAGAAGTCGCTAAAGACTACATTATTGCAGCACGTCTTGATGGTGCTAACAGCTTTTACCTTCTTTATAATTCGATATTACCTAACATTCTAACCACCATAACCACTGAAATGACACGTGCTATTTCAGTCGCAATTATGGACATTGCTGCACTTGGTTTCCTTGGTTTAGGTGCACAAGCGCCACAGCCAGAATGGGGTGCAATGCTTGGGGATTCGATTGATCTTATTTATCTTGCGCCATGGACAGTCACACTGCCAGGGCTTGCGATTATGTTTAGCGTATTAGTCATAAACCTTGTTGGTGATGGTATGCGTCAAGCACTTAACGCGGGAATTGATTAACATGCCATTACTCGATATACGTAACTTAACCATCGAAATAGATACCCCTCAAGGGATGGTAAAAGCGGTTGATCGCATGAGTCTAACCATTAACGAAAGCGAAATTCGTGGTTTAGTGGGAGAATCTGGCTCTGGTAAAAGCTTAGTTGCTAAAGCCATTGCTGGTGTATGTAAAGACAACTGGCGAGTTAACGCTGACCGCATGCGTTTGGGTGATGTCGATTTACTCGCATTATCACCTCGTCAGCGCCGTAAAATTGTTAGTCGCGAAATTGCAATGATTTTCCAAGAGCCGTCAACCTGTCTTGATCCTTCTGAGCGTATTGGTGAACAGTTAGAAGAAGCTATTCCATCATCATCATTTAGTGGTCGATTTTGGCAGCGTTTTCATTGGCGTCAAAAGCAAGCTATTGCGCTATTACATAAGGTGGGCATTAAAGAACATAAACGGATCATGCGCAGTTATCCTTATGAATTAACTGATGGTGAATGCCAAAAAGTAATGATTGCAATGGCGATTGCTAACCGTCCTCGACTATTAATTGCCGATGAGCCAACTAACGATCTTGACCCAATTACTCAGGCGCAGATTTTTCGCTTACTGAGCCGTATGAACCAATTAGGTAATACAACGATTCTATTAGTCAGTCATGATCTAAATACCGTGACCCAATGGGCGGATAGAATCACCGTAATGTATTGTGGGCAATCAGTAGAATCTGGAACATCAAAGCAATTACTTGAGTTGCCTCATCACCCTTACACTGCTGCACTGATGCGGGCAATGCCTGATTTTTCTCTTGGTATCAGCCATAAATGTAAATTAGAAACATTACCGGGTTCTATCCCCCCACTCCAACATCTACCAATAGGCTGTCGTTTAGGGCCTCGTTGTCCTTATGCACAACGCAAATGTGTTGAAGTGCCTAAGCGTCAAAAAATCAAAAGTCATAAATTTAGCTGTCATTTCCCGCTGAATATGAAGGATGATAATAAATGAGCTCATTACTTGAAGTTGTAAATCTAAAAAAAGATTATCATTATCGTTCTGGCTTATTCCGTCGTCGTACAATCGAAGCGGTAAAACCAGTTTCATTTCAGTTAAATGCAGGCGAAACTATCGCTCTATTAGGTGAGAATGGATCAGGAAAATCAACATTAGCTAAAATGCTAGCTGGCGTAATAACACCAACAGAAGGCATTGTACGCGTTAATGGTGAGCAACTTCATCACCATGATTATCAAACCCGCTGTAAATTGATTCGAATGATTTTTCAAGATCCTAATACCGCGTTAAATCCGCGTATTCAAATTGGACGCATTCTTGAAGGACCATTAAAACGAAATACAAATATGACCCCACAAGCCCGTGAGCGACGTATTATGGATACGCTTAAACGAGTGGGTTTACTGCCAGAACATGCCTATTTTTACCCTCAAATGCTCGCAACAGGACAAAAACAACGTGTATCTCTCGCTCGAGCATTGATTTTACAACCTTGTATTATTGTCGCCGATGAAGCATTAAATGGCTTAGACATGTCAATGCGTTCACAGATGATAAACCTGCTACTTGAATTGCAAGAAGAGATGGGCTTGTCTTATGTTTATGTATCGCAGCATATGGGGGTAGTGAAACATTTCAGTGATAAAGTCATGGTCATGCAAGATGGTGAAGTGGTTGAAAAAGGACGTACAGCTAACGTGTTTGATAACCCTAAGCATTCTCTGACCCAAAAACTCCTCGATAGTCACTTTAGTTCACCAACACGAGAAAAGAGTACACGGATCCTCAATAGCACCCCTAAAATTAGTTATTAGTTATTAGTTATTAGTTATTAGTTATTAGTTGCTAAAGTAACGCCAGTATTATTACGTAAAAAATACTGGCGTTATCGTTTGCTTAATATATTAAATTTATGCCAATGTTTTATTGATTGCAGCTAATACTGCTGCTGGATCGCTTGCCTGAGTAATAGGGCGACCAATCACCAAATAATCAGATCCTACGCCAATAGCTTCAACAGGTGTCATCACTCGACGCTGATCACCCGCTTCACTCCCAACAGGACGAATACCAGGCGTTACCAATTTAAATTGTTGTCCAAGTTGTGCTTTTAATAAACCCGCTTCTTGTGCAGAACAAACAACACCATCAAGACCGCTGTTTTTAGTTAATGTCGCTAAGTTTAATACTTGTTGTTGCGGCTGACATGCAATACCAATTCCCGCTAGATCACTTGCTTCCATACTGGTTAATACCGTAACACCAATAAGTAATGGGCGATCTTTACCGTATGGCTCAAGAATTTCACGCGATGCTGTCATCATGCGCTCACCACCACTGGCATGCACATTCACCATCCACACGCCTAATTCAGCCGCAGCTCTTACTGCTTTTGAACAGGTATTTGGAATATCATGAAATTTTAAATCTAGAAATACAGAATGGCCCCGATCATGCAGTTGACGCACGAAATCAGGGCCAAAAAAAGTAAACATTTCTTTGCCGACTTTTAAACGACAACTTCCCGGCTCAATACGATCGACAAAAGCGAGTGCCTCATGCTGATTGTCATAATCAAGGGCAACGATTACTTTAGGGTCTGTTACTTTAGCGTCTAGCATTGAGGCTCCTATTATATCTAAATACATCCACTGAACGGTTATCCCACCGCCGGCAGAATTTTACATCAATTGATTTAATTTGATAGCTACAACGATAAAAAAAAACCAGTACATTAATGCACTGGTTTTAATAATATAAAAATATACGGCAACAATTATTCACCATCAAGTCCTCGAATGGGTTTTATTTGTCCCCAACTCTTACAAGACGGACATTGCCAATATAACGCATGCGTTGCAAATCCACATTGGCGACAACGATAACGAGGTTTTACTTTAAGTTGTTCACCAACTAAATGCCGTAAACTGGTCAAACTTTCTTTTGCCCTTCCATCTTCAGCTTCATCAAGATGGTATTCCATCAACTGATAAAAACCTTTCATAGTTGGATTTTTCTGAAGTTGACGAGTCATAAAAGATTGAGCAACTACTGCACCATCTTGTTTAGCTATTTCATCAGCAAGCATTAGCTCTGCGCTTGCGCCTGCTTTATGTTCAACACAATATTGTAAATATTTTAGCCATGCATTTTGATTATGCATCGCTTCATAACACTCAAGTAGCAATGGCAAGGCTTCACCAACAAACTCAATATCTTGATCAGAAATACGCTCTAAAATCTTTGCCGCTGGTTTATATTCTTGCTGTTTAATTTGTATTTTTGCAATAGCAATAGAGGCACGCACACAATTTTTATCTATTGATAATGCTTTTTTTAATAGTTGAATCGCTTTATCTTGATTCTGAGCACTAAGTTCAAGCATAGAAAGCTCACACCAATAATGGGCAATATCATGCTTTAATTTAGTTTTGCCTAATTTCACCAACTGAGAGGCCATCTCAATGGCTTTTTCCCATTCTCGCGTTTGTTGATAAATTGCTAATAATTGCTGTAATGCTGGTTTACGGTAATCAGGCTCATCTAATAACTGCTCAAAAATACGCTCAGCACGATCAAAAAAACCAGCTGCCATATAATCTTTTGCTAATTGCTGTAAAGCTAAATTACGTTGTTCAATCGATAAATTCGGCCTTGCTATCAAGTTTTGGTGAATACGAATAGCGCGATCAACCTCTCCTCTGCTACGGAATAAATTACCAAGCGCAAGATGAGTATCAATGGTTTCACTATCAACCTGAAGCAACTCAATGAACAGATCTACTGCCTTATCAGATTCATCTGATAACAGCATATTAAGACCTGTTACATATTGGCGAGATAAGTGGTCAGACTTTTCTTGCTTTTGGTTACTTGCGCTCCTGTTACCCATATACCAACCATAAGCGGCAGCAATAGGTAAAAGTAAGAACAACAACTCAAGCATTAATTCTTATTCCTTTACGGGTTGAGCACGAAGCTGATCAAGTTCTTGTTGTTGCTTTGCTACTTTCTTTATTAATCGATTTTTAGCAAAACGAGCTTTAAGGTATAAACTTCCACAAATAACCCAACCAATAATAAAACCAGCGCCAAAGGTTGTTCCAAGTAATGTGGAAAGTTGAAACTCACCTTGCGCAATCAGATAATCAAAACTTACCATTATTTGATTTTGCGCACCAAGAGCTAGAGTGATCAAAAAAGCAGCTACTAGAACAATAATTCCTAAAATCTTCATCGTGAATCCTCTCACTAAATCTAAATTATAATTGCTGATTATGCAGTAATTTTACCAATCAAACCATGATCTATAGACATAAAAAAACGGCATACCGAGAGTATGCCGTTTTTTTGTTCTATTCGCGGTTAAGCAGCTATCGATGCATTAACACGGTCACGTAATTCTTTTCCTGGCTTGAAGTGAGGAACGTACTTGCCGTCCAACTCAACTTTATCACCTGTCTTTGGATTACGACCAACGCGAGGAGCACGGTAATGCAAAGAGAAGCTACCAAAGCCACGGATCTCAATGCGATCACCTTCTGCAAGTGTGTTCGCCATATGTTCAAGAATATCCTTGATTGCATCTTCTACCTGTTTGGCAGAAAGATGTGTTTGTTGACTACACAGTCTTTCAATTAATTCAGACTTTGTCATAAACACTCCGTTTTAGTAAGTTTCTCAATAGTATAGCCGTTTAGAGGGAAAAAGCTAAAGCGATTTCCCTCAACGCTCAATTATTCGCCTTTAGCAGCTTTGAAAGCGTCAGCCATAGCATTACCAAACGCAGCATCGTCTGCTTTGTTTAGTGTAGCCATTGCTTCTTGCTCTTCAGCAACGTCTTTAGCACGTACAGAAAGGTTAACTACGCGGTTCTTACGGTCAACACCAGTGAACTTAGATTCAATAGAGTCGCCAACTGCAAGAATTAGAGTTGCGTCTTCAACACGGTCTACAGATGCTTCAGAAGCACGTAAGTAACCTTCAACACCTTCAGCTAGCTCAACAGTTGCGCCTTTAGCGTCAACAGCGATAACTTTACCAGTTACTAGAGCGCCTTTCTTAGTGTCAGCTACGAAGCTGTTGAATGGGTCTTCTTCGATTTGCTTAACGCCTAGAGAGATACGCTCACGCTCTGCGTCAACTGCAAGAACTACTGCAGAAATTTCGTCGCCTTTCTTGAAGTCACGAACTGCGTCTTCACCAGAAACATTCCAAGAAATGTCAGATAGGTGAACTAGACCGTCGATGCCGCCTTCAAGACCGATGAAGATACCGAAATCAGTGATTGACTTGATCTTACCAGTTACTTTGTCGCCCTTAGCTTGCATTTCTGCAAATGACTGCCATGGGTTCGCTTTACACTGCTTAAGACCTAGAGAGATACGACGACGTTCTTCGTCGATATCAAGAACCATAACTTCAACTTCGTCGCCCACGTTAACAACTTTAGATGGGTGGATGTTTTTGTTAGTCCAATCCATTTCAGAAACGTGAACAAGACCTTCAACGCCTTCTTCGATTTCAACGAAGCAGCCGTAGTCAGTAAGGTTAGTTACGCGACCAGTAAGCTTAGTGCTTTCTGGGTAACGCTTAGCGATTGCAACCCATGGATCTTCGCCAAGTTGCTTAAGACCTAGTGATACGCGAGTACGCTCACGGTCGAACTTAAGAACTTTAACGTTGATTTCATCGCCAACATTAACGATTTCAGAAGGGTGCTTAACACGCTTCCAAGCCATGTCAGTGATGTGTAGAAGACCGTCAACACCGCCAAGATCAACGAATGCGCCGTAGTCAGTAAGGTTCTTAACGATACCTTTAACTTCCATGCCTTCTTGTAGAGAAGCAAGTAGCTCATCACGTTCAACACTGTTCTCAGATTCGATAACAGCACGACGTGAAACAACAACGTTGTTACGCTTCTGGTCAAGCTTGATTACTTTGAACTCAAGTTCTTTGTTTTCTAGGTGAGCAGTGTCACGAACTGGACGTACGTCTACTAGTGAACCTGGTAGGAACGCACGGATGCCGTTAAGTTCAACTGTGAAGCCGCCCTTAACTTTACCGTTGATGATACCAACAACTGTTTCAGCATCTTCATAAGCTTTTTCAAGCTGGATCCAAGCTTCGTGACGCTTAGCTTTCTCACGAGAAAGTTTAGTTTCACCAAAACCATCTTCGATCGCGTCAAGAGCAACGTCAACCTGAGCGCCAACTTCGATTTCTAGTTCGCCAGCAGCGTTCTTGAATTCTTCAGCAGGAATAGATGACTCAGATTTTAGACCAGCGTCAACTAGTACATAACCGTTTTCGATAGCGATTACAGTACCTTTAACGATTGCACCTGGGCGAGTTTCAACTTGGTTTAGCGACTCTTCAAAGAGTTGAGCAAAAGATTCAGTCATTTAATTAATCTTCAATATGATAAACAACCATGGGTATCCTACCGCATGGGGTTGATAATAAAGTCAGTTATCATCCATGACACCGACGTTATTTAGCTGCTTGCGCAACTAAATATGGATTCGTTTATTTTAGCTTAACATTCACATATGCCAAGACTTTTTCTAATACTTGTTCAATTGACATTTCAGTTGAATCAAGTACCAATGCGTCATCTGCAGGGCGTAAAGGCGCTACCGCACGATTGCGATCGCGGTAGTCTCGCTCCTGAATTTCGCTCAAAAGGCTGCTAAAGCTAACATCTAAGCCTTTTTTTTGCAACTGATTCATACGTCGAGTTGCACGTTCTTCGGCACTAGCGTCTAAGAATATTTTCACTTCCGCCGATGTAAACACGACAGTGCCCATATCACGACCGTCTGCAACCAATCCAGGATGCTCATTAAATGCACGTTGACGACGTAATAACGCTTCACGTACACGGGGGAATGCGGCAACTTTTGATGCTGCATTACCTACTTTTTCAGTACGAAGCGTATCTGAAACATCTTCGCCTTCGAGAATAACTCGAACCAAATCACCTTCAGTAACAAACTGAACATCAAGATGTGCAGCCAGTGGCACTAAAGCATCTTCTGATTCAGTATCTACACCATGATGAAGTGCTGCAAGTGCAAGAACACGATAAATTGCACCAGAATCGAGCAGATTCCAGCCAAGTTTTTCTGCTAACAGCATACACAGTGTGCCTTTACCAGCACCACTAGGCCCATCAACAGTAATGACTGGAGCATGAGTAGACATAAGTTTTCTCCGAAAATGTATCCGTAATAGCTTTAACTTAACCCAAATTAGGATTAGCCATCAAACGGTGGCACATTATACGGAAAAAAATCTTAAATTTATATAGTTATTCCCTTTTCTCTCATACCTTTTTACACCAATTAAAAAGCTTGATGCAATCAGATCAGGCTTCTATCGCTGTAAACTTAAATATCAATTATCAATCAATAAAAACTACACACTCAAACTCTGAAGTTTGGTGAAATAATCAGGGAATGTTTTTGATGTGCAGTTCGGATCATTAATAGTAACGGCGGTATCACTTAATGCCACCAGCGAAAAACACATAGCCATACGATGATCATCGTATGTATCAATTTGGGCATGATTTAGCTTCGTCGGAGGCGTAATAGTGATGTAGTCATTCCCTTCTTCAACTATCGCACCAACTTTACGTAATTCTGTTGCCATCGCCGCAAGACGATCAGTTTCTTTTACGCGCCAGTTATAAACATTACGGATTGATGTTGTACCTTTGGCAAACAATGCAGTCGTCGCAATCGTCATCGCCGCATCGGGAATATGATTAAAATCCATATCAATCGCGGTTAACTCACCACCACGAGCAATAACATAATCATCCCCCCACTCTATTTCAGCCCCCATTGCCGCTAATGCATCCGCAAATTGAACATCACCTTGAATACTCTTTTTACCAATACCAGTGACTTTAATTGCACCACCTTTAATCGCAGCGGCAGCTAAAAAATAAGAGGCAGAGGATGCATCACCTTCCACTAACAGTTCGCCAGGTGATTGATATTGCTGTCCCCCTTTAACCACAAACTGTTGGTAATTACGGTTTTCAACCTCAACCCCAAACTGTGCCATTATATGTAAGGTAATATCAATATAAGGCTTCGATACCAAATCGCCTTTAATGCTAATCACTGTATCTGCGCTAGCAAGTGGTGCTGCCATCAAAAAAGCAGTGAGAAATTGACTTGAGATTGAGCCATCAATTTCAACCTCTCCGCCGTTTAAGCCAGTACCAATAATTTTTAATGGTGGATAGTGTTCATTTTCAAGATAGGTGACTTCCGCACCAGCACTACGTAGAGCATCAACAAGATGACCTATCGGACGTTCTTTCATTCGGGGCTCACCAGTAAGTATATATTCACCAGAGCCTAAACATAATGCAGCCGCTAATGGGCGCATTGCTGTTCCTGCATTACCTAAATATAATTCTAGTGGCTTGGTTGTTATAAAAGCATGACCTAAACCATCCACTTCACATACGGTTTTATCTGCCGATAAACGGTAATTCACGCCTAATTGCTTTAATCCATTAAGCATATGGCGAATATCATCACTGTCTAATAAATTAGTTAAACGGGTTGTTCCTTGGGCAAGAGCCGCTAATAGCAACGCACGGTTTGAGACACTTTTAGAACCCGGTAGGTTTACCTCACCATTAACTTTAGCGATCGGTTGTAGCGTTAAACTTTCCATTGATTATTCTTCCAATCCTAATTTTCATTATCTAGCAGAGTACCCAATAATGTCGCAGTTATCTAGCAGCAGTTTTTTAATGTTCTGATAACACTATTGAATATAGTTCCACCATCCACTGCCTAATTACGTTAAAGTAGGTACCTATAATAGAGATAAATATAGGAGTACTAATGAGTGTTATAACGCCCATGGTTGGGATCGGGATTATTATTGTTAATCAGCATGGTCAAATATTAATTGGTAAACGTAAAAATAGTCATGCGCCGTATTACTCTATTCCTGGTGGACACATGGAATTAGGTGAAACCTTTAGTCAATGCGCTATTCGTGAAGTTAAAGAAGAAACAGGACTCACAATTTATCAACCACGAGTGATTGCGGTAACCAATAATCTTGCTACCTATTCAGAATCAGGCAAGCACTATATTAGTGTCGCTTTACTGGCAACTGAGTTCAGTGGTGAGTTAATGCTAAAAGAGCCTGATAAATGTGAGGGGTGGCAGTGGGTAGATCCAACTCAAGTGCCTTCGCCACAATTTGATGCGAGTGAACAATCGATTCAATGTTATTTAGAACAACAGTTTTGTATTAATGAGTAGCTGTTCTAAGTAACCGTTTATATCTAAAATGCAAAAAGCGCCTCAATAATAGGCGCTTTTGATTCGAGGTTATTTAATCATCTTCACGTTCGATTTCGCGCGCCATTTTTATATCGTCAATGATCACCCCCTCAACATCAACATATTGACCATTTAAATTATCTAACGTCAAATCTTCAAATTCAGTATTAGTATCTAGATAGAACGTTTCAGTCCCAATAACAAAGCTATCATCTTCTACAGCAGTTACACGACCTTCGCGTTCGAATTCACGTAAACTACCATTTGCACCATCAAAATCATGTTCAAATTCAATTTCTTTCGCAATACCATTAAAAGTCGTCACTTCGACCAATTCACCAACAACTAAATTATCTTTTTTTCCATCTTCAAAACGAGTTTGTGAATTAACAATAAAAGTTCCTCGCGCGTTAAGTTCAAACTCAGTTTTAGTGCTATTTACCTTAGTTATAATACCTTCAATTTCATGACCGCTATCTAAATCATCATAGCTTTCTAGTTCAACTTCACTAGCCATAAATTTAAGATTTTTATATTGTCCAGTAACCTCAACCCAATCTCCATTCTTAATACCAGCAGAAAGATTGATATTTGAATAATCAACGATTACCTGACCTAATTTAAAGGTGGATGGTTCATTGTCTAATTGAGATACAGCACCTTCGAGTTCATATTGACCTTCGAGTTCTGTATTTTCAATCTCAATTACAGACAAGACTTTGTAACCCACACCATTATTAGTTGCCATAGGTAATGCAGAAACCATAACCCATTCGCCATTACTGATTTCATTACTTAATCCACCGAACGATAAATTTACACCATTAATTGTAAATGTATCTGTTTTAGGATTTACATTTGTAATTTCTCCTAAAAAAGTTGGCTCAAGATTAACAATCGCTCCTAATTTTGATTGTTTTGTAACTTGCACCATCATCTGAGGCTTTAATAACGACGTGTCATTAGATAACTTTTTTTTATTGTAATCCACACGACTAACATCATATCGACGACCATTAATAATGATATCATTACCTTGAACTTCCTGTATCGTCCCTTGAACGATCGTTGGTTGAGCTATCGTTGGAGGAGGCGTTGGTTTACTATCATCACCGCCGCCACCGCCACAACCAGTAAGAACAAGACCAACCAATGTCGCTAATGTGATTTTCTTCATGAATACAGACCTTTTAATTAACAAATTATGAATATTGTTTTATTGACGAGTATACTAAAATGCCAAACGTGAAATATTCGTGAAGAGTCTAGCTAAAAAGATGAAAATTCTTATTGTTGATGATAACCATCAGATTGTTGAAACGATTGCTGATTACTTAGAACTAGAAGGTATGACAGTCGATTGTGCCTATCACGGTCAAGCCGCACTCACTTTTATTGAAAATAACCATTATGACGTCATCATTATGGATATTATGATGCCTAAAATAGACGGTATTGCTGCGGTTCAAAAAATACGTAACGAACTTTATTGTGGAACGCCCATTCTCTTTCTAACCGCTAAAGATACTCTTGAAGATAAAGTTGCTGCTTTTAAAGCGGGCGGTGATGACTATTTATTAAAACCGTTTGCCATGGAAGAACTGTGCTTACGACTCCACGCATTAGCCAATCGAGGCCCTCGGCAAGATATTGGATTACTAAAATATGCAGATTTAATAATGAATAATCGCAGTGATGAAGTTAGTCGAAATGGGACAGCCATTAAACTTAGCCGTATTCAATTTAAAATTCTCAAAGTTTTATTACACCACGCTCCGAATATCGTGACTCGGCAGCAAGTCATTGACGCAGTTTGGGGCGAAGAGTCCCCTTCTAGTGATGCCCTTCGCAGTCATATTTATGGTTTACGCAATGCCCTTGATAAAGGTTTTTCCACTTCACGCTTAGAGACGATTCATGGACAAGGTTACCGCATCAAAACCGCATAGTTTCCCCAGCATTTATCGCAAAGTCGGTTTAAGCTTTGGGCTAATGACCTTTGGTATGTTTATTTTATTCTGGGTAGTCATTTATGTTGCTGAAAATCAATTAGAAGTCATTAGCCTTCATCATTGGTTAGATAAAGAATCAAGCCAATATGTACTTGATTATAAAACTATGGGTGATAATGCACCACTACCAAACAACAGTGAATTCAAGAGTTATTGGAGTGAAAAATCATTACCCGATTGGCTCAAAAAATATAATAAACCCGGTTTTTTTGAGCATTTACGAGGCACCGAAGATAAACATTTTTTAGTCTTTAATCATCCATCAGGTAAAGGACTCATGTATGTTGTTTATCAAGATGATGCCGATGATTATCTTGATGATTATGAAGATAGTCTCCACTATTTCACCTTTATTTTTGGCTTGTTAGTCTCGTTAATTATGGGAAGCTATGGGTTTTATTTTGTGCGTTCTTTATCACAGCCATTAGCAAAGATAGATCAAAAAATTCGTCAAATGCCGCCTGACCAACCTAATTTTGAAGTCGATACTCAATACCGTGAAACAAGAAAAATAGAACAAGCATTACTTGATAGTAAGAATAATATTGCAGGTTTTTTCCAACGAGAAAAAGAATTTAGCCGTTTTGCATCTCATGAACTACGAACCCCAATAATGGTTATTCAAGGCTCTGCGGATTTACTCAATAAAGTGCCCAATCAACCTAATGTTGCCAAAAAAGCCATTAATAGATTACATCAAGCCAGTGATGATATGCGGATTTTAACTGAAACCTTTTTATTATTGGGCAAAGAGTCAATTGAAGATCATCATCTTCATCAATGTAACCTTGCCGATGAACTACAAAAACAATTAATGATAATGGAACCTTTATTTGCAAAACAAGATGCTAGCTACTATCTTGACATAGACCACTCAGCGACGATTTATGCGCCATTAAGTTTTATTACTATAATTATAAACAATCTGATTAAAAATGCCTTTAGCTATAGCATCGGCGATATAGAAATAAAATTAGTGCATGATCGCTTAACGATTATCAATCGCCATGATGGTAATGAAATCTATAATCAGGGTTATGGCTGTGGATTAGTCATCGTGCAGCGTATTTGTGAACGCATGCAATGGAATTTTACAGTGACAGATAATGAGGTCACATTCACAGCCGAGGTGGTTTTTTAGCGTCAAAATAACCACATCAAAAATCAAATAAGGAGGAATGGATGCTGACTTATATAAAATGGGGCTATGGTATTATTTTACTGAGTCTAGTTATGGGCTGCACAACAGGTAAACCGACTAATGTTCAGCCTGTAACAAATTTTGATATCAATCGCTATTTAGGGCAATGGTATGAAATAGCAAGATTAGACCATAGTTTTGAACGAAACTTAGATCGTGTCACTGCTACTTATAGCCTAGAGACAGATAATACCGTTAAAGTAACCAATCGAGGCTTTAATAAAAAGAGTCAACAATGGCAACAAGCGCAAGGTAAAGCAAAGTTTGTTGACCAACCCGACCTTGGGCATCTCAAAGTCTCTTTCTTTGGTCCATTCTATGGCAGCTATATTATCTTTGCACTTGAAGATGATTATTCGGCAGCATTAGTCAGTAGCTATAATTACGACTATCTATGGATATTATCACGAGACAAGAAACTCGATCCTGCAGTACTCGAACGGTATCTTAATCAAGCTAAACTCGCAGGATTTGATACTGACAAACTTATTTATCCGCAACAGTAATAAAATAGGCATTACAACAATTGATAATGCCTATTTAAAAAGATGAAAACCTTGTGACAATGCAACAATTGCTGATAACGAACAGAGCCCTAGCACACCATATTGCATTACTTGTTTTTTCACTTTATTACGTACACGATAAGCAACTAAACTCGCGATAATAGGTGCCGGTAATAACCATATAATCGTGTTGAAATCAGCCATTGTAAAACGACCAGAATAATGTAATGCAATCAATGAAATAATATTCGTCAAACAAAAAAAGGCCGCTAAATTAGCACGAATACTTTCAGGCTCTTCATTTTGCATCAACAAAGCAATCGGTGGGCCGCCAATCCCTGTCGCAGTCCCTGTTACGCCAGAAATAAATCCGCCAATAAATAAATTCAGCGATGTTGGAGCTAAACGTAATTTGGTTAAACTTAAAATAACCGCCGCTAACACTGTCACACCAAGCAAAATTTCTAATTGATTACTAGAAATCACCATTAAAACATAAGCAGCAACTAGAGTACCGGGAAGTCGTCCTAAAAAAGCAAAGATGAGAAAACGCAAAGATAAAGCGTGCCGATATTGATACCACACAATGGCAGACATAAACATGCCAATAAAAATAATCGCACAAGGCATTAATCGAGGTTCAAGTAAAAGAATAAATGGGCCAACAAGAACCCCCATACCAAAACCAATCGTACTTTGAATAAAACATCCGCCAATAAAAACCACCAGGCAAATGATGAAAATAGTAGGATCCATAATATTCTTATAATATGAAAATTATCTTGGATCCTACACTTTATTTTTATTCATAAAACACAATTAACACCTAACAAATGCAAGCTTAGATTGATGAGCGCTATTACCACATTTTACTTAGCTAATTACGCTAAACATTTTTAAACCACGTTAAAGCATCATTAAATGCCATCGGTTTAGCAAAATAAAAACCTTGAACGATATCAATACCACATTGTTGTACAAACTGTTTTTCTATCGCAGTTTCAACACCTTCTGCAACTAATATACAACCTGTTACTTCACTTATCTTCGCCAGCAATTGATATAAATTTTTCTCACGATCATGTTCAATATTACACAATAAGGCACGATCTAACTTTACTTTATCAAAGTTAAACTTGAGTAAATGTGGAAAAGACGCATAACCTGAACCAAAATCATCAATAGCAACTGTTATTCCCAATCCTTGCAATACTTCGATATTTTCTGATACTCGTTTGTCATCTTCAAGTATGGCTTCTTCTGTGATCTCTATTTCTAAATTCAACGGTGAAATTGCATAGAAACTTAATCGCTCTACGATATAGGCCACAATATGTTTATCTGAAATCGTTTCAGCAGAAACATTAATCGCAATTTTACAGCCCTTATCAAGTGGCATTTTTTGCATGTCTTTTAGAACCAAATCAATTACCATCTGATCCAGCTGCTTCATCGCCCCTACTTGTTGAAAATCTTTAATAAATAACGGTGGCAATATCTTACCCGCAGCATTTTTATAACGAATAAGTGATTCAAACGATACTCTTTTATCATTATTTAAATTGATTTGAGGTTGGTAAAACATGACAAATTCGCCATGAGTCAACATTCGGCTTACACGACGACTGATATCATGCTTACTAACATAGCTCGTCATAGCTTGATTTACATCACCTAAAAAAGATTTAAGCGTGCTACGTCCCAGCTCATATTGCCGAGTTATTGCCATGCTTTGACATTGACTTTTTCCCACATAGTACAGATAAAACGGTCGATAAATAATAACTCCAACCGTAATCACTATAATTTGTAATACTACTCCAGACAAACTGTGTTGAGTTGCAATATAACCACTGATTAAAGGCGGTGTCATCCAATCTACAATCGTGCTGATAGGATTCACAAACCCAAAGAAAATAGCGCTATACACAATCACAAAACTAACTAGTGGAACGAAGATAAACGGCACAATTAGTGTAGGGTTAAAAATAATCGGCAAACCAAATAATAAAAGTTCATTAATATTAAAAATCACTAGCGGTAATGCTGATAGTGCCAATGTTATATGGCGTCTCTCTTTTGAGAACAATAAAAGACATAACAACAAGCTAATAGTGTTGCCTGATCCGCCCATTGATAAAAATGCATCATAAAAGCCCTGTCCTAGAACATTTAAAGGAGCATCTCCTGCTTGCCAAGCTGCAATATTTTGTTGCGTAACCTCAAATAACTGCTGCTTAGTTCTAAAAAGAAAATTATGACCATTAATACCAATAGCACCTAATAATCCTAAAATAAATTGATAGGCTAAGCCACCATAAAAAGTCAGTGGATTAAGTGCGAAATCGTTATGTATATTTTCACTAAATGCGATCACAATTTTAATGAGCTTAGCTAACCCTACCGTTAACAGAAGAAAACAAAAAAAATGTAATACATGCTTATACAGTGTACGAACAAAATCCAAACGAGAAGGGTCGAGTGGAAAAAGTCGAAATGAAATACAGCATAATGTTGCAATAATTGCAGAAAGTAGTGCTATAAGAGGATTGTTAGGTAATCCATTATGTTCAGAAACTAAGCCATTAGGAATAGATACAGCAATCAATAATAATAACGCGTATGGCACAACAACCATGGAATTAATACCATGCTTAGTTGAAATATAATAACTAGTGATCAAGCATAATGCTATTGGATAAATACCAATTAATAGATTAGCAAAATAAAAGAAATGCGTTGCTAATTCGCTAAAATCAAATAATTTAAACGCATAACCAACAAATAATGTAATTGCATTACAAATAATTAAAGGCAGTAGAAATAAAAAAACAATAGAAATATCACGAAGATAATTATTGTAATATGCTTTTAATATTGACTTTTTGTACATACATTCACAGTAACGATTAAATGGGGAGGTCGATTATATCGAGCAATTCTAGATGCTCAATCAAAAATATTGTAACGAGGTATTACTCGTATAGAGTATCAGTAAAAAATACACACTTAAAGTGTGTATTTTTATTATTTATAAGTATTATTATGCATTATTTTTTTCAAACAACAACATAAAATCAACCAATGCTTGTACGCCTTCTAAAGGCATTGCATTATAAATAGAAGCACGCATTCCGCCGACAACACGGTGCCCTTTCAATGCTTTTAGACCCGCAGCATTCGCTTGAGCTAAAAATATTTCATCAAGATTAGAATTTTTCAATTGAAACGGTACATTCATGATAGAACGGTTATCCGCATGAACATCATTAATGTAGAAATGGGAGTGATCGATAAAATCGTACAGTAACTTTGCTTTTGCAAGATTACGTTGCTCCATGACAGCGACACCACCGACGCTTTTCAGCCATTTAAACACTTCACCGGCTAAATACCATGCAAATGTTGGTGGTGTATTAAACATTGACTCTTTATCAACTAAAACCGTGTAATCTAAAATGCTTGGTAAAATTGATTTTGCTTTACCTAATAAATCATCGCGTACAATAACGATCGTTAATCCTGCGGGACCTATATTCTTTTGGGCACCAGCATAAATAACACCATATTTAGACACATCAATTTGACGAGATAAAATAGTGGATGACATATCAGCGACAATCGGCTTATCCGTTATTGGTAAATCACGAATTTCGATACCATCAATAGTTTCATTTGGACAAAAATGCACAAATGCAGCATCATCAGAAAGCGGCCATTGTGTTGCTGGTAAAATAGCCTTTTTGCCCTCTTTTACACAGGTGATATCAACATTATTCGGCTGACAATATTTTGCAGCTTCTTCAACAGCACTGTGAGCCCAAAAACCGCCATCCATATAATCTGCTGTCGTTGCTTCACCTAATAAATTAAGAGGAACAGCAGCAAATTGACCACGAGCACCACCATGGCAAAACAAAACATGATAATTAGCAGGAATATTCAGTAATTCCCGTAAATCCTGTTCTGATTGCGCGGCAACCGCAAGAAACTCTTTACTACGGTGACTGATTTCCATAACGGAAGTGCCTAAGCCCTGCCAATTAATTAATTCTTGCTGGGCTTGCGCCATAACATCAGCGGGGATCATTGCCGGACCGGCACAAAAGTTATAAACCTTATCCATAATGTTGTACTTGCTCCTGCTCGAGTTCCAAAATAAAAATTTACTGCTTCATAAAGCTAATAGCACCACTATCCGTACTACTTTTAGCATTACAAAACAGACAGTAAGATAAATCTCAACATTGTGACAGATATCATGTATTTATTTTTACACCTTTCTTGCGCAACTTTAAAGGCTTAATTAAAAAATCATCCGTTTATCAATATTAAGATAAAAAAAACGCAGCCATTTGGCTGCGTCTTATTTAGAATAAAGCACTATAAGGCTTACTCTTGCTCGGTTGAATCGCCTGATTCTGCATCTGTTGCTGGTAGTTCTGTATTTTCAACAGTTTCACCATCAACTAATTCAGCATCTTCAATTAATTCAACTTCTGCTGGCTCATCTATACGTTGTAGACCAACAACTTTCTCGTCATCGGCAGTACGGATAAGTGTAACACCTTGAGTATTACGACCAACACGGCTTACTTCAGCAACACGCGTTCGAACTAATGTACCACCATTGGTGATCATCATAAATTCATCGCCGTCTTCAGCTTGAACAGCACCAACAACGCTACCGTTACGCTCAGAGACTTTAATTGAAACTACACCCTGAGTTGCACGACTCTTTGCCGGGTACTCAGCAAGACCAGTACGCTTACCATAACCATTTTCAGTTACTGTAAGAATATCGCCTTCATTGTGTGGCACAATTAGCGAAACAACTTTATCGCCTTCAGCAAGTTTAATACCACGAACACCCGCCGCAGTACGACCCATGCCGCGAACACCGCCTTTCGCATTGCCTTCAGCATCAATCACTGGGCTTTCGTAGAAACGCACTACTTTACCATATGCCGAGAACAGCATGATATCGCAATCACCATCAGTGACATCAACACCGATCAATGAATCGCCTTCACGTAAATTAACGGCAATAATACCGGCACTGCGAGGACGACTAAAGTCAGTTAATGGCGTTTTCTTAACAGTACCATCAGCGGTTGCCATGAAGACAAATTTGTCTTCTGTGTATTCACGCACAGGAAGAATAGCAGTAATACGCTCACCTTCTTCTAGTGGTAAAATATTCACAATTGGCTTACCACGTGCAGTACGGCTTGCTAATGGTAATTGATATACCTTCAGCCAGTACATGCGACCGCGGCTAGAGAAACATAGAATCGTATCATGGGTATTGGCAACCAATAAACGTTCAATGAAGTCTTCTTCCTTCATGCGCGTTGCTGCTTTACCTTTACCACCACGACGTTGTGCTTCGTAATCGCTCAGAACTTGGTACTTAACATAACCTTCGTGAGAAAGTGTTACAACAACATCTTCTTTAGTGATCAGATCTTCTAAATCAATATCATTGCTTGCTGCTGTGATTTCAGTACGACGTTCATCGTTAAACTGTTCTTTCACTAGCTCTAGCTCTTCACGGATCACCTCCATCAAACGCTCAGAGCTTGATAGAATGAACATAAGTTCAGCGATTTCTTCAAGAAGTTGCTTATATTCTTCAAGAATTTTGCCGTGTTCAAGACCTGTTAGCTTATGTAAACGCAGGTCAAGAATAGCTTGTGCTTGCTGCTCTGTTAAGTGGTATAGATTATCACGAATACCAAACTGCTCTTCTAGCCAATCTGGACGCGCAGCATCTGTACCCGCACGCTCAAGCATCGCTGCAACATTACCTAACTGCCAGCCACGAGCAACTAATGCTGCTTTAGCTTCTGCTGGTGTATTTGCATTACGAACTAATTCAATAATTTCGTCAATGTTCGCAAGAGCAAGAGCCAAACCTTCAAGAATATGAGCGCGATCGCGAGCTTTGCGCAATTCGAAAATAGTACGACGTGTCACCACTTCACGGCGGTGATTCACGAAGCACTTGATCATTTCTTTAAGGTTAAAGATCTTTGGTTGGCCATTATCAAGCGCAACCATGTTGATACCAAATGTGGTTTGCAACTGCGTTTGAGCGTAAAGATTGTTTAGAACAACTTCACCAACCGCGTCACGCTTACATTCAATAACAATACGCATGCCGTCTTTATCAGACTCATCACGTAATGCGCTAATGCCTTCAACTTTCTTATCTTTAACTAGCTCGGCAATCTTTTCGATCAAACGCGCTTTGTTAACTTGATATGGAATCTCATGAACAATAATGGTTTCACGACCATTCTTTTCAGTTTCGATTTCAGCTTTGGCGCGCATGTAAACTTTACCGCGACCAGTATGATAAGCATCAACAATACCTTTACGGCCATTGATCATCGCAGCTGTTGGGAAGTCTGGGCCTGGAATATATTCCATTAGCTGATCAATAGTGATGCTCTCATCATTGATATACGCTAAACAGCCGTCAATCACTTCACCAAGGTTATGGGGTGGTATATTCGTTGCCATACCTACCGCAATACCAGAAGAACCGTTCACTAATAAGTTTGGGATCTTTGTTGGTAAAACAGCAGGTATTTGCTCGGTTCCATCATAGTTAGGAACATAATCAACCGTTTCTTTATCTAAATCAGCCAATAATTCATGGGCAATTTTAGACATACGGACTTCGGTATAACGCATCGCAGCGGCTGAGTCGCCATCGATTGAACCGAAGTTACCTTGACCATCTACAAGCATGTAACGTAGTGAGAACGGCTGCGCCATACGTACAATAGTATCGTATACAGCACTATCACCGTGTGGGTGATACTTACCGATAACATCACCTACCACACGGGCAGATTTCTTATATGCTTTATTCCAGTCATTGCCTAGCACATTCATCGCGAATAAAACGCGGCGGTGCACAGGCTTAAGGCCATCACGCACATCAGGAAGAGCACGACCAACGATAACTGACATCGCATAGTCGAGATAAGAGCTTTTCAGCTCCTCTTCAATATTTATGGGCGTGATCTCTTTTGCAAGATCGCTCATGGAGCCAATATCCCTCAGGTAATTTCTGTCGTATTTTTATACGTGCAAGGTGCAATAATATAGCATATTTCAGCCCTAATAGGCACACCTTTCACGACTTATGTTATGAGTAATTTAGCGGAATTTATAGAAAACAGAAACAAACATCGTCACATCTGTGGATTAATCACATCTCACTGTTTATTTATTGTTCATAATACCAACTATCTAATCTACTCTTTTTAACCTACAGAGTATGTAACCATTTGTAAAAACAAGATGTAACACCGTTTTATACACAGAACAACTTACATTTAACAAAATAAAGTCAAAAATGCGACATTTGACCATTTATTAATCATTAATATTCCGCACACTATCGACGATGGTTAAACATAAGTACCAAAAATAAATTTAAATACTAACAAACATGTTAATGCTACAAACAACGTTATTATTCAATCTATGCCACAACCGTATCGATTCTCTGAGGATAAAGCTATGGGTACAGCAATTAATATTATTGGTCTATCAATCATTATTGGTAAGTATATTTTAATGCTCATTCTTGCTATTACCACCTTATTTGGCGGTATTTTCTCACCTGAACTCATTTCTGCCACAACAAGCAGTTTCAATGAGTAATGTGATATCGCCAAGCAATACTGCAGTGCTTGGCGAGTTTTATCTTAACGATAATAGTCATCAACTTTTTCTCTTGCTGTTTATCATAGTTATTCTTTGCAACAACACGTTTATTTCGCATAATAGCTACTACCAATTAAGGAAAATGGCACCACTAAGATGACCAAATCACGTAATGTTGACCTTGCAGAAATCGAAAAATTTGAACAAATAGCTTCACGTTGGTGGGATCTTGACGGCGAATTCAAACCGCTTCATCAAATTAATCCATTACGTTTAAATTATATTATTGATAATTCCAATGGTTTATTTGGTAAAAAAGTACTTGATGTTGGTTGTGGTGGTGGAATTTTAGCTGAAAGCATGGCGGTTGAAGGTGCACATGTTACGGGGCTTGATATGGGTAAAGAACCATTGATGGTTGCCAAGCTACATGCCTTAGAAACAGGCACCAAACTCGACTATGTTCAATGCACAGCAGAAGAACATGCTGAACCTCATCACGAGGCTTATGACGTCGTTACTTGTATGGAAATGCTTGAACATGTGCCAGATCCTGCATCTGTTATTGCTTCATGTGCCAGCATGGTCAAACCTGGTGGGCATGTCTTTTTTTCAACATTAAACCGTAATATTAAATCGTATTTATTTGCAATTGTTGGTGCTGAACATGTCATGAAATTAGTTCCAAAAGGTACTCATGACCATCAAAAGTTTATTCGCCCATCAGAACTCATTGCAATGATAGATCAAACACCATTACAAGAGCGTCATATTATTGGCCTTCACTACAATCCTCTCATTGATACTTATAGTCTAGGCAATAATGTTGACGTGAATTATATCGTTCATACAGTTAAGCCATTGTAGCTTGTAGCAACCAATATTAAAGGAGATAACTTTTTCTCCTTTAACTACATTCCAATAACAAATACTTAAACGATAACAATTTTAGAGATCAAAAATAACCATTAAGATCAAGGGCTATTAATACTTTATTTAGTTAAATTTTCACCAATTTACTGGTTCAAACTCGCACCTAAAAAGCAATAAAAATAAATTTTATTTCTATAAAAAAATAACGCAAAAGGTCTTGATTTTTACTATCTATTTGATGCTATTCGCTACATCAGTGAGTTGGTACTAACTTTTTTATTGAAATCCCCATGTTATCCACAGCTGCTCAAAAAATACCATCTTGCAAAACCATGCATTCACCACTATCTTGTAAGCACTTTCGCTCAACACCACAACATGTAGTGTTTTTGCTGAATAACGATATTTAAAATAAAGATCACATTCTTTGCTAATCTAATAGATAAATTACAAAAAATATCATCTGCAAGGAAAACTGGGAAAATAATAACAAATGACTCAACAACTAACAGTTACCAAGCGCAACGGTCGTAAAGAACTTATCGATCTCGACAAAATTCACCGTGTCATCGACTGGGCCGCCGAAGGTCTAGAAAATGTATCGGTATCTCAAGTCGAGCTAAAGTCACACATCCAGTTTTATGACGGTATTCGTACTGATGATATTCACGAAACTATCATCAAAGCGGCTGCGGATCTGATCTCAGAAGAAACACCTGACTACCAATATCTTGCTGCTCGATTGGCAATTTTCCACCTTCGAAAAAAAGCCTATGGTCAATTTGAGCCACCAAAATTATTTGATCATGTAAAAAACTTGGTTGAAAAAGGTAAGTACGATAGTCACCTACTTGATGACTACACTGAAGAAGAATTTACAGTGATGGATACCTTTATCGATCACTGGCGCGACATGAATTTCTCTTATGCTGCGGTTAAACAACTTGAAGGTAAATACCTCGTTCAAAACCGTGTATCTGGTGAAATTTTTGAAAGTGCCCAGTTTCTTTATGTATTAATTGCAGCAGCATTATTTAATAAATATCCCAAAGAAACGCGCCTTGATTACATTAAGCGTTTTTATGATGCATCATCAACATTTAAAATTTCATTACCAACGCCAATTATGTCAGGTGTTCGTACACCTACACGTCAATTTAGCTCATGTGTATTGATCGAATGTGATGACAGCCTTGATTCAATTAACGCAACAGCTAGCTCTATTGTGCGTTATGTATCACAGCGAGCGGGGATTGGTATCAATGCAGGTCGAATTCGTGCATTAGGATCTGAAATTCGTGGTGGTGAAGCATTTCATACCGGTTGTATTCCATTCTACAAATACTTCCAAACAGCAGTTAAATGTTGTTCTCAAGGTGGTGTTCGTGGTGGTGCAGCAACGTTATTCTACCCTATCTGGCATCGTGAAGTTGAATCACTGTTAGTATTAAAGAACAACCGCGGTGTTGAAGAAAACCGTGTTCGTCATATGGACTATGGTGTACAAATCAATCGTCTAATGTATACCCGTTTGATCAAAGGTCAGAACATTTCTTTGTTCTCTCCTTCTGATGTTCCGGGGCTATACGATGCTTTTTTTGCTGATCAAGTTGAATTTGAACGCTTGTATAACTTGTACGAGCAAGACGACAGCATTAAAAAACAATCGATCAAAGCAATCGAGCTATTTTCATTATTGATGCAAGAGCGTGCTTCAACAGGTCGAATCTATATTCAAAACGTTGATCACTGTAATACGCACAGCCCGTTTGATCCTGCAGTAGCGCCAATTCGTCAATCAAACTTATGTCTTGAAATTGCATTGCCAACCAAGCCATTAAAGAATGTTGAAGATGAAGATGGAGAAATTGCATTATGTACGCTATCAGCATTCAACTTAGGCGCAATTGATACTTTAGATGATTTAGAAGAACTTGCAGAGCTAACTGTACGTGCATTGGATGCATTACTAGATTACCAAGATTACCCATTACCCGCTGCACGTCGTTCAACCATGAATCGTCGTACATTAGGTGTTGGTGTGATTAACTTTGCTTACTACCTTGCTAAACATGGTGTACGTTATTCAGACGGTAGTGCAAACAACCTGACCCATGAAGCCTTTGAAGCTATTCAATATTACTTATTAAAAGCATCGGTAAATTTGGCAAAAGAGCAAGGTCCATGTCCGTTATTTAACGAAACGACTTATGCTCAAGGTATTTTACCGATCGATACTTATAAAAAAGAAATCGATAATATTTGTGATGCTAAATTACATTACGATTGGGAAACATTACGCGAAGAGATCAAAACACATGGTCTGCGTAACTCAACCCTTTCAGCTCTAATGCCATCAGAAACATCATCACAAATTTCAAATGCAACCAATGGTATTGAACCACCACGTGGATACGTTTCCGTTAAGGCATCGAAAGATGGTATCCTCAAACAAGTTGTTCCTGAGTTTGCTAAATACAAAGATAACTATGAGTTACTTTGGAACATTGGCAGCAACGATGGCTACCTACAACTTGTTGGTATTATGCAGAAGTTTATTGATCAGGCTATCTCGGCAAATACTAACTACGACCCGAGCAAACAACCTGGCGGTAGAGTTCCAATGAAACTACTACTAAAAGATCTGCTTAATGCTTATAAATTAGGTGTTAAGACACTGTACTACCATAACACTCGAGATGGCGCATCTGATAGCCAAAGCGATATGAGTGACGATGATTGTACAAGTTGTAAAATTTAAGCATTGACTAAAAGGGAGCCGCAGGGCTCCCTTTGATTTGAGGATACCATGGCCTACAGTACTTTTTGTCAAACTAGCAACGATCAACTTAAAGAACCGATGTTCTTTGGTCAATCAGTAAATGTTGCACGTTACGACCAACAAAAATTTGAAATTTTCGAAAAACTTATTGAAAAACAGTTATCCTTTTTTTGGCGTCCAGAAGAAGTAGATGTTTCTGGTGATCGCATTGATTACAATAACTTACCAGATCATGAAAAACATATTTTCATCAGTAATTTAAAATACCAAACACTGCTTGATTCTATTCAAGGGCGTAGTCCAAACGTTGCATTATTACCGATCGTTTCACTACCTGAATTAGAAACATGGATTGAAACATGGTCGTTTTCAGAAACGATCCACTCACGATCTTATACGCACATTATTCGTAATATCGTCAATAATCCGTCAATTATTTTTGATGATATTGTTCGTAATGAACATATTATTAAGCGTGCTGGTGACATTTCTAAATACTATGATGATTTAATCGCGGCAACTAATGACTACCATCGTTACGGTGAAGGCCAACATTCTGCTGATGGCATTGCTTTCACTGTTGATTTACATGAAATCAAAAAGAAACTGTATTTATGCCTAATGTCAGTCAATGCATTAGAAGCGATCCGTTTCTACGTCAGCTTCGCATGTTCATTTGCTTTTGCTGAACGTGAAGTGATGGAAGGTAATGCAAAAATAATAAAGCTAATTGCACGTGATGAAGCATTGCACTTAACGGGCACTCAGCATATGTTGAATTTGCTACGTAATGGCCATGATGATCCACAAATGGCAATCATTGCAGCAGAATGTGAAGAAGAATGTTTTAGCATCTTTAAAGCAGCAGCTGAACAAGAAAAAGAATGGGCAGAATACCTATTTAAAGATGGTTCAATGATTGGCTTAAACAAAGAAATTTTGTGCCAATATGTTGAATATATCACTAACTTACGTATGGCTGCTGTTGGCTTACGTCCTGCTTATGATGGCGCCAACCAAAATCCAATTCCGTGGATCAATTCTTGGTTATCATCAGATAATGTACAAGTTGCACCTCAGGAAGCTGAAATCAGTTCATATCTTGTTGGCCAAATCGACAATGATATCAGTGCTGATGATCTTGGTGATTTTGAGTTGTGAGTCAATTAACCATTACGGTTAATGATATTAAGGTTTGTGGCAATCGCCATGAACCTTTATTAATCCAACTGGAAAAAGCCGGTATTAAACCAGAATATCAGTGTCGCAATGGGATGTGTGGTGCTTGTCGTTGTAAACTTATTTCAGGATCAGTTACCCAACAAGATGCACTGGCTTTCATTGGTCCAAATGAAATATTAAGTTGTTGTTCTATTCCACAACAAGATATTGAAGTTCATTTTGACTATCAATTAAATACTCAACAGCAATCAACTAAAACGAAAATAGCTCTTTAATGCTATTTGATTATTTCAATCAAAATCAACAATAAAGAGCTAATATGTTTGTCTGTTAGCGGTACAACTACTTCACACACATCACGTGATAAACACCATCTTCAACTTCAGTACCTTCCGTTTCATGCTCAAACCCTGGGAATTCTTTATCCCAAATTTCTAAGCTATGTAAATAACCTATCTGTGGGCTATTTGCATCACCAAAGTTCTCACCAGACATCAACATAGGAATACCCGGTGGATAAGGAATCACGGCATTTGCAGCTATACGCCCTTGTAGTTTATTAGACGCTACCATTTCAACATTATCGTCCACTATCGCCTCAAACGCAGCGCGCGGAGTAATATCAGCCTTAGGCAAGGTTGAATAAGCAGCATTTAGCATTTCAGATGGAGTGTGGGTTTTTAAGTAAGTAAACATTTTATCGCCTAAGTCTTTCAGACCTAAATCACCATACACTTCAGGATAACTCGCAGCTAAATCAGGCAATACTGATTTCAATGGCGTGTTGTTATCATAATGCGTTTTAAAGCTCAGTAACGTATTAACTAACGTTGCCCATTTACCTTTAGTGATCCCCATTGAGAATAAGAACATAACTTGGAAATCAGTTGTACGGGTTGGTACAATACCAAAACGAGTAAGATATTGAGTAACTAACGCTGCAGGAACACCAGTATCAAGTAACTTACCATCGTCTCCCATGCCAGGTGCTAAAATACTCACTTTAATTGGATCTAGCATGCACCAATCTTTTGGAATGTCATCAAAACCATGCCATTTATCACCCGGTTTCATGATCCAAAAATCTTGGTTTGTTGCTAATAATTCCGCAGGAGCATCTTCAAAATCGTATTCAATCCCTGTATCAGGATCAACAATCGATTCCGCATTCCATGGTTTGAAGAACCAATCACCATCAGCAACAAATTCACGATGTAAACGCCCCATTGCTTGACGATAATCAACGGCTTCTTTGATCACTTCATTGGTTAACGACTCACCACGGTTACCCGCCATTTGTGAAACTGCAATATCATTTGAAACGCTGATCGCATATAGAGGCGATGTTGTAGCATGCATCATATATGACTGATTAAATCGCTCGAAATTGATATGATCTTTACCATTACGAACATGGATCCATGATGCTTGCGATAGTGCATTTAATAATTTATGGGTTGAATGCGTCGCGAATACTGTTGGTCCATCATCAGGTGTATCTTCAGGCTCACCACGCATCGCAAAGTGATCAGTATAGATAGGGTTAAAACGCGCATAGCCATACCATGCTTCATCAAAATGGATTCGATTGCTACTCTCACTTAAAATATCTTGAGCACGTTTCGCGTTGTAACATAAACCATCATAAGTACAGTTTGTTACCACGGCATATGTTGCCTTTCCACCGGCTTGAGCTTTTGTTAATTCACTACTTTCTGCTGATTTCTTTAGCCCTTCTGGCGACATTTGATCAGGGTAAATTGGACCAATAATGCCGTAACGATTGCGTGTTGGCACCATATAAACAGGCAATGCACCAGTTAACATTAATCCCTGCTCAATCGATTTATGACAATTTCTATCACAAATTGCTAGCGTATTTTCTCTCATACAAATTTGCATGATAGTACGGTTAGCCCCTGAAGTACCCGTTACTAATGAATAAGATTTATCAGCACCAAACACTTTTGCCGCATAATCCTCACTTTCACCAAAGGCACCAGTATGATCAAGCAATGAGCCCAATGAACCTCGCTCAATCCCCATATCTGAACGGAAAAGCCCTTCACCATAATAATTATAGAATCGTTGCCCTTCTGGTGTTTTTAGAAAACCTACCCCACCTTGGTGTCCAGGTGCTGCCCATGAATACTCATGAATACTGTCATACTTCATCATTGCATTAGCAAGTGGCGGTAATAACTGATCACGATAACGTTTCATGGCAGCAATTGCTCTACCTGCCATAAAATCAGAGGTATCTTCTAATATCCATGCAAATTCACTCACTAATGACATTAAATGGCGATCAACCGTTAATGTCATTTTCTTTCGTTCCGCGAGTAGGAATACAGGTACACCTTGCTGACGTTGATTTAATTTTTCAATCAGTGAAAAGAACATATCATTCTCTTCTTGTTGTTGACCCGTCATACTTGAAGTCAACATAAAGCAATCAACAGCCATATTTACATTAAGCATTGAATAACAATCATCATAAGTAGATGCTTTGGCGACAATAATTGATTCATCTTCAAATTGTTCAACTAATCGGTCGATAGCATTAGCAATCACACCTGTAGCTTGAGAGTTATCAAAAATTAATACTCTCATATGCTTACCATAATTCAACATATACAATCCTTTTATATCAGACTAATAATTAAAATTTCGTTTAATACAATAAACTCACGATGACACTTTATTATTTACAGCTTCGCGACTAGCAATAAATCCATAGAAGAAATAACCAAGTAACGTAATAATAGCACCATAGAATACTGCTTCTTCACCTGTAGAATATGCACCATATATACTATAAAGAACCGCAACTGAACCAATAATAATACCGTTCTTATATTCTTTTTGATTAACATCTGCATTCTTCATAATAATACCAAGAGCAGTTAATGCTAATACATAAGGCACCATATTTATAAATACGGCTAAGTTCACTAATACATTAAATTGTTTTAATAAGGTTGGAGAAATAGTCATAACTGCGAGAATTAATTCAAATGCCAGCATAATCATCATGCCTTTAAATGGCGCATCATATTTATTTAAATCACCAAATATTTTAGGGAATAACCGCATATCTGCAGCAACTTTAGATACTTGTGCATTAGTAAACTGCCAACCTAATAATGAACCAACACACGCCATGATTGCCATTGCAGTAATAATTTCGCCCACTAACGGACTAAACATTTGCGCAAAAACAAGTCCAAAAGGAGAATCCGATTTAGCTAAAATATCATTCGGAATAATCCCTTGAATAACGGTTGTTGAAGCGATATAAGTTGCTGCAGAAAATACGGTTGCCAACATACATGCAAGAGGGACATTACGCTTAGGATTTTCAACAGTACCAGAGTTAGCACCTGCTGATTCAATACCTAAAAAGGCCCATAACGTTAACGCCATACCAGAGTAAATCGCACTACCAACCGAGATATCATGCGGGTTCCAAGCTTCTTCAAAAACTTTTGTATCAAACCAGAACCAACCAATAATTGATAACCCCAGCACTGGAATAATAATTCCCCATACCGTTATTGTGGATATTTGTCCTGTAATTTTAGCGCCTTTTACATTGGCAAACATGGTAATAATTAAAATAGAAATCACACCAACAAAAGTATGAATGGGTGTTTCTTTTAGCCACGGAATAAAATATTCCAAATAGCCAACACATGAAACTGCAATTGCAACAGCACTAATAACAAGACACACATAGTAAGTATAAGAAGCAATAAAAAAACTGGATTTACCGTGTGCTTTTTCAGCATAAGCTGACATTCCACCATCATCAGTACAATACATTCCACATTTAGCAAATGCATAAGCAATCGCTAATGCACCTATTGCAGTCACAGCCCATGCGAGTAAAGCTATCCCTCCTGTTGCAGCTAAACTTGAGGGTAATAATATTATCCCCGACCCCATCATATTAACGGTAACTATGGTCGTTAGTCCCATTAGTCCCATTTTGTTACTGTTTGAACTCATAGCGTAAACTACCTTATAGCTTATTAATTATTTTTTAAATCAATATTATTTATATGGTTTTACCCATCAATGTGTTATATCGAAATAAGTATAATTTAAAATATCAAGGTCGGTTTATTTGTTAATGATATATTTTAATATTTTGATCCTGACATAATTAAATGGATTTTTTTTTGCACATTTAATTATATTGAACTAAGTTGTTTTGTTATTTATTTAATAATCAATGATTAATAACCACAAAAAAAAAGCGTATAAAAGAAAAAATCTTCTATACGCTATAATATTATTTTTATCTTACTCTTATTGCTTTATCTTAAATGTTGCAATGACATTAGCATTATTATTCTTAATACTTAATGTATTATTATTAATACTATAGCTTGAAAATTCAGGTAATGCGGCTAAGAATGCTTGCTCTAACTCCATCCCTTCCATACACATTTTACGTGTTGATGCAGCTTGACCAAGTGTTAACGTTGTTGCTGTTTGGGCTTCTAATGCACCATGAAAATTATTACAGCCAGAAAAACCACTCACGCTATTCGTCGTTGTATCAAACTGAATAAATGCACTATCGCCACCCGCACCAGGTTTTACGGCTTGACCCGATAATGTAACTAATTGCCATTGTGGACCGGCAAGTGTTGGTTGATTTGCTTGTGGCGTTGTATTTTGAGAAGGCGCTACGCGATCTAATTTAACATCTACTGGCTGTTTAGCATCTGCCGCAAATGGATTCACCGCGGATGTTGAAGTCATAACTAATTTATTATCGACCTTTATCGTTGCTCGTACATTATAACGATGATTCGTTTTTATTTTATTTGCATCATAATTTAATGTCACAGGATAAGGTGGCGTACCTGCAATATCCATGGATTCAGAACTTAATGTTACCGATGGTGCATCTGCAAGAGATACATCTTCAAGTGTTACATTCAATACTGCACCTGGTGGTAACATACGACGATCTAAATAGATAACACTGACTTCTAATGGTTTCATCTCGACTTTCTCGGCTTTAACAATAGCTGTCGGTTGTTGAGGTGCCTTAACGGTCGCTTCTTTATCATTACATGCTTGTAGCATTAATGCTGATAAAATTACAGAAGTTGCTATTACTACTTTTTTCAATTTGAAAGCCATTATTTTTCCTTAAATTTACGTATGTTTATTTGAAAAAATTACGCTGCTTATTTTTAAACTCGTCGCCCTGATCATCACTGTAATCTTAATATTACATACCATGATTAGAAACAGCATTTAGTTACAGCCTACCATTTATTATTGCAATAATACAGCATTCAAAATAACGAAGAAACAACACTGCTATATTATATTATTATGCTAATAACCTATAAATACTCACTTGCAATGCGATCAAGTGATTCATAACCACCAAATACATTTTTGCCCTGTAAATGACGACGTAACATATCAAACAATATGGTTGAGATAATCCAACGTCGATCATAATTATTATATTGACGCTTAAATATTAACTGCTGACACCAACAACCATCAGGGGTAGTAAGACCTAACATAAACCCATCCCCCGTAACTGATGGACCTGTTGTAAGAAGATAAGTTGCTGGCGCGTGTAAATGTAACCTTTGTGCCCGTAATGCAATTAATGTTGATAACTCTTCAGCACAAGCATGATCATCAATATTATCAGCCATAACCTCGCTCACCGCTAATCTTGCACTTAATGACGGTACATCTTGTAACCAATTAATCGCAAACCCACCAGAGCTTTGTTCTGATAATGCAAGAGTGGCATCCTTAGGTAATAAGTTCGCAATCGTATTTAGCAAGTCACAATTTTCACCAACAATATTATCGCCAAGTAACTCGACCATTTTTGATAATAACACCGGCGCTTGACTATCATCTTGAGGCGCAAATAACTTTATTTCAATAAATGGCAGCGATGAACGATAGCCTAAGCAACATCCATCAGGCAGAACTAATGATTGAAACAAATCGCTAATACTTGATTCGGATAAGCCATAAGTGTAGAAACGGTGGCAAACCTTACGGTCTGTTACATCAAACATCGTTTGTAGACGTGGTAATATTTTATCCTTTACCATGACCTTAAATTCACTTGGTACACCCGGAGTAAAAAACAACCACGCACGATTCAATTGCATCATAAACCCACATGCAGTACCTACTGGGTTATCAATTAATTCAGCACCTTCAGGTAACATCGCTTGTTTAAGATTAGCAATAGGCATCACTCGTCCCACTTGCTTATATTTCGCGGTCATTTCATCAACCCAAGCATCTGATTGCTCAAGACCAACATTAGCAGCCATAGCTGCAGATGCCGCAGTGAGATCATCAGATGTTGGTCCTAAACCACCATTCACAATCACAATATCAGCACTTAAACTACATATTTCAATTTCTTTTGCTAATGCTTCATAGTTATCGCCCACAGTCACTCTGCGCGTCATCGCAAAGCCTTGTTCAAAAAACTGTGCTGATAACCATGCTGCATTAGTATCCGTAATATCACCATACAGTACTTCTTCACCCGTACTGATCATCACAACACTAAGCATGATTATTATTCCCTATTAAATATTGCTCGGTGTTTACAGTCTATGCCGAACCCTACATCATGGATAGAATATTATGCATCATCGTTATTCTTCACTTTTTTTTAATTAACGCAAACCTGTGTAAACAATAATTTACACAATAAAGATAAGTTGACAGTTTTAAACTCTGTCGTTAATGTAGCAAAATATTTTAATCTTGTGATTACGCCTAGCTTAAAGAGAGTTAACGTGGAAAATATCTATTTTAATACTGCCTATCGATAGCCACAGTGGCTCAATCTAGGTGTAAACATTTAAAAACACTTCATCTTGATTATGCCATTGTGGCCGACTTTATTTATAGGGAGCGACCACAGGTATATTTATACCCCTCCCAAGTTACGTTCTTATCCTTTAGGGAGCGACATAATCATGTCTTTAAATAAAACATTCGGCAGTATGCTGATCATTGCTGGCACTACAATTGGTGCTGGTATGCTAGCCCTTCCTCTTGCATCTGCAGGATTAGGATTCACAACCGCTACAATTATCATGGTTGGTATTTGGGCGCTAATGACCTACACCGCATTATTAATGTTAGAAGTTCATCAACATGCTGATCCTTCAGCAACACTGAATACATTGGCATTAGAATTATTAGGTCGAAAAGGTCAAACCATCGCAACATTAGCAATGTTCTTCTTATTCTATGCATTGTGTGCTGCTTATATTGCAGGTGGCGGAAGTCAATTAAGTGAAAGAATATCAACGTGGACAGGTACAACAATTGCACCTCAAATTGGTGCCATCATCTTTACGATTATTATTGCAAGTGTGGTATCAATAGGTACACACAGTGTTGATATCGTAAACCGTATCCTTTTTACAGCCAAAGTAATTGCCCTTGCCCTAATGCTTGGATTACTACTTCCTCATATTCAAGGACGACATTTGGTTGAAATACCACTAGAAAAAGGATTAATTCTGTCTGCTTTGCCCGTTATTTTTACCTCTTTTGGCTTTCACGGTAGCATTCCATCGATTGTTCGTTACATTGGAATTGATATTAAAGCTCTGAAGAAAATCATGGTTTTTGGCTCTGCACTACCATTAGTTGTATACATTTTATGGCAATTAGCTAGCCAAGGAATTATGGGACAACCACAGCTAATGGCTAATAGTACCCTTGGCGCGTTTATTAGTAGTTTAAGTCAATTACTTCATAATCCAATGGTCGGTCAATCTGTATCTATTTTTGCAGATTTAGCATTAGCAACTTCATTTCTTGGTGTGAGTTTAGGGTTGTTTGACTTTCTTGCAGATACGCTTAACCGTAATAATCATTTAACGGGTCGAGGACAAACCGCATTAATCACATTTTTGCCTCCTCTAGCGTTTGCAGTGTTCTACCCTCAAGGATTTATTATGGCGTTAGGTTATGCCGCCATTTCATTAGTTATTCTGGCCATATTCTTACCCGTTGCAATGGTTAGAGCGCAACGAAAAATGCGACAGACAACAAACCAACCATCAGGATATATTGTAAAAGGTGGTTCACTGTCTTTAGCTATTGTAACCATCGTCGGCATAATTATTATTAGTGCCCAACTATTACAAATGGCGGGAATAATACCTGCTGTAGGCTAATCATTAATCTTCAACATATAACTGACAAGGATATTAACCCCCTTGTCAGTTATCTAAAAAGCATCAAAACAATTATAAAAATCACATTAAAAAATGAACCAAAATCACGTGAACACAATAAATGTATACTTAAACAGCATTATTTCGGTTATCATTTTTCGAATTAATACCTAAATATAAAAGAAAGAAGTTGGAGATGGATCCATTCTCACCGTTATATTATCTCCAAAATCCAATCTGGGTCTTTGATATAGATAATAAAAAAATCCTATGGGCAAATGATAAATCATTGCAATTATGGGAAGCGACATCGATTGAAGAGCTCTTAGATCGTGATTTTAATCAAGATATGTCAGCTGCCGTCGCTGCAACATTTTTAGAATACCAACAAGCATTTAAACTAAATAAAGTGATTAAAACTTGGTGGAATTTTAGTCCTAAAAATATTGATCAAAATACGCTCTGTTTATTTTCAGGGATCCCTGTTGATAATAATCGTATGGCTATGTTAGTTGAAGTTATTGCTGATGAATCCTCATTACGCCATGATCTAGCATTTTCAGACTGTTCAAATCTATCATTACTATTTTCTAATAATGGTGATTTTATTAGTGCTAATAATGCTTTCTTGCGTAATTATGGTGATAATTTAATCGACCTTTCTGAGTTTATTGGTGATACGAATATTTCTCAACAGTGGTTAGAAGATACGAAGAAAAATAATAATTTCAAATGTAATCGCCTATGTTGGACAGGACAAGGCCATCAGTGGTTTGATATTGAAGCTAAATGGCTCAATGACAACTCACAATTATTATTACAATTAATTAATGTCACTAAAGATAAAGAAAAACTCAATAAAGAAAAATACAATGCTGAACATGATTTTCTTACTGGTTTAATGAATCGTCGTGGTGTTTCTGCGGCATTAAAATCCAGCCATCATCATCTATCTCATTACAGTTTACTGTTTCTTGATCTGGATGGTTTTAAACTTGTTAATGATTCTTATGGTCATGCTGCTGGCGATAAATTATTACGAGCAGTTGCAATACGCTTATTAAATATTGTTAAAGATAAAGGTCTTGTCGCACGTTTTGGTGGTGATGAATTTATTATTCAAATAGAAAAGCGTAACTATACAACCATCACTGATTTTACCGACCAAATAATCAAAACGTTAAATCGTCCTTTTCATATTAAAGATATTGGTGAACTCTCTATCAGTTGCAGTATCGGTACGGCAAATTATCCTGATGACGCCAATAATTTTGATACGCTTGTAACACAAGCAGATATGGCAATGCACCGCGCTAAACAACGTGGCCGTAATTGTTACTATCCTTTTTTACAAGAAATGGCTGATGCGCTATATCGTAAAATGACTTTGCGCCATCATTTATCACAAGCACTAGAAAATCATGATTTCGAATTATATTACCAACCAATTGTTAATTTAAAAAATCAACAATTGAAAGGTTTTGAAGCATTGATCCGTTGGCATGATGATTCACTTGGTCAAGTTTCACCAGCAGAGTTTATTCCATTAGCAGAAGAGACAGGACAAATTGTACCGTTAGGGTTATGGATTTTGCACAACGCGTGTCAGCAACTAGCCTATTGGACTCAACATTATGACCAATCTTTTATTATCAGTATTAATTTATCACGAGCACAATTACAGCCAAGCCTTGCGCAAACCATTGAACAGATTATTAGCCAATATAATGTTAATCCCGCACAACTTGCATTAGAAATTACTGAATCAGCAATGCTACAAGATTACTGTGAAACAAAACCTTGTTTAGATGCATTAGCTGCAATGGGAATTGAATTATATTTAGATGATTTTGGTACTGGCTATTCTTCATTATCACAGCTACATGAACTTCCCATTAGCACAGTGAAACTTGATCAAAGCTTTGTTCAAGGCGAACATGCAAGTAGTAAAGTTATTATTGAAGCAACAAAAGCTATTTGTGAAAAATTGAATTTAAAAATTGTTGCTGAAGGCGTAGAAACACAAACTCAACTTGATTATATCAATCAATGTGGTTTTGATTACTGCCAAGGATATTTCTTTAGTAAACCAATGCCAGTACATGAACTTGAAAAGAAATATTTTTATACCACTCTACTCGATACCTCAACATCATCACTCTGATAAATAACAATTTCCCTATCGTCAATTTTATTAATGATAGGGAATATTTATTATAAATCGGTGAAATCACGACGCTCAGCATGAATCAATAAATTACGAGGAGTAATAGGCCGATCACAAAAAGTACCAATCACTACTTCATATCCTTGCTCTTCAAGAAAACACGCACGATCAAGTGCAAGCCAAATTTCAAGAGGTCGCCTAAATAATTGTCGAACTAACTCCATCCGTTCAGTAATTCTAAATCGTTTTTCACCCAGCTGTTGCCACTTATCAAAATCAATATCAGCGGGTAAACTAACACCTCTTTTTGCAGCAGCCCATCGACAAAAAGCTTCAAACCCTTGTGTAAGTAATGCTTTTTGTACATTAGGAACTGAAAGATAATTATCAGTTTGGCTTAGCTCACGTTGTAATAAATCAAAGCCTAAACGAAAACTAACCTCTACAAATCGTAATTGTTTTACACGATTACCCGCAGTAACCGTTTCTTGTAATGGCAGACGTAAATCATGCTTTGATAACACTAATGCACTTGTTTTTGCTACAGCAGATATAGGTTGATAATGCGCTTGACGAATTAAATGATAGCAACAAGGTGAGATACTGACTGCTGCCCCTTTTTTAGCAACAACACGCTGTAATAGTGATACATGTAAATCACCACAGGCATGTAATGCAACAGCATGCTGCTGACAATTTATCGCATTATCACTATCTGCACTAAAGGCATCAGCATGTATAAAATTAATATTTAACCCTAATTGCTTAGCCGCATCTCTACCATCAACGCATAATTGCTGCTGCCACTCTAGGCTCGTTACTGGTTGTTGATGCGAGATAGCTAAAACTCGCCCTAGATAACCTTTACCAGCACACCACTCTAACCATGGAATCCCTAAAGAAGGTAACACCTCGTTAAATGCGGTAATTTGCTGCCATTTTCGCCCAGGAACTCCATTATCAAAACCTTGCGGTATCGATATGTTAGTCCGTACTAATGGCGGTATTTCATTTGTAAGCTGAGTCAACTCCTCAGCATCTTCAATCCACGGCATTAATGCTGCTGTTAATGCATAAATATCATTACCCAACATCTGTAATTGATCATCATCAAGTGCCATTAACCACTGACAAAATGGGAGATTTTGTTGCCAAACAAAACCACGTTCAGCAAACGGCATAAACTGCCAAAAGTGACGATTTTTTACCAATAATGCATCAAGGCGATGAAAAAGCTCAACGTAGTTAGACATAAACAACCATTACCCCACTAAAATTGGGGGCTAGTGTATACTAAGCTAACATCTTACACATTAACCAAATAAAAAAACCGCTATCACTAACGGTCATAAATCATACCAACAACAGATAACGTTATCTCATCGGTAAATCCATTGAAGCAAACATGTCATTTATTTCTGCCGCATTTTTTAAAGCGATAGCCTGATCAACAACATTACGGGTAAGATGAGGCGCAAAACGCTCCATAAAATCATACATATAGGTACGTAAAAAAGTTCCCTTCTTAAAGCCTATCATCGTCGTACTTGACTCAAAAATATGGCTAGCATCAATGGCAACTAAATCATCATCGGCATCAGGATCCATCGCCATACTCGCAATGACTCCAACGCCAAGCCCCAAGCGTACATAAGTTTTAATAACGTCTGCATCTGTTGCAGTAAACACTATTCTTGGTGTTAAACCTGAGCGATTGAAAGCACTATCAAGTTCTGAACGTCCCGTAAAACCAAAGACATAAGTCACTAATGAATAAGCGGCTAAATCATGAATAGTAATAGTTTGTTTAGTTGCAAGAGGATGATCTTTACGTACCACAATTGAGCGATTCCAATAATAACAAGGTAGCATAATCATATCTTGATATAAGTGTAACGCTTCTGTCGCTATTGCAAAATCAGAATTACCTTTACCTACAGCATCGGCAATTTGAGTCGGCGTTCCTTGGTGCATGTGTAATGACACTTTTGGAAATCGATGTGTAAACCCTTGAATAACATGTGGAAGTGCATAACGTGCTTGAGTATGTGTAGTTGCAATATTCAGCGTACCCATTTCAGGGTGAGTATGTTCACCGGCGACGGCTTTGATACTTTCAACACGCGATAAAATATCACGAGAGATTCGTACGATATCTTCGCCTGCAGATGTGACTTTAGTTAAATGTTTACCGCTACGTTCAAAAATTTGAATGCCTAATTCATCTTCCAATAAACGCACTTGCTTACTAATACCCGGTTGAGAGGTATATAAACTCTCAGCCGTTGATGAAACATTGAGGTTATGATTTACGACCTCAACGATATAACGTAATTGTTGTAATTTCATGGTCTCGCCCAATCAATAATCCGTTACCTTTCACACTTATCCATAAACTCATTAACTGATTTTTATTTCAAAGCATGATCGTGCAACCATGTAATAAATATTTTATATATTGAATTAGCCTTGTTTCATAGTATTAATTTACTTTTCATTATAAAAATACAATTCCACAATCAAACAAGGCATAAGGCAATTCACAAACACACGCTAACATATAGGCATTTAATTATATTAAATAATACGTTAAAACGAAGAAGAAATAATAATACTATTACCTAAAAACCTTATGTGAAAATTATTTTATTATCTAAAAAAATATTATTTTCACGCTATAACTCTGTATATTGAGGTAAAGTCAGAATAAAAACAAAGCATTTAATTTAAAAAGCAATATCTTTCTCTACAGCGTTATTTGGTTAGCATTTTTTACTAACAAACTACCACTAAACAACGAGATAGTGTATCTTCATGGATAATATATCAACCTTAGAAGATAGACACATTTTATGAGTATTCCTCTTGTCATTGGCTTAATCAGTCTGCTACTCATTTTAATTGTTGGTTACAATATAATTATTCAATACCGTCAAAGAATAGAAAGTGCCAAACAGCAAGAATTAGCAAAACAAATTGCAATCATTGATGCGACAGAAGAACTTATTAGTAATGCGAGTCATTTGCCCTATAGCAAAGAACTCTTAGTTTGTCTTAATCGGCGAATTCTTTATGCACTTGAAACGCTTGCCGAAGTTGATACAAAAGATCGTTCATTGAAACAACGGATCCATCATGTTAGTGAACAATTAACACACCTAGAAATGCATTTTGATCAAACGAATGTTATCCCTTTTCAGGTTCCTAATTCCGATCGTCAGGCGATTGGTATGCTTCAACTAGTAAAACGATTAAAAAACGTTCTCAAAGGAGAGCATAGTAAAGGTCGTATTGCGACTCAGGCTTATGTCAGTGAAAATACGCGTTTAGATAGCATGCAATTAAGAATAAATATTGAAAATGTTGTTAAACGTGCTAATGACGCCCGCCTAAAACGTCAATTTGGGACAGCAAAACAATTACTAAAAAAAGGCATTGATGTTCTATCATCACGCAATGATGCTTACGCTACTAAAGCACAGCAAAAACTACAATATATGCTTAATGAGATTGATAACAATATGAGCATCAGTAGTGAACAAGAACGTCAACAATTACTGGATAAAGATAATGATGAATTAGATGTACTATTTCAACCAAAGCGGAAATGGTGATTTACTTTACTTTGTCTTAAAATGACACAGCAGCAGAGGTCGCAATAGCGGCCTTTTTTACGCCTTCAATAACAATAAAAAAAGATATCTCTTATGGATAGCACTCAACACATGGTTAATGAACTACTTCAACCTATTAATCAATTTCTTCAATGTAATACTCCTGATAGCTGGATTAATGAAGCTATTAAACCTGACAACCTAATTCCATTATTAGTTGATCATTGCAATTGTGAATTAAAAGCAAGTCAGACGGCGATGTTTATGGTCCGTAAATACGCGGTAGATAAACAAAGTGGCGCAGCACTCATGGCGTGGGCAAAACCGTATGAAGATTTTGTCTATGGCGGAAATAACCGCTCAACAACTGATTTTCATAGTAAGAAAAATGGCTTATTAGCACCATTAACACCCCGTAGTGATTTTACTCACGGACAGGAACTAATCGATAAAATGGTTCGCTTAATTAAAGAAGAATTTCACCATTTTGAACAAGTATTAGAGATAATGGATAAGCGCGGCATTCCTTATAGCAACCTTCATGCTGGACGCTATGCTAAAGGGTTAATGAAAGCCGTACGTACCCATGAGCCAGCCACCTTAATCGATAAATTAATCGTGGGTGCTTATATCGAAGCTCGTTCATGTGAGCGATTTGCTAAACTTGCGCCCTATTTAGATTCCGAATTAAAGAAATTCTATATTTCATTATTACGTTCAGAAGCGCGCCACTATCAAGATTACCTAACACTGGCAGAAAAAATTGCGGGAACAAATATTGCTGAACGTATTCGTGTTATAGGAACAAAAGAAGCCGAATTAATTATGACGCCTGATGACACCTTTCGGTTCCACAGTGGTGTTCCGCTTGCAGGCGTTACTTGTATTTAACATCATAATCTTGCGCCTTTACACCAACAAAAAAACCGCCAAATTTGGCGGTTTTTTTTAATCACAGAATAATGAATTACTCTTCTTCTGCTGATTTTTCTTTTTTAGGCTTCTTACGCTTATCAGTAATTTCCCACTTACCGTCCACAAATAGACCCGTCCAGCCTGTTGGCTTACCGTCTACTTCTGAGCGCACGTAATTCTCTTTAGTTTTACGTGAGAAACGAATCACTGTTGGTAAACCGTCAGGATCAGCCACTGGCGCATCGGTTAAGTATAAGAACTTAGGCGATAAACGCTCTTTAAAGCGAACAAGCTCTTCCACTAACGGTGCACGTGTTTCACGTGATTTAGGGAAAGTGCTCGCAGCCATGAACAAACCAGATGCACCATCACGTAAAACAAAGTACGCATTGGTGTCTTGTGTACATGGAATTTCAGGTAAATGTACAGGATCTTCTTTTGGTGGCGCAACTTCGCCATTTTTTAGAATCTTACGGGTGTTCTTACAATTTTCATTAGTACACCCCATGTACTTACCAAAACGACCGTTCTTCAGTTCCATATCAGAACCACACTTGTCGCATTCAATCAGCGGGCCTTCATAGCCTTTAAGCTTGAACTCACCTTTTTCAACAATGTAACCATCACAGCTTGGGTTATTACCACAAACGTGAAGTTTACGATCTTGATCAATCAGGTAAGCATCCATTGCCGTGTTACAAATAGGACAACGTTTTTTGGCGCGTAATGCTGCCGTTTCAACGTCTTCCTCAAGCACATTAACGATGCCTTCTTCACTGCCTAAGTTGATCGTTGTTTTACAACGCTCTTTAGGTGGCAGTGCATAACCAGAACAACCAAGGAATACCCCAGTTGATGCAGTTCGAATACCCATAGGTCGTGAACATGTCGGACATTGAATATCCGTCAGCACGATGTTATTAGGCTGCATACCACCTTCTGATTCATCCAACTCCGCTTTTTGAAGCTCGGTCGTAAAATCAGAAAAGAACTCATCAAGTACTTTCTTCCAGTTTTTCTCACCTTCAGCGATTTTATCGAGATTACCTTCCATGCGGGCAGTAAAATCAAAATCCATCAAATCAGGGAAACTGTTGTCAAGACGGTCAGAGACAATCTCACCCATCTTTTCAGCATAGAAACGACGTTGATCAACACGCACATAACCACGATCTTGAATAGTTGAGATAATTGACGCATACGTTGATGGACGACCAATACCACGTTTTTCAAGTTCTTTAACCAATGCAGCTTCTGTAAAGCGTGCCGGTGGCTTAGTAAAGTGTTGCTTAGGCTCAAGTTGCTCTAACTTCAGTACATCACCTACGTTAACTTCAGGTAATGTTGTATCTTCATTTTTACCTGATGGGCGCTGTACTAATGTCCAACCTGCAAAACGTAATGTACGACCTTTCGCTTTCAGCAAAAAATCACCTGCTTTAACGTTAATCGTACTTGAATCATATTTTGCTGGCATCATTTGACAAGACACAAATTGACGCCAAATTAAGTCATACAACTTAACTGCGTCTTGATCCATACCTTCTAAATTTTCTGCTTTTACTTCTACGTGTGAAGGACGAATCGCTTCGTGCGCTTCTTGAGCATTTTTCTTACTGCCATAAACATTGGCATTTTCAGGTAAATACTCATTACCATACTCATTACCAATCAGCTCACGTGCTGCTTCAACGGCCTCTTTAGAAAGGTTGGTTGAGTCAGTACGCATGTAAGTAATATAACCTGCTTCATATAAGCGCTGTGCTAGGCCCATAGTGCGCTTAACGCCATAGCCTAGACGTGTACTTGCTGCTTGTTGAAGTGTCGATGTGATATAAGGCGCAGAAGGCTTACTACTCGTTGGGCGATCTTCACGCTCAATAACTTCATACGCAGCTTTTTCAAGAAGCGCATGAGCTGCCATCGTATCGACTTTATTCTCTGGGCGGAATGCTTTACCCGCTTGCTGTGCGACCATTAACCGTAACGCATCTTTACCGACGGTTAGAGTATCAGCATGAATATCCCAAAATTCTTCAGGATCAAATGCATTGATTTCATGTTCGCGTTCAACAATCAGTTTTACCGCAACAGACTGTACACGACCAGCTGATAGGCCACGGGCAACCTTTTTCCACAATAGTGGCGATACCATGAAGCCCACAACACGATCGAGGAATCGACGCGTTTGTTGTGCATTCACACCATCAATATTCAACTCACCAGGTTGTTCAAATGCTTGTTGAATTGCATTTTTGGTGATTTCGTTAAATACCACTCGTTTATAGCGTGATTCATCGCCACCAATGATCTCACGAAGGTGCCACGCAATGGCTTCTCCTTCGCGGTCTAAATCCGTTGCGAGATAAATATAATCAGCATCTTCCGCTAATTTTTGAAGTTCACTAACGACTTTTTCTTTACCTGGAAGTATTTCATAATGCGCATTCCAATCATCATAGGGATCAACACCCATCTTGCTGATTAACGCTTTACGATCTTTCTTCTGTTTAATCGCTGCTTTTTCCTCAACACTCAACCCTTTAGTCGATGTTGCTACAGCTTTTTTACCGCCACTGCGGGCGCCCGTTGGCAAATCACGTACGTGACCAACGCTTGATTTTACAATGAAATCCTTACCCAAGTACTTATTGATTGTTTTCGCCTTGGCAGGGGACTCCACGATAACGAGAGATTTACCCATAATGACCCTATTACGTCCTCGTGCTCGCTAATTCTAAAAATATAAATAACTGCTTAGCTAATCATTAGCGCCACAACATTCGACCAATCTCATTAAGTCACTGATCGAAACATTTAAGAGCAGTGAATTAATATGATGAGTTACAATTTGAGAATGATACATATTTGCAATTAATAATTGCACTTTATTTACGTAAAATACTCTTTACATATTGGGCTAGAAAACAAGAAGGTCAACTGCTTTTTAATTAATTTCGTTTATTTGGTTGTACCTTCCGCACTTGTTATTAAGTTGTGAATATTTTCTATGCTTTGTTTCAGCCCCTTACAACGTACTGATTATCAAGGTGATAAAATCCTAATTTACCTTATAGGACAATCACTTTGATGATTTATAACTACGGTAATAATAGAAAGTTACATCATCATTATCATCTATATAGAATTATTTGATCAGTTTTCCTAAATTTTTTTGCATTTAATCACAATATTGATTCTTTTTAATCTAATTCCCGCTCGTATCTGAATAGATATTAACCAATTAACAATTCCGTTATTTGTTTTCTAGCAGCAACTTACTTAAACTGTGTTCATTCTACTATCGATGAGTATTAATCATGGCTAATAAAGCTGAAATTTCAATCAATGAACTATTAATGATCGCTAATCAAATCATTCAAGATCACCAAGATTACGTTGAAGGCATGCGTGCAACATCTGTAACAGAAAAAGATGGTGTATTGATCTTCAAAGGTGAATATTTCCTTGATGACGAAGGTCTACCAACGGCTAAAACGACCGCTGTATTTAATATGTTTAAGTTTTTAGCTCATAAATTATCGCCAGAATTTACCCTAAGCACACTGCTTGTTTAAATCAAAAAAACCCGCAATCATTGCGGGTTTTCTTAAAGACGAATTATCTTACTACATTACATAAAGGGACGCTGACCACGCGCAACCCACTTCATTAATAATGTATCAGCAGCTTCACTTGAAGCACCTGATAACTTCTCAATTAACTTTTTACGACGCACATATTTAACTTGTAACACTTCACGCGCTTTACATGCTTCTGTGATTAAATCATCACTGGTACTAATTTGATCAACCAAGCCTAATTCAAGTGCTTGTTGACCAAACCAATGCTCACCTGTTGCAACTTTATTAAGATCAAGCTCTGGGCGATGAACCGCAATAAATTGCTTAAATAAACCATGCGTTTCTTCTATTTCTTCTTTGAATTTCTCACGCGCTTTATCTGAATTTTCACCAAACATAGTCAAGGTACGCTTAAACTCACCTGCTGTAATTTGTTCAAACTCAATATCATTTTTCTTCAATACCTTACTGAAGTTTGGCAACTGTGCAATAACACCAATTGAACCGACGATTGCAAACGGTGCTGATACAATTTTATCTGCTACACATGCCATCATATAACCACCACTAGCCGCTACTTTATCAACAGCAATTGTTAGTGTGATCCCTGCCGCTTTTAGGCGATCAAGCTGTGATGATGCCAAACCATAAGCATGTACCATACCGCCACCCGTTTCTAAACGTAGCAATACTTCATCACCTTCAATTGCAATCGCTAAAATTGCACTAATTTCTTGGCGTAATGACGACACTTCTCGTGCATCAATACTGCCATGAAAATCAATCACGAATAAACGAGGATCGCGAATCGTGGTTAAATTTCCATTTTTCACCGCTTGTTTTACTTCGTTTTGACGTGCTTTATCTTGTTCTTTATCTGATTTTTTTTCTGCCTTATCACGTGCTTTTAATAATGCTTTATCAAATAAATGTGATTCTAAGTGCTCAACAGTCTCTTTATATTGCTCAGTCAAATCGGTAACTTCTAGTTCACCTTTTTGAGAACCGTGACGCCCATTTAACGCTTTTGTTAATACCAACACACCGACAATAGCAATAACAACTGTCGCTATTTTGGCAAAAAACAAACCATACTCAAACAAAAATTCCAAGATTCAACCCTCTCTTTTGGCAACAAAAAGCGCCATAATTTATTATCAATGTGTAATCATTATCGCCGTTATTCGCTCGATTTATTACTATAATAAATCAAATTCACCGTCACGATATTCAAATAAAAGTACATTCTCTCAGAATGTAAATTTTGATATGTTTTAGTAGTAATCGATATTACAGCTAAGCTCAAGACTTGATACGTTCTTCGACGAAAAAACAGTCAAATAACAACAAAAATACATTTTTAAAAGGAAGCTACTGTGCATTATCAAATTGCTGCAGACAATTTAAAAGATCGCGTAATATTAGTTACTGGGGCGGGTGATGGTATAGGTAAAGAGGCTGCAATTCACTATGCCGCACATGGTGCTACGGTTATTTTATTAGGTAGAACAATCGCTAAACTTGAAGCTGTTTATGATCAAATAGAAAAAAATAATGGTAAGCAAGCTGCAATTATTCCACTCGATCTAATCGGGGCAACCAAACAACACTATCTTGATATGGCAAATACCATTCAACAACAATTTGGACGTTTAGATGGTGTATTACATAATGCAGGTCTGTTAGGCGCATTAAGTCCTATTGATCATATCGAAGAATCTGTTTTTGATGATGTGATGCAAGTTAACGTTAAAGCGCAACTATTATTAACTCAAGCTATTTTGCCGTTAATCAAACAGTCACCTGATGGTCGTATCATCTTTACCTCATCAACAGTGGGTCACAGTGGTCGTGCTTTTTGGGGGACGTATGCAATTTCTAAATTTGCAACTGAAGGCATGATGCAAGTACTTGCTGATGAGCTTAGTAATACAACTGTTAATGTCAATGCGATTAATCCTGGCGGTACTCGTACAGGTATGCGAGCCCAAGCTTTTCCTGCTGAAGATGCGCTTTTATTAAAAACACCCCAAGAGATTATGCCGCTTTATTTATATTTGATGGGACCTGAAAGTCGCCATGTCTCTGGACAATGTATTGATGCTCAGCCCAAGCGTAAACCCGGTATTAGCAACGAACAATAAATAACAGTTATAAAAAAAGCCGATATCACTATCGGCTTTTTATAATTCATAATGCCATCACACATTACATTATTAGCAGTGCGTAAACACTACTGACGTGTACGTGGTTTTTGTGGCTTATTCGCTGCTAATGGATTACGACGATTTGCCGCATTGCCTGAAGGCTTACGCTTGCCTGATGTATTTTGCGGCTTATCTGATGCATTATAAGGCTTCTTCGCATCATCTTTTGGCTTGCCCGCTATATGTACTGGTTTACCTTTAGCGCGATCTGAACGTGGTTTTTCGTTATCACGACCCGTCGGTGCTGGTTTAGTACGACCGCGTCCACCACGTTGCTCTTGTTGCTGCGAATCAACTTCAGCATTGCGGCTTGAACTTGACGGCGCACGGCGATCATTATTGCGACCACGACGACCACCCGTTGTTTCTACACGCTCTTCATGACGACGAACAGCACGACGAATTTGACGGATACCTTTTTTACGCTTTTGACCTTCAACTGTTAATACAGTTTCAGTCTCAGGCGGAAGTTCTACCGCGGTACGCAGTTCATTTACTTCTTTTAATTCAAGCTCGCTCCAACCACCACGAGGCATATCTTTAGTTAAGTAAACATCACCATAACGAACACGTTTCAGACGGCTAACAGTCACACCCTGAGAGTCCCATAAACGACGAACTTCACGGTTACGACCTTCAGTGATCATAACGTAGAAAGTATGGTTCATGCCTTCACCGCCAGAATAAACCACATCTTCAAAGCGTGCGATGCCATCTTCTAGCTCAACGCCTTTAACGACATTTTTGATCATTTGTTCGTTTACTTCACCAAATACACGTACCATGTATTCACGTTCAACAGTACGACTTGGGTGCATTAAACGGTTAGCTAATTCACCATCAGTAGTGAAAAGTAACAGACCAGATGTATTCGCATCTAGACGACCAACAGAAACCCAACGGCCTGTTGTTAGACGAGGTAGACGATCAAAAACGGTACGACGACCTTCAGGATCATGACGAGTACATAGCTCACCTTCCGGCTTGTTATATGCCAAAATACGGCAGATTTCTTCGTCAGACGAAATTAATGTAATGTTATGACCGTCAATACGAACATTAACGCTAAGATCATCAAGACGATCGCCAAGTGTCGCAACAACACCATCAACACTAACACGACCATTTTGGATCATTAATTCAATTTCACGACGTGAACCTTGACCTGCTCGTGCTAATACTTTTTGTAATTTTTCGCTCATTGTAAACAAACCTTTGTCGCCTTCACAGGCGTCGAAATCCTCATCAAATACCTCTTCTCTACTCTCTTTTTATAGCTGCAATAATTGTGCAAAAAAGAAAGTGAAGGGAAATGATGCGAATAGCAATAATTTGGATTCTAGCGCGATAATCAATTATCTATCATGCCAGATATGTAGCCGATTATTATCGCAAATATAGCGATTATTTACCATAAAAATAGCGATAAAAAAAACGTATCATAAACAATATGATACGTTTATAAAAATGCATATATCGACAATACATTTACTGTGGAAATTAAACGATTTTATTCAAACGGCGTAATATCACCAGCACCAACGCGGACAATCTCAATGTTACCGTCACTAAAATCAATAACAGTAGTCGGTTGCTCACTAAGATAACCACCATGAATAATAAGATCGACCGCATACTCTAATTGGTCACGAATCTCATCAGGATCCGCTTCTGTGGTCTCTTTACCTGGCAAAATTAAACTGGTCGACATCATCGGTTCGCCTAATGCTTCAAGTAATGCCAAAGCAATATTATTATCAGGCACACGAATACCAATCGTTTTACGCTTAGCATTCATCAATCGACGTGGCACTTCTTTTGTACCTTTAAAGATAAAGGTATAAGCACCTGGAGTATTATTTCGCAATAAACGAAACGCAATATTATCAACACGGGTATAAAGCGATAGCTCAGATAAATCACGGCATAATAATGTGAAATTATGCTTATCATTTAAACGTCGTATTTGACAAATACGCTCTAGCGCTTGTTTGTTTTCCATTTGACAACCCAGAGCATAACCTGAGTCGGTAGGATAAACCACAACCCCACCATTTTTAATAATATCAACGGCTTGATTAATTAAACGCGTTTGAGGTGTTTCTGGATGTACATAAAAAAACTGACTCATTTTTCCTCCTTTGAGATAGATAACTCCGGGGTTATTTCTACCTCAACTCGCTTTTTCTCTACCGTCCAATGCTGCCATAACGGCACCACATCTTTAGGTAACCACAAATTGCGGCCTAATTCGGTCCATGGGGATGGATAATGAAAATCAGATCCTTGTGAAGCGAGTAAATTATATTGGATGGCGTAATCCCCAAAAGTACGTCGTTCTTGCGGTGCTTGTTGAGGTTGAGCAACTTCAATGCCGTCGCCATTAGCTTCAATAAAGTGCTGAATTAAACGCTTTATCCATTTTGCTGTCATTTGGTAACGACCGGGATGAGCAATAACGGCTTGGCCACCAGCGGCGTGAATAACAGTAACCGCATCAGCAATGGAACACCAACTTGGCGGAACATAGCCGGGATTGCCGCGGGTTAAGAATTTCTTAAACACCGCTTGCATCGTTTTAGCGTAACCTTGTTCAACCAACCAGCGAGCAAAATGCGCACGCGTAATCGAAGCGTCACCCGCTAATGCCATCGCACCCTCAAAAGCACCGGGCATTTTGTTTTTTTCTAATCGTGCGCCAATCTCTTTTGCACGTTCAAGTCGATGTTCGGCTTGGGCGTTTATAAATGAAATTAACTCAGGATGATTGGGATCTATATTAAGCCCAACAATATGAATATCAAAGTTTTGCCATACCGTTGATATCTCAATACCATTAATTAATGTAATCGGTAATTGTTCTTGCTCAATAATGGCATGCGCTTGTGCAAGGCCATCAATCGTATCGTGATCGGTAATTGCCAACACATCAACCCGCATATCCACGGCGCGTCGAACAAGATCTTGCGGCGATAAGCGGCCGTCTGACGCTGTAGTATGACAATGTAAATCAAACAACATAACTTTACTTCTTGACTTTGTTTTTATGAACTAGTTTACTAGTACGTAATTACTAAGAGTGATATTGGTCTTTTCCCTCACAACCTTTAGCTAGTTTAAACCAATTCACCGCTCTACACCTTACTAAACCTTAGATATAGCAGCAGACAAATAGGATTGCGCCATGTTACAGCAAATTAGTGTACAACGACCGCCTTTCTTGACTATTTGCGGGTGGCAAGCGATGTTATGGCAAGAGTGAAATACAGTAACATTCTGAACTTTTACTTAAGCCTATTATCACAGAATGCTTTTTTTAGGTCAAAATAACATTACTCATAACAACCCAATATATTGATTATTATAAATTTGACTAAATTAAAACGTTGCAACGCACTTTGTTAAAAATTATCGTTAAAAGTAAAAAACTAGTCTTGCTCAAAGACGCAGTTTACGCCACTATCGAACAATGAAAGCAGGATCGCATTTGTATAAACGGCAGGGAGAACGCTGTGACAACTCACTCTATTGGATCGCAGATTTGTAGCACGATACCAAAAATTCATCATCCAATTAAGGTGCTTAACCTTGATGTACCTTATATGGCAGACCCTACTGATGCTTATTTTACACTCTGTGGTGATAGCCCTTGTCATCTATTACTAGAATCAGCCGAAGTCGATTCTAAACAAGATCTTAAAAGCTTATTATTAATAGATGCCGCCGTACGTATTGTCTGTCGTGGTAAAGAGGTTGTGTTAGAGGCTTTGTCTCATAATGGCCAACGTATTCTGTCTATTCTAAATAACCATCTCAAATCTGATATTAAAGCCACCCACTGCGCTGATACTTTACACTTATATTTTCCAACCCATGTTGAAGCGCTAGATGAAGACACTCGCCTACGTCAAACCTCATCTTTTGACGCATTACGACTGATTCAACAGGTCTTTGATACTGAAAATCATCCGCGCGATGCATTATTTATTGGTGGCTTATTTGCTTATGATTTAGTGGCTGACTTTGAACCCCTTGCCGAGGTTGATGCGGATAATAACTGTCCTGATTATATTTTCTATATTGCTGAGACATTATTGATTATCGATCACCAACATCAACAAGCCCATTTACAAGCGACCCTGTTTGACCATGATACTCCGTCAATTTGTGATGATCTTCAGCAGCGCTTAATCACTCTTAAAGCACATTGTCTTGCACCTCAAACCTTACCTGTTGCACCAGCTATCACCGCTTGCGTTCCTGTTCCAACGATAACGGATCATGACTTCAACCAAACCGTGGCGGCTTTAAAACAATTTGTTATTCGAGGCGATGTATTTCAAGTCGTACCCTCTCGACAATTTAAGCTACCGTGTCCCTCACCATTGAACGCATATAAGGCATTAAAAATTGGTAACCCGAGCCCGTATATGTTTTATCTGCATGATACTGACTTTACCTTATTTGGTGCCTCGCCAGAGAGCGCATTGAAATATTGCACCCAGTCTAACCAAGTTGAAATTTATCCAATTGCAGGTACACGTCAACGCGGCAAAAACAAAGATGGTTCCATTAATCTCGACCTTGATACGCGTATCGAACTAGAACTTCGCTGTGACACCAAAGAAAATGCTGAACACATGATGCTGGTTGATTTAGCCCGTAATGATGTTGCCCGTATTAGCCAAGCAGGAAGCCGCCACGTAGCTGATTTATTACATGTTGATCGTTATAGCCATGTGATGCATTTAGTGTCGCGAGTCGTGGGTCAATTGCGCCATGATCTTGATGCCCTACACGCTTATCAAGCTTGTATGAACATGGGAACGTTAACCGGCGCACCTAAAATTAGAGCCATGCAACTTATTCGTGAGGTTGAACAACGTCGCCGTGGTAGCTATGGCGGCGCTGTCGGTTATATAACTGGCCATGGAGATATGGATACCTGCATTGTGATCCGTTCCGCTTATGTCGAAAATGACATCGCAAGTGTTCAAGCGGGAGCTGGCGTGGTTTATGACTCCATACCACAAGCTGAAACGGATGAAACCAAATCAAAAGCACAAGCGGTAATCAATGCTATTCGTCACGCCCATCAAGGTTAAGGAGCACAAGATGACATTCACAAAAAATCACCATAATGCCCATATTGTGCTGTTAGATAATTTTGATTCATTTACATACAACCTTGTTGATCAATTTCGAAGCTTGGGCTTTCCCGTCACAATTTATCGTAATCATTTATCAGCGCAATATATTGAACACGCCTTACTTGAACACGATAACCCGATCTTAGTTTTATCACCGGGCCCAGGCGCACCAGCGGACGCGGGATCCATGCCAGAACTTATTCAACGAGTTAAAGGAAAAGTCCCAATATTAGGTATTTGTCTGGGTCATCAAGCGATTGTTGAAGCTTATGGTGGTACTGTCGCTGGTGCTGGCGATATAGTCCATGGTAAAGCCGCGATGATGACCCATAACCAACACCCTATTTTTGGTCAGCTCTCCAGCCCACTCGCCGTCGCCCGTTATCACTCTTTGATTGCAACCCATGTTCCTACCAACCTTGAAATAATTGCTGATGTAAATGGCTTAGTCATGGCAGTAGTTAATGAACACGATAAAGTCTGCGGCTTTCAATTTCACCCTGAATCTATCCTCACCATTCAAGGCGCAGAACTACTTACTCACACTCTGGCTTGGGTTATGAAAGCACCCACTACGGATCTAAATACTCATTAAGGAAGATGATGATGCACGCTACTATTTCTAGACTCGCAGATAAACTCTATGCCCAACACCCCTTGAGCGAAGAAGAAAGCCATCTTCTCTTTGATGCAATCATCAATGGTGAAGTTGAACCGATTGTATTATCTGCGGTATTAACAGCATTAAAAATCAAAGGTGAAACTCCCGCAGAAATTGCGGGCGCAGCGAAAGCTTTGGTTAAAAATGCTAATCCTTTTCCACGCCCGAATTATGACTTTGCGGATATTGTAGGTACTGGAGGCGATAGTGCCAATACCATCAACATCTCAACCACCGCCGCCTTCGTTGCTGCCGCCTGTGGGGTCAAAGTGGCTAAACATGGTAATCGTGGCGTTTCAAGTAAGTCAGGATCATCAGATCTATTAGATAAATTTGGAATTAATTTAGCGATGCCAGCTCAAACAGCACGCCAAGCATTAGATGATCTTGGCGTCTGTTTTTTATTTGCACCGGAATATCACCGTGGTGTACGTCATGCGATGCCAGTACGACAAACATTACAAACTCGCACTATTTTTAATGTCTTAGGCCCATTAATTAATCCAGCCAAACCTAATATTCAATTAATGGGGGTTTATGATATCGCTTTGGTTCGCCCTATTGCAGAAACCTTAGCAACCATGGGACTAAAACGTGCTGCGGTAGTACATGGTAGTGGGCTTGATGAAGTTGCCATACATGGTGAAACCCATGTTGCTGAAATCATTGATGGTGTTATTAACGAATATACCCTCACCCCCTCTGATTTTGGACTTCAGTGCTATCCCTTAGAAGCTATTCGTGGTGGTGAGCCAAATGAGAACCGTACCATTATTAAACAGATTATTACGGGAAAAGGAACACCAGCCCAAGAAAGTGCAATTGCGGTTAATGTTGCACTCTTATTGCGGCTTTTCGGTCAACAAGATCTTAAAGTAAACACCCAACAAGCAATTACGGCGATGCGCTCAGGCAGTGCTTATCAACTTGTTAAACAATTGGCTGCACGAGGTTAATCATGGAAACAGTACTGACTAAAATTATTGCAGATAAAAAAATCTGGGTCGATGAACGAAAAGAAGCACAGCCCCTCGCCAGTTTTCGCCACCAGCTTACGCCAAGTGATCGTGATTTCTACCACGCACTCGCAAATATTGACCACCAGGGATACCATCGTCCTGCATTTATTCTCGAATGTAAAAAAGCATCACCATCAAAAGGTTTAATCAGAGAAGACTTTAATTTAGATGATATTGCAGCAGTTTATAATCAATATGCCAGCGCTATTTCAGTATTAACTGATGAGAAATATTTTCAGGGGAATATTGCATTTTTACCCAAAGTTCGCAGCCAAGTTACTCAACCAATATTATGTAAAGACTTTATAATTGATAGTTACCAAGTTTATTTGGCGCGTCATTATCAAGCTGATGCCATTTTATTGATGCTATCGGTACTTGATGACGAACAATACCAAACACTTGCCGCTGTCGCTGAATCTCTTCAACTTGGCATTTTAACTGAAGTGAGTAATGATGTTGAGCTCACTCGCGCCATCAAACTCAACGCAAAAGTCGTCGGCATTAACAACCGTAATTTACGCGATTTAAGTATTGATTTAAATCGAACCAAACAGCTCGCGCCTGATTTACCGAAAGACACGATTATCATCTCTGAGTCCGGGATTTATACTCATCAACAAGTACGTGAACTTTCACCTTATGCTAACGGTTTTTTAATTGGCAGTTCATTAATGGCAGCTGATAACCTTGATTTAGCGGTTCGAAAAGTGTTGTTTGGTGAGCATAAGGTCTGCGGATTAACCTCAAATGAAGATGCTCATCATGCTTACCAGCAAGGAGCAACGTATGGAGGTTTAATTTTCGTGCCATCATCACCACGGGCAATTAATCTCGACCAAGCATTATCCATTACTGAATCAGTACCACTTGATTTTGTTGGTGTATTTCAAAATAGCCCATTAACAGATGTTATTAATACAGCCGCAACCTTAGCTTTAACAGCTGTGCAATTACACGGTAATGAATCACCACAATATATTGCACAATTACGTGAACAACTACCTGTTACCTGCCAGATATGGAAAGTCCATTCCATCACTGATAGCGTCCCCGACCTTTCGCAATGGTCAGTCGATAAACATCTGTTTGACAGTAAAGTTGAAGGAAAATGTGGCGGTACAGGGGTTACCTTTGATTGGTCTTTAATTACTCTTGAGAATAGATCAAACAGCTTACTTGCTGGTGGACTAACCCCAGATAATGTACTCCATGCAGCCTCGCTTGGTTTTAGCGGCTTAGATTTAAACTCTGGCGTAGAAAGTGCACCAGGTAAAAAGGATCCCCATAAATTAGCGGCAGCCTTTGCGGCAATCAAACACATTAAGGACAATAAATAATCATGAGTAAATTGAATGCTTACTTTGGTGAATTTGGTGGTCAATATGTCCCTCAAATTCTAGTGCCAGCTTTAGATCAACTTGAGAATGCTTTTATTGAAGCGCAACAAGATCCACAATTTCAACAACAGTTTATAACGTTATTAAAAGAGTATGCAGGACGACCAACCGCGTTAACGCTATGCCAAAATTTAACCCAAGGCACAAAAACCAAGCTTTATCTAAAACGAGAAGATCTACTCCATGGTGGTGCACATAAAACTAATCAAGTTTTAGGCCAAGCTTTACTTGCGCAACGTATGGGTAAAACTGAAATCATTGCAGAAACAGGGGCAGGTCAACATGGTGTGGCAACAGCATTAGCTTGTGCGTTACTCGGGTTAAAATGCCGTATTTATATGGGTGCAAAAGATATTGAACGTCAAAGTCCAAATGTCTTTAGAATGAAATTAATGGGCGCAACAGTCATTCCAGTAACGTCAGGATCATCTACTTTAAAAGATGCCTGCAATGAAGCAATGCGCGATTGGTCAGCTAGCTATGACAAAGCTCATTACTTATTAGGTACTGCTGCTGGTCCTCACCCATTCCCAACTATCGTACGTGAATTTCAAAAAATCATTGGTGAAGAAACCAAGACCCAAATTATCGCAAAAGAAGGCCGCTTGCCTGATGCCGTGATTGCCTGTGTTGGTGGTGGCTCAAATGCGATTGGCATGTTTGCTGATTTTATCGAAGAAAGTCATGTCCGTTTAATTGGCGTTGAGCCCGCAGGAAAAGGATTAGATACCGACATGCATGGCGCACCACTAAAGCACGGTAAGCTCGGCATTTTCTTTGGAATGAAAGCACCATTAATGCAAGATGAACATGGTCAAGTTGAAGAGTCTTACTCCATATCAGCAGGTTTAGACTTTCCTTCTGTTGGCCCTCAACATGCTCACCTTAACGCCACTGGTCGCGCAGAATATGGGGCAGTTACCGATGATGAAGCATTAGAAGCATTTCAACTATTAGCCCGAAAAGAAGGCATTATTCCGGCACTTGAGTCTGCCCATGCATTGGCTTACGCATTAAAAATGATCGCTGATGAGCCAGAAAAAGAGCAATTATTAGTAGTTAACCTTTCTGGGCGTGGTGATAAAGATATTTTCACAGTGCATGATATTTTAACGGCAAAAGGAATTTTATAATGGATCGTTATCACAACCTATTTACTCAACTAAGTGTTCGTAATGAAGGTGCTTTCGTTCCTTTTGTTACTCTTGGTGATCCCACCCCTCAACGCTCAATGGATATCATCGACACCTTAGTTGCCGCAGGGGCTGATGCTCTCGAATTAGGAATCCCTTTTTCTGATCCATTGGCTGATGGCCCAACAATTCAAGGTGCCAATATTCGTGCTCTTGCAGCAAAAACTACCCCAACTATCTGTTTTGAAATGTTAACCAAGATTCGCGCTAAATATCCAGAATTACCAATCGGATTGTTAATGTACGCCAATTTAGTGTTTGCAGCAGGAATTGATAGTTTTTATCGTCGTTGCGCTGAGGCTGGGGTTGATTCAGTATTAATTGCTGATGTGCCTGTAAATGCTTCACACGAATTTAGAATGGCAGCAGAAACACATGCCATCCACCCTATTTTTATCGCGCCACCAAATGCTAATAATGAGACGCTAAAAACAGTATCAGAACTTGGTGGTGGTTATACTTACCTACTATCACGAGCAGGAGTCACAGGGGCTGAAACAAAAGCAGAAATGCCCATTGAACCCCTTTTAGCTTACTTAAAGGCTCACAGTGCGCCTCCGGCACTACTTGGATTTGGCATTTCAACCCCAGAACAAGTTAAAGCGGCGGTGAGTGCTGGTGCTGCTGGAGCAATTTCAGGCTCTGCTGTCGTTAATATTATTGAACACAACCTCAATGATCATTCCGTAATGCTTAAAAAATTAAGCACTTTTATTCGTACGATGAAATCAGCAACACTGTATTAATCAATACGGTTTAAGCAATACGGTTTAGCAATATAGCTTTAATGATCGAGCAAAGAATAAATCGCTACCTGTGCAACTAGGTAGCTTTTTTTCATTCAGGGCTTGGAACAGGTATACTCTGGCTAATTATTTTTAATGAGCTTGCATCAATGAAGCAATTGATAGAATTTATTCCGTTACTGATCTTTTTTGTATTATTTAAAACCAACGGCATTTTTGTCGCAACAGGCGCGTTGATTGTCACAACAGCAATCCAATTAATCGTTACATGGGTTATCTATAAAAAAATAGAAAAAATGCAACTAATCACCTTTGCTATGGTAGCTATCTTTGGTGGTTTAACGTTATTTCTACATGATGAAAATTTCATTAAATGGAAAGTAACGATTATCTATGGTCTATTTGCTCTCGCACTGCTTATTAGCCAATTAATGCATAAGCCATTAATTAAATCGATGTTAGGCAAAGAAATGACTCTGCCTGAGAACGTCTGGTTACGTATCAATCTAGCATGGACGGTATTTTTTGTTGTTTGTGCTATTGTAAACATTTATATTGCATTCAATTTCCCGCTTGATGTTTGGGTGGATTTCAAGGTATTTGGTTTGTTGGCACTAACATTACTCTTTACCTTCGCTACGGGTGGCTATATTTATCGCCACTTACCTAAAAGCCCTGATGATAAATAAAGTTGTATAACTGATGACTACTGAAAACAATATCCCTCGTGGACAGCTTCTACTACGTACATTAGCGATGCCTGCCGACACCAATGCAAATGGTGATATTTTTGGTGGTTGGATCATGTCGCAACTAGATTTAGCTGGTGCTATTTTAGCCAAAGAGATCTCTCACGGCCGAGTTGTTACCGTTTCTGTTGATAAAATAGAGTTTAAAGCTCCCGTTGGTGTTGGTGATGTGGTTTGTTGCTACGGTGAATGTAAACGTATCGGTAATACATCAATGAGTGTAGGTCTTGAGGTCTGGGTGAAAACGGTAGCTATTGATGGCGTTGGTGAACGTTATCGCGTTTGTGAGGCAACATTTAATTATGTCGCAATCAATAGCGAAGGTCGTCCACGCAAAATTGAAGTCGTACAATAATCGCTGTAAATAAAAAGCACTTAATAAACAATAAGCACTGACTAAGGTTGGTGCTTTTTATTATTTGCTCAAATCTACTTGTCCACTCTCAATATTTAGTTAGTATGGTGGCATACTAAAAACAACACGAAACGTTATTCGTGATGTAAACCATAACTAAATAGGGAACGCCTGATATGTGGTATGTGATTTTTTCTCAAGATGTTGAAAATAGTCTAGAACGTCGTATGAGCGTACGTGAGCAACACTTAGCACGTCTAAAAGAACTTCAACAACAAGATCGATTATTAGTCGCGGGGCCAATGCCAGCTATTGATAATGAAAATCCAGGTGAGGCCGGTTTTACTGGCTCAACCGTTATTGCTGATTTTGAATCGCTAGCACAAGCACAACAATGGGCAAATGCTGATCCGTATATTGATGCGGGCGTCTACGCAAATGTTATTGTAAAACCATTTAAAAAAGTCTTACCTTAAATATATTCAGGATCAACTTGTGAACCTAACGACAACAAAAAAATGGCTCGTTACAGCTTTAGGTCTATTTATTCTTGGTGGCTGTGCATCACATGATCAACAAATGGTTGCAGAATCACTAGCACAATCACGAGCAGCAGCCATTGATAGTAAAGCACCCTATCCAAAAATTGATGCTTACCAAATAACTCAAGCCTATGCGAGTAAGAATACGGTAAAAATCAATATTATTTATGGTGGTAATGGGCGCGTAAAACCCACCGCGGCGATAAAAATGGCCAGTACCAATTACTGTAATAATGCTGAATTAATACCTTTATTTAAACATGGGGTTAATTATTTAATTACTATTCGCGATGTTAGCGGTCGACAATTAGTCTCACAAACGCTTTCAGAAGAATATTGTGAATCACTAAAATAAGCGGCACCGTCTATTATAAAAATCCCTAACCAATGAATTGCTCGATATTATTGAGCATTGCTGGTTAGGGCTTTTTTTTTACATTCAGCTATAGCTACTCAACCGGTATACTTTCAACGTCAATCGCATCGTTAATCTGTACTTCAAATGCTCGTAACCGTTTATAAATCGACATTAATTCAACAATCGTACTCCATGAATGTACCAAAAATTGAAATGATTCTTCTACTTTTCCAAAAGCTCTAAGTATTTGTTGTAATACACCCAAGGTTAATGCTCCTGAAATAATAGCAGGGCCCAGTGCAATGTAAGGAACAATCACGGTATATTGAATATATGACCACTTTGCAATATCAAAATATAAATAATGCCGATAAAGATTAAAGTAATTTTTGCGAACATTAAAAAAGAGGTCTTTAACAGTTTCTGGTTTTGCTCGCTGTGGATTATCTTCACCAAACACCAATTCTTTACGATAAGCCGCTTCTACTTTTTGATTTTTAAACTCTAAACCAGGTAAACGGATACCAACAATAGCCAATAATACGGTGCCAAATAATGCCGAGATAATTGCTAAATAGACTAACGACCGATCAACACTACCTATCCATGGTAATTCAGTAACATTCTCACTTAATGTCCACAGAATAGGTAAAAACGCCACTAACGTCATCAAGGAACGCATAAAGCTCACTCCAAGACTTTCGACAATACGCGCAAAACGCATCGTATCTTCTTGAACCCGTTGCGAAGCTCCCTCTATATGGCTAATTTTATCCCAATGCTTCATGTAATAATCGTTCATTGCAGTACGCCAACGAAAGACATAATGACGAACAAAGAAATCGAGAATAACGGCAATAATGATATATACAGACACAATATTGAAGAACTCAATACATCCTGCTAAAAACTCATCAAATGTCACGGCATTGGGCTTAGCTAATGCTTTTTGAATGAGATCATAAAAACTGCCAAACCATTCATTCACTTCTACGTCTATCTGCACTTTATACCAAGTAACATATAAAATGATGGCACTACCTACAATCGACCATAAAAACCACCGACGATCGAGAAAGAACGATTTAAACATAACTACACATCCTTAATGTATTTGGATTGAGTGCACCCCTTGCACTACGAATAGAATCCATAGACCTTATTGTTAATCACTTATTTCAAGTATTTGCCACCGAACACAAAAACGCAACACAGTGACCACAATAAAGGTCATATAATTCATTATAATAAACAAATTACTCCTAATTTTAGATAAAAAAATCCCTTATTTACTCCGAACTAAAACTAGTAGAGTCGATAAGGGATAGTTATTTTAGCGGTTTATATAATCGCTATAAACTTAGCACTGACGCTCAAAAACTAAGGCTTTCAGCCCTGCTTCTGGTTCAATATCAGCAAATTCAGCGGGATTGTCTAACCGATGAGAGAACACCATATCAGGTGCTTCAACAGCCATGCCATCAATTAAAAATTGACTGGTTAACGTCGGATCATTAACACAAGCTAAAACAATACCATCAGTGGTTAATAATTCAGGTAAACGACGTAAAATCTTTTGGTAATCTTTGGTCAGCGCAAAACTGCCTTTTTGAAATGATGGCGGATCAATAATGATTAAATCATAAGGACCCATCTTGCGAACCTTGCCCCATGACTTAAATAATTCATGGCCTAAGAAGCTTACTTTCTTCAAATCATGGTTATTTAGATGATGGTTATCACGCCCACGACTTAACGCTGCTTTTGCCATATCAAGATTAACAACATAGTCTGCGCCACCAGCAATCGCGGCCACAGAAAAGCCACAAGTATAAGCAAATAAATTTAGTACTCGCTTACCTGCTGCATGCTCACGTACCCAATCACGACCATAACGCATATCTAAAAACAGACCGTTATTTTGATTACGCCCTAAATCTAACTTATATGTTAAACCACTTTCAATAACATCTTGATAGTCAGAGCTTTGTCCCCACACTACATCCATCGGCGAACCTTGACGATCTCGATGTTGCAGTAATAAAGAACGTGCTCCACTTGCTTGCCAAATCTCTGTTTGTGTTAATGCTGTCAACAAATCCGTTAATGCTTGCATAAAATCAGCATCAGGCTCTTTGAATAAGGAAACCAGTACTTGACCTTGAAGCCAATCAACAGTGATTTGTTCTAGCCCAAGCCAACAGCGACCGCGGCCATGAAACAATCGGCGAACTTCTGACGGTGGTGTCGCTAAAGCCGTTAATAAATGGGCTTCTAAAGTAGGTAAAGCGCTAATTTCCATAACATCATTCAAAGTAGTCAATTAAGGCGGGCTATTCTATACGTTGATCCTCAGAATACCAACCGCAGGATAAAATAGAATCATTTACTGATGTTGTGCACGTAATACATATTCGACTGAATAATCGATAAGGCTTGTGGAATGTAAGGTTAGTGTTGCTGATGAAGAAATAAAATGACGCGGGGTTGTTTCAGGTAATATTAAATATTGTTGGGCACGATTTCGACGATGATGTGATTGACGTTTTTGTTGAGAAACTCGCATTTTTAACGTACGTGAATGAGCACTGCGCATTGTAAACCTCTAACTAATACATTCTCTGCCATAGTATAAGTTATCAATACTAAAAAGAAATGCACATCCACGTTTTATCAATCAACCGCTCACAATATACCCAATAAGTATCTAATTGTATGTGTTTAAATCATGATATTACTTTTTATTGGCTAATACAGGCCATGATAACGTCCAAGGCTGCTGCCATTCGGTTAATGCCAGCTCAGCTTCTGCTGTCGACCATAATTGCCCTACACTTGGTAAACATAAAAATTGTTGTAATTCACCTTGATAGGGGAAACGTAAACCATATGCGTGTAAATAGCCGCGATCTGCCGCCTCATTACCATAAATATCATCACCAGTAATACCAGAACCGACACTACGCAATGCCACTCGAATTTGATGCGTTTTACCAGTATGTGGTTTGCACAAAAATATTCGACGCCCCTCGCCTGCCGCTGCTGAGAAAAATTGAGTAATGGCAGGATTTTCTTTAGTTGTTTCTAGCTTCCAACTACTACGACGTGAACGGGTCATATCACCAATCACAACACCTTGTTTTTTCTTTGGCTTTTTAGTACCAATCGCCACATAAAACTTCTCAACTCGACGATCAGCAAAATTAGCACATAGTGCAGCGGCTGCCGTTTTATTGCGCCCAAGTAGCAATAACCCTGACGTCATTTTATCAAGTCGATGAATAAGATACAGTTTTTCATCGCCAGTTTGCTCAGCAACAGCGGCAAGTAATGGCTGCTCATTATCATCTTTATGAACACTGATCCCGGGGTGTTTATTAATAACTAAGAAATCAGAGTGCTGGTAAACAAGATCAAACATAATTGAACATAACGCCTTTACGGTACAAAGATGCCGCGAGTATAACCAGCCACTAAAAAAAGAAAAGTATTAAGGTTAAAGTTATAACAGCACATCATATTTAATCATGACTTCAAGTAATTAAATATCATCATATATCTCTTTTATTCCCTTACTTTTTTATATTAAAAATGGTAATGCTTCCTCAAAAATAGTCTTGATAAATAAACATAAGTATTAAAGAGCACTGAATATTAGGTTTTTTTTTCGTTTCAATGCACTATATATACAAATTGTATTTATATATTGATGAAGTTATTTGATGGAACAGTTTTATCAAATCTTAACGTGGATTGGCATCTTTGCCTATTGGTTGCTAATTGCATCAGTCACTGTCCGCGTCGTCTTTAAACGCCGAGCTGTTGGTGTGTCTCTCGCATGGATGATGATTATTTATATCGTTCCCATTGGCGGTGTTATTGCATACCTGTTATTTGGCGAATTAAATCTTGGAAAAAAACGTGCTGAACGCGCTCGAGAGATGTTTTTTCCTTTTGCAAGTTGGTTTCAATGTCTGACTGATTGTCCTGATCATCAACCACAAAATATGAGTGATGTGGCAAAACCAATTAGCGACCTGTGTGAAAACCGTCTTGGTTTGCCTGGATTAGTCGGTAATCAACTATCATTAAAATCATCAACTGATGAAATTTTACGATCGCTTATTTCTGATATTAATAACGCTCAACATGCAATCCACCTAGAATTTTACATTTGGTATCCTGGCGGTCTTGCTGATGAAGTCGGTGTCGCTCTAATTAAAGCCGCAAAACGTGGTATTAGAATTCGAGTATTGCTTGATTCAGCAGGGAGTATGCGTTTTTTCCGTTCTCATTGGCCGAAATTACTCCGTGGTGCAGGCATTGAGCTTGTAGAAGCACTTGCTGTATCACCTTTTCGTATGTTCTTACGCCGTTTAGATTTACGTCAACACCGTAAAATAGTCGTTATTGATGATAATATTGCTTATACAGGTTCAATGAACTTAGTTGATCCGGCGTTCTTTAAAGTCGATGCTGGTGTCGGCCAGTGGGTCGATGTTATGGTCAGGATCAGCGGTCCTACTGTTTCGGTACTTAATTGTATTCAAGCGTGGGATTGGGAAGTTGAAACGGGGCAACGGTTTTTACCTCCGCTACCAACTTGCAAAATATTGACTGAAGATGAACCTGAATATGACACCGTACAAGTGATCCCCTCAGGTCCGGGTATGCCCGATGATATTATTCATCAAGTATTACTGCTAAGTATTTATCAAGCAAAGAAAAGTATTGTTATCACCACACCTTACTTTGTGCCAAGTGAACACTTATTACATGCGATGAAAGGTGCTGCAGAACGTAATATTGCGGTTCATATTGTGCTACCAAATAAAAATGATTCGACCATGGTTGAATGGGCTAGCCGTTCTTTCTTTAGTGATTTATTAAAATCAGGGGTACATATTCATCGCTTTCATGGTGGCCTATTACACACTAAATCAGTTGTAATTGATGATACGCACTGTTTAATTGGTACGGTTAACCTTGATATGCGCAGTTTATGGCTCAATTTTGAAGTCACCATGGCGGTGGATAATCTTGAATTTACGCATAAGCTGAGCCAATTACAGCAAAGTTACATTGCAAACTCAGAACCGGTAGATAAAGAACAATGGGAAAAACGCTCGGTACGTAATAAGTTTGGTGAACGCTTCTTCTACATGTTTAGTCCATTATTATAAGGCGGTTAATGTACTGCGATCCTATTCCTTAAGTCGTCATCTTTTAAAAGAGATCCCTATCGCCCTTGAGGGGGTTCGTAGGGAATGACGGAAGAGGTCATGACGGTAGGTACATTACATTAAGTCTAAAACTTATCATGATTAGTCTAACTCAATGATAGTTTAATGATAAAAACAAAAACGCCTCAACTAGTGAGGCGTTTTTTATACATATTGATAGCGAGTATTAGTATCAATAATATCGACGATTACATTGCAGCCATAAAGATTTGTGAAATTTCTTCATGTGTAGCTTGTTTAGGGTTAGTAAAACCACACGCATCTTTCAGTGCATTATCAGCTAACAATGAAATATCTTCAGCCTTCACATTAAGATCTTTTAAGCCAGCAGGAATACCAACATCTTGTGATAACGCCATAATTGCATCAATTGCAGCGTCTGCGCCTTGCTGTGGTGTCATCTCACTTACATTCACACCCATCGCTGCAGCAACATCACGTAAACGCTCAGGACAAACTTGTGCGTTATAACGTTGAACATGTGGCAACAATACAGCGTTACATACGCCGTGTGGTAGATTATAAAAACCACCCAACTGGTGCGCCATTGCATGAACATAACCTAGCGACGCATTGTTAAATGCCATACCCGCCATAAATTGCGCATAAGCCATTTGCTCACGTGCATTTAAGTTTTGACCATCTTTAACTGCTGTACGTAAGTTAGCTTCAATCAATTCAATCGCTTTAATAGCAACAGCATCTGTAATTGGTGTTGCAGCAATAGAAACATAAGCCTCAATAGCATGAGTTAATGCATCCATACCTGTTGCAGCCGTTAGTGACGCAGGTTTAGCTAGCATTAATTTAGGATCATTAACTGACATTAATGGCGTGGTATTTTTATCCACAATCGCCATTTTAATGTGACGCGCTTCATCAGTAATAATACAGAAACGTGTCATTTCAGAAGCAGTACCAGCGGTTGTATTAATTGCTACAACAGGTAATTGTGGTTTTGCAGAACGATCAACACCTTCGTAATCACCAATTTGACCACCATTCGCAGCTAGTAATGCAATACCTTTTGCACAATCATGAGGTGAACCCCCACCTAATGAAATAACAAAGTCACAACCGTTGTCTTTTAACAGTGTTAAGCCTTGATCAACATTCGTAATGGTTGGATTTGGTTGAGTACCAGCGTAAACAACTGAATCGATACCACGCTCAGTTAATAGCACTGCAACTTGCGTAACAACACCAATTTCGTTTAAGACTTTATCCGTTACAATTAATGCTTTCTTAAAACCGTGAGCCTTAATTGCATCAGCCGCTTCTGTTAAACAACCTGCGCCCATAAAGTTAACACTTGGAATGTAAAATGCACTGCTCATAATAACTTACCTTATTTTTCAAATACTCATTATTAAATATGTCTCATTCTATAAAACAGCTTTAAATAATGACATTCAGCTTGAATACGTATTAGGTATTTTTACGCCTTTGATTTTAAAATCTATTTGATCTAAAACAAGTATTGAAAAAACACTGTAAATTATCTATCAGACTATGAACTAGATCCCAAAAATTCACAGAAATTGTTTCTCAATAGAAACAATACTATTCATCAAGGAAACATAAAACGCTTAAATAGCCGATGAAGCAGTATCACGTTTCAATTTAATCGGTACAAAAATCCAGTAAATGATTGTTTTATCATCTTACCACCATAGCAATTTCCCCCTACTATGCGATTAATGCAGCATCTTATTACTCTTACCGCTTGAGAATATTCACTCTTGACCGACGTGAGCATTCCTACACTACATATTTGTTAGGTGGAACATTATGACGTTTAAATTGACTCCGATTGCTATTTCGCTGGTATTGTCACTAGGTTTATTTGGGTGTAACAATGACAATAATAATCAATTATAAAAAAATCCCTCGTTACTACTAACGAGGGATTTTTTTAGTTCATGTACTGATAAAAAAAGCGACCAGTATAATAATCTGTCTTATGACCAAAAATCATCAACAGGGGCTGGTTTGTTTTTACGTTTCTTTTTACCTGTACCTTCAGGTTTTGCCATTGGCTTTTCTGCCGCTAACAACATTTCAGATTCATCGACTTCAAAACCCGCCACTTGTTCACGTTCGAGTCGAACTTTATTCTTCTTCTCGATAACTTTAAAGTGATGGCTATCTTCATAATCAATCAATGATAATGCTAAACCCACCTCACCCGCACGACCACTACGACCAATACGGTGCATATAATCTGCTGGGCTACGCGGTAAATCAAAGTTAATCACTACTGGTAACTTTTCAATATCAAGACCGCGTGCTGCAATGTCTGTTGCAATTAGTACTTCTATGTCACCTAATTTAAATGCTTCTAATACACGTGTTCGCGCACCTTGGCCTTTATCACCATGGAATACTTCTGCACAAATACCACGTCGAGAAAGCTTATCCGCTAGGTGTTCACAACTATTTTTAGCATTCACAAATATAAGCGTTTGACGCCACTGATTTTCTTTAATTAAATGCGCTAATACTGCTGTTTTTTCACCTTTATTTACGGTAAAAACACGTTGAACTAACGTACTTGCATCAACACTTTGTAATTGAAGCTCAACTGGATCGTTAAGTAACGCTTGAGTTAGCATCTTAACTTGTTCAGGGAACGTTGCTGAGAATAATAATGTTTGCTTTTTGTTAGGTAACAATGCCAATAATGCAGACAGTTCTTCTGTAAAACCAAGACTTAGCATACGGTCAGCTTCATCAAGTACTAAGGTTTTAACGCGATCAAGCTTAATAGCATTACTTGAAATCAAATCCAATAATCGACCCGGTGTTGCCACTAAGATATCAGTACCGCCACGTAAGGCTAGCATTTGAGTATTTACTGATACGCCACCAAATACAGCAACAGTTTTAATTGCACCGTTAAAATGTGTCGCATAAGATTTAATGCTATCTGCAACTTGTTTTGCTAATTCACGCGTTGGTACTAACACCAACCCAGTAACATAGTTACCCTTAGCGTTTTTATTCTCAGTAGCTTTAGCTTGATACAGCTGTTGTAATAACGGCAAAGCAAATGTTGCTGTTTTACCTGAACCTGTATTTGCACCCGCAATTAAGTCACGTCCCGCTAAGACACTTGGAATAGCTTGTGCTTGAATAGGCGTTGGCTGTTGGTATTCCAGCTCCGTTAATCGTGCTAACAAAGGTGAAATTAGGCCAAGTTCAGCAAAGTTGGCAGGTGTTGTTGTCGTCGTCATTAATATGCAGGCTCAAAACTAAAATAATTCCTGTTATTTTAGCTTATTTAAGCAGTACTCAGTTAGTGATATTCCTTTATAAAGGGTAACTGATGTATTTGTGGGAAGTTTATGACGCTATTACGGGTGGGTTATTCGACGTCATGTCGAAAGCTAAACTATCATGCCAGTGAGTATATAAAGACGCCGGTAAAGAGAGACTAAAGTATCAGCCAAAACAATAATGCTACAACACGCTAATCGTAGATTATCTATCTCGTGCGTAACCTCACTGTAGGGAATGACGGAGTGTTTGACGTAAAAAAAACATTAACTTTCGTTAACGGCTTTCTTGAATGTGGCGGAGCAGCTTCAAGGATTAGTGGATTTGAACCCAATTTTACTTGCTCGGTCTACACACCCACTTTCATGCAGATGTAAAAAAGCCGTTAACTTTCGTTAACGGCTTTCTTGAATGTGGCGGAGTAGCTTCGAGGATTAGTGGATTTGAACCCTACTTTACTTGCTCGGTCTACACACCACTTTCATGCAGATGTAAAAAAGCCGTTAACTTTCGTTAACGGCTTTCTTGAATGTGGCGGAGAGATAGGGATTTGAACCCTAGATACGCTATAAACGTATGCTGGTTTTCAAGACCAGTGCTTTCAACCGCTCAGCCATCTCTCCAATTTTTATATCTCTCTAAAAGAGATATGGCGGTGAGGGAGGGATTCGAACCCTCGATACGTTGCCGTATACACACTTTCCAGGCGTGCTCCTTCAGCCACTCGGACACCTCACCACATTGTTGCCAACAACGCTTTGCTTGTCGACGGCGTGTAATATATTGATTTATGGGATCTGCGTCAAGGGTTTTTGTGCAAGTTTTTTCCATCTGCCGCCTTAAGCTGCAATTTGCACTATTATTGTACCAAAACTATTATTTACCATCATTTAAAAACAGCAAAAGCACCTCAGTGGGTGCTTTTGATAAATATAAATAAAAGTAAAACGGTTTAAATTGTTGGTTGAGCACACGCAGTAACACGGAATATTCTGCGGCATAACTCAAGAAATTGACCATAAACCACGCCTAGTGCACCTGACACTAAGATGTTACTCATTACCGCTGCGATAATTTGTTCTTTGTTCGCACCCACAGCAAAAAGAATACAAGCATAGATAGGTGACTGGAATACAACATATGCCACCATATCTGATAATCCTTTCATCCATCGTGCTGGAGACAGTTTACGCCCTAAACCAATAACATAGTCACGAAACATACCGTAAGGCCACGCTATGGCAATATTGATCGGGATCGATAGCGTACGAGATGCTAATGACTGCTCAAAAGACATGCCTGAAATAAAAACTTCAATCATCATTCCCGTAACAAAGCTAAATACCACCATTGCAAATATATCTGCAGCAGCATTTCTTACCTTAAATGGCACTTTAATAACAGACATTCACATCCCTTACTCTAGCGAAATCAACCAGCATAAGCATGGTAAGCGTTACTTAAAACCAGTAAATTTAAACCATGCAGTGTATATGCGGATTAGAACAGCTTTTTTGTAAAATAAGGCACTATTTTTGAATTCAGTTTAGATTTATTAACTAAAAATGCTGATATTAATAGTTATTTCAACCACACTGCTTTTAACTAAAATAGCTTTAAATATTATCTAGTTATGAGTATGTGCATTGCGTATAGTTTACAGCTTAAATGTCATTTTTATGCCGCTTTTATTTCTGATAAGTAAGACGTTGCAATCCGTGAATATAACCATGCACCACACAAAGCACCAATGATAGGAGCAATTAATGGCACTAGAAAATAAGGAATATCTCTACCGCCAGTAAACGTTACCCAATCCCAACCAGCAAAAAATGTAAACAGTTTAGGTCCAAAGTCTCTAGCGGGGTTCATTGCAAACCCTGTTAATGGTCCAACAGAACCACCAATAATCGCAACAACTAATCCGATCAACAATGGCGACATTGCTCCATTAACAACACCATTACTATCATCGGTTATTGCTAAAATAGAGAACATTAATATTGCGGTAATAACTAATTCAATAATAAATGCACATTGTACGGATAATAATGGTTGAGCATATGTTGAAAAGACAGATGCAGAATCGAGACCGGATAAATCACCTCGTATAATATGATGAGTTATTTCATAATTATCGAGCAAACTACCGTAAATACCGTAAATAACAGCAGCAGCAAAAAACGCACCGCCTAATTGTGCCAATATATAAGGCAGAATTTTCTTTTTCTCAAAATTATTAAATGTTGCAAGTGCGATAGTAACAGCTGGATTTAAATGAGCGCCAGATATACCAGCGGTACAATAAATCGCTATAGCCACACCTAGTCCCCATATAATACTGATTTCCCACTGGCTAAATGAGGCTCCAGCAAGTTTCAATGCTGCAACACTACCAACACCAAAGAAAACTAATAAGGCTGTACCGATAAACTCAGCCATACTTTCTTTTACAATTCTATTTTTAATATTTATTGACATATTACACCTAAACTTAATTATTTTTATTTATGTGAACTATTCTATTACTCCAATAATTACATAGATAAAAACGATTAAATAAATAAAAGGAAAATACAACTAAGGTTATATTTAAAAGTTGGTATTGATGTATCAAATAACGCCCCTACTTATTAAGTAAATATAAGCAGAGGCATACTATTATTTCTTCAAACCTAAAGTGTGTGCAGTAAGTATTGCTGAAACGACAGCTTCAGGTGTTACTGTAAACGGCATGTTGTGAATAGTCTCACCGTCAGCACAAGATGCAACAGCGACATCCATCAGCTTATTAAGGTCAATTTCTTTTACACCTAAATCAAATAAGTTAGTCGGTAAACCTACTTGATGACAGAAATTTAGAACCGTATTAATCTCTTCTAATGGTGCATTTTCTAATGCTAATTGAACTAATGTACCAAAAGCGACTTTTTCACCATGAAATAGATGATGCGCTTCTTCTAGCTGAGTCAAACCATTATGAATAGCATGTGCAGCCGCTAAACCACTACTCTCAAAACCAATACCACTTAAATAAGTATTTGCTTCAATAATATTCATTACAGCTTTAGATGGTAAATTATTTTCTACTGCAATTTTTGCTTTTAAACCATCAGCTAATAATGTTTCATAACATAATTTAGCTAATGCTTGTGCTGATAATGTTGGTGCGCCGCCAGCCATTGTTGGTTTACCTGAAGCTGCATTTGCACGAGCTTCAAAATACGTCGATAACGCATCACCCATTCCAGCAACTAATAATCGTACAGGGGCTTTTGCAATGATCGTAGTATCCATAATAACCATCGTAGGGTTAGTTGGGATCATTAAGTACTGATCAAATTGACCAGTTGGAGTATAAAGAACCGCTAATGCACTTGTTGGTGCATCAGTCGAGGCAATTGTTGGAACAACAACAACTGGGATTTTTTTATAGAAACCAATCGCTTTGGCTGTATCTAATGTTTTACCGCCACCAATACCAATAATGACATCATTATGATCATCATCAATCTTAACTTGTAAGCGGTCAATTTCTTGTCGTGAACATTCACCACCAAATAATTCCATTGAAAACTGCATATTCGCTTCAATAAAACTATGAGCCGTGGTTTCACCCACTAATCCTGTTACAAAGTCATCAGCAATAACCATTGGATTTTGACCATACGGTTTTACATAGCCAGCAATCGCTGCAATCGCATTTTCACCTTGAACATACTTACTTGGGCTAATAATAATCTTATCCATAAATATAACACCTTATTCTGTTAATTATTTTTTATATTCTTAAAAAATCTATAGGGTATTTTTAATTATTTTCACAATTGACACTAGCCCATTAGTTGACAATTGATTATTACTGACATGTAACAATCACACGATATAATCGTAATATGTTACTTTAACGGTATAAAAAAACCCAAGCTTCAAATGCTTGGGTTCTTATAATTAATCTATTCTTAAAAGAATTTATGCTATTTTTTGCTTGGGTAAAATCGGTAATTTAATCGTTAATGCGATAATTAATGAAACAATTAATAGTACAAACATTAAATAGAAAGTTGCAATAAAACCACCAAAGATAGAAGCGACAATTGAACCAATAAAACTACCAATACCAAAACCTAAGTAAATAATACCGTAATTTTTAGTAAGATTATTTAAGCCAAAGAAATCACTTACTAATGAAGGGAATACCGTAATTGTGCCACCAAAACTAAAGGCAATACAGGCAACAGCAACATAAAAACTCATCTGACTTTGATGAGCAAACAATAAAGAACACACACCGATTAGACATACCGCTAAGGAAATCGCAACCACTTTAGTACGTGCCATTTTATCCGATAAAATACCCAGCACTAAACGACCACCTAAATTGGCAACAGCAATAATTGCAACACTTGATGCCGCAACATCTAAAGATAAGTGTACATAGCCTTGACCGATATCCTTAGCAACACCAATAACGTATAAACCACTCATACAAACAGTTAAGAAAACTAAAGCTAACATCCAAAATTGAGGACATTTCATTGATTGTGAAAGACTAAAATCACGTACTTCAGCAGCAGATTCTGTAGCAGAAACGTGTTGTTTAGGTGCATCTTTCATCATTAAACCACCGATGATGACCATGACCATTGCAAGAACGCCCCAGTAATCAAACGTACTTTCTAAGCCATTGTGCTCAAGAAAATACATATTAATGAATTTAAAACCTAAACTACCTAAGCCATACGCACCAATCGCACAGGCAGAAATTAACCCTTTACGCTCAGGAAAAAACTTAACGCAGTTAGACAAGGTCATTAAATACCCAGTACCATCAGCAAAACCAATTAACAGACCAGCAAAGATATATAACAACCAAATATTAGTAGCATGAGCGGTAAGTAATAAACTTGCCCCCAATAAAATACCCGCTCCTAGCGTAACGTTACGCACGCCAAAACGCTCCTGCATTTTACCTGCCATTGATGAAGCAACCGCCAAAGCGAGACTCATAATACCAAAAGAAAAAGCCACACGGCTGACGGGCTCTGATAACTTACCTGCAAGCTGAGCGTTAAATAAACTCCAGGTATAAACTGAACCTAAAGCAAACTGAGTTATAACGGTGCCCAATAACGTAAAATAACGGCTGCGATTAGTAATTTGAGTGACCATAGTGACGTCCTTTGTTTCGGTAAAATACTTAAGGCATACTGCAAATTGCCTTGTTGCTGCTCACCAAAATACGACAATAACCATAGATAACAAGAGGGTAATAAAACAATAAAATCAGTGGTAACTTATGGGGAATCAAATGCAATATAGCGGCATGAAATACATTTAGCCGCTAATCATAGACTGTAATTTACAACTGCATTAAACGCCGGAAAGCTTTTAAATTACTGCGGCTAACCGGAATATGCTGCTCAACATGGTCCATTTTTATCATATAAGTACTATTAACCCATGGAATGATTTCTTTAACGTCATTAATATTAATACAATAAGAACGGTGACAACGAAAAAAATCATCAACAGGTAAACGTAACATTAACTCACTGATCGTCATTGATGCAATAAAGCACCCTTTCGCAGTATAAACCTGTGTTACTTTTTCATTGGCAATCGCACAACAAATATCACTAATCGCTGTCACATGAATATGATTATTGAGCATTAAATTAATACTCTGACTACGTGTATTAGTCATTGAGTGCGGTAATTCTTTTTCTTGAGCACGTAACTGCAACTTAGCTAATAACCCCATGATCCGTTGCTCATTAAGTGGTTTCAATAAATAATCAACCGCTTCTAATTCAAATGCATCTACTGCATATTCTTTGTAAGCAGTAGTAAATATAATTTGAGGCTTATGGGAAAATTGAGCGATATTACGCGCTAATAACATGCCATCAATTGACGGAACATTAATATCTAAAAAGACAAGATCGACCTTATTAGATTGTAAAAATTTAAAAGCATCTAAACCATCATCAAATGCAGCCACAATATTAATAGTGCTATGCTTTTCGATTAAATATGTTAATTCTTCGCGGGCTAAATATTCATCTTCTACAATCAAAGCATTTAATATCATGATCTTAATCCTGATTTTTTATAAAAAACTGCATACTTGTTCCTTGTTCAAGTCGACAAATATGTAACCCATCACTATACAATAACAATAACCGCTGATGAACATTGTTAAGTCCAATATGATGTGACTCTATTTTACCTTGATATAATTTATCAATCGTTTGCTGATCGATACCAACACCAGTATCTGTAATAGTAACAACCACATCATCAACCTTTTTTTTCACCGAAATAAACACTTTCCCTGCGACTCTTGATGGCTGAATACCATGCAAAATAGCATTCTCTACTAATGGTTGAATCAATAGACACGGTATTTGAGAGTGAACATCATCAATATCAAAGACCACCTCCAGTTTTGCACCGAAACGCGCTTTTTCAATGGCAACATAATCCCGTACCTGCTGAATTTCATCTTGAATATCAATTAATTCAACATCACGCTCTAAATTGTAGCGTAAAAAATCAGCCAAATTAGCAATAAGCTGTCGAGCATCATCAGGGCGAATACGAATTAAAGTAGAAATGGCATTAAGTGCATTAAATAAAAAATGGGGATTAATTTTACTTTGTAATGCTGAAAATTCAGCTTTCGTTGCCATTTGTTTTAATTGTTCAATCCGTGAGACTTCCATTTGAGTCGATATTATTTGCGATAACCCAATCGCCATTTCACGTAATGACATTCGAATATGATCAGGTTGACAATAAAATATTTTCAGCGTGCCGCTAACCTCACCGTTTTCCCATAATGGAATAATGAGTAATGAATGAAAATTATGTACATTAAGATTATTACTTATTATTTGCTCTCCACTTTCTACTGCTTGACGGGTCATTTGGCTAATTTTATGGTGGGCATCTAAAAAGTGTTCTTCTCCACGACCAACATAAGCTCGTACATCTTGAGTATTAGTAATAGCGACAGCATCAGCACCGGTATAAAAACGAATAATACTGCATACTTTTTGTAAAGCATGTCGCGTATTAATACGAAAATAAGGTAGCGTTTTATTTGCTATTTCAAGAGCTAGCTTAGCTTGCTGGGCCGCAATAAGCTCTTGTTCTTCATCTAAATCTTGTACTAATTTAATAATTAACCCAATCGATAATGTTCCAAGAATCATTGGAAAACTAATATGAGCAACAATATTATAAGCTTGCTCTTTATTATGTGATAACGCCACAATCAATACCATTGTCAGTATTTCACAACATATTCCAGCCAGAATACCGAGCTGGGCATAATTTTTTTTTGCACACTTACAATGAATCCATGTGGCTAATAAACCAGCAAAAATACTTGTTATTAAACATGCAACAGATGTCGGACCATCAACATCAATTAAATAACGATGGATACCAGCAATAATACCGGCAGGAATACCAATCCATGGTCCAAAAATAATACCACCAGATAGTACAGCTATAATGCGAACATTCACTAATGAACCATCAACATATAATCCGGTATAAGTACTAAAGACTGCAAATAAAATAAATAATGCTGAAATCATTGCTGTTTCAACAGGTCGGCGATGGGTTTTCTTTACTATTGATTGAAACAATTGGGTACGCGTTAATAAAAATAATGTCATTAACATTAATGCCGCGCGTTCAAATACGGCCAATAACATCATAAATTGTTCGCTGTACATTGCTAGATCCTAACTGTAAATAAAATGATGTAACTCTTTAATCTATTTTCGTAACATAAATTCGTTACGTATTTAAAGATTATGTTATTAGTTATGGCTTCATGTTTTAATTAAAATCAACAATACGTAATTTAATGTCAATCAGCGTCCTTTGTTCATTTTTTTAGTGCCAGATGATAAATATCTTTGAGCATTACTAGGTTGTTATCAAGAGGCTGTTACAATAGTGATCTAAAGTTCATCTATGCATGTATAGTTAATGCATCTGAACACTTAATCATAATTAACCCGAGACTGTTTTATGCCTTCACAACTAAGCACTATCTTAAAAAATGCTCAATTAGCAGATCAATTGCTATCTGAATCACAAACACGCGGCTTTGTTACTGCAATGGCTGCGGCACCACACCTTATTGATCCAACAGAATGGTTAGCATTTATGTGGGGTGGTGAAGAAACATCACCTTTTGATAGCCATGAAGAATTAGAAACTTACGCAAAAGCAATTATTGAAATCTGGAACGAAGCTCGTGCAGCATTATTTGAAAGCACTTGGCAATGGCCTGATGGCTGTGCATTAGACGATAGCCAAATTGTTACTGATGTAACCAGCAGTTTCTGCGAAGGTATGCTACAAGGTTGGCAATTAGCTCGTGATGACTGGGAAACAATCATGCCACCAGAAAGTGAAGATAATGCCCTACTTGGTGGCGTATTACTTTCTTTTAGCTTGTTATTTGATCCTGAAACTGCATTAGAAGCACTTAAAGAACAAAACGCTGATGCATTGGCGCAGTTTGAAGAAATCTTTAATGCAATTCCCGTTATGCTATGTGGCCTAACACAACGCGGCGCGCAATTAGTTGCCGCCCAATAATCTGTGATTAAAAAACACAATAAAAAAGGCGAATCGATTCTGCTAACGATAATGAGTAGCAGATCGAGCCGCCTTTCTTTTTCTTTTTACTTAAGCAAGCAGTTACTTACGCATTACCTTTCACTTTTAATTGTAATTCTGCAGCAAAATCCAACATACGATTAAGTGGAATAAGTGATTTTACGCGCACTGCTTCATCAACAAAAATTTCATGTTGCTGACCCCCTTCAGCTAAAGCTGTATAAATGGCTTTCAAACCATTCATTGCCATCCACGGACAATGTGCACAGCTACGACATGTCGCTCCAGCTCCCGCTGTCGGCGCTTCAATTAATTCTTTATTTGGCACCATTTGCTGCATCTTAAAGAAAATGCCTTTATCTGTTGCCACAATTAATTTTTGTTGAGGTAACGTCGTTGCCGCTTTAATTAATTGGCTTGTTGAACCAACTGCATCAGCTAAGGCAACCACACTGGCGGGCGACTCTGGATGAACTAAAATAGCAGCATCAGGATGAAGAGATTTCATCTGCTTGAGTGCTTGTGCTGAAAACTCATCATGCACAATACACTCCCCTTGCCATAATAACATTTCAGCACCCGTTTGCTTTTGAATATACCCACCGAGGTGACGATCTGGCCCCCAAATTATTTTGTGACCTTCGCTATCTAGATGATCAATAATTTCTAAAGCGATACTTGATGTTACTACCCAATCAGCCCTTGCTTTCACCGCAGCAGATGTATTTGCATAAACGACCACCGTATGATCTGAATGCTGATCACAAAAATCAGTAAAAGCATCAACAGGGCAACCAAGATCTAGCGAGCATTCAGCTTCAAGGGTTGGCATTAATACTTTTTTTTCTGGGGTTAATATTTTTGCCGATTCACCCATAAACCGCACTCCGCAAATAATCAACGTTGTTGCGGAATGTTGATTACCAAAACGTGCCATCTCAAGTGAATCCCCAACAAATCCTCCCGTTGCTTCAGCTAAAGCTTGAATCTCTGGATCCGTATAATAATGGGCAATTAATACTGCATTATTATCCTGTAGACGTTGTTTGATTTGAGTAATATAAACCTGTTTTTCATTCTCCGATAAAACAGCAGGTTTAGGTGGAAACGGATAGACCATTTCCGATGGATCAAATGCAATATTCATTATTCATTTGCTCGTCAGTATTCCTTACATTTAAAAACATTATACGCATGATTTTTGAAATATCATCATTAGTAAAAAATACACAACATATACTCAAAGATAGTTATATATACTACAAGGGTATATATAAAAGTGAATTTATATTAATTTTATTCTCAGAATTCTCTGAGAACATCTCAGAAAAAAACTTATTGATATAGATCACAGTTTTAAAACTTACTATCTTAAATAATATACCTTCGCTTTAAAGCACTATTTAAACTACCTGTAGAAGAGGTGAGACATTGATGAAGGTCTATAACTATCATCAAATTAACCCTTGCGGCACATTATTATAAATTAGGCCGGAAAGCCTTTCTTACTTACTTAAGAAAGGCTTTATTTTTAAATATTAGACTATTTTTTGAAACACTGAAAAACATGTTTATAATCTCTTTGGGTAAATGGGTATTACTTAATACCTTTACTATATTCACGTTTTGACCAAAAAAAACATCAGTTTCAAGTTCAGTAACTGAAATTTGTCTATCTGTATTTTCAAATATATACTTTATAAATCGATGATTACCACTACCATCACGCACCGAAATTACTTTTTTTCCATCACAAAAAACAGTTTTAGTCTTATCATCAAAAGAAAGATGTTTTTCTTTATCTTTCAAAGAAATTAATAAATAAATATATGATATAACGGTCATAAAACAGAAGAAGATAAACATCACTATCATAAAGAGATCCATATATAACCTATTTCGTCCCTTCACAAATTTTAAGAAGATTATCCGCACTAACCCACTGCCGAAAACGTTGACGATCAGTCTGGCATAACGTGATAATTGAGCCTATTTGTGCAGTCCAACCATCCTGCTTCCATAATTTTATTTTAGTTAAAATTACATCTTCTGAATGGCTTTTTTTTAATGATTGTTCAATAATATTAAATGCATTTTCGCCTGCCATTTTAATAGCATAATCATGATTGATTTTAGATAGATAAATAAACACCCCACTACTAATCCAACCAGATAACGCTAATAATATTAATAAGACTGTCATTAGTTTATTCATAATAAATAGCCTCTATAATTATATACGTAAACGGCAAATTGTTACGATGGCAGAATCAGAAAGTATTTGCTTCAATTTATCACGATCATTATTACAAATAGTTGTCACAGATCCGGTTTGAGCTGTCCAATCATTTGCAAACCAAAATTGTATTTGTTTAATAATTTCGTGATCTGATTCTTTATCTTGCAGAGATTGAGAGACAATATTATAAGCATTTACTGTAATTTTATCATTGATGAAATCACGATCATTACTTAAATGGATAATCATTAAATAAGAGGCAAATAACCACCCTAAAATAGAAATTAATGAAAAACATAATATTTTTTTTTGACTTAACAAAATAACTCCAACTATCCATAGTAATAGTATTACATTAAGTAACAGCAATTATTTAATAAAAACAAATAATACCAAAAAGAAAAATAATTTTCATGATCGTTTACATAGGTAAATATAATTTTTAATACACTTATTTTAAATAGGCTAAAAAAGAATAACTCTTAGCTAATAACAAATAAATAATAAAAAAACCCACATAAATGTGGGTTTACATACATTTATAGCAATCAGCCTAATGCTTTGATAATTTCAATAACGCAGACTGTGCTTGTTTAGCACTTGTAGAGTTAGGATATTCTTTCTCAACTTGCGTGTAATATGCCATCGCTTTAACGGTATCATTACTCCGCTCTGCAATAACACCAAGTTTTAATAGTGCATCTGCGCGCTTACTTGAGTCTTTAGTGTTTGCAACAACTTCAAAATTCTTTGCTGCTTGTACTAAATCATTTTGAGCAAAATGAAGCTGCCCTAACCAATAGCTTGCATTAGGTTTGTATACTGACTCAGGATAAGTAGTTAAGAAAGCCTCAAATGCTTGGGTCGCCCCTTGATAATCTTTCTTCTTCAAGATTAAATTCACCGCATTTTGATAAGCGTCATTCTCATTCATATTTTTAGAATATGTTGCTACTGATACTGAACTAACGTCTTTAACCTCTGGAGTAACTTTTACTGGCTGGCGGCTTAACTGATCAACATCGTTATACAATTGTCGTTGACGCTCTTTCATTTGCTTAATATCGTAGCTATTACGTTCTACTTTGCCACGAATATTATCAATATCAGCCGACATTTGATCGAGCTGACGTTGCACTTGCAATTGTGATTGCCCCTGTGCTTCAAGCATACGTTCTAACGTTTGTAAATTAGCAGCTGAAGCAGGCGCGGCGACCACTTGGGTCGCCGCACCAACCAGCAACACTAATGCAAATTGACGCATTATTTTGTTACTGTTCATAATTATCAACCTAACTCTTAATTAATATACGATCACTGCACGACGATTTTTTGCATAGTCAGCATCTGTATGACCAAACAATAATGGTTTTTCTTCACCATAACTTACAATCGACATTTGGTTAGCTGATACACCTAATGCTTGTAAATATTGAGATACCGCAGTAGCACGGCGTTCACCTAATGCAATATTATATTCAGGTGTACCTCGTTCATCAGCATGGCCTTGAACAACAACCTTGATATTTGGATGATTACGTAAATATTCAGCGTGAGCTTCTAACATATTTTGATATGCTGGTTGAATTTCAGCATTATCAAACTTAAAAAATACAGTTTGTTCTTGTTGACGTAACTTTTGCATTTGTTGCTCATGCAATTGTTGTTCAGTCATTGCCCCACTTTGATCGATCGGAGTAGAGATCGTTGTTTGACCAATACCACTATTAATACCAACATTACCATTTTGGTTTTGAGACGCAGCGGAACTACCTGTCGTATCGGTCGAGCTACATGCAGCTAATGTCATCATTGGTAACGCAATGGCTAAGCCTTTCAAAATTCGGTTAAGTTGCATCTATTTTTATCCTTCATCATTCAGTAATACCCATTATCTGGATATGTTATTGTTCTATAATCCTATTATAGGAATGGACCCCAAGCTGGCGCACGTACACGCTTACTTGTTGACGGTAAACGCGCTTGGAATCGACCATCAATAGATACCAACGACAATTCATAGCTATTATTTTGTGCTGAACTATAAATAATCATACTGCCATTAGGTGCAATACTTGGTGATTCCGCTAACTTTGCTTTGGTCAAAATCTGAACCGCACCACTTTTTAAATCTTGTTTAGCAATGTTGTAACCACTATCTGAACGATTAACCATCACTAAAAAACGACCATCAGGGGTAATTTGCGCCCCCATATTTTGACTGCCTTGCCATGTTACACGTTGAGTATCACCCGTGGCTAAATCAAGATGATAAATTTGTGGACGACCGCCACGATCTGAAGTGAAATACATTGATTTCCCATCAGGAGTCCAAACTTCTTCAGTATTATTAGCTCGACCATGCGTTATCTGACGTAATTGCTTCGTTTTAAGATCTTTAATATAAATCTGTAAACTGCCCGTTTTTGATAATACCATTGCCAATTTTGTACCATCTGGTGAAAATTGTGGTGAGCCATTATGACGAGGATAATTAGCAATCAATTCACGCGTACCTTTATAAATATCCAGTACAAAAATTTCTGCTTTACCATTTTCAAAACTTACATATGCTAACTTGCTACCATCAGGAGACCAAGCCGGTGACATTAGTGGTTGCTTTGATTTTAAAACGACACGCTCGTTATAACCATCATAGTCAGCAACACGTAATTGGTATGGAAATTGTGTTCCTTGATTATCATCAATATAAGCAATACGGGTTAAAAAGGCACCACGTTCACCCGTTAGTTTTTGATAAATCATATCGGAGATTCGATGAGCATACTGACGCATTCGATTCGGTTTTACAACGGCACGGTTATTTAATAGTAAATAATCACTCGCAGCACCTTGCTCATCACTGTGTAGTTTACCTTTAACAATATCAACCAATTGATAATTAATAACATAATTACCTTCTGCGTTTTGACTAATACTGCCTGTCACCACGGCATCAACGCCTAATTTCGTCCACGCACTGTAATTAATTTGGCTTTCATTATAAGGCCGTTGCGGTAACTTATTATTGGCTATTGGGCTAAACTTACCGCTTCGTTGTAAATCAGAAGCAATGACAGCTGAAATATCGGTAGGTAATTTATTTTGACCTTGCCACTCAAAAGGTACTATTCCTATTGGACGGGCCGAATCAACACCATCAGTGATGACTAAATCAAGTGCAGCATGTGCAAATTGGCTAACGCTTAGTAAGGCAAAACATACACCTATCATCCAACGTTTCATCAATAGCTCCTTATAGTTACAAAAGCCGTAACCACTGTTACGACAAAAAAATAAAGTCAGTATTCAAATGAAGAATCTACGGACTAACCGTTAAGTTAATAACCCGTAATTGTTTAACGATATCTGGGTTATCCGGCATAGGAAACTCACTCACTTGCAGTACTGCTGATTTAGCCGCTCGACAAAGAGTTTCATTACCCGCTAACTGTGAAACATCCAACACTAAACCATTCGCTGACAAGCGTAAGGTTAGCTGACATTTTTGACCTTTAAGGCTTTGATCAACTAATAAATGCTGTTGAATCATTTGCTTATAAATAGTGCCATAACGTGCCACTTCATCAGCAATATGCTGACCTTTCGCACCACTACGTTGTTCATTTTCAGCTTCTAATCCTGAAAACATATCATTGAGTGCAGCATCTTGTTTAGCTTGAGCTTCTGCTTTCGCTTTAGCATCTGCCTTGGCTTTAGCGTCTGCCTTCGCTTTAGCCTTCACTTTAGCGTCTGCCTTCACTTTAGCGTCTGCCTTCGCTTTAGCGTCTGCCTTCGCTTTAGCGTCTGCCTTCGCTTTGGCTTCTGCCTTCGCTTTGGCTTCTGCCTTTGCTTGAGCTTCTGCCTTTGCTTTAGCTTCTACCTTTGCTTTAGCTTCTGCCTTTGCTTGAGCTTCTGCCTTTGCTTGAGCTTTTGCCTTTGCTTTAGCTTCTACCTTTGCTTGAGCTTCTGCAGCTTGTTGTTGCAATTGACGCTGCTTTTCGGCTTCACGAGTTGCTTTTTCTGCTGCTAACTTATCTTCTTTTAACTGACGAAGCCTCTCTGCATCAGCTTTACGTTGTGCTTCAAGCACTGCTGTTTGTTGTTCTAAACGGGCTTGACGAGCTTGTTCCGCATCTTTGGCTGCTTGGCGTTGCTGTCGAATTTGTTGAGCCTGTTGATTCAATAGAGCAGGATCAATCATGGTAGCTTGAATAGTATTACCCACAGATTGCTTTTTATCGAAGGTAAAATCAGCTCCCCACAATAACAGCACAATAAATAATGCATGCACGAGTACAGATATAATAACTGATATCGAGTAATTACTTTTTTTCATGCCTTAATTTCCAGGCTTATCGAGTGGGTCAGTCATTAAACCTACAGAACCAACACCGGCATGGCTTAATGCATCTAAGGTCTCTACAATATTGGCATAAGGTGTGCGTCCATCACCTCCCACCATAACCAATGTTTTAGGATTAGTGGCTAACTCTGCTTTTACTCGAGCAACTAATTCATCAAGACTGAGACCATGTACCATATTAGCATTATCAATACTCACCCCTAAGTGCCCATCTTTATCAACTTCGACAATAATCGGTGGTGTATTAGAATTAGGATTCATATCTGCAACCGTCTCAGCCGTTTGTGTCTTAGGCAGATCGACATCAACACCTTGACTAACAAACGGTGCCGTCACCATAAAGATAATTAATAACACCAGCATAACGTCAATATAAGGAACGACATTAATTTCAGCCGTCATTTTGCGTTTCTTCGGTTGATAAGCCATTGCTTATTACTCCTGATTCGCTGCAAATGCCTGACGGTGTAAAATACTTGAAAACTCTTCCATAAACGTTACATAAGTATGTTCAAGTTTAGTTACTTTATTAGTAAGACGGTTATAAAACATCACCGCAGGGATCGCAGCAAAAAGGCCCATTGCAGTTGCCACTAATGCCTCAGCAATACCAGGGGCAACCATAGCCAATGTTGCTTGTTTTACTGCTCCTAGTGCAATAAATGCCGTCATAATGCCCCATACTGTACCAAAAAGACCGATATAAGGACTGATTGAACCAACGGTTGCAAGAAAAGGTAAGTTAGTTTCTAACTCATCGACCTCTTTAGATAATGAAACACGCATTGCACGGCTAGTACCTTCCATTACGGCTTCAGGTACACGACCATTGTTGCTATGTAGGCGTGCAAACTCTTTAAAACCTGAATAAAAGATACGTTCAGAACCTGATAATTCATCTTTACGCTCTTGAACTTCTTGATAAAGTTGTGAAAGATCAATACCTGACCAAAATCTATCTTCAAATTGACTCGCATTACGTTCAGCACTATTTAAAACTTGTGAGCGCTTAATGATCATTGCCCAAGAAGCAATCGACATTCCAAGTAAAATAAGCATAACCAGTTTTACTAACAAACTTGCTTGTAAAAAAAGGTCTAAAATGGTTAGTTCTGAATTCACCTAATTTATCTCCGGCTTTAATTGTGCTGGTAACGCGATGGGTTTCATAATGGTTGGATTAACGCAGGCAATTTTCACTATAGCGCGGCAAAATACTACATTATGATCATTAACTAATTCTTGGTTAAATTCGATTGATGCTCTGCGTATGTTTTGAATAGTTGTGTTCACTATAAGTTGATCATCTAACTTTGCACCACGCATAAAATCAATATTCATACTGCGTACGACAAAACTCATATTATCCGCAAACAATTGTTGCTGATTTAAGCCAATATAACGCAATAATTCGGTTCGAGCTCGTTCAAAAAACTTTAAATAATTAGCGTGATATACTACCCCGCCTACATCTGTATCTTCATAATAAATGGTAATCGGCCATTTAAAAATATCTTGTTCTTTCATTTGATATCCATAACCACCATACCTACACGGTGCTAATAATCACACTTGCTACCACTATACCCTAAGTCATCTACAGATAGTTACCGTGGCACCAATAGATAAGTGTATTTAACTGAAAAATGAAATTTGCCAGTAGTTTCTGACAATCAAATTACAATTCTGTTCAGTTATCATGCAACAAAAAACATTAATAATGGCTGTCATTTTATACCTATAAAAAAAGCCTGTTTCCATTACGGTAACAGGCTTTTTAGTTCTACAGATTACATCTTATAAAAAACGTAATCCCAAAATATACAGCAATATAGGCAGTGCGATATACGGTGTGAAAAACACCTGAAAATACCATCGATGAGGAACAAATCCCATACCAAAGATCATGGCACTACAGGTTGCCCAAATCATCAATGGTGCTAACCCCGCACTAAATCCACCAATATCTTCAGCAAATTGTCGAGGCTCCCACATTAATAGCCCAGTAATCGTCAATGCCATTACTATTGCTAATAATTTAAGAGGTAATACAGTCAATGGTGCATGAATTAGCTTTACCGCACGATCTATTTTACTCACTGTCTTTATCCATATTTTCAGTCGTTTCAAGCCATAACGCATTGACAATACCGAATGAACAAGCCAGTAAAACACCTAAAATCCAAGCAAAATACCACATAGTTCGTCTACCCCTTAATACAGTGAAGTCTTGTTGTCTTCGATATATTTAGTATCAAGACGACCAAACATTTTGTAGTAACACCATGCAGTGTACGCCAAGATCACAGGTACCATTACAAACGCAACAATTGTCATGATGTGTAATGTATATTCAGATGACGTTGCATCCCAAATGGTCAAACTTACATTAGGCGCTAAGCTTGATGGCATAATAAATGGGAACGTTGCGAAACCAAATGTTAATACAACACCAACAACCGTTAAGCTTGAGAACAAGAATGCAAAACCTGCACGCTCAGCACGTGAACATAATGCTGTTAGTAATGGCATAACAACCGCCAGTATTGGTGCTATCCACAATACAGGGTAGTTTTGGTAGTTAATGAACAATGCCCCCACTTGACGAACAACTTCTTTCGTTAGTGGATCTGATGCTACATTTGGCAATACTTGAGAGGTAATCACATAGCCATTAATACCTTGAGAAACAAACCCTGCAATAATAAATACCACCGCCATTAATATTGCAGAAATTGCTGCAACATTACGGGCACGAGCATGAATAGCATCGGTCGTTTTCATTTGTAGGAATGTTGCACCTTGGGTAATAACCATTAATAAGCTAACCACACCACAAAGTAATGCAAACGGGTTTAATAAACCAAAGAATGAACCTTTATAGGTTGTCATCATAAATTCGTTTATTTCAAACGGCACACCTTGCATCAGGTTACCAAAAGCAACACCGAAAATAACAGGAGGAACAAAGCTACCGACAAAGATTGCTTTATCCCATAAATCACGCCATTTTGAATCGGTCAGCTTAGAACGGTAGTCAAAACCTAATGGACGCAACCAAAGAGCAGCTAACGTCAAAATCATTGCCACATAAAAACCAGAGAATACCGTTGCGTAAACTAATGGCCATGCTGCAAATAATGCACCACCAGCGGTGATCAACCAAACTTGGTTACCATCCCAGTGTGGTGCAATTGAGTTAATCATTACACGGCGTTCGTTATCTGTCTTACCAATAATTGGAGACAGCATACCTACGCCCATATCAAAACCATCTGTAATTGCAAAACCGATGCACAATACACCAATTAGCACCCACCAAATGATTCGCAAGCTTTCATAATCAAACATTATTCTGTTTCTCCCTGCTTACACTTCAACCTGACGTGAAACGACATCTTGTGCAGTATCTTTTTGCTCAAAATGATAACGGCCTGTCTTCAAGCTACTTGGACCTAAACGTGCAAACTTAAGCATCAAGTACACTTCAGCAATCAAGAACAGAGTGTAAAGTCCGATAATTGCAGCTAACGAGAACCATAATTGTGATGGTTCAAGATTGGATGCGGCCATATGTACTGGCAATATTTCACCAACAGCCCATGGTTGACGACCATATTCAGCAACAAACCAACCCGCTTCAATTGCAATCCAAGGTAATGGAATACCAAATAATGCAGCTTTAAGTACCCACTTGTTACCTGTGATTTTATGACGGCAAGACTGTACAAATGCAGCGCCAATAATAGCAAACATTAGGAAACCAGCACCCACCATGATACGGAAGCTAAAGAATAGCGGCCATACACGAGGAATAGAGTCATCAACAGCTTTTTGAATTTGCTCAGGGGTTGCATCAACAACTTTATCAGTATAAGGCTTCAATAATAGGCCATAACCTAAATCGCCTTTTACTTCATTAAATGCTGCAACATTGGCTGGCGTCTTATCACCTGCACGCAATTTCTCAAGTAAACCGTAAGCAACCATACCATTACGAATACGTACTGCATGCTGCTTTTTCAAATCACGAATACCTAATACTTGAGTATCCAGTGAACGTGTTGCAATAATACCCATTAAATATGGGATCTTAATTGCGTAATCTGTTTCCATCGTTTCTTGATTAGGGAAACCAAAAGCCGTGAACGCCGCTGGAGCAGGTTCGGTATGCCACTCAGCTTCAATTGCTGCTAGCTTAGTTTTCTGAACGTCACCTAATTCATAACCTGATTCATCGCCTAAAATCATTACCGATACAATTGATGCAAGACCAAAAGCAGCAGCAATCGCAAATGAACGACGAGCAAAGGCAATATCACGTCCTCTTAGCATGTAGTATGAACTTACGCCAAGAATAAACATTGCACCACATACGTAACCTGATGCCACTGTATGTACGAATTTAACCTGAGCAACAGGGTTAAAGACGACTTCAGCAAAGCTCACCATTTCCATACGCATGGTTTCGTAGTTGAAATCAGCCCCCACCGGGTTTTGCATCCAACCATTAGCAATTAGGATCCACAATGCAGAGAAATTAGACGCTAACGCTACTAACCATGTCACTGTAAGGTGTTGACGTTTTGATAGACGATCCCAGCCAAAAAAGAACATACCGACTAGAGTGGATTCAAGGAAAAACGCCATCAGTGCTTCAATCGCTAACGGCGCACCGAAGATATCACCAACATAATGAGAATAATAAGCCCAGTTTGTACCAAACTGGAATTCCATGGATAGGCCAGTAGCCACACCCAATGCAAAGTTAATCGCGAAAAGCTTACCCCAGAACTTTGTCATGTCCTTATAGATTTGCTTGCCTGTCATAACATAAACTGATTCCATGATGGCAAGTAAAAACGCCATACCTAGAGTCAGGGGAACGAACAAAAAGTGATACATCGCTGTTAAAGCGAACTGTAACCGCGATAGTTCGACGACATCAGTTAACATTGATAACTCCTTTTTCACCTGCTGACGGGTGAAGTACTACACAGTGTACTGGTTATTGGTTTTAGCCAATCGTAGATAACAAACCGCAATATTAATGATCTTCCTGATCGCATTAATCATGATGATAATGGCGTCCATTCTATTGTTGCAGTTTTGTACCAAAAATATTGTTTTACTGTTATTCTACAGCTAATAAATTCAAGGCTAATATTACAGATATCAGCAATAATCTTCAAAGTATTTATTAATAGTTTTGCTTTGATATTTATCAAATAAAACACCGCCACAAGCCAACGACGCCACTAAACATGATTTACATCAAAAAATATTACCTTTCTTTCGTATTTTTTAAACTTTATACCACCTGTATTTTTAATATTTACTTTTAATAATGATGCATTAGATCATAATCCATTCTTATTTATTCACAATCAATCAATATAAAATCATTACCGCTTTTGCAAAAAGCTCTCTATAAATCAATATTAAACAACAGGTTACACAATTCCATTTGCAAATAATTGTATGCCAATAAAGAATCCACAAGTGGTACTAATAAATATTTCACTTAAATAAAAAACCAACTAAACAGCAAAAAATTCATTATATAACAATGTCTTATTTGTATGATTATAATATTCATTGAACTAAAAGGCCTCAAACGATCATTTTGTATTAAATAGATTTTAATTATGATTAAATATTTAAAGGATAAATATTATACAAAAAAACAATACTTAATAAGTTCAGATAAAATTCTATACTTTTGTGTTTAATTAAAAGTACCAACTCGTTATTAAATGGTAATCAATATTATTTTCAATAACATTATTATTGTTAAATATTAGCTTTTTTTTATATTTCTGAAATAGAGGTATAAAAAAAACGAGACTATTATTGTCTCGTTTTTTACTTTTTACTTTTTACTTTTTACTTTCCGTTATTATTTTGTTTTTGGTATATCAAGTCCAAAATGTAAATAAGCACGTTGAGTTGCAATTCGACCACGTGGTGTACGTTGTAAAAAACCTTGCTGAATCAAATATGGCTCAAGTACATCTTCAATAGTGTCTCTCTCTTCACCAATTGCAGCAGCTAAATTATCAAGTCCAACGGGTCCCCCCATGAACTTATCAATAATAGCCATCAATAATTTACGGTCCATATAGTCAAAGCCGCTACTATCAACATCGAGCATATCAAGTGCTTTATTTGCGACTTCAGAGCAAATATGGCCATTACTTTTCACTTCAGCATAATCACGAACACGACGTAATAATCGATTCGCAATACGTGGCGTACCGCGAGCACGCATTGCCATTTCCATCGCCCCTCCCTCTTCAAGGGATAAACCAAGATAACTGGCACTACGAGAGACGATATCTTTAAGATCATCCACTTTGTAATATTCTAAGCGTTGCGTAATACCAAATCGATCACGTAATGGCGAGGTTAACGATCCCGCACGTGTCGTCGCACCAATTAAGGTAAATGGTGGTAAATCAATTTTAATTGAACGCGCTGCAGGACCTTCACCAATCATAATATCTAATTGATAGTCTTCCATTGCTGGATAAAGAATCTCTTCAACTTGCGGGCTTAAACGATGAATTTCATCAATAAAAAGCACATCGTTTTCTTCAAGATTAGTTAATAACGCAGCCAGATCTCCTGCCTTTTCAAGCACTGGTCCTGATGTAGTACGAATACTCACACCCATTTCATTAGCCACAATATTGGCCAAGGTGGTTTTACCTAAACCAGGAGGACCAAAGATCAATAAGTGGTCAAGAGCCTCATTGCGCAATCTTGCTGCTTGAATAAATATTTCCATTTGATCACGAACGTGATCTTGACCTTGATAATCGTTGAGTAACTTCGGACGAATAGCGCGATCTATAATTTCATCTTCGCGAGGTGTCTCAAAATTACTAGAAACCAGTCTATCGGCTTCAATCATAATAAATACCTATTACAGGATGTGTGATCACACCATTGAACGTAGTGCATCACGAATCATCGCTTCACTGGTCATGTCTGGCTGAGCAACTTGTGCTACAACTTTAGCGGCAATTTGTGGTTTATAACCTAAAGCAACTAATGCGCTAACGGCTTCATCTTCAGCTCGCGCTTGATTTGCTGGATATTGAATTTCAGCATTAGATGCTGCGGTATCAAGTGCTGCGGTGAATAAATCGCCTTCACCCCAACCTTTTAGACGATCTTTCATCTCAACCACTAATCGTTCTGCAGTTTTCTTACCCACACCCGGAATTTTAACCAGCGTAGTAACATCCTCTAGCTCTACACTACGTACAAATTGACTTGCCGTCATTGCAGATAAGATAGCTAGACCCAATTTAGGTCCAACACCATTTGCTTTAATGACTTCACGAAATAATTCACGCTCGCTTTTTTTATTAAAGCCATACAATAACTGGGCATCTTCACGCACAACAAAGTGAGTAAAAATAATCGCTTCTTGACCTAACTCAGGTAACTCATAGAAACAGCTCATCGGCATAGCAACTTCATAGCCAATCCCGCCCACTTCAAGGAGTACTTCTGGTGGCTGTTTTTCAATCACAATTCCGCGTAGTCGGCCAATCACAACATCATCTCTATAATAGGAAGTAAACTGGCACTAGAATAGTAAACTACTGGATCAATATCCAGCCCTTTATGCATACTACCTTCAATAAAAAAAGCAGCCATCGCTGCTTCTATATAATAACAATAAGGCTTATTACTCGATAAACTAACGGTAACGACCACGACGAGCACTGGTTACTTTACCTGCCATTGCAATTAAAGTTTTATGAGTATGAGCATGACAAATAGCAATCGCTAAAGCATCGGCAGCATCAGCTTGTGGTTTCCCTTCCAGCTTGAGTACTGAACACACCATATGCTGTACCTGAACTTTATCTGCTCCACCATTGCCCACTACGGCTTGCTTAATTAGTCGCGCTGCATATTCACTCACAGGTAAATCTGCATTAACGGCCGCGACAATAGCACAACCACGCGCCTGCCCAAGCTTGATCGCAGAACTGGCATTTTTACCCATAAACACTTCCTCAATCGCAAAACAGTCGGGTTGAAATTGAGTAATAACCTCAGAAACCCCTGCATAAATCTGTTTTAATCGACCGGGAATATCAGGGCATGATGTACGAATACATCCACTGCCTAAATATTCTAGCTTACGACCAACTTGTCGAATAACACCGTATCCCGTAATACGCGAACCGGGGTCAATACCTAAAATGATAGACATGAATCCAATATACCACTTGGTTAATATATCAATTTTCGATTGCAGCTAACTATAGTCTAACCACACTCCACATTAACATTGATATAAACATAAAAATAAGCCGACCTCTTATTACTAAGGGTCGGCCTGTTATTCGCTATTGTTAATAAAGATTAATCATAGTGAATATCGTCAAGTCAGTTGATTTAATAATCTAACTTATTCTTGATCTACTTTCTTCTTTGCAATCTTAACGGCAATTGAAAGTTCTTCCAATGCTGCTGGATTTGCTAAGCTTGGCGCATCTGTAAGTAGACATGCTGCTGCGGTTGTTTTAGGGAATGCAATAACGTCACGAATGTTATCAGTACCACAAAGTAGCATTACCAAACGGTCGAGACCAAATGCAAGACCTGCGTGTGGTGGTGTACCAAACTGCAATGCATCTAGTAAGAAACCAAACTTCAGACGTTGCTCTTCAGTTGAGATACCTAGAATATCAAACACTGTTGATTGCATTGCTGAGTTGTGAATACGTACAGAACCACCGCCCACTTCGTAGCCATTGATAACCATATCGTATGCATTGGATAATGCATCAGCAGGGTTAGCTGCTAGCTCTTCTGGAGTTAGGTTTAATGGAGAAGTAAATGGGTGGTGCATTGCAGACAATGAGCCATCTTCATTTTCTTCAAACATTGGGAAATCAACAACCCAAAGTGGTTTCCAAGCTGACTTATCAGTTAATTCTAGATCTTCACCTAGTTTCAGACGAAGTGCACCCATCGCTTCTGTAACAACACGCTTGCTATCAGCACCAAATAGAATGATATCGCCAGATTCTGCTTGAGTACGCTCAAGTAAGTTCTCAACAATTTCTGCGTTTAGGAACTTAGCCACTGGAGATTGAACACCCTCAATACCTGCAGCGCGATCGTTAACCTTCATCCATGCTAAGCCTTTCGCACCATAAATGCCTACAAACTTAGTGTATTCATCAATTTGCTTACGGCTTAGAGATGCGCCACCCGGAACACGGATAACAGCAACGCGACCTTTAGGATCATTTGCTGGAGCAGAGAATACTTGGAACTCAACATCTTTAACAATGTCAGCAACATCAACTAACTCTAGTGGGTTACGTAGATCTGGCTTATCAGAACCAAAACGACGTGCCGCTTCTTCAAATGACATAACAGGGAATGCGCCAAGATCTACATTTAATAGCTCTTTCCACATTTCTGTGATCATTTTTTCAGTTGTTGCACGTACTTGATCTGCAGACATGAACGATGTTTCGATATCGATTTGAGTAAATTCAGGCTGACGATCAGCACGTAAATCTTCATCACGGAAACATTTAACGATTTGATAGTAACGATCAAAACCAGACATCATCAACAATTGCTTAAATAACTGTGGTGATTGCGGTAATGCGTAGAATTTACCTTTATGTACACGACTTGGTACTAAGTAATCACGCGCACCTTCTGGTGTTGCTTTCGTTAGTACTGGAGTTTCGATATCTAAGAAAGCATTATCATCAAGGAAACGACGAACAAAGCTTGATGCTTTAGCACGTAGCTTAATGCGGTCGCTCATTTCTGGACGACGAAGATCTAAATAACGGTATTTTAGACGTTGTTCTTCTGAGTTCTTTTGGTTGAAGTCAAGCGGTAACGCTTCTGAACGGTTGATGATCTCAAGGCCAGTTGCATAAATTTCAACTTCACCTGTTGCCATGTCTTTATTACATTGGCTTTCAGGACGCTCACGCACTTCACCCGTTAGACGAATACAAAACTCGTTACGTAATTGGTTTGCTAGTCCGAAGATTTCTGTCATATCAGGGTCAATAACAACCTGAACCACACCTTCGCGATCACGCATATCAATAAAGATAAGACCGCCCAAATCACGGCGACGGTTAACCCAACCACATAAATCTACTGTTTGTCCTGCTAGGGACTTATTTAGGTGTCCACAATAATGGGTGCGCATAAGAAATTCCCAATCTGTCTATATTAGCATGTTCGTACTCGAGTCACAGCTCACTGCTAACCCAAGTACAACTGGTTCAATCCCGACCGCTTGCTGTCTAATTTACGCATAAAATTGGATAGCAAGCCGACCAAGAGGCAAAAATAACAAGCTATTATACCCAAACGGCCTCAGTTTGCGAAGTTAACCGCACGTTTATTCGCACGATCTACCACCAATCAAAAATGGAATCGTAATTAATCGTTTTCTGTCATGGTTATTTAAGCTTTTCAAGGTGAGTTACGATAAAATTCTAAGATATTATATCAACGGCTTGAACTTTAAATGATATCAACCCAAAATCTACCACTTCGAATAGGCTTAACCCAGTGGTCACACAACCATTGGGTTAACAGCCTATATGATAAAGGTTGTAAAAGTGGTGAGCGTCTTGCGCGCTATGCTGAAGTATTTACAACGGTAGAAGGTAATACCACATTTTATGCTACGCCAAGTATGGCAACAGTACAAAAATGGCATGATGCTACCCCTGACCCTTTTCGTTTTACGTTTAAACTGCCACAAACTATTACTCACCAGCAGCAACTGCGTCATTGCAATCAAACCGTGGCTGATTTTTTAAATACGATGCAAGTAATAATACCTAAAACCGCGATTTGGAAAATTCAATTACCCGCACAATTTGGACCAGATTCATTGCCCATCTTAGCCAAATTTCTTGACACGCTGCCGTCACATCTCACAACCGGTGTTGAAGTTCGTCATCCTGAGTTTTTTACTAAAGGTATCGCGGAACAAACACTTAATCGATTACTCATTGAAAAAGGCAGTAATCGAATAATTATGGATAGTCGTCCCCTCTTCTCAGCACCACCAACAACCCCTGCAACCATAGAGGCACAACGTAAAAAACCGCGTCTTCCTGTTCATGCTATTGCCACCGCTAATAACCCCGTTATTCGCTTTATTGGTCATCCTGATGATAGCTATAACGATCCTTTCTTTAATAATTGGTTACAGCGAATACCATTATGGTTAGCCGCAGGTAAACAGCCTTACCTCTTTATCCATTCACCAGATAATAATCATGCACCAGAATCAGCCATCCGTTTATATCAACGCTTACAACAACATGTAGCGACAACGATGGAACTACCTGATTTAGCTAAACCACAACACCAACAGCAAAATCAACAAATCGCTCTGTTATAAGCAATATTCAAAAAAAAGTGCAATAACAATTATTAAAGACAAATGGTGCTATTTTCTCTACAATACGCGACCTTTCAAAGGTGATGGATCGCCTGATAGCAGTGCTTTAATCCAGTCTCTATCGTAGTCCCTGTAGGATACTTGTTCTTTATATATGATGAGGTTCGTGAGAATGGCAAGCCACGATAATATTTTTGCTACGCCAATTGCAAAGCTGGGCGATTTTACGTTTGATGAACGTGTTGCTGAAGTTTTTCCAGATATGATTCAACGCTCGGTGCCGGGTTATAGCAATATCATCTCTGCGATTGGTATGCTCGCGGAACGCTTTGCTAAACCGCATTCGAAAGTATACGATCTTGGTTGTTCACTTGGCGCTGCCACTTTATCGATGCGTCGTCATATTGATCAAGAAGGCTGTGAAATTATCGCGATTGATAATTCAGCCGCAATGGTTGAGCGTTGCCGTTTATTGGTGAATGCCTACCGTTCTGAAACCCCCGTACAAGTAATAGAAGCCGATATTCGTCAAGTTGATATTCAAGATGCTTCGGTTGTCGTACTCAACTTTACTCTCCAATTTCTATCTCCCGATGATCGTCTCGCATTATTAGAGAAAATCTATGCAGGTCTACGTCCTGGTGGCATATTGATCTTATCGGAAAAATATATTTTTGATGATGAGCGGGCAAATGAGTTGCTTATCGATCTTCATCACGATTTTAAACGAGCCAATGGTTATAGCGAATTAGAAATTAGTCAAAAACGCAGTGCTATTGAAAATGTAATGCGTCCAGATAGTATTGAAACCCACAAACAACGTTTCAATAATATCGGTTTTTCTAGCTCTGAAGTATGGTTCCAATGCTTCAATTTTGGCTCAATGTTTGCGATTAAATAAGGTTTATAGTTCCAATATGTTTAGTTTTTCTGCTTTTTATCAGCTTCTTGCTCAACATGAGACTCTGCGTCCATGGTTAAATACTCTGCCACAACAATTAACTGATTGGGAACAACAAGAGCATGGTGACATGGCTCGTTGGGCACGCGCACTGCAAAAATTCCCAACCGATAAGCCAGATATTATTGATCTCAAAAATGATGTTAGTCTGCGCAATGCAACCCCTATTGCTGACGGTGAGAAAAAACGTTTAGAAAGTCTATTACGTTTACTTCATCCTTGGCGTAAAGGGCCATTCACTGTTCATGATATCCATATCGACACCGAATGGCGTTCAGACTGGAAATGGGATCGTGTATTACCACATATCACCCCATTAAAAGGCCGTAGTGTATTAGACGTCGGTTGTGGTAATGGCTATCACATGTGGCGCATGCTGGGTGAAGGGGCAAAATTAACTGTTGGTATTGATCCTTCAAGCTTATTTTTGATCCAATTTGAAGCCATTAAACGCTTAATGGGTCAAGACGATCGCGCCTATTTATTACCCCTTGGCATCGAACAATTACCTGAACTAAAAGCCTTTGATACTGTATTCAGCATGGGGGTGCTATATCACCGTCGTTCACCCCTAGATCATATTCTACAACTGAAAAATCAATTGCGTGCAGGTGGTGAAGTAATTTTAGAAACATTAGTTATTGATGGCGATGAAAATACTGTCCTTGTACCTACTCATCGTTATGCACAAATGCATAATGTCTATTTTTTCCCTTCAGCCAAGGCATTAAAAGTGTGGATGGAAAAATGTGGCTTTGTTGATGTACGTATTGTTGATGAGAATATCACAACTACAGACGAACAAAGATCAACCAACTGGATGACAAATAATTCGCTACCGGAATATTTAAACCAAGAAGATAGTTCAAAAACTATAGAAGGTTATCCAGCACCAAGACGTGCAATCTTAGTCGGTAGGAATCCTGACTAACGACTGACAAAAGGGATGCTGTGCGCATCCCTTTTTTAATGTAAACTGATGTAGTTATTATATAAAACAGACGCACATAGGAGATATGATGCTTCGTCTTAGCATATCAGTAATTGCACTAGCGATACTTTCAGGATGCACCTCAAACGCAACGCTAGAGAAAAACCACCAACAAACTTTAGCGGCCATTAATAATGTTTCTACACACATTGACACTAAAATCAATAATGTTTCTGCACATGTTGAAAAACAACAACAATATATAGGTCAACTTGAAAGAAAATTAGCATCTATCTCAAAAGATATAAAATTTCTTAAGCACAAGAGCCTAACTCAACCTAAAGTCATTGTTGAAAAACAGATAATTCGCATTCCCGCAGAACAACCCGCCGTTGATTCTAAAATTGCTAATGGCAAAGTCATCTTAGGGCAAGAGGAATGGGTCTGGATTGATTCTGTTAAGAGCCATTTTAAAGCCCGTGTTGATACTGGTGCGACAACATCATCACTCAATGCCGTTGATGTTCAAACATTTGAACGTGATGGTAAAGAATGGGTTCGTTTTAATTTAAGTCATAATTCTGCCATTGATACTCCAGCAGAAATTGCAGCAAATAACAAAACAAAACCTGAAACGATTGAAGCACCAATTTATCGCTGGGTACGTATTCGTCAGTCAACCTCTGAAGAAGCTGTTCGCCGTCCAGTGATCGAAGCATGGATCACATTAGGCTCTTTACACGAAAAAGCACAGTTCACTCTCGCAGATAGAACGAAAATGGATTTCCCTGTTCTACTTGGCCGTGAATTCTTTAAAGATATTGCGTTAGTCGATGTAGGTAAACAATTTGTACAAGGAAAGACTGAGCCAAAGCCAGTCCAAGTTAATGAATAAAATCAAGAGGCTATCATGACGTCTAGAATACCTTTTTATATACTTATATCCCTGCTGATAATTTCCGGTATTGGATTAAGCGTGTATCGCCATGATGTTTATGGTGTGCCATGGACCCCCGGAAAAGAACGTGCGGTCTGGGAAGTTGAAGCTCGAGTGCAATTTGATGCAATTGGCGATCCCGTACAAGTAAAAATGTCAGCACCAGGAACACAACAAGGCTTCACTCTTATTGATGAAAGTACTTCATCACCCCCAAATTATTCTGTTGTGATCCATAATACTAAAGACGGCCGAGAAGCTGATTGGGCAACACGTACAGCAATTGGCAAACAAGTGTTGTATTACAAAACTCAGCTATTGGTGGATGAACACGCACGCTATAAACCTGTGCCGCCAACAGGTGAACCTGCTGAAGTTAGTTTAAGTAATCCACAACAAACAGCAGCAACTGCACTGTTAACGCAAGCACGTAATTTATCAGCCGATGATGTAACATTAGCCCGTGAATTAATTCGTGAATTACGTGATAAGCAAAATCAAAATGCCGCGGTATTACTTGATACAATGTCACCTGCCGATGTTGTTACGAGCTTATTGTCACTTGAAGGTATTCACTCTCGTATTGTCAGTGGTCTAACACTTGAAGATGGTCGTCGTCGTCAAAGCGTATCGCCAATGGTTGAAGTATGGGATAAGCAGCAGAAAAACTGGCAACTGTTTAACCTCACTACAGGTGAACAAGGCAAACCTGAAAATGTGATGATTTGGAACCAACAAGGTAATGCATTACTTGACGTTGTTGGTGGTCGTAACTCAAATATCAGTTTCTCAATTATTGCTCAAGACATAACCCCACAACGTGCAACCCAAGAAAAAATCAAAGTTGAAGATCTACTAAACTTCTCGATACATAGTTTGCCGCTTGAAGAACAAGCAATGTTTAAAACCATCATGCTTGTGCCTATTGGCGCGTTAATTGTCGTTTTTTTACGGATCATCGTAGGACTAAAAACATCAGGCACATTCATGCCAGTGTTAATTGCGGTTGCCTTTGTACAAACCCAGTTATTAACCGGTATTATTGGTTTCTTATTGATTGTTGGCACAGGCTTGATCATTCGAAGTTATCTCTCGAAACTCAACCTACTTCTGGTCGCTCGAATATCTGCGGTGATAATTACCGTAATATTGATCATTTCGATATTCACTGTAGTAGCGTTTAAGATTGGCTTAATTGAAGGTCTAACGATTACTTTCTTCCCAATGATTATTCTTTCATGGACTATCGAACGAATGTCGATTCTATGGGAAGAAGAAGGGGCGAAAGAAGTGTTTATTCAAGGTGGCGGTTCACTATTAACATCTGTGTTAATTTACCTTGCAATGACAACACCAATCATACGTCACCTAACGTTTAACTTTATCGGCGTTCAATTTATTATCCTTGCTGTTATCTTAATTCTAGGTAACTACACCGGTTATCGCTTAAGTGAGTTACGTCGCTTTAAGCCATTAGTCGAGGATTAATCTATGTCATTCTTTTCACAGTTTACTTCACCGAAAAAACTGCGTGATCGTGGCATCATGGGAATGAACAAACGTAACCATAGCTATATTGGTCGATATAATGATCGTAGCCGTTTCCCTCTTGTCGACGACAAACTAAAAACCAAGTTTATTGCTCAGCAAGCGGGCGCAACGGTACCGGATCTTATTGGTGTTATCGATAGCCAAGCCACCGTTAAACATATTCATCATATGGTTAAAAACTGGCCGGGATTTGTAATAAAACCAGCCCAAGGTTCAGGTGGTAAGGGTATTTTGGTGATAGTGAAGCACAAAGATGGCATTTATGTTAAGCCATCAGGTGCTGAAATTAATCAACAAGATGTTGAACGTCATATTACCAATACCCTTGCAGGATTATTTTCCCTTGGTGGTAAAAATGATGTTGCAATGGTCGAAAACCTGATTCAATTTGATAATGTCTTTGATGGCTTTAGCTATGAAGGTGTGCCTGATGTACGTGTGATCGTATTTAAAGGCTACCCGGTTATGGCAATGATGCGTTGCTCAACGGCTGCATCTGATGGCAAAGCTAACCTTCACCAAGGTGCGGTCGGCGTAGGTATTGATATTGCCTCAGGAAAAGCAATTCGAGCGGTACAGTTTAACTTACCCGTCGAACGTCATCCTGATACTGAACGCTTATTAAGTGAGCTTAGAGTTCCCGACTGGAACAAGCTACTGGTGCTTGCAGCCAGTGCATGGGAAATGACAGGCTTAGGCTATATAGGTACCGATATGGTATTGGATAAAGACAAAGGCCCAATGGTACTAGAGCTTAATGCTCGCCCTGGTCTCGCTATTCAAATTGCGAATGGTACGGGCTTATTACCACGTCTGCGTCATATTGAAGCCATGGGGGTCACTGCACACACACCAACACCAGAAGAACGCGTTGCTTATTGTGCTCATCAATTTGGTGCAAAACCTGATTTTTAATACACTATCAACACCATAATATGATTAGCCCTGATATATTCAGGGCTTTTTATGATTTAAAATAAATCATTAAAGTTACTATGATTAATGTCGATAACTTAAGTATCATATTTAACATAGCCAGCCATTGATTACATGCAAACTCAATCTCTTGATAATTTATCGCTTATTAATGAAATTCAGCTTGGTACTAACCTCAACCATGCAGTTGAAGGTGGACGTCGAGCTGATTTTGCATTAATGCTCGCATTATTATCGTCAGATCTGCATGAAAATATTGCGGTTGATACAACACCACAAGAAACACCATCATCCCAACAGCTGCGAACATATTTTGAAATCCCAGCACCACAGCCTCTCATATCAACACCATCATGTTATCAACGAGCAGCTGAACAAGCACAAGCCTTCCATCAAGCAAGTTTAACTAGCACTCGTCTATTGGCACAATTACAGCCAACAGCCCTCTCCTACCCACCGCAACAAACAAAAGGTTTACCCGAAGATTTATTTCATAATTTATCACTTCACGAACGCCGAAAATTACCACCTATCGAGCAAAACCCCCTGCAAGCGACCCCACAAGATCTTTACTTAGCATTAATTAAATCTAAACGCTTAAGTGAAATGAGTTGGGCGGCTTAAACCAATTTTGGCAATTTATCAAAGATAAAATATCTTATTTATGATGCAGAAATAATAACTATTTTTGTTCGTGACGCTGCTCATGATTTCTTCTTTATTATTATTAGTTTGCGATATTATTAACTAGTATTGATGATAGTAATTGCCTTAGATATAACTACAGTAAAATTAATACCAATAAGGCTCCAAATAAGACCATTTAAACATTAAGGCTAGGAATATATGCATATTGGACAATCAGTCGCTATTATCACCGAAGCTGGTAATCCTATTAGTAAAGCTGTCGCGCTTCATTTCGCATCATTAGGGGCTACCTTAGCATTAGTAGATAATAACGAAGTTGAATTAAAAAAAACCTTACAGTCTTGCCAGAAGGTTAATGATTCGTCAGCGGCGTTCTATATAAAAAGTTACGATGAGACCAGTATTCAAGCACTATTCCAACAAGTAAATGAAAGATTTGGATCTATCAATATCTTACTGAATACTTGGACAGGTACAGAAATACCTAATTTATTATCACCGACATCAATCGTTGACTTTAATGATGTAATGCAAAACATTGCTACAAGTTTTTTTATTTTTGGAAAAGTAGCGGCTGAGTTTATGCAATACCACCCGAACAAGAGTGTGATTGTAAATCTAGCATTAAGCCATGAAAATCATCACCCTTATACATCAACAACCAGTAAAACGGTTGTTAGTGGTTTAACTCAAAATTGGGCTAACGAACTGGCGAATTTAAATATTCGTGTCGGCGGTATTGTACCGATAAATCTACAAGATAAGCCTTATGATCAGCACACAATTATTAATGTGCCTATGCAAGATGAAATTGCACGAAATGTCGAATACATTGTACGTAATGATTCATTTAGCGGGCGGATGATTGAGTCAGAAATTGGAGTTTAAACCATCGTCTAACAGCACCCAAATCAAGTAGGCTAAGTATTAAATCTTGGCCTTTTTCGTTTGAGAGTTTGAGAGTTTGAGAGTTTGAGAGTTTGAGAGTTTGAGAGTTTAACTCTACAACATTTAAATGATACCGATACTATGAATTTCAGAAAACAAAAAGCCCGTCTATTTCTAGACGGGCTTTATTATTTTTTAGTCAGTAAAAGTATTAAGCTTTTGCTTTTTTACCTTTAACAGCAACTTCTACTGGCTCTGATTTTTTGATTACTGTTGTACCTTCAAACGCTTCACCTTCAATGAAAGGCTTACCGTAGTAAGAAGCAAGTAATACTTCTTTAAGCTCAGAGATTAGAGGGTAACGAGGGTTTGCACCAGTACACTGGTCATCAAACGCTTCTACCGCTAACTCATCAACTTTAGCTAGGAAATCAGCTTCCGCAACACCAGCATCACGAATTGATGTTGGAATTTGAAGATTGATTTTTAGTTCTTCTAACCAAGTTAATAAACGCTCAATTTTCTGTGCAGTACGGTCACCAGCGTGTGATAGACCCAAGTGGTCAGCAACTTCAGCATAACGACGACGAGCTTGTGGGCTTGCGTACTGTGAGAATGCAGTTTGCTTAGTTGGGTTATCATTTGCGTTGTAACGAACAACGTTAGAAATCAATAATGCGTTTGCAAGACCGTGTGGCACGTGGAACTCAGCACCTAATTTGTGTGCCATTGAGTGACAAACACCTAGGAATGCGTTCGCAAATGCGATACCAGCGATAGTTGCCGCATTGTGTACTTTCTCACGAGCGATTGGATCAGCCGCACCATTCGCGTAGCTTGATGGTAAGTACTCTTTTAGCATTCTTAGTGCTTGAAGTGCTTGGCCATCTGAGTATTCGTTAGCAAGAACTGATACATAAGCTTCTAGTGCGTGAGTTACTGCATCGTAACCACCAAACGCTGTTAGTGACTTAGGCATGTTCATAACAAGGTTCGCATCAACGATAGCCATGTTAGGTGTTAGTTCGTAATCTGCTAGTGGGTACTTAGCACCAGTTTTGTCGTCAGTTACAACAGCAAATGGTGTAACTTCAGAACCTGTACCAGATGTAGTAGTGATACATACTAGTTCAGCTTTCTTACCCATTTTAGGGAACTTGTAGATACGCTTACGAATGTCCATAAAGCGCATTGCTAGTTCTTCAAAATGCGTTTCTGGGTGCTCGTACATCACCCACATGATCTTCGCAGCATCCATTGGTGAACCACCACCAAGCGCTAGAATAACATCAGGTTGGAAGCTCTTCATTGCTTCAGCGCCTTTCTCAACAACAGACAGTGTTGGATCCGCTTCTACATCAAAGAAAGTTTGAACTTCAATACCTTGTGCTTTAAGTAAAGCTACGATTTCATCAGTGTAACCGTTGTTGAATAAGAAACGGTCTGTTACTAGGAACGCACGCTTCTTACCTTCTAAATCGCTTAGTGCAATTGGAAGGCTACCACGACGGAAGTAAATTGATTTAGGTAGTTTATGCCACAACATATTTTCAGCTCGCTTCGCTACTGTTTTCTTGTTGATTAGGTGCTTAGGACCTACGTTCTCAGAGATAGAGTTACCACCCCATGAACCACAACCTAGTGTTAGCGATGGTGCAACGTTAAAGTTGTAAAGGTCACCGATACCACCGTGAGTAGTCGGAATGTTTACAAGAATACGTGCAGTTTTCATACGGTCGCCGAAGTATTTAATACGGTCAGCGTTAGTATCTTGGTTAGTGTATAAGCCAGATGTATGACCGATACCACCAATTTCAACCATTGTTACTGCTTGGTCTACTGCGTTTTCAAATGAAGACGCGCGGAACATACCTAGTGTAGGGGATAGTTTCTCGTGAGCGAACTCATCATCGTAAGAAACTTGCTCACCTTCACCGATCAGGATCTTAGTATCAGCAGGAACTTTAACACCCGCCATTTCAGCGATCTTAGTTGCTGGCTGACCCACGATATCTGCGTTTAGGTTGCCATTAATCAATAAGATTTTACGTACTTTGTTTGCTTCATCTTTAGATAAAACATAACCGTTGTGAGAAGCAAAACGTGCTTTCACTTCGTCATATACTTCATCCATAACGATAACTGCTTGCTCAGAAGCACAAACAACACCGTTATCAAATGTCTTAGACATAAGTACTGATGCTACTGCACGCTTAATATCTGCAGTTTCATCAATAACGACAGGAACGTTACCTGCACCAACACCGATAGCTGGTTTACCTGAAGAGTATGCAGCTTTAACCATGCCTGGACCACCAGTAGCAAGGATAAGAGCGATACCGTCGTGCTTCATAAGAGCATTTGAAAGCTCAACTGAAGGTTGGTCGATCCAGCCGATGATGTCTTTAGGTGCGCCAGCTGCTACTGCTGCTTCTAAAACAAGTTTAGCTGCATCATTAGTAGAATTCTTAGCACGTGGGTGTGGCGAGAAGATAATACCGTTACGTGTTTTAAGAGCGATAAGTGATTTAAAGATCGCTGTAGATGTTGGGTTCGTTGTTGGAACGATACCACAAATGATACCTACAGGCTCTGCAATAGTCATAGTGCCGAACTCTTCGTTCTCTTCTAAGATACCGCAAGTCTTTTCATCTTTGTATTTGTTGTAGATGAATTCTGAAGCGAAGTGGTTTTTGATAACCTTATCTTCAACAATACCCATGCCAGATTCAGCAACAGCTTGCTGCGCTAGAGGAATACGTGCATTGTTTGCAGCAAGAGATGCTGCGCGGAAAATTGCATCTACTTTTTCTTGAGAGAAAGTAGCGAATTCTTTTTGAGCCGCTTTAACACGTGTAACCATTGCATCTAGTTCAGCCATATTTGTTACAGGCATACATAACTCCTAGCTTTAAAATTAAAAATCATTTAGTAAGAACATGCTGATATTTTTCATACTAGAGCGTTAAAGTATCTTAACACCTACAGCCATACACTTAGTAAATTGCTTTCAAATTTGATTATAATTTTTCACACTAAAAAAGAAATTGATTTAGATCACCGCCCAACCAAAACGCTCAAATAACCATTAAATAGTAAAAATCAGCTCGTTTTTCATTCTTTTGCATGCAATTTTATGAGCCTTACAGTTGATTTATCTACTATGTACTAAAATCATTTATTTCACAAGCCGAAATATTACGTAATAAAAATACATTTACTAGCCCATAAGATATCTAATTGTGACAGAACTCACGATTTATTGCGTCAACTGCTCAATATTTGTTGCATATTCATCTTATGCATTGGTTCCTCACTAAACTTAATACATAAAAATCCACTTTGCATACTAAATTGTATATCAATATTTTTATCGCTTAACTTGCACAAATTAGCTTTTATTGGTGGATGAAATAGTAAGCTTAGATTAAAATATTGCTCCAATAGTACTTTTAACCATACATCCTTATAGAACACTAACTTAGATACTATTTATTAAGGTTAATTTAGCTTTTATAATTTAATTTATATTCCCTCTTATAAAAATTTAAATAGCTATTCCCTTTTCTTATTCAAACCATCAAAAATCAAGGTAACTTAGTAGGTATAACTATGCAGGCTTTTGATATGGCTATATTTTTACACTTTTTTGTAGGGCTTATTGCAACGGTTAATCCCGTTGGAATTATGCCTGTTTTCGTTTCTCTTACTGGCACAATGAGCCCTGAAGAGCGAAATAAAACCGCATTAACAACCAATATTGCTGTTGTTATTATTTTGATTGTTGCATTAATAGCTGGGCAACATTTATTGGATCTGTTCAGTATTTCAATCGATTCATTTCGCGTTGCGGGCGGCTTATTGCTGCTAAGCATCGCATTTTCAATGATGAGCGGTAAAATCGGCGAAGTTAAACAAAACAAAGAAGAAAAATCGGAATCTATTAGCCGTGAACAAGTGGGGGTCGTTCCGTTAGCGATGCCATTAATGGCTGGACCAGGTGCCATTAGCTCAACCATTGTATACGGTGCTCGCTACCCTGGCTTAACATCAACGATAGGTATTGCGATCACTATTGCCGTCTTTGCTTTTTGTTGTTGGTTATTATTCCGTTCGGCCCCTTATATCGTACGCTTTTTAGGTCAAACTGGTATTAACGTTATTACACGTATTATGGGTCTAATTCTTGCTGCTCTAGGTATTGAATTTATCATCAATGGACTGCGTGTGATGTTGCCAGGATTAGGCTAACAGCAGCTATAACATCCTAAGCCTCAGCCAATTTATTCGCTGGGGCTTTTTTACAACTGATAAATACTTAAGTCACTGCTAGGTTTTGATATACTTGGTAATATTCAAGCCAATTAATTATGCACCACAAACCTTAAAATATTATGTTGGCGTCTTATCTGTTAATAAATACAATTTAATTATGACAAAACTACCACTAACCCCAAGACAACGCCTCTATCAAATTATTTTTGGTACCTCTACCCGCTTCGGTCAATGGTTTGATATTGCTTTAATTGTTGCCATTGTAAGTTCTGAAATAATTTTAATTATCTCATCTGTTGCTAGCATCGAATCACAATACTCTCATCTGCTGATTATTGCTGAGTGGTCGTTTACGATTCTATTCACTATTGAATATGTTTTGCGTTTATATTGCTCTCCACGTCCCTTTGCTTATATGCGTAGTTTCTATGGTGTTATTGACTTAATGGCCATTTTACCTGCTTATATTGCCTTTTTAATTCCAGGATCAAACTACTTACTCATCATTCGCCTAATTCGTGTATTACGTATTTTCCGCGTCCTCAAACTGGCAAGATTTCTTCAAGATTCCAATATATTATTACGCTCACTTCGTCACGCTCAGCGTAAAATTTTTGTCTTTTTTAGCTCAGTTTTAATTCTCGTTACAGTCTTTGGCTCATTAATGTTTATTATTGAAGGACCAGCCAATGGCTTTACCAGTATTCCTAAAAGTATTTATTGGGCGATTGTGACAATCACTACGGTGGGTTATGGCGATATAGTACCTCATACCGTTATGGGGAAAGCATTAGCGTCATTAACCATGTTATTGGGTTATTCTATTCTGGCAGTGCCTACGGGGATTATTACAGCAGAGTTAAATCAAGAGATAAAAACCCGCCGAGGTCTTATACGCTGTCCTAATTGTGCAACAAGCGGTCATGAAATGGATGCCGAATACTGTAAGAAATGTGGTACGAAATTACCTGAGACGTTATAACACCAAAAAAAAGACATAAAAAACCGAGGCATATAAACCTCGGTTTTATTCAACAATAAGCTAAATTATTTACGGCGCCAAGTGGTACCTTGCGCACCATCTTCTAAAATAATACCCATCGCAAGTAACTTATCACGAGCATCATCAGCTGCAGCCCAATCTTTCGCTGCGCGAGCATCTAAACGCTGTTGAATTAACCCTTCAATTTCAGCCATATCATCATCTTCACCTGCACCACCTTGTAAGAAAGTTTCAGGATCTTGAGATAATAAACCCAAAATATCAGCCAATTCACGCATACGAGCACCCAATAAAGAGGCAGCTGCGATATCATCCGTTTTTAGACGATTGATTTCACGCGCCATATCAAACAGCACAGAGTATGCTTCAGGCGTATTAAAATCATCATCCATTGCTTCTTTAAAGCGCGCAATAAACTCTTCACCACCAACGGCTGCGACTGAAGTATCTAAGCCACGCAGTGAAGTGTACAAACGTTCAAGTGCAGAACGCGCTTGTTTAAGATTATCTTCGCTGTAGTTAAGCTGGCTACGGTAATGACCAGACATTAAGAAGTAACGTACGGTTTCAGAATCATAGTGATTTAATACATCACGAATAGTGAAGAAGTTACCTAATGATTTAGACATCTTTTCACGATCAATCATCACCATGCCACTGTGCATCCATGTATTCACATATTGACCATCGTGAGCACAGCATGATTGTGCAATTTCATTTTCGTGGTGCGGGAATTGTAGATCTGAACCACCACCATGAATATCAAAGTGATCACCAAGAATAGATGAATTCATCGCTGAACATTCAATATGCCAACCAGGACGACCAGGCCCCCATGGTGATTCCCATGTTGGTTCACCAGGTTTAGACATTTTCCATAGCACGAAATCTAACGGACTACGTTTTGCCATATCAATATCAACGCGAGCACCCGCTTGAAGCTGATCAAGATCTTGCTTAGAAAGACGACCGTAATCGTCATACTTACTTACTTCAAACATTACATCACCATTTGATGCAACATACGCAAAGCCACGCTCAATTAAACGTTCACAAAGTGCAATGATTTCAGCAATAAATTGGGTTGCGCGTGGTTCAACATCTGGACGTTTCATGCCTAAAGCATCAAAGTCAGCGTGCATTTCACCAATTAAACGCTCAGTTAATGACTCGCAGCTTTCACCATTTTCAGCCGCACGTTTAATGATTTTATCGTCGATATCAGTGATGTTACGAACGAAAGTAAGATCGTAACCTGAGTAACGCAAATAACGCGAAACCACATCAAAAGAGACAAATGTACGACCGTGTCCAATGTGACATAAATCGTAGATCGTAACGCCACAAACGTACATACCGACTTTGCCAGGATGGATGGGTGTAAATACTTCTTTTTGTCGTGTGAGCGAATTATAGATCTTTAACATGTCTCAGCATTACTCATTAATTTCGAATTTGTCGGTAATTACACCTTTTATAGCATTTGATCGCAAGGAAAATTCAAGGATGGATGCTATTTTAGCAATTAGTGCAGATTAAGCGGGTAATGTTTGTCTGACACGGCTAAGGTAAGTTAATATCCACGCTTAAAGAAAATACTCCATTAAAGGAAAAAATCATGATCACTCTTCACACAAATTTCGGTGACATCAAAATTAATCTTTTCGAAGATAAAGCACCGGTAACATGTGCTAACTTCCTACAATACTGCCGTGACGGTTTCTATAATGGCACTATTTTCCACCGCGTTATTGATGGTTTCATGGTTCAAGGCGGCGGCATGCTTCCTGGTATGGAAGAGAAAGAAACTCGCGCGACAATCAACAATGAAGCAAACAATGGCCTAAGCAACAAAACAGGCACATTAGCAATGGCGCGTACTAACGCACCACACTCTGCTAGCTCACAATTCTTCATTAACGTAAAAGATAACAACTTCCTAGACTTCACTGGCGAAAACATGAGTGGCTGGGGCTACTGTGTATTCGCTGCTGTTGTTGAAGGCATGGACGTAGTAAATAAAATCAAAGCAGTAAAAACAGGCCGTAACGGTTACCACTCTGACGTGCCTGTTGAAGACGTTATCATTGAAAACGTAACAATCGAAGATTAATTCTTCGCAAAGGGCAGTTAATTGCTGCCCTTTATTAATCACTTATGACCACATTATTTATCTCAGATTTGCACTTAAGTGCTGAACGTCCTGACATTACCGCTTGTTTCTTACGCTTTATGGCCGAGGAAACCCACCATATCGATGCCTTGTATGTATTAGGGGATTTATTTGAAATGTGGATCGGCGATGATGAAGACTCCCCTTTCTTACGCCAGGTTAAACAAGCATTCAAAACGCTAACTGATGCTGGTACACCATGTTATTTTATCCATGGTAATCGTGACTTTTTAATTGGCAAACGATTTAGCCGTCAAACAGGTATTACATTATTACCTGAACATACCGTGGTTGATCTGTATGGCACACCAACCTTAATTTTACACGGTGATACGCTGTGTATTGAAGATCAAGCTTACCAACGTTACCGTAAAAAAGTTCACAATCCTGTTATTCAATGGCTGTTTGCCCGATTACCGTTATCATATCGCGTAAAAGTCGGGGATAAATTCCGCAGTAACAGTGGTAAGAATAATCAAACTAAAAGCCAATCGATTATGGATGTTACTCAAACAGAAGTGGTACGGGTGATGCGCGATGCCAATGTCACTCAAATGATTCATGGCCACACTCATCGACCAGACATTCATGATTTTGATATTGATGGCATGCCAGCACAACGCATTGTACTTGGTGATTGGTATGATCATGGCTCAGTACTGATATATGACCACGATGGGTATCAATTAGAAACGCGTAAATTCAGCACTGCAACCGTAAGTTGATAAGCATAAAAAAAGGTACGACATGCGTACCTTTTTTATTGCTATAAAGAGCTATTATCTATTATTCACTGACGTAGCACTTATTGTACTTTTACCGCTGTATTAGGCATCACTTTTCTATCCGTAAGCCATGAGCGATACATAGTGATTGATGTATAAAAAACAACAACACACACAAGCCATGATAATACATGCATATTTAATGATTTCACTAAATATGCTGCAATCATCACCATTATCGGCCCAACAATCGCAACGGTTACTGTCGCTCGACTATTAAAGCGATTATGACGAATAAAACTTGCTGATGAGAAAAAACTTAAAAATGCACATGAACACATCATTACCGGAAAAGCGGCTAATGGATTCATACCAAGTAGATAAATCATTACCATACATGGCGCATACAAGCCAATTCCTACGGTCATTAATGCACCAAAAATAAAGTTACCAACGATACCAATAACTAATTTCCAGCCACTTAAACCAAGACTGCTACCGCCTAATGGAAATAGCTTTAATTGTCCCGCAAGCATTAAACCTGCCACAATTAATAATGCGACACTCATTACAATACGAATATGCTGCCGATCCCAACTAGACACTAATCGCGCGCCAATCGTTGCACCAATACAAGCCGCAGCAACTAAACTTAATAAGGTGACAGAATCAACTGCAACCGCTGTCATAAAAATAAATGCCTGAAAAACTGTTGGCAGTACTGACTGACCATTAAGAGTTCCAGGTAATTGCTGATCATCAATAAGCTTAAATTGTTTATAACCAGAGGTCATGATGGCAAAACTGCCAATGCCTAAGGTATCGCAAAAGTGAGCAAAACCACCAATAATAGCAATGGGGATAATACGTGTATCAGCTTCCTGCTTATGGTTTTTCCGCCATGCTACGAATAGCATCAAACAAAAAACACCACTACCAACAAGCAATCCCGCTTGTATCAAGGTAAATATGGACATAAGGACTATTAAACACAAAGAGGGTTATTCGAGGAGCACAAAAGGTGCATTGCAAATGGTAATTATTCTTACCGCAAATATTATGTACTCATAAATCATAAGTTACCATTATTTTAATCATTCAACCAATATATTGCAGCAAATATAAACACTGATTGCCAATTGAGATAATGAAAACGTAAACTAGCCGTAATTTTTACTAAACTCGGCTTTATAAAGATGTCAAAACACACTAATGAATGTCCTTGCGGCAGCCGCAAATTACTTGCTGAATGCTGTAAACCTATTCATTCTAATCATGCTTTAGCTACTCATCCCGAGCAGCTTATGCGTGCGCGTTACAGTGCTCATGTGTTGGGCTTAGTTGATTTTGTCGTACAAACATATCATGCCAGTTGTGAGGCAGAACTTCACCGTGAAGCTATTGCTGAATCGATTAATCTTAAATGGCTTGGTCTAGAGGTTATTAACAGTGAAATTGCTGCTGATGGTCAGGGTTTTGTTGAATTTAAAGCCGCTTATAAAGAAGCAGGCGAAGAATACATACTGCAAGAACGCTCTCGATTTGTACAAGAATCTATTAATGGTCAACAGTATTGGTTTTATATTGATGGTGAATATCCTCAGCCACCACCCAGTGAACAACCACCAGCACCCCAACCAATAACCGTCACTAAAACAGTTGGTCGTAATGACCCTTGCCCATGCGGAAGTGGTAAAAAATATAAAAAATGCTGCGGCTAAATTAATATATTAACAGCACATATCAATAACACTGAGTATAAAAAATCAGTGTTATTGACGTGATATTTGTTGCGTTATTGGAAAGAAAAACCTTAAAAATTTCATATTAAACTATTTACCGCTAATTTATTTGCTTTTAAAAAACAAACAATTCATTAAAGTTCATCACCTTACAAAATAAAGCTCTGCGTTTCATCCCCTCAGCGTATTTACACAAAAAATTAACAATAATTTTAACTTTTTACTTAAATTATTGTTGCAAAAAACAACAGCCTTCGTTAGTGTGAATGACAACAACAAATAATGTTCAGCCTTCTTGAGTAACTATTTATGCGTATCCAAATGATTCTATCTCAACATCATCATCATCCTGATTAGTCTTTCGGGAGGATACGCCTCACCCTGGAAGACGCTTTTTTTTCTTCCAGTGGTCATAACGGAATATCTCATTCAGACCCTCGGAAGAAACTTCTTTCGAGGGTTTTTTAATACCTAGTTTTCAATTTGAAATTTTTATTATTTGAATGAATTTAGACAAGGAATATAACTATGCAAACACAACGATTACGCATTGCGATTCAAAAAAAAGGCCGTCTTAGCAAAGAGTGCCAAGACTTACTTAAACGCTGCGGTGTTAAATTTAATATGGTCGGTGAGCGATTAGTGGTTCACGCTGAAAATATGCCAATTGATTTATTATTGGTTCGAGACGATGACATTCCAGGTTTGATCATGGATGGTGTGGTTGATTTAGGTGTTATTGGTGAAAACGAACTTGAAGAAGTGGGTCTTGAACGCGCCGCACGTAACGAAGCCTGCGATTATATAAAACTACGTCGACTTGATTTTGGTGGCTGCCGTCTTTCTATCGCGATAGATAAAGATGCTGATTACAACGGGCCCCAAGATCTTAATGGTAAACGAATTGCTACCACTTACCCGCAGTTAGTCAAACGTTACATGGATACTATCAACGTTAAATTTACCACTTGTATGCTTAACGGTTCCGTTGAAGTTGCTCCTCGAGCAGGTTTGGCTGATGCGATTTGTGATTTAGTCTCAACAGGTGCAACCTTAGAAGCCAATGGTCTTAAAGAAGCAGAAGTTATCCTACGTTCTAAAGCTGTACTGATCCAATCAACTGAAATCATTAGCGATGAAAAACAAGCGTTAATAGAACGCCTTCTGACCCGTATGCAAGGTGTTATTCAAGCCAAAGAATCTAAATACATCATGTTACACGCTCCCACTGATCGTCTTGATCAAATTAAATGTTTATTGCCTGGTGCTGAAGATCCTACCGTATTACCACTTGCTGGTGATAAAAGCCGCGTTGCGATCCACCTTGTTAGCTCTGAAAATCTATTCTGGGAAACCATGGAGCAACTTAAAGAGTTAGGTGCTAGCTCTATTTTGGTATTGCCAATTGAAAAAATGATGGAGTAAGTCATGAAAACGGTAGTATGGCAATCACTCACTAAAGACCAGCAACAACAACTACTGGCACGTCCTGCAGTAACTAACAGTACCAATATCACAGCCATTGTCAGTGATGTTATTAAACAAGTTCGCCAACAAGGGGATGACGCATTATTCGCACTTACCGAAAAATTTGATGGCATTCGCCCAACAACACTTGCAGTCTCAGCAACCGACGTTAATACAGCTTGTGCTCGATTAAGTGATGAAATGAAAGCAGCCTTAGAGCAAGCGCATCGCAATATCACTACCTTTCACCTTGCACAACAGCAGCCAACCTTGCGCGTTGAAACACAAGCAGGTGTAATTTGTGAACAAGTTACGCGTCCGGTTAATTCAGTTGGATTATATATTCCAGGTGGTAGTGCGCCATTACCATCAACAGTATTAATGTTAGGCGTACCCGCTCAAATTGCAGGTTGCCGTCAAATCATATTATGTTCTCCCCCTCCGATTGCCGATGAAATTTTGTATGTTGCCAAACTATGTGGCATTAACGCTATTTATAATGTAGGTGGCTCACAAGCGATTGCCGCGATGGCTTATGGCACTGACACTATCGCCAGCGTCGATAAAATTTTTGGCCCTGGCAATGCATTTGTCACCGAAGCAAAGCGTCAAGTCAGTAATGATTTCAACGGTGCTGCGATTGATATGCCAGCCGGCCCCTCTGAAGTATTAGTCATTGCCGATGACAGTGCCGATCCTGAATTTATTGCTGCTGATTTATTAAGCCAAGCCGAACACGGGCCTGATTCACAAGTTATCTTAGTCACATCAAGCCAAACTATTGCCGATCAAACTGCGGCAGCGATTGAGCGTCAATTGCGACAACTAACACGGGCTGATATTGCTCAACGAGCTTTAGCATCTAGCCTTCTGATCGTCGCAGAAACGCTACCCCAATGTGTCGCTATTTCTAATCAATATGGTCCTGAGCACTTAATTGTTCAAACTTGTGAACCAAGAGATCTAGTGTCATTGCTCGATAATGCAGGTTCGATTTTTTTAGGTCAATGGTCACCAGAATCAGTGGGTGATTATGCTTCAGGAACCAACCATGTATTACCGACTTATGGCTATACCCGCACTTATTCAAGCCTTGGCTTAGCTGATTTCAGTAAACGAATGACAGTACAAGAATTATCCGCCGAAGGTTTACTCGGTATTGCAAAAACAGTGACCACAATTGCAGAGGCTGAAGGCCTTGACGCACACAAACACGCTGTCACTATTCGAGTTAATAAATTAACGGCACAACAAGAGTATTGATCATGACCATCGCCCAACTAGCCCGTAAAACCGTACGTGAATTAACCCCTTATCAATCAGCCCGTCGTTTAGGCGGCACTGGTGATATTTGGCTTAATGCCAATGAGTCACCGTTTGCCAATGAATACAGTATTAATCTGGCAGGGTTAAACCGTTACAGCGAATGCCAACCTCCAGCGCTGATCAATGCTTATGCTGACTATGCGGGCGTTGAACCACGACAGGTTTTAACCTCTCGTGGTGCCGATGAAGGTATTGAGCTGATCATTAAAGCTTTCTGTGAACCAAATTGCGATAGCATTCTCTACTGTCCTCCGACTTACGGTATGTATGCTATTAGTGCAGAGATCAACGATATTAACGCCAAAGTTGTACCGCTAACGTCAGAATGGCAACTCGATCTTAATGCTATTGCAGAGCAACTTGAGAACGTCAAGATCGTGTTTGCTTGCAGTCCTAATAATCCCACTGGCAATTTATTAGCACGTAACGATATTATCGCTTTACTGGAGATGACCACAGATAAAGCATTAGTAGTGATTGATGAGGCTTATATTGATTTTAGTCTGCAAGATAGTGTTAAAGATTTACTCGTCAATTATCCACATTTAGTCATTCTACGTACTCTATCTAAAGCGTTTGCACTGGCAGGATTACGTTGTGGATTCACTTTAGCGAATGAAGAAATCATTGAAATTCTACTTAAAATCATTGCGCCTTACCCTGTACCTGTCCCTGTGACTGAAATCGCAGTGCAAGCTTTATCTGCTGCAGGTCGCGCGCGCACTAAATTTCAAGTATTAGATCTGTGTGCTAACCGTGCCTATCTACAAGCAGGGTTAAGCATGTTAGCGGGAGTAACGGTATTTGATAGCTATGGTAACTACCTGTTAGTTAAATTTTCTGATGCCGATAAGTTATTCAATGCACTATGGGATAACGGTATTATTTTACGTCGTTCACCGATTGAAAATTGTATTCGTATCAGTGTTGGTAATCGTGACGAATGTGAAAAAACCCTCGCGTTTATTCGTAGACAATTACAACAATAATTAATAAGGACATTAATTATGAGCAAAGAAAAGATTCTATTTATCGACCGTGACGGCACTTTAATTGTTGAGCCGCCATTAGACTTTCAAGTTGATCGGTTAGATAAACTTAAATTTGAACCCAATGTTATTCCAGCCCTGCTAGCGCTGCAAAACGCAGGCTACAAACTGGTGATGGTAACAAACCAAGACGGTTTAGGTACAGATAGCTACCCACAAGCGAATTTCGATGCGCCACATACTATGATGATGGACATCTTCGTATCACAAGGGGTGGTATTTAGCGATGTGCTGATCTGCCCTCACTTTGACCACCAGCAATGCAGTTGTCGTAAGCCAAAACTAGGGCTGGTTAAAGACTACTTACAGCAAGGTCTAGTTGATTTTGCAACATCAGCAGTGATCGGCGATCGTCAAACGGATCTTCAATTAGCAGAAAACATGGCGATTCGTGGTATTCAGTATCACCCGCAAACCATGAACTGGCAACGGATCGTTACTGATCTCACCACTCAACCACGGATCGCTGAAGTAATTCGTACCACCAAAGAAACAGATATTCGCGTTAAAGTAAATTTAGATCAAACGGGCGGTAATACTATCTCGACCGGATTAGGTTTTTTTGATCATATGCTTGATCAAATTGCGACTCACGGTGGCTTTCAAATGACACTAACCATCGATGGTGATTTACACATCGACGATCACCACAGTGTTGAAGATGCAGCTCTCGCCTTGGGTGAAGCATTACGTCAAGCGCTCGGTAATAAGCGCGGTATTGGTCGTTTTGGTTTTAGCTTACCTATGGATGAATGTTTAGCCCAATGCGCGTTAGATTTGTCTGGTCGTCCATATTTAAAATTTGATGCACAATTTAGTCGTGATCAAGTTGGTGATTTATCAACAGAAATGGTGCCACACTTCTTCCGCTCATTAACTGATACCCTAGCGTGTACCCTGCACTTATCATCAACAGGTGATAACGATCACCACATTGTTGAAAGCCTATTTAAAGCCTTTGGTCGCACACTGCGCCAAGCGATTAAAGTGGAAGGTAACGAGCTACCAAGCAGTAAAGGAGTGTTGTAATGACAGCACCATCAACAGTAAACACTGAACAACGCGTGGTTATTATTGATACCGGTTGTGCCAATGTATCCTCTGTTCGCTTTGCTATTGAACGTCTTGGCTATCAAGTCGAAGTCAGTAAAGATCCAGTCGTTGTACTTGCTGCCGATAAACTGTTTCTTCCTGGGGTTGGCACCGCTAGTGAAGCGATGCAGAACCTGCAACAACGTGATTTAGTCAGCTTAGTTAAACAAGTGACTAAACCGTTATTAGGTATCTGTTTAGGTATGCAACTGCTGGGTAAAGAATCACAAGAACACGGTCAAAATGGCAATGACATTATCCCTTGTCTAGATTTGTGTGATGCATCCGTTGAAAAGATCCAAGCAGAGGGTTTACCACTGCCACATATGGGCTGGAACACCATTACACCGGAAGATAATCATCCGCTATTTAATGGGATTGCTGCAGGAAGCTATTTTTATTTCGTTCATAGTTACGCTATGCCTGTATTTGATAATACCGCGCAGCAAGGTGGCAGAACCATCGCCAGTGCGCAATATGGTCAAAGCTTTACTGCTGCAGTACAAAGCGGCAATTACTACGGGGTGCAATTTCACCCAGAGCGTTCAAGTAAAGCTGGCGCGAAACTCATTCAAAACTTCCTCGAACTATAACGATAACAAAAGGACTTGTTATGATCATTCCTGCATTAGATCTGATTGAAGGCCAAGTAGTACGTCTATTCCAAGGCGACTATGGTCAAGTAACAGAATATAAAGTCGATCCCGCAGCGCAATTTAATCTTTACCACCAAGCTGGCGCTAACTGGCTCCACTTGGTTGATTTAACAGGCGCAAAAGATACCCAAGCACGTCAGTTATCCCTTATTGAAAAACTACTCAAAAGCACGCCCGCGAATGTACAAATTGGTGGTGGCGTACGCACCGAACAAGATGTCGCTGATCTGCTTAACGCTGGTGCTAAACGCGTAGTAATAGGTTCAACCGCCGTTAAACAACCAGAGATGGTAAAAGGCTGGATGGAGAAATACGGTGCTGAACACATTGTATTGGCATTGGATATCAATATTGATGACAACGGTAACCGCATTGTTGCTGTCTCTGGTTGGCAAGAAGATTCAGGCGTTACTATTGAGGCGCTATTAGAAGATTTCTTAAAAGTGGGTTTAAAACACGTGCTGTGTACTGACATTTCTCGTGATGGCACATTGGCTGGCTCTAATGTCGAACTGTATGTCGATCTTTGTCGCCAATACCCGCAAGTACAATTTCAATCATCTGGTGGCATTGGCTCGCTAGATGATATTGCAGTATTAAAAGGATCTGGCGTGGCTAGCGTTATTGTAGGTCGCGCCCTACTTGACGGTAAGTTTACTGCCGAGCAAGCCTTTACATGCTGGAACAATTAAGGAGACCACTATGTTAGCTAAACGTATTATTCCTTGTTTAGACGTACGTGATGGTCAAGTGGTAAAAGGCGTCCAATTTCGTAACCACGAAATCATTGGCGACATTGTACCGCTAGCCAAACGTTACGCTGAAGAAGGTGCAGATGAACTGGTTTTTTACGATATTACCGCATCAAGTGACGGTCGTGTTGTTGATAAAAGCTGGGTATCTCGCGTTGCAGAAGTGATTGATATTCCATTCTGTGTAGCCGGTGGTATTAAATCAGCCGACGATGCGAGCCGTATTCTTCAATTTGGTGCTGATAAAGTCTCTATTAACTCGCCAGCACTGGCTGATCCAACATTAATTACTACCCTAGCGGATAAGTTTGGTGTGCAATGTATTGTTGTCGGTATTGATTCCTATTTTGACGCTGAAACAGGTCAATATCAGGTATACCAATTTACTGGTGATGAAAGCCGCACCAAAGCAACACAATGGCAAACACGTGCTTGGGTTGAAGAAGTTCAACGTCGTGGTGCCGGTGAAATCGTACTCAATATGATGAACCAAGATGGCGTGCGTAATGGTTACGACTTGAAGCAACTCAACATGGTACGCAGTGTGTGTAATGTACCTTTAATAGCTTCTGGCGGTGCAGGTGAAATGCAGCACTTTAGCGATGCCTTTAAGCTTACTAATGTAGACGGCGCTTTAGCTGCCTCTGTTTTCCATAAACAAATCATCAATATTGGTGAGTTAAAGCAATTTCTGAAAACGCAAAATGTGGAGATTCGACTATGAGTTTATTAACCAACATCAATTGGGAAAAAGTAGCCGGACTGATCCCTGCTATTGTTCAAGATTATGCCAGTGGTCAAGTATTAATGCTTGGCTACATGAACGAAGATGCGCTTCAAAAGACACTTGATACTAAACAAGTCACCTTCTGGTCTCGCACTAAAGAGCGCCTGTGGACGAAAGGTGAAACATCAGGCAATGTACTGCAACTTAAAAGTATTCAGCTTGATTGTGACCAAGATACCTTATTAGTACAAGTAGATCCGATTGGCCCAACGTGCCACTTAAACACGACCACCTGTTTTGATTCTGATGAAAGTAGTGCCCAGCCACCGTCACTGGTTTTCCTTCATCAACTTGAACAACTCTTGGCTAGTCGTAAAGGTGCAGATCCCGAGTCTTCCTACACAGCCAGCCTCTACGCCCGTGGCACCAAGCGTATATCGCAAAAAGTGGGCGAAGAAGGCGTTGAAGTCGCGCTTGCGGCAACGTCGGGCGATAAGGCGGAATTAGTGTGTGAGTCAGCGGATTTGATCTATCACCTACTTGTACTACTGCAAGATCAAGGTTTATCACTATCAGATGTCATCGACAAGCTACAAGAACGCCATAATAAAAAATAATAGTTTTATTAGTCCTAATAAAACAAAAGCCAGCTAAAATTCAGCTGGCTTTCTATATCTACGTATAAAGCGAAAAGATAAACCTTTCTCTTAAGCTTTCAAATTAACGGCCTAATGCTTCTTTATAATGTAATCGACATACCGATACGTAACGAGCATTGCCACCAATTTCAACTTGTTCACCATCAGCAATCGCACGACCGGTTTCATCTTGACGAATAACCATATTAGCTTTGCGACCACAATGACAAATTGTTTTTAGCTCAACTAATTTATCTGCCCACGACAAGAGATAGCGGCTACCTTCAAACAGTTCACCTAAGAAGTCCGTACGTAAGCCATAGCATAAAACGGGAATATCTAATTTATCGACCACTTCAGTCAATTGATAAACTTGTTCTTTGGTTAAAAACTGGCACTCATCAATTAATACACAGTCAATTTTACCTGCGTTCGAAAAGCCGATTAACGTCTGATACAAATCGTCTGTCGAATTAAATAATTCAGCATCTTCTTGTAAACCAATGCGAGAGCTAACTTTACCTTTACCAAAACGATCATCAATCGCCGCCGTAAATATAATTGGCGTCATGCCTCGCTCACGGTAGTTAAATGATGATTGTAATAATGTGGTCGATTTCCCAGCATTCATTGCTGAGTAATAGAAATACATTTGGGCCATTAGCTTTCCTAGTCATACGAATTACATTTAAAAATCGCGCAGATGCTACATAAAATTAGCACTAATGAAAAGCACCTAGGTCAACAACTGTTATTGTTGCTATAAAAAAACCAGCTAATCTTCATTAACTGGTTTAATTTACGTCCATTGGGTTATTTTAATGACGTTTAATATTATCCCAATGCTGCCCCTTTTAGTGGTCGACTCGACAACCATGATAAAAAGAAACACATTAATATAAATGCAACGGTTGCCACTAAAAATGCTAATGCTAATGAATCTGTAATCCCTAATGTTAAGAATCCAATCGCAGAAATAACGGCCACAGATAATGCATAAGGTAATTGGGTCGCTACATGATCTATATGATGACAACGAGCACCTGTCGATGACAATATAGTGGTATCAGAAATTGGAGAACAATGATCACCAAATACTGATCCCGCAAGCACACTTGCAAGCATAGGTAACATGAGACTAATTTCGGTTGCGCCAGCAAGATCACCCGCGATAGGTAACATAATTCCAAATGTTCCCCATGAAGTTCCCGTTGAGAATGCCATAATGCCTGATAATAAAAACAGGATCATTGGTAATAATGCTGGATTAATATTACCCTGAACAAGCGTCGATAAATATTGCCCCGTTTTCATATCACCAATAACGCTCCCAATACTCCATGCAAATAATAAAATTAAAATCGCACCAAACATTGATTTTGCACCAATCCAAAGTGTACTGCTGATCTCTTTAGCTGCAATGCGTTGACGAAATACAGGAATAATAGCGGCAATTAAACCAAAGCCACCACCAAGGCATAATGCTTGACCGACATTGGTATTTTCAAAAGCACCTAATAATGAAAACGGCTTACCCTCAGCGATAAGAACTTGATAACCCGTAAACACCATGAAAAAGAATGTTGCAATAATAAGAATAATAATTGGCCACATTAAATCACCAACACGCCCTTGCAAGCTCTCTTTGATATCAAGTTCTTCTGTTAAGTCTTTTGCCTGATCATCAACATCACCACCGACATCAGTACCACGGCCATGATTAGCTGCAATTTCATGTTTTCTCATTGGTCCAATATCCCACTGGAACCATGCCACAACAAACACCATTGCTAATGCAAAAATGGCATAAAAATTCATGGGTGCTAACGTCATAAAGGCACTTAATGGCGTATATTCAGTAACACCATGAGTCACTAATATGCCGCCGATAAGAGTAATAATATACGCTCCCCAACTTGATGCCGGCATTAAAACACACATAGGCGCTGCTGTTGAATCAAGAATATAAGCAAGTTTTGAGCGTGATACTTGAAAACGGTCAGTCACTGGTCGAGCAATAGAGCCAACAGCAAGGCTATTAAAATAGTCGTCGACAAAAATGAATACCCCTAAAAAAGCAGCTAAAAATTTTGCCCCACGTTTGGTTTTAATTTTTGTCTGAGCCCATTCAGCGAAAGCACGAGTTCCCCCCGACAAAGTTAATAACGCTGTAGTCATTCCGAGCAGTATTAAAAACAGTACAATACTCATATTCCAAGTATTTATACCATCATCAGCAATGAATAACCCTTTGATTGATAGAACAAGATAGGATGCTGTATTAGTAAAAGAAAAATCATTAAGAAATAATGCCCCAAGCACAACACCTGTACCTAAAGACAATAAAACTCTACGTGTTAAAATCGCCAAGCCAAGCGCAACTAATGGCGGGAAAATGGATATTAAAGAGTGAGAGTAATCTATCAAAATTTATAATCTCTATAGCAACCAGCTAATGACAGTTAGGAGATCTACTGCTTGATATTACCATTGTGGCATATTATTTTGAGTATATAGAAAGAAGGTTAGCCTTCCCTGTCTCCACCGTAGCGATCCATAGTTATATCTTATCGACTATGGCAGTTTTACACATTATTCAATGTAACCTCAGTAAGACTGATTTAATATCAATTTCTTACTTCGATATTACTTCATTATCACTAATATCACTTTCATATTAATTATTGATGAATAATGCACCGCAAGCCCTATCATAAAGGAAAGAATAAATTATTCCACCCAAACAGAACAAATAAGAAACAATTAAGCAACGAAAGCGCACAAATTACTAACACAAAAAACCAAAAACAAATGCATAAACCATAATTATGAAAGGGTATAACATTTTAAATGTTATTATCATTCAACATATAAAATACAGTAACAATATCTAAAATGATTTAGCTTGTATTTATACATTTAATGATAAATTATTTTATAAATAGTCTTATTGTTCAAATAAAACTATTTTTTAAATAAAGAAATGATTAAATTGTTTTACACATAATGTATAAAAGTATTACTATTGCAAAAAATGTTTTAATGCTGCTATTATTATTTACAGTTAATTAAAAATAACAGGAAATATAAAATGTCTGATGCAATGAAAGCGCTTTTAAATCTTCGAAGCCTACGCGCACTTTCGCGTGAATATACACTAGAGCAACTTGAAGAAGCGTTAGATAAACTAACAACAGTTGTTACTGAACGTTCTAATGTTGAAGCTGAAGAACAAGCAAAAGAAAATGAACGTAATGAAAAACTAGCTCAATATCGTGAAATGCTATTAGCTGATGGTATTGACCCTGAAGAATTATTAGCAAGTTTAGCAAAAGCACCAAAAGCAAAGCGTGCAACTCGTCCAGCTAAATATAAATTCATCGATGAAAATGGCGATGAAAAAACATGGACAGGCCAAGGCCGTACACCTAGTGCACTAAAGAAAGCATTAGATGATGGTCAAGCTCTTGAAGAATTTGAAATCTAATTCATTAGATTAAATAAAAAAGCCTAAATGACTTAGGCTTTTTTTATATCTGCAATTAATACTATGATGACTATTCTGCTCGTAAATATTCTCAGTAAGAATAAATATATATATTCACTAATCATTGAACTAAATAAAAAGCCAGACATTAATGCCTAGCTTTTCAATCATCACAGAGCTTATATAAACTAATAATAATGAGCTTATTGAATACGATCAGCTAATGCACTTACCGCTAAAGCAAAATAATGCGAACGATTCCACTTTAACAATGTGCGATAATTTTCATAGATTAGATATGACTTACCTTCTCCACCATCAGGCTGAATTAACCACGCTTGAATATCCACATTTGGCAGAGTGCCATTAGTATGACTCATAATACCTAGTTGTTGCCACTGAGCTAATGTTCTACCTTTTTCAATTTCGGTACCTTCATAACTCTCTACCAATACTTGTGATAACTTAACCGGACGCCCCCAAGTATATTCACTATTCCATCCTGAGAGTTTTAAATAATTTGCAGCAGAAGCAAAAACATCGGCCTTAGTATTCCAAATATCAGCTTTGCCATCACCATTCCCATCAACTGCATAAGTTAGGTAAGACGTTGGCATAAATTGACATTGACCCATTGCACCAGCCCAAGAGCCTTTCATATCATCAATCGTAATATGACCGTCTTGCAATATTTCTAATGCCGCCATAACCTGTTTACGAAATAGAGCTTCACGACGGCCATCATAAGCCAATGTTGCTAATGCTTCGACAACATTATAATTACCTTGAATCTTGCCAAAATTACTTTCTACTCCCCACAATGCAACAATAAATCGTGGTTGCACACCATACTGCTTACCAATACGTTCTAGTGCTTCTTTATTTTTCTGATAAAGACGATTAGCTTGTTTTACTTTCCAATCAGGTACTGCACGAGATATATATTGCTCTAATGATAATTTTTTTTCTGGTTGATTATTATCAGCCTTAACTGCATGAGCTGTATATTTAATACCGTTAAATGCTGCCCCGATTATCGGCTCTGAAATACCTTTTTCACGTGCTTCTACTTTTAATTTTTCTACGTAAGCATCAAATCCTTCTTCACTAGCAATAGCTGAAAAGGACACTCCCATTCCAATGGCAACAAAAATCGATATCAAACGTTTATGCATAATAACCTTATATCTTATTTAGCGGCTTGATCAGCCTTATATTGTTCTAATAAATTAATCACTGGTGGTGGTACTTGTAAATAAAAGCCGACAGTACGTAATGACTCTTTTACCTTTTCCACATCGGCCAGTGCTAATGTTCTTCCCTCAAGTTTGATCACCATCACAAATTGAGGTTTACCAAAGGTCGACATTAATTGTGCGGGTACATCCACAAAATCATCTTTTTTATTAATGTAAAGATAAGTATTGTCTTTTTTTAAACTTTTGTAGATTGAACACAACATATAATTAGCCTATTTCATTTATACGTCATACATTTCAGCGTATAATTACAGAAATCATTCACTATTGACTAAATTTCAAGTAAATAGTATGAGAAGTTTGTCTGAAAAACCAACGTCAATGCAAGGATAGCTTGCCCCTAACCGTGAGTAAATATACCATGTTAGTACCTTTGTGATAATGAACTAAATGGTTAAATTAAAATCTTAGCCATAATATTATACCTATGACCAAGATAGCTGAACTCAAAGGGAGCTCGTTCACGCTCTCTGCTCTTCATTTAGTTGATAATGACATTAGTAAAGTGACTAATCAGCTAAAAGATAAAGTTGAACTCGCACCAAATTTTTTTGTTTCTGCTCCTATTGTTATTGATATATCACAAGTTGACGCTGATATTAATTTTAAACAGCTAAAAGCGGGTATTATTGATGCAGGGATGATACCGGTCGGTATTAGTGGCTGTAAAAATAAAACACAGCAAACACAAGCAAAAGCAGCTGGTTTTGCTATTATGAATGCAGCAAAACTTGCTAAAAACGAACCATCAGAGTTTTTAGCTAAAACATTAGATACTCCAGTAAGTCCAGAAAAAGAACCCACGTTAATTATTCGTACTCCGGTTCGTTCTGGGCAACAAATATATGCTCGTAATCGTGATCTCGTTATTATCAGTAATGTCAGTGCCGGTGCAGAAATTATTTCCGATGGTTGTATCCATATTTATGGCACACTACGTGGTCGCGCTATCGCAGGTGCCAGTGGTGAGCAAGGGGCGACAATTTTCTGTCAAAACTTACAATCTGAACTAATTTCTGTTGCAGGAAACTACTGGCTAAGTGATAACATTCAGGAAGAGTTTTGGGGCAAAGGTGTTGTCATATCTCTTGAAGATAATAATCTCAGTATAGAACACCTCGCTTTATAAAGGTTTTTAAGAAGGAATTGAGTAAATGGCACGAATTATCGTTGTTACCTCAGGTAAAGGCGGCGTTGGTAAAACAACATCAAGTGCTGCTCTTGCATCTGGTCTAGCACTGAGCGGTAAAAAAACTGCAGTTATCGATTTTGATATCGGCCTGCGTAACCTCGATCTCATTATGGGTTGTGAACGCCGTGTCGTTTATGATTTCGTTAATGTTATCAATGGCGAAGCAAATCTAAGTCAAGCACTAATTAAAGACAAGCGCGTTGATAATCTATTTGTATTACCAGCTTCACAAACACGCGACAAAGATGCATTGTCTCGTGATGGTGTTGATAAGATATTTAAAGAACTAACAAAAATGGGTTTTGAGTTTATTATCTGTGACTCACCCGCTGGTATTGAGACAGGTGCTTTAATGGCGCTGTATTTTGCAGATGAAGCCATTGTAACTACAAACCCTGAAGTCTCTTCAGTTCGTGACTCAGATCGTATTCTAGGTATTCTAGATTCAAAATCTCGTCGCGCCGAAAAAGGTCTTGAACCAGTAAAACAGCACCTATTACTGACACGTTACAACCCTACACGTGTTAACCAAGGTGAAATGCTAAGTGTACAAGATGTTGAAGAAATTCTTCATATTCCACTACTTGGTGTTATTCCTGAAAGCCAAGCAGTATTAAATGCATCAAATAAAGGTGAACCAGTTATCTTTGATAAAGGTTCAGACGCTGGACTAGCTTATGAAGACACGGTTGCGCGTCTACTTGGTGAAGATCGCCCTTTCCGCTTCTTAGATGAAGAAAAGAAAGGCTTCCTAAAACGTCTGTTTGGGGGCTAATTAACATGGCACTGCTTGAGTTTTTTCGCCCTAAAAAAGCGAAAACTGCAAATGTAGCAAAGGAACGGCTACAAATTATTGTTGCTGAAAGACGTAGTGCTGGGCAAGCATCTCCAGCTTATCTACCACAATTAAAACGCGATATCTTAGCTGTTATTGGTAAATATGTTCAAATTAATCCTGAACATGTTTCTGTAAATCTAGACCATAACGGCGATGAGCTATCGGTACTAGAACTTAATGTCACCCTACCTGACGAAGAAAAATAATAAAGCCCCGCTAAGTATAACTTAGCGGGGCTTTTAATTTAGACAGCTACTGCATAACGTTTATTTTTCATCAAGTATAGCTAATACTCGCGTTTCAAATAAATCTTTACGCCAGTTTTTAAGCATTTCAGGGCGCTTCTCATCAACCCGTTGATGTTTCCATGCCCATGATAATAATTGATGAATTTGCTTCTTAGAGGCTAAAAATTCTGGTGCTAATCCAGTTTTAGCTTCAATATCTGTAACGACATCTTTGATACGCTTAACCATTTGCTTATAGCCAGGAAAATCAACCAAGCGTTCAATTTTTCGTGGATAATCGGCACAATTTATCGCATCACAATCATGTACCATTTTCAATAAACGGTTTCCATGACGCTGAATTTCCATCGGTTCAAATCCTTCTTTTTCAAGCATTGAACGTGACTTAATTTCTAAATGTGCCAGTTTCCATAAATGTAATTCTTTAACAATAAAGTTAAGGGCAATATCACGTTTTCTTGCTTCACGTACACGCCAAGCAGCCAATTGCTGTAATATGGCTAACTGTTTTGGATTTAACTGCCAAGCATTTTTAATATCAAGATACGCTTTATTAGGATCAAGGATTTTAGTTCGACGTAACATAATCGCATTACATTCTTGTTGTAATGCATCCATATACCCTGCCGCTTCAACTTTCGCTAATAACGTTTCATATAAGGGTTTAAGGTAATGCACATCTGCTGCAGCGTAATCAAGCTGTTTGTCCGTTAGCGGTCGAGCTAGCCAATTAGTACGCGCTTCACCTTTATCAAGCTCCACGCCTACATATTCTCTAACTAACGCACCAAACCCCGTAGAAATACCATGGCCAAGGAAAGCTGCCATAATTTGAGTATCAAACATTGGTACGGGTAAACAGCCTGCATGATGTTGAAAGACTTCTAGATCTTCACCACAGGCATGAAGCACTTTAATCACAGACTGATCACGCAATAATGCCCATAACGGCTCCATATCTTCGACATTAAGCGGGTCAATAAGTGATAAGTATTCCCCATCAAATAGTTGAATCAGACCTAAACGAGGGTAAAGTGTTCGCGTACGTACAAATTCAGTATCAAGCATAACAGCTGTATGCTGACGTGCTGACTCACACCGCAGGCGAAGCTGCTCAGTTGTTGTAACAATCTCGAAATTCACAATGTACCTTTTTTATAACAGAACGACCCCGTTTTAGAGCCAATTAAATATTTTATAGTAAAATGCCGGCATAAAAGCCGGCATTAGATACGTGCTAGCACAATCAGTTGCTATTGTTTTATCAAACCAACATTAACTTTATGTCAGTTAAAATATTACTTCGTGGTTTGTTGCACTTTTTTATCTGACTCTTCACGTAAGACACGACGTAAAATTTTACCGACATTAGTCTTTGGCAAGTCATCCATAAATTCAACAATTTTAGGAATTTTATAACCCGTTAGATGCTGTCGACAATGGGTAATTAACTCTTCTCGAGTTAGACTATCATCACGTTTAACCACACAAAGTTTTACTACTTCACCAGATACTTCATGGGCTTGACCAATAGCTGCAACTTCTAATACTTTATCGTGTAATGCGACTACATCTTCAATTTCATTAGGGTAAACATTAAATCCTGATACTAAGATCATGTCTTTTTTACGATCAACGATGTGTAAAAAGCCTTCATCATCAAATTTAACGATATCACCCGTTGAAAGCCAACCATCATCACTTAATACTTCTTTAGTCGCTTCAGGCTGTTGCCAATAGCCTTTCATAACCTGAGGACCACGCACTTGTAGCTCACCAGCTTGATCGATATCAACAACATTACCTTCATCATCAATCATACGCACATCTGTTGATGGTACAGGTAAGCCAATAGAACCATTATAGTAAGTTAGATTATACGGATAAGCTGCAACTAACGGTGAGCATTCCGTTAAACCATAGCCTTCAAGTAAATAGTTACCTGTGATATTTTGCCATTTTTCAGCAACGGCACGTTGCACCGCCATTCCGCCACCAACAGACAGATGAAGATTACTAAAGTCTAACTTATGGAAATCAGGATTATTTACCAACGCATTGAATAAGGTATTTACGCCTGTAATGGCAGAAAACGGATAGCGTTGTAACTCTTTGATAAACGTTGGAATATCACGAGGATTAGTGATCAATAGGTTTTGTCCACCCATTTCCAACAATAATAAGCAGTTAACCGTCAGCGCAAATACATGATACAACGGCAGTGCTGTTACGATTAACTCGCGTCCTTCCGTCAGCACTGGACCATAAGCCCCTTTCGCCTGCATGACATTGGACACCATATTATGGTGAGTAAGAATTGCACCTTTAGCAACACCTGTTGTACCGCCAGTGTATTGCAAAAATGCCATATCATCGCCAGTAATAAACGGCTTAACATATTGCATTCTACGCCCTTTACGTAAAGCAATACGCATTGAGGTCGCATGAGGTAAATGGTATGAAGGCACCATTTTTTTAATATATTTCACCACAAAGTTAACTAATGTTCCCTTTGGACGAGATAATTGATCACCAAGGCTGGTTAAAATAACATGCTTAACACACGTGTCTTTAACCACCGCTTCTAGCGTATGTGCAAAATTAGACACAATAACAATGGCTTTTGCGCCAGAATCGTTAAGTTGGTGCTCTAATTCTCGTGGTGTATACAGTGGATTAACATTCACTACTACACAGCCTGCACGTAAAATACCAAAGAGTGCAATCGGATATTGCAATAAGTTTGGCATCATAACGGCAACACGATCACCTTTTTGAAGCTTAAGCTCATTTTGTAAGTATGCAGCAAATGCACGGCTACGCTCTTCCAACTTACGGAAGGTCATGACCTGCCCCATGTTGATAAATGCCGTTTGATCTGCGTATTTACGTACAGATTGTTCAAACATGTCGACCAAAGATGAATATTCATCCGGGTTAATTTCTGCCGGTACATCGTCCGGATAGCGGCTAAGCCAAACCTTATCCACGTGCACTCTCCTTATAATTAGACTGCGGTGCGTGCCTATAAACTTCACAAAACGGTAATGCTATAAATAAGATAATTCATTATAACGGTACTACCGCATATTTAATTTTGGATTAAAAATTGAATATTGCACAATGGCGATATCTGTTGATGCCAAAGAGAAACCAATAATTAATCTAATTGAGTGGGGATAAAGGCTCGAATATGGCGATAAACGTCATTCGAACTTTGTAAATGACAATGATGTCCCCCGAACACCATCACTTGTGTAAAATCGTTAATACCCCATCCATTAGCATCACATTGACGTAATGTCGCGTATCCATCTGTACCGATAATCGATAATACAGGAACTTGAATACAACTTAATAAAGTCTGTGCATGTTGTTGCGCCATTCGATATAAAGAATCACAACGAAGACGAGGATCATGACGCCAATACCAGCGTCCATCACGTTCAATTGTTGCTCTTTTGACGACAGCACCAAGTAACGATGCAGGTAATCGATTTACGTTCGCACGAAGCATCACAGCATCTTCAAATGTTGCCATCGAACGTTGCTGTAAACGCTGTTGCTGTCGACGATAACGCTGCCGACTCATTATGCCCATTCGTAACCGTTCTGCTACCATTTGCGAAGGTTCAGTTAATGGTGACAATCCTTCAATTAATACAATTTTATCGACATATTCAGGAAATATCGCGGCATAGCATCCCGCAACAATAGCACCAAGAGAATGACCAATAAGATGTACTTTTGTCGGTTTAAGCTGCGTGATCACTTGATGTAAGTCATCAATATAATCAACAAAATGGTAATAATTATCCGCACTTTTATAATCAGATTTTCCATGTCCCGGCCAATCAAGTGCAATAATGTCATAATCAGTTATTAATAACGGCCATAGTGATGCAAACGTAGCGGCATTATCTTGCCAGCCATGTAATAGTACCAATAAAGGTTTTGAGGCACTCATCGCCGTGGTGACATCAATACTGCTATAAGCAGCAAGGTTATATTCTGCTAGCGTTAGTGTTATCTCTTTCATGGCTGTTATAGTACTACTCGTTCAACAATTCGACCATTAACCCCGAAATTAGGCATCATTAAGTCATTGCCCCATCGATCACAATTAAATGAGTAACATGGCTGACGAGTCCAAAAAGGGTCATCTAATTGTACCTGTTGTTGTACTTGCCATAATTGCTCACCGGATACTTGCACCACAGGAAAAGTATATGGGTATTGCCCTATTTTTCCCGGCTCATCACCTGAAAATTGCCCAACAACGGTCAATAGACGCCCTTTGGCATATTCAATCGGCTCTAAAAAGCCATGAACATAGGCAATAAAACGTCCTTGAGATTGTGCATGTAATATTGGCCGACCATCAGCAGTTAATGGCATCGCGACCATTTCAATACGCGTTTGCTGCTGTTCATTACGAATCGAAGCAATAACACCACCAAGACGAACATATTTACCTTCATTCGCTTGAGGATGTTGCAGAATAACCGTTAAATCAGTAATAGGATCTTTCGATTTCGTTACTAATGTTGCAGGTAAGCTCGCGCAGCCTACCATAAACACTAATATCACCCCAAGAAATAGCTTACCAAACATCTAAAACCCCCGCACATTTGTTTAATAACTCGACAAAAAATAACATATGTCACTCCTTAATTCCTATCGTAACGGAATATAGTACGTGATCTTATATCATCAATAATACAGGCATTAAAATAACGAGAGATAAAACGAATGCGGTCACAAGTAGCACAGGCAAAGGTATGGATATACGAATAATTGCTATTCGATATATAACGTTGTCGTTGCCATCATAGAAGATAAAGTCATGCTTAATAAGACTCTAAGATAAAAAGACCAAGAGTGATCAGCGAAACTGGCACTCTTGATCTTTTATGTACGCAACGTTATCAGTCATTATCAACCCGACTGATATCGATTGGTATTATTCGCGACCTGGCAATTTCTTCCATGTCACTGTATCACGTAAATAAACAGGGCTTGCGGCTTCTGCTGCAACTATTTCACCACGCGCAAAAGCATACTTAGCTAAATGCACCATATCTTGTGAATCAGGATATAGCACGCTGCCTAATTGAGCGTTAAACGGCAATTGAGTTAGTAGTTCAGGGTAAGCTTCCCATCCTGTACCAGCTGTTAACCAAGCATTCGTGTCAGCTTGTATGTTCGCTAACAAAACATCAGGTGCAATCACTTGCTCATTACCCAATAGAAGCCAATCGCCATCTGTTTTACGTTGGTATTGCCCCCAATAAAGCTCACCCATACGTGCATCAATAGCAGTCAGTACATGATCAGCTTGATGTAAACGGAATGTACCTTGCGCCATTGCAGCCAAAGTAGATACACCAATCATAGGTAAATTAGCACCAAAGGCTAGTCCTTGAGCAATACCAATACCAATACGAACACCAGTAAAGCTACCAGGACCACGACCATACGCTAATGCATCAAGCTGCTTTAATTTGACACCAGCTTCAGCAAGTACCGCATCAATCATGGGTAAAATTTTCGTTGTATGCTCACGAGGAGCGTATTCACAACGAGAAATAACATCATCGCCAATCATTAGCGCGACAGAACAGTTTTCAGTTGCAGTATCTACTGCCAGAATTTTGGTACTCATTCAAGCCTCTGAATGTTGGATATCGTCACTTACAGATACCTTTGTATCGGTTAAGCTCGACAAAAATTCGCTAACCCCTACGACACTGCGCGTGCGCGGAATTGGCGGTAAACTTCTCAAAAATACAGCACCATAAGCACGAGTGACTAACCGATTATCGCAAATCACTAACACCCCTTTATCTTGAGTGTCACGAATTAATCGACCAACGCCTTGCTTTAAGGTAATCACCGCATCAGGTACTTGTACCTCAGCAAAGGGATCACCACCTCGCAATCGACAATCTTCAATACGGGCTTTTAATAACGGATCATCAGGTGCTGTAAACGGTAATTTATCTATGATAACACAGCTAAGGGCTTGGCCTCTAACATCAATACCTTCCCAAAATGCGCCAGTTGCTACTAATAATGCATTACCTCGCTCAAGATATTCCGCTAATAGCTTTTGTTTACTGGTTTCACCTTGAGCTAATACGGGTAAATCTAGTCGAGCACGAAAGCCCTCAGCAAGATCGCGTACCATTTGATGTGAGGTACAAAGAAAGAAACAGCGCCCGTTATTTGCTTCAATTACTGGCGCTAATATTTCAACTAACTTATCAGCCAAACCATAGCTATTAGGCTCAGGTAAATGTCGAGGCACACATAACAAAGCTTGAGCGGCGTAGTCAAATGGGCTTTCTAATGAAAACTGTTGTTTAGGTTGTAATCCTAACCGATGGCTAAAGTGACTAAAGTCATCATCAACAGCCAATGTTGCGGAGGTAAAAATCCATGCCCCTTTTTGTTCAGCCATACGCTCACTAAACTTATCTGCAACCGATAGTGGCGTAATATTTAAGCTAAATTGACGAGGAGTACATTCATACCAATACGAATAACCAATAATACTGGTATCAACTACGCGTTTTAAACGCGCTTTTAACAATGTTGCACGCTCAAAGGCGGCATCTAATAATTGACTACGTCCTAATGCTAATTTAAGCACATCATAGATTAAATCAAGCGCATCATTTAAACGCACTAATTCACGTTGTACCGCCGGTGTTTGCGATGCTTCACGCCAATTACCACGAAAGCCAGGATCACCTAAAATAATTCGCATTTCAAACGCTGCTTGTTGTAAACGCGCTGCCGCCTTTTGCAGTTGGCGCATATCTTTCGCTTCTGTGCGATACCCAATTTCAATATCTTTTGCGAGTTCAATTAATTGGCGACTTGATAAGTTTTGACCAAAATATTGACTGGCAATATCTGGCATTTGATGTGCTTCATCAAAAATAAACACATCAGCTTCAGGGATTAATTCACCAAAACCATTATCTTTCATCGCTAAATCAGCGAGAAAAAGATGGTGATTTACCACGACTACATCAGCCTCCATCGCTTTTCGTCGTGCTTTAACCACAAAGCAATCATCAAAAGACGGACATTCTCGTCCAAGGCAATTATCATTGGTTGAAGTGATCATCGGAATGACGGGGCTATCTTCAGCAATATCTTCGCATTCTCCAAGATCACCTGTTTTAGATGCTGATGACCATTGGCGAGTTTTAATTAACAAACTCAGCATCACAGGATCGGAATGATCTCCATGGCTTTCAGTAATCTGACGGCTAAGACGATCAACACATAAATAATTTGAACGCCCTTTTAATAATGCTACTCGACCTGTAAACCCCAAGGCTCGCGTCATAAGGGGTAAGTCTCGATGAAATAATTGCTCTTGAAGGTTTTTTGATCCCGTACTAATGATGGTCTTTTTACCGCTAACAAGTGCTGGCACGAGGTAGGCGAAGGTTTTGCCGGTACCTGTCCCAGCCTCAACCACTAATTGTGACTGTTGTTTAATTGCATCCGCTACCGCTTTCGCCATATCAATTTGAGGTTGTCGAGCTTGAAATCCGGGAATGGCTTTATCTAACGCACCACCAGCGGCAAAAAACTTAGCTATCATTTACTTCGCACTATTGGTTATTTATACAGTATCTATAGCTCTATTATGCCAACTTTATTACTCTACGACCAGTCATGTCCAAGGCTATTTCTTAGTGATGAAACCGTACATTCAATAAACTGTTTGACCCCAACACAGTATAAGCGTCATAGTGATCAATTATGATTTTTAGGCGGAACATCGCGTTACCGTCATCAGGAATAGACATGGAAAAGAAAATACTATTAACGGAATGCCCTGATAATATGGGGCTTATCTCCAAAATCACCAATATATGTCATAAACACCAACTCAATATTATTAATAACAAAGAGTACGTTGATAACGCTAAAAACCATTTCTTCATGCGTACAGAGCTAGAAGGATACTTTAATGATGAGACTTTACTGGCGGATCTAGACCGCGCTTTACCAACAGGAAGTAAACGTCGACTTATTAGCTCTGAGCGTAAAAAAGTCGTTATCATGGTGACCAAAGAAGCCCATTGCTTAGGTGATATTTTAGTTAAAACCTTTGATGGTTCGCTAGATATAGATATCGCAGCAGTTGTTGGTAACTACGATAAACTTCAAAATTTAACCGAAAAATTTGATATTCCCTTTCATCATGTTTGTCATGAAGGACTCACGCGCGAACAACATGAGACAAAATTACTTGCCGCAGTACAACAGTATTCACCAAACTATGTTGTCCTTGCAAAATACATGCGGATTCTCACGCCTAATTTTGTCGCGCAATTCCCCCATAAAATTATTAATATTCATCATAGCTTTCTACCCGCATTTATCGGTGCTAAGCCTTACCAGCAAGCCTTTGAACGCGGCGTAAAAATTATTGGTGCAACAGCCCACTTTGTTACCAATGATCTAGATGAAGGCCAAATCATTACTCAAAACGTCATTCCCGTTGATCATACGTTCAGTGCCGAAGAAATGGCCAAATCAGGACGTGATGTTGAAAAATCAGTATTAAGTAAAGCGCTGGGTTTAGTCGTTGATGATCGCGTTTTTGTCCACGGAAACCGAACAGTTATTCTTTAACTGGATCATTGTTTAATAAATGCCACAGCACAACACCGTGGCATTCTTTTCTATTCTGTTATCGAGCCATGATTGATTTAATTATTGTTCGCTCGCAATCACAGCCGCTAAAGAGTGCGAATGTAATTTAATGCAGATATTGTCTTTTTTAAATGCATAAGTTGGATTAGGTAATCGTTCATTTTCACCGGCGGGAGAGCTTGCTTTAACCTTAATGCCTTTACTTTCTAATTGCAGCCAATCTAATTCAGGAAAGGTACAATTAATCGTCTGTTCTAATTGCTCAATCGACATTGCATTACCAGGTATAACAAATTCCACATGCTCCCAGCCCTGTTGCAAATAAACCTTATCGCTAGGGTAAGGTAACTCTAATGCCTCAATCGTCCAATCACCTACCTGTAGCGGTTTATCAAAGCCAATAACTACAATCGGACGCCCATTAATAATCGTCTTTGACCATTCAGTACCATAAGCTAACCATGCTTGATGAAGCTCTAGTGCAATATCCTGAGAATTGACCCTTAATGCGATATGATCTGCTGTATACAATGAGAGTGAAATACCAATATCATTAGCCAGACAAATAACACGATTCATAAAGGCTGGTAAATCAGCTAACATTTGTTCTGGATGTAGACCTAATTGTTTCAACTTTTGCATTTCTCACCTCAAAACACGTAACATTTAATAAACAACAGCATAATTACTCACGCTTTTCGCATTACCAATACTTAAACTACCATGATGGAGCCCTTATCGGGGCTGAATTTTGGCTTTATTTTAACCTATTTGAAAAACTTTAAAAAAAATTGCCTGCAATCTCTTTTTCCAGTTGCCAAAGTACCTAACTATGTGGGTATTATTAGGGTAACGCACGCTGCTTATCAAGATATTGGTGTTTAAACTAAATTAACACCACCATCAAAAAATACTCACGTAGCTTTGGTCGCTTTTTTAGTTAACCAAAAAACACTTTAGCTCCGTGAGTATTTTTAACGGCATATCTTGCTATATGCAGACGTTTTTGCCATATATATATGATTGGCGTTACAAACGATTTAAGGAACAGCAAGTGAATATTCAAGCACTTATTAATAATAAAGTAGCACAAGCATTAGAAGCTGCGGGCGCACCTGCTGGTAGTCCAGCAGCCGTTCGTCAATCAGCAAAAGCACAATTTGGTGACTACCAAGCAAATGGTGTAATGGGCGTTGCTAAAAAATTGGGCATGAATCCACGTGAATTTGCTCAAAAAGTTATCGATTGCCTAGAATTAGATGGTATTGCTGAAAAAGTTGAAATTGCAGGCCCTGGCTTTATCAATATCTTCCTTGATAAAGCATGGCTAGCTGCTCGCGGTGAAGAAGCATTAGCAAGTGAGCGCCTAGCTGTTAATACAGATGAAGCACAAACAATCGTTGTTGACTACTCTGCACCTAACGTAGCAAAAGAAATGCACGTAGGTCACTTACGTTCAACTATCATCGGTGATGCTGTTGTACGTACTCTTGAGTTTTTAGGCCACAATGTTATTCGTGCTAACCACCTTGGTGATTGGGGTACTCAATTTGGTATGCTTATCGCTAACATGGAACGTAAAGAGAAAGAAGGTAGCGATGTTTCAATGAACATCAGCGATCTTGAAGGCTTCTACCGTGAATCAAAAGTACTTTATGATGAAGACGAAGAGTTTGGTGTAACTGCACGTAACTTCGTTGTTCGTCTTCAAAGTGGTGATGAATATTGCCTTGAGAAATGGCGTCAACTTGTTGCTATTACACTAAAACAAAACCAACGTAACTACGATCGTCTAAGCGTATCATTAACTGATGATAACGTGATGGGTGAGTCAATGTACAACGACATGCTTGCACCTGTTGTTGCAGATCTTAAACAAAAAGGTCTAGCAGTAGAAAGTGATGGCGCAACGGTTGTTTTCCTTGATGAATACAAGAATAAAGATGGTGACCCTATGGGTGTTATCATTCAAAAACGTGATGGTGGCTACCTATACACTACAACTGATATTGCTTGTGCTAAATACCGTTACGAGCAACTTCATGCAGATCGCGTACTGTACTTCATTGACTCACGTCAACACCAACACCTAATGATGGCTTGGTCTATTGTTCGTAAAGCAGGTTATGTACCTGAAGAAGTGTCTCTAGAACACCATGCTTTTGGTATGATGCTAGGTAAAGACGGTCGTCCATTTAAGACTCGTGCTGGCGGTACTGTTCGTCTTGCTGATCTTCTTGATGAAGCAGAAGAGCGTGCAAACAAGCTAATTGAAGAAAAGAACCCTGAGCTAAGTGCTGAAGAAAAAGCAAAAATTGCAACAACAGTTGCAATGGCTGCAGTTAAGTACTCTGATCTTTCTAAGCACCGTACAACAGACTACATCTTCGATTGGGATAACATGCTTGCATTTGAAGGTAATACTGCACCATACATGCAGTATGCTTACACACGTGTAGCATCTATCTTCAAACGTGCAAATGTTGAACTAAAAGATCTTACTTTCCCTATCGTTATCAATGACGAAAAAGAGCAAGTACTATTGTCTAAGTTACTTCAATTTGAAGAAGCTGTTCAATCTGTTGCACGTGAAGGTCAACCACACCTAATGTGTACTTACCTGTTTGAACTTGCAGGTCTATTCTCTAGCTTCTACGAAGCATGTCCAATTCTTAACGCAGAAGAAGCCGTTAAACAAAGCCGCTTGAAGTTAGCACTACTGACTGCTAACACTATCAAAAAAGGCTTGGATCTTCTTGGTATCGAAACACTAGAGCGTATGTAATTACACGTTATTATGATTGCTACTTATTACACTAGTGACTTATTGTAGTAGCAACATAACAAAAAGCCTTCATTCGTGAAGGCTTTTTTAATCGTACTTATACTAAAAACTACTGCCCAAATCGTAAGCCACCATCATGCAACCATGTTAGTTCTTTTTTAGTAGATAGCCGTCCTTTCACTGCATTTCGATGCGGGAAACGTCCAAATTGTCTAATAACTTGCAAATGACTATTTGCAAATTCATAAAAGCTATCAAACACTGTTATATTTTCAGGTTGAACACTTTTACGCAGTAAATCAAACCGAAAAACACTCTCTTCTTGATCTTCTAAATCTTCAGAATGCTCTAATGGTAAGTAAAAAAATACCCGTTCAATAGCAGCAAGTTCAGCATCTTGATTAAGTGCTAGCCCTCGCTTACAAATAGCCAATGCTAATAGATCATAACGAAAAGCAGCATTTAATCCGCGGTAAATATTACGTGGAAATTGATCTAATAAAATAATTAAGGCAAGCCGACCCTGCGCAGTATTGCTCCAATGATTAAGTTCACCATTACCCGCCATACTAACCCATTGTTGAAACTTCGAAATAATATCGGTATCGACCTCAGCGCCACCTAAAAACCACAGGGCATGTTTATTATTACGGGTCACTTCACCATCAAGTTCACCAAACCAGTAATCAAGAATAAATTGATACTCAGCTACCATTTAATCCCCCCATTCATATACACTTCAACAACATTTTTATTGAATAATCATTATCTATTAAGTAACGATTACGTATACCCAAAGGATAATACCAATTACGCCAAATTAAGCTTACTATAATAAATATTGCTCAAGCTTGTGAGCTAGAATGTACTGTTAAGGAATAATTACATGAGTTTCACTCTTCATCCTCGATTAATGGCAGATACAACCATACTTGGCGATTTACCTTTATCTCGAGTATTGCTTGCTAAAGAAGCCCTTGGACCATGGCTTATTTTAGTTCCACGTTATGAATCACTACGTGAAATCCACCATTTATCAGAACAAGATCAACAGCAGCTAATGCGTGAATCATCAGCCGTTGCCGCCTTATTAGAGCAAGACTACCAAGCTGAAAAAATTAATATTGGCGCATTAGGCAATCTTGTTCCTCAGCTTCATCTTCATCATATTGCTCGTTTTAGTAATGATGTAGCATGGCCTGGACCTATTTGGGGTAATACCAAAGGTATTCAGCGTAGCGAAGAAGTACAGCAAGCATTAGCAGAAGAATTACGTCAAGAGTTGTCTCATATAACGGGGTTTAATACCGTTAACGTTTAATTTTATTGCAACGCTTATTATTGACTCTTGTATTTGTATTCAATACAAAAAAAGCAGCCCTGAGGCTGCTTTTTAATCGGCGCTATTTACTGCTAGCGCATCACTGTGATAGATAATTCATTTGCCGCTAAACATCGATACCACACATCTTTAGCGGTTTGGCAGCATTGTGTACTATCGCAGCCAACCAACTCTTTACCTATCGTTCCTTTTCGAACCCAAACAGCAAGCATGGCATCAACACCGTCTTCCGACATACCAAAGTGCATTGAAAGCTGCTTACGACTACTTCGTCCATGTTCGGTAATATATTGTTTTAACTGTTGTAAAATCATTCAAACAATAATCCTTCTAAGTTAGCCTGCTTTTTACCTTGTCGTTTCATCAATAAATAAATCCCAAGATTAATAATAATGAAGAACGCAATCCAAAACGAACTACTGGCCGGATGTACTGCAAAGTCAGCAATTTGGTAGAACAGTGAAGCAAAAGTATAAGCCAGTAACATTGTCCAACCTGCAATAAAACCAGCAAACTTCTTACCAAACTCACGAACATATGCACCCATCGCTGCCGCACATGGTGTATAAAGTAGGATGAAAATTAAGTATGACATGGCAGCTGCGCCACTCACGAAGCGTGATTGAATATTACCGTAAACTGATTGATCAACACCCTGCTCTTCAGCAACGGCTGTTTGGTTTTCAAGGCTACCGACTTCAATACCTAAAGGATCACTGAAGCTAAGTGCCGATAAATTATCACCAATAGAAACAACGGCTTCTTTAAGACTACCAAGAAGATCATATTCTTCGCTATTACCATTAAGTGCTGGAGCATATAAACTATTCAGCGTACCAACTACGGCTTCTTTAGCAAAAATACCAGTAATAATACCCACCGTTGCAGGCCAGTTATCAGCTTTAACACCAATTGGCTCTAATACGGGAGTGATCACTTGTGCTGCATGTGATAAGACAGATTTTGATGTATCTTCATTACCAAATGAGCCATCAGTACCTAATGAATTGAAGAAACTTAAAATAGTCACGACAACGACAATCGTTTTACCTGCACCAAATACAAAACGCTTTAGCTTCTGCCACGTTTTAATAACGACATTACGCATTGTTGGTAATTCATAGTTTGGCATTTCCATGATAAAACTATCACTAGAACCTGGGTAAAGCGTACTTCGTAGAATCAAACCTGTCATTACGGCAGCAACAATGCCTAAAATATATAAGGCAAAAACAACATTCTGACCATTATCAGGGAAGAAAGCTGCTGCAAATAGTGCATATACTGGTAAACGTGCACCACATGACATAAACGGTGCCATTGCTGCAGCCAGTTTACGTTCACGCTCTTGTTCTAAAGTCCGTGTCGCCATGATAGCAGGTACATTACAACCAAAACCAAGTACTAGTGGAACAAATGCTTTACCCGGCAAGCCTACTTTTTGCATTACTTTATCAAGCACAAAAGCAGCACGTGCCATATAACCTGAGCTTTCTAATACAGCCAAAAATAGGTATAAACAAGCAATGACAGGAATAAAGGTAGCAACCGTTTGAATACCGCCACCAATACCATTAGCAATAATCGTTACTAACCAAACAGGTAAATGGTTATCTAATAAATAGTGACCACCATCAACTAAAATTGCACCAAAACTAATATCAAAAAAGTCTATAAATGCACTACCCACATTAATGGCAAACATGAACATGACGTACATTACTAAGAAGAAAAATGGGATACCAATAGCACGGTGTAGTAATACGCTGTCAATTTTATCAGTTAAACTATGGCTTAAACGCCCTTCTTGACGACGAACCTTTTGACATAATTGATGTAAAAAGGTGTATCGTACATCAGCAACCTGAATATCGGGATCAACCCGTTCCAGCATTTGACTACGAATAGCACAAGCTTGTTGCTTATGTTCTTCTGACAACGTGTAAATAACTAATGTATCATTTTCCAGCACTCGAATTGATTGAGCACGAGGATTTAACTTTTCATCATGAATAAATAATGGTTTTAATTGTTCAACAGCAGCTTCAAAATCATTGCCGTAATCAAGTGAAAAATCTGAAACAACAATACCTTGAATTAGCATTTTATGTAATTTAGATTTAAATTCGCCAATACGCTCCATGTTATTAGCTGATAATGCTATTACTGGACAACCTAAGGCTTTTTCTAATGCTTTCAGATCTAATACTTGTTGTTGGCGCTTCAATACATCCATTTTATTAAGCACAACCACCATTGGTCGGCCCAACTCACGTAACTGTAACGTCATGTATAAACTACGTTCAAGTGACGATGCGTCAACGACGTTAATAATAACATCTGCAGGTGTTGTTAAAATTGCTCGTGATGCAATAGCCTCATCAAGACTGTTAGCATCATTAGCACTATCAAGGTTATAAATACCTGGAAGATCCGTCAGAGAAAAATCATCGCCGTTATGTTGATAACAACCGGTCTTCTTTTCAACAGTGACACCAGCCCAGTTACCCACTTGCTGTTTTGAACCCGTTAATCCATTAAACAGTGTCGTTTTACCGCTATTTGGGTTACCAACGGTAAGAATGTCATATTGCATTATTTAACCTCAACTTCTATATCTTCAGCAATTTTTTTACGGATTGCAATGTCAACACCACGCACTCGTACCTGAAGAGGATCACCTAATGGCGCTAAACGAACAACAGTAATTTCTGTATGTGGTAATAACCCCATAACCATTAATTTTTTGCGCGTTACAACAGGCAACGCAGACATATTAATCACTGTACCGCTGTGACCACACGACATCTCTGACAGTTTCATAACTAAATGGCTACCTTAATAAGAATTATTTACATTACGATATGGAGGATTCTACACTTTGATACAGAATTAGTCTTGTCTTAAATCAATTATTTTATGTCTGATCTTAAATAATAGTTATCACTTATTAATACGAAAAATCCAATATAAATAACCAATAATTTAGCATTTTTATTATTTATATATTATTTTTGATACTAATAAAAAAAAGCGTACCTTTCGATACGCTTCTCGTAAGAATAATTCTATTTATCTTAACTTGGCATCTTCGCGCTTAATTGTTTTTTATACGCTTTAACATCACGTAAAAACTGCGTTCGAGTACTGCCTCTTAATGGTTCAGCTTGCGGTAATGGCACTTTCATTGCGTTCACTGGGCGGCCACTTTTTATTAATTCAAAATGTAGATGCGGTCCTGTTGAGCGACCTGTATTACCACTTTTTGCAATACGTTGTCCCATTTTGACTTTATCTCCGACTTTGACTTGGCGTTTACTTAAATGTAAATAACGCGTCATATATTCACGACCATGTTTAATTACAATATAATTACCCGCTAGCGGATGATAACGTGATTTAACCACAACCCCATCACCAGCGGCTAAAATGGTTGTACCAATAGGCACAGCAAAATCAGTACCATTATGGGGCGAACGACGTTTAGTAATAGGATGTAACCGATTAGAGTTAAATGAAGAACTAATTCGGTATGATTTAAGCGTTGGTATACGTTTAAAGCCACGGTTCAAGCTACGCGCATCTTGATCATAAAATTGATCATCTTCACCACGGGCAATAAACATGGAATGCCCACGACGTTGGCTCTTATAGTAAAAAGCATTAATTTTACCTTTACCCACCGCTTTACCATCAATAAATTCACGATCCAAAACGACCCCAAACGAATCACCTTTGCGAGCATCACGACCTAGGTTCATCTTCCATTGTAATGCTTTAACCACATTACCAATTTGCGTTGGCGTTAATCCTGCATCACGAGCAGAATTATAAAAACTACCCGATACTCGCCCTGTTAAGGTTACAGGCTTAATAACACCTTTTTGGGCAACTTCTTTATATATATAGCCTTTTTTACTCAGCGTATAAGTATCTGTTATTTTTTTACTTCGTATAATACTTAGGGAGGTTAACTTTCCATCAGTATCAACTTCCCATTCTAATGTCTGTCCAACACGTAATTGTTGTACTGATTTATTTGCATCAATTAAACGGTACATATCTGATATAGGTAAGCCGTATTGGGAAAAAATAACCCCTAACGTTTCTCCCGATACTACGCGGTGTTTAGATTCTGTTTCAGCATGCGCTTGTACTAATTGCTGCTCTATCTCATCTTTTGGCGCTTGAAATTGAGGATCGTTTTGATCCAAAGAGACCCCCATAGGCTCACTATCAGATTCAGATTCCTCTGACGTTGTGAGATTAATAGGCACAGCAATAGGTGCTGGTTTTTTAAAAGTGGGTATGTGGATAGTGTGTTTAGCTGGCTGCCATGCAATAGCAGCCACCATTAAAACTGTAGTCGAGAATAACGCAATTTTATGCTGCAACGGTAACACCTTCAATGATGTTACCGCAGCGATATAATATTTCATAATTAATTAAGACACTTACTAAATCGTTGCCCAAGTTCATTTAGAAAACGGACATATCCTCCCTTGCCCTCAACGATATCAGTTGCCATTGGGTCAAGAGTCCCTATTTTAACATTCGTTCCTTTGATTACAGACTTCACAACAGCTGGCGAAAACTGCGGCTCACTAAAAACACAATACGCTTGGTTATTATTTAACGCTTCGCGAATAGATAACAATGTTTTAGCACCCGGACGACGATCAGGTTCAACGGTAAAATGACCTAAATTGTCTAATTTAAATTGTTGTTCGAAATAGCCATAACCATCATGAAAAACATAATAGCCTTTGTCACTTAGCGGTTTTAACTGCTTATTAAGCTGAGTAACTGCTAACTGAACATCTGCTGTGAATGTAGAAAGATTAGCTGTATATGTATTTTTATGCAATGGGTCATACTTGATCAATGCCTTAGTTATGACATTTGCTGCTTGCACCGCTTGATCGGGACCTAACCATAAATGTGGGTCAATACCATGATGATTATGTTGATGCCCTTTATGTTCAGATTCATGATCGTGATGTTCATGTTCATGTTCATGCTCATGCCCAGCATGATCTTGCTCATCTGCAGCGTAATAACGAAAATCAATATCATGTTGCTGGCTTAATGCAATATTTTCAGGTTTAGACGCCATTGTTTTAACTAAAAATGACTCTAATTCTGGTCCAACCCAAACGACAAGATCTGCTTGCTTTAATTTTCTGACATCTGATGGACGTAATGCATAATCGTGTGGTGATGATCCTGATGGAATAACGAATTCACTGGTTGCTGCACCTTGCGTTAATTCACTGACAATAAGATTTAGAGGCTTAACTGTAGTGACAACATTAAAAGTGTCAGAAGCTAATGCAGATCCAGAAGCAATAAGAGCGGTAGCACAAAATAGAGAAGTTAAACGGTGCATGATTTTTCCCATAAAAATATAGAGCAGCGAAAATTGTTGATTATCAGCAAAGAAATTTTTCTCTATTGGCTATAATCGGCGCGTATTAACAGTAACACATGTAAAACAAAGATGTTATAATATAACATCACATTTTGGCAAACTCTTATTTTAAGCATGCTTTATGACAACATTAGTAGAATTACAATCACTCACAGTGGCCTTCTCTGGACGTAATGTTCTAGATAATGTTGCACTCAAATTAGAGCGTGGTGAAATCACAACCCTTATTGGTCCAAATGGCGCAGGCAAGTCCACCTTGGTTAAAGTGATTACTGGATTACAAAAGCCCACACAAGGAAAAGTCATTCGACAAAAAGGATTACGAATCGGTTATGTTCCGCAAAAACTTCACCTTAACAGTACGCTACCGCTTTCTGTTGATCGGTTTATGCGTTTAGCCGGCCGTTATTCTTTAGATCAACGCCATGAAGCCTTGACCATGGTTAATGGCGCACACTTAATTGATAGTGATATGCACCGCTTATCTGGCGGTGAAATGCAACGGGTATTATTAGCGCGAGCATTACTCCAAAAACCGGATTTACTGGTCTTAGATGAACCAGTTCAAGGCGTTGATGTAACCGGCCAATTAGAGCTTTATCGCTTAATTCAACAATTACGTGATTTGCTTAATTGTGCAATATTAATGGTTTCACATGATCTACATTTGGTGATGGCAAAAACCGATAAAGTAATTTGTTTACAACACCATATATGCTGTTCTGGTAGTCCATTTAGTGTTACTAATCACCCTAAATATATTGCATTATTTGGTCGTCAAGCCAGCGATCAGTTAGCGTTATATCAACACCAACACAACCACCAACATGATGATTCAACAACGCCATCAACATGCTGTAATAATCATCAGGATAATAATAAATAATGATTGAGTTTCTACTTCCTGCGTTAATTGCTGGTATTGGGATAGCCCTTTTAGCTGGTCCTCTTGGTTCTTTTGTCGTATGGCGAAAAATGGCTTATTTCGGTGATACGCTATCACATGCGTCATTACTGGGTATTGCTTTAGGCTTTTTGTTTAATATCAATTTAAACCTTGCGCTAGTTATTTGTTGTTTAGTTTTAGCGGTTATTTTGGTGACATTACAAAAACAACGTTATGTCGCAACAGATACTTTATTGGGTATTTTAGCGCACAGTGCACTGTCTCTTGGCTTAGTCGCAGTAAGTTTTTTAGATAATGTTCGTATCGATTTAATGGCGTACTTATTTGGTGATTTATTGGCTGTAACCACCAATGATTTAATGTGGATTTATGGGGGAGGCGTTGTTGTATTAGCACTACTGATTTACCTCTGGCGACCACTTTTATCCATGACTATAAGCGAAGAAATGGCACAAGTTGAAGGTGTGAATGTTGATTTAATGCGATTATTACTAATGCTAATGGTGGGTATGGTAATCGCTGTGGCAATGAAATTTGTGGGAGCGTTAATTATCACCTCTCTCTTAATTATTCCCGCAGCAACAGCACGACGTTTTGCCCGTAGCCCAGAATCTATGGCTGTTATTGCATCTATTATTGGCTCAATTTCCGTCGTATTAGGACTCGCAATGTCATGGCACTACGATACACCTGCTGGTCCTTCTGTCGTGGTATCTGCAGCAGCCCTATTTATGTTAAGTCAATTTAAGCCCACGCAACGCTAACCGTATTTATTACAACAAAATACAAACAAAAAACCCGCTACACTTAATTTAGTGAGCGGGTTTTTATAGGTTTAGCAACTATAAATCAATATCAGCGTTAATTACCAATTCGTCACATCACGAAGTGCTTTACCAATATCAGCTAGACTTTGAACGGTTGTAACACCGGCCGCTTCCAGAGCTGCAAATTTTTCTTCCGCAGTACCTTTACCGCCAGAAATAATAGCTCCAGCATGTCCCATACGTTTACCTTCAGGTGCAGTAACACCCGCAATATAAGACACCACTGGTTTAGTAACATTCTCTTTAATATAGGCAGCAGCTTCTTCTTCGGCTGTACCACCGATCTCACCGATCATTACAATGGCTTTTGTCGCTGGATCATTTTCGAACATTTCAAGAATATCAATAAAATTAGAGCCAGGTATCGGATCGCCACCAATACCAACACACGTTGATTGACCAAAGCCTTCATCAGTGGTTTGTTTTACCGCTTCATACGTCAATGTGCCTGAACGTGAAACAATGCCCACTTTACCCACTCTATGAATATGACCCGGCATAATGCCAATTTTACATTCATCAGGAGTAATAATTCCGGGACAGTTAGGACCGATCATTCGTACGCCAGTCGCATCTAAACGTACTTTAACCTCCAACATATCTAACGTTGGAATGCCTTCTGTAATCGTAACAATTAATTCAATACCCGCATCGATAGCTTCTAAAATCGCATCTTTACAGAAAGGTGCTGGCACATAAATAACGGTAGCGGTTGCCCCTGTTGCCTTAATGGCATCACGAACAGTATTAAACACAGGTAACCCTAAATGCGTAGTCCCGCCTTTACCAGGAGAAACTCCCCCGACTAATTGCGTACCATAAGCTAAGGCTTGTTCTGAATGAAATGTCCCTTGCCCGCCAGTAAAACCTTGGCAAATAACCTTGGTATCTTTATTAATAAGTATCGACATTATTTACCCTCCGCGGCAGCAACAACTTTTTCAGCGGCTTCTGTTAACGAAGTGGCGGCAATAATATTAAGACCACTATCGGCCAATTTTGCAGTACCAACTTCAGCATTATTGCCTTCAAGACGCACCACGACGGGTACTTTTACACCCACTTCAGCAATCGCGCCAATGATACCGTCAGCAATTAAATCACAACGTACAATACCGCCAAAAATATTCACTAAAACAGCTTTAACATTGCTATCGGAAAGAATAATTTTAAACGCTTCTGTCACGCGTTCTTTAGTTGCGCCACCACCAACATCTAAAAAGTTAGCGGGATGACCACCGTGAAGATTAACAATGTCCATGGTTCCCATTGCTAATCCAGCGCCATTAACCATACAACCAATATTTCCCTCTAAGGCAACATAATTGAGTTCCCATTGTGCAGCGTGAGCTTCGCGCTCATCTTCTTGTGAGGCATCATGCATCTGGCGCAGTTTAGGCTGGCGATAAAGTGCATTCGCATCAACATTAACTTTACCATCGAGACATACTAACGTGCCTTCATCTGTAATAATTAATGGATTTACTTCAAGTAAGGCTAAATCACACTCAGCAAACATGGTGCCAAGCCCAAGGAAAATACGTGTAAATTGCTTAACCTGATCACCTTGTAGACCTAATTTAAAGGCTAATTCACGCCCTTGGTAAGGTTGTGGTCCAACTAAAGGATCGATTGCCGCTTTGTGAATTAAGTGTGGCGTCTCTTGTGCAACGTTTTCAATTTCCACACCACCTTCTGTCGATGCCATGAAAACGATACGTTGTGAACTACGATCAACAACCGCACCTAAATATAATTCAGTTGCAATACTTGATGCTGCTTCTACCAATACTTTTGTTACTGGTTGACCTGTAGCATCTGTTTGATAAGTCACTAAATTTTTGCCTAACCAATGTTGAGCAAATTGCTTAATGCCTTCTTTATTGTCATGTAGCTCAACACCACCAGCCTTACCTCGGCCACCAGCATGAACTTGACATTTTACTACCCATTTTTCACCGCCAATTTTACCAGCTGCCGCGGCTGCTTCTTGTGGGGTATCACAAGCATAGCCATCAGGCACTGGTAAACCATATTCAGCGAATAGTTGTTTTGCTTGATACTCGTGCAAATTCATAATGTTCTATCCGTTTTTATCCCTTTGGGACTCATTAAATCCATTTGAGATATTCTTTGATACCTCTTCATCATTGCATCATGCTTACTGCTTCCCATTTATAGGGAGGTAAGTTAACCGAATAATGAGCACTTACTCGGTTAACTCTTTAGAGCTTTAGACGTCAAGTAATAAACGTGTTGGGTCTTCCAGTAACTCTTTAATTGTCACTAAATAACCCACTGACTCGCGACCATCCACTAAACGATGATCATAAGACAGCGCAAGGTACATCATTGGTAAAATTTCAACCTGCCCATTAACCGCCATAGGACGATCTTGGATCTTATGCATACCTAAGATTGCAGCTTGTGGTGGATTAATAATCGGTGTCGACATTAATGATCCAAAAACACCACCATTAGTGATAGTAAAATTACCACCAATAAGATCATCAACAGTTAACTTGCCATCGCGGCCTTTAATAGCTAAGTCACGAATGCCTTTTTCAATCTCCGCTAAACTTAACTTATCACAATCTCGTAACACAGGGGTAACTAAACCGCGTGGTGTTGAGACAGCAATACTAATATCAAAGAAATTGTGATAGACAATATCATCGCCATCAATCGATGCATTTACCTCAGGGTAACGCTTTAATGCTTCAACAACCGCTTTTACATAAAACGACATAAACCCAAGACGAATACCATGGCGTTGTTCAAACACATCTTTATATTGCTTACGCAGATCCATAATTGGCTTCATATTAACTTCATTAAATGTTGTTAACATGGCGGTACTGTTTTTTGCTTCTAATAGGCGCTCAGCAACACGTTTGCGTAACCGTGTCATCGGTACACGTTTTTCACTACGATGTGCTAAAGGTAATTCGTGCTCAATATTAGATTCAACGCGCTTAGTTACCGAAGGAACTGTAACAATATTTTTTAAGTAAGCATCAACATCTTCACGAGTAATACGTCCGCCAACACCTGTTCCCTTGATTTTTTCAGCCGCAATACCATGCTCACCTAATAAACGACGTACCGCAGGACTTAATACCTCGCTATTTTCTTCGTTTAATGATGCTGTATTACGTTTATTTGGCGATGATTCAGCATCAGCTAATACATCTAATGTAGGTTCACCAGCAACTGCATTAACTTTAATTTTTCCAATCAGCTGTTTGGTTAATACTGTTGTCCCTTCAATTTCAAAAATAGCTTCTAATATGCCATCTTCAGGAGCAGGAACTTCAAGTACAACTTTATCAGTTTCAATATCAACCAAGACCTCATCACGCATCACTGTGTCACCGGGTTGTTTGTGCCATGTGGCTACAGTTGCATCAGCAACAGATTCCGGAAGATCAGGAACCAGAATTTCGATTGTCATATAGGTATTGTCCTTTTGTTCTCGTTCTAATTATTAGAATGGTCTTGATATTCAATAGTTAATGCGTCTTCAACTAACGCTTTTTGTTGTTTCAGATGTACTGACATATAACCTACAGCAGGTGATGCTGATGCTGGACGTCCAGCATAACGTAACACTGATCCAGCGGGTAAAGCAGAATAGAAATTATGTTGACTAGAATACCACGCACCTTGATTTTGAGGTTCTTCCTGACACCACACGAAATCCGTTACATGCTTATAATCTGCAATAGTCGCTTCAACATCTTCCTTCGGGAAAGGATACAACTGTTCAATACGTACAATCGCAACATCGGTTTGCTCATTTTTACGACGCTGCTCTAATAAATCGTAATACACTTTACCAGAACAAAATACCACTCGTTGTACCTGTTGCGCTGGCAAGTCATCTACTTCACCAATGGCAGCTAAGAAAGTACCATTCGCTAATTCATCTAATGTTGATGTACATAATGGATGACGTAACAATGACTTAGGTGACATCACAATCAATGGGCGACGCATTGGACGTACAACTTGGCGTCGAATCATATGATAAACTTGAGCTGGCGTTGACGGCACAACCACTTGCATATTTTGTTCAGCACATAATTGTAAATAACGTTCAAGACGTGCAGATGAGTGTTCCGGCCCCTGACCTTCATAACCATGTGGTAGTAGCATGGTTAAACCACACATACGTCCCCATTTTTGCTCACCTGAACTAATAAACTGGTCAACCACAACTTGAGCACCATTGGCAAAATCACCAAATTGCGCTTCCCAAATTGTTAACCCACTAGGCTCAGCGGTTGCATAACCATATTCAAACGCTAATACCGCTTCTTCAGATAACACCGAATCAATCACTTCAAATGGCCCTTGACCATTATGAATATGAGTTAACGGAATATAGGTACTTGCATCTTCTTGGTTATGTAATACCGCATGTCGGTGAAAAAACGTACCGCGACCAGAGTCTTGACCTGTAATACGAATACGATGACCATCATCAACCAATGTTGCATACGCTAAATTTTCAGCCATGCCCCAATCAAAGGCTTTTTCACCGGCAAACATAGCGACACGATCGTTATAAATTTTTTGAACGCGACTGTGTAATTGATGACTGGCTGGATATTGACATAAGCGACTACCTAGCTCCTGCAATCGTTGCTCGTCAACTTTACTCTTCCAGTCAACAGTCCAATCGTGACCTAAATATGGTGCCCAGTCGACCGAGTGCAATTTCATTGGTCGCCACTCTTTAACCACACACTCACCACGATCTAATGCATCACGGTATTCATTCACTAAGCCTGTCGCAATATCTAACCCAAATGCACCAATTTCAGTTAAATAATCGGCATATAATTTACGGGGCGTCGGATGTTTTTTGATTTTTTGATACATCAATGGCTGCGTAGCATTGGGTTCATCGGCTTCGTTATGGCCATGACGACGATAACAAACCAAATCAATCACAACATCACGCTTAAACTCATGACGATAATCAAATGCTAGTCGAGTCACAAACGCAACCGCTTGTGGATCATCAGCATTTACGTGGAAAATAGGTGCCTGTACCATTTTAGCAATATCAGTACAGTATTCTGTTGAGCGAGTATCTTGAGGATTTGACGTTGTGAAACCGACTTGATTATTGATAACAATACGAACCGTACCGCCAACACTATAACCTCGTGCTTGAGACATATTAAAGGTTTCAGCAACAACACCTTGCCCAGCGATAGCGGAGTCGCCATGAATGGTAATAGGCAACACTTTATCGCCAGTATCATCACCAAGGCGATCTTGACGAGCACGCACTGAACCAACAACAACGGGGTTTACAATTTCAAGGTGTGATGGATTAAAAGCAAGCGCAAGATGCACATCACCACCAGGTGTTGCAAAATCAGCAGAGAAACCTTGATGGTATTTCACATCCCCCGTTCCCCAGCTCTCGCCATGTTTACCAGCGAATTCGTCAAACAAATCTTGTGGCTTTTTCCCTAATACGTTAACTAACATATTTAAGCGACCACGGTGAGCCATACCCACTACAACTTCACGTACACCTTGTGAGCCCGCGTGACGAATCAGCTCTTTCATCATTGGAATAAGAGCATCACCACCCTCTAATGAAAAACGTTTTGCTCCTGGGAATTTTGCGCCTAAATAACGTTCAAGACCTTCCGCTGCCGTTAATTCATCAAGAAAGCATAATTGTTCATCAGCAGTAAACGAGCCCGTACCCATTACGGATTCAAGTCGCTGCTGAATCCAACGTTTTTCTTCCGTATCAGTAATATGCATATATTCAGCACCAATAGACCCACAATAGGTCTTTTTAAGTGCCGCATATATTTCACTGAGTTTCATGGTCTCTTGACCAATCGCAAACGAACCAACATTAAAGGTTTCATTGAAATCATCGGCGGTTAGCGAGTGAAATTCTGGATCGAGATCTGCAACATGATCTCGTTGCCATAACTCTAATGGATCAAGATTGGCATTTTGATGACCACGAAAACGATAGGCATTGATTAGCTGCAATACTTTTACTTGCTTAGCATCAACATCAGGATCATTAACAACTGCACTTAAAAAATGTGTTTCTTTTGCTAGACGTCTAAAGTAATCACGTACACGAGAGTGAGGCTGCTCAATAACCATTTCATCAACAACAGGTAAGTTAACAAACACCTCTTGCCATTGGGTATCAACTGATTCTGGATCGCTAAGATACAACTCGTAAAGATCTTCTATATAAGTTGCGTTGGCGCCAGCTAAATGTGAAGACTCAAGCCATGCCTTCATAACGCTATTCTGCATTATTTTCCCTTAACTACTGATTTATCGCCATTGGCATCGGTCTAATACCGAGCATTTTGGTTAGTGAGCTACACAAACAATATAAACGCACTAACATATCGATATTTTTAAACTGCTCGTTTAAGCAGCATTGATTTTATGTGTCCAATCGCTTTTGTCGGATTTAATCCCTTAGGACAAACATTTACACAGTTCATTATGCCATGACAACGAAAAACACTAAATGCATCATCGAGATCCGATAATCGTTCATCGGTTGCAGTATCACGGCTATCAATTAACCATCGATAGGCCGCTAGTAAGCCGGCAGGGCCAATAAACTTATCAGGATTCCACCAAAAGGATGGACACGCAGTTGAACAACAAGCACACATAATACATTCGTATAGACCATCTAATTGCGCACGATCTTCGGGTGCTTGTAGGTTTTCGCGTGCGGGCGGTATTGTCGCATCATCAATTAAAAAAGGCTTTACTTTTGAGTAGTTACTATAGAACTGTTCCATATCAATAATCAAATCACGTATCATGGGCAACCCAGGTAACGGACGAATAATAATCGCACTAGAATTGATTAAAGCGGATAATGGCGTAATACACGCTAAGCCATTTTTACCATTCATGTTAATGCCATCTGATCCACACACTCCTTCACGGCAAGAGCGACGAAAAGATAAACTAGCATCTTGTTCTTTAAGTAAAATTAGAGCATCAAGTACCATCATATCTGAGCCATCAGGTACATCAAGCTGATAATCTTTCATATACGGAGCATCATCAACATCTGGATTGTAACGGTAAATTGAAAAATTCAGTTTCATCGTGGTGATCTCCCGTTAATAAACACGTGCTTTAGGTGGAAATGCTTCACGATGAATGGGTGTCATATTAACGTCACGCTTTGTCATCGCTTCAGTTTCTGGATTATAGATAGAGTGGCATAACCAATTTGCATCATCACGATCAGGAAAATCAAATCGAGCATGAGCACCACGGCTTTCAGTACGATAATTAGCAGCAATTGCTGTCGCCATTGCTGTTTCCATCAAATTATCTAGTTCTAAACACTCTATACGCTGAGTATTAAACTCGGTTGAAGTATCATCTAGCCGAGCATGCTGCAAACGTTCTCTAATCGCTTTAAGCTCTTCCAGTCCAGCAGCCATTGCCTCACCTTCTCTAAACACCGAGAAGTTATTTTGCATACACGCTTGTAGGTCTTTACGGATTTGAACCGGATCTTCACCTTCTTGAGTATTATTCCAGCGGTTAAGCCGTGCAAGAGAGGCTTCAATATCGGCTTCTGTCGAAGGAGTTGCATCAGCTTGAGCTAATAATGTTTTACCTAAATGCAACCCTGTCGCACGCCCAAAGACCACTAAATCAAGTAAGGAATTTCCGCCTAAACGGTTAGCACCATGTACAGATACTGATGCAATTTCACCACAGGCAAACAAACCTTGAATTTCTTCATCAACACCCGCCGCATTTTGTTTCAATGCTTGGCCTGAGACTTGCGTTGGTACTCCCCCCATCATGTAATGACAGGTTGGAATGACTGGAATAGGCTCTTTAACAGGATCAATATGGGCAAATGTCCGTGATAATTCACAAATACCCGGTAAGCGCGATTCAAGAACATCTTTCCCTAGATGATCGAGCTTTAACTTCAAATGGGGTCCCCATGGACCATCACAGCCACGGCCTTCGCGAATTTCAACCATCATCGAACGAGCAACAACATCACGTCCGGCTAAATCTTTGGCATTGGGTGCATAACGCTCCATAAAGCGTTCACCATCTTTGTTAAGTAAATAGCCCCCTTCGCCACGGCAACCTTCGGTAACTAATACACCAGCACCTGCAATACCCGTTGGATGGAATTGCCACATTTCCATATCTTGCATCGGTACACCAGCACGTAGTGCCATACCAACACCATCACCCGTATTAATATGGGCATTGGTGGTCGATGCATAAATACGCCCAGCCCCACCTGTTGCTAAAATCGTCGCTTTAGCTTTGAAATAGCATACTTCTCCCGTCTCCATACATAGTGCAGTACAACCTAAAATAGCACCCTCTGAATTTTTAACGAGATCAAGGGCATACCACTCCGAAAAAATAGTAGTGTGGTGTTTAATATTTTGTTGATAAAGCGTATGTAATAACGCATGACCCGTTCGATCTGCCGCTGCTGCTGTACGGGCTGCCTGTTCACCACCAAATTCTTTTGACTGACCACCAAATGGACGCTGATAAATACTGCCGTCATCAAATCGTGAGAATGGTAGCCCCATTTTTTCAAGCTCAATCACTGACTTAGGTCCATTTTCACACATATATTCAATCGCATTCTGATCACCAATATAATCAGAACCTTTAACGGTGTCGTACATATGCCATTGCCAATCATCAGGATGTGAATTACCTAATGCAACCGTAATCCCTCCCTGTGCAGATACGGTATGAGAGCGGGTAGGAAATACTTTTGACAACAAAGCACATTTTAAGCCTTGTTCTGATATTTGTAGTGCGGCACGCATTCCAGCGCCACCAGCACCAATAACAACCGCATCAAATTCACGAATAGCAATACCCACTACACACCCCACACAATAAAGAAACCTGAAAATAGGTAAATAAATAAAATGGCAACAATAACAAATTGCAAACAAGCTCTTAATGCTGCTGGTTTAATGTAATCGGTAAGTACTTGCCATAAGCCAATCCACGCATGAATTAAAATAGATCCTAATGCCAATAAGGTAAAAACTTTCGTTGAGAGCTGTCCAAAAAAGGCTTGCCAAGAAACAAACGTTATTTCGGGACCAAAAGTAAAAAAGCCCACTAAATAAAGGGTATATAACGTTAAAATAATGGCGGTAACACGCACTAAGATAAAATCATGTATACCATTACGCCCAACAGAAGAGATATTGGTTACCATACTAATACTCCCGCAAATACAGATAATATTGCCACAATGACAAAACTCACTTTGGTACTAGAAAGGCCGGTATCCATTTCTTCAAAATACCCCATATCCATCAATAAATGACGAACACCAAGTACAATGTGATAAAACAGCGCCGTTAATATTCCCCATAATACAAATTTCACCAACCAACTTTCAGTCATACTGACCGCAGTAGCAAAACCGTCGGGAGAAGATAAGGACAAGTGTAGGAACCATAATAAAATGGCAATAGCGACGAACGTAATTACGCCGGATATTCGATGTAGAATTGACGCTATCGCTGTTAAAGGAAAGCGTATTGTTTGTAGGTCGAGGTTGACGGGTCTAGGCTTCTTTACTTTCACATTTTGCTCACTCAGCTTCATTAAAGCATTTTATTTTTATTAAAATCCTTGATTGTTTTTATAGTGAGCCATCAAAAAACAGTTAAAAAATGCTACGCCATCATTAAAAGCAAAGTGTTGAGCAATATAATCGCTTTGTCTTTCAACCGCATTCCTTACGCAGTCCATTAACAATATTTCATCTATATCACAACCAAATATCAACGTAACTATACCTAGCGTAACATTCAAAAACAAACTTAGTCACATGATATTACACATCAAGTTCACAAAAAACACACAAACATAGAAAAGTTATTAACAAGCGCACATTGATGAACACAAAAATTGACAATTGGCTTACCTAGCGGTACAACAAATATACATCCGTTTCGGATTCAGGATTCTACAAATAACAAAGGAGATTGTTATGGCAGATAAGAACGCTACTCTTCATATAGAAGGGAAAGCACCTATCGAACTGCCGATTATCGAGGGCTCAGAGGGCCAAGATGTAATCGATGTGCGAAAACTCGGCGCAAACGGTTTTTTTACATTTGATCCAGGTTTTCTAGCGACAGCCTCATGTGAATCTCAAATCACGTATATTGATGGCGATAAAGGAATTCTGTTACATCGTGGCTTTCCTATCGATCAATTAGCGAATAATGCTGATTACTTAGAAGTCTGTTACGTTCTGCTTTATGGTGAAGTCCCTACACGCGCTGAGTATGAACAATTTCGTACCACCGTTACTCGTCACACCATGGTGCATGAGCAAATCGCAAGTTTCTTCCATGGTTTTCGTCGTGATGCCCACCCAATGGCAATTATGTGTGGTGTCGTCGGGGCTTTATCAGCGTTCTACCATGATTCATTAGATATCAATAATGATCTTCACCGTGAAATAACTGCATTTAGGTTGTTATCTAAAATGCCGACGTTGGCCTCAATGTGTCATAAATACACCACCGGTCAGCCTTTTATTTATCCTCGTAATGATCTTGATTACGCTGAAAACTTCCTGCATATGATGTTTGCGACACCATGTGAAGAATATGAAGTTAGCCCTGTTGTTTCACGTGCAATGGATAAAATTTTCACCCTTCATGCTGATCACGAACAAAATGCATCAACCTCAACTGTTCGTTTAGCAGGCTCATCAGGTGCTAACCCATTTGCTTGTATTGCGGCTGGTATTGCTTCACTTTGGGGACCTGCCCACGGTGGTGCAAATGAAGCGTGCCTGAAAATGCTCGAGGAAATTGGTAGCGTAGAAAATATCCCTGAATTTATTGAACGCGCTAAAGATAAAGATGATCCATTCCGCTTAATGGGCTTTGGCCATCGGGTATATAAAAACTATGATCCACGAGCAACAGTGATGCGCGAAGCCTGCCACGAAGTGCTTGAAGAGCTGAAGATTGACGATCCATTGCTTGATGTTGCAATGGAACTTGAGCGTATTGCATTATCAGATGAATACTTTGTTAGTAAGAAGCTATATCCAAATGTTGATTTCTACTCGGGTATTATTCTTAAAGCGATCGGTATTCCTGTCTCAATGTTTACGGTGATTTTTGCAATGTCACGTGTTATCGGCTGGATTGCACATTGGAATGAAATGCACAGCGATCCAACAAACCGAATTGGTCGTCCTCGTCAGCTTTATACCGGTTATTCACAACGAGAATTTAAACCTCTCCATGAACGTGAGTAACTGAGGTTCGAGGTTCGAGGTTCGAGGTTCAAAAAAAAAGGTTGAGACTAAAGCTCAACCTTTTTTACACTTAAAAAACAACAGTATAATTACCAATTTAATCAAGGTAATTAGTTACACTGGGTTATTGATATCAATAAATTCAACACTAAAACCCTGTTCTTTCGCTAGCCATTCACCAAGAGCTTTAACCCCATAACGTTCTGTCGCATGGTGCCCTGCAGCAAAATAATGAATACCTAATTCTCGCGCAATATGGGTTGTTCGTTCAGACACTTCACCAGAAATAAACGCATCACAACCTTGCGATACTGCAAGTTCAATATAGTCTTGACCACCACCAGAGCACCAACCGACTTTTTTGATTAGCGCAGGTGCATTGTCACCAATATGTAAGGGCTCACGTTGCAATGCCATCGCAATACGTGCTGCAAATTCATCACCACTTAATGCGGTATCAAGCTCACCATAAATAGCAATCGAGCGCGGGTTATTAATTTCTAATCCCCCAATAATATCTAATCCTAACCGCTGTGCTAACTGAACGTTATTACCCACCTGCATATGAACATCAAGTGGTAGATGATAGGCATAAAGATTAATTCCATTTTCAATCAGTGCCTTAATGCGGCGATATTTCATACCTCGAATTTCAGCCGCTTCGCCTTTCCAGAAGAAACCATGGTGAACAAGAATAGCATCTGCATGTTCTGTAATTGCACGATCAATCAATGCCTGACAAGCAGTAACACCAGTGATGACTTTAGTGATCTCAGCTTTACCTTCTACTTGTAACCCGTTAGGGCAATAATCTTTTATCAATTGTGGCGATAAAAAATCATTTAACAAGGCTTCTAATTTTAGATTATTCATTGCCCATCCTTTTTTAATAACGTTATGCTATTGGCTCAACAACATCTTATTCAAAAAATATCAGCCTTTAATGACAATCTCAATCAACAATATCAATAACTCACAGTACTTATATTATTTAAAAGACAAAAAAAGCCGCCATCGGCAGCTTTTCAATAACAAATCATCATACTAAATAGATTAACTAACGACGTGGAATGCTATGTTCAAGTCGTGATAACCATAATGGTTTCGTGCTCGTCTGTGACCAACAACGGTACATATAACTTGTAAATCGTGTACGTTTATTAATAGGAATACAAAGCAGCACAGGAAAACAAACAAATCCTAATAAAACCGTATAAATACGACGAAAAATGATATTCGCCACTGAAAATTGAGTATACATTGCTAGCTCCTGCCTCTATAAACCTATTGGTACTTTAATCCAATAAATGAAAGAATACTACAGAAACTAGGTCAATGATTAGTCAATAATGGTAAAGGAAACGTTTACTTGAAAGGATATGTCAATATGTTACAAAACCATGATATTAATCATCAAATAACGGCTGATTTTCATGCGTTATTAATGACACCTAATCTGGTTACCTATGGTGATTACAGTATCAGCGATCAATGGTTACAGCAATTTTCCAAAAATGCCATTATTCCGACTCATGTTAGTTATCATGGCAATGCTCGCTTAGGCTTTTATTATCAATGGTTATGGCAACAATTAATCATTCATCATCCTGATTACAGCCTTATTGGCGAGGAAATTCAGTTACAGTGGCAACATCAAACCGTTGGCGCTATTGATTTTTTAGTCCATAACCATAACAGTAATGAAATTGAACATTGGGAAGTCGCTATTAAATTTTATTTAAGCTTCCAACACCAATGGCCCGGCCCCAATGCTAATGACAATTTAGATAAAAAAATCAATCGAATGCGGGATCATCAACTCCAACTAACCACCCATCCAGCATTTGAGCCTCTCGATTATTCGCTACCAACACAGCATCGATTAATTATGCAAGGACGCTTATTTGATGCGTGGCCAGAGACTCAATCAGGCTCCTCTATGATAATAAACCCCACCAGCCTCAAAGGTCATTGGTGTTATTGTTCACAAGCATCAGCACTGACTTTACGCGCATTAGAAAAACGACAATGGATTGCGCCGCCCTCTTTTTCTCAATTAACAACAACACTTGACACCACGAATATAATGGTTCCGACTCAAGCAGTCGATAATAATAATACCGTTTGGTTTATTGTGCCAAATCATTGGCCTCGGCATAATCGCGAGCAATAAAAAAACGCCCTAATACTCTTTCAATAACGAAGAGAATAATTAGGGCGTTTTTTCGAATGTATTATCTGTTATGGTGCTAAGTTATTATAAACCAGCATCACTGAAGACTTTACTTACGATATCTTGTGCTTCTTTTTCAATAAGGGCTAGATGCTCTTTACCTTTAAAGCTTTCACAATAAATTTTGTAGATATCTTCTGTGCCTGACGGACGAGCGGCAAACCAACCGTTTTCGGTAGTTACTTTCAAGCCACCAATCGCAGCACCATTACCTGGAGCATGGGTTAGTCGCGCAAGAATAGGTTCGCCAGCCAATGTTTCAGCAGCAACCATATCTGGTGACAATTTACTTAACACTGCTTTTTGTTGTTTATTAGCAACAGCTTGTAAGCGAGCGTATTCTGAACTACCAAATTTAGCTGCAAGTTCATCATAGTATTGTTGTGGGTTCTTACCTGTTACCGCTGTAATTTCTGCAGCAAGTAGACATAAAAGAATACCGTCTTTATCGGTTGACCAAGGCGTACCATCTTTACGTAAGAAAGATGCACCCGCACTTTCTTCACCGCCAAAGCCTAATGTGCCATTGTATAGCCCATCAACAAACCACTTAAAGCCAACCGGCACTTCAACAAGTTCACGACCCAATGCTGCAACAACACGATCAATGATTGCACTTGAAACCAACGTCTTACCAACGGCTACTTGCTCACTCCAACCACTACGGTGACGGAATAAATAATCGATACATACTGCAAGATAATGATTAGGATTCATTAAACCAGCAGGAGTAACAATGCCATGACGGTCATAATCAGGATCATTACCAAAGGCTAAATCGTAATTATCTTTATAAGCAAGTAAACCAGCCATTGCGTAAGGTGATGAACAATCCATACGCACTACACCATCTTTGTCTAATGACATAAAACGGAATGATGGATCGATAGATTCATTGACTAAAGTTAAGTCTAGTGCATAGTACTGCGCAATTTGACGCCAATATTCAATACCCGAACCACCAAGAGGATCAACACCCAGCTTTAAGTTCGCTTTTTGAATCGCATCAATATCAATAACATTAGCTAAGTCAGCAACATAAGGTGCCACTAAGTCTTGTTGAATAACAAATTCAGAAGCAAAAGCATCTGTAATTGATACACGCTTTACATCAACCATGCCATTAGCAATAATTTCATTAGCGCGCTGTTCAATAGCGGTAGTTAACTCACTTTCAGCAGGACCACCATGAACAGGGTTATATTTAATACCACCATCTTGTGGTGGATTATGTGATGGAGTAATGACAATGCCATCAGCTTTATCTGCATGTACCTTATTGTGGCAAAGAATAGCATAAGAGATGCCAGGGGTTGGTGTGTAACCTAACCCTTCTTGAACCACGATAGTAACGTTGTTCGCTACCAATACTTCTAATGTTGAGGTAAATGCAGGCTCTGATAAAGCATGAGTATCCTTACCTAAAAATAGCGGCCCAGTTAAACCATTAGCAAGACGAACCTCAGCGATTGCTTGAGCAATAGCCCAAATATGGTGTTGGTTAAAGGTCCCTTTATCTGCAGTACCACGATGCCCTGAAGTACCAAAGGCTACTTTTTGTAACGGATCAGTAACGTTCGGCTCGATCAGAAAATAATTCGCAACAAGCGCTGGAATGTTATGCATATCTTCTTGCTGAGCGCGTTGACCCGCACGAGGGTGGATTGCCATTGTCTTATCCTTGTAAAAACTCAATCGTGATTATATTTATATCTCACCACAAACTTTATCAATAATATCAGAACCAAAGCCCATTTTTGTCATTAATTGATCAATCATCTGACGCTTTCGATCAGTATTAGTATTTGTGATCACCCAAAATGGGGTTGTGGGAATGGCTTTTGGCTTGGTCGTTTTACCACTGGCAAGCAATGTTTCTTCATCATGGGCAAAATAAACCCGCGTACGTCCTTTAATTGCCGCCGCTTCAGCAAAACCGTCAGCATCAATACGATAAAGAGAAGATAAGATCAGCATAAAACGACCAATGGCTTTTTCTTGTGCCGCAAATTCATCTGAAATTAACACCGTACGCATTTCTTTAACGCGATCCATAGTGGGTTCATTGCCTGCATCTCTGCTCACAACAATACCTTTAGGACGAACCGGCATCACAACTGCAGGTTGCTGCAATTGTTCTTCTGGCACCATAAGCAAGCGACGTAAAATATCAGAAGCGCTTTCACCAATATGTTGAGTTTGGCTAGCGATATAACGATATAGCTCTTCGTCTACCTCAATAGTCTTCATGGTATTATTCATTATCATTCCGTTTAAAATTCTGGGTACGATTATAGCCTGATCCGAGGTTATACTCTATGGTAAATACCACACCTAATTAGAGAAAATAGCCTGTGAATCTTCATTTTCGTGCTGAAGGCAAGGGTAAAACGATCGTTTTGATCCATGGTTTGTTCGGCAGCGCAGATAATCTTGGTCTTTTAGCCCGAGAATTAAAACATCATTACCACGTGATCAGCGTCGATCTTCGTAATCATGGCTTATCACCTCACAGTGATCAATTTAGCTACCAAGATCTTGCGCAAGATATTATTGAGACGCTGGATCACTTCGCTATTGATCAATTTGATGTGGTTGGCCACTCTATGGGTGGCAAGGTTGCGATGGCACTATCAGCATTAGTGCCACAACGCATTAAGCACTTAATTATTCTCGACATCGCGCCTGTTGCTTATCAAGAGCACCGTCACCAAAATGTATTTGCGGGTTTACGCGAAGTTAATCGTCACTTAATAACAAAACGCAGTGAAGCTGAGCAATATTTAGCTCAATATATTAACGATATCGGCGTTCGCCAATTCTTATTAAAATCACTCACTAAAATAGAAACAGGTTATCAATGGCGGTTTAATGTTGAGGGATTAATTGCAAACTACGCTACGATTATGGAATGGCAACCAGCATCTTTGCCATTTATAGGCAAAACATTATTTATTAAAGGTCAGCTCTCTGATTATATAGAACCTCAATATCGTGATGCGATCATGGCACAATTTCCTAATGCTAAAGCACATATCGTGGCAAATACAGGTCACTGGCTCCATGCTGAAAAACCTGAAACTGTAAATCGAATTATTGATCAATTTTTGAATCAATAACCATAAATAACACACCAGTAGAATCAGTAATTAACTATAGTAGACGACGAGACTAACTATTAAACCCCTGACTCGACTGTGGTATAGTGCGCTAAAGTTTGATAGCAATGGAACTAGGCTTACTGCTATCTTCTGCTCTATAGTAATACGATTAAAGCAGCCTCTAGACCAGCTAACGTTATTGACTAAGAGCTATCATGCCCTTTTGATACAGGGCAACAATAACCAATGATAATATTTGGGCGAAAAAACACCAAATCGCCATCAAAAAGTAATTATCGTTGCGTCATTTATACGGATTTCTGTAAACTGCCCAATAGCAGTTAACAATTAAATATAGGTAAGATCTACTATGGCGAGCGTTGGACTCTTCTTTGGTAGCGACACTGGTAACACCGAAGCTGTCGCTAAAATGATTCAGAAGCAACTAGGTAGCAAGCTAGTTGAAGTAAAAGATATCGCAAAAAGCAGCAAAGAAGATATCGACAACTTTGATCTGATACTACTAGGTATTCCTACTTGGTATTACGGTGAACCACAGTGTGATTGGGATGACTTTTTCCCTGAGCTTGAGCAAGTTGATTTTTCAACTAAGCTTGTCGCTATCTTTGGTTGTGGTGACCAAGAAGATTACGCGGAATACTTTTGTGATGCGATGGGCACAGTACGTGACATCGTTGAAAGCAAAGGCGGCACAATTGTTGGCAATACCTCAACAGCAGGTTATGAGTTTGAAGCATCAAAAGCATTAGTTGATGATACAAACTTTGTTGGTTTATGTATCGATGAAGATCGTCAACCAGAGCTAACAGCACCTCGTGTTGAGCAATGGGTTAATCAAATCTTTGATGAAATGTGCCTTGCTGAACTTGCTGACTAAGCAGTGTCCAGTTTAAAAACATTCATAAAAACGCGCTTTAAAGCGCGTTTTTTATTATCTATAGCATTATTATACGGACGTTTAATTTTAATATTCGTAATACTGTTATCTGAAATACGACACAATAAATAAATTATCATATTGTTTGTATATAAAATGAATATATACATATTTCCTCTATACAGATAATCACGCAGTTAATATTTTATCCTATTGATTTAAAAATAATTTAAGATAACAATATTCATAGCGAAGAAACACAGCTTTACTCTTTAATTTAAAATAGAAACGATAAATTTACCGTTAAGTTAACGAAACAAGACTTAAAATAATAAAATAAAGCGCCCCACTCTATAAATAAATATTACCCGTTGTTTTGTTACATTAATATCACAATATTGCAAACTCAAGAAAAGTGACACTTCTGCTAGATAACTGACCTTTTAAGGTTTATTGTTATCGTTGCGTCACTTATAATGAATCTATATGAGAAAGACTACTGCAACATTTTTGCAGCTAGCCAACAGGAAAATCGGATGTCAGATAATAATCACGCGCTAAAGCAAGCTGGTCTTAAAGTAACACTTCCTCGTCTTAAGATTTTAGAAGTGCTTCAACAACCTGATTGCCAACACATCAGTGCTGAAGACCTGTATAAAAAGCTCATCGATATCGGTGAAGAAATTGGCCTAGCGACCGTTTACCGTGTCCTTAACCAATTTGATGATGCAGGCATTGTAACTCGTCACCATTTTGAAGGTGGTAAATCAGTATTTGAACTTGCCACTCAACATCATCATGACCACTTAGTTTGTCTTGATTGTGGTAAAGTAATTGAATTTTCAGACGAAATGATTGAGCAACGCCAGAAAGACATCGCGGCACGCTTTAATGTTCGCTTAACAAATCACAGTTTATACCTTTACGGTCACTGCATGGATGGCGACTGTACAGCTGATGAAACGTTGCATGATAAAAAATAACAATGACTAGTTATTTTCGCCCTAAGAGCCAGTGATCACTATCACTGGTTTTTTATTACCCCAAATACGCATTATAAAAAAAGCGCCGATTCCATTACTGAAATAAGCGCTTTTTAACAAAGATTAACGATTAATTAGTCGCCAATTTTTGCCCAAGTATCACGTAGACCAACCGTACGGTTAAAGACTAAGTGAGCAGCACTTGAATCTTTGTTATCAGCACAGAAATAACCCATACGCTCAAACTGGTATGCTTTTTCAGCTTCAGCAGTCACCAATGATGGTTCAACAAAGCCGTTTAATACTGTTAGAGATTCAGGATTAATTACTGATACGAAATCATCAGCAGCACCAGGATTTGGCACTGTAAATAAACGATCGTATAAGCGAATTTCTGCTGGAATACCTGCTTGTGCAGAAACCCAGTGAATAACACCTTTTACTTTACGACCGTCAGCTGGATTTTTACCTAGCGTGTCTTTATCGTAAGTACAGTAAATAGTAGTGATATTGCCTTCAGCATCTTTTTCAATACGCTCAGCTTGAATCACGTATGCGCCACGTAAACGAACTTCTTTACCTAATACTAAACGCTTGTACTTCTTGTTCGCTTCTTCGCGGAAGTCTTCACGCTCAATGTAAAGTTCACGACTAAATGGCACTTCACGCGTACCCATTTCTGGCTTATTCGGGTGATTAGCAATCGTCAGAATTTCAGTCTCACCATCAAAGTTTTCAATCACAACTTTAACGGGATCAAGAACAGCCATTGCACGAGGTGCATTTTCGTTCAAATCATCACGAATACAAGATTCTAGTGAGCTAATTTCAATGGTGTTATCTTGCTTAGTTACACCAATACGCTTACAGAATTCACGCATAGAACCAGGCGTAAAGCCACGACGACGTAAACCAGAAATAGTTGGCATACGTGGATCATCCCAACCATTAACTAATTTATCAGTCACAAGTTGGTTTAGCTTACGCTTAGACATCACCGTATATTCAAGGTTTAGACGACTAAACTCATACTGGTGTGGTGTACAATCAATAGTGATATTTTCAAGAACCCAATCGTATAAACGACGGTTGTCCATGAACTCAAGCGTACAGATAGAGTGCGTAATACCTTCTAGCGCATCAGAAATACAATGCGTAAAGTCGTACATTGGGTAAATGCACCACTTATCACCGGTTTGGTGGTGATTTACAAAACGTACGCGGTAAATAACCGGATCACGCATAACCATAAATGGTGATGCCATGTCGATTTTGGCACGTAGACACATCTTGCCTTCTTCAACTTCGCCATTCTTCATTTTTTCAAATAAGGCTAAGTTTTCTTCAACGCTACGATCACGGTAAGGGCTGTGCTTACCCGCTTGCGTTAACGTACCGCGGTATTCGCGCATTTGCTCAGGACTTAGCTCATCAACATACGCTAAGCCTTTATTAATTAATTCAATGGCAAACCCGTAAAGCTGATCAAAGTAGTTTGATGAATAACAAATTTCACCACTCCACTCAAAGCCTAACCAGTTAACATCATTTTTAATAGACTCAACGTATTCGATGTCTTCTTTCTCAGGGTTGGTATCATCGAAACGTAAGTTACATTGACCCTGATAGTCCTGAGCAATACCGAAGTTCAAACAAATAGATTTCGCATGGCCGATATGCAGATAACCATTTGGTTCTGGCGGGAATCGGGTATGTATGCTTGTATGTTTGCCACTTGCTAAATCCGTATCAATAATTTGACGGATAAAGTTAGTTGGACGAGCTTCAGATTCACTCATCTATTACACCTCGTGTACTTACAGGATTGAGAATTATATACAGTTCATCAATATGAACTATGATTTTACACTATACCTCAATGCCGCTATGCAAAAAATCAAAAACGCAGTTATAACAAACAATAGTTGTGAATTTAATTAATAACGCGCAATAAAAAGCCGACGATGGTCATCCCATCGTCGGCAATAGAGCGATCATATTATGATCTTAGCTTATCTTGTTGTTAGTCGCTTACAGTGATGTAACACGACTGAAACGTTTACCGTTACCACTTACTGCACGGATTTCAACGTTACCAGTTACACTTGGTTGTGCTTTCGCATCATAAGTGTTCCATGTTTTACCAGCATCTGTAGAGTACTGTAGAGTAAGACCTGGCATACTTACGTTCATCGCAAGTTTACCATTTTCAATCTTAGCGCCAGGTACTGGTACACGGTATTGAATACCGGCAGCATCTAGTTTAGCCAGTTCACGGTGACCCAGTACGTTTGCAAAACTCTGCCACTCATCATGCAGTGCTTTTTTGTTTACAAGGTTTGAATCTTGAGAGTATTCAACACCTACTTGGTATTCATTTTCCCACTCACCTTTGTGCCATGCACGCTCTGCAGCAGCTAACACACGAGGGAATACCATGTATTCATACTGCTTATCATTGCCTACTGTCTCACTCCAAAGCTGAGCAGATAGACCATGGAAACCTTTCGATTTCACCGTACCTTTACTTGTAAAGCCATTACCGTCACGGTCAAGTGATGTCTCAGCATTTTGTGGTAAGTTCTCTGGTGCAAAACCAAACATCTTACGGGTATCTGTTGCACGTGTTGCCCAGTAGTAGCCACGCTCAGATGGGTCTACTTCGTATGGCATATCCATGTAAACATAATCAGGGTTAGAAACGACTACATCGTAGCCTTTATCAGCCCACTCGTAAGCTGATGCACCACCGCCCCAGTATAGAACGTCCCAGAAGTTGACACGCACGTTATCAGTATTAAATGCTTTTGAATCTTTAGAGTACTTCAAGCCATCTTGCCATGCTTGGAAGTTCTCAATACCTTTACCGTTAACAATCTCACTAACACGCTCTGCAAAGTGACTTGGTAGATGATCGTAATCAGCAACAACACCATCAGCGATCAATTTTTGACACATTGGTGATTTCTGGTAAGGCTTATCTTGCTTAGATTGGTCAATAGAACCTGTCCAAGCTGTTTTATCAGCAGCGTTAATATCTTGGAAACCCGCATTTAGCTTGATATTTTTCGCTTCATCGCCACCGAAGTGCCAAGTATTTAGCGGCATACCCGCTTCTTTGTGCATCGCTTGAATTTCAGTAATTACTTTATCTACAAACTTTGCAGAAGAATCCATACATGGGTTAATGAAACTACGCTTATCGTAAAACTGAACAGTAGTAACATTTGATGTATCTTGTGGATCCATTAAGCGATATTCGTTCGCTTCATCCATTTTGCCTTCAGCAGCTAGACGCTTATAACGCGCTTCCATCGCTACCACTGCTGCACGTGCGTGAGCTGGCATATCGATTTCAGGAATAACTTCGATACCACGTGCTTTCGCATATTTTAGAATATCTAAGTAATCTTGCTTGCTGTAGTAACCAGAACCATCGTTATCAGATGTTGGACCTGAGCCTAGTTGAGGCAGTAGACATGAAGTCTCAGACAAATCATGACAACGCTTGCCACCAATGTCTGTTAGCTCTGGTAAACCAGGGATCTCTACACGCCAACCTTCATCATCAGATAAATGGAAGTGGAATTTGTTCATCTTGTACGCTGCCATTTGGTCTAGCGTACGTAAAATAACTTCTTTTGAGTGGAAGTTACGACCCACATCAACCATCACACCACGGTAATCAAAACGCGGTGCATCAGTTACTTCTAACGTAGGAATGCTGTTTTTAGCACCAGTGCTCATTAGCGAGATAAGTGACTGCATACCATAGAATGCACCTTGGTCATCAAAACCAATAACCGTTGCACCTGTTGGGGTTACATCTAACTTGTAAGCGCCAGCAATTTGTTGATCTTTAGCAAATGAACCAGGTAGTAGACTCACCTTGACAGGGTATTGACCTTGAGTATTAACACCTAATACATCAAGACGCTCATTCACTGCTGCCATCATATCGGCAGGTAGCGTAAAATTGCTGATTTTAATACCGTTTGCTAGTGAAACAGTATTACCTGTTAACTTCGTACTTAATGGCGTAGGAACAATTGTTGCTGCCACTTCTTCTGTCGCTAACACGTTAATATCTTGGTTCTTTTCAAAACGTGTTTCAGCGGTCGCCAGTATATTATTATCAGCTTTAACACGCTTGAATTGATCACCTTTTAAAGGAACAAGATAATCAGCAGGGTTTACTGAGTCAGTACTTTTGATTGTTTGCGCTGCGGCATCACCAGAAGTCACGTATGCACGAGGCATATAATCGTTTTCGAAAAGCGTCCAATATTCACCGATGTAAGGAATAACAACCTTTTCACCTTCTGCAAAACCATCAAACTTATCTGTTGGCTCTAGCGTATGAAGATCACCCGTTACGTGTGTAACTTTAAATTGTTCATTTTGAACTTCAAGAATTTGGCGAATGCTGCTGAAATAAATTTTCCAATCAGTACCAGTAACCGCTGGACCATTATTTTCTAGCGTCAAATTAATTAGATCACAAGATGCCCATTCTGCGCCTAGCGTCTTACACTGTAGGCCCTCTTCTGCACCATGTTGAGTAACAATTTCATAAGTAACATCAAGGTTGTTAGCTAAATTTTTAACAACCTTTTCATCATCATTTCCTTGTGTTGCACAACCAGTTACTGCAAGTGCAATGAAAGATGCTAACGCTGTAAGTTTAATAGTCATGAAATATTCCTTTCTCCCGATATCCCTTTAAATGAAGGGAAAATCTATATAGAGCCCAAAAGTTGGGTACTCAAAATGCCGGCCTTGATATCTTACAATTAAAATATCAGGACCGGTCTAATTAAAAAGTGTTGCGGTATTTCGTGTGTTACTTAATTACTTAAGAATTTAGGTAATTATGGAAGCTTTACTGCTGATAGGTCTTCTGAAGCTGGGATTTTTTTCATCTCGCCAGCAACGATTTCAGCTAGAGGGCCAAGGATAACTTGTAAGTTATTTGAACCTAATTTAACTACACCCATCGCACCTAACGCTTTTAATGTCTTTTCATTAGCAAGGCTACTGTCTTTTAGAGTAAGACGTAGACGAGTAATACAAGCATCAATATTTTCTAGGTTACCGTGACCACCAAGTGCTTTTAAGTATTGCTTCGCTAGCTCACCAGTTTCAGCTGAGCCACGAACAGATGAAGTTTCTTCTTCGTCATCTTCACGACCAGGCGTCTTAAGGTTGAACTTAAGAATAACGGTACGGAAGATAAAGTAGTATAGACCGAAGAATACAACACCTTGAAGCAACAACATGTACCATTGAACAGCGAGTGGGTTACGGGTTGACAAGAATAAGTCAACTAAACCTGCTGAGAAACCGAAACCTGCAATCCAGTGCATTGATGCTGCGATGTATACAGAGATACCCGTCAGTGCTGCGTGGATAACATATAGAGGCGGAGCAAGGAACATGAATGCAAATTCTAGCGGCTCTGTAACACCTGTAAAGAATGATGCAAAACCAGCAGCGATAAATAGTGAAGCTACACGCTCTTTGTTCTTCGCTTTAGCCGTTTGGTACATAGCAAGTGCTGCACCTGGTAGACCAAACATCATGATTGGGAAGAAACCAGCCTGGTACATACCAGTAACACCTGGAGTACCTTTACCGCTCAAGAAGTTAGGAATATCGTTAATACCTGCAACATCAAACCAGAATACTGAGTTCAGTGCATGGTGAAGACCAACAGGAATCAATAAACGGTTAAAGAATGCATAGATACCAGCGCCGGCAGCGCCTAAACCTTGGATACTTTCACCAAAGTGTACTAGACCGTTGTAAATTGATGGCCAAACATACATCAGTACGCCTGCGATAACGATACCAGCAACAGAAGTTAAAATTGGGATCAAACGCTTACCACTGAAGAATGCTAATGCTTTATGCAATTCTACGTGAGAGAAACGGTTGTAAATTTCTGCTGATACGATACCAACTAGGATACCAACAAATTGGTTATTGATTTTTGCAAATGCTGCAGGAACTGCGTTTGCATCAATACCTTGAATTTGTGCTACTGCGCCAGGTGCAAGTAATGTTGTTACAACGAGAAAGCCTACGAAACCAGAAAGTGCAGCCGCACCATCTTTATCTTTAGACATACCGTAAGCAACACCAATAGCGAACAACACTGACATGTTGTCGATAATTGCTGAGCCAGCCTTGATTAAGAATGCCGCCAACGCAGAGTTTGCACCCCAACCCGTTGGATCAATCCAGTAACCAATACCCATTAAAATTGCTGCTGCAGGAAGTACTGCAACTGGCACCATTAGTGCTTTACCTACTTTTTGAAAATATCCAAGAATATTCACCCTTAGTTCCCCCTATGGTTTTCTTAGATGTAATAGTGATAGTTTTTTGTACCATCTCTTTTTTGTCCTTTGCAGTTTATGAATTTTATTTCGCTCCGCAAATTAAAACATCATCATTTGTGATCTCAATCACCGACCGAAGATAGAACTGAGTGATTTTGCTAGCTCGATCATAAAACTTATTTTATCATTCGAAACAAAGGCGATATGCCGCTAAGATTTTTCCTGTTTTAACTATCTTCAACGAGGTGTCAACGTGAGACTAATCCCGCTTAATAACGCTAAAGATGTTGGTTTATGGTCTGCTCGCTACATTGCTGACCGCATTAATAAGTTTCAACCAACAGCTGAGCGTCCATTTGTGCTAGGTCTACCTACAGGTGGTACACCACTTGCGACATACCAGCGTTTGATTGAACTATACCAAGCTGGCGAAGTAAGCTTTAAGAACGTCGTGACTTTCAACATGGATGAATATGTTGGTATGGCGTCTGATCACCCTGAGTCATACCGTAACTTCATGTACAACAACTTCTTTAACCATGTTGATATGCAAGAACAAAATATCAACTTGCTTGATGGTAATACCACCGATCACGAAGCTGAGTGTCAACGTTACGAAGACAAAATTAAAACCTACGGTCGCATTAACTTATTCATGGGTGGCGTGGGTAATGATGGTCATATTGCATTCAACGAACCAGCATCATCATTGGCTTCTCGTACACGTATCAAGACATTAACGCACGAAACACGCATTGCGAATTCTCGTTTCTTTGATGGTGATATTAACCAAGTACCTAAGTACTCATTAACTATTGGTGTGGGTACACTGTTAGATTCTGAAGAAGTTATGATTCTGATCACAGGTCACAACAAGGCACAAGCATTACAAGCTGCTGTTGAAGGTTGTGTTAACCACCTATGGACAGTATCTGCATTGCAGCTTCACCCTAAATCAATGATCATTTGTGATGAACCATCAACTCAAGAGCTTAAAGTAAAAACTGTTAAGTATTTCCAAGAGTTAGAAGCAGAAAACATCACTCACATCTAAATAATAACCTCTGTCTTTTTACGAAAAGCCAGCTTTATTGGTAACCGTTTCAAGACATTGAATAAACGCCGCCTTATTGACGGCGTTTAATTTTCATCTTTAAAAGATGACATATAAAGCATAATCATCACTATTGACAATACAGTCATAGTTTATAATTTGATACTTAGCGATACTTTCCTTCTTAATAGCTCTTATTACGTATTTTACGTGACCAACACCACAGCCCCAGCAAGCACCAACAACGATTACTTTATTTTTATTTATAAGAAAGTATATTACGGTGATAAATAGTGTATTGATAACCGCAATACATAAAATAATTCGACACCAATATTCATCAAATTCAATTAGACCAGTGTCGTACACATTAGGTAGCGCTTTGATAAAAAAGATAATGAAAACAAAAAATTATTATCATTTTAAGGCGATAATTATTAACACTAATTACGAGCAGAATTAAACTATGACAGGCGGACAAATTGGTAACGTTGATCTGGTCAAGCAGCTAAATAGTGCTGCTGTATACCGACTTATCGACTTGCAAGGCCCTATCTCTCGCATTCAGGTTGCTGATATTAGTCACCTCGCTCCTGCAAGTGTCACTAAAATCACGCGCCAACTGCTAGAACGCGGCTTAATAAAAGAAGTTGCTCAGCAGGCTTCAACGGGAGGAAGAAGAGCGATATCACTGACCACTGAGTCGGTTGATTTCCACTCAATCGCAATACGTATTGGTCGTAATAATATTGAAATAACCCTTTATGACCTCAGTGGTAAGCATATTACTGGTGCGGCCTACCCCTTTTTATATTCTGACCAAGATGTTCTCGCAGAAGGTCTTATCAAGTGTATTCAAGAGTTTATTGATAATAACCAGAACGTAATGAAAGAGCTGGTCGCATTTGGTATTATTTTGCCAGGACTTATTAATCCAGAAAATGGCACTGTAACTTACATGCCAAATATCAACGTTCATAACTTTGAACTTGCCAATATCATTCAAGAAACCTTTAACATTATTACTTTTGTTGGTAATGATATCAGGGGCTTAGCGTTAGCTGAACACTTCTTTGGCGCTAGCCGTGATTGTAACGATTCTATTTTAGTCAGCATGCATAACGGTACTGGTGCAGGTATTATTGTTAATGGCCAAGTCTTTCTCGGACAAAACCGAAATGTTGGTGAAATTGGTCATATTCAAATCGACCCATTAGGTGATAAATGTCAGTGTGGTAATTTTGGTTGCTTAGAAACTATCGCATCAGATCCTGCCGTCATTGAGCATGTGCAACAACTACTTAATCAAGGTTATCCAAGCAGCTTACAAGCTCTTGATGAACTAACCATGCCTGCAATTTGTGATGCAGCCAATAATGGCGATGAACTGGCTACTCAAATTTTACTCAAAGTAGGTCATCACCTCGGCAAAGCATTAGCGATGACAATCAATTTATTCAATCCACAAAAAATCATTCTCGCGGGTAATATTACTCAAGCGCAGGCAATTGTGTTACCCGCAATACGTCGTTGTGTTGAAAACCAATCCTTATCCGCATTTAATAGTGACTTACCGATTGTCGCATCAGAACTCTATAACCAACCCACGATTGGCGCATTTTCGATGATCAAACGAGCTATGCTTAATGGCGTATTATTACAACGATTACTTGAAGATTAATCACCCGTCTGATTTAAATTAGTCTTTAACACTAATAATACCACCATCATAAAAAAGGGGGATTAATCTCAAATGATTAATCCCCCTAATGCTATTATTGTTATCAATTATATTCCCCCACTCTATCTTACAAGGATGTAGTCTAAGATATGGAGCTACTGTATATTAGCGCGGCTTTTCTGGCCGGTTTCATTGCCCTTCGTTGTAAATTACCCCCGCTAGTTGGCTTTTTAGTCGCTGGCTTTATGCTCAATAGTTTTGGCTTTCAATCGACCCCAGCCTTAACGACCTTAGCCGATCTTGGCGTAACGTTATTATTATTTACCATCGGGCTAAAACTTGACATAAAAACCTTACTTAACAAGGAAATATGGGGTGGTGCTACCATACACAACCTATTATCAACCACTATTTTCACCCTTTTTCTACTCATACTAAAGCAATTAGGGCTAACCATGTTTGCCGAAATGGCACTCAGTCAATTAGTACTCATTGGATTTGCATTATCATTTTCTAGTACCGTTTTTGCCGTAAAATTACTTCAAGAAAAAGGGGAATTAAATACCAAATATGGCACGGTCGCGATTGGTATTCTGGTTATGCAGGATATTTTCGCCGTGTTATTTCTTACTATTTCTAGTGGGAAGGTACCGGATATTACTGCTATTGGTTTATTTGCTCTGCCCTTATTACGCCCATTATTATATAGAATTCTCGACAAAGCAGGCCACGGAGAAATATTAGTTCTTTATGCTGTTATGCTAGCACTTGTTGCAGGAGCTGGCTTATTTGACATTGTCGGCATGAAGCCTGATTTAGGCGCATTAATATTAGGCATGTTAATGGCAGGGCACCCTAAAGCTTCAGAAATGGCAAAATCCCTGTTTAATTTTAAAGAGTTACTGCTCGTCTGTTTCTTTTTAAATATTGGTCTTGCAGAATCTCCAACCTTAAACGGCATGTTGATGGCACTGGTATTAATGCTACTACTGCCTATCAAAGGTATCCTTTATTACGCCGTATTCCACTTATGCCGCTACCGAGTTCGCACCTCAATGTTAGCAACCCTAACCTTATTCAATTATAGTGAATTTGGACTCATTGTCGGTGGGGTGGCTTATAAAATGGGGCTATTACCGGGCACATTTTTAGTCGCGATGGCAATCGCAGTATCATTATCGTTTTTATTAGCCGCTCCCCTTAATAGCATAAGCCACAAACTGTATACAGAAGCAGCTAAACGCTTAAAAGAATTTGATCCTGAGCGATTGAATTGTAACGATAAATTAATTGATTTTGGTAATGCCACTATTCTTATTCTTGGTATGGGCCGTATCGGTTCAGGCGCTTATGACGAATTAGAAAGTCGATATGGAAAACAAATTATTGGTGTAGAAAATCGCCGAGAGTCTGTAGAACTTCACCGCCATCAACAGCGTAATGTCATTCATGGTGATGCTACTGATCCCGACTTTTGGGAGCGAGTAATTAACAATCACCATATTGAACTTATTTTATTAGCTATGCCAAATGGTTCAGCCAATATCTATGCATTAGATCAACTTAAAAATCGGCATTTTCAAGGAAAAATTGCAGCTATAGCCAAGTATAGTGATGAAGAAACTCAATTACATCAACAAGGTATTGATGCTGCATTCAATATTTATAATGAAGCAGGCAGCGGTTTTGCTCGTGATGTTTGTGACCACCTTCAACCACAGATAACCCCTCTGAAACAACATTAAGTTACACTTCAAAAGTTAGATATTTCGCAGTGAAAAATAAACAGTAGCGCTGTTACTGTTTATTTTTTCAATTAAAAAACTCCTCATAAATAGAAAATATTCGGAAAAATCCACTTTAAATGAATGATATTCACCGATAGTGGTTTATTTAAATATTTTACCAATAAAGTATTGTAATTGATTAACGAATGCGTAATTTTAAAAGCCAAGATAAAAACATAAAAAGTATAAACATTAATTACCATAATGATAACTTATTAGTTACATGATACATTTTCATCAATTATGGATAATAAATAAAACGTTTGGAGTAATATTATTATGTGTTCAATATTCGGTATTCTTGACATTAAGAGCGACGCTTCAGTACTTCGTACAACAGCTCTTGAACTATCAAAAAAAATGCGCCACCGCGGTCCTGATTGGTCAGGTATTTATGCTTCAGACAACGCAATTCTTGTCCATGAGCGTTTAGCCATCGTTGACCTTAATAGTGGTGAACAACCGTTATATAACACTGATAAAAGCCATGTGCTTGCCGTAAATGGAGAGATCTACAACCACAAGGAATTACGTGCAGAATTTGCACCTGACTACCCTTTCCAAACTGAATCTGACTGCGAAATTATTTTAGCGCTTTATAAAGAGAAAGGTCCTGAGCTATTGGATTACCTTAACGGTATCTTTGCCTTTATTCTTTACGATGAGAAAGAAGACGCTTACTTGATTGGCCGAGACCACATTGGCATCATTCCGCTTTATCAAGGTTATGACGAGCATGGTAACTTTTATATCGCTTCTGAAATGAAAGCATTGGTTCCCGTCTGTAAAACCATCAGTGAATTTCCTCCAGGTACTTACCTTTGGAGTAAAAAAGGTGAACCGGTTCGTTACTACAAGCGCGATTGGATGGAATTTGATGCTGTTAAAGAGGCTAAAACAGACAAAGTGGCATTAACCGACGCACTTGAAAGTGCCGTTAAACGCCAACTAATGACTGATGTACCTTATGGTGTTTTATTGTCAGGTGGTCTTGATTCATCAGTTATTTCTGCAATCACTAAGAAATTTGCCGCTAAACGTATTGAAGATGATGAAAAATCACAAGCATGGTGGCCAACACTGCACTCATTTGCGATCGGTCTTGAAGATGCTCCTGATTTAAAAGCGGCGAAAATTGTAGCAGATGCGATTGGAACCGTTCACCACGAGTTAACTTATACCGTTCAAGAAGGTTTAGATGCTATTCGTGATGTTATTTATCATATTGAAACTTATGATGTCACCACCATTCGAGCATCAACACCAATGTACTTAATGTCACGTAAAATCCGTGCTATGGGTATTAAAATGGTGCTATCAGGTGAAGGTGCTGATGAAATCTTTGGTGGTTATTTATACTTCCATAAAGCACCTAATGCTAAAGAGTTCCATGAAGAAACCGTGCGTAAACTATTAGCGCTTAACATGTTTGACTGTGCACGAGCAAACAAATCTATGGCTGCATGGGGTATTGAAGCGCGCGTGCCGTTCTTAGATAAAGAATTTTTAGATGTGGCAATGCGTATTAACCCTCAAGATAAAATGTGTGGTAACGGTAAAATGGAAAAACACATTATTCGAGAGTGTTTTGAACATTATCTGCCTGAATCTGTCGCATGGCGTCAAAAAGAGCAGTTCTCTGATGGCGTAGGCTATAGCTGGATTGATAGCTTAAAAGAAGTTGCAGAAGCAAAAGTCACTGATCAGCAATTAGCAACAGCCGCGTTCCGCTTCCCGTATAACACGCCAACAACGAAAGAAGGCTATGTTTACCGTGAAATTTTTGAAGAGCTATTCCCATTAGAAAGTGCTGCTAAATGTGTTCCTGGTGGCCCTTCTATTGCTTGTTCTAGTGCAAAAGCAATTGAGTGGGATGAGAGCTTCAAAAATGCTGCTGACCCATCAGGTCGTGCAATTGCTGCGGTTCATAACCAAGCTTATACCAAATAGATAAACTGAAGCCATAAAAAAACCGCCACGAATAATGGCGGTTTTTTTTATTAACGGCAATATGCCATTAACGCTCCCAGTAAGCTTCTTCTAGGCTATCTTCACGCTCAGGTAAGCCGCGAGAAAGACGAGGAGAATACTGAGCTAATACTTCATAACTCACGCGGTTTGCATATAAACAAACTTGTGAAAATGATGAGTATGTAAGGAAAGAATACTGGTGCTTACTTGAATTTGGCACATTTTCTTTATGGTAACGGTTAGCAGACATATCGTGTAATAACGCAGATAATGCACCATCACCCGCACCGTTAGTATTTTTAATACGCTCAGGGCCACCCATGTAAGGGGCAATATGTGAATAAACCTTAGTTGGGTTTTCGCACGTTGCTTTAATCATCGGACGACTAAATTCAAAACGGTTAAATTCAGCAATTTCGCCAGGTAATAATGGCAACGCCGTTTCGCGTTTTGCTGAATCTTCAGTGTAACCCGCAGTGTATAGACCAACAGGACCAGCAGTACACAAAACAAGATCAACCCACTCTAGTGTTTTATCTGCTGCGACTAATGGATCAGACTCACCCGTTAATGCTTCACCTTCGTCTTCATTCATTGCAACCACGGTAACATGATCACGTAGGAAATCACGCCACCACTGTGGATCATCTTGAATCACGAATTTAGTACCCAGAGTTAATACTACTGGTACATCATATTTCTTAGCGTACTCAATCGCTTTCATTGTTGCTGCTGGCATCGGATCACCAGGCTTACAACGAACAAGATAAGCTGTCAGTACTAAAGCAGATGCGTTTTCAAATACGCACTCAGGAATACTATCTGGCTTTAGTTGGTTCATGTTACCTTCGTTAATTGCGAAGGTACGCTCACCATCTTTAGAGATTAGCGCAAAACAACGGCCAATTGGACCATTAACAGGCTGCAGATAATTCATATCCATGCGGCTTGAAGTATTACAAAGATAACGGTAAGCATAGCTACCAATTTCAATGTCTTTACTCATTACACCAAGTAATACAGATTTATCATCAGCTAATACTGAGTAATTATGTAAAGTATTACCAATAGTACCGCCAGCAAATTCATGAGTGACAAGATTATTTTCTTTTAACTCATTGTAAAGTGCTTCTGCTTTTTCATCAGTAATAACTAATGAATGGCCTTTACTCAGCTCATAACGTTCCAGAAATTCATCATCAACGTAGGCTTCAATATCAACCAATGTTTGATCAATACCCACAACATGAGTACGTGTTAAACGCTTCTCTATCTTCGTTTGACTTAGAAGTGGATCGCGAGCATGTACAGGGAAATAATGCTTAGATTTTCGTTGGCCTGGAAATTTCATGTCAATGGGCTGTCAAGTTGTAAATTTTGCGAATTCTATCACAGAATTTGGCACATAAAAGCAAAAGCTATCATTGGTTTTAAGAATAATAGCCACAAACACCAACGCAATCGTTACCGTAAAGGAAATAGTTTTCCTGTTACTATCGCTATTACCATCCTTGCGTATGCTGCTTAATCAAGTTTTCCATCATCAATATATGAGCAGGACTGTCATTTAGGCAGGGGATCAAATTAAACGTTTTACCACCAGCTGCAATAAAAACGTCTTTACACTGTTCTGCAATTTCTTCTAACGTTTCGAGGCAATCAACCGAAAAAGCCGGACACATTACATCTAACCGTTGAATACCTTTTTCTGCTAATGATCGAATCGTCGCTTCCGTATACGGTTTGAGCCATTCTTCACGTCCAAAAATAGATTGATAACTCATGCTCATTTTTTCTCGCGGCATATCAAGAGACTGAGCAAGTAATACGGTTGTTTGATGACAATGATCTGGATATGGATCGCCATTATCTGCATAGCGTTGAGGAATACCATGATATGAGCACAATAAATAATCGGGCCGTCCCTTTTCAGCCCAAAAGGTCTCAACAGATTGAGATAACGCTGCAATATAATCAGGGTGATCATAATAATGATTTACAAACCGTAACTCGGGTAATTCAGGTACTGTTTTTAACGTTTTAGCAATACGATCAAAAACCGCAGCTGTTGTTGTCGCTGAATATTGTGGATATAACGGCAACACCAGTATGCGCTTACACCCCTGCTGTTTTAAGTGCTGTAAGCCTGATTGAATACTTGGCTCGCCATAAGTCATACCTAATTCAACCGGAGCATTGAGGGTGTGTTGTAATGCCTGTTGCTGATGACGCGAATATACCATTAAGGGCGATCCATCATCCATCCATACAGACTGATATAACTTAGCCACTTTTGGCGAGCGAATGGGTAAAATAATACCATGCAAAATAGGACACCATAGCCAACGTGTCATATCCACCACTCGTTTATCATGCAAAAATTCAGCTAAAAACTGTTTCACACCAGCGGTTGTTGGCGCGTCAGGAGTACCAAGATTAACCAGTAATACCCCATAGTTATTATTTATTGTCATCGGTATTTATCCTTTATCTTTACTCGTTGCTGAAAATGGCTTATTTCCAGCCTCACACTTACCCATTTAAATAACAAAAATACGCAATTTCGTTACAACATCTTATAACACCATTATATTAAAACCAAAAAAAACGAGCATTACCAATTGGTAAGCCCGTTTATTTACATTGTTCTTAGCTATGAATAAAACATTAGCTAATTCATAATGCTAATTATGCTAGTGCTTTCTCAAGCTGTGCACTTACTTCAGCAACAGGTAACGTACCATCAAATTTAAGGTACTTAGTGTTACCAGCCGCAGCTTCTTTACCGTAGTATTCGATAAGTGGTGCAGTTTGATTATGGTATACCGTTAGACGTGCACGAACAGTTTCTTCTTTGTCATCTTCACGGATAACAAGATCTTCACCTGTTACGTCATCTTTACCTTCAACCTTTGGTGGGTTGTAAACAGCGTGGTAAGTACGACCAGAAGCAAGGTGAGCACGACGACCCGCCATACGCTCTACAATCACATCATCAGCAACGTCAAATTCAATAACGTAATCTACAACAACGCCATTTTCTTTAAGACCATCAGCTTGAGGAATTGTGCGAGGGAAACCATCAAGTAGAAAACCTTTTGCACAATCTTCTGCAGTGATACGCTCTTTAACAAGACCAAGGATGATATCGTCAGATACAAGTTGACCAGCATCGATCACTGATTTTGCTTGCTTACCTAGTTCAGTGCCTGCTTTGATTGCTGCACGTAACATATCACCAGTAGAAATTTGAGGAATACCAAATTTTTCCATGATGAATTGAGCTTGAGTACCTTTACCTGCACCGGGTGCACCCAGAAGGATAATGCGCATTGTGTTCCCCTTTAAAATAGAGTGGAAATTTGCAAAAAACTGAAAATACACTGATTAGCCTTCAGTCGCAAGCTTGGCACTATGACCAAGCCGCGATTGAATGATTTATCAGAAGAGTCTGCGGTTTTAATTAATAAATTGATTATTTAACCAACAACTTGTTTACTGCGGCTAGGAACTGCGAAGGATCATCCATAGTGCCACGTTCAGCAAGCATTGCTTCACCAAATAAGAACTCAACCCAGCGACCAAATATTTCTTCATCTGCTTCATCAGCCATTTGCTTCACTAAGCTATGTTCTGGGTTTAATTCAAAGATATACTGAACTTCTGGCGCATCATGACCTGCTGCTGCAAGCAATTTAGCCATTTGCGTCCCCATTTCATTTTCATCGGTAACCATTACCGCAGGGGTATCGTTCAATTTAAACGTTGGGCGTACTTCTTTAACACGCTCACCTAAGTAAGTTTTAGTACGCTCAATAACTGATGTGAATTCTTTCTCTGTTTCTTTCTGCTTTTCTTTTTCTTCTGCATTATCAAACGAAGACAGATCAAGATCAGATTTAGTGATCGCTTGGAACTTCTTACCTTCAAATTCAGGTAAATGACCCATTAGGTATTCATCAATACGATCGTACATCAAAATAACTTCTAAGCCTTTAGCACGGAATTGCTCAAGGTGTGGGCTGTGTTTAGCTGCATTAAAGTTATCAGCCGTTAGGTAGTAAATTTTATCCTGACCTTCTTTCATACGGCTAACATAATCAGCTAAAGAAACCGTTTGATCGAGTGAATCATTTTCTGTTGATGAGAAACGTAGTAATGCTGCAATTTTTTCACGGTTACTAAAATCTTCGGCTAAACCTTCTTTTAGTACCTGACCAAACTCTTTCCAGAATGTTTGGTATTGCTCTGGCTCGTTTTTCGCCATGCGCTCAAGCATTTGTAATACACGCTTAGTACATGCTTTACGCAGTGCTTGAGTCACTTTGTTATCTTGTAATATTTCACGTGAAACATTTAGTGGTAGATCATTTGAATCAATCAAACCGCGAACAAAACGTAAGTAAGTTGGCATGAATTGCTGTGCATCATCCATAACAAACACACGCTGTACATACAGTTTTAGACCATGCTGACCATCGCGATTATTTAAATCCCACGGTGCTTTTGATGGAATGTATAACAAGCTAGTGTAATCTTGCTTACCTTCAACACGGTTATGACTCCATGCTAATGGCTCAGCGTAATCATGGGCAACATGGTTATAAAACTCTTTGTACTCTTCATCGCTGATATCGGACTTATTACGTGTCCATAATGCTTGTGCTTTGTTGATTTGATCCCACTTAGTACCAGTAACCTTGCCTTCTTCATCTTTTTCTTCTGTTTGAATAAAGACAGGAATACCAATATGGTCAGAATATTTACCAACGATTTCACGTAGACGATGTTCATCTAAGAACTCTTGCTCGTCAGTACGTAAGTGTAAAATAATATCAGTACCACGGGTTGCTTTAGTGATAGTTTCGATGCTGTAATCACCTTCACCCGCTGATGTCCAACATACACCTTCTTCAGCAGTCACTTCTGCACTACGAGTATTAACCGTTACACTATCAGCCACGATAAATGCAGAGTAAAAACCCACACCAAACTGACCAATCAGTTGCGAGTCTTTAGTCTCGTCTTCATTTAACTGGGCAAAGAATTCTTTAGTGCCAGATTTAGCAATTGTACCTAAATGCTCAATCGCTTGTTCACGTGTCATACCAATACCATTATCACTAATGGTTAGAGTGCCAGCGTCTTTGTTAACGGATAGTTTTACACATAACTCTGCATCATTGCCGTATAAGTCAGTTTTTGATAATGCTTTAAAACGTAATTTATCCGCAGCATCTGACGCATTAGAAATCAGTTCACGTAAAAAAATCTCTTTATTAGAGTAAAGAGAATGAATCATTAAATGCAGTAGTTGTTTTACTTCTGATTGGAAACCACGTGTTTCCTTTTGGTTATCAACTGTTTGCTCGCTCATTTCGACTCCAAGAAAATTATGAGTAATATCTAAAGATAAATATGGTCAAACTGTATGATTTCAACCTAAAATGACATGTTTTTTATTTTTATATTTTTTGAGTAACGGTTTTATATTTTTAGATTCAGACAGTATTCAGATAAAACAGATAATAATACTGTTTATATAAAACCCTTGGCAAGGCTAAACAAATGACAACAAATGCAAGTAAGTATTTGATTGGAAATCGTTTTATTTTCGATCCTAATGATAACAGCTTAATAGATAAATGTGATAATAATGAATTAACTCGACTTGGTAGTAATGAAAGTCGAGCATTAAGTTTGCTCATTGAAGATCCTAGCCTAATTATTACTCGCCAACGTATTCATGATTATGTTTGGCGAGAACAAGGTTTTGAGGTTGATGATTCGAGCCTAACACAGGCGATTTCAACCTTACGTAAGGCATTAAAAGATTCTACAAAATCACCTGAATTTGTTAAAACAGTCCCTAAACGTGGCTATCAAATGATTGCCAGCGTAGAAAGCTATATCTGTCAAAAAAAGCAACCAGAGCCTAATACTAACCTCGATAACCCAGCGATTCTTTCAACCCCCCCTGAGTTTGAACCAATGCTTTCTTCGCCAAGGAAAGAGGTGTTTATTAATACTGCGACGCCGGTTTATTACTCTCAAGATGATAAAGAAACGACGGAAAATAAATCAACGTTGATCTCATGGAAAGGCTGGCTAGCACTTACAGTTGCTTTTGTATTACCGATTATTGTTAACATCAGTATGCCACCGAAATCGGCAGCATTTACCCCCTTATTTAAGGTCGATGATGTTATGATTTATGAGCCAAAAGATAATCCAAAGATAAAAGAATGGCATAAGATGATCCAAATGTGTGTCAGTAATTACATCCAATATCACAAGAATTCAGGGATGAAACCATCAGAAGTGATTGTAACAGGCGGTCAAAATAACCAATTGTATTTAAACTATTTACATGACAGTAAAGTGCCAGCAGAAAACGTAACTGTACGTTTACTTACTAGTGATAAGGATAATATAAACTTATGTCGCTAACGGCCTCTAACCAAATAACACGCCTATTACACCGATACTGGCCATTTTTGATTTTAATTAGCTCTATTGTATTGTGCTCATGGGTCTATTTTTCAACTGATTACAAACAGCAACAATTACTGATGTCGCGTGAATGGCAAAGTACGACTATTAGCCAAATAGAGTCATTACCACAAAATTCACTGCAAGAGTTACGGCAAGTAAAACAAAATAGCAATATGGTGTTTTTACCTAATCACACTTACTCACGGATCACGATCCTTGAGTTACACAGTGATAAACCACAGCCCTTAATGGTTCATATTTCTGAGTCAGGTCGCTGGGATGTCAGTGGCGGCTATTTACTTACAGAACCATTAGAGTTTAAAGATATTACCTCAGGTTCAAACCATGATTTTGATAGTGAGCAATTAAAAATGATCAGAGATATATTTAGAATGAATGCTCAAGAAAGTCGTCGTATTGACATAATTAATGAGCATACGTTACTGCTAACGAGCCTGACTCATGGTTCTAAAGTATTATTCTCAACCAAGTAATATAACGAATATAGCCGTTATTCTTAACAGATAACCAATAAAAAACCGCGTCCAAAGAACGCGGTTTTTTCATTAAATAATAACTATTTTTATAATCGCTGTCGTCCAGCAATAGAATGCGATAGCGTTGTACCATCGACCAATTCTAATTCACCGCCAACAGGCACGCCATGAGCAATTCTACTCGCAGGCACATTATATTCATGACAAAGTTCTGCAATATAATGCGCTGTTGCTTCACCTTCAACCGTAGGGTTAGTGGCTAAAATCAATTCATTAATTGCTTCTTTTTGCAAACGAAACTCTAGTGTATCAAGACCAATATCAGCTGGGCCAATACCATCAAGTGGAGATAAATGCCCCATTAATACAAAGTAACGTCCTGAAAATTGCCCTGTTGCTTCTACTGCTACAATATCTGCCGGACTTTCGACCACACAAATAATACCGTTCTCTTTACGTCGCGGATTATCACAAATAGCGCAAACATCATCTTCAGTAAATGTACGGCAATCACGACAATGACCTATTTCAGTCATTGCTTGATTTAATGCATCAGCGAGTTGCAAACCACCCTGACGATTTCGTTGTAGCAAATTAAAAGCCATACGCTGTGCTGACTTAGGACCAACCCCTGGCAAACAGCGTAAAGCTTCCATCAAATGCTCCAGTAACTGACTGGTTCGCATTGATTAAAATGGTAGCTTAAAGCCAGCAGGTAAATTCATACCGCCGGTAACACCTGCCATTTTCTCTTTTTGTGTTTCTTCGATACGACGCGCTGCATCATTAAATGCGGCTGCAATTAAATCTTCAAGCATGTCTTTATCATCTTCCATTAGGCTATCATCGATTTCAACACGACGTACACTATGGCTACCAGTAATCGTTACTTTAACAAGGCCAGCACCAGATTCACCAGTAACTTCCATGCTTGCAACTTCTTCTTGCATCTTTTGCATGCGCTCTTGCATTTGCTGCGCTTGCTTCATCATGTTGCCCATACCGCCTTTACCAAACATAACTCTTCTCTCTCTATCTGGTCTGGTTAAAAATTTTTAAACAGGTCTAATACTGTCTTCATCCAGTTGTGCAGCAAAACGCTGACAAATGAAGTTAACATTAGGATCATTTGCTAAACTATCACGAGCTTGTAACAATTTTTGTTGATACAAACTTTCGCGTAATTCCAATGGTGTTTGACCTTGCTCGCCCAATACAATTGATAATTGTACTGATGTTTGCAATATATCATTCAAGGCACTGTTTAATTGTGCCGTCGCACGATCTGCTTGTAAGTGCTTTTGGGATGATCGTAAATACAATGTAATATGATCATCTTTTCGCTCAAAAGCAGAGTTCAATGCTAATTGTTGAATTAACTTTGGCACATCAAGCTGAGTCACTAATTGTGACCAACTATCCTGATTTGCTGCTTCATTGACAAGTAATTTCGCCATCTCCGGTGTTTTTTCATGTTCTAAAGCGCGCTTTAATACTCGCGGAGTTAACTCAGGCTTAATCACCGTTTCAGCTGCGGGTTTCGCCATTGGCTTCCAACGATATTCATCATCTTCCGCAACCTGATTAGAAGCTGCCGACGCCGGCATCGCATGAGATTTCATTGTTGGCATCGTCGTTTGCTTATTCGCAATCCGATCCATCACTGAGGTTGCGACTTTTTTAGCTGGCGTCGTTAAAGGCTTTTTTGACGATATTGCTGTTGTTTGTCCATCTTGACCACGTTTAGTTTGACTACGTAGCTGATTACGAGCCGCTAATAACCCAGAAGCCGCTGATGGTCGTGGTGACGCCGCTGGCACAGGTGATGTAACAACTGTGCTATCAACCACGGGCTGATTTGGCATGACTGTCGCCTGCGACGGTGTTAATGGCGCGGGCTGCAATGCGACGGGTTCAGGTTGTGTCAATGGTTGTGATGGTTGTAATGATGGTACTGGCGGAACAGGCTGCGGCTCAGAAACTGGCATTGCAACAACAGACGGTGTTGGCTGTGGTTCTGAGATTGGCATCACTGCTGGCGGTACGCTATTCGTTACAGGCGTTTGTATTTGTGCTTTTAATGCTTGCACCCGTGAGACACCGCTTACAGGTGGATGAGTAGGTGCAGCTAACGATGTTGGTTGACTGCTTGGCACCACAATCGCTTGTGGTGTAATGCTACCGCCACTGACTGGACGGAAAGCAAGCATACGCAATAACACCATTTCTAAACCAGTACGGCCATCAGGTGCAAACGAGAGATCTTGACGTCCTTGTAAGCAAATTTGATAACATAATTGTACATCTTGTGGTGTCATCAATTGGCTTAAAAGATTAATTCTCTCTGCATCAGGTAAGCTGTCATCTAAGCTTGCAGGTAATGCTTGGAACATGGCAACACGGTGTAATTGTGCTGACAATTCACGCAGTAAACTATCCCATTCAATACCAATCGATGCTAACTGCTGCAAACTTGCCATCGCAGTATTTGCATCAGCTGTTGCCACCGCTTCAAGTAATGCCAAAGCCTGATCGGTATCTAATGTACCTAGCATTGCCGCAACAGTTTCAGCACTTACATTACCGTTACCTAATGCAATAGCTTGATCGGTCAAACTTAATGCATCACGCATACTGCCTTCTGCTGCACGCGCTAATAACGCCAGAGCACGCGCCTCATACTCAACTTTTTCTTCCGTTAAAACTTTATCTAGTTGAGCATGAATTTGTTGATGATCAAGATGTTTTAAATGAAACTGTAAACAACGAGATAAAATCGTCACGGGTAATTTTTGCGGATCAGTCGTCGCCAAAATAAATTTCACATATTCAGGCGGCTCTTCTAATGTTTTTAATAATGCATTAAAACTGTGACGCGAAAGCATGTGTACTTCGTCAATCAGATAAACTTTAAAGCGACCACGAGCAGGCTTATATTGCACGTTGTCCAATAATTCGCGTGTATCTTCAACTTTAGTACGTGATGCAGCATCAATTTCGAGCAGATCAACAAACCGTCCTTCATCGATTTCACGGCAAGTTGTACATTTACCACAAGGTGTCGATGTGATCCCTTGCTCACAATTTAACCCTTTAGCAAAAATACGGGCAATTGTCGTCTTACCCACACCTCGTGTACCACTAAAAAGATAAGCATGGTGAAGCCGATTTTGCTCTAAGGCATTACCTAGTGCAGTTAATACATGTGATTGTCCAACCACATCTGCAAACTGGTAAGGACGCCATTTTCGGGCCAGAACCTGATAACTCATTTATAAATAACCTTAATCAATCTGGACTGCATCTGGTGTAACGAAACTCGCCACTCTTTCTTTTATTCTCGCTATCATAGCTATAATGATAATAACCGATATTAATCATTATAAAACAAAGAAAATAAACGAAATAGTAATGAGGTATGTAACACATTGAATTTAACATCAATGCTAACATAGTGCAGTTTAGTGAGCGAGAGGGCGCTAGAGTAAGCGCCCAATGATTAGCCAACTATCACCTTTATTTATATGATAATAAGGTGTTATTGCTAATTAAAATTTTAGTGACCAGGGAAATCACAAATAGAGTAAACGTTAAGTCCCAAACCTTGCAGACGCGCTTCACCACCAATATCAGGCAAATTAATAACGAACGCAGCATCGTTAACATCACCACCTAAACGACGGACTAAATTCGTGGTTGCTTCAATAGTGCCACCAGTTGCTAATAAATCATCAACTAATAGCACTTTATCACCAGCAACAATCGCATCTTTATGAATTTCTAAAGTATCTTTGCCATACTCAAGCTCATAACTTTCAGCAATCACTTCACGTGGTAATTTACCCGGCTTACGAACAGGGACAAATGCAACCCCTAATGCTAAGGCTAAAGGTGCGCCAAATAAGAAACCACGAGCCTCTGTACCAATAACTTTTGTGATACCTTGATCTTGATACTTCTCAGCCAAAAGCGCAATTGTAGCGCGGTACGCTTCAGGCACTTCCATAAGGCTCGTCACATCACGAAATAAAATACCTGGCTTAGGATAATCTTGAATGGATTTAATGCTATTGGTGATTAAATTTAATGTTTCTTGATTCATTGTTCTTTCCGTACTTACTCTAACTGCAAACAGAGTAACCTTAAGTTAACGCCTGCTAATTGCAGACAAAGCATAAAAATAGAGCCGTAAATAACAGCCATATTTTTATGTGACAATTAGACATTTTATGGCTTTTCTTCAGGTTCGGCAACTGACGAAGAATCAGGTTGAATATCTACAACAGGTAAGCGGTTAAAACAATATAATAAAATCACTAAACCACCCAATAACATCAGCTTATGCCACCACAATGGCACCATGGCAATGGAAAAAGTAAAACTTAACACAATCATGATCAACCCACGCCGTTTTACAACTGACGTCACAGCACCATGCTGATGCCAATTCACTAAAATAGGCCCCAACTGTGGGTGTTGATATAACCATTGATTTAACCGAGGAGAGCCCCGCATAAAACAGCCACTCGCCAATAATAAAAAAGGTGTCGTTGGTAATAACGGTAAGAAAATTCCCAATACACCTAAGACAACAGCAATCCAACCGATAGCCACTAAAACATAGCGGGCTATTCGGCTCTTCACCATCACTTCTTCATTCAAGGTTTACCACCTCAATTAATATATTTAACAACCTAATATGCTCTTTTTCTTGCGCAACACTCACCTTGTAACAATAATTCGTTCTAATTGTTAGTATTTATTATCACGCAGTGATGGGTACTGTATTACAACAAAAAATACCCCATATTTATTAAATTCGTTTAAAGAATTGATTCAAATCACAACGGTACATTAAATCTCGATTAGACTAATAACACTTAGAGGTACTGCATTAGATTTTATTTAGCCGCAGTATAACAACACTCAATCAAAGCTCCGCTTATTATCTTTTTTTGCCGGCTTTCCTATTGAATATCATCACTATGGCTATCACGATATGAATTATAAAAATTTTCAGTATCCGCTAGAAACTGAATACTTATCTCTAGCAGAAAAATTAAAAAATGAAATGTTAATCAATCATTTAAAAAACAATACCGCCGAAATAAATAATACGGATCTCAATGATCTTATCGTTATGGCCAAATCATCTTTTATTCCTACTCTTTTTGATATGGCAATACGATTAGAAAAAGTAGATGCTGCTGTATGCTCCTTTAAATTGGGTATGTATGGTTTATGTACTGATTGTGAGGAAGAAATAGAATATAGCGATCTTGAACAAGACCCTGCTCAGCCTCGGTGTAAAGCATGTCGTGAGCATAGCCGTTATCATCACGATTAATTATCGCTAAAAGTCATACTTTTAATATCAATAAATTCAAAAAATAGAAGGCAACATGGTTGCCTTTTACTTTTTAGATACAATCTAGCAGCATTCGCATCGCGCGGTTGATCTAACCAATGATCTAGTTAAACTCTTTTTCTGCCATCCAAATTTTAAAGGCTTTTTTATCATTATTTGATGCTTTGCTATACCACATTTTAAGTTGTGTTAATGCATCACCAGTAATTTCAACCTTACCTGTTTTATTATCAACATTAACAGCAACTTGTTGTAAATCTACTGCATTACCTTTTTCTATCACAATGCCGTTATCACTGTTATAAGCGTTAACAAGTGCCTCAATGTCACTGTAGGCTGCAAACCCCTCACCTTGTAACTCTGTCACGACTAAGGGCTTTACAGAACCATCAGCCATGGCTAACTGCCATTGGGCTCCACGCTCAAAAAATGCTTTCGCTTGAGATTCTGTTGTTAAACGAGGCAAAATAATTTCAGCATTGGTATTTGCTAAATCAATCTCAAATAAATAAGGTCGAGTCGTATAAATTGTTGATTTTGAGCCCCGCTTAACTTCACCATCAAAACGTACTACGACTTGGTGTTTACCCTCAGATAACTCAACACTATCGACCGCACTCCAACCTTGGCTTTTCACTTCTTTACCGTCAACCGCCAATAATTGTATGTTATCCGCCACAGCTAATGTTGCTGCTTGAGTAGAGGCTGAAAACAAAGCCGCTAATAACCATAATTTGTTGTTCATACTTGATCCTTCATTTCTATTTATCGGCTGCTCATTGGTATCACCACCGCAATATATTCGTGTGATAACAATAACTATCGATATAAATAAAAATTAGCAAAAAGCCGCCAAAAGGCGGCTTTATATAACAATTCTTATCTCAACGGATTAGAATGTTACTTCGATACCAGCTACGTAACCGAAATCAGAGTTACGTGATTCACCATTCTCAAGGAATTTAGCATCAGTAGTACCAATTTCACCGTATACTTTAACGTTGTTGTGTAGTTTTTGCGTTACGTTAGCGTAAACTGCGTAAGTATCACCTTTTTGATCACGACGGTCGTAATTGTTGTAACCAATAGCAAACGTTGTTTTGTCCATCGTGTAATCAGCAGCGATTTGGTAAACATTGCCACGTAGTTTCTCTACGCCAAATGAATTTTTATATTCAAGTTGACCGAAAGATGCCGCTAAACCAAATTGACCAAATGCATATTCTGCTTCAAGGTTATAACCTTCAACATCAATAACACCTGCAGGCTTAAATGTTGTGCCAGGAATATTATCTGCAGTGTAGTAATAAACGCGAGCATCAAGACCGCCAATACGGTAACCAAGACGGGCATCAGTAACGTACGTGTTAACATCACGAGAAATATCGCCGCTACCGTCAGAAATTAGACCGTTGTCTTTCATATCATGAGAAGCACCAAAGTAGAAAGTACCGTTATCGTAAACATACTTAACTACGTTGTTACCATTTGTTTGTACGAAGTCAATACCTTCAGAACCAAGCTCGTAATCTTTACCAATACCTGAATCATCAGATACTAAGTATTGACGACCAAATGTTAACGTACCGAAGTCACCAGAGAAACCAGCCCATAACTCATCACTAGTTACATTGCCATCTTCGAATTCAAAAGCCATACCAGCAACAGTTGTTAACTGCTCTGAAATTTTGATGCTTGTTGTTAACGCAAGATCTGCGTCATCAATGCGGAATTTAGCATCATTTTGTGGCTCGTAATCTTCGCGGAATTGCACTTCAGCTGCACCAGAAAGATCAACTTTAACGCCATTTGCGTCATAAAGGTTGATGCCAGCATTTGCAGAACCAGCTGCAGTTAGAACTGCTAGCGCTAATAGAGTTTTTTTCATGATATGTCCACTGCCTTTCTTATTGTTGTAAATCTCAATCCTGAGATTCCCTGTCCTTATATTCCCCTGTCACGCACTCTGTTTAGAAAACAAAACACTGAATCAACAAGGAAAGTAATTTATGGCTCACATCCTGCCAGAAGTTCAATATTTTTGTCAAATAATCTAAATTAAACATAAAAAAACATAAAACATATCACAAAAACAAACAGTTAAGATTATAGCTTGAGATATTTATCACAAAAAAATAAGTAAAAAAATGCAATTAACATTAAATTAATAACTATGAACAACGCTTAATTACATAACTAATCCACCTTTAATAATGAAATAAACAGCATAAAAAACTATTAAGCCACTTAGTATGCAGTGTTTAAATTTGCAAGAAGACAAGCCATATTTTGCAAATGTAACAGGAATAAAAAACCGTGAGCGATCCCTCACTTTAAAATATAAATAGCCTGAATTTTGTTACCGCTCACATTTAACGCTTCATGCTATAATGCATTTCCCGGTCCTGATGAAGTTTCAACCATGCTGCACAACACCATAAAAAGCGATATCAAACAGTGTTACACCAACCTTGGTCATCAACTTGATAACTTTATTCCTCGTCGCGCACAAAACTATTTAGTCGCAGAAATAGCCAAGACGCTCGCGGGTGAATACCACAAAAAAAATCGCGTTCTGGTTGCTGAAGCTGGAACGGGGATCGGTAAATCTCTTGCCTATTTAATTGGAGGGATCCCTTTTGCCTTATTCAATAATAAAAAGCTGCTGATCTCTACCGCAACAGTGGCACTTCAAGAGCAATTAATTACCAAAGATCTACCGCTGTTCAATCAAATTTTTCCGCGTGAATTTAGCTTTATTTTGGCTAAAGGGCGTCAACGGTACTGTTGTAACCATAAATTAGAAGCCAGTTGTTCAACCGATAGCGAATTACAACTGGGCATGTGGGAAGAAAAGCCAAGAAAATCCGATCTTGATTTACTCAAGCGGATGCTAAAAGCTACCGAACAAAATAAATGGGATGGTGATCGCGATAGCTGGCCAACAACTATTCCTGATAAAGTGTGGCAACAAATTATGGCAGACAAACACAGTTGCCATGCGGGTATGCCTAAACATCGTAGTTGCCCCTTTGCTAAGGCGCGTGAACATCTCGATAAAGCAGATGTTATTGTTGCTAACCATGCATTGCTAATGGCAGACATTGAATTAGGTGGCGGTGTCATTCTGCCAGAGCCAGAACAAACTATTTATGTGATTGATGAAGCTCACCATTTACCTCAAGTTGCTCGTGATTTTTCATCGGCTGCTTCAAGTTTAAAAGGGGCTGCTACATGGCTTGAAAAGCTTAATCAAATTGTGGCTAAATTTGCAGAATTAGCGGACTATCAAAAAGCCAATCGATTCCAAAACGCGATTCAAGATAGCATTCAACACTTAGTTCCAACCTTAAACCAAATTGCCAACAATATTGATTCAAGCAAATTTAATAAAGACGGCGTTTATCGTTTTGAACATGGTGAATTACCCCAATGGCTTGAAGAAGAAGCAAAAGGTTGTAAAGAAGCCAGTAAAAAAGCACTACAATCACTGGGTAAAATTCAAGATCTTATCGCCGAACGTACCAAGGAAAATATCATTATTCCACGTTTAGGTGAGCAAGCACTTACTGAAATTGGTTTTTACTTACAACGCCTTGAAAATTTGGAGAAAGTTTGGGCATTAATGGCACAGCCAAACCATAAAAAAGGCGCACCACTGGCACGTTGGATAGAAAAAAGCCCTGAACGTGAGAATGATTACATTATTGAAGTATCACCATTAGAAGTTGGCTATCGACTTGATCAACTTCTATGGAGCCGCGCAGCTGGTGCGATTTTAGTGTCTGCAACATTACGAGCATTAAATCAATTTAGCTTCTTTTGTCGTCAAGCGGGGATCTCTGATGCAGAAACAGAAGGTACACGTTTTCTTGCATTAGCATCGCCGTTTGATTATCAAAACAATGCTCGGTTAGTTATTCCAGCGTTAAAATTAGAGCCACAAGCAGAACAATTTACCGACCTATTAATTGAAGTATTACCTGAATATCTCGAAGGTGAAACCGCCAGTTTAGTGTTATTTTCATCTTACTGGCAAATGAATAAAGTTGCAGAAGCTCTGCGTCCATTAGCCAAGAAAAATAAATGGCAATTGCTGGTTCAGGGTGAAGAATCGCGTAATGAAACCCTAAAAAAACATAAAGAAAATTGTAAAAAAGGTGTACCTAGTATTTTATTTGGTACCGGAAGTTTTTCAGAAGGACTTGATTTACCTGGCGATTTATTAAAAAACCTAATTATTACAAAAATTCCATTTGCAGTACCCACCTCTCCTGTGGAAGAAGCACATGCAGAATACATTGAAAGTAAAGGCGGTAACCCTTTCTTACAAATTTCAGTTCCAGAAGCCAGTAAAAAACTGATTCAATCAGTAGGTCGTTTGCTGCGTAAAGAACTCGACTCTGGTAGAGTGGTTATTTTAGATCGTCGTATTATTAATCGTCGTTATGGCAAGGCACTACTTGATTCTCTGCCACCATTTAAACGCGTTATTGAATACAGCTAATCATTTTAACCATAATACAAAGCATTTAAATGATTGATATGATTGAACCAAGTACATTATTAATACTTGGTATTGTTGCATTAGCCGCTGGCTTTATTGATGCCGTAGCCGGTGGAGGTGGAATGTTAACGGTTCCTGCGTTGCTTTCTCTTGGCCTTCCACCGCATATTGCACTTGGCACCAATAAGCTGGCAGCAAGTTTTGCTTCTTCAACGGCAGCATGGACATATTACAAGAAACAGTTATTTAATCCGCAATTTTGGAAAGCGTCTTTTATTGCGACTTTCATTGGTGCAATTATTGGCACGCTAACGGTAAACCTCATCAGTGGTGTATGGTTGGAAAAAACACTGCCTTTAGTGATTTTTGCCGTTGCGATTTATAGTTTATGGCATCCGCACCCTAATCCAGATCAAACTCAATTACCTGAAGTAACAGCAATGTTTAAACGTAAACAATGGCTGCAAGGTTGTGGTTTAGGATTTTATGATGGACTAGCAGGCCCTGGAACTGGCGCATTTTGGACGGTTTCAAGTTTGGTTTTATATCGATTAGATATGCTACGGGCTTGTGGTCTAGCAAAAGCCATGAACTTTACCAGTAATATTACTTCACTTATTACATTCATTATTTTAGGTCATGTAAATATTGCACTAGGTTTAATTATGGGGCTGTGTTTAATGATTGGTGCCTATTTAGGCGCACACTCTGCGATTCATTTTGGTGCTAAATTTATTCGACCTGTTTTTATTACGGTAGTGTTTATTCTTGCGGCTAAATTAGCGTGGCAAGCTTGGTTTTAACCATTCCGTTTATAGGTATAACTATGATTGATCTTTCTCGATTACAAACACTTATTGAACAACTACAACATCAAGCAGCAGAAGCAGATCGCTTACGTGGTGAAGCACCCCGTCCCTTATTTGATCAACAGTTATTTCGTCATCGTAGTAAGTTACTCGCGCCTTGCGTAACTGAAATAGCCCAAGAGCTAACTACGCTACAAAAAGAGCAACAAGCGGGTCGATTATTACCCGAACGTACTCAGCACTTATGTGAGAAACTAATTGCTCAAATCAATGCCATTCAACGTGAACTAGCCACTCAAAATATCCGTAAAAATGAGCCCCAGCAAGCGGTTAAATGGCAACGTTCAATCAATGATATGTACCAAGATCTTGCGAAGCATAAAGATTGGGAACGCCGATTAAAATTAATGTTACGGGATAAAGAGTTACTGGTTAATCGTTGCGGCTCTCAATTTGAACAACAACAGGCTCAAAAAGAAGTCCTAGCTCTTGAAGGGCGTATCAGTCGTTGCCAAGCAGCATTAGTAACACTTGAAAATGAGATTAATCGCCGCGAAAGAAAAGGCTAATCTCATTAATAATACAATCATACTGATAGCATGATAAATAGTTATATATACCTAATAAAAGAGATTCATAAATGAGTAATGCACCAACCACATCATTAGAAAATGCCCCTGCTGATATTAAACTCGCTGTTGATTTAATCTGCCTATTAGAAGACAACGACATTGCACCTCAAACAGTATTATCTGCATTAGATATTGTTCGACATGATTTTGAAAAGAAACTCCAATCACAACCGTTATAATCATAAATAATGGGTATAAAAAAAGGCTGAATAAATCAGCCCTTTATAATATCTATTTATCTTAAATATAAATTAGTTAATACCTGCACGCTTTAACAAACCAGCCATCAATGCTGAACTTGATTTCACTTGCTTTGATTTGTTTTTTAAATCTTTAGCAAGCGCAGTATCGTTAACATCATTAGCAATGAAGATCATTGATTGGTACATATCACGTGGCGTTTTAATACGCTCTTTATCGTTCAATGGCTTAAGCAATGTCACTACATCTGAGCCTTTCTTTTTATTTTCAGTTGTGTAACGTAAAATAGAATCTAATAAACGATCCATATCAACCATGAATTCAGAGTTTTCAGTACCCTGTTTTTTCATTTCTTTAAGGTTTTTCTTACGAACCTGATTAATAACAAATGCTGGTTGATTTATTTTACGATAAGCGAAGATACCCGCAAGCACCAATAACGCTACACTACCCGCTGCAACATAACCCCAGATAGAACCTGAAGATTCAGCGACAGGTTGAGCAACAGCGGCAATATTTGCAACAGACTCTGGAACATCAGACATATTTGTAACCTTTTACTTTAAGAATTCGGAATGCGATGAGACCTTACCACCTACTCGATAAACTGCTATATGTTTTATCAAAAATTAGTTCAAATAGGAGACAGAGCTCAAATGTACGCTCATTTTGCCGTTTTCAACAACAAAAATAAAGCACTGCTAGATTGATTTTCAACCAACAGATTGTAACTATTTGTCTAGCAATATAAAAACGTTAATTTTCATCGCAGTCTATTTTATTACTAACTACAAAACCGCTACCTAAACCACACATTAAGGTTTTACTTAGCCAAGGCTAATCATTACCACTAAACCGACTCACTCTTTATATATTTACGCTTAAAGTTTAGTCGTTTTTTCATACAATGATAGTATTATCATTTGCTGATTAGCGTCTAGATATTGTTTAGCGCTATCAGTATAACTATAACGCGCATTAAGTAGCATAAGCATCGGTAACATGAAATTTAACACATTGATTCCTCAGCCCCTGACCGACACCATCAGCTAATCAAATCGATCATAACGTCGATGTTGCACAATCTTATTAATTAAGAAAACGCAATCATAATTGATTTTTAATACTGATCAATTTAGGTAATGGAACCACCCTTAGATTGAACATGAGCAAAGATAAACCAGCGCAATGTATCTATGAGAAATACAACTCCCCAAGGCTGATTCTTTATAATACATCATTACACACGAACTTTACGCTGATTTACATTAACTAATACCATATTAACTAAGACGAAAAGAGCAGCAATACTACTACCAACAATAATACGGCGCTGATAAGTTGCCACAATAATAACGGATCACGTTCAATTAATGGTCGTGACAATAACGGGGAGGAAGACGGCGGTGTTTTAAGCCCATTGATGAGCTCTGAAAGAGCTTGATAACGGTATTGCGCATGAGGATGGCACATTTTCTTAACGTTCATCTCTAACCATCGCGGTAAATCTTGTCGATAGGAGGATATCGCAGTGTAATTCATTTTCATTGCAACAGGCGCTTGTGAGTGGGAACTTAAACGTTGATACGGTAGTGATCCCGTCAGCATTTCATAGATCATCACTCCTAATGAAAATTGCTCACTCAATATTGAAGGTTGTCCACCAGCATAACATTCTGGCGCTAAATAATTCAAATCACCCTGAGGATAATAGTCAATCGTTGCAGGCTTTAACTCTTGATAACCATTGACCCACGCACTGCCAAAATCAATGAATGTTACGCTTAAATTTTCACAGACGAGAATATTTTCGGGTTTAATATCCGCATGATAAATCCCTTGGCGCTGCAAAGTGCGTACAATTGTTACAATGTCCGTCACTATCATTCGTACCGTAGCTAATGGTGGGTGAGGGTTATCAATGATCCATTGTCGTAACGTCAGCCCATCAACAAATTCACAGACATGATAAAGAAAGGCAGAATTCATATTATGGTTAAAAATTTTCATCATCCCCGTCAACTGACACTGTTGCCCTAGCCAACCTTCACGCATAAAACAATGTAAGTAACTACTATCGCTAATCATATTTTGAGATGGCATTTTTAATACATACAACTTTTTATCATCATCACTTTGAGCCAAATAAATATAACTACGACACCCAGCATCAAGCACTCGACAAATAACAAATTGATCTATTCGTTGCCCCGCTTTTAATGATTGCGGAATAATTTTCGCCCCCTCTTTGATGAGTGCTTCACTTAGCGCTAATACAGGAAGAACATCAATTTCAACGATCACACAACTGGCATTATCTTGTGATCCGCACAGATGTGCATCAGTCACTAATTGTTGTGCCTGTTGTTCTAAATACTCACGTCTTGATTGCGTTGATAATTGTGGCGACACGGTATTGATACTGAAAGTTTGCTCAATACATTGCACGACATTGATTTCATCATGAATACCATCCGTCGTCATAACGAACTTATCACCAACATCTAGTGGTATTGCCTGATAATCGACGTGTAATTGAGAGTCAGCACCTAAAGCCCGAGTCAGATAATGTTGTCCATCATGATGCCGACGGCGATGATCGTTAGTTAAACAATAACAATGCTGCTCACGCCATAAATATACACGGCAATCTCCAATATGAAAGATATGCGCAGTATTTGATTTAATAATCACAACCGATAATGCAGTCAATGGTGCATCTTGCGGTAAACTCGCTTGCTGCCCATAATGAAACAGCCATAAATTAAGCGTATTAAGCACTAAAGAGGCCGCTTCTTTTACAGATAAGGTGGTTGCCGTTGCTAAATAATCTTCAATAAAATTTATCACGCTCAATTGACTGGCAATATAACTACGATCACTGCAACTGACACCATCAGCAATACATGCAATCACCCCTTTATGCTGTAATTCAACCGTTTTTGATGGCGATAACACTGCAAAAGCATCCTGATTACACTGCTTTTTCCCCGTATCAGAATAACCGCCATAGCGTACAACCAAATTTGATACCGTCATGATATTCCTCATTTAGTTACATCATTAATCCATACTACAAGTTCATACCACTACCCGACATCAATTAAAGTTACGCTACCATCATCATTAATTTCAGCCATTTTTCCTGATGGCTCTTTGAGTGCCAACAACGTTATAAAACCAACAACCGCCGTTAATGCAATAATGATAAAAAAGGTACTGTACTCAACCATCGATAAAACGGTGAGATAGCACACCGCACCAACATTGCCATATGCTCCAGTCATTCCTGCAATTTGGCCTGTCATACGACGTTTAATTAACGGCACTACAGCAAATACAGCACCTTCACTTGCCTGAACAAAGAACGAGCAAATCATCGCCGCTAATATTGCACTCCATAATGGCCACCCCACATTAATATTCGCCATTAACACATACCCCATAGCTAAACCCGCAGTTAAGATCAATAAGGTTGCTTTACGCCCAAATCTATCGGATAACCAGCCACCACCGGGGCGCGAGATTAAATTCATAAATGCATACGAAGAGGCCACTATCCCCGCCATCACGGGTGTTAATGTAAAGATGTCAGCAAAAAATAACGGTAACATTGATACCACCGCTAATTCAGATCCAAAGGTGGTAAAATAAAGCACATTAAGCACCGCAACCTGACGAAAAGAATACCGATGAAGTGTTGGCACTGGTTGCGATAACATCTTACGGTTAACTCGCCACAACTGTTTAATATCAACCAAATAAAGCCCAATTAACCCCACATAAATAACGTAACTTATCTTGGTATCTAATAGTCCAATCGTTGCTGATGAGAGCTTCCATACTAATAACCCCATTGCCGCATACATGGGTAGTTTCATGATGATTAACAACCATAGATCTCCTCGAGAGGTCACTTCCATTGCGCCAATGTGGTGAGATTTATAATATGTCGCTCCTTGCGGAGTATCTGTTACCGTAAAATAAAATAGAGCGGCAAAAATAATGCTTAATCCCCCTGTCACAGCCATGGCATAGCGCCAACCATCCTCACCACCAAACCATAACGCTAATGAAGGTAATGTAAACGCGGCGGCGGCAGAACCAAAATTGCCCCAGCCACCATAAACACCTTCTGCTGTACCAAGTTCATGATGTGGAAACCATTCCGACACCAACCGAATTCCAATAACAAACCCCGCCCCAATGAATCCCAGCGCAAAACGGGCTAACGCGGCTTGCATAAAGGAGGTTGAAAACGCAAACACAAAACAAGGAATAGCGCAGATCGCCAATAACAAACTATATACAATACGAGGGCCATATCGGTCAGTCAGCATTCCAACAACCACTCGCGCAGGAATGGTTAACGCAACATTTAAAATTAATAGCGTTTTGATTTGTTCAGTAGTTAACCCTAATGACGTTTTTACTGCTTGAAGTAAAGGTGCAAAGTTAAACCACACCATAAAAGTAATAAAAAAAGCCAACCAACTTATGTGGAGTATTTTCATTTTGCCGCGGAAAGAGAGCAGATTAAATTGAGTATAAGTCGCCATGATTATTCCCTCTTAACGCATTAAAGAATCGAGCAGTTGCACTTGAACACAGCCATTAATGCGCCTTACAGGATAAGTTGGCACTAACATTTCAGCCGACTCTATACACTGACCACTATCAAGACAAAAATGCTGTTTATAGAGAGGAGAAGCCACCACAACGGTTCCCTTTAATGAACCAATAATGCCACGTGACAATACATTCGCTTTTCCTATTGGATCATAATTATTAATCGCATACAGAGTATTATTATGCCCACATAGAAACAGCGCTATCTGATGCCCGCCCACCAAAGCACAGACACCCATATCAATATGCAAATCGTCTTCATCACAAACAGTAATCCATTGATTAATCATTACTTATTCCTCATCGGTAATATTAACAACAGCAATAGATTCAGCCGCTTGTAACCACATTAGAGGCGTACGTTGTTCACGAACAGTTTTATAAGCTAATCCCAAATCAGGTTGATGACTATTAATAAAATGTTGAAACCGACGCAGCTTTTGCGGTGATTCAAGCGTAGTTTTCCATTCACATTGATAAAGGCTCAGACTTTGTGCCATTTCTTGCTCAAGCTCCGAGGTAATATTGAGTGCATCCTCAATCACTACTTGTCGTAAATATTCGATCCCCCCCTCCAGATTTTCAAGCCATACGGAAGTACGCTGTAACCGGTCTGCGGTACGAATATAAAACATCAATATTCTATCGATATATTGAATCAGAGTGTCATTATCGAGATCGGCAGCAAACAAATCCCCATGGCGAGGGCGCATACCACCATTACCTGCAATATATAAATTCCAGCCTTTTTCAGTTGCAATTACACCAATATCTTTTGACTGCGCCTCAGCACATTCACGAGTACAACCAGAAACAGCAAATTTGAGTTTATGAGGGGAACGCAAGCCTTTGTAACGATTTTCAAGAACAATCGCAAATGCCATACTGTCAGCCATTCCATAACGACACCACATCGAGCCCACACATGATTTTACAGTACGAACGGATTTACCATACGCATGCCCGGTCTCAAATCCCGCATCAACAAGTAAACGCCAGATCTGAGGTAACTGATGCAATTGCGCGCCAAATAAATCAATCCGTTGCCCACCCGTAATTTTGGTATAGAGCTTAAATTGTTGTGCTACTTGCCCTAAGATAATCAGTTTTTCAGGGGTGATCTCTCCGGCTGGAATACGAGGTACCACTGAATACGTACCGTCTTTTTGCATATTACCGAGATAAACATCATTCGTGTCTTGTAAGCCAATATGTTGTGGTTCAAGAATATAGTCATTCCAAAATGATGTGAGGATTGAACTAATGGTAGGCTTACAAATATCACACCCTAGTCCTGAGCCGTATTCAGTTAATAATGCACTAAAGGTTTTGACCTTCTTAACACGAATAATATCGGCTAATTGTTGGCGACTATAACTAAAATGTTCACATAGAGAATGATTGATCTCATGTCCTTTTGCTACTAATGCTACTTCCATGATTTGTTTTGCAAAAGAAGCACACCCGCCACATCCCGTACTGGCTTTAGTCATTGTTTTAAGCTGTGTCATATCAACACACCCCTCAGCAACGGCTTGGCAAATCTGTCCCTTATTAACATCAAAACATGAACACACTTGCGCGGTGTCACTCAAGCTATCTTCTGTTGCTGGTGTTATCGCAGCTAAGGCTTGAGGCATTAATAATAGCGATGGTGGACTAGGTAATGGTGATTGATTCAGTGTGAGTTGCAATAGTTGAGAATATTGCTCAACATTGCCAACTAACACTGCCCCAAGTAATTTATCACCTTGCTCTGAAACAATAATCCGTTGATAACTTTGCTCAGCATCATTGGATAAAGTGAACACTTGCGCAGCATCAATCGTAGTATGAACATCACCAATACTGCCGACATCTACCCCTAAAAGCTTTAACTTAGTACTCATATCGGCACCAGTAAACACCGCATCAATACCACAGACTATCGATGCTGCAACTCGTGCCATTTTATAACCCGGTGCCACTAAACCAAAAATACGATTATTCCATAGTGCGCACTCACCAATAGCGTAAATATCACGGTCACTGGTTTGACAATGATCGTTAACCACGATTCCACCACGCTCACCAATAGCTAAACCGGCTTGTTTCGCTAAGGCATCTTGAGGACGAATGCCAGCAGAAAATACCACCATATCCGCTTCTAATTCTGTGCCATCAGCAAAAATTAATTTATAGCGACACTGATCACCCGCTACAATTTTTTCAGTGGCTTTGCTAGTATGAATATTGACCCCTAAGGCTGTTATTTTTTGACGTAATAGCTCACCACCGCCCTCATCAAGTTGAACCGCCATTAACTGAGAGGCAAACTCAACCACATGGGTTTCTAACGCCATATTTTGCAATGCATTTGCAGCTTCAAGTCCAAGTAATCCACCACCAATCACAACCCCAACTTGGCTTTTTTTACCTGATGCCGCGATGGCTTTTAAATCATTAATGGTTCGATAAACATGACAATGTTCAGCATCATTACCCTCAATAGGAGGCACAAAAGGATATGATCCAGTAGCTAAAATCAAACGATCATAAGCAACCTCTTCACCGCCATCAGTTACAATAGTTTTATGTACACGATCAATATTTACCACCCGTTGATTAATGTGATAACTAACTCCCGCCTGTTGGTAATCACACTCATGAGCAAGGGTTAAATCGCTCGCCGTTTTCCCGTTAAAATAATTGCTTAATTGAACACGATCATAGGCTAAACGATCTTCTTCTGAAAATGTGATTAACGCTATGTTTTGCTCATTATCTTGCGCTAAAACTTGTTCAATAAAATGATGTCCAACCATGCCATTACCAATAATAACTATCCGTGTTCTGCTCATTTTGATCTCCTTATCTATGCCCATTCTTGAGGTTTATTGTATGAGGTTAAACTTTCTATTTTTAATGAAGGCCAAGCTAAGCTCTCACTTAACTTCACCACCTCACCAATAATAATTAACGCTGGCGATACAATGTGTTGCTGTCTAACCCGTTGAGGGAGTGTTGCCAACGTAGCGTTAATAACACGTTGCTCATCGGTGCAGCCTCTTTCAATAATTGCCGCTGGTGTTGTTGCGATTAATCCTGCATTAGTCAATTGTTGACAAATTAAATCAACTTTAGATAACCCCATATAAAACACTAAGGTATGGTTAAGATCTACCAAAGCTTGCCATGCAATAACCGTCTCTTTTTCAGTATGGACGGTGACAAAAGTACACCCCTGAGACACGCCACGATGAGTTAATGGAATGCCAGCATAAGCACTACAACCACTCGCAGCGGTAATCCCTGGCACTAAATCAACCTTAATGCCATGCTGACGCAAAAACTGAATTTCTTCACCGCCGCGACCAAAGATAAACGCATCACCACCTTTTAAACGGCACACTTGCTTTCCTTGTTGTGCTAAATGCACTAACAACTGATTAATCGCCATTTGAGGCAAGCTTTGCTGCCCCTTTTCTTTACCGACAAAAATGGTTTGGCAGCCAGATCGTACTAACGCCATAATTGCATCACTGACTAAGCGGTCATAAACTACAACATCAGCACTCTCTAATGTTTTTAATGCTTTCAAGGTCAACAAGTCGGGATCACCAGGACCCGCTCCGACTAATGTCACTCTACCTTGGTTATTATTAGCATCGACGGTTTGTGTTATCTGACACCATCGAGTATTAATGTCATCAGTAAGAGAAGAATATTGTTGTGACTTCAATGACTTCATGGTTCACCTCGATATTATATGGATGAAGATTGACTTATTTGGATTTATATTTATGTCTTATTTACTAAAGCAAACTTAATGCCAGCCACTAATTAACCATATATTTATCCTTGCCAATTCGTTGAATTTAAATAAATTAAAAATAAAACCGACAAATAGACCACTTACAATAAAAACATTAAAACCAATAATAAGCACCTTTATAGTGCATTGTTTATTATCGTTGCACCAAAATAATTAAATCTTGGTATTGTTAATTAATAAATAATTATAAATAAAGTACGCAAACAAACCTAACCCATTAATAAAAAACAAATAATTATCAAAAGTAGACAAAAGAATAACGCAACTACAGCTCTGGTATATATATTGCTAATTATTAATACAGTTTAAATCTTATTATTTATAAAGGAGAAACAACCAATGGATAATAAAAAAACATCATGGGTAAAATCAACCTGTGCTTATTGTGGTGTTGGTTGTGGTATAGAAGCAAGAATAAACAATAAAGGTCAACTTGATATAAGAGGTGATTCACACCATCCAGCTAATAAAGGACGGTTATGTTCAAAAGCATTAAATTTAGTAGAAACACTGGTTAGCGATAATAAAATGTTAACTCCTCAAATATTACATCAACCCGTAAGTTGGAATGAAGCATTAAATCAAACCGCTTTGCAGTTACAAGAAACAATTACAAAATATGGTACTGATGCGGTCGCTTTTTATGTATCAGGGCAATTACTCACAGAAGATTATTATGTCATTAATAAATTAGCAAAAGGCTTCATTGGAACAGCAAATATTGATACCAATTCACGCTTATGTATGTCATCAGCAGTTGCAGGTCATCAACGGGCTTTTGGTGAAGATTGTGTTGCAGGCTGTTATGATGATTTAGACGCTGCAGCAGTGGTAATACTAACCGGTTCCAACCTTGCTTGGTGCCACCCAGTCCTTTTTCAACGCTTAAAACTAGCACAAAAAAAACATCACACTAAAATCGTGGTCATCGATCCCCGTCATACTGCAAGCTGCGATATTGCAGACTTACACCTTGCGATTACACCTGACAGTGATGTGGCATTATTTACGGGTTTATTAAATTATTTAAACAATAATAACGGTTTTGATCATGATTATATTAATGCTCATACTCATAATATTCAGTCTGCTTTAGTAACCGCAATAGCTTTAGAACAAACGGCTGACATCAGTCAATTAACAGGCATTAGCAAACAACAACTCAATGAATTTTATCAACTCTTTACTGATAATCCACGTACTGTCACCGTCTATTCTCAAGGTGTGAATCAATCGCTATCAGGTACAGATAAAGTCAATGCTATCATTAACTGTCATTTAGCTACTGGACGTATAGGAAAACCGGGAGCAACCCCTTTTTCTATTACCGGCCAACCTAATGCAATGGGGGGACGAGAAGTTGGAGGATTAGCAACAACCTTGGCGGCTCACCTTGATTTTCAGCATCCAGAACATTGGCAACTATTGCGTGATTTTTGGCAAACAGATAACCTTGTCACCCACCCCGGTTTAAAAGCCGTAGATATGTTTGATGCAGTTGCCCAAGGGAAAATAAAAGCTATTTGGATCATCGCGACCAACCCTGCAGCCAGCTTACCCAATAGCCATAAAGTTCATCAAGCGTTAGCGCAATGTCCATGTGTTATCGTGTCAGATTGTGTCGATAATAATGATACTTTACGCCATGCAACGATTAAGCTCCCGGCTCAAGGTTGGAGTGAAAAATCAGGCACAGTTACCAATTCAGAACGTTGCATTTCTCGTCAACGTCGCTTAATACCAACTCAAGGTGAAGCTAAACCTGATTGGTGGATTATCACTCAAGTAGCTCAACGAATGGGATTTAAAGAAAGTTTTCATTACATCAATGAAGCTGAAATATTTGCTGAGCATGTCGCTTTAACAGCCCAAAATAATCACCCACACCAAACGCCACGTTTGCTTAATTTAAGTGGGTTAAGTGAGCTTACTGCACACGAATACGATACTTTATTACCGCAGCAATGGCCGTTAAATAGTGATGGTCTACACCAGCCACGCTTATTCAGTGATGGCATTTTCCCCACTCAAGATGGTCGCGCTCGTTTTGTTGAAACAGACTATAAGCCACTGATTAAAAATATATCAACTACATATCCATTACTATTAAATACAGGTCGAGTGCGTGATCAATGGCACACCATGACACGGACGGGGCTTTCGGCCACCCTTGCTCATCACACCCAAGAACCACTGATCGCAATTCATCCCTCAAATGCTAAACAATATCAGATCAAGAATAACCATCTTGTCAATGTAAAGAGTCAACATGGCCATGCTATTTTTCGAGCACATATAAGTAATGATGTTCAGCCTAACAATGCGTTTATTCCGATTCACTGGACACAGCAAACATCATCATCAGGCAGTGTATGTTCATTAATTGGAGAGCAACAAGATCCTATTTCAGGGCAACCGCAGTATAAAGCGACCCCAATTAAATTAACGCCAATTCCTTTCACCACTGAAGCTATTTTAACCACTACCACAGCACTGACATTGGCAAACTTACCGCCACAAACTACACTTTATTGGGTATCTAAAAAAGTCACAGCAGGCTATCAATATCATATTAATTCAGCCTTAAACCTCAACGCATTAGAACAAATATTAGTTCATTATTTTATGCCAACATCTGCGATCCATTTAAGAGCAATTGGCGCTCAACATCGTCGAATCATCATGCTTAACAATAACCGATGTGTCCGTTCACTACTGATTCAAGAAAATGACAATAAACCAATGATTAACCCACCAGTGAATATTCTTACCTGTAGCAGTGATGAATTAGCATTACATCAATTTCTCAATTGCAAAGATAATATTACAGCACCTAAAATTATTTGTGCTTGTAAGCAAATAACCAAACAACAATTAGTGTCAACTATCACTGAAAAACACATACAAAATGTAGAAGCATTAAGTCAAGCCACAACCGCAGGTACAGGCTGTGGTGGTTGCTGGGCTGAATTAGAAGCATTACTCAACCAATAGTAGATCACGACTATTGAAGATATATTCAATACGCTGATTAAATGTGGTGCAAAATCACCACCGATACTAGAGAGATTATTAACCTTGGCTGAGTCTCGGTGGTAATTAGATAATTTAAAAACGATACTATTTATATTCGAAAGAATAGACGTAAACTAAATATAAAAATCTTTAATCCCTTGTAATAAATTATTCACTGCAACCGCCGCTAATATCAACCCCATCACACGGCTAATAATCGCAGCACCAATATTTCCAATCCATTTTTGAATCGTCGTAGCACTCAGGAGTAATAACAAGCTCACAAACAATATCGCCAGCATTACTCCTGCCGTTATTGCTTGATCAATCACAGAGTAACGGTGATTATCCGTTAGCATCACTACAGCCATCATCGCACCAGGAGAAGCAATAGATGGAATAGCTAAAGGATAAACGGCGAGATCAGCAAGTTCTGAACGGCTCACATCTTGGGTTAATTTTTGTTCTTGCTCAGGCTTACTTTCACCAAAAATCATGGTTAACGCAAACAGTAGTAACACTAAACCACCAGCAGCCTGAAATGCAGGTAATGGAATTTGCATTGCTTCGAGCAATAATTGCCCCGCAACTAAGAAAAAGATTAATACGCCACTTGCAATAGCAACAGCTTTTAATGCAACTTTACGCCGCTGCTTTGGTGTCAAATGTTGAGTCTGTGATAAATAAACAGGAACCGATCCAATCGGATCAATCACAGCCCAAAGTACAACAAACTGAGTAATTATAATACCAAGCAAAAATCACCTCTCCAATAATGACTAATAATTCCATTTACTAATAAGCTGTTATCTTATTCAGCTAAAGGTTTACGTGTTGGTTGTAACCGTAGCCTGACAATATTGAAATGTATATTATAATTTTAATTTGTTGATATTCTATTGAAAAATATCAACAAAAAGATAATAACTCGATTTTATAATGCCTCGATTGCTGTCGTAAATCCATTTGCAGATAGATTAAATCCAGCAATATCAACATATTCTTTCTTTTGAAAAAACGTTAATACTTTATCCATATTATCGGCATTATTACCCGCATAAGCATGTGCAGTGCAATTATGCGTCGTAGGATCATAACGGGTATTTACTCGTAGTACTATTTCATCAGCAACATTCAAATTACTAAATACGGGAACATATAACCAATTTTGACATGCCGTTGCTTGTGTTTCCATATGATCAAAAAAATCAATACTTGATAAACGTTGACCACGATTAGTGAAATGAAAAATATACGTCTGATTACCAAAATCGGTTTTGGTCATGATTTCATTTTGAGCAGGAAGAGCTTGATAACTATTATGTTGAGTTGTACCAGCAAAGGCTGTTGGTGCGGCTAAACATAATGAAAGTAAAAATGAAGAAAGAACGGTGTTTCGGTTAAGCACTACGATGCACTCCAATGGCTAAAATCGCTAACAGCCATCCAATATGACTATTAGCGATAATAACACAATAGCTTTTACGGCAATTTTATTTTTAACAGCCATCTTTTATATCGATTTTTATACGACAGCGGTTAATCAATCAATACTAAAGAGTCTAAAATGCCTTTACCACTATGGATCCCACCTTCATTTTCACTTGCAGGCTTACTACGAATTAAATAGCCAACATAACCATCAAAATCAGTAACAGGTACCCCATTAAAATAAGCACTAAATAAGCCTATTTCACTTACAAGATCATCAATTATAGTTGTTTTTGCATCACGCACTGCAATGGTTGCTACGTCTCGTTCATGCGGGTATAAGCGTTGCATTAAGGCCCAAGCATCATATTCAGCAACCGTTAATTTTGCCAATGTTGCGCTAATATCATCACCAAAAACGCAATGACCACCACCCTCACCTTGATTTTTTAACACCCATTCTGTTTTGATTGCTTTTGTATTGAACCAATTAATCGTAGTGGCATTAATAGGTTTCATCTCAGCTAATACACTTTTAACTGATTCTGCTTCTGCAAGTGTAAGCCCCCAACGTATATACTCAGATGCGGGCATCATGGTGAGTAACATCTGCATCGTTTTACTGGTGGCTAGTTGCTGTCCAACAGTGGCATTAAGCGCAATATGATGCTGTTCAATAAAAACCCGCATCTGGCTCAGAGTATAACAACACACAGCTTCATTCAGATCAGGCGCACAATAGTCAGAATATTGATACCCCGCTCGTAAATAAACGACATCTACGGCGCCAACTCCGTCCAATATCAATCGCTGATTATCGCCCGTTAATAATTGCGCACTTAATTGTTCAAAGGTACGCCTTACGGTACGTACGCCCTGTTGCTGTAAGGCTATTTCTAACAGGTGCTGATCATAAACATTATCTTCATTTTTCTGCACCACCATTAAAAAAACAGGTGATCCTTGTTCGTTAAAATCCGCTTTTATTTGAAAAGCAGCCGTCACAATGCTATTTGCTAATTGTGTTAAAGCTTGATTATCAGCTGGCGTTGCTGACGTATCTTCTAACCATGATTGATAAATCTCTGGCCATTGACGTTGCATAAAGGCATGAAGTTCAGTTGCACGTTGTCCAAAAGGAGCCATACCAGCCGCAATACCATTAAATTCAATCACTTTTGCGCCATATTGACGATCATCCATAAAATCAGTACGCATTAACAATAATGGCTGACGAGCAGGATCGAGTGGCTGAATCTCATTACCATGGATCTGCTGGTGAAGCGCCATTAAGCGTCCAAAGAAAGGATCGGCTTTTGCCATATCACTCAATGATGATTGTAAAAATACATAATCTTCAGCAACATTACTGATCAATTTAGTAAGTAACGGAACAACTTGACGTAAGTGAGTATACACTTTTCTCTCAATCGTCATTGGCGCTATACTAAATGGGCAGTGTCGTGCACTATTGTCAGCTTGACGAAAAGCGACACCATTCATAATTGCCCACTCACAAATATCTTCAATAACCTGTGGTGCAATCACCGCTTTTTTATTGGTATTCATACTTTCATCACTCTTCAATAGCACTACATTTCCATAATACTAGAAATATAATAATAGTAATATACTTAGCTTATAAAATTCAATATCATGATATCTATTCTACTGTGCTACTTTTCCATTAAACCTTTACTGTGAAAATATTCGGCAATAAATGGACGCGATTCTTTTGATAACGTGGCTGTTACTGCGCTCGACCAATCTTGTTGTTTATTATGCGTCGAACGCTGCTGATAATAGTTAATCGTCTGTTGGTCATATTCAGCTAACCGTCGTGTGTTTAAAGGCTGATATTCATTCTCATGCAAAATCATATCCATCGGTAAACGTGGCTTTTGTTGTGGATCTTGCGCTGGCACACCTAAACACATACCAAATAATATGGCGCTATACGGTGGTAAATTTAGTAGCGCATCCACCTCTCGAGGATTATTACGCAACCCGCCAATATAAACCCCTCCAAGCCCCATTGATTCTGCGGCTAATAAACAATTTTGCGCCATGATACCGCTATCGATAGCGCCAATTAAGGCAAGCTCGGTATATTCAGGTTTGATCTCAGCACTAATAGAATAATGACGTTGATAATCAATACAGAACACTAAAAATTCAGCGGCTTGTTTCACATAAGCTTGATCACCAGCAAGGTGTGCTAATGCGGTCCGTTTCTCAGGATCAGTAATACGAATAATCGATGTCGCTTGAATCATGCTTGAACTAGAAGCGGCAATACCTGCTGCAACAATCGCCTTTAACTGCTCAGCAGAAATCGCATCATCGGTAAATTGACGAATAGAGCGATGACCAAGCATCGTTTGAATCGTAGTATTCATAAGTAGTAAGTCCATAAAATATTTTATTCACCATAATACTAACCTAAAAAGCTGCAATCTCTTTTTCCGTAACCTATTTTATCATTAGCTTTATTTGAGAAGACTAAACAGCAACGTCAAGCACTCGGCTTAATCTTGTATATATAATCAGAATCATCCTAATATCTGGTTATATCTTTGCGTTTTATGCAAAACTGTTACGCTTATATATCGATTACATCGCTTAAAAATAATTAATATACTCTTTTCAACAAATCATCAACGATAAAACGAAAGGTATTATTATGAATAAGCGTATTGATATTGCACAGGTTCAACCAAAAGCATTAAGCTCAATGTTAACGATTGAAAATTATTTAGCTGAAACTGAATTATCAAATAAACTAAAAGAAATAATTAAAATTCGTTCATCGATGATTAATAAGTGTGCCTACTGTATTCAAATGCATACTATAGCAGCATTAAAATTAGGATTTGATCAACAAAAATTATTTGCTATTGCGGCATGGTCAGAATCACCATTATTTGATGACACAGAAAGAGCATTATTAAAATTAACTGATGAAATGACATTAATTTCACATAATGCAGTCAATGATGAAACTTATGCTGAATGTTTTAGTCTATTAGGTGAAACTCAATTAGCAGAAGCGATGATGCAGATCATCATGATCAATTCATGGAATCGCTTTGCATTAGCAACCAAAATGAAACACTCATTATAATGACTATCCCCTAATGTTTATTTTAAATATTGGGGGTTTTTATTTATAATTTTTAAGCCCTATATGATAGATTACTTCTAATAACAAAGGATATTAGTATGCTAGATTTACTAGGCGTATTTGAGCAAGTTGTTGTTTCTGGAAGTTTTTCACAAGCAGCAAAAGCATTAAACATGGCTCCATCATCCGTAACACGAAACATTGATAAGCTTGAAAGCAAGATCAAAACGACCCTGTTTAAACGCAGCACGCGCCAATTAATATTAACGGAAGATGGTCAATATTTTTATCAGCAGTCAATTAAAATACTTGAGCAATCTCGAAATCTATTATCAGAAATGCAAGGAAATAATAATACGCCAGAAGGTACTTTACGTATTTCGGTATTTGAAACCTTTGGTAATATTTACCTTACGAAACTAATACCTGATTTTTTAAAACGTTACCCTAAAATAAATATTGAATTAGAATTAGATAATAATCTGGTTGATTTAAACAGTGATAATATAGATATTGCTATTCGTATCGGTACACCTATTGATAGTAATCTTAAAGCGCGACACCTTCTTACCAATACCACCTCTTTAGTTGCGACACCTGAATATATTAAAAATCACCCTCAAATTAATACACCACAAGATCTAAAGGATCATAACTGTCTAATTATCAGTCATGAACGTCAACGAACGAATTGGTATTTTAATTCAAATAATACCCTCGCTAAAATATCAGTAACAGGTAATTTAGCATCTAAAGGTGGCTCACCGTTATTAAATGCCGCATTGCAACATCTTGGCGTATTATTATTATCTGATTGGATGATTAGGCCCTATATTGACAGCAAAGAATTAGAGATCTTATTACCTAAATGGACCGTGACACATAATGAAAACACCAGTGGTGAAATTTATGCGGTGTACAAGAGCGCCCAATATCTAAAACCACAGATTAGAGCGTTTCTTGATTATTTAGCCGAACAGTTACGATAACTAACCATTACTCATGTCCAGCGGCTGCGGTAGTCATCGCATTGTTAGTTTGAAAGACTAAATCAAACAATAAGGTAAATATAAACGTATAGATTAAGAAGAAGACTAATATTGCCATTTCCATACTAATGGCTTTAATCAAACTAACATCATACCACCACATATAAAGTGGGATCGTAAATAAAAATAGACCAAGCTCAAACAAAATAGAATGAGCTAATCGAACGTAGAGTGTTCGTTTTTTAATATGCAGTTTAGTTTCAATTAATTCAAAGCAAGAGTTAAAGGCGTAATTCCAAAGCAATGCTATTGTTGACACCATAAAGGCAACAGGCAGTGAATTGGACGATTCACCATGGTTGAGCATCGCTAATAAGAAAGTACTTAATATGATCGCAAGTATTTCAAAAGAGACAGCATAAACAAGCTTTCGTGAACGAGGTGCGAGAACAATCATTAAACATACCTTATGCTTAAATCCGGTCCGCCCCGGGAATTATTCTGGCAATGTAAGCTACGGTTTCTGCTTAGAATTTAATTCTAATTAAGTCGTATAAAAAAGCAAACATATTTACTCATTTAATTGAAAAATATCATTTTTTATAAAATACACGATCTAATGATACATTCATTATTATTAATGTGATCACGATCGTAGTCGCCTGAAATCTATATGTTGGTTATTTTTCGGCGTGATAATATTTTATGGAATAGATCAATTTGTTTATTTGATAACTCACCATAATTAATGAGTGTTTGATTAAGACTACTCACATAATCACGTTCCCAATGAGTTAAACATTCAGAATGTAATAATAACACGGTATTAATTTTATTTATTAACGCTATATTCCTTTTCATATTATATCCAACGTATATACCTATAATGAATTTTATTTCCTTGAAGAATATTAACATAAAATTGCTATCATTAATCTGTTAATATTTTATATAAATACAAACAAAAATAATGACGCAATCACGATAACACATAAAAATGAGATTTTTGTTTGCACAAATGCCATTGCATTTTTAGCTGGTAAGCGCATATTAAACGCAGGTGATATCAAGTGAATATCACTATTTAACATGTCGTTGGCCAAACTGACCAACCTCAACAATTAGAGGTTAGTGTTATGAGTAAGTCGCTAGATACCAAGAAAGGTAATAAAAAACCATCTTTAACGACAAAAGAGAAAAAAGCTAAAAAATTAGCTAAAATCACTAAAAAAATAGCCGCTAACAGTTAAGGTTAGGCCGCTATTAGCAAAGCTTCTAATACATCATAGCGATTAGAAGCTTTGATAATTATATTTCGTAAACTGTTTTCAACTTTTCTGTTCTATCTGCCTTTCACGCTAAAACGTCATATCCTTCGCTGTAATATATTATTTAATTGATATCTATTAATTTCACTTCAACGTCAGAACCTGTTTATATAAGCTCTAATATAAAAGTATCACCTCAATTTATTAATTATAATAAAATCAGAAGTGTAACGCAGGTTATTATCCGTCATCTCGGAAGAGAGGCACGAGCTATCCGTGATCTATTCATTACGCGCTTAAGCATTAAAGGGGCTAATGAAGATGGTTATTGTATGGTGATCACACTAATTTAGAAAAGTTACTAACACGGAAATGCCCCTTTATTAGCTAGACCTAATACTCATTCATATCGTATTAACGTGATTTTGGATTAGTTTTGTTTCCCATTTGTATTTAATAAGGCTTATTAAATACATTTCTTACTTTCTACATTTCCAATAAACACTTTGAAACAAAATAATGAAATTAAGTTTATGATTTTTGTGAGTTAAATGGAATATAATCAACGGGTCATATGAGTGTTTGTGCGTAAAAGTAAGAATGCTTATTAAAACACTGTTAAATTGCTAATGGAGTTCTGAGTATCCGAAATGTTTTAGTAACTGATCGTTCAGTAGCAGAATTTGGCTTAACTTTCGATTCAGAGATAACTGTGATTACTAATTTACTTGAGCAAAGTGAATCATGCTTTGAGTACTACTTTAGTGAACCTGACAAACAAAAATATAAATGGGTGCAGGAATTCACATTTATGACCATAGAATCCCTTGTGACAGCAACAAGGCTATTGATTGAAGGGCATATTAATGCCTCTGGAAATACTATGAGAATTTCCTATGAATCTCTATGTTTAGCAATACTCCTTAGTGCAGAGAACAATGTAATAATTGATAAGGGTAAAAATGCAAAGCCAGTCAATTTTTACAAGTCCTATGAACAAGGAAAGAATAATACAAAAGCTCATAGAGCCATCGATAATGTTTTATCGAATGCTGATACTTTAGGTTTAATAGAGGGGCATAAGTGGCTCAAGCAAGCTAAGAATTTTTATAATGGTTATAGTCACGCATCAATAATGACAATGGGTTCATTGATGTTACCTTCTGGAAAACCAATTATTGCAGGTGGTTTTTATAAGGAGAAATTAGACCTATATAAGGATCATCTTAAGTTTATTATTAGATACGCAAATCATTTACCTAGGCTTATTGAGGTAATCGCGTTGCGCAATTTAACAAGCGCTTTAAACGGAACTAAAAAAGTTGGTTAGGTTTCGCTTCGCTACACATTATAGCCCCTCATTTTAGTTCCGCTTAACACGGCGTTAGTTCGTAAGGAGATTCAGTGGAAGAAGGCATGGTAGAACTAGCAGCTTGGCTAGATCCAAAGGTGGTCGTACCCGCTATTGGCGTGGTTCTTGCCTCAGTAATAGTTCCTATTTTGTTGCATTATTTAAAAGCAAGGAGGGAGCGGGAAGATAAAATCCTAGAAATAAGGACGAAGATTTACACCGAGTACTTTAAGAAATTTGAAGAAGCGGCTGTTGGTGTTGGAGTTGATTATGAGGAGTTCTCGAAGGTGACATTGCGTAGTGCATTCCGAAATCTTCTTGAATCAGAAAACTCTCCTGATGCCATTATTAAATTTCAAGATGAAGTTGGTAAATTTCCACAGCAGATTTATGATTCTTACAGAAAGGTTACCGAAGAAGTTACATCACTGAAAATACTGGGATCTGATAAGCTCTTTCAGTTGACCTCCGAATTTGAGCTACTTAATCAAGAAATTCTGGATATGTCTTCCAAGTGGCTAGGTGAGATGCAGCATGTGATTACGGCTCCAGACTTAGAAGCGCCAATTGCGAAGGAAATGAAAGCTAAGGGGCTACGGGCCAAGAGCCTCAAAGACGAAATCATTAAGCAAATGCGTTTAGAGCTGAACCTAGGAAAATGAACTAACAATCGCAGACACAGCAACGGCTTTTACATTGCGGCAGCGCCTTCATTACAAAGCCGCACGTGCTGCGGGCGTTATGTATTAGAGCTATATTAGCAGTTTATATTTAGAGGTTATGATGAAGAATCCATTTTGGTTCAATATTATTCAGCAATGGAAGCTTATGGGGAAAGGGGATTATGGGGTTACGTTTCCTTTTTTAATGGGGGCTCTAGCGTACAAGAGTACTGAGGAAACTGACATTTCAAGTGTGTTTCAATCAATAATCAATGAACCTGTTGACGGATTCTACAGTGAGGTTCGTTGGTGCGAAAATATAGATGAGCCAGTTATTTCAATAGTAAAACTTGAAAATATCACCAAGGTGGCGATTAAAGCTGGTTTTTCTGCTCGTGGCGCAGACACTACATCGTTAGCATTCACTGAAGACTTAATGTCATTTTTTCACTTGGATTGCAAAACGGCAGATGAATGCTTATCTAAGCTGATTTTCTATACTGGGAAGTTTGTAAGCAACGGACAATATTCTAATCAACTGAACCGAAAGAAGTTTGAGCGCGAGTTTGCGCCATTTTCTGCTGACGATATTCAGTTCATAGAAGATGTCCGTGCATTAACAGATGAAACATAACAGATAAGGATATGTGTCGCGCAGTCGACACCTATCCGAAGTGTTGAACAAGCCCGAGCAGCTTTATATAAATAAATATTGCGAATATCATGAAAGGTGATACTGAAAAGAAGCCGAGTGTTTTCCTTATATTTTCTAATACCTACCAGCTCAAATGGGTAAACTGCCAAACACGTTTCTGTCCACAAACTAGTTACAACAAAAATAAAAGCAATTAGCTCTACAATACGCTAATAGTAGATTCCCTATCTCGTTCGTAACCTCACTGTAGGGAATGACGCGGGGGAGGTTCCGTGGTTAGGTAACGCTTGGATCACATAGTATTTGAATCACACATGACGCTTAGATTAAATAGCGCTTGTACGCTTACAGGTCTAAATATGTGAGTAGTTTGGTAGTTTGAAGATTATAACGGAGTATTTATTATTACGAGCAATAAAAAAGCAAAACAATAATATTGAACTACACTGTAAGGAGTGAATTAAAATGTATCTTTTTGATAAGGAAAGATATTTCTCAAACGCTAGATGGGTGGAAGCTCCCACCAGCCACATCCCGGCACACACGACGCCTGCTGCGGTTGCTCCCTTCCGGGCCTGGCCGAGTTCACAGGTTAGTGTTGCGGGAGGACCAATAGGAGCCTCCATAGATTCTTTGTCTCTTTCGAGAACGGGAAGGATTATCTATTAACCCCGCCAATAATGCAAGCTGTTATCTTTCTATTTTATTCAACTGCCGATTATTCACTCAAAACAAGGCAAATAGTAAGAATTTCAAACTATTGCCTATTGAAATGTTATTCATCTTCCTCTTCAGGATCATCTAATAACGATTCTCCTAATAATCCCCCGCCTAATATTAATAGCCATGAGACTAAAATCGGATTCTCTACACTAAATTGTGGTAGTACAACTAAAGTCGCAAATCCAATAGCAGGTAACACACAAGCTAATCGAGGGATCCAATCTTGATGTTTTACTTTAATAAGGCTTTGTAACGCAGCAATTAAACCTGTAACACATAAACCAACTAATGCAGCAGCTTCCATACCACCAAGCCATAGTGGAAATACAGCAAACAGTGGCCACCATGTATTACCCGCAATAGGACGCCAACAACGAGCAGCATACCAAATGACGCCAATAGCAATAATTTGAATTACCGTTGCGCTAATACTTCCCTCAAGTTTGCCCTCTCCTTGTAATGCCATCAGCCCAACATTCATAGAGAGCACAATTGATACCATTAATGCACCAAGTTGCCAGCAGCCTTTTGAAGATGAACAAATCATAAGAATTGGCAGCATCATAAATAAGCTAATGGATAGCGCGAGTGGTTGCTCAGGTAACATTGCCCCATACGCACCTAAACCGCAGAGTAATAGCCAACCTGCAACACCACTTTGAGGCAATAACCACAAAGCTGGAATTGCAAGTGCTAACACTGGTAGCTCTCCTGCCGTTGGACCAAGAGCACTAACACCTAATACCGTTAAAATTAAGGTAACGGTAACCAATGAAGCCGCATACAACATGGCAACACCTCCTTGCGTTATCCTGTTGTCTAAAAAAAGAGAGCCGCTATTATTTACTAAGCACATTATTTAACGACTACTTATAAATATGGACGACTTTTCCAATCAAATCTATAGCCAAGTCTACCAAATTCCATTTGGACGGGTTGCTACCTATGGCGACATTGCCAAATTTGCAGGTTATCCTGGCTATGCTCGCCATGTCGGACGCTTGATGGCAACCTTACCTGAAGGCTCAAAAATACCTTGGCATCGCGTAATTAATAGCCAAGGGCGCATTTCATTAAAAGGTGATGCATTAATAAGACAAATTGCAGCATTACGGGCCGAAAACGTTGCAGTATCTGACCTTGGACGTCTATCACTACGCTATTATCGCTGGCAACAGCACCCATAGGCATATTGGCAGCAACCCAAAATCAGCATACCATTCCCTTAGTTTTTATTTTTCAGGATGTACCATGAGCAAACAATTAGATGAACTACTAACTCTACTGCAATTAGAGCAAATTGAACGTGAACTCTTTCGAGGCCAAAGTGAGAACTTAGGTTTGCCACAGGTATATGGCGGTCAAGTTATTGGGCAGTCTTTATCTGCAGCACAACAAACGGTAGATCCAGAGCGTCATTTACACTCATTTCATAGTTATTTTCTTTTACCTGGTAACCCAGAAAAACCCATTATCTATGATGTTGAAACACTACGTGATGGTCGCAGTTTTAGCACTCGCCGTGTAAAAGCGATTCAAAATGGTCGCCCTATTTTCTATTTAACCGCATCTTATCAAGCAGATGAACAAGGCTTTGAACATCAATCTACAATGCCTAATGTGGTGGGTCCTGAAGGCTTAGCCTCTGAAAGTGATTTGGTTGAATCAATCGCACAATATTTACCGCCAAAGATTGTTGAAACGTTTGGTCATCAACGTCCCATTGAAGTGCGCCCTGTCACGGTAGTGAATCCCTTAAAACCGACAATTGAAGAACCAAAACAATATTTGTGGATCAAAACCAATGGTGAAATGCCAAATGATTTGAGTATTCATCAATATATGTTGGCTTATGCGTCTGATTGGGGATTTTTAACTACGTCATTACACCCACATGGAGTGACGTTATTTAGCCCGAATATGCAGGTGGCTACCATTGACCATTCAATGTGGTTCCACCGTCCATTTAAGGTAGATGAGTGGTTACTGTATGTCATTGATAGCCCATCAGCTAGCGGTTCTCGCGGTATTGTTCGCGGTGAGATTTATAATCAGCAAGGACAATTAGTGGCATCAGCGGTTCAAGAAGGATTGATTCGTCAGCGTTAAGTTATTACTTACTTATAGCCACACTAATAAAAATAACCCCGAGCCACTATATAACTAATGACTCGGGGTTATTTTTAGTATTATTAAACAGGTAAAGCAGTCGTGTATTTAAGCGGCTCCATTGCAAATGTAGACGTTACATTAGTAAGATCAGCAACAGACGAGACCAACTTTTTATATAAATTATCAAAGGCTTGCATATCAGCCACTTGTACTTTCATCATATAGTCATATTCTCCCGCCATTCGGTAAAATTCCATCACTTCAGGAAATTCAGTTACCGTTGCGACAAAGTGATTAAACCAATCTTGAGAATGGTTGCTGGTTTTTATTTGTACAAAAGCTGTAAAAGCTATACCTAATTTTATCGGATCAAGCAGTGCTACCCGTTGGCGTAAAATACCATCTTCTTCAAGACGCTTTAATCGCTTCCAACATGGTGTGGTTGTTAAGTTCACAGCATCTGCAAGTTCTGCCAACGGCATAGTCGCATCATCCTGCAACAAACGTAATAACGTTCTATCAACACTATCTAAAACTGCCATTCATTCCGCCAATTACGATAAAAGAGTAAATACTTGCTAAAAAATACCTCTTATTCAGTCAAGAGGCAAAAAAATTACTAATAATACTGATCACTACCACTTTATTTATGCAACCTCATCATAGACAGACTTTGGTTTTATACCAGCAGTAGTGCCAGTGTTAAATACACGATGACATAGATGAAAATAAATTCCAATCTATAACGATAAAATAGAATAAAATGACAATAATAACAATAAAACTAAAAAATTTTTCTAAAAACAACCAATAATACAATTATCAAAGTGAAGTTTTTTTCAACTATTTTAGTTACGCTATACCCAATTGCTTTAAGGAAGTTAATTAAGTAAATACGCGATGGATTCGAATTAAGCAAAAAGGTAATCACCATGAATATGACGGCAACTACTCCACCCGTGCAAAATGCTTGGATCAGTCAAGCCATAAAAGCTATTGAAGCAGACTATCAACGATCTGCAGATACTCACCTGATTAAACTCGATATTCCTAATCTTGAAGGTATCGATCTTTATCTAAAAGATGAAAGTACACATCCAACAGGAAGCCTTAAACATCGCTTAGCACGTTCATTATTCTTATATGCGTTATGTAATGGTTGGATCAACCAAGATACAACGGTGATTGAATCATCATCAGGCAGTACTGCAGTATCAGAAGCCTACTTTGCACGTTTACTCGGCTTACCATTTATTGCTGTTGTACCACGCAAGACCGCCCGTAAAAAAATTGAACAGATTGAATTTTATGGTGGTAAAGCTCACTTCGTTGATTCATCAGCCGCAATTTATGATGAATCTCGCCGTCTCGCTAAAGCGTTAAATGGTCATTATATGGATCAATTTACTTTCGCTGAACGAGCAACAGATTGGCGTGGAAATAATAATATTGCTGACAGTATTTTTAACCAAATGAAATTTGAACGCTTCCCTATTCCCACTTGGATAGTTATGAGCTCCGGCACAGGCGGCACATCAGCAACTATTGGGCGTTATATTCGTTATCAAATGCATTCAACTCAATTATGTGTGGTTGATCCTGAACATTCGGTATTCTATGACTATTTTATAGAACGTAACACTAATATTACGTTAGAAGTCGGTAGTCGAATTGAAGGCATTGGTCGCCCTCGTGTTGAACCGAGTTTCCTTCCTACTGTTATTAACCAAATGCGAAAAATTCCTGATGCAGCAAGTGTCGCAACCATCCATTGGCTTGAAACAATTATTGGGCGTAAAGCAGGGGCATCTACTGGCACTAACCTGTATGGCGTCTTGCAATTAGCGACTGAAATGAAACAGCGCGGGGAAATAGGCTCCATTGTGACACTGCTGTGTGATAGCGGAGAGCGTTACCTAGAAACCTATTATAACGATGAATGGATCACCACCAATATTGGTGATATCAGTACTTACCTTACTCAACTGCACCACCTACAGCAAACAGGTAACGGGCACCTATAACAAACAAAGAAAAAATAACGTATTAAATATGTTAGCGTTGGTATTGCTATTAATTAGGTTTATATAAGTAACCATATAAAATATATTTTATGCCGTGCGCTGTGTACGGCTTTTTTATCAATGCTATTTGTGATCGCTACTTTTCTATCGCCGTCAGCTGAGTTAGCATATCCCCATGCTAATGAAGCTATCATTAGAATACTATTGTACCGACTGTTTCTCGGTAATCACTCATAAAGGATAATTCATCATGGCAAAAGCCGTAGTTGTTTTCAGTGGCGGTCAAGATTCGACCACGTGTCTCATTCAAGCATTAGCGCACTACGATGAAGTGCACTGTATTACGTTTGATTATGGTCAACGCCACAAACTAGAGGTTGAAATTGCTGAACATATCGCCAAAGATCTTGGTGTTGCCGCTCATAAAGTTATGGATGTCAGCTTACTAGGCGAACTTGCAATTAGTTCATTAACCCGTGATAGCATTCCCGTTTCCCATGAATTACAAGCAAATGGCTTACCCAATTCATTTGTACCTGGACGTAACATTTTATTTTTAACCTTAGCCGGTATTTATGCCTACCAAATTGGGGCAGAAACCGTCATTACAGGCGTGTGTGAAACGGATTTCTCTGGCTACCCTGATTGCCGCGATGAATTTGTACGCTCACTCAACCACTCATTAGTGTTAGGAATGGATCGTCAATTTAAGATTGAAACCCCATTAATGTGGTTGAATAAAGCAGAAACATGGGCGCTTGCTGATCAATATGGCAAATTAGACTACGTTCGTGAACAAACGCTAACTTGCTACAATGGTATTGTTGGTGACGGGTGTGGTGATTGCCCTTCTTGTGATTTACGTCGCGCAGGCTTAGATGATTATCTACAACATCAAGCGACGGTAATGGCCGCATTGAAACAAAAACAAGCACAGCACAAAGCGTAATTTTTTCACAAGCTAGATAAAAAAATATAAAAATCCCAATAAAAAAGCCAACACCAATGGTATTGATGTTGGCTTTTATTTTATCTATAATTTCGTACTAATTAATCGCGGTAAAGCGCAAAATCTTCAGCACAATCAACAAGCTGTTCACGAGTTAGCATGAACACACCGTGACCACCGTTTACGAACTCTAACCATAAGAATGGAATATGCGGATATTGCTCTTCCATATGGATCATTGAGTTGCCAACTTCACAAATCAAAATACCGTCATCTTTAAGATAATCTGGCGCATTAGCAAGAATACGACGCACTAACTTAAGACCATCACTACCCGCCGCTAAACCAAGTTCTGGCTCATGACGGAATTCTTCTGGTAGGCTGTCCATATCTTCTTGGTCAACATACGGTGGATTGGTCACGATCAGATCGTATTTATCTTTTGGTATATCACGTAAAAGATCAGAACGAAGCGGAATCACTTGCTGCTCAAGACCATGATCCGTTATATTCTGTTCAGCAACAGCAAGTGCATCTGTCGAAATATCAACGATATCCACTTCTGCTTCAGGGAACATGTGCGCACAAGCTATACCGATACAGCCACTGCCCGTACACAGATCCATGATGCGTGTTGGTTCTTGTTGTAAAAATGGTTCAAAACGGTTTTCAATGAGCTCGCCAATTGGTGAACGTGGCACAAGTACACGTTCATCAACGAAGAACTCCATACCGCAAAAGTAGGCAACATTCGTTAAGTATGAAACAGGTGTACGATCATTGATTCGACGCATAACACGCTCAACAATACGATGACGCTCACTGCTTGTTAAACGAGAATTACGCACTTCCGGTGGAACATCCAACGGTAAGTAAACTGTCGGTAATACCAGTTGCACAGCTTCATCCCATGCATTGTCAGTACCATGACCGTAAAATAGGCCAGCAGCATTAAAACGGCTTACCGTCCAACGTAACATGTCCTGCAATGTGTGAAGTTCGCTGACAGCTTCGTCGACAAAAATCTTATCCAAAATAGCCTCCGATAAACGCTACAATACCACTATATAATTGTTGGAATTTCATTATGAGTAATAAAAATTCACCGCTTGAAGATGATTTTGATCTCTTCAAGGCAGAGGTAAAAGGCGTAAAAAAGTTTGCGCATGATACCATAATCACGCCACGTCGACAGAACTCAAAAGCGGATAAAGCAAAAGTGATGGGCAAAGAGACTCAAAATCATGAGTTTTATTTCTCAGATGAGTTTGAACCTCACCTTAGTGATACGGGTCCAACCCAATATGCGCGCGATGGCGTGTCTAAGTATGAGGTCAAAAAATTACGCCGTGGTGTCTATGTACCAGATATTTACCTTGATATGCACGGTATGACACAGCAAGAAGCAAAACGAGAGTTAGCTGCAATGATTGCCGCTTGTATTAAAGAGCATGTGTCATGTGCTTGTGTTATGCATGGCATTGGCAAATATATATTGAAACAAAAAGCCCCAATGTGGTTAGCACAACATCCTGATGTGATGGCTTTTCACCAAGCCCCATTGGAATTTGGTGGTGCTGGTGCATTACTAGTGTTAATTGATATACCCGAGCGCTAATATCTTGGTTTTACCATATGACCAACTTTAACGACTTTACCGCGGTTAAATAACGTCACTTCCCCTGTCTCACAGACTTTAAGACGTTTTTTAACTGCTGTTTCAACATAAAAATATTCACAATTATCATTACGTGCACTATCAATACGCGCAAAGATAACTAATGGTAAAGCGCCAACCTCATTTGAATAATTTGCAAAGGTTATGCTACTGCCTGTTTGTGAAATATGCATGCCTTCGGTATGTCCATCTGTCCATTTTACCATTCCGTTAGCAGCAATACGAACAGACTCACCGACACTGCATCCTGCAGTAAACACTAAGCCTATCAGTGCTACTATTCCAAATTTCGCCATGATTATTTGTTGTCCATTATTTATGCGGCTGGTGCTGCCACAATAATTTACTTTGTCCTGATTGTGGATCGTAATCTATCGCAGCAATGGCTGACGTTAAAAACATCGGAGGCTGCAAACCTGCCACCAACTCAGCGGTTAAATAACCAACTAATGGTAAATGTGAAATCAGTAATAATGATTGTGGCTGCTCGATTTTAATGGCTGCTTTAATATAATCAGCGACCGTTTCAGCATCACCATACGGCGTAATATCTTCAACACTACCCACTTGCGTTGGGATCGGTAAGATATCTGTCATTGCTTGCCATGTTTGCTGAGCCCGTAAATAAGGACTGACCCAAACATGATCCAACTCACCGTCTAGATGCGATGCGAGTAATGTCGCCATTTGCTGTGATTGAGCAATACCACGTGCGGTTAATGGGCGTTCAGCATCACTGGCTGCAAAATTTTCAGCTTCGCCATGGCGCATTATATAAATTTGCATAAATCTTTTATAACCTCAGTTAAACAATCGCTGTCCCTACTCTCATCTAGGAGTAGGTCGATCATTATTACACGCTTTTATTATTGGCATAACTACAGAGTCTTCATTTTGTGGTTATGCCTGCTATTAATCAATACTTCAATTGATTAAGTAATGACTACTTCATCAATTTATTAACAAAAATGCGACTTATAATTCATCTAATCGCATCTTCAATTTGCCAGCCTTAATATTGAACGTCATACTTAACCTAATTCCCTCAAAAATAGGCTCTTCCTGTGCATACTAGTCCTAACGATCATAAGCAGTATCGCTATCTTACTTTAGCGAATGAACTTCGAGTATTACTCGTTCATGATGCTGAAGCGCCTCGCTCTGCTGCGGCTTTATCGGTAGAGATTGGTCACTTTGATGATCCAATGGATCGCCAAGGTATGGCACACTTTCTTGAGCATATGCTTTTTCTTGGTACTGAAAAATACCCTCGTGTCGGTGAATTCCAAACATTTATCAACCGTAATGGCGGCAGTAATAATGCATGGACAGGCACCGAAAACACCACGTTTTTCTTTGAAATCAGTCCCCATACTTTTGAGGAAGGACTCGATCGCTTTGGTCAATTTTTCACGGCCCCATTATTCAATGAAGATGCCGTTGATAAAGAACGACAAGCCGTTGATTCAGAATATAAACTAAAAATAAAAGACGATGTTCGTCGTTTATATCAAGTGCAAAAAGAAACCATTAATCAAGCGCATCCTTTTGCTAAATTTTCTGTTGGCGATCTCACTACTCTTGATGATCGTAATGGTCAATCTGTTCGTGATGATTTATTAACTTTTTATCATCAACATTATTCTGCTGATGTTATGGGCTTGGTGTTATTAGGCCCACAATCATTAGATCAGCTAGAACAATATACTCAAGATTTCTTTAGCCAAATTCCCAATGCTACCACTAAAAAGTTAGCAATCGACGTGCCATTTGTTACTGATAACGAGTGTCAGAAGTTCATTCAAATTGAACCAATTAAAGAATTACGTAAATTAACCTTATCTTTTGCATTACCGTCTGTTGATGCGCATTATCAAATTAAACCGCTGTCATACATTGCTCATTTATTAGGTAATGAAGGCACAGGCAGTTTAATGGCAATTCTCAAACAACGTGGTTTAATTAATACCCTTACCGCTGGCGGCGGTGTTAGTGGTAATAATTTCCGTGAGTTTACAATTGGTTTAAATTTAACCCCTAAAGGTCAACATCATACTGATGAGATCGTTCAATGCGTATTTGCTTTTATTTCGCTAATAAAACAACAAGGGCTGAATAATTGGCGTTACCAAGAAAAGAAATCAGTATTAGAAATGGCTTTTCGTTATCAAGAAAAAAGTCGTCCACTTGATACCGTTAGCTATTTAGTCATGAATCTACTCCATTACAACGCAGAAGATATTATCTACGGCGATTATATGATGGAAGGCTATGATCAAGACTTACTTGAACAACTCTTAGCTTACTTTACCGTTAGTAATATGCGACTCACTTTAGTGGCTCAAGGCGGTTATTACGATCGCGTAGCGGCTTGGTATGATACTCCTTATTCTGTGACGCCATTTACACCGCTGCAAATTGAAAGCTGGACCAATGTAAGCCTTGATGCGGCGTTATTCTTACCTGAAGCTAATATCTATTTGTGTGAAAAATTCGAACCTTTACCGCTAGAGGCTGGCTCAGAATTACCCCCACAGCTAATTCAAGATCTACCAGGGTTTCGTTTATGGCATAAACAAGAGCATGATTTTCGCGTGCCAAAAGGCATTGTGTATGTTGCCATCGATAGCCCACATGCCGTCAGTTCAACCGCAAATATTGTTAAAACACGTTTGTGTGTAGAGTTATTATTAGAAGCGATCAATGAATCTGCTTATCCCGCTGAAATTGCAGGAATGTCTTATAATCTTTATGCTCACCAAGGTGGAGTAACGCTTCAACTTTCAGGCTTTAGTGAAAAACAACCGCAGTTAATGCAATTGATTTTAGAGCGCTTTAAAAATCGGCACTTTACTCAACAACGATTTGATAATATCAAAGCTCAAATGTTGCGTAATTGGCGTAATGTCGCCGAAGATAAACCAATTTCGCAACTGTTTAATCAATTAACGGGGTTATTACAGCCAAACAATCCGCCTTATCCACACCTGATTGAAGCTCTGGAAACCATCACTATTGATGACCTTCCTCCATTTGTTGAAGCGATGTTTGCAGAACTTCACATTGATACTTTTGTCTATGGTAACTGGATCAAGAAAGATGCATTAGCACTGGCTGAAACACTAAAAGATGCCTTTAGGGTCACAGATCAATTATACGGTGAATCTCAGCGTCCATTAGTGCATTTAAAAAACAGTGGAACGTTAACCTATGAGCTAGATTGTCATCATGAAGACTCTGCTATTTTAATGTATTACCAATCACGCCAAACGACACCTAAAAAAATTGCCATTTACACGCTGGCAAACCATTTGATGTCGACTACATTTTTCCATGAATTACGTACTAAACAACAACTAGGCTATATGGTAGGAACGGGAAATTTACCCTTAAACCGTCACCCGGGCTTGATTTTATATATTCAATCTCCTGTGGCTGAGCCTCGTTACTTATCAGATGCTATTGATGATTTTACTAATGCATTTGCACTGGTGTTATTAGAGCTTAATGAAGCACAATGGCAAGCTAGCAAAACAGGACTTATTGCACAAATTTCTGAGCCAGATACAAACCTTCGCTCACGTGCACAACGCTTTTGGGTCAGTATTGGTAATAAAGATGAAGACTTTAATCAGCGTCAATTAGTGGTTGAACAGTTAAAAAAACTCACACGAGCTGACATGATTAAATTTATTGTTGATACGGTTAAACCTCGAACAGCTAACCGCTTGGTGATGTATTACATGGGGAAAACTCACCATGATGCCGAACCATTAACTATCGGCAAAGCGATTGAGTCTATTGCAGATTTTCAGAAAAACGCATACTAATAAAAACCCCCATTTATTCAATATAAATGGGGGTTTTATCATGCTAAAAATAAAGCATTAATAAAACCGTTTTTCTGCTTGTGCCATTTCAACTAAATAATCACAAGGTGCAAATCGTTCACCATAAGAGTCACTGTATTGACGCATCATATCGACCACTAAATCGATACCTAAATGATCCATATAACTAAATGGTCCACCAAGAAACGGAGGAAAACCAATACCAAAAATAGCCCCAATATCACCGTCACGAACGGATTGAATAACCCCCTCATCCAAACAACGTGCAGCTTCATTCAACATCATTAAAGTACAACGAATTGCAATTTCCACTTCGGTTAATTGTTGTTGAGGCTCAACACCGAGTAAGGTATAAACAGATTTATCTACTTCTTTACTCTTAGTGTTATATAAATAAAAACCTTTGCCATTTTTACGGCCTTGACGACCATCTTGTTGCAGCCATTCAAACATTGCAAGAGGGGCAAAACGTTCGCCTAATTCCGCTTCTAAAATTGGACTGATCTTAGCGCCAATATCAACTCCAACTTCATCAAGTAATGTTATTGGTCCAACAGGAAAACCAAAATTAAGCAATGCAGTATCTATATGTTCAATCGGCTCGCCAGCTAATAATATTTGAGCCGCTTCATTCATATATGGCGCTAAAATACGGTTAACATAAAAACCGGCTTTATCTGCAACAACAATCGGAGTTTTACCTTGTTTTTTGGCTAGGGCGACTACGGTTGCAATGGTTGTTGGGGACGTTGTTGTATGAGGAATTACTTCCACTAGTGGCATTTTTTCAACAGGGCTAAAATAGTGTAAACCAACAATATTTTGTGGTCGCTGAGCATTTTTAGCAATTTGATGAATAGGAATAGATGATGTATTCGTTGCAAAAATTGTATGCTCAGATGTATTGGCTTCAATTTCTTGAACCATCTGCTGTTTAAGCGCAACATCTTCAAATACAGCTTCAATCACTACATCAGCATGTGCCATTCCACGATAATCTGTCCCACCTGTAATACGTAACATCTGCTGTTGAAGCTGTGGTTTTCGAATAATACGTCGTTGGCATTGCTTATTTAAAATAGCGTAGTTGTACGCTAATGCATGTTGAATACCATCGTTAGTAATATCTTTAATTCGCACCGCATAGCCCGCTTTAATCGCAGAGACATGAGCAATTCCGCCTCCCATTAAACCGCCACCAAGTATTGCGATTCGATCAATGTTAATCGGCTCAGCATCAGCGCCTTTTTCTTTTTTCATTGCTGTCGTGGCAAAGAAAATATCACGTAAGGCTCTTGATTCCGTCGTCATAACTAAATCACCAAAAACCTTCGCTTCTTGTTCAAGCCCAGCTTTCATCCCTTTTTCTAAGCCGTATTTTACGGTATCTAAAATCGCATCAATTGCAGGATAACAACCACGGGCTTTTTGTTGGGCTTTTTTAGCGGCCTGATCAAACACAACACTTCGACCAAACGCATTACCCGCCATCGCCCAGTCTTGAAATGAATGGGTTCGAATAGGTTTAGCCGTTAACGCTATTTTTTCAGCCACTTGTAACAAAATACTCAACGGAACGACTTGATCAACAATGCCTTTTTTAAGCGCTTGTTTCGCTCGTAATTGCTTGCCCGTTAGCATCAATTCTAAACTATTAGCCACACCAATTAATCGCGGTAAACGTTGTGTCCCCCCCGAACCTGGCAACAAACCTAATTGCACTTCAGGTAATCCTAACCGTGTAATATCAGCTTCAGTACAAATACGACTATGACAAGCCAATGCTAGCTCTAATCCTCCGCCTAGACACGGTCCATGAATAGCGGCTACAACATGAATAGGCAAATCTTCAAGGGCCATAAATAGTTGTTGGCCTTTATTTGCTAATGCTTCAGCTTCAGCGGCAGTTTCACAGTTAGCCAACATTCGAATATCAGCACCAGCAATGAAATTATCCGTTTTACCTGAATAAACCACTAATCCTTTGAGATCGGTATGGGTACTCAATTCCATTAAGACAGCACTAACTTGGTCAGCAAAAGCCGCTTGTAACGTATTCATGGTTTCATTAGCAACATCGATTTTAAGCCAACCGATGCCATTATCACCATAAGATAAACTAAATGCAGATTGTGTCATTATTCTGCCTCCAAAATCATCGCAGCACCCAGACCACCCGCAGCACAAGCGGTATTCAGTGCAAAACCTCCGCCTCGACGTTGCAATTCATGTAATGTTTGAATAATCATTCTGGCGCCAGTAGCAGCAAAAGGATGACCATAAGCAATAGAACCGCCTAATACATTAAACTTATCCATATCGATATCGCCAATGGCATTGGACCGACCCAGTTTTTGTTTTGCAAACCGTTGAGATCCAAACATCTTTACGTTAGCTAATGTCTGTGCTGCAAATGCCTCATGCATATCAATTAAGCTTAAATCGCCAAGGGTTAATCCAGCCCGTTCAAGTGCTAACGGGCTCGCATAAGCCGGACCCATTAGCATATCTTCAGTAACATCAATGGCAGCAAACGCATACGACCGAATATATCCTAGAGGTGTTAGTCCTAATTCTTTCGCCCGCCCTTCTCGCATTAACAAGATCGCAGCGGCCCCATCCGTTAATGGCGTTGAATTGGCCGCAGTAACACTGCCATGTAATCGATCAAAAGCAGGCGTTAACTTTGCGTATGTTGCCAATGTTGAATCTTGGCGAACATTATTATCACGATCAATCCATTGTTGATAAGGTGCTGAAAATGCTGTCATTACTTCATGACTAAGCACTCCATCTTGCCATGCTTGTGCGGCTAAACAATGAGAACGATGGGCAAACGCATCTTGTTCTTCGCGACTAATCGCATGACTTTTTGCCATTTGTTCAGCCGTTTGCCCCATACTTAGACCTGTGGAATATTCTGCAACGGCAGGAGGAACTGGCATTAAATCTTTAACACTTAACGCACTGATTAATTTCAAACGGGCGGGCATCGTTTTAGCTTTGCTAAGTGCCAATAATGTTGCTGCCATTTTTTTACTTACCCCAATCGGAAGCATTGAGGTTGAATCTGCGCCGCCAGCAATACCAATATCAATCGTACCTGCCATAATACTTTCAGTGACATTAACGGCAGCTTGAAAACTAGTTGCACAGGCGCGGCTGACACTATAAGCATCAGTATGAACATTCATTCCGGTCCCTAATACAATTTCACGCGCAATATTGGGGGCTTCTGGCATCTGGACAACTTGCCCAAAGACAACTTGTTCAATTAACTGAGGATCAAAATCAGCCGTTTGCAACATTTCATTGATAACTAATTTACCCAAATCAAGGGCTGATAAACGATCAAATGCGGTTGATTGACGTGCGAATGGCGTTCGTAAACCGCTAACAATAGCAATACGTTCACCGTTATGTGTGGTGATTTTTTGAAGACCCGTCATCGCAACTCCTTGTCACAATTATAATTAACCTATATCACGAGGTCAGACCTCACAATTGTAACCATAAAGTTATGGAATTAAAAATATTTGTTTAAATTTTGCGATAAAATGACATTATAAGTAAAAAATGCTTACATTTAAGTCGGTTATGGTATAGAAATAATCAACACTATTTAGGATTAGTATTATTGCGCTAACGAATCTTTTTGAAAGGAATAATAAGGCATAAAATTAAGACAAAAAAAAACCACACCCTCAGGTATGGTTCGAATTAATGCAGAAAGCAATCAATCTACATAATAAAATAATCAATTAACATAAAGCCAATTGCAAATCAGGATAAACCTGATAGGAGAAAGTAAAGTCAGCCTTCAAAAGGAAGTTGTCATCTTGCTCAACAGACGGTGTTAACTATTATTAAGTTATTCAACTTGACAATAACCTCAACCATCAGATGACGCGACCACTATAACCTACCACTCAAAACAGAATTTGCACCAGATCAATTTTATTGCGGTTTATGCGCTCTAAACTATAAAAAAACATCATACATCATCCAAAGGCTAGTAGATGACATCATTAATTGATGCAATAACGCTAAGCAGGCACATCAATGATAAAAAAATTTTTTAGTAACAAAAAGGCTTCTGCTACGGTCTGTTTAAATATGAATAAACAAAAACGTTATGAAGCCCTTGTTCGAGCTTGGCATCAAGACCTATATCGCTATGCGTATTGGCTCTGTCATGATCCCCATATTGCCGAAGATTTAGTGCAGGAGACATGTCTGCGTGCATGGAAATCATTAGATAATTTGCAAGATGATAATGCCGCCAAAGCCTGGCTAATCACTATATTACGGCGTGAAAATGCACGTCGATTTGAACGAAAACAATTTGATTTAGTAGATATTGATGATCATCATATAGCAGACACAAAACCCAGTATTGAAATGGATACTGAACAATATTTACTGCACCGATTAATTATGAAGCTAACACCAGAATATCGAGAGCCTCTGATACTACAAGTCATGGCTGGGTTTAATGGTGATGAAATAGCTGGAATCTTAAATCTTAATCGTAATACTGTTATGACGCGACTTTTTCGTGCTCGAAACCAATTAAAAGAACAACTTGAAAAAAAAACAACTCAACAGGGGAATCATAATGGATGATCTAGAGTTTCGTCGGCGCCTTTTGGCGAATCCGAATGATAATGATCCAGAACTGGTTAAGACTAAAAATCAGTCGACGACTAATCGTCACTTCGCTAATGAGTTACAACAATTAGATCTTAAATTAAAACAAACAATTAATGTCGATATTCCAGAAAATCTTGCTGATCGCATTCTGTTTCATCAATCAAGTCAGGCGCAACCAAAAAATCATCATCCGTATAAACGTTATTTATCTTACGGATTAGCAGCATCCGTGATGTTTTTTGTCGGTGTCATGGTGGGTCAACAACAGCTTTCCCCTCAACAACCACAATCACAAGTATTTACACCAACCTCAATGTCAGCGATAGCATTACAACACGTCAACGCTGAAGCACGGTTTGTTGAACATACCGATGAAGCAGTTACATTGCAGCAAGTTAATGCCAAACTTAAACCATTTGGTACCAGTATGAACCAATTACCCGGTCATATTTACTACCTGAATTATTGTGGCTTTGATGGTAACCGCGCATTACATATGATTGTAGGAACAGACAAAGGCAAAATGACCGTCTTTATAGTGCCGCAAACAAGTTCACAAATAGCGACAGATAGTGACAATATCAATCAAAGTTTATTATTACCGCTCCAAGATGCCAGCTTAATCGTTGTCGGTGATAAAGACGATAAATTAATGCCAATCGCAGAAAAGCTTAAATCTGAACTTTATTGGCAAATCTAGCTTAGCCATCTTCTCTATATAACAGCTGAAAACTCGATATTGGTATTTAAGTATCGATTTTCACTGTTATTTGTCATACGAATTGTAGCGAAAACTGCAGAAATTCCGCGTAAAATGATACCAAATGAACTCAAATGTTCGCTAAAAAGTATTTTTAAGTGTCTAAAGTACTGGTCAGCTTTGATCGTGTCTTCTCCCCCCCTACAATCATCGCCAATCAGTCATACATAGACTGGACTAATAAATATAAAAATCATGATCAGGAATCATAAACGCATGAACAAGAAGCAGATATTTACACGCTCAGTTATTACTGTAGCTATCGCCGTAGCATCATCACAAACAATGGCTGCAGGTTTTCAATTGAATGCCCAATCAGCCACGGGTTTAGGTCGTGCATTCTCTGGTGATGGTGTTATTGCTGATAACGCATCAACCATGGCTAAAAACGCCGCTTCAATGGCTCTTTTTGACGCGCCTGCATTATCATTAGGTGTTATTGCTATTGATACTGATGTTCAAGTAAAAAACACTAAATTTCTAGGGCAGAATATTGATAATGCATCAATTGGTGGCACTAGTTACGCACCAAACATCTACTACATTCAACCTATCAACGATAAATTTTCAGTAGGTGCTTCGCTGTATTCAAACTTTGGCACTAAAACTGAGTTTAAAGAAGGTTATAAAGCTGATCTTTTTGGCGGCTTAACGGACGTTAAAAGTGTTAACTTAGGTTTAAGTGCTGCTTACCGTATTAACCAACACTTTAGCGTGGGTGGTGGTTTAGACATTATTCATGGTAGCGGTAAACTACAACGTGGTAATGCACAAGCATTGAATATCGATGCTGATGGTATGGCATTAGGCTACAACCTTGGCGCTATTTATGAATACAATCAAAATAACCGCTTTGGTTTATCTTACCGTTATAGCCCGACGCTAAAAGCGAAAGGTGATATTCATTATGCGGGTAAAAATTTAAGTAACGAAAAATTGATCATGCCATTACCAGACATGATTGAGTTTTCTGGCTTTAACAAACTTAATGATAAATTTGCGGTGCATTATAGTGTGCAATGGATCCGTTGGAGTGAGTTTGATAATTTAGCCACAACGGGTAATTCTTTCAGTAAACAATATGAATGGCAGGATGGCTGGCACTACTCATTAGGTGGTACTTACTACCTCAACAACGATTGGACATTGCGTGCTGGTTACATGCATGACACCAGTGCTCAAAATGAGCGTACCTCTATCTCTGTACCAGATTCTGCCCGTAACTGGTTATCAAGTGGTTTCAGCTACCATATTGACAGTAAATCAACCATCGACTTTGGTCTAACTTACCTAATTGGTAAAGATGTTAATGTTAATGAAAAACTTTCAGATAAGTTACCTATTGGCATAAAAGCAACTACACGTGCTGATGCATGGCTATATGGTCTTCAATATAGCCGTTCATTCTAATTTGAGCGTACAGTAACAGCTAATTTTAAAAAGAAGCCACTATGGCTTCTTTTTTATGCCCTTATTTAACAGAAATTTTTATTCTATTTACTATAAAAGACTAAAAAACGAAGAATAGCGAGCAATTTTCCACAAATATAACTGACTATATTTACATTATTTTTCGTACAAGTGTACGCTCAAATATGAATACACCCCAGCAAATGAATAATTTATACCCGATAAAAAACCACAATATAAAGAATTTTAAGCATAATCTATTTAATCAGACCATTTTATAAGATAGCTTTTAACGCATTTTATTGCTGCGGGTATGATTTACGCCATTATTTCGATCAACAATAAGCTTTTTTATAACATGAATAAAAATAAAATCACTTTAGCATTAGCGATTACTGCTGCTGTAGGCATCAGCAATCAAGCTACCGCTGCAGGTTTTCAGTTAGCTGAATATTCAGCAACGGGCCTAGGACGAGCTTTCGCTGGTGAAGCTGCAATGGCAGATAACGCCAGCGCCCAGTTCCGCAACCCCGCAATGCTAACGTATTTAACAGGCATCCAAATTTCTACGGGTGCTATTTATGTTGATCCCAATATTGATATTACTGGCACCCATTCATTATTAGGTCAAACTGGTAGTTCTGATTTTGCTAATAACGCCGTTATCCCTAATTTTTATTTTTCTCGCCCATTAACGGATAAAGCAACAATTGGTATTGCGTTTGGTACGCATTTTGGCATGCGTACCGACCTTGGTACTGATTTTAAAGCTGCTATGTTTGGTAACCAAGCTGAAATTCATACCGTTGAGATCAACCCTAACCTTGGTTACAAAATTAATGACCAATTAAGTGTGGGGGCAGGTGTACGTTATGTGATGGCAAGCGGTCACTTTGGTGCGGCAGTACCAACAAATGCATCATTAGGTATGCTGCAACCCCTAGCAGGGAAAAATCTTAAGTTCATGGAAGGTGAAGATAATGCATGGGGCTGGCAAGCAGGCACCGCATGGCAGATTAACGCGAATAACCGCATTGGTGTTAGCTACCAATCAGCGGTTAAACTCAACCTTGAAGGTCATGCTAATGGTATTGGTTTTGATGGTACAGGTAAAGGTTCATACGCAGGTACATTACCAATCGAACTACCCGCATCTGCTGAAATAGCTAGCTTCCACCAATTAAATGATCAGTGGGCTGTGCATGCAAGTGTTAACTGGACCGATTGGAGTGCCTTTGAAAAACTAGAAGCCAATATTCCAGATCTTAATGGCCCTGTAGATATCAAACCAGAAAATTGGAAAGACAACTACCGCTTTGCTGTTGGTACGACTTACCAAGCAACCAATAAGCTAGTTTTACGTTCTGGTATTGCCTATGACACGTCAGCGGTTGATGAAGCGAACCGAACCCAAACCATTCCTGAAACTGATCGTACATGGTTAAGTGTTGGTGCAGGTTATGCATGGTCTGAAAACCTAACCTTCGATGCTGGCTTTACTTATATTTTTGCTAAAAAAGCCCACATGCTTGAGCAAGAAAAAGGCAGCGGTGCTATCGGCGAGATGCTAGGCCAATTTGACGGTCAAACATCTGGTCACATTTGGCTTGCAGGTGTACAGGCAAGTTACCGCTTCTAACCTGATATGTATTAGCAGTAATAAAAAGACCGCCTATTATGGCTAACACCTATCACTTAAGGTGTTTGGAACGAACTGGATAACGAGTTTTATTGATACGAACGGCTCTCTGCTTGGGCCGTTTTCTTCGTTCAGGTAATATGTAACGCTTTACTTGTTTTCTCATTGCTCTCAGTTTTTGAGGAATTGAACCTGGTGAAGCGATGGCACACCACATTAATTCATCTTGAATATCTCTTAACGCCATCATAAAACTTATCCGTAATGGTGAAACATTCGCTTCTGCCGCTATTCTACTTATTTCTAAGCGAACAAGATTATAAGCTATCAATATTCCCCAGATTTCTTGCTCAATACCTTCTACTGATTGACTACGCAATAATATTTCATCTTCAAGCATGTCATGTTTTATTTCACCATAACTGTTTTCTATCTCCCAACGTTCGAAATAAACATCAAGCAAAGCTTGATAGTTATAATGGTCACCAACTAAGGAAGTAAGAAGCCCTTGGATATGATTTTTTTGAGTTTTTTCTGGATACAGCACTAATCTAGCCTGCCATTTTTCAGGCAGGCTTGGGTCTTTAGTTCTGGCATATTTGGATACATCCATTTCTACAATCAAATCTCGTCCTGCTTCATCAAGCTGCTTAATGACGGTATATCGTGTATTAGACTTAATTGGAGTCATCCAATGACTCGAACCATGCTGACGTTGCCAATTAATCATCAACTCGGCGCCAAGATAACATCGGTCAAAAATAGTTAAAGAATCTGGCGCTATTGAAGATATAAGCTGTTTAGCATAGTTCTCCTCACCAATATTGCTGGGACCAAATGCTACGTTATGTATTAAACGACTACGAAGGGAGCATAAAGCACACAACCTGACGATAGGGTATTCTGTATGCTGTATGCTGTATCTTACCGTGTTTGACATACTGAAAGTGATTCGCTAACTCTGGAGTATCATGACTTCTAAATTGAGTTCCATCGACAGAGAAAAGGCGCAAGCCTTTCCATGTGTCTTTGCTATCTTCGGCTTTCGTCCAATATTTGGCCGTGAGTGAGAAAAGTGCTTTTAGAGGCTGTGCTGTCAATCGTTTTCGCGCCTGAGGGATAGCACTTGGTGCAATAGAATCACCTTGTGATCGCGATAATTGCAAATCAAGTTTATTTAAAACATCGGTTATCGATCTATTACGATATAGACCAATTCCAACGATTAACCAAACAACCAATTCCGCAGGTAATTTTCGTCTGCGTATACTGGCCTTATTGGTTTCATCTAATGCTTGTTGAATCCACTCAAGAGGTAAGTCTCTTTGAAATAATGAGAGTGATTCTGGTGCTGCAAACGCATCTACATCAATGAGCCAATGTGACAACATAAAAAATACCCTCAGTTTTGCAAAACTGAGGGTATTTTTAACTATCTGAAAGATCATGCAACCTATCAATTTCTTAAGTGATAGGTGTTAGCCTATTATGGCGGTCTTTTTATATTGATGCAGCAATAAAATTAATCGTTATCGATTTCATCTAAATAGCTATCATCAAATGTTTCAGCTACCGGTTGAGTGCTTACTTTGCCATCACTCGCGGTAAAATTCTTATATTGAATATACGCATCACGAGTGAAGATATATGGATCTGGCGAATTATTTAGGATCGCTTCTTGGTTAACTAATGCAGCACGATCTTCCATACCCTCAAAGATCCACTTACCTAAGCCTTCCCAGAAGTTTAATAGACTCAATGGTAAATATAAATCATCAACTGAATCAGTAAAGCCTCTAAACGTAATCGGACCATAAACAGGTAGCATCAAATAAGGACCATTACCAACACCGTAATAGCCTAATGTGTCACCAAAATCACGATCTTGTACTTTATTAATATCTGCTGCTGATGCAATATCAATCAAACCCGCTAAACCAAAAACAGTATTAATCCAAAAGCGGTTAAAATGGGTTAACGCATCTTTGCCATGTAGTGTTAATAGGCTATTCACCATACTTGCAGGCTCATCAAGATTTGATAAAAAATTAGCGATACCTGTACGTGCAAATGACGGTGTATAGTTCACATAAGCCAATGAGATTGGGCGAGCAACATATGGATCTAAATAATTAAAGTTTAAATCCCACATCGTGCGGTTAAAACCTTCAAACGGATCGTATACAGCATTTGCCGCAGTATTGTCACCATCAATATGATCAACAACGTTAGTTGATACCGTTTGTTCAGTCGCTTTATCGGGTGATTGAGCACAGCCCACCATGCCGATGCTTAAAACAATTATCAGTAATAGCTTTCTATTCAAAACATACACCTAATAAAAAACAGGCTGAATTCTCATATTCAGCCTGTCTTATTCACTTTAGCAATAAATTAATTAATATTGCTTATTAATGACAAACGCTGTTTCGCCGCCTAAAGGAGTTTGGCTACTTTGACCGTACCAATCACCTTGTTTGGTCATCACGTTACTATCGCTATCCACACGTGCTTTAATGATCATCTCTGATAATGATGATAGTTGTCGTTGTGGAATCATGCTGTCTTTATCTGTTAACGTCACCGTTAATGGAAATGTCGTTGATAATGGCAATTTCACAGCAGCAATTGGCATTGGTGAACCATCAGCATCATACACAGAAATAATAATATTTCCCTGCTTTGGCAACACAACGTTTTTACCTAGTGCTATAGTAGCAGTAACTTGCTTATCTGTATCAACATTTTGTGTTTCAGATACAGGTGCCTTCTCATCAATAGCCGTTGGATCAGGTGCAACTTTTGAACCATCACCATTTCCAATCCGCATTTTCGCTCGTTCAATACTACGTGTTAGCATTGGCGTACGTGAATCATTCGGACCAATAAGCGTTTTCATCATCGTCCAGTAATCGACGGCCTGTTGATAATGTTTATGTTCAAAGGCATCAAACGCTAATAACGACAATGCTTGAACGTTAGTATGATCACTTTTGATCACCTGACGTAAAAGTTGACGAGCGAGATCACTTTGACCAGGTCTACCACTTAGCATCAATGTTTGCGCGTAGCCTAAACGAATATCAAGATCAACCGGATTAAGATCATAAGCGCGTTTCATTGCCATTTCAGCCGTTGCACCATCGCGGTTAGCAATAGCAATACGCCCTAACAGTAACCATCCCATTGGATCATCACCGTCTTTGTGCAATTTAGTACGCAACGCTAAGGTCAAATCAGACATGTCTTGATCAGACAGCGGTTCGTTAGAAGCGTTATCACCCATTAATCGTTGTGTTAGCTCTGGTAAGCGATTAACGGCTTGATGCCATGCTTCAACTTTAGCACTACTACCGACTGCGCCATAAACACCATAACAAATACCCACTATCAAAATAAGACCTGGTACAATCATTGCGGGGCTAACATGGGTTGCTTGTTTCTTTTCAGCAACAGGTAAGTCATCCAATAATGTTTGTTGTAAGTCAGACACCATATCTTGCTGACTATCGACCAAACCTTCTTGGGATTCTTCTTCAAGTTCATGAATACGATCTTTAAAGAAGGCTTTATTTAGTTCATCTCGGCTTGCCGTATCGTCATATTCTTTACCGACATACATCGGAATTACAAAGATGGCGATCGCAATTAAAACCAAAACAGCGGTTAAAATCCAAAACAGCGTCATTTATTTACCTTTGTTTGATTATTGGTAGCTTCAGTATCTTGCTGCGCCATTTCAGCCAACAACCCCTGCAAACGTTCCGACTCAACATCATCAAGTGGTTCATCTTTCGCTAATTCACTTTTTTTGCGTGAACGATAAACCAAGATGGTAAAACCAATAACAATAAAACCAATAGGCCCTGCCCATAAGATCATTGTTGATGCCGTCACAGCAGGATCGTAAGTTACAAAATTACCGTAACGCGCAATCATATAATCAATGACTTGCTGGTTGGTTTTGCCTTCTTTTAACAGTTCAAACGTCTTCATGCGCATATCTTCTGCTAAGGTTGCATTAGAATCGGCAATACTGTTATTTTGACATTTAGGACAACGTAAAGTCTCTGTTAGCTCTTGAAACTGCTTCTCTTGTGCCGGATTTTTAAAATCATACACATCAATTGCAGCCAATGCTGGCGCAACCATTGAAAAGGTCAGTCCTAGTGCGAACATTAAAGCAAAAAAGCGTTTCATCATGCTTTTGCCTCCGCTTGCTTGTTGTTAGCCTTTGCTTCCGCTTGTAATTTTTTATACAACGGCTCAAGAGTTTTGTTCCAGTTTTCTGGATTAACATCTCCCACATGGCGGTAACGAATAATACCATTAGCATCAATTAAGAATGTTTCAGGTGCGCCATAAACGCCCAGATCCATTCCTAACATGCCATTACCATCAAACAGAGAAATCATATAAGGATTTCCCAGTTCTTTAAGCCATCTAATCGCTTTAGGTCGCTGATCTTTGTAGTTTAAACCAATGATCTTCACCCCTTGTTCAGCAAGAGTATTTAGATATTGGTGTTCAGCTTGACAGGTTGGACACCATGTCGCCCACACATTTAAGAGTAATGGCTGACCTTTAAAGATCGTTTGCTGATATTCTTTACCAGGCTCAAACAAATCTTCTAGCTTAAAGGCTGGTACCGGTTTACCCACTAATACTGATTCAAGTTTTGTCGGATCATCACCTGCTGCGTTGCGGCTTAGTTGGACCATAAACATCACAACTAACCCTAAAAACAGCACTAAAGGAATAAATAATAGCTTCTTATTCATTAGTTAGCTTCGCCTCCGATTTTTGCTCATTTGCAGCAATATTCGCTGGTTTACGGAATCGGTAACGCTTATCGCTAATTGCAAAAGCACCACCAAGCGCCATCAAGAACGCCCCCATCCACATCCAGTTAACAAATGGTTTGTAGTAAATACGTACAGCCCATGCGCCGTCATTACCTAAACGCTCACCCATCGCAACATATAGATCACGAGTAAAGCCACTATCAATTGCAGCTTCTGTCATCATTGAACCGGCAACCGTGTAGTAACGTTTTTCTGCATGCAACGTTGTAATGTCAATACCACGACGACTAATTTCAAAGTCAGCCACATAGCCATCATAGTTAGAACCATCTGCATCGCGTAAACCTGCAAAATGGAAGTCATAGCCTTTAACGTTAACAGATTGTCCTGGTGACAAACGTAAATCACGTTCAATACCGTAATTTGATACTAATGTCATGCCAATGATAGCAATTGCTAACCCTAAGTGGCCTAACATCATCGCCCAGTGACTACGCCCTAATTTACCCAAACCTTCAAGGAAAGAGTGACGGTGCGTTGCACGACGGTAGATTTCAACTAAGTGCAGTACAATAATCCACACGGCCATCATTACACCGACAACCGCTAATGGCTCAACGACGCTTGCTGTTAAGTAAATAGCTAAGAATGAGAATGGAACAGTAAATACCGCACTCCATAACATTGGTTTAGCAATAGAAGCAAAGTTATCTCGCTTCCAACGAACCAGAGGACCGATACCCATTAAGAATGAGAATGGCACCATTAACCACGTAAACAACGTATTAAAGAACGGTTCACCAATAGAAACAGAACCTAAGCCTAATTGCTTATGAACTAACGGTAACAACGTACCAATTAATACCACTAATAACGCTGCAACTAATAATAAGTTGTTGGCTAACAAGAAGTTCTCACGAGAGAACAGTGCATAGTTACCACGAGAACGAATTTGACCACCACGTAGTGCATAAAGTAGTAATGAACCACCAATAACTACCACTAAGAAGCCAAGAATAAACATACCGCGCGATGGATCTGACGCAAATGCGTGCACAGAAACCAAGACGCCAGAACGTACTAAGAATGTACCCAATAAACTTAATGAGAATGCAGAAATTGCCAGTAATACAGTCCACGCTTTAAAAGTACCGCGCTTTTCAGTCACTGATAGTGAGTGCATTAATGCTGTACCCGCAAGCCATGGCATTAATGATGCGTTTTCTACTGGATCCCAGAACCACCAGCCACCCCAACCAAGTTCGTAGTAAGCCCACCATGAACCTAGTGCGATACCTAAAGTTAGAAATGACCATGCTGCAATTGTCCACGGACGTGACCAACGTGCCCAAGCCGTATCCAAACGCCCTGTCATTAATGATGCAATAGCAAAAGAAAACGCAACCGAGAAACCAACATAACCCATGTACAGCATTGGTGGGTGAACAATTAAACCGGGATCTTGCAATAATGGGTTTAAGTCACGACCTTGTACAGGGAAATCAGGTAATGTGCGCAAAAATGGATTTGACGTTACGATAATAAACAGTAAGAAACCTACCGCTACCATTCCCATAACGGAAAGTACACGTGCTACTGCATCTAGAGGCATTCCACGGCTAAATCGAGCAACAGCTGCTGCCCAACCCGCTTGGATAAGTACCCATAGCATTAATGAGCCTTCATGCCCGCCCCACACTGCGGTTAAACGGTAATACCATGGCAGTAAACTGGTTGAGTTACTGGCAACATACGCTACTGTAAAATCATTGCTATAGAACGACCAGCTCAAAATACCAAACGACAATGCAAGCATGCCGAATATTCCGTATGACAGCGGACGTGCCATACGCATCATTGCTTGGTTGCCAACCGTGGCACCATACAATGGGTAAATGCTGGCCAGCACCGACAGCGCAAGTGCGGCTATAAGAGCGAATTGGCCTAATTCAGGGATCATTGATCACTTACCTTGTAGTTGTTCTTCAGTGTATTTAAGTTGTTTATGGTTTATCTTCATTGCATCTGCTACTTCAGGTGGCATGTATTTTTCATCATGCTTTGCCAATACTTCACTGGCTTTAACTGTTGTTGGGTTAATCAATACCCCCTGTGCCACAATACCTTGGCCTTCACGGAATAGATCCGGCAAAATACCATCATAAATAACGGTAACAGAAGGACCAATATCAGCCACTTTAAATGAAATTCGTAATGATTTAGGATCACGTTTAACCGACCCTTTCACAACCATGCCGCCAATACGTAATCGCTGCCCAACTTCAGGCTTAGCACCACCATCAGACTTGCCATTAATCAATTCTGAAGGCGTATAAAATAGATTCATATTTTGGTTAAGTGCATATAACACCAACCCTACTGTTGCGCCGAGTCCAAGTACTAACGCCAGCACAATCACTAAACGTTTTTGACGTCTTGGGGTCATAGCGTATTCTCCAATGTTTTAGCTTCTTGAATGCGCTGTTCACGCGCCATTTTATTTTTAATTTCGCGTAACAAACGACGTTTCGTTGTTAAGCTTGAAAATAAAACCCATAACATCGATAGAAAAGAAATAGCGTAGGCACTCCATACGTAACTCGCATAACCACCCATCGCAAAAAAATCATTTATAGAATCAAAATACATAACGATCTCACTTCACCAATTTCTGCACCCAAGGGCGGTGACTCTCACGTGATAGAATTTCATTGCGTAACCGTATTAATGTAACAGCCGCAAAGAAACAACCAAAACCAAGTAGCATTACTAACAATGGCCATAGCATATCATTTGACATTGAAGGCTTGCCAAATTTAGAAATTGTTGCCCCTTGATGAAGGGTATTCCACCACTCAACAGAGTAGTGAATAATAGGAATATTAATCACGCCGACAATCGACAAAATACCTGCCGCTTTAGCTGCAGTTTTATGATCATCAAACGCGTTATATAAGGCAATTACACCAAGGTATAAAAATAATAAAATCAATTCAGAGGTTAAACGAGCATCCCAAACCCACCAAGCACCCCACATAGGTTTACCCCAAATAGCCCCAGTAATAAGAGCAATAAAAGTAAACACTGCGCCAATAGGTGCCATCGCAGCCGCTGCCATATCTGACATTCGAATCTGCCACACAAGTCCAATGAAAGAAGAAATAGCCATAGTTACATAAATACTCATCGACCAAATTGCAGAAGGTACGTGAATATAGATAATTCTAAAGCTATCACCTTGTTGGTAATCTGCGGGTACAAATAATAGTCCCCACACCGATCCCACTAAAATGGAGATCAAAGCGATAATAGAAAACCAAGGCAACAACTTACCGCATAGACGGTAGGTATTTTCTGCTTTAGCGTAGGGATGTAGCCACTTCCACATAATGCTCTCAACTTATAATCAATAATAAATACGTCACTGAGAGCAACATTATCACTCTCGCTTTCCTTACTGCGCCCCGTTCGATCTGGTATGCGCCTTAAAGAAAAATTTTATCGGTTAATGGACACTGATCCTTAATGATGCAGCCACAGCAAATGGCGCTAAGGTCAATGAGCCAACTAACATCGCACCCATAATGGCCAATTGACCATCATAAGCCATACCTAAACTTGCAGCCTCAATTGCTGAGGTGGCGAATATAAGCACAGGTATATATAAAGGTAATATGAGCAAGCTCAATAAAACGCCACCTTTTCGTAATCCAACCGTTAATGCCATACCAATAGCGCCTAAAAAGCTCAATGTCGGCGTGCCTATCAGTAACGTTAATAATACTGCAACCCAAGTATGCCAATTAAGTGACAATAAGATCGCTAATAACGGGCTAATTAGAATCAATGGCAATCCAGTAAGTAGCCAATGGGCAATCATTTTAGCAAAAGCTGTTACTGATAATGGTATTGGCATTAACAACATTTGTTCTAATGAACCATCAAGATAATCATCTCGAAACAAACGCTCCATCGATAACAATGCCGCTAATAATGCTGCTACCCAAATAATACCAGGGGCAATACGGGCTAATAAATTTGGCTCAGGCCCAATCCCTAGTGGAAACAGTGTAATAACAATAATAAAAAACCATAACGGATTAAAAATATCCGCCTGTCGACGATAAGCTATCAATAACTCTCGACGAATAATTTGAATAAGGGTGTTAAGCATTATTGTTATTATCCTAGCTTAATTTTTCTTAAACGGTCACTGTCGACAAACATGTCTTGGTGGGTAGTTAATAGCACCATTCCGCCACGTTCTGCATGCGCTAAAAAAAGCGCCTCAAGCACTTTTATGCCTTGTTTATCAATTGCCGTTAGCGGCTCATCAAGCACCCATAACTTATGATTACTTAACCATAATCGTGCTAATGCAACTCGCCGTTGTTGCCCTGCTGATAACTGCCCTGCACTGATATCTTCGCGCCCAGCTAAACCAACATGTGCCAATGCTTGCCACAACGCATCATCACCACTAACGGCTGGTGCGCCTTTGAGATCTGAGCCTTGTTGGCAGGTATGCATAGCCTGAAAAAAAGCCAAGTTCTCAAAGGCCGTAAGCTCACGCTTTACGCCAGTTTGATGACCTAAAAATAATAATGCTTGGTGGTAATCTTCACGCGCAGTCGCAATATTTTCATTACACCACTGCACTTCACCACTGTCTGAATGACCTAAGCCAGCAATAATCCTTAATAAGGTTGTCTTACCCGCCCCGTTAGGTCCTTCAATTTGAACTAATTCACCACTTGAAATAGTGAAATTTAATTCATCAAATAATACGCGTTCATCACGAACACAGCTCAAATTTGCTACTGACAACATAAAATGATGTATCCTAGGTGTCACAAAATAGCCGCATAATACCACAATGGCTAACAAATTGACTAAACTGCTCAGCTTCTTAATCGTTAATTAACGTAATCAAATGTGAAATAAATGCAAACAAAAATATCACAAAATCAATCTGTATTTATAGAAAAACTGCCTAAAATAGAAATGGTTAACCCAGCATTCAAGACTTCACAGGTAGAATTACCACCAATAATTGCTAACAGTAACTCAAAACTTATATCTCAACTGCCACAATTATTATTATCTATGAATAGCTTGCAACGTTTAGTTACAAATTTATTGATTCCATTAAACTTAGGTACAGCTAAATCACCGCATTCGATCCCGTCTTCCCTACAACTGCTGTTTAACCAATTATTATTACCCAATAATCAACCTACATTGATCCATTGGCTACAACACAATATCGGTCATCAAACGTTAGCAACGTTATTATTACAATTATCACAGCCATTAAGCCCGCTCAGTCAATGGTTAAATCAATTAAGCTCTGAACAACAACAAGAATTCACAGCATTGTTACGCCTTGCTGGTGAACAACGAGGCCCCGAAAGTCAACGCTCACTTGATAATAATAATATCCATCTGCAGTGGGTACAGGACAACGGTCAAACCATTTGGTTACAACTACACAGCCATCAACAACAGAAAAAAAATACTGTTAAGGATAACAATAACAAATGGACCGTCAAATTGAGTTTGCCTATTGGTACCATAGATAGCATGAATGTTATCGCTTGTTGGTCTCAACAACAATTAAGTACGCATTTTGAATGTACAAATCAAATGTTATTACATCATATTGAACGAGTAACACCTTATTTAATTTCACGATTACAACAATTAGGTATAAATAGTACGCCACCGCACTATAAACTACTCACTCAACAACAACCAAATACACCACCAGCACCATCAGGGTTATCAATAAAAGTGTAATAACAAAAGGTATGGTATGACAAACAAAACAACATCAACGGCTCAACAAGCTATCGCACTTCGTTATGATGGTGAACACACCCCTTATGTTGCCGCAAAAGGTTACGATAAATTAGCACAACACATTATTGAGCAAGTAAAACAACAAGGAGGGTTAATTCATCAAGATCCGATGCTCGCACAGTATCTCAATAGTTTTGATCTCAATGATCATATACCGCAGGAATTGTATGTGATTATTGCGGAATTAATTGCATTTTCATGGTATCTAAACGGCAAAACCCCTCCAGGATGGGAAGGGTTTGAAAATATTGATATTACAGCATAGATCAATAGCTAAAGCGGAAGATTAACGTCGATAATGTTGTGGCATGCTTTTTTGTAAACTTAATAATAGTTCAGCTTCGGCTTTAGGTAAGTCACACTCTTTCATTAGCTCGTTAACATCAGCGCCAAGCTCGACCATCTTACTGGCTCGGCTGTATAACCGCCCACCAGAATCATTCATAGCAATCTCATTTTGACGCTCTTCAACCCGCTCAAGCTGCTCAATCAAATCAACTAGCTTATGACTCATACCGATACTACCAGTACGCAATTCATTAAATTGTTTAATTAAACTTTCATGCTGTAAACGTGAATTTTTTAAGACGGTTTCAATCGCTGAAAATTTTATTTCTAATGCTTGGCGTGCTTGCCGCTCACGGTTAATTAATACCGCAGCCGTTATCGCAATCAATACTGAAATTACAACAGGTAGCCATTGTTGAAGTATAATATCCATTACAAATATGCCACGTCATCCCACTCGTCATCAGACAGTAGTTTATTTAAATCCACTAAAATCAATAATTGATCATCATGATTACTGACACCCTGAATAAACTTGGCACTTTCTTCAGTACCAACACAAGGTGTACTGTCAATTTCAGAATTACGCAAATAAACCACTTCCGCCACACTATCGACCAAAATGCCAATTACTTGCGTTTCTGCTTCAATGATCACAATACGGGTACTGTCTGAAATTTCACCATGTTGTAAACCAAAACGGGCACGCGTATCAATAACGGTAACAACACTGCCACGTAAGTTAATAATACCAATCACGTAATCTGGTGCACCGGGGACTGGCGCGATATCTGAATAACGTAAAACTTCCCGTACCTGCATAACATTAATGCCGTAGGTTTCATTTTCTAATTGAAATGTAACCCATTGCAATACATGATCATTAACGCTGTCTTTTTGTATTTCGGCCATATTTACTTGCGACATACTATTTCCTCTTTAATGCTTTAATTCGCACCACTACTAACATCTAAACCTTTATTTAGCATTTGAATCAATGCATCAACATGGATCAATGCGCACATCTTTTGTTTGACCATTCCCGCCAACCACGGCCGCTTACCCGCTTGTTCTCGCCACCGAATATCGGTTGTCATTAATGTCTGCGTACCATGTAACTTATCGCAAGCTAAACCCCATTGACTATTACCTAACATCACCATATAGCGATAATTATCACGATAATCATCATTGGTGAGCTTTTCAGCCATTACCCAACGTGCGGTATCAACTACATCAACATTATATTGTGCCAATGGTGCTAAGCCTAAATACCACGCCGGACGCCCCACAATATGATTCAGATCTCCAAGCTGATAAATTGCACCTAACTCTGTTAACGCTACCGCAAACATCATGCCGTTAACTTCAAAAAATAGCGCTTGGAATGACTGCTGCTGACCGAGATGTTGCCATGTAACAACCGGTGGTTCTGGTTCTGGTTCTGGTTCTGGTTCTGCATCAATCATAATCACAGCTTTAGGTTCAGCTTCAAGCTGTGATGGTATTTGATTTAATAACTGTTGTAGCTGTTGCGTCGATGCTGGTTCACAGATCGCTGTTGGTTTAATTGCTTGAGTAGGTTGTTGTTCCGTATCTAGCAGTAAATCACCAAAATAATCATCCAATGCTTGTTCACTGGTTAACGGTTTCTTATTCATTATGCACTAATCTTGTTAAGTGACTTAATAAGGTCTTATAAGCAAAAACACCTCGACAATTATGAGCATACAATGATGGTGGCATATGTTTAATACTGGCATCTCGAAATTTAGTATCAATAGGAATAGCAGACATCCATACTTGATTTGGATAACGCGTTTTTAAGTCTTGTAACGTTTGTAATGATGCACGAGTACGCTTGTCATACATGGTTGGTACAATAGTGACATCAAAGCCGCCAGGTTTAGAACGCTGCATAATCTGCAATGTACGCAACATTCGTTCTAGACCTTTCATGGCTAAAAACTCTGTTTGTACAGGAATCAAAATACGATCACTTGCAGCCAATGCATTAACCATCATTACCCCTAAAATCGGTGGGCAATCAATTAATACATAATCATAATCAGCAGCGACACTGTGTAAGGCTTTCTTTAAAACTAATCCCATGCCACTACGATTACCCATAGAACGATCTAACGTCGCTAATGACATATGAGCAGGAATAATATCAATGTTGTTAAATGTCGTGCTTAAAATCAATTCTCTTACGCCATCACGATTAATTTCTGGCAATTGAAATAAATCAAATAAACTGGCGGGTACATAATCAGCGTCAAAATTTAAGTAAGTTGTTAATGATCCATGCGGATCAGTATCAACCACTAATACTCGCTGATTTTGCTCACTTAATAATCCTGCTAATGCTATGGTAGTGGTCGTTTTCCCTACTCCACCCTTTTGGTTTGCAATACTCCAAACAACCACCGTCAACTCCTCACGACAAACCTAATTCAATTAAAATACATTCAGCAATACGGTCGAGGGGAAGATCATGACTAGAAATGCCAGCTTTAGCAACTGCTTGTGGCATACCATACACTACACAGCTCTCTTCATCTTGAGCCCAAACTGTCGAACCATGGGCTTTTAACATTCGAGCGCCTTCACGTCCATCAGCCCCCATGCCCGTCAGCACCATCGATAACACGCGATCATTAAATACTTTTGCCGCAGAACCAAAGGTGACATCAACACAAGGCTTATAGTTCATTCGATCGCCACTATCAATAATACGTAGTCGCGCTCCAACTGCACGTCCATCGACCATCATTTGTTGTCCGCCTGGCGCTAAATAAGCGACACCTGCACGTAGTATATCGCCATCTTGAGCTTCTTTTACCTCAATGCAGCATAAGTTATTCAATCGTGCGGCAAAAGCGGCAGTAAAGGTCATCGGCATATGCTGTACTAGCACAATAGGATAAGGGAAATTAGCGGGCAATTGTGTCAATATTTTTTGTAAAGCAACTGGCCCACCAGTAGACGTTCCAATAGCGACTAACTGATATTTTTTTCTTGATGCGCGAAAATGAAAGGGCATCGATGATGATGTTATTGCCGAGCCAGTCAGCGTACGCCCAATACTGGATGTTACCGTGGTATTGATATTGGTGTTTTGGGTTGCTATCACTTTAGCTGCTGTATGACGTACAGAAGGAATAGATGCGGGTTTGATTGTCGCAGCTAGATTACTATTGCGGCGCAAATAAAACCGTTTACCCGCTAATTCTGCGACCCGTTTTTGTAATAAATCGACCGCTTCATCACGGTTGCGAGCAATATCTTCAAATTTTTTTGGTAAGAAATCCAAGGCGCCAGCATCAAGGGCATCCAAAGTCGCTTTAGCGCCAGCTTGCGTTAAGGAAGAAAACATCAAAATAGGTGTTGGGGCTATTTTCATTATTTCACGGACAGCCGTAATACCATCCATCACAGGCATTTCAATGTCCATCGTAATAACGTCAGGCTGCAACGTTTTAACTAACTCACACGCTTCTTTGCCGTTAGTTGCATTACCTACAACCGTTAAGCGAGGATCTGCATTAATAATTTCACTGACACGCCGACGAAAAAAACTTGAATCATCAACAACTAACACCTTTATTGCCATTTGTTTTCATTCCTTTACATAAACAACACCGCAAGCCTAAACACTGGCGGTTTACGGGGTATCATTGTTAATAATTAACGTCTTACATAATGCTTTAATAGATTTGGCACATCTAAAATAAGTGCAATATGACCATCACTGGTAATAGTTGCTCCTGCCATACCTGGCGTTCCTTTGAGCAATTTATCTAACGGTTTTATCACCACTTCTTCTTGACCAATTAAACTATCAACAACAAATCCAATTCGTTGATGCCCTATTTGAACAATAACAACATGACCATAACTATTATGCTGTGATTGGTTAAGCTGTGATTTTTTTGATAACCAATCTTGTAAATAAAATAACGGTATTGCTTTGTCGCGTACAATAATGGTTAATTGGCCATCAACCGTATGCGTTTTAGTTAAATCTAAATGGAATATTTCATTCACGTTCGCCAAAGGTAAGGCAAATGGTTGTTGCGCAACTCCTACCATTAATGTCGGTAAGATTGCTAATGTTAGCGGCACTTTAATGTCAATCTGTGTTCCTTTACCCAAGGTAGAATCAATCACAATTGAGCCATTAAGTTGGTTAATGCTGGTTTTAACCACATCCATACCGACACCACGCCCGGAAATATCAGAAATTTCTTTTTTAGTTGAAAATCCCGGAGCAAATATCAGGTTATAAGCATCATTATCGCTCAAACGTGAGGCGGCATCGTGATCCATCATGCCGCGATCAATCGCGATTTTACGTAATTTATTGGCATCCATACCAGCACCATCATCGGCAATGGTTAAACGAATATGATCCCCTTCTTGCGAGGCTGATAACAACACTTTACCAATCGGGGATTTTCCTGCTCGTTCGCGGACTGCTGGCATTTCAATACCATGATCAACTGAATTTCTAACCAAGTGAACTAATGGATCAGCCAATGCTTCTACTAAGTTTTTATCAAGATCAGTATCCTCACCCACCATCTCAAGTACAATTTCTTTATTGAGACTACGAGCTAAATCACGAACAACTCGAGGAAAACGACCAAAGACTTTCTTAATCGGTTGCATACGTGTTTTCATTACCGCCCCTTGAAGATCTGCCGTTACAACATCTAGGGTCGAGACGGCTTTTGACATTTCTTCATCGGTAGTATTTAAACCTAAGCTAACCAGTCGATTACGTACTAACACCAACTCACCAACCATATTCATAATGATATCAAGGGTTGAGGTATCAACTCGTACTGTTGTATCAGCCGAAGGCTTAGGTTTATCTTTGTTTGCTGGTAATACTGAACTCTTAGCGGGTTCACTCGTTATCGTTGCTAATGGCGGATTTACCACAGTAGAGACGGTAGGTTCACTATTTTCTGGTCTATCGATAGGAGTGGCATTATCAGCCTGAGGGGCTCGACCAATACCATGTAATTCATCTAATAAATTTTCAAACTCGTCATCTGTCATTATATTTTCACTAACAACAGTACTATTTTCATTTGCTGTTATTGGCGTAACGGTTGTTGCAGCAGACGTTGTTTTCAAACAATCTGTAACACCGGGAGCATTACCACTACCGTGTAATTCATCGAGCAAACGTTCAAATTCATCATCGGTAATATCATTACTTTCAACACTCGTCATCACATTATTACGGTTATCAACGTCCTTTTCAGCAACAGGAGCTACCGATAATGCAGAAGGCGAGTTACCCACACCATGCAATTCATCTAATAAACGATCAAACTCATCTTGTGTAATATCATCAACAGAATTTGCCGCAATCGCACTTGTTGATGATGACACTGAATCGATATCCATTGCAGCAGTTTCAACGGGAGTTTTAAGCGTCATTTCAGCAGCTGCTGGCGGTAAACTATAGTGATGCAATTGGTCCAATAATACTTGATTCGCTTTCACTAATGGCTGATGTTCTTGTACTTGAGCAAACATTATATTAATACAATCTAACGCTTCTAAAATCACATCCATCAGTTCTGATGTTACTTTACGTTTGCCTGTTCGTAGCAAATCAAATACATTTTCCGCGCCATGACAAGCCTCAACCAACTCTGTTAACGATAAAAATCCTGCCCCACCTTTTACGGTATGAAAACCACGAAAAATGGCGTTTAATAATTCACTATTATCAGGGCTACGTTCAAGCTCAACCAATTGCTCTGACAACAACTCAAGGATCTCTCCAGCTTCAATTAGAAAGTCTTGCAGGATATCTTCATCTAAATCAAAACTCATAAATTCCTCTAAAATCCAAGATTTGAAAGTAAATCATCAACATCATCTTGTGATGAAACCGTATCTTTACGCTGCTGAGGATTAATAATAGGTCCCTCTGCCATAACGCCTAACGGTTGTCGTTGTTTTGCCGTTGAAATAGATGCCTGATCAAGACCAAAAGCTTGTAATACATCTAGCATTCGCTGTTCAACTTCATGCACTAAGGTGATCACCCGTCGAATGACTTGTCCGGTAAGATCTTGAAAATCTTGTGCCATTAAAATATCCGTTAAATGCTCACGTAACAGTGAACTATCTTGATCAACTTGAAGCAATAACGCATTAATATCATGACAAAGCTGTTTAAAATCGGTCAATGCAATTTTACCGATCATTAATCGCTGCCATTGGGGATGAAGGCTCTGTAGTGTTTGTTGTAACTGTTCGGCAATAGGTAAAGTTATTTCAACCGCATCCATTGTACGGTTAGCAGCAGACTCCGTTTTATCAATCACATAAGATAAACTGTCACGTGCATCGGGAATATCCGTTTCGGCTAAATCTCGCCAACGTAGATCTTGTCGAAAACTGACTAAACAATCATGTAATTGGCGAGTCATTTTTCCAACTTCTTCATACATAGGTGCATGATGACGTTCAACTAAAGTTTGCACTAACGTGTTAGCTTGTTGTTGCTGTTTTTGCTCAAGCAACACCACTAACTGCTGTGCCTGCTCTAATGAAATCATGGTTATCTATCCCTATGCCAAAACATAATTACTGCTGTAAACGCTCAAAAATCTTCGCCAATTTCTCTTTTAATGTCACCGCATTAAAAGGTTTAACAATATAACCATTAACACCAGCTTGAGCGGCTTCAATTATTTGATCACGTTTAGCTTCTGCGGTAATCATTAATACGGGCAAATGTTTTAATTGATCATCGGCTCGAATTTGACGCAATAAATCAATACCTTGCATTCCTGGCATATTCCAGTCAGTGACCACAAAATCAAAGTCACCGCGCTTTAATAATGGTAATGCGGTTAAGCCATCATCTGCTTCTACGGTATTATTAAACCCCAAATCACGCAGTAAATTTTTTACGATTCGACGCATTGTTGAAAAATCATCAACAATAAGAATTTTCATATTAGTATTCAAAATTGCCTCCACAGCGAAACCTGTGTTGTTTTTAGTTATAAAATAATGATGTTTTTTTATTAAAATTAAGCAGCCCAAGCTTGTAATTTAGCCCGTAACCGCTGCATCGCTTGGCTGTGAATCTGACAAATGCGTGATTCACTTACACCAATAACGGCACCAATTTCTTTTAAATTCATTTCTTCGTCGTAATACAGCGATAACACTAATGCTTCACGCTCTGGTAAGGTTTTGATTGCGGCAGCTAAACTCTGGCGGAAGCTATCATCAACAACATGTTGAAAAGGCAGATTTTGATCAACATCATCCTCATGCACCATTGTTTCTTCGCCACCAGCAAGATCTGCGATGCCAACAATACGCCCACAATTAACATCATTTAATGCCTGATGATATTGTTCTAACGGCATCTCAAGAAACTGGGAGATTTCAATATCTGTTGGATCTCGTCCAAGGCTATGTTCCAGTTTTGAAATAGCATCACTAATTCGACGACTATTTTTATATACAGATCTTGGAACCCAATCACCACGGCGAATATCATCTAACATCGCACCTCGAATACGGATCCCTGCAAATGTTTCAAAACTTGCACCTTTGGTTGGATCGTAATTTTGTTGCGCTTCTAACAAACCGATCATGCCTGATTGAATCAAATCTTCGACCAATACACTTGGTGGTAACCGCGCCATTAAATGATGCGCGATCCGCTTAACCAATGTTGAGTAACGTTCAATAAACGCCTGTGGGCTTGGTTGATAACGGCTATAAGTTAACGTTTTATTCACGAATAATGGCCTCCATGGCTCGTGGTTTATGCACTAACAATCGTTCAACAAAAAACTCCAAATGCCCACCTGGATGATGTGGTAGCGGCCATGTCATCGCTTTTGATGCTAATGAATTCAACGCTAATGCTGCAGGTGTATGTGGAAAAGCTTCAACCACTAATTTTTGACGCTTAACGGCTTGTCGAACATTATCATCAAGCGGTATACATGCTGCTAGCTCAAGGTTTGCATCCAGAAAACGTTCGGTTACTCGCGTTAACTTAATGAATAAATCTCGTCCTTCACGATAACTACGAACCATGTTTGCAACAATCTTAAAGCGTTGAATATCATACTCACGACTTAAAATTTTCATTAATGCGTATGCGTCAGTTATCGACGTTGGTTCATCACACACGACGATAACAACATCTTGAGCAGCACGCGCAAAACTTAATACCATGTCAGAAATACCCGCCGCAGTATCGACAATAAAAAAATCAAGATCATGTTGTAAATTACTAAAAGCTCGAATCAAACCCACATGTTGAGCTGGCGTTAATTCAGCCATATTCTGGGTACCAGAAGCTGATGGAATAATTTTTACTCCATATGGACCGTCAATAATAATATCGTCAAGTTCACATGCCCCGGCTAATACATGCGATAAATTACGTCCCGCACGCAAACCCAACATTACATCGACATTCGCCAGTCCAAGATCAGCATCAAGTACCATGACACGCTTACCTTGACGTGCCATCGAAATAGCCATATTAAGAGTAACGTTGGTTTTCCCTACGCCCCCTTTACCGCCAGTAACCGTAATGACTTTCGTCGATGTTAATTGGGTCATTCGACGTAAACCACTCGCTTGATCGTACATAATGTTCTCAGTCATAAAAATCGGCCGCATTATTATCTGAACTATCACTAGACCAGAGATGAGATTGCTGTGACAGTTCTAGTTCTAACAACTCATTTGCACGCGAAACGAGGTAATTCCCGGTCGCTACTTTTAAGTCTTCAGGAACCCGTTGGCCATCGGCTAAATATGCAATAGGTAAAGCATTTTGGATAGCAACTCCAATGATTTCCCCTAAGCTCAACGATTCATCAAGCTTTGTTAAAACACAGCCTGATAATGGAATACGGCGAAAATGCTCAAGTGTTTCTTGAAGTACTCGCCGTTGTGATGTGGCAGGCATAACTAAATAACTGCGAATCTTAGCGCCGCTATTTTGCATTAATGTATCTAACTGTTCAGATAAACGAATATCCCGTTGACCCATGCCTGCGGTATCAAGCAACACTAACCGACGATGACGTAACTGATGAAGTATATCGGCCAGTTCCTGTGCATCTTTAGCAACTCTTACCGGACATCCCATAATTCGACCATAAGTCGCCAGTTGTTCATGAGCACCAATACGATAATTATCCGTTGTAACTAACGCAATTTGATGTGGACCAAATTCCATAGCTGCACGTGCAGCCAGTTTTGCTACAGTTGTTGTTTTACCAACGCCTGTTGGTCCAAGTAATGCCACAACACCACCCGCCTCTAAAATACAGTCATCGGTAGTAATTAATTGATCAGCTAATAAATCGAGTAGAGCAGGCCACGCTTCATTGGTTGGTAGATCTTCAGGAATATAGCATGCGAGTTGATCCGCTAATTGATCAGATAATCCCATTTTTTCCAGTCGCTTGATCATCATTGCTCGCATCGGTTCTTGGCGTTCAACTTCTTGCCACATGAGCCCTGATAATTGATGTTCTAATAACCGTCGAATAGAGACAATTTCAGCACGCATCGTCTCTAATTCATCATCTTTTCTCATCCCCTTAGCTTCATACCGACTCGGATCTAAACGAGGTTTACGCGCGGTACTGGCATAGTCATTACGACTAACCGCAGCCTCTTGTTCATAGTGTTTTGATGATGGACGAGTATAGTCACCGACATTGAGATCTTGTGTATGATCATCATAACGACGAGCAGGCTTTACTGATGATGATAACCGTTGGCGGACTTGCTCTTGATCCCGATCATTTGTACGATGAGGCTGAGATTGCTGCTGATTTTGATGCTTAGATTGACGCTGTAATAGTGCCGTTAATGAATCAACTGATGCCATATCATCGAATGATGCTGTTGTTTCAGCATAGTTTTGCAGCACACTGGCAAACGGTTTTGATACTGAAGGGCTAACATTTACTTTATCATCCGCAAGTTTACGTCGAGCTTGACCAAAACCTTGCTCTAATTCATGGCGTACAGCATGGTTGTCTTTAGTCGCTGATGGACTGCTAGGCTCGGGATCAACCGCAGCCACAATCTCAACCCCACCAGCGACTTTTTTATTGGACATAATCACTGCATCAGGGCCAAGTTCTTCTTTAACTTCGCTAAGTGCCGTTCTCATATCCTTGGCAAAAAATCGTTTAATTTTCAAACTTAATTCCCTATCAGCAAGTGCTTAAATTAGTGTTCACTTTCAACATTCTTAATGACCCACAGCATTAACAATTCGAATTTGCTTTTCATCGGGCACTTCTTGATAAGAAAGCACTCTCAAGGTCGGAATAGTATTTTTGACAAATTTTGCCAAGGTAGAACGTAAAACACCGGAAGTTAATAACACCGCAGGTTCACCTTTTAACTCTTGTTGCTGCGTTGCTTCTGTCAGTGAACGCTGTAAACGCTCAGCAAGTCCAGGTTCAATACCTGATGACTCACCACCAGCAGACTGCATCGTTTGATGCAATATCTGTTCCAATTCCGGCACCAAGGTAATAACGGGTAGCTCTGATTCTATTCCATTGATTTCCTGACAAATTAAGCGTTTTAAACCAATGCGAGCAGCGGCAGTTAAAATGTCAGGATCTTGACTCTTACTGGAATACTCAGACAGCGTTTGAACAATAGTTCGAATATCTCTTAATGGAATCGCTTCATTAAGTAAGTTCTGCATCACTTTCACCACCGCTCCAAGAGGCAATTGATCTGGTACAAAACCATCAACCAATTTCGGTGTTGATTGACCAAGCATTTCAAGTAGATTTTGCACTTCTTCGTGGCCTAATAATTGTGCCGCATGATTGGTGAGTAACTGACTTAAATGGGTAGCGAGCACAGTGGCAGAATCTACCACCGTGTAACCTAACGCCTGCGCATGTTCACGTTGAGACACTTGAATCCACACCGCTTCTAAACCAAAAGCAGGATCGAGCGTACGTTCACCATCAATACTGCCAAATACTTGACCGGGATTAATGGCTAAATCCATGTTGGGATGAATAGTCGCTTCGCCACAGGTAACACCCATTAGGCTAATACGGTAGCTATTTGGAGGGAGTTCTAAATTATCACGAATATGGACGGGGGGAACGAGGAAACCAAAATCTTGAGACAGCTTTTTACGCACGCCTTTAACGCGCTCTAGTAACTCACCACCTTGATCTTTATCAACCATTGAAATCAGTCGATAGCCGACTTCAAGACCAATAGTATCAACAGGTTGAACATCATCCCATGATAACTCCTTCATTGGTTGAATCGGTGTCATATCATGTGTCGGTGGTTCTTTTTCAACTAGTGCAGCTATTTTATCTTTCTTATAACGCCAATAAGCAACACCACCAATAATGGCAGCCAACAGTAAAAACGGAACATGGGGCATGCCAGGAACAATACCCATCACGAATAAAATAACCCCAGTAATGATCAATGCTTGTGGGTTACTGAACATCTGGAAATACATCTGCTGGCCCATATCCTCATCAGTATTTTGACGAGTAACCAGCATCGCGGCACCAATAGACAACAATAACGACGGTATTTGTGCCACCAAGCCATCACCAATAGTGAGTAGGCTATAAATCTCCATCGCTTCAACAAAGCCTAAGCCGTATTGCGTCATACCGATAATTAAGCCACCAATAATATTGATGAACAAAATCAAAATACCAGCGATGGCATCCCCTTTAACAAACTTAGATGCACCGTCCATTGAACCATAAAAATCAGCTTCTTTGGTAACTTCAAATCGACGGGTACGGGCTTGCTCTTGATCAATTAAACCAGCATTTAAATCAGCATCAATTGCCATTTGTTTACCGGGTAAAGCATCAAGGGTAAAGCGAGCACTAACTTCTGAAATACGCCCAGCACCTTTGGTAACAACCATAAAGTTGATGATCATAAGAATAAGAAACACCACCAAACCAACGGCATAGTTACCACCAATCACAACCGAGCCAAATGCATCAATCACCTGTCCAGCAGCATCTGAGCCTTCATGACCATGCAATAACACTACTCGAGTGGAAGCCACATTAAGTGCCAGACGTAATAACGTTGCGATAAGTAAAACGGTCGGAAAAGCAGCGAAATCAAGTGGGCGACGAGTGTAAACAGTCACTAACAACACCACTAATGACAGCGCAATATTAAACGTAAAAGTCATGTCCAATAATAATGGCGGCATTGGCAGAATAATCATCGCCAAGGTCGCTAACACCATCACCGGCGCACCGATTGCGGGCATATTCTGTAAACGCGCTAACGGTAAGCGGTCAGCAAAAGGAATTGAAAGCTTCATTCTATTGTTATTAATCACAATTATTGGCATAAAAGCGAGACTTACAGACTAACGTTAATCCATAACCCATCACGAAGACATTAGCTTAAGCAATTATCATGCCGCATAATAATGCCATTATTTTGACAGTAAAATTATACTGCTAACCTTCTGCTCTACTTTTATTCATCACGTCATTATTAATGTCGCAACTCTTCAGGGATCTCCGTTGCTGCGGCTGATAAGGTCGGTTTTTGACCTTTTCCACGACGATACGCCTTTAATTGAAAAACATAAGCTAACACCTGTGCTACCGCAACAAACAACCCATCAGGCACTTGTTGCTCTAACTCAGTGGTATAATAAATAGCACGGGCTAATGGCGCTGCAGGTACAATATCAATCTTGTGTTTATTGGCGATTTCACGAATTTTTAGCGCAAGATGATCGCCACCTTTGGCTATAACGATAGGTGCGGCATCTAATTTAGGATCGTAACGTAATGCCACTGAAAAGTGTTCGGGGTTAGTGATCACAACATCAGCTTGTGGTACATCGGCCATCATGCGGCGCTGGGCCATTTCACGCTGCAACATACGAATACGCCCTTTTACTTCTGGTTTACCTTCTGAGTCTTTATATTCGTCTTTAATTTCTTGCTTAGTCATTTTTAATTGATCGCTAAAATGCCAAATCTGATAAGGCACATCAATCGCGACCACGATCAACAACGAACAACAGATCAGCAATACAAAATTCAATAGAATATCTAAGGCATGAAAGTAATTGGCTGGAAAAGTTTCAATACTAAGCTGAAAAAAATCATTCAAACTAGAATAAATCAAATATCCGGCTACGCTGGCGACTAACCCAACTTTGAGTATCGATTTAATTAATTCAACCCAACTTTGACTACCAAACATACGTTTAAGGCCACTCATAGGGTTCATTTTTGATAACTTCGGCATCGCCGCTTCAGAAGAAAAACGTACTCCACCTAGCCCCGCGGCTCCAATCAAGGCTGCAGTAAATAAAAATACTAAAATAATAACCAGCGGCAAAAATACCTGCCATATTGCAGTAGCAATCACCGAAAATAATAAGTGAACATCAAATGCTTCCTCACGACTTAATGTAAACATTCGACTCATGACCTTGGCTAATGCAGTTCCTAAACCTTCACCAAACCACATTAAACCCACTGCACCGGAAACCAATACTGCTACGGAGGCTAATTCTCTTGAGCGCGGTACTTGACCTTTTTCTCGCGCCTGCTCGCGTTTTCGCGCGGTGGCGTCTTCGGTACGTTCTTGACCGTCAGCATCCGACATAATGGTTCGTCCATGGTGAATTAAGAAGGTGAATGTAAGAAAAATAAACAGCGACAGAAACCGCTATAAAATGGAAATTTACAGTTAACAATCAAGCCTTGCTAAGCGACACACTTGATCCAAACCTTGCTGCCAAATAGCCTCATATTGCGGCACAATCCCGAGCACAATAAACCAACTAATTGCCAGTCCTAGTAATAACGCAAATGAAAAGCCTAATGAGAAAATATTTAACTGGGGCGCAGCGCGGGTCATCACGCCAAATGAAAGGTTCACGGTTAATAGGGCAATAACACCAGCCAGCGCCATATCAACCCCAGCTTTAAAGATATGTCCAAACCATCCTGCTAATTGGTGATAGTCAGCAGCAACTAACATACTGCTTCCTACAGGTAAGCTAGTAAAGCTCAGGACTACCACATTAAGCATCGTCAAATGACCGTCAGTGGCTAAGAACAATAATATCGCTAGAAACATATAAAATTGTCCCAGCACTGGCGTATTTTGACCATTCGCGGGATCAACCATTGAGGCAAAACCTAAGCTTGATTGCATGCCTAATATTTGTCCTAACAACACAAAAGTCTGCGTAATAAACTGCGTGACCAGCCCCATTGCAACCCCAATAATGACTTGTTGGGTGGTGACAATAAATCCCGCCAGAGAGAGCAACGCAATATCAGTCGGCACTTTAGGTAGCATTGGCATCACCGTAAACGTGATCGCTAATGCAAGGTATAGCCGAATTTTAGGTGACACAAAACGCGCCCCAAAAAAAGTCATTGCCATCATCATTGAAGAGATACGAGTAAATGGCCAAAAATAATTGGCAATCCACTCTAATAACACGCTAGAGGTATAGTGCATAAACGGTGGTTACTCACGAGATAAACACAGCATCGTGCTGCTATCAGTACAGTAGTTGTGGTATCTGATCGATAATACGAAAGAAATAATCCATCAACATACGTGTCATCATATGGCCAAAGAACATCAGCGCTAATAACGTCACCACTAAACGCGGTAGAAAACTCAATGTTTGTTCGTTAATCGAAGTCGCCGCTTGAAATACTGCTACCACCAACCCAATTAATAAGCCCGGAATAACAATCGCGCATACCATAATTAACACCATAAACAACGCTTCTTGAAAAATACCGACAAACGCTTCAGGGGTCATCTTCTGCTTATCCTTTCCATTTGAGCTGTTCTTTATAAAGTGCCAAAACTGGCCGCTAGCGTGGACAGAATTAAATTCCAGCCATCGACTAATACAAACAACATCAATTTAAACGGTAATGACACAATCATCGGTGATAGCATCATCATACCCATCGCCATTAATACTGATGCCACAACGAGATCGATAATTAAGAACGGTAAAAACAACATAAATCCAATCTGAAACGCAGTTTTAAGTTCTGATGTAATAAACGCAGGCACTAATACTGTTAGTGGGACGGTTTGAGGATCGGTGGCGGTTGAGCCTGAAATATTGACAAAGGTTTCCAGATCTTTCACTCGCGTTTGCTTCAACATAAACTGTCGCATTGGCGCTTCAGCGTTAGTTAATGCTTGCTGGGCGCTGATCTGTTCATTGATATAAGGCTGCACTGCATCAGTATTAATTTTATCGATAACAGGTGACATCACAAAGAAAGTCAAAAACATCGCGATGCCTATAATTACCTGATTTGATGGTGTTTGTTGCAATCCCATCGCTTGACGTAAAATCGACATCACCACCACAATACGGGTAAATGATGTCATTAAAATCACCACAGCAGGCAAAAAACCTAACGCCGTCATTAACGCTAATATTTGCAGTGTGATTGAGTAATCTTCACTGCCATCAGGGTTCATGGTGACTGATAATGCAGGAATACCACCATGGCCTGTACCTGCAATCAAATGTGATGCACGACTTTCCGCTGTCATCGCAGCTTGAGTAACGCTTTCGGTTGCCCAAACGGGAGTTGTCATGATCCAACTGCTCGTCAATAACAGTAATAAAGCGATTTTGATGTACATTGCGGGGTTATTTTTTATCATTGGTGGTTATCAATCGGCTCAGCTGAGATGCAAAATCGTTGGCTGGCACATCTTCCATGATTAAAGGTTGTTCAAGCTTACTCAGCAATGAAATATTGTGCTGAGTGATGCCAACTAATAGCTGTTCATCACCCACTTGAATCAACGCAATTCGCTCCCGCTGTCCAAGTGTTAACTGCTTTACAATCGTGAGTCGCTGGTCACTACTGTGCACGCCCACTAAACGCATTTTTTTTAGCACCCATGCCAAAAATAAAATAATAACAATCACCAATACCAATGACGCTAAGGTTGTGGCTAAATTAAGATCGGGCGCTTGCCCTAAGGTCACTGACTGATCCATTGTTAACTCTTAACGTAATTTCTTAATGCGTTCGGTTTGGCTAATCACGTCGGTTAAACGAATCCCAAATTTATCATTGACCACCACCACTTCACCGTGAGCAATCAAAGTGCCATTAACCATCACGTCCAATGATTCCCCTGCAATTCGATCAAGCTCAACCACTGATCCTTGGTTAAGTTGCAATAAGTTACGAATACTGATTTGCGTACGACCAACTTCCATTGAAATCGTCACTGGAATATCCATAATGGTATCCAGTTTACGACGCTCATCATCTGAGATAGGCGCAGTATCATCGGTTAACTCTTCCAATGGCGCGGGGATTACAGTGTCTTGTTGTTCAGCTAAAGCAGCAGCCCAATCATCTGCCATTTGTTGATCATTTTGAGACATTATTATTCCTATTAATTATGAGTGCGTTTCATCGTTACTGTTCATCTCTAATAATGTAGAGCTTAATAGTTCACGATCTAAAAAAGCCAAGTCCGTTTTCACCATGTCTGGGCGTTTTAATTTATCGGTAATTTTAAGCGCGACATTATCGCCACTACGCCCCATTTTGGCGCGATAGGTCGGTAGGTCTTCAACAAAAATAGTGGCTGATTCTGGCATAGTGATAGGAATGACATCACCAGTTTGTAATTCCATTAGATCACGTAATGAGATATCAATATCCAATAGCTTGGCACGTAGATTTACGGGTACATCCATGATTTCATCACGCAATGCATGGCTCCAACGAACGTCGGTATCCATCTTGTCGCTTTGTACTCCGGCATCTAGTAATTCACGAATAGGCTCGACCATTGAATACGGCATCACGACATGAAAATCGCCTCCGCCGCCATCGATCTCAATATGAAATGAACTCACCACTATCACTTCTGTTGGGCTAACAATATTGGCCATGGTTGGGTTCACTTCAGAGTCGATATATTCAAACTCAACGGGCATGACCGGCGACCATGCTTCACGGTAATCTTCAAATACTAATTTCAATAACATCTGAACAATACGTCGTTCTGTTGGTGTAAATTCACGCCCTTCAATTTTGGCGTGAAAACGACCATCACCACCAAAAAAGTTCTCAACCAAGATAAACACTAATCGTGCTTCCATGGTGATCAATGCGGTTCCTTTTAATGGTCTAAAACGCACCATATTTAAACTTGTAGGAACATAAAGTGTATTTTGATACTCACCAAATTTGATCATTTGCACGCCATTGATCGATACTTCGGCGGTTTTACGCAACATATTAAATAAACTGATCCGCATATGACGCGCAAAACGTTCGTTGATCAATTCAAGGGTTGGCATTCGTCCACGAACAATGCGATCTTGCGAAGAAAAATCAAAAGTGGTGATACCTGAACCTTGATCGCCATCATTCACATCATCATCAGGTTCATCAACGCCATGTAATAACGCATCAATTTCATCTTGGGTTAGTAAATCACTCACAGGGCACCTATTGCATCACAAAGCCAGTAAATAACACCCGTTCAACCACAGGCATATTCGTCATCTTATTCATTGTTGCTTGTACTGCCGTCAATGCCAGTTGACGTAACTGTTCACGTCCTTGCGGCTGACGTAATTGTTCAACCGTGGTTGCTGAAAAAGTTTGCAATAAGACACTTTCAACTAATGGCACATGTTTTTTAGCTAATGCTTCATTGTGTTCACCTCGAACCATTAGCTGTACTTTTATTTGCACCACACGATCTCGTTCTTGGCCACTGACATTAAAAATAAAAGGTTCGGGTAATACGATGTAATAAGCTGACATTTTCAATGCCGTTTGAAGGGCTTCTTCTGATGACACATTTGCAGTTTTAGACTCAGCTGATGGCGCAGTAAAAAACCAAATTCCACCACCGATCACCACCATGACCAACAGAATCACCAAGCTCATGATGAGTGTTTTTTTTCTATTTCCACCAAACATTATCAATCCTTGCTCGCTGTTTTATTACTTCATTTCTTGCCACATGACATTGCTGCATGTTTTTCCTTATTGATTAAGCATTCGCTATTAATTTGATTCAAAACACTAAGCGTAATAATCAACTTGATCTTTATTTTCTTTTACGACCACGTTAATAACAGAATCAAGTGGATCATTATCCGCGATAAGATGACTGTCATCTGCAAGCGTGCTTACTGATGATTGTTGACCAGATTGTGACTGCGAGTGTGCTGAATGATGACTTTGATGATCGGCAAATTGCTGATGACTATCTTGCTGTACTGAACTTTGAGCTAGTTGCAATCCTTGCTGGTGCAACATTTCACGTAATCGTGGCATCGCATGTTCAATAATGTCGCGAGCCTGATGATTATTCACTGTAAATTGGACCGAGGCTTGATCTTGGTTAATGGTCAATTTAATCTGAAGTTTGCCAAGTTCTGGCGGATCTAATCGAATATCAACATATTTTAGGTTCTTCGCCATCATCATATTAATGCGCTCATGAACCTCTTCGCCAGCCTGTTCGCGAGTAAGAACTAACGGTGATTGGAGAGAAGGGGCAATAGAAAGTTGCTCAGGTTTTAGCATTAAGGGTGTCGTTGATGTCGTTGCTAATCCCGTCAATTGTTGAGCCAGCACATCCCCCTGTGTATGACTATTAATGCTCTGCTGTGGTCGATTATCATCGGTCAACAAGCAAGCATCATCAAATACCGATGACTTAATTAGCATGTCAGAATGAGATGTTGTCGCTAATGGGGCCGGCGTAGATGTTGATAGTGACGAATTATTGACACCACCATCAATAGTGAGACTTGTATCACTTTCCGCGCCAGATTTTTGTCCATCGATATTATCTGTAACTTTCGTCGCTAATAATGCTGCCGTCGGTGTCACCACAGTTGTCGTTGCAGACATCACAGTCGGCGGCAAGGTCTTGCCGTTCGTATCAAGGCTATTTACTTGTGTTATATTTTTAGAGTTAAGCTGCTGATTAGATTGTGTTAATTGCTGTAAAAATACATTCCCCGCAGCCATTAACTCTACTGCATCATCAATTGCTATCATGTCATTATCAATAACTATTAATGCTTCATCAGTTGCAGCATCAGCCATTATCGAATCGGCGGTTAATGTTACATTGTCTGTATCAATGACATCAGAAGCATCTGTTAGATGCATTTCGCTATCAATATTCATTACTTCAGCACCCATCGTTGCGACATCATGTGCTGATATAGATTCATCATCAATGACCACTGACGGTGGCGCGTTATCAATCGCTTGCTGATATTGTTCTAAAAACTGACTCTCACTAAATAGCGCCATATCAGAGGTGGAACTGGACCCAGAACTGCCCGTATCGAGTTTTGCCGTTTGCGTAGATGACACATTAAATAGATTCATAGTAACTCTTTTAATACGTGTCGTAACAAACGACAAATAAATGAATAACTGTTTGATTAAAACGTCAAAAAAACGCTTCATTCAAAACAAATGTTCTATACTAATGCAAAAAGCAAACCAGTTTTTTAGTTCACGCCTTGTTGACGGCGTGCAAATTGTAACGTCACAAATTCATCCATCATTTTTTGTTCTTGTTTATCCAAAAAAAGCTGGCGTTCACGCTGTTTTTTTTCCAATATCCATTCAATACCGCGCTTTTTTTGCTGCATTGCTTGCCAGTGCTGACGGCATTGCTCAATTTGATTAGCAAAGTAACCCCCCGCCTGTTTTTGTTTCTCTAATGTGGTATCAAGTTGAGTTAAAAATTTTTGTAAATGGCTATATTGACTTGCCGTTAATCCTTGTTGACCACGCTCAGAAAGCTGACGACAGTAATCGAGTCGATACTGTTCAATTTGAGCTAATTGCTGTAAATAATTTTGTTGTTCAAGCTGGGCTTGATTAAGGGCGAGACTGGCTTGATGTTCTTGTTGTTGTGCTTGTTCTATCAGTAATTCAAATGTTCTCAATGGCATATTATAACGACCCTGTGTTTAAATTATCTGGTTGTCGAGTCCATTAGCCGCCTAATGTAGATCGCAACATGTTGACGCACATTTCATACGGTACGGCTTCTTTCATTTCTTGCTGCAAATAACTATCTAATTTGGGTTTAAAATTAAAAGCTTGATCAATAGTGGCGTCCGTTCCTGGTTTATAAGCGCCAATAGCAACTAGATCTTGATTTTTACGACAGATAGATAAAATTTGACGTACAGCTTTAGACATCAACATATGTTCATCACTGACAATGGCTGGCATTACACGACTGACTGAACGTTCAACATCAATAGCGGGATAATGCCCTGCATCTGCCATTTCACGCGATAGCACAATATGACCATCAAGGATCGCCCGTGACGCATCAGCAATCGGGTCTTGCAGATCATCACCTTCACTTAATACGGTGAAAAAAGCCGTGATCGAACCTTGGTTTTCATTACCATTACCGGCACGTTCCACCAGCGCTGGTAACTTAGCAAACACTGACGGCGGATAACCTTTGGTTGCTGGCGGCTCACCAACAGATAACGCAATTTCACGTTGCGCCTGAGCAAAACGGGTTAGTGAATCCATCAGTAGCAATACATCAAAACCTTGATTGCGAAAATACTCCGCAATCGTAAGTGAGGTTTGACAGCCTTTTAAGCGCATTAATGGCGAAGCATCGGCAGGCGCTGCAATCACCACGGCACGCTCTCGCCCCTCTTTTCCTAAAATTTCATCAATAAATTCTTTTACTTCTCGACCACGCTCACCAATTAATCCCACCACCACAATTTGGGCACTGGTACCACGGGTCATCATGCCTAATGTCACTGACTTACCAACACCGGAGCCTGCAAAGAGGCCAATACGTTGCCCTTTCCCCACGGTTAATAAACCATTAATGGCTTTAATGCCGACATCTAATGGCTCTTTAATCGGTTTACGTGATAACGGATTTATCGGTACTGAAGTAAATGCTGCTCGTTGCTCAGTAAAAATAGGACCCAAACCATCTAATGGATTGCCAATACCATCAATCACTCGACCTAATAATTCAGGACCAACGGGAATACCGCTATTGTGTAAAATCGGAGTTACTTTAGCGCCCGGCATTACGCCAGATAACTGCTCGCTCGGCATTAAAAATAATGTTTCACCAGCAAAACCAACCACTTCTGCCTCTAACTCACCGTTAAGGGTTTCCACTTTACAGACACTACCAACAGGGGCGCGGCAGCCAATCGCTTCAAGGGTTAAGCCAACGACACGATCTAATCGTCCAGACGCGACAGGTTTACAAGCAGTATTCGCCGTTTGGTAACGACTTAGGCGCTGTACAAGGGTCATGATGTTGGCTCTTGCAAGTGACTATTGAGTTCATTAAAGGTCGTCAGTGAATGCAAAATCCGATCATCAATTAAATAATCAACGCTTGAACTGCCACATTCCAACTGTAAATCTCCTCGTTGCAAACTCGGCTCAGCAACCAAAGACCATTTACGTTGTTGTAAATCAGCCTCATCAAAACGGCTATAAACCAGCGCAACATCTTCTGGGTGTAGATGCATTTTGATTGATCGATCTGCTATTGGCAGTGTCGCAACGACTTCACGTAATGTATTGAGCAATACTTGTGGATTAGTTTTTACCTCAACGCGAATTAGCGCCTTCGTTAAGCTATTAACCAATAACAATAGCTGTTGCTCAACATCAGTATTTACTTGTGCAATTGGATTTGAAAATTTATCCATCACTGCTGTTAATAATGCCACTTGCTGATCAATTTGTGCTTGTGCTTGTTCCAGCCCTTGCTGCAATCCTTGTGCGAGTCCTTCAGCATGACCAGCCGCGATCCCCTCAGCATGACCTTGACTGAAACCTTCGCTATGCCCTGCTTGGCGACCTTGTTCAACCCCTTCGTCATAAGCAGATTTCTGCATCGCTTCAAGTTCTGCGGCAGTTATGGGTGGCGGTGGTGGTGGCTCAGTTTGTAATTGTTGTAACTGTTGCTGTTGTTCCTGCTCAAGATAATATTGATGATCATAGTTAAATGCATTCTCAAGATCTCGATCACCATCTTTGCTGTAATCTGGATATGCCCAACGTTCAAGTTCTTGTGCTTGATGCTCAGATACGCGCATAAAACCACGACGACGTTCATCACTCATGATAAAACCCTACAGCGATAATGGTGTTGGAAAAATAATGAGGATCGCTTATAAAAATTCATCAGTACCGCCATTACCCGTTAGGACTAATTCACCTAAATCAGATAAACGACGCGCGATAGATAATATTTCTTTCTGGGCAGCTTCTACATCTGCAACACGAATCGGTCCCATCGCTTCTAAATCTTCTTGTAGCATTTCACCTGCACGCTTAGACATATTGCTGTAGAACTTATCTCGCAACATATCATCAGCCCCTTTAAGGGCTTTTTGTAATAGATCTTGAGGTACATCACGTAATAAAATTTGAATACCGCGATCATCAACTTCAATTAAATTATCAAACACAAACATCAGATCTTGAATTTGGGTTGCTGTTTCTTCATCGTTTTCACGAATTTGATCCATCAACAATCCTTCAACATTATTATCGAGATAGTTCATGATTTCTGCCGCCGCTTTTAAGCCACCAATTTTGGCAGCTTGTGCTCCGGCTTGACCTGCAAATTGTTTTTCCATGATATCGTTTAATTCATGTAATGCTGCGGGTTGTACTTCTTCCAAATTAGCGATACGCATCATTAAATCTAATCGCACTCGCTCAGGAAATTGCGATAAAATTTCAGCCGATTGTTCAGGCTCTAAATAAGACAACACAATCGTTTGAATCTGCGGGTGTTCATTAAGAATAATGCTTGCTACTTGACGAGGATCCATCCATTTTAGAGAATCAAGTCCACGTGATCCGCTACCCATTAAAATTTGATCTACCAAGTTATTGGCTTTATCTTCGCCTAATGCTGCGACTAAAGCATTACGGACAAAATCTTCACTGCCCATGCCAATACTGGTGTATTTTTGAATTTCTTCTAAAAATGAACGATGAACACTAGAGACTTTATCTTGATTTAAGTTTTTCATACTAGCCATTGCCCCTCCCACCCGCTGCACTTGCTTTGGGTCAAGGTGACGAATAATACTAGCAGCATCTTGTTCATTGAGACTTAATAATAAAATCGCTGCTTTTTCAGTACCATTAAGGCTTTTTATATCAAATTTATTATCAATTGTTGCTACGTCATTAGCCATCTTCATTCATCCAGCTTTTCACTACTTGTGCCGCAAGATCGGGTTCATTGGCAACCAACGCTCGCACTGCTTTAAGTAAATCTTCATCTTTATGTAAATTAGGTAAGTCTAAGTTACTGCTACTTAATTCAAAACTGTGGTGAGGTTCTAAATCACCACCAATCAAACTAGAACCTTCATTATTACTGTTACTATTGTGCGTTAAAATTGGCACCCCATTTTCATCTAATGGTGTTCCATTCGCCGCTTGATTTGGATATAACAATTTATTCATTGCAGGTCGTACTAATACCACGATCACAACAATAATCACTAAAGCTGCTGCTAACCATCGAATCCAACTGTTAAAATTAGGGTTTTCCCAAATAGGAACATCCGTCAGTGATAACGCTTCAGGTAGAGCAAAAGGTACAGATAATACTTCTAATAAATCCCCGCGAGTTTGTGAGAATCCAATCCCTCCCATAAGTAAACGGCGAATTTTCACAATCTCGGCTTCTGATACTGGCACTCGTGTAATTTCACCTGTTTTAGGATCAATAATCGATTTGTAATCAATCGCAACGGATACAGTTTGACGATCAATAATGCCCGTTTGAGCACGTTTATGGCTTATCGTGGTATCTAATTCATAGTTACGCGTTGATTCTCGATGCATTCGACCACTGCCACCACTTGTGCCAGCTTGCATATCTTTAATATTTTCAGGAATAGAACTACTAATAGGCGGTTGGTTACTTAATGATCCCGGAATACCTGCAACAACTTGACCACCATTGGTATCTTCACGGGTAAACTCACTGCGAGTAGCAGCGGTCGCGGGATCATACCGTTTACGAGTCTCTTCTAGTGCAGAAAAATCCATCGCTATATCAACTTGTGAGGTGTAATTTCCTAACCCCAGAACAGGCATTAGAATTGCGTCGATTTTTTCACGTAATGCTTGTTCTTGTTTACGCTCTAATTCATATTCTTTACGTTTAGCCGTCGAACTTGGATCTTCGGTACCAGAACTTAATAAACGCCCATGTTGATCTGTCACAGTAACGCGAGTTGGTCGTAAACCAGGTACTGCCGTTGCCACCATATCAACAATAGAATCAACTTCTTGCTGACCAAGTGCTGCGCCTGATGCTAAGGTAAGAAAAACGGTTGCAGTGGCATCTTGATTATGACGTACAAACACACTTTGTTTTGGCATTGCCAGCAGGACTTGTGCCTTTCTAACCTGACTAATTTGCTCAATTGCACGGGCTAATTGGCGTTCCCGGCTTAGTTTTAAACGTTCATTTTCTAAACGCTGTGAAACACCAAATCCCATATCTTTCAATAAAATATCATCACCTTCTGCGGTGCGACTATTTAAACCACTACGGGTCAAATCTAATTTTATACTGCTGTATTTATCGGCAGGAACACGAATAGTATTGCCATCAAGTTGATAATCAATTTTCTTTTGATCAAAATGATCCAAAATAGGGATCAATTCTTCGGTTTCATAGCTCCCCAAGGGGCGCATTTCAGGCTCTTTTATCCACACCATCATCATCACGATTAATGCAACACAAATCGCAACTGATAGCACTAAAATAACCTGTCGTAACAGATCAAGATTGCCTAAAATGCTATCAGTGCGCGATGCTTTCTTTTCTGTAAGATCGGGATCTTGATCAGCATCGCGTAATATCGGCGAGGCATTATTATTTGCAACCGTAACTTGTTGATTAACAATTTGATCTGACACTTTTTATTTCTCACACATCTAGCAAATTAGGCGTTATCACACCGACAGATAGCGGCAATACTTATACCGGCATATTCATTAATTCTTTGTAAGCTTGCACCATTTTATTGCGCACTTGTACGGTAGCTTCAAACGCAACGCTGGATTTATTACGTGCGATCATTACATCTGATAACGACACACTACGATCTCCTTGATCAAAACGAGTCGCTAAATCACTTGATTGACCTTGAAGAGTATTTACCGACTTAATGGCATCATTGAGTAAATGACCAAAATCAGCACTAACTTGTTGTCCTGTTGCTGGGCGAATACTATTTTGAGCATCTAAACGCATCGTCTGCATTTCGGCCGCTAATCCATTAACTTTCATACCAGAATCTCACTGTGTGTATTGCAACTAAAAATATATTTATCGTCTCGATCCGATCACGTTATGCCGGCAATTCAATACCAGCATCACGCATTTTGGCTAACTTATAACGTAATGTTCGCGGGCTAATCCCCAACCTCTCAGCCATATCTTTACGGTTTCCCTGACAAACCACTAAGGTATCTAGAATAATGCTAAATTCTTGACCTCGTAATTCATTACCTAAGCTATCGACTGTACTTGATACCTCGGTCATCACCGTGGAGGTATCAGCAACAGTCGTTTTAGACGCTACTGGTATATTGGTCATCTGCAACCAATCAAGGCCTTCTACCAGTATATGTTGCTCATTTATCATAAGGTTATCGTGAATGATTATCGCGCGTTGAATCACGTTATCAAGTTCACGGACATTTCCTGGCCATGAATATTGTAATAATTTGTACTGCGCACAATCAGTAAGAATTGGTACTGCGATACCTTGTTGACACGCATGACGGTGTAAGAAAAACTGCGCAAGTGGCACAATATCCCCCTTGCGATCAGCCAATGCTGGCCATGTAATTGGAAATACATTTAAGCGGTAATATAAATCTTCACGAAAAAGCCCCTCAGCAACATGATTTTTTAAATCACGGTTACTGGTTGCAATAATTCGCACATCCAACTTAATACTTTTACGTCCACCTAAGCGTTCAACCTCACGCTCTTGTAATACTCGTAATAACTTAGCTTGCAAGTTCACATCCATTTCACTGATTTCATCAAGTAAAATAGTGCCTGTTTGAGCTTGTTCAAACTTTCCAGGACATGCTTGTACTGCGCCTGTAAACGCTCCTTTTTCATAACCAAAAAGCATCGCTTCTAACATATTTTCAGGAATTGCTGCGCAGTTAATAGCAACAAAAGGTCCATCACGGCGCAAAGAATGATCATGAACATAACGCGATAATACTTCTTTACCAGCGCCGCTTGGGCCTAAAACCATAACGTTAGCATCGGTTTTAGCGACTTTTTCAGCCATTGATAACAAATGCAGGCTTTTGGGATCAGCAACAATAGTATCAGTCGTGTTACGCCGAATCGGCGCATAACGACCCACCATATTAAGCAATACTTGGGGAGCAAACGGTTTTGCCATGTAATCAATAGCGCCGTCTTTCATCGCAGCAACAGCGTCTTCAATATTGGCGTATGCCGTCATTAATAACACCGGCATTTTCGGCCACTGTAATTTAATACTGCGCAGTAAGGCTAATCCGTCCATACCCGTCATTTGTACATCCGAAACAACAATATCAACAGATTCTGATTTCAGCAGCACTAATGCCTGTTCTGCACTTTCCGCTTCGATCCATTGATAACCTGCTAATGCTAACGTATCGACTAATGCTTCACGCAAACCTTCGTCATCCTCTACGACTAATACGCGCGTTTGACTCATGCTTTACTCTCCATAGTTAAATCGATTCATTATGCGGTTTGAGCGGATAAGGCTAATGGTAACTGCAAGGTAAAAGTTGCCCCAGCGCCAAGTTGTGATCTTAGTTTCAAGCTACCGCTATGAGCAGATACCACCATCTGCACAACGGCTAACCCTAATCCCGTTCCTTGTTGGCGAGTGGTATAAAATGGCTCTAATACTTTTTGGTGATCTTCTGCCGCAATTCCCGGGCCGTTATCAGTCACGCTCAGGAGTAATATTTGATCTTGTTGTTGGCAACGCACTGCGACTCGACAACCTTTACCTGCCATTTGAATGGCATTGGTGATTAAATTACCCACCGCATTCGCAAGTGCATTTTCATTGCCCATTAAACGTAATTTTTCATCATCACAGTCAATACTAAAATCAACGTCATTGCTTAAAACTTGTGCTTCTATCATTGCTTCTAAACTGTTGAGTAAACTTTCAATCGTAAATTCACTCACCACTTTATTGTCCCCACCTTTAGCAAATAACAGCATATCGTTAACTTGTTTTTCCAGATCGTATAATCGATCTACCAGCTTGGTTTGAAACCGAGCCCGTGTGGTTGGAGTTAACCCTGATGATGCTAAATTAGCCGCATACAACAACGCACTTGCTAGTGGAGTACGCACTTGATGAGCCAATGATGCCACCATTCGTCCTAACGATGATAAACGTTGCATTTCACTTAACCGTGCTTGTAATTGCCGCGTTTCGGTTAAATCAGTGATCACGATTAACTGTCCTGCTGCCGACGCTGAAATGGCTAATTTCACTTTACGACCACTACGCAGTGATACTTCATGTCCATCGTCATCTTGTGGTGCAAAACTACGTTGAATAATATCTCCCCATCGTTGACCCGTTAGCGGCTCACCCAACAACCGCAATGCTTCTTGATTAGCGTCACTAATCACTCCCTTTTCATCCAATAAAATTACTGCAACAGGCATCACTTGTAATACCTGTTGATAACGTTCAACTTGTTGGTTTAACGCTAATAATGCTATGGATGAGTCATTCATGATTAACCTACGACGGACAGCAAGGATAGAGTTTAAAGCAATTTTCATGCCACCAATAATCAATATTTATCAATCACTTATATAAAAAAATAATATTAACCAGTGTCATTTTTATGACGTTAGTAATATTTTTATGCTTATAAGCCGCCCTTTTTACTCATTCGTATCAATTTACTATCGCGTTAACCCATAAAACATGGTTACTAGCAATATTTCGTTATCACCTATATAGCTATCGAGCTTTTAAATGGCATAAAAAAACCGCCGTCAAATTAATGACGACGGTTTTTTTATCAATATACAGGCTCTAAATTAGCTGTCTTTTGACAATCCATATTTGCGCATTTTTTCAACAAGTGTTGTTCGACGCATACCTAACATATCAGCAGCACGAGCAACAACACCAGATTGTGCATCTAATGCTTGACGAATCATCTCAACTTCCAGCTCAGCAAGCATCTCTTTAAGATTCATCCCTTCTGGTGGTAAATCATTACCAAATACAGTGGCATCGGTATCAACAGCAGCAAACAGATCCGCTAATGCTTGTTGCTCTTGTTCCTCAATAGATACCATATTACTTTCGGGAATAAAATCAGGTAGCTGGCTATAGCGATATTTCACTGGAAGGTGGTTAACATCCACCATTTCACCAGGATACAGAATCGTTAATCGCTCAATTAAATTGGCTAATTCACGAATATTACCCGGCCAATCATGCAACATTAATGATGCAATCGCACGCGGAGTAAAATGGATCCGTTTTGCGCCTTCAGCTTCCATTCGAGTTAGCAATTCTTGCAATAATAATGGAATATCTTCAATGCGATCACGCAATGCTGGCATATCAATAGGAAATACATTTAAGCGGTAATATAAATCTTCACGAAATAATCTATCGGCGATCATTTTATCAAGATCACGGTGCGTTGCTGCCACAATACGTACATTAGCTTTTATGGTTTGACTACCGCCAACGCGTTCAAAACTACGTTCTTGCAATACACGTAATAATTTAACTTGCATCGACATTGGCATATCACCAATCTCGTCTAAAAATAAGGTCCCCCCCTCTGCCAATTCAAATCGACCTTTTCGAGTTGAAATAGCACCTGTAAACGCCCCCTTTTCATGACCAAATAATTCACTTTCAAGTAAATCGGCAGGAATAGCGCCACAATTCACTGGCACAAAAGGTCCTTTGCCACGCCCTGAATGATAATGCACATTACGCGCAACCACTTCTTTACCTGTACCTGATTCACCCAAGATCAATACACTTGCATCACAAGCAGCGACTTGTTCTACTAACCGACGAATATTACTAATATCTTCACTTCGCCCTACCATGCTTCTAAACAGCATGTTTTTACGCCCTAACGACGGAACCTGATGAGTAAGCTTACCTAAATATTCTTGGCAATGACGAAAGGCATCTGCTAATTGATTATAATGTAGAGGGAATTTAAGGTTGCCAATATAATTAGGTAATTCAACCAATAACTCATGGTGATTAGTTAATGCAACCACAGGGATCTGCGGATACATTTTAAACTTATCTATAATACTATTGAGTCTTTTGGGATTGGTAATGGTTCCTAGCAGGCAGACGCCCCATGGCTGCTCCCATAATGACATAGACAAATCTTGCGATGACAGTGCACTATGATGTTCACCCATAAAATTAAGGATGACACCTAAATCATGACATTGTTGTGGGTCGTCATCAATAACGAGCGTATTTACTAAACCGTCCATAGAAGGATACTGCCTTTATACTTTATAAGAATACACCCTGATGGTATATTCAATGTAGCAAACAGAACAACAATCAAGAAGAGAGTGATTACATTGTAATTAATGCATATTATAAGGCAAGATTTGACATGTAAAAGCTGTGACACCAATACAAATAACAATGTATTTGATCAGGTTTTATGTAAATTTTAAGCTAAAAACACTTTAAAAAAATATTATCGGCAACACTAATTACCATTACCGATAATAAAAATCACTTAGTTTGTTTCAGTAAGGTAGTGATATTCCGTTGGAATTTGATCCCACGCTGACTTTATTTCACGTAGCATACCAATAACATCATCTAATGGCTGAGTCACATTTTCTGCATTAGCACGTGAAATCTCACTGCCCATAAAATCATACAATGCATCAAGGTTTTTAGCGATATCACCACCATCTTCCATTGATAAGCAATCACGCAAACTTAATACAATATCTAATGCTTTGGTTAAACGCTCACACTTAACAGCGATATTCCCCTGTTCCATCGCAGCCTTGCCCTGAATGAGACGTTCTATCGCCCCAGCGTATAACATTTGAATGATACGGTGTGGTGATGCGCTAGCGAGTTGTGCATTCACTGAAACTTGCTTATATGCCTGAAGAGAACCACGCATGTTATTATCCTTTGTTTAGTAGCGAGACATTATCAATAAACATCAGGTTTAGAGGTTATTGTCCGTGTTGTTGAATATTGCTGTAGAGCGATAATGATTTTTGACTTTTTTTCGAACGTACCAATTGCATACCAATACGATCTTTATGCTGTTGTAATAACCCTTTCATCGCCTGCGTACGTGTCACAACATCATCAAATACCGCCCGTGATAAATCCGTTTGTTTAAGCACAACTTCCACTTGCTGATGACGTAAAGTGACTAAGTTTTCTAATTGTTGTGGAAAATCATCAGAGTACTCTTCCGCTAGTAATAATTGTTCTATTTGACGTTCAAGCTGAGTAAGTGGATCTAGTGTGATTACTTGTTGCATGGGTTATCCTTAATCAAATGACATCATCAAGCTCATCATGCTACTAAGTTGATTATTCATTTGGCCGATGGCTTCATCCATCGCTAAAAACTGTTTATAAGTACGATCTTCATAAGCGACCATCCGTTTATTAAGCTCTGTCATGTCATTGTCTAATGATTTTTGGCGCTCTTTTAACGTGTCTTCTTTAACAGACAATGAGCCATCAGTTTTATCGGTAAAACTGTCTAACAACTTATCGGCTTTAGCCAGAAACCCAGTGTCTTCTTTTGCAAAAAATTGGCCGATAACTGCAAAATTTTCGCTGATAATATCGTCCAGTTTATCGCTGTCTTCTTCAAGCTCTAGGGTGCCGTCTCGCTGAATCGAAATCCCGAAATCAGACATTTGATACAGCTTACCGTTAATATCAATCGGCTCATTGAGTAAATTACGCATTTGGGTGGTCACTGAGCGGGTTAAGCTATCACCGTTCAATGCGCCGGCACGATTAGGATCATCTGGCTCTTTATCAGCATCAAAACCAGTTAACTTATCAATGGTGCCCATTAAGCTGTTATAACTATCAACAAACGATTTCAGTGAATCTTTAGTGCTTTTCTCATCACTTTCAATGGTGATTTTTACTGATTTAACATCGATATCATCGGTTTCAGGGTTCTCGGAACCCGATGTACCGGTGAGCTTTTTAAGATCTAACGTTACCCCTTCGATGACATCTTCAAAGGTGTTATTACTGCTGGTCACGGTGGTAAAGTTATCGATCATGATTTTGGCATCTTGAGCAGCTTGCATTTGCTCAACTTTACTATCCGTCATGCCTTCTTTATAAGCTAATGACGCTAATTGCCCTGTCATCGCTGAAGTATCAATCTCAATAGTATTTTCCTCACCCGTTTCTTTGGTTGAAAATACAATTTTTGAACCGCCTTCTTCACCGGTATTGATTAAGGTTGCAGTGACGCCGGGGTTATCATCAGCATTATTAATTGCATCGACTACTGACGATAAATCATCATTATCTTCACCGATATTTAAGGTCATTGATTTATCACCAACCTTAATCACCATTTCACCACTACCTAAAGAGGCTTCAGGATCGGCACTGAATAGTTCTTTACCCATCAATTTATGTGATTGCGCCATTTGCTGAATGTTAATGTTATACACCCCGCTTTTGGCTTTAGCAGTAGCTTTTATCGATAAATAATCACTGTTATCAGATGTGGCTTTTTGACCATTAAAGGCTTCATCTTTACCAAATTTTTCAAGCATTGACTGCATGCTACTGATCGATGATTTAACCTGACCATAAGCACTAAGAGAGACATTAACCTGTTTCTGCTGAGTGGTGATTCGATCTGCTTTTGGTTTACGTTCAGCGGCAACTAATTGTTGCGTCATGCCTGCAATATCTAGCCCTGATGCCATTCCGGCAGCACTTAACCCCATAGTTATGTCCTCTACACTGTTTTACTGATAGAGCCCAGAGCATGCTTGGCTAAATTTTTGTTTAACTCTAGCAATTCTTGTGCCGGAACTTGGCGAATCACATCACCGGTTTTATTATCAACAATGGTGGCAATCTGCTTGCCTGTTTCCTCATCTTGGTGGAAACGTAAACTGCGATTACATTGTTGTAATGCTTGTTCAATCTGCTTAATGCGTTCTTGCTCTGCAATAGGATCAGGCGTAAATGAATTAAGCGGATTGTCATCAAGAGGGTGATTAACATCATCAACATCCGTTAACGCTGTTATCAGTGGCAATGGCTTGCCGCTTGGTGGTAACTCACTATAAGTTGGATCAGATTTAGACTGATTAGCAGTATTGACCGTCGCAGAAGTCGTACTATTTAATGATGTTGGTAGCGCGGTATATTGTCCTGTTGCAGCAGTAGAAGTGATCGCCATAGCCAGTTCCTTGAGCATATTTGTTAGCGATTAAAATACAATAATGCCCTGCTGATAATATCAACAGGGCACGATATTTAGAGCGGATTAACCTAATAGGCTAAGTGCTGCTTGTGGAATTTGTTTTGCTTGCGCAAGGATAGAAGTACCCGCTTGTTGCAGGATCTGACCTTTAGTCATGTTGATAGTTTCAGAGGCGAAATCAACATCTTTGATACGGCTATTTGACGCATTAACGTTTTCGTTGATGTTAGCCAAGTTGCTCATGGTGTGCGTCATGCGGTTTTGGAAGGCACCGATTTCCGCACGTTTTGAGTCGACTTGCTCCATTGCAGCATCAAGTACGTCAATCGCGTTTTGTGCGCCAGCCTGAGTTGATAGATCTAAGCTTGCTACAGATTCGGTTGTTGTACCTTCTTTTTGAGTAAGTACTGTATCGCCGACTTTCACATCACCTTCAACAGATGCATCCAGTTTTGCTGAAGCAAAATTAATTGAGAAATCACCTTTAACCGCAGGAACACCATCAACCACTTCATTACCATTAGCACTACGACCAGCAGTAGGATCAGCTGAATCTGTGGCTGCATCTCCCCCAGCACCAGTAATAAGTGCAGCATCACCTAGTTTTATTGTTGCATCGGTACCAGCAGCACCACTAGCAGCATCAGTACCTGTACCTACACTACCGGTTACTGTTGCTGATGCTGCTATATTCTTTCCATCAGCAGCTTCTAGTACAATCTTACCGGCAACCGTACCGTCTGAAGCACCACCTGCATAATCAACTGTAGCTGTTACACCTGTTTTTTCTGACATTTCATTAATTTTTTCGACAGCTGCTTTATTTAAAGCATCTAGTTTACCAGCACTAACATCTGTTGCAGCTATATCATCTAGTGATATATCAATACCATTAATATTTAAACTACCTGTCGTTCCTGCTCCCATCGATAGTGAAGTAATATCCATTGTTGCATTTACCGCTGCAGATTTATCACTCCCCTGAGAGACAGAAACACCACTTAATCCATCAATATTATTGATTTTTTCTTGTAACTCTTCAGCATTCATATCATGACCTAATGAAATTGACTGAGATTTACCACCAACATCAATAGTTACAGATCCATTAGCACCTTGAGTTCCGGCAACTGCTGTTGCACTTAACTCCATATCACCAGCAGCATCCGTACCAAAACTTTTATAAGTTTGACCCAAAGCGTGTGAAGATACATCCATCAATCCTAAGCTTTGCGTTTCATTTGAATTAGCACCAATTTGAAAATCTCTTGAACCAAATGAACCATCAAGCAGGCTCTGACCACCAAAACTAGTAGTATCAGCAATACGGTTCATTTCGCTTTGTAGTTCACCCATTTCTTTCTGCATGGCGTCACGGTCTTTATCTGAGTTTGAACCGTTAGCCGATTGTAGTGCTAACTCACGCATACGCTCCATGATGGTGGTTGATTCTGACATCGCACCTTCAGCAGTCTGTGCCATTGACACGCCATCGTTAGCGTTACGCATTGCAACGTTTAGACCATTGGTTTGGTTAGTCAAACGGTTTGAGATTTGCAGACCGGCTGCATCGTCTTTGGCAGAGTTAATACGCAGACCAGATGATAATTTTTGCATGCTGTCGGCAACACTGCTGCTTGCACTGTTAAGGTTACGCTGGGCAGTCATTGCTGTTACGTTAGTATTAATTGTAATAGCCATAAAGGTGACACTCCTTGGTATGATCTTTCCCAGACGTGGTGCCGGGTTAAAAAGAGATTTAATTAACTTAGTGCTAAAGTTAACGGCACCTTTTGGCGAAGCTTGAGGATTATTTTTAGGATTTTGTATATGAATTTAACAATTGATAAATAGGGAGAATATTTGGCGAGTGGCTTATTGGGGTTGTCATGATTGAATTAACTAGCGTCTTTTAGGCTCAAGCACGCGTTGAGTAGATCACGGATAGCCTCGTCCCTCGACTTCCGAGATGACGCATAATGAGCTACGTGAGTGCCAACCCCGTTATTGCCGACCGTGAGTGCCAAACCCCACCCCGTCATTTCCTACAGTGAGGTTACGAACGAGATAGGGAATCTACTCCCCACGCGTTGTAGAGTCATTAGGGTTGTCATGATTAAATTCACTGCCATCTGTTAGGCTCAAGCACGCATTGAGTAGATCACGGATAGCCTCGTCCCTTAAATATAATTAAACAATGACAATTGCTTAGTTTGCCCAAACGCTTGCTGCGAGGCTTGCAGCGCCATCATTTGTTGATTCATATCCATGATAGCTTTGCTGTAATCGAGATCTTCTAAGCCACTTTGCGCCTGATTGAGGGTTAACTCAAAATCCAGATGTTGTTCTAATTGGCGATCGACCCGCTGCATAATAATGCCGACTTCTGAACGTTGCTGGTTCATGTGCACAAAGCCACTGTCGAGATCATCAATCACTCGCTGTAAGTTTGCTTCTGCTGCTGGCGATGAGGTTGAACGCTCTGCGTTATCAATTGCACTCTGAATTGAATCAAATATATTGATGGTTTGGGCAGGCTTTAGCGCAATGCTATCGCCACTGCTGATACCATCAAATTTTAAATTAAGGGTGGCGCTATCGGCAACTGCAGGATCTTTATAAACGATGCCTTGTTCTGAATCATAAGCTTGATTTGCAGCGACGACTTTGCCCCCAACGGTTAAATTATATTGCATCTCTTTGGTTGTTGTACCATCCGCCGCTGCGACATCAACTTCATTGAAACTCACTTCAATAGCTTCAGCTGAACTAAAATCACTGGTAGTGGCAGAAAGTAGGTGCAGTTTAGATCCATCAGTTAAGCCACCAGCACCATCGCTAAAGACAGGTCGAAAATCACCGTAGCTATTAGGGACATCAGTAAATAATTGATCCCCAGGCAGACTGGTTTTTACGTTAACCGATTTATCAATTTGCGCATAACGCGACTGGTTATCACCGTGATAGTTCATGCTGCCATCAGAGGCTTCCATAAACGGCTTAGTGTCAGATTGATTACCCGCAAACACATAATTACCCGCTTCATCACGGCTATTGGCTAATTCCAGTAAACCATCACGCAGGCTGATTAATTCATCTTTAAATGCGGTGCGGTCGTTACTTGCCATCGCGCCATTGATCATACCGAGCACTTTTTGCTTAGTTGCGCCAAGGTTATCTTCAACTCCTGCAATCGCGGTTTCCATGGTTTGCAGACGATTATTTGCAAGGGTGATGGCACTATTATATTGATCGATTTGAGTCAGTTGTTGGCGATAGTTTTGAATTGTCACTGAGGACACTGGATCATCGCCTGCGGTTTCGACCCGTTTGCCGCTAGAAAGTTGACCGTTAGTTTGATTAAGCTCGCCTTGCTTACGCATTAAGTTGGAGGTCAGGTTTTGGTATTGGCTGGCGGTTGAGACGCGATTGATCATAACAACTCCTGATTATACTGCGCGCATTAAGGTATCAAAGGTTTCTTTTGCCACTGACATAATTCGTGATGACGCCATATACGATTGTTGAAACTTCATTAAGTTGGCGGCTTCTTCATCAAGATTAACCCCTGACAGATTCGATACCCGCTCTGAGGCGGAATCAAAATCAAGCTGATTTACTTCAGTTAATTTATCGGCATTTTTTTTAAGCATACCAATATCTGTCGCTAAGCCTTCAAAGACATCAATCACACTTGATTTACCGTCTGCCATGGTCTTTTGATGCTGAACTTGCTGCATCGCCAAGAAGTTACCATTACCGCCTTGGGAATTTTGCGTACCAAGTTCAACCTCAAAGCTGTCGTTAGCTTGTGCGCCAACAGATAAGGTCATCACTGGTATTGACGTCGTAGCGCCTGTTTTAAAGGCAATGGTTGCGCCATTTTCAGCTGAATATTTATTATCCGCTAATTCAACATTAGTATTGGTTTTTAAGTCAGTAACGGTAACTTGATCGCCCGCGGCATTTAACTGTAATTGATAGCGCCCAGCTGCATTATCAGGCACAGCAGTCGCTTTGGTGATAGTTGCTGAGCCAAGATTGGATTCAGCGGCAATCGCGGTTAACTGACGATGACCCGCCAATCCACGTGGATCGGTCATTGCCAATGAAATATCTGCTGCGCCACGACGTAAAGGTTGAATCACGCTAGTTTCAGTCTCACCAGCGGTTAATGTTGGCGGTTTATTAATAGTAATTTCAAGACCATCAACCTTAGCAACAAACTTGCCGTCAGCATCGGCTTCCAGTTGGGTTTTATTTCCTTGCTGATCAATCAAGGTATGGCTGGTCGCATCACTGACTAATTGATAATCACCCAGTTTAAGCTGGTTAATATCGTCAATTTTAACGCTAATATCACTGCTGCTACCCAACGGTTTAAGTGCGCGTTGCGACATAGCATTAGGGCTATTAATGTCATTGAACAACGCTTGTCCTTGCTGACCATTAAGATCAACACCTTGTTGTTGAAGATCATTCATTTGCGCCCCAAAGCCTAGCGCCATCTGTCCGAGTTGATCTAAACTTTTATCAATCACATCATCGCGCACCGTTAACATTGCCCCTAAGCTGCCACCAATGGTGTCACTTTTAATCGGTTTACTGTTATTGCCATTGATTAACGCAATTTGTTTATTGGCAACATCAGGATCGCCATCGACGAGTGTCAACTGCGATGCACTCACACCAGAAACCAAAGTATCACCGCTACCAATGATAACCGTATTGGCTAAACTGCCTTTATCAGCCAATACAGTCACTTGAGTATATTTGGCTAATTCGTTGATCAGCGTTCGTTGTTGATCAAACAGATCGTTACTGCCATCACTATTTGATTGTTGTTGCAGGCTGGTATTGACTGCGGCAAGTTCTTGCCCTAGCGCATTGACGCGTTCAAGTGAAACATCGAGTTGCTGATTAACATCAGTACGAATATTGGTTAGGGTTTCGTGGGCATTATTAAGATTAACCGCTGCTTGATTGGCATGTTCTAGTACCGTTTGACGGCTACCTAGATCGCTAGGATTATCAGCAAGAGAGCGTACTGAATGATAAAAATCGTTCATACTATTAACGCTATTAACGGCACTTTTAGAGCTAAAATCATCCAACATTGCTAAATGCTGTTGTTTAACATTAGCCTCTTCTAGTTGAGTGGTGGAAAGCGTCAGTTCGCGGGCAGCAAATTGGTCATAAGCACGACTAACGTTATCAATATAAGCACCTGTGCCATAATAATTATTACCGTTCCACTGCGCATCATCAGATTTTTGTTCAACAACTTGACGACTATATCCTGGCGTGTTGACATTGGTAATGTTATGACTTGCCACATCCAATTGTTTTTGAGATGTGCGTAAGCCACTCACCCCAATTTGCATCAAATCTACCGCCATTGCCAATTGCTCCCCGCTAAAAATTAGACCATTACCAACAACGTATTGCGATAACGCTACAACTAACAAGCAAGAAATGAACCACTTTTAAATAAATATATCGCTAGCATCGATGTCTAAATAAATACTGTTAATTAGCATTTATTTACTTATAATTTTGCTGCAGCTGCCGATATAAATAAAATAACAATCAAAACAATAGCAAAACAGCGCTATAAAAAGGATCAGGTGAATGAACATTTTACTTTCTGGATTAATTGGTTACGCGATAAAAGAAGTAGTAGTACCATTAATCACCGATAGCTTTGATGATGAGCAACCACCAAAGCAAGTCTCTGATAAAGAAGTAGAAGGAGCGTTATTTGAGAGTAACGATCTCATTAAAATGGTTTCAAGCTTAATTGATATCGTCGTGTGATAATAACGATTACTTACAACTTAATTAACTCTGCTTTTGTTACTCTTCTTTACTCACCGTTAATTCTAATTACAGTACATTCTGATCACAATAAGCTCTGCACTTTTTTCATGACAGCCAGAACCTTATTACTGTAATTCGGATCGGTGGCATACCCTGCCTGATGGATTTCACGAATAAATTGCTGCGGCTGATTACTGTGGGTTAATGCTTTTGAATAGCGTGGATTATGCTGTAAGAAATTCACAAAATCATCAAAACTATGCTGATAAGAATCATACGAACGAAATGCAGCTTGCTCTTGAACGGCAATACCATCATAAAATTCTAATGTTTTAGTGGCAACCTTTTGCCCCTCCCAACGTGGATCAGCTTTTATATTAAATAAATTATTGCTTGAGCCAAGCGCATTGTTGATCACCTTTTTTCCCCAGCCTGTTTCTAAAGCCGCTTGAGCAATTAACAAAGCGGGATCAGTGCCTAATGTGCGTGCCGCTTGCTGAGCATAAGGCTTCATGTGACTCACAAATGCTTCTGCAGAAGCGAAACTTATCGGCTCTGTGATTTTTGGTCGCAACGTTGGCTCAGTCTTAGCAGCAACTGTAACCATTTTCTGGTGTGGCAGTGGTTTATCCAATGGATCTGATTGACTAATAGAAGATTTAGCAAATGGTAAAGTCGCAGGATCAGCATTAATTGGCCGAATTGAGAATGGCTGCGGCTGTTGTTGTGAGTACAAATCGGTTGTTGGCTGGTGTTGGCTTAAATCTTGTTGTTCACCCCCTAACTGTTTAACAATCATATCCGCTAGCCCAAGACTGCCAGTAGTACTTAGCTGCGAGGATAATTGTTCATCATGCATTTGTTGATAAAATTTGCTATTATTACTGCTCATTAAATCAGATTCAAATGCACTATTTGCTTCACGCATCGATTTAAATAACATCTGTGTAAAAATAGATTCAAATTGAACAGCGGCTTCACGTAAAGAGCCTTTTTTATCCTCACCAATTCCAGCTCGCAAGCGATCAAGGCTACTTAAATCATGAATAAAACTAGGCTCTATGTGTTTCATTGCCACTCTCTTAAATATTAGATAATAATTAACTGGCCTTCAATGGCACCTGCTTGTTTTAACGCTTGTAAAATAGCCATTAAATCTGAGGGGGCTGCGCCAACTTGGTTCACCGCTCGTACTAATTCATCTAATGTCACCCCTGGTTCAAATTTGAACATGCGCGCATCTGATTCATTAACGGTGATCTGAGAATTAGGCACCACAACCGTATCACCACCAGCAAAGGCATTGGGTTGACTCACTTGTGGATTCTCTTTAATTGAGACCGTCATACCACCATGGGTGATCGCTGCTGGGCGTAATTTGACATGTTGTCCGATAACAATCGTCCCAGTACGTGAATTTACAATAATTTTGGCTGAACCTTCAGCAGGATCAAACTCTAGGTTTTCTACCGTTGATAAAAACGCCACTCGCTGACTGACATCACGTGGTGCCCGCACTCGAATAGAGGTAGCATCAACCGCTGACGCCATTTGTGGCCCTAAAAATTGATTAATAGAATCAGACATTCTCTGGGCAGTAGTAAAATCAGACTCATATAAATTAAACGTTAGATAATCCCCACGACCAAACGGATTTGAGACTTCTTGTTCAACCATCGCACCATTAGTGATACGACCCACCGTTGGCGTATTACCGACCACTTTAGAACCGTCAGCCCCCTCAGCACTAAAACCGCCGACTACTAAACTGCCTTGGGCAATCGCATACACTTTACCATCAAGACCTTTTAGAAACGTTTGTAACAGTGTGCCGCCACGTAAACTTTTCGCTGAGCCAATCGAAGATACAGTAATATCAATAGTCTGACCTTGCTTCGTAAACGCGGGCAAGGTGGCATTCACCGCTACTGCTGCAACATTTTTGGTTTTTGGTTTAGTACCAACAGGTAATTGAATACCAAAATTTTGCAGCATCGCATTAAAGGTTTGTTCGGTAAACGGCGTGGTTTCACCTGTTCCTGGTAAACCAACCACTAAACCATAACCCACTAATTGGTTACTCCGTACGCCTGCAACCGCTGCAACATCTTTAATGCGTGCCGCCTGTACGGTTGTAGCAAAGAATGTAAATGCCAATAAACATATTGTCGAAATGTTCAAGCAACTCTCCGAAAAATTAAAACGATAAGGCAATTAACCTTACTAAAAAATCAACTTAAAAAGCGACATTGAAAAAGCGTGATAACCAATTTTGCTGCTGAACATCTTGGCGATCACCGGTGCCTGAATATTGAATACGCGCATTAGAAATACGGGTTGAGGCAATACTATTATCTTGATCAATATCATCGGGACGAATATTGCCGCTAACACGAATATATTCTTCCCCAGTATTAAGCATTAACCACTTCTCGCCACGAATAACTAAATTACCATTGCTAAGCACATCGACGACTTCAACCGAGATCGAGCCTTTAATACTGTTACTTTGATCCGCTGAAGTAGATCCGGCAAAAGAGTTATTATTTGCCATTCCATAAGACAGCGTGTAATCATGCAAAGTGACAGGCTTACCACCAAGATCAATCGGCTTCATGTGAAGATCGGTTTTCTTATCGAGATCTGAGCTGGCATTTTTCTTAGCTGTGGTTTTTTCTTCAAGCAAAATTGTCACAATATCACCAATACCACGCGGTTTAGTGTCATCATATAAATCTTGCGCCTGCGCCTGATTAAATAGAGATCCGGTTGCAGTAGCATAATGCTCAGGTTTATCTTGAGGTCGCACTGGATTCCAAGCAGGATCGTTCATTTGCGCATCTTCACGGCCACGTAAACGATCAATTAAACTTTTTGATTCTGTCTGCTTACCTTCAACAGCATCAACATTGGTGGTGGCTTTTTCAATATCACTCCCAACAGAATCTGGTGTTGACATACAGCCGCTTAAACTAAAAATAAATGCAACCATGCTCCAGCGCCAATAACTATTTTGGTGTACTTTCACAGCGATTCCTTTGCCAATAAAGTTATAATTGCTGATTAACATAACTTAGCATTTGGTCAACGGTTGAAATCACCTTTGAGTTCATTTCATAAACCCGCTGTGCTTCAATCATGTTCACTAGCTCTTCGGTTACATTGACATTGGAGGTTTCAAGCATCGATTGACGAATAGAACCAAAACCTTCTAAGCCCGGCGTACCTTCTTGTGGATCGCCACTAGCACCGGTTGGTAAGAATAAGTTCTGTCCAATTGGTTCTAAACCTGCGGGGTTAATAAAATCAGTCGTAGTTAATTGCCCTAACACTTCATTTTCTTGTTGATCACGAATACGTGCCGAGACTTCGCCATCAGTCCCCACAGTAATACCCACCGCATTATCAGGCACCACAATTTCTGGCTGAACCGGATAACCGCTACCACTGGTGACTAAAATACCTTGATTATTAATCGTAAATTGACCATTACGGGTATAACCGATATTGCCATCAGGCAGTAAGACTTGGAAAAAACCATCGCCTTCGATCATCATATCCATGGCGTTATTGGTGGTTTGAGTATTGCCTTGAGTAAAGACTTTTTGAGTCGCTACCACTTTTGAACCCGCCCCCAACATTAAGCCACTTGGCGATGTGGTATCTTGGGTTGATTTACCGCCGGGCTGATTAATATTTTGATAAAAAAGATCTTCAAAGACCGCACGACTTTTCTTAAAACCAATCGTCGAGGCGTTAGCTAAGTTATTAGAAATGGTTGAGATATTGGTTTGTTGGGCATCTAAACCCGTTTTACTAACCCACAATGCTGGATGCATAATGATCGTCCTTGAGTAATTAGCTGATACGCATCAGTGAAGATGAGGATTTATCCATTTCTTCGGCTGATTTCATTAACTTCACTTGCATTTCAAAGTGACGCTGTAAATCAATCATGCTGGTCATTTCGGCCACCGCATTAACATTACTACCTTCAAGCATGCCTTTCGCTAAACTAACACTCGCATCGGCATCTAATGGATCACGATTACCAATCACTTTAAATAAACCATCAGTATCTTTAAATAGACTACGATTTTCAGGTTTCACTAACTTAATACGATCGACTGTTACCATCACATCAGATGGTGCACCTTTAGGGATTACTGAAACCGTACCATCTTGACTAATTTCAATTTTATTAATCGGCAGAGGAATAAAGATCGGGCTATCATTGCGCCCTAAAACAAGCTGACCATTACTGTTTTGCAGCATGCCCATTTGATCAACTTTTAAATGACCCGCGCGAGTATAACCTTCTTGTCCCCCCGCATCTTGAACCGTCAACCAACCATCACCTTGCACTGCAACATCAAGATCACGGCCAGTATTGATCATTGACCCTTGCGCAAAATCGTTACCTGTACGCTCGGCCATGGTAAATACACGACTTGGCACCCCTTCACCAAATGCCTGCATACTGCGCGCCTGTTGTAAATCAGCACGAAAGCCCGTTGTACTGACGTTAGCAAGGTTATTAGCATGGACTCGCATGCCTTGCATATCTTGTTTTGCCCCGCTCATGGCGAGAAACAGCGCCCGATCCATTTTTTTGACACTCCTCTGTGCATTAGCCGATTTAAAGCAAAAATTACGCCAAGATATAAATAAAAAATAACAAGTGCGAAAAATTGAGAACTGAAGAAACAAAAACGCCACCGATAACGGTGGCGTTGATCTATTCATAATAATTATTAACGCATTTGAAATTAACGAATCTGAAGAATATTTTGCTGGAGTTGGTTATTAACATCTAATGCACGAGAACTGGCTTGGAAGTTACGCTGGGCACTGATCAAATCCACCAACTCTTGAGTCATATCGATGTTTGATTGCTCTAAAGTGCCGCTTTTAATGGCACCAAATGAACCCTGAGATGCATCACCCCACACCACTTCACCTGACTCTTGAGTCGCATTCCATAGCGATCCACCAAGTTGCGTCAACCCTTGCTCATTAGCTACTCGTGCCATCGCTACACGACCAACAACCAAATCTTTACCGTTTGAGTAAGAGGCCATGATATTGCCATCAGGATCGATATCAACTTTAGATAAATACCCTGTTGATGCACCATCAACATCCTGAAACTTGCGCACTTCAAACGCCGACGCATACTGGGTTGGATCTTCATAATTCATGGCTATTGCTTGAGTTGCATCCGCACCACCTACATCAATAGCCGCCTCAGCAAAACTTTCCATCTGAATATTTAATGGTGTTCCTGGAATAGCAGCGTCAGGCGGTACTGCTGGTGTTGCTTTTAGTGGTTGTCCATTAGCATCAAACTTCATCACATACCCAAGGTGCCCATTTGCACCTGCTACTGAATACCCCGCAGGTAAAGACTCTGCTTTAGCATCTAATGCTTTTTCTTTGCCGTTATTATCAGTCACGGTTTGGTAGACTTCCCATGTATTGGCATTGGTTGATTCTGGTGCCACGGCATTAGGATCATACTTAGCCACATAATAAGTGGTCATTTTATATGGCTTACCGAGTGAGTCATAAATAGTCGATGACGTAGAACGACTAAATGAATCACTATTTTTAAAATCAAATGGTTGCGCTTTAGGCACCGTTTCTTTATTCGGCAGATTGAGAGAAACCTTGATATTTTTAGACGCAGTGGGCTGCCCAAAAACATCGTCAATTTTTAAAGATTTTGCCTCATAAGAAGCTACCGTATTTGAATCTTGGTTAACAGGATAACCTAATAAAAACTTACCTTCAGAGTTAACCAGTTCATTTTCATTATTTAATTGAAACGCACCATTACGGGTTAAATTGCTATTTGCTGCTTCATTTTTATTATCTGCAACTGCAAAAAAACCCGCACCAGACACCCGTAAATCAAGCGGATTATTAGTATAAATACTTGAACCTTCATGGAACTGTTGCGCTACCGTTGAGGTTTGGACACCACCACCAGTAGTGGTTTTAGAATTTGAGAAAATGGAATTCGAATACACATCACCAAACTCTGCCCGCGACTCTTTAAAACCAAAGGTATTGGCGTTAGCAATGTTATTACTGGTGGTGTTTAAATCCTTTTGCGCAGCACCCAAGCCACTTAATGCGATATTCATGCTCATCAGTTAATTATCCTTGTTGTGTACTCAGTGGGGCCGCAGATTGGGCGCTTTTACCTATTTGTAAAACTTCAGCGAGGTTGACAGGTTTAGTTACACCAGCAAGGTTTAACATCACTTTACCGTCGCTATTACCCAATAAAACGCTATTTACATTGGCGTGGGTTAACACTTCAAATTGCTGACTTTCACCACCAACGTTACCTGATACTGAGAAATTATATTTACCCTGTGGCATTACATTGCCTACATCGTCTTTGCCATCCCATGTAAACGAATGCTCTCCGGCTGATTTTGCACCTAGAGTAATGGTTTTTACTAATACCCCTTGCTCATTTTCAACTCGAAGAATGGCGTTATCGACCCCTTGTTGCAGCCGAACCATGCCTGCCATTTCACCATCATGGTTTTTAAGTGCTGTGGCACTTGGAATAAGTACATCTTGCCCAACCAACGATGAGGCTTGTAAGGCTTGGTTTGATGTCATAGCACTATTGAGTGAACCAAATTGTTCATTCATTTTATTGATGCCATCAACGGTCGCAAAGGATGCCATTTGAGCAATCATCTGATCATTACCCACGGGCTTAAACGGATCTTGTTGGGCTAATTGTTTGGTTAACAGCGATAAAAAATCATCTTGTTTTAATTGATTAGTGCCTGTTGTTGGCTGTTCTTGAGCGATTTTTTTATCTTGCATACCTTTAAGTTGGTCAAGATAAGAAAGGGATTGCCCTGCGCCATTAATGGTTGTCATAACACTAGCTCCTTCGCTTATTTGCCCATCTGTAATGTTTTCATTAGCATTTGTTTACTGGCATCAGCCACTTGAACGTTATTTTGATAAGAACGTGATGCAGAGATCATATTGGCCATTTCTTCCATCACATTAACGTTAGGTTTATAAATATAACCCGCACTGTTTGCTAATGGATGCTCAGGATTATATTCAGCACTTAATGGCTCATTACTTTCAACGATCCCTTGCAGTTGTACTGGTACGCTAGCATCGCCTTGATTAGCACTATCAAGCGCTGCCGCAAAAATAGGGTAACGCGCTTTATAAGTTTCTTGCGCTGAACTACTGACACTATTGGCATTGGCTAAGTTACTAGAGGTGGTATTAAGTCGTACTGATTCTGCACTCATGGCTGAGCCCGTAACATTAAATATATTAAATAAACTCATCCATTATTCCCCTTTCAATGCCTTGGTTAAGTTCTTAAATTTAGAACCTAAAAAATCCAATGATGCTTGATATTCAATACTGTTTTGCATAAATAAGTTTTGTTCTAATTGCGCATCAACAGTATTGCCATCACCAGTATCAGGCTGAGTTGGCACTCGATAAAGTTGCTCGCCACTAGCGGCAGGAGAGGCAGTAATATGCCGCCCATTAGTACGGTTAAGGCCAACGTTTGCCCCCGCCGTCGCCGATTGAAGAACGCGGCTAAAGTCGACATCTTTTGCCTTAAAGCCGGGAGTATTGACATTAGCAAGGTTACTCGCCAACGTTTCCGCACGAGTTGCACGTGCACCAACAGTATATTGATGAATACCTAATGCTTTATCAAAAGAAATCGACATGCTTTGCCTCTACGGTGTTATTTACTGTCACAATGACAACAGTAGTAAAGCAAAGACAATGCCAAGATGGAAAAGGGGGTGAGGAAAAAATAGGGAAAGCAGAAGAAAGGATCGAGTGACAAGGAAGAGCAAGTGACGAGAATAAGAACTTGATAGCTAACAATGTAGTACCAATCTTTCCAGCTCGAGTTTAAACCTTAAAAACTCGAATCTCAAAGCCTTACACTCTCGCCCCTAAATTACCTGTTGTTGCTATTATTTCAATTTATAAATAATACCCGGATTACAGCGTACCATTTCAAAACGGTCACACAGCCCCGTTAATGATTCAGAAGCACCAAGAAATAAATAACCACCGGGATTTAAGCAGGCTGCTAATTGATTAAGTACTTTAATTTTGGTTGCTGGTGAAAAGTAGATTAAGACATTCCGGCAAAATATTATGTCAAACTTACCTAATAGAACGTAGCTATCCTTTAAGTTTTGAGTGCGGAAATTAACCAATTGTTTAACGCGTTGATTAACTTGCATACCACCACTACTATGCGATTCAAAAAACATTTTTCGGCGCTCAGCGGATAAACCACGACTTAACGCAAGATTGTCATAAATCCCCTCTCGACACATATCAAGCATAGTTTGAGAAATATCTGTCGCAGTGATCTGAATGCTTGGGAGTGATCCCGGTCGTTTCAATTGCTGCTCTAAAATCGTCATCGCCATTGAATACGGCTCTTGCCCTGATGAACTCGCTGCTGACCATATTTTTAGCGGTCTTCTGTTAGCGGCAAGCTCAGGCAATATCTTATCGGCTAAAACAGTGAACGGATAACCATCACGAAACCACAATGTTTCATTGGTCGTCATTGCATCGATCACCGCAACGCGTAATTCTCGATTTCGCCCTTTCAATGTAGTTTGCAATAAATCAGACAAAGACAGTAATCCAAAACACTTAATCAAAGGGCTTAAACGACTTCGCACTAAATATTGCTTACTGTCCCCCAAAACAATGCCACACTGTGCTTCAAGAAAATGACAAAAGTCATAATAGTCTTGATCATTTACCGTTAATGTTGTCATCAATTACTCTTTCTTATTTTTACCGTTTATTGCACGTCGTATATATTTGTTATTAAGAACTCATGCTAACCGCTGTTACGGTAGTCATGGCATTTTTTACAGCACGTCCTAACTCATCTGGATTAAATTTAGGAATAAAAGCATTAGCGCCCACACGTTCAACCATCGCCTGATTGAATACGCCACTAAGTGAAGTATGTAAAATAACATGTAGATCTTTTAACGCGGGATCGTTGCGAATCGCTGCTGTTAGGGTATAACCATCCATTTCTGGCATTTCAATATCAGATATCACTAAAGCTAATTGTTGATAAATACTGCCCTTTTCAGCCATTTTTTGTAGGGTTCTAAAAGCTTCTTTACCATCTTTCACGCAAAGACAATCACAACCAATAGATTCAATCGCACGTTGTACTTGCTTACGTGCCACCATCGAATCATCAGCTACTAAGACCGTTTTTACTGTCGGAATTATTAAACTAATTTCATCCAATAATTGGCTGGATAAGCGAGTATCAACGGGAGATATCTGATCAAGGATCTTTTCAACATCAAGAATTTCTACTAGCTCATTATCAATTTCAGTGACTGCCGTAAGATAATTACTTCGCCCAGCCCCTTGTGGTGGCGGTAAAATGGCTTCCCAATTAATGTTCACAATCCGCTCAACCGCTGATACTAAAAATCCCTGCACCGAACGATTAAATTCAGAAATAATAATAAAACAATTACTAACATCCTCGACAGGTCGTCCCCCGGTAGCAAGGCTCATGTCGATCACTGAAATTGTTTGACCTCGAATATAAGCAACACCTTTAACAAAAGGATGTAAATTAGGCATCGAGGTTAGCCTTGGACACTGTAAAACTTCTTTAACTTTAAAGACATTAATCCCATATCGCTGTCGTCGATTAAGCCGAAAAGTAAGTAATTCTAATCGATTTTGTCCAACCAATTGCGTACGTTGATTGACTGAATCTAAAATACCTGTCATGTAAAAAGGTTCCCTGCCTAAAAATATTAACAAGACCAATACAAGCAATTTTTCAAATAATTACTTATGATAAGCCACTTAATGACCGAATGACTACCACCGACAGAGAGCATAACGCCGTGATCACTCATCGATATTTAAACTTAATTAGCATTATTATCGGCAGTTTATTGCTGAACTTTAGTGTTAATGTTCATGCCGCACCACTCGCTCAACAAAACCTTATTCAGAAAACAGCAGTGGATCATATAAAACATTCATTAACACCACCAGATTTTGGTAGTGTCAATATTACCGCTGCGACATTAGATTCTCGATTACGGTTCCCGCCCTGCTCTCATCCCCTCATTGCAACCACACCTGGTAAACAAACATTATCAGGTAATGTTACCGTATTAGTTCGCTGTAATAGTGAAAATTGGCAGATCTATGTACCGGTCAATATTCAGCAAACACTGCCTCAAGTCATTGCCACAACACACTTAGGTCGTGGCGCTTTACTCAGTGCAGCTAACGTGAAAATTGCGATGGTAGAAAGCCGCTTTCAACGCGGAGTTAGTTTTAATAACCCACAACAACTTATTGGTTCAAAAGTAAAACGAACAATAAAGGCTGGCGATGTTATTCAAGCTAATGATATCTGCTTAGTATGCCGTAACGACAGTGTTCTCATTCGCGCAGGACAAACAGGATTAGCCATTGTCACCACCGGAAAAGCATTATCTGATGGGGCTATCGGCGATGAGATCCGCGTTCAAAATAGTAAATCAAAACGGATCATTGATGGGGTTATTACAGCAGTAGGAGAAGTATCGGTAAAATATTAGCAACAACCTATAATAGGTGGCTAAAAACCAAAACAATACACCATAATATTTTGGTATTGGTAAGCAAAAAAAGCTAAAGTTTATAGTCTATACGTCGATAATTAGCTATAACTCTATTGAGATTAACAGGACTAAATTATGACAAACATTGATCATCTTCGTGGCGGACAGCCATTGAATACAACTCGCATGGCTAACCACTCGAAAACAGCAACCACGAATACACCACAAGCAACAACCGTTGAGCCACAACATGATGCGGTATCATTAAGCTCTCAAGGTAAGGCTGTCGGTCAAATTCATCAACAATTAGCCGCTGAAACCAGTTTTGACGCTGCAAAAGTTGCGGAAATAAAACAAGCTATCGCCAATGGTAGTTATACGATTGATGCTGATAAACTCGCTAATAATATGATCAAATTTGAAGATGAACTAAATGGCCTTTAATACTGATATTATTGTACGTTCACTGTAAGGATCTTGGTTATGAAATACACTATTGAGCAATTGCTTGAGCTTCAACATACAGCTTTAGTCTCTCTTGCTGAATTACTCAACCAAGAGAAAACGGCTATTGCTCATCGACGTGCATTAGAAATAGAACAATTTGCAAAAGAAAAACTTGCGCTGATTAATAGCATTCAACAACATGATTATTTAATCGCTAATCACCCGCAACGACAACAATTACAAGATGATGAACTACTCAGTCAGCATGTTGATGAAATCCAGAAACTAGTCACACTCTGTAAGCAGCGCAATGATGTTAATGGCGAAGTATTACAACGGGCGCAATTAAGTTTTCATAAACTCAACAATCTATTTCAACAAAGTCGTGGTCGTCACCAAATGACCTATAATTGTGACGGCAAAGCACAAAACGTTCGTTCATTAGGTACCAACCTCAAAGCCTAAAAATTAGAACATCACTTGTTGATTATTGGGAACATGAAACACTTCACCGTGTTGTTTCATACGTTCCATCAAGCCTAAATTCAGTTCCATTTCAGTCACATAGCTATCACCAACAGGATAACTACGGATCACTTTTGCCCCACGAATAATACCATCAACTGCACCATCCGTATTTTCTGGACCTAATTGTTGATTAGATAGCGACGTTGTAGCTGAGATTCGAAGGCCATATATTTGTTCAGACAACTCTCGATAAGCATCAAGCTTTGATGCTCGCATAGCACGTAAACTTTTCTCCTCTTGAGTGCGCCCATTTTGTTCACTAATAGATGCATAACCAACCGCAAAAACCGTCTCATTACTGCCGGTTAAATCAGGATTATTGATCCCATTTGAGGCCGAACACCCTGATATTATGATGAACAGTATTGCTGTGAAATATTGAATCATGGAATTCATCCTCAAGGTCGTAATACCACATTATTAAGGGTCGTCTGTTGTTGTTCAGTACGCATAATAACGCCATTACGTATTTGAATTTTATTCATAAAATCTAAATCGCGTCCAATTCGTTCAGCGGGTAAAAATCCCTGTGCAGTTGCAATAACAACATGAGATCGCATTCCAATAATTCGCGCATTCACTAACACTCCACCGCTTTGGCGTAACATTGTCCCCGTTAGCACATAATCAACAGGTTGTTGCGCTGACAATTCTTGCCAGTTACGGCTAATACTAAAATCACCATTACGCGTGACTTTAATCACCCCAGTTGATTTGTAGTCAACCACGGTGAATCCTCGTTGCTGCATCTGAAACATGAAATTTTCACTAACCACATTTCCTAGCCAATTAGTCACCCCCATATCTTGCAGATCAACAAACGATGTCACAGCTAAAGGTGTGCTTGCGGTTAGATATTGATTTGATTCAATAAGCTGATTAGTCAAACCTTCAACAAAATAATCAACCGTATGACGAGGCGTTGTTGTTAGTGAATACCCCGCAGAAGAAAATTGCTCTTTACCATTATAAACTTGGGGCCCCGCACAAGCTGTTAATAGTAGCGCACACACCACCAGTATAATTTTGTTCATTGTTAGCCACTCTTGCTACGTGTGATAAGGAATATATCGTTCACGAATACAATTTCTTTAATGAGAAACACCAATTGGGAACACTCTTTGCATTCCGTTGTGGTTATGTCTCGATTAAAGCAAAAAACATACCTAAACTGGTCTTTTATGAATAAAAAAATATTACTCTGCTTAAGCGTCTTGTGCCTCTTCGTTTCACACACTATCAACGCGCAGTGGGTACAAGTGACAGGAGAGGCAACTATTCTTGAAAGCAAAGCTACTGCACGCGTTAATGCTTTAGAAAATGCAGTATTCCAAGCGATGACCTTTACTGGCGGTGAGATTGCCAGTTTGCCGTTACTCAAAACCTATTTACAAGAAGATCGGCAACAATATCGTTTTAGTGGCAACGAAATTCGGCATATTAGCGTACTAGAACAAAAAGATACGGGCGGCAAAATGTATGTCACCGCCAGAATAGATATTTATCCATCGGCAAAAAGTTGCCACAAGGTACAATATAAAAAAGGATTATTGCTGGGAAAATTTTCATTAGCAGAACCACAACAAGCAGCAATGGGCAGTATTTATCAATTAGGTCATGATTTTTCAAAAATCTTACAAAAAAATATTCAGCAGCGTTCGCAGAGTTTTTTAGTCACAGGTGTTACTCAAGTACCATTTAATGTCAACCATGCTGATGCAATGATGATGTTAGCAGAAGATAATGACGCCCAATATTTGGTTAGTGGTGAGATCACGGATATATCAACAACAATTGATAACCGCCAACGCATCAATCGTCAATTTGCGATAACTCTTGATATTATGGACGGTAAAACAGGAGAGATAATCTATCAAAATAACTACCGTGATATTGGGTTGTGGCCCTTTGCTCGCACGAGTTATATTGACACTAAAACAGCTCGCTTTTGGGTATCACCCTACGGACAAAGTATTCAACGAGTCACTCAGAATATGATGTTAGATATTGAAAGTGCGCTTTCATGCCGCGCCAGCTTACCGGAAATAATTAATATCCATCAAGGGATTGCTCAAATCAATGTGGGTCGTGTCCATGGAGTCCATAATGGTGATCAACTTAAATTATGGCATAGCGCAGGGTTTATCGATCAAAAAGGTATTCCACGCAATCGCATGGTTGAAACAGCCATTACACTCACAGTCAATCGTGTCTACGAAAAATCAGCAGAACTTCGTGTTAATCAGCCACAACTGGCTTCTAGCATTCAACCTGGTGATTTACTGACCAAGCAGTTGAATCAATAACACTATTTTCTTAAACTCTACGAATTTTCGCGTATACTGTGCAAATGCTCTCTTAGCTCAGATGGATAGAGCGTCCCCCTCCTAAGGGGAAGGCCGCTGGTTCGACTCCAGCAGGGAGCACCATATTAAAAAAAGCCAACCAATAGGTTGGCTTTTTTGCATTTTAGATCTGCATCCCAATTTAAAAAATAACATCAATAACTGTTATTTTTTATAACTATCAAATAGATATAATACCAATGAACTAACCTCATCTTGAAACATAACGTTACAATATTTGAACGTTGTTTTTTATTCTTTACTGTTTATACTGCTTATAATTTACAATTATTCCACTATTAGCTTATTTTAGGTATTTCATGAAAATTAAATTGGCATCATTTATCGTATCAGCTGCACTACTCGTTCCTGCAACGGCGATGGCTAACACACCGGTTCAACTTTCTGTACCTGGTGTAAACCTACCTGCAGGCAACGTTTCTGGTGTTCGTTTAAATCTACTTTACGGACAGACAAGCCAAGTTGAAGGTGTTAACTTTTCACTGTTAGGTTTATCGACTATTAGTAACTTTACCGGTCTTAACTTTGGTTTAGCATTTGGTGTTAACCACACCACATCAAGCATGACTGGTTTAGAATTTGGTTTAGCTAACTGGAACGAAGGTAATGCTACTGGTGCTGACTTTGGTTTAGTCAACTATACTGGTAACAATTTTACAGGTGCTCAATTTGGTACCTTTAACTATGCTGGTTCTCTTAATGGCCTTCAGTTTGGTTTTGTTAACGCAACAGATCATATTAATAAAGGTGTGCAGATTGGTTTAATTAACTATGATAAATCAGGTACTTTTGTAAGCAAAAACCTTCCAATCTTCCCAATTATTAATGCGCGTTTTTAATCATTACTAAACGCAAAAAACCTCGTCAGTTAACTGACGAGGTTTTAAATTTGGTGGAGCTAAACGGGATCGAACCGATGACCTCTTCGCTGCCAGCGAAGCGCTCTCCCAGCTGAGCTATAGCCCCAATATATTGTTTATAATATAAAGATTGTTAAACAATGTCATTATTATAAAACTAAAAATGTGATCAGCTTTACGTTCATAAAAAAAACGGAAGCATCAATAATACTTCCGTTTTTATCATCATAAACTAATGTTTATGCGTTAGCTTCACGAGCTGCAATATAATCTAATGCCATCTTAATACGAGCAACAACACGCTCTTTACCAATCAATTGCATTACTGCATCAACTGATGGTGATTGACCTTGACCTGTAACAGCAACACGTAGCGGCATACCAACTTTACCCATACCTAACTCAAGTTCTTCACAAACTTGTGTTGTTACAGCATGTAAATTTTCAGTTGTCCACTCTTCCAATGCTTCTACTTTTGCAAGCGCTAATGCCAATGCTTCTTTCGCCACTGGACGTAAATGCTTCTTAGCCGCACCGGCTTCAAATTCACTAAAGTCTTGGTAGAAGTAACGTGATTGCTCAGCTAATTCGATCAATGTATGACAACGCTCACCAACTAACGTGATCACTTCAGTAATTGCAGGACCATTTTCAATTGAAATTTGTTTTTGATCTAAATGCCATTGTAGGTATTTAGCAACATACTCAGGTGCTGCTGTTTTAATATAATGGTTGTTTAGCCATAACAATTTATCAGTATTGAAAGCTGATGCTGATTTACTTACTGATTCAAGAGTAAAGCAATCGATCATCTCTTGTAGCGAGAAGATCTCTTGGTCACCATGAGACCAACCTAAACGCACTAGGTAGTTAAGCAGTGCATGAGGTAGGAAACCGTCATCACGGTATTGCATTACACCAACAGCGCCATGGCGTTTAGAAAGTTTAGCGCCATCATCACCTAGAATCATTGCACAGTGTGCAAACTCTGGTACTGGTGCACCAAGTGCTTTGTAGATATTGATTTGACGTGGAGTATTGTTGATGTGATCTTCACCACGAACAACTTGAGTAATACCCATGTCCCAGTCATCAATAACAACACAGAAGTTATATGTTGGGCTACCGTCTGTACGGCGAATAATTAAATCATCTAGCTCGCTGTTAGCAATCTCAATATGACCACGGATCTTATCATCAAAGATCACTGTGCCTTCTTTTGGATTACGGAAACGAATACAGAAAGGAGAATCAGCTGTTGCTGCTGCATTTGCTGCAATAATTTTTGGGTGATTAGCATCATAGCGTGGTTTAACACCATCAGCCATTTGCTGCTCACGAATTTCATCAAGCAATTCTTTCGGGCAGTAACACTTATATGCTTTATCTTCAGCAAGTAGTTGATCAACTACTTCGTTATAACGATCAAAACGCTTAGTTTGGTAGTAAGGACCTTCATCCCAATTTAATTCTAACCACTCCATGCCTTCCATGATCGCATCAATCGCTTCTTGCGTTGAACGCTCAAGATCTGTGTCTTCGATACGTAATACGAATTCACCGCCCATGTGCTTAGCAAATAGCCATGAATACAATGCTGTACGCGCACCACCAACGTGCAAAAAGCCAGTTGGGCTTGGTGCAAAGCGAGTTTTAACCGTCATTGAGATTACCTTATGAATGATGGATGACACAGTAAAAACTACTGTGTTGAATCTATTGATAGGTATTTTAGCACTGTAACCAAGATCTACAATCTTTGATCTGTTTCACAAGCCAAAATTCAATTTGATAATTATGACGTTATTACTGCTACACACTGTAGATTTTCAGTTTTTTAAAATAGGGCAGGATAAGAATAAAGTAGCGTAACTATAAATAGTAACAAAACACTTAATAGCATAATTTCAAAGAAAAAAGCCTTTGGTACTTTTTTAAGTACAAAAATTAACCACTTTAACTTGCGAAAATGCAATACCTAAACCAGACTAGAAGTGTAAATTTGCTAGCAACCTCTCAAAAAAAAGGAACTAAATTATGAAAAACATTTTAGGACTTTGCGCTGGAGTACTTTTAATGATGCCATTTACCTTGCAAGCTGGGGCTGGTAACTCACCTACAGGACCATTTGTTGAGTGTCAATTGCAGAATGGTAATATTGAATATATGCCAGCAATGTTTTGTGAAATCAAAAAAGGAAAGTACGTATTTTAGCTAAAATAATGTAGGTATACTTGTCGTTATAAGTGTACCTACAATTTTAATTTACTGGATGATCGCCCATTGGAGGAATTTTTTTCGTTCGATATCAGTAAGAGATAAGAAATCAGATTTTACCGATGAGAGTATAACGGTCCCACTTGAAGGTTGAGATAAGGTTTGGGTTTGAGTAGCTACGACATTAGAAATAGGGGTAGATTGAATTTGGGTTGGTAAAAACTCACTATTTCCTTGCTTAGCATTATAAGCAGTTAAAGCTTTCTCATAACCTGAAAGAACTGAATAGCTACCAGGCAATACTGCAAAATTAAAATTGATCATATTCCCAGATTGATTCTGCAACGTTAACGCTGGATACTTCTCAAATTTAGCTTGGGATTCAACACCATTTATTTTAAATGCTGAAGATAATTTCACTGTTTCATTTGAAGCATTAAAACTAACAACCATTGGTTTTGAATTAAATTTAGCCCAATCACCTGCTTGCGGAATTAACTTTTCAACACGTACCAATAACTGATTATCACCATCTTTTAAATTTACTTTTCTGGTGTTGCTATACCATTTTTCACCAAAATCTTCAGAGCCGTTAACTGCTAATAATGTTAGTTCAGGAGATAATTCAACTTTAACATCAGCGATTGCTGGTAAAGAAAAACCTACCGCTAACAACGAACTTAAAATAACAATTTTTTTCATAATTAATCTCCCTATAATAAAAAAGGTGGGTTAATAAAAACCCACCTATAAACTCTAACTAAAAGTAATTTTTAATTTAGAAGTAGTATTCAATACCAAGTAGGAAACGAGTTTGCTTCGCATCATCATTCATATCATAGTGACGAACATCAGAGTAGATAATTGCGCTTGGTAGTAAGTAACCAATACGACCAGTAATTGCAGTATCTGCAGTATTTGCAGCTGTTTTACCGTCGATGTCAGCATCAGTTGTTGCTGCGTAACCTAGTTTGTACAACCAAGTACCGCCAGCTACATATTGTGCGGTTGCAGAGAATGCATTCTGATCAGCATCACCAGTTTTAGTATCTTGCATCATGTATTTATAAGCAGCAGTCAGTGTCACATCACCAAATGCTACATTACCACCGACAATCGCGTAAGAGTTAGCGTAGTACTCTGTATTCAGGTCTTTACCAAAATCAGGGTTTGGTTTCCAGCCGCCATTATCATCAGGTTTTAAAGGTGCATCAACTTTAGATGTAACAGTGTAAGCACCACGATGGTAATAACCAGCATGGATACCAAAGTTACTACCTGCATAGTTTGCTGCAATACTTGAAACTATAGCATCAGTATTAGAACCCATACCACTAACTGTTGCTTGAACGCCAACACCATTCCAAGATACAGAGTCAAAACGTAATGTGTTATCAGCACGGTCTAAGTAGTTGTTACCCGCAGCTGTAATATCATTATTCCAGTCAAACACATTACCTAAGCCAGGGTTTGAGTGTGGCCAGTCAACGTAGTTATAAGCAGCTTGTAATTGGCGACCCCATTTGATCGAACCAATATTATCAAAAGCAAGACCAACATATGTATCACGAACACCAAAAGAGCCAGCCGCGCCGTTAGCATTACCAGATTCAATCTGCCATACAATATCAGGTGCGAAGTTATCAAACTCAACTACACCACGGAAACCAATGCGTGATTCCATATCAGAGAATGCAGCATTAGTACCACTATCATTATCATCGATAAAAATTGCACCAGCAGCTTGACCGTAAACCTGAACCTTACCATCCATAAGATCGATTGCAGCATTTGCACCAGTTGAAGCCATTGCTGCCGTTGCGATTGCAACACCAAGTAGCGTACGTTTGAACATGTTTTCCATGGAATAACTCCTAAAAGATATTAGCTGTTTACTTGCCCCTGAAAGGTTGGCCGCCGAAGGTGACAAGCAAATCTCTATATGTCAGTCGAATCATTTCGACTAATTCATATTATTTCGTTTTAAATTGAACTTTTAAGTAACTTCGGTATTAAGACTACTTTCGCAGCGCAAAACATCAATAAGAACTTACTTTTTAATAGTGAAAATATGATTGAGTGCAAACTTTTGGTGCTATCGTGATCAATGTCATATGTTTTCATTTTTATAATAAAAATAAAAACAAACCAAAATAAAACAATTAGTTACAAACATTGAAGTCAATTAGTGTGAACAGTGTCATATTTTATAAATAACACTATCAATAAGATTATTAATAATATCTCTTGGCTAATTATTAAAATAAATTTTTTATTGTCACCATTAAATAAACACTAAAAATTAAGTTTGTTATCCATAAATCTACTGTCATTTACTAAAAAAAAAGCCCCAAAATATGGGGCTTTGATATCAATTATTAGTTTTTTTATACATTAGTCATTAAATCAACTAGCTGTTGTTCATCCCAAATTTCAATATTTAGCTCTTGGGCTTTAATTAATTTAGAACCTGCTGCTTCACCTGCAACCAATAAATCAGTTTTTTTAGATACACTGCCGGTTACTTTAGCACCAAGTGCTTGTAATGCAGCTTTAGCATCACCACGGGTCAGTTGTGACAATGATCCTGTTAGCACTACAACTTTGCCTTCTAATGGCAATTCAACCCCAGCTTGAGGCTTTTCAATCGCGGGCCAATGAATACCTTGTGCTAATAACTCTTCAATAACAGTCGTATTATGCGGTTCACGGAAGAAGTTAAATAAATGCGCGGCAACAACATCACCAACATCAGGGACTTTAACTAGCTGCTCTTTAGATGCCTGACTGATCGCGTCTAAGGTTTCAAAATAATTAGCAACATTAGCTGCGGTAGCTTCACCCACTTCACGAATACCTAATGAATAAATAAATCGCGCTAACGTGGTTTTTTTTGATGCTGCGAGCGCATCAATTAATTTTTGCGCTGATTTAGGTCCCATACGCTCAAGTACTGTTACTTCACCCGCACTAAACTTAAACAAGTCAGCAGGAGTCATAACCATTTCACGATCAACTAATTGCTCAATGACTTTTTCACCACAACCATCAACATCTAATGCTTTACGTGAGACAAAATGTTTAAGTGCTTCTTTACGTTGCGCTTGGCAAAATAAACCACCAGAACAGCGCGCAACAGCTTCGCCTTCTACTCGTTCAACTTTAGATTGACACACTGGGCATTCAGTTGGGAACACTATCGCAATCGCATCAACAGGGCGACGAGATTCAACTACCGCTGCTATTTGAGGGATCACATCGCCAGCACGACGAATAATAACCGTATCGCCAATCATCACCCCTAAACGAGATACTTCATCAGCATTGTGCAAGGTCGCATTACTGACCGTAACACCGCCAACAAATACGGGCTCCAGTTTAGCTACGGGTGTAATTGCGCCAGTACGCCCAACTTGAAATTCAACATTGTTTAAAATGGTCATTTCTTCTTGGGCTGGAAACTTATAAGCAATCGCCCACCGCGGAGCTCGAGCAACAAACCCTAATTGCAATTGCAGATCGAGCTGATCTACTTTGATCACTACACCGTCAATTTCATAACCTAATGATTGACGCTTCTCACCGATCATTTGATGGTACTCAATCACCGCTTCAATACTGTCAACTGTTCTAATTTCAGGGCACATAGGTAGACCCCATGCTTTAAGTTGACATAAACGCTGATATTGAGAAGCTGCTAATTCACGACCCTCAACGATCCCTACCGCATAAGCATAAAAGCTTAATGGACGTGTTGCGGTAATTTTAGGATCAAGCTGACGCAAACTACCAGCAGCAGCATTACGTGGGTTAGCAAACGTTTTAAGGCCTTTTTTAAGCGCGTTTGCATTGAGCTCATCAAAGCCTTTCTTTGGCATAAAGACTTCACCACGCACTTCTAATCGTTGCGGCCAATCATCATCTCGTAAGCGTAGTGGAATTGCACCAATAGTACGTACGTTATGAGTAATATTTTCCCCCGTTGCCCCATCACCTCGTGTTGCTGCTTGTACAAGAATGCCATTCTCATACAGTAAACTCACGGCTAAACCATCTAATTTAGGTTCACAACAGTAATGAATACTGCTGCTATCACGTAATCGATCCTGAAGACGCTTTTGAAAGTCACGTAAATCATCATCATTAAATGCATTACCCAATGATAACATTGGAATTTCATGTGTTACTTGAGTGAAACCTTCAAGGGCACTGCCACCAACACGCTGACTGGGTGAATCATTAGTTATCCACTGGGGATATTCAGCTTCAATCGCTAATAACTGTTGCATTAAACGATCATATTCAGCATCTGGTATCTCAGGATCATCTTCAACGTAATAACGGTGGCCATGATAATCTAGTTGTTGTTTTAAGCTGGCAAGTTGTTGCTGAAGGTCGGTGTTCATTTCAATTCCTACCTGAAGAAAATGTCGATTAAGAACTCTGATTACAAAACATTAAATTTTTATAGTTATCTCAGTAGATACAATAAAATCAGGCCCCCGAAGGAGCCTGACTTTTTATCAATAAAAATAACCTGTCAACTTAACATTGATTATATTTTACTGATTTCTCACGATATGCAGCAATACGATTAGGCGTGATCATGACACGATCTTGATCCATTACATCCGCATTTAATTGATCAGCAATTTGCTGTGCTGTTTGCAACATCATATTGAAGTTACTTGACGCTTTTCCATGACATGGCAACATTAAGAAGAAACCAATACATGGTGTTTCAAAATGTTGATAGTTCGTTTCAGGAAAAGTACCAGGGTTAAGCAAATTAGTTACCGAGAAAATGACAGGGCCAGAACCTGAGTCAGCATATCGATGAAACACTGAATTTTCACCAAAAGTTAAACCATTACGCTCTAAACATGCAAATAATGATGGTCCACGTAATACCTTTCCTTTACGCGCATGCACACAAACAGATAAATAACTTGGTGGTAATTGTTCTGACTCAGGCAATACCTCTGGCTCAATAATCACTTCAGGCTCAACTACATCTTGTTGAGGTTTTTCATCTTCAATAACTGGCGTAAAGATAGGTGCTGGAGCGGTGATAACATCTGCCGTCGCAACTGCTGGTTGAGCCGCAACTGCTGGTTGAGCCGCAACTGCTGGTTGAGCCGCAACTGCTGGTTGAGCCGCAACAGTTGGTTGAGCTGCAACGGTTGGTTGAGCTGCAACGGTTGGTTGAGCTGCAACGGTTGGTTGAGCTGCAACGGTTGGTTGAGCTGCAACGGTTGGTTGAGCTGCAACGGTTGGTTGAGCTGCAACGGTTGGTTGAACCGCAACGGTTGGTTGAACCGCAACGGCTGGTTGAGCTGCAACGGTTGGTTGAACCGCAACGGTTGGTTGAACCGCAACGGCTGGTTGAGCCGCAACTGTTGGTTGAACCGCAACGGCTGGTTGAGCCGCAACTGTTGGTTGAACCGCAACGGCTGGTTGAGCCGCAACTGTTGGTTGAACCGCAACTGTTGGTTGAACCGCAACGGCTGGTTGAGCCGCAACTGTTGGTTGAACCGCAGATTCAATATGCATCTGAGGTTCAATACGCTCATGAGCTACAATTTTTGAGGTCGAGTTTGCACTTTGAGGTACTGTCTCACCTAGCAAAGGATCATATTGAGGGCGCTCACCAAAACTAAAACCTGGCTCTTTACGTTTAGATTTAGTTGCAGTCACATCTGCTTGATTTGATTTTGTTGGTGTTATTTCCGCAGCCCTATCCACGACACGGACGTCACTAACACCCTCTTGAGCAGTATCTTGATTTTTAAGCTTTGCTTCATCTATTTTACTTAATGGTTTCTCACCAAATTTAGCGGGTTTTTCTTTTCTACTTGTCCATAGGCCATGAAAAAGAAGCGCAGCAATTGCTAACGCACCAACAATAATAAGAACCAGACGCAATTCCTGCATATGAATACTCTAAATTAACTCGTTATCCCTTTACGGGGTTAATAATAGAAAAAAATCTACTAGGAAACTTAGTATCTAGTTAGAATTTCTCACCGAATGACTTACTGTATCAAAACTCACTTAACAATGAGAAGATGAATATCGAGATTCCATTAAGATAATGTAAGCTTAATAATTTTTGTACAAATTTACATCATTTTTGTATTGTGACTCATCATTTTTATTTTGTTGTTAAAGTAATGACAACAATTTTGCTATTTGATTCTATCCTACCCCTACCGTTAATATTGATAAAGAAACCTAAACAAATAAGCAGAAAAACACTAAAATATGCTTGTTATGGAGAAAGAGATGTCACAGCAGTATAATATAAATTCAACAACCAGCGGTGCTGGTTATTTTTTCCAAGGCTTAAAACTCGCCTCTCAACCTGGTACGCGACGTTTTGTTCTCATTCCTCTACTCATCAATATTGTATTACTTGGTACAGCATTTGCTACATTATTAAGTCAATTAGGCGGATGGATTAACCATTGGCTAAGTTATCTACCTAGCTGGCTTGAATGGCTTTCTTATATTTTATGGCCATTACTTGCTATTGCTGCCCTCGTCTCCTTCTCATACTTTTTTAGTACTATTGCTAACTGGATTGCAGCCCCATTTAATGGACTGTTAGCTGAATATCTTGAAGCTAAACTCACGGGGCAAACGCCACCAGATGATAGTTTCAAAGCATTAATAAAAGATCTTCCTCGAACAATGGGTCGAGAGTGGACGAAACTTAAGTATTATCTACCCAAAGCGATTGGATTACTCATTTTAATGTGGATTCCAGCTATTGGCCAAACTGTTGCACCAATATTATGGTTCTTGTTCAACGCTTGGATGATGACTATTCAATATGTCGATTATCCATTTGATAACCATAAAGTACCATTTCCTGATATGCGAGATGCACTCAAGCAAAAACGAGGTCAAGCATTAAGCTTTGGGGCTGTGGTAATGGTATTAACAATGGTTCCTATTATAAATTTATTTGTTATGCCCATTGCAGTATGTGGTGCTACAGCAATGTGGGTTGATCATTATCGTAGCCAATTTAAGCGTTACTGATAATTAGGTAACATTTCAAATATAAGGTCAATAGCCCCTCTGCTGTTGACCTTTTTTCATGTTTATTATTACCAAAAAATACGATTTCAATAGCAATCCGTTGCAACAAATAACAAATGGCAACATGAAAAAACAGTAACTATCACATAATAACAATAAGATATAACCATTAATTACTTTGCAAATATAAAGACAGGTATATGCTTAATCTGTTTAACATTAAGTCTAATTTGTCACGAAGGAACGAAGTATGAGCAAAATATACGAAGATAATTCTCTCACTATAGGTAACACTCCGCTGGTACGTCTTAATCGTGTCAGTAACGGTAAAGTGCTCGCAAAAATTGAAGCTCGCAACCCTAGCTTTAGTGTTAAATGCCGCATTGGTGCCAATATGGTATGGGAAGCAGAAAGCAATGGCTTATTGAAAGAAGGCATTGAACTTGTAGAACCAACCAGTGGTAATACGGGAATTGCGCTGGCTTTTGTTGCTGCTGCTCGTGGCTATAAGCTTACTCTCACTATGCCAGAAAGCATGAGCCTTGAACGCCGTAAATTACTAAAAGCCCTTGGTGCAAAGCTAGTATTAACAGAAGCAGCAAAAGGCATGAAAGGTGCTATAGATAAAGCTGAAGAAATTGTCAATTCAGATCCAAGTAAATATTTACTACTACAACAATTTAATAATCCAGCCAACCCTGCCATTCATGAAAAAACCACAGGGCCTGAAATCTGGGATGCCACTGATGGTGAGATCGATGTCTTTGTTTCTGGTGTCGGTACAGGTGGAACACTAACTGGAGTTAGCCGTTATATAAAACAACAACAAGGTAAAGCGATTACTGTCGTTGCCGTTGAGCCAGCAGAATCCCCAGTGATCACTCAAACCATTAATGGTGATACCGTCCAACCAGCACCCCATAAAATTCAAGGTATCGGCGCTGGCTTTATTCCAGGTAACCTTGATTTAGCTCTTATCGATGAAATTGAACGTGTCAATTCAGAAGATGCAATTGAAATGGCGCGTCGATTAATGGACGAAGAAGGTATATTAGCGGGTATTTCATCAGGAGCTGCAGTTGTTGCGGCTAATAATATCGCTGCTCGGCCAGAATTTGCAGATAAAAATATTGTTGTTATTTTGCCCAGTTCCGGTGAACGCTACTTATCAACAGCGCTTTTTGCTGGAATCTTTACGGAAAAAGAAACCCAACAGTGATCACACTTTACGATGTTATATAGGTATATCCTTCCCCAAAAAGGCCCTTTGTGGGCTTTTTTGTTGCATTTTATTCCCAGCTTTACTATAAAGCTGATGCGCTTTATTTTTAGCATCAAAATAAAAGGACAATTATTAGTCAATTTTGATTAATGCCAAAAAAAAGTTTCTCATAAAACTTTGACTTGGATTAAAGCTAAGACAGTATGTTATTAGGTAGCTTATACTGCTTGAACAATATGCTGAGACGATAACCACAACGGTTATTGCTCATGAAGCAAACTATTAATATAACAACTATATCTAAATCGGGGTGAATTATGTATCAGAAGCAAGTTGAAATCACTGCACCAAACGGCCTACACACTCGTCCAGCGGCTCAGTTCGTTAAAGACGCAAAATCATTTGAAGCTGACATCACAGTAACTTCAAACGGTAAAAGCGCAAGTGCTAAGAGCTTATTTAAGCTTCAAACACTTGGCCTAGTTAAAGGTGCTGTTATTACTATCGCAGCTGAAGGTGCACAAGCTCAAGAAGCAGTAGATAAGCTAGTAACTCTTACAGAGCTACATGATGGCGCTGAAATCGCAATGTTCCGCGAAATCTAAGCTACATTTGTATACAACCGAGTTTCCAGTTTTTAGTTAATTTAAAGGTAAGGCTATGATTTCAGGTATCCTGGCGTCTCCTGGTATTGCTTTCGGTAAAGCATTGCTATTGCAAGAAGAAGAGATTGTTTTAAACAAAACTCCAATCGCTGCAGACCAGATTGATAACGAAATTCAACGTTTCTTCGACGCTCGAAAAAAATCTTCTGAGCAACTTGAAGTTATCAAAGAAAAAGCACGTGTCACCTTTGGTGAAGAGAAAGAAGCCATCTTTGAAGGTCACATCATGTTGCTTGAAGATGAGGAGCTAGAAGAAGAAATCATAGCCCTTATTAAAGATAAGCATTCAGCTGATTATGCGATTTATTCGATCATTGAAGAGCAAGCACAAACTCTTGAATCTCTTGATGACGAATACTTAAAAGAACGTGCAAGTGATATCCGTGATATCGGTAGCCGTTTTGTTAAGAACGCATTAGGCATCAATGTTATTAATTTAAGTGCTATTGATGAGCAGGTAATTTTAGTTGCTAACGACTTAACGCCGTCAGAAACAGCACAAATTAATCTAGAGTTCGTTCTTGGCTTTATTACTGATATCGGTGGTCGTACTTCACACACCTCTATCATGGCGCGTTCACTAGAAATTCCTGCGATTGTAGGTACAAATAATATTACATCTTTAGTTAAGAATGGCGACATGCTTGTTCTTGATGCAATCAATAATCAGATTGTTATCAACCCAACTGAAGATGAACTAAACAAATTTAAAGCTATCCGTGATGCTGATAAAGCAGAGCAAGAAGAATTAGCAAAGCTAAAAGATCTTCCAGCTATTACACTTGATGGCAAGCAAGTTGAAGTATGTGGTAACATCGGTACAGTTAAAGACTGTAATGGTGTAAGCCGTAACGGTGGCGAAGGCGTTGGTCTATACCGTACTGAATTCTTGTTTATGGACCGTGATTCTCTGCCAACAGAAGAAGAACAGTACCAAGCATATAAAGAAGTTGCAGAAGCAATGCATGGCGAACCAGTGATTATCCGTACTATGGATATCGGTGGTGATAAAGATCTACCTTACTTAGATCTTCCTAAAGAAATGAACCCATTCTTGGGTTGGCGTGCAATTCGTATCAGCCTAGATCGTCGTGAAATTCTTCGTGACCAATTCCGTGCTATTCTGCGTGCGTCAGCACACGGTAAAGTACGTATCATGTTCCCGATGATTATTTCGGTTGAAGAAGTACGTACACTAAAAGCGGCTATTGAAGAATTTAAGGTTGAATTAACTGCTGAAGGTTTAGCGTTTGACGCTAATATCGAGATCGGTGTTATGGTTGAAACACCAGCAGCCGCAGCGATTGCACACCACTTAGCGAAAGAAGTTTCTTTCTTTAGTATTGGTACCAACGATTTAACCCAGTATACTCTAGCAGTTGACCGTGGTAATGAGCTTATCTCTCATCTCTACAATCCACTATCGCCTGCAGTACTTACTGTGATCAAGCAAGTTATTGATGCTTCTCACGTTGAAGGTAAGTGGACAGGTATGTGTGGTGAACTTGCTGGCGACGAACGTGCAACCCTACTATTACTAGGTATGGGTCTGGACGAGTTCAGCATGAGTGCTATTTCGATTCCTCGCGTTAAGAAAGTTATCCGTAATGCTAACTTTGCTGACGTTAAAGCAATGGCAGAGTATGCATTAACTCTTCCAACAGCGGCAGAAATTGAAGAGCACGTAGAAAAATTCATCGCAGAAAAAACCATCTGCTAATAAAATATAGCTGCAGATAAAATAACAACGCTTAGGAGCAACGATATGGGCCTGTTTGACAAATTAAAGAAAATGGTTTCTGACGACAGCAGTGAAGCTAGTGTAATTGAAATTATCGCACCACTTTCTGGCGAAATCGTTAACATCGAAGATGTGCCTGATGTAGTATTTGCTGAAAAAATTGTTGGTGATGGTATTGCTATCAAACCAACTGGCAACAAAATGGTTGCACCAGTAAACGGTACTATCGGTAAGATTTTTGAAACTAACCACGCTTTCTCTATTGAGTCTGACGATGGCATCGAGCTTTTTGTTCACTTCGGTATTGATACTGTTGAACTTAAAGGCGAAGGTTTTACTCGCATCGCTGAAGAAGGCCAAACTGTTAAAGTTGGCGACACTATCATCGAATTCGATCTTGCACTTCTAGAAGAGAAAGCTAAGTCAACATTGACACCAGTTGTTATCTCTAACATGGATGAGATCAAAGAGCTAATCAAGCTATCTGGTGCTGTAAACGTTGGTGAAACACCAGTACTACGCATCAAGAAATAAGATAGTTAATATCTTAATAAAAAACGCAGCTTTCTAGCTGCGTTTTTTTATGTTTATGATAAACCAGTTTCTGTCTATAAAAGCCCATCAAACCGTCTCTGTGAGACTTTATCTATTCATCTTAAATAGATGTATCTAAAATTATTAAGCCGCTCATAGGTAATATCAACACCGTTAATCAAATGATTATCTATTGCCCTTGCGAGTATTCGCTCTTGAAAATGTAGTGGTACATGAAATTAGGTCAGAAGCGGGTAGTGCTTGATATAATAAGGTCAACATTATTGCTTCTATTTATAAGCAGCCATAAAAAAACGCCACTATAAAATAGTCGCGTTTCTTATTCATTATCGTAACCCATATTTAATTGATGGCTTATGCGGTCATCACCTCTACTTGTAATTTAACATGCTCGCAATTAGGCTCACCTGACTCAAATAGTATTGGCATATTTAATCCAGTCGATAATGTTTGTGCCAAAATAGTTCGCCAGCCACCATCATCTAACCGTTCTTGTACTTGTAGTGCAATACTCACACTTTCAGCTGAGACATCTAACAATTGCGCACTACCCACAACTTCACGGTATAAATGATGATTGTCTTGGCTCAAACCTTCAAAAAAGATCGTTTCTTCACCGGGTAACAGTGACAATGATGTATTAACCGTTTGTCGTAGTCGACAAGCACTATGCATTTCAAAACTGACATCTAACAGCCAATCCGCCATTGCTAACGGACTCAATAATGTACTTAGAAATAATTGCCCTTTATCTATTACTGACTTTTCCATTACGACTACCTCTTACAATCTAATGTGCAAACACATCTTTTACTCGCGTGCTTCGTACTAGATATAATCCTAGCCAAACGGTTAATAACAAGGTTAATGCACGTACCCAAGAAAATGCACCTTGACTCAACACGAGATGATATATTTGCAAAGCAAAATCGATACTATAAACGGCTATTAGTAATTTTTTTCCATGCCGCCACAGATAATGTATAACTTTATTATTATTACTACGCTGACCTGATAACCACATCAACAATAGAGATGGGCTTCCCAACACCATGCCTATATAAAGTGTCTCTCGCAGCGGATAAATCAATTCAAGTAGTTGCCCACCTTGAGTTCGACTAACACCCGCCATGATAAAAATTACCAATGCTTTCGCATTAAAAATCAGCGCTAGCCATAGCATCTTATTTAATTTTAACTGCCCATGATCATCATAAGCATTAATAGGATAAAGCAACCAACTTTCCTCTTACCTGTTCAACTCGACACACATTAATTTAAGATAACATCAACACACTATGGCTTAATTTCGACTGTAATCGATCAACGTATATTAAGTACTATTTAAGCGTTATTTTTGTGGAATACCGCACTTTTCATTTATATATATTGCCATGTAAGTCACGTTTTTTGATCTAAAACCAACAAGATATGGTCATTTATTAACCGTTACATATTCAAAAAACAACTCAGTAAATTCTTTCTAATCATAAAGTTACAATATGAATATAGTATTAACACTATATTCATCTAAAACTGGAATTTTCATACAAAAAACCATAAATATATAAATTTCAATATATATAACAACAATCACACATGCGACAACACTGCTGCTAAAATAAAGTAATCAGATATAATCCTCTTAATTATTACTTATCAATAAGGTCATTAATCTATATGGCGACCATGAAAAAGAACACAGCACCTTCTGCAGAAACACAGATAGAAGCATTACGAGTTGCTAAAGCCACACAAAAAGAAGGTCAAACCAAAGAGCAAACTAAACTGATCGCACAAGGCATTCAAAAGGGAATTGAGCAATATAAAAAACAACAAAAAGCCAAAGCGAGAGAACGCGATAAATTAAAGAAAAAAACAATACAATCTAAAAATAATCAGTCAACAATTAGTGATAATTCACTACCAACGCCACAAATTATTTATAAACAACATTGGCTACCTTGGGGAATTATTGTGGTTTCTTGGGTGAGTTTTGGGGCTTATTTAGCGTATACCGGTACACTATAATGAGAGTAAATATGAGAATTTTTGGCTTTATAACAGTCTTAAGTGGATTAATCAGTGGCTGTGCTGACCCACAATCAACGCCATGGCAGCGTCAAATAGACACGCCCTGCGATAATAAATCCCATTGTGTATCAACTACCGAACAACGCGAAAAGTTTAAATTAGCCCCTTTTACGCTGACTGACAAAGGTATACAAAAATGGTCAGATATTATTATGATTGCTCAAACACTGCCAGGAGCAAAACTAATAGAACAAGATGATCATTATTTTCATCTTGAAGTTCATAGTGCTGTGTTTGGATTTATTGACGATTTTGAAGTAAGACAACAAGACCAACAACTACAAGTCAGATCTATTTCCCGTAGTGGCTATTCTGATTTTGGTGTAAACCGTAAGCGAGCTCAGCAATTTAGACAATTATTAGTTGAGCAACAACTAATACACGATACATCCACCAGCAACTAATATGCCTATAACAAAAAAACCATGATTGCCCTAGTCTTCACTATTGCAATCATGGTTTAAAGGTCATGTTTTATGGTTATTTAATCAAGTGTTTTATCTTTACCTAACGACAGTAGCCATACAGACACCGCAGCCACTGCAATAAAGCCGGCCAAGATAATCACTGGCATTGCAGCATAGCCAAGAACGTGCCAAATTACGGATTCTAACGTACTCATAATTTCTCCTTCGTGCTTATTACTGCCATCCAGCTACATCTTTCATATCAGGCAATTTGTGGGCAATCCCTTTATGGCAATCGACACATGTTTTATCACCCGAAGCCAATGCCGTTGAGTGTTGTTTTACACTACGTGGACCTTGTTCCGAAAAATCCATATATTCAAATTTATGACAATTTCGACATTCTTGAGAATTATTGTCTTTCATTCGCTTCCATTCACGTTCAGCTAAATGACCTCGTCGAGCTTCAAATTTTTCTTGAGTGTCAATCGTACCCATCATATGTGCTACAATTTCTTTGGATGCCTGCACCTTACGCACAATTTTATCGGTCCAATTATGCGGCACATGACAATCTGAACAAATCGCTCTCACACCTGAACGGTTTGAAAAGTGAATCGTCTCTTGAATTTCCTTAACGATTGGCGCATGACACCCAGCACAGAATTCTTCACTATTGGTTTTTTCCATTCCGGTGTTAAATGCACCCCAGAACAATAACCCACCAATAAATCCCATAAACAGCACTAATCCAACCGCGACTTTGCTAGGGGTTTTTAATCGTAGCCAAAATGTTTTTAATAACTTCATATATAGCCTCTCTCCTTTTGGCTATGACTAGCGCAATGCATTTACACGTTTGAAGTCATTTTCAACCAATGGCTTTGCATCCGCCTGTGGTACATGACATTGTTGGCAAAAATAACGGCTAGGCGATACATCTGAAAGTACTTGCCCTTCTTGTGGTGCAATATAATGTGTTACGCTAATTTTTGTTGCCCCCATCTCTTTGGCATTTTTCCAACTGTGACAGGCTAAACACTTATTAGCATTAAGTGATACTTCATAGTTACGAATAGTATGAGGAATTAACGGCGGTTGATAAACATAATCACTATCAATCACACCTTGATCTCTCGGGTAACGCTTCATTGGATCTGCTGGGCGTGTCGTTTCTAATTCGGCTAATCCACGCAGTGACTCTAATCCTCCGATTCCACCTGGATTAGATATTTCAATTTTAGTTGCTGCAGGTGCAACATTAGCAGGCTCTTCACTGTGTACCGTACCTGCTATTAATGCACTGACAGCTAGTAACGCTAATAGAATTCTTTTCATGATGTTCTCCGCCAACTGGCTAATTCTTAGAATGGCGAACAAAATATTATTGTTCGCCTTAAGCAGATTTAAACCTTACTAATTTTTATTGGGCATTTTTTATAATCAGTCTGCTTAGAAAGCGGATCTGTCGCATCCAGTATTAATTTATTAACTAGAATATGAGCATCAAAAAATGGCACAAAAACTAAACCAATAGGCGGACGATTTCGACCGCGAGTTTCAACTCGGCAACGGACTTCACCACGGCGCGAAGCAAGTAAAACTTCATCACCTCGACGTAAACCACGGTTTTTTGCATCATCCGGATGGATATAACACAGCGCATCAGGTACTGCTTTATACAGTTCAGGAACACGACGCGTCATCGTACCTGTATGCCAATGTTCTAACACTCGACCAGTACATAACCACATATCATATTCATTATCTGGTACTTCTGGCGGTGCTTCATACGGTGCAAAAATAATTAAAGCTTTACCATCTGGCTTACCATAAAAGTCCCAATCAGAGCCTTTCTTCGCATATGGATCAGAGCCTTCTTTAAAGCGCCATAATGTTTCTTTACCATCAACAACAGGCCAGCGTAAACCGCGGACTTGATGATAAGTATCGTACGGTGCTAAATCATGACCATGATCACGACCGAACATTGCGTACTCTTCAAATAAACCTTTTTGAACATAATAACCCTGCGACTGGGCATCATCGTTAAGTTCTTGAGCTTCACTTAATGGGAAGTTATCAACTTGACCATTACGGAATAAAACATCGTACATAGTTTTACCACGATACTGTGGCATTTTGTTTAGTAGCGCCTCATCCCACACTTCTTCAACATTAAAGCGCTTTGAGAACTCCATGATTTGCCATAAATCAGATTTAGCATCACCTGACGCTTTTACCTGTTGATACCAAACTTGAGTTCGACGCTCAGCATTACCATACGCACCTTCTTTTTCTACCCACATTGCGGTTGGTAAAATCAAATCAGACGCCTGAGCAGTTGCTGTTGGATACGGATCAGAACAGACAATAAAGTTTTTAGGATTACGATAACCCGGCAAGCGTTCAGTATTAATATTTGGACCCGCTTGCATATTGTTATTACACATTACCCAGTAAGCATTAAGCTTTCCGTCTTTAAGCATGCGATCTTGGACGACTGCATGATAACCAGGTTTTGGTGGAATTGTACCTTCTGGTAATTTCCAAATTTTTTCAGCTATCGCGCGATGCTTAGGGTTTGTAACCACCATATCTGCAGGTAAACGGTGTGAGAAAGTACCCACTTCACGAGCCGTACCACATGCTGATGGCTGACCTGTTAATGAAAATGGGCTATTCCCTGGTGTTGATATTTTACCCGTTAACAAATGTAGGTTATAAACTAAGCTGTTCATCCATACACCACGAGTATGTTGATTCATACCCATCGTCCACAGAGACATCACTTTTAACTTTGGATCCGCGTAATATTTAGCTAACTCAATTAATTTTTCTGGTTCAACGCCTGACATTTCTGACGCTTTCTCAACCGTATAATCAGCAACTGATGCTTTATATTCTTCAAACGTCATCGGGAACATCTCGCCCGAATTAGGATTTTCAGCTTTCACTTGAAGAGGATCATCATCCCGTAAACCGTAACCGATATCGGTTTGAGCGCGCTTAAAATGAGTATGCTTATTAACAAAGTCCCAGTTAACCGCATCATTTTGAATAATGTAATTAGCGATAAAATTGGCAATGACAAGATCAGTTTGAGGATTGAAAATCATACCATTATCAGCCAATTCAAATGAACGATGCTGGTAGGTAGAAAGCACATTAACTTTTACATGAGGATGACTTAAACGACGATCAGTAATACGCGTCCATAATATTGGATGCATCTCAGCCATGTTTGAGCCCCAAAGGACAAACACATCTGCATGTTCAAAATCGTCATAACAGCCCATCGGCTCATCAATACCAAAAGTACGCATAAACGCACCAACTGCTGAAGCCATACAGTGACGAGCATTGGGATCGATATTATTTGAACGGAAACCCGCTTTCATCATTTTAGATGCAGCATAACCTTCCATTACAGTCCACTGACCAGAACCAAACATACCAATGCTTGATGGACCATTTTCTTTTAATGCTGCTTTCCATTTTTCAGCCATGATATCAAAAGCTTGATCCCAAGATATTGGCGTAAAATCTCCATTCTTATCATATTTACCGTCGGTCATACGAAGCATGGGTGTTTGTAAGCGATCTTTGCCGTACATAATTTTTGAAAGGAAATAACCTTTAATACAGTTAAGCCCTTTATTTACTGGCGCTTTAGGATCTCCTTGTGTTGCAACCACGCGACCGTTTTGAGTTCCGACTAAAACAGAGCAACCAGTGCCACAAAAACGACAAGGCGCTTTATCCCATTTAATCTCAGTCTCATCAGAACTCACAATTAAATTCGTCGCAGATGCTGGTAACGAAATCCCCGCTACCGCAGCAGCTGATGCTGCAGCATTTGCTTTCACAAATGCTCTTCTTGTCATTTTCATAGCTTACCCTCAGCTTGTAGATCGTAATGCTCAATATGGTGATAGACCAAAAAAGTGATTAACACATGGTCTAAATTATTAATTTTATCTATTGCCTCTGTTACGTAGCCTTGGTTCTCTGTCTCAAGTACTACGATAATTTTACCTTCTTCACTTGTCGCAGGAATTTCTGTGTTTGGGATTGCTAAAATCTGTTGGCTAATCGTTGCTATATATTGTGGCTTAACGTGAACGATAAGGCTTGAGGTATGCACTTCATTTAATGTCATGTTTACTCTCTAAATAATTCTTTAAATTTAAGGCGTTATCATTTCAATCGCAGCCACTGGACAACCATCTATACACGCCCCACAGCCATTACAATCTGGCTGTTTAATAACGGGCAAGGCAACTTTTGCCACTTGTAAAGAAAAAGTGATTGCTTGTGTTTCACATTGATCACCACAACTACGACATTCAATATTATTCAATGCAATACACGATGAATTAATCGTGGCGATTTGTGACCATGGCAATTGATGTTGAGGTTCAAATAAAGGTTCAGGGCATATAGCTGCACATTGATAACAAAAACTGCATTCACCTTCCCCATGATGAAAATCCACCATCGGAAAACCACCGTCGCCTTTAACAATGATCTTTGTTTGACAAGCATCAACACAAGCATTGCAACGCAAACAATGATCAGTAAATGTTTGTTTATCCTTTATCCAAGGTAAATATTGCTGTTGAGATGGCTGTTTACGAGTAAAAAAACCTCGACGCGAACGATTAATCACAGCCCTCTCCTTATATTTACTGATTAATGGCAACAAATTACTTTATTGATAGCCATTCACTTTCTATTAATTTTCTTTTACGTTATTTTTAAATATCGTCATAACCACGAACATACCCATTAAGGGGTAATTAGCGCGATTTATTGTTCTAGATCAAAAAAATACCATGGATAACCTCTGATTTTTTATAATTTTATCGCATAATCATTCACGATATTACAAATGGCTGTCATATCTATATATCTATAGCTGTTAAATCCTTTTTTTACTCATATTTTTTCATATGTCAGGTGGTTAACAATTAATGCAACACCAAAAAGTAAATTCTGTTACCACCACCATTGGTCGCTCAATGGTTACCATTCTCTTTTTAGTTGCAACAACGACGAGTTTAGCGTTGTGCATGTTAGTTTCGAGTCTTAACGATGCCGCCGCAATTAACACTGCAGGATCATTAAGAATGCAAAGCTATCGATTAGCCTTTGATATCGAAACTCAATCGCCATTACTTAACGCCCATACTATTGAGTTTGATCAATCACTGTCATCACCAACAATGCAGGAATTACATCGTTGGTATACCCCTCAAACAATACAGCACCATTACACTGAATTACTCTTAACATGGCGGGCGGTACGTTCAGAATTAAATCAAATAGATAAAGATGGCTATTTAATTCAAGTCGCTCCTTTTGTGGAACGTATTGATCACTTTGTATTTGAATTACAACAGTCATCTGAAAATAAATTACATCTTTTGGCACTCATTAGTGCGGTAGGTTTATTACTTATTTTAATGGTGGTGTTATTTACGATTCAATTTACACAGCGCCAAATAGTCGTCCCACTTAATCAATTAATGGCTGGATGTAAACAAATTAAACAACATAATTTTGCATTAACTATTAATAATAATAGTGGCAATGAATTGGGTATTCTTGCTCGTACGTTTACTCAAATGGCAGCCGATCTAGATAATTTTTATGCTGATTTAGAACACAGTGTCCATGAGAAAACGCACCGCTTACGCCATGCTAATGAATCACTTAAAGTGTTATACAACTGCTCACAACAATTATCGGTAAGCCGTTTAACTCATCACCATTTTCAACAAATGCTAGAAACATTAATTGCCATTGATGGCTTAACAGCTGCCAAACTAATTATTGAAGAATCAAATGGTACAACGACTGAAATTACTGTTGGTGAATACCAAACTACAGCTTGGCATCAGCAATCATTATTAATTGATGGCGAAACGATGGGTCAATTGTGGTGGCAATACCAATTACCGTGTCCTGATTTAGCTTTAATAGAAAATATCGCTAATATTTTAGGTCGTGGCATTTATTACAACCGTACTCAGAAACAAACAGAACAATTATTATTAATGGAAGAGCGCGCTACTATTGCCCGTGAATTGCATGATTCTTTGGCACAATCATTATCATATCTAAAAATTCAATTAACATTATTAAAGCGCCAACTCGCTACCGATATTAATGATAACCAGCAACAAACAGTACAAGTTATTGATGAAGAATTATCTAATGCTTATACCCAGTTACGAGAGTTATTAAGTACCTTTAGATTAACGATCAAAGAAGCCAATTTTAGTGAAGCCCTTAATCAATTACTCGTGCCATTACGAGAACAAACGACAGCAACATTTAGTATTGATAACCAATTACCTTCAATGGCACTCATTGCGCATAATCAAGTCCATTTATTGCAAATTATTCGTGAAGCGGTACTAAATGCGATTAAGCATGCTAATGCCAACCACATCAAAATTCATTGTCACCAACAACAAGGCATTATTAATGTTGAAATTGCAGATGATGGCATTGGATTTAACCCGTCAAATTCAAAACTTAATCACTATGGTTTAAATATCATGCAAGAGCGTGCCTCGCGATTAAAAGGCGAGTTAACTATTCATTCTCAAGTCGGTGTTGGCAGCCAAATAAAATTACAGTTCGCATTATTATAGGAAAAGAAATATGACACCTTGGAAAGTAATGATCGTCGATGATCATCCGTTAATGCGTAGAGGTATTGGACAATTACTTAGTTTTGATAGTGAATTTGATGTCGTTAGTGAGGCGAGTAATGGTAATGAAGCGATTGCACTTGCCCATAAAATGCCCGTAGATCTTATTTTATTAGATCTTAATATGAAAGGAATGTCAGGTTTAGACACACTACTAACTCTTCGTAACGAAGGTATTGATGCTTGTATTGTCATTCTTACGGTGTCTGATAATCATACTGATATTAAAATGCTTCTCGACGCTGGCGCTGATGGCTATTTACTTAAAGATACCGAGCCAGATGAACTGGTTACATTATTAAAAACAGCGTTAACGGGAGGCAAAGCATACAGCAGTACTATCACTGAGTTTCTCAATAACAATAATGCTGAAAACACAATATTTTCAAGCTTAACTGAAAGAGAAAATCAAATATTACAAGAGGTTGCAAAAGGTCATAGTAATAGAATCATTGCCGATTCCTTGTTTATTTCAGAAGCTACCGTAAAAGTTCACATGAAAAGTTTATTGCGTAAATTACAAGTAAAATCACGCACTGCTGCAACGGTTCTTTATTTACAAACCTTAGGTTACTGACATTCAGTTACTAACCCAATAAAAAACCGCAGTGCCAATTAATACACTGCGGTTAATATTACTTTAACGCCATCATTCATATTTATAATGCTAAGGCTGTCATTAAATCCTGCTCTCGAGATTCAACCCACTGAAGATCAAAAGGCCCCCAATCATTCAATTGATAATAGCCATCATTATGCCGACGCCCATCTTGAACAAAGGTCAATTCAATACCTAATCCTGGTAAAGCTTTTAATACATCTTGAATCGTTCGTCGTGGCCAACCCGTTTGTTCAATTAAACGAGGTACATTAGGGCGTTCTGTATGCTCAACAAGTAACGCCAAATAAAGTCTACGGGCAAAAACCGGATTCAGTTCCATTGGGGCCTCCATAATATACTACACCTATTATTGCCCGTTCTCGCATTAGGGTGTTGCGTTTGATCAACGAGCTATTCGGTTTCATCATTATGGATACAAATAAAAGTGAGTTTGATCCCATTTTTATTATTCTAATAATACTGTTCTATTGTCGTAAATAGTAACCAATCAAAGTACAGCGGTTGCGATAAGCTAATAATCTCGCTATAAAAGACACTTTAATTATTATAAAAAAGTCAGTCAAAATATGAGTACAATTGTTTACGGTATAAAAAATTGCGATACCATCAAAAAAATGAAGCAATGGTTTGCAACTGAAAATATTGCATATCAATTTCATGATTACCGTATCGATGGCATTGATTCAACGTTACTAGAAACATTTGAAGCAGCCCTTGGCTGGGAGGCTATGGTCAATAAACGTGGTACGACTTTTCGCCAATTAACTGCAGAACAAAAAGCCAATCTTAACCGTGAAACTGCATTGCAATTAATGCTAGAACAACCAGCAATGATTAAGCGTCCTTTATTACAGCATAATAATCATTACTACTTAGGTTTTAAACCTGACCAATATCACGTCATTTTTATGGCTAAATAATAAGGATACAAGGATGTCAGACAGCCCCGTTATTTCATTAGCAAAAGATTTAATGCACCGACCATCAGTGACACCTGAAGATGCTGGTTGCCAACAAGTCATGATCGATCGTTTGCAGGCGCTAGGGTTTATTATTGAAACAATGGTATTTGAAGATACCACTAACTTATGGGCTCGCCGCGGTACACTGGCACCACTGTTTGTATTTGCAGGCCATACCGATGTTGTGCCTTCAGGCCCTGTAGAACAATGGCATACACCACCTTTTGAACCAACAATTATTGATGGTTACTTATACGGACGTGGTGCTGCAGATATGAAAGGTTCACTGGCCTGTATGGTGGTTGCTATTGAACGTTTTATCGCAGAAAATCCCAATCATAATGGCTCGATTGCACTATTGATCACCTCCGATGAAGAAGGTCCCTTTATTAATGGTACCACGCGAGTTATTGATACTTTAGAAGCGCGTAATGAAAAAATAGATATGTGTATTGTTGGTGAGCCATCAAGTACTCATGTCGTGGGTGATATTGTTAAAAATGGTCGCCGAGGCTCAATGACAGGCGATCTCATTATTAAGGGGATTCAAGGTCATGTTGCCTACCCACATTTAGCCAATAACCCAATCCATAAAGCACTGCCTGCTCTTGCTGAATTATCAGCAACCCATTGGGATAACGGCAATGATTTCTTTCCACCAACAAGCTTTCAAATTCCGAACATTGCAGCAGGAACAGGTGCATCAAATGTTATTCCTGGTCAATGTGAGGTGCAGTTTAATTTTCGTTTCAGTACTGAATTAACCGATACTGATATTAAACAACGCGTGCACTCAATACTTGATACACATGATCTCGACTATGATTTAACGTGGACTTTGAGTGGCCATCCTTTCTTAACTGATAGTGGTGCTTTGGTCGATGCCGTTGTCGCTGCTATTACTGAGGTGAACCATATTCCACCACAATTATTAACGACTGGCGGTACATCAGATGGCCGTTTTATTGCACGTACTGGTGCACAAGTTGTTGAACTAGGCCCTGTAAATGCAACAATCCACAAAGTTAATGAGTGCGTTAAAATCTCTGATCTTGAAAAACTAACGACTATGTATCAGCGTATCCTTAGCAATATTTTATAATTACTGCTTATTTTTCGCCATCAAAGATAGTTATTTAAAGATCATCACCAAGCCACTATTCATGTAATATTGACAGATAATTATGCATTGTTGTGATGAGTAAATCATCGCAGCTAACGCATATTATTGGTATTCTATCACTAGAGTTTGTGGCTCATGATCAACAGCATAGATTGTATTTTATGTGTTAAATAAAATTTATCATTGTGAGGTAAATATGGAATGGTTTTTTAATCCTTGGGTTATCTGCGTGATTATTATTGCGGTTATTGCCAGTAATATTGCCGCGTTAAAGTACACCGCTTATATGAGAACGGGACTTAAAAAACGCCATCCACCTCAGCCTCCACAAGAGGATCCTCAGCAATCAGAACACTCTGATAAGAGTAACAATTACAACAGCAATAATACGCAGGATAAAAATGACTGATATCAAAACATTAGACAGCCGTGTTGTTTATCAAAATAAATGGATGACAGTACGAGAAGATAAAATCCAGCGTCAAAGTGGTACAGAAGGTATTTACGGCATCGTTGATAAACCTGATTGTGCCGCTATTTTAGCGATTGATAACGACCATATCCACTTAGTTCAACAGTTTCGTTATAGTATTCAGCAACGATGTTGGGAAATTCCACAAGGAGCTTGGGAAGCAAATCCAAATGCAGATCACCTTGATCTAGCAAAAGGCGAGTTGCAAGAAGAAACAGGATTAATCGCAGATAATATGATCTATCTTGGCAGCCAATTTATCGCTTATGGTTTTTTAAACCAAACTTGCCATATTTATTTAGCAACCCAATTACACACAGCATCTGAGCAACACCGAGATATTGAAGAAGAAGATCTCATTAGCCAATCTTTTTCCATTGCCGATTTTGAAGCAATGATAATTAATGGTGAACTAAAAGACAGTGTCACTATTGCGGCTTATGGATTGGCAAAACTTAAACAAGCAATTTAAAATATTAACCCATTATTTTATATAATAAAAAAGCTGCCATTTAATAGGCAGCTTTTCAAATATATATGGTACTACAGTGCTTATTACGGACGACTTAAGTAATCAGCAATACCAACCCACTTATAGCTGGTCAATTCTTCTAAACCCATTGGTCCACGAGCATGTAATTTTTGTGTCGATACAGCAACTTCTGCACCTAAACCAAATTGTGCGCCATCGGTAAAACGCGTTGATGCATTAACATATACCGCTGCAGAGCCAGCAGCATTTACAAATCGCTCTGCCGCTTGCAGATTATTGGTTAAAATTGAATCTGAATGACTGGCATTATGTTTACGCATATGCACAATAGCTTCGTCTACATTTGCAACCACTTTAATGCCTAACGTATAACTTAACCATTCAGTATCAAAATCACCCGCTTCTGCTTTACGTAATAAGCTCGCTTTACCTTCAAGTAAATTAAATGCAGCATCATCAGCCACTAATGTCACTTTAGCTTTATTCATCCGCTCAACTAAACGCGATAAGAACGTCGCAGCAACGTGTTCATTAACTAATAAGGTATCCAGTGAATTACATGCAGAAGGACGCTGTACTTTAGCATTTTCAACGACATCTAATGAACGTGATAAATCTGCACTTTCATCAACATACATGTGGCTAATACCAAAACCACCAATGATCACTGGAATAGTACTATTTTCTTTACACATTTTATGTAAGCCCGCACCACCACGGGGAATGATCATATCTACATATTGATCAAGCTTGAGTAACTGCGCTACATATTCACGATCAGGTTGTTCAATATATTGTACTGATGCCGCAGGTAAACCCGCTTTAGCCAATGCAACTTGAATGACTTTAACTAACGCCATATTAGAATGAAAAGTCTCACGACCACCACGCAAAATACTCGCATTACCCGTTTTAAGACATAACGCTGCAATATCAATCGTTACATTAGGACGCGCTTCATAAATAACCCCAACAACCCCTAATGGTACTCGACGACGGCTTAATCGCATGCCATTTTCAAGTACACGGCTATCAAGTTCTGCGCCAACAGGATCATTTAAATTAATAACATTACGCACATCATTAGCAATCGCGCAAATACGTTCATCATTAAGTAATAAACGATCGATTAAGGCATCAGACATACCACTTGCGACAGCAGCATCAATATCTTGCTTATTTGCCGCAAGAATAACGGCTTGGTTTGCTTCTAATTCATCAGCAATAATCGCTAATGCAGTATTTTTTACTGCCGTTGCTGTCGTCGCTAATTCAAACGCAGCCTGCTGCGCAGCTTGTCCCATTATTTCAAGATTCACAATAATTCCTTACTTAAATTCGAATTCAATGTCTGATGAGTTATCGATGTAAACAGTCACTGTAATTAAATCACAACCATATCATCACGGTGAATGGCTGCATGACCGTATTCATAACCTAAAACCTGATGAATGTCATGGCTGTGCTTACCCGCAATTTTGACCATATCAGCACTTGAATAACGACTAATACCACGTGCAAGCAATACATTTTTACTATCGAAAATTCGAACAACTTCACCGCGCTCAAATGTACCTTTTACTTGAGTGATACCTTTTGCAAGTAAACTACTGCCTTTTTGTTGCACCGCGGTCACAGCACCATCATCAATGACAATATCACCTGCTGGCGGTGGACCTGCAAGGATCCATTGTTTACGACCTTCAAGTGGTGACTCTAAGGGTAGAAAACGCGTACCGACCGCTTTACCTGCAGCAAGATCAACAATGACATCAACACGACGACCTGCAGCAATAATTACCTCAATGCCAGCACGACAAGCCACTTCAGCAGCTTGTAGCTTAGTTGCCATACCACCAGTGCCTAATCCACCAACCGTACCACCAGCTAATTTACGTAATTTATCATCGATAGTATGTACTTCATGAATTAATTCAGCATCAGGATTACTACGAGGATCTGCCGTAAATAAACCGGCTTGATCCGTCATTAATAAAAGTTTATCAGCACCGCCTAAAATACCCACTAATGCAGATAAATTATCGTTATCGCCCACTTTAATTTCAGTGGTTGCTACTGCATCGTTTTCATTCACAACAGGTACAATGCCGTTATCTAATAACGCCACTAACATATCGCGGGCATTTAAATAACGCTCACGATCATTTAAATCAGCACGGGTTAATAACATTTGACCAATATTGATCCCATAAATGCCAAACAAAGTTTCCCACTCTTGAATTAAGCGGCCTTGTCCAACAGCAGCAAGAAGTTGCTTACTTGCCATGGTTTTGGGGAGTTCGGGATAACCTAAATGCTCTCGACCAGCTGCAATCGCACCAGACGTAACAATGATAATTTTATGACCTTGACTACGTAACATAGCGCATTGGCGCACTAACTCGACCATGTGGGCACGATCAAGTTTTAGTGTGCCACCTGTAAGAACACTAGTACCTAGTTTGACGACAATTGTATGTGTTGCAGCACCAGCGGCAACATCTTGCTGTTGAGCGTTAGATTTTTTTGAATCAGCCATGAGATCAAATTGATTGAAAAAATAAAAGTGCTTTGTTGTATCAATCCCTATCGAAAAGCACAAGAAAAAAACAATGACAAAATCAATATTAATCAGCTTTAGGAGGATGTTTAAGCATAAACATCCCTAATGGATAACGCTTGTACCACATAGCGACAATATTTGTGCATATTGATAGAAATTTCACAATCGCTCTATTTAATGTCGCTAGTGGTCATTTAAGACATCTAAAAAAGTAATGAGGCTTAGTGAGCCGATAATTTAGTCAGAGGCGTTTGAGCTAACGTTGCAGCCGGCACTAAGGTTAACTCACATTCATCAATAATAAAGGGCGTTAATTTAGCGTAAAAATCGACTAATGTTTTTAAAACAGCCTCTTTATGTTTGGCTGGTAATTTACCAGAGGCCCACTCACCCGCGGCATTAAAACGGCCAAAATCATACTCATATTGATAGCCACTATCCGTAGCCGTCATGACTAACCACCAGCCCCAAAATTCACGCAGCTCTGGCTCTTTATCAGCATTGATACAACTGGATAAACAATCAAAAAAGAACTTTTGTGGCTGTGATTTTTTCTCTCGAAGATAAGGACCAATTGCAGTCAATTTAGACATTAAACGTCCATGCGGTGGAAAGCTTGTTGCTATTGTCATTATATTGTCCATCCATAGTCAGTGGTATTGAATATGTAAGTAATACTTACTACCTTTTCATCATCCATAACGTATTTTAAAACACGTTTAGTACAATAATAATTTACTATAGTATGAATAATATTTAACAAAATAACAAACCTTAGATGCCAATTTTGCTAACAATATCATGACAATATATTTAAATAAAAAACGGGAGCGCACCATCGTACACTCCCGTTATTAATAAATAATCTATCGAACCCGATATTTACTTCATTTTATCATCAAGCCATTTAACAACTTCAGTCATCACTCGATGATAACCATCATAAATAGGTTTTGCAGGTAACGTCATCGCTTTACCACCATAACTTGATAGTGCAATTAATTGATTGTCTATCTCAGGGCAAACAGGATCATCTTTCAAACCAATACCTAGCATTGGAATATCAACGCGGCGACGCCCTAAAATACCTTGATTTTTTAAAGACCATGCTGGCAAATGTGATTTGATACTCGCCTCGGCTTGACCATTTTTACCCATTCTAGATGCAAGTACATCTAAATACATTCGAGGAATGTTATCTAACAACTTAGGCTGAGTAAGAAAGCTATTAATCGCACCGCCAATACTGACACAGGTTTTCAAACGTGTCGGCTCCATAAACCCAAGTCGAATCGCCGCATTGCCTCCCATGCGTAACCCTAACATTGCAACATTACGGTTATCAACCCAAGGCACATCACGAATTTGTTGCAATAATGCTTGGTGTAAACGGCTAGTATCTTCGGTTAAGTTCCAACGATCACTGTGACCTACTGATGGCATATCAAGCGTAACCATTGCATATCCAGCCGGGCCTAAATAATCAGCATATAAACGCCAGAGATCACTTTGTAATGTCGCTAAACCACCACTGACAATCACTGTTGGTAACAGCTTATCGGTACGTGGTAAATGAATGAATGCCTCAAAGGTCTTATTTTCATATTTAACATCAATTTTACGCATATCATGTGGGCGTAATTCAATCGCCTCACGATAACTTTGATTAGCTTGTAATTCCGCTTGATCAGCCAACTGATCACCTTTTATATAAGGATATGCGGCAATGCTATAATGAGTGCTAGCTTTAAATAATAGCTCTGATGCCGCTAATTTATCACCATTGTTAACCGCAGTACGGGCTAATTGTTGATAATTAGATGCAAGTTGTGACCATTCATAAGTCCAGTTGCCAGAGCGATAACCAATAACAGTATCTAATAGATGCTCACTTGTACGAGGTGCCGTTGAACCTGCAATCTTTGCTAAAACAGCTTCTTGTTCAATAGGGTCAACACCTTGCCAAATCCATTGTGGACGGCGTAAAACACGATACCAACCAAGCTGACTTTCACCATCAAGTGCATTGTTTACATCACCACTACGAACATGCGCAATCTTAACAATATTCGACGTCTCTTTGCTGGTTTGACGTGGAGCAAATAGCTTTTCTGATAAATTTTGTTTTGATGGTTCCGACACGGCATCCTCCAACGTATATATCTCTTTTCTTAATAGACCTAGATAATATACCTAAACCGTCATCAATAATTAAAAACCAAAAAAAAAGACGCCAACAACGTGACGTCTTCACTAAAACTTAGTTTTCAAGCACGATCATCGCCACAATAGTATTGTATTAATAAACCGGCATTTAAATAAATTAATTACTTTTTAGCAATAGGATCAACGAAAGTCACTGCCATATCCCAAGGCTGTTCAATCCAAGTATCTTGTGGAATGCTAACAACAAAATCATCCACTAAATGTTGGCCAGCAGGCTTCGCACATACCGTTACAAATTTAGCTCGTGGGTACATTTCACGAATCTTTTCAGCAGTACCGCCAGTATCAACCAAGTCGTCAACTACGATAAAGCCTTCACCATCACCTTCAGCTTGCTTGATCACTTTCATGTCACGTTGATGATCATGATCGTAGCTTGCGATACAAACAGTATCAACGTGACGAATGCCTAATTCACGCGCCAAAATAGCCGCAGGCACTAAACCGCCACGGCTAACTGCAATAATACCTGTCCACTGCTCTGCTGGTAGCAACTTTTCTGCTAGCTGGCGTGTGTACATTTGCATGTTATCCCAAGTGATGACGAATTTATTACTCATAGTAAAACAACCTCTGAAACAGCGATTTGAAACCGCATAAATTTATGTAAACGTAAATACATCACGCTTATAAGAAAATAATCTTTGCAAGAAATAACGCTGAAATAACCCATACACTGATGTTTACTTCACGCCCCTTGCCACTCAATGCTTTTACAACTGCAAATGTAATAAAACCAAGACCAATACCTTCTGCAATCGAATAAGTAAGAGGCATTAGCAAACATACAACCACCACAGGAGCCGCTTCTGTTAAATCTCGCCAATCAATCGATACCAAGCCTGACATCATCAAAATAGCAACATAAAATAGCGCACCAGCCGTCGCATATGCAGGAACCATTCCAGCTAACGGTGCAAAAAATAATGCTAATAAGAATAACACGCCAACAGTCACTGCTGTTAGGCCTGTACGACCGCCAACTGCGACACCCGACACACTCTCAACAAAAGATGTCGTATTTGACGTTCCCAATAGTGCACCAATCGAAGTGGCAGTACTGTCAGCTAATAGTGCTCGGTTTAAACGTGGTAATTTACCATCTTCACCAATTAAGTTTGCTTTGGTCGCAACACCGACCAATGTACCCGCGGTATCAAACAAATCGACAAACAAAAAGGCAAACACAATTGAAATTAAGCCGACTTCCATCGCGCCTGAAAAATCAAGCTGCATAAAGGTTGGCGCAATGCTTGGTGGCATAGAAATAATGCCGTTATAATCCACTTCACCAACGATAATACTGATAGTTGTTACAATTAAAATCGCAATGAGTACCGCAGCTTTAAAACCACGTTGAACTAAAGATATCGTTAAGAAAAAGCCCAAAGCTGCCATTATTGCAGGAAAGCTTGTTAAATCACCTGCCGTTACTAATGTTGCCGGGCTTGCAACGACAATGCCTGATGTTTGCAATGCAATAAACGCTAAAAACAGACCAATACCCGCAGAAATACCGATACGTAATGAATGAGGAATTGCGTTGATGATCCACTCACGAACTCGCATAACACTCAATGCAATAAAGCATAAGCCCGATAAGAAAACAGCTGCTAACGCCACTTGCCAAGTATGTCCCATACCTAATACAACGGTATAGGTAAAAAAGGCGTTAAGTCCCATACCAGGGGCTTGTGCTACTGGGTAATTAGCATAAAAACCCATCACAAAACAGCCAATCATTGCCGCTAAACACGTTGCAACAAATACTGCACCTTGATCCATTCCTGTACTGGCTAACATAGTGGGATTTACAAAAATAATATAAGCCATTGTCAGGAAGGTGGTTACACCAGCCATAATTTCAGTACGTACGGTGGTGCCATGTTCAGTGAGTTTAAACAACTTTTCTAGCATGCTTCTCGGTTCCTTAGAGAAATACAATAAAGTAACAAACAACGTCAACAAATAGAAAACGATTGCGCAATCCGTTTCGGCGCTGATTATAATCATGCGATCCCTCAATTTCCAGATTTTATCGTTGAAAAGCGTAAAACAATAACTAACCCTGCAGATACTATTTTAAAAAAATGATATTAGTCTTAATAATCATTATGTTATTAACAATTCATTAATGGCTGTTTTTTGAGCGTTTACTTTTTAAAGGACTCAAGAAGAGTTAATAAAGACCGATAACAACAATAAAAAAGTGAATAGAAGATAAAAGCAGCTAAAAAAAACGCCACTTCAAATCGAAGTGGCGGCAGAATGTTGCGGATAACAGGATAGCATTATCGAGATATTCTTAATTAAGGGGGTAAAAAATTACACTTGTCTCGTTAAAAATAACAAAACAATAAAATCAAATTAGTAACGGTAAGGTGTTGGGTAATGAAAATTACTTGTATATACCGTACGATTATTCCAAAAATGTGTCATTGAAGAAAATATTTTCATGTAAATCACCTTTATCATAAGTACACCAACATAATGTCAGTGGGTTGCCCTCATGGCTCACTTATTCTCGGTTCCTTGGAGGCGATATCTCGGGTTCATCCTGAACGTGTCGTGTTAATTATTGTGCCAACTAAGATGGCTTGATCAAACTATAGCCAAAATGAAATAAATTTACAATGTTTTTTTTAACCAGATCACACTTTTTACCTTTATTACTTGAGATATGGCTATTACTGTAAATTTATTACATTATTATTTGATTATATTTAGACCAGCCACTTTTATGTACTTAAAGCATATTTAATCACATATGATGCATGATCATCAAAATGATACGATATGAGGCTACCAATAAGGTAATCATCGCAGAAATCAGTGCTATAAGATTTTATTATTTGCCCTATCACCCCTAAAGACAGAGTGATATGCTAAAACCAAAGCGATGAAAATATTCGTTATCTATTTGTCATTTTACGGCTAAAACCCTACAAAATGACACTAGCCCAATCTCGTATATAAAAAGGAAGGCTACCGTGTCTGAAATTACTCAACTATCACCAAAAGCTGTTTGGCATTTCTTTGATCAGATTTGTTCAATTCCTCACCCTTCTAAATATGAAGAGCAACTAGCACAGTATATTGTGTCGTTCGCACAAGCTGAAGGGTTGGATGTTCGTCGTGATAATACTGGTAACGTTATTATCAAAAAACCAGCAACTGCAGGCATGGAAAACCGTAAAGGCGTTGTACTTCAAGCACACATTGATATGGTGCCACAAAAAAATGAAGACACCGTACACGACTTTATTCAAGATCCAATTCTGCCATTTATTGATGGCGAGTGGGTAACAGCAACTGGAACAACACTAGGTGCTGATAATGGTATGGGCATGGCAACCTGTCTCGCTATTCTAGCGGCAAAAGATATTGAACATGGCCCATTAGAAGTACTATTAACTATCGATGAAGAAACAGGCATGACAGGCGCTTTTGGCTTGGAAGCAGGCTGGCTTGAGGGTGATATTCTATTGAATACTGACTCTGAGCAAGAAGGCGAAGTTTACATGGGTTGTGCAGGCGGTGTTGATGTTGCGTTGACTGTTGATATTCAACGTGAAGCGGTTCCGGCTGAACATCAAGCGGTAAAATTAATTGTTAAAGGCCTAAAAGGCGGCCACTCAGGCTGTGATATTCATACAGGTCGTGGTAACGCTAATAAATTAATGGCGCGTTTCTTAGTGGGTCATGCTAATGAGCTTGATCTACGTATCAATAATTTCACCGGTGGTAGCTTACGTAATGCCTTACCACGTGAAGCAACGGTAATTGCAACCTTACCTGCTGCAAACATTGATAAACTTAATACATTATTTGCTGAATACCTACAAATCGTTCGTGCAGAGTTAGGTCATGTTGAAACTGACATTACTCTATTTACCGAAACATGTGCTCTGCCTAGCGATATTATGATGTTAGCCGACCAAACACGTTTAATGCATACGTTAAATGTTTGCCCTAACGGTGTTATTCGCATGAGCGATGATATTGAGGGTGTTGTAGAAACATCATTAAACATGGGTGTGATCACGACTGAAGCTAACACCGTAACAATCTTATGCCTAATTCGTTCATTGATCGACTCAGGTCGTAGCTACGTTGAAGGTATGTTGCAATCATTGGCAGCCCTTACTGGCGCACAATGTGAAGCATCTGGCGCATACCCTGGTTGGAAACCCGATGCTGATTCTGAGATCATGCAAGTTTTCCGTGATACCTACCAGCAGATGTACGGTAACAAGCCAAATATTATGGTGATCCACGCAGGTCTTGAGTGTGGTTTATTTAAAGAACCGTACCCAGAAATGGATATGTTATCTTTTGGTCCAACAATTAAATTCCCTCACTCTCCTGATGAAAAAGTAAAAATTGATACCGTACAAATGTTCTGGGATCAAATGCTAGCGATTCTTAAAAATATTCCTGTTAAAAAATAACACGAATAATGAATTAAGCTACTGATTAAAAACGGGCCTTGAGCCCGTTTTTTTATAATATTGCACTCTTTTCATTTTAGATCATGAATAGTCAAAAACTAAATGATAACTGTTGTGCTTTTAATCCTTGCTCTAAACCTACACTTAATCCAATAAGACGAATTTCTCGCCCTTGTTGGCGCGTCAATGCTTCTGTTAACAATGGAATAAATTGCTGTTTATCTAATTGCGGGCAACTATGCTCTACTGTCGTTTGCTGAAAATCAGCAAATTTTAATTTTATTCCTTGCTTAGCAATATTCAGTTGTGGACGTACTTTTTTCAATCGTTGTTCCAGCTCTAAATGTAAGTGCTCAATAACCTGCCAACACTCATCATAACTAGCTATATTTTTATTAAACGTACGTTCAACTCCGACAGATTTACGCTGACGTTCCACAATCACTTCACGCTCATCAATACCATGAGCCCGCAACCATAATGATTGTCCAAACTTACCAAACTGTTGTAATAGCTGCTGCTGTGCATAGTTTTGAACATCCCGACCGACATACAACCCTTGCTGATGCAATTTTTGAATAGTTACTTTCCCCACCCCTGGAATTTTCTCCAGTTTTAGCTCTGCGACAAAGTCATCCACTTGTTCGGGGGTTACTACATATTGACCATTGGGCTTATTTAAATCAGACGCTACTTTTGCAATAAATTTAACCGGAGCAACGCCAGCAGACGCCGTTAGCTGCAACTCTTGTTCTATAGCTTGTCGAATATGTTGTGCAATCAAGGTTGCAGAGCCATGCAACATCTCACAATCACTAACATCTAAATAAGCTTCATCTAACGACAATGGTTCAATTTTATCGGTATAGCGGGCAAAGATAGCGCGTATTTGCTGAGAGACTTGGCGATAAATATCCATTCGACCGCGAACTAAGGTTAAATGCGGACACAATTTCATTGCTTGTGCTGTCGGCATTGCAGAATGAATACCATATTTACGGGCCAAATAATTACATGTACTGACCACACCACGTTGCTCAGAACGACCACCAATAGCGATTGGAATATCACGTAAAGCAGGATTATCTCGCATTTCAACAGCCGCATAAAAGCAATCCATATCAACATGGATAATTTTTCTAGTCATAAAAGTACAGTTTGTAGGAGCGAGAAGTTTGAGACAATCGAGATATTAGTCTAGTGCGATTTATAAGCACTTGGCAATTATACTCAATTGGAAAATACTGTATAGATTAACAGTATTAAAACTTGCAGACAATGCCTTAAATTAAGAGGTTGGAGGGCCATCATTATTAGTCTCAAGTATATATCTCAGCACATAAATCAAACCACACCACAACGTTTCGGAGCACTTCTGAGTTTGCCCAGCGTAAGCCTCACCAACTCAGAAAGGTGAAGTGGTCAACTAACAATGCTACATTTTAAATGTTTAGCTTATTACCTGGATGAGAGGCACAAATGGCAAAGATTACTCGAGTTGGCGTCGATTTAAAGACGTTTACCATAAAAAATCCCCCAATAATTGGTTATCCAACTACTGGGGGTCACTTCACTTATAATTTAGAGCTATTATCGTTACTCTACTAGAGAAGTAGTAACACTCTCTATATGTTGATTAAATTTAAACGGAGCTTGATAATTACGACTAACAGCACCACCTTCATCTTCACCGATGCCGACACCATCATCCAGTGAGTACAGGCGGCTATTAGTATGCGGGATTAGCTTTTTAATCTCTAATTTACCATTAACGTATAGGTAAGCATTACCCCCTTTGCCTTGTCCAGCGATGTTACCTTTACCACCAAGACCATTTTCATCATAACGGAATTTAACAACAATTTTATTATCACCCGTTTTTAACTTCGAGCCACTCAACTTGGTATACTCGTAAGTTAGCCAGTTGTACTCAAAAGTCGGAACATCATCTTTAACGTAAAGAGTCCAACCACCGAAGTTACCACCCTGTGCAATAATAACGCCATTAGTATCTGATGTATCATCTATAGAGACTTTAGCGACAATATCAAATGACTTATTCTTAATATTTAAGAATGAGTTTTCAGGGATCCCTCTAGCACCTTCGTATAAAGTTAAAGACTTCTTACCGAACAGTGCATCAGGACGACCAGCAATCTCAGCATTCATACGCTCGAGTGTTCGGTCATCAATTGGATATACGTGATTAATTTCCGCCTCTTTATCAAATCGTTTTTTCATTTCCTCAAGTTTCTTTGGATTTGATTTAGCTAAATCAGTAGAAAGAGACCAGTCTTTACGAGTATCAAACAATTCCCATTTATCTTCTTGCAAAGTTGAGAACTTCTTCGAATCTTCCCATAAAGGGAAATGAACAACACGAGCAAACCAACCATCATGATATACCGCGCGGTTACCGCCAAGTTCAAAATATTGAGTGCGATCTTGCGTTTTTGCTACTGGTGTTGTGAATGTTTTTGCGAAACTAATACCCGCAATAGGTGTTTGCTTCACCCCATCAACAACTTTTGGTTGTGGGAGTTTGGTTACATCAAGAATAGTCGGAGTAATATCAATAACATGAGACCATTGAGAGCGGATATTATCTTTACCTTGCTTAATACCATTAGGCCAACTAATAACCATTCCATTACGTGTGCCGCCGTAATCAGAAGCCATACCTTTCATCCATACAAACGGAGTATCGCCAGCAATTGACCAACCAGCAGCATAGTGACCAAAGCTATCAGGACCGCCCAGCTTATCAATATTATCTAATACATATTGAAAGTCTTCTTCTACGCCGTTGTAGAAAGCAAGAGAATTCAAACTACCGAAGCGGTTACCTTCACCACTAGCACCATTATCACCAACAATGTAGAAGATTAAGGTATTGTCAAATTCACCATTTTTCTTCAGAGTATCAATAACACGGCCAATTTCATGATCTGTATGAGCTAGAAAACCGGCATAAACTTCCATTTGGCGTTCAAATACTCGTTTTTCATCTTTTGAAAGCGAATCCCAGCGAGGTACTTGTTTAGGCATTGGCGGTAAGATGGTGTCTTTGGGGATAATACCTTCTGCCTTTTGTCTTTCAAACGTCTCCTGGCGAAGTTTATCCCAGCCCATTGAAAATTTGCCTTCAAATTTGTCAATCCATTCTTTTGGAGCTTGATGAGGAGCATGCGCTGCACCTGGTGCATAGTAAGTAAAGAATGGTTTATTCGCATTATAACTATGTTGTAAGTTCAACCACTGGATAGTTTGGTCAGTCATGTCGGTAGTGAAATGATAGTTTTCCTTCCGTGGCGTTTTAATTCGTGTATTACCATCGATTAATACAGGCTGAAACTGGTCAGTTTCTCCACCAAAGAATCCATAAAATTTATCGAAACCAACTTGATTTGGCCATAAGCTTTGGTTCGCAGCTGGGCCTGTTTCCCATGGTGGAATTTCATGGTTTTTGCCAAACATAGCAGTGCTATAACCGTTGTACTTTAGAATCTTTGGCAGTGCGGCAATATCATTGGGTCTCGCTCCAGTATTACCCGGGAATGCTGTCGATGTCTCAGCAATGGAACCCATGTTATTTTGGTGATGGTTGCGACCTGTTAATAATGCTGTTCGAGTGGCAGAACTTACACCCGTTGTATGAAATTGATTATAAATTAAACCTTGCTCAGCTAACGCGTCTAACGTTGGCATATCAACTGCACCACCAAACAATGATGCTTGACTAAAACCAACATCATCTAACAAGATAACCAGAACGTTGGGTGCATCATCGGGAGCAGCTACTCTGGGAACTATTTTGGGACGCTTAACATCGCGTACATCAAATTGATCATACGTTAGAGGCTTTATATCAGCTACAGGAAGTTTCGTTCTATCAATAGCTTGTGCCGATGTTAAACAAGGCACAAGCAAACCACTGATTGCGAGTGTAGTTTTTAAGGTGTCCATATTATTAATTACCTTTTGTTTGAGGGGTAAGGATTAGAGGGCCATCCAAAGCTTGCATGATATAGCTTGCAGGGTAACCATTCGCTAACAGTGACGTCATTGCGTGTAAGTACTTTTCAATTTGTTGAAAGAAATATAAATATCCTTCGCAGAGAACATTTTCATATTCAAAATTAGAAGTTAGATAACGATGTTTAGGACAACCACCATTACATATTCTTAAATAGCGACATTGTTTACAGCGATTCGAAAGACGAGATTGTTTACTGAAATCAAACTTACTTGAATTTTCTGCTAATTGTTGCAAAGTGTCTGTCGTGATATTACCGAGATGAGACTCTGGATAAGTGACATGATCACAGAAGTAAACATCACCATTTGACTCTATTGAATAAGATGAACCACATTCTTTGGCGTGAATACAGTTTGGTGATTCATTTCCAATGTATTGTGTTAAAGCTTGCTCAAAGTTTGAGATATAGACCTTACCAACATCGTGTTTAATCCATAATTTAAATATATCAACAAGGAAATGACCATAATCTTTAGCATTAACAGACCAAGGCATTGACTGGCGAACATCAGTGTTACTGGATGTTGTCAAAATGATATTGCTAGCAAAATGTTGTCCTCTATACAGCTCTTGTTCTGAAGGTAAAAATTCAATGATAGGGGAGAATTGAAGGTGTTTTACTTTGTGTTTTTTGAAGAAAGTGTAAATATCTTCTGCATGCTGACAATATTCTTGTGTTACACATGCCAAAACATTGTAGTCAACATTCATTTTTTGCAGAAGTTTTAATGCGTTAAGGCTTTCGTTAAAAACACTTTTTCCTTGTTTTGTACGGTAAGCAGCTTGCAAAAATTCAGGACCATCAAAGCTTAATCCAATTAAAAAATTGTTTTCTTTAAATAATCGACACCATTCTTTATCAAGTCTAGAGCCATTTGTTTGTAGTGTGTTTTTTATAACCTTATTACCAGCATATTTTTTTTGTAGTTCTATGGCTTTATTGAAAAAATTTAACCCCGCTAATAGAGGCTCACCACCATGCCAAGCAAATTCGATAATTGGTGTTTCTTGGTTTGATATATAGTTTTTAATGTAACTTTCTAAAACGTCTAAGTTCATCACTTTTTTTGAGTTTAGTAGTAAATCTTTTTCAAGATAAAAACAGTATTTACAATCGTAATTGCATTTCGCTCCAACAACTTTTACTGTCGTGTGTATACCTGTCATGAACTTCACCATCTACATTTAATTGTGATTTGCTTTAGTTTCTAAATTGGTTGTAACGTTGAAAATACAAAATCATCATGTCATTTTGTATCGTAGGTTATTATTTTATTAACTTACTGATTAGCTTTAAGATGTTATCACGGAAGAATTATTAAAGGCCCGAGTTCAACCCCAAAGTGCGACACTCGTCAATATCAAGCAACCAATACCATTTCTTTAAAGACAATTGCTGGTTGCTTAAAGTCTAAACACTTTTTCGAACGATTATTTAGTGCTGAATTTAAGCTTGAAGCAGCACAATTAGTTCTAGAACAAAATTACTCCGTAACAGAAGCTGCACAAGCAATGTAACGCGGGTAAATCTACGATGGATAAGTGGGTTCGACAGCTTAAAGAGGAGCGCCAAGGAAAAGCTCCTAAAGCATCACCAATGACGCCAGAACAAATTGAAATACCAGAATTAAAAAAGAAATTAGCGACACTTGATGTCAGACTCATTGAACAATTCTCATTAATCGAGAAACTCAAGAAGAGCCACAGCATAACAACGTTATGCAAAGAATTAGGTGTTCATCGAAGTAGTTCTAAATATTGGCAGAGACTGCCAAAGTCTATCTCTATTGAATTGATTAAACTTCGGTTTTTAATCAAAGAGGTACATGCAGCTAGCAAGAGTTCAGCTGGGACTAGAAGTATTGCCGGTATGGTTACTGCTCAAGGCATCCCCTTGAGCTGATATCGCGCATCTAAGCTAATGAAAGGTCTTAATCTTGTTAGCTGTCAATCACCGAAACATCGATACCGTAAAGCTCTTCTGATGGCTTATGAATCACGACATAAACCTACAGAGGTTATGTTCCACAGCGATCAAGGTAGTCATTATACAAGTCGCTACTATCGACAATTATTATGGCGATAACAGATTAAACAAAGTTTATCTCGACGGGAAAATTGTTGGAATAACGCACCAATGGAACGTTTCTTTAGAAGTTTAAAAATAGAATGGGTTCCAAATGTTGGCTATCGTAGTTTTGCTGAAGCAAAACACGAAATCACTCGATATATTATTGGCCATTATAGCCAATTAAGGCCTCACCAATATAATGGTGGATTAACCCCTAATAAATCTGAACGATTATATTGGTTAACCTCTAAAACTATGGCCAATATTTGTTGACCACTACAGTCACAGTAAATACTCATCACACTAATTTGAACGTAAATTACGCATATAAAAAACCCAGGCATGACAAGATCTTTGTCGTACCTGGGTTTAAAGTAAGTAATGACTTACATAAAGTGATTAAATAATCTGGTTTTTCTTCCATTCAGCCTGACGAGCTGCACGTGCTTCACGCTTTTTACGTGCATCACATGGCTCAGGACAATCACATTCTTTCGCGATACCAATCCCATCTAAGCCGCCACAACTACCACTAACAGACTTACGCTGAAAAATATAACCTACTGCCATTGCAATAATAACCAGTAGAAAAACAGCAAATGTTACTAAATAAATTGCCATGAAAGCCTCTATTATTTTTTATCTACGTATTGCTCAAAGGTCTTTGATTTGTATTCAACAAAACCATCTTTGGTTTTTACAATCAACATGACGGGAATATTTTCTTGGTTTGCAAGCGTAATTGATTCATCCTCTCCCATGACAGAGAAGGTTGTCGCATAAGCATCAGCAGTCATGCATGATGGCGCAATAACAGTGACTGACACTACATGATTATCAATAGGACGACCCGTTTTAGGATTAATCAGATGCGAGTAACGGACGCCATTCTCATCAAAGTAATTACGGTAATCACCCGATGTTGCAATCGCCATATCACCTGCTTGAAGAATTTCCTGTACTGCGCGCTCATTCTCTACTGGTTTTTCAACCGCAATACGCCACAAAACATTGGCTTGATTTTTACCTTGTAAACGCAACTCACCACCGATATCAACCATAAAGTTTTTAACATGTAAGTCATCTTTTAGATAATCAGCAACCACATCAACCCCATAACCTTTGGCGATTGAAGATAAATCGACATAAAGTTTCGCTTCATCTTTTACTAATTTATTGCCGGCTAATACTTGTAGATGCTGGTAACCCACCTCTGAAAGACGAGTCGTTACCTCTTTATCTGTAGGAATCGACTCTGGACGTGCTTCAGGACCAAAGCTCCATAAATTAACCACAGGCCCAACGGTTACATCATAAGCGCCATTGCTGACTTTAGATATACGCAAAGCTTCGTTGATCACTTTCGCCGTCGCTGCAGAGACAGGAAAAGGTTCATTCGCTGGCGCTTTGTTAAATAAACTCAATTCAGATTGTGGACGATAAGTCGACATTTGATCGTTGACCAATTCTAAGCGACGATCGATCTCTTGTTGGATCACTTTCGCTGTAGGCAAACCATCTTGATTTATTATTTTAATTGAATAATAGGTTCCCATTGTCGAGCCATTAATAGTGATTTGCTGACGTTGATCACTACAGCCAGCAAGGGCTAACAATGCTGTCACTACAACTACAGCCCGTATGAGGAACATTTTCATTCAACTACTCCAATGAAATAAAGGTAATTTTTACTCTAGGGACCATAGTTAGTCATCACTAACAGATAATAACCACAATAAAAATAACATTACTATTCATTACTAATGAAAAAGGCTGGCCATAATAGGCCAGCCTTCTTTCAAGGCGAAGGGCTAGTGATTAGCCACCGAAATCATCCAATAGAATGTTTTCATCTTCAACACCAAGATCTTTTAGCATGCTGATAACAGCTGCGTTCATCATTGGTGGACCACACATGTAGTACTCACAATCTTCAGGTGCTTCATGATCACGTAAGTAGTTTTCATAAAGAACGTTGTGAATAAAGCCAGTGTAGCCATCCCAGTTATCTTCAGGCTGTGGATCTGATAATGCACAATGCCATACAAAGTTAGGGTTCTCAGCAGCTAGGGCATCAAAATCTTCTTCATAGAACATTTCACGCTTAGAACGTGCGCCGTACCAGTAAGACATCTTACGCTTAGAGTGTAGACGCTTAAGTTGGTCAAAGATATGTGAACGCATAGGCGCCATACCTGCACCACCACCTACGAATACCATTTCATTATCGGTATCTTTCGCGAAGAACTCACCGAAAGGACCAGAAATAGTACACTTGTCACCTTCTTTAAGTGACCAGATGAATGATGACATTTGACCAGGAGCAACGTCTGGATTATTAGGCGGCGGCGTAGCAATACGCACGTTTAGCAAAATAATACCGAACTCTTCTGGGTAGTTAGCCATTGAGTAAGCACGGATGATATCTTCATCAACCTTAGACTCGTAGCGGAACAAGTTAAACTTATCCCAGTCGCCACGGTACTCTTCTGGTACATCAAAGTCTGAGTATTTAATGTGATGAGCAGGTGCTTCAATCTGAATGTAACCACCAGCACGGAAAGGTACTGTTTCGCCATCTGGAATTTGAAGCTTAAGCTCTTTGATGAAGGTTGCTTTGTTATCGTTAGAGATAACTGAACATTCCCACTTCTTCACACCAAAAATTTCTTCAGGAAGCTCGATTTCCATGTCAGATTTAACGTTAACCTGACACGCTAGACGTTCGCCTTCACGTGCTTCACCTTTAGAAATGTGATCAAGTTCTGTTGGTAGAATATCACCACCGCCAGATTTGATTTTTACACGACACTGACCACAAGAGCCACCGCCACCACATGCTGATGATACAAAAATACCGTTAGCAGAAAGTGCATTTAGCAGTTTACCGCCCGCACCGGTGGTGATCGCTTTTTCTGGATCGCCGTTTACTGAGATAGTAATGTCACCTGATGGTACTAGCTTAGATTTAGCGAATAGAATCACTAAAACTAGAGCCAGGATAATCAAGGTAAACATGCCTACGCCAAGAATAATATCCATTGACTATTCCTTCCTTATCCTGATTACAGCTGTACGCCAGAGAAAGACATAAAGCCTAACGCCATAAGACCAACAGTGATGAAGGTAATACCTAAACCACGTAGACCCGCAGGTACATCTGAGTATTTCATCTTCTCACGGATACCCGCAAGCGCAACAATTGCCAACATCCAACCAACACCAGAGCCGAAGCCGTAGACGATTGATTCTGTGAAGTTGTAATCACGTTGCACCATGAAAGATACGCCACCGAAGATTGCACAGTTAACTGTGATCAACGGTAAGAAAATACCTAGTGCGTTATATAGCGGTGGGAAGAAACGATCAAGAACCATTTCAAGGATCTGAACCAATGCCGCGATCACACCAATGAACGTAATAAAGTTCAAGAAAGAAAGATCAACACCTGGGAAAATCGCACCATCTTTAAGTACATAGTTGTACACAAGATTATTTAACGGTACAGATAATGTAAGTACTACGATTACCGCAACACCCAGACCAAAAGAGGTCTTAACTTTCTTAGACACCGCTAGGAAAGTACACATACCCAAGAAGAAAGATAATGCCATGTTCTCGATAAAGATCGAGCGAATCAATAGGCTAATATAATGTTCCATATTCCTCTTACTCCTTCGCTTCTATTTGTTCTGGACGGAAAGTACGAATAATCCAGATCATGAAACCAATTAGGAAGAACGCAGAAGGAGCCAACAGCATTAGACCGTTCGGGTGATACCAACCGCCATCAGAAGCCAGTGGCAATACCTGCATACCAAATAACTTACCTGAGCCTAAAAGCTCACGGAAGAAAGCTACAGTAATAAGTACAAAACCGTAACCTAAACCGTTACCGATACCATCAATAAATGCGGGTACTGGTGCAGATTTCATTGCGTATGCTTCCGCACGACCCATTACGATACAGTTAGTAATGATCAAACCAACGAATACAGACAGCTGCTTTGATACATCGTAAAGGTATGCACGTAATACTTCGTCAACCACGATTACTAATGATGCAATAATCGCCATTTGCGCAATAATACGTACGCTGTTTGGAATTTGATTACGAACTAATGATACAAAAAAGTTCGAAAATGCAGTTACCAATGTTACTGCAATTGTCATTACAAACGCAGTTTCTAACTTAGTAGTTACCGCTAACGCTGAACAAACACCAAGAATTTGTAATGCAATTGGGTTATTGCTGATAAAAGGTCCAAATAGGATCTTTTTCATTTCTTTAGTATCAGCCATTATTCAGATCTCCTGCACGTAACTTAGCAAGGTAAGGACCAAAGCCCTGAGCACCGAACCAGAAATCGAAGGTATGCTGTACGCCATTACTTGTTAACGTTGCGCCAGAAAGACCATCAACACCGTGCTCGCTACCAGCTGGAGCGCCACCTTTAACAATTTTAATTGCAGGCTTGAAGTTCATATCATATAACTTCTTACCAACAAACTGCTCACGCCATGTTGGGTTTTCAACTTCAGCACCCAATCCAGGAGTTTCCGCCTGATCATAGTAAGTGATACCGTCAATAGTATTACCATCTGTCGCAACAGCAACAAATGCGTACATCATTGACCATAGACCGTTACCATGAATAGGTAGAATTACTTTTGTAGTCTGACCTGCTGCATCTTTTACAAGATATACCGTTGCAACGTTTGCACGACGAATGATCTTCGCAAAATCTTCATTTGCTGGAAGCGAAATAGATTCAGCTGGATTTTTCGCAGCACTACGTTGGTTGTATTGCGCCGCATTTTGACCATCAACTTCAGCAACATAATTACCCGTATCAATGTTTACAAGCTTAGGCTCGATAAACTGGTTGTACGTTTGCTTAATGTTAGTGTCTTTATTTAATAGACCTGCAACAGCAAGAATATTACGTTGTACGTCTAGTACTGCGTTTTCTTGTTGCTTTGGACGTAGAACAACTGCTGCTGTAGATACGATGATTGAACACACAAGGCTCAATACTACAACAAAAATCAGCGTTCTTGAGAAGCTATCCTTATTACTTGCCATGACGAGCCAGTCTCCGTTTGATGTTGCCTTGAACAACTAGGTTGTCAAATAGAGGTGCAAATAGGTTAGCAAATAGAATCGCTAGCATCATGCCTTCTGGGTATGCAGGGTTAACTACACGTACCATTACAGCCATTGCACCTATCAGTGCGCCGTACCACCATTTTGCTTTATTGGTGAACGCAGCCGACACTGGATCTGTCGCCATAAACATCATACCAAACGCAAAACCACCTAGAACTAGGTGCCATTGCCAAGGCATGTTAAACATTGGGTTAGTATCAGAACCAATGATATTAAATAGCGTTGCAACAACGATCATACCGATCATTGTACCAGCGATAATACGCCATGAAGCAATGCCCATAACAACAATGAACACACCACCGATTAAGATAGCAAGTGTTGATACTTCACCAATTGAACCTGGAAGATGACCAACGAAAGCGTCCATCCAAGTGATTGATTGACCAGTAATAGTGTTAACTACGTCTGCTTGACCACCTTGAGACCACTGACTTAGCGGTGTCGCGCCAGAGAAACCATCCGCCGCATTCCATACTAGGTCGCCAGAAATCTGACCTGGGTATGCGAAGAATAGGAAAGCACGACCAGCAAGTGCTGGGTTAAGGAAGTTACGACCGGTACCACCAAAAATTTCTTTTGCGACAACAACACCAAAGGTAATACCTAAAGCTGCTTGCCAAAGTGGTAGTGTTGGCGGAACGATCAATGCAAAAAGAATAGAAGTTACAAAGAAACCTTCGTTAACTTCATGCTTACGTACCATACAGAACAACACTTCCCAGAAACCACCAACCGCAAAGACAACTGCGTAGATAGGTAGGAAGTAAGTTGCACCTAGTAGCATCTTGCTACCCCAACCAGCAGATGCTGATAGAGTACCGCCTAGCATCTGGGTAAACCAGTAATGCCAGTCAGCAGCAATAATTGCTGTTAATTTGTCAGCTGTGTATAAGTGGTTAAGACCAGCAATAGCTTGATCACCAACATTATACATACCCCAGAACATCGCAGGGAATACAGCAAACCATACCATGATCATGATACGTTTAAGATCGATGCTATCACGAACATGCGCAGATGAACGCGTCACTTGTCCTGGCGTATACATAAGAGTGGCAAACGCTTCATACAACGCAAACCAACGCTCATGCTTACCACCTGGTTCAAAGTGGTGCTCGATGCCTTCGAGGAAATTCTTGAAACCCATGAATTACCCTTCCTTCTCAATTTTGTCCAAACACTCACGCATCATTGGACCAAACTCATATTTACCAGGACACACGAACGTACATAGTGCTAGATCTTCTTCATCCAGTTCTAGTAAGCCCAGTTGTTGTGCACTGTCAATATCACCTGCACAAATGTCGCGCAGTAATAATGTTGGTTCAATATCAAGTGGCATTACTTTTTCGTAATTACCGATTGGCACCATGGCACGTTCACTACCGTTAGTCGTTGTTGTCATGTTGAACAACTGACCTGGGAAGAACTGGCTCATGAAGGCACGAGTAACAGAAAACTTGTTTTTACCTGGAACGATCCAGCCTAAGAATTCTTTCTCATAGCCTTCACGTAATGCAGAAACTTGTAAGTGGTAACGACCAAGGTATCCATGAACACCTTCAGCTTTAACACCATTAAGTACTGAACCAGATAGTACACGCAGTTGACCAGGCATCATTTCTGAATCAGTTAGTTCAGAAATAGAAGCACCGATTTGTGTGCGTACTAAACGTGGATTCGTAACCACAGGACCCGCAAGAGCTACTACACGACCAGTGAAAATTTCACCAGTAAGGAACAATTTACCAAACGCAATTACGTCTTGGTAATTAATATTCCATGCAATATTCTTAACGTCTGCACCGAACAACATATGAATATGTGTACCGGCTAAACCTGCAGGATGTGGACCATTGAATACATGTTCTTCAACGTTCGCTTCAGCTGAACGAGGTAGGCTTGCACCTGATTTACACACGTAAACTTTGCCGCTAGTCAAACGAGAAAGCACAGTTAAACCAGCAATGAACGCTTCACTTTGCTCATTGATGATAACTTCTGGGTTCGCCGCTAATGGATTAGTATCCATTGCAGTAACAAAAATCGCTTTCGATTCTGAACCAACAGCAGGTACTTTACTGAACGGGCGCGTACGAAGCGCTGTCCACATGCCTGACTCAACTAACTGATCAACCACAACTGCACGACTTAACTGTGCTAATTGTGCTGCTTCATATTTATTAAACGTAATTTGCTCATCACCTTCCACATCAATAACAACTGATTGTAGAACGCGCTTAGCACCACGATTAACTTCTATTACCTTGCCACTAGCTGGCGCAGTGAATTTAACGCCCGGATTCTTTTTATCTTCAAAAAGAACCTGACCTTTCTTCACTACATCCCCTACGCGAGTATGCATTGTAGGACGCATACCAACATATTCTTCGCCAAGCAAGGCGACTTTAGAAATGGCATTGCCATCGTGTATCGCCTGGGTTGGAGTCCCTGAAATTGGGATATCCAAACCCTTTTTTATTGTAATCATACGCACTTGCACTACATTAAAGGGAAAAAAGAATTTTCATATTGCGTAATAAAGATACTACGTTCCTTGGCCTGATACCGATGAACAGGCAGTGACAGCAATCACTGAACGACTCCGTATCGCAACATCCAGTTAACTATCTCGCTACAAACACTACTGCGCGAGTAATTTTTCAGCCCGCGATTCTACCATTAATTAACTCGTTTTTTCTATGGTAATCCACTCGATTACGAGTGAAAACCACGCAACAAATAAGACGCAATAGGTTTATTAACTAATAAATATGATCAACTGCACATTTACGGGATTTTTTTACATAAATATGAAATTTAAAATATGACAAAATATTTAACAATATTGCAAAAAATATCACTCATTAGCACATCACATCAACATAAATACATTTTTATCATCAAGCGTGTGATGGTTATTACTATTTTTACCATATCATTAACATTTAATGGGTAATCAGAATAAACAACAATCAACAGTGTGACTTATTGAATATGTCATAAAAAACCGTTTGGTTAACGATCTTATAATTCTGACTTCTTTATTATTTATCTAATGTTGACCCCCATGGCATTTAGGTGATGTTGGTACATTAAGTTGTTGTTGCCATTCTGATTTTGTATAAGTATGAATAGCAAGCGCATGAATATAATTAGCCAATTCATCCGCTAAACACTGATTTACGGCTCGATGACGAGCAATAAGACGTTGGCCTTCAAACTGATCACTTACAACTATAACTTTGAAATGACTTTCAGAACCATCAGGTACATTGTGCATATAACTTTCATTAATAACATCAATATATAGCGGAGAGAACGTGTGATTTAACTTTGTTTCAATTTGGGGCTGGATCATAATATCCTCAACTAAAAAGCATTTTATTACCACTAATCATAATAATTACTCATTATTATGATATTAACTTGATAGATTTCCTTTCAAGCTTTTCACTGTTCTGCGAAAATGCTCTACTATTTCTTCGTCAACATACTCGAAAGTTATTCTTAATGAAACCAGAGCTAACCTTGCATCAACGTACTTTAACGCTAACCCGTTTTCCAGTACGCAAAAATGAAACCCTGCAAGCATGGGATGCCGCAGATGAATATTTGATCAACCATTGTCATACAATGGCGCTTGATCCTCAACGACCAATATTAATCCTTAATGATAATTTTGGAGCATTAAGTTGTTGGTTTGCAAATCAAGCCCCTGTAACAACGGTGACAGATTCCTTTATTACTCAGCAAGCCATTATTAATAACCTAAGTGTAAATAATTTACCGACAGTCACTATTATTGACTGTTTAGCTGATTTACCCACTGAACCACAATTAGTACTAATTAAACAACCGAAAAATAATCGTCTTTTAAGTTGGCAATTACAACAACTTTGCCAAGTATTACCTCAAGACTGTGTGGTTATTACAGCGGGAAAAGTAAAAGAAATTCATTCTTCAACCTTAAAGTTATTTGAAAAATATTTGGGTACAACAAAAACATCATTAGCGGTAAAAAAAGCACGACTCATTTTTACTACCGTCAATAAGTTATTAACAGCGCCAATGCCACAGCCAACAAGCTGGGCTGTGCCTGAGCATAATTTAACAATAACTAATTATGCTAATGTATTCTCAAGTGATAGCTTGGATATAGGTGGTCGATTCTTATTAGAGTTTATTCCATCAAAATCACAGTATAAGGACATTATTGATCTTGGATGCGGTAATGGTGTGATTGGAATTAAAGCCGCTCGATTAAACCCACATGCCAATGTTACCTGTGTTGATGAAAGCTTTATGGCTGTAGCTTCTTGTCGTGAGAACGCGCAGTTAAACCTGCCAACAACAAAAAAATTTAATGTAATAGCATCAAACTGCCTTGATAACATTGATAATCAAAGTGCAGATTTAGTGTTATGTAATCCACCATTTCATCAAAACAACACCATCACCGATCATATCGCTTGGCAAATGTTCTGTGATGCTCAACGAGTATTACGTCAACATGGAGAGTTAATTATCATTGGTAATCGCCAACTCAAATACCATGAAAAATTAAGCCGTATTTTCGCGAAAGTCGACACCATTGGTAGTAATGATAAATTTGTTGTATTACGTGCAATAAAATAAACCAACATTTATTGTCGTTTAAATTGATAGTTAAACGGCAATAATTATCCACTTTTACTGACAAGCAAAGGGAATGCTTTATGATCAAAAAATATTTTGTCCTAGTATCAACACTGCTATTAAGTGCATGTGCTGCTACACCACCAGCCCCTCTTGCATTAATGCCAACCGCTGTCTTTACGCCACAGCCATGGGCACACAACAAGACCCTCAACCTCAGCTGTATTGACAAAGCACCCAATAGTTATATCGCGGTAATAGATAATGGCAGTACTGAAAATGTGCAGGTTATTCAGCCTCAACAACCGATATCATTAACATTACATCACGTATTAGCACAGCAACTTGCAGGGCAAGGGTTTAGGATTAATAACCATGCAACTTCAATCATGGCAGTTACCATTGAAAAAGCACTAGTCACAATAAAACAGGGACTCGTGAAATATAACATGCACAGTGAACTGCAATTGCAACTAAGCGTAAAAACACCGAATGGCCAGTTTATTAAACGTTACTCAGGCAATTCAAGTCGTGAAGATGCACTAACGGCATCGAATAAAGATATTGCAACAAGCATGAATAAACTCATCAATTCTATACTCAATGAAATCGCTAATGATAGTGAATTAAATAAATACCTTACGGAGAATATATAATGTCACGTTTTTTATTCGCTTTATGCTTATTGGTAGCATTACCAGTTAGTGCCGCTACAAAAGTACTTGTTACGACTAATCTAGGTAATTTTACTGTTGAGCTAAATGAAGCTAAAGCACCCATTACAACCAAAAACTTTTTACGTTACGTTGATGATGGTAGCTATGTTGGTACTATTTTCCATCGTGTAATTCCGGGATTTATGGCTCAAGGTGGCGGTTTTGATCAAGCATTAAAACAACGCCCTAGCTACCCACCGATCAAAAACGAAGCTGATAATGGCTTACCAAATAATATTGCAACCATTGCGATGGCACGCACTCAAAATCCAAATTCAGCCACTCGTCAGTTTTATATCAACCTCGCAAATAATGATTTCTTAAATACCCAAGGCAACCGCACAGGCTATGCTGTATTTGGTAAGGTAATAAAAGGTTTTCCTGTTGTTGAAAAAATGGCAACCATACCGACAACATCTAATCCACAAACCGGTATGAGTGATATTCCACAACAACCGATTATTATTGAAGCTATGAAAGTTATTAAATAATGTGATTACGTCACCTGTTTATGTGCGTAATCACTCACGTAACAGGTGACGTCTATGTTGACTCTTGCTTATAATCGCCCCGCTATACCAGCACAAGAACAAAGCTTACAGCAGTTTATTGCTGATAACGCGCCTGTTCTCGCTTTTAATGCGATTGCCGCCAGTCACGGTAATATTACTTATGTGCAACTACAAAATTTGTTTAATCATCAATTAGCACAATGGTGGGTTCTCCCTCATGATAATCCCCAATCTGCCAATCAATATGAAGCCAGTTATTGGGCCTTAATACAGACATTAAATGGTATTAGTGATTATCAATTAATGGGAGACAGCTTTATTCAGCACAAAGTCGCAACCCTTAGCTGTTATTTACTCAATATCGGTCCCTGCCCCCAAATAGCCATGACAAATCGACCTTAGTATTAATAATTTATCTAAATTACCTATAAGACAGAATTAAACCGTAAAATATTTGTCTGAAAATCATCAAGTCAATGCGTAAGAAACTGAGAGCTGATAAGCTTTCAATTCACAATCGAAATTTTAAAAATTCAATACCCTCGCGACGAGTATTGTTACCCTGATTTCCAGAGGAATATATGGATAAAGCGGCACCTCAACAAAATACTCAGGGCTGGCGAGTATACGCTAACCCTAAAGCCTTGATCATGTTAGCCCTTGGATTCTCATCAGGATTACCGATCTTATTGGTCTTTGGTACGCTGTCTTTTTGGCTTCGTGAAGCTGATGTAAGTAAAACAAGTATTGGTTTTTTTAGCTGGGTCGCTTTAGCTTATGGTTTTAAATGGGCTTGGTCGCCATTAGTCGATCGTTTTCCATTACCTGTTTTTTCTCGTCTCTTTGGTCGTCGTCGCGGTTGGATGCTATTTTCACAAATTATAATTATATTATCATTGTGTGGCATGGCATTAAGTAACCCTCAAACAGACTTATTTCAATTTGCTATTTTTGCCATTCTGGTCGCTTTTGCCTCTGCAACTCAAGATATTGTTATTGATGCTTTTCGTATTGAACTGGCAACGGAGCGCATGCAAGCGGCATTATCAGCAACCTATTTAGCCGGTTATCGCTTAGCAATGATCATGGCAGGTGCTGGTGCATTAGCTTTTGCTGCTTGGTTCGGCTCAGATACCGGTTATGATCCAAGTGGCTGGCAAAGTGCCTACTTTATCATGGCGGCAATGATGCTTATTGGCGTTATTACTACTTTTATTGTCAAAGAACCCACCATTGATAATAGTGCAATAAATAAAATAGAAACCGATTATAAACTGGAACTTATCAATAAAGGCTACAGTAAGCATCATGCCAATTTAAGTGCTTGGTTTTACACTGCTGTTATTATGCCATTTCGAGATTTCTTTCAGCGTTATGGAAAAAATGCACTCTTAATTCTATTGTTAATCAGCTGCTATCGTATTTCCGATATCGTGATGGGCGTCATGTCGAATGTGTTTTATGTTGATATGGGATTTACTAAAAACGAAGTAGCATCAATTTCAAAAGTTTTTGGTGTCGCAATGACTATTGCGGGTGCAGGGCTAGGCGGTATTTTAGTCAGTAAATTTGGCACGCTTAAAATACTCGCCCTCGGTGCACTATTATCAGCGATCACGAACTTATTATTTATTATCTTTAGCTACGTCGGTAATAACCTTGAAATGCTAACCGTGGTTATTTCAGCAGATAATCTAGGTGCAGGTATAGCAACCGCTGCATTTATTACTTTTATGTCAAGCTTAACCAATGTCGCCTTCTCAGCGACTCAATATGCGTTATTTAGCTCAATAATGGTGTTATTTCCTAAATTTATAGCGGGTTTCTCCGGCGTTTATGTTGATCACTTTGGCTATAATGTATTTTTCTTAACCACAGCTTTAATGGGTATTCCCGTATTAATATTAATTCGAATATTAGCTAATAATTCGGCCCTTAATATTACCGCGGCATCCACCCGTCAGCCTTAAAAGCTATCAATAAAATAACCATATTAAAGGAAGTTAATATTAATTAAGTTAACTTCCTTTTCTTATGTCTAAAAGCAAAAAAATCAAAAAGCCGTTAGTCTATTAAGTTTAGATAAAGTTCACTTGAATCATTCTTCAATGGATCAATATCACATTTTTAACTAATGTAATCGATTACAATAGATCGTGATCACAAATAGAAAAGGATTGCGCAAACGTTTCATTCCCAAACGTGCAATAAAGCACTAGAATCACCGCCAACAAAACGGGCGGCCAAATCCCACCATCTATCTAGATCAACATGAGCGAGATAACAAGATGCGCAAATCACTAGTAGCATTAAGCGTTTTAGCAGCAACAGCATTACCTTCGTTAGCTAATGCGGCAGATTACTCTGACAACATCCACAAAAATGATTATAAGTGGATGCAATTCAACTTAATGTACGCGCTAAAAGAATTACCTCGCCCTGCAGATGCACATTCAGGCCACGATTACCTAGAAATGGAATTTGGCGGTCGTTCAGGAATCTTTGATCTTTATGGTTATGTTGATGTATTTAACCTAACTAACTCTAATAGCAGTGATAAAGCATCTGCTGATGATAAAATGTTCATGAAATTTGCACCGCGCATTTCTCTTGACGCATTAACAGGTAAAGACCTATCTTTCGGTCCAGTAAAAGAACTTTATATTGCAACACTATTTAACTGGGGCGGTAACAACGGCGGCGTAAACAATTACTTCGTTGGTCTAGGTTCTGATATTGAAGTGCCATGGTTAGGTAAAATGGGCTTTAACGTTTACTCATTGTATGACATGAACGTTAAAGACTGGAACGGTTACCAAGTATCGACTAACTGGTTCAAGCCGGTTTACACCTTTGAAAACGGTACTTTCATCTCTTACCAAGGTTACATTGATTACCAATTTGGTATGAAGAAAGAATACACATCAGCAAGCAATGGCGGCGTGATGTACAACGGTATCGTATGGCACACTGATCGCTACGCAGTTGGTTACGGTCTAAAAGCTTACCACAATGTCTACGGTATTGATGACGGTACTTTCGGTCTTAAATCATCAGGTGTTTCACAATACTTCAGCCTATCTTACAAGTTCTAAGCTGACGGTATAACACCATAAAAAAAGGCGCTGATAGCGCCTTTTTTTGATCGCTGTAATTAGCCACGATGTTATGATGCGACAAATTAGGCTAATAACGGATTAAACTGTGAACATAACCCTGCTAGGTGCTGGTGCTATTGGTGCATTATGGGCCATAAAATTAACCCAACAACGACACAATGTGCAGTTATGGACCAGACATTCTGAGACCCAAACAACCCTGCACTTTAATGAATTAACAACGCCAACCACCACGAATAGCTATTCTTTTAGCTGTAATAGCCCTGATGATCTCGCCGCTTGTGAACTGTTAATTGTTACTGTCAAAGCCTTTCAAGTCACAACAGCACTTACACCATTATTGCCTTATTTAAATACCGATTGCGTAGTAGTTATTATGCATAATGGCATCGGTACTCAGTTGCAAATTCAGCAATTACTACCTCATAACCCGATAATCTATGCAACCACCTCTCAAGCAGCTTTCAAACCTACCCCAACAACCATTCAGCATACTGGTTTAGGGCAAACATCACTGGGTGCAATTAATCAGCAAGCACAACCTTTATCTTATATTGCGGCACTGTTTAATGCCGCTTTAGCACCAACCCAATGGCAAGCTAATATCTATCAACCACTGTGGCAAAAACTGGCCATCAATTGTGCCATTAATCCGCTGACGGCTATCCATCAATGTACTAATGGCGATTTAGCCCTTCCTTGCTACCAATCCCAACTCGATAGTATTTGTTTAGAAGTGGCACAAGTTATGACAGCGGAAGGTTTTTTGACCACTCAACAGCAGCTTCGTCACCAAGTTGATAATGTTATTAAAGCGACAGCCAATAACTATTCCTCGATGAATCGTGACATTTTTCATCATCGACTCACTGAAATCGATTATATTAATGGGTATTTAGTTCAACAAGCCCAACGCCATGACATTGATACACCTATAAATTATCAATTATGGCAGGCTATTAAACACATGGAGTCACTAGACCATGCCTGAGTTATGTCCTCGCGTCGTTGTTTGTATTGCCCCTGGCAGTGAAGAAATGGAAGCAATTAATACCATTTCTATTTTAAAACGGGCTCAATTTGAGGTTATTGTTGCCAGTGCAGCAGAAGATGGCGCATTAATTGTTGATGGTTCGCGCGGCATTAAACTGGTGGCGGATACGGCATTAATTACGATTGCCGATGAACAATTTGATGCTGTGGTATTACCCGGAGGTGTTGCAGGAGCTGAGCATTTTCGAGATAGCCCATTAGTGGTTGAGTTTGTTAAACAACACCATTATGACGGTAAATTAATTGCCGCTATTTGTGCTACACCTGCGATTATGTTTGCTGCTAATGATATGTTTACTAAAGCGCTTATGACCTGTCATCCTGCTTTCCATAACCAAATTCCAGCACCACAATTACGCCCTAAGCGTGTTGTGTATGACAAGCATGCTCACTTGTTGACCAGTCAAGGTCCAGGTACAGCCCAAGAATTTGCGCTTGATCTTGTTACTCAACTCACCAATAAAGCCACAACAGCTGCTATTGCCGAATCAATGGTGGTGTGGCCAAACATGCATTACGACGTCATGCCTGAACGTTAACATAAGCCATTTTTTAAAATAAAAAGCCCTCAATGATCAGATCATTGAGGGCTTTTTGATGTCACAAGCACGGCATGAGATCCGCGCACATGGCATTAATTATAATGGGCGATATACTTTTACGTTCTCAAAGCCATTCTCTTTCAAGTACAGCGCTTGCAAACGACTCATCACACCATGAGCACAGTAAAGTAAGTAAGTCTTATCTTTTGGTAAATCACCAAATTGAGTCGCTAACTTGTAGAATGGAATATGTTTTACTTCCACACCGTCAAGCTCTAGCGGACTTTCGTCTTCTTCATCTGGGCTACGAATATCAAGCACAACAGCATCAGTAGAGATCTGCTCTACTAATTCAATTTCAGGGGCTTGTTCTTGGCTCTGTTTTTCGATTTCACGAATATCCATCACTCGTGCCTCATCTATAACGCGATCAAGAATAGTAAAATCAAATTTCGCTTCTTCAATTTCAAGCTTTGATTTCACTGCTTTAACTGTTGGGCTCTTTGAAATTACACCACAGAATTCTGGCATGGTTGCGGCAAAATCTTCAGTACCAATTTGACGCGATACATCGATAATATCTTCTTTGTCCCAGTTGATCAGCGGACGCAGAATCAAAGTATCAGTCACACCATCAATATGACGTAGATTCGTGAGTGTTTGGCTAGATACTTGACCTAACGCTTCACCCGTTACTAATGCTTGAATGCCAAATTTTTCAGCAACACGACCCGCTGCACGCATAAACATACGCTTAAGGATCACGCCCATTTGACCATCATCGACTTTTTCTAAGATCTCGCCAACAACAGGATCAAAATCAACCGCGATAAATTTAACTTTGGCAGATGAACCGTATTTTTTCCATAAGAAGTGTGCAACTTGCTTAACACCAATCTCATGGACAGGACCACCAAGATTAAAGAAACAGTAATGTACTTTACTGCCACGTTTAATATGAAGGTAACTTGAAACACCAGAGTCAAAACCGCCAGAAATAAGGCTTAATACATCTTCTTGTGTACCAAGAGGGAAGCCACCTAGCCCTTTATGACGGAATAATACTTGGTTAAGTAAGTTATTCTCAATTTCAATATTAACCGTAACATCAGGTTTTTTCAGTCTTACTTTTGCAGACTCAATCGCTTGATTAAGACCACCACCAACATAACGCTCAGCTTCAATCGAGGTAAAATCATGTTTACCTACACGTTTTGCGCGTACACAGAATGTTTTACCGTCAAGACTATCACCAACAAGCTCTAGTGTTTTCTCAAAGATATTATGAAGATCAGTAAATTCCGTCTGTTGAACTTCAAGTGAGTGGTGGATACCAGGTGTTTGCGTTAAGGCTGTAAGCACCATGTCACGTTTTGTTTCATCAGGTTCGTTCACTTCTAACGAAAAACGACGATTATAAACACTAACAGACTCTGACTGACGCTTTAAAATAATGCGCAGGTTAGACTCAAGAATTTTGATAAAACGCTTACGTACTGAATCACTTTTAACAAAAATCTCTGGATGTGGTTTAACTATAAATTTCATAACACACTTCGCTTCACTGGGTCTAAAGTACCAAACAGAATAAAGTACCAAACGGAATTAAAGGCGCGAATTATACAGCAAGGTGTCTGCCACTGAAACAAGGATATGCTAACAGCACGACTTATCTTTCTCACTCGCGCAATTATTATTGATATTTGTGCTGTGTTTACCTTAGTCACAATCACATCAACCAGCAAATTTCGTTATCAAAAAATACGTTATAACGGCGATTGAGTGCTAACTTCTGCAGAATAATGAGGCTTACCTTGTACAATTGAAATTTCAACTCGTCGGTTACGACTTCTTCCCTGTGGCGTTTTATTATCGGCAATCGGGGCGGTATCGGCCATGCCAACGACCCGCATTCGTTTTCGATCAAAACCTTTTACTTGCTCCATTGCTTGAGCAACAGAAACCGCACGTTGGGAGGATATATCCCATTTTGAACGATAAAGTTCAGAATCTAACGCTTGATTATCAGTGTGACCACTAATACGAATAATACCAGGAACATCTTTTACCAATTCAGTGACTTGTTGAATAAGCGGGATAAATTTAGGCTGCAAAAATGCAGATCCTTCAGGAAAGGCCCCTTTTTCTTTAATACGAATCACTAATTGTTGTCCAAACGATTCAATCTCAACCGTATTGTCAGTGATCTCACGCGCTAATGCTTGAGTTAAAATCTGGGTTATCTGGGGTTGTGATTCTATTGGCACTTGCTGCTGATACTGTTCTTGCGTAGCACTTTCATTTTTATCACTGTCTGATGTCGCTGTATCTTTACGTCTGCCACCATCTTGCTCTGCCAGACCATCATGAAAATCTAATGAGCGTTTAGTAATATCAATCGTCTGCTGCATAATCACTTCAATTGGTGTCGGCTCAGGTCGTCCTGGTCGAAACTCTTGTGCAATAACACTGGTACCTTTAGGAATATCATTCACATTTAATACATTTTGAACCCCAAAAGCATTTTTCATCGATCCTGCAATTTGCTGGAATTTAAGCACATCCATTTCAGAAAATGACAGCAGTAATACAAAAAAACACATCAATAATGTGGCTAAATCAGCAAAGGTTGCCATCCATGCTGGTGCACCTTTTTTATATTTTGGTGGTAAAGAATCCATAATTAACTCTTATTCATCAAAATTTAAGTGACGTTTTTTCTCATGTAAATAGTTTTTCAAATAGCTGTCTATTACGCGAGGATTTTGTCCTTCTTGAATCGCTAGCACACCATCAAGGATCAATAATCGATTTAAACGCTCTTCATTTTTACGTAGCATCAGTTTATCTGCGATAGGCAATGCCACCATATTTGCTAAAACAGAGCCATAAAGTGTGGTTAACAATGCCACCGCCATCGCAGGTCCAATCGATTTAGGATCATCCATATTAGATAACATTGCCACTAAACCAATTAATGTTCCTATCATTCCCATGGCTGGCGCCACATCACCAAGGGAGGAAAAAATACTCGCGCCTTGCTCATGACGTTCATTGGTTAATGAGATATCTTTTCTTAAAATCATTCGTACCGTATCTGCATCATGCCCATCAACAAGTAAATCAATGCCTTTTCGTAAAAAAGGATTTTCTACTTCCATTTCTTCAAGCGCTAAAAATCCCCCTTTACGGGCAGAATCAGCCATGGTGACAATTTGAGCAATAAGGTCATCGGGTTTATCTGTTTTAAACATAAATGCCTTAGCGGCAATTTTTGCTGCCCCCAAAAACTGACTGCCATTGTATTTCATCAGCACAATAAACAAACTGCCGCCAAAGACGATCAAGACAGATGAGGTATCAGCAAACATAGCCAAATCGCCACCTACCAACATTGCCATTAAAATAAAAGCAAATGAACCTACTAATCCGATAAGTGTTGCCAAATCCACGCCAAATCTCCTTAACTGTTATTTTAATAATCGATTTAACAGTCAATGAACATAGAACAAAAATTAATAAAGGATAATGCTCACTATTCAATAAATAACAGTGCAATATCACCTCATAAAACAAAATATTGCGACCAGAGGATAAAACGTCAATAGCACTATCTATCGCAAGCTAACTCTTTATCGACCATCATCACGTTTCATTTAGGGTTTTATTTCTATCATTACGTGATATTTATCGTTCTCTACTATGAAAATTACTGTCTGTGGCACAGATTACTGTGACATAATTTGACCTTAGATAGTCACTACGTTATTTTTCTAGCACTTAGATAAGAGTGAAAATGATATGGCAGCAAAAAAACCAGAAAATATGGCATTCGAAGCCGCACTTGATGAGCTAGATGCCATTGTCAATGAACTAGAATCGGGTGATATCCCACTGGAAGATGCGCTAAAGAAATTTGAGCGTGGTATTTCATTAGCTCGCAACAGTCAGTTAAAGTTAACTCAAGCAGAACAGCGAGTAGAAATTTTATTACGCGCTGACGATAATGCGCCATTAACAGACTTTGAGCCAAGCCATGACGAATAATATACCGTTATCGCAAACACTAAAAATGCTGCAACAACGTAATAACCAATGCTTAATTGATTGGTTAACTAAACAACCTTTTGCAGATCAAACGCTACTTGAAGCCATGAAGCATGGTACTCTACTTGGCGGAAAACGTGCTCGTCCTTATCTGACATACGTGACAGGTAATATGCTCGGCGTCGATTACGATGATCTCGATACAGCAGCAGCTGCTGTTGAATGTATTCACGCGTATTCATTAATTCATGATGATTTACCCGCAATGGATAACGATGCCTTACGTCGAGGTCAACCCACTTGCCATATTGCGTTTAATGAAGCGATAGCTATTTTAGCTGGTGATGCCTTACAAACATTGGCTTTTGAAATTATTGCTCAAGGTCGTTTAAGTCCAGAAGGACATCAACAACGTATTGCCATGGTTAGCGAATTAGCGCAAGCCTCAGGGGCAGCAGGTATGTGCCAAGGGCAAGCTCTCGATTTAGAAGCAGAGGGACAGCATGTTGGACTTGAGCAACTAGAATTAATTCACAAACATAAAACAGGTGCCTTGATCCGTTGTGCGGTTCGATTAGGAGCACTCGCTGCCGGTGAGAAAGGACGTCAAATTCTGCCACAGCTAGACAAATATGCTGATGCTATTGGCCTTGCTTTTCAAGTTCAAGATGACATTTTAGATGTCATCAGCGACACTGAAACACTCGGTAAGCCTCAAGGTTCAGATCTTGAACTTGATAAAAGTACCTATCCAGCATTGCTTGGATTAGAAGGTGCGCAACAAAAAGCGCAACAACTTTATCAAGAAGCGCTACAAGCATTAGCAGCAATACCTTACAATACCTATCAATTGGAAGTTTTTGCCCGATATATTATCGAGCGCAACAACTAGAATCAGTAAAAGCGCCGAACTGTTATGACTTTGGATATATCAAAATACCCGCATCTCGCATTAGCTAACACGCCAGATGAATTACGATTATTGCCCGCTGAAAGTCTACCTCAAGTCTGTGATGAGTTACGTACTTACTTACTCAAGACGGTTAGCCAAACCAGCGGCCACTTTGCCTCCGGACTCGGTACAGTTGAACTGACCGTTGCGCTTCATTATGTCTATAATACCCCATTCGATCATGTGATTTGGGATGTTGGTCATCAAGCTTACCCGCATAAAATTTTAACGGGTCGGCGTGATAAGATGTCAACTATTCGCCAAAAAGGTGGATTACATCCTTTTCCTTGGCGTGGTGAAAGTGAATACGATGTACTGTCTGTCGGTCACTCTTCAACCTCAATAAGTGCTGGTTTAGGCATGGCGATTGCGGCTGAAAAAGAAGGGCTTGGCCGTAAAGTTGTCAGCATTATTGGTGATGGTGCTATTACTGCAGGCATGGCGTTTGAAGCCATGAATCATGCTGGTGACATCCACAGTGATATGCTAGTTATTCTTAATGACAATGAGATGTCTATCTCTGAGAATGTTGGCGGTTTAAGCAACCACTTAGCTCACTTACTGGCTGGTAACTTTTACGCAACTATTCGTGAAGGTGGTAAAAAAGTACTGTCTAATGCACCACCCATTAAAGAAATCGTGAAACGCGCTGAAGAACATATTAAAGGTATGGTTGTTCCAAGCACGATGTTTGAAGAGCTTGGTTTTAATTATATTGGCCCAATTGATGGCCATGATATTGATGAGTTAGTTAAAACACTCAAGAATATGCGTCACCTTAAAGGGCCGCAATTTCTGCATATCATGACTAAAAAAGGTAAAGGCTATGCACCAGCAGAAGCCGATCCAATCAATTATCATGCCGTACCAAAATTTGATTTAAGTGAAAATCCACTGCCTAAAGCTAAAAATACTAATCCAACTTTTTCTAAAATTTTTGGTGATTGGTTGTGTGATATGGCAGCCGTTGATGACAAGTTAATGGCTATCACACCTGCAATGCGTGAAGGCTCTGGTATGGTACGCTTTTCAAAAGAATACCCAGAGCAATATTTTGATGTTGCAATTGCAGAACAGCATGCTGTGACACTAGCCAGTGGTATGGCTATTGGTGGTTACCATCCAATTATCGCTATTTACTCAACGTTCTTACAACGCGGCTATGATCAGTTAATTCATGATGTTGCTATTATGAATTTACCAATTATGTTTGCCATTGATCGTGCAGGTTTAGTCGGTGCTGATGGTCAAACTCACCAAGGGGCATTTGATATTAGCTTTATGCGTTGTATCCCTAATATGGTGATTATGGCACCAAGTGATGAAAACGAGTGCCGCCAAATGCTCTATACCGGTCATCAGCATCAAGGTCCTACTGCAGTACGCTATCCGCGTGGTTGTGGTTTGGGTACTGAAGTTGAAACCACCATGACAGCACTTGAAATTGGCAAAGGTATTATTCGTCGTCAAGGCGAAAAGGTGGCTATTTTAAACTTTGGTGCCATGCTAGGTTATAGCTTAGATGCTGCTGAAAACTTAAATGCAACCGTTGCCGATATGCGTTTTGTTAAACCGCTTGATGAAGCATTAATTCTTGAACTTGCGGCTAGCCATGATGTGTTAGTCACTGTTGAAGAAAATGCGATTGCTGGCGGGGCTGGCAGTGGTGTGATTGAGTTCCTCATGCAACAAAAATGCATTAAGCCGGTATTAACCATTGGCTTGCCCGATCGCTTTATCGAACAAGGGACTCAAGCTGAATTACATCAGATGTTAGAGATTGATGGTCCAGGAATTGAGAAACAAATCCTTGCGTATCTTGCTAAATAAGCATTAATTGTATTATTCGCCTGAAATATACTGCAAAAAAAGCCATGAATAATAAACTGTTCATGGCTTTTTTATTGCCTATTTATGGCAGTATATAACTTAAAATCCTAACCAATAGCCAACGAACCACAATGAAATCATTGCCATAAAGCCAGCCAAAACATCATCAATCATGATCCCAAAACCACCTTCAACATGTTTATCTAACCAACTGATCGGCCATGGTTTTAACATGTCAAAAAAGCGAAATAGAATAAAACCAGCTAATATCCACTTCCATGATACCGTTGGTGCAATAGCCATTGTGATCCAAAAGCCAACAAACTCGTCCCAAACAATGCTGCCATGATCATGAACTTTCATGTCGGTAGAAGTAATATGGCAAATACGGATCCCGATAAGAGCGGCAACCAATACAGCAACTAAATACCAACCAAAAGGTAACTGCGCAAGAATAAGGTATAACGGAATGGCGGCTAGTGTACCCATTGTGCCAGGAATATATTTAGCTAAACCACTGCCAAATCCTGTCGCTAATAAGTGCCAAGGATTGTTCATTTTTAGTAGATCTTTTGGATTTGTACTCACGCTAATACCTTACTTATTTGTTACGACAAAATGATCCCAACCGGATAATTGCCAACTTAATGGTTTATCTAGCTGTAATAATGATAAGCCATGCCCTGCTACTACTTTACCAATACAGCTATATTTGACATTAGTATGCGCTAAAGCCAGCTTTAATGCATCTCGATTAGCTTTGGGCGCCGTAAAGCAAAGTTCATATTCTTCGCCACTGGTTAATGCTAACTGTTGTGCTTGTTGCCGATCACCATGACAAAATGCTAATAACTCAGCAGATAATGGCAGCTGTTCAACATCAATCTCAATGGCAACTTGAGAACGATCACTGATATGTTTTACATCCGCGATCACGCCATCAGAAATATCCAATGCCGCCGATGCAATGCCACGTAAAGCTTCACCAACATTCACTCGAGGTTGGGCTTTAAAATGCCGTTCAACCAACGCTGCCGCAAGAGCTGGCTCACAGTGCGACTGATTTAATATCAGAGCGAGTCCTGCGGCACTATCACCAAGATCACCCGTCACATAAATATCATCACCCACTTGTGCGCCACTGCGAGTTAATGCCTGACCACGAGGAACTAATCCTTGTACTGTTAAAGTAATACTTAATGGACCTTTAGTCGTATCACCACCAATTAATTGAATATTATACTTATTCGCTAACTCAAAAAAACCATGGCAAAAAGGCGCTAACCACGCTTCATCAATCGTCGGTAAAGTTAATGCTAATGATACCCATGCTGGCGTTGCCCCCATTGCCGCTAAGTCACTTAAATTAGATGCTAATGCTTTATAAGCAACCAATGCGGGATCAGCGTCTACTAAAAAGTGTGTTCCTGCAACTAAAGAATCAGTACTTATTGCGACCTGATAATTAGCAGCTACATCAACTAAAGCGCAATCATCACCAATAGCTAAAGCAACATCATCACGCTGAGGTTGTTGCTGTGCAAAGTAATGATTAATGATATCAAATTCATTTTTTGCCATGATTATCTTTTCCCTCAATAAAAAAAAAGCCAGCTAATAAGCTGACTTCTTTCATCGTACTCAACGCAATAAAAAATTATTTATCTTTTTTACGTAGAGATGGTGCAGCTTTATCTAATACACCATTGACGAATTTATGGCTATCTTCAGCACCGAAGAGTTTCGCTAATTCGATTGATTCGTTGATCACAACTTTAAATGGTACGTCTTCACGTTTAACCATTTCGTACATTGCAAGACGAAGCAGTGCAAGTTCCATCTGGTCTAGATCCTGAAGTGGACGAGACAAGTATGGACGCATTTTGCTATCAAGTTCTTGATGGCTTAATACAACACCTGCAAATAAATCACGGAAATAAGCTACATCAGTTTCTGGCGCTTTACATGCAGGCGCATCAGCTTGATGTTCTTCTTCTTCAAACTTATCGCCTGAAAGGAAATATTGCTCAATATCAGCAACATTACCTTTAGTAAGTTGCCAAGAATAAATTGCTTGTACAGCAAATTGACGTGCATTACGACGCGCGGCTGGTTTCACAGTAACCCCCATTAGGATTCGATTTGGGACAGGACATTTACCATTTCGAGCGCGCTTAGTGCAGCCTCTGCCCCTTTATTACCAGCCTTGGTACCGGCACGCTCAATGGCTTGTTCTATAGAATCAACAGTTAACACACCAAAAGCAACTGGAGTATTATACTCTAGTGCGACTTGTGCGAGACCTTTATTACACTCACCGGCAACATAGTCAAAATGAGGTGTTCCACCACGAATAACAGAGCCTAACGCTACGATAGCATCATAGCGATCACTCTTCGCGACTTGCTGGGCAACAAGCGGTAGTTCATAAGCACCAGGGCAACGAACAACAGTGATATTATCTTCACTAACCTGACCTTGACGTTTCAGCGCATCTAATGCACCTGAAAGTAAACTTTCGTTAATAAAGCTATTAAAGCGTGCAATTACGATAGCAATTTTTGCGTTTGGTGCCGCGATGGCGCCTTCAATTACCTTCATGGGCCTTCCTGTGACTATGTCTTTCCAGTTTGAGAAACCGCGGGAGTCTAACACACTTTAGGATATGTCTGCTACGCACAACCGTCGGTTTCAGTGGATTTGTTAATATTTATTGCTTATTCGTTGTAGAACCAACCAATAAGTGTGCATTATCAATAACAATAATGCTCCGTGAATTCATTTCAGAAAATACAGTACGGTATTATTCGCAAATATATTCAACTACTTCAAGACCAAAACCTGATAGAGAATGATAACGTTGTGTGCTTGATGACAACAAACGCATTTTACTCACACCTAAATCAGATAAAATTTGCGAACCAATACCCACCTGACGTGATGGATTATACGGGCTTGCTTTTACTTGTGGACGACCTTCATTTTCAGCAGCAATATTTTTCACTTTATTGATGATACTATCAGCCGATTCTTGTTTACTTAGCACCACCAATACGCCATTTTCAGCACTGATACGTTGCATTGCTGCAGGTAGTGTCCACTGCGTTGCACCTGACTGTAGAATATCTTTAAAGGTATCTTGCAAATGCACTCGAACTAACGTTGATGCGTCAGCTTCAATATTACCTTTACGCAGCGCGTAATGGATCTGATCATCAATTTTATCGCGGTAAGTGATCATATCAAACTCACCAAATTCAGTATTAAGCTTACACTCACTAACACGTTCAATAGTGGTTTCGTGATAATTACGATATTCAATAAGATCGGCAATAGTACCCAACTTTAAGCCATGCTTTTCTGCAAAAATCTCTAATTGCGGACGACGTGCCATGGTGCCGTCTTCATTTAAAATTTCCACAATAACACTTGATGGCTCAAGACCAGCTAAACGCGCAACATCACAACCCGCTTCAGTATGTCCAGCACGAGTAAGAACACCACCTTCTTGAGCCATTAGTGGAAAAATATGACCTGGCATAACAATATCTGCAGCTGTTGCATCAGCGGCAACAGCAGCTTGTACTGTACGAGAGCGATCAGCGGCTGAAATACCCGTCGTTACACCGGTTGCAGCTTCAATAGAAATAGTAAAAGGCGTACCAAACTGTTCAGTATTATCTTGAACCATTAGTGGTAAGCTTAATTTCTGACAACGTGCTTTGCTTAATGTTAAACAAATTAAACCACGACCATACATCGCCATAAAGTTAATGGCTTCAGGAGTGATTTTCTCTGATGCAATAATCAGATCGCCTTCATTTTCACGATCTTCATCATCCATCAAAATAACCATTTTGCCTTGGCGAATATCGTCAATGATTTCTTTTGCACTACTTAAAGCCATAATACTACCCTTCATTCTTATGTTGCTTTATCAAGCATAAAGCAATGCTTAACCGAGAAACCCTGTTCTCGCCAATAAATCCATTGTTACCTGAGATTGTTTCTCTGCGGCTTTATCACCCAACATTAAGCGTTCAAGGTAACGCGCGATAACATCAACCTCAAGGTTAATTTTACGGCCGACACTAAAATCAGCCATCGTGGTTTCAGCAGCAGTATGCGGCACAATCGTTAATTTAAACTCATCGCCACGAACAGCATTTACAGTCAAACTAATGCCATCAACAGCCACTGACCCTTTCTCTGAAATATATTTTGCAAGCTGTGGTGGTACTTTGACCCAAAATTCAATTGCACGGCCAACATGTTGACGCTCAATCACTTCAGCCACAGCATCAATATGTCCAGAAACCATATGACCACCAAAACGGGTAGTCGCTAACATGGCTTTTTCTAAATTAACCACTTGGCCAGCTTTATAATGTGCAAATGCGGTACGATTTAATGTTTCTAATGAAAGATCAGCAACATAACCTTTACCTGTTAGTTTTACGACGGTGAGACATACGCCGTTAGTCGCGATACTATCGCCTAACTTAACATCCGCTAAATCTAACGAACCTGAATCGACGGTAACAGAAATATCAGCACCTTTAGGTGTAAGTGCGGATATTTTACCGACAGCTTCTATAATGCCAGTGAACATGATAAGCCCTTAATTTCACTATTTTATTTATTATTGTGTACTGTTGCTATAATACGAATATCCTCACCAACCATGCTCACATCAGTAATAGTCAATAGTGGTGTTTGTTCCATCGAGGTTAAACCTGTGATAGCAATCAAACCACGACTATCACTCCCCATCAATTTAGGTGCTTGATATAAAATCAAACTATCGACCAATTGCTGCTGCAACAATGCGCCAGCTAAACATGCTCCCGCTTCGACCCATATATGATTAATACCATAATCAGCTAACTGCGACAGTAAAGCGACTAGATCAAGCTGCTTACTATTGGTTTGAGTCGGAATGATCCATTGCTGTACTGAATCTGGCCACACTTCTGTTCCAAGCCTAGTACGAGCGAGAATAGTTTCTCCAGGCAAATGAAATAACTGATATTCAGGTGTGAGTCGATTTTGGCTATCAATAATAACCCGTGTTGGCTGGCGTAATGCGGATTGAGGATACACTTGTTGTACTGATACATCTAACTCATTCCACCGCACATTCAACGAAGGGTCATCAGCAATCACTGTCGCACTGGTTGACAAAATAGCACCAGCTTGCGCACGAAAATGTTGTACATCAGAGCGCGCTTTAGGACCTGTGATCCACTTACTGACACCATTTGCTAATGCGGTTCGACCGTCTAAGCTCGCAGCGAGTTTAAGCTCAACATACGGCATCTGATGGGACATTTGCTTAATAAAACCAGGGTTAAGTGCTTGTGCTTGCGCGGCTAAAACACCGATATCAACTTGAATACCAGCCGCTTGCAATAAAGCGATACCACGACCAGCAACGGCAGGATTGGGATCGACCATGGCACATACAACGCGAGCAACATTGGCATTAATTAATGCTTCAGCACAAGGAGGGGTTCGACCATAATGAGAGCATGGCTCTAAAGTGACATACACCGTCGCCCCTTGAGCACGTTGCTGAGCCTGCCGTAATGCAAACACTTCAGCATGGGGTTGTCCTGCTTGATAATGATACCCTTCACCAACAATGTCGCCATTATTTACAATCACGCATCCTACCTGAGGATTCGGTGCTGTGGTATAACGGCCGCGCTTAGCCAGAGCTATCGCTCGCGACATCATTTGTTGATCAGTATGTGTCATTATTGTTGGTCTTAACGATTATTTATTTTAACGTTCCAGTTTAGCGATTTCTTCACCAAACTCACGAATATCTTCAAAACTACGATAAACAGAAGCAAAGCGGATATAAGCCACTTTATCTAATTCTTTTAATGCTTCCATTACTAAATTACCTATCATCTCTGATGGTACTTCACGTTCACCTGTTGCTCGCAGACAAGATTTAATGCTGTTAATTGCGCGTTCAATATCATCAGTACTCACTGGACGTTTTTCTAACGCACGCTGAATACCACCGCGTAATTTTTCTTCATTAAACGGATCACGGTTACCATTAGTTTTCACTACGCGAGGCATTACAAGCTCTGCCGTTTCAAACGTAGTATAGCGTTCATTACACGCTAAACATTGGCGTCGTCGGCGCACTTGGTGGCCATCTGCAACCAATCGTGAATCGATTACTTTGGTGTCATTTGCACCGCAAAAAGGACAATGCATTTAGCCTCCTACATTCAATCGTCTCAGTGTAACCCATTTCATCACTTTAATGAGACAATCCCCTTCCTTTTTTATAATAAATAGCCTTAAAAGTAACAATTATCATTAATAATGGCGCATTTTATAGTATTCATAAAACAAAAAAGGCTCACCTATGAAACAGGTAAGCCTTTTTTTGATATGCAATAAGTATTTAATACTGCATCATGCGTGAATTATGCGTAAACAGGAAGACGCTTACAAATTTCAAGCACTTTCTCTTTTGTCGCTTCAATAACGGCAGTGTCATTGATGTTATCTAGTACATCACACATCCAACCGGCAAGTTGACGTGCATCATCAGCATCAAAACCACGACGAGTTATTGAAGGCGTACCAACACGAATACCTGAAGTTACAAATGGGCTACGTGGATCATTAGGCACGCTGTTTTTGTTAACCGTAATATTGGCTGCGCCCAGTGCTGCGTCTGCTTCTTTACCTGTGATTCCTTTATCAATTAAATCGACAAGGAATAAATGGTTTTCAGTGCTACCAGAAACAATGTTATAACCGCGTTTAATAAATTCAGCCACCATCGCTTTAGCATTAACAACCACATTAGCTTGATAAACTTTAAACTCTGGCTCCATCGCTTCTTTAAATGCTACCGCTTTAGCGGCGATAACATGCATTAACGGACCACCTTGACCACCAGGGAAAACAGCAGAGTTAAGCTTTTTGTATAGATCTTCGCCTTCATTTGACAGAATCAAACCACCACGAGGACCGGCTAATGTTTTATGCGTTGTTGTGGTAACGACATGCGCATGAGGCACAGGGTTTGGATAAACACCCGCCGCAATTAAGCCCGCAACGTGCGCCATATCAACAAACAAGTAAGCGCCAATTTTATCTGCGATTTCACGCATTCTTGCCCAGTCAACAACTTGAGAATAAGCGGAGAAACCACCAATGATCATTTTTGGCTTATGCTCTAACGCCAGTGCTTCCATTTCTTGGTAATCAATTTGACCATTTTCATCAATACCATAAGGAATGATATTGTATAACTTACCAGAGAAGTTTACCGGTGAACCATGAGTTAAGTGACCGCCGTGTGCCAAGCTCATGCCTAATACTGTGTCGCCAGCATTCAATAGTGCCATGTAAACAGCATTATTTGCTTGAGAACCTGAGTGTGGCTGAACATTCGCGTATTCTGCACCAAATAACTGACAAGCACGATCAATCGCAAGTTGCTCAGCCTTGTCGACAAATTCACAACCGCCGTAGTAACGCTTACCAGGATAACCTTCAGCATATTTATTTGTTAGCTGAGAACCTTGTGCTTCCATTACACGTGGGCTGGTGTAATTTTCAGAAGCAATCAACTCGATGTGTTCTTCCTGACGGGCAGTTTCTTCCTGAATAGCTGCAAATAGTTCCGCATCATAATCAGCAATATTCATATCACGCTTTAGCATCTGTATCTCCTGACTCAGCTAAGTTTTATACTATTTTTAGTAATAAACGAAAAATCACCAACACTAGACGCCATGCGGACGCAAACGTTTTCGTTTTCGTTTTTATCTGTAAACTATACTACATAAATTGATCTAAATCAGAAAGTCCTAAATGTGGTTTTCTTTGTTGTTACAATAATCTGCCGCTAATACCCGATCCATCAAACTCAAGTTATAAATATAAAAAAGGGGCTGCATATACGCACCCCCGATTATTATCTTAATCATGACGAACCATCACAAATTAAATAGCATCTTCATCTTCTTCACCGGTACGAATACGTACCACACGCTCTATATCAAACATGAAGATTTTACCATCGCCAATCTTACCCGTTTGCGCGGTTTCAACAATTGTTTCAATACATTGCTCAGCAACTTCATCAGTCACCACAATTTCAATTTTCACTTTAGGTAAAAAATCGACCATGTATTCTGCACCACGGTAAAGCTCCGTATGGCCTTTTTGACGACCAAATCCTTTTACTTCTGACACCGTCATTCCGGTGATACCCACTTCCGCTAATGCTTCACGAACATCATCAAGTTTAAACGGCTTAATAATGGCTTCAATTTTTTTCATTATCATCATCCTTTGCTGAGCAGAAGATCGGGATCATAATTACAATCACCGACTTGATTAAATTAAGGCTATTATCACAGATTTAATGCAGTAACTTAATCACATTTAATATTCTTTAATGTAATTAGACTCCATTCGTCGCAAAAGTAGCAACACTGAATACAATAATACTAAGCCATTGATCACCATAATAACAATATCATGATATTTAACTGGAAAAAGATCTGGTATGAAAGGAATTAAACTTACTTGTAGAAATAATGTTACGGCTGGAATATAGAAATAAAGCGGTATAAATCCCCATTTTTTCCCTCGAAATAAGCCTATACAAGCAAGTATTCCAGAGCTTAATACTAATATAGTGACACTCACTGGCACTGTTGTCAGAATATCAAATTTAAAGATATGAATTATCATCTCAACATGCTGAATAAGACCAATAATAACTAATACTGCCAATAGTTTGGTCGCACCGATAAGACAGTAACTCTTGGGAAAATCCAATCCCATTATTTCATCCTTGTAACGACGCCAACGTCGTTCTATTTATTAATTATGTCAATTATCCCAATGTTTTTTCAAAGTGAATGTGATCAATATCAACTTCATATTTAATTTTGTAACTCTCAAATTACAGCATAAAAAAAGCTGCCAACACTGGCAGCCTTCATTAATTTAGATAACTCAATATTTAACCGAGATTAACTCGTGCGTTACGGAACATACGCATCCAAGGGCTATTTTCGCTCCAATCATCTGGATGCCAAGAGTTGGCAACAGTACGGAACACTCGCTCAGGGTGCGGCATCATAATCGTAACCCGCCCATCTTGCGTGGTTAATCCTGTAATACCGTTTGGCGAACCATTAGGGTTAGCGGGGTAATTTTGAGTGACATTGCCATAGTTATCAAGGTAACGTAGCGCAATCGTTCCTGACTGCTCAATCGCTACCAAATGCTCGGCATTGCGTACTTCAACTCGACCTTCGCCATGTGAAACCGCGATTGGCATTCGCGAGCCAGCCATTTCATTAAAGAACAATGAATCACTCTTTTGTACTTCAACTAAACTAAAGCGCGCTTCAAAACGCTCTGATTCGTTACGCACAAAACGCGGCCATAAATCAGCACCTGGAATCAGCTCATGTAGGTTAGACATCATCTGACAACCATTACATACACCTAACGCCAACGTATCTGGGCGAGTAAAGAATGCAGCAAATTGGTCACGAGCAATATTGTTAAATAATACTGATTTTGCCCAGCCTTCACCCGCACCTAATACATCACCGTAAGAGAAGCCACCACAAGCCACTAAACCATTAAAGCCATCAAGTTGTATCTTACCGCTAAGAATATCACTCATATGAACATCTTTAGCTTCAAAGCCAGCACGGTCAAACGCAGCCGCCATTTCAACGTGAGAGTTAACCCCTTGCTCACGTAAAATTGCCATTTGCGGTTTGGCACCAAAATTAATCGCTGGTGCAATAAATGGTGCTGCAACATCATCATTAATATCAAATGTTAACTTGGTATGTAGACCTGGATCTTGCGTATCTTTCTTCGCTTCAAATTCTTGTAATGCTCCGGCGGGGTTATCACGCATAGCTTGCATTTGATAAGTGGTTTCAGCCCAAATTGCGCGTAATTCAGTGCGGTTTTGTTGAAGCACTAAGTCGTTACCATTCCAAATACGTAGCGTATCTTCATCAATCACTGTACCAATGATGTGACTGCATGCCGCTAAACCATTTGCAGCGAGCACCGATTGAACAACATCAAGATCATCTGTGCGAACCTGAATCACAGCACCCAGTTCTTCGGTAAATAACGCTGCGAGCACGTCATCACATGCATCTGTTGCGGTAGTATTAATATCAACTTCAATACCAGTGTGACCCGCAAATGCCATCTCAGCTAAAGTGACATACAAGCCACCATCACCACGATCATGGTAAGCCAATAGCTTCTCATCACGCACTAAGGTTTGCATTGCAGAGAAGAAGCCTTTTAATAACTCAGGGCTATCAACATCAGCGGCTTTATCACCTAACTGCTTATAAACTTGTGCCAGTGCCGTTGCACCCAAACGGTTTTGACCACAACCAAGATCCACCAGCAATAAGCTCGATGCACCTTTATCGGTACGCAATTGTGGTGTCACGGTTTTTCGAACATCTTCAACACGACCAAACGCGGTAATGACTAAAGAAAGTGGAGATGTCACTTGTTTCTGTTCACCATTCTGCTGCCACTTAGTCTTCATCGACATTGAGTCTTTACCCACAGGAATCGTTAACCCTAATGCAGGACATAACTCTTCACCAATGGCTTTTACTGCTTCATATAGACCAGCATCTTCACCCGGATGACCTGCAGGTGACATCCAGTTAGCCGATAAGTTAATCCGCTTCATATCGCCAATATCAGTACCTGCAATATTGGTGATCGCTTCACCAACCGCTAAACGCGCAGAAGCACCAAAGTTAAGCAGTGCAACAGGCGTACGCTCACCCATCGACATTGCTTCGCCGTGGTAACTATCATAACTCGCAGCAGTTACCGCACAGTTAGCCACTGGCACCTGCCAAGGACCGACCATTTGATCACGCGCAACCAATCCGGTCACACTACGATCACCGATAGTGATTAGGAAAGTCTTTTCAGCTACCGCAGGTAAACGTAATACTCGCTCAGTTGCTTCTACAATAGTGATTTCACTGCGATCAAGCGGTTGTCCAACCACGGTTAATGTTTGTGCCTCACGGTGCATTTTCGGCGCTTTACCCAATAGAATATCCATTGGCATATCAATCGGGGTGTTATCAAAATGACTATCTTCAAGGCTTAAATGACGTTCAGCGGTTGCTTCACCCACCACCGCATACGGTGCTCGTTCACGCTGACAAATCGCATCAAATGTTGCCATATTTTCAGGCGCAATGGCGAGAACATAACGCTCTTGTGATTCATTACACCAAATCTCAAGCGGGCTCATACCTGGCTCATCATTGGGTACATCACGTAGCTGGAATTTACCGCCACGCTCACCATCATTAACTAATTCAGGTAAGGCGTTGGAGATACCGCCCGCGCCAACATCATGAATAAAGGCAATCGGGTTGTCATCGCCCATCTGCCAGCAACCATCAATCACTTCCTGACAACGGCGTTCCATTTCTGGATTTTCACGCTGGACAGATGCAAAGTCGAGATCTTCCGCTGATTGACCAGATGCCATTGATGAGGCTGCACCGCCACCAAGGCCGATATTCATTGCTGGACCACCAAGGACTATTAACTTAGCGCCAACAGGAATTTCTTTTTTCTGCACGTGATCAGCACGAATATTGCCCATACCACCTGCAATCATGATTGGCTTATGGTAACCACGGATTTCTTCACCAGCGTGGGAAGTGACTTTTTCTTCGTAAGTACGGAAATAACCTAATAGATTTGGACGACCAAATTCATTATTAAATGCCGCGCCACCTAATGGACCATCAAGCATAATATCTAACGCGGTAACGATACGATCTGGTTTACCAAAATCGGTTTCCCACGGTTGTTCAAAACCAGGTACACGTAAGTTAGATACCGTAAAGCCCACTAAACCCGCTTTAGGTTTACCACCAATACCGGTTGCGCCTTCATCACGAATCTCGCCACCAGAGCCTGTTGCTGCGCCTGGCCACGGTGAAATAGCTGTTGGGTGGTTATGTGTTTCCACTTTCATCAAAATATGATTATCTTCTTGATGATAAGTGTATTGACGTGATTGTGGATCTGGGAAGAAACGACCCACATGAGAGCCTTCCATTACAGCAGCATTGTCTTTGTAAGCCGACAAAACATGCTCATGGTTATGCTCATAGGTATTTTTAATCATTTTAAATAATGATTTTGGCTGATCGACACCATCGATAGTCCAATCAGCATTAAAAATCTTATGGCGACAATGTTCTGAGTTCGCTTGAGCAAACATCATTAATTCAATGTCATTAGGATTACGCTCAAGCTTAGTAAAGTTTTCAACCAAGTAATCAATTTCATCTTCCGCTAAAGCAAGACCTAAACTGAGGTTAGCTTGCTCTAATGCTTGGCGTCCGCCCGTTAAAATATCAATACTTTTTACCGCAGCAGGTTGCGCTTGAATAAATAATGCTGCCGCAGCATCAACATTATCCAACACCACTTCCATCATCCGATCATGAAGTAGGGTTTTTAACTCATGCAATTGTACTGCAGTGAGTGTCGATGAGGATTCAATATAATATGCCGTACCACGCTCAAGACGTTTGATCGCGGTTAAACCACAATTACGAGCAATGTCGGTCGACTTTGAAGACCAAGGCGAAATAGTGCCCGGACGAGGAGTAACAAGTAGCAATAAACCATTAGGCTCGTGCTCTGCAATCGTTGGGCCGTATGTGAGTAGACTGGTAAGTTTAGCTTGTTCATCAGCAGTTAACGTTGTAGCCACATCAGCAAAATGGGCAAACTCAGCATAGATATGAGTAATAGGTAGATCTAACTCATGACAACGCTTAAGTAACTTATTAACGCGAAACTCAGACAAAGCGGGTGAACCACGCAAAATTTCCATGTGCAAAGGTCTCTCGATTAGCAGGTTAAAAAAAGTGATATTGAGGTAAATATCAAGTTCTAGAAACTTACCTCAATAGCACTTAGTACAAGACTATTTACTGCTTAACTACCGCAATGTTGTTTACGTGTGCCTAGTATAAGGGAATTTTTTTTGTGACGTAACACTTGACGCAACCGTTTGCGTATTTTTTTTACAATCTTAATCAAAATAATTAAAAAACACCTTAGCTCACTATTTTGGGGTTACTTTTTAACCATGAAATAGGTAAATATCATTTTATCTATTTGAATATCTAAATTATGGCTATTAACTGAACAGTTCAACTTTGCGCAATTAACAGGGTTTGATATAAAGAGCTTTAATTTTCAGATTAGGTCTGCTTAGTTGATAAATATTCAGTTGTTCACTCTACTACGTCGTTTTATATGTTTGCTAATACTTGCTATATTGACCAGCGGCTGTCAATGGCAAGATAGCAAACCCACCAGCCTTGAGAAAATTCGAGATAGTGGTGTATTACGAGTAGGAACACTCAATAATCAACTGTCTTATTATATTGGTGCCGAAGGCCCTACTGGTTTGGATTATGAACTAGCTCAAGCCTTTGCAAAAAAGCTTGGGGTTAAGCTTGAAATAACCTCCATGCTAACTTTATCTGAATTATTTCCAGCATTAGAACGTGGTAATATTGATATTATTGCAGCAGGACTTGCCGTGACCCCTGATCGTCTGCAAGACTTCTATCCAGCCCCTGCCTATTACTACGCTAGCCAAGTGCTTGTCTATAAAAAAGGTCAACGACGACCAAGAAACCTAACAGAATTAGCTAAACTAACTCAAAATAACAAACATCTAGCCATTGTAAAAGGATCTAACTATGAGCAAAAATTAAAGCTTATTAGTGACACCCATCCCGCATTACAATGGCAATCAATTCCAGAATTAGACGTAGATGATCTGTTAATCAAAGTTGCGACTGGCGAACTTGATTATACTATTGCTAACTCCATCAATGTTGCGCTATTGCAGCGTACTCACCCCGACATTGCTATTGCATTTGAACTGACGCAAGATGAGCCTATCAGTTGGTTTGTAAAACAAAGTAGTAACGATAGCTTATATGCATTATTGATTGAATTTTTTGGGGCCATGAAAAAAAATGGCACCATGACGTTACTTGAAGAAAAATATTTAGGCCATATTGATCAATTTGACTATGTTGATACCCGCGCTTTCTTACGAGCAGTCTCTAATACCTTGCCACAATGGAAAACATTATTTAAACAATATGCCAATGGTTTTGACTGGCGTTTATTAGCTGCATTGTCTTATCAAGAATCACACTGGGATCCACAAGCAATATCACCAACAGGGGTCCGTGGAATGATGATGCTAACATTACCAACCGCAGAGTCGGTAGGAGTGACTAACCGTTTAGATCCCGAACAAAGTATTCGTGGTGGCAGTGAATATTTACGAAAAATGATTGCTCGCGTACCAGATAGCATCGAAGAACACGAGAAAGTATGGTTTGCTCTTGCCTCTTATAATGTTGGTTTTGGTCATTTAATGGATGCACGTCGACTGACAAAAGCACAAGGAGGAAACCCTGATACTTGGGTTGATGTAAAACAACGCTTACCCCTATTAGGACAGCGGAAATATTATATTCAATCGCGCTATGGGTATGCTCGTGGTAATGAAGCGCTGAATTATGTTGAAGGTATTCGTCGTTATTATCAAAGCATTATTGGTTATGAGCGAGCCCATAATAGTCAATTTGAAAATGAACATTTGAAAATTATTGATGGCTTACAAACAATAACAACGCCACAAGTGCCACCAACAACAATTGTCAGCCCTTAACTGATTAAAATAATAAATCATAACTAATACCTGTAATTACAAAGCAATAACAGCATCGATTATTATGAGTTCGGAATAATCATCTAATTTTTAGCGTAATGGGCGTTTGATCAACGTTTGACGATTAAGCGATAAAGATTGCTACCCAAAAGTGCACCATTATGCATAATGCAATTAATCGCATTAAATAATGATATTGTTAATGGTGCAGCAAGGTTTATTCGCTGACTGCAAGGTCTATTTACTGACTATTTGTGGCGCCATAATATCGACTCAATGGATGGACCCATGAAATTAATTAAATTAAAATCAAGAACTCAACATATCGCTAAAAATATCACTTCCGCAGCAACACGCCGTAAACGTTTAAGCAGTAATATTCGAAAGAAAATTTTATGGCGTCAACGCACCTATATTCTAGCTGTAACAACAGAACAGACTTGCATGCTGTAATAGGTCTACAAGCTCGGCATAATTTATATCATCATAAATAATCACCGAGCTTATTCGATTTAACTTAATTCTTACTCAATCATCATGGGGATGTTGTCTTGCTAATAATTTAGCCGCTTTTTTCTCTGCTCGACGACGCTTAAAAAAAGCTTGAAGCTGAGCACGACACTCTGTCGCAAGTACATCACCTTCAAACAAAACATGATGATTAACGCCCTCATAACTCAGCAAGTTCATGGTACTGCCAGCAGCACCTGTTTTTGCATCATGAGCACCAAATACCACTTTACCGACTCGGCTATGCACTATTGCACCGGCGCACATAGGACAAGGTTCTAACGTGACATATAACGTCGTATCAATTAGGCGATAGTTTTGTAGCGCTTGCCCAGCTTGACGTAATGCCATCATTTCGGCATGTGCTGTCGCATCATGATGACCAATAGAACGGTTCCAACCCTCACCAATGATCACACCATTATGAACAATTACGGCTCCAACAGGTACTTCACCCTCAGCCTCAGCTTGGGCGGCTAATTCCATTGCACGACGCATAAATACATCATCAGTAGGTATTGAAAGCTGCGTTTCTTGTATTTTATTTGACATCAGTTATTGATACTTACAATTCATAATGGCTAACATGCGGTAATTGCTCAGCAAGATAATCTACCAACATCCTTACTTTTGGTGATAAATGTCGATTATGGGGATAAAGCGCCCAAATACCTTCATCTGGCTCTTGATAATTAGTCAAAACTGGCACTATCGCCCCAGATTCTAAATCTTTATCTATGTAATAATCGGGTAATTGTGCCAAACCGATCCCCTTAATAACAGCATCACGTAAACCATAACCACTATTACAATTAAGGGTACCATTAACACGAATACTTTTTTCTTTACCAGATTCTTGAAAACGCCAATGATCATAATTACCAATCAAACAATTATGTTGACGTAATTCAGATAACGAATGTGGAATACCAAATTTATGTAAATATTCAGGTGAAGCACAGACATACATAGTACGGCTAGTTAATCGTTTCGCCATCATTGATGAACTGGTTAAGCGCCCTAACCGAATAGCAAGATCAAAACTACCTTCCACCAAATCAACCTGACGGTTAGTCATATCAATCGTTACTTCGACTTCTGGATATTGCAACATAAAGTCATTAACTAACGGCATGATATATTTTTCACCGTACGTCACAGGTGCCGTTAATTTAATTAGCCCTTGTGGTGTACCGCGTAAATTACTGATCGCCCGCTCAGCATCTTCAAGGCCATCTAGCACCTGACGACAATGCTGATAATAAACATTACCCTCTTCCGTTAATGAAACCTTACGTGTTGTACGGTAGAATAATTTAGTATTTAGTCTATTCTCCAACGCACTTACCTGTCGACTCACTTGCGCTGTCGAAATACCGAGCCGTTTAGATGCAGCTGTAAAACTTTCAGTTTCAGCTACAGCGACAAACTCTGTTACCCCTTCCCATAGAAACATATTAAATACCTATTAATAACGTGATCGAACGCTTAAATGACAATTATACCGCTGATTATTACACATATGTAAAAGTAATTTACACTTTTAGGTAATTATCATTATTCGAGAAACAAATACAATAGCAACCATCGAAACGGGGCAATAAAATAATAACTTTTCCCTTTTCACCCGAATTTCATCTACTTTTGATGAAGTAGAAATCAATAAAATTAAAGTGAAGATTATGACTGACAAATTTATTAAATCAAAAGCAGCTATTGCATGGGGCCCAAAACAACCACTTTCTGTTGAAGAAATTGATGTGATGTTACCTCGTGCTGGCGAAGTATTAGTTCGCATCGTTGCAACTGGCGTATGTCACACAGATGCATTCACATTATCTGGCGACGATCCAGAAGGTATCTTCCCTGCAATCCTTGGTCACGAAGGTGGCGGTATTGTTGAAATGATTGGTGAAGGCGTAACAAGTGTTGAAGTAGGCGATCACGTTATTCCGCTTTACACCGCTGAGTGTGGCAAGTGTAAATACTGCCTATCTGGCAAAACTAACCTTTGTCAGGCTGTACGTGAAACACAAGGTAAAGGCCTAATGCCAGATGGCACTACTCGTTTCTACAAAGACGGTCAGCCAATCTTCCATTACATGGGTTGTTCTACTTTCTCTGAGTACACTGTACTTCCTGAAATTTCTTTAGCTAAAATCAGCAAAGAAGCGCCACTTGAAGAAGTTTGTCTTTTAGGTTGTGGTGTAACAACTGGTATGGGCGCAGTACTTAACACTGCAAAAGTTGAAGAAGGCGACACTATCGCTGTCTTTGGTCTAGGCGGTATCGGTCTTGCTGCTATCATCGGTGGTACTATGGCTAAAGCAAGCCGTATTATTGCGATTGATATCAACGAAAGTAAGTTTGACTTAGCAATGAAGCTAGGTGCAACTGAATGCATCAACCCAATGAAATTTGACAAGCCAATTCAAGAAGTGATTGTTGAAATGACTGACGGCGGCGTTGATTACTCATTTGAGTGTATCGGTAACGTTAATGTTATGCGTTCAGCTCTTGAGTGTTGTCACAAAGGTTGGGGCGAATCAGTGATCATCGGTGTTGCTGGCGCAGGTCAAGAGATCTCTACCCGTCCATTCCAACTAGTGACTGGTCGTGTATGGCGTGGTTCTGCATTCGGTGGTGTTAAAGGCCGTTCAGAGCTTCCAGGTATCGTTGACCGTTACATGGCTGGTGAGTTCAAGCTTGACGATTTCATCTCATTTAACATGGGTCTAGAAGACATCAACAAGTCTTTTGACCTATTACACGAAGGTAAGAGTATCCGTACGGTTATTCACTTCGATAAGTAAGTTTTTTATACCTTAACTTTACTTAAAATGACGTTATAAAAAATGCGCAGAGCACCTACACTCTGCGCAGCTTTAACAAGAGTTCAAATCCAATGCCTTTAGAAAATATTAGCTGTAATAAAAGTGCTGGCGGCTGGCATAAGCAATATACTCACCGCTCAGAAGTCCTTAATTGCGATATGCGTTTTGCTATTTACTTGCCACCACAATGTGCTGCAGGACAAAAAGTACCCGTTATTTACTGGTTATCAGGACTAACATGTACTGATGAAAACTTTATGCAAAAAGCAGGTGCACAACGCATGGCTGCCGAGTTAGGGGTGGCTATTGTTGCTCCAGATACAAGTCCTCGTGGCGAAGGCGTTGCCGACGATCCACAAGGTGCTTATGACTTTGGTCTAGGTGCTGGTTTCTATGTTAATGCAACAGAAGCACCGTGGAACCGTCACTACCAAATGTATGATTACATCGTCAATGAGCTTCCTACTCTTATTGAAAAACAATTTCCTGTGACAGAGCAACGTGCGATCAGTGGCCACTCAATGGGTGGACATGGCGCTCTCATGATCGCCTTGCGTAATCCTGATCGTTACAGCTCTGCATCAGCATTTAGCCCAATTGCTAATCCAATTAATAGTGCTTGGGGTCAAAAGGCGCTAACGGGTTACTTAGGTAATGACACTAAGAATTGGAAACAATACGATTCAAGTGAGTTAATGCGTATCGCTGACGCTAAAGTACCAATGCTTGTTGATCAAGGTACGCACGATAACTTCTACAACGATGGTCAGCTTCGTACTGAAACCCTTGTTGCAGCAGCGGAAGCAAATAGCTACCCACTCGAAGTGCGCATGCAAGATGGCTATGATCACAGCTACTACTTTATGGCTTCATTTATTGATGATCATCTTCGTTTCCACGTTGAAAATTTCAATAAATAACCATTAGTTTTTATTAAACTCCTCTTTGCAGACAGGGATTAATAAAATAAAAAAAGCCTCGACCAGTCTACCTGTTCGAGGCTTTTATTCATTATTAAAATCTATTTATTACATGCTGTAAGTGTAAGGTGCTTGAACACCTAGAGGAATACCTAGAGCCCAATAAATAAGTAGGAATACCGTCCAACCAATTAACATCGCAATTGAATATGGCATCATCATTGAAGCTAGCGTACCAATACCTGAACTCTTCACGTAACGTTGCATGTAAACAACCACTAATGGGAAGAACACCATCATTGGCGAAATAATGTTAGATACAGAGTCACCAACACGGTAAGCCGCTTGAGTTAATTCAGGAGAAATACCCACAGCCATCAGCATTGGTACCATGATAGGACCAATCAATGCCCATTTAGCAGACGCTGAGCCGACTAATAAGTTAACGCTTGCAGTAAGTAAAATCATACCAACAATCGTTACTTGGCCTGGTAAATTCATTTGTTGCAATAACTGTGCACCAGAAAGTGCCAGTAGTGTACCTAAGTTTGACTGAGTAAATGCAACCAAGAACTGAGCAATAAAGAACACCATTACCATAAAGCCAGCCATACCTGCCATGGTGGTCGACATTGCTTTAATAATATCAGCGCTTTGCTTAAACGTACCCGCCACTTTACCGTAAATAATACCTGGAATAACAAACAGGATGAAAATTAACGGCACAATAGATTGCATTACTGGCGCATTAAAGGCTGCCACTTCACCTGTTGGTGAACGTAGTGGCGATGTTTCAGGCCATACTGCAGCAACAAGCAATGCAATACCAGCTAGCATTGTCCAGCCAGCGTATGAGAACGCTTTACTTTCTAGTGGTGTAAAAGAACCCATATCAGGCGCTTCTTCAGCATCAGCATCAATTGCAGTTTTTTGTAAACGAGGCTCTATCACTTTATCAGTGATGTACCAGCCAATACCGACAATAACAAACGATGATAAACCAGTGAACATTAGGTTTGCTAATGGGTTAACAATGTAACTTGGATCCATAATGCGCGCAGCTTCTTGGGTGAAGCCCGCCAATAATGGGTCAATACCTGAAGGAATAAAGTTCGCTGAGAAACCACCTGAAACACCTGCAAACGCCGCTGCAATACCCGCAAGAGGGTGACGACCTGCCGCATGGAAGATGATACCACCTAGTGGAATAACCAATACATAACCTGCATCCGCTGCTGTGTGTGAAACAATCGCCACTAAAATTAGCATCGGTGTCAGCAGTTTAGCTGGTGTAACATTAAGCATTTTCTTAAGACCAGTATTGATAAAGCCTGACGCTTCAGCAACACCAACACCTAACATTGCAACTAATACAATACCTAATGGCGCAAAACCGGTGAAGTTTTTCACCATGTTAGCTAAAAAGCTTGCCATTGCATCACCAGTTAGCAAGTTGTTCACTTGCACAACATCTTTAGTAACTGGGTGCACAAGGCCAAAATCAAACTGTGATAGCACCGCAGACAAAACCCAAACGGTTACTAAACCCCAAAAGAACAGTAAAGCAGGATCAGGAATTTTATTACCTGCACGCTCAATACCATTTAAAAACTTGTCCATCGCACTCGTCGATGCTGGAGGTGGTGCTTGCTTAAGTGTTTTTTCGTTCATGGTAATTCCATGTCCTTATGTGGTTATGTTTGCAGTGCGGATCTACTTACATGTAGTCGATCTCATTTTTTTTCGCTCAAATTAAGTCTGAATACTCACTGAACGATTGTAATGAAATTACCACAACAAACAGTGTTATAGACCTAGTTATAACACTTAACTACCACAACATATTGTAACCAATCGTTAATGTGAAACTTACAGCACACACAAAAAAAACAACTTATTAACAATAGCGGTAATCAAACTAAATTAACGCCAAATTGCAGCCATAAAAAAAGCACCCTCAGGTGCTTTTTATTATTCAATTATTACGAGCAAAGCGGTAATTATTCCCACTCAATCGTTGCTGGCGGTTTGCCTGAAATATCGTAAACAACCCGTGAAATACCGTTCACTTCATTGATAATACGATTAGATACTTTACCTAAGAAATCGTACGGCAAGTGTGCCCAATGCGCAGTCATAAAGTCGATAGTTTCTACCGCACGTAGCGATACAACCCAATCATATTTACGACCATCGCCCATCACACCGACAGAGCGTACAGGTAAGAACACAGTAAATGCTTGTGATACTTTATTGTAAAGATCTGCGTTATGTAGCTCTTCAATAAAGATTGCATCAGCACGACGTAGTAAATCACAGTATTCTTTCTTCACTTCACCTAATACACGTACACCTAAACCCGGTCCTGGGAATGGGTGGCGGTATAGCATGTTATAAGGCAAGCCAAGCTCTAAACCGATTTTACGTACTTCATCTTTAAATAATTCACGTAATGGTTCAACCAAGCCCATTTCCATATCATCTGGCAAGCCGCCAACGTTATGGTGTGATTTAATCACATGTGCTTTACCCGTCTTAGATGCCGCAGATTCGATAACATCAGGGTAGATTGTACCTTGTGCTAACCACTTAGCATTTTTCAGTTTCTTTGATTCTTCATCAAAGATATCAACAAATACGTGACCAATGATCTTACGTTTTGCTTCTGGTTCATCAACGCCAGCCAATGCAGTTAAGAAACGATCTTCTGCTTTAACGTGAATAATGTTTAGGCCAAATTTATCACCAAACATGTCCATCACTTGTTGACCTTCGTTAAGACGAAGTAACCCATTATCAACAAATACGCATGTTAGCTTATCGCCAATTGCACGATGAATAAGCATCGCAACTACAGATGAATCAACACCACCAGAAAGACCAAGGATAACTTCATCGTCACCTACTTGCTCTTTGATACGTTCAATCGCATCTTCAATAATATTGGCTGATGTCCATAGTTTTTCACAGCCACACACGTTCATTACAAAGTTTTCAATTAACTTCATGCCTTGACGAGTATGGGTTACTTCAGGGTGGAATTGCACCCCATAGAAGCGCTTGTCTTCATTTGCCATCGCAGCAAATGGACAGGTATCTGTTTCAGCAATCTTGACAAAATCTGCTGGAATTTCGACAACTTTGTCACCGTGGCTCATCCACACATCAAGCAGTGGTGTGCCATCAGCTGCAACAGCGTCTTGAATATCTTTTAAGAAAGCAGTCTGCTCAACAATTTTAACTTGCGCATAACCAAACTCACGCTCATCAGAACCTGCAACTTTACCACCCAGTTGTTCTGCCATGGTCTGCATGCCGTAACAGACACCAAACACAGGAACACCCGCATCAAAAACATACTGTGGTGCGCGAGGAGAACCCGCTTCAGTAACACTTTCAGGACCACCAGAAAGAATAATACCGTTTGGATTGAAATCACGGATATCAGCTTCATCAACATCCCAGCTCCAAAGCTCACAGTAAACGCCAATTTCACGGATACGACGGGCAATTAACTGAGTGTATTGCGAACCAAAATCCAAAATAAGAATACGTTGGTCATGAATATTTGTGGTAGTGGTCATTATAGAGCTATCTCAAAAATTGAATGTATTGGGGGCTATATCTAGCCCCGATTTTATCTAACTTATTCACTTAGGCAATCGTTTTCGTCAAAAGACTACTGACTGCCTAACAATTAACCCATACGGTAGTTAGGTGCTTCTTTTGTAATCGTCACATCATGAACATGTGATTCTTTCATACCAGCACCTGAAATACGTACAAATTCAGCTTTAGTGCGTAAATCTTCAATCGTTGCAGAGCCTGTTAGACCCATGCTTGAGCGTAAACCACCCATTTGCTGATGCACGATTTCTTTCATCAAACCTTTGTATGCCACACGGCCTTCGATGCCTTCAGGAACTAGCTTGTCAGCAGCATTATCTGATTGGAAATAACGATCAGAAGAACCTTTAGACATTGCGCCTAGTGAGCCCATACCACGGTATGATTTATATGAACGACCTTGGTATAATTCAACTTCACCCGGTGCTTCTTCAGTACCAGCAAACATTGAACCAACCATTACGCATGATGCACCGGCAGCGATTGCTTTACATAAATCGCCAGAGTAACGAATACCGCCATCAGCAATAACTGGAATACCGTATTGATCAGCCACTGACGCAGCTTCTGAAATCGCAGTAATTTGTGGAACACCTACACCAGTAACAATACGAGTAGTACAGATTGAACCTGGGCCGATGCCCACTTTAACGGCACTTACACCCGCTTCAATCAGTGCACGAGCACCTTCAGCCGTTGCAACGTTACCGCCGACAATAGGAAGGTTAGGGAAAGCTGCACGTGTTTCACGAATACGTTGTAAAACACCTTCAGAGTGACCGTGAGATGAATCGATAAGTAATACGTCAACACCAGCTTCAACCAAGGCAGCAACACGTTCTTCATTGCCCGCACCAGCACCAACAGCAGCACCAACACGTAGACTACCGCGTTCATCTTTACAAGCATTTGGTTTACGTTCTGCTTTTTGGAAGTCTTTCGCTGTAATCATGCCTTTTAGACGGAAGTTATCATCAACTAACAGTACTTTTTCAACACGGTACTGTTGCATAATAGCTTCAACTTCTTCACGAGATGCACCTTCTTTAGCAGAGGCTAGCTTCTCTTTAGATGTCATGACTTCTTCAACTTTAATTGAAAGGTCGGTAACAAAACGAACATCACGACCAGTAATAATACCAATCAATTCATTGTTATCTGTAACCACAGGGTAACCTGCGAAACCATTTTCTTCCGTTAAACGCTTAACATCAGCAATGGTGTTATTTGGTTTAACTGTAACAGGTTCTGCAACAACGCCAGCTTCGAACTTTTTCACCATGCGAACTTCAGCCGCTTGTTGTTCGATTGACATATTCTTGTGGATAAAACCAATACCACCCTCTTGAGCGAGAGCAATAGCTAGGCGACCTTCAGTCACTGTGTCCATAGATGCTGATAGCATAGGAATGTTAAGAGCAATCTCTTTCGTGAGACGGGTGCGCAGATCGGCAGTGTTAGGTAGGACTGTAGAATGAGCAGGAACTAATAATACATCATCAAACGTCAACGCTTCTTTTTTAATTCGTAACATGCAATATCTCACACCAATTTAAAGGTTTACAAAGAAGATTAAAATATTGCGAACGGATTATACGTATGAAGCAATCGTTTGGCTAGTTTTATTTTTTATTTTTTTATTGACAAAAAACATTTGCTGTGTAGTATATTTCGGTTAACTATCCGGTGATGCGGTCGACGAAATACGGCCAAGATCTGTCCATTGATCTGCCTAGGCGTTTTTCGTTCTATTTGATAGTTTTCTGACCGCCTGCCGCCACTTATTCGCTAGCAGGTACTTCACTTCGTGACTCTATTCGCTTCTCAAAGCCAATCCAACGATCGTATCTACACCGTCTCCAGTCTCAATGCACAAGTCCGTCTAATCCTTGAAAATGAAATGGGAATAGTATGGCTCGTCGGTGAATTATCGAATTTTTCAATGCCGGTTTCTGGTCATTGGTATTTCACCCTCAAAGATTCTCGTGCCCAAGTAAAATGCGCAATGTTCAAAGGCAATAATCGCCATGTCAGCTTTAAACCGAGCAATGGTAATCAAGTATTAGTTAAAGCACGGTTATCTATTTATGAGCCTCGTGGTGACTACCAACTGATCATTGAAAGCATGCAACCTGAAGGTGATGGTCGTTTACAGCAACAATTTGAACAACTCAAAATGACCCTTGCTGCTGAAGGATTATTTGCTCAATCATTAAAAAAACCATTACCACAACAGCCGCAACGTGTCGGCATTATTACCTCTAAAACAGGCGCTGCACTGCACGATATTCTGCACGTATTACAACGTCGAGATCCAAGTTTAGCCGTGGTTATTTATCCCACGATGGTACAAGGTGATGGCGCAGCAATATCGATTGCTCAAGCCATTGGACGCGCTAATGCACGACAAGAATGTGATGTTTTAATTGTGGGCCGAGGTGGCGGTTCATTAGAAGATTTATGGGCATTTAACGAAGAAATTGTTGCGCGAACAATTGCAGCAAGTCAGATTCCGATTGTCAGTGCTGTTGGCCATGAAGTTGATGTCACTATTGCGGATTTTGTCGCAGATATGCGCGCACCAACACCATCTGCTGCTGCTGAGTTAATCAGCCGAGATAATTCAGCACAAACAGAGAATATCGCCCACAAAAAAAGACAATTACAACATGCAGTGCAGCGCTATTTATCCAAGCAAAACCAGTCTATTAACCTTTTAAGTCATCGCTTAGAGCGCCAACATCCCCAATTACGCTTAAATCAACAACAACAGCATTTAGATGATATCAGCCGTAGATTGCAGCAGATTATGCTGAAAAAGATTCAAATACAGCAACAACGTATTACTCAAAATGCCTATAAACTGTCACTTTATTCACCACAACAACGTCTGCAGCATGATAAAACTGCATTAACAAGTACGACACGCAGATTATTTGATGCCATGGATCGTAAGTTACTTAATGCTAACCATAAATTAGCATTAGCAGCCGAGAAACTCGATACGGTAAGTCCACTGGCAACACTCAGCCGTGGCTATTCGATTACTCGGGATAATAAAGGCAATGTTATTCGCCGCTGCGAGCAAGTTAAAGCCGGAGATCAACTGATCACAACCGTAACTGACGGTAAGATTCATACTACTGTGAACCCTTCCTAACCACTTATTTTATAGCCGCAATAGTGATCATTATTGCGGCATATATTTTTCGCTACCACACTAATCTGCAACGACATTAAAGACACTTTTAACTCGTGATTTTGATTTTAATTCATTGCAATGATTACAGAAATAACTTGCAGAACCACACGCTTGTAACTTTTCTAGTTGCTCTGAGCAGTCAGGACAAAATGCTGTTTTTGATACTTTCTGTTGGCAGTAATCACAAAAATATCCATGATCTTTCCAACTTAATTCACTCTCACATTGCGGACAAGTATTTTCACTCACTCTATTTAACTCCTAAATAATTTTATTCTAGCATGCAAAATTATTAAGTTAGATGCCACTAAAATTACTCACCATTGCTGCAATCTTTGTCATCGCACTAATAATAGTTAGCAATTTACTTTCTTTTATTCCGATTAATGTGATGCACTGATCCCAATGATGATCATTACCCTTATGGGTGATCATTATGTTAATTAAACTTGATCAGCGATCTGCTATCAAAAGAATATTTATCAATACACATCCCGAAAGCATAAGTTACATATTCTGCATATGGATTTTAAACAGGATTAAATGCTTATTTAGTCCAATAATAACGTGTAGATCTAATATTTTATAAATAAGGATCTCGTAGAAAAATATCACTTTATTATCATTCAATAATAGACTTACCTACAAAACATCACACCTAACATTATAAAAATATAGCATTACAAATATAAAAAAATCGTCCGCAGACGATTTATCAATAAGAATATAATGCCTATTTATTTAACGGTTGCTGTCGTTATCATGACAATTTCTTGTTCAGAGATAACCTCAAACTTTACTGTTAACGCGTGATATTCAGCAAGGGAAGTTGCATGTGTTCCGCCACAAGGGATTTCAATAACACCTTCATCTCCAAGATCACATTGCCAATAGCGTGAGTCTGTTAATGTATCACCTTCACGGCGCATAATAATTGGTGTCGCTAACTGAATCCATTGCGCAAGTTGCTGATTAATAAGCAACGTTATGTCAGCTAAATTTGCTATCATCTCAATACTATTCAACCCACGTTTACGTAAAGTCTTACCTAAACGATAATGGTCGGTATTGCAATTTTCACCCGCAATACTCTTCTCTTGTGCATAACTATGGAAATCATAATAGCCTAGCTCATCACGTCGATGAGGATCTTTACGCCAAAATTCAGTATGTAGCACTTTATTTAATGCCAATGATGATAGATGACCACCACTATGGCCGCGGCTCAAATTCTGCTGATAAACTTTATCCACCACCAGAGTTACCTCTTCACCAGCACCAATAGCCAGCGATGATGATACCTGATGAACGACCACAAACACCCAACCATCAGTATTACGTTTAACTGGAATATCAGCGGCAATATAAAGCAGCTGAGTTGTCATTTCTATCGCACCTACAACACAATCTGTCACCGCATAATGTTTATCTTGATAAATTAATTCACCACGATCTGCAGGATGATCTGGCCAAATATGGCTAATAGGATGAAACGGTGTTTGTTCGACAACAATCCACGTACGACTTATTTCAGTAGTAACGGCGCAGACAACCGCAGTCTTTATTTGCCAAATATTTTGAGTAAAAAACACTGTTGTTGGTGTCATAGTGATTGGCGTAGCAATTGTTGGTATAACAACTGACATGGTATTTTCCTTATAAAAAAGCCCAACACGATGGCTGGGCTTTTACATTTAGAGACAACACATTATATCGCTAGATTACTTTCTGCGATCATGCAAAGCGCTGGTTAAGCGTTTACGTTGACGTTCTTGAGAAACAGTCAACTTTTGCTTCGTTGTTTCAAATGGGTTTTCACTATTTTGAAATTGAATTCGAATAGGTGTACCCATCATCTCTAATGACTTACGGTAGTAGTTCATCAAGTAACGCTTGTAAGATCCTGGAAGATCATTTACTTGGTTACCGTGAATAACAATAATTGGTGGGTTATAACCACCAGCATGGGCATATTTTAGTTTCACACGACGGCCACGAATCATTGGTGGCTGGTGATCATCTTGCGCCATTTGCATAATACGGGTTAGCAATGATGTACTAATACGCTTAGTTGCTGACTTGTATGCTTCAATAACTGATTCATATAAGTGGCCAACACCAGTGCCGTGTAGTGCAGAAATAAAGTGAATACGCGCAAAGTCAACAAAACCAAGACGACGATCAAGTTCAGATTTAACACGCTCTTTAACGTCGTTATCTAAACCATCCCACTTATTAACTGCAATCACTAATGAACGACCTGAGTTCAGTACAAAACCAAGTAAACTTAAGTCTTGATCTGAAATATTTTCACGCGCATCAATAACGAGCAATACAACGTTAGCATCTTCGATAGCTTTCAATGTTTGAATAACAGAAAACTTCTCAACTGCCATGCTCATATTTTTACGACGACGAACACCTGCGGTATCAATCAATACGTATTCTTGTCCATCACGTTCCATTGGAATGTAAATAGAGTCACGCGTTGTTCCCGGCATATCGTAAACAACAACACGTTCTTCACCAAGAATACGGTTAGTTAGGGTTGATTTACCCACATTAGGACGACCAATGATAGCCATCTTAATTGGTTGTTCTTGTAGACGTTTGTACGCAGCTTCAGCATCTTCTTCAGAAAGGTTTGCTTTCTCGATATCTTCAACTGAGGTTAAGTCTTCAAGCGTTAGTTCGCCTTCTTCACCATTTTCAGCCGCTAACTCTGCATTTAATTTATCAGAGAATGGCGCTAACGCACGCTCCATTAACGCCGTTACACCGCGGTTTTGAGTCGCTGCAATTTGGAACATCGCATCAACGCCTAAGCGCCAAAACTCAGCACACGCTGTATCAGGATCAATACCGTCTACTTTGTTAACCACTAAAAATGTTGGCTTTTCACGGCTACGAAGGTGTTTTGCAATTGCTTCATCAGCAGAAGTTAATCCCGCACGACCATCAACAAGGAACAGTACAACGTCCGCTTCTTCGATTGCCGCTAATGACTGTTCAGCCATTTTGGTTTCAACACCTTCCTCTGTGCCATCAATACCGCCGGTATCAATAACAATAAATTCGTGCTCTTCTAGCTCAGCTCTACCGTATTTACGATCCCTAGTTAAACCAGGAAAGTCTGCAACTAGTGCATCCCTCGTGCGAGTAAGACGATTGAACAACGTCGATTTACCCACGTTTGGGCGCCCGACAAGGGCAACAACAGGAATCATAACTACCTCTTACTTTTCATAGTCTTAATTGACATTTTACCGTTCATTCTTGCCTCAAATAAGTATATTTACTTATCTTCATCCGACAATAATATACGTAACGGATATAACAACAACGGCTCCAACTGTATAAGACAGCTGGAGCCGACAAATTAATCTAGCGACAGTATACCGACTTATTTCGATATTTGCATTTTGTTGATTTCACCATCACGGGTAACAACAATGAAGCCATTGTCATCAAGTGCAACAGGTGGAACCGCAATACCACTGCCATCAACTGATTCTTGTGAAACAAATTCACCTGATTGAGTATCTAACCAATGTAGATATCCTTCAGCATCACCTGTCACTAAATAGCCATCAATAACTGCAGGCGCACTTAGTTGACGGTATTGAAGATCTTTATTTTGCCATAGCTCAGTACCACTACGTGCATCAACCGCAACAATATGATCTTTAGCTGTTATTAAAAACAACTCATTTCCATCAACCACAAAATTTGTTGCTGATGAATAATTACGTTTCCACGCAATTTGACCACTACGAAGATCAATTGATACTAATGAACCATTATAGCCGATAGCATATAAACGATCGCCAGCAATTATAGGTGCAGCATCCACATCCACTAAACGATCAATTTCAGTTGAACCTTTAGGGGTTGAAATTGTTTGCTGCCATAATACACGGCCATCATTTAAGATCGCACCTTCTAAACGGCCATTTGATAGCCCCCAGAAAACGCCACCAGAGATCGCAACGGGAGAACTTGTACCACGTAATGTTAATGTTGGAATCTCATTGCTAATTTGCCATTTGCTCTTACCTGTATCAGCATTAAGCGCTTCAAGCACACCACTACTGGTGTTAACAACAACAATACCACTATCAACTAAAGGTTGTGATAATACTTCACCAGCCACTTTAGCACGCCAAACTTCTTTACCAGTTTCAGCATCTAATGCAATTACGTCAGCATTTTCAGTACCGATAAAGATTTTTCCTTCCGCTAACACTAAGCCTCCAGAAATTTTAACGCTGGTCTCTTTCTCTAAATCATTTTTCCATAGCACTTTACCGTTACTAGGATCTAGAGCTTCAACTAAACCATTGCGATCAGCAACAAAGACTTTACCTTGGCCGACTACAGGCGTTAGCTTTGAATAGTAACCAGAAACACCGTCGCCAACGCTACGACTCCAATCTGTTTTAGGCGTAAAAGTATTATCTACTTTAGGCAATGGTGCCATATGAATAGAATCAACTTCACTCGCACAACCAGATAATACGCTCACAGCAATTGCTACGGCTAAAGCTCGTTTTAACACCTTATGCATTATGTTCGCCTTATTGAGCTAAGTCATTAAGCTTCATTTGCAATGCTGGTGATGAACCATCTTGCTGAGCTTCTATATATGCATCACGTGCTGCTTGAATATCGCCTTTTTGCAGTAAGATATCACCGCGCAACTCCGCAATATTTTCATTCCAGCTAGGAAGCGTTACTTTTTTCAATTCAGCTAACGCTTCTGTGAATTTCTGCTGTTCTGCATAAATACGAGCTAAACGCGTTACTGCTAATGGTAAAATAGCGTTATCTTTAGTGTTATTGATCACCCAATTAAGTTGCTCAATCGCACCATCAAGATGATTATTTTCAACTTGAACTTTCGCTAATTGTAATGCAGCAAGAACAGCATATTGACTGTCTTTGTTAGCTTCGATGAACGTTTTCGCTTCAGTAACAGCAGTTTTACTATTATTGTCGAGAGCTGTAACTACTTGAGTATAGGAATCTGAAGCTAAATGCTTAGCAACATGGACTTCAGACTGGTAGTAACGCCAACCTAATAGACCGCCTAAACCAATCACAGCGCCTAGAACAACGGCTTTGCCGTTATCTTGCCACCACGATTTTATCGCTTCAACCTGTTGTTCTTCTGTGGCGTAGTCGTTCACTTCCTGTCCTCTCTTAAATCAGTGCTGCCAGCTTCGCTGCAACCTCATCCTGTGCCATGGTTATTTGTTCACCGCCATGTAAATCTTTAACTACGACGGTGTTTTCTGCCATTTCATTTTCACCAAGAACCAATGCAATTGCTGCACCTACGTTATCAGCACGTTTAAATTGTTTTTTAAAATTACCACCACCAAAGTTAGACATAATGCGTAACTGAGGCAGTTGATTACGTAATTTTTCTGCCAGCATCATACCAGCGGCTAATGTACCTTCACCGGCTGTGACCATGTAAACATCAACAGAACGACGTACATCGTCTTGTTGTAATGCTTCCATCAGTAAAACCAGACGTTCAAGTCCCATCGCAAAACCAACTGATGAGGTTGCTTTACCACCTAGTTGTTCAACTAGACCGTCATAACGACCACCACCACATACTGTACCTTGTGCACCTAAGCTATCAGTGATCCACTCAAATACAGTACGGTTATAATAATCTAAACCACGTACAAGACGTTCATTTACTTGATATTTGATGCCAGCAGCGTCTAATAGTTCACATAATCCAGTAAAATGTTGCTGTGATTCTGGATCTAGGTATGCTGAAAGCATTGGTGCATCAACAAGAATTTCTTGAATTGCAGGGTTCTTAGTATCTAAAACACGCAATGGATTGGTATACATACGACGCTTAGCATCTTCGTCTAACACATCCATATGTTGTTCAAGGAATGCAATCAGTGCAACACGGTAATCTGCACGCGCTTGCAGTGAACCAATAGAATTTAACTCTAGACGAACATGGTCATTAATACCAAGCTCACGCCATAAACGTGCAGTCATCATGATCAATTCAGCGTCTACATCTGGTCCATCAATACCAAATACTTCTACACCAACTTGGTGGAATTGACGGTAACGGCCTTTTTGTGGACGCTCATGACGGAACATTGGCCCCATGTACCATAGGCGTTGCTCTTGATTGTAAAGCAGACCATTTTCGATACCGGCACGCACACAACTTGCCGTACCTTCTGGACGTAATGTTAGGCTATCGCCATTACGATCATCAAAGGTATACATTTCTTTTTCAACAACATCAGTAACTTCACCGATCGCACGTTTAAACAAATGTGTCGACTCAACAATTGGCATACGGATTTCATTGTAACCATATGCACTGATCACTTGTTTAACAGTACCTTCGACTTTTTGCCAAAGTGGAGTTTGTGTTGGTAGGCAATCGTTCATGCCTCGAATTGCTTGAATTTGTTTCGCCACGATTATTCTCAGTTTTCGATGGGGATTTAAATCGAATATATAATTTATTGCAGAAATAGTGAACCACGCTGTCACAATAACAGCATGGTTTTTGCTATTTTATCTTATTGCGTAATATCAATACGATTGTTTAGGTCTAACATTGATGCTTTTGCACGGATTTTCGCCTCAAGCTGATCAATAACGTTGTCGTTATCAAAACGCTCTTTTTGACGAATACCGTCTTCATAGAAAGCACTCTTACGGTTACCACCCGCAATACCTAAGTGAGAAGCTTCTGCCTCACCTGGGCCATTTACTACACAGCCAATAATAGAAACATCCATCGGTGTGATAATATCTTCTAAGCGTTGCTCTAATGTATTAACCGTTGCGATAACATCAAATTCTTGACGAGAACACGTTGGGCAGGCAATAAAATTAATACCGCGCGAACGAATGCGTAATGATTTTAGAATATCAAAACCAACTTTAATCTCTTCAACCGGATCGGCAGCTAGTGAGATACGTAACGTGTCACCAATGCCTTCTGCAAGTAACATTCCCAAACCAACAGCTGACTTCACAGAACCAGCACGTGCACCGCCCGCTTCAGTAATACCTAAATGTAATGGCTGTACAATTTGTTTTGCTAATTGCCGGTAAGACTCAACCGCTAAAAATACATCAGAAGCTTTCACACTGACTTTGAATTGATCAAAGTTCAGACGATCTAAAATCTCAACATGGCGCATTGCTGATTCAACTAATGCTTCTGGTGTTGGTTCACCGTATTTTTGCTGAATTTCTTTTTCTAACGAACCACCATTCACACCGATTCGAATTGGAATATTCTTATCACGCGCACATTCAACGACTGAGCGAATACGATCTTCTCGACCAATATTACCAGGGTTAATACGTAAACAATCAACGCCGTATTCTGCGACTTTTAATGCAATACGATAGTCAAAATGAATATCAGCAACTAATGGCACATTAACTTGTTGTTTGATAAGTTTAAAGGCTTCAGCAGCATCCATTGTTGGTACAGAAACACGAACAATGTCAGCCCCTACTTTTTCCAATGCACGAATTTGAGCCACCGTTGCATCAACATCGGTGGTTAGAGTGTTAGTCATTGATTGAACAGCAATTGGAGCGCCATCGCCAATCGGCACATTACCGACATAAATTCGGCTTGATTGGCGACGTATAATGGGTGATTCGTTATGCATGTTTTATTATTCTCTATTACTGCGGCAACGTTAACGTTACAGGTCGACCTGCCGGATAGCGACTAAGATCGAAAGGTTGCCCTTTAAGTTCTATTTTAACGGCACTTGGTGCGCCAAGTCGAACTCGGAATGGTGCCTTACCGTTAATATCAAGTGTTTGACCTGCGGTCTTAATTCCACTTTCAAGACGTTTACCATTAGCGTCACGAATGTCAATCCAACAATCAGCAACAAAAGCTAATTGTAATGCTGGTGCAGCTTCAGTCTCTGTGGTGATTGCTGGCGTTACTGCCGTTGGCTCTTTTATCTCAGTATCTGTTGTAGTGGTTGCTGCAACAGACTTAACAGTAGTTGCAATATCAGTGCTCACTGCAGGCATTGGTACTGTATCGGTATTAACCGTTGGCGTTACTTCAGCTGAAACCGTTGGTGTTACACCATCAGTTATCGTTGCTGTAGAACTCTCGACAGCTGGAGATGTTACTATCGTATCAGGAGTTGGTATATCTGTTGTAGGAGTTACCTTTGCAACATTAGCAACGTCAACAACAGGCGTCGTATCTCGTTCTAAATGACTATTTTGCCACCACCAAACAGCTGTCACACCAACAAAAATTACCGCTAAAATCCATGTTAGTCCCATTATACGACTATCATGCGCTTCACGGTTAGTGCGACGTGAGAAACTTTGCATTTCTTGTGCTGTAGGTTTTGAGTGACCGTAATCATCTAATAGCGCAACCACGGCAACATCATCTAATCCAACATATTTTGCATATGAACGTACATATCCTCTGGTAAATGTGGATATTTTTTCACTATCAAAACAATTAGTTTCAATGTCATTAATAACAGCTAATCGTAATCGTAATCGATTCGCAATATCTACTTGAGAGTAACCTAGTTGTTCACGTGCTTGACGAAGCATATCACCAGGACGTACAACATTTTCGGGTTGAGGTAAATCGTTGGGTTCAGTATTCATTAGCTATATAATTCTGAAATTGCTGAGAATCGGGAAATTGTTTTTTTAATAAATTAACGTATTTATCGACCAAAGTTAACCGTCCATTTTGCTTTTCTAACTGAATGAGCAACAACAAACTATTTGCTGTATATCCATATCGTTTATTAAATTTAAACAACCGTACGCGAGCATCTTTATAATTATTAGCCTCTAATTCTAACTGCGCCAGTTGTAGCATTGATTTTGGACGATATGGATCGTGTGAAAGTGCTTTTTCGAAATAATCTATTGCTTGTAAATCATTGCCTTGTTTACGACTACATAAACCTGCATTTTCATAACTTGCTGAAATAAGATAATAGTAAGGTTGGTTAATTGCTTTAACAAACGTGCTGATAGCTTCATCATAACGTCCTTCGCTACACAAAAATGCGCCATAATTATTAAGCACATCACCATTTTTAGGTGCGTCTTTTAAGGCTTGTTTGTACATTTTTTCTGCCGCGTCTTTTTCACCTACCTTTTGATAATAATAGGCCATGGCGTTTTGAACACGATAATAATCCGGCGCATAATCTAATGCCTGCTCTAAATTATCTCGTGCACGTTGCCATTGACCTACTTTTAAATAATTTAACCCTAATGTCATTCGTGCTTCAGCGGCATCAATGGCATCAAATTGTTCAGCGTTATCTTCTACTGTCACAGTGGCACATCCGGCCAACAACAAACAAGAAAATAATGGATACTTCATCCATCGTATCATTTTTATTCACCTTAACATCCGTGTTAAACCGCGAAGTGATTATAATCGCTAATCTAATTAAAGGGTTTTAACTGCAATAGATTCACCCATCGGTAATTTTGCTTGAGTGCGTTTAGTTCGATCAATAACATCACCCACTAACTGACCACATGCGGCATCAATATCATCACCACGTGTTTTACGTACAGTTACCGTATAATCATACTCCATTAACGTTTTCATAAAGCGATCTATACGTGAATTACTAGGTTTTTTATAAGGAGAACCTGGATATGGGTTAAATGGAATCAAATTAATTTTCGCTGGCGTGTCTTTTAATAGACGTCCTAACTGACGTGCATGTTCCATATCATCATTAACGTGATCAAGCAGCACATATTCAATGGTTACACGACCACGATTAGCATTGGTTGAATTCACATAACGACGTACGCTATCAAGGAACGTTTCGATATTCCAACGATCGTTAATCGGCATAATTTGCGAACGCAATTCATCTGTTGGTGCATGTAGTGAAATAGCCAGTGCAACATCGATAGTACCAATCATTTGCTCTAGGCCTGAAACGACACCAGACGTTGAAACCGTAACGCGACGCTTAGATAAACCAAAACCTAAATCATCTAACATAATTTCTAATGCTGGAATTAAGTTTTTCATGTTCAGTAATGGCTCACCCATACCCATCATTACGATGTTAGTAATAGGGCGACGGCCAGTTTCTTTTTGAATACCAATTTCTTTTGCTGCACGCCATACTTGACCAATAATTTCAGACACACGCAAATTACGGTTAAAGCCTTGCTGACCCGTAGAGCAAAATTTACATTCTAATGCACAGCCTACTTGAGAAGACACACACAAGGTTGCACGATCTTCATCTGGAATATAAACCGTTTCAACGTCTTGATCGCCAACACGCATTGCCCATTTGATAGTGCCATCATTTGAATATTGTGCGTTTGATACTTCAGGTGCACGAATTTCAGCAACACGCTGTAATTTTTCACGCAACTTTTTGTTGATATTGTTCATTTGATCAAAGTCATCACAACCGAAATGATAAATCCATTTCATTATCTGATCTGCTCGGAATGGCTTTTCATTAAGCTCTTCGGCAAAGTATTTACGCAGACCTTTGCGATCGAAATCCAGCAGATTAATTTTGACAGTTGTCATCGGTTGGTGCCTCACTAAAAATGACTATTGCAGCGCCTTTAATAACTCGGAGATCTGCAAAGGGCAGCCTCATCATAGTTATCAGGGTTTAAGGCGCGAAATTGTACAGCCTTTATGCACAGGTTTCCACCCGTTCACTGTATGGTTATTTTAGTGATTGTAACAATCTTCGCTTTTAACATAACAAAGGGAAGCATCAGCCTCCCTTTAGTATTTGGTTTTACTTGTTTTTTATCACTTTACGATCATTCACTGCGAGGGCATAACTCATCAGCGGCAAAAAAATAGCTAATTTCACGTTCAGCCGATACTGGACTATCAGAACCATGCACCGAGTTGTAGCGTAAGCTAATCGCAAAATCGGCACGGATAGTGCCACAGGCGGCTTCTTGTGGGTTAGTTTTACCCATTAGTTCACGATAACGAACAATGGCATCTTCCCCTTCAAGTACTTGCACCATCACTGGGCCTGATGTCATAAAATCAACTAATTCATCAAAAAAAGGTTTGCCTTCATGTTCAGCATAAAACCCTTGAGCTTGAGTTTTTGTTAACTGCAACATTTTAGCAGCAACAATTTTTAGGCCTGCATTTTCGAAACGTTGATAAATAGCGCCAATTAAATTTCGTTTAACAGCATCCGGCTTTACGATTGAAAACGTTTTTTCTATTGTCATTATTATAATTTCCTTTTGAGTCTAGTTGCCGTCCATTTACTTAGTCGCACTTCATTGCCACTGATTAGTATTATTACTTACAACAATAATCCTGCAATATTTGCAATACCTAAGCCCGTCGCACCGATAGCCCAACGAGGGTCAGCACTATCACGATAACACGCGGCTAAATCAAAATGAATCCAACTGCAATTATCGATGTCGACAAAGCGTGACAAAAATCCTGCTGCATTAGATGCTCCCCCCATACCGCCTCCCTTTTGAACGCGACTATTGGCAGTATCTGCAAATGCAGAAGGACAGTAACCTTGATGCCATTTTTCAAGTGGCAATGGCCATGCGGGTTCATTGACTAATTCAGATAACTGCTGTGCACGGGCTAACAATGCTTTATCAAATCCAAAAATAGCATTGTAATCACTCCCCACCGCCATCATTGCAGCTCCCGTTAATGTTGCTGCATCAATAATTAGCGGCGCTTTGGTTGCAGATGCCATTAATAAGCCATCAGCAAGTACTAAGCGACCTTCAGCATCGGTATTCACAATTTCAACAGATACCCCATTGCTATACGTTAACACATCGCCAAGTTTATAAGCATCGCCTGAGACCATATTTTCAGCACAACAAAGAATAAGTTTGACCCGCTGCGTTAAACCTTGTGCAATGGCATAACCTAATGCAGCAGTAACTGTTGCAGCGCCCCCCATGTCACATTTCATGCTGACCATACCAGCACTCGGTTTTAAACTGTAACCACCAGAATCAAAAGTGATCCCTTTACCAACTAAACACGCACTCACTGGCGCATCAGGATCATTTGTGGGGTTATAATCAACACTGAGTAATACTGGCGGATGCTGACTACCTCGACCCACACTGTGAATACCAATCCAACCATCAGCCAAAAGCTCATCACCAACAATCATTTGAGTATGAATATATTCCCCCCCAATGTCAGTCAAAAAGCTCACAGCGGCTTTTGCTAATTGTTGTGGATATAGCGTATCAGGGCCGGTATTAATGAGTTTTCGTGCCCAATCATGGCTATGACGACGCGCATTTAACAATTCAAGCTCATCTTCATCAATCGATGCCCATTTGATAGTAACGGTTTCCATGGTGGCGGCAAAACCACAATAAAATGCCCATTGACGTTCATAATTCCAACCGTCACCCGCTAAACTTACCGCTTCAACCCCTTGCGTTTGAATTTGTCGGCCTGCTTGTTGAATACGGCGTAAACTAAAAGTATCGCCATAATGGATGCAAGCACTGCGGGTTTGATAACTAATTAAAGCGTTACCGCCCCAAGGAGCACCAGCAGGCAAGTTGGATAAAGTTACTGTCAACATAATCGATAACCTCTTGTTTTATTTATAGTCTATATTTTTAGTTTGACGTAATTTAAATATAAAAAAAGCCCTCTAAATGATTTTAACTAGAAACAAAATCATTAAGAAGGCTTACTATTGTTAGTTTATATTATTGAGCGAGAATACGCGCCAAGGTTTTTACACCCATACCCGTTGCGCCTGCCGCCCATTGATCATTCGCGCTCTTACGATAAGTACCACTGGCGTCAATATGCATCCAACCTTGCTGATAATTCTCAACAAAATAAGATAAGAATGCCGCAGCAGTACTGGCTCCTGGCATAAAATCACCACTTGAAATATTTGCTAAATCAGCAAAATTTGATGGCAACATATTACGGTGGATTTCAGCTAAAGGTAATGGCCACAGACCTTCACCTTCATGTTCTGCTGCCGCTAATGCTTGACGAGATAGAGCCGGATCAAAACTTAATAGTGCATGGTAGTCATTACCTAACGCCATTTTGGCAGAGCCCGTTAATGTCGCGCAATCAATAATTAATTCAGGGTGTTGGCTATTGGCATACATCAAACCATCAGCCAGTACCAATCGTCCTTCAGCATCCGTATTTAACACTTCAACGGTTTTACCATTTTTATATTTAATGATATCGCCCAATTTTAATGCTCGGCCTGAAATCATATTTTCAGCACAACATAATACTAATTTAATCCGCTTATTAAGCCCGCGCGTCATTGCCAATGCCAACCCGCCAGTGGCTAATGCTGCACCACCCATATCAGCCTTCATTGCCGTCATTCCTGCAGAAGGCTTAATGCTATAGCCACCGGAATCGAAGGTGATACCTTTACCAACAATACATGCAAAAACAGGCGCATCAGCATCACCCGTTGGATTATAATCTAAGCGTAGCATTGCTGGACGGTGATCTGAACCACGACCTACCGCATGAATACCATTCCAACCTTCATCTAATAAATTATTACCTTTGGTGATCTTATAGGTAACATGTTCAGGTGCTAATGACTTAATAAACTCGCCCGCACGTGCTGCCAATTGTGAAGGTGCTACCACATCTGCTGGTTGATTAATAATACCGCACACCCAGCTAATGGTTTTAATCCGTGCCTGCAATTCAGTTTCATCGGCTTTATTTAATGGTTCCCAAGTCACCGAATTATCCGTCTTTGGATTACGGTAGCCTTGTAAAAATGCCCAAATTGCGTCTAACCCCCATGCCATGCCGATTAAGTTAACCGCTTTAATGCCTTGCGCATCAAACCGACGACCAGCACGTTGAATATCACCCAACAGATCATGGGTCGATACATGAATCACACTGCCTTCAGCACCAAAACTAATTAATGCGTTTGTTCCCCATTGCGAACCTGCCGCTTGATGAGAAAGACTCACCGACATTACACTAGACATTGATAAGCTCCTTGATAAATACCACACAGCCAAGCAATTAAGTAAAGCTGATTACTGCGTTATTGTTATACTCTTTTTATAACCAATAAGACTATGCCCATCCCCCTTGCGAGGCAACAATAAAACAGGCTTTTTCGTGGTTCTAATTATTGTTCATCAATCCAACACATCTGCACGGCTTCTAAGATTTTTTCATTACAATGATCAACATCATCATCAAAGGTATCAAGCGCAACAATCCAATCTCTTAAGTCAGTAAAGCGTACTTGAGTTGGATCAACCTCTGGGTATAGCTCAATCAGTTCAATAGCAATATCACGTGAATCAATCCATTGTAGACTCATAATAAATCCTCATTTATTTAATAGAAACAATACATTAAGTTAATCATACTCAATTTAACCACACTTAATTAATAGCAATCCCATTCATTAAGTGGTCATCATTCAAAGCATTGGATTCAAGCAAGTAGCTCAGAAACGTATTGTGATTAGTATAAATAGCCGTAACCCTAATCAACAGTTAAAAAAATAGGCCGCCATCATGGCGACCTATCTTCATAGTCAATTACTGAGCTTCAGAAGCAAGATTGACGGTATAACGTGGAATATCGACCACTAAATCTTCATCAGCCACTCGAGCCTGACAACTTAAACGAGATTCTGGCTCAAGTCCCCATGCTTTATCGAGCATGTCATCTTCTAGCTCATCACTCTCTTTTAGAGAATCAAACCCTTCACGGACAACAACATGACAAGTCGTACATGCACAAGATTTTTCACACGCATGCTCAATTTCAATACCATTGCGCAATGCAACATCTAGGATAGTTTCGCCTGATTGCGCGTCTAAAATAGCGCCTTCAGGACAATGTTCTTCATTCGGTAAAATTATAATCTTAGGCATGCCTAAACCTCATCAATAGACTGGCCAGCAAGCGCCTGACGAATCGATTGATCCATTCGACGTGACGCAAATTCTTGGCTGGCCTTATCAGTTTTCTTAATTCCTGCTTCAATGGTACGAGCGTCGCCACTCTGACGTAATTGAACCAGTTCCATCATTACAGTTTCTAACTCTTCACGTTCTTGAGCACTTAACAAAGCATCGCCATCTGTTGCCAATGCTGCAATCAGCCCTTCAAGGACGCGATCAGCTTCTACCTGTTGCTCCGCTAATGCACGTGCGTCTTTGTCATCTTGAGCAAATGTCATTGAATCACGGAGCATGGTTGCAATTTCATCATCCGACAGCCCATAAGAAGGCTTAACTTGAATAGATGATTGCACCCCACTGCTTTTTTCCATTGCGGTTACAGACAATAAGCCATCAGCATCAACTTGATAAGTCACACGAATATGCGCAGCACCTGCAGCCATTGCAGGAATACCACGCAGCGTGAATCGTGCCAATGAACGACAATCACTCACCATTTCACGCTCACCTTGAACGATATGAACTGACATTGCCGTTTGACCATCTTTAAAGGTGGTAAACTCTTGGGCGCGAGCAACAGGCAATGTGGTATTACGTGGAATAATCTTCTCAACCATACCGCCCATAGTTTCAATGCCAAGCGATAATGGAATGACATCAAGCAGTAACATATCTGCATCAGGCTTATTACCAATTAATATATCAGCTTGAATAGCAGCACCGATTGCCACGACTTGATCAGGGTCGATAGACGTTAATGGCGTTTTACCAAAAAAATCACCTACTAATTGACGCACTAATGGTACGCGAGTTGAACCACCAACCATGACGGTTTCAATCACATCATCAATAGTGATATCGGCATCTTTTAATGCTCGACGGCAAGCAAACAATGTTTTCTTTATTAATGGCGTAATTAACCCATCAAATTGCTCACGAGTAATTTCACCCTGCCAGCCTAATACATTAATTGTTACGCTATCAGCATCACTTAAAGCGACTTTCGCTTGTTGAGCTGCATCTTGTAATTCACGACGTTGTTGTGGCGTCAATGTATCAACTAATTGCGCTTGAAGTAGAATCCAGTCAGCAAGTAACTGATCAAGATCATCACCGCCTAATGCCGAATCACCACCTGTGGCTAATACTTCAAACACACCTTTTGATAGACGTAGAATTGAAATATCAAAGGTGCCACCACCAAGATCATAAACGGCAATAACCCCTTCTTGACCCGAATCAAGACCATAAGCAATAGCCGCTGCTGTTGGTTCATTAAGTAAGCGCAAAACATTTAAATTAGCGAGCTTAGCGGCATCTTTGGTGCCAGCACGCTGCGCATCATCAAAATAAGCAGGAACGGTGATCACGACTCCTTCAAGGTCGCCACCTAAACTTTCTACTGCACGCTGACTTAATGATTTTAAAATTTCAGCAGAGACTTGTACTGGATTCATTGTCCCTTGACGGGTAACCAGTTGCGGTAAGCCATTTGCTGATGCGGTAAATTGATAAGGTAATTGCGGATAACGCTGTTCAATATCAGCTAATGAACGTCCCATCAGACGCTTTACCGATAAGATAGTATTAACAGGATCCCGTTGCGCATAAACACGTGCGGCATCACCTGTAACTATATTGTTATCAGCATAATGAACGACTGAGGGTAAAATTGAACGTCCTTCAGCATCTTTCAATGTTTCAGCAACACCGCTACGAACGGCGGCAACTAATGAGTTTGTCGTCCCTAAATCAATGCCAACCGCTAATTTTTGCTGATGCGGTGCTGCACTTTGACCGGGTTCAGAAATCTGTAAAAATGCCATTATTGTTCCTGTCTAAATAACACAACGGATTGATTAGTCGAATAATGATTCTTCAAGACGTTCGACTTCATCACGTAACTTAACAATAAACTTTAATTTACGAACTGCATCAGCAGCTTCAATCCAATTTTCTTGACTCAATAACTGAGCCAATTTATCCAACTGTGCCTTATACATCGCTGTTGCCTGTTGTTCAAAATCAAACAAAGCCGCTTCAGGATCAGTTGAGTCAGAAATAACTTCAAGTGCTTCACGCAGTTCCATTTGCTGCATTAAGAAATCCATATCTTGCAATGTCTTTTGTTCACCACGAATATCTTCATCGCGTTCAGCAAGCATATATTCAGCACGTGAGACAGGATTTTTTAATGTTTGAAAGGCATCATTAATCTGGGCAGCTTTTTGTACTGACAGTAATCGATCACGCTCAGATGCTGTTGCAAAGTTATCAGGATGGAATCGACGCTGTAATTCACGGAATTGTGTTGCTAGTAAACCGCCATCAATATCAAATTGAAACGGTAATCCAAATAATTCGAAATGATTCATAATCGCAACCATATATAAAAAATAAACCTGACAACTCACTCACCATAATGGCGGCCAGTAGCCAGGTTTAATAAAACACTATGAGCAATTATACGTTGAAGCTTTCACCACAACCACATTCGCTAGACACGTTAGGGTTGTTAAATTGAAAACCTTCATTCAGGCCTTCTTTAGCGAAATCAAGCTCAGTACCATCAAGGTAAACCATGCTTTTTGCATCAACGATAATTTTTACGCCTCGTTCTTCAAAGACTTGATCCCCTTCGTCAAGATCATCGACGAACTCAAGGATATACGCCATACCCGAACACCCTGAAGTGCGAACGCCGAGGCGTAAACCAATGCCTTTGCCTCGATTAGCTAAAAAAGTCGATACGCGACTAGCTGCCGCTTCAGTGATAGTAATGGCCATACTTCAAACCTCAGATATTATTTTTGTTCGCGTTTCTTTTTATAATCGCTAACTGCTGCTTTAATTGCATCTTCTGCAAGAATTGAACAGTGAACTTTCACCGGTGGTAACTCAAGCTCTTCTGCAATTGCAGAGTTCTTAATTGATGCCGCCTCGTCTAATGTTTTACCTTTCACCCATTCGGTGATTAGCGAACTTGATGCGATAGCAGAGCCACAACCATAAGTTTTAAATTTTGCATCTTCAATAATGCCATCTTCAGTCACTTTGATCTGAAGCTTCATTACGTCGCCACAGGCAGGTGCACCCACCATACCGCTACCAATATTTTTATCGTCGTTGTCAAATGAACCCACGTTACGCGGATTTTCATAATGATCGATGACTTTTTCACTATATGCCATGATAAATTTCCTCAAATAATGTCTAACCGCAGATTAGTGGTGTGCCCACTCAACTGTATTTAAATCGATGCCTTCTTTGAACATATCCCAAAGAGGTGACATTGCACGTAGCTTATCAACTGCTTGTTTAATTTGAACAACAGCATAATCAATTTCTTCAGCAGTCGTAAAACGACCAAAAGAGAAACGAATTGAACTATGTGCTAGCTCGTCATTAAGGCCTAATGCACGTAGTACATAAGATGGTTCTAAACTTGCAGAAGTACATGCAGAGCCTGATGATACAGCAAGATCTTTCAGTGCCATTAGCAATGACTCACCTTCAACAAACGCAAAACTAATGTTTAGGTTAGTTGGAATACGGTGTTCCATATCACCATTGATTGACATCTCTTCAATGCCTTCAAGGCCTTTTAATAGACGCTCACGCATATCAATTGCGTGTTGGTAATCTTGTGCCATCTCAAGCTTAGCAATACGGAATGCTTCACCCATACCCACAATTTGGTGAGTCGGTAATGTGCCAGAACGGAAACCACGCTCATGACCGCCACCGTGCATTTGCGCTTCAAGACGAATACGAGGTTTACGACGCACATACAGTGCACCAATACCTTTAGGACCATAAATTTTGTGCGCTGAAAATGAAATTAAATCAACTTTTGTTGCTTGCACATCAATAGGTAATTTACCTGCAGATTGTGCCGCATCAACATGGAAAATAGTCTTATTTTCACGACAAATTTCACCAATTGCTGCGATATCTTGAATAACACCAATTTCATTATTTACATGCATAATAGAAACCAGCACAGTATCTTCACGCATTGCGTCGCGTAGTTTTGCCAAATCAATAAGACCATTTGATTCAGGCTCAAGGTATGTTACTTCATAACCTTCACGCTCTAATTGACGACATGGGTCAAGAACCGCTTTGTGCTCAGTTTTACATGTAATAATATGCTTACCCTTCTTGTTATAGAAGTGTGCAGCACCTTTAATTGCAAGGTTATCAGACTCAGTAGCACCTGATGTGAAGACAATTTCACGCGGATCAGCATTCACTAACTCGGCAATATACTCACGAGCAGCATCAACTGCTTCTTCTGCTTGCCAGCCATAACGGTGTGAACGTGACGCTGGATTACCAAACGTACCATCCATTGTTAAACACTGAACCATTTTCTCAGCAACACGAGGATCTACCGGGCAAGTTGCAGAGTAATCAAAATATATTGGCAGTTTCATTTTCTTCTCCGAAAACACGAACGTCTGGTCTCTAGGAGCGGACATCGACACCGATAGGGGCGCTGTCGTGTGATTTTTTATTTGCAAATGATGGTTGATTATTACTACGTAGGATCACATCCTGACGGTCGGCAATAACTTGTACATCATTATCCTTCATCAACTCACCAAGAGTGATGTTATTTAAAAATCCGCTGATACGATCACTTAAATCATGCCATAAGGTGTGGGTTAAACAACGAACACCACCTTGGCAACCGCCTTTCCCTTGGCATTTAGTTGCATCAACTGATTCATCAACCGCAGCGATAACCATACCGACAGCGATATTGCTAGCATCTTCACCCAAGCGATAACCACCACCGGGACCACGGACGCTTGTTACTAAGCCCGCTTTACGAAGACGCGAAAAGAGTTGTTCTAGGTAGGACAGTGAGATCCCTTGACGTTCTGAAATATCAGCCAACGGTACTGGTCCATTATGTGAATGCAATGCTACATCTAACATTGCAGTCACAGCGTATCTTCCTTTTGAGGTCAACTTCATAACATGGCTACCTACTTGAATGTATACAAGTAGTCTCTCATACCTGACTATTTTGGTCAAGTATTTAACCCGCGAAAATACTGGGTCTTTCACTAGCTTGTAAGTGCCGTTATTTGTTGTTCTTCTCTAAGGTTTCAATTGTCTTTTCTACTGATGATAAAATACCCCGTAAAATATTTAGCTCTTGTTGCTCAGGGCGAGCACGAGTAAACATACGGCGTAATTTTACCATTACCATACCTGGGTGGTTTTTATTAATAAAACGCGTTTGGCTGGTTACTTTCTCAAGATGCTGGTAAAAACGTTCTAATTCTTCAGCACGCGGGTATTCATCAATAACTTGAGTAGATTGATGTTTAGTCGCATCAAGATATGCCATGCGAACTTCATAAGTTATTGTTTGTACAGCCATCGCTAGGTTTAATGAGCTATATTCAGGATTAGCAGGAATATAAACATGGCAATGACATTTTTGTAATTCTTCATTGGTGAGACCGATACGCTCACGACCAAATAAAATAGCTACAGGGTGCTGCTCTGATTCTGCAATGACTTTAATGCCATTTTCACGAGGGTCTAATTGTGGCCATTCTAACGTACGAGAACGCGCACTTGAACCAACCACTAAACCGCAATCAGCAACGGCTTCATCTAATGTTTTTACAATCTTAGCGTTCTCAACTACATCTGCTGCACCTGCCGCTAAAGCAATTGTATGACTATCAATCTCACACGCAGGATCAACAAGAACAAGGTTAGTTAACCCCATTACTTTCATTGCGCGAGCTGCTGAACCGATATTTCCAGGGTGTGACGTGCCGATGAGGACAACGCGAATTTTATCTAACATGATGTCGCTATATTCCAGTCTAATTTAACGCTCAGAGATAGTAGCACAGCCATCACAAAAATGAAGAAAACATGTCTATTTGATGAACGTTATTACCTATTACTGCTACCAATAAATAAAATACAGCTATTTTTATTTTGTTCGCCATCCGCTAACGTCGAAAAAATAACCACTTCCTTTTTTTTATAGCTCTGTTATACTCGCCGCCGCTTTTTATGTTCTTTAACATCCGTTGGGAAAATCCTATGCATCCGATGCTTAATATTGCCATTCGCGCTGTGCGAAAGGCTGGTGACCATGTCATTAAATCTCTAGAAAAACCTCAATCTATTGAGGTTGCTAATAAAGGTAATGATGTTGTTACCAATATCGATCATGAAGCAGAAGCTATCATCATCGAGACAATCCGTAAATCTTACCCTGATCACTGCATTCTTGCAGCTGAGTCTGGTACGAAAGAAGGACGTGACAAAGAGTGTCAGTGGATTATTGACCCAGTGGATGGCACCATGAACTTTGTTCGCGGTTATCCTCACTATGCAATTTCTATCGCACTACGTATGCGTGGCCGTACAGAAATTGCTGCAGTTTACGACCCAGCTCGTAACGAACTATTCACAGCTACTCGTGGTGCAGGCGCGCAACTTAACAGCCTACGTCTACGTGCATCACAACCTCGTGATCTAACAGGTACTGTATTAGCAACAGGTCTTCCTTTTGCGGCTAAGCAACACGCTGAAAGCTACCTAAAAATCCAAAATGCTTTATTTGTAGAATGTGATGACATGCGTCAATCAGGTTGTACTGCATTGGATCTTTGTTACCTAGCTGCTGGCCGTGTTGATGGCGTGTTCAAACTAGGCCAAAAGCCTTGGGAACTTGCTGCTGGTGAATTAATCGCGCGTGAAGCTGGTGCTATCTGTGCTGACTTTACGGGTAACACTAACTACCTACTATCTGGCAACATTGTTGCTGGTAACGCACGTGTAGTTAAGCCAATGCTTGCGAAAATCCGTGAATTCGGTAGCGACGCTCTGGCTAAGTAATCTTTGATTACTACCCGCTAAATAAAAACGCCCCGCTGATATCCACAGCGGGGCGTTTTTGTTGATATCGTTAATCCCCTTTCTATTCACTTCCCCCCTCCTATTTACTCTATTTATCCGTTATACCAATCCCATACATTACGTGGTCATCTTTGCAAAAGTCTTTGATTTTCCATCGTCCTCGTGAACATTTATTGTAGAAAATGACACAAAAGATCATGAAATTAACCCATAAAAAAACGGAGCCCGAAGACTCCGTATAGTTAATAATTACTTACTCCACCGAGTGACTACTTGCTGCTATGGCATCGCATCAAGTTCTTCACCTTCTTTATCGATGGGTGTTGGCATTAAATGCTCACGGGTAATTCCCAATTTAAGTGCTAATGCAGACGCCACATAAATTGAAGAATAAGTACCGACAGTAATACCGATCAGTAATGCTAATGCAAAACCATGAATCATCACGCCGCCTTTTAAGAACAACGCAATAACAACAAACAACGTCGTACTGGAAGTAATTAATGTTCTACTCAATGTTTGAGAAAGTGAGCAGTTCATAATTTCTTCAGCGGTTTGTTTACGCATTTTTAGGAAATTTTCTCTAATACGGTCAAACACCACGATAGTATCGTTAAGTGAATAACCCACTACCGTTAGCAACGCTGCCACAATAGTTAAATCAACTTCAATTTGTAATATCGAAAAAATACCAACAGTAATAATAATGTCATGTGCCAATGACAATACTGCACCAGCTGCTAAACGCCATTCAAAACGAACAGAGACATAAAGCAGAATACACAGTAATGCGATAAGAATCGCCAAGCCGCCCGCCTCGGCTAATTCATCACCCACATTAGGGCCGACAAATTCTACACGACGCATTTCAACTTGCTGACCGGTTCCAGTTTTTAAAGCGTCAATAATCTGGTTTCCCAGAATCTCACCTTTAATACCTTCACGAGGCTGTAATCGCACCATCACATCACGCGCAGTACCAAAGTTCTGCACAATCGCATCACCAAAACCTGACTTTGCGAGTGAATCACGAATTAACGGTAAATCCGCAGGATTTTGAAAGCTTACTTCAATCAGCGTACCGCCAGTAAAGTCTAAACCCCAATTTAAGCCTTTGGTTGATATTGTCGCAATCGAAGCTGTAATCATCATTAACGAAAAAATAAACGCTAATTTTGACCAACGCATAAAATCGGTAACTTTATCGCTATTTAATAACTGTTTCATTTATGCGTCCTCCTAAATTGACAACTTATCTATGCGTTTACCGCCATAGATTAAGTTAACCACAGCACGAGTACCGACAATTGCGGTAAACATCGAAGTTAAAATACCGATCGATAATGTCACTGCGAAACCTTTAATTGCACCGGTACCAACAGCAAACAAAATAATTGCCGTCATTAACGTGGTGATATTGGCATCGGCAATGGTACTAAACGCATTGGCATAACCTTGTTGAATCGCTTGTTGAGGGCTTCGACCTTCACGTAATTCTTCACGAATACGCTCAAAGATAAGTACGTTAGCATCAACAGCCATACCGACAGTTAATACAATACCGGCAATACCTGGTAAGGTCATGGTTGCACCCGGGATCATCGACATCACACCAATAATCAATACTAGATTCATCATTAATGCTAAGTTAGCAATCAAGCCAAACCCACGGTAATACAATAAGGTAAATAGCATTACTGCCACCATTCCCCAGATACATGCCTGAATACCCATATCGATATTTTGTTGCCCCATTGATGGACCAATAGTGCGTTCTTCAACGATCGAAATTGGCGCAATCAACGCACCTGCACGTAATAGCAATGCAAGGTTGTGTGCTTCTGGCTGGGAATCAATACCTGTAATACGGAAGTTACGTCCAAGTGCTGTTTGAATCGTCGCTTGGTTGATCACTTCTTCATGCTTTTCAAGAATGACTTTACCTTCAGCTGAACGATTACCACTGTCTTTGTACTCAGTAAATACGGTCGCCATTAATTTGCCGACATTATTACGTGAGAACGCCGTCATTTTGCTGCCGCCTTCGGTATCAAGCGAAATATTCACCTGAGGGCGTCCATATTCATCAGCACTTGAAGTCGCATCTGTAATATGAGAACCCGCTAGAATAACGCGCTTTTTCAATACCGCAGGACGACCATCACGGGTCATCTTAACTTCACTACCAGCAGGAACACGTCCCGCTGCCGCAGCTGCAAGATCAGCACTACTATCAACTTCACGGAACTCAAGTGTTGCGGTTGCGCCTAAAATTTCTTTAGCGCGTGCCGTATCTTGAACGCCTGGTAGCTCAACCACAATGCGGTTAGCACCTTGACGCTGTACTAATGGTTCGGCTACACCTAATTCATTAACACGGTTACGTAAAATCGTAATATTTTGATCGACAGCATAATTACGGATCTCTTGAAGACGCGTTTCAGAGAAACTAGCGGTTAAGACAAAACGTCCTTTTGCGTCACTTTCAGTAAAGATCATATCCGGATGAAGAGGTTCTAATACCGCTTTTGCCTGCTCTAATTGAGCGGCATCGCGTAAACGTACAGAAACCGTTTCTTTACTTTTATCAATGACACGATAACGAATTTTATCTTGGCGTAGTTCAGTTCTGAATGTTTCTTCTTGCTGACTTAATAGCTTTTCCATCGCCGCATCCATATCCACTTCCATAAGGAAATGAACACCACCACGTAGGTCTAAACCAAGCTTCATTGGTGTCGCACCAATAGCTTCTAACCAAGAGGGGGTTGATGGTGCGAGGTTAAGCGCAACAATATAATTGTCACCTAACTCACTATTAAGAATATCGCGGGCACTAATTTGGGTGTCAGTATCTTGAAAACGGACTAATACCGAGCCTTTTTCAAATACAACTGACTTATAAGGGATGTTGTTCTTTTTTAAATCTTCGGTGACAATATCCAAAGCGTTCATAGTAACTGAGGCGCCGCGCGCCCCAGTTATTTGAATCGCTGGATCTTCACCGTATACGTTGGGAAGTGCATAAAGCAAACCTATAATTAGTGCGAACAACACTAATAAGTTCTTCCACAGAGGGTATCGGTTAAGCACTGCTATGATCCTTCAAAGCGAATGTTTTTTTATAGTCTTATAAAGACTTCATTGTGCCTTTTGGCAAAACGGCTGTAATGAAGTCTTTTTTGATTGTCACTTCAGTATTGTCGTTTAGCGCAATAACAATGTAATCACTTTCAGATGAAGACTTAGTAATGCGACCTAAAAGACCACCGTTTGTCATTACTTCATCGCCTTTACTCATCGAGCTCATTAGCGTTTTATGTTCTTTAACACGCTTAGCTTGTGGACGGTAAATCATGAAGTAAAAAATGACAGCAAACAGACCCAGCATAATGAATAACTGGTACGGTGAACCACCTTGAGCAGCACCTTCAGTTGCTGCATGTGCTTGAGAGATAAAAAAGCTCATTTATAACGTCCTCGATTTATTATGATTTATACAATTTGTAATGGTGGAACTTCACGGTCACGACGCGCGTAGAATTCTTCTACAAATGCATCGAAACGATCTTCTTCAATCGACTTACGAATACTTGCCATTAGACGTTGGTAGTAACGTAGGTTGTGAATAGTATTTAAGCGTGCACCTAGAATTTCATTACATTTGTCTAGGTGATATAGGTACGCTTTTGAATAATGACGACAAGTGTAACAGTCACAATCAGGATCTAGTGGTGTTGTATCTGTTTTATGTTTCGCATTACGGATCTTGATCACACCACCTGTCACAAACAAGTGTGCATTTCGCGCATTTCGCGTTGGCATTACACAGTCAAACATGTCAATACCGCGACGAACACCTTCAACAAGATCTTCAGGCTTACCTACACCCATAAGGTAACGAGGCTTGTCTTCTGGTAATTGTGGGCATGTATGCTCAAGAATACGGTGCATGTCTTCTTTTGGCTCACCAACTGCCAAACCGCCTACAGCATAACCATCAAAGCCAATCTTAGTTAGACCTTCAACTGACACATCACGTAAGTCTTCATATACACCACCTTGAACGATACCAAATAGTGCATTTGGATTTTCAAGCTTATCAAAATGGTTACGACTACGTTGAGCCCAACGAAGTGACATTTCCATCGACTTTTTAGCTTCGTCATGAGTGGCTGGGTATGGTGTACATTCGTCAAAGATCATTACGATATCAGAACCAAGATCTTTTTGAATTTCCATCGACTTTTCAGCATCCATGAAAATCTTGTCACCGTTAACAGGGTTACGGAAATGCACACCCTCTTCAGTGATTTTACGCAATGCGCCAAGACTAAATACTTGAAAGCCGCCTGAATCGGTTAAAATAGGGCCTTTCCATTGCATAAAGTCGTGCAAGTCACCGTGCATCTTCATCACTTCTTGTCCAGGACGTAACCATAAGTGGAACGTATTACCTAGAATGATTTGTGCACCAGTTTCTTCAACTTCTTCAGGCGTCATACCTTTAACAGTACCGTAAGTACCAACAGGCATAAATGCAGGTGTTTCGACCGTACCGCGTTCAAACTGCAAGCGACCGCGACGTGCGCGACCTTGAGTTTTATCTAATTCAAATTTCACAAGACCTCCAAAAGCCAGAGAAACAATCTGACAGGTTCCCATTATGGGATTAAGCCCCACAGGCGATTGCCTGATCAGCCACAAAAATAATGGTCGCTAATAACGACCATTACTGCTCACAATATTCGCATTACCGTCAATAACCGTAACGATCAACTGAAGCAAAAAGACATTTATTATGTTGTAAATTCTACAGAAATAAATTTATATCATATAGCAGAGACAACAAAGGCTGCAATTGTAACAAAAAGCAGCCTAAATACTTAATTTTTAATAAGTGTTAACGTTATCGATATCACACATCTTTACGAGTAATAAACATCGAGTCGCCATAACTAAAGAAACGATATTGATTAGCGACTGCTTGATGATAAGCATTCATGGTGTACTCATAACTAGCAAATGCACTAACCAGCATAATCAATGTTGATTCAGGCAAATGGAAATTAGTAATTAATACATCCACCAACTGGAACTGATAGCCAGGGAAAATAAAGATTTCCGTGTCACCAAAGAAAGGTTTTAACTCAGTACCATTTTTGATCGCATCTTGTGCAGCACTTTCTAAAGAGCGTACAGATGTCGTACCTACGGCAATAACACGACCGCCGTTAGCGCGAGTTTCATTAACCGCAGTAACAACCTCTTGTGGCACTTCAACATATTCAGAGTGCATGTGGTGATCATTAATATCATCAACACGTACTGGCTGGAATGTTCCAGCGCCAACATGCAAGGTCACAAATGCAAAATTAACACCTTTAGCTTTTAGATCAGCCATTAGCTTATTGTCAAAGTGTAGACCCGCCGTCGGTGCAGCGACCGCACCAGGTTTAGCATTATAAACCGTTTGGTAGCGCTCTTTATCTGCATCTTCATCTGGACGATCAATATACGGTGGTAACGGCATATGCCCCACGGTATCTAAAATCTCTAATACGGTTTTATCGCTGTTAAAACGAATTTCAAACAGTGCGTCATGGCGAGCAACCATTACTGCAGAAAACTCACCATGTTCACCTAATAACAACTCCATACCAGGCTTTGGTGGTTTAGATGCGCGTACATGAGCAAGAATGGATTTATCATCCAGCATGCGCTCAACTAACACTTCAATTTTACCACCAGACGCTTTATGACCATACATACGTGCAGGAATAACGCGGGTATTATTAAAAACCAGTAAATCTCCAGCCTCAACCAGATCTAACACATCTTTAAAGCCTTTATGTGCTAATTCACCGGTATTACCCGTCATATGTAGTAAACGACTCGCAGTACGTTCAGGTTGTGGATAACGAGCAATTAGCTCATCTGGTAACTCAAAATCAAAATCAGAAACTTGCATCGTAATACGCCTTAAATAACAGCAAGCGAGCATTATACTTAACTCCACCAAAGATGCGAAACTCCGAAGCAATTAAAGCGTCTATTCATAGCGAAACTTCTGCTATCCATCGTTAGCCTGTCTCAGTTTACCCATATAAAGATAACGTTTAATCATTGATGATATTTAATTTTTATGACCATTGTCATGGGATAATCTTGCATAATTCGCTACATTCAAAGGAGTCAATTATAAAAGATATCTAACCATTAGATAACGGACGGGAGGTTTCTATGTTTACTGTTGCCGATATGATGACACTAAAACCACATACATTATCACGCAATGACACCTTATTTGATGCCAAAGAGATGATGCAAACCCAGTCTATTCGTCACATTCCAATTACTGACCATGACCACCACTTATTGGGGCTGATCTCTCAACGAGATATTCTTGCCGCTCAAGATTCTAATTTAAAATCTCTGATTGCTAGCCATTCACACTCACCGTTAGAAGCGTTACTTGAACATTGCATGAACCGTAATGTTTTTAGTGTTGATAGCCATGCAGGCCTAAAAGAAGCCGCACTGTATATGCAAAAACATCAAATTGGGTGCTTACCTGTGGTTGAGAATAAACAACTGGTAGGAATTATTACTAATAGTGATTTTGTAGCGATTGCGGTGACATTACTAGAAATGCAAGATGAAATAGATCCGGTTGAGCAAGAACAAGATAGCCTTGATGATCTTGGTAATATGAATGATCTCGACATAGTACGTGACTTATAATCACACAGAAAAAGGGAGCATTATGCTCCCCTTGATAATGTAATTTCCGTATCAAATACGATTATTTAAACTGTTCTTCTTCAGTTGATCCGGTTAATGCCGTCACTGATGAGTTACCACCTTGAATAGTATTGGTCATAATATCAAAGTAACCTGTTCCTACTTCTTGTTGGTGAGCAACAAAGGTATAGCCTTTATTTGCAGCTTCAAACTCGGGACGCTGTACTTTTTCAACGTAATGACGCATGCCTTCACCTTGCGCGTAAGCATGTGCTAACTCAAACATGTTAAACCACATATTATGAATACCCGCGAGCGTGATGAACTGGTACTTATACCCCATATCTGCTAACTCTTGTTGGAATTTAGCAATGGTTTCAGCATCTAAGTTCTTTTCCCAGTTAAACGATGGTGAACAGTTATACGCTAATAACTGATCAGGGTATTGCTCATGAATCGCTTCAGCAAATTTACGCGCTTCTTCAAGACACGGTTTTGCTGTTTCACACCAGATTAAATCAGCATATGGCGCATAAGCTAAACCACGCGCAATGGCTTGATCAATACCAGCACGAACGCGGTAGAAACCTTCAGCTGAACGCTCCCCAATAATAAAATCTTTATCATATGGGTCACAATCTGATGTTAGCAAATCAGCCGCATTAGCATCTGTACGAGCAATCACTAAGGTTGTGGTACCAGCAACATCAGCGGCTAAACGTGCCGCAACTAATTTTTGGACAGCTTCTTGGGTTGGTACTAATACCTTCCCCCCCATGTGACCACATTTTTTCACCGATGCTAATTGATCTTCAAAGTGCACCCCAGCAGCACCAGCTTCAATCATATTACGCATCAATTCATACGCATTAAGTACGCCACCAAATCCGGCTTCGGCATCAGCAACAATCGGTAAGAAATAATCAACACCATCTGCTGGCGAGCCACCATTTGACCATTGAATCTGATCAGCACGACGGAATGAGTTATTGATACGCTTTACCACGGCTGGCACTGAGTCAACTGGATATAACGACTGATCAGGGTACATAGCTGACGCAGTATTATTATCAGCGGCAACTTGCCAACCTGATAAATAAATCGCTTCAATACCGGCTTTTGCTTGCTGTACTGCCTGTCCACCAGTTAGGGCACCTAAACAGTTAACATAACCTTTTTTAGCGCTACCATTAACCAGTTCCCATAATTTATCAGCACCGCGTTGAGCAATGGTATGTTCAGGAATAAATGAACCACGAAGATTAACAACTTCTTCTGCGGTATAAGTACGCTTAACGTGTTTCCAGCGTGGATTTTCAGCCCAATCTTGTTCTAGGGCAGCAATTTGTTGTTGGCGAGTTAATGTCATAATAATATCCCTCTAGTCAATTGGCGGTAATCCGTTATTACACTAAATAGTCATAACCTTTTAAGGTTAAAAAGTTGTCGAGCTCATCACTGGTTACTAAGTGTGACATCAAATAAATCGCTTCTTCAAAACGACCATTTTCCATCCTTTCTTGACCCAACTCCTGCTGTAAGACTTGCATTTCTTCAGTCAACATTTGAGCAAATAATGCCTTAGTAACCACTTGACCATTGGATAAGGTTTTACCGTGTTTTATCCATTGCCAAATAGAAGCTCGAGCAATTTCTGCTGTTGCAGCATCTTCCATCAAGCCATAAATAGGCACACAACCATTACCTGAAATCCATGCTTCGATATATTGCACAGCGACACGAATATTATGGCGCATGCCAGCTTCTGTCCGCTCACCATCACAAGGCGCTAATAATTCAGCTGCCGTAATAGGCGCATCATCTTCACGACTCACATCCAGTTGATTAACTCGCCTATCAAGCACATCATCAAAAATGGCTCGCGCAGTATCCGCTAACCCTGGATGAGCAACCCATGTACCATCGTGACCATTGTTTGCTTCAAGTGCTTTATCGGTTTGAATTTTATTTAATACCCATGCTTGCTGCTTAGGATCTTTTGCCGGAATAAAGGCCGCCATACCGCCCATTGCTAATGCACCACGACGATGACAAGTACGCACTAATAACCGTGAATAAGCGTTAAGAAACGGCTTTTCCATCGTCACAACTTGGCGATCAGGCAAAATCCGTTCAGGAAAATTACGTAAGGTTTTTATATAACTGAAAATATAATCCCATCGCCCACAGTTTAGTCCAACAATATGTTCTTTAAGATTAAATAATATTTCATCCATCTCAAATGCAGCAGGTAAGGTTTCAATCAATACCGTTGCTTTAATGGTGCCACGGGTTAAACCAAATTCATCTTCGGTATAACTAAACACATCACTCCACCACGCCGCTTCTCTAAAACTTTGTAGCTTAGGCAAATAGAAATAAGGACCACTGCCTTTGGCTAATAACGCTTGGTGGTTCAAATAAAAATACAATGCAAAATCAAGTAATGCACCAGGAATAGGCTGACCATTCCATGATAAGTTTTTCTCAAGTAAATGCAGACCACGGACACGACAAATCAACACCGCAGGATCATCATCAAGTTGATATAACTTACCTGTTTTAGGGTGGGTATAATTGATAGTGCCATTAACGGCATCACGTAAGTTTTGATGACCATCAAGGATCGCATTCCACGTCGGTGAAAATGAATCTTCAAAATCTGCCATAAATACTTTTACATTAGCATTTAAAGCATTAATGACCATTTTACGATCGACAGGACCGGTAATTTCTACACGGCGATCTTGTAAATCATGTGGAATGTTTTGTATTTTCCACTCGGCTTCTCTGATAGCACGAGTTTCTGATAAAAAATCGGGAAGTTGGCCGCGATCAATCGCTAATTGCTGTTGTTCACGCGCCTCTAATAATAACGGTACTCGTTCAGCAAAACGCTCAACCAATCGCTCAATAAACAATAAAGCATCAGCGGTTAAAATTTGTTGCTGCTGTTCCGTTAGAGGTTGCTGCAATAATAACTGAGTATGATCATTTGCTTGAATGGCTATGTCTGTCATATGCACCTCCAGCTTGTAACTTAATCACTACTTTTATCAATAACAAAAGTGATGATTCCCTGTTAAATCATTTAAAGCATATATTTACGTTGCCGTAACCATAGACGGAATGCAAATAAAAAACCGCTATTTGATAGTTATCACAAAATGACAACGCAAATAAAATCAACAAGTTAAGTTAAAAAGTAGAATATGCAAAATATCAAATTAATAAAAATCGCAGCTATTTACTCGGAATTTAAATTTATATTAAAGAATAGTTTTTTGTATGTAGTTACGTAATTAAATTACAATAGACATTACACTGTTATTGATTTAAAAATTTGCTGACACCAAAGATCAATATCTAATTTTCATATAAGATAATGATTAATAAAATAATTAATTATTAACAAATGGGATAATAAAAAAATTTACTCTCGGTAATATTAAATAAATAAGCTCTTAGTTTGTAATATCCAATAAAATTATTCAACAAAACAGCAACTTATAGATAGAATACTCGATAATATAATATTTTGGTTATTTACAAAGAGACAATATATTCAACTAAAAACCATTAAAAATAATCACACGCTATATAGTGGTCACAAAAAAGCCCCAGTAACCATAATAACTACCCTCAATTCACAGCGTAATTACTCATTATTACTGCAGGCTTCTTATATACAATTACCGGCAATAAAATGATTTACAATAGACCCTTAACAATATCACCCAGCTTTTCAAAAACGGCGGTACGACTTGAGGTTGGTCGCCACACTAAGCCAATTTCACGATAAGCATCTTTACCTGGTGGCTCAATAACCACTAAATTTTGATTTTCTAAAATTCCGTGATTAATTGCCATTTGCGGAATAAAAGTAGTGCCTAAACCATTGGCAACCATTTGCACAACAGTATGTAAACTCGTTGCCGTAAAAGGATTAATTTTTTCTTTGGTCGTTAATTTGCATGCAGAAACGGCATGTTCAGTTAAACAATGTTCTTTTTCAAGTAAGAATACTGATTTATCAGGTAAATCTGCATAGTGTAATGGCATTGTCACTGAAGATGCTTGTTGTTTACTGATCACCATCTTAAATGCATCACGCCCGACAACTTTACTTACCATTCCATGGATATCAACAGGCAATGCTAAAATTAACACATCCATTTCACCATGTTGAAGCGCTGCTAATAGATTGGTCGTCGTATCTTCACGCAATAATAAATTGAGCTTAGGGTATAGCGCATTCACTTGTTGCACTAAACCACATAACAAAAATGGTGCAATCGTTGGAATACAACCGACCCGTAATGGTCCTTCCATACCATCACCGCAACAACGAGAAAGTTCGATTAAGTCACGACTGCACGCTAATAACTCACGCGCTCTGTCAACCACTTGTTCTCCCATCGAAGTAAATACCAAGGTTTTAGCTTTTGTATCTCGCTCAACAAGATGACAGTCGAGTAACTCTTCAAGGTTTTGAATACCAGAACTTAATGTCGATTGGCTCACAAAACACCGTTTAGCCGCTTCGCCAAAATGATGGGTTTCCGATAGAGTAACTAAATAATGTAGCTGTTTCAGTGATGGAAATTTATTCATCGTATTTTTCGATTACTTTAATCTGTTTATTCCGCTTTTTTCAATTTAACAGTTTAGCTATAGTTTGTCTCGTCCAAGTATGGAGCCTGCCTAAAAAGGTTGGCAAAACCTAATATTTAAGGAGCACCAAAATGGTACTAGTAGGTCGTCAAGCACCAGATTTTACTGCTGCAGCGGTTTTAGGTAACGGCGAAATCGTTGATACTTTCAACTTTGCAGAATTTACCAAAGGTAAAAAAGCAGTAGTTTTCTTTTACCCACTAGACTTCACTTTCGTATGCCCATCAGAGCTGATTGCTTTTGATAAACGCTTTGAAGATTTCCAAGCGAAAGGTGTAGAAGTTATTGGTGTTTCAATTGATTCACAGTTCTCGCACAACGCATGGCGTAACACTGCTATTGAAGATGGCGGTATCGGTCAAGTTAAATACCCACTCGTTGCTGATATTAAGCACGAAATCTGCAAAGCTTACGATGTTGAGCATCCAGAAGCGGGTGTTGCTTTCCGCGGTTCATTCCTTATCGATGAAGACGGCATGGTTCGTCACCAAGTAATTAACGATCTACCTTTAGGTCGTAACATTGATGAAATGCTACGTATGGTTGATGCATTGAACTTCCACCAGAAGCATGGCGAAGTATGCCCTGCACAGTGGGAAGAAGGTAAAGCAGGTATGGATGCATCGCCAAAAGGTGTTGCAGACTACCTATCTGAGCACACTGCAGATTTAGGTAAGTAATTACCTGCTAACACCACGCTCACGGTGTTATGAATTGCATTAGTGCTACATAGAGCCAAAGTCAGCTCAAATAAAAATAGAATGAGGCCCGGAATATACCGGGCCCTTTTTTTTGCCGCATTTTCTGCCTGCTTATTCATTTTCAACCAACCGCACATTATTTATTATCACTATTCGCTCCTGCTGCAATAATCTTCTACACTAACTTTCCTCTCACATACCATACAACTAATAATCAATGACTATTCAACTTGAAGTATGTATCGATAATATTGAATCACTCCATTATGCCGAGCAAGGTGGCGCAACTCGCATTGAATTGTGCTCATCATTAGCACTCGGTGGGTTAACACCTAGTGCTGGATTTATGCATATGGCAGCTAAATATGCCACAGTCCCTGTTTATGCAATGATCCGCCCGCGCCAAGGGGATTTTTTATTCAGCAGTGAAGATGTCGAAATAATGCTTGCAGATATTTATGCGGCTAAACAAGCGGGATTACAAGGTGTAGTTGTTGGTGTTTTAACCGCACACGGTTTAGTCGATAGCAATATTCTAACCAGTCTCGTTAAACAAGCTCAGGGAATGGGGATCACCTTTCATCGCGCTATTGATCAATGTGTTGAGCCAATGGCTGCACTTGATACGATTATGGCGGCAGGTTGTGAACGTATTCTGACTTCAGGTTTACAAGCCAATGCTTATGATGGTATTGGTATGATTAACCACATGCACCAATACTGTGGGAATCGTTTGAATATTATGGCGGGCGCAGGGGTTAATAGTCATAACGTCCGTGAAATTATTGCGCGTACAGGCATTAATGAGGTTCATCTTTCAGGTAAAACAACGCGTCCAACTCAGATGCTTACTGTCGCTAAACAAGCCCATATGGGCAGTGCTGATATTGATGATTTTGAGATTCCCATTACAGGCGTAGAAAATATTGCGGCGGTGGCGGCTCAACTTAAATTGTGATAACACCCATCCGTTATCATTAAAATCGGGGCGTAATAGATCATCACGTCCCGTTTACTATTCACCACGATGCCTTCGCTGCTGTAGTGCTATAACATGTTTTTAATGTCTTCAGGGTTAGTATGGCGAATATCTTTGCCTTGCACAAAATAGATAATATATTCGCAGATATTTTGGCAGCGATCACCAACGCGTTCAATTGAACGTGCAGCCCACATCACCTTCATCACATTAGGAATCGAATTAGGCTCTTCCATCATATAAGTCATCAATTGACGTATAATTGCCTCATATTCACGATCAATACGATCATCTTCTTGATAAACTTCAATCGCAGCTTTGACATCCATTCGAGCAAATGCATCCAATGTTTCATGTAACATTCGCACTGCATGCTGACCTAATGATTCGAGCGAAACTAATAAGTTATACTGTTTATTAGTGAAATTTTCAGACGCCACTTTCGCAATACTTTCAGCCACATCACCAATCCGTTCTAGATCGGTAATGGTTTTGATGATCGCAATCACCAGCCGTAAATCACTCGCTGTCGGCTGACGCTTTGCAATAATACGTGTACACGCTTCATCAATGGCAACTTCCATTGCATTAACTTTATGATCGTCTTTGATCACTCGCTTAGCTAATTCTTCATTCTGCTTATGTAGCGCTTTTAAACTATCAGCTAACTGTTGCTCAACCAAGCCACCCATTGCTAACACATGGGTACGAATGCTTTCTAATTCATGGTTAAACTGACCAGAAATATGGCGGCCAAGGCTAATTGTATTTAACATTCTGTCGTTCCTTAACCATAACGCCCGGTAATATAATCCTCAGTACGTTTTTCTTTAGGAGTAGTAAAAATATCATTAGTGCTGGTATATTCTACTAATTCTCCCATATGCATAAAAGCGGTTTGATCAGAAACTCTCGCTGCTTGTTGCATATTGTGAGTGACAATAATCACGGTATATTTGGCTTTAAGATCATTAATTAACTCTTCAATAGTCAGAGTTGAAATAGGATCCAATGCAGATGTCGGCTCATCTAATAACAGAATTTCAGGTTCAATCGCAATTGCACGCGCAATCACTAATCGTTGCTGTTGCCCGCCAGAAAGACCAAAGGCATTTTCATGCAACCGTCCTTTTACTTCATTCCATAATGCCGCTGAACGTAGTGAGTTTTCAACTGCATCGTCAAGCACGCGGCGATCATTGATCCCTTGCAACCGTAATCCGTACACAACATTTTCATAAATAGATTTAGGAAATGGATTAGGACGTTGAAATACCATTCCTATTTGCCGACGTAAAGCAGCAACATCGACATTTTTATCATACACATTCTGTCCATGAAGCATCACCTTACCATCAATATGACAACCATCAATTAGATCATTCATACGATTAATACAGCTTAGCAAGGTTGATTTACCACAGCCAGAAGGACCAATAAAGGCAGTCACTTGACCTTTAGCAATCCGCATATTGATATTAAATAATGCCTGCGTTTGTCCATAATGTAGATTCAGACCTTCAATTGATAAGGCCGTTTTATCTTCTGCTAATTGCGACAAATCTAATGACTCAAATAACCCTATCGGAGAATGGTCAGTAAAGAGTGAACGATCGTTATACATAGTTGATCTCGTATTATTTATACTCACGGTTATTGCTCTAAAGCGCGGAATTTTTCTCGAAGATAATTACGAATAGCAATTGCAGTTAAGTTTAAACTGATAATAACCGTGACTAATAAAAATGAGGTTGCGTACACTAATGGACGCGCTGCTTCAACATTGGGGCTTTGAAAAGCAACATCATAAATATGATAACCTAAGTGCATAAATTTTCTATCTAGGTGCACATATGGAAAATGCATATCCAATGGTAATGTCGATGCCATTTTTACGACTCCCACCAGCATTAATGGCGCAACTTCACCCGCAGCGCGTGCAACAGCTAAAATAAGCCCTGTCATAATAGCGGGGCTTGCCATTGGTAATACTATTCGCCATAAGGTTTCTGCTTGCGTCGCTCCAAGTGCTAACGAGCCATTACGTATGGAACTCGGTATTCGAGCTAATCCTTCTTCGGTCGAGACAATCACTACTGGTAAGGTCATAATGGCGAGCGTTAATGCTGACCACAAAATGCCGGGAGTACCAAAAGTCGGCGTTGGCAATTGAGCAGAGAAGAACACATCATCGATAGTGCCCCCCACCATATACACAAAAAAACCCAATCCAAACACACCATACACAATTGATGGTACGCCTGCGAGATTGATCACCGCAATACGAATTAAGTTAGTAAAACGATTATTACTGGCATATTCATGTAAATATACGGCGGCAAGAACGCCTAATGGTGTCACCATCACACTCATCAATAGCACCATAAATACGGTACCGAAAATAGCTGGAAATACGCCGCCTTCGGTATTGGCTTCACGTGGAGCTTCAACTAAGAATTTATACACGTGATGCCCCCAATGCTGTAGTTTCTCAAGCCATGACAAATTATTAGGGTGCCATACATCTAAAACTTGCATCATTGGAATAGTAATATTTGCACCATTTTGATCCCGTAACACTAATGCGTCGTTATCTAATTGTCCTTGAAGTGCAAATAACCGATTTTCAATATTTTTATAAATGGTCTGGTAATTAGCTTGCTCACGATCGATACGTAAACCATCAGCTGCCGTCAATTTACCACTTAATTCTAATCGTTTTTTTTCAATTCTTAACCGCTCTAAATGCCAATTAATATTAGCAATTTCGTTACTTTGTAAGGAACGTAATTCAGAGCGTATAAGATTGGCCTGAACTAATGCCGCGGGCAACTGTGATAATAGCTGTGGCTCACCACCTTCAATCACACTCACAGGATAACCATAAAACTTACCATGACTTTCACGCTCAACCACAGCAACATTCTTAGCAATTTGTTGGTGAATAATTTGAGAACTCAATACGGTTAAAAAGTCCAAGGCACCCTGCCCACGATTACCCGTTTTAATTAAATAACGTGGCACACTATCTTGTGTAAAGTGGCTAACATCAACACCAGCGTCAGCAAGTTGATCAACAGGCACCATCGTACGTTGATAAACCTCACCAATCACCACTTGCGGTTTGCCATTGAGATTAACATCAAACTGATACACAGGTGCAGGCCAAAAATAGCTCAAGCCTTTGTAGCCAATTAATAATAATAAACCAAGAACGGCAACCAAGCTCAAGCTGACAGCACCCGCAGTTAACCAAATCCATGGTGAACCAGATTTAAACCATTTAATCATTGCTGTATCACTTATTATAACGAACTGTATTTTGCACGTAGTCGTTGACGAACAACTTCAGCAATCGTATTAAAGACAAAGGTAAAGACAAACAGCACAAAAGCGGCAAGAAATAATACTCGATAATGCGAACTGCCCACTTCTGATTCTGGCATTTCAATTGCAATGGTTGCAGCCAATGTTCGTAAGCCTTGCAGTAAATTCCAATCCATCACTGGCGTATTCCCCGTTGCCATTAACACGATCATGGTTTCACCCACAGCCCGTCCTAACCCCATCATAATGGCTGAAAATATACCTGGACTGGCAGTCAATAATACCACTCTTGTTAAGGTCTGCCATTGGGTTGCCCCTAAAGCTAATGAGCCTTTGGTTAAATGGGCTGGCACTGAGAAAATAGCATCTTCAGCAATAGTGAAAATAGTCGGAATAACCGCAAACCCCATCGCAATACCGACAATAAGGGCATTACGTTGATCATAACCAATACCTAAATGATTATTTAAATACCCTTGTAAATCACCATTGAAAAACTGCGTTTCAACCCATGGACTTAAACCAAAACAGCCATAAGTTACCGCTATAATCACGGGGATTAATAAGGCGATATGAAATCCATTCGGAATACGTGAACGCCATAGCCCCGGTAACATTGACCACCCCCAACCAACGGCAATAATAGTCAATGGTAACAATACGATCCCCAGCGCAATACCGGCTAAATATTGTTCAACAATAGGGGCTAACCATACTCCCGCTAAAAATCCCAAAATAACCGTGGGTAATGCTTCCATCAATTCAACGGTCGGTTTAATCACTCTTCTGACTTTATTTGACATAAAATAAGCGGTATAAATTGAACCAGCAAGTGCTAATGGAATCGCAAAAAACATCGAATAAATCGCTGCTTTAAGCGTCCCAAATACAATTGGCACTAGGCTTAATTTAGGCTCAAACTCATCACTTGCCGATGTTGATTGCCATACATAATCAGGCTCGGCATATCCCTCATACCACACTTTTTGTAATAACGATGATAATCCAATATCAGGATGGGCATTTTTAACTTGATAGCTTTGTAATTGACCATTATCTAGCGTGACTAACAAGTTTGCTTTAGGTGAAATAGCAATATCAGAGGGTACTTGAGTAAAGACTTTATCTTTATATATAACTTTCCGTTCCGCGGTGTAATAAGCCGACGTTGTGCCATCTTTCTGAATAGCAAAAAAACCTTTACGATAATATTCAGGAACGATTTTCACCAACGGACTTGCCGAAAAATGAAATGTTCTCACTCTCATTAACTGACGTTGCCCTTGTTTTACCACCTCAAACCATTGTGAAATCGTATTATCAGAGTTGGTTATCAATAGTGAATTAGCCCCTGATAACAAGGTAATTGACAGCGGTTTACTATTACCTGTAGCAATATTTTCAATCTTACGCAGAAAAGCAGTGCTCGCGGTTAACTTATATAAATATAAATTTGACCCACTCAGCACATACAATGTTTTTCCATCTGGCGTTAATTGGAAATCATCAATGTTAGCGGGAGTATTATTTATCGTAAATCGCTGCTGTTGCCACCCATTAGCCCGTCGCACCACATTCTCTGGCAATAATAAGCTCAACCCATAAAGGTGATTAGTTGCGGTTTTTCCCACGACAACCGTGTGATCATTACGACCCGAAATCGCTATTTGTGTGATCGCCTCACCGTTAGGAGCAAGTGCTAATGGTGTTTGACCAAAAGGAAATTGAATACTTGGTAAGAGCTGTTTCTTTGCCGCCGCAAAAGTAAGCGTAAATTCAGGTTTAACAATCTTAACCTGACCTTGTGCGGTCCCATAAGCGACCATACCATCACGAGGTAAACTTAACCCATATGCCGTTGGATTATTAATAATCGTTTGCTGTTTTAGTATTGTTGCTGGTTGTGACGGTGATTGTAAATCGACAAAAGTAACCTTACCATCATCGCTAAAACGATATGCAACACTATTGCTATCATCTACACCGAGTAATGCGGTTTTATTGGCTACAGATAAAGACAAATGCTGTTGGGGAGTCACTGAAACTGAGGAGAAAATAGGTACAATTACATACAGTAAATAAAAGAAAATCAGCATTAAAGTGATCAAAACAAAAATACCACCCGCCGTCACACCCACTCGAGCTAAGCGATCTTTTCCTCGACGAAAACGGTTTTCTTTCCTTAGTAATGTGCTGGCGTTTGCCATTATGACCTCTAACCTATTTATACGCTCAAAAGTGTATTGCTATTTAATGACAGATTTATGACAAAAACTATTGTGATAATAATTTGAATTGGCTAACACTCCATTTTACAACCATGCTTAAAAAATACTCGTCAAATAAACACCACGATAATCGAATAACGACAAGGACAGACGTAATGAAACAACTGATTGTGACCATTATTGGTAAAGACAAACCAGGGCTTGTAGAACAGCTATCCGATACCGTCTATTTTAATCATGCTAATTGGGTGAGTAGCTCACTTAGTCAGCTTGGTGGTCAGTTCGCTGGTATTATTCATATAGATGTTGCGAGTGAACACATTCAATCACTGCGCCAAGCATTAGCCCATATTGAAGCATTACAAATTCACATCGTAGAAGATCATACTCAACCCCAAATAGCTTATGTCACTCAACACCTCACTGTTACAGGTAATGATCGTCGTGGCATAGTAAAAGAAGTGACATGCCATTTAACCCAATTGGGGATTAATATCGCAAAACTAAAAACCAACACTCAAAGCGCACCTAATTGGGGTTATCCTATTTTTGTGGCTGAATTTCAATTACACACGCCCCTTGAAATAAGTGCTGCTATGATTCAACAACAACTAGAACAATTAGCTGATGATTTAACTATCGATATTGAAACACGCAGCTAAATCAATTAGATGGCATATACTCAAGCAATGTAACGCGAATCATCATGCTTTACCATGCCATTTATACTAATAAATATTATTATTAGTAGTAGTATTGAAATCCTCACTATACCCCTTCATTCTATAATTGAATATTAACAATAAATACAGCATTTATCATGGTAACGTGTTGGTTTTACGCTATTTAAATAACAATGAGAACAGCTATATTATTTACTAAGTTCATCACATCACTAACAAAATAAACATATTATATTTTGATCATTCTAGCTGATGAAAAGATCTAAAAATGAAGTTCATAATCTTACTATTGAAAGATGTATGATTAATAGATACGGTTTAGTGTACCGTCATCCTTAGAGAAAAGTAGCATTATCTTTTTATACCAAAAAATTTAGAGATTCATAGATAACAGATCGTTATTTAAACTAAATTTTAGTCCATCTTCTTACTGTTAGATTAACTATATTTAATTTTTGATATTTTTTTCCGATATATAAAGGATTAAAAACTTTATGGAAAATGAGATTCCCTTGAAATATTTTATAAATTTATCTATTTTAAAAAAAATAACCATATCTTTTATTTTTATTTTTACCTCTCTTTTATTATTATGGTTCATGTCTAACACGCAATTACAAAAAATAAATAAAGAAGTAGGCCGGATTACAAACATATCGATTCCTGGTTTGATACTTGTAAATAATTTTAATAAAAATGTATCAGATCTAAGGAGAGAACAATTTGCCATTTTACTTTATAAAGATACAGGCATAGATAAAAAGAATATTTCTTATTCTAAGATTAAACAATATTATAGTAATATTGATAATATAATTTTCAAATATAGTAAAATTGTATCAGGCACAGATGATAACAATGCTTTTAATGCGCTAATAAAATCATGGAAAAATTATAAGAGTAAAGCCATTGATTTTACAAATAATTATAACAATCCTAATTTATCTGGTGATATATTAGAACATTCATATAAAGATTTTATTGATGTTGAAAATAAAGCTAATTCTTTATATGAAATAAATATAAATTATACAAACAAAAATAGTGAATATATATCAGAAGAAATATCAAGTGCTTCTTATAGTTCAATGTTGAGTTTTTCTCTATTAGCTTTTTTATTGATTATAATTAATATTTTAATTAACCGTCAAATCATCAATCCGTTATCTTCTATATCTAGATTAGCAGAAGAAATATCAAAAGGTAATCTTTCATATAAATTTGACCGTAATGCTATTGCTAATAATGAATTTGGTAAATTAGCAGATATTAGCCTTATAATGAAGGACAACCTTAAAGTTCTTATTGAAGAAATAAGATTACTTGTTATCCAACTTAACTCATCCATTAATGATGTAAGTACTGTTTCAGAGCAGTCATCAGTAGGTATACAAGATCAGCAAAATCAAGTTACATTAATAGCATCAGCAATGGAGCAAATGCGAATTTCTGTTGCGGAAGTCGCTAATAACACTGAAAATTCATCATTATCAGCTAATGATATCAATAATAATGTAAAACAAAGTATTACTGATATTTCTTCAACAATATCACAAATAGAAGAAGCTGCTATTGAAATACATAATGCAGGAGAAATGGTTAGTATTTTAGATAAGGAATCTCAAAATATTAATATGGTTGTTGATGTTATTCGAGGTCTAGCTGATCAAACTAATCTTTTAGCTTTAAATGCAGCAATTGAAGCCGCAAGAGCAGGAGAACAAGGTCGTGGTTTTGCTGTTGTTGCTGATGAAGTTCGAACTTTAGCTGGTAGAACACAAGATTCAACAGGCGAAATTATTTCCATTATTGAAAAATTACAATTAAGTGTAACTTCAGCTAAAGCTATCACTCATAAAAGTGAAATATTAATAAATGGATGTGTAGATAATAGCCATAAAACAGGAAGTGCTATTAAAGCTATTGGCTCACAAGTAAATGGAATGTCTGAACTTAGTTTTCAAATAGCAACTGCTTGTAGTGAGCAAGATTCAGTAACTGAAGCATTAGGAGAGAATATTGAAAATATCAGCAGATCTTCAATAGATGTGGCTAATGGTGCAAAATATATTGCTAAATCTTGTTCTGATATTAACCACTTATCCTTGTCACTACAAAACACAATAAATCGTTTCCAATTAGATTAATCAGCAATCGAATAAGTTTAAAGTTAAGGCTACTTCGGTAGCCTTAACACCAACCTCAATCTTTCAACCCCAACTTCACCATGTTTTCATTCACAATCGCGACAGGTAGCGGAATATAACCATCTTTTTGCACTATATTCTGACCATCACTGGATAATATAAACCGTAAGAATTCTTGCTCCATCGGTGCTAAGGCTTTGTTAGGATGCTTGTTAATGTACAAATACAAATAACGTGATAGCGGATAATTACCGTTGATCGAGTTTTCTACTGTCGCCTCAACATAATCTGTGCCTTCACGGGCAACAGGAATAGCGCGAATGCCCGTGGTTTTATAACCAATACCAGAATAACCAATCGCATTCAATGAGGTTGAAACAGACTGCACCACCGAAGCTGACCCCGGTTGTTCATTAACGTTATTACGAAAATCCCCGCGACATAAGGCACGCTTTTTAAAATCACCATAAGTACCAGAGACTGAATTACGACCAAATAATTGAATATCACGTTGCTGCCAACTATTAGGTAAACCTAATTGCCCCCATTGCGTTATTGGAATTAATGCGCCACAGCGTAAAGTACGTGAATATATTGCATCTAACTGCTCGAAATTAATCCCTTTAAGGGGGTTATCTTCATGAACAAACACCGCTAACGCATCTACCGCGACTTTAATTGCCGTTGGTTTATAGCCGTATTCTTTTTCAAACGCTTCAATTTCTTTAGTTTTCATTTCACGACTCATCGGCCCTAATTGTGCCGTTGCTTCCACTAGCGCTGTTGGAGCAGTTGATGAACCCGAGGTTTGAATTTGAATATTAACGTTTGGGTATTGACGTTTAAAAGCCTCTGTCCAATAAGTCATTAAGTTGGCTAACGTATCAGATCCTACTGACGATAAATTTCCCGAAATACCACTGACTTTATGATATGGCTGCAACTGAGTATCAACCTCAATAGTCGAGGTTGTTGCAGCCATAACAGGTGCTAATGCTGTTACACACCATAAGGTAATAGCACCCAATATCGTCGAAACCATTTTTGTAAGCAAAGTCAGTGGCATCAGGTATCCTTACCCTTTATGAATGATTATGAGTGGTAGTATCTGATAATGTTGTATCAGCCACTAATCGACTTGGTAATGTAAATGAGAAGGTACTGCCATTATCAACTTCACTGTCTATTTCTAAATGTGCGTCATGATGGCTTAGCGCATGTTTAACAATTGCCAACCCTAAACCACTGCCACCGGTCTCACGAGAACGGGCTTTATCTACGCGATAAAAACGTTCAGTTAAGCGATGAATATGTTGTGCCGCAATGCCTTCACCACTGTCAGTCACTTCTAATCGAGGTCCTGTTGGTGAGCGATACCAACGCACATGAATAGCGGCATCATTAGGCGTATGTTTAACGGCGTTATAAACCAAGTTTGAAATGGCGCTGCGAAGTTGATCATTATCACCAAAGACTTTTAAACTGTTATCAACCTCAAAGGTAAATGACTGTTCTTTATTACTGCTAAGTGACATGGCTTCTTTTTCTAAAATATCAAGCATCGCTGGCACATCGACAATTTCTTCTAGCTCAATCGTCGGTGCGGCTTCAATTTTAGATAACGTCAATAATTGCTCAACCAACGCATTCATTCGTGCCAATTGCTCGGTCATCACCCCATGAGCACGATCCCACATTGGTCCCATTAGCATTTCAGGATCTTGTGCCATTTCAAGATATCCTTGTAATACCGTCATTGGCGTACGTAATTCATGCGACACATTGGCAAAGAAATTACGCCGCATGCCTTCCAGTTGTTTTAACTGTGACACATCACGCACCGCCATCAGATATTCCCCTTCAGTGTAACGCATGATCCGCAATTCTAACGTACGGTCATAGTTCATCGGTGAGGTAATTTCTAATGGGGTATCAAACACTTGACGGGAAAGGTAACGTACAAAATCAGGGCTACGTAATAAGTTACTGATAGGTTGACCACTATCGTCAGGCCAGCGTAAACCTAATAGCTGTTGGGCTAATTTATTGCACCATACTATATTGCCTTCACTACGAAACACCACTACCGCATCGGGCAGTGATTCAGCACCATTACGAAAACGGCGAATAAGTGTAGTCAGTTCTTTGCGGCGACGACGGTTTCGCTGTTGTAAGCGATAAATACCATTAAATAACGGCTCCCAACTGCCTGAGCCTGAAGGTGGGGTTAAGCTACGATCTTTCCATAACCAATTCGACATTTTAAGTTGGTTATGAAAATGCCATCCAAGCTGAATCCAACTTGCGATCAATAAAAACCACGGTAGATAACCAAAAATAGCGCCAAGTATCAGCCAAGGTAGATAAAATAATATCAGCTCCCCAACCAACCTTTTCCATGTCAATCTTTCCACAGGTTTACTCCTAGCAGCAACGGAGTCGCTCTGTGGTTCCGTTACGCTATTTTTCTATTCGATAAAACCGACATAACCTTCATTATCATCATAGCCGCATGATAATAATGAAGGTAACAAGTTTGCCACTGCTGGTGTGCACAGTTAAATGTTTACATCCGCGTTGAAAAACGGTATCCCGCCCCACGCACAGTTTGGATCATTTTATCGTGACCACCATTTTCAAGCGCTTTACGTAAACGACGAATATGGACATCAACCGTACGATCTTCAACATAAACATTAGTGCCCCACACATTATTAAGCAATTGTTCACGGCTATAAACACGCTCTTGGTGAGTCATAAAAAAATGCAACATCTTAAACTCAGTCGGGCCCATATCTAACGGCTCATCGGCTGAGGTGACACGATGCGAAACAGGGTCTAACTTTAAACCTTGCACATCAATTACATCATCTAAAGCCGTTGGCGAAGCACGTCGCATAACCGCTTTTAAACGTGCCATTAGCTCTTTTGGTGAAAATGGTTTAGTAATGTAATCATCCGCACCCACTTCAAGACCACGTACTTTATCTTCTTCTTCACCGCGAGCGGTTAACATTACCACTGGAATTTGGCGCGTTAATTCATCGCGCTTAAAGTGCTTAATCAAATTAATGCCAGAGCCTCCAGGTAACATCCAATCCATTAATATTAACTCAGGATATGGCTCACACATTTTGTCTAATGCACTATCGTAATCTTCAGCTTCTATTGCTTGGTATCCATTTTGCTCTAGTACAAAACACAACATTTCGCGAATCGGTGCTTCGTCTTCTACTACAAGAATCCGTCTTGCCATAATAAAATATACCTAGTCGTTTGTTTTCTCTGACATGCATCATTATGTGTGTTCATTATGACACTTTTGTGACTTTTTCAGATAAAGCGCGTTTTAATAAAATCAATAACAATGGCTTAAAATAAGCTTGATGATTGATACTACAACAAAAATAACTCAACAATTAATGGCAATATAATTACCCTTTTATGATAATTTGACTACGTCCACCACCTATGGCTTCTACTGCTACTTGCACTCCAATGCGTTCAACTAAAGTACCAACATGCGAGATGACTCCAATCTGACGTCCATCAGCCTGCAAAGCATCTAAGCAAGCCAATGCCATCTCTAAACTATCAGGATCGAGAGTACCAAAACCTTCATCAATAAACAGTGAACCGAGCTGGCGAGTATCAGCGGCAAGCGATGCTAATGCCAACGCTAACGACAACGATACTAAGAAACTTTCGCCACCAGACAGTGATTCTACACTACGCACTTCATCGCCCATATCATGGTCAATAACCTGTAATGCTAACGGACTACCAGGAACTGGTTGCAGCGCATAACGCGGGGCTAAATCTTGCAAATGTTCATTCGCTGCCAACACTAATTGTTGCAAGGTTAACCCTTGTGCCAAGGTTCTAAATTTATTACCTGTAGCCGAACCTATCAACTCATTCATTTGAAGCCATAGTTCAGTTTGAGTTTGTTGTGTGGCTAATGCGCTGCGAAGATCACCCGCTTGTTGCTCAGCTTGTTCTGCTTGGGCTAATTGTTGGCGTAACTGGAACACCAGATCATCACTGTGCTGTTTTTGAGTCTGCCATTCCACCATCGTTTGTTGTTGTGAACTCACATCATTGCTGATGTCATGATCAGTAAACCAACCTGTCGCTAATTCGACCAACGGCTGATGCTCAACATGTGCTTGCTGACGCTCTGTTAATACCGTTTGGCTAGCAGATAATGTCTGTTCTAGTTGTTTAAGTTCAGCCCGCTGTTGTGGTAACCATGTGTCATCTTTACTCAATAATGCGGTCAGTTCAGATTCAGTCAGTGCTAATTTTTCTAGCCAATTACCCCATGTCTGTTGTAACTGTTGCTGAGCTTGATTCGCTTCCAGTAACTGTTGCGTTGCATGGTGTTTGTGCGCTTCATTTGCCGCCATCGCTTCCGCTAATTGATTCAGTTGCGTTTGCTGTTGCTGTAATTGTTGCTGTTGCTGTTCAATCTCAGTTTTGGCTTTATTTTCAATTACATCTAATGATTGCTCACCAATTAAATCAAGTCGTTGTTGCCAATATTGCGCTTGTTGCTGAGTTAATTGCTGATCTTTATTGGTCATTATCTGCAACTGCTGTTCGCTATGCTCAACCCCACTGATTAACTGCGCTAATACGGGAGCAAGTTCAGCTAACTGCTTTTCAAGCTGCTGTTGTTGGCTAATATTGGTTTGATATTGCGCTATTTGTTGTTCAAGTTCAGCGATAAAGCTATTTTTACCTTGCTGAGATAATGCCGTTAACCACGAATCATCACCGTAAATAGCATTCAATGCCTGCTGTCTTTGTTCGTGAATTTTTTGTTGGCTATCACACTGTGACACTAACGCTTTTTGCTGCTCTTGCGCTTGAGTTTGTTGTTGCGAAAGCTGATGGTAAGTCTCTTTAAACTCTGCTTGTTGCTGAACTAACTGCTGGATTTGTTGTTGCTGCAACTTAACCTCGGCGATCAGTTTTTTACGCTGCTCTCCTTGAGTTTTAATTATCTGCATTTGCGCTGTTGCATCATCAATAGCTTGTGACCAATTAGCCTGATAATGTGCCAACTGAGCCACATCACTCATGTTTGATAAGCTAATTTCATCTAACGTTATTGCACTAAGATCAAGCGCCATTAAGTCAGACCAATGGCATTGCTGCTGACTGACTAATGTTTGAATATTAAGATTAAGCCCATCGATATCTTGAGCTAATTCGGTTTGAGTATGTTGATCTTGAGTAATCGTTTGAGTGAGTTGACGTTGCTCAGCATAAGTATCTTGCAATTGCTGAGCTAACTGCTGTAATCGTTGCTGTTGTTGGCTAATAATGGTGGCAACTTGCGGATTATGTTGCTGGTATGGGTGTTCAAGTGCACCACATAATGGACACGCTTCGCCCTCAACCAATTGCTCACGATAATCGATTAGATTCATCACCGCACGGGTTTGAGTTAGCTGATGATCAACTTCTTTATGTTGTGCGTCTAATTGTAATAACTCGGGAGCTAACGCCGTTAAACGCTGCTGATTATTGGCAAGCGTTACCACTAATGCTTGCTGTTGTAACTGTAATTTATCCCGCTGCTGTAGCTGTCCATGCCACTTATCTAAGCCGTATAAACCGTCTTTTAATTTACTATTACACTGTTGGTAAGCACTATAATCCTGACGTTGTCGATCTTGCATTTGTTCTAATTGAGCAAGATCATGTACTGCAACTTGTGCTGTTAACTGTTGCTGTTGCAATGCTAAACCTGATAGTTGTGATTCTAATTCAGTTTGTTGGTTAATAATTGTTGTGAGCGTAATTTGACGCTGTTTGATATCCGTTTGCCATTGAGCAATATCAGTTTGTGCTTGCTGAAATTGCTCAATATTATCTTTGATCGCGTTATGCTGTTCGGCTAATGCTTTCACCGCTTGCGTTGTTTCTAACTCAACCTCCAGCTGCTGATACTGTTGTTGTGAGGTTTGTTGTTGCTGTTGCTGCGTTAACCATTGCGATCTTTTAAGCGCTAACTCATTAGTTAACAGTGAAATTTGTTTTTGTAATTCATCACGTTGCAGTTGTAAACCAGACCGTTGTTGTTCAATAGTAGCGGCTTGCTTTAGTTTTGGTTCTAACGCATTAAAAGCTTGTTGTTTTTGACTCAATAGCTGCTGGTATTGATCTGTAGTTGCTTGTAATTGCGCTTGTTGATGATGGTTATCTTTTAAAGTAGCACTACTTTGTAGCTCGGTTGCTGCCCACTTAATCACTTGCTGCTTAGCTTGTGCTAATAACGTAAAATCACCACGGGCAGGTAAAGCTTGTTCATATTGTTGCAACGCTATATAACGCGGCGCGGCTTGTTGCTGAATTAACTCTGCTTGCTGTAACTGTTGTTCACCCTCAACAATTCGCAGCTGTAATTTTGCTGCGGTTAACATGACATTCTGATGCTGTTTTAAGTGTTCAAGCTGTTGTTGCTGAGTGTTAACTTGCTGACGTACAACCTCTAACTGACTATTTAATGCCAATTTTTGCTCATCTGTTAATAGCGCTACATCGCCAAGCTTATCTTGCAACTGAACCAGCTTTTGTTTTTCCTCAGTGGCACGTTTATAAGCGGCAATTGATAACCGCCCGTAAATTTCACCGCCCGTCATGCGCTCAAGTAAGGTTGCTCGCTCATCAGCCCCTGCTTTTAAAAAGGCAGCAAACTCCCCTTGAGGTAACATCACAGCGCGACGGAACTGATCAAAGCTGAGCCCAATTAAACGTTCTATTTCAGCTTGGAGTTCTTGTTTTTTACCCGCAAAACGTTGTCCTGTTTCAATGTTTTCTAACCATTGTTCAGCTGCTTGCATTTTACCTTCAGCGCGACCTCGAGCACGGCGCACTTGCCAATGAGTACGCCAATGCGAGCCATCATTGGCAATAAAATCCACTTCAGCAAAGCCTTCAGCTTTACCGCGCGATAAAATACTACGCACATCATTGGCTTTAATGCGATTATCGTCATCATCACGCCCGATTTCGGCATCATTTTTTTTATTGGATTGTAGCCGAGGAATACGATCATATAACGCTAAACAAATCGCATCGAGCAAGGTTGATTTACCCGCGCCAGTTTTACCCGTGATCGCAAATAAGCCCGCTTCGCCCAAGCGTCCACCAGCAAAATCAATCTCAAATTTGGTCTGTAGACTGGCTAAATTCTCACCACGCAGTGCAAGTATCTTCATGTTATTATTCTCTATTATTATTGTTGTTCTTCAACTTGCACTAATAAGCTTTCAAACGCTGCGGTCATTGCAGCATCAGGCTCACCATCGTATTTTTTATTCCAGCTCAGAGAAAAGACTTGTTGTGGTGATACCTCTGATAAACGTTGGTGCTGCAAGCCATGTTGCTGTTCTGGATGTTGATAATGCGGAGTAATTTTCGCGAGCCGTACTGATTTTCCTTCCAGCGCTTGCAATACTTTTTCACGTAATAAAGCTTGAGGCTTATCAAGCAGTACATGCACTTCTAAAAATGGTTGTTGCTCTCGTGGTAACTCTTCATCAGGTAGCGCTTTAAGTGCCACTAACACTTCATCCAATAGCATCGGTTTCGTTGGCACTTTTAACATATCAACACTACGCGGAATGGTGATGGGCTCAATGTTAGTAACATCAGTACCCTCTAATTCAACCACTACGATTTGATGGCTATAATTACGCTCAGCCATTGATAATGGAATGGGTGAGCCGCAATAACGTACATGTTCTTGCTTAGCCACTTTTTGAGCCAAGTGCAAATGACCAAGAGCAACATAACTGACATCATCGGCAAAAATCGTCGCTGGAAGCGCATGTTGATTACCGCCTAATACTCGTCGCTCAGACATTTCAGAAATTTTTCCTGATGCCATATACACGTGACCCATACCAATTAACGCTTGCTGAGGCTGTTTTCGCTCACGGGCAACGGCAGTCATTTCTGCATACAACACCTCAACGCCTTTAATCAGTCGATCATCAGTTTCAGTTAAATTTTCAGTGCGTAAATCGGCGCTACGTAAAAATGGCACCGCTAATACCCATGCAGCCTGTTCACCATCAGCATTGGTTAATGGTACTAACATGCGTTCGCAATCTAATTCACCGTTGTCTAATCGATGAATGCCGCCAACTAAATGTAGATCAAAGGCTTTTAATAACGCTTGAGGCGCATCGAGTTTACTTGGTGAATCGTGGTTACCACCGATCATCACCACATCTAATTTGGGTAGTGTTTTAGCTAACCGCGCTAAAAACCGATATAACATTTCCCACGCACTGGCGGCAGGGTTGGCAGTATCAAAAATATCACCCGCCACTAATAAAGCATCCGCTTGTTGCTGCTCAAGCGTATCAGCAAGCCAATCTAAAAATGCTTGGTGTTCAGTTGCACGACTATAGCCATGTAATTGATGACCAAGATGCCAATCAGAAGTATGGATAATTTTCATAATAGGAATAACACGACCAAGCCAGAAATAATCATTCGATTGTACCGTGTGAACTCGTAACAACACAGATATTTGATAGCTAACCACCAGTAATCATAACAAAACGTTATTATTTTAATAAATATTGATAATTTTATATTATTTTAAAATTCACCTAAGATTATTCCAACGAAACAAAACCACTTAATCATCAGTATCGAAGGTAAATTATGAAAATGAATCACGTAGGCATCATGGTTGGCGATATGGATACCGCTGTTGAGTTTTATACTAAAGCACTTGGTCTTGATGTGGTTATGGGTAATACCAAAGTAACAGAAGAGCGTGAAACCGCGATTGGTAGAATGTGTATTGCCGTCTTTGGCGAAGGCTTTAAAGGTTTCAATATTGCCCATTTATTAACGCAAGATGGTATCGGCTTTGAACTGTTTGAAATGAAAGACCGTCAACAACGCCATGAGGTTGATTTCTCTCGCATTGGTATTTTCCATTTCTGCCTTCAAACCGATGACTTTCATGGTGTTATTGCTCGAACTGAACAATATGGCGGTAAAGTGCGTATGGATATCATGCGTTATCACCCTGAAGATGAAAACAACACCTCACAAATGGTTTATTTAGAAGACCCATTTGGTAACTTATTTGAACTTTACTCACATACTTATGAAGAAACTTATTCTGCGAAGTATGAATAATATTTTTAAGCGCAAGGATTGGTGTACTTGCCAATCCTTGCAACAATCACAAACGTCACTTAGTAATTTGCAGTGGTTGGGTTAAGATAGCCTCCCAACTGTTTACCCTAGGAAGTGTGACTAGCATGATGTGGTTTAAAAATATACTGACTTACCGTTTTACGCGTGAGATTGACTTAAATGCAGACCAAATAGAAAAACAGCTGGAAGAATTCCGCTTTACCCCGTGTGGTAGCCAAGACATTCAAAAATTTGGCTGGGCACATGCTCTGGGCAAGCATGGCGATATGTTTACCCATGTCTCTGGTGACAACATTTTAATTTGCGCTCGCAAAGAAGAAAAAATGCTGCCAGCGTCAGTGATCAAAGAATCATTGAACAACAAAATTGAAATGCAGGAAAAAGATCTTGGTCGTAAACTGAAAAAGACAGAGAAAGACACCCTGAAAGATGAAATCGTGATGGATTTATTACCTCGCGCATTCAGTCGTCAACATCAAACGTACGCGTTGATCATGCCTAAATTAGGCTACATTGTGGTTGATGCGGGTACCTACAAAAAAGCCGAAGATGTATTAGCATTATTACGTAAATCTATCGGTAGCTTACCTGTTGTGCCTGTTGTGCCTGAAAAACCATTGGCATTGACTCTAACCGAATGGGTTCGTAGCAACCAATCACCACAAGGTTTTACTATTGGTGAAGAAGCTGAATTTAAAGCGGTTGAAGAAGACGGTGGTGTGATCCGCTGTAAACAGCAAGATTTAAATTGTGATGAAATTCTTGCGCACATTGAAGCCAATAAAGTAGTTACTAAACTGGCGCTGAATTGGCAAGATCGTATCGATTTCATTTTAGCGGATGACTTAACTGTTAAACGCCTTAAATTTTCAGATGAAATTAAAGATCAAAACGAAGATATCGACCGTGAAGATATGGCACAACGCATTGATGCTGACTTGTCATTAATGGGCGGTGAGTTCTCGGTATTTTTACCTAACCTATTTGATGTTATCGGCGGCTTAGAAAATAAAGGTTAATCTCTATATTTTCGAGATTAAGCTTTCAGCTATATAAGTATTGCTTAAATAACAAAAACAGCCGTCAGGTGTTAACACATAACGGCTGTTTTACTCTTTTACTCTTTTACTCTTTTACTCTTTTACTGATAATAATTCGTTCGTTATAAACATCTATCAGTGTTACATGCTCATTCCCATCCCTGCATTGGCTTTTTTACCTAATCGGTAATACCAAATAGAAACAGGAATAAAGATAAGGTTCATCACGGTAGTGAAGTTCAAACCAAAGCCTGATTGATTTAATGCACGTACTGTTTGATCAGCGGTAACCCAACCAAAGCCATTAAAGATCGCATCAACACACAAACCAGTAAATAGAATCGCAACGAATAATAAGCCAACCATCCATTTTGTTGGGCGTTTACCGTAATATTTTTGATAAACACGAATCATTGGAATAGTTAATACATCCGATAAAATAAAGCCAATCACGCCACCAAATGAAATACCACCATGCCACAATGCTGCCGCTAAAATCAGATTACCGACTGAACAAACATAAGCAATCATTGCCACAAAAATACCAATGATCACATCAAGCAAAGAATGTAACCACACGGGTAAACCAGCATCATTACTAATAAACAGATCACGCCAGCCATCTTGAGGCATTAATGCAATTAAAATTGAAGATACCACAACCCCAATTAGAATCTCTTTACCAATCATGGCAATATCCATTTGGAAGAAACCCGCAGACTTCGTGATTTTTTCCATAGTGGCAGATTGAGGTTCAGTTGCCATATCCATCTTCATCGCTGAGTGATCGTCAGATTTCATCTTTGACATATCCATGCCGCAATCACTGTCATCAGACTTCATCTTTGACATGTCCATGCCGCAATCGCTGTCATCAGACTTCATCTTTGACATGTCCATGCCGCAATCGCTGTCATCAGATTTCATCTTTGACATGTCCATGCCGCAATCGCTGTCATCAGACTTCATCTTTGACATGTCCATGCCGCAATCGCTGTCATCAGACTTCATCTTAGACATGTCCATGCCGCAATCGCTGTCATCAGCCTTCATCTTAGACATGTCCATGCCGCAATCACCATGATCACCACTCATTTCAGACATGTCCATACCACAACTGGCTTTTTGGGGTTGAGCATTTAAAAGATGTTGACGCAATTCTTGTTCAACGTCTTTTGGATAAAATCGACTAAATAAAAATCCAACCGTCGCAATTAAAATTAAGCCACCAATTATCTCACCCCATAAAAACGTCCAGCCCATTAACGCAACTAAGACAATGAACATCTCAACAATCAAATTAGTACTTGAAACTAAAAATGCCATTGCGTTAGCAACAGTCGCTTTTTTGGTAAGTAAGGTATGAGACAATGATGCAGCAGCATATGAACATGATGATGACACCATACCTAAAAAGGTAGTAAAACTTAAACTCACTACGGTCGTTTTACCTAAGTGCTTAACCACACTTGAAACAGGTAATAAATTACGTATCCATGATGACAGTATTAAACCAAATGCCAATGGCCAAAAAATTTGCCAAACCATATTCCCAAATGTAGAAAACAGATGAATAATCAATCCACCAATATCTTGTCCTATCATATATACCTTCCTATACATATCATCATTAACTAATAGCAACATTGTGCAAACATTTCTCACATGTTGCCCTAAAATATAACCAATGTATTTAATGCATACTAAGTATGTATTTTAGTACATTAACTCAACAATTAAATCCAACTATTGCCATTGAAAATAGCTCTAAATAGTCACCAACACTGGTATCAATTGATGAAGTAAACCATTATTTTCAAGAAAATTGGTAATGTGGGAATGAAAAACGTAGAATCTCGCCTCCTCCCTGTAGCACTAGGTGTTATAGGCTGATTTGGAATCAGACATCTAAAGAGAATTGAATAATGTTTAAACCAGAATTACTATCTCCAGCGGGTAGCCTTAAAAATATGCGTTACGCCTTTGCCTATGGTGCAGATGCTGTTTATGCCGGCCAACCACGTTACAGCCTTCGCGTTCGTAATAATGAATTCAATCTAGATAACCTTAAAATTGGTATCGATGAAGCGCATGCTCAAGGTAAAAAGCTGTATGTGGTTTGTAATATTCAACCACATAACTCAAAGCTTAAAACCTTTATTCGTGATTTAAAGCCAATTGTCGATATGGGTCCGGATGCACTTATCATGTCAGATCCAGGTCTAATCATGATGGTTCGTGAAGCATTTCCTGAAGTAGTAATTCACCTTTCAGTACAAGCTAATGCCGTTAACTGGGCAACCGTTAAATTCTGGGCTAGCCAAGGTGTTGAGCGTGTCATTCTGTCTCGTGAACTATCACTAGAAGAAATCGAAGAAATTCGTGAGCACTGCCCTGATACTGAACTAGAAATCTTTGTTCATGGCGCACTTTGTATGGCTTATTCTGGTCGTTGTTTGCTATCTGGCTACATCAACAAACGCGATCCGAACCAAGGCACATGCACTAACTCATGCCGTTGGGAATACAAAGTAGAAAAAGCCGTCGAGAACGATTCAGGTCAAATCATAGAAGCTCAAGATGCGATTCAAATTCAAGAAATTGAAGAGCGTCCAAACAATACATTGGGTCTTGGTAAGCCAATTGATGATGTTGTATTGCTAAGTGAATCTCACCGTCCTGAAGAAAAAATGGCAGCATTTGAAGATGAGCATGGTACTTACATCATGAACTCTAAAGATCTTCGTGCGGTACAGCATGTTGAGCGCCTAACTAAAATGGGTGTGCACTCGCTAAAAATTGAAGGTCGTACTAAATCGTTCTACTACTGTGCTCGTACAGCACAAGTTTACCGTAAAGCGATTGATGATGCCGTTGCGGGTAAACCATTTGATGATTCATTACTTGGTACATTAGAAAGCCTAGCGCACCGTGGTTATACTGAAGGTTTCCTTCGTCGCCATACTCATGATGCTTACCAAAATTATGATTACGGTTACTCAATTTCAGAAACTCAACAATTTGTGGGTGAGTTTACAGGTAAACGCCGTGGCGACCTTGCTGAAGTTGAAGTGAAGAATAAATTCATTGTTGGTGACAGCCTTGAAGTTATGACACCACAAGGTAACGTTATCTTCAAACTTGAAACCATGGAAAACCGTAAATCAGAAGTGATTGATGATGCTAAAGGTAATGGTCACTTTGTGTTTATTCCAATGCCATCAGATATGGATCTCGATTTTGGTCTATTGATGCGTAATTTAAGTAACGGTGAAGATACTCGTAACCCACACGCACCTAAAGACGGTAAATAAGCACTATGGCACTGCTCATTACAACTAAATGCATTAACTGTGATATGTGTGATCCTGAATGCCCCAATGAGGCAATCACCATGGGCGATGAATTTTATGAAATCGACCCTGATCGCTGCACAGAATGTAAAGGGCACTATGATAAGCCAACCTGTCAGTCAGTTTGTCCTATTACCAATTGCATTATTACGGATCCTGAGCATATCGAATCAGATGACGAACTACTTGAAAAGTTTGTTACTCTCCAAGGTCTAGCTTAGTTTTCAGTAATAAACCGCATAAAAAAAGCGCCGCTCAGTTAACTGGGTGGCGCTTTTTTATTTAATACTTAATTTATAACAAATTAGCCCAACACTAACTTTTTAACACCGTCGCACACATCGCTGGCAAAACTTTTTTCGGTTTTGGTTTCGGCTTTACATTGGTAAGCGGTTTTGTGACCTCTGGAGCTTTATAATTTGGTGACCACGAGGCAAGTTCAGTCCCACAGCCATCCCCCTCAGGTGGCGGCGTTTGCGGCTTACAAGTAGTACTTCCTTCTGGGCAATTTAAGCGCACATGAAAATGATAGTAATGGCCAAACCAAGGTCGAACTTTACTTAACCAATCACGCTGCTTCCATTGTGTTTTACATAATTGCTGCTTGATCACAGGATGAACAAAAATACGTGCAACACGATCATCACTAGCAGCAAGTTGAATTAATTGCGCTTGTTTTATGCTCCAGTTTTTTTCAATAATTTTATACTTATTTACATCAACCATTGGTAACGCTGATACTGTTTTTAGTTGTTTAGCTGTTAATGGTTTTTCAGGTATACGTAACCAAATATCAGCATCTAATCCAGTTTGATGGCTAGCATGGCCTGATGAAAAACGCCCACCACGTGGCATAGCAATATCACCCACCAGCACGTTACCAATATTTAATTGCTGTGATTGCTGCATTAATTGCTGCAAAAAAACAATCATTTCACTATGGCCATAATAACGTCCACGTTCTGAACGTATAACTTGATAGCCATCACCTTGCAGCGGTAAACGCTCACCACCAGCAAGACAACCGTTCGCGTATGAACCAATCGAATTTGAATCACCATGACTTGGATTTTTTACTTTTTCCCATGGTGTTGCCATTACATTCTGGCTTATACAAGTAAGTATCAAACCTGTAATTATCATCCTTAACACATTATTCTTCCTTTTTATCATCGGTAACACTAATAATAACGTAACCTTTAGACGATGCAAAATTCATCCACTAAAAATTAAGCGTTGGCTTTAGTTATAGACCATAGATAAAAATAGTTATTCAAACAGCCTTACTATCATTACTTTTTGTTTTTTAACAAATCAAATAATAATACGGATAAATAATAATATTTAGTTAATAATGATAACTGTCTTTTATTTGGCATTATTCCTGCTGTTATTTTATAAAAAACTCATGAAATATTAAATTATTGATTTTAATATTGATGATTAAATAACCACCCTAACCATTTAAATATGATACATAAGATTGCATTTAATTATAATTAATCACTCAATTGTTGTTCTATTTTGGCATTACTTAACATCCCATTATGATTACCATCAATTAGAACAATAATAAAACAGGTAAAAAATAGACACAAAATAAAAACTAATCTTTTGATTTTAATATTAAAAAACAAAAAAACAAACGCAATGCCATTTATTACCCCTACCTTTACATAAAAGGTAAAAAACAAAATAACTCTTTTTGAACTTAGTTTTAATTTAATTAAAAGTGCGTTTTTTCATTTGTCACACATTATATAAATATATTTACCATTAAAAATAAAACATGAACAAATATACTAAGGCTACAACAGAACCAAATGACAATGATTATTACTACACTGCAAGGAGTCACTATTTTGATTTAAATCATTATCCTTCATTTATTAAATATCATTAATTATTAATGATATTTAAATAACTATTTATATTATTTATATTATTACTCTTTTTTTTATAAGCTTGTACTCAATGGCTAAATTTGACGACATTACATTCCCCCATATAATAACGGCTTAGATTTCACCCTCTTCTTTATTTCGAATAAGGTCTTTTGAGATTGAATATAAGTAGACGTCAATTATTTAAATTGTGCGCAGGGGCTGTAGCAACAACTACGATTGCTTCGCTTGCCACAATTCCGCAAAAAGCATGGGCGCAAGCTCGTGACTTCAAATTAACCGCAGCCAAAGAAACGCGTAATACGTGTTCTTATTGTTCAGTAGGTTGTGGCACATTACTGTATAGCACTGGTGCTACTGGCGGTAATATTAAACAAAAAGTGTTCCACGTTGAGGGTGATCCCGATCATCCAGTAAGCCGTGGTGCATTATGTCCTAAAGGTGCGGGCCTAGCTGGTTTTGTTAACAGCGAACAACGTTTGAAATTCCCAGAATACCGTGCTCCTGGTTCAGATAAATGGCAACGTCTAACATGGGACGAAGCATTTAGCCGTATCGCTAAACTAATGAAACAAGACCGTGATGCTAACTTGGTAAAAACCAATGACGAAGGCACCACCGTTAACCGCTGGCTAACAACAGGCATGCTTTGTGCCTCAGCGGAAAGTAATGAAAATGGTTGGTTAACTCAGAAATTTGCCCGTGGTTTGGGTATGGTTCCTGTAGACACTCAAGCGCGTATTTGACACGGTCCAACGGTAGCAAGTCTTGCTCCAACATTTGGCCGCGGCGCGATGACCAACAACTGGGTCGACATTAAAAATGCCGACTTGATCTTAGTAATGGGCGGTAACGCAGCAGAAGCACACCCTGTAGGCTTCCGCTGGGCGATTGAAGCTCAAAAAACTAGAAACGCTGAAATCATTGTGGTTGATCCACGTTTCACGCGTACAGCAGCTGTTGCTGATCACTATGCACCGATCCGTTCTGGTGCTGATATTGCTTTCCTATTAGGTGCTATTCGTTACCTAATCGCTAGCAGTCAAGTGAATCACGAGTATGTTAAAGCATACACAAACGCAAGCTTTATTGTACGTGATGATTACGCATTCCACGATGGTCTATTCTCTGGCTATGACGCTGAGAAACGTAAGTATGATCGTAGTTCTTGGTTCTACCAACTTGACGATCAAGGTTATGCACTAAAGGATGAATCACTGCAACATCCTCGTTGTGTATGGAACCTACTTAAAGATCACGTATCTCGTTATACACCAGATGTTGTATCAAATATCACAGGTACGCCTGTTGATGTGTTTGAACACGTTTGTAAAGCACTAGGTAGCACAGCTGCGGATAACCGCGTTGCCACTATTTTGTACGCAACAGGTTGGACACAGCACTCTAAAGGCGCTGAAAACATCCGTTGTATGGCAATGATCCAGTTACTACTTGGTAACATGGGTATGGCTGGCGGCGGTGTTAATGCCCTACGTGGACACTCTAACATTCAAGGTATTACTGACCTTGGCTTGTTAGCACAAAGTTTACCTGGTTACTTAAAACTGCCATCTGATAAAGATGTCGATTTAGCTGCTCACCTTAAGCACCACACACCAGTGGCACTTGAAGCGGATCAAACCAACTACTGGCAGCACTATCCAGCATTCTTCGTATCATTACTGAAGTCTTTCTACGGCAAAAATGCAACGGCTGAGAATAACTTTGGCTACGATATGATGCCGAAGTGGGATCAAGGCTACGACATGCTACGCGTGTTTGAAATGATGAACAAAGGTGAAATGAATGGCTATATTTGCCAAGGTTTCAACCCTGTTGCTTCAATGTCGAACAAGCAAAAAACATTAGATGCTTTATCTAAACTGAAATACTTAGTGGTTGTCGATCCACTTGTAACTGAAACTTCAACGTTCTGGCAAAATAAACCTAACGTTAATGAAGTTGACACTGCAAATATTGACACAGAAGTGTTCCGTTTACCTTGTGCATGTTTTGCTGAAGAAGATGGTACCATTGTAAGTTCAGCACGCTGGCTACAATGGCACTGGAAAGCAGCTGATATGCCAGGAGAAGCAAAAGGTGATGCTGAGATTCTAGCGGGTATCTTCTTAAAGATGCGTGATATGTACCGACAAAATGGCGGTACTTACCCAGATCCTATCCTGTCTCTTGACTGGAACTATGCAATCCCTGCTGCGCCAAATACCAAAGAATTAGCACAAGAACTTAACGGTAAAGATGCTAACGGCAAGCAACTATCAAGCTTTAGCAAACTAAAAGCGGATGGTTCGACTAATGCTGCTTGTTGGTTATACACCGGTAGCTGGACGGAAGCGGGTAACCAAACTGCACGTCGTGATAACAGCGATCCTTCTGGTTTAGGTATTGCACCTAACTGGGCATGGTCTTGGCCTGCAAACCGTCGTGTATTGTACAACCGTGCATCAACACGTCCTGACGGTAGCCCATGGGATAAAGCACGCATCTTAGTTGAATGGAATGGTAACAAGTGGGTTGGTCCTGATGTGCCTGACTTTAACGCTAAATTGCCACCATCAAGCAATGCAGGTCCATTTATCATGCAACCTGAAGGCGTAGGTCGTCTGTTTGCACTTGATAAAATGGCTGAAGGTCCGTTCCCTGAGCACTACGAACCGTTTGAAACACCGATTGGTACTAACCCATTACATAAAAATGTGGTTTCAAACCCAGCGGCACGTTTGTTCAAAGATGATGCAGCTCAACTAGGTACGAAGACTGATTTCCCATTCGTGGGTACGACTTATCGTCTAACTGAGCACTTCCATACGTGGACAAGTCACTCTCATTTCAATGCAGTATTGCAACCTGAACAATTTGTAGAAATTGGCGAAGGATTAGCGAAAGAGCGTGGCATTAACAATGCTGACATGGTGCGTGTAACCTCTAAGCGTGGCTCTATTGAAGCTAAAGCTTATGTCTCTAAGCGTATTACGCCACTGCATGTTAACGGCCAAGCGGTTCACACTGTTGGTATTCCTATTCACTGGGGCTACGAAGGCGATACTAAGCCGGGTTACCTTGCGAATACGTTATCGCCATGTGTCGGTGACGCTAACTCACAAACGCCTGAATACAAGGCATTTTTGGTTAACGTAGAGAAGGTGAAGTAAGCCATGGGTATGGAATCACAGAATATTATTCGTAGTTCTGCTACATCGTCGATTACTCCATCTCCTGATGCGCGTGAGCGTCAAATTCAGGTAACAAAGTTAATTGATGTAACGTGCTGTACTGGCTGTAAAGGCTGTATGGATGCCTGTAGTGAGTGGAACAACTTACGCGGAAAAGTGGGCACTTTTGAAGGTTCTTACCAAAATCCGCCAAATACGACAGCTGAAACTTGGACCACTATCCACTTCAAAGAAATTGAAGAAGATAACAAGTTTAAGTGGCTATTTAGCAAGCACAGTTGCATGCACTGTTCTGATCCTGGCTGTTTAAAAGCCTGCCCAGAACCAGGTGCTATCGTGCAATATGAAAACGGTGTTGTTGATTTCAACTCGGAAAAATGTGTCGGTTGCGGTTACTGTATCGCTGGCTGCCCATTTGATATTCCGCGTATGAACCCTGTTGATAACCGCGTTTACAAATGTACGTTATGTCTTGATCGCCTTCAGGCAGGTCAAGTGCCGTCATGTGCAAAAACTTGCCCAACAGGTGCATTACGTTTTGGTCCTCGTGAAGAAATTCTTGAGTATGCCAATCAACGTGTTGCTGCTCTGCAAGCAAAAGGCCATAAAAAAGCAGGTATCTACAACCCACAAGGTGTTGGCGGTACACACGTAATTTACGTTCTGCACGATATCACTGATCCTGAGCGTTACGATCTACCTAAAGATCCTAAAATCAGCGAAACAGTGAAGTTATGGAAAGATGATCTCAAGCCACTTGCCGCTGCCGGCTTAGTGGGTACTTTAGCGCTTGCTGCAATCCACCGTGTAACGGTTGGTCGTAGTCGTGTTGCTGAAGATGAAGGAGATGAGAAATGAGTTTGAACCAAACAATTTTACGTCATAAACCTTTAGATCGTGTTGTGCATTGGACGGTAGCGTTAACAGGTATCTGGACTTTATTGTCTGGTCTATCTTTTATGTTTGCTCCACTACACTTCCTTAGCTACGTCTATGGTACGCCACAACTTGCACGTATTTTGCATCCATTTGGTGCGATCGTGATGACAATTGGGCTATTTTTCTTAGTGATCCGTTACTGGAGCCATAACCACTTTGAAAAAGGTGATCTCCAATGGATGCTAAAAGTTAAAGATGTTTTAACTGAAAACGAAGAAAACGTACCAGAAGCAGGCCAATACAACGCAGGTCAAAAAATGATCTTACGTCAGTTTATTGCCTGTGGCGTATTGTTGTTAGTAACGGGTCTGATTGCATGGCGCGCTTACTTTTCAGCCTACTTCAGCATCGATGTAGTACGTATCGCATTGATTGTGCATTCAATCGCTGCCCTTGTATTTGCCTTAAGTTTAATTATCCATGCCTATATGGCATACTGGGTAAAAGGCTCAATTGATGGCATGTTAGAAGGTAAGGTTTCTCCCGCTTGGGCTAAGAAACACCACCCTCGCTGGTTCCGTTCGCTATCTAGCAACAAAGACCAACACTAACAACACAGCTCTAGAACGGATAAACTGCGTCGTTTATCCGTTCTTTATTTCTATACCAACCTTGGTTTACCACGGTTGGTATTCTTATAATTGGATACCTGCATGAGCGTTAAAATTTTAGATAAAGACACCATTGTTAAGCAAAAAAGTGATGGCTTTAATCCATTAATTATTGGTCAACCTGCAACCATTTTTCATGCCCGCGCTGCACGTTTACGTCAGTTGGCACAAGACTCTTTTATGGCAGATTACCTCTTATTAGCTGGTCAAATAGTGCAGCAACAACTGCATTTAGTTGAAACGTTTAATAGTACCGTACAACAGCAATTACAAACCAAAACAATGGCATGGCCAATTAAACTAGACAATACTTGGCACGCAATTTTAGACCCAATGTTAACTCAGTTAACCTCCGCACTACGTCCTATTGTTAGCGATGATATCGTTAAAGTTATTGATAGTATTAGCCAAATAGATCAACAAACATTGCAACATTACTTTCATGCATTACAACAAAACCAGCCAGAGCGTGTTCCTGCCGATATTGCGATCATTCTTTGGGGTTGCATTAATACACTAATGAGCTTAATTGTCACTAATACTCAATTAGAATGGCAACCAGAAGCCAATGCAAAACAATCACATTGTCCTCTTTGTGGTGGCGCACCTGCGGCAAGTTTAATTCAAGGCAGTGGTCATCGTTATCTACATTGCAGTCAATGTGAAGCACAATGGCATCGACTACGCGCTGAATGTACACAATGTGGTGATAGTGAAAATATTCAACTCCAAAGTGAATCACTAGAAGATAGTGTTCGTGCTGAAACCTGTAGTCATTGCCAAAGTTATTTAAAGATGCTGGTACTTGAGAAGAACCCTCAATTAGATCCAATTGCCGATGATTTAGCAACAATAGTTTTAGATCAAAAACTGAGTCAAATGGAATTCTACCGTAGCGGCTTTAACCCATTTTTACTGCCTCTGGCTCAATAACGCTTTAGAGTAACGCTATGATTATTGCTACCGCTGGCCATGTCGATCATGGTAAAACCAAACTGTTACAAGCCCTTACTGGGATCAATGCCGATCGACTGCCAGAAGAGCAACAACGTGGTCTCACGATTGATTTAGGCTATGCCTTTATGGCTTACCACTCAGCAAAATCTAACCAACAACAACGGTTAGGTTTTATTGATGTTCCCGGCCATGAAAAATTCCTATCCAACATGCTCGCAGGCGTTGGTACAGCTCATCACGCAATGCTGATTGTCGCTGGTGATGAAGGCATGATGCCGCAGAGCTATGAGCACCTGACTATTTTACGGTTATTAGCCATGGATAGTTTAACGGTAGTGATCACTAAATCTGATCTCACTACCGTTGCACAACAACAGCAACTCGAAGCAACATTAAGCCAATTATTATTTCAATATGGCTTTACTCAAGCGACGATTTTTCACTGCTCAGCACACACTAATGATGGTATTGATATACTTAAACAACACCTAATTGAGCTTGCCGATAATGAACAACAACACGATAATACGCTCAATTTTAAACTCGCTATCGATCGTGCTTTTCACGTTAAAGGCTCAGGATTAGTTGTCACAGGAACGGCATTAAATGGTCATATAAATGTTGGTGATAGTCTGTGTTTAGTCAGCCATAATCAGCTTAAAAAAGGTCATAGCCAGCCGCAAGTAGTACGCATAAAAAGTATTCACGCACAGGGCCAAGCAACGCAATCTGCAACAGCAAACCAACGGGTTGCACTCAATATTAGTGGCGACATTGATAAAGCAAACTTAAACCGTGGCGACTGGCTATTACAGACAGCACCCACCCAAATAATCAAACGGATCACGGTAAAATTAACCGCCAACCAACAGATTAAACATTGGCAAAATATTCAAATATTCCATGCCGCGACTCATACTACTGGCCGGATTGCGTTATTAGAAGATAAGCAATTAGTAGATGGTGATAGTGCACTTGCTGAAATAACTCTTGATACGCCATTGTGTTTAGCCGAGCAAGATCGATTATTACTGCGCGATCCAGCAAAAAAAATCAATCTTGGTAGCGCGATTATTATTGATCTACTGCCTCCTAATCGTGGTAAACGTAACCCGCAGCGACTTGAGTATCTCAACCACCGTGCCAGCTTAGTCTCACTCAATGATATAATTACCTTTAAGCTTCAGCATGCCCCGCAATCACGCCAACAACTACTAGAACAACATCAATGCCAATCTGATGTTATTAGCCACTTATTAGCCATAAATACAACGATCAATCAGTACGGTGACTACCTTTGCTTTGACAGCTATCAACAAGCATTACAACAGCATATTATCGCCACACTAGAGCAATATCATCAGCAAGCACAAGATACACTTGGTGTTGGTAAAGATCGGCTATACCGTATGGCTGCACTTAATCAACCTCAAGTTATCTTTAATGCAATTATCGCCCAACTGCTTGATCAGCAACAATTAGCAAATACCCGTGGTTGGCTCCATCTAGCTGCGCATCAATTGCAACTAACACCGTCTGAACTACAATGCTGGCATCAAATAGAACAATTGATGGCAACAAATCCTCAGCCATGGTGGATACGCGATCTTGCATCAGAAATGGGTGAAAATGAAGAGAGTTTACGAAAACTTAGCTATAAACTAGCGCAATTAAGCTACGTTGCTGCCATCGTCAAAGATCGCTATGTCAGCCATCAATATCTAGTAAATATGGCAACTGCAGTTCGCCAACATACCCTTCAACATCAAAAATTAGAAACAGCTGAGTTTAGAGATATTAGCCAGTTAGGGCGTAAAGTTGCCATTCAGTTATTAGAGTATTTTGATAAGATAGGTTTTACTAAACGTAAATTTAATTATCGCGAATTAAAAGATCAGAATTTATTGCAGGATTAAGAATATACAGCAAGAAAGTGGCGGAAGAACATAGGAGTCGAACCTACCCAGGACTGCTGGCAGCCCTACCCGGATTTGAAATCCGGACGCATCACCGGATACGACGTTCTTCCTTTATTTTGAGTTTGTATTTTATTGCTTTAAGGTATAATTCGCAACCGCTATCTGCACAAGATTAAGATAGCGGTTTCTTTTATGAATCATATGGCTAAATAACACTCTATTTCATCTGTTGATCAAGATTTAAAATAGTTAAAGCGTTACTAACACTGGTCGCAAGTACATCAACCACTCCAGATCGTAACGCACCCAATAAAGCTAATGCCTTACTATTTTCAGCAGCCGTCACCACAACAGTCGGAATATGACGTAACTCTTCCATGGTTAAACCAATCACCCGATCACTCATCATGGTATCAGCTTGCTTACCTTGACTATCAAAAAAGTCATAACCAGCAATGTCACCGACTACACCTTTACGAATGCGAGCTTCTACTATTTCTTGAGGAGTAAACCAACCTAATTTAACCATATGGCTATTTTCATTCATATCTCCAACACCAACTAAAGCTACATCAGCACGACGAGCACGATCTAAGGTTTCTTTAACCGTACCGTTTTTCATAAATGCTTCTTTAACAATAATGTCTTCTACATAAGCGGGAGCATAAAGAGTTTCACTGATACCATCATATTTTTTCGCAAGTTGTCGACAAATATGATCAGCATTAATCGCATTACCAGAACGGTGAGTACCACCAATTCCACATACAAAACGACAATTACGATGTGGCACTACACCAACATGATTCGCAATCGAAGCAATATTTCGTCCTTGCCCAACAGCGACTACCATATCATCTGATAATGTTGCGGCAAGATAGCCAGAAACAAGACTCGCTACTTGTTGGCGTTGAGATTTATCATCAGGCTGATCTAATGCAATCAATGCTCGCTTTAAATTAAATCGTTCAATTAATTGTTGCTCAAGCTTTTCACTAAATACTGGGTGATATTTAACTGTTATCTCCACCACCCCTTCTTCTCTTGCACGACGAAGTAAGCGACCAATTTTAGCGCGAGACATACCAAAACGTTGTGATATCTCTTCTTGTGTTGCACCTTCTTGATAATAGGCAATAGCAATTTCAGTCAGCTGATCACTCTCAGCATGATTATTATCATTATTTAAACTGCTCATCACTTTGTCCTCATATACAGGTACTTATCAATCATTCATTCTACCACTGTAATATCAAAACAGAGAATCATTACCCATCACAGATAATCTAACTATGCAGCCCTTTTCGTACCAGCATTATCAATAAGAATACATTTTAAGCATAAGACAATGTAACAATAACCCCCGCTGAAAATTTTCCACTTTTTATCGTATCATTATTATTTTCAATAATTGGCTGAGCATTAATAGTAAACGAATGATTATTATCGCTGGATATTATATAAGGCGAATAAAAAATAAGTGGGCCGTTATTCCCTTGATAATTACTCTTTGCATTATATGAAGATCGAAACGCTGAGCCATAAGTTGTTAATAAAATACCTAAATTTTTAGTCGTCGTATTCAATACCCCTGACGATGGTAATCCAAAGTGCCCACTCTCATTTAATGGCTTAAATGATAATGCTATATTTTCATTTTTATAACTTCCTGTACACGTTACGGTGATCGGTATTGAAATTATATTTCCACGCCTTTTTTTTAATTGCTCAACACTCACCATATTGAAATTAACATTATGTTTAGGTATGTGTATTTCACAAATATTAGAAATAATCAACGATATATTTAATTTTGCACTCGTTACATACGAACTATTACTTGCGCAGACTAAGTTTGAAAATAAAATCATTATTAATACAAAAAAAAATTTAATCATAATTAACTACCATATTGATAGACGCTGATACTAATCCTGACTTTATTTTAGTATGCGGATTTAACAATAAAGGTTTAACATTTATTGTTGTACTAAAATGTGCGGGTATATTATATTTGATACCAAACTTGAATTTATTATTTTTCATATCATTCGATAAATAATTCCACCATATTTTAAACCCAATATTACTTAACTTTCCATTTTGACTACCTTGTATAACATCATCACTTATATTATTTATTGATCTTTTTGTAAATGTTAATGTCTGTGATGCTGTGTTCTTACATTCAATAAGTAAATTTGCACTTTCTGATTTAGATGATGAATTCTTAATATTTAATGCAGATACATTTTTAAAATCAATATTAATTGGATTAATATTACAAGTAGGAATTCGAGGCTTTTTATTTATAACCTTTATGATAATATTAGGGACATCACCATTCCCTAAAGGATTATTACCATTATTCGTTTGATCATCAAGATCATTAAAATTACTTAAATTAATATAACCCGAAGAGGTTGTTGTTGCGGCTATCGCAATTACAGATGTTGGCTTACCATTATTAAATTTATTTATTATAAGCGGAGGTGCATTTAATATTATTTTAAATCTATTTGTTATCGTATCAGAATAATAAAGATGGAATATATCAAACCATGAAATGTAGGGAAAATAACCAGCACTGTTTATTACTGCTGCCTTATTAGTAGAGGATAATGTAGGTGATGTTAGTTCTAATATATAATTTTTATTATTAGGGAAATACATCTGATTAAATTTACCTGTATACAATCCATTATTATTTGTTTTAACTTCAAAATATCGATAATAAGAACCAATAACACCAGTTACTGTACAGGTTAAATAATAGGTTACATCTAATTTACCAACAACATCTCCCACTTTATGCCCTGTGATATTAATAGTTGGATGTGATGATGTTACATTAATAAAGCATCTATTATTTAAAGCAATAGGACCACGAGAGTCACTAGCATAACTATGGAAACTTAAAAAATAAAATAAAATAACAAATAATATATTCTTCATATTAAATACTCTTTATCTTATAATTAATTACTGCACCATAATCATTAATTGCTTTAAAAGAAATATTTTTATCACCATAATTACCAAGCATAACTTTGCTAAACGGCTTAAAAACAGTTAATCTATTCATTATTACTGATGAAAGCTGTAATGGTTGATTATTAGCATTTACAGAAGTTATTGCAAAATAATATGGTGTTGGATTATTTAAATATATATCTCCATTTTTACTTATTATATTAATTTTATTCTCTGCTCCTGCTCTATCATTTATTATAGCTTTAGGTCGATAAATTAATTTCACTCTTGTATTCATAGCGATTTGTAATGAATTATTTGTTGTACTTTTTAATGGTATTTCTTGAACATTTAAATAAAATAATGATTCTTTATTTTTAGGTAAACTATTATTTACATTTATTATTGAATCAATCTGAATTTGATTTTTTGATATTGTAAAAAAAGCAGGTGCTGGTATAAAATAGATATTATCTTTAGGTTGATCTGTATTCTCTATCCATATTTGCCCACCATATTCATTATTTGAATCATTTGTTATTTGCACTGCAATATTTTTTTTATTTCCATCATAGATATATCGAGTACCATCTAAAACAAAAGATGCGTAACATTGCGTAGTCATAAAAAACAATAAAACATATATATATTTATTTATCATAATGTATTTCCTGAATAGTATTTAAGTTGGATTTATATTTTTTTAAATTGATATGATACTGCTCAACTCCCGTATTAATATTAATCGTATTTTTATCATTATGACTTCTTATAATTATAATACCTTTGTCTTGGCTATATCCAAGCGTTTGATTTTTATCATTCATCGCTACAGAACCAAATGGAATTGTAATACCATTTTTTGCAAATATTCTAAATATATAAGTAAATGTTTTAATATAATTTATTTTTTTAAAAACTATCGCACCCTCCGTAGGTGTTACAGTAAATGATGTCGTCTTAAATTGAATATTATTAGGTATATTTTCAGTATTAATATTAATTGTATTAGCCTGATAACTATTTAATGAATTAATTGTTAAACCATAATTATTAGTTGGTTCTGAATCATTAAAAGAAATTCCTTTGATATTAGGAGTATCAATAACAGCAAATGTATTATTAGTATTCTTACTAAAGAGTAAATGGTTATTTTTTCCGTCATTAACACCAATAATTGTTCCAGATAATTGAATATTTGCAGATGAAGAATATCTTGTTTTAGATAACTGTCCATTAAATTGAGTCGCATCTGATAAATACGTGGCATTTATTGAACTATTCATATCATCTTTTGACTGACTAATATTAGCAGAATAACTTAAGTTATTTGTGATATTTTGATTTATATTAATATTATTTACATAATCACCATTATTAATATAGCTACTAGATAGTGATAAAAACGAACTATTAAGAGGTATATTTAAACTAAAAGATAATGATATATCATCTTTTAAAGAAGAAGATTTATTGTAGGCTAAAGATGTCGTTAAAAATATATTTTTATATTGTGATGTTATGAAAAAATCACCACCATAATTATATGACTGTCTATATTCGTTATACCATAATTGTTCAGATAAATTGCTTTGTAAATACTCAATATTATTATTCAACCTTATTTTTATATTACTTAATAATTTATCATTGCTTATATTTCCTATATCATTAAAAGAATAATAATTATTTTTATATTTATTATATTCAAAATCAATTTGGAGATCTTTATTTATATTTTTCGCATATAATAATGAAATTTTATCTCCAACATTATTTTTTATACTATTTTCACATGAGAAATTATAGGTTAAAGAAGATACCCCTAAGAATCCTAAATTATAAGTAATACCACCTAATATATTGACGTATTTTTTAGAAATAATACTCCCCATAATGGTAGAGAACATATTATAACCATACGAATACTCTATTTCACCAAATGGCAATTTATTTGATGTCGTATTAGCCTTACCCATTGAAAATAAATAATTTGAACTATTGGGTCTAAGTAATGTAGACATTTGACCAATAGCATATTTTTTTTCTGTTTTATTTCCATTTGCATCTACAATAACAACCTTAATATCACTATTACCAATAATATTAAGGTTATTAATTAGATAAGGTCCGGGATTTATATTTAATTTTTTTATTATATACCCATTCTGACTAACTGTTATTGTGGCAGCAGTAGCCACTGTTCCAGAAATAATTGGAGCATAATTTCGTTGTTGCCATGGGATCATATTATTATTGTTGTATAATTGTATTCCTATAAATGGTATTGATGATAAGTATCGACTATTAGTTTGATTTTTACCTATCGTTAAATCTGAAGTTATAGATCTTATATCACGTTTCAAATAGACATTAGGTAATATATTTTGTCCGTTAGAATCAATATTACCTATTAGTCTCCATGCCTTATGGTTAATTGAAAAATCACTTGATATTGTTGTATTAATTTTTTCATTATTATATTTATCAGAGGATAAATAATAATTGAATAAGATAGAATCATTACCTTCATTCCACTCACTATTATTAGCTTTAACAACTAATCCTGCTTGTGGAATAGTAAACATTAATTTATTTTCATGACTATTAAATTTTATTTTTGTATTTTTTTGTTTCGTTAAAATATAATATCCATTTATCTTATCAAAACATTTAGCATAGAACTTACTATTAATATTAACGTTTGCATTAGATAGCCATGCTTTGGTTAAATGTAATTTTTCAATATCATATTTTTTGATATTTATCTCTTCTGATCCTGTTTCTATACCATTAACATACACATCAACATAATAAGTATTATCTATATAACTATTATTTATTTCAGGTGAATTAGGATGCATTCCATGAATAAAATCAGTATTAAATATAGTAGTTGCTGCCGCATTAGTTGTGGTAATTAACAGACATAGTGATAAATATTTAACTCTTCTCATATTATAATATTAGTTATATGTAACATTATAAGTTACATTTGATTTAACATTTCCTGCTGTTGGCATTTCTCCCTTATTTTCCTTTTCTATATTAGCTGAAAAAGCATAAGATAGTGGTGCTTTTGTTCTTGTTCCAAAATAAGTAACTGGTTCACCACTATTAATTGGAATCTCTCCACGAGAATTAGAATGAGCATCAAATTTTATATATACATTTTTTGCTGCTGTTGATCCTGTTGCTGTATTAGCTAATCCTAGTTTATTTAATGAACTGCCAGACCAACCAATATTAACTTTCAAGTTTTCAAAAGTTGGTGCACATTGTGTATCTGGCTTTAAATAAAAATTAACGACTTTAGAATTATCTTGATCGGTTTTCATTACACCAAGATTAATATTATTATTATTACTCGTACCATCACTATTACGAACTGTTATATCACACGTTGATTGAACCACAGATCCTGTGAAATTTATTTGTCCTGTACTTTCGGGCGTTAAATTAGGAGTCTTCGCAGGAGAAGATGGCGAAGCCATAGCAAAATTTACGGTAAAAATAGAAAGCCCAATAACAGTAATTCCTATAAATTTATTCACAACTCATTCCTTTAAAATAGAAATAAAATTTAACCAGTCATTGAATGCAGTCTAATCCCAATAGTGAATATTTATTACTTCTATATATAAAACCTGTGATTTAATAAATAGATATATGATAAAATTTTATATATACAATTATGAATATTAATCCATACGAAAAATGACATAACAAACAGCCAAGCTCGCTAACTAAAAAACTGAATCTTTCAATTCGAGTTTTTTAATAATGTGAAGTGGACGAAATTTTCATCGCTAGCATCACGACCAGAGTATCAACCGCCATTTTTCCATTAAATGATAACCGTGACAGGCAAGGTTCTTAATTATGACTTAAATCCACTACCGTCATTCCCTACAGTGAAGTTACGAACGAGATGGGGAATCCATTATCAGTACATTGTAGAGTTGATGAAAAAAACCTGAATCATTAGATTCAGGTTTCTTCAATGATATGAAGTGGACGGAACTTGCCATACCGAAGATAAGCACCCCTCTGCGTGACAGGTTGCCAATAGAAAGCTAATCAACTGAACGATCGCTTCGCGGTGTCTATTCTGTATCATTTTACTTTTATACAGACGAAAAAAAACCTGAATCTTTCGATTCAGGTTTTCTTAATAATGGCGGAGTGGACGGGACTCGAACCCGCGACCCCCGGCGTGACAGGCCGGTATTCTAACCAACTGAACTACCACTCCGCAGTGTCTATTCAGCATAAATGCAACTTGTTGTCTCTACCTTTATAAAAAGATAAAAACGAAATTGAAGCCTGGCGATGTCCTACTCTCACATGGGGAGACCCCACACTACCATCGGCGCTATTACGTTTCACTACTGAGTTCGGCATGGGATCAGGTGGGTCCATAACGCTATGGTCGCCAAGCAAATTCTGGTTTATTTATTGCCTTGTGGCAATAAATAGCAATCTGGGAAAATCTAACTAGTTGTTCTCAACACGCCATTCAAGCGTTTGTAGAGTCCGTCTCTTCTCTTTTGAGAAGAAAAACCCCTTGGGTGTTGTATGGTTAAGCCTCACGGGCAATTAGTATCAGTTAGCTCAATGCCTCGCAGCACTTACACACCTGACCTATCAACGTTGTAGTCTTCAACAACCCTTTAGAGACCTTAAAGGTCTAGGGATGACTCATCTTGAGGCTCGTTTCCCGCTTAGATGCTTTCAGCGGTTATCGATTCCGAACTTAGCTACCGGGCAATGCATCTGGCGATACAACCCGAACACCAGCGGTTCGTCCACTCCGGTCCTCTCGTACTAGGAGCAGCCCCTCTCAATCATCCAACGCCCACGGCAGATAGGGACCGAACTGTCTCACGACGTTCTAAACCCAGCTCGCGTACCACTTTAAATGGCGAACAGCCATACCCTTGGGACCGACTTCAGCCCCAGGATGTGATGAGCCGACATCGAGGTGCCAAACACCGCCGTCGATATGAACTCTTGGGCGGTATCAGCCTGTTATCCCCGGAGTACCTTTTATCCGTTGAGCGATGGCCCTTCCATTCAGAACCACCGGATCACTATGACCTGCTTTCGCACCTGCTCGAATTGTCATTCTCGCAGTCAAGCGGGCTTATGCCATTGCACTAACCTCACGATGTCCGACCGTGATTAGCCCACCTTCGTGCTCCTCCGTTACTCTTTGGGAGGAGACCGCCCCAGTCAAACTACCCACCAGGCACTGTCCGTAACCCCGATAAGGGGTCGACGTTAGAACATCAAGCATACAAGGGTGGTATTTCAAGATTGACTCCACAACCACTGGCGCGGTTGCTTCAACGTCTCCCACCTATCCTACACATGTAGGGTCAATGTTCAGTGCCAAGCTATAGTAAAGGTTCACGGGGTCTTTCCGTCTAGCCGCGGGTACACAGCATCTTCACTGCGATTTCAATTTCACTGAGTCTCGGGTGGAGACAGCGTGGCCATCATTACGCCATTCGTGCAGGTCGGAACTTACCCGACAAGGAATTTCGCTACCTTAGGACCGTTATAGTTACGGCCGCCGTTTACCGGGGCTTCGATCAAGAGCTTCGACCGAAGTCTAACCCCATCAATTAACCTTCCGGCACCGGGCAGGCGTCACACCGTATACGTCATCTTTCGATTTTGCACAGTGCTGTGTTTTTAATAAACAGTTGCAGCCACCTGGTATCTGCGACTCCCGGCAGCTTAGAGAGCAAGTCTCATCACCGCTAGGAGCGTACCTTCTCCCGAAGTTACGGTACCATTTTGCCTAGTTCCTTCACCCGAGTTCTCTCAAGCGCCTTGGTATTCTCTACCTGATCACCTGTGTCGGTTTGGGGTACGATTTCTTATAATCTGAAGCTTAGAAGCTTTTCCCGGAAGCATGGCATCAATGACTTCACTACCGTAGTAGCTCGACATCGTATCTCAGCCTTAAGATGGTCCGGATTTGCCTAAACCATCAGCCTACATACTTGGACCTGGACAACCGTCGCCAGGCTCACCTAGCCTTCTCCGTCCCTCCATCGCAATTATAAGAAGTACGGGAATATTAACCCGTTTCCCATCGACTACGCCTTTCGGCCTCGCCTTAGGGGTCGACTTACCCTGCCCCGATTAACGTTGGACAGGAACCCTTGATCTTCCGGCGAGGGAGTTTTTCACTCCCTTTATCGTTACTCATGTCAGCATTCGCACTTCTGATACCTCCAGCACACTTTACAATGCACCTTCAACGGCTTACAGAACGCTCCCCTACCCAATATGAACGAGTTCACATTGCCGCAGCTTCGGTGTATAGCTTAGCCCCGTTAAATCTTCCGCGCAGGCCGACTCGACCAGTGAGCTATTACGCTTTCTTTAAATGATGGCTGCTTCTAAGCCAACATCCTGGCTGTCTGAGCCTTCCCACATCGTTTCCCACTTAGCTATAACTTTGGGACCTTAGCTGGCGGTCTGGGTTGTTTCCCTCTTCACGACGGACGTTAGCACCCGCCGTGTGTCTCCCGGATATTACTTACTGGTATTCGGAGTTTGCAAAGGGTTGGTAAGTCGGGATGACCCCCTAGCCTTAACAGTGCTCTACCCCCAGTAGTATTCGTCCGAGGCGCTACCTAAATAGCTTTCGGGGAGAACCAGCTATCTCCGAGTTTGATTGGCCTTTCACCCCTAGCCACAAGTCATCCGCTAATTTTTCAACATTAGTCGGTTCGGTCCTCCAGTAAGTGTTACCTCACCTTCAACCTGCCCATGGCTAGATCACTCGGTTTCGGGTCTAATCCTAGCAACTAATTCGCCCAGTTAAGACTCGGTTTCCCTACGGCTCCCCTAAACGGTTAACCTTGCTACTAAAATTAAGTCGCTGACCCATTATACAAAAGGTACGCAGTCACCTAACAAGTAGGCTCCTACTGCTTGTACGTACACGGTTTCAGGTTCTATTTCACTCCCCTCACAGGGGTTCTTTTCGCCTTTCCCTCACGGTACTGGTTCACTATCGGTCAGTCAGGAGTATTTAGCCTTGGAGGATGGTCCCCCCATGTTCAAACAGGATATCACGTGTCCCGTCCTACTCGATTTCACTAATAAAGCGTTGTTGGTTACGGGGCTATCACCCTGTATCGCGGAACTTTCCAGAACCTTCACCTAACGCTGAACTAACTTAAGGGCTAATCCGGTTTCGCTCGCCGCTACTACCGGAATCTCGGTTGATTTCTCTTCCTCGGGGTACTTAGATGTTTCAGTTCCCCCGGTTCGCTTCATTAACCTATGTATTCAGTTAATGATACTAGCTTATGCTAGTGGGTTTCCCCATTCGGAAATCCCAGACTCAAGTGGCTTTTACTGCCTAATCTGGGCTTATCGCAAGTTAATACGTCCTTCATCGCCTCTGACTGCCAAGGCATCCACCGTGTACGCTTAGTCACTTAACCATACAACCCCAAGAGGTCTTTGCTCTTAGTTTCCACTTGAAAAGTGGAGTAAGTTAGTCAAACAACCAAGGTTTGTGTTTAATAATCCGATCAAGAAAATATTAAACATTGGTTTTTCGCCGGACTCATTTATTTGTCTTCACTTTAAAAAGTGAAAGCAAACACAGACACTTGAATGTGTATGTTTTGAGAACTCGTTTTTATTGTTCTTTTACAAGAAGCAATAAAAACATTTTTAAAATCAATCTTTCGATTAAATTTACTAGTCAGCTTTCCAGATTGTTAAAGAACATGTGTTTTTGTCATTTTTAAAGATGACGAATCCACTTTCTAATCACACTCTTACAAATGCATTTAGAAAGTGGTGGAGCTATGCGGGATCGAACCGCAGACCTCCTGCGTGCAAGGCAGGCGCTCTCCCAGCTGAGCTATAACCCCATCAAGTTTTACTTCTTAGGAGAAGTTCTATTCAAAAGAAAGTGGTGGGCGATACCGGGCTCGAACCAGTGACCCCCTCCTTGTAAGGGAGGTGCTCTCCCAACTGAGCTAATCGCCCATCGTTTTACTTCCGATGAAAAGAAGTGGCGTCCCGTAGGGGAGTCGAACCCCTGTTACCGCCGTGAAAGGGCGGTGTCCTAGGCCTCTAGACGAACGGGACTAAGTTTTCTCTAAGTTATGGGTAACTTAGATGTTCTTTTACATTTTAACCAGGCAATCTGTGTGGACACTGCATAAAACAGTATAAGTCTTTAGGTAAGGAGGTGATCCAGCCCCAGGTTCCCCTAGGGCTACCTTGTTACGACTTCACCCCAGTCATGAACCACACCGTGGTAAACGCCCTCCCGAAGGTTAAGCTATCTACTTCTGGTGCAGCCCACTCCCATGGTGTGACGGGCGGTGTGTACAAGGCCCGGGAACGTATTCACCGTGACATTCTGATTCACGATTACTAGCGATTCCTACTTCATGGAGTCGAGTTGCAGACTCCAATCCGGACTACGACGTACTTTGTGGGATTCGCTCACTATCGCTAGTTTGCAGCCCTCTGTATACGCCATTGTAGCACGTGTGTAGCCCTACTCGTAAGGGCCATGATGACTTGACGTCGTCCCCACCTTCCTCCGGTTTATCACCGGCAGTCTCCCTGGAGTTCCCACCATTACGTGCTGGCAAACAAGGATAAGGGTTGCGCTCGTTGCGGGACTTAACCCAACATTTCACAACACGAGCTGACGACAGCCATGCAGCACCTGTCTCAGAGTTCCCGAAGGCACTAAGCTATCTCTAGCGAATTCTCTGGATGTCAAGAGTAGGTAAGGTTCTTCGCGTTGCATCGAATTAAACCACATGCTCCACCGCTTGTGCGGGCCCCCGTCAATTCATTTGAGTTTTAATCTTGCGACCGTACTCCCCAGGCGGTCTACTTAACGCGTTAGCTCCGAAAGCCACGGCTCAAGGCCACAACCTTCAAGTAGACATCGTTTACGGCGTGGACTACCAGGGTATCTAATCCTGTTTGCTCCCCACGCTTTCGCATCTGAGCGTCAGTCTTTGTCCAGGGGGCCGCCTTCGCCACCGGTATTCCTTCAGATCTCTACGCATTTCACCGCTACACCTGAAATTCTACCCCCCTCTACAAGACTCTAGTCTGCCAGTTCAAAATGCTGTTCCGAGGTTGAGCCCCGGGCTTTCACATCTTGCTTAACAGACCGCCTGCATGCGCTTTACGCCCAGTAATTCCGATTAACGCTCGCACCCTCCGTATTACCGCGGCTGCTGGCACGGAGTTAGCCGGTGCTTCTTCTGTTGCTAACGTCAAACAGCTAAGCTATTAACTTAACTGCCTTCCTCACAACTGAAAGTACTTTACAACCCGAAGGCCTTCTTCATACACGCGGCATGGCTGCATCAGGGTTTCCCCCATTGTGCAATATTCCCCACTGCTGCCTCCCGTAGGAGTCTGGACCGTGTCTCAGTTCCAGTGTGGCTGATCATCCTCTCAGACCAGCTAGGGATCGTCGCCTTGGTGAGCCATTACCCCACCAACTAGCTAATCCCACCTGGGCTAATCTCAGCGCGCGAGGCCCGAAGGTCCCCCGCTTTGCTCCCATCTCGTAAAAGATCGGAGATTATGCGGTATTAGCTATCGTTTCCAATAGTTATCCCCCACACTGAGGTATATTCCCAGGCATTACTCACCCGTCCGCCGCTCGTCAGCATTGATAGCAAGCTATCAATCTGTTACCGCTCGACTTGCATGTGTTAGGCCTGCCGCCAGCGTTCAATCTGAGCCATGATCAAACTCTTCAATTAAAGTTTTGTTGTCTCTTTCGAGACGGCTCAATAAATACTGACTTTAAATACCAATTCTTTATAAATAAAGAATGTAATTTTAAAGCTTTTTATCATTCAAAGAATGATAATTAAATAACTGTGCCAAAATAATCTTCTCTATAAATAGATTGGGCTATTTTGTATTGGTCACTCAGTTTATTGATAAATCTTTCGACTTAACTCTTCAGTGAGTGCCCACACAGATTGCATGGTCAAATTGTTAAAGAACAATACTGACTATCGGTAACCGCTTGCGCCGTTGTCCGTGTCAGTGAGGTCGCATTATAGGGAGATTTTTGTTACTGACAATCGTTTTTTTACAAAAAAAAATCGTTTGAACATTTTTTGTTCAAAACGATTTGATTTGGTTTAAATTGTGTCTTTTTAGCGATGATAGCCGTTGTTTAATCAAATTCACTGTATTTAGAGATAGCAGTTTTTAGAGATACCGCCTGCGAGACACCACGGCGATCAGCCCAACTGACTTTTATATCAATTGTATTAAGTACTTTAGATAAAGTACTTAATCCACCTGATCCCCCTCCGGATACTGGACTAACATCACAGTAAAGAACAAATCCTTTATCTATTGCATTCGCTGTCAAACAATAGTCATCATTATCCAAATCAGAAAAAGGAATTAGATTAGAAGCTGTTGATACAGCCCCACTAATATTATTTGCACGAGTTTGATAAAACTCCATCTGCGCTTCTGCTATATGAAGTGCATCTAATGTCTTTAATGCATTTTCTGCTTTTACTTCCATATAGGCTTGCATCTTCACTAAACCTAATACACCAACAGAAAGTATCCCAAGGGCAATCACCACTTCTAATAAGCTAAAGCCTGTTATTTTTTTGATATTAGAAATCATGCCACGATCCTTGTTGCCACTTAACTTCCTTTAAATCCTCAAGTGCATCTTTAAATACATCACTATTAAAACTAAAATTTAAAGCCCCTCTAAATTTAGCTGTTAATCCAGGAGCATCTAAAACATATCCACCTTTAGGATGAAATGCACCATTTTGAAAGTATGCTACATAACTTTTTTCTGCTAATGTAAGTTCACCTTTAGCCGACAATGGCTCCCATTTTGCTTCAGTAGGTACAAAACTACTATCCGGAGTTTTAAAATGATAAACCAGAGCATCAAGTGTAAATGCGCCATTTACTGATAAAATTCCGTCTTGAACAACTAAAACAATACCTGCAATACCTGCATTGGTTATTGCCGTTTGAATTATCGAGACATTTGCACCTAAATCACAATCACCTTCAACCCAAATCCTATCAGAATCTGCACTAATATGATCAGCTATGTCATTAGAGCAATTTGTTGATCCTGTAATTAAAGTCGATTTATCTCTTACTCCTTCTTTCCACTCAGCTCTTTTAACATTAAAAGTGTCATAAAAAGGATCAAATACAGTATCTTTTACATAGTCATCACCAAAAACAGACGGTTTATTCGTAGCTGTAATTATATTATTTACTACAGTTGATTCATGATTTGTTAAACAGTTAGGATATTGGCCAAGATCGCCTGAATAAAAACCATTATATGGAGGATAATTCCAATCAAGCCCTTTATTAGCAAATTTACCTTTAATTTCAACTTTACTGGCATACCGAAGAAGAACACATGCATATTCATCCCCATCTTTAACTCCGGGATCTGGATACATATCTGAATTACCACCATCAGAATCAATAATTAGATCTGATGTTGCTTTAATCGTACCAGCACTTCGATTAGATCCAGCAACAATAATTTTCTTTATTTCTTTATTTGCTAGAGTAATATTACTTTTAGCTGATAACTCATATTTTCCAATATCTATATTATTAATATTCACAGTTAAATTACTACTATTGCAAGAAGTATTAAAATAATTAGGATTTAAAATATTACTTAAATTTGTCTCCTGCCTTATTTTTGAATAGCCACACTCTAACCCACCTTCAGCAGCCCAGTGTGCTTGCCTTGCTATTACTTCATTTTGGGTACGCTTAATCTGATAAAATAAATTTTTATATGAAGCTAATGAAAATAACAGCGCCACAATTAATAACATGCTGGTAATTAATAGTGTCGTCATCCCTGACTGTTGGTGTTTATTCATTACTGCCAATTCCTTGTCTTAATCTGAATCGACTTCGCGGTACTAATTGATGGGTTAGCCCGTAAGTGAGCGACTAATTTAATAGTAAGTAATTTACTGGTTGCACTAGCCGATGATAATGACTGCTCTGTAATACTAAATTCATTCACTACTAACTGATTTTGATCAAGAACTGACTGACCATTCTTACAAACGTCAGACATGTTTCTTCCTGCAACCGTTGTACTATAAAACTTTAGATTTTTAACTGGAACGCTAGATGAATCTGTTCCATCTTTGCTGTAAAAAGATCGTAGATGTTGAACAGTACCATCATGGTAAGCATAACTAATACATTGTTCATCTGAGCCTAATCCACTTAACGTAACAATATCCGTAGCACCGCTTACGATATAACTAGAAGATGCGCCTGATTGATATCCAGCTCTTAAAATATCTTGCTTTAATAATGACAAAGCATCATTAACATCTTGTTGTAATAACAACTCTAAAGATCGTTGATTCGCTGATTTATATCCCGATAAAAATACCGATCCAACGACGGCTATTGCAATAAGACCAACCGATGAAGCAATAAGTAATTCAATTAATGAAAAACCTTTATTCCTAGTAGCATTCTTTATAGCCATAAATTGCTCCATCAACACCACAAGAATAAATACGCCCAGTCATAGTGTTGACTGCTACTTTCACTTTATCTTTTGTTGGTATATTAAATTGATACCCACCAGAAAAATTAGGTTTGCCATTTAATTTATTAAAGGTCACCACACCGGTTCTAAATGTCGTGTTTAATTCAATATTTGAAAAATTTTCACTAGAAACCTCGGCTAACGTAACCGCACTAGATGTTGTTCTTGATGTTATCGACCACGTAGGCGTTCCTGCATCATTTATCGCTACCTGAACATTATCCCCACGCATCACAGCTTCTGATTTGGCTTGCACCAATAACCATTCGATTTCTGTCGCCAAGCGTTTAACTTTATTAGATTCAATTAAGTTATTAAAACTTGGGGCGGCCATTGCGATCAGAATGCCCATGATCACCACAGTAAAAACCAATTCCAACAGCGTAAATCCTCGCTGACGGTCACCATTATGATGTATGTGATGAAAATGCGTGATAATTTCGCGAGCCATTCCCCAAATCCCTATAAACGTTATTCTGATCCCTAAGAACAACTTGCCTGAGAGTTTATCACCGCCGCAAAATAGCAGAATAAGGATATCAACCAGTTATCGAGTCAACTCGAATATTTAAGAGATTACGGAAGATGATTAAACAAAAAGGCGTGACGCTGATCGAAATGTTGATTGTAGTGGCGGTCATTGGAGTATTAACAGCCATAGCTTACCCTTCATATCAGGATCATGTATTGAAGGGTCATCGCACTCAGGCGATGGGGGATCTGATTAAAATTCAATTAGCATTAGAGGAAAGTTATACCCAAAATAGTGCTTATGATTTTACTATTGTCAGTGGTGGTAGTTGTTCTTTTTGCGATACTGATAACGAGCGTTATACGTTGGAATTAGAGAAAAAAACTGCGGGTTATTCTATAACAGCAAAGGCTAAACCGTTACAGAGTAATGATGAATGCAAAGATCTAAGTTTAGATCAAACAAGTAGAGGCTTGCCTGAAGGTTGTTGGTAATATTTTCACTGGTTCTTTTATGCTCAAACGCGTGATAAATAGATCACGGATAGCTCGTGCCTCTCTTCCGAGATGACGGCTTATTTCCTTTATGGTGAGGGGCTTAGTTCTACTTATTCCATTAATTAAGTGATCATATTTAAAAAGCATTAGATTCCCTATCACCCTCGCGAGTATTCACTGTAGGGAATGACAGATACTCTCAGCATAAAAAAACCGCTATTAGCATTTACTAATAGCGGTTTTTATTTATTCTTTTTTACGACGGATTAGTTGGTTAAATCGTCGAAAAACTTTTTTACACCGTTAAAGAAGCCTTCTGACTTTGGCTTGTGCTTGCTTGCATCTTTACCATCAAACGTTTCTTCTAGTTCTTGCAGTAATTCTTTTTGACGCTTGCTTAAATGTACAGGTGTTTCAACCACCAATTTACAGATAAGATCACCGCGTAAACCACCACGAACAGAATCAACACCTTTACCACGCATACGGAACATACGGCCCGTTTGCATTTCAGCTGGTACTTTTAAGCTTACACGGCCATCAAGGGTTGGTACTTCAACTTCACCACCTAATGCAGCCATAGTGAAACTTACTGGCACTTCACAATGTAGATTATTACCTTCGCGCTGGAAAATGTGGTGTTCTTTAACATGTACTTGAACATACAAGTCACCCGCTGGTGCGCCTTGTTCTCCAGCTTCGCCTTCGCCACTTAAGCGAATACGATCGCCAGTATCAACACCCGCAGGAATTTTAACTGAGAGCGTTTTAGTTTCTTCTACACGGCCTTCGCCATGACACTTACTGCATGGATCTTTGATAATTTGACCACGACCATGACAGTGTGGACAAGCTTGTTGAACCGCAAAGAATCCCTGACGCATCTGCACTTGTCCAGCACCATGACAGGTACTACATGTTGTTGCAGATGAACCTTTTTTAGCGCCTGAACCGTCACAGCAATCACAACTAACCAATGTTGGTACACGGATTTCTTTCGAACAACCGCGAACAGCTTCTTCCAACGTTAGTTCCATGTTGTAGCGAAGATCTGAACCGCGCTGTGCGCGTTGTTGACGACGGCCACCGCCACCACCAAAGATATCACCAAACACATCACCAAAGATGTCACTGAAATCTGCACCGCCGCCGAAGCCGCCGCCGCCACCGCCCATACCACCTTGTTCAAAGGCTGCATGGCCGTATTGATCGTAAGCAGCGCGTTTTTGGTCGTCTGTTAGAATTTCATAAGCGTATTTCACTTCTTTGAATTTCTCAGCAGATTCCGCATCACCCTGGTTACGGTCGGGGTGGAACTTCATTGCTAAGCGCTTATAAGCCTTTTTGATGTCACGCTCACTTGCGTCACGGGCCACACTTAACACTTCGTATAAATCACGTTTCGACATAACTTGATTGTCACCTAGCTAGATATAGTTACGGGCGTTAGAGTAACCTCAAACGCCCGTAATTTAAACAAGATGTTAACTAATTATAGTTAATGGTCTTATTTGTTGTCTTTAACTTCTTCAAACTCAGCATCAACAACATCGTCGTCTTGCTTAGCTTGTTGCTCACCAGCACCGTCAGCTTGTTGTGCTTGTGCTTTCTGTTGAGCGATTTCCATTAGCTTTTGAGAAGCAGCAACAAGTGCTTGAACTTTCGCGTCAATTGCTTCTTTATCTTCGCCTTTGCGTGCTTCTTCTAGTTCAGCAACAGCAGCTTCGATTTTTGCTTTCTCATCAGCAGGAAGTGCTTCACCAGCTTCTTCAATTTGCTTACGAGTACCGTGAACAAGTTGGTCAGCTTGGTTACGAGCAGTTACTAACTCTTCAAACTTCTTATCAGCTTCTTTGTTAGCTTCAGCTTCTTGAACCATCTTCTCGATGTCAGCATCGCTTAGACCGCCAGATGCTTGAATAGTGATCTTCTGCTCTTTACCTGTAGTCTTATCTTTCGCAGAAACGTTTAGGATACCATCGGCATCTAGGTCAAACGTTACTTCGATTTGAGGCATACCACGTGGTGCAGCTTGAATACCTTCTAGGTTAAATTGACCTAGAGATTTGTTAAAGCTTGCTTGCTTACGCTCACCTTGAATAACGTGGATAGTTACCGCGCTTTGGTTATCTTCAGCAGTAGAGAACACTTGGTTCGCTTTTGTTGGGATAGTTGTATTCTTCTCGATAAGCTTAGTCATTACGCCACCCATGGTTTCAATACCAAGAGATAGTGGAGTAACGTCTAGAAGTAGTACGTCTTTAACGTCACCAGCAAGTACACCACCTTGAACAGCAGCACCTACAGCAACAGCTTCATCAGGGTTAACGTCTTTACGTGGCTCTTTGCCGAAGAATTCAGTAACTTTAGCCTGAACCATTGGCATACGAGTTTGACCACCAACAAGGATGATGTCGTTGATGTCGCTAACAGATAGACCAGCGTCTGAGATAGCTACTTTTAGTGGCTCAAGAGTACGTTGTACTAGGTCTTCAACTAGAGATTCTAGTTTCGCACGAGTCACTTTGATGTTCATGTGCTTAGGACCAGTTGCGTCAGCTGTGATGTAAGGTAGGTTTACATCAGTTTGCTGTGCAGAAGATAGTTCGATTTTCGCTTTTTCTGCTGCTTCTTTTAGACGCTGCATTGCAAGAGGATCGTGCTTAAGATCGATACCTTGCTCTTTCTTGAACTCGTCTGCTAAGTAGTTGATTAGACGTGTATCAAAGTCTTCACCACCAAGGTGTGTATCACCATTAGTTGCTAGAACTTCAAATGTTTTCTCGCCATCAACTTCATCGATTTCAATGATTGAAATATCAAATGTACCACCACCAAGGTCGTAAACAGCGATAGTGCGATCGCCGCCAGTCTTATCAAGACCGTAAGCTAGAGCAGCTGCTGTTGGTTCGTTGATGATACGTTTAACATCTAGACCAGCAATACGACCAGCATCTTTTGTTGCTTGACGTTGTGCATCGTTAAAGTATGCAGGAACAGTAATTACTGCGCCAGTTACAGGTTCACCAAGGAAATCCTCAGCAGTTTTTTTCATTTTCTTTAGAATTTCAGCAGATACTTGAGGAGCAGCCATTTTTTGGCCTTTCGCTTCTACCCATGCATCACCGTTGTCAGCCTTTACAATTTTGTAAGGCATGATTTCGATATCACGCTGAACTTCTTCGTCTTCAAAACGACGACCAATTAAACGCTTGATAGCGAATAATGTGTTTTCAGGGTTAGTTACCGCCTGACGTTTTGCAGGTTGACCAACTAGTGTTTCGCCGTCTTGCGTGTATGCAACAACTGATGCTGTTGTACGCTCGCCTTCTGCGTTCTCAATTACACGTGGCTTGTCGCCGTCAAGTACTGCTACACAAGAGTTAGTTGTACCTAAGTCAATACCAATGATCTTACCCATCAGACAATCTCCGAAATTCGTTATATGTTCTTATACTACACCCAAATATTAATTGGGTTAGCGGTTCGGGATAACCCCGTGACAAATACATTTAATGTCTTATGACTACTAGATAAGGTCGCCAGATTGCTTTTCAAGGGGCGATCCCAAAAAAAATGCAAAAAAATAAAAAAACCCACCGAAGTGGGCTTTATTTTGCGACATTATCAAGTAAACCTTGAATTGTTGATCGCAAATTACGCTTGAGTATTCACATTACCCGCAGCCGCTTTTGATACCATAACCATTGCAGGACGGATCACTCGGCCATTTAACTCGTAACCTTTTTGCATTACAGCCATTACTGTATTAGGTGCAAAATCAGCACTTTCTTGCATAGCCATTGCTTGATGGAATTCAGGATTAAAAGCTTCACCTTGTGGATCAATTACTTTTAGACCAAATTTGCCAACCGTTGTTGTCATTGTCATCAATGTTAGTTCAACACCTTCCATCATTGCTTTGGTTGCATCGTTATTCTTGTCGGCCATTTCAATAGCGCGCTCAAGATTATCAATAACAGGCAATAATTCTTCAGCAAATTTGTTTAACGCATACTTACGTGCTTTATCAATTTCTTGCTCAGAACGACGACGAACATTTTCGCCTTCAGCACGCGCGCGCAATGCTGCATCTTTTATTTCGTTTACTTCTGCATCTTTTGCTAATAAAGCAGCTTCTAATTCTGCAATACGAGCTGCATATAACTCTTGCTCAGATTCAACAAACTCACCCTCGACAGCCTCGACTTCAACAGCTTCAACTGTATCGTTTAGCTGCTCATCCTGTACATTGTGGTTTTTGTTAGTCATGCGTTGGTTCTCCGCCAAGATAAAAGGGGTTTTATTCACTTAGTAGCCTTATTAGATAAGTGCCACTATTTAAATAGTCTTGAGCATATTATGGGGATGAACTTCAATGATTCAAGCCAATATTGACAACAAACCACGACAAGTTGTTTTTTCTAAGGCTATACTGACCTACCATCATTTGTCGGAACAAGGACATGAAGCGTATATTTGACACTATCGCGTTAATTGGCAAGCCACGTAATCCAGAGGCACTGCAAACGCATACTAGCCTTTATGAGTGGCTCACTGCACAAGGTTATAACGTGTTAGTCGATCATCGGTTAGCCAACGATATTGACGTACCTGAGGATTGCTTTTGTGATTTACTTACGATTGGCGATAGAGCAGATCTAGCCGTTGTTGTCGGTGGTGATGGCAATATGCTAGGTGCCGCTCGCGTATTATCACGGTTTGATATTTCAGTCATTGGCGTTAATCGCGGCAATCTGGGTTTTCTTACTGATCTTGATCCTGAAGATTTTGAACAACAACTCGCCCTTGTATTAGCTGGCGAATTTATCAAAGAAGATCGGTTTTTACTTGAAGCTGAAGTCCATCGTCACGGGCAGATAAAAAGTCGTAATGCCGCCTTAAACGAAGCGGTATTACACCCTGATAAAATTGCCCATATGATCGAATTTGAAGTCTATATTGATGATTGCTTCGCTTTCTCGCAGCGTTCTGACGGCTTAATTATTGCTACCCCTACAGGTTCAACAGCTTACTCTCTTTCAGGTGGCGGCCCGATTTTATCAACCAGTTTAAATGCTATTGCTTTAGTGCCAATGTTTCCTCACACCCTATCATGCCGCCCATTAGTCGTAGATGGTGATCGCTGTATCAAACTACTGGTATCACCGAATAATGGCAGCACACTAGAAGTCAGTTGTGATGGTCAGGTGTCATTACCCGTTAGTCCTGGCGATGAAATTCATATTTATCAAAGTGAAGATCGTCTGCAATTAATCCATCCTAAGAATTACAGTTACTACAATGTTCTACGTGGTAAATTAGGTTGGTCAAGTCGGTTATTTTAAGATTTACTCGTTTTCTCACTTCAAAACCAGCACATTCTAGTGGCTGGTTTTTTATAACAGCGTAAAAAGTTAACCTAAGTCACATTTTATCTGAATAATTATCCCCCCAATACTTTACTGGTTATAGATACAGTATATACTGGATGGAAAAACAGGTGTTGATTTAAACAGGTGAACACAATGCTCGCGCATATGACGATCTCTAATTTTGCTATTGTCAAAACTCTTCAATTTGAACTAAAACCAGGCATGACCACCATTACCGGTGAAACTGGCGCAGGTAAATCTATTGCAATAGATGCATTAGGCTTATGCCTTGGTGATCGCGCTGAAGCTTCAATGGTACGACCAAATGAAGATAAAGCTGAAATTTCAGCTGCATTTTTATTAGCCAATAACCAAGCAGCTCGACGCTGGCTCGAAGATAACGAACTCAGTGATGGTGAAGAGTGTATTTTGCGCCGAGTGATCACCAAAGAGGGTCGTTCTCGTGGTTTCATCAATGGCAGCCCTGTTCCAGCATCACAACAAAAAGCATTAGGGCAACTATTGATCAATATTCACGGTCAGCATGCTCATCAACAATTAATGCGTCCTGAATACCAACAACAAATGCTTGATCAATATGCCGGTCATCATCTACTCATTAATCGTACTCGCAGCGCCTATCAACGTTGGCGTCAAGCACATAACGAGCTTAAACGCTTAACCCAAAGCCGTGATGAAAACGAAGCGCAAAAACAGTTACTCCAATACCAAGTTAAAGAACTTGATGAATTAGCCCTTGGTGAAGAAGAATTCTCTGAAATAGAAGAAGAGCATAAGCGCCTGTCTAATTCTGGAGAACTGGCCATTTCAAGCCAAACTGCATTATCAATGCTGTATGACAATGATGATGGTAACGCCCTGCAACTACTGCAACTCGCTTGCCAACAAGTAAACAATCTAGGCGAATATGACAGCAATTTAAATGCGATTCCGCAAATGTTGGAAGAAGCCATTATTCAAGTTCAAGAAGCAAGCCAAGAGCTACGCAGCTACCTTGATAACTTAGACATGGATCCGCACCGCTTAATTTACCTTGAAGAGCGTTTAGCTAAAATCATGGCGATGGCACGTAAACACTATGTAATGCCAGCTGAGCTTTATCAAAAACACCATGATTTACTTAAAGAATTAGAGAACCTTGATTGTAGCGATGAACGCTTAGAAGACATGGCTGCTAATGTTGAAAGCCTACGTCAACAATGTATTGAAGCGGCTGAAAAATTAAGCAAAAGCCGCCAACGATATGCCAAAGAGCTTGACCAAAAAATCACTGAAAGTATGCATATGTTAAGTATGGAGCACGGTGAATTTGAAATAGCACTAACGAGCGATCCTGATCGTATGTTAAGCCCACTTGGTTACGACAGCATTAATTTCTTAGTTTCAACTAACCCCGGCCAACCGTTACAGCCATTAGGTAAAGTCGCATCAGGTGGTGAACTTTCACGTATTTCACTCGCCATTCAAGTGATCACCGCGCAAAAAGTTGAAACACCAAGTTTAATTTTCGATGAAGTCGATGTTGGTATCAGTGGCCCAACAGCTGCTATCGTCGGCAAAATGCTACGTAAACTGGGTAAATCAACCCAAGTTATGTGTGTGACTCACTTACCGCAAGTCGCAGGTTGCGGCCATCAGCAAATGTTTGTCGCCAAGAAAACCACCGATGGTCAAACTGAAACACAGATGCGTCCATTAAGCACTGATGATCGTATTGCTGAGCTAGCACGTCTATTAGGTGGCAGTGAAATTACTGAGCGCACTCTCGCAAATGCAAAAGAACTGCTCGTTGCTGCTTGATTTAATTTCGCATCTTGGGCGAATATGAAATAAACTAAAACCTTGATGCAACTATTGCCATCAGCTGTAGTCGAATATCAAATTATATTACTTTTTTTCTTTACCGCTTTTTACTTCTGCCAAGACCTTGTTTATCATCGCAGCAGTTAAAGCTAAAAAGCCAGGATGCTATGAGTTGGAAAAACATTGCAGCCCTAACCTTAGTGTTGGGCTTACTTAGTGGCTGTTCGGTCGCTGAACGTTTGGTTTATCGTATTGATATTGACCAAGGCAACTATGTAGAACAAAAAAGTGTTAATACCTTGCGTATTGGCATGACAAAAACACAAGTTCAATATGTGCTGGGTACACCTATGTTAGTAGACCCAAGTTACCCCAATACATGGAACTACATTTTCTACGAACAAAATGGTCATGATAAGCCAGTTCAAAAGAACTTGTTCTTAACCTTCAACCAGCAGGCACAGCTTGTTAGTATGAAGGGTGATTACAAGCAAGGTCCTAACTTCATGGATCCTATGAATTAATCTGACTTGTTAGAAAATGCTTGTTTTCAAACAATAAAAAAAGCTCGCTAATGGCGAGCTTTTTGTTGTCTGCTATAAAATAATATTACTTTTCAGCATCTTTTTTAGCTTGTTCTGCACGCTTACGGCGGATCTCACGCGGATCAGCCACCAATGGCCGATAAATTTCAATCCGATCGCCATCACGCGCTGTTGCATCTAATTTTACATTACGACTATAAATACCGACTTTATTGATATTCAAATCAATTGCAGGATACATCGTTAATATCCCTGATTGCTCAATAATCGCCTGAATAGGGGTTGCAGCAACCACAGCCAGCTTTAAAACACGCTGTTCGTTGGGCAGTGCAAACACAACCTCAACATGAATTAAGGGTTGATCAGAATGCATATACTTCTCTTGCTCGCTGTGTGAACGCCTGCACCATATTACCGGTCAGATCGCGAAAAATTTTACCAAAGGCAACATCAATCAGCCCACTGGTAAATTCAAACTCGAGGTTTAATTCAATTTTACAGGCTGTTGCATCTAGCTCAGTAAATGTCCATCCGCCAACTAATTTTCGAAAAGGACCATCCACCAGCTGCATTTGAATCTGGTTAAAATCAACCAATTTATTATGCGTCACAAATGTTTTACGTATACCCGCCTTAGCGACATCAACCGATGCCATCATATGGCTGGCAGAACTCTCAATGATTTTACTGCCCGCACAGCCGGGTAAAAACATCGGATAAGATTCAACATCATTCACCAAGTTAAACATTTGTTGGGCACTAAAAGGCACCAGTGCCGAACGGCTAATTTGTGGCATAGTTTCTCCTTCATCGAACACATCCTCACCCTGAAGATAAAATCTATTCGCTGCGTTTAGTCAATGATACCATTACTGGGCTATCGACCAAAATAACAGTTACCATCAAGCCGTATTATGGTAACGTCAATAGCTTATTCGACCAGAGAAATCACTGATATTAGATTTTGTTCTGGGACAGCAACAACGCTCTACGAGGTCAACATGGCTAAAAAACCAAAGCAAAGTAGCAATACTATTGCAAAAAATAAAAGTGCTCGTTTTGAATTTGCCATCGGCGACGAATACGAAGCAGGTATGGTACTACAAGGCTGGGAAGTAAAGGCGATTCGTGATGGTAAAGTGAACATGACCGAAAGTTATGTTTTCTTACGTAACGGTGAAGCGTTTATTTCAGGTCTAACTATTGCGCCATTAAACGCAGCATCAACTCACGTAGTGGCAGATCCTACCCGTGTACGTAAGCTATTGCTTAACCGTCGTGAACTGAGAAAACTAGAAGATTCAGTAAACCGCGAAGGCGATACTATCGTGGCACTGGCTATGTACTGGAGCACTTCTTTCGTAAAAGTGAAGATCGGTACTGCTCGCGGTAAAAAACTGCATGATAAACGCGCTGACAGCAAAGCTAAAGATTGGCAACGTGATAAAGCTCGTATCATGAAAGGCAATAACCGTTAAGCTACCTATGCAACATGGTGTTAGCATTTGAATAGTAATCAATCACTTGGTCAGTAAATTAAAATATAGTTATTGACCTAGTTAAATATTCTGCTAACATCGAATGCATCTGGGGCTGATTCAGGATTCGACAGGATCACGAAGGCTTGTGGAGCATGTCGAGGTGCGGTTTGCCTCGTTAAACAGCCGCAAAAAAATAGTCGCAAACGACGAAAACTTCGCACTAGCAGCTTAATACCCTGCTAAGAGCGCTCCTGCCCTAGCTTCCGCTTGTAAGACGGGGAATAACAGGGGTTCAAACCCAAACGAGATAGCGAGGGATTCTTTGACTAGAGAGATGAACCGCGAAATAGAATTCTGGTATGTATTAGCATAGCGTGTCAATTCGCAGTGACGATACGAGAATAAAGATTGACTAAGCATGTAGCGCCATCTGTTAGACTGATTTTGGACGCGGGTTCAAATCCCGCCAGCTCCACCAAACGTTTGGAAAGGGCCACTTCTTTGGAAGTGGCCTTTTTTAATGCCTAAAATTCAGTAAAATCATCGTATTAGCTTAAATTTAATCTAAATCGACCACTTAAATCCCCAACAGATCTCTTCTTTCTCTCATCAGTTTCGAGAGTCTAGAGGCTGTTCACTCGATCCCCTTCTGCTACAATGCGCACAATTATCTTATTGTCACTTTGATTAAGAAGCCTTCATGCCTAATTCTAATTTTACCCAAACCGCTGCCTTCATTTGGTCTGTTGCTGACCTACTTCGCGGTGATTTAAAGCAATCTCAATACGGTCGTGTCATTCTGCCATTTACCCTGCTACGTCGTCTTGAGTGTGTACTGGAAGAAAGTAAAGATGCGGTTGTTGCTCAAGCTGAAAAAGTAAAAGCAATGAACCTACCAGAAGAAGCACAGGAGAAAATGATCCTACGTGCGACCCTTTCTTCTAAGACAAATAAGGGCTTATCGTTCTTCAATACTTCACCGATGGATCTAGGCAAAATAGGTCAAAGTGACATTAAAGATAACCTAGAAAACTACATTCAGTGTTTTTCTACCGATGCCCGTGAAATCTTTGAACACTTCAAGTTTGATGAATTTGTCGGTTTACTGGATGACGCTAACCTACTGTTCAAGGTAGTAAAGAAATTCGCTACCACTGACCTTAGCCCAAGCAAGGTATCAAACCATCAGATGGGGTTAATCTTTGAAGAATTAATCCGTCGTTTTGCGGAAAGCTCAAATGAAACCGCAGGTGAACACTTCACCCCTCGTGACATCGTAAACCTAACTACATCGCTTGTTTTCGTTGACGATGAAGAGTTTTCCAAAGATGGTGTGATTCGTACTATCTACGATCCAACAGCGGGTACAGGCGGTTTCTTATCATCAGGCATGGAATACGTCTATGATCAAAACAAATCAGCTCGTATGGTTGCCTTTGGTCAAGAATTAAACCCAGAGTCTTACGCTATCTGTAAAGCCGATATGCTCATCAAAGGGCAAGACGTTAGCAATATCAAATTAGGTAACACCCTATCTAACGACCAACTACCAGCCGATCAATTCGATTACATGCTGTCTAACCCACCGTTTGGTGTCGATTGGAAAAAGATCGAAGGTGAAATCAAAGACGAACATACTCTAAAAGGTTTTGATGGTCGCTTTGGTGCAGGTTTACCGCGTGTGTCTGACGGCTCATTACTGTTCTTGATGCACCTTATCAGTAAGATGCGTGACACACACAGTGCAGACGGTAGCGTTAAAGATGGTGGTCGTATCGGTATCATCCTAAACGGTTCACCACTGTTTACAGGCGGTGCAGGTAGCGGTGAAAGTGAGATCCGTCGTTACATTCTTGAAGCGGATTTATTAGAAGGCATCATCGCCCTACCGACCGATATGTTCTACAACACAGGCATTGCGACCTATGTGTGGGTGCTATCCAACAAGAAAACATCTGAGCGTAAGGGCAAAGTTCAACTGATTGATGGCTCTAACCTGTGTGGCAAGATGCGTAAATCGTTAGGCTCTAAGCGTAACCTAATGAGCGAAGACGACATCAAACTCATCACTCGTACTTTTGGTAACTTTGAAGTGGTTGATGCCCGTGAGTTGGATAAGCCTACTGAACAAAAATCCAACCGTGGTCGTCAATCGTCCACCAGCAAAACAGAAGCACCAAAGACATTCGCTAGTAAGATTTTCAATAGCACTGACTTTGGCTACCGCCGCTTAACCATTGAGCGTCCATTGCGTCTATCGGCACAAATCACCGATGCAGCGATTGAAAGCCTACGCTTTGCACCAAAGCCACTCAATGCGCCGATGGAGCGTTTATATAACGAGTTTGGCACTGCGTGGAATGAAGATAACTACGGCTACCTTGCTGAAGTCGAAACCGAAGTGCGTGCACTCATCAAAGCCGAGTTTAGCGAACTAAAAGAAAAACAAATCAAAGATCTGTTAGATAGCAAGTTGTGGTTATTCCAACTTTCGCTAATGGACAAAGCCCAACAACTACAAACAGCAGTTGATGCTATGTTTGTTGAAAAAGAAATGGCTGGTGGTCGGAATGTAGTGAGCAACGATTTCAACCAATTCGATATCACCATGAAAGGCGCATTCAAAACAACAGGGATTAAATTTGATACCAAAGAGAAGAAGCAATTCTTTGATGCGGTAACGTTTAAGAACCCAGACGCTGAGCCTGTGATCAAGAAAGTCATCAAAGAAGCCGCGCAGCCGTTATATGGCTCATTTAACTACAACGGTAAGGTGGTTGAGTTCCAACCAGATGGCGACCTACGTGACAATGAGAATGTGCCACTTGATTCTAACGTTACCACCACAGAGCTAATTGAAAGCTACGTCAAGCGTGAAGTATTGCCACACGTTAGCGATGCGTGGATCAATGCCGATAAGCGTGATGAGAAAGATAGTGAGATTGGTATTGTGGGTTATGAAATTCCGTTTAACCGTCACTTCTATGTGTATCAACCACCTCGTGCGCTCGAAGCCATTGATGAAGATTTAGCACTGGTCAGTGATGAGATTATGAGCCTACTGCAAGAGGTGCGTTCGTAATGAGTCAATATACAAACTATCTAGACTTTAAAGAATCGAACATAGATGCTCTTAATCAATTGCCCTCTCATTGGGAAATAAAGCAAGTTAGATATTTATTAAAAGATGGAGCAGAAGGAATAAAGATAGGTCCATTTGGTAGTGCCCTCAAACTTGAGGATATGGTAGAGAGTGGCTTTCGAGTTTATGGTCAAGAGAATGTAATAAAAAAAGATTTTTCTTTGGGGAAAAGACAGATTTCACTCAAGAAGTTTCTTGAAATGGATGTTTATAGAATTTTCACTAATGACATCTTGATTACCATGATGGGAACAAGTGGAAAGTGTGAAATTGTCCCTGAAGGTATTCAAGAGGGCATTATAGATTCACATTTACTGAGGGTGAGGGTAAAACCTGAATGTATAGTACCTAACTTTTTTAAATTGCTAATAGATGAATCACCTGAAATTGAGTATCAAATAAAAACTCAAGGTAAAGGTTCTATTATGCATGGACTAAATTCCGGGATAGTAAAAAGCCTTTATTTACCGATACCTCCAATAGGTGAGCAGAATCTAATACTAGCCTTTCTCGATCACGAAACGGCAAAAATCGACACGCTTATCGAAAAGCAGCAGCAACTTATCGAACTGCTAAAAGAAAAACGCCAAGCGGTGATTAGCCATGCGGTCACAAAAGGGCTAAACCCTGACGTACCTATGAAAGATTCAGGTGTTGAGTGGTTGGGTGAAGTGCCAGAGCATTGGAATTTACCAAAATTAATTCACATAACCACGAATATAGGAGATGGATTACATTCAACTCCTAAATATCAAGATAATACTGGTTACTTTTTTGTTAATGGTAATAATTTAGTCAATGGTAAAATTACTATTGGTGCAACAGCAAAAGAAGTACCAGAAAGTGAATATCATAATCACTATATTCATTTAGATAGCTCTACTGTTTTTTTATCAATCAATGGAACAATTGGTAATGTTGCCAAGTATAATAATGAACAAATAATTTTAGGTAAAAGTGCCGCATATATAAATTGCACCGATACAATATCACCAGATTATTTGATGCTATTACTTAGAACTAACGAATATCGTAGATATTTTGATTTAGAGGTAACAGGAACAACAATTTCTAATTTGTCTCTAAATTCAATAAGACAGATGAAAGTATGTACTCCTACATTCGAAGAGCAAACTGAGATAGTAAAATACTGTCACTCAAACGAGCATAAATATAATCTTCTAATTGAATCAGCTCAAAATGCTATCAATCTTATGCAAGAACGCCGCACAGCCCTTATCTCAGCAGCCGTCACAGGCAAAATTGACGTTCGTAACTGGGTTGTACCCACCACCAGCAGTGACACCAATGAGGCAAGGCAGGAGGTAATCGCATGAGTAAGGACACCACAATTGAACGCATCTTTCAGGATGAAATTATCGCTCAAATGGTAGCTAATGGTTGGAAGCTAGGAAAACCAGACCGCTATGATCGTGAACGTGCGCTATATTGTGAAGATGCGCTTCACTTTGTGCAAACCACCCAACCTAAAGAGTGGGAAAAGTTTGCCAAGGTGTACCCGAATGACACCGAGCGTCACTTTCTTGATGCGCTGGTGGCACAACTGAAAAAAGCCGACAGTAACGCTACAGATGCCTTATCGCGTACTTACGGCACGTTAGGTGTACTTCGTCACGGCTTGAAGATTCGCAATGCCCGTTTCTCGCTGTGTCAGTTTAAACCAGAGCACAACCTGAACCCTGAAACACTGGCACGTTATGAGCAGAACATCTGCCGTGTCGTACCTGAGTTAGTTTATAGCCCTTACGCCACCGCAGAGCACTTAGCCCTAACAGGCAAGAAAGCCAAAGCATGGCGTATTGATTTGGTACTGTTTGTAAATGGCTTACCTGTATCAACTCTTGAGCTGAAATCTGAGTTCAAACAAGCGGTACACAACGCTATTAAGCAATACAAGCAAACTCGTTTACCGAAAGATCCTGAAACCAAAAAGCCAGAGCCATTACTGACCTTCAAACGGGGCGCATTGGTACACTTTGCTGTAAGTCAATACGAAGTCTTCATGGCAACCAAGCTCGCTGGTGATGACACCTTCTTCCTACCGTTTAACAAAGGCACGAAAGAAGGCGGGAAAGGTAACGATGTACCCGAAGATCAAAACCGCTACGCCACTGATTACCTATGGAATGAAGTATTACTGCCTGAGAACCTATTAAAAATCTTAGGTAGCTTCATTCACCTACAAATTGAAGAAAAAGAAGATTGGGAAGGACGCAAGTACAAGAAAGAAACCCTGATCTTCCCTCGTTACCATCAGTGGGATGTGGTGCGTAAACTTATAGGTGCAGCCGTTGCTGAAGGTACAGGCAATAAATACCTCATTCAGCACAGTGCAGGTTCAGGTAAATCAAACTCGATTGCATGGACAGCCCACCAGCTCTCTACCCTGTATGATGAGCAAGGTGAAAAGCAGTTCCATTCAGTGATTGTGGTTACAGACCGCACCGTACTTGATGATCAGCTTCAAGATACTATCTATCAGTTTGAACATGCTGATGGTGTGGTAGGACGCATCAACAACAAAGAAGGTGACGGTTCTAAGTCTGAAAAGCTGGCGGCTGCACTTGAGAACTCACAACCTATCATCATTGTGACGATTCAAACCTTCCCATACGTACTAAAAGCGATTGAGAACAGCGTTAGCTTAAAACAACGTAAATATGCCGTGATTGCCGATGAAGCCCACTCATCACAAAGCGGCTCTACGGCTCGCAAGCTTAAAGAAGTATTGATGACCGAAGAAGCCGATGATGATGTGATGCTATCGTCAGAAGATATTCTTGATGCAACCATGGCGGCACGTAAGAACAGTAATAACCTCAACTACTACGCATTTACTGCTACCCCTAAAGCCAAAACCTTAGAATTGTTTGGTCGCTTACCGAACCCTGATGAGCCAGCGTCTAGCACTAACAAGCCATACGCCTATCATGTGTATTCAATGCGTCAGGCAATCGAAGAAGGCTTTATTCTAGACGTACTCAAGAACTACACCAGCTATAAAGTGGCGTATAAGCTAGTACAGAAAATAGAAGCCTCTGATAAAGAAGTCGATAGCAAGAAAGCCAAGACCAAGCTTAATCAATGGGTACGTCTGCATGACTACAACATTTCACAGAAAGTAAAAGTGATTGTTGAGCACTACAAAAACCATGTGATGGGCTTATTAGGTGGTCAGGCAAAAGCCATGGTAGTAACTAGCTCTCGTAAAGAAGCGGTACGCTATAAACTAGCATTTGATAAATACATTACCGATAACAACTACCAACGCATTGCAGCAATGGTGGCATTCTCTGGTGAAGTGGAATTTAACGACAACGATCCTGATAGCTTTGCGCTGCTTAATCAGAAATTCACTGAAAACAACATGAACCCTAACTTAAAGGGTCGTGATATGCGTAAAGCGTTTGATAGTGATGATTACCAAGTAATGCTGGTGGCGAACAAGTTCCAAACGGGCTTTGACCAACCTAAACTGTGTGCAATGTATGTTGATAAGCCTTTAGGTGGTGTGGAGTGCGTACAGACCCTTTCACGCTTAAACCGTACTTATCTCGGCAAGGCTGAAAGCGGTACGTTTGTATTAGACTTCTTTAACGAGCCTGATGACATTCTCGAAGCGTTCCAACCTTACTATCAAACTGCTGAGCTGGTGGATGTCACCGATCCTAATCTTGTGTTTGATTTGTATGAAAAGCTACGTTCTAGCGGTATTTTCTTATGGAATGAAGTTGAGCAATTCTGTGTTGCCTTCCTAACCAAGAAAAAATCTAACGCAGCAGTCAGTAATATCTGTAAACCTGCGGTTGACCGTTGGCAGCATCGTTATAAATCAGCGATTGAGGCGTATATTCAATCGAAAAATATGTTCGAGCGCACCAAGAAGACCAAAGATGCAGTATTGATTGCCAATGCTGAAAACGCTTTTAAAGAATGTAAGCAGGAAAAAGACCGCCTAGAGATCTTCAAGAAAGACTTGGGTAGCTTTGTGCGCTTCTTTGAGTTCATGTCACAAATTGTCGATTATGAAGATAAAGAGCTAGAGAAACTGAGCCTGTTCGCCCGTTATCTACGTCCCCTACTGCATGAGCAAAACGTGCAAGAAGATGATATTGATTTAAGCAACGTCGAAATGAGCCACTACCGCTTATCAAAGATCCGTGAACAAGACATCAAGCTCAAAGAAGACGCAGCAGATTACAAGCTAGAGCCAACGACTGATGTTGGTACGGCTAAGCCTAAGGATAAGAAAGAAGACTTCTTATCGCTGATCCTTAACCGCTTAAACGAGTTATTTAGCACTGAGAACTTAACTGACAGTGACATGATCAACTACGCCAAGACTGTGCGTGACAAGTTATCAGAGAACGAAGCAGTAATGACCCAGATTAATAACAATACTCGTGATCAAGCCATGCTAGGTGACTTTCCACAAGCCATTGATGATGCGGTAATGGATAGTAATGAATCACACCAAGAAATGATGATGCAGTACCTATCAAACCCTGAACTGGCGAAAGGCTTCGCTCGGGTAGTGTTTGATATGTTGAAAGGATCATAGAACCACCAGCACAATGACTGTAGATTAAACTATTACAGTCATTATTTTTGTTCTTAATTTAATAACACAAGGACAGCATATCAGTGAGCGTTAAGGTATCTCATATTACGCACGTTAGTAATCTCAATAATATTATTGCTGAAGACTGCTTATGGTCTGATGCAAAACGTATTGAACTAAATCTAACTAATGAAAATATTGGCTATAGCCACATTAAGGCACGCCGCCTACAACATCCTGTAACAGTTGCTGCTGGTGGCTACATTGGAGAATATGTTCCTTTCAATTTTTGTCCACGATCAGTGATGCTATACGTCATACACCAAGGACATGAAAATTATCATGGTGGGCAAGAACAAATCTTGCACCTTATTAGTGATACTGACACCATTAGAGCCACTAACTCTGACTGTTTTTTTACTGATATTCATGCTGATTTAGCCTTTGCGGAGCAAATAGACGATTTTAGCCGTATTGATGAACTTGATTCTAAGAAAATTCATGCAAAATATTGGCAAGATTGCAAAGAAGAAAAACAGGCAGAATTTTTAGCTCACCAATCAGTTTCTTGGAATTGTATTCGACAGATTGGCGTAAAAACGCCAGAATTAGCCGAAGAAGTAAAAAAAATCATCGCATCATCTAACCACCAGCCAGATGTTGTAGTTAAACCTGAGTGGTATTATTAATTGAGTAGTTCACAATGATTTCGTACGTTAAAGGCAATATTCTTCACGATCAAGCTGATGCCATTATCAATACCGTCAATACTGTTGGCGTTATGGGTAAAGGCTTAGCTTTGCAGTTTAAGAAAGCATTTCCTGATAATTTCAAAGCTTACAAATTAGCTTGTGACAATAAAGAATTAACGACAGGGCAACTGTTATCTATACCTACTCACTCAATGAATGCCCCTTACTTTATTATTAACTTTCCAACTAAAGCACACTGGAAAGGTAAATCCAAAATAAAATATATCCGTGAAGGGTTAATCGCTTTAAAGAAAGAAGTTGAGCGTTTAAATTTAACATCAGTCGCTATACCCGCTCTTGGTAGTGGTTTAGGTGGATTGCCATGGCCTGAGGTTGAATCTGAAATCTTAAGCTCGTTAAGCGACATGCCTAATGTTGAGTGGCGTTTATATCCCCCTCAGAATGCCCCACAAGCTGAATTGATGATCAATAAAACTCCAAAGCCTAGGATGACAATTGGTCGTGCTGCTGTTATTGGCTTAATAAATCAATACCTATCAACAGGTTTACATTACAGACTATCACTACTTGAAGTTCAAAAACTGGTGTACTTTTTAACGGCATCAGGTGAAACACTGAATAAAGTCCAGTTTCAAAAGCATCACTATGGTCCGTATGCCGATGTGTTACGCCATGTACTTAATAAAATGGAAGGTCATTTTATTTCTGGCTACGCTGACGGTAAAAATACACCAGACGTTCCAATTTCATTGAAGCAAGATGCTATTACCAGTGCGCAGTCATTTTTAGACTCTCACCCAGAGACAAAGCATCACTTTGATGAGGTAACCAAACTGGTCAATGGCTTTGAGTCACCTTATGGCATGGAATTACTTTCAACCGTTCACTGGGTCGTTACTCATGAATGCGCAGGTGATGAAATTAATCCAGATGATGTAGTGAGTAAGGTTCACTCATGGAGTGAGCGTAAAGCGCAGATGAAACCTGTTCATATTAAGGCTGCATTTAAAAGATTATGTGATGAGCAGTGGTTAAATAAAGTTGCGCCATCTTTATAATAAAAAGCGGTATTTTAATAAATTACCGCTTTATTCTTACAGAGACTAACGAATAAACATGCCTCGATTCACGATAACATCAATTTCAACGTTATGATCTCTCAGTATCATTTCAACATTTTGTTTAACTTTATCGTTTGAAACATACAGCTTAAAAAAATTATCAACTGTTACTGTTTGTGGCGATAAACACTCAGCCATACAAACACTTCTTGATACATCATCACCATAATCTCGAAGATTCATATTATCCCAATCAATGCGATCCATCCCTTCCTCGTAATCCAAAATATCTAATTGTTGATTAGCTAAAGGATGTCGAGGAATTACCTGCCAGTTATTACCAAGTGCTATAGATCTACGTACCGTTATAAGAATAAAATCAGTCTCTGGGTAATCTATCTGAATCCGACCATCAAAAGGGTTGCCTGCAAAAAAATGAAAAGGCACATAACGTTCCAATCGATGAACAGCGCGACCACGTAAGATTTCGTGATCTGCTACATCACGAAAATTATCTAATTGAGCACGAGGCATTAAACCTGTATCTAAAATACCAGCAAGATTATTAATGCTTGTAATATGATATAATAGCTTTTGAGTTTGAATATCAGCCATTCGTTTTATTCCGTCTTATTAAAGTAGTTGTAAAATAAAATAAAACGCGAAAACAATATGCATCAAACATCACTTATTGCGTGATTTAATTTGTGACCTTCTCCCCAAAAAACCAAAAACAAGATCTACTTCACATAATACAAAAAATACACTAACAAAAACATTTAGTAGTACCGATAGTAGTATCGTCAATAATCAAACCGAAAAATAATAATTAAAAACAAATACATACAGCACTAATTACGATGACGCCAGCCCAAACGTTTGGAAAGGGCCACTTCTTTGGAAGTGGCCTTTTTTAATGCCTAAAATTCAGTAAAATCATCGTATTAGCTTAAATTTAATCTAAATCGACCACTTAAATCCCCAACAGATCTCTTCTTTCTCTCATCAGTTTCGAGAGTCTAGAGGCTGTTCACTCGATCCCCTTCTGCATGAGCAAAACGTGCAAGAAGATGATATTGATTTAAGCAACGTGGAAATGAGCCACTACCGCTTATCAAAGATCCGTGAACAAGACATCAAGCTCAAAGAAGACGCAGCAGATTACAAGCTAGAGCCAACGACTGATGTTGGTACGGCTAAGCCTAAGGATAAGAGAAGACTTCTTATCGCTGATCCTTAACCGCTTAAACGAGTTGTTCAGTACTGAGAACTTGACCGATAGTGATTTGATTAACTACGCCAAGACTGTGCGTGACAAGTTATCAGAGAACGAAGCAGTAATGACCCAGATTGATAACAATACTCGTGATCAAGCCATGCTAGACGACTTCCCTCAAGCAATTGATGATGCGGTAATGGATAGTAATGAATCACACCAAGAAATGATGATGCAGTACCTATCAAACCCTGAACTGGCGAAAGGCTTCGCTCGGGTCGTGTTTGATATGTTGAAGGAATCATAGAACTACCAGCACAATGACTGTAGATTAAGCAATTACAGTCATTATTTTTGTTCTTAATTTCATAACACAAGGACAGCATATCTGTGAGCGTTAAGGTATCTCATATTACGCACGTTAGTAATCTCAACAATATTAGAGCAACTAACTCAGATTGTTTTTTCACAGACATTCATGCTGATTTAGCCTTTGCCGAACAAATAGACGATTTTAGTCGTATTGATGAACTTGATTCTAAGAAAATTCATGCAAAATATTGGCAAGACTGTAAAGAAGAAAAACAGGCGGAATTTTTAGCTCACCAATCAGTTTCTTGGAATTGTATTCGACAGATTGGCGTAAAAACGCCAGAATTAGCCGAAGAAGTAAAAAAAATCATCGCATCATCTAACCACCAGCCAGATGTTGTCGTTAAACCTGAGTGGTATTATTAATTGAGTAGTTCACAATGATTTCGTACGTTAAAGGCAATATTCTTCACGACCAAGCAGATGCTATTATCAATACCGTCAATACTGTTGGCGTTATGGGTAAAGGCTTAGCTTTGCAGTTTAAGAAAGCATTTCCTGATAATTTCAAAGCTTACAAATTAGCTTGTGACAATAAAGAATTAACGACAGGGCAACTGTTATCTATACCTACTCACTCAATGAATGCCCCTTACTTTATTATTAACTTTCCAACTAAAGCACACTGGAAAGGTAAATCCAAAATAGAATATATCCGTGAAGGGTTAATCGCTTTAAAGAAAGAAGTTGAGCGTTTAAATTTAACATCAGTCGCTATACCCGCTCTTGGTAGTGGTTTAGGTGGATTACCATGGCCTGAGGTTGAATCTGAAATCTTAAACTCGTTAAGCGACATGCCTAATGTTGAGTGGCGTTTATACCCCCCTCAGAATGCCCCACAAGCTGAATTGATGATCAATAAAACTCCAAAGCCTAGGATGACAATTGGTCGAACTGCTGTTATTGGCTTAATAAATCAATACCTATCAACAGGTTTACATTACAGACTATCACTACTTGAAGTTCAAAAGCTGGTGTACTTTTTAACAGCATCAGATGAAGCCAGTTCATATTAAGGCTGCATTTAAAAGATTATGTGATGAGCAGTGGTTAAATAAAGTTGCGCCATCTTTATAATAAAAAGCGGTATTTTAATAAATTACCGCTTTATTCTTACAAAAACTAACGAATAAACATGCCTCGATTCACGATAATCTCAATATCAATATTGTGATCTTTAAGTATCACTGAGAGATGATACTTAACTATATCAAAACTTTTTTTTGACAAAAATGGATTAAATTTTGGAATCTAATCAAATGGATATTAATTCTGAAAAGTATAACAAAATACCAAAATTAACTTAGCTACTACAATTCAATATCATCAATTTTTTATTCCTTTGACTACCTTCTTGTTAATGAAATTTTTAGCCAGAGTAATAATAAGATTTAAAAAATCTCATATTATACCGATATGTATAAATAACGAAGACACTTATAATTAAATATACTTATATGTATAACCTACATATCGAGGAAAGAATGACAGACGCTATAAAACTATTGATGAACCCTCGAACTACCGCTATCGAATCAATTTCTCTTGATCAGTTACAAAATGCACTAAACAATCTGACTCAAATTGTAAATGAACGTATTGCAAAAGATGAACAAGAGAAATCTGCTGCAAAAGAACGTGAAGAAAAATTAGAAATTTATCGTCAAATGCTATTATCAGATGGTCTTTCTATCGAAGATCTTGTATCTATACAAAATAAAGCATCCAAAAAACCTCGTACAATACGCCCACCTAAATATAAATATATTAATGCTAAAGGTGATGAGAAAACGTGGACTGGACAAGGTCGGATACCAACAGTATTAAAAACAGCTATTGATAATGGGATTAACTTAGACGAATTTCTTATTTAAAAAATCCAACAAATAAAATACCACCTTCTTCGGTGGTATTTACCATTTAATATATATAAACATAATATAAATTATATCATTACAACTATAACGCCTATTATTAAGATTAAGAGGGCAATACTAAAAATTATAATATAATCAATAATTGTTAAATGAGAGTCCTTTGCTATTTTATCTTTAATTTGTTTTTTACGTTCTATTATTTGTTCATCAATAATAGATTGAAAACGTAATTTAACATATAGCGACTTCGCCTTATCATTATTATTTCCACAATCAGACATCGCTTTTAACCACAAACCATCTCTTTTATAGCCTTTTTGAACTTCATAGCTAATTTGTTTATATAATTGTTCCTCTCGTAAACGTTCTTCTGGCGTATTCTGATTCAATCTCATATTTGAACATATCCTTATGATGAAACAGTACTGTAAGTATATTAAATCTAAATAAAGCAGAAGCCTCAACGATACGCAAAAAAAAACCGTTCACTTTAAGTGAACGGTTTTATCATTAGGGGAATTTTATCTCAATTTTTCACTACGCATTTTATACATAGTCGCATTAAGCGATTACTCATCAATACCGCAATCAGTACAACTTTGTAATACAATTTCGTGTTCAAAAACTGCAACTTCGCTACCATCAGCGAGTAGATCTGCGATTTCCGCTGCGACTTCTTGCTCATCATCGGCTTTTACTTGATTAGCAAGTGCTTCTTCTGAATAGCCATAGAAGTTTAATAATAAGTAATCACGGGCTTCATCTTTAGTGCAAGTAACATTGACCAATAATTCTGGATCAACATTGTCTTGTGCAATCATTGCTGTTACTTGTGCGATAACTTCTTCTTTCATTGCTGGCGTTAACCAACCAAGATCCGCATTTACTGTATTTTTTTTACATTTGTAGCAAGGAAGTTTATGAAAGTAATATTGAAAGCTAGTCATGAGTCATTTCTTCTTTAAGTTTTGTATCATCCAATTATGAGCGTTTTCTGGCAAAATACTATCTCAATAGACTTTGAAAATGACAGCATCGCGTAATTTAAATGTCGATAACGCCGAACATGGCTTTAAAATTAACTCAACTCGCAACTTCACTATCCATTTATCATTAATATCTTCATTTTATATGACATTTATTATTACTGATCACCCAATTAGTACCATGCTCGCATTCTTAGATAATGCTTATGAAGCATTAATAACCCTCTCACTTACGTATAATTGACATATAATATTAATAAATTGAACTAATAAATAAGTATTACGAATGGATAATATGCAAAAGGGGATCCATTATAAGATCACCCACCCCGCTCATAAACTATGGATGATTGCGTTAGTTGCCGCAGCCGGATCTGCATTATGTATTGGTATCCTTGCCTTTGTTGATGGTGTCGCTAAAGGTGACTATCTATTAGTTGCACCTTTTGGAGCCACCATGGTATTGGTTTTTGGTTTACCACAAAGCCCTTTAGCCCATCCTAAAAATGTAATATTCGGCCACCTGACAACGGCAATTACAGGCATTATATTTGCTAATTTTTTACCCGTCACATTCTGGTCTTTAGGTTTGGCTGTTGGCGTGGGAATTTTTCTAATGATAATGCTTAATGTTACCCATCCACCCGCTGGCGGAAATCCGTTATTGATCATGTTAGGCGCTCATACCAGTATTCTGTTTGCGTTTTATCCCATTTTTGCAGGTAGCTGCATCATTGTTCTGATTGCACTGTTGTACCATGCATTAGTCTCTCGTTTAGAATATGCATGGGTTAATAAACCTAAAGAAGGCAAAGATGTATAAAAAAATATTGTATGCGCTAGATCTCGATTCTAAGCCCTATCTTCTCAAAGCAATTGCGTTAGCGGATCAACTCAATGCAGAACTGTTTGTAGGGTATGCAACAAACCTTGATGAACAGCTTTTTTCTGATGATGCGTATTTAGGAAATACTGTTGGGGATGATATTGTTAATACAGAAAAAGCTGAGCTAGAAAATAAAATAAAGGCGTTAATTGCTGACACAACATTAAATAGAGATCATGTTTATATTGTTAATGGGCCAGTTGGAATGGCGATTGAGCGCTTGGCGACAAACTTAGAGGTTGATTTAGTGGTTATGGCTAACTCTCACCATTATTTTAGCTTTTTATCCAAAAACAGCCTCCTGATAAAATTAGCAACGCACCATGATTTTTTAAGTTTATCTTAATAAAATACGTGTTATATCACTTAAAAATGTCCTATTTTACAACTCAATAAATAAAATAGGGCATTTTCATTAGTCTGATGACAACCGAAACGCTATTACTATTTTGTACGTTATTTGACATCACAAGTAACCTCGCTCTATCTTTCATTTAGCGCAATAAAAACACGCCTTAATACTATATTAAATACCACAATAATAGATTTTAGCTATTGAATGTATCGGCTGTAACGATTTCCTTAATATGCCCATTTTGACAATAATGGCTCCAGAGATTTGATTTGCACTACAGCATAAAAAATTAAAATTATATTCAAAAGGATTCCATATTATGATCAACACTGAAATCAAGCCATTTAGCGCTACAGCATACAAAGAAGGCAAATTCGTAGACATCACTGAAAAAGATGTTCTAGGTAAGTGGGCTGTATTCTTCTTCTACCCAGCTGACTTTACTTTTGTATGTCCTACTGAGCTTGGCGACCTAGCTGACCATTACGCAGAACTACAATCTCGCGGTGTTGAAGTATTCTCAGTATCAACTGATACTCACTTCACTCATAAAGCATGGCACGATAGCTCTGATACTATCGGCAAAATCAACTACTTCATGGTAGGCGACCAAACTGGTAACATCACTAATAACTTCAATGTTATGCGTGAAGGTCAAGGTCTTGCAGACCGCGCTACTTTCCTAATCGACCCACAAGGTGTTATCCAAGCAATGGAAATCACTGCTGAAGGTATCGGTCGTGAAGCTGATGATCTAATGCGTAAAGTGAAAGCAGCACAATATGTTGCATCACACCCTGGTGAAGTTTGCCCTGCAAAATGGAAAGAAGGCGAAGCAACGCTAACTCCTTCTCTAGACCTAGTTGGTAAGATCTAATCTTATTGACCTTTGATGACAATATTTGTTTTTGACGCCTAATCGAAATGCAATATTGCTCATCCTGCTTTTAAGTAAATCATTTATTTAAAAGTAATAAGGCATCAAACATCCCCCTAGTGTTTGGTGCCTTATTAATTTAAAGACCTTCAAACATATTTACGCCTTTTTATATAGGCAATATGTCGTATGACAGTAGACCCGCATTCATTTTCTGCTGTTAAGCCATGAACAAATTAAAAAGGCAAGATTATGTTAGAACAAAGCATGAAGCAGCAACTAAAAGCGTACTTAGAAAATTTAAAAACAGATGTACAACTGGTATTAAGTTTAGATGATAGTGACACTGCACAAAAACTGCATGAATTAGCTTACGAGATTGCAGAACTAAACGATAAAGTCAGTGTTATTGAGAATAGTAATGCCAGCGTACGTAAACCTGTAATGCAAGTGGTTAACCCAACCAAACAGACTTCAATCAGCTTTGCAGGTCTGCCAATGGGACACGAATTTACTTCATTGGTATTAGCGCTACTGCACAGCGGTGGTCATCCAATGAAATTAGAACAAGCTGTTATCGATCAAATCGCCGCATTAGATCAAGATATCATTGTTGAAACCTTCATTTCACTGTCTTGCCAAAACTGTCCAGATGTTGTGCAAGCGTTCAACATGATGGCTGCAATTAACCCACGCATTAAAGCAACCATGATTGATGGTGCGGCTTTCCAAGCGGAAGTCACTGAGCGTAATATCATGGCGGTACCCACTGTTTATGTAAACGGTGAAGTATTTGGTCAAGGTCGTATGTCACTCACTGAAATTTTAAATAAGTTAGATACCGGCGCAGCTAAAAAAGCCGCAGCAAGCCTTAATGATAAAGCCCCATTTGACGTATTAGTGATTGGTGGTGGTCCTGCTGGCGCATCAGCGGCTATCTATTCAGCACGTAAGGGGATTCGTACTGGTGTTGTTGCCGAGCGTTTCGGCGGTCAAGTTATGGATACTATGTCTATCGAGAACTTTATTTCTGTTCAAGAGACAACAGGTCCTCGTTTAGCGGCAAGTCTTGAAGAGCATGTAAAACAATATAACGTTGATATCATGAGCGAGCAGCGTGTTGATAATATTGTTGCGGCGGCTGATACTGATGATGGTTATGCGCATATTTACTTACAAAGCGGTGCAATTTTAAAATCTCGCAGTGTGATCATCACAACAGGCGCCCGCTGGCGTGAGATGAACGTCCCTGGTGAGCAAGAATACCGTAATAAAGGTGTGGCTTACTGCCCTCACTGTGATGGCCCATTATTTAAAGGTAAACGTACTGCGGTTATCGGTGGTGGTAATTCAGGTATTGAAGCGGCAATCGACCTTGCGGGTATTGTTGAACATGTAACCGTACTTGAATTTGCTGATACCTTACGTGCCGACCAAGTATTGATCAATAAAGCGGAAAGCATGCCTAACATTGACATTATTAAAATGGCACAGACCACAGAAGTGGTTGGCGATGGTACTCGTGTTACTGGTATTAGCTATAAAGATCGTAATACAGATGAAATCAAACACATCGAACTTGCAGGTATCTTTGTTCAAATTGGTTTAGTACCAAACACTGAGTGGCTTAAAAAGTCAGCCGTTGCATTAACACCACGCGGTGAAATCGAAATTGGTGCTTACGGTAATACTAACGTTAACGGTATTTTTGCAGCAGGCGATGTTACCACCGTACCTTTCAAACAAATCATCATTGCGATGGGTGAAGGTGCGAAAGCAAGTTTAGGTGCCTTTGATTACTTAATTCGTAATCCTGCACCAATCGCTCAATAATTCTATTTGCTACGCGAATTCATCATATACAAGGCCTGTTCTAATTAAGAGCAGGCCTTTTTAATATTTAAAGCACCCAAAATCTGTATATTTAGAGCTTCGGTTTAAATACGTAGTTGGCATAAATAGTAATAATAGTCATACCTAAACCTCGTATTATTCTTCAATTTATCAATAAAAAAATTAATACCAATAAAAACTATTTAATTTCACTATTGATTAAACCATCATTAAAAATGCACATTTTACAAAATAAACCCCAATTTACAAACATAAAAAAACAAATGAAACCCTATTATTTAACACTTTTGAGTTTACTTTTTAAATATTTAAAATCATGATCTTATAATTATGTTTCGTTTTTATGCTTCATATTTTAAACGTCATACTCGTGCATTATTACAATCTCAAGCTTAGCCTTTTCGGCACCAAAACTTATTTCTTTCTGCGTATTTTGTTCCATTTTTTACCCATCTTTCCTGTGGGGTATATTTCTTTAACCAAATCAATCGCACTTTTTAAGTAACGATGATTCCTTTTCTACACTTTTGAGTAATATCTTTTATAACTATTGAGAATTCATATTGTATTCACTCCCCCTATTTGAAGCAGGAAGCTAGTTACATGGAATATTTAGAGAGAATTAAGCGTTTAGCTAAAGTTCAAGGTATCAGTCAAAAGCAACTTGGTGAGGCACTAAGCCTTCAGCAAGGTACAATGAGCCGTAAACTTTCAGGTAAATATGGTATTGAAGTTCGCGAATTAGAAAAAATCGCAGAAACATTAAATACATCAATCGGTTATATTTTAACGGGTCAAATTGATACAGGTACACAAGCAACGACTACTATCAGTACTGAACATGATAGTTCTACAACGTGCACCTATATTCCTGTGATCCATCGTAAAGATTTTTCAGCTTACAATTTAGGTGATTCTGTTGAGGTGATTAGCAAGCGTGCTATCCCCCAGCATCTAGAGCGTGATGCATGTCTGGGTTTATTCATTGATAATGAAAACATTTCACATTGCGCACCAGTGGGTAGCTACGCATTAGCGACTAAAGAAGCCGCTTACCGTCCTAAGCAACCAGTGTTTGCTTCTGTACGTGGCAGTGAGCCTGATTTTTACCATATGACGCAACTGGCTGATGGTGTTGTATTCTCAACCTCACAACCAGACTTTCCAAATTTATTTGTAAATAATGGTGAGTTCCAAATTCACGGTTATATTATCCAGTCAGACTGGGCTTACGATCGTTAATCACGACAAACTGCTCAATTAGGGATAAAAAGAAAGCTCATCGTCATTCGATGAGCTTTTTTATTGCTTTCGCTTGTGATCAAAAACGGTTATTTTTAAGCTATTTAATACGCTCTTTAACTGAATTTATCATTATGCCTACTATTATTGTTGCCTCAACCAACCCTGCAAAAATTACCGCTGTCACTGATGCATTCAATGCTATTTTTCCACAACAATCATTTATTACGACAGGTGTCAGTACGGAAAGTGGTGTGCGCGATCAACCATTAACCAGTGAAGAGACATTATTAGGGGCTAACAATCGCGTTATTTCGTGTCGTGAACGCTACCCTGATGCTGATTATATTGTCGGCCTAGAAGCAGGATTAGATGATAATTTTACTTTTGCATGGATGGTGATTGAACATCAAGGAAGAAAATCGACCGCTCGTTCAGCTTCGTTACCTTTACCGCCATTAGCATTGGAAAAAATAGCACAGGGAATGGAGCTAGGAGATGTGATGGATGAGATGTTTGCTCAACAAAACATTAAACAAAAAGGGGGGGCTATTGCAATGCTAACTAACCATTTATTGAGCCGTAGCAGTGTCTATCAACAAGCATTGATTCTCGCGTTAATCCCTTTTTTACACCCTGAATTATACTAGTTATCATTCAAAAGTGATGACTAACGCGTGATATGTTAATAACAGCGGATCGCTATTCTTCTGGTGCAGAAGGAACATTTTTAGCGAGAAAATCAGCTAACCATGCTTTTGTTGCATCATCTTGATGTTTAAGTTCGTTAGAACCACGAGTGATAGTAGCCACACCAACACCCAGTAATTCACTGATTTTACGCTGGCTACGTTCACCATTAAGTAACTCATGCACTATATTTACGCGTGCAATTAATGCCTCTCTTTCATCATGAGTTAATAATACTTTAAACAGTAACTGATCCCGCTGTTGCGCAGAGGCTTGCTGAAGCAAATCTATAATTTGTTGCCAATCAGTATACTTTGGTGAGTCTACAGCCATTTTTATTTATCCCGTCAGGCATTATATACACGAGGAGTGTACCGCGATTCCCATATCAGACCAAGTAACGGTTATTTTTACACCCCGCACTGATCAAATAATTTGTATATCAATCAGTATGATATTTATCTTCAAAATACTAACACTGACATAAAAACATGCTCTTATTAACGAATAACCGCTACGGTTATTTTCGATATAACAATAGCGGTTTATTCATAGCGTTTGAAAATGATTAATAACGCGCTTTTAGTTCTTCAGGGCTAAATAACACCCCTTTACGTCCCATCAGTTCATTATAATAAATATCAAACATCAACACATTTTGAACATAGCCACGGGTTTCATTAAACGGTATTTGTTCAATAAATGCATAAACATCCAGTTTACCATCAGTCACTTTTTTCCATTGTGATACACGCCCAGGCCCCGCATTATAAGAGGCAAAAGCATAAACACGATTATCATCATTA